>NZ_CP023700.1:4800000-7280536 GCF_008704515.1 Streptomyces viridosporus T7A
GGCCGGGAAGAACCGACGATGCCGTGCCGAGCGGGCCGCCGAGGGGCTTCCACGGCCGGGCGAAGCCCCCGCCCCGACACGGCCCCCGGCCGTACGACCCGACCGGGGACCGTTCTCGCTGCTCCCCGCGCGGAGGCGGTTCGCCGCCACCGCGTCGGCGCGCGTCACATGCGGGCGAGGATCTCCGCCTTCTTGGCCGTGAACTCCTCCTCCGAGAGGATGCCCGCGTCCCGCAGTTCCGCCAGCTGCCGCAACTGCTCGACCGGCGTGCTCGCCTGCGGCGCGGGGGCCGCGGCCCGCGCGGGGGGAGCGGCGGGAGGGGCCTGGTCGGGGGCGGGGACCTTGCCGAGCACCAGGTCGGTGAGCAGCGCCTTGATGCCCGGGGCCGAGTCGTGCGGCACCCGGAAGTCGATCGTGTTGCCCGAGGCCACCACCACCACCTTGGTGTACATCAGGCCGTCCCGCTTGGTCACCACGCTGGAGATGTTCTTGACCGGGATCATCTCGGTGCCCGCGTCGGAGCTGCGGACCCCCGTGGCCAGGAGCGACGCGCCGCCGGTCAGGAAGCCCGCCGTGAGCTTCTTGGCGCTCATGCCACGGCCCCGGGACCACTCGACCCGGTCGTGGTAGATGGCCACGTCGGCGTTCTTGCCCTCGATGTGGCTCTTGAAGGTCATCAGCGCGTTGCTGGACATAAGGGTGCTCCTGACTTCCATGCGGCGTGGTACGTGCCGCCCGCAAGAGGACACACACCGGGACACAAAGGTTGTACGGACGCCGGCGGCCCCGTTCAGCCCTCCTTCCCCGTCGCGGCGAAGAGCCGGGCGGGGCCGGGGCCGAGGGGGACGCGGAGGGCGAGGACGGCCATGTCGTCGTGGCCGTCGCCCGGGTGGTGGTCGGCCAGTGCCTGCACGAATTCCTGCAGGGGCCGTGCGACATGGGCGGCGGCGAGGCCGGCGAGCGCGGTCAGGCCCTCGTCGAGGGAGCGGGCGGGGTGCTCGACGAGCCCGTCGGTGAAGAAGACCAGGGTGGATCCCGCGGGCAGGGGGCGGCGGTGGTCGGGCCGTCGCTCGCCGGTGTTCACCCCGAGCGGCAGGCCCGGCTCGGCGTCCAGGTACCTCGTCTCCGGTCCGGGGCCGACCAGCAGGGGCGGGAAGTGCCCGGCGGTGCTCCAGTGCAGCGCCCACCCGGACTCCCCGGGTTCGATGCGCGCCAGGCAGGCCGTGGTGACCGGGATGCCCGCGGTGACGTGCAGGGTGCGGTCCAGCTGGGTGAGGACCTCGCTGGGCGGGGTGCGGCGGTCGTAGAGCAGCGCGCGGAGCATGCTGTGGGTCCGGGCCATGGCGGCGGCCGCGTGCAGGTCGTGGCCGCCGACGTCGCCGATCACGACGCCGACCGCGTCGTCGGGCAGCACGAGGGCGTCGTACCAGTCCCCGCCGAGCCGGTTGGGCTCGGCGGCGGGCCGGTAGACGGCGGCGGCGGTGAAGGGGCGCAGGTCGGGCAGCGTGGGCAGCAGCAGCCGCTGGAAGGTCTCGGCACTGTCGCGGACCCGACCGAACAGGCGGGCGTTCTCGATCGCGATACCGGCGGCGCCGGCGAGGGCGACGAGGATGTCCTCGTCGTCCCGGTCGAAGGGCTGCCCGTCGCGGCGTTCGGACAGGTAGAGGTCCCCGTAGATCTTGCCGCGGACGCTGATGGCGACTCCCAGCAGGGTGCGCATGTGCGGATGGCCGGGCGGGAACCCGACCGAGGCGGGATGGGAGGGGATGTCGTCGACGCGCAGCGGCTCGGGGTCGCGGATCAGGAGTCCGAGCACGCCGCGGCCGTGGGGGAACGCCACCCCGGCCAGGTCGGCGCGTTCGTCCTCGCTCAGCCCCGCCGTGATGAGGTCCTCGAGGTGCTCACCGGACTCGTGCAGCACGCCCAGGGCTCCATAGCGGGCGCCGACCAGTTCCGTGGCGGTGCTGACGACGCGCCGCAGCACCGCCGGCAGATCCAGTTCACTGCTGATGGCCAGCACCGCGCCCAGCAGACCCCGCAGCCGGTCCCTGGCATCGGTCAGGGCCCGCAACCGCGCGCCGATCCGGTCCAGCTCGGTGTTCAGGCGCAGCCCGGCGCCGGGAGGCTCCGGCTGCTCGGGCCGGCCCTCGCCGCTCACCGCGCACACCCCTGACGCCGGGGTGCGGCGGAGGCCGTGTCCCGTGCGCCGCACCGGGCGCCGGGGACCACGGCGGCGGCCGTCGCCCGCGCCGGGACCGCCGGACCCACCCGGCGGTCACGACGGATCCGCTCATCCAGCCACTCACACGGTCGGTACACCCGGCCTCCCGACACGACCGTGATCGAACAGGATCACAGCGTGACACGGCGAACAGTTCCCTCCGGTCATCACTTCGAATTATCACTCGGAAAGGGGCATATCCGGCTTGAACAGAAGCGAGCGGCTCTTTCCGGCCCGGTGGGGCGTGGCCGCGGGGGCCGCCGGTGTGGGCGAGGGCGGCGGGGTCCGGCAGCCGACGGTCGCCGGGGCCTCCCGGGGGACGACCAGGATCACCATGACGCCGACGGGCATGCGGGTGCTGAGATACCGCACGGTGGCGCCGGTCCGCCTCGGACCGTCGCGGCCGGCTGTCCCGGCTCGAGTGAGAACGGCGGCCGGTGCCGGCCGGGCGGGGCCCGGGGCGCATCGACGCCCCCGAGCCCCCGACCAAACCCAAGCGTCCTCACTGTGCCCCGGCGGCCTGACGGCCCTTTCCGGCACATGACGAGGGCCGGGGCCCGAAAGTCCCCGCCCGAACGCCGCGAAAACCCGGCTCAGGGCCACACCAGCCGCCCGCGCCGCGATGGCCCGGGCGGTCCGGGCGGACAACACCAGCCAGGCGGAACAGATCCTCGTCGAGACCGGGAGCGGGCGCGGTTCGTCGGACTGACGGGCCGTCGCTGGGCGGGTCCGGCGGAACGGTGCCGGACGACAGGGGGGGAGGTCAGCCGCGCCACTCCACCATGAGCAGCGTCGCGTCATCGCTGGTCTGTCCGCCCCGCGCCCGCTTGAGCGTGTGGGACAGGGAACGCGTCACCGCCCGGATGCCGCGGCCGGTCCTCTCCAGATGGTTCACACAGTCGATCAGCTGGTCCTCCCCGAACTCCTCCCCACCGCTCTTGTGCTCCTCGACCAGTCCGTCGGTGAAGCAGAGGACGCGGTCCCCGCGCACCAGCCCCAGCTCGCTGATCCGAGGCACCGAACCCCCCAGGCCGACGGGGAGGGTCGTCGGGGCGACCAGGCGCTGCGCGACGCGGTGGTCGCGGACGAGGATCGGTGACGGGTGCCCGGCGTTGACCCACTGCAACCGCCCCGTCGTCGTGTCCAGCTGCATCATCTGCGCGGTGACGAAGTGCTCGGGACCGAACTGCTCGGCCACGGCGCGGTCCATGAAGTCGTAGATCTCCGACAGCCCGATGCCGGAGCGGCGGGCGTGACGGTAGGCGCCGATGGCCACGGTGGCCATCGTGGCCGCGTCCAGTCCGTGGCCCATCGCGTCGATCATGACCACATGGAGGACGTCGCCGTTGAGCGCGTAGTCGAAGCTGTCGCCGGCCACGTCGTAGGCGGGTTCCAGGACACCGGCCACGGCCACCCGCGGCATGATCATCGCCAAGGGCGGCAGCAGGGACCACTGGATCTCCGCGGCGACGCTCATCGACTCACCACGTCGGACGCCGAAGAACAGGTCGGAGTAGCCGTGCTTGGTCACCAGCAGGTCGGCCACCAGGCCGGAGATCCTGTGCAGCAGGCGACGGTCGTCGTCGTCGACGTTGTCCAGCGTCACCGCCATGACCCCCACCTGGTCACCGCCGTCCAGCAGGGGCAGATGGACCCGGACGCCGTTCTCCTGGGGCAGCTCGACGGGGACGGCGTCGAGAAAGCAGCGGCCCGCCTCGGAATCGTCGATCACCTGTGGTTCCCCGCCCGTGAGGCCCTCACCGGGCAGGGGCACGAGCAGCAGCTGCCCGTAGTCCTGCAGCAGCACCTGCGGCCGGCGGCCCCCCAACCGCTCCACCACATCGGCGACCAACGGCCCGATCAAATGGGGCGGCAGCTCATGCGCGCGATCGAGAACCGCGCCCAGCAGCGCCTCCCCGAGGCTTTCGGAACGGTCCGCGCGCCGTCCGTGCGTCACCGCCTCACCCGCCGTACTCCGCACGGAGCGGTTGCGGTGGGAGGGGACGACGAAGAGACAGCTCGTGCCATGGGCTCCACCGGGAACGTCGACGACCGGAGCGGCCGGCCGGTCACCTGGGCCCGACGGACGTCGGGCCCTCACCTGGGTCCGGGACCTCCCTCCGACTCCCCTGCGGCCTCTGCGCCGAGCTCGTTCTCGGCGAGTGCCAGGATGCGTGGAGCCGACAACGGGTTCTCGGGGTCGGCGGCGGCGGTCAGCAGCCGGGCGGCCGCTCCGGCCGGCTCGTCGGGTGGGATCACCAGCAGCTCCCAGCGACCCACCGTGCCGCAGTCCACGGTGATGGCGTGCGCCTCGGCGGCGAGGTCGGTCCGGACCACCTCGATCACGTGGTCGGGCGCCATCACCGTCCGCGGGACATCGGGCCAGGACGCGGTGTCCACGGTGACCCGGGTGACCGTGCCGACGGCCGGATCCAATGAGCCGATCAGTGCGGGCAACTCCAGTTCCAGCGCGTTGCAGCGAGGCCACCAGGCTCCGTCCAACGGGCCGTGGCTGACGCCCGGCGTGAGGCGCAACCGGGGCAGGGGCATCCGATAGGTGCCGGCGTCACCGGATGACGCGGCTTCGTCGGGCCTTGTGATGGCATCCGTCATGCGATCCCCTCCCGGACGGCCTGCGGCTGTCCGCGTCTGTCACTCGCCGGGGCGGTACCGCCGGGGGACGGGGGCCCGAAATGCTCCCGGTACGTGCCAGGCTACTCCCGGCCCTGACGGACGGCGCGGCGCGCAGTCGCCGCGCGGACACAGGTTCGTACGGCGGACGACAGGCCGCGACGTGACCGCCTCGAAGCGGCAGGGCCGCCGGCTCGTCGCCCCCCACTGCTTGATCACCGGGCTGTCGGGGACGGCGCTCCCGTGCTCAGGACGAACAGACAGGGGGCGACACGTCCGGGCAATCCGATGACCTCGCCCATGTTCTCCCAGCCCCAGCACGAAAACGCGGCCTGTCCCGCCCGGTCGGCCGGATGGAGGAGGGTGACTCCGAGGGAGGAGTGCCGGTCGGTAAGCAGATGCTGCTGCAGGCGGCGGGCGATGTCGCGGTGTTGAGGGTGCGGATGGGCCACGACCTGGGTGAGGACGACGAACCGCGCGCGGGAGGTCAGCCGTTGGACGGTTTCCTGGAGCGTTCCGGCGATCCCCTGGCGGCCGGAGCCGTCAGGGCCCACGGGAAAGCCGAAGACACAGCCGACCAACACCGTCGTTTCGGCGACCAGCAGCGCGAAGCCGGGACGCCGGGCACTGACCGCCAAGCGGCGCAGGAAGTCCGCACGGTCGTGGTACGCCTCACCGGAGGTACCTGCGACAGACTCCCCGGCGAGGTCCGCGATGTCTTCCCGCACCCCTTCGGCCTGCCACCGGGTCAGTCGGCGGACGCGGATCCCTTCCTCGGGGATCGGCTGATCCGATCGGTGTCCCGGGCTCTCGCTCCCCATGAGGTTGCCGGACGCCGTGGGCGACACGGGACTCACGGGGGCCTCAGGGAGCAGCGACGTCGATCCGGTGACCGTGAGGAGCTGAGCGATCTGCGCGCACGGGTGGTGCAACCGCAGTGAGGCGTGTACGAGGTCGGCACGCCGTGACGCCGACAGGAGGACGTCCAAGCCCTTCACGTCGCAGCATCCGACCGCCGCCAGATCGACGTCGATGAGGGTGACGCCGTCGCGCAGGCACTGCTCCAGTGCGGCCCGCAGCAGGGGCGTGGTTGCCGGTCCGATGTCACCGGCGAGCGTGACGAGGGTCTGTTCCCCCCGGTTCCGCCGGTGGACGTCCAGCCGGGAAAGGGCCGTCACGCCTCCGCTCGGCCGGGCCCGGGGCCCGGTACGAGGCGCTGCCACAGCCGTGGAGAGGTCGGGCGGTGTTGCTTCGACCGCGGTGGACATGATGCCGACCCGTCTCCGCACCGGCCACAGGGACGGCCCGGGGTTCGTTCCTCGCCGAGGACGACCCGGCGTGGTGGCCGGAGTACGTGATGCCCTCGGTATCTCAACAGTACGTCGCCCGCAACCGGCGGAGACCGTGACGAGTCCCAGGAGTACCGTGGGAGACGTCGAGGGTACTTCGTACACCGGTGACAGGGCCGGTCTCGTCCTCGGCGCGTGGCACGGTCCGAGCCGCGCGACACCACACGAGCCGCTTTCCACGGCCCGGGGCAGGTTCCGCCCCATGACCACCGAGTTCCCGCACCGACCCGCGGACGTTCCGAACGGTGCCCCCGCCGAGGGCAGGGGCGGGGTACGCATCGTTTCCACGGACGTCGAGGTGGCCCGGCACGTCGCGGATGCTCTCCGGCCGCTGTGCGCAGGGGGCGAGCAGCGCAGCTGTCCGGCCTTCCCGTCGGGGCGGGGGACGCGTCCTCACCTCACGCTCGACCCCGCCCCGGGCGCCGGCCCGCTCCTTCCCCGGCCGGAGGCCGGCAGACCACCGGCCGACCGGACACGTGCAGGCGGGACCGCGCCCCAGCGGCGGACGCCGGGCCGGCCGACGCCTGCCGGACTCCCGACCGCGCCGAGCCCGCCGTCCCTACGGCTCCAGGAGCTCTCATGACTTCGCCCTTCCTCCCTCCGTCCTCCGCCCGGCTGCGGCTGGGAGAGCACTCCGGCCCGCGTGGCTCGGCCCGGCACATCGACGGGGCCTGGTGGCCGAGGTCGTACGACCTGACCACCGAACTCCCCGGACTCCTCGCCGCGTTGCCGCACCGCTGGGGACACATCACCAGCGTCCTCGTGAACGGGGCCGTGTGGTCGCTGTCCGGGGACGGCATGCTCATCGAGGACCAGTGGGTGCACGCGCGCGGGACGGACTCGCCGCGAGCCGGACACACCGCCTGCCTCCTCGCTCCTGGACAGGGCCGCTGGGACCTGCTCGTCGTGCCACCCGCCGCGACGGAGGCGGAAGCCGAACGGCTCATGGAGACGGCCGCGGCTGACGACCCGTTCGTGGGGTGGACTGCCTGACCCCGGCGGCCCGGGCTGGGCCGGTGCGCCGACGGGCCGCCCGGCGGCCCCTCCTGGCACATGACGGGGGCGGGGCCCGAAAGCCCCGCCCGAACGCCGCGAAAACCCCGGTCAGGGCCACACCAGGCAGTACGGCTGGTGCCCCGCCTCGTGCAGCCGGTGGCTGAAGTCCTGCCACTCGTGCAGCAGTCGGTACACGTTGAAGGCGTCCCGCGGTCCGCCCCGGTCCGGGACCGTCGACCAGATGAACGCCGCCGCGCCCACCGCCTCCTCGCCTATGTCCCGCAGGGGGTCGACGACCGTCATGGGGAGTTTCACGACCGCGTAGTCGGGGTGCAGGACGACCAGTTCCAGGGGCGGGACCTTGTGCAGGGGGACGCCCTCGATGCCGGTGAGGACCATGGCGGCCATGGTCTCCGGCTTGATCTTGGTGAACATGCCGTTCATGCCGAGCTCGTCGCCGCCGAGTTCCTCGGGACGCATCGAGATCGGGACGCGGGCCGCGGTGGCGCCGTCCGGGGCGCCGAAGTACTTGTACGTCACCCCCACCCGACCACCATTCCTGCTCCCCGCCCTCAGCGGGTCGACCCGTCCGTCGATCCGCCCGAGCTCGCTCGGTACACCGTGTGCCTGACGCGTTTCGTCCGTGCTCTCCGCGTTCTCCGCGTGCTCCGCCTCGCGTCGGTGCCTTCCCCGCCGGGCACGTCGAGGACCCAGGCCGTCGGTCCCCTCGCCCAGTCCGCCACCGCGATGCATATCTCCACCCGACTGCTTTTCTAAGGCGCGCGGCCCCCGGCGCGCAACCCGATCATCGTGTCAGTGACCTCCCCCACGGCCGCCCGCCGAAACGTGCGGTGAGACATCTGTCCGCGGGGACCTCGCAGCCTTCGGCCGTCACGGGCTGTGTGAGCTGCGTGTATCGGACGCCAGTTTCGCAGATCACGGCGGATCGGGGGGCCGGAAGCCGCAGGGTGTGGCCTGATGTGCCGGGGAGGCCGCCCCGGGTCCCGGCCCCCGGCCGCCCCGTCCGCCCCTGGCCTACCCTGAACAGGTCACGCGCTCCCGGAGCCCGGGAAGCCCGAGAAGTCGGAGAAGGTCGGAGAAGTCGCAGGCCATGAGCGAACTGCCATACCCGTACGAAGCCCAAGCCTCGCAGGCGCTGTTCGATCGTGCCGCGGCCGTCACACCCGGTGGCGTGAACTCGCCGGTGCGTGCCTTCCGCGCCGTCGGCGGCACTCCCCGGTTCATGGTGTCCGGCAGCGGGCCGTACCTGACCGACGCCGACGGGCGGGAGTACGTCGACCTCGTGTGCTCCTGGGGACCGATGATCCTCGGGCACGCGCACCCTGAGGTGATCGCCGCCGTGCAGGAGGCCGTCGCACGCGGTACGTCCTTCGGCACGCCCGGTGAGGGCGAGGTCGCGCTCGCCGAGGAGATGGTCGCCCGGATCGAGCCCCTGGAGCAGGTGCGGCTCGTCTCCAGCGGGACCGAGGCCACCATGTCGGCGATCCGGCTCGCCCGCGGTTTCACGCGGCGCTCCAAGGTGGTCAAGTTCGCCGGCTGCTACCACGGCCACGTCGACTCGCTGCTCGCCTCCGCCGGGTCGGGGGTGGCCACGTTCGCGCTGCCGGACACCCCGGGCGTCACCGGTGCCCAGGCCGGCGACACCATCGTGCTGCCGTACAACGACCTCGACGCCGTGCACGCCGCCTTCGCCGCGCACCCCGGCGAGATCGCCTGTGTGATCACCGAGGCGTCGCCGGGCAACATGGGCGTCGTACCGCCGCTGCCCGGGTTCAACCAGGGGCTGAAGGACGCGTGCGCCGCGAACGGCGCGCTGTACATCTCCGACGAGGTGATGACCGGGTTCCGGACCAGCCGTGCCGGGTGGTTCGGCGTGGACGGGGTCCGGCCGGACCTGATGACCTTCGGCAAGGTGATGGGCGGCGGCTTCCCGGCCGCGGCCTTCGGCGGGCGGGCCGACGTCATGGCGCACCTCGCCCCCGCCGGGCCCGTCTACCAGGCCGGCACCCTCTCCGGGAACCCGGTCGCCACCGCCGCGGGCCTCGCCCAGCTGCGGCTGCTCGACGACGCCGCCTACGAGAAGGTGGACGCAGTCTCCGCGCAGATCCAGTCCCTGGTCACCGAGGCGCTGACCAAGGAGGGCGTGGCGCACACGCTGCAGAACGCCTCCAACATGTTCTCCGTGTTCTTCACCGACCGCCCGGTGCGGAACTACGAGGACGCCAAGGCGCAGGAGTCGTTCCGCTTCACCGCCTTCTTCCACTCCCTCCTCGGACACGGCGTCTACCTGCCGCCGTCCTCCTTCGAGTCCTGGTTCGTGTCCACCGCGCACGACGAGCGGGCCGTGCAGCGGATCGCCGACGCCCTGCCGGCGGCGGCCCGGGCGGCGGCGGAGGCGACGGCGTGAGCACCCCGAAGAAGGACGACGACGTCACCGTCGTCCACCTCATGCGGCACGGCGAGGTAGAGAACCCCGAGGGCGTCCTCTACGGCCGCCTGCCCGGCTACCACCTCTCCGGGCTGGGCCGGCGCATGGCCGACCGGGTCGGGGAGCACCTCGCCTCCCGCGACATCACCCACGTCGTCGCCTCCCCGCTGGAGCGGGCGCAGGAGACGGCCGAGCCCATCGCCAAGGCGCACGGCCTGGACATCGTCACCGACGAGCGGCTGATCGAGGCCGAGAACGTCTTCCAGGGCAAGACCTTCGGCATCGGTGACGGCGCGCTGCGCCGCCCGGCCAACTGGAAGCACGTCGTCAACCCGTTCAAGCCGTCCTGGGGCGAGCCGTACCTCGACCAGGTCGTCCGCATGATGGGTGCGCTGAACGCGGCCAAGGACGCGGCGCGCGGCCACGAGGCGGTGCTCGTCAGCCACCAGCTGCCGATCTGGATCGTGCGGTCCTACGTCGAGAAGCGGCGGCTGTGGCACGACCCGCGCAGGCGGCAGTGCACGCTCGCCTCGCTGACCACCTTCACCTACCAGGGCGACCGGATCGTCTCCGTCGGCTACAGCGAGCCGGCCCGCGATCTCGTCCCGGCCCACCTGCTCGCCGGCGCCAAGCCGGTGAAGGGGAAGGGGAAGGCCTACGGGGCCTGAGCCCCGGCAGGGACGGGCGCGCCGCGCCGTCCGGGCACCGTCGCCGCGTTCGTTGCGAAACCTCCGCATATGGCGGGAACCTCCGCCTCCGTCACGTCCTCTGACTGAGTGACCACCTTCAGGACGTGACGATCGGGGAGGCCATGCGCACTCTCACTCGCAGGGGAATGCTCGGGCTCGGCGCGGGCGCCGCGGCCGCCGTCCCGCTGGCCGGCTGCGGCGGCCACACAGGGTCGGACGGCGCCGCCCCCGCCGGCGGTTCCCGTTCCGGCGGGGGCGGCGACCGGTCCGGGACGCCGGAGCCGGAGCCGACGCAGACGGTCCGCCCGATCGGCGACGGCTCCACCGCCTACACCGGCAGGCAGCCCCACCAGCCCGCCCGGCCCGTGCCGCTGGAGCCGGGTCAGACCCCGCCGCAGTTCGTCGTCTTCTCCTGGGACGGGGCCGGCGAGGTCGGCAACGGGCTCTTCCCGCGCTTCCTGGACCTCGCCCAGGAGCACGGCGCGCACATGACCTTCTTCCTCTCGGGCCTGTATCTGCTCCCCGAGTCGAAGAAGCGGCTCTACGACCCGCCGAACAACCCGCGCGGCGCCTCCGACATCGGCTACCTCACCGACGAGCACATCAGGGACACCCTGCGGAACCTGCGCCGGGCCTGGCTCGAGGGGCACGAGATCGGCACCCACTTCAACGGCCACTTCTGCGCCGGCTCCGGCAGCGTCGGCACCTGGACGCCGCGGCAGTGGCGCAGCGAGATCGAGCAGGCCAAGTCGTTCGTGAAGGAGTGGCGGACCAACTCCGGCTGGACCGACCTGGAGCCGCTGCCCTTCGACTACGACAAGGAACTCGTCGGCGGCCGTACGCCCTGTCTGCTCGGCCAGGACAACCTGCTGCCCACCGCCCGCGCGCTCGGCTGGCGCTACGACGCCTCCTCGCCGGGCGGGCGCCAGGTCTGGCCGGCGAAGAAGAAGGGCATATGGGACCTTCCGCTCCAGCAGATACCTTTCCCCGGACGTTCCTTCGAGGTCCTGTCGATGGACTACAACATGCTCGCCAACCAGTCGCTCCACTCGACCAACGCGCCCGCCCGCCACCACCCGGGCTGGCGGGAGCAGGCGGCCCAGGCGTACATATCGGGCTTCAAGCGGGCGTACGAGACGAACCGGGCACCCTTCTTCGTCGGCAACCACTTCGAGCAGTGGAACGGCGGCATCTACATGGACGCCGTGGAGGAGGCGCTCCGGCACATCGCGCGCGAGAAGGAGAAGGGCGGCGATGTGCGCCTGGTCTCCTTCCGGCAGTTCGTCGACTGGCTGGACGTGCAGAAGCCGGAGGTGCTCGACCGGCTCCGCACCCTGGACGTCGGCCAGGAGCCGGCCGGCGGCTGGAAGGGCTTCCTGCGGGAGACGGGTGGCTCCGGTACGGGCAGCTCCGGTACGGGGACGGGTGGCTCCGGTACGGGGACGGGTGGCTCCGGTACGGGTACGGGTGGCTCCGATGCGGGTACGGGTGGCGCCGACGCCGGAACGGGTGACCGGAACGCCGCCTGATACGCGGGTTCCTCCCCCGTACGGGGGGTGCGCAAGATCCCCAGAACGGGCATGCGAAACTTTTCACATGAGTGCCGCCAGCCGTGCCCCCCAGCGCGCGAACCGCGCCACCCGCGTCCGCCGCCGCGCCGTCCTGACCGTCGGTGCCGCCGCGGCCGCGCTGCTCGTCTCCGCCTGCAGCTCCGGCGGGACGTCCGGTGGGGGCGGCAACACCAACTTCGTCACCGGCACCGACGGCATCGCCACGGTCGCCAAGGGCGAGCGCGCCACCGCGCCCGACCTGTCCGGCAAGACCCTCGAGGGCGAGCAGCTCGACGTCGCCGACTACCGGGGCAAGGTCGTCGTCCTCAACGTCTGGGGCTCCTGGTGCAACCCGTGCCGCGCGGAGGCCAAGCACTTCGCCAAGGTGTCCGAGGACTACGCCGACCGGGGCGTGCAGTTCGTCGGCATCAACACCCGGGACACCAACACCCGCTCCGCCCTCGCGTTCGAGGAGGAGTTCGGCATCGCCTACCCGAGCCTGTACGACCCGGCGGGCAAGCTGATGCTCCGTTTCGAGAAGGGCACGCTCAACCCGCAGGCGATCCCCTCCACCCTGATCCTGGACCGGGACGGGAAGGTCGCGGCCCGCTCCCTGTCCGCGCTCAGCGAGGAACGGCTGCTGAAGATGCTCGAGCCGGTCGTCGCGGAGAAGTGACGTGACGGTCCTGCACACGCTCGCCGCCGACCCCGGCTACAACGGCACGGTGCTCAACGGCGCCCTGCTGGTGGCCCTGCCCATCGCCCTGCTCGCCGGGCTCGTCTCCTTCTTCTCGCCCTGCGTGCTGCCGCTGGTCCCCGGCTACCTCTCCTACGTCACCGGCGTCTCCGGCACCGACCTGGCCGAGGCCCGGCGCGGCCGGATGATCGCCGGCGCCTCCCTGTTCGTGCTCGGCTTCACCGTGGTCTTCGTCTCCGGCGGCGCCTTCTTCGGCTACTTCGGGCAGACGCTGCAGGAACAGTCCGGCGTCCTGTCCAAGGTGCTCGGCGTCTTCATGATCCTCATGGGCGCCTTCTTCATGGGCCTGATGCCCCGGCTCACCCAGCGCGAGTTCCGCTTCCACCGGCGTCCGGCGACCGGGCTGGTCGGCGCCCCCGTCCTCGGCGCCCTGTTCGGCATCGGCTGGACCCCCTGCATCGGCCCCACCCTCGCCTCCGTCCTGACCCTCTCCGCCCAGCAGGAGAGCGCCGGACGCGGCGCCGTCCTGACCGTCGCGTACTGTCTGGGACTGGGCGTGCCCTTCGTGCTCGCCGCCGTCGCCTTCCGCAAGGCGCTCGGTGCCTTCGGCTGGGTCAAGCGGCACTACGCCTGGGTGATGCGCATCGGCGGCACGATGATGATCGTGACCGGTGTGCTGCTGCTGACCGGTGCGTGGGACAGCATCGTGACGCAGATGCAGACCTGGTCCAACGGCTTCACTGTGGGGATCTGACGCGATGAGCACGACTTCGAAGACCGGCTCCGGGAAGACCGGGACCGCCCCCGGGACCCCCGAACAGGAACAGGGCCTGGAGGCCGCCGGTTCCCGGCTCTCCACCGCTCCCACGGAGGAACCGGCGAACCTGCCCTCCCTGGGCGTCATCGGCTGGGCCCGCTGGTTCTGGCGGCAGCTCACCTCCATGCGGGTCGCCCTGCTGCTGCTCCTGCTGCTGTCGCTCGCCGCGATCCCCGGCTCGCTCATCCCGCAGACCGGCATCGACCAGACGAAGGTCGCCGACTTCCGCGAGCGGCACGAGACCCTCGCGCCGATCTACGACAAGCTCGGCCTGTTCAACGTCTACAGCTCGGTGTGGTTCTCGGCCATCTACCTCCTGCTGTTCATCTCCCTCATCGGCTGCATCGTGCCCCGCACCTGGCAGTTCGTGGGACAGCTGCGCGGCCGTCCGCCGGGCGCGCCCCGGCGGCTGACCCGGCTGCCCGCCCACACCACCTGGCGCACCGGGGCCGAGCCCGAGCAGATCCACCGGGCCGCGCTCGCCCTGCTGAAGAAGCGCCGGTTCCGCGTCCACCTCGTCGGGGACGCCGTCGCCGCCGAGAAGGGCTATCTGCGCGAGGCCGGCAACCTGGTCTTCCACCTCGCGCTGATCGTGATGCTGATCGCCTTCGGCTGGGGCCAGCTGTTCAAGTCCGAGGGCAACAAGCTGATCGTCGAGGGCAGCGGCTTCTCCAACACGCTCCCGCAGTACGACGACTTCAAGTCCGGCAACCTCTTCTCCGCCGACGACCTCGAACCCTTCAGCTTCCACCTGGAGGACTTCCGGGGCACCTACGAGCGCAGCGGCCCCAACAAGGGGACGCCGCGCACCTACGAGGCCGACCTCACCTACAGCCAGGGCGCCTACGGCGAGGAGGAGAAGACCACCGTCAAGGTCAACGAGCCGCTGGAGCTCGGTGACGCCAAGGTCTACCTCACCAGCCACGGCTACGCGCCCGTGGTCACCGTCCGCGACGGCGGGGGAGAGATCGTCTTCCAGGACGCGGTGGCGCTGCTGCCGCTCGACGGCAACGTGACCTCCTCCGGCGTGGTCAAGGTCCTCGACGGCTACCGCAACCCCGAGGGCAAGAGGGAGCAGCTCGGCTTCCAGGCGTTCTTCGTGCCCACCTTCGGCGGCTCGGCCAGCGGCACGATGATCTCCCAGTTCCCCGCGCTGGACTACCCGGTGCTCGCGCTGAACGCCTACCACGGCGACCTGAAGGCCGACTCCGGCATTCCGCAGAGCGTGTACCAGATGGACAAGACCAAGATGAAGGAGTTCAAGGACGCCGACGGCGAGCTGTTCAAGAAGCTGCTCATGCCCGGCGAGACCATGGAACTCCCGAACGGCGCCGGCTCGGTCACCTTCGAGAAGGAGATCAAGGAGTGGGCCCAGTTCCAGGTCGTCCAGGAGCCGGGTGCCGGCTGGGCCCTGGGCGGTTCCGTCGCCGCGATCGGCGGCCTCGCCGCCTCCCTGTTCATCCAGCGCCGCCGCGTCTGGGTGCGCGCGACCGAGGGCGCCGACGGCGTCACCGTCGTGGAGATGGCGGGCCTCGGCCGCAGCGAGTCCGCCAAGGTGCCCGAGGAACTCGGCGACCTCGCCGCGATCCTCTACGAGCAGGCACCCGGCGCGCCCGACCCGGAGCCCGGCCCCGATCCCGGCCCGGACGACGGCCCGGACGACGGCCCGGACGACGGCCCGGACAACGACCCGGACGACGGCCCGGACAACGACCCGGACGACGGCCCGGAGGCATCCTCCGGGCCCACCGACACCGACTCCCGTGTCACACCCGCTGAAGGGGCTGAGAAGCAGTGACTCCCGCCGCCGTGACCGAGCTGGCCGCCTCGACGAGCCTGGCCGCCGCGTCCAACGAGAGCCTCGCGGAGATGAGCAACGTGCTCATCTACTCCGCGATGGCCGTCTACACCCTGGCGTTCTTCGCGTACATCGCCGAGTGGATCTTCGGCAGCCGCAGCAAGGTCGCCCGCACCGCCGCCGCGCTCACCCCCCGCACCCAGGTGAAGAAGGCCCCCGCCGTCACCGTGCGGCAGGAGGGCGGCACCGCCGTACTGGAGCGGCCGAAGGTCGTCGTGCGGGCCGCGTCCGGCACGCGGGACGTGCCCGACGGGCCCGGGGCGCACGGCGGGGACGAGCAGGGCGACCTCTTCGGGCGGGTCGCCGTCTCCCTCACCGTGCTCGCGTTCCTGCTCGCGTTCGGCGGGGTGCTCACCCGCGCGCTCTCCGTGGAGCGGGCGCCGTGGGGCAACATGTACGAGTTCAACATCACCATCTCCACCACCGTGGTCGGTGTGTACCTCCTGCTGCTGGCGCTGAAGAAGAACGTGCGCTGGCTCGGACTGTTCCTGACCACGACGGTCCTCCTCGACCTCGGCCTCGCCGTCACCGTCCTGTACACCGAGAGCGACCAGCTGGTCCCCGCGCTCCACTCGTACTGGCTGTACATCCACGTCTCCACGGCGATCCTGTGCGGCGCGGTGTTCTACGTCGGCGCGTTCGGCGTGATCATGTACCTCTTCAAGGACTCCTACGAGAACAAGCTGGCGAACGGCGGCAAGCCCAGCGCCTTCGCGTCCTCGGTCCTGGAGCGGCTGCCCGCCGCCGCCTCGCTGGACAAGTTCGCCTACCGGATCAACGCGGCCGTCTTCCCGCTGTGGACGTTCACGATCATCGCGGGCGCCATCTGGGCCGGTGACGCCTGGGGCCGCTACTGGGGCTGGGACCCCAAGGAGACCTGGTCCTTCATCACCTGGGTCGCCTACGCCGGCTACCTGCACGCCCGCGCCACCGCCGGCTGGAAGGGCCGCAAGGCCGCCTACCTGGCGCTGGCCGCCTTCGGCTGCTGGCTGTTCAACTACTACGGCGTGAACATCTTCGTCTCCGGCAAGCACTCCTACGCCGACGTCGGCCTGGGCGTGCTGCAGGCCGCCGGTTTCTGATCCGCGTACCGCCGAGGCCGGTTCCCGTGACCCAGGTCGCGGGAACCGGCCTTCGTCGTCCGGACGGGCGAGGGGCGTGGCCACGAATCCGCGCAGGCGCGTCCGCGCGGGGGTGACGAGAAGGGCGAGTGCCCCCGGGGGCGGCCGAACGGGGCGCCGGTGGGCGCCTCCCGGGCGGCGGATAGCCTGTGCCGATCATCGCCGCACGGACGGCGGTCGGGCCCCGGGTGGGAGGAAGTCATGGGTGCCGCACCGGTACTTGAGGAGCTGCGGGAGGTCTGCCAGCCGCAGGCCAAGCTGGCGAGCCGCAACGGCGAGCACTGGGCCGGCCGCCTCTACATGCGCAAGATATCCCTGCGTACGACCCGGCAGCTGGTGCGCACCCTGGTCACCCCGGACCAGCTGACCTGGACCATGGTCGTCTGCGGGGTCGCCGCCGGTGCCGCGCTGATGATCCCCGGCCTGACCGGCGCGGTCCTCGCCGTGCTCCTCATGCAGTTGTTCCTGCTCTTCGACTGCGTGGACGGCGAGGTCGCCCGCTGGAAGGGCCAGAACAGCGCGACCGGCATCTACGTCGACCGGCTCGGCGCGTACCTCGCCGACGCCGCGCTGCTGGCGGGCGCCGGCTACCGGGCGGCCGAGTCGGGCGTCGGCGGCTGGCTGTCGGTCGGCATCGCGACCGCCCTCGGCGTCGTCCTGCTCAAGGCGTCCACCGACCTGGTGGACGTGGCCCGCGCCCGGCGCGGCCTGGCCGTCGCCGACGACGAGTCGACCCGCCCGCGCTCGCAGGGCGTGGCCACCGTGCGCCGGATCGCCGCCGCGTTCAAGATCCACCGGGTGACCAACGGCATCGAGGCCTCCCTCGTCCTGCTGGTCGCGGCCGTCGCCGACGCGGTGACCGGCGGCATCGAGCCGACCCGCTGGGCGCTGGGCGCGCTGGCCGTCATCACCTGGGTGATGGTCCCGGCCCACCTGCTGTCGATCCTGTCGTCGTCCCGGCTGCGCTGAGGCGCTCCCGGTCCCCCAGGTAGGCGTGCAGGGCGCCCGCGCCCTCCAGCATGGCCCGGGTGCGGGCGGTGAGCGCCTCGTCCCGCGCGTCGAGCGCCGCCCGCAGGGCTTCGCCGCTGCCCTCCCGGCGCAGACCGTCCAGCACCGGGCGGATCCGGTCGAAGAGGTGGTGGCCGCGGCGCAGGGTGTGGACGAGGCGGGCGTCGCGCACGTCGGCGGGGCCGAACACGCGGTACCCGGTGCCGCGTTCCCGCCGCGGGGTCAGCAGCCCGGCCGCCTCCCACACCCGCAGCGCCGACGTCCGCACGCCCAGCAGCGCGGCCACCTCGCCGATCCGCAGGTCCGGAGAAGCGGGCGGGGGCGCGGGGTCCTCCCCGGCCAGGGAATCCAGCGCCTCCCGCGCGGCCCGCAGCGCGTTCCGCTCCTCGTGCAGCGCCGCGTGCGCGGCGTCCACCAGCGCGAGCGCGCCCGGTACGTCCCCGTCGTGCACGCACCGCATCACCGGGGTCGCCGTCACCGGCCCGTACCCCTTCAGCAGGGCCCGGTACGCCAGCAGCGCCCGCCGGTGCACCTCCCCGAAGACCCGGTAGCCGGACGCGGTCCGCGCGGCCGGCGGCAGCACACCGGCGTCCTCGTAGTTGCGGATCTGCTGCGTCGAGAGCCCGGCCAGCCGGGCCAGATCGACGGAGCGGAGCCGGCGGTCGTCCCTCACCGGTCGGAGTGTACGGCCGCCACCCCGCGTGGTGCGGCGCCCGCGGGCACCGCGGGCGGGGCCGTGCGGAGGGAGCGGGGCGGCCCGGGACCCAGCAGCCACTCGTCTCGGCGCGCGAGTCCGGGGACGGCGAGCGCGACGGTTCCTGACGGGCCCTCATCCGGACCGGCGGTCGACGGCCTTCGGCGCATTCACCCCGGCTCTGCGCTGACCGACCGCCAGATGCGGTCCGGCAGGAGGCGTGCCGCCTCGTCGAGGTCGATGTCTCCGACGGTCAGCCAGCGGCGGCTGGCCCCGACGACGGGGCCGAGGACGAGGGACTCCAGCAGGGACGGCGGGAGCGGGGCCAGTTCGCCGGCGGCGATGCGGGGCTCGAGCCACAGCGCGAACGCCGACACCCTGGCCTCCTGGGTGTCGCGCAGTTCCCCGGCCCGTTCCATGCCGACCCGGTCCGCGCGGGAGGAGTGCAGGAGCAGCGCGGCGTCCCGGTGCTCCCGGACGAAGGCCAGGTACGCCCGGACCAGGGCCCCGATGCCCTCCCGGGCGGTGTCCGCCCCCCGCAGGGCCGCGGCCGTCTCGTCCAGCAGCCGTTCCAGCCAGCGCATCAGCAGGGCGTCGACGAGCCCGTCGATGCTGCCGAAGTGGTGGTAGAGGCTGCCCAGGCTGACCCCGCTGGCCCGGGTGACCGCGTTGACGGTGAGCCCCTGCTCGCCCGACTCACCGTAGACGCGCAGGGCCGCGTCCAGCAGGATTCCGGCGGTGACCTGGCCACGGTGCTGCTTGGGGCTCATCGCAGGGCCGCCGTACCTTTCTGGAGTGAATTTCTAGAATTCTCTTCCGATCCCAGTCCGCGCTGGTTCAGACTGGCCCCTGTCGGCGTGCGCGTCCGCCCGTCTGCAGCGGGGGAACGGGCGGGCCGTCGTCGGCCGGACGACGCGGCCCGGGCTCCGGCCCGGGCGGCTCCGTCCCGAAGTGCCTCCCCGACGGCAGCGGCACGGCCGTCTCCCGGCCGTGCGACGGCTCGGCGCCCGGCGCCGGGCCGGGACCCGATCGCCTCCGGACCCGGCCGGTGCGGGTGAGGGTCCGTCAGGACCCGTCGCGCCCGCCGTCACCGGGCTTGTCCCCGGGCTTGTCGTCGTCCTTGCGCTCGTCGTCCAGCGACTTCAGGAAGTCGGGGTTGTCGTCCGGCGCGACCCACTGACGGTTCGGGCGCCCGTTGCGCACACCGGACCAGCCGTCGGCGGCCGGGCTGCGCCGCTTGCCGGCGATGATCCAGGAGATCGAGCCGACCAGCGGGAACAGCAGCACGAGGATCGCCCACAGCGGCTTGGGCATGTGGCGGATGTCCTCGTCCTTCGTGCTGATGCAGTCGATGAACGCGTAGATGCTCAGCGCCAGCGGCACGAGGAACATCAGCACCCGGAGCATGGGGCCTCTCCAGACTGTCGGGGGGCGTCGGGGCCGTCGGCACAGCCCCCAGGTACAGGGTCAGGGTAGCCGCTCGGGGATACTTGACCCCATGGCTTACGACGATCTTCGCTCCCTGCTCAGGGCGCTGGAGCGCGAGGGTGACCTCAAGCGCATCAAGGCCGAGGTCGACCCGCACCTGGAGGTCGGTGAGATCGTCGACCGGGTGCAGAAGGCCGGCGGTCCCGCCCTGCTCTTCGAGAACGTGCGCGGCTCGAGCATGCCCCTCGCGATGAACGTGTACGGCACCGACCGCCGCCTGCTGAAGGCGCTCGGCCTGAAGTCGTACGCGGAGATCGGCGAGAAGATCGGCGGCCTGCTCAAACCCGAGCTGCCGCACGGCTTCGTCGGTGTGCGCGAGGCGTTCGGGAAGCTCGGCTCGATGACCCACGTCCCGCCGAAGAAGGTGAAGGACGGCCCCGTGCAGGAGGTCGTCCTGCAGGGCGACGACGTGGACCTCGACCTGCTCCCCGCCCTGTTCACCTGGCCCAAGGACGGCGGCTCCTTCTTCAACCTGGGCCTGACCCACACCAAGGACCCCGAGTCGGGCGTCCGCAACCTCGGCCTGTACCGCCTCCAGCGGCACGACAAGCGCACCATCGGCATGCACTGGCAGATCCACAAGGACAGCCGCAACCACTACCAGGTGGCCGCCCGGCGCGGCGAGCGGCTGCCGGTCGCCATCGCCTTCGGCTGCCCGCCGGCCGTGACGTACGCCTCCACCGCCCCGCTCCCCGGCGACATCGACGAGTACCTCTTCGCCGGGTTCCTCCAGGGCAAGCGGATCGAGATGGTCGACTGCAAGACGGTCCCGCTCCAGGTCCCGGCCCAGGCGGAGGTGGTCCTGGAGGGCTGGCTGGAGCCGGGCGAGATGCTGCCCGAGGGCCCCTTCGGCGACCACACCGGTTTCTACACCCCGCAGGAGCCGTTCCCGGCGCTGACGATCGACTGCGTGACGATGCGCAGGCGCCCGCTGCTCCAGTCGATCGTGGTCGGCCGGCCGCCGACGGAGGACGGCCCCCTGGGCCGCGCGACGGAACGCTTCTTCCTGCCCCTCCTGAAGATCATCGTCCCGGACATCGTGGACTACCACCTCCCCGAGGCCGGCGGCTTCCACAACTGCGCGATCGTCTCGATCGACAAGAAGTACCCCAAGCACGCGCAGAAGGTCATGCACGCCATCTGGGGCGCCCACATGATGTCGCTGACCAAGCTGATCGTGGTCGTCGACTCCGACTGCGACGTGCACGACCTGCACGAGGTCGCCTGGCGGGCCCTCGGCAACACCGACTACGCCCGCGACCTCAGCGTGGTCGAGGGCCCCGTCGACCACCTCGACCACTCCTCCTACCAGCAGTTCTGGGGCGGCAAGGCGGGCATCGACGCGACGAAGAAGTGGCCCGAGGAGGGATACACGCGCGACGGCGGCTGGCCCGACATGGTCGAGTCCGACCCGGAGACGGCCGCGAAGGTGGACCGCCGCTGGAAGGAGTACGGACTGTGACGTCGGCCTCCGCCGCGCTACCGCGGCAACCGGGGCGCACGAAGGCCTTCCTGCGCCTGGTGATGATCGAGCACTCGGTCTTCGCGCTGCCCTTCGCCTACATCGCCGCGCTCACCGCGATGTACGAGTGGGACGGGAACATCCACTGGGGCCGGCTGCTCCTGGTCACCCTCGCCATGGTCGGCCTGCGCACCTTCGCGATGGCGGCCAACCGGATCATCGACCGCGAGATCGACGCCCGCAACCCGCGCACCGCCCACCGCGAGCTGGTCACCGGCGCGGTGTCGGTGAAGCACGCCTGGACCGGCGCGCTGATCGCGCTCGCGGTGTTCCTCGGCGCGGCGGCCCTGCTCAACCCCCTCTGCCTGATCCTCGCCCCCGTCGCGGTGGTCCCGATGGTGGTCTACCCCTACGGCAAGCGGTTCACGGACTTCCCGCAGGCCATCCTGGGTCTCGCCCAGGCCATGGGACCGATCGGCGGCTGGCTGGCGATCACCGGCGCGTGGTCCTGGGACGCGGTCGTGCTCGGCCTGGCGGTGGGCATCTGGATCGGCGGCTTCGACCTGATCTACGCCTGCCAGGACGTCGACGCGGACCGCGAGATCGGCGTGCGGTCGGTCCCCGCCCGCTTCGGCGTCCCGGCCGCCATCTGGGGCGCCCGTGCCTGCCACACCGTGACGACGGCGCTGTTCGTCTGGTACGCGGTCCTCACCGACGCCGGCGCGTTCTTCTGGCTGGGCCTGCTGATCGTCGCCGCGGCCTTCGTCTACGAGCACACCATCGTCCGCCCGCACGACCTGTCCCGTCTGAACCGGGCGTTCTTCTCGACGAACGGCTTCATCGGCATCAGCCTCTTCGTCTGCGCCCTGATCGACCTCCTGGTGCGCGGGCTCACCCTGTAGCCCTGCGCCCGTCCCCGCACCCGCGGGGACGGCCCTTCGGGGCCGCCGGCCCGGGCAGGCACACGCACCGGGGACCGGCCTCACCCCGCGGGCACGCCCCGGCGGTCGGGGCGGCGGAACAGGAAGGCCGCGGCCACGCCCGCCAGCAGGCCGATGAGGTGGCCCTGCCAGCTGACACCGGCCTGGCCGGGGGCGATGCCCGCGAGGATCGAGCCGCCCCACACGGCGCCGACCAGCACACCGACGACCACGCCCATCGGCCGGCGCTCCACGAAGCCGCTGCACAGCAGGAAGCCGAAGAGGCCGAAGATCAGGCCGGAGGCGCCCGCGGTGTTGGTGTGCGCCGGGGCGATGAGCCACACCCCCAGACCGTCGCAGACGATGATCAGCGCGCACACGGCGGCGAACCGGCGCAGACCGCCGAGGGCCGCCAGGAAACCGAGCACCAGCAGCGGCACGCTGTTCGCCGCGACGTGGGCGAAGCCGAAGTGGACGAAGGCGGAGGGGACGACGTCGACCAGCTCACCGGCCGTGCGCGGCTGGACGCCGAAGCCGTCCAGGGCGTGGCCGGAGACCACGTCGACCACTTCCAGCAGCCACAGCAGGGCCACCCAGAGCGCCATCACCACGGCCGCGGTCCTCGCCCGCTCACGCCCCGACCACTGCGGACCGGTGTCGGACATGGCAACCCCCTACGGCGTGCTCGCTCGCTTGAGGAACGGAACAACCCCCTGAACCGGTTCCCGCCCCACGATTCCGGATAGGCTCGGTGTCGTGAACCATCTCAAGCCAGGAGAGACGACGCGAACACCTTGGATCCTAGGGGTGTCCGGCGCTTCCGGCACGCCCTATGCGGCAGCCGTGCTGCGCGCGCTCCTCCAAGCGGGGGAGAGCGTCGACCTGGTGGTCAGCCGGGCCTCGCGGCTCACCCTGCTCGACGAGACCGGCATCTCCTTCCGGGACGCCCACTGGCGGGACGACCTGCGCCAATGGCTGTCCCGGGGTGCGGACGGCAAGCCGGACACCTTCACCGTGGACCTCGACGGCGTACGGCACTGGACCGCCGGTGACCTCGCGGCCGGACCGTCCTCGGGGTCGTATCCGAGCAAGGGCATGCTGATCGTGCCCGCCTCCACGGCCTGTGTGGCCGGAGTGGCGCTCGGACTGTCCAAGGACCTGCTGCAGCGGGCGGCGAGCGTGACCCTGAAGGAGGGGCGCAGGCTGGTCGTGGCCGTGCGGGAGACCCCGCTGAACGGCCAGACCCTGCGGCACATGGTCGCCCTCGACGACGCGGGCGCGATCGTGGTGCCCGCCTCACCGGCCTTCTACGCGGGGGCGACGCACATCCAGGACCTGGTGGACTTCGTCGCCGGACGGGTGCTCGACGCGGCGGGTGTCGAGCACCGGCTCTACCACCGCTGGGAGGGCGAACTCGGCGGCGCGCGGACGGACTGAGCGCGACGGCGCCCCCACCGGTCACCCTCCCTCCGGGAACCTCCCGACCCGATTTCCCCGATTTCCAGGACCCCTGGAACCTTCAGCACCTCCGGAACTCTCAGACCTCTTCAGCGGAAGGCTTCGAATCGATGGACGCGGTGGACAGGCAGCTCATCCAGGCCCTGAGGGAGAACGGCCGGGCCTCCTACGCGGAGCTGGGGCGCCTCGTCGGCCTGTCGGGACCCAGCGTCACCGACCGCATCAACCGGCTGGAGGCGGCCGGGGTCATCACCGGTTACCGCGCCACGGTGGACTCCGCCTCGCTCGGCCTCGGGGTGACCGCCCTGATCGGCGTCTCGCTCTCGGACGCCGCCGACCACGAGGACGTGGCGCGGCGGTTGAAGGACCTGAAGGAGATCGAGGACTGCTGGTTCATCGCCGGCGAGGACTCCTTCATGCTCAAGGTGCGGGCGAGCGACGTGGACGGGCTGGAGAAGACCATCCGCCGGCTGACCGGGACCAAGGGCGTCTCCCGGACCCGTACCACCATCGTGCTCTCCACGAAGTGGGAGAACCGCGTCGGCGAACTGCCCGAAGAAGAGGTGCGGGAAGGACGGTAGGGGCGGCAGGGGCGCGGTGGGGGCGGCCCCCGGCCGGGGCGTACGGTGGACGGAGTCTGCCTGGAGAAAAGAGGGATCGGCATGGACGTCGGGCTCAAGCGCGAGCTGGAGGAGAAGGTCAGGGCGGGTGTCCGCCTGACCCGTGAGGACGGCATCGCGCTGTACGAGTCGGACGACCTGGCCTGGCTGGGCGGGTTGGCGCACGAGGTGCGCACGCGGCTGAACGGTGACGTCGTGCACTTCAACGTCAACCGCCACCTCAACATGACGAACGTGTGCACCGCCTCCTGCGCGTACTGCTCCTTCCAGCGCAAGCCCGGGGAGAAGGACGCGTACACGATGCGCATCGAGGAGGCGGTGAAGCTCGCCCGGGAGATGGAGAAGGAGAACCTGACCGAGCTGCACATCGTCAACGGGCTCCACCCCAACCTGCCGTGGCGCTACTACCCGCGCTCCCTGCGCGAGTTGAAGGCCGCCCTGCCGGACGTCTCCCTGAAGGCGTTCACCGCCACCGAGATCCACCACTTCGAGACGATCTCCGGCCTGTCCGCCTCCGAGATCCTCGACGAGCTGATCGACGCCGGCCTGGAGTCCCTCACCGGCGGCGGTGCGGAGATCTTCGACTGGGAGGTGCGGCAGCACATCGTCGACCACCGCACCCACTGGGAGGACTGGTCCCGGATCCACCGCCTGGCGCACGAGAAGGGGCTGAAGACCCCGTGCACCATGCTCTACGGCCACATCGAGGAGCCCCGCCACCGCGTGGACCACGTGCTGCGGCTGCGTGAGCTGCAGGACGAGACCGGCGGCTTCCAGGTCTTCATCCCGCTGCGCTACCAGCACGACTTCGTGGACATGAAGGACGGCAAGATCCGCAACCGGCTCCAGGCCCGGACGCAGATGGCCACCGGCGCGGAGGCGCTGAAGACCTTCGCCGTCTCCCGGCTGCTCTTCGACAACGTCCCGCACGTCAAGGTCTTCTGGGTGATGCACGGCGTCCAGACCGCGCAACTGGCGCTCCAGCACGGCGCGGACGACATGGACGGCTCGGTCGTCGAGTACAAGATCACGCACGACGCCGACAACTACGGCACCCCGAACAAGCTGACCCGCGAGGACCTCCTCGACCTGATCCGCGACGCCGGCTTCCGCCCGGTGGAGCGCAACACCCGGTACGAGGTCATCCGCGAGTACGACGGCCCGGACCCGGCGCGCCGGGAGTCCCCGCAGCCGATGCGGGTGTGAGTCCTTCCGGGCCCGGGGACGCGGCGGGGGCCGGTCGCGGGCGATCGCGACCGGTCACGGGACCGAAAATCACGGCGCAAGCGCTTCGGTAATGGTTACGATCGCTTCATGCCCCTTACCTTCACCCTCGACCCCGCCGTCACCCCCGATCTCCGCGACGGCGTCCTCGACCTGTGGGCCGACGTCTCCAACGCGGGAGGAGCCGTCGGCTTCGTGCCGCCGGTGACGCGTGAGGAGATCCGCCCGGAACTGGTGCGGCAGTTCGCGTCGATGGCGGAGGGCCGCTCCCGGCTGCTCGTGGGCCACGACGAGGAGGGGCGGGTGGCCGCCACCGCGTTCCTCACCTTCAACACCCACCGCCTGATGACCCACTGGATCTGGCTGTACACGGTGATGGTCCACCCGCGCCACCAGGGCCGGGGGTACGGCCGCGACCTGCTGGCCGCCGCCGAGCGCGCCGCCCGCGGCTTCGAGGGCATCGAGGCGATACGCCTCACCTGCCGCGGCGGCCTCGGCCTGGAGCGCTTCTACGCCTCCTGCGGCTACAAGGAGGTCGGCCGGATCCCCGACGCGATCCGGGTGGCCCCCGGCGACGAGCGGGACGACGTCGTGCTGCTGCTGACGCTGACCTGAGGCCGGCACCCCCCTGGAGGGCCGTCGGCCCGGGCGTGCTTCACTGGGAGTGCCCCTTTGTCCCTTTGGGACGCTCTGGGGGATGTTCCGACCGGACGTAGGAAGAGTGGATGAGATGCTCCGCTACACGCTGATGCGCCTCGGGATCTTCGTGGGCTGCCTCGTGGCCGTCTGGGGTCTCGTCTACTCCGGTCTCGCCCCGCGCGGCCTCGGCGACTCCAACGGCCTGTGGATCGTGCTGCTCGCGCTGCTGCTGTCGGCCCCGATCAGCTTCGTCGTGCTGCGCAAGGAGCGGGACCGCGCCTCCGAGCGGATCGTGCAGCGGGTGGACCGGGTCAAGGCGAACCTGGAGGCCAACCGCAACCAGGAGGACGTCGCCGACGACGCCGCCCGTGCGCAGGGTCAGGCGCAGGGCCAGACCTCGTAAGCTCCGTCACACCCGCGCGGCACCCGCGCAGCGCCCCGGTCTCCGAAACCCCCGGATACCAGGGCGCTTTGTGTTGTACGGGTGCTTATTCCCCCACGCCTGTCAAAGCAAGGCTTTGAGGATCTCAAAGTTCAGGTGTTACGGTCTTCGGGTGAAGTCAGCAGCCGTGTTCCCCACGCCCCGGAGAGTTCCGCTCGTGGCGCGCCTGCACGTGGACCTCTGCCGGGTCGCCTCCGCGAACTGTCCTCTCTGAGGTTCCCGTGAACCGTCGTCCCTGACGCCTCGCGACCCGAGCACCACGTCACCTTCCTCACGCGTCCCCTTCATCGGAGCATGTCCGTGTCCACGAACACGAAGTCGTTCAAGCTGCCCTTCCGGGCACCCTTCTGGGCCCAGATACTCGCCGGCCTCGTCCTGGGCGTCCTGCTCGGCTGGCTCGCCCGCAGCCAGGACGTCTCCTGGCTGGTCACCACCCTGGAGAAGGTCGGCGGCACCTTCGTCGGCCTGCTGAAGCTGGCCGTCGCCCCGCTCGTCTTCTTCGCGATCCTGGTCTCCATCACCAACCTGCGGAAGGTCAACAACGCGGCCCGCCTGGCCTCGCGGACCCTCCTCTGGTTCATGATCACCTCGCTGATCGCGGTGGCCATCGGCCTCGTCATCGGCCTGGTCACCAACCCCGGCGCGGGCACCGGCCTCACCCCGGCGGACGGGGCCGCGCCCGAGCGGACCGGCTCCTGGATCGACTTCCTCACCGGCATCGTGCCGACCGACGTGATCACACCGTTCACCGAGCTGAACGTGCTGCAGATCGTCTTCATGGCCGCCGTCGCCGGTATCGCCGCCCTCCAGCTCGGCGAGAAGGCCCAGCCGATCCTCACCCTGAGCGAGTCCGTCCTCACGCTCCTCCAGAAGGCCCTGTGGTGGGTCATCCGCCTCGCCCCGCTCGGCACCGTCGGCCTCATCGGCAACGCGATCGCCACCTACGGCTGGGACCTCATCGGCCAGTACGCCACCTTCACCGCCGACGTCTACATCGGCTGCCTGATCGTCCTCTTCGGCGTCTACCCGGCGCTGCTCGCGACCGTCGCCAAGGTCAACCCGCTGCAGTTCTTCAAGGGCGCCTGGCCCGCGATCCAGCTGGCCTTCGTCTCCCGCTCCTCCGTCGGCACCATGCCGCTGACCCAGAAGGTCACCGAGCGCCTGGGCGTGCCCAGGGAGTACGCGTCCTTCGCCGTGCCGTTCGGCGCGACCACGAAGATGGACGGCTGCGCCGCGATCTACCCCGCCATCGCCGCGATCTTCGTCGCCCAGATCTTCGGCATCCAGCTCGGCGTCGGCGACTACCTGCTGATCGCGTTCGTCTCGGTGGTGGGCTCCGCCGCCACGGCCGGACTCACCGGCGCGACGGTCATGCTGACCCTCACCCTCTCCACGCTCGGCCTGCCCATGGAGGGCGTCGGCCTGCTGCTCGCCATCGACCCGATCGTGGACATGATCCGCACCGCCACCAACGTCGCCGGACAGGCCCTGGTCCCGGTCGTCGTCTCCGCCCGCGAGGGCCTGCTGGACCGCGACGCCTACGACAAGGTCCACTCCTCCCCGGTGGACGAGACCCCGGCCGACGAGGTCCCGGCCGACGATCCCCGACGGGTCCCCGCGGCGGCCTGACCGCCCCGGTCCCACCCCACGGCCACCCCCCTCGTGCGGCGCCCCGGCGCCCGCCCGCGGCAGCCCGGCGCACGGCTGCCGCGGGCGGGCGCCGACCCGTGCGGCGGCCCCGCGAGCGGCGGGCGCGGCACTCCCGCGGGTGTCCGACGAGCGCCGCCACCGGCCGAACCGGCCGCCGCGGGCCCGTACGCTACTTCGCATGGGTGCCGTGAAGACCAAGCGGATGCCGCGTGCGGTCCGCGAACAGCAGATGCTGGACGCCGCCGTACGGACCTTCGGCCAGCGGGGGTACACGACCGCGTCGATGGACGAGATCGCCGAACTGGCGGGTGTGTCCAAGCCGTTGGTCTACCTGTACCTGAACTCCAAGGAAGACCTGTTCACCGCCTGCATCCGCCGTGAGGCGAAGGCCCTCACCGAGGCGGTGCGCGCCGGCGCCCGGCCGGGCCTGCCCGCGGACCGCCAGCTCTGGTCCGGTCTGACGGCGTTCTTCACGCACACCGCGCGGCACCCCGACGGCTGGGCGGTGCTGCACCTCCAGGCCCGCACGCACGGCGAGGTCTTCGCCGCCGAGGTCGCCGCGATGCGCGCGGAGATCGTGGCGTTCGTGACGCAGCTCATCCTCGCCGCCGCCCGCGAGGCCCTCCCCCGCACTCTCGGCTGCGCTCGGGCAGGGGGCACCCCCGCCGACCCCGACCTCCCCGAACACGAGGTCTCCGGGCTCGCGGAGGCCCTGGTGGGCGCCGCCGAGTCGCTCGCCGACTGGGCCAACGCCACCCCCGGTGTCACGGCCCGGCAGTCCGCGGCCACGCTGATGAACTTCGCCTGGACGGGGCTGGGCGACCTGATGGCGGGACGCCGCTGGTCACCGCCCGACGACGACCCGGGCGGCGGGGCGGGCGACGACTTGGACGACGGCGGGAACGACGGCACGGGCGGCAGGCAGGACACGGACGACGGCGGCACGGGCGGGGCCCGGGCCCCCGCGGCTCACGCCGGGCGGACCTCCCCCGTCAGGTGAACCCGGTCACCATCGCCCCGTAGCGCGAAGCGCCCGTCCCGCGCCGCGTACGTCACCGTCCCCGGCAGCAGGACCGGCGCCCTGAAGTCCGCCCGCACCACGGCCGCGTCCGGGACGCCGTGCGCGGCGAGGCAGCGGGCCACGGTCCACATGCCGTGCGCGATGGCGCGGGGGAAGCCGAAGAGGCGGGCGGTGAGCGGGTGCAGGTGGATCGGGTTGCGGTCGCCGGACGCGGCGCCGTACCGCCGTCCGAGGTCCCCGGCCAGTCGCCACTCCGCCACGGCGGGCGGCGGCGCGGGCTCCTCCCGCGCCGGGTGGGCGGCGTCCTGCCCGGAGGTCCGGTGCCGGGCCAGGTACGTGCTCCGGGACTCCCAGACGACGTCCCCGCCGGCCCGCACCTCGGTGACCACGGCGGCCTCGGTGCCGCGCCGGTGCGGCACCAGGCCCTCGACGCGCACCGCCAGGTCGTACGTCCCCGCGGCCGGCAGCGGCCGGTGACGGGTGATCCCGATCGACGTGTGGACCAGCCCGAGCAGCGGCAGCGGGAAGTCAGGGCCGCTCATCAGCCGCATGGCCAGGGGGAAGCCCAGCACGTGCGGATAGGTCGGCGGCAGCGCGTCCGCCCCGGCCGGGAAGCCGCACACCTCCTCGTACGCGGCCAGGCGCGCGCGGTCGATCCGCAGCCCGGGCAGCACCAGCCGGGTGCGCGGGAAGGCGGCGCCCGGGCGGGGCCGCCTGAAGGGGGACGCCAGGGCGCCCCGGGCGAGCAGCGGGGCCAGGGCGGGGGGTGCGGTGAGCACCACGGAGGACGCGGAAGGGGCGGAGGGGGTGGGGTCCGCGGGTGTCGTCACGGTCACGCCCCCAGCAGGCTCTGGCCGCAGACCCGCACGACCTGCCCGTTCACCGCGCCCGAGGCCGGGTGGGCGAGCCAGGCGGTGGTCTCGGCGACGTCGACCGGCAGACCGCCCTGCGCGAGGGAGTTCATCCGGCGGCCCGCCTCCCGGATGAGCAGCGGGACGGCGGCCGTCATCCTCGTCTCGATGAACCCGGGCGCGACCGCGTTCACCGTCACCCCGTGCTCGGCGAGCGCGCGCGGCGCGAGGGACCGGACCAGGCCGACGACGCCCGCCTTGCTCGCCCCGTAGTTGGTCTGCCCGGCGTTCCCGGCGATCCCCGCGATGGACGCCGTGGCGACGATCCGGCCGCCGCGCCTCAGCGCCCCGGCGGCGAGCAGCGCGTCGGTGGTGCGCAGCACGCTCGCCAGGTTCACCTCCAGCACCGGACCCCAGCGCTCGGCGGGCATGTTGACCAGGCGCCGGTCACGGGTGATGCCCGCGTTGTGGACGAGCACGTCGAGGCCGTCGGGGAGGGCGTCGGCGATCCGGGCGCCCGCGTCGGCGGCGGTGATGTCGAGCGGGAGCGCGGTGCCGCCGAGCCGTTCGGCGACGCGCCGTGCGTCCTGTTCGGCCCGCGGCACGTCGAGGACGACCACCCGGGCGCCGTCCCGGGCCAGCGTCTCGGCGACCGCCTCGCCGATGCCGCGCGCGGCACCGGTGACCAGGGCGGTGCGGCCGGCGAGCGGGCGGTCCCCGTCCTCGGGGGCGACGGGCTGGTGCGCGCCGACCTCGATCACCTGGCCGCTGACGTAGGCCGATCTGGGCGAGAGCAGGAAACGGAGGGTGGACTCGGCGGCGGGGGCGTCGGTGAGGCGGACCAGGTTCACGGTCCTGCCCCGGCCGATCTCCTTGCCGAGGGAGCGGACGAAGCCCTCCAACGCCTGCTGGGCGGCGGCCTGGTGGTGGTCGGCGGGGTCGAGCGGGGCGCCCAGCACCACGATCCGGCCGCTCGCGGCGACCGACCGGACGACCGGGTGCAGGGCCGCGTGCACCTCGGCGAGTCCCTCCACGTCCCGTATCCCGGCGGCGTCCAGGACGACGGCGGCGGGCCGGCCCGTGGCGTCGTCCGTGCCGAGCCCGGTACGGGCGAGGACGGGGGCGAGGTCGAGATCAGGCGTGCCCGCGGTGAGGTGGAGCAGGCCGCCGTCCAGGCCCGGCGCCCCGGGCGACCAGCGCCGCAGCGCCGCGGGCTGGGGGAGGCCGAGGCGGCGCGTCAGGAAGCGGCCGGACGCGGTGCCGGTGAAGCTCAGATAGCGGTCGGCCATGAAGGGACTCCCAGCGGGTGTGAGGAGGCTCGCCCCGGACGCACCACGGTGCTTACCCTGTTGCTTACTCCGGAGTAAGGTTACCGGAGGTAATCCTATGTCACCGGTGAGGAGCAGGTCGAGATGAGCCCCCTGGAGCCGCCCACCGCGCGGCGCGTCGCGGTCATCGGCGGCAGCCGTGTCCCGTTCGCCCGCTCCGACGGCCCGTACGCCACCGCCTCCAACCGGGAGATGCTCACCGCGGCCCTGGACGGCCTCGTCGAGCGGTACGACCTGCAGGCCCCGGGCGCCGTCGGCGAGTTCGTCGCCGGCGCGGTCCTCAAGCACAGCCGCGACTTCAACCTCGCCCGGGAGACGGTCCTCGGCTCGCGCCTGGACGCCCGCACCCCCGCGTACGACGTCCAACAGGCCTGCGGCACCGGCCTCCAGGCCGTCGTCGCCGCCGCCAACAAGATCGCCCTGGGCCAGACGGAGTCCGCCGTCGCGGGCGGCGCGGACACCGCGAGCGACGCGCCCCTCGGCGTCAACGACGCCCTGCGCAAGGTGCTGTTGGAGGCGCGGCGCGCGAAGTCGCCCGGCGCCCGCCTCAGGGCCCTGGCGAAGGTGCGCCCCGGCCACCTCGTCCCCGACGTCCCGCGCAACGCCGAACCGCGCACCCACCTCTCCATGGGCGAGCACGCCGCCGCCACCGCCCGCGCCTGGAGCTCCGCCCGGCTCTCCACCTCGGTCACGCCGGGGGCGCCCCTGTCCCGCGAGGCCCAGGACGACCTCGCGGCGACCAGCCACCGGCGGCTGGCCGCGGCGTACGAACGCGGCCTGTTCCAGGACCTGGTGGTGCCCTTCCGCGGCCTGGTCCGCGACCAGAACCTGCGCCCGGACTCGACGGTGGAGAAACTCGCCGCGCTGAAGCCGGTGTTCGGCCTCGACCACCCCGACCCGACCATGACGGCGGGCAATTCGACACCGCTCACGGACGGCGCCGCGGTGGTGCTGCTGGCGAGCGAGGAGTGGGCGGCGGCACGCGGCCTGGAGCCCCTGGCGTACCTGGCCGCCTCGGAGACGGCCGCCGTGGACTTCGTGCACGGCGACGTGGCGGGCGGCGAGGACGGCCTGCTGATGGCCCCGGCGTACGCGGTCCCGCGCATGCTGGAGCGCGCCGGGCTGGGCGTGGAGGACTTCGACCTGATCGAGATCCACGAGGCGTTCGCCTCCCAGGTGCTGGCCACGCTGGCGGCCTGGGAGAAGCGCGGACTGGCCCCCGTCGACCGCGCCCGCCTGAACGTGGCGGGCTCGTCCCTGGCGACCGGCCACCCCTTCGCCGCCACCGGCGCCCGCATCGTGGCGACCCTGGCGAAGCTCCTCGCCGAACGGGACGCCCCCGGCCGGGGGTTGATCTCGATCTGCGCGGCGGGCGGGCAGGGCGTGACGGCGATCCTCGAACGCCCGTGACCGCCCCGGGCGGACCCGGCGCGGGGGCGAACGCGAGCCGCCCCCACACGATCCCCGACACTGCACACGCCCGGTTCCGGACCCTCCCCGTATCCGCACGAACCCCTCACGCGAGAGCCGTACGATCCCGAGTCCGACCCGCGGTGACCCCTCCGTCCGGGCGCCGCAGGTGAGCGCCTCGGCGTGCGAGGCCCGTACGTCATGGCAGTAAGCAGTTCCACTGCACGCCCCAGGAGCCGCCCGTGTCCACCGCGCATTCCTCCGCCGCGCATCCCTCCGTCGCGTATTCCTCCGCCCTCGACGACGACTACGGGGCGCCCGTCCTGGTCGAACCCGAGATCCGGAGGCTGGACGGAGTCGTCCGGGAAGCGTCCGTCCCGCCGTTCGCCAAGCCGGTGCGGCACGGGTCGCTCGCCGACCTGCCGTTCGACAACGCGAGCGCGGCTCCGGACGCGGTGGTCCTCAGCCGGAAGACGCCGGACGGCGGCTGGCAGGACGTGACGGCCGCCGACTTCGCCGCGGAGGTCATGGCCGTGGCGAAGGGACTGATCGCCGAGGGCCTGATGCCGGGCGACCGGATCGCCGTCATGGCCCGCACGATCTACGAGTGGACCGTCCTCGACTTCGCCGCGTGGGCGGCCGGACTGGTCACGGTCCCCCTCTACCCCACCTCCTCCGTCTTCCAGGCGCGCTGGATCCTGCACGACTCGGGCGCGGTCGCCCTGATCACGGAGACCACGGCCCAGGCCGCCGCCCTCGGCCCGGAGTTCCCCCACCTGCCCGACCTGCGGCACGTGTGGATCGTCGAGAAGGGCCACGTCGAGCGGCTCGCGGAGGCCGGCGCGCACCTCCCGGACCAGGAGGTGGACGTACGCCGCGGCGTCCTGGGCCCCGAGACCCTCGCCACCCTCGTCCACACCTCGGGCACGACGGGCCGCCCCAAGGGCTGCGCGCTCACCCACGGCAACTTCTTCGCCGGGGTGGACAACGCCATCGAGCTGCTCTACCCCGTCTTCCGGGCGCGGACGAGCGAAGAGGCCTCCGTCCTCCTCTTCCTGCCGATGTCCCACATCTTCGGCCGCATGGTCGCCGTCGCCTGCGTACGCGCCCGGGTGCGTCTCGGGCACGCGCCGAGCCTGAAGACCGAGGACCTGCTGCCGGACCTGGCGAGTTTCCGGCCCACCTGCCTGCTGACCATCCCCTACATGCTGGAGAAGGTCTTCAACGCCGCCCGGGCCAAGGCGGAGGCGGGCGGACGGGTGTCCACCTTCGACCGCGCGGCGGCGGTCGCCCGCCGCTACGGCGAGGCCCTGGAGGCCCGGCAGGCCGACACGGGCCCCGGCCCGTCCCGCTCCCTGAGAACGGCCCGCGCCTTCTACGACCTCCTGGTCCACCGCCGCCTCCGCAACGCCATGGGCGGCAGGGTCCGCTACGCCATCTGCGGCGGCTCCCCGCTCGGCCGCCCCCTCGCCGCGTTCTACGCCGGTGCCGGCATCGAGGTCTTCGAGGGCTACGGCCTGACGGAGACGACCGGCGCCACGACGGTGACGCCCCCGCTCCAACCCCGCCTGGGCACGGTGGGCTGGCCGCTGCCCGGCACGCGGATCCGCATCGCGGCGGACGGCGAGATCCTGGTCGGGGGCGAGCACGTGCTCCGCGGCTACTGGGACCCCCAGGCGGGCGGCGTGGTCCCCGCGGCGCCCGACGGCTGGCTGCCCACGGGGGACCTCGGCGAACTGGACGACGAGGGCCACCTGACGATCACGGGCCGCAAGAAGGAGCTGATCCTCACCGCGGGCGGCAAGAGCATCGCCCCGGCCCCGCTGGAGAACTGGCTCCGCTCCCACCCCCTGATCTCCCAGGTCATGGTGCTCGGCGAGAACCGCCCCTACGTCTGTGCCCTGATCACCCTGGACCCCGACGGCATCACCCACTGGCGCCGGATGAACGGCAGGCACCCGGTCCCGCCGGAACTCGCCGCCGACGACGAGGAACTGCGCGCCGTCCTCCAGCGCGCGATCGACGAGGCCAACAAGACCCTCTCCCGCCCGGAGTCGATCCGCCGCTTCGCGGTCCTCCCGGTGGACTTCACGGAGGAGGCGGGCCACCTGACCCCCTCGATGAAACTACGACGCGAGGCGATCCTGCGGGACTTCGCGCAGGAGGTGGAGGGGCTGTACCGGGGATAGGGGGACGGGGGAGCGGGTTGCGCCGGACCCGGCCGGGCCCGGCAGCGGCGCGGTGCCCCGGCCGGCCACGCCCGCGCCGAAGGGGAGGCGGACCCCGGACGCCGCGCGGGCGGCGTCCGGGCGGGCGGCCCGGGCCGGGCGGGGCCGCCCCGGGACTATGCGGAGGTCTGCGGCGGCCTGCGGGCGATCAGGATCGCCTGCGGGGTGAGCTCGCCGAGTTCCTCGTCCGCCGCCCGTACGGAGTGCAGCACGATCGTGAACCCGGCCTCCTCCAGGAGCTCGGCGATCCGTTCCGGTCGGCGGCGCTGGAAGTCGACGGGGACCGGGTGGCCGAAGGGCCGCTCGTGGCGCCGGGGCGCGTCGCCGACCTGGAAGGCGATCAGCAGATGGCCCCCGGGGGCCAGCACCCGGCGGAACTCGGTGAAGAGGGCGGGGAACTCCTCGTGCGGGGTGTGGACGGTCGAGTACCAGGAGACGGCGCCGGCCAGGCTGCCGTCGGGGAGGTCCAGGTCCAGCATCGAGCCCTGCTCGAAGCGCAGGTCCGGGTTCTCGCGGCGGGCGATCCCGACCATCGCCGCGGACAGGTCGAGGCCGAAGACGGAGAGGCCGAGGGAGGCGAGATGCGCGGTCACCCCGCCCGGACCGCACCCCAGGTCGGCCACCCGGCCGCCCTTCCCGACCAGCTCGGCGAAGCCGGCCAGGACCCCCCGGTCCAGGGGCTGGGCCGCGTGCACGTCACGGAAGTGGGCGGCGTACTGCTCGGCGACGGCGTCGTAGAAGGCGCGGGTGGCGGCCACGTGGCCGGCGTCGGTGTCGGTGTCGGTCATGGTGGGGCACCCTATCCGCGTTCACCGACATCCACGGGCGGTCGCCGACATCGCCTGCCCCCACCCCTTTCTCCCGGGCCCCGATCGGCAGCCCTCGAGGGCGGTGATCGGCTCGGAGGACGCCCCGGCACCCCGACGCCCCGGCACCCCGACAATGCCGACGACCGGGCGGGCGGACCCCGGCGCGGCACATACGGGAAGGGCGGGAACCGGGGGCCGTGTTCCCTTCGGAGGGGGCATTCCCGGAACGCGGGAGTACGGCGTGACGAGGGCCGGGCGGGTGACGGCGGGACCCGGTGGGGAGGGGGGCCGCGGAGGAGAATTCACGCCGATCGCGGGGCCCGTACGAGAGGAATTCCCCGGGAATTCATCACGGCTCGCGGGGCTTCCCGCCGACCGTCCCGGGAGAAAGGCAGGAGCCCCGTCGCCGGACGGCGTGGGGCTCCTTGGGTACTGCTAGTCGTTCCCGGATCGGAGGATCAGACCGGGGTGACGTTCTCCGCCTGCGGGCCCTTCGGACCCTGCGTGACGTCGAAGGACACCTGCTGGTTCTCCTCGAGGGACCGGAAGCCGGTCGCGTTGATCGCGGAGTAGTGGACGAAGACGTCGGGGCCGCCGCCTTCCTGGGCGATGAAACCAAAGCCCTTTTCGGCGTTGAACCACTTCACGGTTCCGGTAGCCATAAGCCCTCCTTGGGCCCAAAGGGTTGCCCTGCTCCAGAACCAGCAAGTGTGAAGACGAGTTCCGCACAATCGCTTATGTCTGAGAACGACGAGAGCCCGCGGTCACATGCTCCGCAGGCTCTGTACTGCAAGGGAAACCAAACTGCAACTTGCGACGAGCCTAGCACGCGAAGGCCTCAATGCAATAGAGGTCAAGATCACTTCACCCGAATGTTTGAACGTCCCGTCCGTCACGGTCCTCCGGTCGAACGCAAGAGCGAATGCAGGGGTGGGCGTTCGTGTAGCCCGGACGGGGGCTAGCCTCGCGATGTGGACATTCCTCGCACCCGGCCGCGCGTCGGCCACATCCAGTTCCTGAACTGCATGCCCCTGTACTGGGGGCTCGCGAGAACGGGCACGCTCCTCGACTTCGAGCTGACCAAGGACACCCCGGAGAAGCTCAGCGAGATGCTGGTGCAGGGAGAACTCGACATCGGGCCGATCACCCTCGTCGAGTTCCTCAAGCACGCGGACCGGCTGGTCGCCTTTCCCGACATCGCCGTCGGCTGCGACGGCGATGTCATGTCCTGCGTGATCGTCTCGCAGGTCCCGCTGGACCGGCTGGACGGTGCCCGCGTCGCCCTCGGCTCGACCTCGCGCACCTCCGTACGCCTCGCCCAGCTCCTCCTCGCCGAGCGGTACGGCGTGCAGCCCGACTACTACACCTGCCCGCCCGACCTGAGCCTGATGATGCAGGAGGCCGAGGCGGCCGTCCTCATCGGGGACGCGGCCCTGCGCGCGAACATGCTCGACGCGCCGCGCTACGGCCTGGACGTGCACGACCTGGGTGCCCTGTGGAAGGAGTGGACGGGGCTGCCCTTCGTGTTCGCGGTGTGGGCGGCGCGCCGGGACTACCTGGAGCGGGAGCCGGTCATCACCCGCCAGGTGCACGAGGCCTTCCTCGCCTCCCGCAACCTGTCCCTGGAGGAGGTCGACAAGGTCGCCGAGCAGGCGGCCCGCTGGGAGGCGTTCGACGAGGCGACCCTGGCGCAGTACTTCACCACCCTCGACTTCAGCTTCGGGCCCCCGCAGCTGGAGGCGGTCGCGGAGTTCGCCCGCCGGGTCGGACCGACGACGGGGTTCGCGGCGGACGTGACGGTGGACCTGCTGCACCCCTGAGGGCGACGGGCCCGGCCACCACCCTGCTGGAAGGTTCCGGCACTACGGGGGAGGGGCGGACGGATGCGGCCGCTCGAAGGGGACGAGCCCACGGCCGTGGGGCCCCACCGGCTGCTCGGCCGGCCCGTCCCTGGCGGCGGCCGTCGCGGACACCGGCCCGCTGCCCGCCGCCACCGTGCGAGGACTGGGCGCGGGCCCGGCCGAGGCGCCGGCGGCGGTGCACGAACGGGGACGGGTGCACCGGGACGTGAAGCCCTCGAACGTCCTCCTCACCCTCGACGGCCCGCTGCTCATCGACTTCGGCATCGCCCGCGCCCCGGACGGCACGGCGTCCCTGACGACGACGGGCGTGTCGATCGGCTCCCCCGGCTGCATGCCCCCGAGCAGGTCCTCGGCGAGGGCGTCACGGGCGCGGCGGACGTCTTCTCCCCGGGCGCGGTGCCGGCGTACGCGGCGACGGGCCGGCCACCCTTCTCCGGCGACACCTCGGCGGCGCTGCTGTACAAGGTCGTCCACGAGGAGCCGGAACCGGAGGGGCTGGACGGCGAGGTGCGCGCTGGCGGAGGCGTGCCTGAACAAGGACCCGGCCGCACGGCCGACCCCGGCCGAGGTGTCCCGGCGGCTTGCCCCCGAGGGCGCCGCCCGGATGATGGCCGGCGGGTGGCTGCCGGGGGCGCTGGCGGAGCGGGTGAGCCGGGCCGCGGTGCAACTGCTGAACCTGGAGGCGGGGGAGGGCTCACCGGGGCCGGCGTCCGGGCCGGTGGACTTCAGCCGTCGGTCGGGGAGGCCCCGACGGCGGATGCGGCGACCGGCGCGGCGGCCGAAGGCGCGGCTGTCGAAGGTCGGCCGAGGGCTCCACCGCCCCCGGTCGCCCGTGCCGCCGCCCGCCGGGCGGACGCGTACCGCCCTGCCCGGCGACGGTGTTCGCGGAGTCCGCCCCCGCGGGCGTCCGGACGAGGGGCCGGTCGCGAACGGGCCGGGGCCGCCGGTGGTTTCGGAAGATCCCGGGAACCTGCACACCGTTCACGGTGAGACCCCGGGGGAGGGCGGAAACCCGCTCCGGCGGCCCCGCGTCCGTCCCCCCCGGACGTCGGCGGGGCGGTCGTGGGGCGGCCGCGGGGCGGCCGCGGGGCGGTTCGGGTGAAGAAGCCCGGGGTGCCGACGCCCTCCGTCTCCACACTCGTGAACTCCCCGGTCCGCCGAAGCGGCACCGCGTCCTCGCGCAGGTGGCCGCCTTGTCCCCCGTGTGCTCTGATCGGGTGGCGCGGACCGCCGGCCGATCGTCCCGGCCTCCGCGCCTCAGGCGAACTCCGCCGTTCCGCACCGTTCTCACGAAGGGAAACGCGCGCCATGAACACCACTCCCCAGGTCGACACCACCGAGCTGTCCGACGCCGATCTGGAGCTCGTCTCCGGCGGCCAGGCGGGCGGCCCGGCCGCGGGCCTCGACCTCGGCGTCCACGCCGGAGCGGGCGCCCTGGGCGTGCACGGGGAGGCCGGGAACCTCGCCGTCACCGCCGGCGGGGGCGCGTCCCTCTCCGCCGAGGGCCTCGCCGTGAACGGCCACCTGCACGCCGCCCTGTACTGAGGGGACCCGGCTCGTCGCGGGCCCCGGATCCGACCCGGATCCGGGGCCCGCGGCACGTTCGTGTGGGGTGACCTTCTCCCGGCGTGACGCGTTGAGCACGTCGCTCAGGAAGGAGACGGTCACGCCCCGCGCGGTCCCGGACGTGCCGAGCGGGAGGGGGCCGAGCGCGAAGGGGTGACCGCGTCCCCTCGACGGTCCCCGCCCGAGTCAATAAGGTCTCCCCGCAGGCCCCGTACTCCCTCCGTCGGTCCCCCCGCCCCGCCCCGGCCCCTCCCGCCCACGACCCAGGACACCCGCCATGCCGCGACGCTGCACCTCCGGCTCGTCCAGCGCGTCGGGGAACCCGCCCGGGGGCCCGGTCACCGCCCCGGCGGCGGGATGAGCGACCCCCTGTACGCCTCGCTGGTCGTCGTCGCCGCGCTGTGGGGCGCGGCGGCGGGCGCGGTGCTGCCGCGCGCGGCCTACCGGTTCTCCGTCCCGTCGGGGGAGGAGTGGCGGAGGGCGTGCCCGGCGGGGCATCCGGTGGCGGGCTGGCTCGGACGGGCCCGGTGCGGGCGGTGCGCGGGGCCGTCGTACGGGCCGGGCACGGCTTCCGCCGTCGTCACCGCCCTCGTCTGCGCCGCCCTCGCCGCCGCCACCGGGACCCGGCCCGAACTGGCGGTGTGGCTGCTGCTCGCGCCGGTGGGCGTGCTGCTCGCGGTCGTCGACTTCCGGGTGCAGCGGCTGCCCGACCCGCTCACCCTCCCCTTCGCCGGGGCCGCCCTCGTCCTGCTGGGTCCGGTCGCCCTCACCCCCGGGCACGCGGGGGAGTGGACGACGGCCCTGCTGGGCGCGCTCGCGCTCGGCGCCGGCTACCTCGTCCTGTTCCTGCTCAACCCCGCCGGCATGGGCTTCGGCGACGTGAAGCTCGCCCTGGGCGCGGGCGCCGTCCTCGGCTGGTACGGCTGGCCGACCGTGATGCTCGGCACCTTCGCCGGGTTCCTGTTCGGGGCCCTGTACGGCGGTGCCCTCGTCGTCGCGCGGCGGGCGGGGCGCAGGACGACCATCCCGTTCGGCCCGTTCCTGATCGCCGGTGCCCTCGCCGGACTGTTGATCGGAGCCCACGCGGCCTGACGTCGGCCCCGTGAAGGCCCTGACGTACGCTGGATCGGTCCGTCCACAACCCTTACGAAAGGGACGCCCGGTGACCGAGAAGGCCGACCTTCAGCCCATCCTCGACCGTGCCGCCGCCGGTGGGCGGATCACCTCCGAAGAGGCCGTCGTCCTCTACCGCGACGCCCCGCTGCACGCCCTGGGCGCCGCCGCCGACGCCGTGCGCAGGCGGAAGTACGCCGGGACCGAGCACATCGCGACGTACATCATCGAGCGGAACATCAACTACACCAACGTGTGCGTCACGGCGTGCAGGTTCTGCGCCTTCTACGCCGCGCCCAAGGACACGGCCAAGGGCTGGACCCGCGACCTCGACGACATCCTGCGGCGCTGCGCCGAGACCGTCGAACTCGGCGGCACCCAGATCATGTTCCAGGGCGGACACCACCCGGACTACGGCGTCGAGTACTACGAGAGGCACTTCGCCGCCATCAAGAAGGAGTTCCCGCAGCTCGTCATCCACAGCCTGGGGGCGAGCGAGGTCGAGCACATGGCGCGGATCTCGGGGGTGAGCGTCGAGGAGGCGATCACCCGGATCCACGCGGCCGGGCTCGACTCCTTCGCCGGCGCCGGCGCCGAACTGCTCCCGGAGCGGCCGCGCAAGGCCATCGCCCCGCTGAAGGAGTCCGGCGAGCGCTGGCTGGAGATCATGGAGATCGCGCACCGGCTCGGCGTCGAGTCCACCTCCACCATGCTCATGGGCACCGGCGAGACCAACGCCGAGCGGATCGAGCACCTGCGGATGATCCGGGACGTGCAGGACCGCACCGGCGGCTTCCGCGCCTTCATCCCGTACACCTACCAGCCCGAGAACAACCACCTGAAGGGCCGCACCCAGGCCACGATCTTCGAGTACCTGCGGATGATCGCCATCGCCCGGCTGTTCCTCGACAACGTGGCCCACATCCAGGGCTCCTGGCTGACCACCGGCAAGGAGGTCGGCCAGCTCTCCCTGCACTACGGCGCGGACGACCTCGGCTCGATCATGCTCGAGGAGAACGTCGTGTCGTCGGCCGGCGCCAAGCACCGCTCCAACCGGCTGGAGATCATCGACCTGATCCGGAAGGCGGGACGGGTGCCGGCCCAGCGGTCGACGACGTACGAGCACCTCGTGGTGCACGACGACCCGGCGAACGACCCCGTCGACGACCGGGTGGTCTCCCACATCTCCTCCACGGCCATCGAGGGCGGCACGGCCCACCCGGAGCTGAAGCTCCTGGCCTCCAACTGACCCGTCCGTGCTGACGATCCACGCGGCGGACCTGCTGGTCCCCGGAGACCTGCGGCCCGCCCTGCCGGACGGCGCCGTGCTCGTGAACGGCCGGGAGCTGGCCGCCGTCGGCCCGTACGGGAAACTGGCGGCCGCCCACCCGGCCGCGCGCACCCGGCGCTGGCCGGGGGTGCTCACGCCGGGGCTGCTCAACCCGTACGGCCCCGAACTGCTGGAGCACGCCTACCACCCGGACCCGCGCGAGGCCGACGACCTGGGCACCGAGCCGCTCACCGGCGAAGCCCTCGCGGGGCTCGCCATGACCGGGACCCGCTGGGGCGCGAGCGCGCGGCGCGGCGTGCAGCGGCTGCTGGCGCACGGGGTCGTCGCCGTGGCGGGCGACCTGGGGCGGCCCGCCGTCGTGGACGCCGTGCACCGGGCGGGGATGGGCGTGGAGCGGCGCTTCACGGACCCCGCCGGCCCGGCGACGCTCGACCCCCTCGCGGGGCGGAGCCTGCGGGAGGCGATCCGGCTGCCCCTGCCGCCGGACGGCGCGGACGGCACGCCGGCGACGTTCGCCGTCTTCGACGTCCCCGACGAGGCCGCGCTCGCCGCACGCGGGGCCGGGACCTGCGTGGCGACGGTCGTCGCCGGACGCCTGGTGCACCGCCGGCGCTGACCGGCCCGCGCACGCCCCGCCCGCGGACGAGGCCGGGACGCCGCTGGGGGCGGGCCGGCGGGGGCTGCAAGAATGGGCCCGTGACCCGCGCATCCCTGGACAAGCAGCCGCACGAAGTCGCCTCGATGTTCGACGGCGTGGCGGAACGGTACGACCTGACCAACGACGTGTTGTCCCTCGGCCAGGACCGGCGATGGCGCAAGGAGGTCGCGAAGGCGGTCGACGCCCGGCCGGCCCAGAAGGTCCTGGACCTGGCGGCCGGCACGGGCACGTCGTCGATGCCGTTCGCCCGCACCGGCGCGTACGTCGTCCCCTGCGACTTCTCCCTCGGCATGCTCCGGGTCGGCAAGCGGCGGAACGCCTGGCTGCCGTTCACGGCCGGCGACGCGACGCGGCTGCCGTTCAAGGACGACACGTTCGACGCCGTCACCATCTCCTTCGGGCTGCGCAACGTGCAGGACTTCGACGCCGCGCTGCGCGAGATGCACCGGGTGACCCGGCCCGGCGGGCGGATCGTCATCTGCGAGTTCTCCCACCCGACGTGGGCGCCGTTCCGCACCGTCTACACCGAGTACCTGATGCGCGCCCTGCCGCCGACCGCCCGCGCGGTCTCCTCCAACCCGGACGCGTACGTCTACCTCGCCGAGTCCATCCGGGCCTGGCCCGACCAGCCCGCCCTCGCCGCCCGGCTGCAGAAGGCAGGCTGGACCCGGGTGGCCTGGCGCAACCTCAGCGGCGGCATCGTCGCCGTGCACCGGGGCTTCAAGAAGGGCTGAGGACCGCCGTGCGGGGACCGCGCGGCTCCTCCAGTTCCCGCCGGAGGCCGCCGGCGGGCGGCACGGGCCCGCGCGGCTCGCGCACCCCTCCGCCGCCCTCCCCGTCGGTGAAGTCGAACCACACGTGGACCGGGGAGTCCCGCGGCACCTCGGTACCGGGCTGCGGGTACTGGCGCACGACGTGGTCGACGACGGTGCGCGGGAAGTCCGGCCGGTCCGGCGCGACGAGGAACAGGCCCCGCGCCCGGGCCGCCTCGCGGGCGTCCACGGCCATCAGACCGACCAGGCGCGGCACGCGCACTTCGGGTGTCCTGGGTGTCATACGCACGGACGTCACCCCCCAGCGGTACCGGCAGGGTAGACCCGCGCGGTCGGCCGCCGGAAGCATCCTGTGGCGTTCCGTGACAATCGACTACCCGGCGTGACGGCCGGTCTCCGGGGCGGACCGGGCGGAGGCCGAGCCGGTGGCGGTCGCGCTTCAGAGGCCGAGCCGGTGGCGGTCGCGCTTCAGAGGCCGAGCCGGTGGCGGTCGCGCTTCAGAGGCCGAGCCGGTAGCAGTGGCACTCCCGCCGCGAGTCCGGCGTCGTGAACGTCCCGGCCAGGCGCATCCCCAGCCACCGGGCGACCGCTGTCGAGCGGGTGTTGCGGGCGTCCACCATCGCCACCACGCTCCGCGTGCCCGCCGCGCGCACGCGCTCCAGCGTCTGCAGCGCCGCCGCGGTGACGTACCCCTTGCCCCAGTGCTCCCGCGCGAGCCGCCAGCCGATCTCGATCTCGCCCGTGGGGCCCCACTCCCGCTCCCACGGCTGGGCGCCCGTGAAGCCGACGGCCTCGCCGGACGCGTCGAGCACGGTCCACAGGCAGAAGCCGAGCTCGGCGTCGTGCCGGCGCTGGCGGGCGGTGAGCTCCTCGTAGACCGACAGCTCCGCCGACGTGCCTCCGTGGAACTCCATGACCTCCGGGTCGTCGAAGATCCGGTGCCAGGCGACGGCGTCCTCGTGGGTGGGGACACGGAGCCGTACGGCGGGGAGCGTTCGGTTCACGGGGGCAGCCCTTCAGCCGGGTGATCGATGCCGCTGCATAGACTGCCCGTGTCCAGTGCCGGTCGGCACGCAGATTTCGAACCCTGGGGAGAACCCGCCGTGACCGAGCCCCTCTCCGACAACACCGCCGACGTGATCGTCGTGGGCGCGGGGCCAGCCGGCTCCACCACCGCGTACCACCTGGCCAGGGCCGGACTCGACGTGCTCCTGCTGGAGAAGACCGAGTTCCCGCGGGAGAAGGTCTGCGGCGACGGTCTCACCCCGCGCGCGGTGAAGCAGCTGGTGTCGATGGGCATCGACATCTCCGAGGAGGCCGGCTGGCTGCGCAACAAGGGCCTGCGCATCATCGGCGGCGGTGTCCGCCTCCAGCTGGACTGGCCGGATCTCGCCTCCTTCCCCGACTACGGCCTGGTCCGCAAGCGCGACGACTTCGACGAGCAGCTCGCCCGGCAGGCCCAGAAGGCGGGCGCGCGGCTGTACGAGCGCTGCAACGTGGGCGCGCCGATCATCGACGACCGCACCGGCCGCATCACCGGCGTGAAGGCCAAGCTCGGCGAGGAGAAGCGCGAAGTCACCTTCCGCGCCCCGCTGGTGGTGGCCGCCGACGGCAACTCCACCCGGCTGTCCCTGGCGATGGGCCTGCACCGCCGCGAGGACCGACCGATGGGCGTCGCGGTGCGCACGTACTTCACCTCGCCGCGCCACGACGACGACTACCTGGAGTCCTGGCTGGAGCTGTGGGACCGCCGCGGCCCGCAGGACCGCCTGCTGCCCGGCTACGGCTGGATCTTCGGCATGGGCGACGGGACGAGCAACGTCGGCCTCGGCGTCCTCAACACCTCGGAGTCCTTCAAGGAGCTGGACTGGCGCGAGGTCCTCAAGGCCTGGTGCGCCTCAATGCCGGAGGACTGGGGCTACACGCCGGACAACATGACCGGCCCGATCCGCGGTGCCGCGCTCCCCATGGCCTTCAACCGCCAGCCGCACTACACGCGCGGGCTGCTGCTCGTCGGCGACGCGGGCGGCCTGGTGAACCCGTTCAACGGCGAGGGCATCGCCTACGCCATGGAGTCCGGGCAGATCGCCGCCGACGTCATCGTGCAGGCGCACGCGCGGACCACGCCGGCCCAGCGGGAGGTCGCCCTCCAGCGCTACCCGCGCGTCCTGAAGGACACCTACGGCGGCTACTACACCCTCGGCCGCGCCTTCGTGAAGCTCATCGGCAACCCGAAGATCATGCAGATCGCCGCCCAGCGCGGTCTGACGCACCCGCTGCTGATGAAGTTCACCCTCAAGCTGCTCGCCAACCTGACGGACCCGACGGGCGGCGACGCGATGGACCGCATCATCAACGGTCTGAGCAAGGTGGCGCCGAAGGCGTGACGCGCGCCCCGCGCGGGCGGGGCCGTGAGCGGTGCCGTGGGCGGCCGGAGCCGGAGGAGCGGCTTTCCCGGCCGCCCACGTCCGTACGGGCGCCGGGAGGGGCCGTCACGGCGTCCTGCGCCGTGCCGTCGGGGCGCACTCGGCCCGTCAACACGCGCCGAGTGCGGGACGATTCGGGCAATCGGGCGATCTTGCCCGGGGTGTGCGGATGCCGGCGCGGGGGAGTGCGAGGCGCGGGGCGTCGCGGACGGGACCCGAGGGGAGCGGAACGCCCCGAGTGTGCCGGAGATGCCCGAAGTGCCCCAAAGGGACCCGGACATGGACCGGGGAGGCCCGGAGGCGGGTCGGGGAGGCCCGGACACGGGCCGCGAGCCCCGGACACGGGCCGCGATCGGGCCGTGAACCGGGGAGGGCCGCTGCCCCCGAGCGGCAGCGGCCCTTCGGTCCGTGTGGACGCGGCTCAGAGCACGCGCACGGCACCCGACGCGGGGTAGCCGGAGAGGTCCTGGATGACGACGCCCTTGGAGGGGTTGGCGGCGTCCAGGTACTGGCCGTTACCGATGTAGACACCCGTGTGGTACGCGGAGCCCTTGCCGCCCCAGTACAGGATGTCGCCGACCTGGATCTGGGACAGCGGGATGTCGGTGCCGACCGTCGACTGGTCCTGCGAGACGCGCGGCAGGTCCACGCCGACCTGCTTGAACGCGGCCTGCACCAGGCTCGAGCAGTCCCAGGCGTTGGGGCCCGTGGCGCCCATGACGTAGGCGTCGCCCACCTGCGCCTTGAGGAAGGCGATGACCGTCGCGACGCTGCCGCCGGTCGGCGCGGAGGCCGTCGTCGTGGTGGAGGCGGAGGCGGAGGCGGAGAGGACGCCGCGGTCGGCGTTGCGCTCGGCGCGCTCGGCGGCGGCCTTGCGGGCCTCCTCCGCGGCCTTCTTCTTCGCCTCGGCCTTCTTCTTGGCCTCGGCGAGGTCCGCCTTGGCCTCCTTGGCGGCCTGGGCGGCGGCCGCGTCGCGCTCGGCCTGCAGCTGGTAGTTCGCGGCGGCCTGCTGGGTGGCCTCCGCGGACTGGGCGACCTGGGCGGCCAGGTCGGCCGTCAGGGTGGGCAGTTCGAGGGTCTGCGTCACCGGTTCGGCGGCGTTCGCCGAACCCGACGCCCCGGCCACTGCCAGGGTGCTGAGGACGCCACCGGCAACTCCGGCCCGCACGGCGAGCGCGGACTGCGCGGTACGGCGGGGTTTCCGGTGGCTGCGTATGTGAGCGGTGTGGGACATGGGAACAACCGGTACCAGGGGCTCCTTCATGTCTTCAAGGAACGTGTGCTGCGCCACAGTTGTTCAATCGGGCCCCGAAACCCGGGCGTGTCGCCCCTCATTGGCGCCGTAACGGACATTGCGGGCGGTCCGTGACCGGCCTGTGATCACGGTCTTTCATCATTACGCCCGAATTGCCCTTCACCTACCATCGGTTGGACCGATTGGCCAAGCCCTCTTCTCCTCGACCTCCCGCCCACGTGACGGAGGTCACGGAACGGTCGGCCCCGTCGCCGCGTCGGGCGGGGTCGATCACGGCCGGATCACGACGCCGGGACTTCGTGAACGCGTGCACGTGTCCACCTCGCGCACCGCGCTTCCCTCGAAGGGGGAGCGAGCCCCCTATCAAGGGATCGGGTCCGGCGCCAATTTGCATGCAAGGGAAGACTCTTGATATGGAGACGACCCTTCTGACCTGCGTGAACGAAACAAATTGTCACGTTTGGTGACCGCGCGAACGCTTCGCGTATGAAGATCGACGCTCATCCGACTTCATGATCGTTCGTCAGGTGGTGGAGATCACAAAGGTTGTGCGATACCCCGTGTCGCAGATCACAGACCCACGGGCATAAGATGCGGAGCGGTTGGGCTTGTGACCTGCTTCACATGTTCTCGATCTTCGCCGGGGCGGGCGTGGTTCGCGGGACCGGTGAGGCGGTGGTGAGCCCCCGTACAACCGCCAGCAGTCAGTGCCGACTGAGAGGAGCGAGGAGCGGTGAACGCGTATGCGCCCATCCTCGTACTGGGAGCCCTCGGGGCAGGCTTTGCGATCTTCTCCGTGGTCATGGCCACGCTGATCGGTCCGAAGCGGTACAACCGCGCCAAACTCGAAGCCTACGAGTGCGGCATCGAGCCGACCCCCACGCCGGCCGGCGGCGGGCGCTTCCCCATCAAGTACTACCTGACGGCGATGCTCTTCATCATCTTCGATATCGAGATCGTCTTCCTCTACCCCTGGGCCGTCACCTTCGACGCCCTGGGGATCTTCGGGCTCGTGGAGATGCTGCTCTTCGTGCTCACCGTCTTCGTCGCGTACGCGTACGTATGGCGGCGCGGCGGCCTGGAATGGGACTGAGGGGTCTTTAAGCCATGGGACTCGAGGAAAAGCTGCCGAGCGGCTTCCTGCTGACCACCGTCGAGCAGGCCGCGGGCTGGGTGCGCAAGTCGTCCGTCTTCCCCGCCACGTTCGGCCTCGCCTGCTGTGCCATCGAGATGATGACCACCGGCGCCGGCCGCTACGACCTGGCGCGCTTCGGCATGGAGGTCTTCCGGGGCTCACCGCGGCAGGCGGACCTGATGATCGTCGCCGGCCGGGTCAGCCAGAAGATGGCGCCGGTGCTGCGGCAGGTCTACGACCAGATGCCGAACCCCAAGTGGGTGATCTCCATGGGGGTCTGCGCCTCCTCGGGCGGCATGTTCAACAACTACGCGATCGTCCAGGGCGTGGACCACGTCGTGCCGGTCGACATCTACCTGCCCGGCTGCCCGCCCCGGCCCGAGATGCTGCTGGACGCCATTCTCAAGCTCCACCAGAAGATCCAGAACTCCAAGCTCGGCGTGAACGCCGAGGAGGCGGCCCGCGAGGCGGAGGAGGCGGCGCTCAAGGCCCTGCCCACGATCGAGATGAAGGGGCTGCTGCGATGAGCGACGCGAACGGCAACGGGGTCAACCCGGAGAAGGACCTCTCCGCCCAGAACCTCCCCGGCCAGCGCGGTCAGGGCGGTGAGGAGGTCCGCGTCCAGCGCGGCATGTTCGGCGCCGACAACGGCGGCGACACCTCCGGCTACGGCGGCCTGGTCCGCTCGGTCCGGCTCCCGGGACCGGCGAGCCGCCCCTACGGCGGCTGGTTCGACGAGGTCGCCGACGAGCTCGAGGGCGCGCTGGAGGAGCAGGGACTGCTCCCCGGCAACGCCATCGAGAAGACGGTCGTCGACCGCGGCGAACTCACCTTCCACATCGAACGCGAGCACCTGGTCCGGGTCGCCCGCACCCTGCGCGACGACCCGGCGCTGCGCTTCGAGCTGTGCACCGGCGTCAGCGGCGTGCACTACCCGAACGACAAGGGCCGCGAGCTGCACGCCGTCTACCACCTGCGCTCGATCACCCACAACCGGCTGATCCGCCTCGAGGTCAGCGCGCCCGACAGCGACCCGCACATCCCGTCGCTGTTCCCGGTCTATCCGACGAACGACTGGCACGAACGCGAGACGTACGACTTCTTCGGCATCGTCTTCGACGGTCACCCGGCCCTGACGCGGATCATGATGCCGGACGACTGGCAGGGCCACCCGCAGCGCAAGGACTACCCCCTCGGCGGCATCCCCGTCGAGTACAAGGGCGCCCAGATCCCGGCTCCGGACCAGCGGAGGTCGTACTCGTGAGCACTCCCCACCCGTCGCCCGGCCCCCACTCCTCGTCGAGTCCCTCCGGGACCGCCTCCTCGGTGGCACCTCCTCGCGAAACGACCGAGGGCACCGTCTACACCGTCACCGGCGGCGACTGGGACGAGGTCGTCCAGTCCGCGGCCCGGACCGACGACGAGCGCATCGTCGTCAACATGGGCCCGCAGCACCCGTCCACCCACGGCGTGCTCCGCCTGATCCTGGAGATCGACGGCGAGACCGTCACCGAGGCCCGCTGCGGCATCGGCTACCTCCACACCGGCATCGAGAAGAACCTCGAGTACCGGACGTGGACGCAGGGCACCACGTTCGTGACGCGCATGGACTACCTGACGTCCTTCTTCAACGAGACGGCGTACTGCCTCTCGGTCGAGAAGCTCCTCGGCATCGAGGACCAGGTACCCGACCGCGCCTCGATCATCCGTGTGCTCCTGATGGAGCTCAACCGCCTCTCCTCCCACCTGGTGTGCATCGCCACCGGCGGCATGGAGCTCGGCGCCACCACGATCATGATCTACGGCTTCCGCGACCGCGAGCTCATCCTCGACATCTACGAGCTCATCACCGGCCTGCGGATGAACCACGCGTACATCCGCCCCGGCGGACTCGCCCAGGACCTGCCGCCCGGCGCGGTGGACCAGATCCGCGCGTTCGTGAAGACGATGAAGAAGAACCTCCCGGAGTACGACAAGCTCGCCACCGGGAACCCCATCTTCAAGGCCCGCATGCAGGACGTCGGCTACCTGGACCTGGCCGGCTGCATGGCCCTCGGCGCCACCGGCCCGATCCTGCGCTCCACCGGTCTGCCGCACGACCTGCGCAAGGCCCAGCCGTACTGCGGGTACGAGACCTACGACTTCGAGATCCCGACCGCCGACACCTGCGACGCCTACGGCCGCTTCCTGATCCGGCTCGAGGAGATGCGCCAGTCGCTGCACATCGTCGAGCAGTGCCTGGACCGGCTCCAGCCCGGACCGGTCATGGTCGCCGACAAGAAGATCGCCTGGCCCGCCCAGCTCGCCCTGGGACCGGACGGACTGGGCAACTCCCTCGACCACATCAAGAAGATCATGGGCACCTCCATGGAGGCCCTGATCCACCACTTCAAGCTGGTCACCGAGGGCTTCCGCGTCCCGCCGGGACAGGCGTACACGGCGGTCGAGTCGCCCAAGGGCGAGCTCGGGGCGCACGTCGTCTCCGACGGCGGCACCCGCCCCTACCGGGTCCACTTCCGCGACCCGTCCTTCACCAACCTGCAGGCCATGGCGGCGATGTGCGAGGGCGGCCAGGTGGCCGACGTCATCGTCGCCGTGGCGTCCATCGACCCCGTGATGGGAGGCGTCGACCGGTGACCACCTCTTCTTCGGAGCGGGGCGTCAGCCTGGGCATGCCCGAACTGCCCGCACCCGCCTACCCGGACGACGTCCGGGCCCGGCTGGAGACCGACGCGCGCGAGGTCATCGCCCGCTACCCGGACTCCCGGTCCGCCCTCCTGCCGCTGCTGCACCTCGTGCAGTCGGAGGAGGGCCACGTCACGCGCACCGGGATGCAGTTCTGCGCGGACGTGCTCGGCCTGACCACGGCCGAGGTGACCGCGGTCGCCACCTTCTACACCATGTACCGGCGCAGGCCGAGCGGCGACTACCAGGTCGGGGTGTGCACCAACACCCTGTGCGCCGTCATGGGCGGTGACGCGATCTTCGAGGAGCTCCAGGAGCACCTGGGGGTCGGCAACGGCGAGACCACCGACGACGGCAAGGTCACCCTGGAGCACATCGAGTGCAACGCGGCCTGCGACTACGCGCCCGTGGTGATGGTGAACTGGGAGTTCTTCGACAACCAGACCCCCGAGAGCGCCAAGCGCATGGTCGACGACCTGCGCGCCGGCCGCCCGGTCGCGCCCACCCGCGGGGCGCCCCTGTGCACCTTCAAGGAGACCGCCCGCATCCTGGCCGGCTTCCCCGACGAGCGGGAGGGCGCCACCGAGGCCACGGGCAGCGCGGGACCCGCCTCCCTGGTCGGCCTGAAGCTGGCCAAGGGGGAGGCCGCACCCGCGCGCGTGGTGCACCCGCGCGGTGAACCGCCCCGGGACACCCCACCGCACGAGCCGTCGCCCACCGAGCACCTCAGCTCGCACGACGCGCCGCAGGACACATCGGCCTCCGACCCGTCCCACCCCGCTGGGCCCACCGCCGAGGAGGGGGAGTGATGACCTTGGCAGCCGAACTCAAGGACATGAGCCCGGAGAAGCTGCTCGCACCCGTGCTCTCGGCCTTCTGGGACGAGGACAGGTCCTGGACGCTGGACGTCTACCGCAGGCACGGGGGGTACGAGGGGCTGCGCAAGGCGCTCGCCATGTCGCCCGACGACGTCATCGCGTACGTCAAGGACTCCGGTCTGCGCGGACGCGGCGGCGCCGGCTTCCCGACGGGGATGAAGTGGCAGTTCATCCCCCAGGGGGACGGCAAGCCCCACTACCTCGTGGTCAACGCCGACGAGTCGGAGCCCGGGACCTGCAAGGACATCCCGCTCCTCTTCGCGAACCCGCACAGCCTCATCGAGGGCATCGTGATCGCCTGCTACGCGATCAGGTCGTCGCACGCCTTCATCTACCTGCGGGGCGAGGTCGTCCCCGTCCTGCGGCGGCTGCACGCGGCCGTGCGCGAGGCCTACGCGGCGGGCCTGCTCGGCGAGAACGTCCTGGGCAGCGGACTCGACCTCGAACTCACCGTGCACGCGGGCGCGGGCGCGTACATCTGCGGTGAGGAGACCGCGCTGCTCGACTCGCTCGAAGGTCGCCGCGGCCAGCCGCGGCTGCGTCCCCCCTTCCCCGCCGTCGCGGGCCTCTACGCGTGCCCGACCGTGGTGAACAACGTCGAGTCGATCGCGTCGGTCCCCTCGATCCTGCACCGGGGCAAGGAGTGGTTCCGCTCGATGGGCAGCGAGAAGTCCCCGGGCTTCACGCTCTACTCGCTCAGCGGCCACGTCGCCAACCCCGGCCAGTACGAGGCGCCGCTCGGCATCACGCTGCGCCAGCTGCTCGAGATGAGCGGCGGCATGCGGCCCGGACACCGCCTGAAGTTCTGGACCCCGGGCGGCTCCTCGACGCCGATGTTCACCGACGAGCACCTCGACGTCCCGCTCGACTACGAGGGAGTGGGCGCCGCGGGCTCCATGCTCGGCACCAAGGCCCTGCAGTGCTTCGACGAGACGACCTGCGTCGTCCGCGCCGTCACCCGCTGGACCGAGTTCTACGCCCACGAGTCCTGCGGCAAGTGCACGCCCTGCCGCGAGGGGACGTACTGGCTCGTCCAGCTGCTGCGCGACATCGAGGCCGGCAAGGGCCGGATGTCCGACCTCGACAAGCTGAACGACATCGCCGACAACATCAACGGCAAATCCTTCTGCGCCCTCGGCGACGGTGCCGCCTCGCCGATCTTCTCCTCGCTCAAGTACTTCCGCGAGGAGTACGAGCAGCACATCACGGGCCGCGGCTGCCCCTTCGACCCGGCCAAGTCGACGGCCTGGGCCGACCGTACGGAGGTGCACGCATGACTGTGACCACCAACGCTCCTTCCGGTGGAGGAGAGGCGGCGGTCCCGCCCGAGGACCTCGTCACGCTGACGATCGACGGCATCGAGATCAGCGTGCCCAAGGGCACCCTGGTCATCCGGGCCGCCGAGCAGCTCGGCATCGAGATCCCCCGGTTCTGCGACCACCCCCTCCTCGACCCGGCCGGCGCCTGCCGCCAGTGCATCGTCGAGGTGGAGGGCCAGCGCAAGCCGATGGCCTCCTGCACCATCACCTGCACCGACGGCATGGTGGTGAAGACCCACCTCACCTCGCCGGTCGCCGAGAAGGCCCAGAAGGGTGTGATGGAGCTCCTGCTCATCAACCACCCGCTGGACTGCCCGGTCTGCGACAAGGGCGGCGAGTGCCCGCTGCAGAACCAGGCGATGTCGCACGGCAACGCCGAGTCCCGCTTCGAGGGCACGAAGCGGACCTACGAGAAGCCCGTGCCGATCTCCACGCAGGTGCTGCTCGACCGCGAGCGGTGCGTGCTGTGCGCCCGCTGCACCCGGTTCTCCAACCAGATCGCCGGCGACCCGATGATCGAGCTGGTCGAGCGGGGCGCGCTGCAGCAGGTCGGCACCGGCGAGGGCGACCCCTTCGAGTCGTACTTCTCCGGCAACACCATCCAGATCTGCCCGGTCGGCGCGCTCACCTCGGCGGCCTACCGGTTCCGCTCCCGCCCCTTCGACCTGATCTCCTCGCCGTCGGTGTGCGAGCACTGCTCCGGCGGCTGCGCCACGCGCACCGACCACCGGCGCGGCAAGGTCATGCGGCGGCTCGCCGCCGAGGACCCCGAGGTCAACGAGGAGTGGATCTGCGACAAGGGGCGCTTCGCGTTCCGGTACGCGCAGCTGCGGGACCGGCTCCAGACCCCGCTCGTGCGCAACCCCGAGGGCGAACTGGAGCCGGCCTCCTGGCCCGACGCGCTGCAGATCGCCGCCCAGGGGCTGCTCGCCTCACGGGGCCGCACCGGTGTCCTCACCGGCGGCCGGCTCACCGTCGAGGACGCCTACGCCTACAGCAAGTTCGCGCGCGTGGCGCTCGACAGCAACGACATCGACTTCCGCGCGCGCGTGCACAGCAGCGAGGAGGCCGACTTCCTCGCCGCGCGGGTCGCGGGCCGCGGACACGACCTCGCGGGAGGCGCGCACGTCACGTACACGTCGCTGGAGAAGGCGCCCGCCGTCCTGCTGGTCGGGTTCGAGTCCGAGGAGGAGGCGCCCGGCGTCTTCCTGCGGCTGCGCAAGGCCTGGCGCAAGCACGGGCAGCGGACGTTCGCCCTGGCCACGCACGCCACGCGCGGACTGCGGAAGGCCGGCGGCACACTGCTGCCGGCGGCTCCCGGCACCGAGACCGAATGGCTGGACGCGCTCGCGAGCGGCGTCGGCCTGGAGGGCGACGGGGCCCGGGCCGCCGAGGCGCTGCGCGGCGACGGCGCGGTGATCGTCGTCGGCGAGCGGCTGGCGGGCGTGCGGGGCGGCCTGACCGCGGCGGCCCGGGTCGCCTCCGCGACCGGTGCCCGGCTGGTGTGGATCCCGCGCCGGGCCGGGGAGCGGGGCGCCGTCGAGGTGGGCGCGCTGCCGTCGCTGCTGCCGGGCGGGCGCCCGGCGACCGACCCGCGCGCGCGGGAGGAGGTCGCCGCCGTCTGGGGCGTCGCCGAACTGCCGCACCGCTACGGCCGCGACACCGGCCAGATCGTCGAGGCGGCGGTACGCGGTGAGCTCCAGGCGCTGCTGGTCGCGGGCGTGGAGGTCGCCGACCTGCCCGACCCGGCACGCGCGCGTGCGGCACTCGCCGAGGCCGGGTTCGTGGTCTCGCTGGAGCTGCGGCCCAGCGAGGTCACCGAGCTCGCCGACGTCGTCCTGCCCGTCGCCGCGGTCGCCGAGAAGGCCGGCACCTTCCTCAACTGGGAAGGCAGGGTCCGCATGTTCGAGGCGGCGCTCAAGCCCGACCAGATGACCCGGCGTCTCGCGCCCACCGACGCGCGCGTGCTGCAGATGCTGGCCGACGCCATGGACGTCCACCTGGGGCTGCCGGACCTGCGCACGATCCGCGCGGAGCTCGACCGGCTCGGCGCCTGGGACGGGCCGCGGGCCACCGAACCGCTGGAGACCGCGGGCGCCCTGCCCCGGCCGGCCGTCGGGGAGGCGGTGCTCGCCGGGCACCGGCTGCTGCTCGACCGGGGCGTCCTGCAGCAGGGCGACGAGGCGCTCGCCGGCACCCGGCACGCCGCCCACGCGCGCATGTCGGCCGCCACGGCCGCCGAGGTCGGCGTCAAGGACGGCGACCTGCTGGCGGTGACCGGCACCGCCGGAACGACCGAACTGCCCCTGGCGGTCACCGAGATGCCCGACCGCGTGGTGTGGCTCCCGCTGAACTCCGCCGGCGGCGGCGTCGCCTCCGACACCGGGGAACAGCCCGGCGCCCTCGTCCGCATCGGCCCGGCGACGCTCGTCGACGAGGCCCCCAAGGAGGTGGAGGGATGAGCCCGTACCTCGCTGCTGAAGACCTCTCGATGTTCGGCCGCGACCCCTGGTGGCTGGTCGTCATCAAGGCGGTGTTCTGCTTCGCCTTCCTCATGGTGACCGTGCTCGTCGCGATCGTGATGGAGCGCAAGGTCGTCGCCTGGATGCAGCGGCGCATCGGCCCCAACCGGCACGGCCCCTGGGGCATGCTCCAGTCGCTCGCCGACGGCGTGAAGCTGATGCTCAAGGAGGACGTCGTCGTCAAGCGCGCGGACAAGGTGGTCTACGTCCTCGCGCCGATCGTCGCGGCCGTCCCGGCCTTCATGGCGATCGCGGTGATCCCCTTCGGCCCGGCCGGCAACGAGATCTCGATCTTCGGCCAGCGCACCACGATGCAGCTCACCGACCTGCCGATCGCGCTCCTCTACATCCTGGCGGTCGCCTCGATCGGCATCTACGGCATCGTCCTGGCGGGCTGGAGCTCCGGGTCCACCTATCCGCTGCTGGGGGGCCTGCGCTCCTGCGCGCAGATGATCTCCTACGAGATCGCCATGGGCGCCGCGTTCGCCTCGGTCTTCCTCTACTCGGGGTCGATGTCGACGTCGGAGATCGTCGCGCAGCAGACCGACCGCTGGTACGTCCTGCTGCTGCCGGTCTCCTTCCTCCTCTACATCGTGACGATGGTCGGCGAGGTCAACCGCGCCCCCTTCGACATGCCGGAGTCCGAGGGCGACCTGGTCGGCGGCTTCAACACCGAGTACTCGTCGATCAAGTTCGCGATGTTCATGCTCGCCGAGTACATCAACATGGTCACCGTCTCGGCCGTCGCGGTGACCCTCTTCCTGGGCGGCTGGCGGGCCCCGTGGCCGGTCAGCACCTTCTGGGAGGGCGCGAACCACGGCTGGTGGCCGCTGCTCTGGTTCGTCCTCAAGGTCCAGCTGCTGCTGTTCATGTTCGTCTGGCTGCGCGGCACGCTCCCGCGGGTCCGCTACGACCAGCTGATGAAGCTCGGCTGGAAGGTCCTCATCCCGGTCTCGCTGGTGTGGCTGATGCTCGTCGCCACCGTGCGGGCCCTGCGGAACGAGGGCTACGACTTCGCCGACATCGCGCTCTACGTCGCCGCCGCCGTGCTCGCCCTGCTGTTGCTGTCCTTCGTCGCCGACCTGTTCCGCGACAAGGCGAAGCGGGCCGAGCAGCCCGCCGAGGCCCCGGCCGCCTTCGACCCGATGGCGGGCGGGTTCCCCGTACCGCCGCTGCCGGGGCAGGAGCTGCCGCCGGTGCCGCGCCGCCGGTCGCGCGGGGGAGAACAGGAACTCATTGTCAGTGGCGGACCCGATACTCGGAGTGACGGACCTCTGGGCGGATCCACGGATGGAAAGGAGACGTCCGATGGCTGAGGAGCCCAAGGAGACCAAGCCCGGTTTCCTGAACCCCGTGGCCGGCTTCGGCGTGACCTTCAAGGCCATGTTCAAGAAGCGGCTGACCGAGCAGTACCCGGAGCAGCCGAAGACCACCGCCCCGCGCTTCCACGGACGGCACCAGCTCAACCGCCATCCGGACGGCCTGGAGAAGTGCGTCGGCTGCGAACTGTGCGCCTGGGCCTGCCCCGCCGACGCCATCTACGTCGAGGGCGCGGACAACACCGACGAGGAGCGCTACTCGCCCGGCGAGCGCTACGGCCGCGTCTACCAGATCAACTACGCCCGCTGCATCCTGTGCGGACTGTGCATCGAGGCGTGCCCCACGCGCGCGCTCACGATGACCAACGAGTTCGAGCTGGCCGACTCCAGCCGCGCGAACCTCATCTACACCAAGGAACAGCTCCTCGCCGGGCTGGAGGAGGGCATGGTCGACAGCCCGCACGCCATGTACCCCGGCACCGACGAGCAGGACTACTACCGGGGCCTGGTGACCGAGGCCGCGCCCGGCACGGAGCGGCAGGCCGTCCGCTCCGAGGGCGAGGTCGTGCAGGAGGCCGACTCGACCTTCGGCGCGGAGGAACCGGCGTCCGGGAAGGTGATCGGGCGATGACCGAGCAGCTCGCCGCCTACTCCACCTCCACCGGAGAGGCCGTCCAGTTCTGGGTCCTCGGCACGATCGCGGTGATCGGCGCCCTGTGCACCGTCTTCATGCGGCGGGCCGTGCACAGCGCGCTCTGCCTCGCCGGGACCATGATCGTCCTCGCGGTGTTCTACCTGGCCAACGGCGCCTACTTCCTGGGGATCGTGCAGATCGTCGTCTACACCGGCGCGATCATGATGCTGTTCCTGTTCGTGGTGATGCTGGTCGGCGTCACCGCGGCGGACTCCCTGAAGGAGACCATCAAGGGCCAGCGCTGGCTGGCCCTGCTGTGCGGGCTCGGCTTCGGCACCCTGCTGATCACGGGCATCGGCCACGCCTCGCTCGGCGAGTTCAACGGCATCGGCCAGGCGAACGCGAACGGCAACGTGGAGGGCATCGCGTCCCTCATCTTCACCCGGTACGTCTTCGCCTTCGAGATCACCGGCATCCTGCTCATCACGGCCGCCGTCGGCGCCATGGTGCTCACCCACCGCGAGCGCACCGAGCGCGCCCGGACCCAGCGCGAGCTGGCCGAGCAGCGCGTCCGCGAGGGGAAGTACCTGCCGCCGCTGCCGGCGCCCGGTGTGTACGCGCGGCACAACGCCGTCGACATCGCGGGCCTGCTGCCCGACGGCACCCCGTCCGAACTCACCGTCAGCAAGACGCTGCGGGAGCGCGGCCAGATCCGTGACGTGTCGCAGGAGGCGCTCAACGACCTGCGGGCGCTGGAGCAGCGCGCCGAGGAGCGGCTGGAGCGCACGGCGGTCGAGCCGACGTTCAAGTCGGCGTACGAGCGGTCCGAGGAGGCGTCGAAGTGAATCCGGTCAACTACCTCTACCTCGCCGCCCTGTTGTTCACCATCGGCGCCACCGGCGTGCTGATCAGGCGCAACGCGATCGTCGTCTTCATGTGCATCGAGCTCATGCTCAACGCCTGCAACCTCGCGTTCGTCGCCTTCTCCCGGATGCACGGCAACCTCGACGGCCAGATCATCGCCTTCTTCACGATGGTCGTCGCCGCCGCGGAGGTCGTGGTGGGGCTGGCGATCATCGTCTCCCTGTTCCGTTCCCGCCACTCGGCCTCGGTCGACGACGCCAGCCTGATGAAGCTGTGAGGGGTCGCTAGAACCGTGACTAACGCAGAGAACCTGATTGCGCTGCTGGTGGCGGCGCCCCTGCTCGGAGCGGTGGTCCTGTTGTGCGGCGGACGCCGGCTGGACGCCGTCGGCCACTGGATCGGCACGGCCCTCGCCGCCGTCTCCTTCGCGCTCGGCCTGGTGCTCTTCACCGACCTGCTGGGCAGGGGCGCCGAGGACCGCATCCTCACGCAGCACCTGTTCAGCTGGATCCCGGTGGAGGGGTTCCAGGCCGACGTCGCCTTCCGGCTCGACCAGCTGTCGATGACGTTCGTCCTGCTGATCACCGGCGTCGGCTCGCTGATCCACCTGTACTCCGTCGGGTACATGGAGCACGACGAGCGGCGCCGCCGCTTCTTCGGCTACCTCAACCTGTTCCTCGCGGCGATGCTGCTGCTCGTCCTCGCCGACAACTACCTGCTGCTGTACTTCGGCTGGGAGGGCGTCGGTCTCGCCTCCTACCTGCTGATCGGCTTCTGGCAGCACAAGCCCAGCGCCGCGACGGCCGCGAAGAAGGCCTTCCTGGTCAACCGGGTCGGCGACATGGGCCTGTCGATCGCGATCATGCTGATGTTCCTGTGGTTCGGCACCTTCGCCTTCGGGCCGGTGCTCGGCACCCAGGGAGAGGCGGGCCTCGCCGGCGCCGCCGGTGAGGACAAGCTCACCGCGATCGCCCTGCTGCTGCTCCTCGCCGCCTGCGGCAAGTCCGCCCAGGTGCCGCTGCAGTCCTGGCTCGGGGACGCGATGGAGGGCCCGACCCCCGTCTCGGCCCTGATCCACGCGGCCACCATGGTGACGGCGGGCGTGTACCTCATCGTCCGCTCCGGGGCCGTCTTCAACGGCGCGCCCGACGCCCAGCTCGTGGTCACCATCGTCGGCGCGGTCACGCTGCTGTTCGGTGCGATCGTCGGTTGCGCGAAGGACGACATCAAGAAGGCGCTGGCCGGCTCGACCATGTCGCAGATCGGCTACATGGTGCTGGCCGCGGGCCTGGGCCCCATCGGCTACGTCTTCGCGATCATGCACCTGGTGACGCACGGCTTCTTCAAGGCCGGGCTGTTCCTCGGCGCCGGTTCGGTGATGCACGGCATGAACGACGAGGTCGACATGCGGCGCTACGGCGGACTGCGCAAGTACATGCCGATCACGTTCGTCACCTTCGGCCTCGGCTACCTCGCCATCATCGGATTCCCGGGCCTGTCCGGCTTCTTCTCCAAGGACAAGATCATCGAGTCGGCGTTCGCCAAGGGCGGCACCGAGGGCTGGATCCTCGGCGCCTGCGCCCTGCTGGGCGCGGCCCTCACCGCGTACTACATGACGCGCGTGATGCTGATGACGTTCTTCGGCGAGGAGCGGTGGCGCAACGCCCCGACGCCGTCCCCGGCCGCGCCCGACGTGGAGCCCGCCGCCGAGACGCGCGGCGCGCACACCCCGCCGCACCCGCACGAGTCGCCGAAGATCATGACGGTCCCGATGATCGTGCTGGCCGTCGGTTCGGTGTTCGGCGGCGCGTTCTTCAGCATCGGCGACCGCTTCGTGCACTGGCTGGAGCCGATCACCGGGTACGACCACGGGAACCCGCCGATCAGCGCCCTGGCGGTGACGCTCTCCACGGTCGCGGTGATGGTCGTCGGCGTGGCGGTCGCCTGGGCCCAGTACGGGCGCCGCCCGGTTCCGGCCGTCGCCCCGCGCGGGTCGCTGCTCACCCGGGCCGCCCGGCGCGACCTGCTCCAGGACGACTTCAACCACGTGGTCCTGGTGCGCGGCGGCGAGCACCTCACGCGCTCGCTGGTCTACGTCGACCACACCCTGGTCGACGGGGTCGTCAACGGCACGGCGGCCTCGTTCGGCGGCCTGTCCGGGCGGATGCGCAAGCTGCAGAACGGCTTCGCGCGGTCCTACGCGGTCTCGATGTTCGGCGGCGCGGCGGTCCTGGTCGCCGCGACCCTGCTGATGAGGGCGGTCTGATACCGATGTCCTTTCCTCTGCTGACAGCCACGGCGGCGCTCCCGGCCATCGGGGCGATCGCCACGGCCGCCGTACCGGCCGCCCGGCGCACGGCCGCCAAGTGGCTGGCCCTGCTCTTCTCGCTCGCCACGCTGGTGCTCGCGATCGTCGTCCTGGTGCGGTTCGACCCGGGCGGCGACCGCTACCAGCTCACCGAGTCCCACGCCTGGATCGCGGACTTCGGGGTGCGCTACGAACTGGGCGTGGACGGCATCGCGGTGGCGCTGATCGCGCTGACCGCCCTGCTGATCCCGTTCATCGTCCTCGCGGGCTGGCACGACGCCGACCCCGTGGAGACGGGCAGCAGGCGGTGGCGGCCGACGCAGGGCTTCTTCGCCCTGATCCTGGCCGTCGAGGCGATGGTGATCCTCTCCTTCGAGGCCACCGACGTCTTCCTCTTCTACATCTTCTTCGAAGCCATGCTGATCCCGATGTACTTCCTCATCGGGGGCTTCGGGGACCGGGCCCACGAGCACGGCGAGAAGGTGGCGGCCACCCAGCGGTCGTACGCGGCCGTGAAGTTCCTGCTCTACAACCTGGCCGGCGGTCTGGTGATGCTGGCCGCGGTGATCGGACTGTACGTGGTCGCCGGCAACTTCTCGCTCACCGAGATCGCCGAGGCGCGGGCCAACGGCTCGCTGGAGATGGCGACCGGCACCGAGCGCTGGCTGTTCCTCGGCTTCTTCTTCGCCTTCGCGGTGAAGGCGCCGCTGTGGCCGCTGCACACCTGGCTGCCCAACGCGATGCAGGAGTCCACCGCCCCGGTCGCCGTGCTCATCACGGCGGTCGTCGACAAGGTGGGCACCTTCGCGATGCTGCGCTTCTGCCTCCAGCTGTTCCCGGAGGCGAGCAAGTGGGCGACCCCCGTCGTCCTCGTCCTGGCGGTCATCAGCATCATCTACGGCGCGCTGCTCGCGGTCGGCCAGCGCGACATCAAGCGGCTGATCGCGTACGCGTCGATCTCGCACTTCGGCTTCATCGTCATGGGCATCTTCGCGATGACCAGCCAGGGCCAGTCCGGCGCGACGCTCTACATGGTCAACCACGGGATCTCGACCGCCGTGCTGATGCTGATCGCCGGCTTCCTGATCTCGCGGCGCGGCTCGCGGCTCATCGCCGACTACGGCGGGGTGCAGAAGGTGGCCCCGGTGCTCGCCGGCACCTTCCTGATCGGCGGCCTGGCGACCCTCTCCCTGCCGGGGCTCGCGCCCTTCGTCAGTGAGTTCCTGGTCCTGGTCGGCACGTTCACGCGCTACCCGGTGATCGGCATCATCGCCACCTTCGGCATCGTCCTCGCCGCGCTCTACGTCCTCGTCCTCTACCAGCGGACGATGACGGGCCCGGTGAAGCCCGAGGTCGCCGCGATGCCCGATCTGCGGGTGCGGGAGATCGCGGTGGTGGCACCGCTGGTCGTGCTGCTGGTCTTCCTGGGCGTCTACCCGAAGCCCGTCACGGACGTCGTGAACCCGGCGGTGAAGCAGACCATGTCCGACGTACAGAAGAAGGACCCCCAGCCCGAGGTGGAGGCGGCCAAGTGAGTGCAACAGCCGTCCACAACCTGTGGACAACGGCGGCCGACCCGATCTCGAAGATCGACGCGCCGAAGATCGAGTACGGGCAGCTCGCCCCCGTCCTGATCGTCGTCGGCGCGGCGATCGTCGGCATGCTGATCGAGGCGTTCGTCCCGCGCAGGTCCCGCTACTACGCGCAGATGTTCGTCTCCGTGGTCGCCCTCGCCGCCGCCTTCGCCGCGATCGTGGCGCTCGCGGTCGGTGATCACGGCACCACCAAGGCGGGCATCGCGGCGATGGGAGCCATCGCCGTCGACGGACCGGCCCTGTTCCTGCAGGGCACGATCCTGCTGACGGCCCTGGTCGGCCTCTTCACCTTCGCCGAGCGCCGGCTCGACCCGGCGGCGCACGGCAACCGGGTCGACTCCTTCGCCGCGCAGGCCGCCGCCGTACCGGGCAGCGACAGCGAGAAGAAGGCGGTCAAGGCCGGGTTCACCACCACCGAGGTGTTCCCGCTGCTGCTCTTCGCGGTCGCCGGCATGCTGGTCTTCCCGGCGGCCAACGACCTGCTGACGCTCTTCGTGGCGCTCGAGGTCTTCTCGCTCCCGCTGTACCTGCTGTGCGCGCTGGCCCGCCGCAAGCGGCTGATGTCGCAGGAGGCGGCGGTCAAGTACTTCCTGCTCGGCGCGTTCGCCTCCGCGTTCATGCTGTTCGGCATCGCGCTGCTGTACGGCTACGCGGGCTCGATGTCGTACGCGACGATCGCCCAGGTCGTCGACGGCACGGTCCAGGACGTCAACCCGGCGCTCGCCGACACCATGGGCAACGACGCGCTGCTGCTGGTGGGTGCCGCGCTGCTGGTGATGGGCCTGCTGTTCAAGGTCGGCGCCGTGCCCTTCCACATGTGGACGCCGGACGTGTACCAGGGCGCGCCCACGCCGGTGACCGGTTTCATGGCGGCGGCGACCAAGGTGGCGGCCTTCGGCGCGCTGCTGCGGGTGCTGTACGTCCTGCTGCCGGGCCTGCGCTGGGACTGGCGGCCGGTGATGTGGGCGGTCGCGATCGTCACCATGGTGGGCGGCGCGATCGTCGCGATCACGCAGACCGACGTCAAGCGGCTGCTGGCGTACTCGTCGATCGCGCACGCGGGCTTCATCCTCGCCGGTGTCATCGCCGCCACGCCGAGCGGTGTGTCGTCCGTCCTGTTCTACCTGGCGGCGTACTCGTTCGTGACGATCGGCGCGTTCGCGGTGGTCACCCTGGTGCGGGACGCCGGCGGTGAGGCGACGCACCTGTCCAAGTGGGCGGGGCTGGGCCGCCGGTCCCCGCTGGTGGCGGCGGTGTTCGCGGTGTTCCTGCTGGCCTTCGCGGGCATTCCGCTGACCTCCGGCTTCGCCGGGAAGTTCGCCGTGTTCAAGGCGGCGGCGGAGGGCGGAGCGGTCCCGCTGGTCGTGGTCGGCGTGATCTCGTCGGCCATCGCGGCGTTCTTCTACATCCGCGTCATCGTCCTGATGTTCTTCAGCGAGCCGCGCCCCGAGGGCCCGACCGTCGCGGTGCCGTCACCGCTGACGATGACGGCGATCGGGGTGGGCGTGGTGGTCACGGTGGTGCTCGGTGTGGCACCGCAGTACTTCCTGGAGCTGGCGGGCGACGCGGGGGTGTTCGTGCGCTGACTCCGCGCCCGCCGACGGACCGCGGCGGCCCGGCGCTCCTGGGGGGTGCCGGGCCGCCGTCGTCCGCGTGCGGGGCCCTTCCGCGCCGGTGGCGGGCCGCGCCTGTGGACAACTCCTGGGGCTGTCGGTGCGGCCCCCTATCGTGGGGGCAGTGGTCGAGGGACGGCTCACGGGTGCACGGTGACGGGCGGTAGTGGCGGGATGACAGTGATGCGGGGAGAGGCGCTGGCCGCGCTGCACCGGGTGTTCGGGTACGAGGCCTTCCGCGGTGAGCAGGAAGCGGTCATCGAGCACGTGATCGCGGGCGGCGACGCGGTCGTGCTCATGCCGACCGGGGGCGGCAAGTCGCTGTGCTACCAGATCCCGGCCCTGGTCAGACCGGGGACGGGCGTGGTCGTCTCCCCGCTCATCGCGCTGATGCAGGACCAGGTGGACGCGCTGCGGGCGCTGGGCGTGCGGGCCGGGTTCGTGAACTCCACGCAGGACTTCGACGAGCGGCGGGTCGTCGAGGCGGAGTTCCTCGCCGGCGAGCTGGACCTGCTGTACCTCGCGCCGGAGCGGCTGCGGCTGGAGGGCACCCTGGACCTGCTCTCGCGCGGCAAGATCTCCGTCTTCGCGATCGACGAGGCGCACTGCGTCTCCCAGTGGGGGCACGACTTCCGGCCCGACTACCTCGCGCTGTCGCTGCTCGGCGAGCGCTGGCCGGAGGTGCCCCGGATCGCGCTCACGGCGACGGCCACGCACGCCACGCACCGGGAGATCACCGAGCGGCTGCACATGCCGCAGGCCCGCCACTTCGTGGCGAGCTTCGACCGCCCCAACATCCAGTACCGGATCGTGCCGAAGGCGGACCCGAAGAAGCAGTTGCTGGCCTTCCTGCGCGAGGAGCACGCCGGGGACGCGGGCATCGTGTACTGCCTGTCGCGCAACTCCGTGGAGAAGACCGCCGAGTTCCTCACCCGCAACGGCATCGAGGCGGTGCCGTACCACGCGGGCCTCGACGCGGGGACGCGTGCCGCGCACCAGGCGCGGTTCCTGCGGGAGGACGGCCTGGTCGTGGTGGCGACCATCGCGTTCGGGATGGGGATCGACAAGCCGGACGTCCGGTTCGTCGCCCACCTGGACCTGCCCAAGTCGGTCGAGGGCTACTACCAGGAGACGGGCCGCGCCGGCCGCGACGGGCTGCCGTCCACGGCGTGGATGGCCTACGGGCTGGGCGACGTCATCCAGCAGCGCAAGCTGATCCAGTCCGGCGAGGGCGACGAGTCCTTCCGGCGGCGGGCCCACCAGCACCTGGACGCGATGCTCGCCCTGTGCGAGACCGTCCGGTGCCGGCGCGGTCAGCTCCTCGCCTACTTCGGCCAGGACCCCGACCCGGCGGGCTGCGGCAACTGCGACACCTGCCTCACCCCGCCGGAGACCTGGGACGGGACCGTCGCGGCGCAGAAGGTGCTGTCCACGGTGGTGCGGCTGCAGCGGGAACGCGGGCAGAAGTTCGGCGCGGTGCAGATCGTGGACATCCTGCTGGGGCGGCGCACGGCCAAGGTCATCCAGTTCGACCACGACCAGCTCTCCGTGTTCGGGATCGGCGAGGAGCTGACCGAGGTCGAATGGCGCGGTGTCGTCCGGCAGTTGCTCGCCCAGGGGCTGCTCGCGGTCGAGGGCGAGTACGGCACGCTGGTGCTCACCGAGGCCAGCGGGGCGGTGCTGCGGCGGGAGCGGGAGGTGCCCCTGCGCAAGGAGCCGAAGAAGCCGGTGACCTCCCGGTCGGGCGGGTCGGGGGCGTCGGGTTCGGGGCGGGGCGAGCGCAAGGCCGCCGTCGCCGAGCTGCCCGAAGCCCTGCTGCCGGCCTTCGAGGCCCTGCGCGCCTGGCGTGCCGAGCAGGCCCGCGAACAGGGCGTCCCGGCGTACGTCATCTTCCACGACGCCACGCTCAGGGAGATCGTCACGGTCTGGCCCACCTCGGTGGCCGAACTCGGCGGGATCAGCGGAGTGGGGGAGAAGAAGCTGGCCACGTACGGGGAGGGCGTGGTGGCGGTGCTGGGGTCGCTGGGCGGCCCGTCCGGCGCGGCGGGGGGAGACGGAGCCGAGCCGGATCCGGGCCCCGAGGAGGAGCCCGGGTTCGAGCCCGAACCCGAACCGGACTGGGCGTAGGCGTTCCGTCCCCGGGCCTCGCGGCAAGATCCGAACGTCACCCCTAGGGCAGGGCCGTCAGCCCCGGTGCGAAGGTGATCAGCAGGGGGAGCAGCGGCACCAGCGCCGCCACGGTCGTCGTCAGGGCGCGGTGGCGGCGGTCGAGGCGGGGCGGGGGTGCCAGGAGCCGGTCGACGCGCTCGCCGAGCAGGCGGCGGCCGGAACCGCAGGACAGGACCCCGCGGTGCTGGTTGAGCTCGATCAGCGCCAGGGCCGTGGTCAGGTGGCCGCAGCGGCGGGAGGCCGTGTCGTCGGCGGCCAGTTCGACCAGGCGGTGGGTCTGGTCGCAGAAGTGGGCGAACAGCGGAACGCGGGGGAAACCGGTGGCCAGGGCCGTGGAGAGGTGCAGCAGCCAGTCGTGACGGGCGCGGGCGTGGCCCCGCTCGTGGGTGAGGACGGCGTCGAGCTGGTGGTCGGTGAGGCGGTGCAGGGCGCCGGTGGTGACGATCAGTTGGGGCGGGCTGCCCGGCATCCACCAGGCGTCCGGGTACTCGTCCTCCAGGACCAGCAGGGGGCCACGGGCCGAGGGGAGGCCGGCGGGCAGATCGGGGGCGCGCTCGCGCAGATGGGCCCGGGCCCGGGCGCGTCGCCGGCGGGCCTCGACCAGCTCGCGCCCGAGCATGGCCGTCGTCCAGGCGGCCCCGCAGGCCAGCAGCGCGGTGAGGACGGCGGCCCAGGGCGGCGCGGCGGACAGGTCGTAGGCCGCGGTCACCGCGGGCGGGGCCGGGGCGAAGAGCTGGGCGCGGACGGTGCCGAAGACGGCCGCGGCGCCCAGGGCGAGGGCCGTCACACAGCACAGCAGGACGGTGGCGACCAGGCACTGCCACACCCACAGGGCGACCACCGGTTCCCGTTCCGGCCACTTCGCCCGGGTCAGCGCCCGGGGGACGGGCACGGCGGCCGTCACGGCGACGACGCTCAGCAGGAGCAGGCAGACGGTCATGCCACGGACTCCGGGTCCTGTCGGAAGAGGGCGGCTTCGGGTCGTGCGGGGTCGTGCGGGGGGGGCGTACATGAGAGGGGACGGCGGAGCGCGCGTGCGTACCCGCGCACCGCCCGACGCCCAGTATGACGGCGAGGGGCGGTGCGAGTCAGCGGCCGGCCGGGATCCGGGTGCCGACCGGGGCCGGGGTACCGGCCGGGCCGTGGCCCCCGCGGGGGTCGGTCAGGCCGTGGGGACCACCCGTCCCGTGACCTCGCCGAGGCCCACACGGGCGCCGTCCGGGCCCGGTGCCCAGGCCGACAGGGTCACGGTGTCGCCGTCCTCCAGGAACGTCCGCTTGCCGTCGGGGAGTTCGAGGGGGTCGCGGCCGTTCCAGGTCAGTTCGAGGAGCGAGCCGCGCTCCCGCTCGGTGGGACCGCTCACCGTGCCGGAGCCGTACAGGTCGCCGGTGCGCAGGGAGGCGCCGTTGACGGTCATGTGGGCGAGTTGCTGGGCGGCCGTCCAGTACATGGTGGAGAAGGGGGGCTCGGAGACGACGTGGCCGTTGACGGCCACGGAGATCCGCAGGTCGTAGCCGCCGGGCTCCTCGTCCGCGTCGTCCAGGTACGGCAGCAGCGCGTGGGTGCGCTCCGGCGGCGCGGTGCGGGCCTGCTCCAGGGCGTCCAGCGGGGTGATCCAGGCCGACACCGAGGTGGCGAAGGACTTCCCGAGGAACGGGCCGAGCGGGACGTACTCCCAGGCCTGGATGTCGCGTGCGGACCAGTCGTTGAGCAGGCAGAGGCCGAAGACGTGGTCGCGGAAGTCGCCGAGCGGCACCGGCCGGCCGTGCTCGGACGGCACGCCGACCACGAAGCCGACCTCGGCCTCGATGTCCAGCCGGACGGACGGGCCGAAGACCGGGGCGGGGTCCGCGGGCGCCTTGCGCTGGCCCGAGGGACGCACGACGTCGGTGCCGGACACCACGACCGTGCCGGAGCGGCCGTGGTAACCGATCGGCAGGTGCTTCCAGTTGGGGGTCAGGGAGTCGGCGGCGTCGGGGCGGAAGATCCGGCCGACGTTCCGGGCGTGGTTCTCGGAGGCGTAGAAGTCGACGTAGTCCGCGACCTCGAAGGGGAGGTGCAGGGTCACCTCGGACAGCGGGTGGAACAGGGGCTCGACGGCCTCCCGGTGCGCCGGGACGGTCACCCACGCGGTGAGCGCCCGCCGTACGTCCGACCAGGCCGTACGGCCCGCCGCCAGCAGCGGGTTCAGGGTCGGGCGGGCGAGCAGGGAGGCGTAGGGGGAGCCGAGGGCGTGGGCCGCCGCACCGGCGTCGAGGACGTGGTCGCCGAGCCGGACGCCCACGGTCCGCTCCGACGAGCCGGGGGGCGAGAACACGCCGTACGGCAGGTTGTGCGGGCCGAAGGGGTCGCCCTCGGGGACATCGAAGGGGGGCATCGAGTGCTGCCTCTCTTTCGTGTGCGCAGGTGCTCGCAGGTATTCCACGTGTTCGTGGCCGTGCCACACGTTACGGGTGAGACGGCGGTCTTGGGCAGAGCCCGCACGGTGGTGCGGGGGCCGAAGGGGCAGGTGGGGCCGGTACGCGCGCTCCGAAGGGCTCGGACACCGGTTCCCCTTGCGTACCGGAAGTCATCCACGAAACGGGACGCAATCTTGACGGAGCGGTGCGAACGGGGCGACTCTGGGCGGGTGCCGGAAGGCCTCGGGGAGGGGGTTTTCCGACGGCACATAGGGGGGCGGATGGCCATTGGGGAGGCCGGCCCGGGTTCGGCGCGCTCCGGCTCGCAGTCGAAACGGCTGGAAGAGACCATGCGCGGCCGGCTCGGTCGGGAATGCGTGTACGTGCCGTCGTGCAGGCTGGGGCTGTACGTGGCGCTGCGCCACTGGTGCCCGCCGGGCGGCCGGGTGCTGATGTCGCCGGTCAACGACGACGTCATCTTCTTCGTCGTGCTGGCGGCCGGACTGCGGCCGGTGCAGGCGCCGTTGAACCCGTTCGACGCGTCCATCGACACCGATGCCGTGCCGGAGGAGGTCTGGGGTTCGCTCTCCGCCGTGCTCACCACCAACCTGTACGGCAACCCCGACCCGGCGCCGGAACTGCGGGCGCGCTGCGACGCGTTGGGCATCCCGCTGTTCGAGGACGGGGCGCACGCCATCGGCAGCGAGGTCGGCGGACGGCCGGTCGGGGCGTGGGGGGACGCATCCGTTTTCAGCCTTTCCAAGCATGTCGGGGCCCAGGCGGGAGGCATGCTCTCCCTCGCCGACCCGAGCCTGCGCGAGGTGCTGCGCGAGGCCGGTGACGAACTGCTCGCCCCGCCCCGGACGTCGTCCGAACTCGCCTACTGGGCGAGGCCGTACGCGGAGGCCGCCGTGCGGGGCCTCGGACTGCGGCGGGCCGCCTGGGCCGTGCTCCGGTTGCTGGGCCTGACGGAGCGCGACGGGATCAGGATGCCCCTGCGCCCGGACGCGCTGGCCCGCGCCGCGGGCTCGGCCCCGGACCTGGACGCGCACGATCCGTGGGTGCGCGTCGACATGCACGACTACCGCCTGCGGTCCGGCCCGCTGCGCCTGCGGCGCGTCCGCCGCGGGCTCGAGCGGCTGGACGAGGTGCTGGCGGCCTCCAGGGCGGGCACGGAGCTGCTGCTGTCGACGCGGTGGGCCCGGCCGCGCGAGGGGAGCGCGGTGCAGCCGCTGTTCCGGGTGCCGCTGCTGGTGGCGGACCGGGACGCGGCGGCGGCGGCGCTGGCACGGCGCGGCATCGTCGTCGGCTACCTCTACGATCCGCCGCTGGACGACTACGCGGGCGCGGAGTTCACTGACCCGTCGCCCGCGCCCGGGGCGGCCCGCTGGTTCGCGCGGCACGCGCTGCCCGTGGACCCGCTGCGGGCACGGGAGGCCGTCGAGGTGCTGGAACGGTCCGGTGTGCGGCCCGCGGAGCCGCCGCGGGCACCGGCGCGGCGGGGAGCGGCGAGAGGGCTGGGGCCGTCCCGTGGCTGACACCCGGGTGCAGGAGCCCGCCGCGGTGCGCGGCTCCGGGGGCGGGCCCGAGCCCGCCGGGAGCGGGTCCGCCTCCGACTCCCTGTTCAAGAACGCCTACTTCCTGATGCTCAGCACCGGCGTGTCCGCCGTTCTGGGACTGGGCTTCTGGCTCGTGGCGGCGCGCTACTACTCCGAGGACGCCGTCGGCCAGGGGTCCGCCGCGATCGCCGCCATGCGCCTGCTCGCCAGCATCACCGCGACCACGATGATCGGCGCCGTGGTCCGCTTCGTCCCGCGGGCCGGCCGCGAGACCGGACGTCTGGTGTGGGGCGTGTACGGGGCGAGTTCGCTGGTCGTCGCCCTGGCGGCCGGCGTCTTCCTGCTCACGCTCGACCAGTGGGGCGCGTCCTACGCGCCCCTCGGCACCCCGGTGGCAGGGGCGCTGTTCGTCGCCGCGTGCGTGGCCTGGGCGCTGCTCACGCTGCAGGACGGGGTGCTGACGGGGCTGCGCAAGGCCGCGTGGGTGCCGGCCGGGAACGCCGTGTTCTCCGTCGGGAAACTGGTCCTGCTGGTCGTCTTCGCGAGCGCGCTGCCCGTGCTCGGCATCTTCGTGTCCTGGGCCGTGGCCATCGCGTTCTCCACCCTGCCGCTCGGCTGGCTCGTCTTCCGCCGGCTCATCCCGCGCCAGGCCGCCGCCGACCGGGACGTGGAACCGCCGCGGCTGCGGGTCATGGGCCGCTTCCTGGCCGGGGACTCGCTCGGCGCGCTGTTCAGCCTGGCGATGATCAACCTGCTGCCGGTGATGGTCGCGGTCCGCTTCAGCGCCGCGGAGAACGGCTACTTCTACGTGGCGTACACCGTCGGCGGCACGATGGAGTTCATGGCCATCAACATGGCCTCCTCGCTCACCGCCCACGCCTCGCACGACCCGCGTCAGCTCGCGGACGGGGTGCGCGGGGCGCTGCGCCGGATGACGCTGCTGCTGGTGCCGGTGGTGCTGGTGCTGGTGGCCTTCGCACCGCAGATCCTCACCCCGTTCAGCCCGGACTACGCCGAGCACGGTTCGACCGTGCTCAGGCTGCTCGCGCTCGGGGCGCTGCCCCGGGTGGTCGTGGAGCTGTACATCGGGGTGCTGCGGGTGCAGGGGCGCACCGGCGTGCTCGCCGCGCTCCAGGGGGCCATGTGCGTCCTGGTCCTGGGCAGCGCGGCCGCGTTGTTCACCCCGGCGGGGATCGCGGGCGCCGGGTGGGCGGTGCTGATCGGCATGACGCTGATCGCGGCCGTCTCGGTGTTCGGGCTGCGCTCGGCGCTGCGCGGCCACGGCGCCCCGCCCGCCGCCCGGACCCCCGCCCCGGCCTACGGCACCCGCTGGGCGCGGCTGAACGCCACCGCCGGGTACGGCACGACCTGGGCGCGCCGGGCGGCGTACGAGGACGGGGACGCCGACGGGTCCGGTGAGGACACGGTCACGTTGTTCATCGGCAGCCCCGGGTACGAACGGGAGGCTTTCCAGGCGGACACGCTGGCGCTCATCGTGCGGCCGCACCCTCCGGAGCCGCCGCGCCCCACGGAGGCCGGGACCGGCGCGCCGGGGGCGGCCCGGCGGGCGGGAGGGAGCGGCGGGGACGGCGCCGGCGAGGCGGTCGAGGACGGTGCGGGACGCGGGGAGGCGGCCGGGCGGGACGCACCCGAGCGGGACGAACGGCCGCTGCGGGACCGGGCGGAGGAGACGCACCGGGAGCACCGGGCGTACCGGGAGCACCGGGGATCACGGGAGCGGGAGTCGGCCGCGCAGGACGGGCCGCGGGACCGGGAGGAACCGTGCGACCGGGAGGAGCTGCGGGCCCGGGACGAGCCGCGGGACCGGGGCGAGGCGGACCGGCCCGCGGGTGCGGTCGGCCCTCGCGCGCCCCGGGACGCGACACCGCGCCCCGGCCGGCCCGCCTGGTCCGCCGACGCGCCGCCGGACGGGCTCTCGGGGGAGGGCCGCTCGTGGGAAGGCCGCTCGTGGGAGGGGCGGGAGCCGGGGGAGGCGAGCAGCACGCCCTGGGCGCGCCGGGCGCACGCCCCCGCGGACGGGCAGCCGGACTCCCGCACGGACTCCCGCACGGCACCGCGGACCGGCGAGCCGGACCCCGCCCCCGCAGCGTCGTCCGACGACGTGGTGGAGCGGCGTCTGCGAGGCGGCCTCTGGGCCCTGCTCGGTCTTACCGGCCTCGTCTTCTGGGCGTCGGTCCGCGCACTGCCCCGGCCCGGCGCAGCCCGCGGCGACGAGCTCACCGGCCGTCAACTGCTGGAGGGGCTGCCGCTCACGGCGCTCGCGGCGGGGGGCACGCTCCTCCTCGTCTTCGTCGCCGCGGTGACGCTGTGCACCCGGCCCGACCCCTGGCTGCCCGGTGCCGCGCTGGGATCCGTCCTGGCCGCCCTGCACGCCGCGCCGGCCGTCCTCGGCCGGGAACCGAGGGCGGCCGGCGGGGCGTGGTACGCGGAGACGGCCGGTCTCCTCGCGGACGCGGTCGGCCTCGACGGGCCCGGTCCGCTGCTGCGCTGGGGGCCGCCGGTCTGCCAGGTGCTGTGCCTCGTCCCCCTGTGGCTGCTGCTCGCGCACGCGGGTGGACGGCTGTCGTGGCCGGGGCGCTGGGGGGTCCTGTACCTCGTCGCGGTGGGCGGCTGGGTGGGGCGGGACGCGCTCGCGTCGGTCGCCCCCCTGCTGCTCGTCGCCCTCGCCGCAGCCGTCCCGCTCGTGCCGCTCGTCCTGCTTCCACCGCTCCGCCGTGCCGCGTCGGCGGTGGCGTCGTACCGCCGTGGACGGCCGGACGGCCGCACCAAGGACTGATCAAGCTTCGGAGCCGAATCGCCAGGGGGAACCACCGTGCGTCCGCCAACCACTCCACGGGAGAGATCCGCGCCCGAGCCCGCGCCGGGGAGCACACCGGCGCCGACCGTTCCCGACGAAGCCCCGCCGAAGGCGCCGGGTCCTTCCCACGAGCGCCACGAGTCCCACGAGCCCATGACGGATCTCTCCGACCTCCCGCCCGTCCGGCTCGGGCGCCGTGGCCGCGCCGTCCGGCCCGCCGTTCCGCTGCTCGCCGCGCTCGCCCTGTGGGGGTACGCGGTGCGGCACACCGATGTGTCGCGGCTCGACGACTTCGGGCTCGTCACCGCGCTCCACCCGGCCTTCTGGGCCGGTCTCGCCGTCCTCACCGCCGGTTTCTGGTGGACGGTCCGCGATCCGCGGCGGCCCGGCGGCTGGCCGGCGGCGTACGTGCTCGGCCTGCTGCTGATGGAGCGGGCCACGCAGGCGCTGCTCTACCCGACCCCGCTGTACGCCTGGGCGTGGAAGCACGACGGCGTCGTCGAGCACCTGCTGACGGCCGGCGGGCTCCAGACCGCCGACCAGGTCGGCGACATGGCGGTGTACGACCAGTGGCCCGGCTTCTTCGCCGCCCAGGCCGCGCTGGTGCGGCTGCTGGGCGTGGAGTCGGCGGCGATGTACATGGCCTGGTGGCCGCTGGTCTCCAGCCTGATGCTGCTGCTCCCGCTGCTGCTGATCTACCGCACCTTCACCGAGGACCGCCGGCTGATCTGGACCGCGGTCTGGCTCTTCTACGCCGCCAACTGGGTGGGCCAGGACTACTTCTCGCCCCAGTCCGTGGCCTTCGCGCTGCACCTCGGGGTGCTGGCCGTCGTCCTGCGCCGGTACGGCCGGGCCGGCGAGGCCCCGGGGCGGCAGGGGCAGGCCGTCTGGACGGCGGTGGCCGGCGCGCTGGTGGTGGCGATCGTCATCTCGCACCAGCTCACCCCCGGCATGCTGGTCGTCTCGCTGCTCGCCCTGTGCCTGGTCCGCCGCCACCGGGACTGGGTCCCGGCCCTCACCACGGTCGTGATCTTCCTGGCCTGGTGTCTGACGGCCGCGCTGCCCTTCCTGTCCGCCGCGCTGCCGGACATGATCCGCTCCGTCGGCGACATCGGCGGCAACGTCGCCACCGGGTACGGCACCACCCCGACCGGTACGGGCGCGGTGGCGACCTCGTGGGCGGCCCGGCTGCTGTCGGGCTCGGTCCTGCTGCTGGCGGTGGCCGGGATCGTGCGGCAGCGGGTGCTGCGGCACCGGGCGATGCCCCTGCTGCTGGTCGCGGCGGCCCCGCTGCCGATGCTCGTGGCGAGCAGCTACGGCAGCGAGATGATCTTCCGGGTGCTGATGTTCCTGCTGCCCGGCGCCGCCTTCTTCGCCGCCGCCGCGCTGCTGCCCGAGGTGCGCACGCTCACCGCCGAGGCCCGGGCCGTCGAGGCGCGCGGGGCGGGCGGGGCGGGCGCGGATTCCGCGGCGGCCGCCCGGCGGCGCCCGGCGCGCGCCGCCGTCCGCGGGGGCCTGCGCGCCGAGGGCCCGCTGCTCGTGCTCCTCGCCGGGACGCTGGCCTTCGTGCCGAGCTACTCGGGCAAGGACCGGATCAACTACTTCCCGCCGGAGGAGGTCGCCCTGGTGCGGCAGCTCTTCGACCGGGCCGCCGAGGGGTCGACGATCGTCGCGGCCAACCGCAACTACCCGCTCGCCTACGCCTCGTACGGGACCATCGACCACTACTGGTTCCTCGAGGACGACCGGCGCCACATCGACGAGATCGTGAAGGACCCGGCCGCCACCCTCGCCCGCGACATGGCCGGGGTGGAGCGTCCGGGCCGGGCCTACTTCCTGCTGACCCGGGGCCAGCGGGCCGACTCCGAGATGAACGGACAGCTCACCGGGGCCCAACTGGACCGCATCCAGGAGTCCGTCGCGCGCTCCGAGCTCTTCCGGCCGGTGGCGGAGAACAGCGCCGGAGTGGTCTACGAACTGAGGACCGAAGGGGGAGCGGGGCGATGACACCGCAGGAACTCGTGGTGCGGATGCTTCCGCCGTTCGGCGGCTGGCTGGCGCTCGCCGCGCTCGCCCTGCCCGGCGGATCACCGGTGCGCGGCGCGGCGGTCGCCGTGTTCCTGGCGGCGGGCCCCGGCGCGGCGCTGGTCGGCCTCTGCGGTCCGGCGCTGCGCGCCAGACCCGCGCGGGGACCGGTCGAGCGGCGCGACCCCGACTTCGCCCGCCGGTCCGACCTGCTGGAACGCCTGATGCTGGCCGTCCTGCTCAGCATCTGCGCGGTGATGACCGTCGCGACGGTGCTGATCGCCACCCGCACCTTCAGCGCACAGCGCGTGCTGCTGGCCCTGACGCTGCTGACCACGCTCGCCGCGTTCTGCCCGCGGCTGCGGGGCGCCTCTTTGCCGACACCGAGGACACAGAAGGGTTCTGCTCCGTGAGGTTCACCCGTCCCTTTCGCCGTGACACCGGCACGCGCACCGACACCGGACGGCACCGCGGGCCGGGGCAGCAGCCGGCGCCGAAGCGGCGCCGGCTGCTGGTCACGTCCGCCACGGTCGCCGGCGCCGTCCTGGTCGCCGCGCTCGCCCTGCGGGACGCGTCCGGCCCGCAGCCCTCCGCGATGGGCGAGAAGTGCCGGCCCACCGCCCTGCTCGAACCGCCCTGCGGCGCCTGGTTCGGCGCGTTCGTCCCGCACGAGCGGGCCGACCTGGAGGAGAAGGTGGAGGCTTACGAGAAGCGCGTGGGCCGCAGGCTCGACATCGTCTACACGTACCACGACATGTCCGTGCCCGAAGGCGCCCGCAGGGAGGGGCAGTTGCTCACCCCGGAGGAGCAGCGCGTCGGCGAGGACCGCATGCTGCTGCTGTCCTGGGAGAGCAAGTGGTGGGGCGGCAGGAAGGAGCAGCAGCCGACGTGGAAGGAGATCGCGGCCGGTGAGCTGGACGCGTCCGTCATCGACGTCCAGGCACGGCGCATCAAGGACTACGGGGAGCGCACCGGGAAGAAGGTCTTCCTCTCCTTCGACCTGGAGATGGACACGCGCACCCCGGACAACGGCACACCGGCGGAGTACGTGAAGGCGTACCGGCACATCCACGACCGGTTCCGGGAGCTGGGCGTCGACAACGTGGTGTGGACCTGGATCATCACCGGGTACCTGAACCACGCCGACCTGTTCGAGCGGATGTACCCGGGGGACGCGTACGTCGACTGGATCGGCTACAACCAGTACAACTACTACCGGTGCCACGACACGGACTGGCTCACCTTCGCGCAGACCCAGAGGGCGACGCACGACTGGATCCGGAAGAACCTCTCCGACGACAAGCCGCTGATGCTCTCCGAGTTCGGGACGGCGGCCGACGCGAGGCGTCCGGAGCGGCAGGCCGAGTGGTACGCGCAGGTGCCGGGGGTGCTGAAGGACCTGGAGGGGGTCGGGGCCGCGCTCCAGTGGAACCACCGCGACCCCGGACCGCACTGCGACCTCGCCCTGGCGAACGAGGCGGCGTGGGCGAGCCTGCGCGAGGCGGTGTCCGACCCGTATCTGAACCAGCCGCTGAAGTGAGCGACCGGGCGGTGCGCCGCGGCACCCCCGCCCGGGCCCGCCACGCCACGGGTCTCCGTTCCGCCATGGACCTGCGTCCCGCCACGGGTCTCCGCACCGTCACGGGCTTCCGTCCCGTCACGAGCCTCCGCACCGCCATGGGCTTCCGTCCCGCCACGGGCCCCGTCATGTCGGGGACCCGGCCCCCTCACCCCGCGAACTCCGGCCCGTTGACGGCCGCCCGGACCCGGCGGTACCAGCGCCAGGCGATCGTCTTCGGGCCGTCGCGGTAGGGGGCGACCCGCGCGCCGCTGCCCGCCAGCCAGTTCCGCACGTCCGCGACGGTGTGGCCGCGGCGGACGATGAGGCGGGCGATGCGGTAGCGCTCGTCCCGGTCCGAGCTGAGCGCGTGCCGGACGGCGGTCGCCGTCTCGTACCCGGCGCGGGCGGCCATGGCCCGTACCCGGGGGCTGTTGTAGCCGTGCGGATAGGCGAGGTGGGGGACGGGGTGGCCGAGGGCGTCCTCCAGCACGGCCTTGGAGTCGCGCAGTTCGGTGCGCAGCCGCTCGGCGGTCAGCGTGTCCAGTTGGGCGTGGGTGACGGTGTGGCTGCCGATCTCCATGCCGGAACGTTCCAGCTCGGCCACCCGGTCCAGGGTCATCATCGGGGCGGGCGGCAGCAGGCTGCGGCCGCCCGGGGCGATGGCGCCGGTGGTGAGGTACGCGGTGGCCGGCAGCGCGCGCTCGGCCAGCGCCTCGGCGGTGGGGCCGGGCAGGTCGGCGAAGCCGTCGTCGAAGGTGAGCAGCACCGGCCGGGGCGGCAGGGGCGCGCGCCCGGCGAGGTGGTCGGCGAGGGCGCCGATGGTGACGGGTGTGCGCCCGCTGTCCACGACGGCGTCGAGATGGGCCGCGAACTGACCGGGCGTGACGGTGAACTCGGCGATCCAGTCGGGCGGTTCCTCCATCACGGCGTGGTAGAGGAACACCGGGACGACCGTGTCCCCGGTTCCCTCCGCGGGCCGCGCTCCGCCCGGCACCGGTCCCTGCGACGACGTGGTCATCCCGTCCCCCTGCCCGGAACGTCCCGCAGCGCCCGCCGTGCCCGCAGATAGCCGACCGGTCCGTACACCATCCCCCTGCGCTGCAGCCGGGACAGCCGGCGCGGCCACGGATGGGTGCGGGTGCCGTGGTCGCCCGGAGCGCCGCCCCCGTCCGTCTCGCGCACGGCCGTCAGGGCGCGGGCACGGGACAGCCCGCGCGGCAGCCGGGCGAGGAGGGCCGGCAGCAGGGCGGGGCGGTTGACCAGGACGGCGGTGAGGTAGGCGGTGAGGCCGGCGCCGTAGCCGTAGGCCTGGGTCTCCAGGTCGGCCCAGGTCTCCCGGTGGTGGTGCCAGACCAGCGCGTGCGGGGTGTAGTGCAGCCGGTGCCCCTGCGCGAGGACGCGCACGAACCCGTAGAGGTCGTCGCCGCCCCGGGCGGGCGTTCCCGCGCCGGTGGCCGGGTCGAAGCCGCCGACGGAGCGCAGCACGCCGGTGCGGAAGGCCATGTTCGCGCCGGAGCCGAACCGGCCCGCGGTGAAGGGGAACAGCGGCTCGTCGCGGGGCGGGTCCTGCGGGTCGTACGTCGTCGGCGCGAAGCCCTTGGCGAAGCCGCCGTGGCTCTCCAGCAGGACCTGGGCCGGGGTGCGCAGCCGGGCGGGCAGGATGAGGCCGGTGGCGCAGCCGAGCCGGGGGTCGGCGGCGAAGGGCGCGGTCAGCTCGGTGAGCCAGCGGGGGTCGGCGACCACGTCGTCGTCGGTGAACGCGACCACCTCGCCCCGGACCGCGGCGAGCCCCGTGTTGTGCGCGACGGCCAGCCCGGGGACCGGCTCGCGCACGTACCGCACGCGCTCCGCGTACTTCCGCTCCACCAGCTCGCGCGTCGCGTCCGTGACGGGCGCGTTGTCGACGACGACGATCTCGAAGTCCGGGTGGTCCTGGGCGAGGAGCGAGTCCAGCGCGCGGGCGAGCTGCCCGGACCGCTCCCGGGTGGCCACGACGACACCGGTGGACGGCGGCGCTCCGGCGGGCAGGTCCCGCCCGGGCGCCTCGTCCGCCGTGCTCCGGGCCGCCTCCGTCAGCACCGTCTGCGGGTCCGCCCCCTCCGGCACCCGGGCCAGCAGCGTGCCCACCGGCCGGCCTTCCCGTCTGACCAGGAGGAACACCTCGCCGTGGGTCACCGGGGGACTGCCCGGCCCGGGTCTCAGGACGGCCTCGTCACCGGCCAGGTCCAGCTCGGCGACCTGCACCGCGCCGATGGCCAGGAACCGTCGTATCTCCTCCTGCGTACGCGCCTGCGCACCTGCTCCTCGGGACACGCGTCCTCCCCCTCCTCACGACCGGCGCAGCCGTGCCGCGCCCTTCAGGGTCCGCGACGCCAGCGACGCGAGGCGCGGGCGGTCGCGGACGAAGCTGTGCGCGCGGCGCGCGGGCTCGCGGCTCAGCCAGTGCAGTGCGGCACCCGTCCCCGGACGCGTGGCCGCTCCTTCGTAGACGGCGAGTTCGCCGGTCTTCAGCGAGTCCTTGTACTCGGCCGGGCCGCGCCCCATGTCGAGCAGGCCGATGCCCTCGGCCGCCGCCGCCTCGGCCATCCGCAGGTGCAGCACCAGGCCGGGCGAGTACTTCGCGAACCGCGGGTCGTACGCCGGGAACCAGCAGGCCAGGACGGAGGCCGAGCGCAGGCCGAAGTGCGCGGCGACGGGGCGGCCGCCGGCGTACAGGACCGACAGCGTGCCCGCGCACTGCGGGGCCCGGGTCTCGGCGAGGCGGCCCACGAGCCGGGCGATCCACTCCCGCGCGAACCGGTCCCGCCGCCCGGTCCTGCGGTACTGCGCCGACTTCCAGTCCATCAGCGTGCGCAGCGCGGCCGGGTCGCGCTCGTCGAAGACGAACCGCAGGGGCCCGACCTGGCGGCCGAGCCGGCGCTCCTTGGCGAGGGTGGTCTTCAGGAACTTCGGCGACCGGGCGCGCAGCACCGACGCGTAGGTCTCGTAGCCCTTCTCCACGTCGATGACGTAGGTGGCGTGCTCCTCGGCCGCGTACGGCACGAACAGGGCCTGGCCGGCCTCCAGGTTGTCGAAGACGAAGCTCGACACCGAGCAGGCCCGCAGCAGTTCGCCCGTCTCCAGGCCGTGGCCGGGGCCGAGGACCGCGCCCTGGCAGTCCGACACCCCGAACCCGATGGCCCGGCCCTGCCCCCACGCGCCCCGCTCGTACGGCAGGAAGCCCGCCGGTTCCGCTCCGTCGTACAGCACCGCGACCCCGGCCCGCGGCCGCAACCGGCCCACGGCGACGGTGAACTCCGGTTCCATGAAAGGGCTGCGCGGTGCGTCCGTCGCGGCGCGCAGTTCCCGCCAGCGCTCCCGCTCCCCCTCGCCGAGCTCCTCGGGCCTCAGCACGCGCACGCGTCCACTGCTCACCTGACCCCCCGATCAAGTCCCCCCGGACACTTGGAAGGTACCGCCCGGGACCACGCGGACGGTAGAGAGCGGAGCATGTTGTCGCCAAACGGTGCAGAGGCCTTCAACCGGACGCCACCCGGCACCGGCGGGGCGGGGGCGGCCGCGGGCGTGGTGAATCGAGTAGGCGCGCGGTCCGTATTCTCTGATCATGGCCGCACCCACCGCATTCTCACTCGTCGCCACCGACCTGGACGGGACGCTGCTGCGCAGTGACGACACCCTCTCCGACCGGTCCCTCGCCGCGCTCGCGCGGGTGGCGCAGGCCGGCGCCCGGCACCTCGTGGTGACGGGGCGCCCGGCCCCCCGGGTGCGGTCGCTCCTGGAGGACCTCGGCGGCACGGGGCTCGCGGTGTGCGGACAGGGCGCACAGGTGTACGACGCCGACGCGGACCGGCTGCTGTGGTCCGTCACGCTGGACCGGGAGCTGGCGGAGACCGCGCTCGGCAAGATCGAGGCCGAGCTGGGCGAGGTGTACGCCGCGGTCGACCAGGACGGCGTCGACGGGCTGACCCTGATCGAGCCCGGCTACGTGATGCCGCACCCCACGCTCCCCGCCGTGCGGGTCGAGCGGCGCAGCGAGCTGTGGGACCGGCCGATCAGCAAGGTGCTGCTGCGCCACCCCGACCTGTCCGACGACGCGCTGGCGGCGGCGGCGCGCGCGGTGGTCGGTTCCCTGGCCACCGTCACCATGTCGGGGCCGGGGACCGTGGAGCTCCAGCCGTGCGGGGTCACCAAGGCGACCGGGCTGGCGCTGGCCGCCGACCACCTGGGGCTGGGTCCGGAGCGGACCGTCGCGTTCGGCGACATGCCGAACGACGTCCCCATGTTCGGCTGGGCGGCCCACGGCGTCGCCATGGCCAACGCCCATCCCGAGCTGAAGGCGGTGGCCGACGAGGTCACCACGTCGAACGAGGACGACGGCGTGGCCGTCGTCCTCGAGCGACTGTTCGGTGGGGCGGCCGTGCTCGGCCGTCAGCGGACGGCTCAGTACGCGCCGAAGACGTTGTCGATCGAGCCGTAGCGGTCGGCGGCGTAGTTGCAGGCCGCCGTGATGTTCGCGACCGGGTCGTACGGGTCGAAGGTGGTGCCGGGCACGTGGTACGCCCGGAAGGTCGGGTCGATGACCTGCAGCAGGCCCTTCGACGGGGTGCCCTTGGCCGCGTTGGAGTCCCAGAGGTTGACGGCGTTGGGGTTGCCGGAGGACTCGCGCATGACGTTGCGGTGGATGCCCTCGTAGGAGCCCGGGATGCCGTGCTGCGCCATGATCGACAGCGACTCGCGGATCCAGCCGTCGAGGTTGTTCGCGTACGTCGTCGTGGAGGCGGCGGTCGTGGCTGCGGCGGGCGCGGCGGACGGCGTGGTGGCCGCGGAGGCGTTGGTCGCGCCGAACAGCGGGAGGGCGATCGCGGCGATGCCGGTGACGGCGAGGGAGCGGGCGAGGCGGCGGCTGCCGAAGCGGCGGAGCTGACCGGATGCAGGCATGTCTGGGTTCCTCTCCTACGCCTGCGAGGTGAGCTGTCGGGTTCGGGCGGGAGAGTGCCCGGCCGTGCCCCTGCGGGCATGGCTTCACCCCTAGCCGTTCCGGCGTGTGGCCGGCCCGGCGACTTACCTGGGTCCCCCGCTCCTGCCGTGCGTGAGTGAGTTCGTCGTCGGTGGGTGCGGGCGGTGGCAGGATTCGGCGTCCGCCCGACAGGCCGGGAACGTATGCGAGAGCACATGCCGGGAACAAGTGCGGACGCCACAGAACGAGCCGTTTGATCTTGTGTGGGGCGTTTTGGTGCGGTTGATCCTTTGCGGGCGCCAAGGCTCAACTCGGTTGCGGGCAAAGGGAGGACGCCGGTGCCGCCGGAGGGGCGGACGGGTGCGCGGCGCGTGACCGACCTCACGGGCCGGACGGCCGAGCCGCATTTCGCGCAAAGGGGAATTCGCTTGCCGATTACGGCAAATCGGGCACCGGGGGCGGCAGGATGGGGGAGTGGCGGACAGGACGGGGCGCGGCCCGGAATGCGGCCCGGAATGTGGCCCGGAGCACGGTCCGGGGCGTGGACGACTCTGCCCGGGAAAGACGATGAATGTCCGTGGTGATCAAACGATCAAAAATCCGTCGGTTTCGATCTCGTACCGCCCGTCCTGTAACGCCGGGCGCTGGCGGTGATCGAAACATGACCGGATACGCTGACTCGAGTGAGGGCAGCGACCTATCGACAAACCGTGTAACCGCCACCAGACACCAGCAGACAGGAGACCCCTCGTGACCGTCGTCGGGCCGTTCGGGCTGAGCGTGCGGGACCAGGCTCTGGAAGCCGATGTCCAGGCCGGATTGACGGCTGTCGAGGAGGGGCTGCTCGAGGCCACCAAGAGTGAGGTGCCCTTCATCACGGAGGCCGCCCAGCACCTGGTGCGGGCCGGTGGCAAGCGCTTCCGCCCGCTGCTCGTGATGCTCTCCGCCCAGTTCGGCGACCCCTACGCGCCCGGCGTCGTGCCGTCGGCCGTGGTCGTGGAGCTGACCCACCTGGCCACGCTGTACCACGACGACGTCATGGACGAGGCCGAGGTGCGGCGCGGCGTGGCCAGCGCGAACGCCCGCTGGGACAACTCCGTCGCGGTCCTCACCGGCGACTTCCTCTTCTCGCGGGCCTCGCACATCCTGGCCGACCTCGGCCCGGAGGCGGTGCGGGTGCAGGCCGAGGCGTTCGAGCGGCTGGTCACCGGGCAGATCCTGGAGACCGCGGGACCGCAGGACGGCCGGGACCCGGTCGACCACTACCTGGACGTGCTCGGCGGCAAGACCGGCTCGCTGGTCGCGGTCTCCTGCCGGTTCGGCGCGATGATGTCCGGCACCGACGAGACGGTCGTGGACGTGCTCACCCAGTACGGTGAGCGGCTCGGCGTCGCCTTCCAGCTCGCCGACGACGTCCTGGACATCGCCTCCGACTCCCACGAGTCCGGCAAGACCCCCGGCACGGACCTGCGCGAGGGCATCGCCACGCTGCCCGTGCTGCGGCTGCGCGAGCGGGCGGCCCGGCTGGGGCTGGCCGAGGACGTCGCCCTGTGCGAGCTGCTCGACTCCGACCTCACCGACGACGCCCGGCACGCCGAGGCGCTGCGGCTGCTGCGCGCCCACCCGGCCCTGGAGCAGGCCCGCCGGGACACCGTGCGCTACGCCGAGGAGGCCCGCGCGGCGCTGGCCCCGCTGCCGGAGTGCGACGCGAAGGCGGCGCTGGTGGAGCTGTGCGACGCGGTGGTGCACCGGGCGGGCTGAGCCGCCGGCGACGGCACGACCGGGCCCGGTCCGCCGTCGCTCCCGGGGTCGCCCCCTACTGGTCGGGGGAGGGGACCGCCCGCCGTGTCATACCGCAGCAGTACACGGAGTTGAGCCCGCGGTCTGACGCATCCGCCCGCCGGATTTGGTCGGATGGACCACGACGGACATCACCACTCCTCACCGATTCGGGTGAGAATGGCGGCTCAGGGGGAGACTGGTGCGAGGACACGAGACGGAAGCCGCCGCCGACCACGGAGGTAGGGCACACATGGCACCGTACGCATCCGACGACATGACGACCGCGGGGGAGGCCGGCGAACCGCGCACGGGGCGGCGCAGGGCCGCGCGGTACGCCGTTCCGGTCACGGTGATGGGCGTGGCGGCCGCGACCATCGGGCTCGTCCCCGCGCTCGCCGACTCCGGCGACCCCGACCTGCCGGAGATCACCGCCGCACAGCTCATCGAGAAGATCGCGCAGTCGGACGTCGAGCGGCTCTCCGGCACCGTGAAGATCACCACGGACCTCGGCCTGCCGGACCTCGGCGGCCTGCAGGACGGCTTCGCCCCCGGCGCCCCGGAGCGGGGCGAGGGCGGCTCCTCGGCCGACCCGTCCACCCGGCTCACCGAACTGGCCACCGGCACGCACACCCTGCGCGTCGCCGCCGACGGCCCGGACCGGCAGAAGGTGTCGCTGCTGGAGGACGCCGCCGAGTACAGCCTGATCCACAACGGCAAGGACGTCTGGGGCTACGACAGCAGGTCCAACGAGGTCTACCACGCCACCGTCGACGACTCCGGCGAGGACCGCGGGCAGCGGCCCCCGGCCACCCCGAAGGACTTCGCCGAGGAGGCTCTGAAGGCGGTCGACGACACCACGTCCGTGACCGTCGACGGCACCGCCCAGGTGGCCGGCCGGGACGCCTACCGGCTGGTCGTCAAGCCCAGGCAGTCCGACTCCACGGTCGGCGCGATCAGCATCGCGGTCGACCACAGGACGGGGATGCCGCTGAAGTTCACGCTGACCCCGGCGAGCGGCGGCGCCGCCGTCGTGGACGTCGGCTTCACCCGGGTCAGCTTCGACCGGCCGGCCGCGTCGACCTTCGACTTCACCCCGCCCCGGGGCGCCAAGGTGACCGAGGACGGCGAACTCGACCGGGACCGGGGGCACTCCGGGAAGCCCGGGAACCCCCCGAAGTCCGAGGAGGACCTGGCCAAGGGCCTCGACGGGCTGACGGTGCTCGGCGAGGGCTGGAACTCCGTCGCCGTCCTCGACACCGGCGGCCCGGGCCTGCCGGCCGCCGGCGCCGGGGGCGACCTCGGCGGCTTCCTCGGCTCGTTCGGCGACCGGGTCGAGGGCGGCTTCGGCACGGGTACGGTGTTCAGCACCCGCCTGGTCAACGCCCTGGTCACCGAGGACGGCAAGGTCTACGTGGGCGCCGTCACCGAGGAAGCGCTCGTGAAGGCGGCCGACCGGGGGAAGTAGGGCCTCGGGACCTTACGGCACAGCGGGAGACGGGGGAACCGATGGGCGAGGCGTCCGCCACCGGGCCGGACACGGCGGGCGCGCGTCCGGATCCGGTGGACGCGGGGGACGGCGTCGTCGTCACCCGGGCGCTCACCAAGCGCTACCGCGGCGGACAGCTCGCCGTCGACGGCCTCGACCTGACCGTCCCGGCGGGCAGCGTCTTCGGTTTCCTCGGCCCCAACGGCTCCGGCAAGACCACCACCATCCGCATGCTGATGGGGCTGATCGAGCCGACCTCGGGCACGGCGCACGTCCTGGGGCGCCCCATGCCGCGCTCCGCACGCGCCGTGCTGCCCCGGGTCGGCGCCCTCATCGAGGGCCCGGCCCCGTACGGCTTCCTCTCCGGCCGCGACAACCTGCTCCGCTACGACGCCGCCGACCCGACCGCCGATCCGCGCACCCGGCGCGCCCGCGTCGCCGCCGCCCTGGACCGGGTGGGCCTCACGGCCGCCGCCGGCAAGAAGGCCAAGGCGTACTCCCTGGGCATGAAGCAGCGCCTCGGCCTCGCGGCCGCCCTGCTCCGGCCCCGCCGGCTGCTCGTCCTGGACGAGCCGACCAACGGCCTCGACCCGCAGGGCATGCGGGAGATCCGCACCCTCGTCCGGGAGCTGGCCTCCGACGGCACCACCGTCTTCCTCTCCTCCCACCTGCTCGACGAGATCGAGCAGGTGTGCACCCATGCCGCCGTGATGGCCCGGGGCCGGCTGATCACCCAGGGCGCGGTGGCCGACCTGGCCGCGGGCGCGCGCGGCCGGCTGGTGGTGACCACGCCGGACACCGGGGACGCGGCCCGGGTGCTGAAGGAGCAGGGGGTCGCCGATGTCGTCGTGGCGGAGGACCGGGTGACCGGCGAGGTGCCCGGACGGGACCTCGCGGAGGTGAACGCGGCGCTGGTGACGGCCGGGGTCCGGGTGCGCGGCCTCGGGGTCGAACGGGCTTCGCTGGAGGACGCGTTCGTGGCGCTGACCGGGGAGGGGTTCGATGTCGCGGGCTGAGACGTCGTCACGGGCCGAGGATTCCTCACGAACTGAGGAAGCGTCACGGATCGAGGAGGCGCGGAGGGCGAACCCGCTGTGGACCCTCGGCCTGTTCCGCAGCGAACTGCTCACCACCTTCCGGCGCTGGCGCACCCTCGCCCTGCTCGGGGTGCTGGCCGCCGTACCGGTCCTGGTCGGGATCGCCGTGAAGATCGAGACCGGCGACGGCTCCACGGCCGGCGGCCCGGGCGGCGGAGGACCGGCGTTCATCTCGCAGATCACCAACAACGGCCTGTTCCTCGTCTTCACGGCGCTGGCCGCCACGCTGCCGTTCTTCCTGCCCATGGCGGTCGGAGTGGTCGCGGGCGACGCCCTCGCCGGCGAGGCGAACGCCGGCACCCTGCGCTACCTCCTGGTCGCCCCCGCCGGGCGAAGCCGGCTGCTGCTCACCAAGTACGCGACCGTCCTCGCCTTCTGCCTGGCCGCCACCCTGGTGGTCGCCGTCTCGGCCCTGGCCGTCGGCGCGCTGCTGTTCCCGCTCGGCGACCTCACGACCATCTCCGGCACCCGGATCGGCTTCGGCGAGGGCCTGGTCCGAGCCCTGCTGATCGCCTTCGTCGTCGCCGCGTCACTGATCGGGGTGGCGGCGCTCGGCCTGTTCGTCTCGACGCTGACCAACAGCGGCATCGCGGCGATGGCGACGACGGTGGGACTGCTGACCACCGTTCAGATCCTGGACCAGATCCCCCAGCTGAGCGCCCTGCACCCCTACTTCTTCTCCCACTACTGGCTCTCCTTCGCCGACCTCATGCGCGAACCCGTCCACTGGGAGGACCTGACGAGGAACCTCGGCCTGCAGGCCCTGTACGCGGCCGTGTTCGGCTCGGCGGCCTGGGCGAGGTTCACGGCGAAGGACATCACCGCCTAGGAGACGCGGTGGCGCGGTGCGGCCCCGCGCCGCTCCGCCTCCCGGGCCGCGGCGAGCAGCAGCGCCTCCCGGCCGTGCGGTGCCACCCACTGGAGCCCGGCCGGGCAGCCGTCGGTGCCGAACCCGGCCGGAAGGCTCAGCGCGGGGTGCCCGCTCACGTTGAACGCCCAGGTGAGGGCGGTGGAGTAGACGTCACCGGGGCCTTCGTGCCCGTGCGGTGCGGTGGGGGCCGTGGGGGTGAGCAGCAGGTCGGCGCCGCCGAAGAGGCGGGTCAGGCGCCGGTCGTTCTCCGCCCGGACGCGGTGGGCGTCGGCGAGGTCGGCCCCGGGGGTGCGCAGGGCGAGCCAGGCCGGCGCGGGGTCGAGGAGCCGCACGGGCTCCGGCGGCCGTACGAGCCGTACGACACCGGCGTCGACGAGCCGGCCCACGGCCGCGCGGGCGAGCGCGACGGGCTCCGGGTCCGGGGCCGCGAAGCCCAGGTCGGGGGACCAGAGGGCGGGGAGGGGGAACGACGCGGGAGTCCCGGAGGGAGCGGGCGGCCGGGCCACCGTCCGCCACCAGAGCGCCGCGTCCGCCGCCGTGCGGGCGAGGACCCCGGGGGCGGCGAGACCCGTGCGATCGGAGGACGGGAGACGGCCGCCCGTGGCCTTCAGGCCGACCACCCCGCACCACGCCGCCGGGATCCGCACCGACCCCGCGCCGTCGCCGCCCGTCGCCAGCGGGACCAGCCCGGCCGCCACCGCGACCGCCGCCCCCGCCGAGGAGCCGCCCGGCGTGCGGTCGGCCCGCCAGGGGTTGACGGTACGGCCGTGCGCCCCGAGCCCCCAGGTCTGCCAGGGCGTCCCGGGCCCGGGCACCGAGGTGGCGCCCACGGCGACACCACCGGCCGCGAGCAGCGGGCCCGCCGCACGCAGCCCGTGCCGCCCCTTCACCGCGATCGGCACCCCGGCCAGCGGCAGCCGTGCCCCGGCGGCGAGCCGCGCGTCCACCGCACGCGCCCGCCGCAGCGCCTCCTCGCCCCACACCTCGGTGAACGCGCACAGCACCGGGTCGGCCCGTTCGATCCGCTCCAGTGCCTCGGCGACCACGTCCACGGCCCGCAGCGCCCCCGCGCGCACGGCGGAGGCGATCCGCTCCACCGGGGCGCACGCACGGGGTCCGGACTCCTGGCCGTTCAGCGCACCGCTCCCCTCGTACGGGCCCCCTCGACCCAGGGGCGCGGGACGGGCCGGTCCGCCCGGGCCACCACGCTACGCGGTGGGGCGGCGGTCACCCGGTGCGGCCGATACGCTTGGCCCGCGATGCGTAAGGACGACGAGACCGAGGCCGCCGCCGACGGCGACAGCGTGGACGAGATGCTGGCCGAGTGGCGGAGCGAGTGGACCGAACTGGACGTGTCGTCCAGCGCGGTGATCGCCCGTCTGCTGCGGACGGCCCAGCTGCTGGAGGAACTGTTCGCGACGCATCTGCGCCGCTCGGGCGGCATGACCGTCGCCAACGTCGGGGACTTCGACGTGCTGCACGCGCTGCGCCGCAGCGGCCCTCCCTACGCGCTGACGCCGGGCCAGCTGCGCCGGGCGCTGGTCGTCTCCTCCGCCGGCCTCACGGGGAGGTTCAACCGGCTGGAACGCGAGGGCTGGATCACGCGCGGCCCTTCCCCCGTCGACGGCAGAAGCACTCTGGTCAGCCTGACGGAGGAGGGCCGGGCGAGCCTGGACCGCGTGCTGGAACAGCACTACGACCTGGAACGGAAGGTGCTCTCCGTCCTGGAGCCGGAGGAACGCGCGACGGTCGCGGACGCGCTGCGCAAGCTCCTGGCGTCCCTGGAGGGGGACGCCCGCTGAGCGGCCGTCCGGCCTCAGGCCGCGCCCTCGGGCGTTCCGGGGGTCACCGTGCCGCGGAGCCCGCCGACATCCCGAGGATCACCGCGATGCAGAGCCCGATCAGCCCCAGGGTGACCACGCCCATGGCGATGGCCATCTCCCGCGTGCGGCGGCGGTGGCGGGCCGCGTACTGGGCCTCGACCTGCTGGATGCGTTCCGCGATCCGGCGGGTGACCTGGCGGGCGTTCTCCTCCTGCTCGTGGGCGTACGCCTGCTCGATCACCAGGCGCTGGTCCGTGGTCAGGCCGGGCAGCTCCCAGGCGAAGTCCCGCGCCTTGCGGTGCGCCTCCAGGCGGCTGGCCTCCTGGTAGAGGTAGCCCTCGAGCTGGTGCAGGCCGAGGGCGGCTTCATGGCTGGCGTCCATGGACGGCTCCTGACTGTTCGGGAGAAGGGTGGGCGGTCCGCTCAGCGCCGATCGGCGGCGGTCGTCCGCTCCGCCTCGTGGTCCTCGGCGGCGACCTCCGGGTGGTTCAGGTCGAAGGCGGGCGAGTCGCTCCGGACCCGCGGCAGGGTCTCGAAGTTGTGCCGCGGCGGCGGGCACGAGGTCGCCCACTCCAGCGAACGGCCCCAGCCCCAGGGGTCGTCGACCTCGACCTTCTTGCCGTACTTGGCCGTCTTCCAGACGTTGTAGAAGAACGGCAGGAGCGACAGGCCGAGCAGGAACGAGGCGATCGTGGAGACCGTGTTCAGGGCGGTGAAGCCGTCGGCGGCCAGGTAGTCCGAGTACCGGCGCGGCATGCCCTCGGCACCCAGCCAGTGCTGGACCAGGAACGTGCCGTGGAAGCCGACGAACAGCGTCCAGAAGGTGATCTTGCCCAGGCGCTCGTCGAGCATCTTGCCGGTGAACTTCGGCCACCAGAAGTGGAAGCCGGCGAACATCGCGAAGACGACGGTGCCGAACACCACGTAGTGGAAGTGCGCCACCACGAAGTACGAGTCGGTCACGTGGAAGTCCAGCGGCGGCGAGGCCAGGATCACGCCGGTCAGCCCGCCGAACAGGAAGGTGACCATGAAGCCCATGGCCCACAGCATCGGCGTCTCGAAGCTCAGCGAGCCCTTCCACATGGTGCCGATCCAGTTGAAGAACTTCACCCCGGTCGGGATCGCGATGAGGAAGGTCATGAAGGAGAAGAACGGCAGCAGCACGCCGCCGGTGGCGTACATGTGGTGCGCCCACACCGTGACCGACAGACCCGCGATCGCGATGGTCGCGCCGATCAGTCCCATGTAGCCGAAGATCGGCTTGCGGGAGAAGACCGGGACCACCTCGCTGATGATGCCGAAGAACGGCAGGGCCAGGATGTAGACCTCGGGGTGACCGAAGAACCAGAACAGGTGCTGCCACAGCAGCGCCCCGCCGTTGGTGGGGTCGAAGATGTGGCCCCCGAACTTGCGGTCGTACTCGAGCGCGAAGAGCGCCGCGGCCAGCACCGGGAAGGCCAGCAGGATCAGCACGCTGGTGAGCAGCACGTTCCAGGTGAAGATCCCCATCCGGAACATCGTCATACCGGGTGCCCGCATGCAGATGATCGTGGTGATGAAGTTGACCGCGCCCAGGATCGAGCCGAAGCCCTGCAGGATCAGACCCATGATCCACAGGTCCGCGCCGGACCCCGGTGAGCGGACGGTGTCCGACAGCGGGGTGTAGGCGGTCCAGCCGAAGCTGGCCGTGCCGTCCGGGGTGAGGAACCCGGCGAGCGCGATCAGCGAGCCGAAGAGGTACAGCCAGTAGGCGAACATGTTCAGCCGCGGGAACGCCACGTCGGGCGCGCCGATCTGCAGCGGCATGATCCAGTTCGCGAAGCCGGAGAAGAGCGGCGTCGCGAACATGAACAGCATGACCGTGCCGTGCATGGTGAACGCCTGGTTGAACTGCTCGTTCGACATGATCTGCAGGCCCGGACGGGCCAGCTCGGCGCGCATGACCAGCGCCATCAGACCGCCGATGCAGAAGAACGCGAACGACGTGACCAGGTAGAGGGAGCCGATCCGTTTGTGGTCGGTCGTGGTCAGGTAGCCGATGACGGCTCCGCCCGGCCTGCGGCGTCGCGCCGGATCGGTCGCCCGGGGTGAGGCGGCGGGCGGTGACGGTGCGGGCAGGGTCACGGCGATCCTCCATGCGTGCGAGACCTCCGGGCTTACGGATGCCTGTGCACCTGGGCCCGGCCTCCACCACGGTATCTCGCTCGCGAGAGAAATAAATATCGGGGTGTCGATCCCGGGCGCCGACCCTTCGGCGCGCCGGTCCCGCCGGGCGGGACCGGAGGCTCCGGTTCGTGGGGCCGCGCCGCACCGGAATGACCTCCCGGCCGCCGTCGTTCCCGCGCCCGCCGCTCCGGCCTTCATGCCGTCCGGCGGGCGGCGAACCGCGGGGGCGTCCCTTGGGACGAGCCTGTGACAGCGCGGTGACGTGAGAGAAGCGGCCGGGCGGACAGACTGGTCGGTAGGTGTACGACCCGAATGAGGGAACGATGGCTCGACTCAGCCGCGAGAAGAAGCGGGAACAGGAACAGGCCGCACACGCGGCGGACCGTGCGGCGGTGCCGATCGACGTCCGTGTCCCCGCCGCCGGGGCGGGTCAGGGCGGGGCGTCGGTCGGCGGGGTGCCGGTGGCCGCCGCGCCCGGCGAGGAGATCCAGCAGGCGGTGCTGAACCACCTCCACCGGGTCGCCCGCGCCTCCGGTCGCGCCGTTCTCGCCACCGTCCACGACGAACGCATCGGCTACGTCCTCCCGCTCCGGGTCGACCCCGACGGCTCCAGCCACTTCACGGCACAGCCCGTGCCGACGCCGCGGGAGCAGCGGGACGGTGCTCCCGCGCGGGAACCCGCTCCCGTGCGGGACGCCGTTCCCGTGCGGGACGCCGCTCCCACCTTCCCGCTGCTCCCGCTGCGGGGCGTGCCCGAGTCGGCGGGGGCCGTGCCGCCCGGCACGGTGGCGCCGCCGACGGGTGTGTTCGGCCCGCCCCCCGTCATGGGCGCGCGGCCCGAGCCCGCCCCGGACGCCGGGCGCCCCGAGGTGCCGGCGTCCCGTCCCGGGCCCACCGGCAGGATCGCCGTCACCGACCCGGTCCCGGTCCCCGGTTCCGCTTCGGACGCCGGGCGCCCCGAGGTGCCGGCGTCCCGTCCCGGACCCACCGGCCGGGCCGCCGGTGCCGACCCGGTCCCCGGTCCCACTCCGCCCCGCGGCTTCGACGCCGTGGCGGAGGCGGTGCTCGGGGACGAGCCGCTGACCGCCCCCGGTGACGCCACGACCCCCGCCCTGCTGGCGGAGCCGATGGCCCGCGTCAACGACGCCGTCCGGACGGGCCGGATCGACACGGCCGCGCGACTGGCCCGGCGGACCGTGGCGGAGGCCTCGGAAACGCTGGGACCGGAGCACCCGGAGGTGCTCCGGCTGCGCGAGCTCACCGCGTACATCGCCTACCTGGCCGGAGAACCGCTGAACGCCTTCCGGCTCTCCCTCGACCTCGCCGTGATCCACCGCCGCGCCGGGGACGCGGAGGCCGCCTACGGCAACGTCCGCAGCGCGGCCACCGCGTGGCGCGCGGTGCGCGACGCCGAGCTCGGGCTGGAACTCGGGCACGAACTGATCGGGCTGTGGACCGAGCTCACCGCCGAGGGCGGCCCGGCCGCCGACGAGATCGAGGAACTGGAGTCCGCCCGCGCCCGCATGGGTCGGCTGACCGCCCGCGCCCGGCAGGGCTGAGGGGGCGCCCCCGCACTCGGGGCCGCCCCGGCCGAGTCGGCGGACGCCGTGCCCGTCTCAGTGGACGCAGTACTCGTTGCCCTCCGGATCCGCCATCACGACCCACGCCCCGGAGGGCTCGTCCACCCGCCGCAGCACCTTCGCGCCGAGCCGCTCCAGCCGCGCGACCTCCTCCTCGCGGCGCCCCTGACCGGGGTGCAGGTCGAGGTGGAGCCTGTTCTTGGCCGTCTTCGCCTCGGGCACGCGCTGGAACAGCAGCCGCCGCCCGAGTCCGGTCCCGCTCTCCTCCTCGTAGGGGTCGTCGGGGTGCCGTACCGCGGTCAGGTCGCGCCAGGCGCGGCGGCCGTGGGCCTCGGTGGTGAGGCCGTCCGGTACGGCGCCCGCGCCGAGCAGCCGCTCGATGAGCGCGCCGTGGTCCTCCCGCGTGTACCCGAGGGCGGCGGCCCAGAAGTCGGCCTGCGCGTGCGGGTCCGCGGCGTCGACGACGAGCTTCCAGTGCACGGGGGTGGGGGATGCCGGTGTCTGCGTCATGTAACCAGTTATATTGGTTACATGAGTGGGAGTGCAACGGAGACACCGGACGACCGGCCCGGTCTGACCCTGTTCTCGCACGAGGGGAAGCCCTACCGCTTCGACCCCGGTGCCCTGTGCCTGGAGCTGCTGCCGACCGGCGGTCCCGGCGCCTTCGCGCGGTACGAGGTGCTGCACGAACCCGCGGACCTCGTGGTCTGGGCCGGGCGCAGCCGCCTCGCGGACGGACTGCGCCTCACCGTCGACGCGGCCGAGCTGGAGCGGGCGCGCACCCTGCGGAACGCCCTCTTCCTGCTCACCGCCGACCGCGCCCACGGCCGCCCGCCCCGGCCGGAGCACCTCGACGCGGTCAACGCGGCCGCCGCCGAACCCCCGCTGGTCTCCCGCCTCGAGCCGGACGGCACCCGGTCCTGGGCACCCGGCGCCACGGGCACCCACCTGCTGTCGACCGTCGCCCGCGACGCGATCGACCTGTTCACCGGTCCGTACGCCCACCGCATCCGCGAGTGCGGCGCCCACGACTGCCGGCTGCTCTTCGTCGACACCTCGCGCCCGGGACGCCGCCGCTGGTGCGCGATGGAGCACTGCGGGAACCTGGCGAAGGTGCGGGCGCACCGGGCGCGCCGGGCCCCGGACGGCGGGTGAGTCAGCGGCCCGCGGGCTCCGCCTCCGCCACGTCCGCCTGCCGCCCCGCGGCGGTCCCGGCCCCGGCCGTCGTGCCGGCGAGCGCGCGGGCGGCCCGGCGGGCGGTGCGCAGCGCGTCCCAGGTGAGCAGCGCGAGCGCCAGCCAGACCAGCGCGAAACCGGCCCAGCGCTCGGGCGGCATGGCCTCCTTGAAGTAGAGGACGCCCAGCAGGAACTGGAAGACCGGGGTCATGTACTGGAGCAGCCCCAGGGTGGACAGGGGCACGCGGATCGCGGCGGTGCCGAAGCAGACCAGGGGGAGCGCGGTGACGATGCCGGTGGAGGCGAGCAGGGCCACGTGCCCGGCGCCCTCGGTGGTGAAGGTGGAGCCGCCCCGCGCGCCCAGCCACAGCAGGTAACCGAGCGCGGGCAGGAACTGGACGGCGGTCTCGGCGGCCAGCGACTCGACGCCGCCGAGGTCGACCTTCTTCTTGACCAGCCCGTAGGTCGCGAAGGAGAGGGCGAGGCAGAGGGAGATCCACGGCGGGTGGCCGTAGCCGACGGTGAGGACGAGCACCGCCGAGGCGCCGACCCCGACCGCGGCCCACTGGGCGGGCCGCAGCCGTTCCTTCAGCAGCAGCACGCCCATCGCGATGGTGACCAGCGGGTTGATGAAGTAGCCGAGGGAGGCCTCGACGACGTGCCCGGAGTTCACGGCCCAGATGTAGACGCCCCAGTTGACGGTGATGACCGTCGCGGCGACCGCGATCAGGGCGAGCCGGCGCGGCTGTCGCAGCAGCTCGCCGAGCCAGGCCCAGCGGCGCACGACGAGCAGGGCGGCGCCCACGAAGAACAGGGACCAGACCATCCGGTGGGCGAGGATCTCCACGGCGCCCGCGGGCTCGAGGAGCGGCCAGAACAGCGGGACGAGCCCCCACATCCCGTACGCCGCGAAGCCGTTCAGCAGTCCTATGCGCCGCTCGGCGGCCGACTTCTCGGTCACGGGTCCTCCTTCGTCCCTGCGCGTGCCCTGTTGTCGCGCGGCGCTGAGCCGTGGACGCGCGATGCCCGTCGACGACGGTAACGCCGGACACCCCCGCATGTCATACCCGTACCGGAATACGGTCATGACGGACGGGGGTGTCCGGCCGAGGGCGATCGGCCGGGGTCAGCCCTTGAGCGCGGCGGAGACGGCCTCGGCGAGCGGGGTGGTGGGGCGCCCGATCAGGCGGGACAGATCGCCGCTGTCGACGACCAGTTCGCCCTTCTCGATGGAGGCGTCCACGCCCGCGAACACCGCGGCCACCGGTCCGGGCAGACCGGCGCCGGTCAGGATGCCGGTGAGCGCCTCGACCGTGACCTGCCGGTAGGAGATCTCCTCGCCGGTCTGCCGGCTCAGCTCGGCCGCGTACTCGGTGAGGCTCCACGCCTCGTCGCCGCCCAGCTCGTACGTCGCGTTCTCGTGCCCCTCGCCGGTCAGTACGGCGACGGCGGCGGCCGCGTAGTCGGCGCGCGAGGCGGAGGAGATCCGGCCCTCGCCGGCGGCGCCGACGACCGCGTGGTGCTCCAGCACCGGAGCGAGGTTCTCGGTGTAGTTCTCGTGGTACCAGCCGTTGCGCAGCAGGACGTACGGCACGCCCGAGGCCAGCAGGGCCTCCTCGGTGCCGCGGTGGTCGTCGGCGAGGGCGGCGGTCAGGGTGCCGGGGGCGCTGGTGTAGGCGAGCAGGGCGACACCGGCGGCCTTCGCGGCGTCGATGACGGCCCTGTGCTGCCCCACCCGGTCTCCCCCGACCTCGTTGCCGGAGATCAGCAGCACCCGGTCGCCGGCCGCGAACACGCCTTGGAGGCTCCCGGGGGCGCTGTAGTCGGCGACCGCGACGCGCACACCGCGGGCCGCGAGACCGGCCGCCTTCTCCGCGCTGCGGACCACGGCGGTGACCTGCTCGGCCGGGACCTTCTCCAGCAACTGCTCCACGACGTGACGGCCGAGCTTTCCGGTGGCTCCGGTGACGACGATGCTCATGATGCGAGAACTCCTTGGGGGGTGCGTATGTACTAACCCTAGGTTCTGCGCTAACCAGAGGAAAGTACCCACTTTGAAGTAAGGTACTGGCATGGCGGTAAGTGAGTGTGGCCGGGGGAGCGGCGGCGAGGCGATGTGTCCGCACCGGCTGGTCCTGGAGCACGTGACCAGTCGTTGGGGCGTGCTGGTGCTGATCCGGCTCCTCGAGCGGTCGTACCGCTTCAGCGAGCTGCGCCGGGCGGTCGGCGGGGTCAGCGAGAAGATGCTCGCCCAGACCCTCCAGACCCTGGAGCGCGACGGCCTGGTGCACCGCGACGCCAAGCCGGTCATCCCGCCCCGCGTCGACTACTCCCTCACCGGCCTGGGCCGTGAGGCGGCCGAGCAGGTGCGCGATCTGGCCCGGTGGACCGAGAAGCGGATGGACGACGTGCAACGGGCGCGGGCGGCATATGACACCGCACGCAGGCGGGCTGAGCAGGGCTGACGGCGGCGCGGGGGGCGCGGACGGCGCTCGCCGGGCACACGTGCGCCAGGGCGCCGGCCGCCAGTACGGCGCGATCCTGCTGGGCCGCCGCGTCGGCGGCTACGACTGGGACGTGCTGATCGGGCATCTGCGGGTGCTGTGCCGGAACCAAGTGTTCAAGGAGTACTGGGAGATGACCGTGGAGCACCGGCTGAGCCTGCCCTCCCGGTCGCTCGAAGCCAGGGTGGGGAAGGCCGTCGACGCGATCATGGACGACCTCGCGGACGACCCCGACGAGTGGTGGGTCGTCGGTCCACCGCCCGACGGGGACGGGGGCCGGCGTCCGGCCGGCACATACGGAAGCGAGCCCGCGTGCACGGCGAACTCCCTGCCGTCAGCATCGTCCGGCGCCTCGGCGACTCCCCGCGTCAGCGGGGGAGCGTGACGGGCGAGACCTGCCCCGACCTCTTCGAACTGAGTGACGGCGATTTCGCGGTCATCGGAACCGACCGGACCGAAGAATTGGATGCGCTGCTTCCGGAAAGTGCCGCGAGAGCGGACTGCGAGCGCATTGTCGTGATTACCCGTGACACGCTTCTCCGTGCCGAGCGGGATATTCCTGACGCCTGACGCGGCAGACGTCCGACGCGCCGTTCGGAGAGGGCCCCGGCGTCCCTGGACGCCGGGGCCCTCTCCGTCCGTTCCCGTGCGCTCAGCCGACGACGGTCCAGGTGTCGTTGCCGGCCAGGAGGGCGGCGAGGTCGCCCTTGCCGTGCTGTTCGACGGCGGTGTCGAGCTGGTCGCCCATCAAGGTGTCGTAGACCGGCCGGTCGACGGAGCGGAACACGCCGATGGGGGTGTGGTGCAGGGTGTCCGGGTCGGCGAGGCGGGACAGCGCGAAGGCGGTGGTCGGGGACGCGGAGCGGGCGTCGTGGACCAGGATGTCGGCCTCGTTCTCCGGCGTCACCGCGACCACCTTCAGATCACCGGTGGCCCGGTCCCGTACGACGCCCTTGGACTGCTCGTGGCCGAAGCGGATCGGCTCGCCGTGCTCCAGGCGGATCACCGCCTCCTCGGCCTGCTGCCGGTCCTTGAGGACCTCGAAGGCGCCGTCGTTGAAGATGTTGCAGTTCTGGTAGATCTCGACCAGGGCCGTGCCCGGGTGGGCGGAGGCCTGCCGCAGCACCTCGGTGAGGTGCTTGCGGTCGGAGTCGACCGTGCGGGCCACGAAGGACGCCTCCGCGCCGATCGCCAGCGACACCGGGTTGAAGGGGGCGTCCAGCGAGCCCATCGGGGTCGACTTGGTGATCTTCCCGACCTCGGAGGTCGGGCTGTACTGGCCCTTGGTCAGACCGTAGATCCGGTTGTTGAACAGCAGGATCTTGAGGTTGACGTTGCGGCGCAGGGCGTGGATCAGGTGGTTGCCGCCGATGGACAGCGCGTCGCCGTCGCCGGTGACGACCCAGACGGACAGGTCGCGGCGGGAGGCCGCCAGGCCGGTGGCGATGGCGGGGGCGCGGCCGTGGATGGAGTGCATCCCGTAGGTGTTCATGTAGTACGGGAAGCGGGAGGAGCAGCCGATGCCGGAGACGAAGACGATGTTCTCCTTCGCCAGCCCGAGTTCGGGCATGAAGCCCTGGACGGCGGCGAGGATGGCGTAGTCACCGCAGCCGGGGCACCAGCGCACTTCCTGGTCGGACTTGAAGTCCTTCATGGACTGCTTGCCCTCGGCCCTGGGGACCAGCTTCAGTGCCTCAGTCATCGATGGCCTCCTTCAGCGCCGTCGCGAGCTGTTCCGCCTTGAACGGCATTCCGTTGACCTGGTTGTACGACGTGGCGTCGACCAGGTACTTCGCCCGGATGAGGGTGGCGAGCTGGCCGAGGTTCATCTCGGGGACCACCACCTTGTCGTACCCCCGCAGCACCTCGCCGAGGTTGTGCGGGAAGGGGTTGAGGTGCCGCAGGTGCGCCTGCGCCACCGACTCCCCGGCCGCGCGCAGCCGCCGCACGGCCGCCGTGATCGGCCCGTACGTCGAGCCCCAGCCCAGCACCAGCGTCCTCGCGCCGTGGGGGTCGTCGACCTCGACGTCCGGGACCTCGATGCCGTCGACCTTGGCCTGGCGGGTGCGGACCATGAAGTCGTGGTTGGCCGGGTCGTAGGAGATGTTGCCGGTGCCGTCCTGCTTCTCGATGCCGCCGATCCGGTGCTCCAGACCCGGCGTGCCCGGGATCGCCCACGGCCGCGCCAGCGTCCGCGGGTCGCGCTTGTACGGCCAGAACACCTCGGTGCCGTCGTCCAGGGTGTGGTTGGGGCCCTGGGCGAACCGCACGCGCAGGTCGGGCAGCTCCTCCAGGTCCGGGACGCGCCAGGGCTCGGAGCCGTTGGCGAGGTAGCCGTCGGAGAGCAGGAAGACCGGGGTGCGGTAGGCCAGCGCGATCCGCGCCGCCTCCAGGGCCGCGTCGAAGCAGTCGGCCGGGGTGCGCGGGGCGACCACCGGCACCGGCGCCTCGCCGTTGCGCCCGTACATCGCCTGCAGCAGGTCCGCCTGCTCGGTCTTGGTCGGCAGGCCGGTGGAGGGGCCGCCGCGCTGGATGTCCACGATCAGCAGCGGCAGCTCCAGGGAGACGGCCAGACCGATCGTCTCGCTCTTGAGGGCCACACCGGGGCCGGAGGTGGTGGTGACGGCCAGCGAGCCGCCGAAGGCCGCGCCGAGTGCGGCCCCGATCCCGGCGATCTCGTCCTCGGCCTGGAAGGTCCGCACGCCGAAGTTCTTGTGCCGGCTCAGTTCGTGCAGGATGTCCGAGGCCGGGGTGATCGGGTAGGAGCCGAGGAACAGCGGCAGGTCGGCCTGGCGGGAGGCGGCGACCAGGCCGTAGGCCAGGGCCAGGTTGCCGGAGATGTTGCGGTAGGTGCCGGGCGGGAACGCCTTCACCGCCGGGGCGACCTCGTAGGAGACGGCGAAGTCCTCGGTCGTCTCGCCGAAGTTCCAGCCCGCGCGGAACGCGGCGATGTTGGCCGCCGCGATGTCCGGCTTCTTGGCGAACTTCGAGGTCAGGAACTTCTCGGTGCCCTCGGTCGGCCGGTGGTACATCCACGACAGCAGGCCCAGCGCGAACATGTTCTTGCTGCGCTCGGCCTCCTTGCGGGTGAGGTCGAACTCCTTCAGCGCCTCGACCGTCAGGGTCGTCAGCGGCACCGGGTGCAGGTGGTAGCCGTCCAGCGAGCCGTCCTCCAACGGGTTGCTGCCGTAACCGACCTTCTGCAGCGCCCGCTTGGTGAACTCGTCCGTGTTCACGATGATCTCCGCCCCGCGCGGCATGTCGGCGATGTTCGCCTTCAGCGCCGCCGGGTTCATCGCGACCAGCACGTTCGGCGCGTCACCGGGGGTGAGGATGTCGTGGTCGGCGAAGTGCAGCTGGAAGGACGAGACCCCGGGCAGGGTGCCGGCGGGCGCGCGGATCTCGGCCGGGAAGTTCGGCAGCGTGGAGAGGTCGTTGCCGAAGGACGCGGTCTCCGAGGTGAAACGGTCACCGGTGAGCTGCATGCCGTCACCGGAGTCCCCCGCGAACCTGATGATCACCCGGTCCAGGCGGCGGACGTCCTTCGCTCCCGCCGCTTTGCGCTGCTCTCCCACGACTGCTTCGTCGGCCTGCTCCGCTGGGCTGCTGACCTGGCTGGTCACTGAACTGGACCTCCCTCGAGGCGGCTGTCCGGGACGGCCTTCCCGTGGGCCTTCCCTGGATCAACCCTACGTCCGCAGGGGGCGCTCACCTTGGGTCATTCGCATATTGGACAGTAAGCCGAGACGCCCGGGCGCCCGGACATGTCCCACCTTCTCCTTCGATTACCACTGGTAACGACTCCTCGGTCCTTGCCTTCGAAGACGCCGGCCGGGCCCCTTCCGGTGCGGAGGCGCCACCACCGGACCCTCCGTACGGCGCGGCGAGGGCGCACGCGCGGTGGACGGTCCCGGTCTCAGGAGTTGAGATACGTGAGCACGGCCAGCACCCGCCGGTGGTCGCCGTCGCTCGGGGACAGCCCCAGCTTCAGGAAGATGTTGCTGACGTGCTTCTCGACGGCGCCGTCGCTCACCACCAGCTGCCGGGCGATCGCCGAGTTCGTCCGCCCCTCGGCCATCAGCCCCAGGACCTCCCGTTCGCGCGGAGTGAGTCCCGCGAGCACGTGCTGCTTGCGGCTGCGCCCCAGCAGCTGCGCGACCACCTCCGGGTCCAGGGCCGTACCGCCCCGGGCCACGCGCACCACCGCGTCCACGAACTCACGCACGTCGGCCACCCGGTCCTTGAGCAGATAGCCGACGCCGCGGCTGGAACCGGCGAGCAGCTCCGTGGCGTAGCGCTCCTCCACGTACTGCGACAGCACCAGCACCCCGATGCCCGGGTGGTCCTTGCGCAGCCGCACCGCGGCCCGCACGCCCTCGTCGGTGTGCGTCGGCGGCATCCGCACGTCGGCCACCACCACGTCCGGAAGCAGGTCCTGCCCGTCCAGCTCGGCGATGGTCTTGATCAGCGCGTCGCCGTCACCGACACCGGCCACGACCTCGTGCCCCCGGTCGGTCAGCAGCCGGGTCAGGCCCTCCCGCAGCAGCACCGAATCCTCGGCGATGACCACCCGCACCCTGTCCTCCACGATCCTCGGCCCCCCACAGCCCCGCGCCGCATCCGCCCCCGTGGCGGTCCGGCTGTCGGGTCCAGCATCTCAGCATCCGGTGAGGGGTGCTGCGGGGCAATGCGATTGGCGGGTGTGCGGTGGGGAGGGCTGCGGGGCGACGCGATCGGGAGCGCCGTCGTGGCGCGCCGGCCGGCCCGCGGTCGCCGCACACGGGACCGGTGCGCAGGGAGCGGGTGCGGGCCCGCCGCCCGCACCCGTCGCCCGCACCCGTCGCCTTGCCGACCGCCGGTCTCAGCCCGCGCTCACCGCGTCCGCTCCGCCCGCCACGGCAGCTCCGCCGTCACCCGGGTCGGCCCGCCGACCGGGGAGTCCACCACCAGGATCCCGTCCACCGCGTCCAGCCGCTCCGCCAGACCGGCCAGTCCGGAGCCCCGGGACACGTCGGCACCGCCCACGCCGTTGTCCACGACCTGCAGCATCAGCCGGTTCTCCGTCCGCCACACCTCCACGGCCGCCCATGTCGCCCGTGCGTGCTTGCTGATGTTCTGCAGCAGCTCCGAGACGGTGAAGTAGGCGATGCCCTCGATGGCCGGCGCGGGCCGCTCCGCCAGATCCACCTCCACCTGCACCGGGACCGTGCAGCGTGAGGCGACCGAGGACAGGGCCGCGTCCAGGCCCCGGTCGGTCAGCACCGCCGGGTGGATGCCGCGCGCCAGGTCCCGCAGCTCCTGCAGGGCCGTCTTCACCTCGCCGTGCGCCTCGTCCACCATCTGCGCCGCGACCTGCGGGTCCTCCCGCAGCTTCTCCTTCGCCAGCCCCAGATCCATGGCGAGGTTCACCAGCCGGGCCTGCGCCCCGTCGTGCAGGTCGCGCTCGATGCGCCGCAGGTCGGCGGCGGCCGTGTCCACCACGACCCCCCGGTCCGACTCCAGCTCCACCACCCGCGTGGCCAGCCGGGACGGCCCGAGCAGCCCGTGCACCATCACCCGGTCCACCGTCGTCAGCGCCCGGACGATCCACGGCGTGGCGATGGTGAACAGCAGGCCCACCAGCGCCGTCACCGTGATCTCGAACGGGTTGTCCAGGTAGATCCGGTGCTGCTCGTCGCCGTACAGCTGTATCCCGCCCTGACCGGTGTACACCGGGAAGACCCAGAACCACAGCGGGTACGTCAGCAGCGACCAGCCGACCGACCAGACGGTCACCACGACGGCGAAGGAGAACACCGCCCACGGCAGCTGCAGCACCGCGTACAGCAGGGACCGCCACGAGCTGCCGCTCTTGAGCACGGCACCGATCCACGCCATGAACCCCTGCCGCTTCATCCGCAGCGGCTCCGGCTCGTCCACCTCCAGGCCCAGCAGCCCCCGGGCCCGCGCCCGCTCCACCGCGCCGAACCCCCGGCAGCCGGCGAGCGCCGCCGCCAGCACCGGGACGCCGAGGAACGTCACCAGCAGACCGGCCCCCAGCGACACCATCGTGACCGCGTACGTGAACAGCAGCACGCTGATCGGCAGGCTCAGCAGCACATGGCCCAGTTCCCGCCAGGTGCGCCCCTCGACCGGCGCCCGCAGCGCGGCCGGCAGCCGGTGACGCCGTTCCCCGGGACGCCCGGGCCCCGTGTCGAGCCCGTAGCCCTGTCCGTCATAGGTGGCCATCGACGTGGTCCTCCTCCTCGTCCCGCGGCTGTGCTGTCGTACCTCCAGCCTGCTGTGCCGCAGGTCGGCGGACCATGGAGTCCGTCGCAGTCCTGGACCGGGGGTTATCCCCACCTCCGGCCGCGGACGGGCGCCCCTGCGGGTGCGTCGCGGCCGCGTCCGCGGTCGCCCTTCCGCCCCCTCCCGGGTCCCTTTCGGCCCCCTTCCGGGCCTCCTGCCCGGTTCCCTCCAGGGGCGGCCCTTCGGCCGTCCTCCGGTCCGTCCGCGCGTCCTAGGCGGGGACGCCGGAACGGTCCCGCCAGGGCAGCTCCGCCGTGACGGTCGTCGGGCCGCCCTCGGGCGACTCCACGACGAACAGACCGTCCACCGCGCCCAGCCGGTCGGCGAGGCCCCGCATCCCCGTACCGCCGTCCAGGCTCGCGCCCCCGCGTCCGTCGTCCCACACCTGTATGAGCAGCCGGTCCTCCGACCGCCACACGTCGACCGCCGCCGCCCGGGCCCCGCTGTGCTTGCTGACGTTCTGCAGCAGCTCCGAGACGGTGAAGTAGGCGATGCCCTCGATGGCGGCGGCCGGCCGTTCGGCGAGGTCGACCGTCACCTTCACCGGGACCGTGCAGCGCGAGGCGACCGAGGACAGGGCCGCGTCCAGGCCCCGGTCGGTCAGCACCGCCGGATGGATGCCGCGCGCCAGGTCCCGCAGCTCCTGCAGGGCCAGCTTCACCTCGCCGTGCGCCTCCTCGACCATCGCCGCCGCCGAGTCGGGGTCCTCCAGCAGCTTCTCCTTGGCCAGTCCCAGCCCCATGGCGAGGTTCACCAGCCGGGCCTGCGCCCCGTCGTGCAGATCCCGTTCGATGCGCCGCAGGTCCGCCGCCGCCGTGTCGAACACCACGCCCCGGTCGGACTCCAGCTCGGCGATGCGCCGCTCCAGTTCGTCGGAGGGCGACAGCAGGCCGCGCACCATCATCCGGTCCACGTCGGCCAGGCCCCGCACGACGAACGGCAGCACCGGCCACAGCACGAACAGGCCGACCAGCGTGACGGTGAAGGTCAGAACGCCCCAGGGCAGGCGTATGAACTCGTACAGCACCGTGCGCCAGCCGACCGGGTCCTTCACCGCCATCCACAACTGCGGCCAGAACCCCCGGGCGCCGCGCCACGGCAGCCGGCTCGGCTCCTCCACCCGCACCCCGAGCAGCTTCCTCGCCCGCGCCCGCTCCATCCTGCCCAGCAGCCGCGCACCCATCAGCCCGGCCGCGAGCACCGGGAACCCGATCACCGTGACGGTCAGCCCGACACCCGTGAAGAGCGCGGTCGCCACGTAGACGAAGCCGATCAGCGACACCGGCAGGTTCGCCAGGAGGTGGGCGATCTCCTTCCAGGTGTGCGCGCCGTAGGCGAAACGGGGCGGTGGCGGGCGGTCGCCGTGCCCGGCCGTGTCCGGGACCGCCGTCACCGGGGTACCCAGGGAAGGGTGTCGTTCGGTCATGCGCATCAGCGTGCCCGGAGCCGGGGATCCGCGCCATGAGGTGGACCGCCACGTCGCCCTGAGGAAAACCCCACCCCCCGCATGCCGAGGCACGACGGGCTGCTTACCGTGCCTTTATCAGGGCCTAGACTCCCCTGCGTACAGATCGTCGAACCGCGACGTTCACAGGTACGGACCCAAGGCGCGGACCGAGGCGCGGTTCACAGCACGGATCAGGCACGGATCAGGGCACGGACCAGGGACACCAGCCAGGGAGTGAGGGGCGGACGTGCGGGAACCGACCGTCGTCGAGACGACCGTCGTCGCGGCGGACTACTTCCAGTCCTACTCGGTCGTCGGACTGCTGGCCGTCGTCGGCCTGCTGTTCGTCGCGGTCGCCTTCGGGGCCGGACGCCTGCTGCGCCCCGTGGTGCCCACCCCCGAGAAGCTCCTGACGTACGAGTGCGGGGTCGACCCCGTCGGTGAGGGCTGGGCCCACACCCAGGTCCGCTACTACGTCTACGCCTTCCTCTACGTGATCTTCGCGGTCGACTCGATCTTCCTCTTCCCCTGGGCGACCGTCTTCGCCGCCGACGGCTACGGCGCGACCACCCTCGTGGAGATGTTCATCTTCCTCGGCTTCCTCGCCGTGGGCCTGCTGTACGCATACAAGAAGGGCGTCCTGACATGGACGTGACCCCCTCGACCTCCTCGAACCCTTCGGCCCCCTCCGCCTCGTCGGCCCCGTCGGCCGCCGAGCCGGTCCTGCTGCCGGAACCGAAGCGGCTCGGCGCGCTCGCCCGCCTGGCGCCCGAGCCGATGAAGGTGGTCCTCAACTGGGGCCGTCGCTACTCGCTGTGGGTCTTCAACTTCGGCCTCGCCTGTTGCGCGATCGAGTTCATCGCCGCGTCGATGGCCCGCCACGACTTCATCCGCCTCGGCGTCATCCCCTTCGCGCCGGGACCGCGCCAGGCCGACCTGATGGTCGTCTCCGGGACGGTCACGGACAAGATGGCGCCCGCGGTGAAACGCCTGTACGAGCAGATGCCCGAGCCGAAGTACGTCATCTCCTTCGGCGCGTGCAGCAACTGCGGCGGCCCGTACTGGGACTCCTACTCCGTCACCAAGGGCGTGGACCAGATCATCCCGGTCGACGTCTACGTCCCGGGCTGCCCGCCCCGGCCCGAGGCACTGCTCCAGGGGATCCTCAAGCTCCAGGAGAAGATCGCACGGGAGTCGCTGGGGGAGCGGTACGGAACCGGCCCCGGGACCGCTCCCGGCGCGGGACGCCCGTCGGCGGCGGCGCTGCAGAGCGGGTTGGTCGCACCGCCGGCGGCCGGTGAGCCCGGTGGCGGGACGCCGGACACGGGGGAGGAGCGATGACCGCGGTCGGCTGGCTCCCCGCCGGCGCCGAGGAGCTGTTCGGCACGGACGCCACGGCGGAGGAGTCGTACGGCGTCCTGACCGTCGACGTGCCCCCCGCCTCCTGGATCTCCGCCCTGGAGACCGCGCGCGACCGCGTCGGCTGCACCTTCTTCGACTGGCTGAGCGCGGTCGACGAACCCGGCACCGGATTCCGCGTCACGGCGCACGTCGTGGCCCTGTCGCCGGTGCGGCGCCTGCTGCTGCGCACCACGGTCCCGCACGAGGCGCCGACGCTGCCCTCCGCCGTGGACGTCTACGCGGGCGCGGCCTGGCACGAACGCGAGACGCACGAGATGTTCGGCATCGACTTCACGGGCCACCCCGCCCTGGAGCACCTCCTCCTGCCGGACGGTTTCGAGGGCCACCCCCTGCGCAAGGACTTCGTCCTCGCGGCCCGCGTCGCCAAGGCCTGGCCCGGCGCCAAGGAACCCGGGGAGCCCGCGGCGGGTGCGGAGCACGGCGGCCCGAGGCGCCGCCAGATGCTGCCGCCCGGTGTCCCCGACCCCAACGAATGGGGCCCGCTGAAGGGCCAGCTCCCGCCTGCCCCGACCCGTTCGGCCCGCGGCGCCGGCCGGGCGGCCGCAGGGGCGGGGCGAGCGGCCGGGGAACGCCCCGCCCCTGCGGCCCGGGCGGCGGGCGACCGCCCCGTGCGCCGCACCCGCACGGCGGCGGAGGGCTCGGCGAGCCAGGTCGCCGGGGGAGCGGCGGGCCGGGCCGCGCAGGCGCGTCCCGGTGAACCGGGCACGGACAGCGGTGCCTCCACGGAACCGACCCGTCCGTCAGAGCCCGCCGCGCCCCCCGCGCGACGTGCCCGGAGTGCGAGCGAGGGGTCGGCGTCCCAGCGTGCCGGGGCCCGTGGCGCCGGCGGTCCCCGGCGGGCGCGCAGCGCGTCCGAGGGGTCCGCGAGCCAGCGCGCCGCGTCGGACCGGGCGGCGTCGCCGGGCGGAACCGGACCGGCGGACGGTGCCCCCGCGCCCGGACCCGCCGGAGGCCGGCCGGAACGGGAGCCCTCCGGCGCACCGCGCAGCCCGGACGCCCCCTGGCACCACGCCCGCCCGGCCTTCGACCGGCCCGAAGCCGAGGACGGCACCGGGGCCGGGCCCGAAACGGCATCCGAGGCCGCACGGGAAACCGCGGGCCCGGACGTGTCCCCGGGCACCGCCCCCGACACCACCCCGGAGACCGCGGGCGGCTCCGAGGACCCGGCCCGCGAGCCGAAACCGGCCTCGAAGGGGCGCGGCACCCCCGACCGTCCGAGCCCCGACAGCCCCGACAGCCCGAGCGACGGCGGTCCGAGCGACGGCGGTCCGAGCGACGACAGCCCGAGGGCTCCCGGTGGGCCCGCCACCCCCGGTGATCCCGACGCCCCCGCCCCCGACGACCCCTCAGGAGGCCCGCGGTGAACGACGCGCTCGACGTCGCCCTGCGACTCCTGGTCGTCTTCGTCGTCTTCCTCACCTTCCCCCTGATCGTGGGTCAGACCGAGCACAAGGTGATGGCCCACATGCAGGGCCGCCTCGGCCCCATGTACGCCGGTGGTTTCCACGGCTGGGCCCAGCTCATCGCCGACGGAGTGAAGTTCGCGCAGAAGGAGGACGTGGTCCCGGCCGGCGCGGACCGCCGTATCTTCCAGCTCGCCCCGGCCGTCTCCCTGCTGCCGTACCTCCTCGTCCTGCTCGCCATCCCGATCGGCCCGGGCGAGGGCGCGGTCGGGCAAGTACTGGACGCGGGCGTGTTCTTCGTCCTGGCGGTCATGGGCGTGGGAGTCCTCGGCTCGCTCATGGCCGGCTGGTCCTCCGCCAACAAGTTCTCCCTCCTCGGCGGCCTGCGCACCGCCGCGCAGCTCCTCGCCTACGAACTGCCGATGCTGCTCACCGCCGCCTCGGTGGCGATGGCGGCCGGCACCGTCTCGCTCGTCGGCATCCTCGACGCCTTCGAGTGGTGGTGGCTGCCCTGGCAGATCACCGGCGCGCTCGTCTTCTTCGTCGCCGGCCTCGCCGAGCTCCAGCGCCCGCCGTTCGACATGCCCGTCGCCGACTCGGAGATCATCTTCGGCGCGTACACCGAGTACACCGGTCTGCGCTTCGCCCTCTTCCTCCTCGCCGAGTACGCCGGGATCGTCGTCCTGTGCGGCCTGACCACCGTCCTCTTCCTGGGCGGCTGGCACGGTCCCTGGGGCGCCGACGGACTCGGCTGGGTCTGGACCCTGCTGAAGACCGCGGTCCTCGCCTTCGTGGTCATCTGGCTGCGCGTCACCTATCCCCGCCTGCGCGAGGACCAGTTGCAGAAGCTCTCCTGGACCCTCCTCGTCCCCCTCTCCCTCGCTCAGATCGCCTTCACCGGCGTCGTCAAGGTGGTGTTCCTCTGATGGCCCCGATCCCCGGCTCCGGCCTGGCCAAGGGCCTGGCCGTCACCCTGCGGACGATGACGAAGAAGCCCGTCACCGACCAGTACCCGGACACCCAGCCCGCACTGCCGCCCCGCACCCGCGGGGTGATCGGCCTGTTCGAGGAGAACTGCACGGTCTGCATGCTGTGCGCCCGCGAGTGCCCGGACTGGTGCATCTACATCGACTCCCACAAGGAGACGATCCCGGCGACGACCCCCGGCGGACGCGAACGCAGCCGCAACGTCCTCGACCGCTTCGCCATCGACTTCTCCCTGTGCATGTACTGCGGTATCTGCATCGAGGTGTGTCCGTTCGACGCACTGTTCTGGTCCCCCGAGTTCGAGTACGCCGAGACCGACATCCGCGACCTCACCCACGAGCGGGACAAGCTGCGCGAGTGGATGTGGACGGTCCCGGCCCCGCCCGCCCTCGACCCCGGTGCCGAGGAGCCCAAGGAACTCGCCGCCGCCCGCAAGACCGCCGAGAAGCTGGCCGCCGCCCAGGCCGCGGAGGCGGCCCCGCCTCCGGCGCCCCCGGCCGGCACCGAGTCGCACGCCGACGAACAGGCCCGCGCCGCCGAGTCTCCCGCGCGCCCGGCGGGCGAATCGCAGCAGCAGACGGACCGGCCACGGCAGGAGGGCGGGGAATGACCCTCGCAGCGACCCTCGCCGGCCTCGCGGCCGGCACCACGGACCTGGCGGCCGAGTCCCGGGGTTTCCTCTCCCCGACCGGAGTGGAGATCGCCTTCCTCCTCGTCGGCCTGGTCACCTTCGGCGCCGCCGTCGTCACCGTCACCACGAAACAGCTGGTGCACGCCGCCCTGTGGCTGGTGGTGACCCTCGGGGGCCTCGCCGTCGAATACCTCCTGCTCACAGCCGAGTTCATCGCCTGGGTACAGGTGCTCATCTACGTCGGTTCCGTGATCGTGCTCCTCCTGTTCGGTCTGATGCTCACCCGGGCCCCCATCGGCCGCTCCCCGGACGCCGACTCCGGCAACCGCTGGGTCGCCCTCGCCGTGGCGGTCGCCGCCGCGGCGGCCCTGGTCTGGGTCGTCGTCGACGCCTTCCGCACCACCTGGATCGACCTGGACGGCGCGCCCGCCGGCTCCACCGACGTGACCGGCGCGAGCCTCTTCCAGCACTGGGTCCTCCCCTTCGAGGCCCTCTCCGTCCTCCTCCTCGCCGCCCTCGTCGGCGCGATCGTCCTGTCCCGCAAGGCGACGGCCGACGCCGCGGCCGCAGCAGCGACAGGCACCCCGCCGGCCGGGTCCCCGCCGGCCGTCGCTCCGCCGGCCACCGGTCCGGCCACCGCCCCGGTCACCGATCCGGCCTCCGGTCCGGCCACCGCCCCGGTCACCGATCCGGCCTCCGCCCCGGTCACCGACCCGAGCGCGTCCGGAGCGACCGACGCCGGGCGCGACACGGAAGGGAGCCGCTGATGCACCTCGCCTATCCCGCCGTGCTGTCCGCCCTCCTGTTCTGCACCGGGCTGTACGGCGTCCTCGCCCGCCGCAACGCGATCCTGGTCCTGATGTCGGTCGAGCTGATGCTCAACGCCGTCAACCTGAACCTGGTCGCCTTCGACGTCTGGCTCAGCCGGGCCGCCGAGGAGACGCTGCACTCCGGCCAGGCCCTGACCCTGTTCACCATCGCCATCGCCGCCGCCGAGATCGGCATCGGCCTGGCGATCGTCCTCGCCGTGTACCGCAACCGCGGCACCTCGGACATCGACCGGCTCCGCGACACCGCCGAGGGCCACGAACCCGACGGCCCGGACGCCCCCGACCACGACGCCTCCGCGCCCAGGGCGGCAGCCGAGAATGCCGAGGCCACCGCGTGACCACCACCACTCTCGCCGTCCTCGTCCCCCTCCTTCCGTTCCTCGGCGCTCTCGCCGGGCTGCTCCTGGGCCGCACGGCCCCCGGCTTCGTCCGCCCGCTCGCCGTCCTGCCGACGCTCGCCTCCCTGGTGCTGGCCGCCGTGGTCGCCGCGCGCCAGGGCGGCGGCCGGGCCGTCGACGCCGCCACCGAGCTCACCCCCACCGGCTCGGTCCCCATCGAACTCGCCCTGTACATCGACGGCTTCGCCGCCCTCACCGCCGTCCTGGTCACCGTCGTCGCCGCCTGCGTGCAGATCTACTCGACGGGCTACCTGCGCGACGACCCGCGCTACCCCTCCTACGCCGCCCTCGTCTCGCTGTTCACCTCCGCGATGCTCCTGGTCGTCTACTCCGGCGACCTGATGGTGCTGCTGGTCGGCTGGGAAGTCATGGGCATCTGCTCCTACTTCCTCGTCGGCCACTACTGGGAGACCCCTCAGGCCCGCGCCGCCTCCCTCAAGGCCTTCCTGGTCACCAAGCTCGGCGACGTCCCCTTCCTCATCGGCCTGTTCGCCCTCGCCACCGAAGCCGGGTCCTTCCGCATCACCCGGATCCTCGACGCCGTCGCGGGCGGCGGCATCGAGCACCCCACGCTGATCGCCCTGCTGCTCCTGGCGGGCGTGGCCGGCAAGTCGGCGCAGTTCCCGCTGCACACCTGGCTCCCCGACGCGATGGCCGGCCCGACGCCCGTCTCCGCGCTGATCCACGCCGCGACGATGGTCGCCGCCGGTGTCTACTTCGTCGCCCGTCTCCTCCCGCTCTTCGAGGCCTCCCGGGCCGCGATGACCGTCCTCGCCGTCATGGCCGCCGTGACCATGGCCGGCTCCGCGCTCGCCGCGCTCGCCCAGGACGACATCAAGCGCGTCCTCGCCTACTCGACGATCGGCCAGCTCGGCTACATGACCGGTGCCCTCGCCGTCGCCGACCGCGGGGCCGCCGTCTTCCACCTCCTGTCCCACGGCGCCTTCAAGGCGCTGCTGTTCCTCGCCGCCGGCGTGATCATCCACGCCGCCGGCACCAACTCGCTGGCCGCCATGTCCCGCACGAGCCACCTGCGCGACCGCGTTCCCGACGCCTACTGGACGATGACCGTGGCGCTGCTCGCGCTCGCCGCGATCCCGCCGTTCAGCGGCTTCTTCTCCAAGGAGGCCGTCCTCGGGGTCGCCGAACACGTCGTCACCGGCCACACCGAGCACGCTCCCGCCGCGGCGGGCTGGATCGTCCTCCTCGCCGGCCTGCTCACGGCCCTGCTCACCGCGGCGTACGCGACGCGCCTGTGGCTGCTGGCCTTCCGCGGCCACGGCCCCGAGGCCCCCGACCACGGCAGGCAGCCGCTGGCGATGACCGCGGTGCTGTGGGTGCTCGCCGTCCCGTCCCTGGCCTTCGGCGGATTCGCGTTCCGCGTCCTGCCCGACTGGTTCGACGGCCACGACCTGACCCCGACGCTCACCACCTCCGTGCTCGGCACGGGCGTGGCCCTGGTCGGCGGCATCGTCACCTACGCCACCTGGCGGCACACCACCGCGTACGCCGCGCGCACCCCCCTCGGCGCCGTCGCCGCCCACCCCGAGGGCGGTGCCGGGCGGGTCGAGGCGGAGGCCATCGCCGGCCACGAACCCGCCTACGGAGACATCGCGTACGCGCCCGACCCGTCGGACCCGGGGCGGCTGCTGCTCGGCCCCCTGCACCGCCACGCGGCCGCCGGCTTCCACCTCGACGCCGTGTACACGGCCCTCTTCGTCCGCCCGGTCCGGGCCGGCGCGCGTCTCGTCCGGTTCCTCGACCGCGAGGTCGTCGACACCTACGTACGCGGCGCGGGAACGCTGCCCCGCTGGCTGGGCGCCGCCGTCCGACGGGCCCAGACCGGCAATCTGCAGACCTATGTGAGCGTGCTGCTCGCCGGCACCGTCGTCCTCGCGGTCGCCGCCGTCCTCGTCGCCACGGGAGCGTGAGCAGGCGTGATCGATATCAACGAGTCCGTGATGCAGTTCCTTCTGGCGTTCCTCGTCGTCGGCCCGCTCCTCGGCGCCGCCACCGCCCTCCTGCCGGCCCCGCCCGGACTGAAGGGGAAGTCACCCGAGCAGGCCGTGCTCCGGCACGGCGTGACCGTCACCGGCGCGGTCCTCCTCGCGGCGCTCGTCCTCGTGCTCGGCTTCGACCACGACCAGCCGTCGAAGATGCAGGCCACGACCGACATCAGCTGGATCCCCGCACTCGACGTGCGGATCCACCTCGGCACCGACGGCATCTCCCTCCCCCTTCTGGTCCTGACCGCACTGCTGACCTTCCTCAGCGCGCTCCACTCGTACTTCAAGCCGCCCGCGGGCCCCTCCCCGAAGGCCTTCGTGGCCCTGCTGCTCGTCCTCGAGTCCGGCACCCTCGCGACCTTCGCCGTCCTCGACCTGGTCCTGTTCTTCCTCGCCTTCGAGACGGTCCTCATCCCGATGTACTTCCTCATCGCCCGCTGGGGCGGCGAGGGCCGGGCCGAGGCCGCCTGGAAGTTCATCCTCTACACGCTGCTCGGCTCCGTGGTCATGCTGCTCGGCCTGCTCCTGATCGGTCTCGGGGCGGGCACGTTCGACATGGTGGCACTCGCCACTGACAACGGCCGGGCGCTGACCACAACCGTGCAGGTCACCGCCGTTCTGGCGATCGGGCTCGGGCTCGCGGTCAAGACCCCGATGTGGCCGCTGCACAGCTGGCTGCCCGACGCCCACACCGCCGCGCCGACCGTCGGCTCGGTGCTGCTGGCCGGCGTCCTGCTGAAGATGGGCACCTACGGGTTCGTCCGCATCCTGCTCCCCGCCGCACCGGACGGGTTCCGCACCTTCGCGCCCTACCTCGCCGCCTTCGCCGTCGTCGGCATCATCTACGGCTCCCTCGCCTGCCTGGCCCTCGCCAGGCGGGGCGCGAAGGGCGACCTCAAGCGCCTCATCGCCTACTCCTCCGTCGGCCACATGGGCTTCGTCCTCCTCGGCGTGGCGACCATGACCCCGACCGGCGTCAACGGCGCCCTGTTCGCCAACATCGCCCACGGCCTCATCACCGGCCTGCTGTTCTTCCTGGTCGGAGCCCTCAAGGACCGCACCGGCAGCACCGACCTCGACACCCTGGCCCAGGAGACGGGCGCCGCCCTGTACGGGAAGGCCCCGCGCCTCGGCGGACTGCTCGCCTTCGGCGCCGTCGCCTCCCTGGGCCTGCCCGGCCTGGCCGGGTTCTGGGGCGAGATGCTCGCGCTGTTCGGCGCCTTCGACCCCGCCGAGGGCCTCAGCCGCCCCGCCTTCCTCACCTTCATGGCGATCGGCGCCTTCGGCACCCTGCTGACCGCCGCCTACCTGCTGATCGTGGTCCGCCGGGTCTGCATGGGCGCCGCCCCGCGGGAAGCCCCGGAACTCACCGACGTACGCGGTCACGAGTTCGCGGCCTGGACCCCGCTCGTCGTCCTCACCGTCGTCGCCGGGCTGTGGCCCAGGACCCTCCTCGGACTCACCGACCCGGCCGTGCAGCAGCTCCTCGCAGGAGGCACCCGATGAGCTCCCTCGTGCAGTCCGTCGACTGGCTGGCCATCGCGCCGCCCACCATCGCGGCGGTCGTCGGAGTCGTCGTCCTCGTCGCCGACCTGTTCGTCGGTGAGACCAGGAAACCCCTGCTGGGCTGGTTCTCGGTGGCCGGACTCGCCGTCGCCGCGCTCATGCTGCTGCCCCTCCTCGACGCCGACCGCAGCACCTTCTGCCTGGTCGGCGACACCGGCGTGTGCAGCTACACCGCCGACCGCTTCACCCTCGTCATCCAGTTCCTGGTGCTCGGCGGGGCCCTCCTGGCCGCCCTGCTGTCCGTCACCGCCCTGAAGGACGCCGGCAAGCGGCTCCCCGAGGGGGAGTACTGGTTCCTGTTCCTCTCCTCCACGGCCGGCGCCGCCCTCCTGCCCGCCTCCCGCGACCTCGCGACCCTCGTCGTCGCCCTGGAGGTCGCCTCCCTGCCCGCCTTCGCCCTGGTCGGCCTCCGCCGGGGCGACCGCAGGTCCTCCGAAGCGGCCCTGAAGTTCTTCCTGTCCTCGGTCACCGCCACCGCGGTCAGCCTGCTGGGCATCAGCTTCGTCTACGCCGCCACCGGCACCCTCCACCTCACCCGGGTCGCCGAGCGCATCCAGAACGTCGACGGACAGCTCCACATCCTCGCCCAGACCGGAGTCGTCCTCACCCTCGTCGGCTTCGCCTTCAAGACGGCCGCCGTCCCCTTCCACTTCTGGGTGCCCGACACCTACGTGGGCGCCCCCCTGCCGATCGCCGCCTACCTGTCCGTCATCGGCAAGGCGGTCGGCTTCTCCGGCCTGATCCTCGTCACGGTCGTCGCCCTCCCGTCGTACGCCGACGTCTGGGGCCCCGCACTCGCCGTGCTGGCCGCCCTCACCATGACCGTCGGCAACGTCGGCGCCCTCAGGCAGCAGGCCGCGCGCGCGTACAGCGCGGTACGCCTGCTCGCCTGGTCCTCCGTCGGCCAGGCCGGCTACCTCCTCGTCCCGATCGCCGCCGCCGCGTACACCGACGACGCCGAGAAGGCGATCGGCTCCACCCTGGCCTACGCGCTCATGTACGCCGCCGTGAACCTGGGCGCCTTCGCCGTGGCCGCCCTCGTGGGCCGCACCCACCGCCTCAACCGCGTCGCCGACTACCGGGGCCTGTACGCCGCCAGTCCGCTCACCGCGCTCCTCCTGGGCTTCTTCCTGCTCTGCCTCGCCGGACTCCCGCCGGGCATCATCGGCCTCTTCGCCAAGGTCACCGTCTTCTCCGCGGCAGTCGACGCCGGACTCGGCTGGCTCGCCGTCGTCATGGCCGTCAACGTCGTCATCGCGCTGGTCTACTACCTCCAGTGGACGGCCCTGCTGTTCCGCGCCCCCGAGGGCGAACCGGTGAAGCACCGTCTCCCCGCCCCCCTCACCGCCGCGATCGCCCTGACCGGCGTCCTGGGCGTCGTCCTGTCCGGCGCGCCGCAGCTGGTCCTCCGCTTCACCGACACCGGACTGTTCTGAGCGCCGGGCCGCATCCGCACGTGCGCACGGGGCACCCGGGCCCCCGTGCGCGTGCCGCCCGGGGCCGCCGTCACCCGGACGGTTGACACGCGCCACCGCACGCACAAGGGAACTAGCACCTCTCGCCTGGCGTTGACCGGTACGGGAGGGTCCACTGGACGTGACACCACGACGCCAGTGGCAACGCAGGTCAGAAGGAAGATCAGCAAGCAAGGGTTCCCCTGCCGCACGACTTGGAGGGCGTACCGTGCACCGCCGGCACAACGGGCTCAGGACCGCAATCCTCCTCGGGGGGCTGTCCGCACTCATCATCGTCATCGGCAGCTTCTTCGGCCGCACGGGGCTCGTCATCGCCGTCCTGGTCGCCCTCGGCACCAACGCGTACGCGTACTGGAACAGCGACAAGCTGGCCCTGCGCGCGATGCGTGCCCGCCCGGTGAGCGAGTTCGAGGCCCCGGGGCTGTACCGCATGGTCCGGGAGCTCTCCAACCAGGCCCGCCAGCCCATGCCCCGCCTGTACATCTCCCCGACGGAGGCACCCAACGCCTTCGCCACCGGCCGCAACCCGCGCAACGCCGCCGTGTGCTGCACCGAGGGCATCCTGCGCCTGCTGGACGAGCGCGAGCTGCGCGGCGTCATCGGCCACGAGCTCAGCCACGTCTACAACCGCGACATCCTGATCTCCTCGGTCGCCGGCGCCCTCGCCTCCGTGATCATGTTCCTGGTCAACTTCGCCTGGCTGATCCCGATCGGCCGCTCCGACGACGACGACGGCCCCGGCCTCCTCGGCATGCTGATGATCATGATCCTCGGCCCGATCGCCGCGTCCCTCATCCAGCTGGCCATCAGCCGCTCCCGGGAGTACGAGGCGGACGCCTCCGGCGCCCAGCTCACCGGCGACCCGCTCGCCCTCGCGAGCGCCCTGCACAAGTTGGAACGGGGGACCAAGCAGCTCCCGCTGCCCCCCGAGCCCCGCCTCGAAACGGCCAGCCACATGATGATCGCCAACCCCTTTCGGCCCGGACAGGGGTTCTCGAAGATGTTCTCCACACACCCGCCGATGGCGGAACGCATTGCCCGACTCGAGAAGATGGCAGGTCGCCTTCCGTGAAGACCATCCTGAACGTCATATGGCTCGTCCTCAGCGGCTTCTGGCTGTTCCTCGGCTACCTGCTCGCGGGTGTGCTGCTGTGCGTCACGATCATCGGCATCCCCTTCGGCATCGCCGCCTTCCGCATCGGCGTCTACGCCCTGTGGCCCTTCGGGTACACCGCGGTCGAGCGCCGCGACGCGGGTGCCGCCTCCTTCATCGGCAACGTGCTGTGGCTGATCCTCGCGGGCTGGTGGCTGGCGATCGGCCACATCGTCACCGGCCTCGCCCTGTGCGTGACCATCATCGGAATCCCGCTCGGCATCGCGAACTTCAAGCTGATCCCGGTCTCCCTGCTCCCGATGGGCCGCGAGATCGTACGGACGGACCAGCAGTTCGCGGCGCGCTGGTGAGAACCGGGGCGCGACCCCGTCGAGAGCGCGCCGCGCCCCGCACGTTGTCCACAGTCCAGGGGTTGTCCACAGGCCCGCCCGATTGTCGGTGGTGGCCCGCATGCTGAATCCATGACCGAACACGAGCAGTTGCTGGCACGGGTGGCGGACAAGGCCCGCACCGTCCGCCCCTGGGGACGGCCGTCCCTGCCCGAGCCCGTCGACGCGGCCGCACCGGCCCGCGCCGAAGACGCCCTGGGTTTCGGGTTGCCGCCGCTGCTCGCCGAGCTCTACCTGCGGATAGCGGACGGCGGCTTCGGCCCCGAGTACGGTCTGCTGCCCCTCCTGGACAGCCCGTCCTCGGGTGAACCCGCCGCCGTGGCCCAGTACCTCGCCCGCCGCGAGAGCGGCCGCGAGGACCCCGACCGGCCGTGGCCCGAGGGCGTCCTCCCGATATCCGGCTGGGGCTGCGGGATGTACGCCTGTGTGGACTGCCACTCCCCCCGGGCCACCGTCGTCCTCTTCGAACCCAACCCGGGCGACCCGGCCCTCGCGTGGTACGTCGACGCGCCGAGCCTCGAGGACTGGCTGCGCTCCTGGGTCGAGGGCACGGGCTGGTACGAGGAGGGCAACGAGGACGTGGACCTGGTCCCGTGGACCGACGCCCGCGTACGGGTGAAGCCGTCGCGGGCGTCCTGAGCGGAACCGGCCGCCGTCGGGCGGGACGCACCGCGACGGCCCCGAGCGGATTCCGGTACGGTCCGCCGGCGCGGGGCCGGAGGACAGGGCCGCCGGGCGTCCGGCACGGCTAGCGGCCGGCCCTCGACCGGCGCACCCCGTAGGCCAGCACGCCCACCGCCAGCACGCCCGCGCCCATCGCCACCGAGAGCCCCGGCAGCGAGAACGCCAGCACCAGGCACCCGGCGAGTCCCAGCGCCGGCACCACCCGCGCCGCCGGCCCCGAACGGAGGGTCCAGGCCGACGCGTTGGCCACCGCGTAATACGTCAGCACCCCGAAGGAGGAGAAGCCGATCGCGCCCCGTACGTCCACCGTGGCGGCCAGCACGGCGACCACTGCGCCCACGACCAGCTCCGCCCGGTGCGGCACCTGGAACCGCGGGTGCACGGCGGCCAGACCACCCGGAAGATGCCGGTCCCGGGCCATGGCCAGCGTCGTCCGGGAGACCCCCAGGATCAGGGCGAGCAGCGAGCCCAGCGCGGCGACGGCCGCACCCACCCGCACCACGGGCGCCAGCCCGGGAACCCCGGCGGCCCGCACCGCATCGGCGAGCGGCGCGGTGGCGTCGCCCAGCCCCTGCGCCCCCAATACCGAAAGGACAGCCACGACGACAGCCGCGTACACGACCAGTGCGATGCCCAGGGCCAGCGGGATCGCGCGGGGAATGGTGCGCGCCGGATCCCGGACCTCCTCGCCGAGGGTCGCGATCCGGGCGTACCCGGCGAAGGCGAAGAACAGCAGACCGGCTGCCTGCAGCACCCCGCCGGCCCCGTTCGGCACCTCGATGCCCAGGCGCCCGGGATCGGCCTCCCCGGAAGCCAGGGACACGACCACCACGGAAGCGAGGACGGCCAGGACCACGGCCACGATCACCCGCGTCAGCCACGCGGACTTCCGGACACCGCCGTAGTTCACCGCGGTCAGCGCCACGACGGCGGCGACCGCCACGGCGTGCGCCTGTTCCGGCCAGACGTACGCGCCCACGGTGAGGGCCATCGCCGCGCAGGAGGCCGTCTTCCCGACCACGAACGCCCAGCCCGCGAGATACCCCCAGAACTCCCCGAGCCGCTCACGCCCGTAGACGTACGTGCCGCCCGAGGCCGGGTACCGGGCGGCGAGACGGGCCGACGACATGGCGTTGCAGTAGGCGACCACGGCGGCGACCGCGAGCCCGAGGAGCAGCCCGGAACCGGCTGTCTGCGCGGCGGGAGCCGGCGCGGCGAAGACGCCGGCTCCCACCATCGAGCCGAGACCGATGACCACGGCGTCGCCGACACCGAGCGTGCGGCGGAGTTCAGAACCGGAGGGCGTTGCCACGAGCCGCACCTTACTGAGCGGTGAAACCGCCGTCCGTGTTCCGGGTGTCCTCCACACCAAGACAGGGAGAACAACAGGGTCCGGCGGCGAAGGACCGGACGACGGACGACAGCGCGGCGAACGACAGCGCGGCGAACGGCCGGGCGACGGGCGGCCGGGGCGGCGAAGCACGGGAAAGTCGCATCCCACGGCGCGCGGCGCCGGAACGGTCCGCCGGGCCGGGCCCGGAGCGATGTGCACCGCATCGTGGACGGTGCGGGGGCGGTACGAAGGGGCAGGGTCAGAGCATGACGATCATCAGCTGGATCATCCTGGGACTGTTGGCCGGAGCGATCGCGAAGTTCCTGCTGCCGGGCCGCGATCCGGGCGGGCTCATCGGCACGACCCTGATCGGTATCACCGGCGCGTTCATCGGGGGCTGGATATCGGCCCGTTGGCTCGACCATCCGGTCACCAAGGACTTCTACGACGGCACCACCTGGATCGCCGCGATCGGCGGCTCGCTGGTCCTGCTGATCGCCTACCGCCTCCTGTTCGGCCACTCGCGCGACTGACCGCGCCCCGCGACCGCAGCCGACGGGCGGGAAGGGTGGGCGCCCCGGGGCGCCCACCCTTCCCGCCCTTCCCGTGTCCGTGAGGTTCGCGGACGTCACCGGCCCTCGGCCGTGCGGGTCCTACCGGTAGTTCACGAACTGCAGGGCGAAGTCGAAGTCCTTGCCCTTCAACAGGGCGATGACGGCCTGCAGGTCGTCACGGCTCTTGGAGCTGACCCGCAGCTCCTCGCCCTGCACCTGGGCCTTCACGCCCTTCGGGCCCTCATCCCGGATGATCTTCGCCACCTTCTTCGCGTTCTCCTGGGAGATGCCCTCCTGGATCGACGCGAAGATCTTGTACTCCTTGCCCGAGAGCTGAGGTTCGCCCGCGTCCAGGGCCTTCAGGGAGATACCGCGCTTGATCAGCTTGGACTGGAAGACATCGAGGACGGCCTTCACCCGGTCCTCGGAGTTCGCCTCCATGAGGATCTTCTCCCCGGACCACGAGATCGAGGCGCCCACGCCCTTGAAGTCGTAGCGCTGCGAAATCTCCTTGGCGGCCTGGTTGAGGGCGTTGTCGACCTCCTGCCGCTCGACCTTCGAGACGATGTCGAAACTGGAGTCGGCCATGTCCTGTGGCTCCTTGTATCGGGGGCACGTATCGGGCTGCGAACCGGATGCGTACCGGCGTACGTGGGGCGGCCACCGAGCCCGGCATCGGTCCCGGGCCGCATCCGGACAAGCCTAGCCACCCCCCGGAGTCCGGGCGGCGATCAATATGGGTGGCGAAGCATCCCTGTCCATCGGGTATTGTTTACGTCGTTGCCAGGGAGCGCAGCCGAGAAGGCGGCTCCGGGCAGCTACCCCGGCGGTGTGCCCGAGCGGCCAAAGGGAGCAGACTGTAAATCTGCCGGCTCAGCCTTCCCAGGTTCGAATCCTGGCGCCGCCACACTGGGGAAAGCCCCCTCCCTCCTGCGGAAACGCAGGGCGGAGGGGGCTTCTTCGTGCGTGCCCTCTCCTCGTGGCCGTTTGGTGGCCGCCCGGTGGCCGCTTCGTGTCCGCGGGCACGGCCCCGGGGCACACTGGCCCCATGTCGCCCCGCCGCAGACCCTGCCCCGAGTGCCGCCGCGAGATCGCCGTCGTCGCCGGGCGGTACGCGCGCCACGACCCGCCCGGCGCGCGGGGGAGCGGCGAGCTGACCTCGTGCCCGGGGTCACGACGGCGGGCCCTGCCGGGTGCGGAGCAGCCCTCGCTGGACGGCTACGCGGTACCGGAGTTCCCGGGGCAGATGCCCCTCTTCTGACGCCGTTGCGGCCGGCCCGCCGAAGTCCCCCTCAGTTGCCCGCCACCGACTTCACCGCCACCGACACCGGCGCGGGTCCGCTGATCAGTTCCAGGGTCAGGCCGGCCGTCGCGGGGGTGTCCACCAGCTCCGCCAGGACGGCGGCCACGTCGTCGCGCGGGATCGGACCGCGGCCCGTGTGGGCCTCCAGACGGACCAGGCCGGTGCCGGCGTCGTCGGTGAGCCGGCCGGGGCGCAGGATCGTCCAGTCCAGCGCGTCCAGGCCGCGGACGTACGCGTCCGCCTCGCCCTTGGCGCGCAGGTAGACGTCGAAGACCTCGTCCCCCTCGTGCGCCGGGTCCGCGCCCATGGAGGACACGACCACGAAGCGCCGTACGCCCGCGCGGACCGCCGCGTCGGCGAAGAGGATCGCCGCCGCCTTGTCCACCGTCTCCTTGCGTTCCGCCCCGCTGCCCGGACCCGCTCCCGCGGCGAACACCGCCGCGTCCGCGCCCGCCAGCCGCTCCGCTACCTCCTCCACCGAGGCCGACTCCAGATCGAGCACGATCGGTTCGGCGCCCAGCTGCCGCAGCTCGTCGGCCTGTTCGGGCTTGCGGATGATCCCCGCCACCTCGTCCCCGCGCGCCGCGAGCAGCCGTTCGAGGCGCAGCGCGATCTGACCATGACCACCAGCGATGACAATGCGCATGCCTTCGACCGTACGCCGGGACGGCCGCATCCGCCGCACGACTCCCATGACTCCCACGACCCCGGCGGTTCGCCCGACGCCCTTCCCCGGTTCCGCACGCTCCCCGCACACCGGCGCCCCCGCCCCGGCCGACCGGCCGGCGGCCGCCTCAGGGTGCCTCGCTCCGCCCCTGCCGCGGCAACCCCAGCTCCTCCGCCGCCAGACCGCAGTACTCCCGCACCGCACTCGTCCGCGCCACCACACGCCCCCGATGCACCACGACACGGCTGTACGCCAGCGACAGCGCCGCGGAGAGCCGATCGCCGCGCACGGCCAGCAGTTCGGCCGGGAAACCCGCCTCCACGCGCACCTCGGGCAGTCCCAGGACGGCCCGCGCGGACGCGCTCACCGCGTCGTAGGCGTCCTCGGCGGGCAGCCCGTGGAGTGAGGCCAGCAGGTACGCCGCCTCCAGCGGATCGCCGCGGCCCACGGGGTTCGACACGTCCCGCAGGGCACCGCTCCCGGCGGCCACCCGCACGCCCGCCGAGCGCAGCAGCCGCACCGGAGGCGTGCCCCGGCGATCGGCGTCGCCGCAGCCGCCCTGCGGAAGGCACACCACCGTCACCCCGTTCGCCGCGAGCCGGTCCGCGGTCCGTGCGGCGACCTCGGCGGGAAACCGGGCGAGACCGCCGCACGGACCCAGGGCCACTCCCGGCCGCAGCCCGCCGGCCATCGCCGCGAACCGGGCCAGGCGGGCGGGGTCGGTGGCGTCCGTGTGCAGGTCGACGGGGCAGCCGTGCTCGGAGGCGACCTCCAGGACCGCCTCCACGTACCCCGTGGGGTCGGGGTCGAGATCCGGACAGCCGCCCACCACGGAGGCGCCCATCTTCATCGCGTCCCGCAGCACCGCCAGGTCGTCCGCCCCGGCCACCCCGGTCAGCACCCGGGGCATGGCCACCGTCGTCAGTTCGGCCAGTCCGCGCAGCGAACGCCGCGCCCGCAGTACGGCGTTCAGCGCGCCGAGCCCGGCCACGCCGCCCACCCGCACGTGGGCCCGCAGCACCGTCGCCCCGTGCCCGAGCTGGAGCAGCGCGGCCTCCGCCGTCCGGCGCTGGACGTCCTGGGGGTCGTAGGAGACGGGACCGCCGGCGTCGGCGGACAGGGCCGTGTCGGCGTGGGCGTGGGGCTCGGCCGGGGCCGGCAGGAGCAGGTAACCGGTGAGGTCGACCCGGGTGCCGTCCGCGCCCGTGCCGTCCGACGCCAGGCTGCCGGCCGTACCGACCGCCTCGATGCGCCCGCCGCCCAGCCGTACGTCCACGGTCCGCCCGTCGGTGAGCCGCGCGCCGCACAGCAGGAGCGGAGCCGGGTCGGCCGAATCCGGGAACGGCGCCGAGGACGGCGGGCGGGGCGGCGGCTGCGGACGGCTGTCGGGCATTGCGCTCCTGGGGCTCGGACTGCGCGCAGGGGGCGCACATCACGCTGAGACAAGATCACGCAGAGTGATTCGAGCCTAGGACGGTGGCCTGTCCCCCGCCGGGAGGAGCGCAATAGTCGTACCGGTGTGGTCCGCCGTGTGCGCGGTGTGTGCCGGGCGCGGGCCGTGCGGCCGGTGGGTGGGGCGGGGAAGGGACGGTAGAGGCAGGGGGAAGGGGCGGGGAAGGGATGAAAGAGGCAGGGGGCAGCGCGCGACAAGGGGCCGAAACGGATTTGGGTGAACGGCCGCGGACCGTGTAATGTCTTCATCGCTCGCCCCAATAGCTCAGTCGGCAGAGCGTCTCCATGGTAAGGAGAAGGTCAACGGTTCGATTCCGTTTTGGGGCTCTGGTGCGAGAGGTACCCGCTGCGAGGCGGGGCCCGATCGCATCGCAGCGGTGTAGCTCAGTCGGTAGAGCAAGCGGCTCATAATCGCTGTGTCACCGGTTCAAGTCCGGTCACCGCTACAGTCAGTAGCCGATTGCGGGGTCGGTCCTTCGATCGGCTACTCTTTCTGCGTTAAACAGTCCATCCGTTCGTCAAGGAGCACTCACGTGGCTGCCACCGACGTCCGCCCGAAGATCACGCTGGCCTGCGTGGAGTGCAAGGAGCGGAACTACATCACCAAGAAGAACCGGCGCAACAACCCGGATCGTCTTGAAATGAAGAAGCACTGCCCGCGTTGCAACGCGCACACCGCGCACCGCGAAACGCGATAAAACAGGCTCGCACACGAGGCCGTCCCCGCAGTCGGGGGGCGGCCTCGTGTCGTTTCCCTCACCGGTCGACCCGCGGCCGTCGTGTTCGCCGTAGGGTCATGACACCAGACACAGGAGGTGCCGCGCGCATGGCGCTCGACCAGTCCTTCGTGGGGCGGACCTACCCGCCCACCGAGCCCTACGAGGTGGGCCGGGAGAAGATCCGTGAGTTCGCCGAGGCAGTGGGGGACGCCAACCCGGCGTACACGGACGCGGAGGCCGCCAAGGCGCTCGGCCACCCCGATGTGATCGCCCCGCCGACCTTCGTGTTCGCGATCACCTTCAAGGCGGCCGGTCAGGTCATCGCCGACCCCGGGCTCGGCCTGGACTACAGCCGTGTGGTGCACGGCGACCAGAAGTTCGCCTACGTCCGTCCGGTGCGGGCCGGGGACCGGCTCACGGTCACCTCGACCATCGAGTCGGTCAAGTCGATGGCCGGCAACGACATACTGGACATCCGCGGCGAGGTGCGCGACGAGGCCGGCGAGCACGTCGTGACCGCCTGGACCAAGCTGGTGGCCCGCGCGGCCGAGGAGGCGTGAGCAACACCATGACGGCGAAGATCTCCTACGCCGACGTCGAAGTCGGCACCGAGCTGCCCGCGCAGACGTTCCCCGTGACCCGGGCGACCCTCGTCCGGTACGCGGGCGCCTCCGGCGACTTCAACCCCATCCACTGGAACGAGAAGTTCGCCAGGGAGGTCGGTCTGCCCGACGTCATCGCGCACGGCATGTTCACCATGGCCGAGGCGATCCGCGTGGTGACCGACTGGACCGGGGACCCGGGCGCGGTCGTGGAGTACGGCGTCCGCTTCACCAGGCCGGTCGTCGTCCCGAACGACGAGCAGGGCGCCGTCATCGAGGTCAGCGGCAAGGTCGCGGCCAAGCTCGACGACAACACGGTCCGCGTGGACCTCACGGCGACCAGCGCCGGGCAGAAGGTGCTGGGGATGTCGCGGGCGGTCGTACGACTGGCCTGACGCGGGGCCGGAAGAAACGCGAGAAGACGACGTGAGGGGTGTCCTCCGCCACCAGGGCGGAGGACACCCCTCACGCCTTTCGGCCGGGCCTCGCTTCTCCCGTCGAGAGGGGAGGCGGGATTCCCCTTGACGTGGTTAGTGATTGAGCACTAACTTGCTGGCATGGTCAGGATGAGCGCAGAGGAGAGGCGCGAGAGCGTCGTCCGCGCGGCGACCGCCGAGTTCGCGCGCGGCGGCTATCACGGCACGTCGACCGAGGCGATCGCGAAGCGGGTCGGCGTCTCGCAGCCGTACCTCTTCCGGCTCTTCCCGGGCAAGAAGGCCATCTTCCTGGCGGCGGCGGAGCGCTGCTCGCAGGACATCATCCGCATGTTCACGGAGGCCGCCGAAGGGCTGGAGGGCGAAGAGGCCCTGCACGCGATGGCGAACGCCTACACCAGGACCATCGCGGAGCGGCCCGAACTGCTGATGATGCAGATGCAGATGTACCTCGCCGTGGCGGCCGCGGAGCAGGAGGGCGACCACGAGTTCGGCGCGTCGGTGCGCGCCGGCTGGCTGCGGCTGTGGGACACCGTCCACCTCGCGCTGGGGGCCGACGTCGGCGAGACGACGACCTTCATGGCGTACGGGATGCTCATCAACTGCGTGGCGGCCATGGGGTTCCCGCCGGAGCACCGCATCTGGGAGGGGCTCTCCCCGTCGGCGCGGTCCGAGTGCCCGTCGAGGGAGTGACGGAAGGGGGCGGGGCGAGGCCGCCTTTTTTCGGCGCAGAGAAGTTAGTCATCAATAACTAACCAAAGGGACCATCTCCTGGGGGAGCGATGTCACAGCAGACCACCGGCCGCGGATCGGCCGCCTGGGCACTCGTCATCACCAGCGTCGCCGGATTCATGGCGGCCCTCGACAACCTCGTCGTCACCACCGCCCTGCCCTCCATCCGCGAGGACCTGGGCGGGGCGCTGCACGACCTCGAATGGACCGTGAGCGCCTACACGCTCACCTTCGCCGTCCTGCTGATGTTCGGCGCGGCCCTCGGCGACCGCTTCGGCCGCCGCCGGCTCTTCGTCGCCGGTCTGGCCGTCTTCACCGGGGCGTCCGCCGCCGCGGCCATGGCGCCCGGCATCGACTCCCTCATCGCCGCCCGCGCGGTCCAGGGCGCCGGAGCCGCGGTCATGATGCCCCTCACCCTCACCCTGCTGACGGCCGCCGTGCCCGAGGCGCGGCGCGGGACGGCCTACGGCATCTGGGGCGCCGTCAACGGACTCGCCGTGGCCTCCGGACCACTCGTCGGCGGCAGTCTCACCGAACACATCTCCTGGCAGTGGATCTTCTGGCTGAACGTCCCGCTGGGCCTGCTCCTCATCCCGCTCGCGCGCCTGCGCCTCGCCGAGTCCCACGGCACCGGAGCCCCGCTCGACCTGCCCGGCACCCTGCTCGCCAGCGGCGGCCTGTTCGGCATCGTCTACGGCCTGGTCCGCGGCCCCGTCGACGGCTGGACCGGAGCCGTCGTCCTCACCGGCCTGTTCGCCGGGACGGCACTGCTCGTCGGCTTCGTCCACTACAGCATCCGCGCCAGGAACCCCATGCTGCCGATGCGGCTGTTCCGCTCCCGGGCCTTCTCCGGCATCAACGCGGCGAGCCTGCTGATGTTCCTCGGCATGTTCGGCTCGATCTTCCTGCTCAGCCAGTACCTGCAGGGCGTGCTCGGCTACTCGCCCACCGAGGCCGGCCTGCGGATGCTGCCCTGGACCGGGATGCCGATGCTCGTCGCCCCGATCGCCGGCCTCCTCTCCGACCGCGTCGGCGGCCGTCCGGTCGTCGCCACCGGGCTCTTCCTGCAGGCCCTCGGCCTCGGCCACCTGGCCTGGGTGGCGACCGCCGAAGCCTCCTACACCGCCCAGCTGCCCGCCCTGGTCGTCAGCGGCGTCGGCATGGCCCTGTTCTTCGCCCCGGCCTCCAACCTGGTGATGTCCAGCGTCCGGCCGAAGGAGCAGGGCATCGCCTCCGGAGCCAACAACGCCCTGCGCGAGGTGGGCGGCGCCCTCGGCATCGCGATCATGGCGTCGATCTTCTCGGCCCGGGGCGGCTACGCGTCCGCCCAGTCGTTCGTCGACGGACTGCGGCCGGCCCTGGTCACGGGGGCCGCGGCGGTCGCCCTCGCGGGATTCGCCGTCCTGCTCGTACCGGCCCGCGGGCCCGCCCGCCCCGAGGGGCCGCCGGCCGCCCGGCCGGCCGAGCCGGTTCTGGAAAGCGCCTCCTGAACGTCTCCCGGACATCCCGGTCAGCCCGCCCGAAAGGAAGGAGCCCGGTCGTGCCGATCCTCCCCTGGACCGTTCCGAACACCCCGCCGCCCCACGCCGAGGTGCACGTCTTCGCCTCCCGCTTCGAGACCCGCACCCTCTGGGGAGCCCTGCGGTTCTTCTTCAAGACGCCCGGAGTGTGGTGGCAGGTGAGCAGGGCCCCCGGCGCGTACGGGGCGACCCTGAAGGCAGAGCCGCTGCGGCGGACCTTCTGGACCCTCTCCGCCTGGGAGTCCCCGCAGGCCCTCGGCGCCTTCGCCCGCTCCGGCCCGCACGCACCGACGGCCCGGCGCCTCGCCCGGCAGATGCGGGACGCGAAGTTCGCCCGCTGGACGGCGACGAGCGACGACCTCCCCGTCGACTGGTCCGAGGTCGCACGGCGCCTCACCTGAGCGCACGCGCGCGTACGAGCCCCACCGCCCCCGCCGGCCGCAGCCGGCGGGGGCCTTAGTCTTGAGCGCGTGCAGGAACTCCACGACGCCCCCCTCGCCCCGCTGACCACCTTCCGGCTGGGCGGCCCCGCCACCCGGCTGGTCACCGCGACGACCGACGACGAGGTGATCGCCGTCGTCCGCGAGGCCGACGACAGCGGCACGCCCCTGCTGATCATCGGCGGCGGCTCCAACCTGGTCATCGGCGACAAGGGCTTCGACGGCACGGCACTCGTCATCGCCACCCGGGGGTTCGCCCTGGACGGCACGCGTCTGGAACTCGCGGCCGGAGAGGTGTGGACCGACGCCGTCGCCCGCACCGTGGAGGCGGGACTGGCCGGCATCGAGTGCCTGGCCGGCATCCCCGGCTCGGCGGGCGCGACCCCCATCCAGAACGTCGGCGCGTACGGGCAGGAGGTCTCCGCCACCCTCACCGAGGTCGTCGCCTACGACCGCCGGGCCCGCGAGACGGTCACCCTCACCAACGAGGAGTGCGCCTTCTCCTACCGCCACAGCCGCTTCAAGTCCGACCCCGAGCGCTACGTCGTCCTGCGCGTCCGCTTCGCGCTGGAGGACGCCGACGGCCTCTCCGGCCCCCTCCGGTACGCCGAGACGGCCCGCGCCCTCGGCGTCGAGCCGGGCGATCGGGTCCCCCTGTCCACGGCCCGCGAGACGGTCCTGAAGCTCCGCGCCGGAAAGGGCATGGTCCTGGACCCCGAGGACCACGACACCTGGTCGGCCGGCTCCTTCTTCACCAACCCGATCCTCACCGACGAGGAGTTCGCGGCCTTCCGCGCCCGCGTGGAGCAGCGCCTGGGCGCCGGCGCCGAGCCTCCCGCGTACCCGGCGGGGGAGGGCCGCACCAAGACCTCCGCGGCCTGGCTGATCGACAAGGCGGGCTTCACCAAGGGGTACGGCGACGGTCCGGCCCGCATCTCCACCAAGCACACCCTCGCCCTCACCAACCGCGGTGACGCGACCACCGAGGACCTGCTGGCGCTCGCCCGCGAGGTCGTCGCCGGCGTGCGCGAGGCCTTCGGCGTCACGCTGGTCAACGAGCCGGTGACGGTGGGCGTGAGCCTCTGAGCGGGCTCACCCCGCCGGCGCCGCCAACCACTCGTCCACACCCGCCAGCAGCTTCGCCTTCACGTCCTGCGGCGCCGCCGACCCCCGCACCGACTGCCGGGCCAGCTCCGCCAGCTCGGCGTCCGTGAAGCCGTGGTGGAGCCGCGCGATCTCGTACTGCGCCGCCAGCCGCGAGCCGAACAGCAGCGGGTCGTCCGCGCCCAGCGCCAACGGCACACCCGCCTCGAACAGCGTCCGCAGCGGCACGTCCTCCGGCTTGTCGTACACGCCCAGCGCCACGTTCGACGCCGGGCACACCTCGCACGTCACCTGGCGGTCCGCGAGCCGCTGCAGCAGCCACGGATCCTCCGCCGCCCGCACCCCGTGCCCGATCCGGTCCGCCTCCAGGTCGTCCAGGCAGTCCCGCACCGAAGCCGGCCCCGTCAGCTCCCCGCCGTGCGGCGCCGACAGCAGACCGCCCTCGCGCGCGATCGCGAACGCCCGGTCGAAGTCACGGGCCATCCCGCGCCGCTCGTCGTTGGACAGCCCGAACCCGACGACCCCCCGGTCCGCGTACCGCACCGCCAGCCGGGCCAGCGTGCGCGCGTCCAGCGGGTGCTTCACCCGGTTGGCGGCCACCAGCACCCGCATCCCGATCCCGGTGTCCCGCACCGCCGCGTCCACCGAGTCCAGGATGATCTCCAGCGCCGGGATCAGCCCGCCCAGCCGGGGCGCGTACGACGTCGGGTCCACCTGGATCTCCAGCCAGCGCGAACCGTCCCGCACCTCCTCCTCCGCGGCCTCCCGCACCAGCCGCCGGATGTCCTCCGGCTCCCGCAGGCACGAGCGCGCCGCGTCGTACAGCCGCTGGAAACGGAACCAGCCCCGCTCGTCCGTGGCCCGCAGTCTCGGCGGCTCCCCGCCGGTCAGCGCGTCGGTCAGCGCCTCGGGCAGGCGCACCCCGTACTTGTCGGCCAGTTCCAGCAGGGTGGCGGGCCGCATCGACCCGGTGAAGTGCAGGTGCAGATGGGCCTTCGGCAGCTCAGAGACATCACGTACACGCTCCATTCCTGGATCCTGCCGTACATCCCGGCCACCCCGGTAGCGGGTTCCCCTTTCGTGGTCTTGCTCGCACATATGAACAGGGGTGCCCGGGAGGAACCCGGGCACCCCTGTCGCGGACGAGTGGGCGGAACGTCAGTCCCGCGCCTCCGCCAGCAGCTTCTGGATCCGGCTCACGCCCTCCACCAGGTCCTCGTCACCCAGCGCGTACGACAGCCGCAGGTACCCCGGCGTGCCGAACGCCTCACCGGGCACCACCGCGACCTCGGCCTCCTCCAGGATGAGCGCGGCCAGCTCCACGGAGTTCTGCGGCCGCTTGCCCCGGATCTCCTTGCCGATCAGCGCCTTCACGGACGGGTAGGCGTAGAAGGCGCCCTCGGGCTCCGGGCAGAGGACGCCGTCGATCTCGTTCAGCATCCGCACGATGGTCTTCCGGCGCCGGTCGAAGGCCTCCCGCATCTTCGCCACCGCGTCCAGGTCGCCGGAGACCGCGGCCAGCGCCGCCGCCTGCGCGACGTTCGACACGTTGGACGTGGCGTGCGACTGGAGGTTGGTCGCGGCCTTGACCACGTCCTTCGGGCCGATGAGCCACCCCACGCGCCAGCCGGTCATCGCGTACGTCTTCGCCACCCCGTTGACCACGATGCACTTGTCGCGCAGCTCGGGCAGGAGCGCCGGGAGCGAGGTGAACTCCGCGTCGCCGTAGACCAGGTGCTCGTAGATCTCGTCGGTCAGCACCCACAGCCCGTGCTCGACGGCCCAGCGGCCGATCGCCTCGGCGTCCTCGGCGCCGTAGACCGCGCCGGTCGGGTTGGAGGGCGAGACGAAGAGGACCACCTTCGTCCGCTCCGTGCGGGCGGCCTCGAGCTGCTCCACGCTCACGCGGTAGCCGGTCGTCTCGTCGGCGACGACCTCGACCGGGACACCGCCGGCCAGCCGGATCGACTCCGGGTACGTCGTCCAGTACGGCGCGGGCACGATGACCTCGTCGCCCGGGTCGAGGATCGCGGCGAAGGCCTCGTAGATGGCCTGCTTGCCGCCGTTGGTGACCAGGATCTGGGAGGGGTCCACCTCGTAGCCGGAGTCGCGCAGCGTCTTCGCGGCGATCGCGGCCTTCAGCTCGGGCAGGCCGCCGGCCGGCGTGTATCGGTGGAACTTGGGGTTCTTGCAGGCCTCGATCGCGGCTTCGACGATGTAGTCCGGCGTCGGGAAGTCGGGCTCACCGGCGCCGAAGCCGATCACCGGTCGCCCGGCGGCCTTGAGGGCCTTGGCCTTGGCGTCCACGGCGAGGGTGGCGGACTCGGAGATCGCGCCGACTCGGGCGGAGACCCGGCGGTCGGTGGGAGGGGTTGCAGCGCTCATGGACCCATCGTTCCAGACCGGAAACACATGTGACACGGGGGTTTCACCGACTGAACAGGATCGGGCCCACCCCTGAACACCAGTCCGGATCGACCCGCGGGGGAGCCACCGGGCAGGGCGATCACCCGCCGATCTCCCGCCGATCTTCCGGTGGCGGGACCCTCCGCGGCCACTTTCTGTTCGACGCCCGGCCCAGGACCACGTACACTCTCACCTCGTTGGCCTTCAACGGCCCGTGTTCATCCGGTGCACACCGAGCACTCGGCGGGATGCGGTACGTTGGTGGCGCACAAAGGGTCGTAGCTCAATTGGTAGAGCACTGGTCTCCAAAACCAGCGGTTGGGGGTTCGAGTCCCTCCGGCCCTGCTACACACACCTTCGCCAGGATGTGTGCGCATGTACGTACAGCAATGCACCGCCGTGCGGCTCAGACCGGGCGCGGCACGGCCACGACCCGGAATCAGGTGAGGACGAGTGACGGACGCCGTGGGCTCCATCGACATGCCTGATGCCCAGGACGAGGCGCCGGACTCCAAGAAGAGGAACCGCAAAGGCGGCAAGCGCGCCAAGAAGGGCCCGCTGAAGCGCCTCGCGCTCTTCTACCGCCAGATCGTGGCGGAGCTCCGCAAGGTCGTCTGGCCCACCCGCAACCAACTGACGTCGTACACGACGGCCGTGATCATCTTCGTGGTCATCATGATCGGTCTGGTCACCTTGTTCGACTATGGTCTCGGTCACGCCGCCAAGTACGTCTTCGGCTGAGCCGGGAGCGAAGAGCGCCGAGGTACCCGGCGCTCCTTTCGCATGTTCCACCCCTATGTATCCAGGAAGAAGCAGCCACCGTGTCTGACCCGAACGTGAACGACGCCGTTGAGCCTCGCGGCGAGGGGGCCGAGTCCGTCGAGGACGCGCTCGACGCCGTCGCGGGCGCGGACATCGAGGACACCGAGGCCTCCGCCGAGGCCGAGGCTGCCGACACCGCGGACGAGTCCGCCGAGGCCGAGGACGTCGCCGAGGGCGAGGAGACGGCCGAGGAGGACGACCGCGACCCGGTCGAGAAGCTCCGCGAGGAACTGCGGACGCTGCCCGGCGAGTGGTACGTCATCCACACGTACGCCGGATACGAGAACCGGGTGAAGACCAACCTGGAGCAGCGCGCCGTCTCGCTGAACGTCGAGGAGTACATCTTCCAGGCCGAGGTGCCGCAGGAAGAGGTCGTCCAGATCAAGAACGGCGACCGCAAGACGATCAAGCAGAACAAGCTCCCGGGCTACGTCCTGGTCCGCATGGACCTGACGAACGAGTCCTGGGGCGTCGTCCGCAACACCCCCGGTGTCACCGGCTTCGTGGGCAACGCCTACGACCCGTACCCGCTGACGCTGGACGAGATCGTCAAGATGCTCGCCCCGGAGGCCGAGGAGAAGGCCGCCCGCGAGGCCGCCGAGGCCGAGGGCAAGCCGGCTCCGCAGCGCAAGGTCGAGGTCCAGGTGCTGGACTTCGAGGTCGGCGACTCGGTCACCGTCACCGACGGCCCGTTCGCCACGCTCCAGGCGACCATCAACGAGATCAACCCCGACTCCAAGAAGGTCAAGGGCCTGGTGGAGATCTTCGGCCGCGAGACGCCGGTCGAGCTCTCCTTCGACCAGATCCAGAAGAACTGACCCCTCGGGCCGGATCCTCTGGACCCACGCTTCCGCGCAGGTCAGGCGAGCGCTCGCGCGTCCGTCTGACCTGCTCGGTTTTTGGCCGCACATTCATACCCGCTATCGTTGTGCGGTATGCCTGCGTCCGGGTTGTCCCCATGACGCGGGCAGGACCCGAATCGAAAGGACCCGGAGAGCCATGCCTCCCAAGAAGAAGAAGGTCACGGGGCTCATCAAGCTCCAGATCCAGGCCGGTGCCGCCAACCCGGCTCCGCCGGTCGGCCCCGCGCTGGGCCAGCACGGCGTCAACATCATGGAGTTCTGCAAGGCCTACAACGCCGCGACCGAGTCGCAGCGCGGTTGGGTCATCCCGGTGGAGATCACGGTCTACGAGGACCGTTCCTTCACCTTCATCACCAAGACCCCCCCGGCCGCCAAGATGATCCTCAAGGCCGCGGGCGTGGAGAAGGGCTCCGGCGAGCCGCACAAGACCAAGGTCGCGAAGATCACCCGCGACCAGGTCCGCGAGATCGCCACCACCAAGCTGCCCGACCTCAACGCCAACGACCTGGACGCCGCCGAGAAGATCATCGCCGGCACCGCCCGTTCCATGGGCGTCACGGTCGAGGGCTGACCCCCACCCGCAAGCCAAGCAGAAGTGGAAGGGCCTGCTCGGCCCGGACCACGACTCCTCGACAATCCACAGGAGCTTTTAGTGAGCAAGCGCAGCAAGTCTCTCCGCGCTGCGGACGCCAAGATCGACCGGGAGAAGCTGTACGCCCCGCTCGAGGCCGTCCGTCTGGCCAAGGAGACCTCCACGACCAAGTTCGACGGCACCGTCGAGGTCGCCTTCCGCCTGGGTGTCGACCCGCGCAAGGCCGACCAGATGGTCCGTGGCACCGTGAACCTCCCGCACGGCACCGGCAAGACCGCCCGGGTCCTGGTCTTCGCGACCGGTGACCGTGCCGAGGCCGCGCGTGCCGCGGGCGCCGACATCGTCGGCGCCGACGAGCTGATCGACGAGGTGTCGAAGGGCCGTCTGGACTTCGACGCCGTCGTCGCCACCCCGGACCTCATGGGCAAGGTCGGCCGCCTCGGCCGCGTGCTCGGTCCCCGTGGTCTGATGCCGAACCCCAAGACCGGCACCGTGACCCCGGACGTCGCCAAGGCCGTCAACGACATCAAGGGCGGCAAGATCGAGTTCCGCGTCGACAAGCACTCGAACCTGCACTTCATCATCGGCAAGACGTCGTTCGACGACACCAAGCTGGTGGAGAACTACGGCGCCGCGCTGGAGGAGATCCTCCGTCTGAAGCCGTCCGCCGCCAAGGGCCGCTACATCAAGAAGGCCGCCATCACCACCACGATGGGCCCCGGCATCCCGCTCGACCCGAACCGCACCCGCAACCTCCTCGTCGAGGAGGACCCGGCCGCGGTCTGAGCCGGTCGGGCCGGTCCGACCGGCCCGTGACGCAGTGAACCCGTCCCCGCGCCTCCCGAAGGCGCGGGGACGGGTTTTTTCGTACCCCAGTGTCAGTGAGGTGCGTTACGGTTCGCTTGATTCACAGGTGAAGCAACAGCGAAACAACCAGGGGTGGGATTCATGGGCATGGCCGCATGGAAGCGCGCGGGTGTCTCTCTGACGGCCGTGGCCGTCGTCGTGGGTGTCGCGGGCTGTCAGGACGGTGACGGGGGCGGGAAGAAGGCCGCCGGCGCGACGGAGTCCCAGACCCAGAACGAGATGACCAAGGTCCTCCAGGCCGCCTTCGAGAAGACCTCGGAGGCCAAGTCCTCCAAGGTCCGGATGACCATGTCGATGCCGGCCGGCGCGGGGGGCGGCGGCACCGTGGAGCTCTCCGGGGTCCAGGGCTGGGACCCCGCCGTCATGGACGTGACCATGACGGGTTCCGCGCTCACGGAGGGCGGCCCCGACGCCCCCGACGAGGTTCGCATGATCATGCTGAACAACGTCATGTACATGGACATGGGGGAGAAGCAGGCCGCCGAGATGGACGGCAAGCGCTGGATGAAGATGGACTTCGCCGCCATCGCCGAGGCGTCCGGCGACGCGGAAGTGCAGCAGCAGATGACCAGCGGCCTGGAGAACATGAACCAGGACCCGTCGAAGCAGCTCGCCATGCTGCTGGAGTCGCCGAACCTGAAGCACGTCGGCCCGGAGAAGGTCGACGGCGTCCAGGCGCAGCACTACAAGGGCACGCTGAGCTTCGAGGAGATGGTCGACGCCAACGAGTCCTTCGACATGCTCTCCGCCGAGCAGCGCGAGGACCTGCTCGCCAACGTCGAGAAGACGGGCCTGAAGGGCTACGACACCCAGATCTGGGTCAACGAGGACAACTACCCGGTCAAGATGGTCGTCGGGATGAAGATGGCCCAGGGCACGATGAACATGACGGCCCACTACTCCGACTACGGCGCCGAGGCCGAGGTCCAGGCGCCGCCGGCGAAGGACACCTTCGACCTCATGGGGATGATGCAGGAGCTGGAGGGCCTGGAGGAGGACCCCGAGGCCGGTCTCGACTCCTGACGCTCCCGGGGCACCCGCTCGGCCGATTTGCCTGACGCCGATCCGTTCCCGTACTCTTCCACGGAAGCCAAAGACCGCTGGTCGTTGCCGTGCGCTCGCAAGAGGGCGCGGTGGCCGAAGGATCCGCTGAACTGCGGGCGACCCGCGCAGGTGACTGTGGAAGAGCTCCCGGAATTCGCCGCCGAGCGCGTGCGAGAAACCGGTCGAGCCTCGCCCCGTGCGCCTGCGCCCGGGGCGTTTCGTTTTCCCCAGTCCTCCTTCGGGTCCGCGCGGTCCGAATCACCCGGAAGGAGGCCGAGGCTCTATGGCGAGGCCCGACAAGGCTGCCGCGGTTGCCGAGCTGACGGACAAGTTCCGCAGCTCCAACGCCGCCGTGCTGACCGAGTACCGCGGTCTCACCGTGGCGCAGCTCAAGACGCTGCGTCGTTCGCTCGGTGAGAACGCCCAGTACGCCGTGGTGAAGAACACGCTGACCAAGATTGCGGCCAACGAGGCCGGGATCACGCTGGACGACCAGCTCTTCGCTGGTCCGACGGCGGTCGCCTTCGTCACCGGTGACCCGGTGGAGTCGGCGAAGGGTCTTCGTGACTTCGCCAAGGAGAACCCGAATCTCGTCATCAAGGGCGGTGTCCTTGACGGCAAGGCGCTCTCCGCCGACGAGATCAAGAAGCTCGCGGACCTCGAGTCCCGCGAGGTTCTGCTGTCCAAGCTGGCCGGTGCCTTCAAGGGGAAGCAGTCCCAGGCTGCCTCCGTCTTCCAGGCGCTGCCGTCGAAGCTCGTCCGCACCGTGGACGCGCTCCGCGCCAAGCAGGACGAGCAGGGCGGTGCCGAGTAATTCGGCTCGCTTCCTGACCCCGGCCGCCTAGCGGCAAGGGTCGCAGCGGGCCCGACGTACGCCCGCCTCACCCAGTACATCCGGCACCTGCCGATTTAGTGGAAGGACCGCCATCATGGCGAAGCTCACCCAGGACGAGCTGCTGGCCCAGTTCGAGGAGATGACCCTCATCGAGCTCTCCGAGTTCGTGAAGGCCTTCGAGGAGAAGTTCGACGTCACCGCCGCCGCGGCCGCCCCGGTCGTCGTCGCCGGTGGTGCCGCCGGTGGCGCCGCCGCCGAGGCCGAGCCGGAGAAGGACGAGTTCGACGTCATCCTCGCCGGCGCCGGCGACAAGAAGATCCAGGTCATCAAGGTCGTGCGCGAGCTCACCTCCCTGGGCCTCAAGGAGGCCAAGGACCTGGTCGACGGCGCCCCGAAGCCGGTTCTCGAGAAGGTCAACAAGGAGGCCGCGGACAAGGCCAAGGAGGCCCTCGAGGGCGCCGGCGCCTCCGTCGAGGTCAAGTAAGACCTTCCGGGTCCGTCAGGATCCTCACACGGCCCTCCGGGCGTGTAACGCGTAAGCGCCGAGGAGCGATCATCCATCCGGGTGGTCGCTCTTCGGTGTATCCGGGGGCCCGGTGGCGGCTGCCTTGCGCCCGGGACGGCGGGGGGTATGGTGATCTTCGTTGTGCCTCCACGGGCCGTGAGAATCCGCCTGGTGGCGGACGGTCCGGGCAAGGGGGGCCTTGACGAACCGCACGCGGCGCGCGATTCTCGGGACGCGTCGTCACAAGGATCCGAATCCGAGGCATGGATCGACGGCAAAGAGGGCAGTATCACCGTGCGTTGAGGGCAGCGCCTTGTCGCAGGAGTTGAGAGCAACGAGGGCCTACACCGGTCTCGTACAACCGCACTGGACATCAGTGTGCCAAGTGGCTACACTGACCCTTTGCGCTGCCTGTTAGCTGTCCCCTGCCCGTCACCAGGGGCATGCCCTCGCTCGAGCACCGACGACCAGATCATCTCCGACCTGGGATGTCTGTCTCTGTGCACGGTGGGGGGCCGGTACGCGCGTAGTGAGTCCGAGCCCTCGGAAGGACCCCCTCTTGGCCGCCTCGCGCAACGCCTCGACCGCGAATACGAACAACGGCGCCAGCACCGCCCCGCTGCGCATCTCCTTTGCAAAGATCAAGGAGCCCCTCGAGGTTCCGAACCTTCTCGCGCTGCAAACCGAGAGCTTCGACTGGCTGCTCGGCAACGACGCGTGGAAGGCTCGCGTCGAGGAGGCTCTGGAGAACGGTCAGGACGTCCCCACCAAGTCCGGTCTGGAGGAGATCTTCGAGGAGATCTCCCCGATCGAGGACTTTTCCGGGTCGATGTCGCTGACCTTCCGTGACCACCGCTTCGAGCCGCCGAAGAACTCCATCGACGAGTGCAAGGAGCGCGACTTCACGTACGCCGCCCCGCTCTTCGTCACCGCCGAGTTCACCAACAACGAGACCGGCGAGATCAAGTCCCAGACCGTCTTCATGGGCGACTTCCCGCTCATGACGAACAAGGGCACCTTCGTCATCAACGGCACCGAGCGTGTCGTGGTGTCGCAGCTGGTCCGTTCGCCGGGTGTCTACTTCGACTCCAGCATCGACAAGACGTCCGACAAGGACATCTTCTCCGCCAAGATCATCCCGTCCCGGGGTGCCTGGCTGGAGATGGAGATCGACAAGCGCGACATGGTCGGCGTCCGCATCGACCGCAAGCGCAAGCAGTCCGTCACCGTCCTCCTGAAGGCGCTCGGCTGGACCACCGAGCAGATCCTCGAGGAGTTCGGCGAGTACGAGTCCATGCGCGCCACCCTGGAGAAGGACCACACCCAGGGCCAGGACGACGCGCTGCTCGACATCTACCGCAAGCTGCGCCCGGGCGAGCCCCCCACGCGTGAGGCCGCGCAGACGCTGCTCGAGAACCTCTACTTCAACCCCAAGCGCTACGACCTGGCCAAGGTCGGCCGCTACAAGGTCAACAAGAAGCTGGGTGCGGACGCTCCGCTGGACGCGGGTGTCCTGACCGTCGAGGACGTCATCTCGACGATCAAGTACCTGGTGAAGCTGCACGCGGGCGAGATCGAGACGGTCGGCGACAGCGGTCAGACGATCGTCGTCGAGACCGACGACATCGACCACTTCGGCAACCGCCGTCTGCGCAGCGTCGGCGAGCTCATCCAGAACCAGGTCCGCACGGGTCTGGCGCGGATGGAGCGCGTCGTGCGCGAGCGCATGACCACGCAGGACGTCGAGGCGATCACGCCGCAGACCCTGATCAACATCCGGCCGGTCGTCGCCTCCATCAAGGAGTTCTTCGGCACCAGCCAGCTGTCCCAGTTCATGGACCAGAACAACCCGCTGTCCGGGCTGACGCACAAGCGTCGTCTGTCCGCGCTCGGCCCGGGTGGTCTCTCCCGTGAGCGGGCCGGCTTCGAGGTCCGTGACGTGCACCCCTCGCACTACGGCCGCATGTGCCCGATCGAGACGCCGGAAGGCCCGAACATCGGTCTGATCGGCTCGCTCGCCACCTACGGCCGGGTCAACGCGTTCGGTTTCGTCGAGACCCCGTACCGCAAGGTCAACGACGGCCAGGTCACCGACACCGTCGACTACCTGACCGCCGACGAGGAGGACCGCTTCGTCATCGCGCAGGCCAACGCGCCGCTGACGGACGACCTCCGCTTCGCCGAGGCCCGCGTGCTGGTCCGCCGCAAGGGCGGCGAGGTCGACTACGTCGGCCCCGAGGACGTGGACTACATGGACGTCTCGCCGCGCCAGATGGTGTCGGTCGCGACCGCCATGATCCCCTTCCTCGAGCACGACGACGCCAACCGTGCCCTCATGGGCGCGAACATGATGCGCCAGGCCGTGCCGCTGATTAAGTCCGAGGCCCCGCTCGTCGGCACCGGCATGGAGTACCGCTCCGCCGTCGACGCCGGCGACGTCGTCAAGGCCGAGAAGGCCGGTGTGGTCCAGGAGGTCTCCGCGGACTACATCACCACCGCCAACGACGACGGCACGTACATCACGTACCGCCTGCACAAGTTCGCCCGTTCCAACCAGGGCACCTCGGTCAACCAGAAGGTCATCGTCAACGAGGGCGACCGGATCATCGAGGGCCAGGTCCTGGCCGACGGTCCGGCCACCGAGAACGGCGAGATGGCGCTCGGCAAGAACCTGCTGGTCGCGTTCATGCCGTGGGAGGGTCACAACTACGAGGACGCGATCATCCTGTCGCAGCGCCTCGTGCAGGACGACGTCCTCTCCTCGATCCACATCGAGGAGCACGAGGTCGACGCCCGTGACACCAAGCTCGGCCCCGAGGAGATCACCCGGGACATCCCGAACGTCTCCGAGGAGGTCCTCGCCGACCTCGACGAGCGCGGCATCATCCGCATCGGTGCCGAGGTCATCGCCGGTGACATCCTCGTCGGCAAGGTCACCCCGAAGGGTGAGACCGAGCTGACGCCCGAGGAGCGCCTGCTGCGCGCGATCTTCGGTGAGAAGGCCCGTGAGGTCCGTGACACCTCGCTGAAGGTGCCGCACGGCGAGACCGGCAAGGTCATCGGCGTCCGCGTCTTCGACCGCGAGGAGGGCGACGAGCTTCCCCCCGGTGTGAACCAGCTGGTGCGCGTCTACGTCGCGCAGAAGCGCAAGATCACCGACGGTGACAAGCTCGCCGGCCGGCACGGCAACAAGGGTGTCATCTCCAAGATCCTGCCCATCGAGGACATGCCGTTCCTCGAGGACGGGACCCCGGTCGACATCATCCTCAACCCGCTGGGCGTGCCGTCCCGAATGAACCCGGGACAGGTCCTGGAGATCCACCTCGGCTGGCTCGCCAGCCAGGGCTGGGACGTCTCCGGCCTCGCGGACGAGTGGGCCCAGCGCCTCCAGGACATCAGCGCCGACCGGGTCGAGCCGCGCACCAACGTGGCCACCCCGGTCTTCGACGGTGCCCGCGAGGACGAGCTCACCGGTCTGCTGGAGCACACCATCCCGAACCGCGACGGCGACCGCATGGTCCTCCCGTCCGGCAAGGCGCGGCTGTTCGACGGCCGTTCGGGTGAGCCGTTCCCGGACCCGATCTCGGTCGGCTACATGTACATCCTGAAGCTGCACCACCTGGTCGACGACAAGCTGCACGCCCGCTCGACCGGCCCGTACTCCATGATCACCCAGCAGCCGCTGGGTGGTAAGGCTCAGTTCGGTGGCCAGCGGTTCGGCGAGATGGAGGTGTGGGCACTCGAGGCGTACGGCGCCGCCTACGCGCTCCAGGAGCTGCTGACCATCAAGTCCGACGACGTCACCGGCCGCGTGAAGGTCTACGAGGCCATCGTCAAGGGCGAGAACATCCCCGAGCCCGGCATCCCCGAGTCCTTCAAGGTGCTCATCAAGGAGATGCAGTCCCTGTGCCTGAACGTGGAGGTGCTGTCCAGCGACGGTATGTCCATCGAGATGCGTGACACCGACGAGGACGTCTTCCGCGCTGCGGAGGAGCTCGGCATCGACCTGTCCCGGCGCGAGCCGAGCAGCGTCGAAGAGGTCTGACGGGAGTGCGGCGGGCCTCCTGTCCCAGGAGGCCCGCCGGCCCCAGGACCCCCGTTTCAGACCCCAAGACTCACGACCCTGAGAGGGATTGACGCATAGTGCTCGACGTCAACTTCTTCGACGAGCTCCGGATCGGCCTGGCCACCGCTGACGACATCCGTCAGTGGAGCCACGGCGAGGTCAAGAAGCCCGAGACCATCAACTACCGCACCCTCAAGCCCGAGAAGGACGGACTCTTCTGCGAGAAGATCTTCGGTCCGACCCGGGACTGGGAGTGCTACTGCGGCAAGTACAAGCGCGTCCGCTTCAAGGGCATCATCTGCGAGCGCTGTGGCGTCGAGGTCACGCGCGCCAAGGTGCGCCGTGAGCGGATGGGCCACATCGAGCTCGCCGCGCCCGTCACGCACATCTGGTACTTCAAGGGCGTCCCGTCGCGCCTCGGTTACCTGCTCGACCTCGCCCCGAAGGACCTGGAGAAGGTCATCTACTTCGCGGCGTACATGATCACGTACGTCGACGAGGAGCGCCGCACCCGCGACCTGCCCTCGCTGGAGGCCCACGTCTCCGTCGAGCGCCAGCAGATCGAGAACCGCCGCGACGCCGACCTCGAGGCCCGCGCCAAGAAGCTCGAGACCGACCTGGCCGAGCTCGAGGCCGAGGGCGCCAAGGCCGACGTGCGCCGCAAGGTGCGCGAGGGCGCCGAGCGCGAGATGAAGCAGCTGCGCGACCGCGCGCAGCGCGAGATCGACCGCCTCGACGAGGTGTGGAACCGGTTCAAGAACCTCAAGGTCCAGGACCTCGAGGGCGACGAGCTGCTCTACCGCGAGCTGCGCGACCGCTTCGGCACGTACTTCGACGGCTCGATGGGTGCCGCGGCGCTGCAGAAGCGCCTGGAGTCCTTCGACCTCGAGGAGGAGGCCGAGAAGCTCCGCGAGATCATCCGTACCGGCAAGGGCCAGAAGAAGACCCGTGCGCTCAAGCGCCTGAAGGTCGTCTCCGCCTTCCTGCAGACGTCCAACAGCCCCAAGGGCATGGTGCTCGACTGCGTGCCGGTCATCCCGCCGGACCTGCGTCCGATGGTGCAGCTGGACGGTGGCCGCTTCGCGACCTCCGACCTGAACGACCTGTACCGCCGCGTGATCAACCGCAACAACCGCCTGAAGCGGCTTCTCGACCTCGGCGCGCCCGAGATCATCGTGAACAACGAGAAGCGCATGCTCCAGGAGGCCGTCGACGCGCTCTTCGACAACGGCCGTCGCGGACGCCCGGTGACGGGCCCCGGCAACCGTCCGCTGAAGTCGCTGTCCGACATGCTCAAGGGCAAGCAGGGCCGCTTCCGCCAGAACCTGCTCGGCAAGCGCGTGGACTACTCCGCGCGTTCCGTGATCGTCGTCGGTCCGCAGCTGAAGCTGCACCAGTGCGGTCTGCCGAAGGCGATGGCGCTGGAGCTGTTCAAGCCGTTCGTGATGAAGCGCCTGGTCGACCTGAACCACGCGCAGAACATCAAGTCGGCCAAGCGCATGGTCGAGCGCGGCCGCACGGTCGTGTACGACGTGCTGGAAGAGGTCATCGCGGAGCACCCGGTCCTGCTGAACCGTGCGCCCACGCTGCACCGCCTCGGCATCCAGGCCTTCGAGCCGCAGCTGGTCGAGGGCAAGGCCATCCAGATCCACCCGCTCGTCTGCACCGCGTTCAACGCGGACTTCGACGGTGACCAGATGGCCGTGCACCTGCCGCTGTCCGCGGAGGCGCAGGCCGAGGCCCGCATCCTGATGCTGTCCTCGAACAACATCCTCAAGCCGGCCGACGGCCGTCCGGTGACGATGCCGACCCAGGACATGGTCCTCGGTCTGTTCTTCCTCACCACCGACGGCGAGATGCGCGACCTCAAGGGCGAGGGCCGTTCCTTCGCCTCGGTCGCCGAGGCGATCATGGCCTTCGACGCGGGCGAGCTGTCGCTCCAGTCGAGGATCGACGTCCGCTTCCCGGTCGGCACCATCCCGCCGCGCGGCTGGACCCCGCCGGCGCGCGAGGAGGGCGAGCCCGAGTGGCAGCAGGGTGACAGCTTCCGGCTGAACACCACCCTGGGCCGCGCGCTCTTCAACGAGCTGCTGCCCGAGGACTACCCGTTCGTCGACTACGAGGTCGGCAAGAAGCAGCTCTCCGAGATCGTCAACGACCTCGCCGAGCGCTACCCGAAGGTCATCGTGGCGGCGACGCTCGACAACCTGAAGGCGGCCGGCTTCTACTGGGCCACCCGTTCCGGCGTCACCGTCGCCATCTCCGACGTCGTCGTCCCCGAGGCGAAGAAGGAGATCGTCCACGGCTACGAGGCGCAGGACGAGAAGGTCCAGAAGCAGTACGAGCGCGGTCTGATCACCAAGGACGAGCGCACGCAGGAGCTCATCGCGATCTGGACCAAGGCGACCAACGAGGTCGCCGAGGCGATGAACGACAACTTCCCGAAGACCAACCCGATCTTCATGATGGTGAACTCGGGTGCACGAGGCAACATGATGCAGATGCGTCAGATTGCCGGTATGCGCGGTCTGGTGTCGAACGCGAAGAACGAGACGATCCCGCGGCCCATCAAGGCCTCGTTCCGTGAGGGTCTGTCCGTGCTGGAGTACTTCATCTCCACGCACGGTGCCCGTAAGGGTCTGGCGGACACCGCCCTGCGGACCGCCGACTCGGGTTACCTCACCCGTCGTCTGGTCGACGTCTCCCAGGACGTCATCATCCGCGAGGAGGACTGCGGCACCGACCGCGGTCTGCGCCTCAAGATCGCCGACCGTGGCGCCGACGGCGTGCTGCGCAAGGCGAACGACGTCGAGACGTCCGTGTACGCGCGCTGCCTCGCCGAGGACATCGTGGTCGACGGCCAGGTGCTGGCCCCGGCCGGCACCGACCTGGGCGACGTGCTCATCGAGGAGCTCGTGTCCCGCGGCGTCGAGGAGGTCAAGACCCGCTCGGTCCTGACCTGCGAGTCCGCCGTCGGCACCTGCGCGATGTGCTACGGCCGCTCGCTGGCCACCGGCAAGCTGGTCGACATCGGTGAGGCGGTCGGCATCATCGCCGCCCAGTCCATCGGTGAGCCCGGCACCCAGCTGACGATGCGTACCTTCCACACCGGTGGTGTGGCCGGTGACGACATCACCCAGGGTCTGCCGCGTGTCGTCGAGCTCTTCGAGGCCCGTACCCCGAAGGGTGTCGCCCCGATCTCCGAGGCCTCCGGCCGCGTGCGCATCGAGGAGACCGAGAAGACCAAGAAGATCGTCATCACCCCGGACGACGGCAGCGACGAGACGGCCTACCCGATCTCGAAGCGCGCCCGGCTCCTGGTCAGCGAGGGCGAGCACGTCGAGGTGGGCCAGAAGCTCACCGTGGGTGCCACCAACCCGCACGACGTGCTGCGCATCCTGGGCCAGCGCGCCGTCCAGGTCCACCTGGTCGGCGAGGTCCAGAAGGTGTACAACTCGCAGGGTGTGTCGATCCACGACAAGCACATCGAGATCATCATCCGGCAGATGCTCCGCCGTGTGACGATCATCGAGTCCGGCGACGCCGAGCTGCTGCCCGGTGAGCTGGTCGAGCGCTCGAAGTTCGAGACCGAGAACCGTCGTGTGGTCCAGGAGGGCGGTCACCCGGCCTCCGGTCGTCCGCAGCTCATGGGCATCACCAAGGCCTCGCTGGCGACCGAGTCCTGGCTGTCGGCGGCGTCCTTCCAGGAGACGACCAGGGTCCTCACGGACGCGGCGATCAACGCCAAGTCCGACTCCCTGATCGGCCTCAAGGAGAACGTCATCATCGGTAAGCTCATCCCGGCCGGTACGGGTCTGTCCCGCTACCGCAACATCCGGGTCGAGCCGACCGAGGAGGCCAAGGCCGCGATGTACTCGGCCGTCGGCTACGACGACATCGACTACTCGCCGTTCGGCACGGGCTCCGGCCAGGCCGTTCCGCTGGAGGACTACGACTACGGTCCGTACAACCAGTAAGCGAGCCGCTTGATCCGAGGGGCGGTCACTCCGTACGGGGTGGCCGCCCCTCGGCGTTCCCCGGGAACCGGCACGAGGGCCGTTCTCGTCTGTAGCGGTGCCGGAACGTCCGCTCCGGCGCATCATGGAGGGACCCGGCGTGACGGGGGAGGTGGTGTTCGGTGTCGCATTCGCCGTATCCGCAGTGGCAGCCCTGGCAGCAGGGGCACGGTGTACCCCAGCCGTGGAGCGGGCAGACCGCTCCCTCGATGCTGGCCTCGCACGCCGACCGGGAGCGGGCCGTGGACGTCCTCAGAGCCGGGTACGGCGAGGGGCGGCTGGAGCGGCCCGAGTTCGACCGGCGGGTCGCACGGGCGTACGCGGCGCGCACGGTGGGGGAGCTGGCGCTGCTGGTGGCGGACCTGCCCCAGGGGCCCGCCCCGCATCCCGGGCCCGTGACGGCCGTACCGCCGGTGTTCCTGGCGGCGCCCCGGCCGCGGACGAACGGGAAGGCGGTGGGTGCCGCCGTCTGCGGCGGGCTCTGCCTGGTCACCGCCGGCCTCACCGGCATCCCGGCGGTCGTCCTGGGTCACGCGGCGCGTGCCGAGATCGCGCGCACCGGCGAGGACGGGGACGCACTGGCGATGGTCGGACTGGTGCTCGGCTGGCTGTCGGTCGCCGGATGGGCGACACTGCTGGCTTTGTCGTTCTTCCTGGCGCTCGCGTACGGTTGACGGCCGGTACGCGCCCCATTTGTTTTGACCGCAGCGAATGCGATAGGTACGCTCAGACCTTGTGCCTGGGGTGTGCCCTGGCCTTCGTGCGTGCCTTTTACACCGCACTGAGGGCTGAGAACGGCCACCGCAATCTGCGCTTCTTTCTGCCTTGCGGCGGGAGTCCGCGTGATTCGACACACCCGACCGCGTGGGTCGGTGACGTTCCAGGTTAGCTGTACCCATCGGCACACAGAAACCGGAGAAGTAGTGCCTACGATCCAGCAGCTGGTCCGCAAGGGCCGGCAGGACAAGGTCGAAAAGAACAAGACGCCCGCACTCGAGGGCTCTCCTCAGCGCCGCGGCGTCTGCACGCGTGTGTTCACGACTACCCCGAAGAAGCCGAACTCGGCCCTGCGTAAGGTCGCGCGTGTGCGTCTGACCAGTGGTATCGAGGTCACCGCTTACATCCCGGGTGAGGGACACAACCTGCAGGAGCACTCCATCGTGCTCGTGCGAGGCGGCCGTGTGAAGGACCTGCCGGGTGTTCGCTACAAGATCATCCGCGGTTCGCTCGACACCCAGGGTGTCAAGAACCGCAAGCAGGCTCGCAGCCGTTACGGCGCCAAGAAGGAGAAGTAAGAATGCCTCGTAAGGGCCCCGCCCCGAAGCGCCCGGTCATCATCGACCCGGTTTACGGCTCCCCTCTGGTGACCTCCCTGATCAACAAGGTGCTGCTGAACGGCAAGCGCTCCACCGCCGAGCGCATCGTCTACGGCGCCATGGAGGGTCTGCGCGAGAAGACCGGCAACGACCCGGTCATCACGCTCAAGCGCGCTCTCGAGAACATCAAGCCGACCCTCGAGGTCAAGTCCCGCCGTGTCGGTGGCGCCACCTACCAGGTTCCGGTCGAGGTCAAGCCCGGCCGTGCCAACACGCTGGCGCTGCGCTGGCTGGTCGGTTACTCGCGTGCCCGTCGCGAGAAGACCATGACCGAGCGTCTGCTCAACGAGCTCCTCGACGCCAGCAACGGCCTCGGTGCCGCTGTGAAGAAGCGCGAGGACACGCACAAGATGGCCGAGTCCAACAAGGCCTTCGCGCACTACCGCTGGTAGTCGCAGACCCCATCGAGACCGAGAGAAGACTGAAGCCTTATGGCTACCACTTCGCTTGACCTGGCCAGGGTCCGCAACATCGGGATCATGGCCCACATCGACGCGGGCAAGACGACCACCACCGAGCGGATTCTGTTCTACACGGGCGTCTCCTACAAGATCGGTGAGACGCACGAGGGCTCCGCGACCATGGACTGGATGGAGCAGGAGCAGGAGCGTGGCATCACGATCACCTCTGCTGCGACCACCTGTCACTGGCCGCTCGAGAACATCGACCACACCATCAACATCATCGACACCCCGGGGCACGTCGACTTCACCGTCGAGGTGGAGCGCTCGCTGCGCGTACTCGACGGTGCCGTGACGGTGTTCGACGGCGTCGCCGGTGTCGAGCCGCAGTCCGAGACGGTGTGGCGTCAGGCGGACCGCTACGGCGTTCCGCGCATCTGCTTCGTGAACAAGCTCGACCGCACCGGTGCCGAGTTCCACCGCTGCGTCGACATGATCTCCGACCGTCTGGGCGCGCAGCCGCTGGTCATGCAGCTGCCGATCGGTGCCGAGGCCGACTTCCGGGGCGTCATCGACCTCGTGAAGATGAAGGCCCTGGTCTGGTCCGCCGAGGCGACCAAGGGCGAGATGTACGACACCGTCGACATCCCGGACACCCACGCCGAGGCCGCCGAGGAGTACCGCGGCAAGCTGCTCGAGGCCGTCGCGGAGAACGACGAGGAGCTGATGGAGCTGTACCTCGAGGGCACCGAGCCCTCCGAGGAGCAGCTGTACGCGGCGATCCGCCGCATCACCATCGCGTCCGGCAAGAGCGAGAACACCACCATCACCCCGGTGTTCTGCGGCACCGCGTTCAAGAACAAGGGCGTGCAGCCCCTGCTCGACGCGGTCGTGCGCTACCTGCCCTCCCCGCTGGACGTCGAGGCCATCGAGGGCCACGACGTCAAGGACGCGGAGAAGGTCATCGAGCGCAAGCCGTCGGACGAGGAGCCCCTCGCCGCGCTCGCGTTCAAGATCATGAGCGACCCGCACCTCGGCAAGCTCACCTTCGTCCGCGTGTACTCCGGCCGTCTGGAGTCCGGCACCCAGGTGCTGAACTCCGTGAAGGGCAAGAAGGAGCGCATCGGCAAGATCTACCGCATGCACGCCAACAAGCGTGAGGAGATCGAGTCGGTGGGCGCCGGCGACATCGTCGCCGTCATGGGCCTGAAGCAGACCACCACCGGTGAGACGCTGTCCGACGACAAGAACCCGGTCATCCTGGAGTCCATGGACTTCCCGGCGCCGGTCATCCAGGTCGCCATCGAGCCCAAGTCGAAGGGCGACCAGGAGAAGCTGGGCGTCGCGATCCAGCGCCTGGCCGAGGAGGACCCGTCCTTCCAGGTCCACTCGGACGAGGAGACCGGCCAGACCATCATCGGCGGCATGGGCGAGCTGCACCTCGAGGTGCTGGTCGACCGCATGCGCCGTGAGTTCAAGGTCGAGGCCAACGTCGGCAAGCCGCAGGTCGCGTACCGCGAGACCATCCGCAAGTCGGTCGAGAAGGTCGAGTTCACCCACAAGAAGCAGACGGGTGGTACCGGCCAGTTCGCCCGCGTCATCATCGCGATCGAGCCGATCGAGAGCGGCGACGCCTCGTACGAGTTCGTCAACAAGGTGACCGGTGGCCGCGTCCCGAAGGAGTACATCCCTTCGGTCGACGCCGGTGCGCAGGAGGCCATGCAGTTCGGCATCCTCGCCGGCTACGAGATGACCGGCGTCCGCGTGACGCTGCTCGACGGTGCCTACCACGAGGTGGACTCCTCCGAGCTCGCGTTCAAGATCGCCGGCTCGCAGGCCTTCAAGGAGGCCGCGCGCAAGGCTTCGCCCGTGCTCCTCGAGCCGATGATGGCCGTCGAGGTCACCACGCCCGAGGACTACATGGGTGAAGTCATCGGCGACATCAACTCTCGCCGTGGCCAGATCCAGGCCATGGAGGAGCGGGCGGGTGCCCGCGTCGTGAAGGGCCTCGTGCCTCTGTCGGAGATGTTCGGCTACGTCGGAGACCTCCGCAGCAAGACGTCGGGTCGCGCAAGCTACTCGATGCAGTTCGACTCCTACGCCGAGGTTCCGCGGAACGTCGCCGAGGAGATCATCGCGAAGGCCAAGGGCGAGTAAGGGACTCCGTTCAACGGACTCCGTTCACACGCTTTAGGCTTGACTCCGGAGCCTGCAACGGGCATTCCGCCACCACCGTGGTGGAATGCCCCGGGCCCGGGTTTCCCAGCAAAGATCACCTGGCGCCGATGAGTAAGGCGTACAGAACCACTCCACAGGAGGACCCCAGTGGCGAAGGCGAAGTTCGAGCGGACTAAGCCGCACGTCAACATCGGCACCATCGGTCACATCGACCACGGTAAGACGACCCTCACGGCCGCCATTACCAAGGTGCTGCACGACGCGTACCCGGACCTGAACGAGGCCTCGGCGTTCGACCAGATCGACAAGGCTCCCGAAGAGCGCCAGCGCGGTATCACCATCTCGATCTCGCACGTCGAGTACCAGACCGAGCAGCGTCACTACGCCCACGTCGACTGCCCCGGTCACGCGGACTACATCAAGAACATGATCACCGGTGCCGCCCAGATGGACGGCGCGATCCTGGTGGTCGCCGCCACGGACGGCCCGATGCCGCAGACCAAGGAGCACGTGCTCCTGGCCCGCCAGGTCGGCGTCCCGTACATCGTCGTCGCCCTGAACAAGGCCGACATGGTGGACGACGAGGAGATCCTGGAGCTCGTCGAGCTCGAGGTCCGTGAGCTCCTCTCCGAGTACGAGTTCCCGGGCGACGAGGTTCCGGTCGTCAAGGTCTCGGCTCTGAAGGCCCTCGAGGGCGACAAGGAGTGGGGCAACTCCGTCCTCGAGCTGATGAAGGCCGTGGACGAGTCGATCCCGTCGCCCGAGCGTGACGTCGACAAGCCGTTCCTGATGCCGATCGAGGACGTCTTCACCATCACCGGTCGCGGTACGGTCGTCACCGGCCGCATCGAGCGTGGTGTCCTCAAGGTCAACGAGACCGTCGACATCATCGGCATCAAGCCGGAGAAGACCACCACCACGGTCACCGGCATCGAGATGTTCCGGAAGCTCCTCGACGAGGGCCAGGCCGGTGAGAACGTCGGTCTGCTGCTCCGCGGCATCAAGCGCGAGGACGTCGAGCGCGGCCAGGTCATCATCAAGCCGGGCTCGGTCACCCCGCACACCGAGTTCGAGGCCCAGGCCTACATCCTGTCGAAGGACGAGGGTGGCCGCCACACCCCGTTCTTCAACAACTACCGCCCGCAGTTCTACTTCCGTACGACGGACGTGACCGGCGTCGTGACCCTCCCCGAGGGCACCGAGATGGTCATGCCGGGTGACAACACCGAGATGAAGGTGGAGCTCATCCAGCCCGTCGCCATGGAGGAGGGCCTGAAGTTCGCCATCCGCGAGGGTGGTCGGACCGTGGGCGCCGGCCAGGTCACCAAGATCAACAAGTGAGCTTGCTGATCTGACCCGGTAGCTCCACCGCGAGCACCTGAAGGGGCCCGCACGACTTCGGTCGTGCGGGCCCTTTCGCCGTCCGGATCCTGCCGGCCTCGCGTCCTCCCGGTCGTTCTCCCGGCCCCGGACGGCTCCGAGGACTCCGGGCGGAGGCCGTTCTCCGGTCGTCGGACGGGCGACGGGCCCGGGGCGCGGTGTCCGGCGTCGCACAAGGCCCTGCCCCGGGCGCGCACAGCTGCGCGCCCGGGGCAGGGCCGTTCCCCCCCGTCGGGGTGGTCAGTGGCGGCTCACACGCGCTGCCACAGCGCCGGGACGTTCGGCGGCTCCCAGCCGGCCTGGGCCTGGTGGCTCTGGAGGCAGCGGTAGGTGGCGCCGCCGTAGGTCACCGTGTCGCCCGGCTGGTAGACGGTGCCGGCCGACCAGGTGCCGCCACCGGGCGGGGGCTCCTCGCCGCCGCCGTCGCCGTTCGTCTTCAGGGTGAGGCCGTAGGTCTGGAGCAGCGGGTTGATCGGCTGGAAGTACGTCGTGCCGCCGCTGCTGCAGTTGCCCGAGCCGCCCGAGGTCACGCCCTGGGCCTGGCTGCCGGAGATGTAGGAGCCGCCCGAGTCGCCGGGTTCGGCGCACACCGAGGTGCGGGTGACGCCGGTGATGGTGCCCTCGGGGTAGGTCACGCTGGTGTTCAGCTGCTGGATGACCCCGCAGTGCCAGCCGGTGGTGGAGCCGGAGCGGCAGACGGAGGAGCCGACCGGAGCCTGCGTCGACCCGGTCACCTGGACGTTCTGGCCGCCCGCGCCCTTGACGTACGGCGTCGCCGTCCAGTTGGTGTTGGTGGCCACCCAGGCCATGTCGCGGCCCGGGAAGGTGGAGCCCTGGAAGGTGCCCTGGGCGACCCGGTTGTGGCCGCTGGTGCTCGCCCCGGCCCGGCCGCAGTGGCCGGCGGTGGCGTAGCCCTGCTGGGTGCCCTTGGTGACGGGGAAGCCGATCGAACAGCGGCCGCTGTTGTTGATGTAGTAGGCCTCGCCGCCGCGCAGGTCGTAGAACGGGCGGGGGCGCTCGGCCGACTTCTCGATGCGCAGGAGGGACGCGTCGACCCCGGCGGCCGAGACGAGGGCGCGGGCCGCGGACGTCCGTACCGCCTGCACGACGACCTTGTTCGTGCGGACGTCGACGTACCGGACGGGGGCGTCGGTGGTGCCGGTACGGGCCGCCGCCCGGTCCAGGCGGGCCCTGGCGGCGTCCAGGTCGGCCAGGGAGTGGCGGACGACGTCGGCCTCGGCGCCCTGCGCCTCGATGGTCCGCACGTCGCGGGCGTCCGTCGTGGCCACGGTCAGCGTGCCGGACTCGGCCCCGCGCACCCAGGCGCCCGCGAAGTCGGAGCCCAGGGCGGCGCGCAGGCGGCCCGCCGTGGCACCTGCCTCCGCCTCGTTCGCCAGGCGGCGCTCCGCCTGCTGCCGGTCCAGACCCAGGTCGCGCTCCATGGACTTGAGCAGGGCGGGCGGGACGGCGTCGGTGCGCAGCGTCTCGGCGGCCGAGGCAGGGGTGGGGGACGTGGCGGCGGCCGGCCCGGCGCTCGCGGAGCCGCTGAGCCCGGCCACGAGCAGGCCGGCCGTCGCCACGAGCGCGGCGCCCGCGGCTCTGGCCCTGGTGTGTCGTCGGAGCATGGGGGACATGCGGGATCTCCTCGGTTTCGGTGGGGAGGTGCCGAAACCGTAGGAAGGGCCGACCGACAGCCGTAAGACGTCGGCCGGCCCCCTGCCCGGCGTTATGGAACGTGCGGAGCCACCGGTGGGTGCGGGGCCGGGGAGCGGTGGGCCGAGAGCCACAGCGTGTAGCTTTCGCTGCCCGCCGCCACGCCCGCGTGCGCCAGCCGGGCCTGGGCCAGCACGGTGGCGGCGGCCTCCTCGCGCTGTGTCGTCGCGTGCCAGCCCAGCAGGTGCCGCCAGGTCAGCGGGGTGCCCGTGAGCGGCAGGGTGGTGATCCCGGGCGTGGTCGGGAAGGTCGCCCGGCACGTCCCGACCGCCCGGCCCACCTGCACCAGATGGACCAGGGACGCGGTGTCGGTCTCGTACATGCGGCGCGGGGTGAAGCCGGCGCGGGTGCAGGCGGCGGTGAAGCAGTCGCCGAAGCAGCCGTCGCCGGGCACGCAGGCCCACTCCTCGTCGGCCAGTTCGGCCAGGTCCAGTTCCGTCCGGTGGGCCAGTGGATGCGCGTCCGGCACCATGACGAAGACCGGGTCCACCGCGACCTCCCGCCAGACCAGTGTCCCGGCGCCGGGAGGGGGAGCGGAGCCGCAGGTGCCGGCGAGCGCGAAGTCCAGCCGCCCCTCGGTCAGCAGGTCCGCCAGCTCCCGCTCGGACCAGGACGTGCACGTCGTCACCCGCGCGTCGGGCACCGCGTCCGCCAGCCGGTCCACCAGCGCGCCCAGCAGCGGACCGTGGGTGCCGCCCAGCCGGAGGGCGGAGGTCGCGTGCGGGGTGCGGGCGAACCGCGTGGCCTCCCGCTGCAGCTCGGTGACCGCGGGCAGCACGATCCGGGTGCGTTCCAGTACGAGTTCACCGAGCGCCGTGACCCGTACGCCGTGCCGGCCGCGCTCGAACAGCTCACCGCCCAGGGCGCGTTCGATCCGCTTGAGCTGTGCGCTCAGCGCGGGCTGCGCCAGGCCCAGGTCGGTCGCCGCCCTGGTGAGGCTGCCCGCGTCCGCGATCGCCCGGATCGTTTTCAGATGCCGCAACTCCAGCTCCATGAGGGGAGCTTGCGGCGTGGAGGGGGCGGGGGCAAGGGGTTGGTACGGACCTGATGAGGGGAGGGCCGGCCGGACGGACCGCAGCCACGACCGCCGGGCCGGGCGGACCGCAGCCACGACCACCCGGCCGGGGAGGATCACCCCTTGCGCGCCACCGCCGCGTAGGCCCCGCTGAGGACGCCCTCCTGGCCGGGGACCGGCTCCCCGAGTTCCGGGTGCCAGTCCTCGGCCGCCACGATGCCGGGGGCCACGGGCCCCAGGCCGTCGAAGAAGCGGGCGAACCGGTCCCGGCTGCGCATGTCCATGGTGAGCCCGCCCGCCCGGTACAGGTCGACGACCTTTTGCGAGGCCTCCTCCGGGTGGAAGTCGGGGGTGAGGTGGGACATGATCAGGAAACTGCCGGGAGCCAGTTCCCTCTTGAGGCCTTCCACCAGTTCGTAGGCCCCGTCCTCGTCGCCGATGAAGTGCAGCAGTGCGATCAGGGAGAGCGCGACCGGCCGGTCGAAGTCCAGTGTCCCGCGGGCGCGTTCGAGGATGGCGGCGGTGTCGCGGGCGTCCGCCTGCACATAGTCGACGGCCCCTTCGGGGGTGCCCCGCAGCAGCGCTCCCGCGTGGGCCAGCACGATCGGGTCGTTGTCGCAGTACACGACCCGTGCCTCGGGGGCGACCTCCTGGGCCACTTGGTGCAGGTTCGGCTCCGTCGGGATGCCGGTCCCGATGTCGAGGAACTGGCGCACCCCCCGGCCGGCCACCCAGCGGGTGGCGCGGTGCATGAAGGCCCGGTTCATCCGGGCCATGACCGGGATGACCGGCGCGAAGGACACGAGCTGCCGGCCCAGTTCCTCGTCCACCGGGTAGTTGTCCTTGCCGCCGAGGAACCAGTCGTACATCCGCGCGGGATGCGGCTTGCCGGTGTCGATCCGTAGGGGGGCGTCCACGCCCGCGTCCTGCTGATCCATCGTGATTCCCCTTGTCGCGCTCGGGAGTTGGCCGGTGATCGCGCTCGTCACGATAGCCAGCCCCGGGTCGGCGCGGTGCGCCGGACGCCCTTCGCGCGGGCGGAACTCCGCACGGGTATTGACGCGCCGCTCGGTCGGACCTTAGCGTCCGCCCCATCCCTAATGTTTCGTCTCCGTATTCGAAACATTCGAGAACGGATGGAGTGAGACTCCCCGCATGAGATCCCTTCGCCTCGCCACCGTGACACTCGCCACCGCCGCCCTGTGCCTGCCGCTCGCGACGGGCGCGGCCACGGCCGCCCCGCCGGCCGACCGGAAGGCTCCGCCGCACTCCCACGCCGCGCCCGACCGGCTGCGCTCGGCCGCTCCCGAGGGCTTCTTCGTGGGCACCGCCGTGGCGGGCGGCGGCCACCACCTCTCGCAGGACTACCCGGACCCGTTCACGCACGACAAGGAGTACCGGAAGATCCTGGCGCGCCAGTTCGGCTCGGTCTCCCCCGAGAACCAGATGAAGTGGGACTTCATCCACCCCGAGCGGGACCGCTACGACTTCGGGCAGGCCGACGCCATCGTCAGGTTCGCCGAGCGCAACCGCCAGGTCGTGCGCGGCCACACCCTGCTGTGGCACAGCCAGAACCCGGAGTGGCTGGAGAAGGGCGACTTCTCCGCGGAGGAACTGCGCGCCCTCCTGCGCGAGCACATCACCACCGTCGTCGGCCGCTACGCCGGCCGGATCCAGCAGTGGGACGTCGCGAACGAAATTTTCGACGACCAGGGCAGGCTGCGCACCCAGGACAACATCTGGATCCGCGAACTGGGCCCGGGCATCGTCGCCGACGCCTTCCGGTGGGCCCACGAGGCCGACCCTGAGGCGAAGTTGTTCTTCAACGACTACAACGTCGAGAGCGTCAACGCGAAGAGCGACGCCTACCACGCCCTCGTCCAGGACCTGCTCGCGCAGGGCGTGCCCGTGCACGGCTTCTCCGTCCAGGCCCACCTGAGCACGCGTTACGGCTTCCCGGGCGACCTGGAGGACAACCTGCGCCGGTTCGACGCGCTCGGCCTGGAGACGGCCGTCACCGAGCTGGACGTCCGCATGGACCTGCCGGAGAGCGGCGTGCCCACCAAGGCGCAGGAGCGCAAGCAGGCCGACTACTACCGGCGCGTGCTCCAGGCGTGCCTGGCCGTCGACGGCTGCAACTCGTTCACCATCTGGGGCTTCACCGACAAGTACTCGTGGGTGCCGGTGTTCTTCGAGGGCGAGGGCTTCGCGAACGTCATGACCGAGGACTTCGTCCGCAAGCCCGCCTTCTACGCCCTGCGGGACACCCTGAAGGAGGCGGCGCGGAAGGACCGCGGGCACCGGCGGGGGTGAGGCGCGCCGGTTGCGCCCGGCCGCTCCCCGTCTCCTCCCCGACGGGGGGGTGCCCCGTACCGGTCCGAGCCGGGCCGGTACGGGGGCACGCGGGGCGATCGACTCCTCCTGGCCGACGCCGGCCTTCGACGCGAAGTGCACGTCGTCCGGGAGGCCGACCCCGCTGAGGAGGTCCGCCGTGCGGACGTCGAGGCGGTTGCCCGGGGCCGGTCGCCCCGGTGGCGATCTGCTCGCGGCCCGCGTCGTCGAGGTACTCGAAGGCGGCGGAGAACGGGAAGTGGAGGGTGTGGCGCACGTCGTCGAGCACCCGGGGCCACCAGTTCTCCCGCTCCGCGAACGCCGCCGCGTCGTTCCTGTGCAGTTCCTCGTCCGGTTCCCGGAACGCGGCGGCGGCCTCCGACGGATCCGAGGACGCGGCGATGACCGGAAACATGTGGTCGAGGGCGGCCAGGCCGGCGCTCAGCGCGGCGAGGCTCCTGTTCGCGAACGTGTCGTGCTCGTCGGTCCCCGGGAGCACCGCCTGCACCGCACCATCCGGCCGCGCGCACAGATGCGCCGGACCGTCGTCCCCGAGCCGTACCCCGTACGCGCCGGCCCTGCCGAACCGGCGCAGGTCGTCCCGGCTGACGTGTGCAAGAGCCTTGTCCGGAACGGGAGTTGGCACGGAAGTGCCGCACAGGGCTGACAGGCGGACGACGCCTATGACGAGACGATGGGCCGCGGGGGCCTCGGACCGACGGGAACCGGACCGGACGGGCGGCGGGGCACCGGGGTGCGGCCGTCGCCCGCGGTGCCGTCCCCGGCCGTCCCGTCGTACCGGGGACCCGCCCGTCGTCGTACCGGGGACCCGCCCGTCGTCGTACCGGGGACCCGCCTGCCGTCGTGCCCCGCCCCGCCCCGATCGGCGCCCGACCGCACCCCGGAGCCTCGGCGCCCCGGAGCCCCGGCAGCACCGTCGGGGAAGCGGAAGGGACGATGTGTGGATATGGTCGGGTATGGCGGGTCAGGGTCGGACCTGGTCCCGTCGTCCCGCGTTCCGTACAGTAGGTCTCAGATAGCGGACCGTCGTGCGGCCTCTTGCCGTTCCGGTTTACACAGGGGTAACACTGGAAAGCCGGCCGTCCCTCGTGCAGTCACTCCGAGCGGCCGCTGTCCTGCGCGCGGCAATGGCGCCGAGCGCCCATCACCGGACCCATTGCCCGGTGTCAGCCGCGCCAGAAAGGGACCCTGTGGCCACACGACCCGACCCCAAAAACTCGCTCGACCAACTGCGCGCCGAGATCGAGCGCCGCAATCCGGCGGAGCCCGAGTTCCACCAGGCCGCGCGCGAGGTGCTGGACACGCTCGCCCCGGTGCTCACGGCCCGTCCCGAGTACGCCGAGCCCGGCCTGGTGGAGCGGCTCGTCGAGCCGGAGCGGCAGATCATCTTCCGGGTGCCGTGGCAGGACGACAACGGCCGGGTCCACGTCAACCGCGGCTTCCGGATCGAGTTCAACAGCGCCCTCGGCCCGTACAAGGGCGGCCTGCGCTTCCACCCCTCCGTGAACCTCGGGATCATCAAGTTCCTCGGCTTCGAGCAGATCTTCAAGAACGCGCTGACCGGTCTCGGCATCGGCGGCGGCAAGGGCGGCAGCGACTTCGACCCGCAGGGGCGCAGCGACGCGGAGGTCATGCGCTTCTGCCAGTCCTTCATGACCGAGCTGTACCGGCACATCGGTGAGTACACCGACATCCCGGCCGGTGACATCGGCGTGGGCGCCCGTGAGATCGGCTACCTGTTCGGCCAGTACCGGCGGATCACCAACCGCTGGGAGGGCGGCGTGCTGACCGGCAAGAGCGCCGGCTGGGGCGGCTCGCTGATCCGCCCGGAGGCGACCGGGTACGGCAACGTGCTGTTCGCGGAGGCGATGCTGCGCGGGCGCGGCGAGGACCTGGAGGGCCAGACGGCGGTCGTCTCCGGCTCCGGGAACGTCGCGATCTACACCATCCAGAAGCTGGCGGCCCTCGGCGCCCACCCGGTGACCTGCTCCGACTCCAGCGGCTACGTCGTCGACGAGAAGGGCATCGACCTGGACCTGCTGCGCCAGGTCAAGGAGGTCGAGCGCGGCCGGGTGAGCGACTACGCGGAGCGCCGGGGCGCCTCCGCCCGGTTCGTGCCCGGCGGGCGGGTCTGGGAGGTCCCGGCCGACGTCGCCCTGCCGTCCGCGACCCAGAACGAGCTGAACGCCGCCGACGCCGCCCTCCTCATCCGCAACGGCGTGAAGGCGGTCTCCGAGGGCGCGAACATGCCCACGACGCCGGAGGCCGTGCAGCTGCTCCAGCAGGCCGGCGTCGCCTTCGGCCCCGGCAAGGCGGCCAACGCGGGCGGGGTCGCGGTCAGCGCCCTGGAGATGACGCAGAACGCCTCGCGCACCTCGTGGAAGGCCGACCAGGTCGAGAACGAGCTGGCCTGCATCATGACCGACATCCACACCACCTGTGCCGAGACCGCCGAGCGCTACGGCTCCCCCGGCGACTACGTGACCGGCGCGAACATCGCCGGTTTCGAGCGGGTGGCGGACGCGATGCTGGCGCAGGGCGTCATCTGACGAGAGCCGGTGGGGGAGGCCGGGAGGGACCCGCGGGGCAGGGTCCCTCCCGGCCTCCCGTCGGGTCAGGGGGTGCGCGGGCCGCCCGGGCGGGCCGGGAGGCCGAAGCGGGCGGGAACGCCCGGCGAGTACAGCACGCTCACCGGCTCCCCGGCGGGCTCGGGCAGCCCCGCCGCCGCCACCAGGTCCTCCTCGCACTCGACCAGCTCGGCGCGGTGCAGGGGCCACCGCGGATGGGCGTTGGGCAGGTACGTCGACCGGCCGAGGAAGGTGCCGTGCATGCCCCAGCGGGCGGTCAGGAAGTGCTCCAGCCCGGTGGGCTGCGTGATCCGCTCGCCCTTCCGCACGGTGAGGCGGCTCCGGGCGCCGCGCGGACCGGGCCAACGCCGGGAACCGGTGTACGTCACGGTGTCGCCGTCGTGACGGATGTCCATGCGGGACCAGAGGTACGGCATCCGGAACCCGAGGCGGCCGACCGCGACGGGAACCAGCCGGGAGGCGTCGAGGGACAGGAAGACGACGCCGCGCCTCCCGTGCGCGTCCACGGAGTAGAGGCGGACATTGGTCTCGGGAAAGGTGCCGAGGTAGGGCACGCCCGGGAGGCGGAGCCATCCCGCACGGTGCATCCGGAACGCGACGAGCCCGACGTACGTGACGCCGTCCAGCGTGTCGGGCACGGTGCCCGACGGCAGCAGCCCGGCCACGTCGGCCGGGTCCGCCGCCCAGTGGACGAAGGTCAGGTCGAGCCAGGACTGGGTGAGCAGCGGGCGCGCGATGGCCTCGGGCGCGTCGGCGGTGACGGGGGCCGGGGGCCGCGAGGGCCACGGCTGCGGTGTCGGCGGCACGACGCCAGTATCCCGCGGGCGGGGACCGCGGTGCGGCCCCGCGGGTGGACGTGGTGGACGCCGCGGCGTACCCCGTACGGCCCTGTGACCGCGCGGCGCCGGCGGCGAGACTGACGCCATGCAGAAGCTCTCCCTCGACGCCCTCGCCCGCGAACACCTCGAACGGGCCGCCGCCGCGTCCAGCGGCCGCAGCGCCGCCACGGTCCACGGCGGCCACGAACACGTCCTGCGCCAGACCCTGCTCGCGCTGACCACCGGCACCTCCCTCGCCGAACACGAGAACCCCGGCGAGGCGACCCTCCAGGTGCTGCGCGGCCGCGTCCGGCTCACCAGCGGCGACACCTCCTGGGAGGGCCGCACCGGCGACCTGATCGCGATCCCCCCGGCCCGCCACGCCCTGGAGGCGCTGGAGGACTCGGCGGTGCTCCTCACGGTCGCCGGGCGCGGGTAGCCGCCCGCCGGGGCGGTGCGGCGGAGGGGTGCGCCGGACGGAGGGGGGCGTACCGGCGGGACGCGCACGGCGTCTGCGCGGGCCCGGCCGGGTGGACCCGGGCGCCGGCGCGGCGAACCGCCGCTTCGGCGTCGTGCGCGAGCAGTTCCGACACGCCCGGACCGGGCGGGCCGCCGTTCCACGCCGTGCGTGCCGCTGGAGGGGGGATTCCGGCCCGTGACACCCGCCGGACCACTCGAGGACTTCCCGCGCGCCCGCTTCGCCGCCACCGCGAAGACGCTGAACTGCCGCGGAACCTTCCGGACCGGTCGGCGGGTGGGTTTGACCCGCGCCACCTCCGGGGTAATCTTTTCCGCTCGATTGGCCAGCCCCCCGCCCGCTGTGGCAGACTGTCCGAGTTGCTCGGTCGAGTGTTGATGCTGCGCGCCTCCCGCCGGGAGGACCGGAAGCGAGTCCCACAGTACTCGTCGTCCCTGATCAGGGGCGGACGTACGGGAATCTTCCGGGAAGCGTGAGTGCGGCGCCGACCAGGCGCCCGGTGGGCCTTTCGCCCCCGGCCCGCGGTTCTGGTAGGACCGTGTCCAATCCCGCAGGGGTGTTCGAACAAGGGACATTCATGTCAGCGGGACCGCGACACGCCCGACCGCGTGGGTCGGAGAACGAGGGGAGCCGCTCCGGGTTCCAGAGCGTTATGAGAGACAGGACTACGAAGTAGCCATGGCGGGACAGAAGATCCGCATCCGGCTCAAGGCCTACGACCACGAGGTCATCGACTCCTCGGCGAAGAAGATCGTCGAGACGGTGACCCGCACTGGTGCGTCGGTCGCGGGCCCGGTGCCGCTGCCCACTGAGAAGAACGTGTACTGCGTCATCAAGTCGCCGCACAAGTACAAGGACTCGCGCGAGCACTTCGAGATGCGCACGCACAAGCGCCTGATCGACATCCTCGACCCGACCCCCAAGACCGTTGACTCTCTGATGCGACTCGACCTCCCGGCCGGTGTCGACATCGAGATCAAGCTCTGAGGCCGGTGATCTGAAGAGATGGCTAAGCAGATCAAGGGCATCCTGGGCGAGAAGCTCGGTATGACGCAGGTGTGGGACGAGAACAACCGTGTCGTCCCGGTCACCGTCGTCAAGGCCGGGCCGAACGTCGTCACCCAGGTCCGCACGAACGACGTCGACGGCTACGAGTCCGTCCAGATCGCCTTCGGCGAGATCGACCCGCGCAAGGTGAACAAGCCCCTCAAGGGCCACTTCGCCAAGGCCGACGTCACCCCCCGTCGTCACCTCGTCGAGATCCGCACGTCGGACGCCTCCGAGTACACGCTCGGCCAGGAAGTCACTGCCGAGGTGTTCGAGGCCGGCGTGAAGGTCGACGTGACCGGCAAGAGCAAGGGCAAGGGCTTCGCCGGTGTCATGAAGCGCCACAACTTCGGTGGCCTCGGCGCCGGGCACGGTACCCAGCGCAAGCACCGCTCTCCCGGCTCCATCGGTGGCTGCGCCACCCCGGGCCGTGTGTTCAAGGGCCTGCGCATGGCGGGTCGCATGGGCAACGAGCGGGTCACCACCCAGAACCTGACCGTCCACGCCGTTGACGCGGAGAAGGGTCTGCTGCTCATCAAGGGCGCGGTTCCCGGTCCGAACGGCGGCCTCGTCCTGGTCCGCACCGCGGCCAAGGGGGCCTGAGGTAACCGATGAGCACTGTTGACATCCTTTCGCCGGCGGGCGACAAGGCCGGTACCGTCGAGCTCCCCGCGGAGATCTTCGGCGTTGAGAAGGTCAGCGTTCCGCTGATCCACCAGGTCGTCGTCGCGCAGCTGGCCGCCGCCCGCCAGGGCACCCACAAGACCAAGACGCGCGGTGAAGTCCGTGGTGGCGGCAAGAAGCCGTACCGCCAGAAGGGCACCGGTCGCGCCCGCCAGGGTTCGACCCGCGCGCCGCAGTTCGCCGGCGGTGGCATCGTCCACGGCCCCCAGCCGCGCGACTACTCGCAGCGGACCCCGAAGAAGATGAAGGCCGCGGCCCTGCGCCACGCCCTCACCGACCGGGCCCGCCACAACCGCATCCACGTCGTCACCGGCGTGGTCGAGGGCGAGACCCCCTCCACGAAGGCCGCCAAGAGCCTGTTCGGCAAGATCAGCGAGCGCAAGAACCTGCTCCTGGTCGTCGACCGCGCCGACGAGGCCGCGTGGCTGTCCGCCCGCAACCTGCCCCAGGTCCACATCCTGGAGCCGGGCCAGCTGAACACGTACGACGTTCTCGTCTCGGACGACGTGGTCTTCACCAAGGCCGCTTTCGAGTCCTTCGTCGCCGGCCCGAACAAGGCCAACGACAACGAAGGGAGCGAGGCCTGATGGCTGCCCGTCACCCCTCCATCGCCTCCAAGGCGGCCAAGAAGGCGAAGGAGGCGCGCGTAGCCAAGGCGCGCCGCCACGCCACCGAGGGCAAGAACACCGTCGTCACCCCGGCGAGCAAGGCGTACACGGACCCCCGTGACGTGCTGCTCAAGCCGGTCGTGTCCGAGAAGAGCTACGCGCTCATCGACGAGAACAAGTACACGTTCCTCGTCGACCCGCGTGCCAACAAGACCCAGATCAAGGAGGCCGTGCAGTCGGTCTTCTCGGTCAAGGTCACCGGGGTCAACACGATCAACCGCATCGGCAAGCGCAAGCGGACCCGCACCGGCTTCGGCCAGCGCGCGGCCACCAAGCGCGCGATCGTGACCCTCGCCGAGGGCGACCGTATCGACATCTTCGGCGGTCCGACCGCGTAAGCGGTCAGGATCGTTCGATATCGGACGAGGACTGAGAAATGGGTATCCGCAAGTACAAGCCGACGACTCCGGGCCGTCGTGGCTCCAGCGTCGCCGACTTCGTCGAGGTCACGCGGTCCACGCCGGAGAAGTCGCTGGTCCGTCCCCTGCACAGCAAGGGCGGCCGTAACAATTCCGGTCGTGTGACCGTCCGCCACCAGGGCGGTGGCCACAAGCGCGCCTACCGCGTGATCGACTTCCGTCGTCACGACAAGGACGGCGTGCCGGCGAAGGTCGCGCACATCGAGTACGACCCCAACCGCACCGCGCGCATCGCGCTCCTGCACTACGCGGACGGCGAGAAGCGCTACATCCTCGCGCCGCGCGACCTGAAGCAGGGCGACCGCGTCGAGAACGGCCCCGGGGCCGACATCAAGCCGGGCAACAACCTCGCCCTGCGCAACATCCCGGTCGGTACGACGCTGCACGCCATCGAGCTGCGTCCCGGCGGCGGCGCCAAGTTCGCCCGCTCCGCCGGCGCCTCGGTGCAGCTGCTCGCGAAGGAGGGCACCATGGCTCACCTCCGCATGCCGTCCGGTGAGATCCGCCTGGTCGACGTCCGCTGCCGCGCCACCGTCGGCGAGGTCGGCAACGCCGAGCAGAGCAACATCAACTGGGGCAAGGCCGGCCGCAAGCGCTGGCTGGGTGTCCGCCCGAGCGTGCGTGGTGTGGTCATGAACCCGGTGGACCACCCGCACGGTGGTGGTGAGGGCCGTACCTCCGGTGGTCGCCACCCGGTGTCCCCGTGGGGCCAGAAGGAAGGCCGTACTCGTTCGCCCAAGAAGGCGTCGAACAAGTACATCGTCCGCCGCCGCAAGACGAACAAGAAGCGCTAAGGACGGGTTGAGATGCCTCGTAGCTTGAAGAAGGGACCCTTCGTCGACGACCACCTGATCAAGAAGGTGGACGCCCAGAACGAAGCCGGTACCAAGAACGTCATCAAGACCTGGTCCCGCCGCTCGATGATCGTCCCGGCCATGCTCGGCCACACGATCGCGGTGCACAACGGCAAGACCCACATCCCGGTGTTTGTCACCGAGTCGATGGTCGGCCACAAGCTCGGCGAGTTCTCGCCGACCCGCACCTTCCGGGGCCACGTCAAGGAAGACCGGAAGTCGAAGCGCCGCTGACAGGCGGGGTGCAAACGACCAATGACAAACACTGAAGGGACAACCATGGAAGCCAGGGCCCAGGCGCGGTACATCCGCGTCACGCCCATGAAGGCCCGCCGTGTGGTGGACCTCATCCGTGGCATGGACGCCACGGAGGCTCAGGCGGTCCTGCGTTTCGCCCCGCAGGCCGCGAGCGTGCCGGTCGGCAAGGTGCTGGACAGCGCCATCGCCAACGCCGCGCACAACTACGACCACACCGATGTCGACAGCCTCTTCATCTCCGAGGCCTACGTCGACGAGGGCCCGACCCTGAAGCGGTTCCGTCCGCGCGCCCAGGGCCGTGCCTACCGGATCCGCAAGCGGACCAGCCACATCACCGTGGTCGTCAGCAGCAAGGAAGGAACCCGGTAATGGGCCAGAAGGTAAACCCGCACGGGTTCCGGCTCGGTGTCACGACCGACTTCAAGTCGCGTTGGTACGCCGACAAGCTGTACAAGGACTACGTCAAGGAAGACGTCGCCATCCGTCGGATGATGACGTCCGGCATGGAGCGCGCCGGCATCTCCAAGGTCGAGATCGAGCGCACCCGTGACCGTGTGCGGGTGGACATCCACACCGCGCGTCCGGGCATCGTCATCGGCCGCCGCGGCGCCGAGGCCGACCGCATCCGCGGCGACCTCGAGAAGCTCACCGGCAAGCAGGTCCAGCTGAACATCCTCGAGGTCAAGAACCCCGAGACCGACGCTCAGCTCGTGGCCCAGGCCGTCGCCGAGCAGCTCTCCTCCCGCGTCTCCTTCCGCCGCGCCATGCGCAAGAGCATGCAGTCGGCGATGAAGGCGGGCGCCAAGGGCATCAAGATCCAGTGCGGTGGCCGCCTCGGCGGCGCCGAGATGTCCCGCTCGGAGTTCTACCGCGAGGGCCGTGTGCCCCTGCACACGCTCCGCGCGAACGTGGACTACGGCTTCTTCGAGGCCAAGACGACCTTCGGCCGCATCGGTGTGAAGGTCTGGATCTACAAGGGCGACGTCAAGAACATCGCCGAGGTCCGCGCCGAGAACGCCGCCGCCCGTGCGGGCAACCGCCCGGCCCGCGGTGGCGCCGACCGCCCGGCCCGTGGTGGCCGCGGTGGCGAGCGGCGCGGTCGCAAGCCGCAGCAGCAGGCTCCGGCTGCCGAGGCCCCCAAGGCCGACGCGCCCGCCGCCGCTCCGGCTGAGAGCACCGGAACGGAGGCCTGACCACCATGCTGATCCCCCGTAGGGTCAAGCACCGCAAGCAGCACCACCCCAAGCGCAACGGCATGTCCAAGGGTGGCACGCAGGTTGCGTTCGGCGAGTACGGCATCCAGGCGCTGACCCCGGCGTACGTGACGAACCGCCAGATCGAGGCGGCTCGTATCGCCATGACCCGCCACATCAAGCGTGGTGGCAAGGTCTGGATCAACATCTACCCGGACCGCCCGCTGACGAAGAAGCCGGCCGAGACCCGCATGGGTTCCGGTAAGGGTTCTCCGGAGTGGTGGGTGGCCAACGTCAAGCCCGGACGCGTGATGTTCGAGCTGTCGTACCCCAACGAGAAGATCGCGCGCGAGGCCCTGACCCGTGCGGCCCACAAGCTGCCGATGAAGTGCAAGATCGTCAAGCGCGAGGCAGGTGAAGCGTGATGTCGGCCGGTACCAAGGCGTCCGAGCTGCGCGAGCTGGGCAACGAGGAGCTTCTGACGAAGCTTCGCGAGGCCAAGGAAGAGCTGTTCAACCTCCGCTTCCAGGCGGCCACGGGACAGCTCGAGAACCACGGCCGTCTCAAGGCGGTCCGCAAGGACATCGCGCGGATCTACACCCTGATGCGCGAGCGTGAGCTGGGCATCGAAACGGTGGAGAACGCCTGATGAGCGAGAACAACGTGACTGAGAACACCGAAGCGCGCGGCTTCCGCAAGACCCGTGAGGGCCTTGTCGTCAGCGACAAGATGGACAAGACCGTCGTCGTCGCCGTCGAGGACCGCGTCAAGCACGCTCTGTACGGCAAGGTCATCCGCCGTACGAACAAGCTCAAGGCCCACGACGAGCAGAACGCCGCGGGTGTCGGCGACCGCGTCCTCCTGATGGAGACCCGGCCGCTGTCCGCGACGAAGCGCTGGCGCGTCGTCGAGATCCTCGAGAAGGCCAAGTAATTCTCCTGCGGGGCAGACCCCGCAGGGTAGTTCCGCCAGGCTCCAACGGGGCTGATCCATCAGCCCCGTTGGGGAACCGGCAGACGATCAGGAGATAGACGTGATCCAGCAGGAGTCGCGACTGCGCGTCGCCGACAACACGGGAGCGAAGGAGATCCTTTGCATCCGTGTACTCGGTGGCTCCGGTCGCCGCTACGCGGGCATCGGTGACGTCATCGTCGCCACCGTCAAGGACGCGATCCCCGGTGGCAACGTGAAGAAGGGTGACGTCGTCAAGGCGGTCATCGTTCGCACCGTCAAGGAGCGCCGCCGTCCGGACGGCTCGTACATCCGCTTCGACGAGAACGCCGCCGTCATTCTCAAGAACGACGGCGACCCTCGTGGCACCCGTATCTTCGGCCCGGTCGGCCGTGAGCTGCGCGAGAAGAAGTTCATGAAGATCATCTCCCTCGCGCCGGAGGTGCTGTGAGCATGAAGATCAAGAAGGGCGACCTGGTCCAGGTCATCACCGGCAAGGACAAGGGCAAGCAGGGCAAGGTCATCGCCGCTTACCCGCGCGAGGAGCGTGTCCTGGTCGAGGGTGTCAACCGGGTCAAGAAGCACACCAAGGCCGGTCCGACCGCTCGCGGTTCGCAGGCCGGCGGGATCGTGACCACCGAGGCCCCGATCCACGTCAGCAACGTTCAGCTGGTCGTGGAGAAGGACGGCAAGAAGGTCGTGACCCGCGTCGGCTACCGCTTCGACGACGAGGGCAACAAGATCCGCGTTGCCAAGCGGACGGGTGAGGACATCTGATGGCTACCACCACCACTCCGCGTCTCAAGACGAAGTACCGCGAGGAGATCGCGGGCAAGCTGCGTGAGGAGTTCTCGTACGAGAACGTCATGCAGGTTCCCGGCCTCGTCAAGATCGTGGTCAACATGGGTGTGGGCGACGCCGCCCGCGACTCCAAGCTGATCGAGGGCGCCATCCGCGACCTCACCACGATCACCGGTCAGAAGCCGGCCGTCACCAAGGCCCGCAAGTCCATCGCGCAGTTCAAGCTGCGCGAGGGGCAGCCGATCGGTGCCCACGTCACGCTCCGCGGCGACCGCATGTGGGAGTTCCTGGACCGCACCCTGTCGCTCGCGCTGCCGCGCATCCGCGACTTCCGCGGCCTGTCCCCCAAGCAGTTCGACGGCCGTGGCAACTACACCTTCGGTCTCACGGAGCAGGTCATGTTCCACGAGATCGACCAGGACAAGATCGACCGTGTCCGGGGTATGGACATCACCGTGGTCACCACGGCGACCAACGACGAAGAGGGCCGCGCCCTTCTCCGTCACCTCGGCTTCCCGTTCAAGGAGGCGTGAGCGAGATGGCGAAGAAGGCTCTCATCGCGAAGGCTGCTCGCAAGCCCAAGTTCGGTGTGCGTGGCTACACCCGCTGCCAGCGCTGCGGCCGTCCGCACTCCGTGTACCGCAAGTTCGGCCTCTGCCGCGTGTGCCTTCGTGAGATGGCTCACCGTGGCGAGCTGCCGGGCGTGACCAAGAGCTCCTGGTAGTCCCCTTAATCAGGGATTCACAGGGCTCTCGGTAAGCAACTGGGTCGGCAGGGGCCCGGCCCCCCATGCCTTAGGCTTGTGGGGTTGGGCGCCTGCCGCGCCCGCACGACTTACTACGCCGCAGGTCCACCGCGCCGCACCCGTCCCGTCTCGGATCGGGGAGAGGGATGGCGCACCAGGAAACCCCGGCGAGAGAGGCCGAAGGCCAATTCATGACCATGACTGATCCGATCGCAGACATGCTTACGCGTCTGCGGAACGCGAACTCGGCGTACCACGACTCCGTGGCGATGCCGCACTCGAAGATCAAGTCGCACATCGCGGAGATCCTCCAGCAGGAGGGCTTCATCACGGGCTGGAAGGTCGAGGACGCCGAGGTCGGCAAGAACCTCGTCCTGGAGCTGAAGTTCGGCCCCAACCGTGAGCGCTCCATCGCGGGCATCAAGCGGATCTCCAAGCCCGGTCTCCGGGTGTACGCGAAGTCCACCAACCTGCCGAAGGTGCTCGGCGGCCTCGGCGTGGCGATCATCTCCACGTCGCACGGGCTCCTCACCGACAAGCAGGCCGGCAAGAAGGGCGTGGGTGGGGAAGTCCTCGCCTACGTCTGGTAGCGGAAGGGAACGGAGGAAACAGCTATGTCGCGCATCGGCAAGCTCCCCATCGCGGTTCCCGCCGGCGTGGACGTCACCATCGACGGCCGTACGGTCTCGGTCAAGGGTCCCAAGGGCTCGCTGACCCACACCGTCGTGGCGCCGATCGAGATCGCCAAGGGTGAGGACGGCGTGCTGAACGTCACCCGCCCCAACGACGAGCGTCAGAACAAGGCCCTGCACGGCCTGTCCCGCACGCTGGTGGCGAACATGATCACCGGCGTGACCCAGGGTTACGTGAAGAAGCTCGAGATCAGCGGTGTCGGTTACCGCGTTGTCGCCAAGGGTTCGAACCTGGAGTTCTCCCTCGGCTACAGCCACCCGATCACGGTCGAGGCCCCCGAGGGCATCACCTTCAAGGTGGAGACCCCGACCCGTTTCTCGGTCGAGGGCATCGACAAGCAGAAGGTCGGCGAGGTTGCGGCCAACATCCGCAAGCTGCGCAAGCCCGACCCGTACAAGGCCAAGGGCGTCAAGTACGAGGGCGAAGTCATCCGCCGCAAGGTCGGAAAGGCGGGTAAGTAAGCCATGGCATACGGGCAGAAGATCCTCAAGGGCGACGCCTACAAGCGTGCCGCTATCAAGCGTCGCCACATCCGGATCCGCAAGAAGGTCGCCGGCACCGCCGAGCGTCCTCGCCTGGTCGTGACTCGTTCCAACCGCCACATCGTGGCGCAGGTGATCGACGACCTGAAGGGCCACACCCTGGCGTCGGCGTCCACCCTGGACGCGTCGATCCGCGGTGGCGAGGGCGACAAGTCCGCGCAGGCCAAGCAGGTCGGTGCCCTGGTCGCCGAGCGCGCCAAGGCCGCCGGTGTCGAGGCCGTCGTGTTCGACCGTGGTGGCAACCAGTACGCCGGGCGCATCGCCGCCCTGGCGGACGCCGCCCGCGAAGCCGGACTGAAGTTCTGAGCCGGTTCCGTAGCTAGCGGAAACAGAGAGAGGTAATTCCAATGGCTGGACCCCAGCGCCGCGGTGGCGGTGCCGGTGGCGGCGAGCGGCGGGACCGGAAGGGCCGTGACGGCGGCGCAGCTGCCGCCGAGAAGACCGCATACGTTGAGCGCGTCGTCGCGATCAACCGTGTCGCCAAGGTTGTGAAGGGTGGTCGTCGCTTCAGCTTCACCGCGCTGGTCGTGGTGGGCGACGGTGACGGCACCGTGGGTGTCGGGTACGGCAAGGCCAAGGAGGTGCCGGCCGCCATCGCCAAGGGCGTTGAGGAGGCCAAGAAGCACTTCTTCAAGGTCCCCCGGATCCAGGGCACCATCCCGCACCCGATCCAGGGTGAGAAGGCTGCCGGCGTCGTGCTGCTCAAGCCCGCGTCGCCCGGTACCGGTGTGATCGCCGGTGGTCCGGTGCGTGCCGTGCTCGAGTGCGCCGGTATCCACGACGTGCTGTCGAAGTCGCTCGGCTCCGACAACGCCATCAACATCGTGCACGCGACCGTGGAGGCCCTGAAGGGCCTGCAGCGTCCCGAGGAGATCGCGGCCCGCCGCGGTCTGCCGCTCGAGGACGTCGCCCCCGCGGCCCTGCTGCGTGCGCGTGCCGGGGCGGGTGTGTGATCATGGCGCAGCTCAAGATCACGCAGGTCAAGTCCTACATCGGCAGCAAGCAGAACCACCGTGACACCCTGCGTTCGCTTGGCCTGAAGAAGGTCAACGACGTGGTCGTCAAGGAGGACCGTCCCGAGTTCCGCGGCATGGTGCACACCGTCCGCCACCTCGTGACGGTCGAGGAGGTCGACTGATCATGGCGGAGCAGAACCCGCTCAAGATCCACAACCTCCGTCCCGCCCCGGGCGCCAAGACCGCCAAGACCCGTGTCGGTCGTGGTGAGGCGTCCAAGGGTAAGACGGCCGGTCGTGGTACGAAGGGCACCAAGGCCCGTTACCAGGTTCCGGAGAGCTTCGAGGGGGGCCAGATGCCGCTCCACATGCGTCTCCCGAAGCTGAAGGGCTTCAAGAACCCGTTCAAGACCGAGTACCAGGTCGTGAACCTCGACAAGCTGGCCGCGCTCTACCCCGAGGGTGGCGAGGTCACGGTCGAGGGCCTCGTGGCCAAGGGTGCCGTGCGCAAGAACAGCCTCGTCAAGGTCCTCGGCCAGGGCGAGATCTCCGTGGCGCTGCAGGTGACGGTCGACGCCGTCTCCGGCTCCGCCAAGGAGAAGATCACCGCCGCCGGCGGTACCGTCACCGAGCTCGTCTGAACCCTTCAGGCGTCTTGATGACTTGAGCGAACCCGACCGGGGGTGCCCCACAAAATGGGGCATCCCCGGTTGGTCGTTCCTAGGGCGGCAGTCTCGCCGGTAAGGTGACCTGCGCTGCCCATTTCTCCCGGGAGTCCCGTGCGGGCACTCGGGGCGGCAGTTGACCGTTACGTATTCGTCCTTTATCGGAATCTCAGACCGTCACCCTTGACGCACTGGCGCGGGGGTCGCAGGAGGCACCGTGCTCACCGCGTTCGCCCGGGCGTTCAAGACGCCCGACCTGCGCAAGAAGCTGCTCTTCACGCTCGGCATCATCGTCGTGTACCGGATCGGTACGAACATTCCGATTCCGGGTGTCGACTACCGGAACGTCCAGGCGTGCATCGACAACGCCGAGGCGAACCAGGGCCTGTTCGGTCTCGTCAACATGTTCAGCGGCGGCGCGCTGCTCCAGATCACGATCTTCGCGCTGGGCATCATGCCGTACATCACGGCGAGCATCATCCTGCAACTGCTGACCGTGGTGATCCCGCGTCTGGAAGCCCTGAAGAAGGAGGGGCAGGCCGGCACGGCGAAGATCACGCAGTACACCCGTTACCTGACGGTCGCGCTCGCCGTCCTCCAGGGCACCGGCCTGGTGGCCACCGCCCGCAGCGGCGCCCTCTTCCAGGGCTGCCCGGTCGCCAGCCAGATCGTCCCGGACCAGTCGATCTTCGTGACCGTCACCATGGTCATCACCATGACCGCCGGCACGGCCGTCGTGATGTGGCTCGGCGAGCTCATCACCGACCGCGGCATCGGCAACGGCATGTCGATCCTGATGTTCATCTCGATCGCCGCGACCTTCCCCTCCGCCCTGTGGGCCATCAAGGAGCAGGGCAGCCTGGCGGACGGCTGGATCGAGTTCGGCACCGTCATGCTCGTCGGGTTCGTCATGGTCGCCCTGGTCGTCTTCGTCGAGCAGGCCCAGCGCCGGATCCCGGTGCAGTACGCCAAGCGCATGATCGGCCGCCGCTCCTACGGCGGCACGTCCACCTACATCCCGCTCAAGGTGAACCAGGCGGGCGTGATCCCCGTCATCTTCGCCTCGTCGCTGCTCTACATCCCCGCCCTGATCGTCCAGTTCTCCAACTCCAACGCGGGCTGGGCGACCTGGATCACGAAGAACCTGGCGGACACGGGCGCCACGCCGCACATCATCCTGTACTTCCTGCTGATCGTGTTCTTCGCGTTCTTCTACGTGGCCATCACGTTCAACCCCGAGGAAGTCGCGGACAACATGAAGAAGTATGGTGGCTTCATCCCGGGCATCCGGGCTGGCCGACCGACCGCTGAGTACCTCAGCTACGTACTCAACCGGATCACCTGGCCGGGCTCGCTGTATCTGGGTCTGATCTCTCTCGTGCCGACAATGGCGTTGGCTGGTTTCGGGGCGAACCAGAACTTCCCGTTCGGCGGGACCAGCATCCTGATCATCGTGGGTGTCGGTCTCGAGACCGTGAAGCAGATCGAGAGCCAGCTCCAGCAGCGCAATTACGAAGGGTTCCTCCGCTGATGCGAATCGTCCTCGTCGGGCCGCCGGGTGCTGGGAAAGGGACACAGGCCACCCGCCTTGCCGAGAAGCTACGCATCCCGCACATCTCCACGGGCGATCTGTTCCGCGCCAACATCAGCCGGCAGACCGAACTAGGGAAGCTCGCGAAGTCCTACATGGACGCGGGCAACCTCGTGCCGGACGAGGTCACCATCGCCATGGCCAAGGACCGCATGGAGCAGCCCGACGCCGAGGGCGGCTTCCTGCTGGACGGCTTCCCGCGCAACGTCTCCCAGGCCCAGGCGCTGGACGAGCTGCTCGAGACCGAGGGCATCGAGCTGGACGCGGTCCTCGACCTGGAGGCCCCCGAGGACGAGGTGGTCAAGCGGATCGCCGGTCGGCGCATCTGCCGCAAAGACTCCAGCCACGTCTTCCACCTGACGTACAGCCCGCCGGCCAAAGAGGGCGTCTGCGACGTCTGCGGCGGCGAGCTGTACCAGCGCGACGACGACTCCGAGGAGACCGTCCGCAAGCGCCTGGAGGTCTACCACACGCAGACCGAGCCGATCATCGACTACTACAAGGCCCAGGGCCTCGTGGTGACGATCACGGCGACGGGGCGGGTCGAAGAGGTCACCGGGCGCGCGCTGGAAGCGCTCAAGCGCGACAAGTAGCGCGTCCGCCCGGCCGCGGTTCCCTGCGGGGGCCGCGGCCGTCGCGTGCGCCGGGGGAGGCGGGAGCCGGCCCCCGTATCGTTGGTGGTGTCCGTTCTTCCCCGGTCCAGAAAGGCCGTCGTCCCCATGGTGCAGATCAAGACCCCCGAGCAGATCGCCAAGATGCGTGAGGCGGGGCTGGTCGTCGCCGCCATCCACGCGGCCACCCGGGAGGCCGCCGTGCCCGGGGCCACGACGAAGGACCTGGACCAGGTCGCCCGCAAGGTGCTCGCCGAGCACAACGCCAAGCCGAACTTCCTCGGCTACGGCGGTTTCCCCGCGACGATCTGCACCTCGGTGAACGAGGTCGTCGTCCACGGCATCCCCTCCGACGACGTCGTCCTCAAGGACGGGGACGTCATCTCCATCGACTGCGGCGCGATCATCGACGGCTGGCACGGCGACGCGGCCTACACCGCCTTCGTGGGGTCCGGTCACTCCCCGGAGCTGATCGAGCTGTCCCGGGTGACCGAGGAGTCGATGTGGGCCGGCATCGCGGCCATGAAGCAGGGCAACCGGCTCGTCGACGTCTCCCGCGCCATCGAGACGTACATCCGCCGCCAGCCGAAGCCGGGCGGCGGCCGGTACGGGATCATCGAGGACTACGGCGGCCACGGCATCGGCACCGAGATGCACATGGACCCGCACCTGCTGAACTACGTCGACCGCCGCCGCGGCAAGGGCCCCAAGCTGGTCCCGGGCTTCTGCCTCGCCATCGAGCCGATGGTCTCCCTGGGCACCCCGAAGACCCGGGTGCTCGAGGACGACTGGACGGTCGTCACCACCGACGGCACCTGGTCCTCCCACTGGGAGCACTCGGTCGCCCTCACCGAGCAGGGCCCCCTGGTCCTGACCGCCCCCGACGGCGGCCGGGCGAAGCTGGCGGAGCACGGCATCACGGCCGCTCCCGACCCGCTCGCCTGACGACGGCCCCGCCCCGGCCGCCGGCCGGGACCGGTGCCGGGAACCCGCTCGGTTAAAGATGTCGTCCCCTGGGCAGACTTCTGCGATTCGTTTTTCCGGGTGTGCTGACGTAGACTGACTCGTCGGCTCTTGTGCACCCGCATGTCCGCATGCACATCGAAACCCTCGATACGGTGCACGCCGGAGTCGATCAAGGTAGTCGATTCGAAGGGCGAAGCGTGGCCAAGAAGCAAGGTGCCATCGAGATCGAGGGCACTGTCGTCGAGTCTCTGCCGAACGCCATGTTCAAGGTCGAGCTCCAGAACGGCCACCAGGTCCTGGCACACATCAGCGGCAAGATGCGCATGCACTACATCCGCATCCTCCCTGACGACCGGGTCGTGGTGGAGCTGTCTCCGTACGACCTGACGCGTGGCCGGATCGTTTACCGCTACAAGTAGATCTTGCCCGCGCCCCGGCTCGCCGGGGTGGTGGCACTGACCCGGAGAACCTCACATCCCATGAAGGTCAAGCCGAGCGTCAAGAAGATCTGCGACAAGTGCAGGGTGATCCGCCGTCACGGCCGGGTCATGATCATTTGCGAGAACCCGCGCCACAAGCAGCGCCAGGGCTGACCGCAGCACGATCGACCCTCTGCGACTTCCGCAGAACTTCGCGCGACGCGAGCAACACACGTTCATACGCAGGGCCCGAGCCGCACGGCTCGACACCCCCGGTTCGGAGGCCGGGGACCCAGTTCGTACCTGGTACGGCGGCTGGGATCCGGTCCTGTGGAAGACCTCCGAGAATCAAACTGGAGCCATTGAATGGCACGCGTTTCCGGTGTTGACATCCCGCGCGAAAAGCGCGTGGAGATCGCCCTCACCTACGTGTTCGGCATCGGCCGGACCCTTTCGCAGCAGACGCTGGCCGCCACCGGCGTCGACCCGAACACCCGCGTTCGCGACCTCTCCGAGGAGCAGCTCGTCGCGATCCGCGAGTACGTCGACAACAACATCAAGACCGAGGGTGACCTCCGTCGCGAGATCCAGGCCGACATCCGCCGCAAGGTCGAGATCGGCACCTACCAGGGTCTGCGTCACCGTCGTGGTCTGCCCGTCCGCGGCCAGCGCACCAGCACCAACGCGCGTACCCGCAAGGGCCCGCGTCGCGCCATCGCCGGCAAGAAGAAGCCGGGCAAGAAGTAGTCCGCAGCGGACCTCAGTCCACGGTCTTCGCTGTAGGACCGACCACCTCCCGTAGGAGTTAAGAGATGCCCCCCAAGGGACGTCAGGGCGCTGCCAAGAAGGTGCGCCGCAAGGAAAAGAAGAACGTCGCTCACGGCCACGCCCACATCAAGAGCACGTTCAACAACACGATCGTCTCGATCACGGACCCGTCCGGCAACGTGATCTCCTGGGCCTCCGCCGGCCACGTCGGCTTCAAGGGCTCCAGGAAGTCCACGCCGTTCGCCGCGCAGATGGCCGCCGAGTCGGCCGCCCGCCGCGCCCAGGAGCACGGCATGCGCAAGGTCGACGTGTTCGTCAAGGGCCCGGGTTCCGGTCGTGAGACCGCGATCCGCTCCCTGCAGGCCACGGGCCTCGAGGTCGGCTCCATCCAGGACGTCACCCCGACCCCGCACAACGGCTGCCGTCCGCCGAAGCGCCGTCGCGTCTGATCGTTCCGGCCGGGCCGGTCGGCCTCCTGCCGGGGTGCGGGGGTCGCCCCCCGCACCGTCGCAGCACGGCTGCCGTCCGCCGAAGCGCCGTCGCGTCCGACGCACGTCTCACGGACACGGGTCCTCGGGCGGTACGTTCCCCTGCGGGTCGTACCGCCCGTACCCTTGCAGTACCCGCACCGGTCACCGGGTGCGGTTCCCGTCGGGCGTCATATAGCGGGCGTCCACGACTGAAGGATCTGATCCACACATGCTGATCGCTCAGCGTCCCTCGTTGACCGAAGAGGTCGTCGACGAATTCCGCTCCCGGTTCGTGATCGAGCCGCTGGAGCCGGGCTTCGGCTACACCCTCGGCAACTCCCTCCGCCGCACCCTCCTGTCGTCGATCCCCGGTGCCGCCGTCACCAGCATCCGCATCGACGGCGTCCTGCACGAGTTCACCACCGTGCCGGGCGTCAAGGAGGACGTCACCGACCTGATCCTCAACATCAAGCAGCTGGTCGTCTCCTCGGAGCACGACGAGCCGGTCGTGATGTACCTGCGCAAGCAGGGCCCGGGTCTGGTCACCGCCGCCGACATCGCGCCGCCGGCCGGTGTCGAGGTGCACAACCCCGACCTCGTCCTCGCCACGCTCAACGGCAAGGGCAAGCTGGAGATGGAGCTGACCGTGGAGCGCGGTCGCGGCTACGTCTCCGCCGTGCAGAACAAGCAGGTGGGTCAGGAGATCGGCCGGATCCCGGTCGACTCGATCTACTCGCCGGTTCTCAAGGTCACCTACAAGGTCGAGGCGACCCGTGTCGAGCAGCGCACCGACTTCGACAAGCTGATCGTCGACGTCGAGACCAAGCAGGCCATGCGTCCGCGCGACGCCATGGCGTCGGCCGGCAAGACGCTGGTCGAGCTGTTCGGTCTGGCCCGCGAGCTCAACATCGACGCCGAGGGCATCGACATGGGCCCGTCCCCGACGGACGCCGCCCTCGCCGCCGACCTGGCGCTGCCGATCGAGGAGCTGGAGCTCACCGTTCGGTCGTACAACTGCCTCAAGCGCGAGGGCATCCACTCCGTGGGTGAGCTCGTCGCCCGCTCCGAGGCCGACCTCCTCGACATCCGCAACTTCGGTGCGAAGTCGATCGACGAGGTCAAGGCGAAGCTGGCCGGCATGGGCCTCGCCCTCAAAGACAGCCCGCCCGGTTTCGACCCGACGGCCGCCGCGGACGCCTTCGGCGCCGACGACGACGCGGACGCCGGGTTCGTCGAGACCGAGCAGTACTGACAGCTCGGGACCGACGATCGGATCCTAGGAAGCGGGCGCGCCGTGCGCGCCCGCTCCCCTTCCGGGAGCTCCCCCACGGGGTGGCTCCCGGATCTCCGACAGACAACCGTCTGCTCGGATACTGACTCCGGTACCTGATACGGCCGGGGCAGACACACAGGAGAAGAACCATGCCGAAGCCCACCAAGGGTGCCCGTATGGGCGGCAGCGCCGCGCACGAGAAGCTGATGCTCGCGAACCTCGCGAAGTCGCTCTTCGAGCACGGCCGCATCACCACCACCGAGGCGAAGGCGCGCAAGCTGCGCCCGTACGCCGAGCGTCTGATCACCAAGGCGAAGAAGGGCGACCTTCACAACCGCCGTCAGGTGCTCCAGGTCATCACGGACAAGGGCATCGTCCACACGCTCTTCACCGAGATCGGCCCGCGGTACGAGAACCGTCCGGGCGGCTACACCCGCATCACCAAGATCGGTAACCGCCGTGGCGACAACGCGCCCATGGCCGTCATCGAGCTGGTCGAGGCGCTGACGGTGCAGCAGACGGCGGTCGGCGAGGCCGAGGCCGCGACCAAGCGCGCGGTCAAGGAGGACGCCCTCAAGAAGGACGAGGCCGCCGAGGCCCCGGCCGAGGACGCCAAGGCCGACCTGACCAAGGACGAGGCCGCCGAGGCCCCGGCCGAGGACGCCAAGGCCGACCTGACCAAGGACGAGGCCGCCGAGGCCCCGGCCGAGGACGCCAAGGACGCCTGAGGCACCACTGCCTCGCGCCGAGCGGGTCCGCCCTTCGCGGGGCGGGCCCGCTTTCGCGTACCTGAGAGGATCCGTACGTGAGTGACGAAGTACAACCAGGGTCCGTACGTGTCCGCCTCGACCTGTCCTACGACGGCGCCGGCTTCCACGGCTGGGCCAAGCAGGCCGGGGGCAGGCGGACCGTGCAGGAGGAGGTCGAGGACGCCCTGCGGACCGTGACGCGGTCCGGGACGACGTACGAGCTGACCGTGGCCGGCCGCACCGACGCCGGGGTGCACGCGCGGGGCCAGGTGGCCCACGTGGACCTGCCCGCCGGGGTGTGGGCGGAGCACAAGGGGAAGCTGCTGAAGCGGCTCGCCGGGCGGCTGCCGAAGGACGTGCGGGTGTGGGCCCTGCGGGAGGCGCCGGCCGGTTTCGACGCCCGGTTCTCGGCGGTCTGGCGGCGCTACGCCTACCGCGTCACCGACAACCCGGGCGGGGTGGACCCGCTGCTGCGCGGGCACGTGCTGTGGCACGACTGGCCGCTCGACGTCGACGCGATGAACGAGGCCGCGCGGGGGCTGCTGGGGGAGCACGACTTCGCCGCGTACTGCAAGCGGCGGGAGGGCGCGACCACGATCCGCACGCTCCAGGAGCTGAGCCTGGTGCGCGACGAGGACGGGATCGTCACGGCGACCGTCCGGGCCGACGCCTTCTGCCACAACATGGTGCGCTCGCTGATCGGCGCGCTGCTGTTCGTCGGCGACGGCCACCGCCCGCCCGACTGGCCGGGGAAGGTGCTGGCGGCGGGGGTGCGGGACTCGGCCGTGCACGTCGTGCGCCCGCACGGGCTGACCCTGGAGGAGGTCGGCTACCCGGCGGACGAACTGCTGGCGGCCCGCAGCAAGGAGGCCCGCAACAGGCGGTCGCTGCCCGCGGCGAGGTGCTGCTGAGCCGGGCCGTCGTGCCCGTCAGTCCTCCGCCCAGGTGGTGAGCAGGCCCGACAGGCCCCGGGCCGCCTCGTCCGCGTCGGGTCCGTCGCCCCGGGCGTCCGACGTGAGCTCGACGTGGACGAAGGTCGCGTGCCGGCGCTGTGCGGCCTTGCCCTGGACGTTGGTCGTGCCTTCCAGCCGGCAGCGGGCGGACCAGCCCCGGCAGACCCGCAGGCCGTCCGCCTCCAGGCGGTCGGCCAGGGCGGCCACCTCGCCGGGAGCGCTCTGCGCGGCGCCGGTGGACAGCACGGCGTCGTAGCGCTCCTCGGTGGACTCGGCGAATCCGTGCAGCTGGACGCCGGGCACGCCGCGCTTGTGCAGTTCCAGGACGGTGACGTGGAACGCGCTGTCCTCGCGGTGGGCGACGTCGGCGGCATCCGTGCGGCCGGCCCGGCGGTGGGCGCCGGCCAGCACGAGCGCGCCGCCCGGGGTGTCCTCCAGCAGGCGCACGCCGAGCTCCTCGGTGTTCCGGTCGGAGACGGGGTGGGGGACCTGCACGTTCCAGCGGATCCTGGAGTCGGCGTTCAGGTAGAGCCTGCCCCAGTGGGCGCTCGCACCGTCGCCGGTGGCCGCGATCTCGTCGTAGCGGCGACCGGAGGACGTGTCGGTGAGCCGGGTGACGCCGAGGCCGATCGGGGCGAGGGACCGCTCCGCCGCCCGCGCGTCTCCGTCCAGCAGGTGCCCGACGCCCCGGGCCAGCCGGTCGCGCTCCTCGTCGTCGGGGGGCGTGTAGGGGCCCTCGGGCCGGAACTCCGCCGTGTACGACAGGATGCGGCTGTCCAGGTCCACCAGCTCCCGGGCCGCCGGATCGCTGCGCTCCAACGGAGGATCCGATTCCGATTGGCATGCGGAGAGCGGCACGATCAGTCCGAACAAACCGATCAGCGTCAACATGCGAGGAAAACGTGACTGTCTTGTAATGGCTGCACCTCTGTGGCGTGTGTGCTCCGTGTGAGTATGACCCGGTGACATTTCGTAAACCTCTCCGCATGGGTCGGGTGGTCTCCATTCTGGTGGCGGCCGGGCTGACCGCCTCGTGTGCCTCCGGGAGCGAGGAGCCGCAGGCGAAGCCGGGTGGCCGTTCGTTCACCGTGGCGGCCGCGGGTGACGTGCTCATCCACCCGGAGCTGGTCGAGCAGGCGGCCAAGGACGCCGAGGAGACCGGCGAGGGGGAGGCCGGGCTCGACTTCGGGCCCATGTTTGCCGGGGTGAAGCCGGTCATCAGCAAGGCCGACCTGGCGATCTGTCACATGGAGACACCGGTCGGGGAGCCCGAGGGTCCCTTCGAGGGGTATCCGGAGTTCCTGGTCCCGCCGCAGGTCCTGACGGCCCTGAAGGACGTGGGGTACGACACCTGCTCGACGGCCTCGAACCACACGTACGACCACGGGATGAAGGGCGTCCGGCGCACCCTGGACGCCATGGACGAGCTGGAGCTCGGGCACACCGGGTCCTCGCGCTCGGCCGAGGAGGCGGAGCGGATCAACATCCGCGAGGTCAACGGCGTCAAGGTCGCACATCTCGCCTACTCCTGGGAGTCCTTCCTCAACCCGACGCCCGAGAAGCAGAAGTGGGCGTTCAACCGGCTCAGCACCGACGAGATCAAGAAGGCCGAGACCCGGGCCCGGGACAAGGGCGCCGAGGTGGTCATCCTCTCGGTCCACTGGGGGCTGGAGCACTACAACGAGCCGAGCGTGCCGCAGTTGCAGCTGGCGCAGCGGCTCACCGAGGAGACCGGTGTCGACCTCGTGATCGGCCACCACGCCCACGTGGTGCAGCCGATCCAGAAGGTGAACGGCACCTGGATCGCCTACAGCCTCGGCAACCAGATCGCCCGGCACTCCTCGCCCAAGGGGACCACCGAGGAGGGGGCCATCGGCTGGTTCGAGTTCCGGGAGACGGCCGAGGGCTGGGACGTCACCGCCCGCTACCGCACCACCCTGGTGGACATCCCGCCCGAGGTGGAGACCGGGGAGAAGGTCCCGGACGGGGCGGTCGTGGACCACCGGCTCGTGGACGTGCAGCAGGTGATCGACGAGCCGGGCGACCTGTCCGAGGAGCGGCTCGCCCGCTACCGCCTCGCGGAGGACCGCACGCGCGGCTTCCTCTACAACCGGGGGACGCCCGGCGGCGACGGCCTGAAGCAGCTCTCGTTGGATGAGTGACGAGACCTAAAGCACATTCTCTGCCAGGAGTACAACCTTGGCAGCATTTACCAGTCCTTTGAGTGACGGCGTCGCACGGCCGCGGCAGCGGTGTGTCCGGCAGGCGCTGGACACCTCCGTAGCGACCAAGGATGAACCCCGTGACAACGAGCCACGTCCCGCCTCCCGCGCAGGGGCGGCGGCGCAGCCGCAGACGGGCGGACATGCCGCTCCTGGGCGGCATCCGACCCCCGATCGCGGTGCTGTGCGTGCTGATCCTCGCCCTGGCCGGGCTCACCGCCAAGGTGCTCGGCCCCAGCGGCGAGCCGGTCGTGCCGAAGGCGGTGCTGTCCTCGCAGAAGCACTTCGCCGAGGACGGCGCCATCGCGCTGCGCGCCTCGATCGACGAGCGGATCACGGACCTGCGTCGCACCGTCGCCGCGCTGAACGCGGGCAAGCCGGCCGAGCCCGAGCAGGTGCTGTCCGACCTGGGCAGGACCTACCAGAAGTGGACCGGCACCACGATCCTGGACCTCAAGAGCGGGGATGTGCTCGCCGCCCGGGGAGAAAGGATTCCTCTCGCCTGGCTGGACAAGGAGGTCCTCACCGGGAAGCATGCGCTGGCCCCACGCATGGTCCGGCTGGAGACCGGTGACGTCCGGCTGATGACGATGGCCGTCCTCGACTTCGAGGACCGGCCGCAGCAACTGCTGATCGCTTCCAACAGCCTGTCCGTGCCCGCGATCAACCTGGGCCCGTTCCGCACCATGGCGGTCGTGGCCCAGGACGGAGAGGTCCTCGCCACGGCGGGCTTCGAACAGAACGAAGCGCTCAACTCCGACCAGGAGCGCAAGGAACTGACCTTCCTGCAGAAGCAGATGTCCCGGATGGCCGAGCAGGCGGCCGAGCACACCGCCGAGCACCCCGTCAGCGCCAAGGAGCCCGGCTCCCGCGGCTACCCCGGCGTCAGCGGCACCCTGCTCGGCGACGACTACAACGGCCGTGTCGCCACCGCCGGGTACGCCTCCCTCGCCTCCTCCGACCCGGAGGAGAAGAAGAGCGTCGCGGCCGGTCTCGGGCTCACGGTCGTGGCCATGCTGCCCGTGGTCCAGCAGCAGGGCGGCGTGGGACCGGACCGGGAGCTGTTCGGGCTGATCGCGGCCGGCGCCCTGGTGGTGCTCGGCCTGCTGGCGGCCGCCGTGCTGTGGATGAGCGTCCAGCGCCCGCTGCTGCGGCTGTTCCTGGAGTCCCGCCGGCTGGCCCGGGGCGACCTGACCCGTCCCGTCTCCGTGCCCCGCTGGGGTGAGGCCGCCCGGGTCGGCACGGCCCTGGAACGCCTGCGCGGGCAGCTCGGCGGCCCGGGCGGGACCGACGGCGCGCCCGGCGGCAAGGTCCGGCTGGGTCTGCGGGTGCCGCTCGCGGTGACCGCCGTCCTGCTCCTGCTGTGGTGCGTGCCCGTCGGCCTGCTGCTGAACCGCACCGACGGCTCGGTCAGCGTGCCCGCCACCATGGTCAACGACCAGCGCGACCGCACCGACCTGGTCGCCGACCGGGTCCGCCGGGCGCTGAACGAGGCCCAGGCCGACCTGGTCTCCACCTCCCGCCTGATCGACGTCGGCGACCCCGACGCCACCGCCGCCCGGCTGAAGGACGCCCTGCGCGAGCACACCCGCTACCAGGCGCTGTACGTCGTGGACCACACCGGCGAGGTCGTCGCCCGGGCCGGCGGCGACCCGCACGACTGGAGCGACGGCAAGGACCTGCCCCTGATCCGCGTGTCCGGCAAGGGTGAGAAGAAGCCCGTGATCCAGGCCGCCGCGCCGGTGCCCGAGCACAAGGGCACCACGCTCGTCGGCGAGGTGCGCGTGGAGTTCCTGAACTCGCTGCTGAAGCGGCCCGGCCTCGGCGAGGTCCGGGTGGTGAACGCCGACGCCGAGACGCTCGCCGCCAGCGGCGGCTTCCTCGCCTTCGAGGACCTGCCGAACAACGCCCTGCCCGACCTGGTGCGCGCGGGCAACGTGCCGGTCGGCGCCGGGCCGGTCGAGAACGGCCTGCTGCTGCGCGACGGCGGCGTCACCGTCGCCGCCGCGGCCCCCTTCTCCGGCGGCGGCGTCGCCTCCGACATCGGCTGGACCGTCGTCAGCTGGCAGGACGCCGAGCACTTCCAGATCACCCCCTACGAGCGCGAGGACCGCAGCGTGCTCGCCGGCCTGCTCGGTCTCGCCGCGATCGTCGTCTGCCTGGGCTGGGTGTACCTGGTGGTCGCCCGGCCGCTGCGGGCGCTGGCCGCCGGCGCCGAGAAGCTGGCCGACGGCGACCTGAAGACCGTGCACTACCCCCGCTACCAGGACGAGGTGGGTGCGATCGTGCGCAGCCTCGAACTGATCCGCCAGCAGTTGCAGGCCCGCCGTCAGAACCAGGCCCGCCGGGCCGCCGAGCCCCGGCTCGGCGCCGGAGGAAGGTGACCCGCCGTGCTCTACCTCTACTTCGTCCTGCTGGCCGGCAGCGCGTTCCTGCTCGTCGCGGGCATCGTGGAGCAGCGCCGGCACTACGCCGCCCTGCACTCCATCCCCTCCCGGGTACTGGTCAACGGCATCCGCGGCAAGTCCTCCATCACCCGGCTGTGCGCCGGGGCGCTGCGCGGCGGTGACCTGGTCACCGTGGCCAAGACGACCGGTACGGCGGCGCGCTTCATCCACCCGGACGCCACCGAGGAGCCGGTCTACCGCAAGTTCGGCATCGCCAACGTCGTCGAGCAGATCGGCATCGTCCGCCGGGCCGCCACCTACCGCCCCGACGCCCTCGTCATCGAGTGCATGGCGGTCATGCCGGCCCTGCAGGAGGTCAACCAGAGCAAGCTGATCCGCTCCACGATCGGCGTGCTGTGCAACGTCCGCGAGGACCACCTCGCCGAGATGGGCCCCACCCTCGACGACGTGGCCCGCTCGCTGTGCCGCTCGATGCCCGAGGGCGGCATCTGCGTCACCGCCGAGAAGGAGCGCTTCCACATCCTCCAGGAGGAGGCGGACGCCCGTAACTGCAAGCTGGTCTACGCGGACCCCGAGATGGTCACCGACGAGGAGCTGCGCGGCTTCAGCTGGTTCACCTTCAAGGAGAACGTGGCGATCGCCCTGGTCGTCGCCGAGCTGCTCGGCGTGGAGCGCGAGGTCGCCCTCCAGGGCATGTACGACGCCCCGCCGGACCCGGGTGTGCTCTCCGTGGAGCGCTACGTGGCCCCCGACGGCAAGCGGCTCGCCTTCGCCAACGTCTTCGCGGCCAACGACCCCGAGTCGACGCTGATGAACATCAACCAGCTGCTCGACCTCGGCGCCATCCGCCGCCCGCTGAACGTCGTGATCAACTGCCGCCCGGACCGCGTCGAGCGCAACGGGCAGATGGGCGAGATCATCCCCGACCTCCAGCCGGACAACGTCTTCGTCATCGGCCACCCCGCCAAGAGCGCCATCGACGCCATCCCCGCGCAGTGGCGGGACCGGGCGGTCGACCTGGGCGGGGACCGCCGCGCCGCCGACGAGTTCATGCCGACCCTGCTCGGCCGCATGGCCGACGGCTCCTCGCTGGTCGCCATCGGCAACATCCACGGCCAGGGCGAGGAGCTCCTGGAGTACCTGGCCGAGCTCCCGGCGGACGACAGCGACGCCGCCCCCGCGGCCCCGACGCCGGCCGCCGCCCCGGCGGCCCAGCCGCCGCGCCTGGACCCGTTCGCCTCGTACCCGACGGCGTACGAGGAGCGCTACCAGGCCTCCCGGACCCAGGAGATCCCGGTCGTCCGCCTCCCTGCCCAGCCTGCGGGGCCGTACCAGCAGCAGTACGGGCAGCAGCACGAGCGGCAGCAGTACGAGCAGCAGTACGAGCAGCAGTACGCCCCCGGCCGGCAGGCCGCCCGGCAGGCCTGGCCGAACGGCGACGAGTCGTACGACGACCCGTACGGCCCCCACGGCGGGCACCGGTACCCGACCACCGAGGGCGGCGGACCGCCCGCCCGCCACTGACCCGCGGGCCGACCGCCTCGCCCACCCCCGCCCACCTGCCCGGAGACCCCGTTGACCACCGCCGCCCTGACCCCCGAGATGGCCGCCCTGGGCATCGCCATAGGCCTGTTCTTCTCGCTGCTGTGCTACCTCACCACCAACCTGTCGCCCGGCGGCATGATCACGCCCGGCTGGATCGCCCTGACCCTCATCGAGGACCTCCAGCGCGCGGCCATGATGGTCGGCGTCACCGCCCTGACCTACGCGGGCACCAAGCTCATGCAGCGGCTGGTGATCCTCTACGGCAAGCGGCTGTTCGCCGCGGTGGTGCTGCTGGGCGTGCTGCTCCAGTCCACGGTGATGATCGTGCTCTCGCTGGAGTTCCCGCTGCTGTACGGCAACCAGACCCTCGGGTTCATCGTGCCCGGTCTGATCGCCTACCAGCTGGTGCGCCAGCCCAAGGGCGCCACCCTGCTGGCCACCGGCACGGTCTCGCTGATGGCCTACATCGTCGTCGCCGCCGGCCTGCTGCTCGGCGTCATGCCCACCGTCTGATCCGCCGTACCGGAACAATCGAGGAGTAACCGATGGCAGGGAAGAAGAAGGCGCGGCCCGTCGTCTCGGGCCTCGCGGTGCTGGCACTCGTCGGGACCTCCGGCTACCTCACCGTGGAGCTGCGCAAGCAGGAGGTCCCCGGTGTCACGGAGGTCCGCGACATCGGCGTCCTGGAGGGCGGCCGAGGCTCCGGCGGCGGCTCCGGCGACAAGGGCGAGGCGACCTGGTCCCGGCTGGAGAACCCCGCGCGCTCGGTGCTGCGCGGCGCCGACGGCCAGATCCAGGCCGTCTTCACGGACGGCGCGCGCACCGCGACGCTGACCGGTCCGGCCCGCACCTTCGAGGAGCCGACGTCCACCTCCTCCAAGGTCTCCACCACGGACTGGGTCCGCCTCATGCCCGAGACCTGGGAGAAGGGCGCCGAGAAGGAGAAGTGGTTCAAGGAGTGGTACGCCGAGTACCGGGACAGCAAGGAGGACGACCTGTTCGCCATCGCCTTCCAGTACGTGGCGGGTGCTCCGCAGAAGAAGGACGAACAGGGCACCGTCTACGCCGGTGACGCGCACTTCGGCCCGCTGAACACCACCGGCGCCGAGGGCGGCGACCTGCGCCTGGAGCAGTCCGACTTCTACGACTACCTCGGCGTTCCGTACCCGTTCCGGGACGGCGTGACCGGGACCCCGGAGGCCATGCGCGCCAACTCCCTGGACTGCTCGGGCTTCATCCGCATGGTGCTCGGCTACCGGGCCCGCTACCCGTTGATGTCCTCGGACGCCTCCGGCGACGGCCTGCCCCGCACCGCCAACGGCATGGCCCGCTCCGACGAGGGCGCCGACATCCTCCCGCTGACCGGGGTGTCGGCGGACGACCGGCCGTCCGCCATCGACCAGCTCCAGCCCGGCGACCTGGTCTTCTTCAAGCTCGACGCGCGCACCAAGGAGCGGCTGGACCACGTGGGCATGGTGCTCGGCTACGACACCGAGGGGCACCTGATCTTCGTGTCCAGCCGGGAGGAGGTCAACGGCCCCACCATCGGCGACATCGGCGGCGTCTCCCGACTGGACGGCAACGGCTACTACGCCAAGACGCTGCGCAGCGCCAAGCGGCTGTGAGGCGCCGGCGCCGCGCTTCCCCGGCGGCGGCCGGCTACTGGTTCGCCGCCGCCGAGGCCTGGGCCTCGCCCCTGCGGCGGATCTGACGGAACGTGAACTCCTGGAGGTCGTCGCCCGTGGCGAAGACGGCCGTGTCCTTCTCCGTCACGTCCTTGCCGTCGGTGAAGCCGGCCAGGGTGAAGTAGGCGTAGCGGCCGTAGGCGTTGGTGGTCGAGCGGCAGACCGCGCCGTCGCAGAACTCCTTGACACCGCCGCCCGCCAGGGACTTGACGATGCTCTTGTTGTCGGCCTGCTGCTTGGCCCTGGTCGCCTGGGCCTCGGTGTCGAAGACGGCCACGCCGACCGTCACCGCCATGCCGTCCTTGGTGTAGGTGACGCGGATCAGGCGGGTGCAGTCGTTGTCGTTCAGGACCTTGGGGAGCGTGGCCTTCGCCGCCGAGGCGCAGTCCCGGGTGTCGGCCGTCGGGCCCTTCCGGTACACCGTCTCGCCCATGGTCAGCTGCGTGCCCGGGAAGAGGATGTCCGGGCTCAGCGGCGCCTTGTCCTTCTGCGCGCTGGCGACGAACTCCTTCGGGTCCAGCGGGGGCGGCGCGCTCGTCGGGGCGAACGAGGGCGCCGTGGCCGTGGCGCTCGGGATGTCGGCGGTCCCGGGCAGCTGGGAGGACGGGCCGCCCGCGGCCCGGTCGTCGCCGTTCGCCGAGACGACGGCCACCGCGACGGCCGTGCCTATCGCGACGGTGGCGAGTGCGCCGCCGCCTATGAGCAGCAGCCGGCGCCGCTTGTGGCGGGCCTCGGAGGCCTCGGCGAGCGCGGCCCAGTCCGGGGACTGGCCGGCGCCGCCACCGCCGCCGTTCCAGGGCTGCTGGGAATGCGGTTTCCAGGGATCCCACTGCTGCGGAGGTCCCCCCTGCCCAAAACTCATGGGGCGCATCTTAGACGGGCCGCGGGGCGTGCTGGTCCGCCTCAACGCGCCCCGCAGGCCCTAGCGTTGCGGCCATGGTTACGGGCAAAGGCGACATCTCCGGGTGGTTGGTGCGACCCGCGGGCAGACATCTGTGGGCGGCACTCGTCCTGCTGCTGGGGGCGCTGACGGCGCACACGGTGCGGGTGACCTCGGACGGAGGCATGGACAACGCGATCGTCGTGGACGCCGCGCGGACCTGGCTGGCCGGTGGTTCGCCGTATGACGATCCGCACTTCCTCTATCTGCCGAGCGCGGTCCTGGCCGCCGCCCCGCAGGCGCTGCTGCCGCGGTCCGTGCTCGACGTGCTGGTGCCGGTGGCGGTGACCACCGCCCTCGCACTGGGCTGGGTCTGCGCCCTGCGGCTGCACCGCGTACCGCTGCACAGCAGGCTCGCCGCCCTCGGGCTGCTGGGCCTCGCGGCCGGCTTCGCGCCGTTCGGGCAGCTGGTGCGGCTGGGCAACTGGACGGCGACGGCCGCGCTCGCGCTGCCGCTGTGCCTGCTGCTGGCGAGCCGCGGCCGGTGGGTCGCGGCGGGCGCGGTCGTCGGGGCGGCCGTGGCGCTGAAGCCGCTGCTCGCGCCGATGGTCCTGCTGTTCCTGTTCGCGCGCCGGTGGCGGGCGCTGGCCGTGCTGCTGCTGGTGCCGTCGGCGGCCTCGGTCGCGGCGGGGCTGCTGCTGCCCGACCCGACGGGCTTCTTCACCCGCACCCTGCCCTTCCTGCTGCACGGCGACGACGCCTTCCTGAGGCTCTACGAGGCGTCGCCGGCGGCGGTGCTGCCCCGGCTGGGCGTGCCCGGGGCGGTGGCCGGGGCGCTGGCGCTGCTCGCGGCCGCGGTGGGGGTGGGGTGCGCGTACCGGCGCTGGTGCGGCCCCGGGCCGGTGCCGCTGCGGCTGGCGGAGACGTCCGCGGGGCTGATGCTCTCGGCGTTCCTCGTCTCGCGGCCCTCCTACAACCACTACCTCCTGGTCGTCCTGCCGCTGCTGCTCGCCGGCCTGCCGTACGCCGGCGCGGTGGCCCGGCGGCCCTGGTTCTGGCTCGCCCTGGTGCCGCAGCTGCCGGGGGTGACCTGGCCGTGGCTGGAGTCGGGGCGGCGCCGGGCCTTCCGGGACGCGTTCACGCTGTGCGCGCTGGCGGTGACGGTCGGACGCCACTGCGTACGGGGGACGGGTGAGGCGGACGGGCCGCGTGAGGCGTCCGTGGAGCGGCGTACGGCTTTAGGGTCGGCGTAGCCCACCGACGGCGGTCCCGTTTTGACCCGTCCGGCCGAGCATGGGTATCCTGCCTGTTCGTTATGTGTATTGGCTTGCTCATTCTCACGTGAGGGGCCCTTACACCGGTCCACCGGGCCGATGACCAGCGACCAGCACGCGGTTTGCGTCACCGCGGTGCGGTCAGGGCTGTCGTGATCGTCTTCGGTGACCTTGTCAGGACCTATTCACTGAAGAAGCGAAGGCTACGAACCGTGCGTACGTACAGCCCCAAGCCCGGCGATGTGACGCGCCAGTGGCACGTCATCGACGCTCAGGACGTCGTCCTGGGTCGTCTGGCCTCCACTGCGGCCTCCATCCTGCGCGGCAAGCACAAGCCCATCTACGCCCCGCATGTCGACACCGGTGACTTCGTCATCATCATCAACGCCGACAAGGTGCACCTCTCCGGCAACAAGCGGACCCAGAAGATGGCGTACCGCCACTCGGGTTACCCGGGTGGTCTCCGCTCCGTCCGGTACGACGAGCTGCTCGAGAAGAGCCCCGAGAAGGCCATCGAGAAGGCCGTCAAGGGCATGCTCCCCAAGAACACCCTGGGCCGTCAGATGCTCTCGAAGCTGAAGGTCTACTCGGGCGACCAGCACCCGCACGCCGCCCAGCAGCCGGTGCCGTTCGAGATCACCCAGGTCGCGCAGTAAGTCCGGCCACCCCCTAAGCGAAGAGAACTGAGGAGAATCGTGGCCGAGACCACTGCCGAGCAGCCGCTCGAAGAGCTTGACATCGACAGCTACACCACCGAGTCCGAGGTCCCCGTCGAGGGCGAGTACACCTCGGAGTCCCTGGCCTCCCGCTTCGGCGAGCCGCAGCCGGCCGCCGGCCTGGGCCGCCGCAAGAACGCCATCGCCCGCGTCCGGATCGTCCCGGGCACCGGCAAGTGGAAGATCAACGGTCGCACCCTCGAGGACTACTTCCCGAACAAGGTGCACCAGCAGGAAGTCAACGAGCCCTTCAAGGTGCTCGAGCTCGAGGACCGTTACGACGTCATCGCCCGCATCGCGGGTGGCGGTGTCTCCGGTCAGGCCGGTGCGCTCCGTCTCGGTGTCGCCCGTGCGCTGAACGAGGCCGACGTCGACAACAACCGCGGCCCGCTGAAGAAGGCCGGCTTCCTGCGCCGCGACGACCGCGCGGTCGAGCGGAAGAAGGCCGGTCTGAAGAAGGCCCGCAAGGCCCCGCAGTACAGCAAGCGCTGATCACAGGGCGCTCGCGCGTACTCCGAACGCCCCGGCGGCACGCCACTGTGCCGCCGGGGCGTTCGTTTATTCAGGGTCCTGGGCGTATAACGGCACAAGGCGCTCGAAGGCTAATGTGATCGGGTGGTCGTGCTCTCCCGCGCGGAGACGCGGAGCCGCTCCCGCGTCGCGACCCTCGAACACATCACACGTTTCGTCAGCGGTACAACCGTCGACCGCGCGGACGGGCCCGACGCCTCGGCACGGTCTCGCCACGGCTCTCGACACTGACGTTTCCTCAGGAGGACAAGTGGGACGACTCTTCGGCACGGACGGCGTGCGCGGTGTCGCCAACGCGGACCTGACGGCGGAGATGGCGCTCGGCCTGTCCGTCGCCGCCGCGCACGTACTGGCCGAGGCGGGCACGTTCGAAGGGCACCGGCCCACCGCCGTGGTCGGGCGTGATCCCCGTGCGTCCGGGGAGTTCCTGGAGGCCGCCGTGGTCGCGGGCCTGGCGAGCGCGGGCGTGGACGTCCTGCGGGTCGGGGTCCTGCCGACGCCCGCGGTGGCGTACCTCACCGGAGCACTCGGCGCCGACCTCGGCGTGATGCTCTCCGCCAGCCACAACGCCATGCCGGACAACGGCATCAAGTTCTTCGCCCGCGGCGGCCACAAGCTCGCCGACGAGCTGGAGGACCGGATCGAGTCCGTGTACGAGGAGCACCGCACCGGTGCCCCCTGGGACCGCCCGACCGGTGCCGGCGTCGGCCGGGTGCGGGACCACGAGGAGGGGCTCGACCAGTACGTCGCCCACCTCGTCGGCGTCCTCCCGAACCGGCTGGACGGCCTGCGGATCGTCCTCGACGAGGCGCACGGCGCCGCCGCCAAAGTATCGCCGGAGGCGTTCGCGCGGGCCGGGGCCGAGGTCGTCACCATCGGCGCCGAACCCGACGGGCTCAACATCAACGACGGCTGCGGCTCGACCCACCTGGACCGTCTGAAGGCCGCCGTCGTCGAGCACGGGGCCGACTTCGGCATCGCGCACGACGGCGACGCCGACCGGTGCCTGGCCGTGGACCACACCGGCGAGGAGGTCGACGGGGACCAGATCCTCGCCGTGCTCGCGCTGGCCATGCGGGAGCGTTCCGCGCTGCGCTCGGACACCGTCGTCGCGACCGTGATGTCCAATCTGGGCTTCAAGCTCGCCATGGAGCGCGAGGGCATCCGGCTCGTGCAGACCGCGGTCGGCGACCGGTACGTGCTGGAGGAGATGAAGCAGAAGGACTACGCCCTCGGCGGCGAGCAGTCCGGCCACGTCATCGTCCTCGACCACGCCACGACGGGCGACGGCACGCTGACCGGCCTGCTGCTCGCGGCGCGGGTCGCCGAGACCGGGCGTCCGCTGCGGGAGCTGGCGTCGGTGATGGAGCGGCTGCCGCAGGTGCTCGTCAACGTGCCGGACGTGGACAAGTCCCGGGTGAAGACCTCCGCCGACCTCGCGACGGCCGTCACCGAGGCCGAGCGGGAACTGGGGGAGACCGGACGCGTCCTGCTCCGCCCCTCGGGCACGGAACCGCTGGTGCGGGTGATGGTGGAGGCCGCGGACCTCGACCAGGCCCGCACGGTGGCGGGGCGGCTGGCGGACGTGGTGAAGTCGGCGCTGGGATAACCGCCGAGGGCTCTGTACGACGAAGGGCCCGCACCTCTGTGGACAGGGGGCACGGGCCGTGCGGAATCCGGTGGGCCCTGTCCTCGGCGGCCCGGGCCGGCCGGACTCGACCGTGCGGCCCGGCCGGACTCGACCGTGCGGGCCGGTGGGGCGGCGGCCCCGGCGCGGCGAGGGACTGCGCGACGGCGGCCTGTGCCTGCGTGTGCCCGGCGTGCGCGGCGGCGACGGCCGTCCGCTGCTCGGCGGTCGGCTTCGACGCCTGCCCGGTCAGCACGACCGGGGGAGGCCGCCGAGCCGGTGCCGACGTACGGCGCGCCGGTCCGGACGGCGTCGTCGCCGGCTCGGCGACCCGAGCGGCGACAGGCCGGAGGGACCCGCGCCTGCCGGGCGCCGGCTCCGCTCAGCCCCCGGAGCGTTCGTGCAGACGCTCGTGCTGTCCGGCCCAGAAGTGTTTCTGGGCCAGCAGCGTGAGGGTGCCCGCGAGGGTGATGCCGAGCAGGTTGAGCAGCAGCTGACGGGTGGAGCCCCAGGTCTGGACGGCGTCCCCGTAGCTCAGCGCCACGGCGGCGTTCGCGGCCGCCGGGATCGTCGTCACCGAGATGGCGACGCCGACCAGGGCGCCGGACTTGGCGGAGGTCAGCGAGAGCGTGCCGGCCGCGCCCGCCAGGACCGCCACCACGAAGGAGAGCCAGTCGGGGGCGTAGACGAACCCGGTCTGCGGGCGGTCGGCCTCCAGCCGCCCCTCGGAGAACAGCCCGACCGCGTCCATGAAGAAGCTGAAGCCCACCGTCACCGCCATCGCCACCGCGAAGCCGGTGAGCAGGGCGACCACCGAACGCAGCGCGAGGCGGGGCCGTCGCCGCACGACCGCGGTGGAGACGCCGGCCAGCGGGCCGAACTCCGGACCCACCGCCATCGCGCCCACGATGAGGACCGCGTTGTCCAGCACCACGCCGCAGGCCGCGATCATGGTGGCCAGTGTGATGAACGCCAGGTAGGTGACGGACAGCGTCGACTCCTCGTGGGTCGCCTCGATCAGGCGCTCCCACAGCACCGCGTCCGCGCTCTCGCCCGGCGCCCGGGCCTCCGCCTCGTCGGCCCGCCGGGACAGCGACAGGTCGACGTTCTCCACGGCGATGGAGCCGGACGCGTCCAGCCCGATCCCCTTCAGCTCACCGAGGAGTTCGTCGCCCGCCTCCCGGGCCACGTCGCACAGCACGACGTCCCCGGCGGGATCGCGCGCGGCGCCCGGGAACACGCACAGGTGCGCGGTGCCGATCGTCCCCTCGATCAGCCGGACCACGTCGTCCGTCTTCTCGGCCGGCGTGATCAGGCGCAGGTGCAGCATGGCGGCAGCGTAGCCGTGCGGGGCCGGGCGGCGGCGGCCGCGGCGCGGCAGGCGGCCGGGCGGGGACCGGCGCTCAGAGCTTGCGCAGGCTGAGGCGCTGCACCTTGTGGTCCGGGCCCTTGCGCACGACGAGGGTGGCCCGGCCCCGGGTGGGGGCGATGTTCTCCACCAGGTTGGGCCGGTTGATGGTGCGCCACATCGTGCGGGCGTAGTCGAGGGCCTCCTCCTCGGAGACCTGGGTGTACCTGCGGAAGTACGAGGACGGGTCCTGGAAGGCGGTCTCGCGCAGCCGCTTGAAGCGGTTGAGGTACCAGCGCTCGATGTCCTCGGTGCGGGCGTCGACGTACACGCTGAAGTCGAAGTAGTCGGCGAGTCCCACGCGGGTGCGGCCGTCCTTGCCGGGCAGGGCGGGCTGGAGGACGTTGAGCCCCTCGACGATCAGGATGTCCGGCCGGCGCACGGTGAGCTTCTCGCCGGGGACGATGTCGTAGATGAGGTGGGAGTAGACGGGGGCGGTGACCTCGTCCTTGCCGGCCTTGATGTCGGCGACGAAACGGGTGAGCGCGCGGCGGTCGTACGACTCGGGGAAACCTTTCCGCGACATCAGGCCGCGGGCCTGGAGCTCTTCGGTGGGCAGCAGGAAGCCGTCCGTGGTCACCAGCTCCACGCGCGGGTGCTCCGGCCAGCGGGACAGCAGGGCGCGGAGCAGCCGGGCGACCGTGGACTTGCCGACGGCGACGCTGCCGGCGACCCCTATGACGAAGGGGGTGCCGGACTGGGAGCCCTGCTCGCCGAGGAAGGTGTTCAGCGCGCTCCGGAGCCCGTCGGTGGCGCCGACGTAGAGGTTGAGCAGCCGCGACAGCGGGAGGTAGATGTCCCGCACCTCGTCGAGGTCGATGACGTCGCCGAGACCGCGCAGCCGCTCCACCTCGTCGGCCGTGAGCGGCTGCGGCGTCTTGTCGCGCAGCGCGCTCCACTCGGCACGGGTGAGGTCGACGTAGGGAGTCGCCTCCGGCCGCTGCCGGTGGGCGCTCTGGGACATCGAGGAGACCGGTGAGATCACAGTCCATTGTTAACGGAGTTCGAACGGGATGGCGGGTGGGGTGGGTCACGCCCGTCCCGCGGCGGGGCCGGGTGCGCGAAGGGCCCGGCCGGCGCGGCCACCGGGCGAGATCACACAGGCGTCACGGTCGTATACCGGCTGATCACCTGATGATCACTTGTGTACGGGCTGTGCGTACAGTGCGCGCATAGCGTCGCGGAGTCCTCCGCGAAAGCGTCGCGGAGTCCTCCGCAGAACTGAAGAGAGAGCCCATCGTGAAGTCCACCGCCGTCCGCCGTACCGCGCTCGCCGCCTCCGCCGCCGCACTCGCCCTTCTCGCCACCGCCTGCGGCGGTTCCGGTGACGGGGACAAGAAGGACGAGGGCAAGGGCAAGGCCGACGCCTCCGCCTCGGCAGCGCCGGCGGCCGAGGCGCTCACCGCCGCCGAGCTGGAGAAGGCGGCGCTGGCCCAGGCGGACGTCAAGAGCGGCAAGGTCGCCACCAAGCTCGAGGCGACGGAAGACCTCACCAAGGACCAGGTGAAGCCGGACGACGAGGCCTGCCTCCCGCTGGTCCGCGCCCAGGCCGCGGTGGCGCAGGGCGAGCCCGCGGCGACCGTGAAGCGGTCGTGGACGGACGAGCCGAAGAAGCCCGCCGAGGACCTGCCCGTCGAGGAGGCCATGATGGCCTCCCTCGACGTGGACAAGATGCTGATCAACCTCGCCTCCTACGAGGACGGCGGGGCCGAGGAGGCGATGAAGGGCCTGACCACCGCCGCCGAGAAGTGCGCCGGCGGCTTCACGGCCACCGTGGCCGGCGAGAAGCTGGAGTTCGTCAAGGCCGCCACGACCGCCGCGCCCGAGGGGGGCGACGAGGGGAGCGCCGTCACCCTGACCATGGCCGTGGAGGAGGACGTGGAGGCGCCGAGCAAGATCGTCGTCGTCCGCAAGGGCGCCACCCTGGTGTCCTTCAGCGCCGTCAACCTCGCCTCCGTGGCCACCGGCGAGGACTTCGAGGTCCCCGCGGAGGTCGTCGACGCGCAGGTCGCCAAGCTCGGCTGACCCGGCCACCGGTCCGCGCCCGGCCGTCGGTACCGGCCGGCGGGGCGCGCGGTGGGCGGGTGCGGAGGGGCCCGGGTTTCCGCCCGGGCCCCTCCGCCGTTGCCGGGACCGGGGCCGCGGGACGCGTGCGGACGGGTTCGTACGACGGTGGGAATTTCCGATTTCGGGCAGGCGGAGGCCGTTTTCGGCGGCTGACGGACCGTAGGCTGCCGCACATGTGCGGAATCGTGGGATACGTGGGGTCGCAGTCGGCGCTGGACGTCGTGACGGCGGGCCTGAAGCGACTGGAGTACCGGGGATACGACTCGGCGGGTGTCGCCGTGCTGGCGGACGGCGGCCTGGCCACGGCCAAGCGGGCCGGGAAACTCGTCAACCTGGACAAGGAGTTGGCCGAACGCCCCCTGCCGACCGGTACGGTCGGCATCGGCCACACCCGCTGGGCCACCCACGGCGGCCCGACGGACGCCAACGCCCACCCGCACCTCGACAACGCGGGCCGGGTCGCCGTCGTCCACAACGGCATCATCGAGAACTTCGCCGCCCTGCGCGCCGAGTTGGCCGAGCGCGGACACGACCTCGTCTCCGAGACGGACACCGAGGTCGTCGCCCACCTGCTCGCCGAGGAGTTCTCCTCCTGCGCCGACCTCGCCGAGGCGATGCGGCTGGTGTGCCGGCGGCTGGAGGGCGCCTTCACCCTGGTCGCCGTGCACGCCGACGCGCCGGACGTCGTCGTCGGCGCGCGGCGCAACTCGCCGCTGGTGGTGGGGGTGGGGGAGGGCGAGGCCTTCCTCGCCTCGGACGTCGCCGCGTTCATCGCGCACACGCGGTCCGCGGTCGAACTGGGCCAGGACCAGGTGGTCGAACTGCGCCGGGACACGGTGACGGTGACCGGTTTCGACGGCAGTCCGGCCGACGTCCGCTCCTACCACGTCGACTGGGACGCCTCCGCCGCGGAGAAGGGCGGCTACGCCTCCTTCATGCTCAAGGAGATCGCCGAGCAGCCGAAGGCGGTCACGGACACCCTGCTCGGGCGCGTCGACGAGGCGGGTTCGCTGACGCTGGACGAGGTGCGGATCCCGGCGGGCGTCCTGCGCGAGGTCGACAAGATCGTCGTCGTCGCCTGCGGTACGGCCTTCCACGCCGGCCTGATCGCCAAGTACGCCATCGAGCACTGGACGCGGATCCCGTGCGAGGTGGAACTGGCGAGCGAGTTCCGCTACCGGGACCCGATCCTCGACCAGCAGACCCTGGTCATCGCCATCTCCCAGTCCGGCGAGACCATGGACACGCTGATGGCCCTGCGGCACGCCCGCGAGCAGGGCGCCAAGGTCCTCGCGATCTGCAACACCAACGGCTCGACGATCCCGCGCGAGTCCGACGCGGTGCTGTACACGCACGCCGGTCCGGAGGTCGCGGTCGCCTCGACCAAGGCGTTCCTGACGCAACTCGTCGCCTGCTACCTGGTCGCGCTGTACCTGGGGCAGGTGCGGGGCACCAAGTGGGGCGACGAGATCCGCGCGGTGGTGCGGGACCTGGCGTCGATCCCCGGGGCGGTGGAACGCGTCCTGGGGACGATGGAGCCGGTACGGGAGCTGGCACGCTCCCTCGCGGACAAGGACACGGTGCTGTTCCTCGGGCGGCACGTGGGCTACCCGGTGGCCCTCGAGGGCGCGCTCAAGCTCAAGGAACTCGCCTACATGCACGCGGAGGGCTTCGCCGCGGGCGAGCTGAAGCACGGGCCGATCGCCCTGATCGAGGACGACGTGCCGGTCGTCGTGGTCGCCCCGTCGCCCCGGGGGCGGTCCGTCCTCCACGACAAGATCGTCTCCAACATCCAGGAGATCCGGGCGCGCGGTGCCCGGACGATCGTCGTCGCGGAGGAGGGCGACGAGGCGGTCGCCCCGTACGCCGACCACCTGATCCGCGTCCCGGCCACGCCCACGCTGCTGCAGCCGTTGGTGACGACGGTGCCGTTGCAGGTGTTCGCCTGCGAGCTGGCGACGGCGCGGGGCAACGAGGTCGACCAGCCGCGCAACCTCGCCAAGTCGGTGACGGTGGAGTAGGTCCCCGGGACGCCGGCCGCCCTGTGGCGCCGGTCACTCGGGAGGGTCCGCGGAGGGGGCGTGCACGGGCCCGGGCCGGGGTGGTGAAGGATTGGGGTGCGCGAAGTCCGCGTCGTCCCGGTCCGTACCGGGCGCCCCTCACGGTCACGGTAGTCATGGATCACGATGAAGAAGTCGAAGAACCGCGTCGGCGGACCCTGCGCGGGGTTCTCACCCCGGCGCGGGTGGTGGTCGCCGTCGTCGCCGTCGCGGTGATCGCGACCGCCCTGCTGGTGGTCGACTCCCGCACGGTCGACTCCGCCCCTCGCGGTGGGGACGCGCGGTGCTCCGAAGTCGTCGACCGGCTTCCCGACGAGGTCGGCGCGCAGTCGCGCGACTGGGTCATCGGGGACGGTGTCGCCGCGTGGGGCGACCGTTCCCTGGTGCTCCGCTGCGGGGTCGGCGAACCGGAGCCCACCACCAGCCTCTGCCTCACGGCCGAGGGGGTCGACTGGGTCCTGGACGAACGGACCCTGAAGGCCGAGGGGGTGAGCGTGCTCACCACCTACGGGCGTTCCCCGGCGGTGGAGATCACCTATGACGGCCCGCGCGAGGACGTCGGCGGAATCCTCGTGGAGCTCAAGGAGGCCGTCGCCCGGATTCCCCAGGGGGCGAAGTGCATCGGGGCCGGCGACACCCTGTAGCGCACCGCTCTCCGGGGCTCCCGGCCACCGGGCGAACATGTGCGGATTCCCTCAAAAATGTGAAACGAACGTGGAGTTGAGGGGCGTGTGCGGAGGACACCGGGGCACTCGCAGGGCCGGAGGTTGATACAGATGGTTCCCCTTCTTCTGGTTCTGCTGCTGGCGCTGGTCCTGTTCGGCGCGGGTTTCGCGATGAAGGCCCTGTGGTGGGTCGCGGTCATCGTGCTCGCGGTGTGGCTGCTGGGCTTCCTCGTCCGTCCGGCGGGCACGGGCGGCCGACGGGGCCGCTGGTACCGCTGGTAGGACGGCGGAATGCGGGCGGAGGGCTCCGGCGGAACGGCCGGGGCCCTTCGCGCGTCGGCGGGAAGGACGCCCCGGGCACGGGTGGGAGGGCGGAGGACACCCCTCCCCCTGTCGGGTGCCGGTGCGCGGGGAACCGGCACCTCCCCCGGGCGCCCGACGCCTCACCGGGGCACGGGCTCGTAAGGTGCTGCGCATGAGCATCATCGGAGTCGGGATCGACGTGGCCGAGATCGAGCGGTTCGCGGCGTCGCTGGAGCGGACGCCCGGGCTGGCCCGGCGGCTCTTCGTGGAGGGCGAGCTGCTGCTGCCCAGCGGGGAGCGGCGGGGTGTCGCCTCGCTGGCCGCGCGGTTCGCCGCCAAGGAGGCGCTGGCCAAGGCGCTCGGGGCGCCCAGCGGCCTGTACTGGACCGACGCCGAGGTGTGGTGCGAGGACAGCGGGCAGCCGCGGTTGCGGGTCAAGGGGACGGTCGCGGCCCGGGCCGCCGAGCTGGGCGTGCGGTCCTGGCACGTGTCGCTCAGCCACGACGCCGGGGTGGCGTCGGCGGTCGTCATCGCGGAAGGGTGAGAAGCGAGGCGCCGGACACGGAACGGAAGTGGGTGAGGTGATGGTGTCCTTCCCGGGAGTGGGGATCGACCTGCCGGTCTGGGGCGAGGCGTTCCTCGTCGTCGCCGCCGTGCTCACCGTGGTCTTCGCCTTCGTACGGCTGCTGCGCAACCGGCGCCGATGACGGCACTCGGACAAGTCGGCGGACCGGTGGGCGTGCTTTGCTCCGACCGGGGTAAGCGGGGGAAACCGGTGCCCGAGCGGGGCCGACCGAACAGGAGGCGAACAGTGACGTCGACGATGGCGGGGACCGACCGAGCTCAGACCGTGGGCGAGCTGCCGGAGGTCGTGGATCCCGGCCAGGTCGCCCCGAAGGACGCCCGTGAGCTGTCCCGGCTGTTCTTCCGGCAGCTGGCGGTGCTGGAGGAGGGCACGCCCGAGTACCAGTACGCGCGCAACACGCTGATCGAGATGAACATGTCCCTGGTCCGCTTCGCGGCCGGCCGGTTCCGCAGCCGCGGGCCGGAGGAGATGGAGGACATCGTCCAGGTCGGCATGATCGGGCTGATCAAGGCCATCGACCGGTTCGAGCTGTCCCGCGAGGTGGAGTTCACCTCCTTCGCGATCCCCTACATCGTCGGCGAGATGAAGCGGTTCTTCCGCGACACCTCCTGGTCGGTGCACGTGCCGCGCCGGCTGCAGGAGGCCCGGGTGCAGCTGGCCCGGGCCACCGAGGAGCTGCGCACCCGGCTGGGCCGCACCCCCACCACCCGGGAGCTCGCCCAGCTGATGAGCCTGACCGAGGAGGAGGTCAACGAGGCGCGGATCGCCGCCAACGGCTACAACTCCGCCTCGCTGGACGCCGCCATCGGCAGTGAGCCGGACGGCGAGAGCGTGCTGGCGGACTTCATCGGCTCCGAGGACGCCGCCCTGGAGCTGGTCGAGGACTTCCACGCCCTGGCCCCGATGATCGCCGAGCTCGACGAGCGCGAACGCAAGATCATCCACTGGCGGTTCGTCGAGGAACTGACGCAGGCGGAGATCGGCGAACGCCTGGGCTGCTCCCAGATGCACGTCTCGCGCCTGATCTCCCGCATCCTGAAGCGGCTGCGCGCCGGCCTGCTCACCACGGGCTGAGACGACGGACGTCCCCGCGCGGGGTGCGGCACCTGGTGCCGCACCCCGCGCGGCGTCGTGCTAGCAGATCGACTGACTGCTGTTCACCAGGCGGTTGTTGCGGAACGTCGTGTTCTCGCCGCAGGGGCTCTCCCGGATCGACGAGTTCGTCACCGTGAGGTTCTGGACGGTGATGTCCCGGTTGTTCGGGAACTCCGAGCGGGCCGCCAGGCGGATCTCGCCGCCGCCCGTGACCGTGCCGCTCTGGGCGGCGAGGTTCACGTTGTAGCAGTTCTCGATCAGGACCGCGTTGTTGCCGGTGTTCGAGAGCGTCACCCGGTCGATCGTCGCGCCGCCGCTCTCGGAGACGCAGAACACGCCGCGTCCGCCGCCGCGCGCGACGACCTCGCCGACGCGGATGTTGGTGGCGTAGGAACTGCCGATCCGCCCGTTGCGGTTGGCCATGCGGAAGGCGGCGTAACCGGTGCCGGTGCCCGCGTTCTCCGCGTCGACCCTGGAGACCGTGGCGTTGACGGTCTGGTTCAGCAGCAGTCCCGACTCGCCCACGTTGCGGGCGGTCACCGTGCCGACGGTGAGGCCGTCGACGCCGTACGTCTCCACGGCGTGGCTGGAGGCGCCGGAGACGTAGACGTCGTCGATGCGGACGTTGCGCGTCCACTGGCTGGTGTCGCCGCGGTTGTCGATGCGGACCCCGAGGCCGGAGGACAGGCGCATGTCGATCCGGCCGAGGACCACGTTCTGCACGTTGCGCAGGAAGACGCCGTACAGCGGGGTGCCGGTGACGTTCAGGTTCTGGACCTCGATGTCCCGGGTGCCGCGGGAGTAGACCGGGGCCTGGTCGCCGGAGCCGCTGCCGGTGACGTCGATGGTGCCGCAGACGTCGAGCACGGTGTAGCTGGGCAGCGAGATGCGCGAACCGGCGGAGATCGAGCCCGAGCCGCGGACCACCACCCGCTCCTTGCCGGTGCGGCCGGAGGTCAGGCTGTTGATCGCCGCCTGGACGGCCGCGCGCATGTCGGTGCCGGTGTACACGGTGCTGCCACCGCGCCGGGCGGTCCAGGTGCTGCCGCTCTGCACGGCTTCGGCCTGGTAGGAGCCGTCACCGCAGGCGGCGGCCCGGGCGGGGGCCGGGGCGGCGGTGTCCGCGCCGGTGGCGGCGGTGGCGGGGGCCGTCATGGTGCCGGCCGCGGTGAGGAGCGCGGTGGCGCCGGCTGCGGCGAGGAGTGCGGCTCTGCGTCCCATGGGTCCTCTGCTTCCGTCGTCGAACCGATTCGACTGAATCGATTCATCCTGTGGGGGGCGGAGAGTTTGGCAAGGGCGTGCCAGGGGCGTCAATGGCCGCGACGGCTCGCGACCGGCCGCCTGCCCGACCGCGAGCCCGGCCGCGAGCCCGGCCGCAAGACCGGCCGCAAGCCTGACCGGTCGGCTCGCGGTCGGCTCCGGCGTACGGGAGACGACCGGCTTCGGCGGTACGGGAGTTGAGCGGCCGTCTGCGGGAGACTCGGACGCATGCGGACTGCGTACGGCGTGAAGACGGTCAGGGCGGCGGAACGGGAACTGATGGCACGGCTGCCGGAGGGGGCGCTGATGCAACGCGCCGCCGCCGGGCTCGCCGCGGCCTGTGCGGAACTGCTCGGGCGGGTGTACGGCAGCCGGGTCGTCCTGCTCGTCGGCAGCGGGGACAACGGCGGTGACGCCCTGTACGCCGGCGCCCGGCTGGCCCGGCGCGGCGCGGGGGTGAGCGCGGTGCTGCTCGCACCGGAGCGCGCCCACGCCGCCGGGCTCGCGGCGCTGCGCCGGGCAGGCGGACGGGCGGTGGACACGGGGGCGGCCGAGGAGCTGATCGAGCGGGCCGATCTCGTCGTCGACGGCATCGTCGGGATCGGCGGCACGGGCGGGCTGCGGCCGGAGGCGGCACCGCTGGCCGAGGCCGCCGCACGGGCGCGGGCCGCGGTGGTCGCGGTGGACCTGCCGAGCGGGGTCGACGCCGACACCGGAGAGGTGCGGGGGGCGGCGGTCCGGGCCGATCTCACGGTGACGTTCGGGACGCACAAGCCGGGCCTGCTGGTCGATCCGGCGCGGGAGCACGCGGGGTCGGTGCGGCTGGTCGGCCTCGGCCTCGACCTGCCGGCGGAGCCCGAGCTGGAGGCGTTGCAGCACGCGGACGTGGCCCGGCTGCTGCCGGTGCCGGCCGCCGAGAGCGACAAGTACCGGCGGGGCGTCGTCGGCATCGCGGCCGGGTCCGACCGCTATCCGGGGGCCGCGGTGCTCGCGGTGGCGGGGGCGCTGCGCGGCGGCGCGGGGGCCGTGCGGTACGTCGGTCCCGCCGGGCGGGCCGTGATCGCCCGCTTCCCCGAGACGCTGGTGTCGGACCGGGGACCGAAGCACGCGGGGCGGGTGCAGGCCTGGGTGGTGGGGCCGGGGGCCGGGGACGACGCGGCGACCGTCGCGGAGGTGCTGGCGGCGGACGTGCCGGTGCTGATCGACGCGGACGGGCTGCGGCTGGCCGAGCGGTCGGCGGTACGGGCACGCCGGGCGCCGACCCTGATGACCCCGCACGCCGGGGAGGCCGCCGCGCTGCTCGGCGTCGAACGGGGCGAGGTGGAGGGCGGCCGGCTGTCCGCGGTGCGGGAGCTGGCGGCGCGGTACGGGGCGACCGTGCTGCTCAAGGGCTCGACGACCCTGGTCGCCGACGCGGGCGGCGGGCCCGTACGGGTGAACCCGACCGGGACGTCCTGGCTGGCCACGGCGGGGAGCGGGGACGTGCTGTCGGGCCTCGCGGGGTCGCTGCTGGCGGCGGGCCTGTCGGCGGTGGACGCGGGGAGCGCGGCGGCGTACCTGCACGGCCTGGCGGGCCGCTTCGCGGCGGACGGGGCGCCGGTGGGGGCGCACGACGTGGCGGAGGAGATCGCGGCGGCCTGGCGGGACGTCGTGCGGGGGTGAGGAGGGGGCCCGGCGGAAGGGGCCCCGAGGCGCCGTGAGGGCCGGGGGAGTGCGCCGTGGTCCTCGGCCGGTGTTCCGGTGGGCGGGACGCGCCGGCCCGTTGTGGTGCGTTGTCCGAGGTCGGGGCGGTGCGGGGGGCCTGGGGCCCGGTCCCGGTCCGGCGCGTGCCGCTCCGTGTCCCCGCCCCGCCGGGCGCACGGGACGCGGCCGCCGGAGCGCCCCCCCGGTGGGCCGGGGGCGTCGCACCGCTCTGCGACACTGGGCGGAATGAACGAGACAGTTGCCCAGCGGACCGCTCCCCTGCGGGCCCGTGCCGAGATCGACCTGGCCGCCGTCCGGGCCAATGTGCGCACCCTGCGCAAGCGCGCGCCCGGCGCCGCTCTCATGGCCGTGGTCAAGGCCGACGGATACGGGCACGGCGCGGTCGCGTGCGCACGGGCGGCTGTCGAGGCCGGGGCGACCTGGCTGGGCACGGCCACGCCGCAGGAGGCGCTCGCGCTGCGCGCGCCCGGCGCCGGGGTGCCCGCCGACGTGCGGATCATGTGCTGGCTGTGGACGCCCGGCGGACCGTGGCGGGAGGCGATCGAGGCCGACCTCGACGTGTCCGTCGGCGGGATGTGGGCGCTGGAGGAGGTCCGGCAGGCCGCCCGCCTCGCGGGACGGGCCGCGCGGGTGCAGCTCAAGGCCGACACCGGGCTCGGGCGCGGCGGCTGCCAGCCCGGCGACTGGGCGGAGCTGGTCGCCGGGGCACTGCGCGCCGAGGCCGAGGGGCTGCTGCGCGTCACCGGCCTGTGGTCCCACTTCGCCTGCGCCGACGAGCCGGGGCACCCCTCCATCGCCGCCCAGCTCGCCCGCTTCCGGGAGATGGTGGCGTACGCCGAGGGGCAGGGGGTGCGCCCCGAGGTGCGGCACATCGCCAACTCGCCCGCCACCCTCACCCTCCCCGAGACCCACTTCGACCTCGTCCGCCCCGGCATCGCGCTGTACGGCGTCTCGCCCAGCCCCGAGATCGGCACCCCGGCCGACCTCGGACTGCGCCCGGCGATGACCCTGTCGGCCTCCCTGGCCCTGGTGAAGCACGTCCCGGGCGGCCACGGCATCAGCTACGGCCACCACTACGTCACCCCGGGGGCGACCACCCTGGGCCTCGTCCCCCTCGGCTACGCGGACGGCGTCCCGCGCCACGCCTCCTCCACCGGCCCCGTCCTGGTCGAGGGCAAGTGGCGCACGGTCGCGGGGCGGGTCGCGATGGACCAGTTCGTCGTCGACCTGGGCGGGGACGAGCCGGAACCGGGCGCCGAGGTGGTCCTCTTCGGACCCGGCGATCGCGGCGAGCCCACCGCCGAGGACTGGGCGCAGGCCGCGGGCACCATCGCGTACGAGATCGTCACCCGGATCGGGGGCCGCGTGCCGCGCGTCCATGTGAATGCGGCGACGTGAGCCCGCCGGCGTGGACCGGTCACCCGTCGGCACCGGCGGGAACCGGTCGGCGTGAGCCCGCCGGCGCGCACGCGCCCACGGGAAAGCCCAGGTGAGAACCCGGGTGAGAATCCGGGTGAAAGCCTGGGTGAAAGAGGAACAGGTCGGGTGACCCGCGCAGGGGCGCGGGCGTGCGCCCCGGCCGGCGGCCCGGCGAGGAGGAGCGGTACGTGAGCGAGAGCAGTACGGAGGTCGTCACGACCGCGGCCACGACGGCCGCCGCCTCCGCCGGGGCGTTCGGGGGCTGGCGCCGGGCGACCGGCATCGCCGGTGCGGCGATAGGCGTGATCGCCACCGGAGCGGCCGCCGGCGTGGCGATAGAGCGGATGACGGTCGGCCGGGGCATGCGCCGCAAGGCCCGGCTCGTCCTCGACTCCGCGGGACCGTACGGCGCGCTGCGCGGCACGCCCGGCAAGGCGTACGCCGACGACGGCACCGAGCTGTACTACGAGGTCGACGACCCCGACCCGGACCCCGACGCCACCACGCCCGCGCGTCGCCGCCGGCTGTTCGGCCGCAGGCCCCCGGCGCCGGTCACCGTCGTCTTCAGCCACGGCTACTGCCTCAACCAGGACTCCTGGCACTTCCAGCGGGCCGCGCTGCGGGGCGTGGTGCGGACCGTGCACTGGGACCAGCGCAGCCACGGCCGCTCGGGGCGGGGCGCGGCCCAGACGGAGCGGGGCGAGCCGGTCACCATCGAGCAGCTGGGGCGGGACCTGAAGGCCGTCCTCGACGCGGCGGCGCCCGAGGGGCCGATCGTGCTGGTCGGGCACTCCATGGGCGGGATGACCGTGATGGCCTTCGCCGACCTGTACCCCGAGCTGGTCCGCGAGCGGGTCGTCGCCGTGGCCCTGGTGGGCACGTCGTCGGGGCGGCTCGGCGAGGTCAACTTCGGACTGCCGGTGGCCGGGGTCAACGCGGTGCGGCGGGTGCTGCCGGGGGTGCTGAAGGCGCTCGGGCAGCGGGCCGAGCTGGTGGAGAGGGGGCGCCGGGCCACCGCGGACCTGTTCGCCGGGATCATCAAGCGGTACTCGTTCGCCTCCCGGGACGTGGACCCGGCCGTCGCCCGGTTCGCCGAGCGGATGATCGAGAGCACCCCGATCGACGTGGTCGCCGAGTACTACCCGGCGTTCAACGACCACGACAAGACCGAGGCCCTCGCCCACTTCGCCGGCCTGCCGGTGCTGGTGCTGGCCGGGGTGCAGGACCTGGTGACGCCCAGCGAGCACAGCGAGGCGATCGCCGATCTGCTGCCGGACGCGGAGCTGGTGCTGGTGCCGGACGCCGGGCACCTGGTGATCCTGGAACACCCGGAAGCGGTCACCGACCGCCTGGCCGACCTGCTCGTCCGCGCGGGCGCGGTGCCGGCAGGCACTACCGTGAACGGTTATGGAAGCACCAGCGACACCGCACGGCCCGGCTGAGCCGCAGCCGTCCCGGCAGCCCGTGAACGCCGTCGAGCTGACCGTCACCTCGCCCGAGCAGATGCGCGAGCTCGGCCGCCGGCTCGCCGAGCTGCTGCGCGCGGGCGACCTCGTGATGCTCTCGGGCGAGCTCGGCGCGGGCAAGACGACCCTGACCCGGGGGCTCGGCGAGGGGCTCGGCGTCCGGGGGGCGGTCACCTCCCCGACGTTCGTGATCGCCCGGGTGCACCCGTCCCTGGGCGACGGCCCGCCGCTGGTCCACGTCGACGCCTACCGGCTGTCCGGCGGGCTCGACGAGATGGAGGACCTCGACCTCGACGTCTCGCTGCCCGAGTCGGTGATCGTCGTGGAGTGGGGCGAGGGCAAGGTGGAGGAGCTGACCGAGGACCGCCTCCAGCTCGTCATCCACCGTGCGGTCGGCGACACCACGGACGAGGTGCGGCACGTCACGCTCACCGGACTGGGCGAGCGCTGGAAGGGCACCGACCTGGGCGTGCTGTCGTTCTGACGCGTACGCCGAGGCACACACGCGCGTCCGGGACCGCTCCCGGACCGCTCGGGGGCCCGGCACGGGTGAACATTCCGACAAGACGTCGGCAAAATGTTGCATTCGGTGTCCCGGGCGTGGTCACATGGTATCCAGCTCGTAGTTAGGTGTACCTAACTACGCCCGCCCCCGATCCCCAGGAGGCGCCCATGTCGGCCGACCGGAGCACCCGCCGGCCCGCGGGGCAGGAGCAGCCGCAGTCGCTTTCCGGGGTGCCGGTGCGCGATCTGCTGGCCGCCTGCGCCGCGGCCGCCGCGATCTCCACCCCGCCCCGTGCCCCCGAGCCCCGGTACGCCGAGCCGGCGGAGGGCCGCGACCACCACGACCACCGCGAGGCCGCGTAGTCGGCCCGGGTCGCCCGGGCCGACCCCGGCGGTCACGGCGGTCACGACGGTCGCGGCGGTCAGGGGATGACGACGATCTTGCGGCCGATCGTCGCGAACCCCCACATCGCCGCGCCGTCGGCACGGCTCTGGCGGACGCCGCCCGTCCGCTTCTTCGGGTCGAGGACCGGGGGCGAGCCGTCGACCGCCGCGCTGAAGCCGATCGTCGTGCCGTCGACGGAGGCGAAGCGGACGACGTGTTCGACCGGGACGCCGTCCGACCCGGTGACGCGCTTGGAGCGGGACGTGACCCGGTAGGCGCCCGGCGCGGGGTCCACCGTGCCGGGGCTGACCCGGAAGGTGCGCCTGACCCCGCCGTCGCCCCCGACCAGCCACACCCGGTCGTCGTCGAGGGAGTACACGACCCGGGTGCCCTCGCCGGACCGGCCGGGCAGGGCCGTGGGGTGGTCCTTGTCCCGCGGCGCCTTGAGGGCGGCAGGCGCGTCGCCGGCGCTCGGGCGGTGCAGCTCGGCCGGGACGTTCGCCGCCGCCCGGTGGCCGAGGAAGCCGACCGTCGCGAGGGCCGCCGCGGTCAGCCCCGCCACGATCGCCGAGCTGGTGCCTGTCACCGTCGCCACCTCTGTCCTGATCTGTCCCGTCCTGTGCGCATGTGGACGCGACCGTAGCAGCAAGCGACCGGTCGGCCGGCACGGCCGTGGCCGGGGCGCGGGAGCCGTAGGCTGTTTGCGTGCTCTTGCTCGCTCTGGATACCGCCACCCCCGCCGTCACCGTCGCGCTGCACGACGGCCGCGACGTCATCGCCTCGTCGAGCCAGGTGGACGCCCGCCGCCACGGCGAGCTGCTGCTGCCGGCGATCGACCGGGTGCTCGCCGAGGCCGGTCTGAAGCTGGACGCCGTCACCGGGATCGTCGTCGGCACCGGTCCGGGCCCGTACACCGGGCTGCGCGTCGGCCTGATGACCGCGGACACCTTCGGGCTCGCGCTCGGCGTCCCCGTGCACGGCGTGTGCACGCTGGACGGTCTCGCCTACGCGGCCGACCTGGCGGACCCCTTCGTCGTGGCGACCGACGCCCGCCGCAAGGAGGTCTACTGGGCGCGTTACGCCGACTCCCGCACCCGCCTCACCGACCCGGCCGTCGACCGGCCCGCCGACATCGCGGCGCAGGTCGAGGGCCTGCCCGCGGTCGGCGCGGGCGCGCTGCTGTACCCCGGCACCTTCCCCCGGGCGCACGAGCCCGAGCACGTGTCGGCCGCCGCCCTGGCCCGGCTGGCCGCTGAGAGGCTCGCGGCGGGCGAGGAACTGCCCGCGCCCCGGCCGCTGTACCTGCGCCGGCCCGACGCCCAGGTCCCCAAGAACTACAAGGTGGTCACCCCCAAGTGACCGGACCCGAGACTGCCGTGCTGCGCGAGATGCGCTGGTGGGACATCGAAGCCGTGCTGGCGCTGGAACGGGAGCTGTTCCCCGACGACGCCTGGTCGCGCGGGATGTTCTGGTCCGAGCTGGCCCATGCGCGCGGGCCCGGGGCGACCCGGCACTACGTCGTCGCCCGGGAGGACGACCGGATCGTCGGGTACGCGGGCCTCGCCGTCTCCGGGACGGCGTCCGACGACGGCTCCGACGCCCCGGTGGCCGACGTCCAGACCATCGCCGTCGCCCGCGACCACTGGGGCACCGGCCTCGGCTCGCGGCTGCTGACCGACCTGCTGCGGGCGGCGACCTCCTTCGAGTGCGGCGAGGTCCTGCTGGAGTGCCGGATCGACAACGTCCGCGCCCAGAAGCTCTACGAGCGCTTCGGCTTCGAGACCATCGGGGTCAGGCGCGGCTACTACCAGCCGGGGAACGTGGACGCCCTGGTGATGCGGCTGACCGACCCGTCCGCCCCCACGACCCCGTGAACCCCCCGAATCCCGTGAACGGCGTACAAGGAACCGAGACCCATGGCTGACGAACCCCTGGTGCTGGGGATCGAGACCTCCTGCGACGAGACCGGCGTCGGCATCGTCCGCGGCACCACCCTGCTGGCGGACGCCGTCGCCTCCAGCGTCGACGAGCACGCCCGCTTCGGCGGCGTCGTCCCGGAGGTCGCCTCCCGGGCGCACCTGGAGGCGATGGTGCCGACGATCGACCGTGCGCTGCGGGAGGCGGGGGTGAGCGCGCGCGACCTGGACGGCATCGCCGTCACCGCCGGTCCCGGCCTCGCCGGCGCGCTGCTGGTCGGCGTCTCGGCGGCCAAGGCGTACGCCTACGCCCTCGGCAAGCCCCTGTACGGCGTCAACCACCTCGCCTCGCACATCTGCGTCGACCAGCTGGAGCACGGGGCGCTTCCGGAGCCGACGATGGCGCTGCTGGTGTCCGGCGGGCACTCCTCGCTGCTGCTGTCCTCGGACATCACCTCCGACGTCCGCCCGATGGGCGCCACCATCGACGACGCGGCCGGCGAGGCCTTCGACAAGATCGCCCGCGTGCTGAACCTCGGCTTCCCCGGCGGCCCGGTCATCGACCGGTACGCGAAGGAGGGCGACCCGGCCGCGATCGCCTTCCCGCGCGGTCTGACCGGGCCGCGCGACCCGGCGTACGACTTCTCCTTCTCCGGTCTGAAGACGGCCGTGGCCCGCTGGATCGAGGCGAAGCGGGCGGCGGGGGAGGAGGTGCCGGTGCGCGACGTGGCGGCCTCCTTCCAGGAGGCGGTCGTCGACGTGCTCACCCGCAAGGCCGTGCGCGCCTGCCGGGACGAGGGCGTCGACCACCTGATGATCGGCGGCGGTGTGGCCGCCAACTCCCGGCTGCGGTTCCTCGCCCAGGAGCGCTGCGAGGCGGCCGGCATCCGGCTGCGCGTGCCGCGGCCCAAGCTGTGCACGGACAACGGCGCGATGGTGGCGGCGCTGGGCGCGGAGATGGTCGCCCGGAACCGCCCGGCCTCCGGCTGGGACCTGTCGGCGGACTCCTCGCTGCCGGTGACGGACCCGCACGTGCCCGGCGGCGCCCCCGCGCACGACCACGTGCACGAGGTGAGCGGGGAGAACCTGTACCCGTGACGGTCGCGCTGATGTGGGAGGCCCGGGCCGCGGAAGGCCGGGGCGAGGAGCTGCTGGCCTGGGCGCGGGCGCAGGAACTCGCCGGTGAGCCGCTGCGCCGGGAGACCTTCCGCGCCCCGGGGGACCGGGTCCTGGTCATCACCTGGTGGGACGCCCCGTACGACGCGGAGCTCCCCGAACTGCCGGAGCCGGCCGGGGAGCTGGTCACCCGGGCGGTGCACCGGTGGCGGTTCGAGTCGGTGGCGGCGGAACAGGGCCCCATGCGGAACGCGGAACAGGGCCCCAGGCGGAGCAAGGCCCCGTAAGGCCCACCGCGGGGCGGGTCCGGTCGCCCTGCCGCGCGGGCCCCGGAGGGGAGGGCGCGGGCGTCCACCGTCCGGACGGCGGACGCCCACCTCCGCCGCGGCGGTCGTGCCGCGGGCGGGGTCGAGCGGTGTTCCGCCGGGGCGGAGAAGGCGCACCCGCGGTGCCGCTCGACCGCCTTCCGCACCGACGGCGGTGCGGACCCTCGCGCCGGATCGGGAGCAGGAGGAGGCGGCTCCGGTGGCCGAGGGGGGCCCGATCTCCCGCCGGGTCGCCGCACCGGAGCGGGCGGGCCGGAAGGGACGGCACCGCCCGTCGTTCCGCACCGGCCGCACGGGCCGGACGGCCGCATGTTTCGACGTACTCGCCGAATGTTCCGGGAATTCATGGCGCCCGGAACTCTTCGTCGAGGGGGTTCGCAGAGATACGATCGCCGCCATGACTTCCCCGCAGCCCGCTGAAACCAGGACGCGAGGGCGCGGCACGCAGACCGCCACCCTCGCCGAAATCGCCCGCGAGGCCGGCGTCTCCGCGCCGACTGTTTCGAAGGTGCTGAACGGGCGTGCCGACGTCGCCCCCGCCACCCGCAGCCGGGTGGAGGAACTGCTGCGCTCCCACGGCTACCGGCGCCGCCGCGCCGAGGCGTCCCGCTCGCCCCTGATCGACCTGGTCTTCCACGAGCTGGAGAGCGCCTGGGCGATGGAGGTCATCCGGGGTGTGGAGAACGTGGCCCGGGACGCGGGCCTCAGCGTCGTGCTCTCCGAGAGCGCGGGGCGGCTCACGCCGGGGCGCACCTGGGCCGACCAGGTCGCCGCGCGCCGCCCGCACGGCGTCATCCTCGTCCTGTCCGGCCTCGACGAGTCCGGGCGGGCGCTGCTGACCAGCCGCTCCATCCCGTTCGTGGTGATGGACCCGGCCGGGGACCCGGGCACCGACGTGCCCTCCATCGGCGCGACCAACTGGCAGGGCGGGCTCGCCGCCACCCGGCACCTGATCGATCTGGGCCACACCAGGATCGGGGCGATCAGCGGGCCCTCGCGGATGATGTGCAGCCGTGCCCGCATCGACGGCTACCGCGCCGCCCTGGAGACCGCCGGACTCCCGGTGGACCCCGGTCTGATCGTGACGGGCGACTTCCACCACGAGGCCGGCTACCGGCAGGGCCTCGCCCTGCTGCGCCGGGAGGACCGGCCCACCGCCGTCTTCGCCGGCAACGACCTCCAGGCCCTCGGGCTGTACGAGGCCGCGCGCGAGCTGGGGCTGCGGATCCCCGAGGACCTGAGCGTGGTCGGGTTCGACGACCTGCCGGTGGCCCGCTGGGTGGGGCCGCCGCTGACGACCGTGCGGCAGCCGCTGACGGAGATGGCGGAGGCGGCGGCCAAGCTGGTCCTCGACCTCGGCCGGGGCGAGGACCCGGTGGCGGCGACCCGGGTGGAGCTGGCGACGAGCCTGGTGGTGCGCAGCAGCACGGGAGCGCCGGCGGGGACGTGAGCCCGCCCGGCGGGGCCGGTCACGGAGAGCCGAAACTTTCGGGGAAGCCCGGGGAGGGGCGCGCCCGGGGCTCCCCGAAGTCTGAGAATTTCCCGAGAAAACCGCTCCGGGGGTCGTTGCCCGCAATAATTCGGACTTATGTTCCTGCTCGTGACGGGACATCAGGGGAGCGGCGGAACCGGTGACGACGGGGCCGGTGACGGGGACGGATCGGAAAGCGCGTCCGGGGACATCCTCGAGGACGCGTCCGGGGGCGCGGACATACCGGCGGACGTATCGACGCACGCGCGGGCGGCCCGGCGGGTGCGGGGGCGGGTGCTGAAGGCCACCGGACTCGTGCTGGCGGGCGCACTCGTCCTGGGGGCCGGAGCGGCGGGCTGGGCGTACTGGCGGCTGAACGACAACATACGGAGCGTCGACATCAACAGCGCCCTGGGCGACGACCGCCCCGCCAAGGCCCCGGACACCCCGTCCTCGGACGCCTCCGCCCCGGCCCCGACCCTGCCGGCCGGGCCCCTGAACATCCTGGTCCTCGGCTCGGACTCGCGCGGTGGCGCGGAGAACCGGGAACTCGGTGGCGGCGACGGCACCGGCGCCCGCGCCGACACCGCCATGGTCGTCCACCTCGACGCCGGCCGGACCGGTGCGACGGTGGTCAGCATCCCCCGCGACACCCTCGTCGACCGGCCCGCGTGCCCGCTGCCGGACGGGGGAGCGACCCGGCCGGTGCGGGGCGCGATGTTCAACAGCGCGTACGCGGTGGGTGGGCCGGTGTGCGCGGTGAAGACCGTGGAGTCGCTCACGGAGGTCCGCATGGACCACTACGTCGAGATCGACTTCGCCGGCTTCCGGGACCTGGTCGACGCGCTCGGCGGGGTCACCGTCACCACGGACGAGGACATCGACGACGAGCGGAGCCGTCTGCGGCTGGAGGCGGGCACCCACCACCTCGACGGCACGGACGCCCTGGCACTGGCCCGCACCCGGTACGGCGTCGGCGACGGCAGCGACTTGGGCCGCATAGGGCTCCAGCACCGGCTGGTGAAGGCCCTGCTGGAGCGGATCGCGGAGCAGGACCTGCTGACCGACCCGGTGAAGCTGTACGAGGCGGCCGACGCGCTCACCGGCGGCCTCACGACCGACACGGGGCTGGACTCGCTGAGCGAACTGGTGGGATTCGGCCGGAGCCTGAAGGACCTGACGCCGGCCGGCGTCAGGACGCTCACCCTGCCGGTGCGGCCGGCGCCGTGGGACGGCAACCGGGTGGTGCCGGACGAGCCGGAGGCGGGGGAGCTGTGGGCGTCGCTGAGGTGATCCCCCGAAGGGCGCCCCGACCCGCGTGAGGGCGCGGTCCGGAAGGGCCTGCGAGGAAGACCCGAGGAAGCCCGAGGAAAACCCGAGGAAACCGGAGGAGGGCGTCGGTTCCGCGGGCCGTTCACCGGGTCCGAGGAGGTCATCGGCGGCTACGCCCCGGGGAGGGCTGGGCGGAGCCCCCGGCAGGTGCTCCCCCGTCCGGCCGACCGGCACCGGCCGCGGCGGGTTGCGCGCCGCCGTTCCGCCTCCGCGGGCCTCACCGCACCGGATGCCCGAGCAGCATCGTCGGGGCGCCGTCGACGCGGGTCAGGAACACCGTGACCGACCCGGTGCCGTGCGGCTTGGGCAGGACCTTGCGCCGCAGCTCCTCCGGTTCCACCGCCGAGCCGCGCTTCTTGACGGTCAGGGTGCCGACCTGCCGCTCCCGCAGCAGCGCCTTCAGCTTCTTGACGTTGAAGGGGAGACGGTCGGTGATCTCGTAGGCGGTGGCGTACGGCGTCGGACGGTGCTCGTCCGCGGTGACGTACGCGATGGTCGCGTCGATCAGCCCGCCGCCGAGGTCCTGCGCGACCTCGGCGACGAGGTGCGCGCGGATGACGGCGCCGTCGGGCTCGTACAGGTACCGGCCGGGCGGCCGGACCGCGGGGTCGGGCAGGCCGCGGGAGAGCAGGGTGCGGGGGCCGGGCAGCAGGGTCGCCCGGACCGCTCCCGGACCGGTCGCCTCCCCGGTGCCGAACCACAGCACCGCCTCCTTCACGTCCCCGCCGTCCGAGATCCACTCGGCCTCCGCGTCCTCGGGCACGGCCTCGTGCGGGATGCCGGGCGCGACCTTGAGCGCGGCGGCGCGGGAGGCCGCGCGGGCCGCCCCGACCGCCCAGGACAGCGGGGGCGAGTACGCCTCGGGGTCGAAGATGCGGCCCCGGCCGCCGCGCCGGGCCGGGTCGACGAAGACGGCGTCGCAGGCGGCCGTGTCCACCTCCGTCACGTCCGCCTCCCGCACCTCGATCAGGTCCGCGAGCCCCAGCGCTTCGGCGTTGGCCCGGGCCACCGCCGCGGTGAGCGGATCCCGGTCCACCGCCAGCACCCGGATGCCGGCGCGGGCCAGGGCGATCGCGTCCCCGCCGATCCCGCAGCACAGGTCGGCCACGGACGTCACGCCCCGTTCCCCGAACCGCCGCGCCCGGTACGCGGCCACGCTCGCCCGGGTCGACTGCTCCACCCCGTTCGGCGTGAAGAACATCCGCCGGGCGTCCTCGGCCCCGAACTTCGCCACCGCCCGCTGCCGCAGCCGCGCCTGGCCGAGCGCCGCCGACACCAGCTCGGCGGGGTGCTCGCGGCGCAGCCGGGTGGCGACGGCGAGTTCGTGCGCGGGATCGGTGTCGCGCACCTCGTCGAGGAGGGCGCGGCCTTCGGGGGTGAGGAGCGGGGCGAGGTCGTTCACCGGCTCATTGTGAGCCAGTCGGTGGACCGTGCGCCTCCGGCCGCGGTGTCGGACCGGATCCCGGTGGGTGGACTGCGAGGATCCGGCCCCATGCGAGTAGTAGGACAAAATGACAAAAAGAGGACCGGTGGCCGGTCGTCGGGCGGTGCGCGGATCGGCCTCGTCGTGCTCGCGCTCGCCGTCCTCGCCTCGGGCTGCGGGCGGGACGAGGACGGCACCGGGGTCCCGCCGGCGGGCGGTCGGCAGCGCCTCGAGGCGCCCCCGGCCCGCGCCCTCGACTCCTACGCCGCCAAGCTGCGCGCGGCGCACGCCGCGCGGGTCGCCGCCGCGAAGCGCTGGGGACTGAAGAAGGTGCCCCTGATTGCCCCTCCAGCTCCGAAGAAGAAGCCGCGGATCACCACCCGCGAGGGCTTCGAGGTCGACGGCCACCGCCGACTGGGCCTCCCCCCGGTCTTCACCACCGTCCCCACCGAGGAGAAGGTCGTCTTCCTCACCATCGACGACGGCGCCGAGAAGGACCCCGAGTTCCTGCGGATGATGAGCGAGCTGAGGATCCCGTACAGCGCCTTCCTCAGCGACTACCTCGTCAGGGAGGACTACGGCTACTTCGGGAGGATGCGGGACCGGGGCGTCGCCCTGCACAACCACACCCTGCGCCACCCCGCCCTGCGCGGCCTGCCCTACGCCCGCCAGAAGCGCGAGATCTGCGGGATGCAGGACGTCATCGAGGAGCGCTACGGCGTCCGCCCGGTCCTCTTCCGCCCGCCCTTCGGCACCTACGACAAGGCCACCCTGCACGCCGCGAAGGCCTGCGGCATCACCCACGTCCCCCTCTGGAACCAGGAGGTCTTCGTCGACCGCTGGGAGTACCGCGAGTGGGACCGCGCCCTGCGCCCCGGCGACATCGTCCTCAGTCACTTCCGGGGCCGCGGGGAGTGGAAGGGCACGATGCCGGACATGATCCGCCGCTTCCTGGACAAGGTCACGGCCGAGGGGTACGCGGTGGGGCGGCTGGAGGACTACCTGTGAGGCGCCGGGGGGCACCGGCCGCCCTCCTCACGGCCGCCGTCCTGCTGGCCGCGCCCGCCGGGTGCGGCCCGTCGGCGGGGCAGGGGGACGGGACGGCCGTGCACCGGGCCGGGGAGAGGGCCGGGGAGAGGAGCGCGCAGGACGGCGCGAACCAGTCGCCCGGCGACGGTCCCGCACCGGGCGGCGGCGGACCGCCCGTCGTCGACCACGTCCCGACCGACGACGGGGTCGTCTTCCTCACCTACGACGACGGCGCCGAACGCGACCCCCGCTTCGTCGAGCTGGTGCGCGAACGCCGCCTCCCCGTCAGCATGTTCCTCACGGACAGTGTGGTGGGCCCCGGATACGCCCACTTCGCCCGCCTGCGCGCGGTCGGCGCGAGCCTGCAGAACCACACCCTCGACCACCCCGCCCTGCGCGGCCTGCCCTACGCCGGCCAGCGCGCCGAGATCTGCGGGCAGCAGCGCAAGCTCGAGTCCCGCTTCGGCGTCCGCCCGCACCTCTTCCGCCCGCCCTACGGCACGTACGACGCCACGACCCTGCGCGCCGCCGCCGACTGCGGCATCGCGGCGGTCGTGCTCTGGCGGGTGACGCTGGACGGCGACGGCGACCTCGCGTACACCCGCGGCGCGCACCGCCTGACCCGCGGCGACATCGTCTCCGTGCCGTCGGTCGACACCCCGTCCCTGTCCCTGGCGGACCGGACGGCACGGCTGCTGCGCGAGCTGGAGGAGCGGGGGCTGCGGGTGGGGAGGCTGGAGGACCACCTCCGGCGGACCGGCCCGTCCGCCGTTCGAGGACGGGGCCGTTCGGGTCGAAGCGGGGCCCGGAGCGGCAGTCCCCGGGACGGTCGCCGCAGCGCCGGCGGGCCGCACACACCCGTGCGAACGTCACCCCCGTACCGCCGACGCGCCGCGGGCCATTGGCACTCCGCTTGACCGAGTGCTAATCGCGGTCATAGTCTCGGGTCTGGCACTCCCCCCTGGAGAGTGCCAACTACGCGACGGGCAGGTCCGGCACCCGCGACGACGGATCGACCTGGTCGCCACCTCAGACAGTTAACCCCGTGAGATCTCCGAAGGGGGAGGTCGGATCGTGACGACCGCCAGCTCCAAGGTTGCCATCAAGCCGCTCGAGGACCGCATCGTGGTCCAGCCGCTCGACGCCGAGCAGACCACGGCTTCGGGCCTGGTCATTCCGGACACCGCCAAGGAGAAGCCCCAGGAGGGCGTCGTCCTGGCCATCGGCCCGGGCCGCGTCGAGGACGGCAAGCGCGTCGAGCTCGACGTGAAGGTCGGCGATGTCGTGCTGTACAGCAAGTACGGCGGCACCGAGGTGAAGTACAACGGCGAGGAGTACCTCGTCCTCTCGGCCCGCGACGTCCTCGCGATCATCGAGAAGTAAGTCACCTCGAAGCACTTTTGCTCGAACTGCGCCCCTGGCCCCCGCATCCGATAAGGAGCCGGGCGCCCGGGGCGCAGTGATGTCACCCAGATTTCCGAGAGGGCTCCCGCTGCCATGGCGAAGATCCTGAAGTTCGACGAGGACGCCCGTCGCGCCCTCGAGCGCGGCGTCAACAAGCTTGCCGACACGGTCAAGGTGACGATCGGCCCGAAGGGCCGCAACGTCGTCATCGACAAGAAGTTCGGCGCCCCCACCATCACCAACGACGGTGTCACGATCGCCCGCGAGGTCGAGATCGAGGACCCGTACGAGAACCTCGGCGCCCAGCTGGTGAAGGAGGTGGCGACCAAGACCAACGACATCGCGGGTGACGGCACCACCACCGCCACCGTGCTGGCCCAGGCGCTGGTCCGCGAGGGCCTGAAGAACGTCGCCGCCGGTGCCTCCCCGGCCGCCCTGAAGAAGGGCATCGACGCCGCCGTCGCCGCGGTCTCCGAGGACCTGCTCGCCTCGGCCCGCCCGATCGACGAGAAGTCCGACATCGCCGCCGTCGCCGCGCTGTCCGCCCAGGACCAGCAGGTCGGCGAGCTCATCGCCGAGGCGATGGACAAGGTCGGCAAGGACGGTGTCATCACCGTCGAGGAGTCCAACACCTTCGGTCTGGAGCTGGACTTCACCGAGGGCATGGCCTTCGACAAGGGCTACCTGTCGCCGTACTTCGTGACGGACCAGGAGCGCATGGAGGCCGTCCTCGACGACCCCTACATCCTCATCACGCAGGGCAAGGTCTCCGCCATCGCGGACCTGCTGCCGCTGCTGGAGAAGGTCATCCAGGCCAACTCCTCCAAGCCGCTGCTGATCATCGCCGAGGACGTCGAGGGCGAGGCCCTGTCGACCCTGGTCGTCAACAAGATCCGAGGCACCTTCAACGCCGTCGCCGTCAAGGCCCCCGGCTTCGGCGACCGCCGCAAGGCGATGCTGCAGGACATGGCCGTCCTCACCGGCGCCACGGTCGTCTCCGAGGAGGTCGGCCTCAAGCTCGACCAGGTCGGCCTGGACGTGCTCGGCTCCGCCCGCCGCGTCACCGTCACCAAGGACGACACCACGATCGTCGACGGCGCCGGCAAGAAGGAGGACGTCGAGGGTCGCGTCGGCCAGATCAAGGCCGAGATCGAGACCACCGACTCCGACTGGGACCGCGAGAAGCTCCAGGAGCGCCTCGCGAAGCTGGCCGGCGGCGTGTGCGTGATCAAGGTCGGCGCCGCCACCGAGGTGGAGCTGAAGGAGAAGAAGCACCGGCTGGAGGACGCCATCTCCGCGACCCGCGCCGCGGTCGAGGAGGGCATCGTCTCCGGTGGTGGCTCCTCGCTGGTCCACGCCTCCAAGGTCCTCGAGGGCAACCTCGACAAGTCCGGCGACGAGGCCACCGGTGTCGCGGTCGTCCGCAACGCCGTCGTCGAGCCGCTGCGCTGGATCGCGGAGAACGCGGGCGTCGAGGGCTACGTCATCGTCTCCAAGGTCAAGGAGCTCGAGAAGGGCAGCGGCTACAACGCCGCCACCGGCGAGTACGGCGACCTGGTCAAGGCCGGCGTCATCGACCCGGTCAAGGTGACCCGCTCCGCCCTGGAGAACGCCGCCTCCATCGCCTCCCTCCTGCTGACGACCGAGACCCTGGTCGTCGAGAAGAAGGAAGAGGAAGAGCCGGCCGCCGCGGGCCACGGCCACGGCCACGCCCACTGAGCGACACGCTCGTAGCCGGAGGCCCGGCACCCCTGACGGGGGTGCCGGGCCTCCGCCGTTGTGTGCCCGCCGCGTGCCCGCCGCGCGGGGAACCGCGCCCGCTCCGCCGGGACCGCGGGCTCCCTCCTCGTCACCCTGCCGGCCCTCCTCCTCGCCCTGCAGGGCCGGTGCCGGACACCGGCAGGAGCGGGAGGAACGGGAGGCGGAAGGGCGAGGGGCGGTTGACGCGTCCGGGCCCCCGCCAGGAAAGGCGGGGGCCCGGACGCGGAGTGCGCGAGCGCCGGTCAGCCGCGGGCCAGCCGGACCGCCGTGGTCTCCGTGACCGTCACCGGCTTGCCGTAGTCCGGGTCCGTGGCCGTCGCACGTGCCTCGACCTCCACGTCGCCCTGCTGGAACGGGACGGATCCGGTGGGCGTGGCCGTCGCGGTCCAGTCGACCGGTGCGCCCGGAACACAGGACACCGACGTGGAGTACGAGCCGCGGATGAGGTCCCGCCTCTTCACCTGGGTGATGTCACCGGACACGTCCACCCGGACGGGCTTGTTGCAGCTCACCGTGCCGTGCACGGTGGCCTTGCCGTTGAGGGCGCTCGCGGTGCCCTTCAGTGCGACGGCGAGGCCGAGGTCGAGCTCGGCCGGCGGGGGCGGGTTGTCGATGTGCACCTCACCGCGGGCGGCGGAGGAGCCTCCCTCACAGTGCTGCACGAAGGTGGCGTCGAGTTTCCTCACGTATCCCTGCGGACCGAACTCCACCGCGGTGATGGTGAATTCACCGGTGAGGGTGTTGCAACCGCGGCCGTTGCCGCTGAGGGAGAGACCGGGCTCGGTCGGCTCGTTGAAGGGGTGGCGGGTGGCTCCGGTGTACGTGCCCGGCGCGAGAGCCGTGCCGGAGGGGGCGGCGAGGTCGAGGTACCACCAGTCGCCGTTGGCTCCGTCCACGGAGAGGGAGACGACGTTGTTCCCGGTGTCGGCCGAAACGTTCAGGCGGTCCCGGGACGAGGTCGAGTAGGCGTAGGACTGGCCGCCACTGACCCAGTCGTCCGCGTCGCCGCTGAAGCCGAAGGAGCCCTCGGCGACCGGCTGCGCGTGCGCCTCGGTCCCGGGCAGCAGTCCGGTGGAGCCGGTGGCGAGGCCCAGGGCCAGTGCGAGGACCACGGCGGCGCGGCCGAGGACGCGTCTGGGAGCGGTGAGTTTCACGGACGTACCCCCTGCAGAGATGGAGTTTCCTCGTGCCGACATGAACCGTTCATCGGCGGGGCGAGTCTGCCAAGCGCGCGGGAGCGCTACAACTGGGTTTCCTGAGGCTTTAGTTGTGTTCAGGCCGCACTCGGACGCCCCGGCGGCCAGTCGAGCGTGTGCTGGGTCAGGGCCTGTTCGCCGAGAACCTCGTTGCACAGGCAGACCCCGTACGCCTCGTCGCCGTCGTCCCCCGATGCCGTGGCGCGCATCCTGCCCGGCGTCACCGACTTCGGTATCGGTCCAGGACGTCCTGGCGGAGCAGGTGACCGAAGCCGGCGGACTCCAGCCGCAGGCCCAACTGGGCCTCGGTGACGCCGAGGCCGGCCGCGGTGTCCGCCAGGTGCCAGTCGTGGGCGGCGAGCCGGTCGAGGAGGTGACCGCGGCGGACCTGGCTCTCCGACAGCCGGAACGTCTTGAGGTAGACGATCCGGCCCCTCTCGTCGGTGATGGCCTCGCCGATGTGGTTCTCCTCCTTGGGGCGGAACACCGGCAGGAAGCGGGAGAGGGTGAAGCGTCCCGTCCGGTGGACCGTCCGCCAGGTGTACGCGTGGTCCAGCAGGCCGCCGGCCATGGTCGTGTCGTGGAAACGCGCCCAGGCGTCCTCCTGGTCGGCGACCGCCGTGCGCAGCTCGGCCAGGGAGCGGATCCGCGCGTCGTCGACGCGGGCCCGGAAGTCCGGCACCGGCGGCATCAGCGTGGCGTAGTGGTGGATCAGCTCGCCGAACAGGTCCTGCAGGAGGGTCGGGTGGAGGGCGCGGTAGTCGTCGGGGTGCGGGACCGCGAACACGGCGGCGAGCGCGTCGGCGACGTAGAGCAGCACGCCGCACTGACCGGGGTGGATCTCGAAGACCCGCAGCGCGTCGGCGAGCCCGCGCACCTCGGTACCCAGGTACGCCTCCTCCGTGCGCGGGGAGAGCCCCCGGCGGACCGCGTGCTGCGACCACTCCTCCCAGGCGATCGAGGGACCGCCGAAGTGCAGTGCCAGGTAGCCCTCCAGCGCCAGGTGCAGGGGGAGGAACCGCAACCGGTGCTTGGCCTCGCGGCGGGCCGTCCTGCGGTGGAAACGCAGGCCCGTCGTGGCGATGGGGGCCGAGTCGCCGTCGGTGGGCATCTGGGTGCCGTAGGCGGCTGCCGGCGTGCCGTCGCCGGTCCAGGTGGCGACGAATCCGTGCGGGACGTAGGAGACGTAGGCGCGGCGCGGGCGGACCTCGACCGGAATCGTCGCGTCGCCGTACAGCCGCGCGTGCAGACGGAGGTCCTCGACGGGTTCGTCGCGCACGAGCGGCACCAAGCGGACGGCTCCCCAGACCTGGGAGGGACGGGCCTCCAGCCCGACCAGGTCCAGTCGGGCCGGATCCGGTCGGGTCGGGTCCGGTCGGGTCATCGCGCACGCTCCCGGTCGTGGTCGCTCAGCATCCGGGCCGCGCGGGCGTCCAGATAGGCGGTCAGTTCGGCCAGGCCGGTCCGGCCCTCCGCGAACTGGGCCAGTTCCACCAGCGCGGGAAGGTCCTCGGCGTCGCGGATGCCCACGGTGGGCACCGTCGGGGACAGCCGGCGCACGTCGAGGCCGGCCGCGTCGTAGACGGGGTTGACGTGCACGACGCCGGTGCGGCGCCCGGGGTCGAGCCGGGTCCGCCAGACCCGCAGCACCTCGGCGGCCAGGCCGGGGGGCGCGTTGTCCCAGCCGTCGGAGACGATCACCAGCCGGGACGGGGCGGTGTCCAGCGCGTCGAGGATCCGCCGGCCCAGCGGCGTCGGCCCGTACGGGCGGGCGAGCAGCGCGTCGGTCCGCCCGGACGTCCACAGCCCGGTGTAGCGGCCGGCGAGGGCCGCGAGCAGGTAGTGGCAGGCCAGCGCCACGGCCAGCGGCCGGCGGCGCTTGTGCGCCGAGCCGGAGGCGGAGAAGCTGTCGTCCAGGACGGCGGTGACCTCGCCCCAGCTCCCCCGGTGGGGGCCTGCCACCCGCCCGGCGGCCGACTCCAGGGCACGGGTCAGCTCGGCGCGCCGGCGCAGGCGGTCCTCGACCGGCAGCGAGAGCACGTAGGCCGCCAGCCGGGTCAGCGGCATCCCGGCCAGGTCCGCCCGTACCCGCGCGGCCCCGTGCCGGTGCGCGGAGTCCTGCAGCCGCAGGGTCTCCAGGCGGGTCATCCGCGGGGCGATGCGTTCCAGGAACACCTCCCGGGGGATGCCGTGCCGGGCGGCGAAGCCCTCGGCGACCGTGTAGGGCAGCTCGTACAGGGCGGCCTGCTCGTGGTGCGCCCGGCGCCACGTCTCCAGGAGGGGCGTCGCGTAGCGCTTGCGGGTCGCCGGCGCGAACAGGAACGCCCCCAGCTCCTCGTCGGCGGGGGCCAGGTGCGCGTGGCGCAGGGCCCGCTTGAGGCCGCTGCGGTACTTCACGGCGTCGAACGCCGGGTCCGGCCGGGCGGACAGCCAGTCGCGCATGATCGCGCGGCAGCGGCGGTTGTTCACCCCGGCCCGGCGCAGGGCGTCGAACAGCCCGTACACGCGGTGCGGCGGCAGCGTCGCCAGACGGCACGCGATCAGACGGCCTTCGCCGCGGCGCTGCTCGGCGGTGGCCTCACCGGCGGTCTCCAGCAGCCGCCGGATGACGAGGACCGCGTTGTGGTCGTTGATGTCGAGCGCGAGGACCCCGGCGTACAGGTCGCGGTAGTTCCCCAGCACGTACGCGTGGAGGAAGTCCAGGGAGAGCCGCTGCTCGTCCGCGTCGCCGTGGAATTCGCGCTGTCCGGTCGAGGTGATCGCCGCGTTGACGAAGAGCAGGACGTCCTCGGCCGCGACGAGGTCCCCGTACGCATCCATGCGGTTCTTCCCCCTGGGTGTGGACGCCGGCCGGGGAATGGGGGCGCGAGCTGCGAATCATTGCTTCATAGGCAGGTTCCGGAAGTCGCACCGGAGTCCCGCGGCCGGCCACCGGACCGTAACAGGGCGGGCCGCGGATCCTCCACCGCTTTCCGCTGCCCCGCCGCCCGGGCCCCGCGGCCGGGGCCCGGGCACGGTGTGTGAAGGTGGGGCCCGCAGTACGGACGGCAGGAAGCAGGAGGGGGCGGCGATGAGTCGGGTGCTCTACGCGGAGAAGTCGTGGAACCCGCTGGCGCGGACCGTGGAACTCACCGAGGAGCGGTTGCGCAGGGGCGGCCGGACGACACCGCTGGACGAGCTGAACCTCGCCGCCATGGCCGAGGCGTTCCTGCGGGGGCGCTGGCTCGGCGGCGGCGGCACGGAACGCCCCCTGGAATGGCTGGCGGAGGGCCGCGGGGCCGTCCCGGTCACCCGGGTGACCGGGACCACCACGCCCCTGAAGGTGCACCGGGCCGCCGAGTTCGCCCGCGCCCTGGGCGAGTTGGCGGTCCGCGGGTGCGGTGGCCCGGACGCGGTGGCCGCCCTCGTCGAGCGGGCCCGGGCGGAGGGCGTGCCGCTGTGGATCGCGCGCCGGTACGCGCCGGGCCCCGCCGGACCGGTCGCCGTCGCCGTGGACCGGCACCTGGTCCGCGTGGACGTCTGGGGACCGCACGCCCCCGCCGTACGGCTCAGGGCGCCGCACGGCTTCGACGACGACGCGGACGACCCGAGCGGCGGTCTGCTCCTGACCGTCGGCGACGCCCCCGCGCGGCTCGTCCTGAAGAGGAAACGCCGCAAGTCCAAGAGCCGCGTCGAGATCCACCTGCCCGACCGGCGGTGGACGCTGCGGCGCGAGGACGCGAGGAGTTCGTGGCTGCTGCGCGACGACCGGCGCGTCGCGCTGCTGACCCGCCCCTCACGCTGGCCGGACCCCGCACCCGGCACGGTGCTGCTGCCGCTGGCCACCGTGCACCACGAGAGCCCCGACCCCCTGGACGCCGTCATGGCCCACGCGGTCGCCGTGTCCTTCGGCCTCGGGGACACCACGGGCCTGGCCCGGTTCCGCACCGTGCACCGCTCCCGCGAGGAGGGCGAGGACGTGGGCGACGAGGCGTGGGACCGCCCCTGGTTCAGCAACCTCGGCAAGGGCCGGGACGACAACGAACCCGGCGGCGGCGACGGCTGGGGCAGCGACGGGGGAGACGGCGGCGACGGCGGAGGCAGCGGCGGTGACGGCGGCGGTGACGGCGGAGGGGGAGGCGATTAGGCGGGCGGCGGACGGGTCCCGGGAGGCGGGTCCGGGGCCTCGACGGACACGGCCCCGCCGACCCGACGGAGTGTCAGCCCGCCCGGACCTCGGCCTCGTCGGCCGGGAGGGTGGTGACCGGACCCAGTTCCGTACGGACGGCGACCGACTCGGCGGAGGCCCGCACCTCATCGGGGCGCCTCCGACTCACGACGGGCCGCGAAGGTCGTGGGCGGTGGACCGCTCCGGGCACCGGCCGCGTACCGAGGGGCGCGAACGACGGCGGAGCCCACGGAGATGCCCCGGTCGTCCCCACCTGCCGCGTCGGCCGCGACCCGGACCTGCCGGAGCGGACGCTCCCGGGTGCGCGGGTGCCGGTGAGTCGAGGCCGTGGCGGCACAGTGTCTCCTCACCGACCGGCCGGAAGAGCGTCACGTCACCTGGACGTGGTCGCCCTCGCATTCACGGAGGGCGGTGAGTCGGCTGGACAGGCGGAGGGGGCCGGAGCGGCCGGAGGGGGCCGGAAGGTTCGGAGACGGAGCGCGAGGCCGTGGTTCCGGGCATGCTGCCGGGGTCGGGCGCCGACGGGACGTCGCGGAGCAGGTAGCGCAGGAGACCGCCGGGGCGGTGGACCGGGGCGCCGTCGTCGGGCAGGCCGCGCAGGACGTGCAGGTGGACGGCGGCGGGGGTGTGGTCCGCCGCCGGCCAGGCGGAGACGAGGCGGGCGAGTTCGTCCTGCATGCCGCGGGGGACGCGGTGGAGCTCGGGGGAGAGGCGGGGGAGGGCGGCGACGAGGGCACGGGCCGCTCCGGGAACCCCGGCCGCCTCCGGGGCGGGAGCGGGAGCGTCCGGCTCGGCGGCCGGACGGTGGGAGGTGTTCTCCCGGGGTCTTTCCTTGGACGGCCGCCGGTGGGTGAAGGGGGCGGGTCACCGACCGCCGGAACCCGGGGACGCGGAGCGACCTGCGGCGACACGGGCGTGGAGGGCGCTCCCACGGACGTCCGGGCGAGGAGCTCGGCGGCCTCGGCGGCGCTCAACGGGGTGTTGCACACGAACTGTCGGGTCACCCAGTGACCGCCGGGTCCCTGGACCCGCCGCTCGTGCACGAACCCCTCCTCCTTGAGCTGCCGCTTGGCCCGCGTGAAGGCGCACGCCCCGGTGCGGGCGCGCTCGGCGGTGCGCGACAACGACTCGCGCGCTCCCTCCGGGAGCGAGAGCTGCCAGGTCAGCGACCGCACGGTGTCGGAGGGCAGGCGGGGATGCCGGATGAGGTCGTGGGAGAACTGCGTGAAGGCGCGCGGGGGCGCGATGAAGTGCCGGTACATCGCGGTGGGAGCCCTTACTTCCACTGGTGGTTCAGGCTCTCGCCGACGGCTGCAACCGTCGCGGGGGCCGCCTTCGTTCGTGCCCGGCGCGGCACACGGAAGACGTGTTGACGAGAGCGACGGTACTGCGCGGAACGTGCACGTGTGGACGCGTTGAGTGAAGAAAGCTTTCGCGAAGGGCGCTCACGCGTACGTCGCAATGTGGTCCGGTTCCGGGGTGGTCGAGCGCCTGCTCGTCCTGCCGTGGGAGCACGGGTGGCGAGGGCTGGACGTACCGAGGGGGTGAGCGGGACGGGGCCGGGCGCGGAGGGCGCGGGCTCGAACGGGGAGTTCCCGCGTTCCTTCTGCCGACGGATGAAGCTGTCGCGGGAGAGCGCGGGACTGACCCGGGCGAGGCCCGAGGGGCGCACGAGCTCGACAGCTCGTGCGCCCCTCGCGTTCGGACTGCGGGGCCCGCAGGGCTCGATCCCCGGTCCCCGGTGCTGCTCCGACGGCCCTCGGCCGGAACGTCAGAAGACGACGACCGGCTTGATCGCCACCCCACTGGCCGAGTCGGCGAACGCCTCGTTGATCTCCTTGAACTCGTAGGTCCGGACGAGTTCGTCGAGGGGGAAGCGGCCCTGCTGCCACAGCTCGACGAGGCGGGGGATGAAGACCTGCGGGACCGAGCTGCCCTCGATGACGGTCTTGAACGTCCAGCCCTTCAGGAGGGACTCGCCGATCTCGAAGGGAACCGTCGTACCGGCCGCCGCGGCTCCGACGAGAACGATGGTTCCCCGGATCGCCAGTGCGTCCAGCGCCTGGGTCAACAGGGCCGGTACGGCAGTGGTGTCCACGGCGTAGTCCACGCCCTTGCCGCCGGTGATCTTCTTCAGCTCGGACACGACATCGGCGCTGCCGGAGTTGATGGTGTGGGTGGCGCCGATCCGCAGGGCCAGCTCCAGCCGGGAGTCGTGCAGGTCCACGGCGACGATCGTGGTGCAGCCGGCGACCTTGGCCGCCATGATGGCCGCCGAACCCACCGCGCCGGCCCCGAAGACCACCAGGGACGTGCCCGCGGCGGGCTGCAGCTCGTTGAGCACCGCTCCGGCGCCGGTCTGCAGGCCGCAGCCCAGCGGGCCGAGCTTCTCCAGCGGTACGTCGGCCGGGACCTTGACCACGCTGCGTTCCACGACGTTGGCGTGGGTCGCGAAGGAGGACTGGCCGAAGAAGTGGGAGGACACCTGTTCCCCGTTCGAGGACAGGGAGGTGGTGCCGTCCGTGCGCCGGCCGCCGAAGCACTGTTCGTAGGCGTTCTCGCAGTAGGTCGGGCTCCCGCTCATGCACTGCGAGCAGACCCCGCAGGAGGCAGCCGACAGGACCACGTGATCCCCGGGCACCACGCTGGTGACCCCGCTGCCGACCGCTTCCACGACGCCGGATCCCTCGTGGCCGAGGACGGCGGGCAGCGGGGTCGGGTACACCTGGTCCCGCACGATCGCGTCCGTGTGGCACACGCCGGTGGCGACCATGCGGACCCGGACCTCGTCCGGCCGGAGGTCGTCCAGTTCGAGTTCCTCGATCGTCAGCGGTTCCGACTTGCTCCGGGCGACAGCGGCGGTGATGTTCATGGCGCAAATCATCCTTTCGCTTCTGCAATGTGGCGGTAGTTGAACCGTAAACCACTTTATGGATGAAAGCCAGCCCGGATTCGGGGATGTTCGGGGGGAGGTGACCGCTATGGTGTTCGGTTCCCTGGGCGGGTGAGGTGATGCCGGAGGGGCGGGAGGTTGCTGTTGCCACGATCGTTGCTATGGCCGTGACCATGGCCGTGGCCGTGGCCGTGGCCGTGGCCGGTCAGTCGGGCCGGCTCCTCGCGCACCCTCGTTCCCCTTGCGCCTCGGGCAGGCCCGCTCCCTGCCTCGACTGCGACACCGGGTCCGTCGCCCGACCCCCGCCCATGACGCTGCGGAGGCGTTCCCGTAGGGGGTGGTTGATCTCGCCGTGGCTCGGCGAATCGGCTGTGCGACGGGTGTTCCCTCGTACGTCGCAACTCGTGGTGATTCCGGTGTGGTTGATACCTGCCCGTCCTGCCGTGCGAGCACGGGTGACAAGGGCTGGACGTGCCGAGGGGCGAGCGGAATGGTGCAAGGGCGCTGATTCGGCCTCGGTCGGGCGTCGGAGCAGGAGATGAACCGCTCCTTGGGCACGTCGAGCTTGCCGCAGTTCGCGACCAGTAAGAGTGTTTGAGAAGTCGGCACTGCTGCTCCCAGACCTGCTCCCACTGGGGCCGCTTGCGCAGCCAGGAGTTCTTGTGACGGAGAGCGGCGAGGTACGGCACATGCTCGGCCTCGATGACGGCGGCGAGCACGGTGGCGAGGGAGGCATCCCGCTTGCCGAGGTGATCGGTGGCATAGAGCCGGGCGACGGCCTGCACGTCCTGGTCGTGCCGCAGTGCGGCGGTCTCATGCTTCCCCAGGACCCGGTGGAGCAGCGATGCTTGTACTCGGGCCGTTCGATGAGCCGGATGTCCTTGTTGGCCTCGATGAGATCTCCCATGAACCTGCCCGTGGACAAGATGAAGGCGGACGTTCCCGCCTTCAAGTCGTACGTCGACGACATCGTCCGGCTGAACCAAGACGACTGGCGCAAGCAGGCCCTCGAGGAGTTCAGGAAGAACGGCAGGAAGCCGGTTGCCTTCCCGGTCGAGGCCAAGCAGCCCGAGGGCTCCTACTTCACCCAGCAGGCCGATCCCAACTGGTTCTACGCGGATTGAGCATTCCGTCGGCGACCACAGCACATGCCGTCGGCTCGCCACCGACGGCACCGGGTTCCGCGGGGAGCCGAACGACGCTTCCCAGGACAGGACGCGGGCCGGAAAGGAACTGCGGGAAGCCAACCAGCGGCAACCGTCCCTTCGGCCCGGAGAACCTGAGCTGTCTTCCCTGGCGAGCCGCGCCCCTGACGACGGATCGATGAGCGATCACCAGAGCGGACGCGTCCGCGCGGACGTCAGTTCCGCAGATGAGCCGGGACGATCTCCCGGACTAGTCGCCACATCCCGGTCGACGGGTTCTTCTTTGTGCTCCTCACCCGGCCTCGCCAGCGCCCGTGCCCGTTCCACGGCCTGCGGCCACGTCTCCCGGTAGAGGTCGAAGGTGAATCTGTCCGCAGCCTTGCTGTAACCGCGGTGATGGGGGAGAAGATGCCGCTCGGCCTGCCGGAAGCCGTCGACGGGGGCGCTGTGGGTGCGGAAGTGGAGCAGGAGCCACAGTTCGAAACACGGGTTCGACAGGGCGATGTCGATGCGCTCGGCACGGGCCAGCCGCAGTGCCTCGTCCAGGTGTGCGAAATCGTCCACGTCGAGGACGCACCACGTGCGGTCGTAGTGATCGCGGGCCCGTGTGCGCTCACCGGCCGCGTGCCGGACCACGGAGACCGGGTCCTGCGGACAGACCTTGACCCGTACATCGACGGCGCGGTTGTCCACCACCCTCAACAGACCCCTGATGTACGCCGGTTCGGTGTTCCTCGCCCCGCACACCACCAGGATCGTCGGTAACGCGTCCCGGTACGCCGGCCTGCGGCGCAGCGTGGACTCACGCCGTGGATTCCTCCGGCCGTCTTGCTTCGGATCCCTCGCCACCCGTCTCCCCCCGCCTGGCGATCGCCAGCGTGAACGTGTCATCGACCATGGGCACCGCGCCGTAGCTCCCGCTCAGGTAGCGCCGCTCTCGGTTCTCGTCCTGGCGCGGCCGGAAGTCGGACAGCGGATACAGCGAGCTCTCCCCGAACTCGTTCTTCGTCACGAACCAGACCTGGTCCCGCTTCAGGATGTCCTCGCCGGCCCTGCGGCCCAGCAGGCTCACGTCATGGCTGGTGAACAGCAACTGGGCGCCGTGCGGATTGCGCTCGGGGTCCTGGAAGAGACCGACGAGGAAGGCACTGAGCCGCGGGTGCAGGCTGCTGCCCAACTCGTCCACGACCAGGGTGCCGCCGCGACGGGCCACCCCCTCCAGCGTGAACGCGTACTCCACCAGCGCCTGCGTACCGGCGGACTCCGCGTTCAGCGGCACCTCGAACGGGCCGTTCCTGCCGGTGTGCCTCAGGAGCAGTTCGTGGCGTGTCCGCCGGTATGTCCTCGGCATGTCGAAGAGCGCCTCCGTCTCGGAACCCCGGGAGGCGGACCGCGGAGAGTAGAGCTCCTCCTCGACCGTCTCCACACGGAAGTCCTCGATCCCGAGGTCCGCGACGCGCAGCAGGTCCCGCAGATGGGTCGGCTCTCCCCGCTGGTCCAGACGGCGTGCGAGATTCCTGAGCATCAGCGCGCGGTGCGTCGGGCCGTTCGTCAGGGGGCCGCCGAACACCAGGTCACTCCGGAACCACCGGTATACCGGGTGAACCACGTCCGTGGCCGTCTTCGACCGGGCGGCCATGGACAGGAACAGTGCGTTGGGAGCCGTCACATCGGCGACCGTGTGTAATTCCCTGGGGCGGTCCTGCGAACTGCCGACGCGGAAGTCGTCTCCGTTCCGCTCGAACACCACCCGCTTGCGACCCTCCGGGTAGGCGTACAGCCACTCGCCGACGACGTGCTCGTCGTCCACCTCGAAGCCGTAGACGTACCTGACCCCGCGCACGAGGAGGTCGGCGACGTACCAGGAGGAGTCCGTCTCCCGGACGTCCGAGAGGAAGGGCTGCCTGCTCACGCCCTCGCCGTCCTCCGCCAGGAGGTGCGACCGGGTCACCATCTCCGCCATGTAGCGCAGCGCGTCGACGACGTTGGACTTGCCGGCCGCGTTCGAGCCGAAGATCCCCGCGACCGGTACCGCCTCCCACGCGGTACCCGGCGGCCGGTCCCCTTCGTACACCGGCTGAAGCTGCCACTCCAGCTCGTCGCGGATCGAGCGATGATTGGCCACCCTGAAGTTCAAGAGCATGTGTACCCCCTCCCGCAGGCTAGCTTCACCCGGTTTTGTGCAAGTGAATCGCCGGTGATGGGGTCTGGCAAGCAGAATCGGGAAGTCGGGCGCCAGATCGAGCCCTACGGGTGTACGCCGACGCCGTCAGGGCCGTGCCGGCGCGGACCGGAGGACCTTGAGGAACGGCCCGCCCAGCACCTCCCACTCGCTGGCCCGGTTCACCACCTCCACCGTCCGCCCGTCCGGCGTGGGCGTGGCGCGCGGGTCCTCCGCCGGCAGCAGCCACAGGCCGTGCGGGACGTCGGCCGGGTGCCGCGCCGCCTGCTGGAGGCCCGCCCGCAGCTCCCGGCCGCCCGCCTCCCCGTAGCGGGTGACCAGCCCGGCCTCGTGCAGCAGCACGACCGAGCGGGGACCCGCGACCTCGGCGACGTCCACCACCCGCTGCCGGACCCGCTCCGCCGCCAGCCGCGTGTACGAGGCGAGCACCGCGTCCAGCGTGCCCGTCGCCGTGAACCTGACACCCGCCTTCAGCAGCGCCTGCCGGCGCACCGACTGCTCCTCGGCCAGCTCCCGCAGGGCGTCCAGGAACACGGAATTCAGCGACACCGACGCCGGCTCCACCAGCCAGGTGTCGGCGAGTGGCGCCATGCCGTCCGGAGCCGGGACGGCGCGCAGCTCGCGCGGCGCCGTCGTCCGGCCGGGCAGCGGCTCCCGGTGGGGTCGTGTCCGACAGGGGGACGCGCCGTTGTCCTGCCTGTGGGACCGGGGCCGCTGCCGAGCGCGCCTCAGAGATCCGTCGGCTCCACCACTCCCAGCTGTGTCATCAGCCCGAGCCGGTCGTACTGCCACCAGCCCTCGACGATCTTTCCGTTCCCGCCGAAGCGGAAGATCGTCGTGCCCGTCATGGACACCTTCTTCCCGGTGGCCGGGATCCCGAGGAAGTCGCCCCGGTGGGTCCCCTCCCAGCTCCACCGCGTGCACACCCGGTCCTCCTGGGCGATCTGGTCCTCGATCCGGAACGAGAAGTCGAAGCCGCCGCGCCACACGTCCATCTCGCGCCGGAAGTGGTCGAGGCCGATGATGTCCTGCTCGTTCGCCGGATCGTGGTCGTGGTAGTGCTCCTCGACCAGGCCCGTCACCGGTGACAGATCGCTCCCGGTGGCCACCACCTCGAAGAACCGCCGCGCGGAGTCCGTGTTCAGCTGCGCGTCCCGCACCACGTCCAGGTCCGTGAACGTGGGCGTCCCGTCGCAGAGCGCCACCATCTCCCGGAAGATCCGGTCGGTCTCCGGGAGCTGCGAGTTCCGCACCGCCTCCTCGTACGATGGGAACTCCACGATCTCGACGACGTGCTCCGCGTCCGAGCGGTCCTTGCCGACCACCGTGTGCGTCGCCGTCCGCCTTCCCCTGGTCTGCTCGACCCACTGGTCCATGAGCCGGTCCATCTCCTCGAACCGGTTCGTCCTGCAGTCGATGAGCTGTACGAAGGTCATCCCGCTCGCCTCCGGCGCCCCCCTGGTCCGGGTCCTGTCAGCCCCATTTTCCTCCCGGGCACGGGCTCCGGCCCGCCGTGGCCGCGGTACGACCCCTACCGGGGCCCGTACTTCCGTCCCGTCCGCGAGGAGATCCCGCCCAGCACGCTCCGCGGGACCAGCTTCGCCGCTCCCATCAGCGCCTTGTACCGGGGATCGGGGATCGACAGTGTCTTGCCGCGGGCCAGGTCCGCGAGGGCCTCCGCGGCGACCTTGTCCGCGTCCAGCCACATCCAGTTCGGGATGTTGTCCGTCCCCATCCCGGCCCGCTCGTGGAACTCGGTGCGCACGAACCCCGGGCACAGCGCCATCAGGCGTACGCCGTTGCCCGCCAGGTCCAGCGCCGCGCCCTGGGTGAACTGCACGACCCACGCCTTGGACGCCCCATAGGTCCCGCGCGGCAGGAACGCCGCGGTCGAGGCGACGTTCACGACACCCCCGCGCCCGCGCTCCCGCATCACCTCCGTCGCCGCCGAGGTCAGCCGGAGCACCGCCTCGCAGTGCACCTTGAGCATCCTCAGCTCGTCGGCCATGGGGACGTCGAGGTACCGGCCCTTGTTGCCGAAGCCGGCGTTGTTGACCAGCAGGTCCACGGGGTTCTTGCGGTCGCCGAGCCGGGCCGCCACCGCCTCGATGCCCCGGTCCTCCGCCAGGTCGGCCGTCAGCACCTCCGCCTCGATGCCGTGGCGGTCGTGCAGTTCGGTCGCCTGTTCCCGCAGTCGGCCGGTGTTCCGGGCCACCAGCACCAGGTCGTGTCCGTCGGCCGCCAGCCGCCGCGCGAACGCGGCACCGATCCCCGCCGTCGATCCCGTAATCAGAGCCGTTGTCATGCCGCAAGAGTAGTTACCCGGAGCGGAGGCGTCCGCTCTGCGGCTCCGCCGTACGGGGAGGCGCCGTGGACCGGCCGGTTCAGTCGCCCCCGTGTCCGCGTCCCTGACCACCATGACCCCCATGGCCTCCCTGGGCCGCACGGTCCGTATGACCCGAGTGTCCCGGCGGTTTCCCGGCCGGCTGTCCCTTCTCGACCACCACGAACTGGCCCATCATCCCCTCGTCTTCGTGATACAGCAGATGGCAGTGGTACATGTACGGAGTGTCCGGATCGGCCGGTCCCGTGAAGCGCAGCGCCAGCTTCATCGTCGTACCGTGCGGCACGAACACCGTGTCCTTCGGCCCCCGCAGGGCCGGCGGCGGAGCCGCACCGTTCACCTCCACCACGCGGAACTGCACGTCGTGCACATGGAAGTTGTGCGGCATGCCGTTCGTGTTGCGTATCGTCCACACCTCCGTCGTGCCGCGTGTGACCGTCTCGTCGATGCGTCCCATGTCCATCGCCCGGCCGTTGATCCCGGACCGTTTCAGGTCGAAGTGCCGGCCGCGCACGGCCTCCTCCTCGCGCGGCACCTCCGGCTCGACGAGCTCGGCGGGAAGCCCGGGGGAGGGTCGCAGCCGCTCGGCCGCACGCAACTCCAGTACGTCGAACGAGTCGTCGCCCCCGCCGAACCGCCGCTGCCAGGCGTCCCCGTAGTTGTCCTGCGGGAAGCTGCGGAGCATCACCCGCTCACCCGCCTCCACCCGCACGACGATCTCGGCGCGCTCTCCCGGTGACAGCTGCACCCGGTCCATGACCGCGGGCCGTGCCGACAGACCGCCGTCCGTGCCCACCAGGGAGAAGCCGCGGTCGTCGGGGAAACCGAAGGCATAGGTGCGCGCGGTGGAGGCGTTGAGCAGCCGCAGCCGTATCAGCTCGTCGTGCACCTGCCGATAGGGGCGCAGGGTGCCGTTGACCATCGTCCGGTCGCCCAGGAAGCCCACGTTCTGCATCAGCCCGCGGTCGCCGGCCAGCTGCGAGCCGTCGAAACGGACGTCCTGTACGACGACGGGCAGGTCGTCGACGCCGTACCGCTTCGGCAGGGGGAGGCGCGCGGACTTCTCGTCGTCGAGGAGGAACAGGCCCGCCAGGCCGCGCCGGACGTGCGCCTCGGTCCTGCCGTGCGGATGCGGGTGGTACCAGAGCGTCGCCGCGGGCTGGTCCACCGTCCAGTGCGGTGTCCAGGTGGCCCCCGGGGCGATCATCTGGTGCGGGCCGCCGTCCATGCGCGCCGGCAGGTGCATGCCGTGCCAGTGCACGGAGGACGCCTCCTCCAGGCCGTTGGCGACCCGTACGCGCACCTTCTCACCGCGCTGTGCCCGCAGCGTCGGGCCGAGGTAGGAGCCGTTGAACCCCCAGGTGGGGGTCTTCACCCCGTCCCGGAACTCCGTCTCGCCCGCCTGCATGCGCAGCTCGAAGACCCGGGTGCCGTCCTTCTCGACGGTCGACTCGGCCACCGGCGGTATCACCAGCGGGTTGTCGAACGGCGCCTCGCCCACCGTGCTGACCTTCGCGTCGGTCCACAGCCGGGCGAACAGGCCGCCGACGGCCAGGGCGGCCGCGACGACCAGCGAACCGAGCACGAGGACGAGCCGCTTCCGGCGGAAGGCGCGACGGGGGCCGTCGGACGGGTCTCCCCCGCCCGGCGCCGCGTTTCGAGACGTGTGACGGGACATGCCTCGAGCGTCCTCGCCCACGACGCACCGGACATCGGGGAACCGCCCCGACCCGCCCCTGAGCCGACCCCGGCCCGCAGTCCGGGGTTTCCCCCCAGGAGCCGCTCGGCGCCCGGCGTGCGAGCGCCCGCAGCGGCGGCCGGGCACGCCGTGTCACCACGGCGGACCGGACGGGCCGTCAGGCCTGCGCACCCGCCCCGTACTTCTCCACGTACGTCCGCGCCGCCGCCCGGGCCTCCGGATGCAGCGCCTCGCCCGCCGCCAGCAGCCGGGGAAGCAGCGCGCGGTCGGTCGTGACCGCCCGGAACTGCAGCGCGACCGTCACCTCGTGGTCCGGCCGGTGCACGATCCGCACCGCGTCGCCCGCCCGTATCTCACCGGGGCGGACCACCCGCAGATACGCGCCCGGGGCGCCCCGCCGGGTGAACCGCTTCACCCAGCCCTTCTCACCCAGATGGCCCTGGAAGGTCCGGCAGGGAATGCGCCCGGAGGTGATCTCCAGCACCGCCTCGGCCCCGACGGCCCAGCGCTCACCGATCAGGGCGCCGGACACGTCGATGCCCTCGGTGGTGAGGTTCTCGCCGAAGGAGCCGTTCCGCAGCGTGCGCCCCAGCGTGCGCTCCCACTCGTCGAGGTCCTCGCGGGCCATGGCGTACACGGCCTGGTCGTCTCCGCCGTGGTGCCGCCTCTCGCACACGGCGTCCCCGGCCAGCCCGCTCGCGCCGACCCCCTTCGGCCCCGGCGCCGCCACCCGCACCGGCCCGTCCACGGGCCGCTTGTCGATGCCGGTCAGGCCCTCGGGCTGGTCCGTGTACGGCACGCTCCGGGGGTGTCCCAGGTTCACAGACAGAAGCTTCATGGACGCACGGTAGGCGACGACGATCAAAGCGTCGACGCAGTATTCGCCGTCCTGTCAAAGGGCGGCTTATCCTTGAGGGGTGATCGAAGCCCGTCACCTGCGTGTGCTGCGCGCCGTGGCCACCACCGGTTCCTTCTCCGCCGCGGCCCGGGAACTGGGCTGCACCCAGCCCGCCGTCAGTCAGCAGATGAAGGCACTGGAGGCGTCCGTCGGCACGCCCCTGCTCGTCCGCAACGGCCGTGAGATGCGCCTGACCCAGGCCGGCGAGGCGCTGGTGCGGCACGCGGCAGGGATCCTCGCCGGGCTCACCGCCGCCGAGGAGGAGGTCGCCGCCATCGCCGGGCTGCGCGCGGGCCGGGTCCGGCTGGTCTCCTTCCCCAGCGGCAGCTCCACGCTCGTCCCGACGGCCCTCGCCGCCCTGCGCGACGCCCACCCCGGCACCCGGGTCTCCCTGGAGGAGGCCGAGCCGCCCCGCTCCGTCGAGATGCTGCGCGAGGGGGACTGCGACGTGGCGCTCGCCTTCCGCTACGCGGGGGCGGCGGGCGCGGAGGAGTGGGACGACCTCGTCGTGCGGCCGCTGCTGACGGACCGGCTCGTGGGGCTCGTGCCCGAGCGGCACCGGCTCGCGCACGCGGAGTCCGTCGCCATCGGCGAACTCGCCGAGGAGCCGTGGATCGCCGGCTGTCCCCGCTGCCGGGGACAGTTGGTCGAGGTGTGCGAGGCGGCCGGATTCACCCCGCGCATCGACTTCGCGACCGACGACTATCCGGCGGTCGCCGGCCTGGTCGGCGCCGGGCTCGGGGTCGCGGTCCTGCCCCAGCTGGCCGTCGAGTCCGTACGGCCCAGGAGGGTGCGCACCGTCGTGCTGGAGCCCGCCGTGCGGCGGGAGATCGTCGCGCTCACCCTTCCCGACCTCGCGCAGGTGCCGGCGGTCGCCGCGACGCTGGACCAGTTGGCGCGGGCGGCGACCCGGTAGCCCGGGCCGGACCGCGGACCGCGGCGGGTCCGCTCCCGGGTGACGGTCGGTGACCGCGCCGGAAAAGATCAGGGGCACGCGTACGTGCCCCGGGTTCTACGGATCAGTCTTTACAGAAACGTTCCTTCAGGTGCTCGAAGCGGCGTGCCCGCCGGCCGCCGACGCCGACACCAGCCTGTTGCGCGCCCGTCCCATCAGTTCCTCGCGCTCGTCCTCGGTCAGTCCGCCCCATACGCCGTACGGTTCGCGTACCGCCAGCGCGTGGGCGGCGCACTCGGCGCGCACCGGGCACCTCATGCAGACTTCTTTGGCCGAGTTCTCACGAGCGCTTCGAGCAGCGCCCCGCTCGCCCTCCGGGTGGAAGAAGAGCGAGCTGTCCACCCCGCGGCACGCAGCCAGGAGCTGCCAGTCCCACAGGTCCGCGTTCGGTCCGGGAAGGCGGGAGAAATCTGCCATTGCGTGACCCCTTGTAGCCGTTCTGGGCGGATCCGGTGTCCACGACCGTACAACTACGATCCAAGGAGATGAAAATATGACTCATTGCGAATCTAGCCTCAGACACCAATGAAAGGGAAGAAAAGGGGCTGAATGGGGCACGGTTGTGGTGAAAGTTCGAGGGTCCGTGGTGCATGTCCGCTTCGTGTCCGACTCCTCACGTAGAGTGCCGAAGATGGCAGACGGCCCCGTAACTCTTTCGAGTGACCGTCGTTGAGAGTGCGAGGCGGTTGAAGGAACAAGCGCTCGGGCAGGCGTCCGAGACGGTCGACCGCACAGGTGACGATTTCGTACCAGCCTGGAGGCTCAAGGTGACGCGCATCAGCTGCGGAGGGCGGCCATGACTTCCGTCCTCGTCTGCGACGACTCCCCGCTCGCCCGAGAGGCGCTCCGCCGCGCGGTCGCGACCGTGCCCGGCGTCGAGCGTGTGACGACGGCCGCCAACGGCGAGGAAGTCCTCCGCCGCTGGGGGGCCGATCGCTCGGATCTGATTCTGATGGATGTGCGCATGCCCGGTCTGGGCGGCGTGGAGACCGTCCGGCGGCTGCTGTCCGCCGACCCCGGAGCGCGCATCATCATGCTCACCGTCGCCGAGGACCTCGACGGTGTGGCGCTCGCGGTGGCCGCCGGTGCCCGCGGCTACCTGCACAAGGACGCGTCCCGCGCGGAACTGCGCGCCACGGTCACGCAGGCGCTCGCCGACCCGACCTGGCGGCTCGCCCCGCGCCGGCTGCGCTCCGCCGAGATGGGCGCCGCGCCCACGCTCACCGCGCGTGAGATCCAGGTCCTCGAAGGCATGAGCCACGGCCGCTCCAACGCCGAGATCGGCCGGGAACTGTTCCTCTCCGAGGACACCGTCAAGACGCACGCGCGGCGGCTCTTCAAGAAGCTCGGCGCCTCGGACCGGGCCCACGCGGTGGCGCTCGGCTTCCGGTGGGGCCTCGTGCGCTAGGGCCTGTCCTCCGGATCGGACCGGCTTCGGCGTGCGGCGCCGGGCGGCGGCCGACGAGCGGGGGCACGCGGATGCCCCCGCCCGGGCCGGACACGCGCAGGACGGTGCCCCCGGCCGGGGCGCCCACGCGTGGGACGACGCCGACCGGCGAGGACCGCTCCCCGTCCGGACGGGAGCCGCGGCTCGGCGGGGCGGGCCCCCGGCGGCGCGGCCCCGGACCGATCCGGACGACAGGCCCCGGGGCCGGCCGCGCACGCCGCGGAAAGGGCGCCGGGAACCCGGTTCACCAGGGCATCGGCGGCGGCCGAAGGGTGCCCTCTGCTTGTTTCGCCGCGGATGACGCATCCTTGAGGTGTGGAGTTCCTCGGGGACGAGTCGGTCGAGCGGAAGGGGAGGGCGCAGGGGATGAGTTCCGCCGCACCTGCTCATAACGCTTCGGTGCACAACAAGGGACGCGGTGCCGCGGACCCGGGGCCCGCAGGGCACCATGGACCGATGCGCGACGACGAGGCGGGCACTGCCCAGGGGGCGATCGGTGCGCTCGTCCACCGCGCCGTCGACGGGGACGAGCAGGCCACGCACGATCTGTTGGCCCGTGTCCACCCCTTGGCGCTGCGCTACTGCCGCACCCGGCTGTCCCGGCTTCCGGGCGACGCCCGGCACTTCGTCGAGGACCTCGCCCAGGAGGTCTGCGTCGCGGTGCTCCTCGCGCTGCCCCGTTACAAGGACACCGGGCGGCCCTTCGAGGCGTTCGTCTTCGCCATCGCCGCGCACAAGGTCGCCGACCTGCAGCGCGCGGCGATGCGGCACCCCGGCTCGACGGCGGTGCCCTCCGACGAGATGCCCGAGCGCCCCGACGACTCGCTCGGCCCGGAGGAGCGCGCCCTGCTCAGCAGCGATGCCGAGTGGGCCAAGAAACTGCTGGCCAACCTGCCCGAGAACCAGCGGGAGCTGCTGCTGCTGCGCATCGCCGTGGGCCTCACGGCGGAGGAGACCGGACAGATGTTGGGAATGTCACCCGGCGCGGTCCGGGTGGCCCAGCACCGTGCGCTGAGCCGGCTGCGCGCGCTGGCGGAGCAGTAACCGCCGTCGGCGCTTCGCCCCTTCGGCGCGTGAACGGGCCCGCAGCGGTGCCCGTACGAACATACGAAGCCCGGAGCCGTGCATGATCGTGGAATGGGACACCATCGCTTCCCGTTAGCATGGACATCCGCACCGATCAAGGCCATTTGGGGAAGGTGTCATGACTGCCAACGTCGACGGAGTGCCCGGTAAATTCGCGACACTCGGGCTGACCTACGACGACGTGCTGCTGCTGCCGGGCGCATCGGAAGTGCTCCCCAACGCGGTCGACACCTCGTCCCGCATCTCCCGCAACGTGCGGGTCAACATCCCGCTGCTGTCCGCCGCCATGGACAAGGTCACCGAGTCGCGCATGGCGATCGCGATGGCCCGCCAGGGCGGCGTCGGCGTCCTGCACCGCAACCTCTCGATCGAGGACCAGGTCAACCAGGTCGATCTGGTGAAGCGGTCCGAGTCCGGGATGGTCACGGACCCGATCACGGTGCACCCGGACGCGACGCTCGCCGAGGCCGACGCGCTGTGCGCCAAGTTCCGCATCAGCGGTGTCCCCGTCACCGACGGCAACGGCAAGCTGCTCGGCATCGTCACCAACCGCGACATGGCCTTCGAGACCGACCGCTCCCGTCAGGTGCGCGAGGTCATGACCCCCATGCCGTTGGTGACCGGCACGGTCGGCATCTCCGGTACCGACGCCATGGGACTGCTGCGCCGCCACAAGATCGAGAAGCTTCCGCTGGTCGACGACGAGGGCGTCCTCAAGGGCCTGATCACCGTCAAGGACTTCGTGAAGGCGGAGCAGTACCCGAACGCCGCCAAGGACGCCGAGGGCCGTCTGCTCGTCGGTGCCGCGGTGGGCGCCAGCCCGGAGGCCCTGGAGCGGGCCCAGGCACTGGCCGAGGCCGGTGTGGACTTCCTGGTCGTCGACACCTCGCACGGCCACAACCGCAACGCCCTCAACTGGATGTCCAAGATCAAGTCGAGCGTGGGCGTCGACGTGATCGGCGGCAACGTCGCCACCCGCGACGGGGCGCAGGCGCTGATCGACGCCGGTGTGGACGGCATCAAGGTGGGTGTCGGCCCGGGTTCCATCTGCACCACGCGCGTGGTCGCCGGCATCGGCGTCCCGCAGGTCACGGCCATCTACGAGGCGTCCCTCGCGGCCCGTCCGGCCGGCATCCCGCTGATCGGCGACGGCGGTCTGCAGTACTCCGGCGACATCGGCAAGGCCCTCGCCGCCGGCGCCGACACGGTGATGCTGGGCAGCCTGCTGGCGGGCTGCGAGGAGTCGCCGGGCGAGCTGCTGTTCATCAACGGCAAGCAGTTCAAGTCGTACCGCGGCATGGGCTCCCTGGGCGCCATGCAGTCGCGCGGCCAGGGCAGGTCGTACTCGAAGGACCGCTACTTCCAGGCGGACGTGGCGTCCGACGACAAGCTCGTCCCCGAGGGCGTCGAGGGCCAGGTGCCCTACCGCGGCCCGCTGTCCAACGTGCTGCACCAGCTCGTCGGCGGTCTGCGGCAGACCATGGGCTACGTGGGGGCCGCCACCATCGACGAGATGGAGTCCAAGGGCCGCTTCGTGCGGATCACCTCGGCGGGTCTGAAGGAGAGCCACCCCCACGACATCCAGATGACGGTCGAGGCGCCGAACTACAGCAAGCAGTAGCGGGCAGTGGCGCACGCGCGCGGGGAGCACGTCTGAGCGTGCCGAGCCCCGCCGAGGGCGGTCCCGGGCGTTTTGGGGCCGCCCTCGCCGTCCGTCCGGGGCGGTGACCGCCGCGGCCGTCGGGGATACTGGAAGGTGCTGCAACGCATCAGGGAAAGGCCACAGACGTGACTGAGATCGAGATCGGGCGCGGCAAGCGCGGCCGCCGGGCGTACGCCTTCGACGACATCGCGGTCGTCCCCAGCCGCCGTACGCGGGACCCGAAGGAGGTCTCGATCGCCTGGCAGATCGACGCCTACCGGTTCGAGCTGCCGTTCCTGGCCGCTCCCATGGACTCGGTGGTCTCGCCGGCCACGGCGATCCGCATCGGCGAACTCGGCGGCCTCGGCGTGCTGAACCTCGAGGGCCTGTGGACGCGCTACGAGGACCCGCAGCCGCTGCTGGACGAGATCGTCGCACTGCCCGCCGAGGCGGCCACCCGCCGCCTCCAGGAGATCTACACCGCCCCCATCAAGGAGGAGCTGATCGGGCAGCGGATCAAGGAGGTGCGCGACTCGGGGGTGGTCACCGCCGCCGCGCTCTCCCCGCAGCGCACCGCCCAGTTCTCCAAGGCCGTCGTCGACGCGGGCGTGGACATCTTCGTCATCCGCGGTACGACGGTCTCGGCGGAGCACGTCTCGTCCTCGCACGAGCCGCTGAACCTGAAGCAGTTCATCTACGAACTCGACGTCCCGGTGATCGTCGGCGGCTGCGCCACCTACACGGCGGCCCTGCACCTGATGCGCACCGGCGCGGCCGGCGTGCTGGTCGGCTTCGGCGGCGGCGCCGCGCACACCACGCGCAACGTGCTCGGCATCCAGGTCCCGATGGCCACCGCGGTCGCCGACGTGGCCGCCGCCCGCCGCGACTACATGGACGAGTCCGGCGGCCGGTACGTGCACGTGATCGCGGACGGCGGCGTCGGCTGGTCCGGCGACCTGCCCAAGGCGATCGCCTGCGGCGCCGACGCGGTGATGATGGGCTCCCCGCTCGCCCGCGCGACCGACGGCCCGGGGCGGGGCAACCACTGGGGCATGGAAGCCGTCAACGAGGAACTGCCGCGCGGCAAGAAGGTCGACCTCGGCACGGTCGGCACCCTGGAGGAGATCCTCACCGGCCCGTCCCACACGCCCGACGGCTCGATGAACCTCTTCGGCGCCCTGCGCCGCGCGATGGCCACCACGGGCTACAGCGAGCTGAAGGAGTTCCAGCGCGTCGAGGTGACGGTGGCGGACTCGCAGCACCGGCGGTGATCCTTCCCGCGCCACGCCGAGGGGCCGGCCACCCGGACGGGGTGACCGGCCCCTTCGCATGGGGGGAAGAGGAGCGCCCATGGGACGCCGCCGCACGCGCGCCCGCCGGGACCGGATCCGTCCTCGGGCGGTGGGGTGCCGGAGGAGGCGGCTCCTGCGAAGCCCCGGAAGGGGGCGCTCGCCCCTCTCACAACCGGTGCGCCGCCCCCGTGGGAGTCGCCCCCCGCGTGTCCAGCAGCAGCTGGGCCTTCACCGACAGGCCCTGCAGGTCGTAGGTGCGGTGCTGCTGGAGCAGGATCGTCAGGTCGGCGTCGGCGGCGGCCTCGTAGAGGGAGTCGGCGCGGGGGAGCGGGCGGTCGAGGACGCTCCAGGACGGCACGTGCGGATCGTGGTAGCTGACGGACGCGCCGAGCTCCATCAGCCGGATCGCGATCTCCTGGGCGGGGGAGCCCTGCAGGTCGGCGAGGTCGGCCTTGTAGGTAACGCCGAGGAGGAGCACGCGGGCGCCCCGCGCGGACTTGCCGTGCTCGTTGAGGAGCGCGGCGGCGCGCTGGACGACGTAGTGCGGCATCCGGCCGTTGACCTGCTGGGCGAGTTCCGCCATGCGCAGGGTGCGGCCCGCGTGGGCGGTCAGGTCCTGGGGCACGGTGTGGCCGCCGACGCCGGGACCGGGGCGGAAGGGGAGGAAGCCGAAGGGCTTGGTCTCCGCGCAGCGGATGACGTCCCACAGGTCGACGCCCAGGTCGTGGCAGAGCACGGCCATCTCGTTGACCAGGGCGATGTTGACGTGCCGGAAATTGGTCTCCAGCAGCTGCACGGTCTCCGCCTCGCGGGGGCCGCGCGCGCGGACCACCTTGTCGGTGAGCCGTCCGTAGAAGGCGGCGGCCGACTCGGTGCAGGCCGGGGTGAGGCCGCCGATGACCTTGGGGGTGTTGGCGGGGGTGAAGTCGCGGTTGCCGGGGTCGACGCGGCTGGGGGAGTAGGCGAGGTGGAAGTCGCGGCCGGCGCGGAGCCCCGATCCCGACTCGAGCAGGCGCAGGAGGGGGCCCTCCGTCGTCCCGGGGAGCGCGGGGGACTCGAGGATCACCGTGGTGTGCGGGCGCAGCCGGGCGGCGAGCGTGCGGGCGGCCGTCTCGACCTGGCTCAGGTCCGGCCCGCCGTCCGTGCCGCGCGGGGTCGGCGCGCAGATGACCGCGGTGCGCACCCGGCCGAGCTCGGCGGCGTTGGTCGTCGTGCGGAAGCCCTGGGCGAGCATGCGGCGCTGTTCGGCGGGGGTGAGGGAGCCCGCCTCGGGGCCGGTCCGGTAACCGATGGTGGGGATGCCGGCGGCGACGGCGGCCTGGGCCAGGGGCAGGCCGTACGGTCCGAGTCCGATGACGGCGAGATCTGCGGGCATGGCGTGGCCCGTCCTTCCCAGTAGCCGAAGCGGGACAGGTGCGCAAGCCCTGTGGACAGGACGGGCGAGCGCAATGTCAGACTAGGAGTAAATATGACCGATATGTGGGATTGGTCGGCCGAGTTTCGGTGAGTCGTCCCGCGGGGCTGTCCACAGGCCGCGGGTGCGTGGTGGCTGAAGCGGGGCAAGACGGTCAGAATTTGGGCATGAGGGAGGGGGACCGGGCTTCGCCCGACGGGTGCGGCCTACGCGATCGAAGAGCGGGAGGCAGCGGTGAGGACAGCGATACTGGGGCCGACGCAGCGTGCCGAGTCACTCGCATCCATGGCCGAGCGCGAGCTGGACGTGCTGGTGGTGGGCGGCGGCGTGGTCGGCGCGGGCACCGCGCTCGACGCCGCGACCCGCGGCCTGTCCACGGGCCTGGTCGAGGCGCGTGACTGGGCGTCGGGCACCTCCAGCCGGTCCAGCAAGCTGATCCACGGCGGCCTGCGGTATCTGGAGATGCTCGACTTCGCGCTGGTGCGGGAGGCGTTGAAGGAGCGCGGTCTGCTGCTGGAGCGGCTCGCCCCGCACCTGGTGAGGCCGGTGCCGTTCCTGTACCCGTTGCAGCACAAGGGCTGGGAGCGGCTGTACGCCGGGGCGGGCGTCGCGCTCTACGACGCCATGTCGATGGCCCGCGGCTACGGACGGGGCCTGCCCCTGCACCGCCACCTGAGCCGACGTCACGCACTGCGGGTCGCCCCCTGTTTGAAGAAGGAGGCGCTGGTCGGGGCGTTGCAGTACTACGACGCCCAGATGGACGACGCCCGGTTCGTGGCGACGCTCGTCCGCACGGCCGCGGCGTACGGCGCGAAGGTCGCCAACCGGGCGCGGGTGACCGGTTTCCTGCGTGAGGGCGAACGGGTCGTCGGCGCCCGGGTGCGGGACGTCGAGGGCGGCGGCGAGTACGAGGTCCGCGCCCAGCAGGTCGTCAACGCCACCGGGGTGTGGACCGACGACACCCAGGCGATGGTCGGGGAGCGGGGGCAGTTCCACGTCCGGGCCTCCAAGGGCATCCACCTGGTCGTCCCCAAGGACCGCATCCACTCCACGACCGGGCTCATCCTGCGCACCGAGAAGTCCGTGCTGTTCGTCATCCCCTGGGGCCGGCACTGGATCGTCGGGACCACGGACACCGACTGGGACCTCGACAAGGCGCACCCGGCCGCGTCCAGCGCGGACATCGACTACCTGCTGGAACACGTCAACTCGGTGCTCGCGGTCCCGCTCACGCGGGACGACGTCGAGGGCGTGTACGCCGGCCTGAGGCCGCTGCTCGCGGGGGAGTCGGACGCCACCAGCAAACTGTCGCGCGAGCACACCGTGGCCCACCCCGTGCCGGGGCTCGTCGTGGTGGCGGGCGGCAAGTACACGACGTACCGGGTCATGGCCAAGGACGCGGTGGACGAGGCGGTGCACGGACTCGACCTGCGCGTCGCCGACTGCGTCACCGAGGACACGCCGCTGGTGGGCGCCGAGGGGTACCGGGCGCTGTGGAACGCGCGGGCGCGGATCGCCGCGCGCACCGGACTGCACACGGTGCGGGTGGAGCACCTGCTGCACCGGTACGGATCGATGGCGGAGGAGGTCCTGGAGCTCATCGCCTCGGACCCCTCGCTGGGCGAGCCGCTGCAGGCGGCCGACGACTACCTGCGCGCCGAGATCACCTATGCCGCCTCGCACGAGGGGGCGCGGCACCTGGACGACGTGCTGACGCGGCGCACCCGCATCTCGATCGAGACGTTCGACCGGGGGACGCGCAGCGCACGTGAGGCCGCCGAACTGATGGCCCCGGTGCTGGGCTGGGACGAGGACCGGATCGAGCGCGAGGTGGAGCACTACGAGAAGCGGGTGGAGGCCGAACGGGAGTCGCAGCGGCAGCCCGACGACCTGACGGCGGACGCGGCACGGCTGGGGGCCCCGGACATCGTGCCGTTGTAGGGAGCCGGCCCGAACCGCTCCTCGTATCACTCGAACGAGTGGCGCAAACCGGGATCCTCGTTCGGAACCCGGTCGTTCTACGAGGTGCGGGGGCAGAACTCGGCCGCGAGCACCGCGGGTTCGAGACCGGGGTCCGTCATCGTGTCCGTGTTGACCCGGAAGGTCAGGACGTGTCGGCCGTCGACGGTGGCCGCGGTGCGCACATAGCTGCCGGAGATGCGTCCGTTGTGCCCCCACACGGTGGTGCCGCACGGGAGCTCCACGGGGAACAGGCCCAAGCCGTACGAGCCGTGTGTGGCACGGGTGTCGAGCATCTCGCGCAGTCGGAGAGGGGGCAGCAACTCACCGCCGAGCAGGGCCGCGTAGAAGCGGTCCAGGTCGGCCAGCGTGGTCACCAACTCGCCCGCGGCGCCGGCCACCCGCGGGTCGAGCAGGGTGACGTCGGTTCCGTCGGCGGCGTAGGCGCGGCCGTACGGCCGGGGCAGTGACCTGCGGGAACCCGGGAAGGAGGTGCCCGTCAGACGCAGGGGAGTGATGATGCGGCGCTCGGCCTCGACGGCGTAGGAGCGGCCGGTGACCTGTTCGACGACCAGGCCGAGCAGGACGTAGTTGGTGTTCGAGTAGGAGAAGCGGCCGCGGCCGGCCGGGGAGTGGGTGAGCGCGATGCGTACGGCCTGAAGGGGCGTGACCGGGACGGCGCCCGCCGTGTCCGCGGAGAAGTCGTGCAGGCCGCTGGTGTGGTTGAGCAGGGAACGCAGGGTCAGCGCGCGGCCGTTGTTGCCCGCTCCCCGTACCAGGCCGGGCAGATGCTCCTCCACGGTGTCGGACAGCGACAGCCTCCGCTCGTCGGCCAGTTGCAGCACGACGGTCGCGATGAACGTCTTCGTGACGCTTCCGCCGCGGAAGTGGTCGGCCCGCGCTATGCCCTCTCCGGCGTGGGCGTAGCGGGAGCCGCTCCCGTCCAGGGACAGCAGGGCCGCGGCCGGGGCCCCGCCCGGTGCGACCCAGGACGGAAGGAGCGCGTCCGCGGGCGAGGCCGCCGGGGCCGACGAAGCGGTCGGGGCCAGAGCGAGCAGAGCGAGGGCCACGGGAACGGCCAGGAGTGTCCGAAACGGCGGCATCCCGGCTCCTCCCTCGTCGGAGGTTCATCATGCAAGGTGGCGGAACGAGGCCTTCAGCCGGGCTCCGCACACCCGGCCCCGGCACACCGCCAGAGGCACCCTGGGCGTCGGCCACTTGTCGGGTGAGGGACAATGAAGGCTCTGTCAGGGCGGGTTGCATGAGGGGACGCATGTCGGAGGCGGAGCGGGCGGGGACATCTCGTCAGAACAAGGACGCACGTCTCCTCGCCGGGCGGTACCGGCTGGGAGACGTGCTCGGCCGCGGCGGCATGGGGACGGTGTGGCGGGCCGAGGACGAGACCCTGGGACGTACCGTCGCCGTCAAGGAACTCCGCTTCCCGTCGAACATCGACGAGGAGGAGAAGCGGCGGCTGATCACGCGGACGCTGCGCGAGGCCAAGGCGATCGCACGGATCCGCAACAACAGCGCCGTGACCGTCTTCGACGTGGTCCAGGAGGACGACCGGCCCTGGATCGTGATGGAACTCGTCGAGGGCAAGTCGCTCGCCGAGGCCATCCGGGAGGACGGCCTGCTGGAGCCGAAGCGCGCCGCCGAGGTCGGGCTGGCCGTGCTCGACGTGCTGCGCTCCGCGCACCGCGAGGGCATCCTGCACCGTGACGTGAAGCCGTCGAACGTACTGATCGCCGATGACGGCCGGGTGGTGCTCACCGACTTCGGCATCGCCCAGGTCGAGGGCGACCCGTCCATCACCTCGACCGGCATGCTGGTCGGCGCGCCCTCCTACATCTCCCCGGAGCGGGCCCGCGGGCACAAGCCCGGGCCGGCGGCCGACCTGTGGTCGCTCGGCGGGCTGCTGTACGCGGCGGTGGAGGGTTCGCCGCCGTACGACAAGGGGTCCGCGATCGCGACGCTCACGGCGGTGATGACCGAGCCGCTCGAGGAGCCGAAGAACGCGGGACCGCTTCGGGACGTCATCCACGGGCTGCTCACCAAGGACCCCGCCCAGCGACTCGACGACGCCGGCGCCCGGGCGATGCTGAACGCGGTCATCCACGCGCCGGAGACCAGGACGGCCGGGTCGGAGCCCGCGGACGCGACCAAGGTCGTGCCGCTGCCCGGGCAGTCCGGCGGGCGGAACGACTCCGGGAGCGGGCAGGGCGAGGAGTCCGGGGAGAAGCTGCGGGGCGCGTTGCGTTCCGTGCGGAAGGCGGCGGCGGTCGCCGGTTCGGCCGGAGCGGCGGCCGCGGCACGCGCCAAGTCCGGCGGCCCGGAGGCGTCTTCGAGGGCCGGCGGAGCCGCCGGGACCCGGGCGGCGGGGGCGCCCGGAGCACGGACGGGTGCGGCGCCGTCCGCTTCCGCCCCGGCCGCGGGACAGGCGACCGCGCAGGACACGCCGGCCTCGGGCGGGCGGAGTTCGGGCTGGCCGGTGATGACGCCGCCGGACCTGCCGGCGAGGCCCGCGCCGAAGGCGTCGCTCACCGACGTCGTGCCGCGGCGGACCCTGGTGATCATCGCGGTGGCCGTGGTGCTCGCCGTCCTCGGCGCCGTGCTGCTCTTCGCGCTCGACGGCGACGACGGGAACGGCCAGGGGGCGAAGGGAAGCGGCGTCGGCGAGGTCCTCGACGACGGGACGCCGAGCGCGGACACCAGGAGCGACGAGGGCGACGGCACCCGCACCGACGGCACGGCGACCGGACCGGCGGACGGGGAAACCGGTGCGTCGGCGGACACCCCGGGGGCCGGCGGCGACGGAGCGGGCAATTCCGACGACTCCGACGACTCCGAGGAATCGAACGGCTCCGACGACCCGGACGACTCCGCCGAGGACGGCGGCGGTGCCCCGGTGAAGGAGACGTACGAGGGGAAGCAGGGGTACTCGATCGGGCTGCCCGCGGGCTGGAAGTACCGGTCGACGGGGAGCGCCGGGGACCGGTTCACCGGACCCGACGGGCAGAAGCTGCTCATCGCCTGGACGTCCACGCCGAAGGGCGACCCCGTGGCGGACTGGAAGAACCAGGAACGCTACATGGTGCGTTCGCAGTACCAGAGGATCCGCATCGAGGGGGTGGACTACCGGGGGTGGAACACGGCCGACTGGGAGTTCACCTACGTGGAGAGCGGGACGAAGTACCGCACCATCGACCGGGGGTTCGTCGTCGAGGACCGGGTCGGCTACGCGCTGATGTACACGGCCAGGGCCGACCGGTGGGACGGCGAGCAGCGCAAGGACACCTGGAAGACGCTGACGAAGTCGTTCGAACCCAAGTCCTGAGCATGAGCGGGCCCCGGAACGGGAAATGAGATGTGGCATCCCCTCTCTGCGGGTTGCCTCCGGCACGTATCGTGAATGCTTGCGGACCGTACGAAGCCGGAACGGCCCGCTGGGCGAGCGGAACTGACCGACCGTACGGCCGGGGGAGGCAACGTGGAGGACTACGCGGGACGGGTGCTCGCCGACCGCTACCGCCTGCCGCTGCCGCCCTCCGACGAGTACGAACTCACCGAGACCCGCGCCTTCGACACCTACAGCGGTCAGGAAGTCCTGGTCCGGCAGATCCCGTTGCCGGAGGTCGTCGAGGCCGAGGTGCTCGACGCGGAGGGACTGCCCGACGGCTTCACGGCCCGTGACGGGGGCGCGCGACGCGGCCCCGGGCCCGCGTCCGCGGGTGTGCGGCGGCCCACCGATCCGGTCGTGCGGCGCGCCGTCGAGGCCGCGCAGGCGGCGGCCGCCCTCCCCGACCATCCGCGGCTGGACCAGGTCTTCGACGTGTTCGCGGAGGGCGGTTCGCTGTGGATCGTCAGTGAGCTGGTGGCCGCGCGTCCGCTGGCGGCCCTGCTCGCCGAGAAGCCGCTGTCCCCGTACCGGGCCGCGGAGGTCGCCTCCGACGTCCTGATGGCCCTGCGGGTGCTGCACTCCCACGGCTGGGTGCACCGCAACATCACCGTCCGCACCGTGCTCGTCTGCGACGACGGCCGGGTGGTGCTGACCGGTCTCGCGGTCGGCGCGGCGGAGGAGGCGCTGTGCGGCTACGACCCGGTACCGGCTCCGGACGAGGAACCGGAAGGAGGGGCCGGAGAGCGGGCGGGGGCGGTCGAGGCCCTGACTCCGGTGGCGCCCGCGGGGACACCGGACCCGGGACGCGGCCCGTCCTGGCCCTCCGGGTTCGCCGCCCCGGCTCCCGCCCCGCCCCACGACCCCGACGCCGCGCGACGGGCCGCCATCGAGGCCCGGGCCGGCCGGCTGCCCTCGGGCGGGGCGGACACGGTGGGCGGCGTCCCCGCCGCGACGGCCCCGCAGGCCCTGGACAGCGCGGGGGACGTGCGGGCGGCACGTGCGGGCGCGATCGCCGCGTACCGGGCGGGCGCCCGCGCCGCCGCCCGGGTGCAGGAGGCCCGGCAGAGCGGCCGCGCCGCCCTGCCCGGAGCCCGACCCGCCCCCGAGGACGGCGCACCGGTCCCCGCCCCGCACGACGCCGCGCAGCCGCCGTACGTCCCGGAGCAGGGCGGCGGCACGGACACGGCGGCCGGGGCGGTTCCGCCGGGACGGATAGCCGACCCCTACGGCGTGGGTGCCGCCGGCCGGTACGGCGCCGCACCCCGCACCGGCGGCGCACCGGCGGTCGGCGACGAGCGGCACGGGCAGCCGCCTACGTCCCTTCCGGCCGGCGGCGCCCCCGCCGCGGGGGACGGCCGCGCCCTCGGCCCGGCGGCCGACGCGCCGGGACCCGGCGGAGCCGCCCCGCCCGCCCGGTGGGACGACCTGGTGGCACGCACGCCCGCGCGCCGCGGCCCGACCACCGCGCTGGCCGCCGAGCGGGCGCGGCAGACCCGGATGGCCGTCGTCGGACCCGTGACGGAGCGGTGGGCGCCGGAGCAGGCCGGTCCGGTGCACGAGAACTGGCAGCTGGCCGCACCGATCGGGCCCGCGACCGACCTGTGGGCGCTGGGCGCGCTGCTGTTCCGGGCCGTCCAGGGGCACGCGCCGTACCCGGAGGAGTCGACGGCCGAGCTGGTGCAGATGGTGTGCGCCGAGCCGCCCGCGTTCGCCGAGGAGTGCGGGCCGCTGAGGCCGGTCGTGGAGTCGCTGCTGCGTCAGGACCCCACCGAGCGGCCCGACTTCGAGGAGCTGCGCGGCTGGCTGCGTTCGCTGGTGCGGTCGGCGCCCGAGCCGGAGGCCGGCGTGCACGTCATCACGGCGCCGCCCGTCGACGCGAGCCGGCTGCCGGTCGTACGGCGGCGAGGCGAGCTGGTGCGCAGGCGGCGCGCCGCACTGCCCGCGCACCACGGACGGCACAAACGGGCCAAGCAGCGGAACCGTTCGCCGCGCCGGCTGGGCCGCACCCTGCTCCTGCTGGTGCTGCTCGCCATGGCCGCGGCGATCGCGTACGCCGTGCTGTTCATGCCGAAGGCCGGTGAGGGGACCTCGGGTGCGGGCACGGCCGATCGCACCGGAGCGACCGGCGAGGCGCCGCGCTCCCCGGACGCGGGGGGCGGCCGGACCTCGCCGGAGCCGGAGGACGGCTCCGGGGACGGCTCGGCGGAGCCCCCCGGGGCGGACCCCGGGAAGTCGGCCGCCTCCACCGGGGCGCAGACCACCGGCCCCGAGGTCGCCGACGGCTTCACCCTGCGCAAGGACCCCGAGGGTTTCCGGGTCGCCGTCGCCGAGGGCTGGGCGCGCACCGCGAAGAACGGCAGCGGCCAGGTCGTCTACTCCCGGGGCGACTTCGAGCTCATCGTCGTACCCGGCCGGGACAGCGCGGCGACGTACGGCAGCGACCCCATGGCCTACCAGCGGGACGACGAGCGCGAACTCCAGCCGTACCGCGACTCCAGCTGGGCCACCTCCACCGGTCTGAAGACCATCGAGGTGGGCGGACGGACCATGGCCGAGGGGCAGTTCACCTGGACCGGCGGCGACGGGAGCGAGCTGTACGTCCGCAACCTCGCGGCGCTGATCGACGGCCGCTACCACGTGGTGCAGGTGCGCGGGCCCGAGGCCGAACGGGACGAGGTGACCCGGCTGTTCGACCAGGCGGCGGCGACCTACCGGTTCACCGGCTGACGGGTCCGTACCGCAGGTCCCCGCGGGTTCCCGCAGGTCCCCGGGGGGTTCCGCAGGCCTCCGCGCACGCTCCGGCCGCCTTCCGTCCCCACGGCGGCGACCATCACAGTGCGGTCTCCATGGCACCCCTTCGGTTCCCCGGAGGGAACCGGGTCCTTACCCTGGCCCTTGTCAAGAACATTGCGGGGCAACGTGAATCAGATGCAGGGCCTGCTCGTCGCGGGCCGCTACCGGCTCGGTGACGCCATCGGCACCGGTGGCATGGGGCGGGTGTGGCGTGCGCACGACGAGGTGCTGCACCGGGCCGTCGCGGTCAAGGAACTGACCGCCGCGCTCTACGTCTCCGACAGCGAGCGGGCCGTGCTGCTGGCGCGCACCCGCGCGGAGGCGCGGGCGGCCGCGCGGATCAACCACTCCGCCGTCGTCACGGTGCACGACGTGCTGGAGCACGACGGCCGGCCGTGGATCGTGATGGAGCTGGTCGAGGGCCGTTCGCTGGCCGACGCGGTGGAGGAGCGGGAACGCGTCGAGCCCCGCGAGGCCGCGCGCATCGGCCTGTGGGTGCTGCGCGCGCTGCGCGCCGCGCACACCGCCGGCGTCCTGCACCGCGACGTCAAGCCCGGCAACGTCCTCCTCGGCCGGGACGGCCGCGTACTGCTCACCGACTTCGGCATCGCGCAGATCGACGGCGACACGGCCATCACCCGCACCGGGGAGGTCGTCGGATCGGTCGACTACCTCGCACCCGAGAGGGTGCGCGGCCAGGACCCCGGCCCCTCCTCCGACCTGTGGGCGCTCGGCGCGACGCTGTACACGGCGGTGGAGGGCCGGTCGCCGTTCCGCCGCACCTCGCCGCTGACCACCATGCAGGCGGTCGTCGAGGAGGAGGCCTCCGAGCCGCTCCACGCCGGCCCGCTCGCGCCCGTCATCAGCGCACTCCTGCGCAAGGATCCGGCCATCCGGCCCGACGCGGCCGAGGCCGAGCGGATGCTCGCCGAGGCGGCGGAAGGGCGCCGTCCGGACGCGCCGACGCGGGTCGTCACCGCCCATGTGCCGGCGCCGCACGGGACCCGGCCGAACACCGTCCTGCCCCCACAGGTCCCGTCGGCGGCCGACTTCGCGGCCGTGCGTCCGCCGCACGCGCCCGCCGCCGCGCCCCGCCGCCGAGGGCGCCTGGTCGCGCTGGTCGTCGCCCTGGCCGCGATCGTCGGCGGGGGGACCGCGGTGGTGCTGCAGCAGGGAGACGAGGACCCGGGCACGGGCGGTGCCGCGACCGCTTCCGGCACCGCGGGGACCGGGTCCCCGGGCGGCCTCCCGGCGGGCTGGGTGCGCCGCACCGACCCCTACGGCTTCGGCATCGTCCTGCCCGGCGAGGACTGGGAACGCGTCGTCTTCGACGAGGAGACCCGGCAGGTCGACTACACGCCCGACGGCGGAAAGCACTTCATCCGCATCGCCGCCGACGACTCGCCCGACTTCGACGACCCGTACGAGCACCTGAGCGACCTGGACCAGCAGATAGGGCGGCGCCTGGTCGACTACCGGCGGGTGGGTCTGGAACGCCGCGTCTACCGGGACCGCGAGAGCGCCCGGCTGGAGTACACCTGGACCGCGCTGGCCAAGGACACCGACTTCCCGGGGCCGTACCGGGCGGTGGACCAGATGTACCTCTCGCGGGACGGGGTCGAGTACGCGATCTACATGGCGGGGCCGGCCGAGGACTGGGACACGACCGGCCGGCAGTTCGAGACGGTGCTGCGGGGCTGGCGCGAGCCCTGAGCCCTCCGGCGTGCGCGAGCCCTGGACCCCCGGCGCGCGAGCCCTGAGCCCCCGACGCGCGCGCACGCGCGCCGCTTGGCCGAATCACCGACCGGAGGGGACACATCCGGTGGGGCATGATGGGCCCATGGGGACCGAGGGGGACACCGAGAACGGGACCGCGCGGCCCAACGCCCGTGTCATCGCGGGCCGTTACCGTTTGGAGGAAAGGCTCGGACGCGGCGGCATGGGGGTGGTCTGGCGGGCCACCGACCAACTGCTCGGCCGCGGCGTCGCCGTCAAGGAACTGCCCCTGGACGAGACGCTCTCCGCGGCGGAGTCGCGGCGGCAGCGGGAGCGCACCCTGCGCGAGGCGCGGGCCCTCGCCCAGTTGAGCCACCCGCACATCATCGTCGTCCACGACGTGGTGGAGGACGACGAACGTCCTTACATCGTCCTGGAGCTGATCGACGGCGGTTCGCTCGCCGACCGGATCGCCGCACACGGCCCGGTCGACGCCGCAGAGGCCGCACGGATCGGCGTCGACCTGCTCGGCGCGCTGCGGGCGGCCCACGCGGCCGGTGTCCTGCACCGCGACCTCAAGCCCGCCAACGTCCTGCTGGAGAACGGCACCGGCCGGGTCGTCCTCACCGACTTCGGCATCGCCCGGGTCACGGGCTCCACGACGCTCACCGAGACCGGCTCCTTCGTCGGCTCGCCCGAGTACACCGCCCCCGAGCGGATGTCCGGCGCCAGGACGGGACCGGAGTCCGACCTGTGGTCGCTGGGCGCGCTGCTGTGCACGGCGCTCAGCGGCGAGTCGCCGTTCCGGCGCGACTCGCTCGGCGGTGTGCTCCACGCGGTCGTGGTCGACGAGATACGGCCACCCGCCCAGGCCGGGCCGATCCTTCCCGTCGTCCGCGGCCTGCTGGAGCGCGATCCCGACCGGCGGCTGGACGCGGACCGGGCCGAACGGATGCTGCGGGCCTTCCGCGAGACCGGCCGCACGCCCGAGTCCGCCCCGTCCGGACTGCTGCCGTCCGAGCGGGGCCCGTCCCTCCGGCGGTCCCCGGCGCGACGGGCGGAAGGGGACGGGCGGTCACCGGCCCTCCCCGCGGAGCACGCCGTACGGCGGCCGCCCACCCGGAGCGCGCTCGTGGCCGCGATGGCGGTCGCCGCGATGGCGGGAGCGGGCATCTCCGCGGCGGCGCTGCTCGTGCAGGACCGGGGCGGCGACGGAGGCGGCACACCCGCCAGCACGGCACCCGGGACCCCCGCGAGCCCGTCGCCCTCCGTGTCCCCGACCCCGTCGTCGCCCCCCTCGCCCACCCCCACGGCGACCGGTTCTCCGCCCCCGGCCGCGTAGTCCCGCGACCGCATAGCACCGTAAAAGGGAGATAAGTCCCGGTGCGCGTCACGGGTCTGTGACCGGTGCGGACCCTGGGTGGATACGCGACGGCATGGCGCGATAGGGATGGGTCATGAGCAACGATGGGGGAGCCCGCCACGGGGCCGACGAGCCCACCAGTTTTGGTCTGCAACCGCCGAACCCGAACCCGCCCGTCGCCGTGCCGCACCCCGGCAACCCGTACGCGGCGCCCACGCAGGTGGTTCCGCAGCAGGGGCAGAACCAGGGGTCCGCGCCGGACCGGGGCGAGTCCCGGCCCGACGCTCCGGCACAGCCGCCCCGGCCTCCGTCCCAGGCCCAGCCCTCGTCCCGGCCGTCCCCCGAACCCGGCACCGGGCGGATCATCGCCGGCCGCTACCGGCTGCTCGCCAAGCTCGGGCACGGCGGCATGGGCACGGTGTGGCGGGCCAAGGACGAGACGGTGGACCGCGAGGTCGCCGTCAAGGAGCCCCGCGTCCCGGACCACCTTCCTGAACGTGAACGGTCCAACGCCTTCGAGCGGATGCGCCGCGAGGCCCGTGCCGCCGCCCGGCTCGACCACCCGGCGGTGGTCAACGTGCACGACGTCGCGGTCGTGGACGGCCGGCCGTGGATCGTGATGGAACTGGTCCAGGGCCGTTCGCTGGGCGCCGTCCTGCAGGAGGAGGGCACCCTCTCCGCGCGCGAGGCCGCCCGGGTCGGCCTCGAGGTGCTCGGCGCGCTGGAGGCCGCGCACGCGGCGGGCGTCCTGCACCGTGACGTGAAGCCGGACAACGTGCTGCTCGGCCGGTACGACCGGGTCGTCCTCACCGACTTCGGCATCGCCCAGATCGAGGGCGAGACCAACCTGACCGACACCGGCGGCTTCGTCGGCTCCCCCGAGTACATCGCGCCCGAGCGGGTGCTGGGCCAGCGTCCCGGCCCCGCCTCCGACCTGTGGTCGCTCGGAGTGGTGCTGTACGCGGCCACGGAGGGCGTCTCGCCGTTCCGCCGCAGCAACACCCCCGCCACGCTCCAGTCGGTCCTCAACGCCACGCCCGCGCCGCCCGCCTCCGCTCAGGGACCGCTGGCCGAGGTCATCAACGGCCTGCTGCAGAAGGACCCGGCGCACCGTCCGAACGCCGCCCGGGTCCGTGCCCTGCTGGAGGCGGCCGCGAACCCGCCCGAGCCGCGGCCCACGCAGGTCGTCCGGGCCCCCGCCCCCGGCGGCAAGGGCGTCCGGATCGGCCGCGGAACGCTGATCGGGCTCGGCGCGGCGCTCGTGGCCGGCGCGGTGGCCGCGTACCTGGTGGTCGCCGACCCCTTCGCGGGCCCGCTGCCGGAGGGCTGGAAGACCCACAAGGAGAAGGACGTCGCGGCGACCGTCGCGGTGCCGCAGGACTACCAGCGGTCCGTGCCCGACCGGGAGTCGGACCGGGGGCACTGGGTCCGCTACACCGACTGGAGCGGCAGCATCTGGATCGGCCTGACGCTCGACAAGAAGGGCGAGGACACCGGCAACACCATCGCGGGTTCCGCCGACGCCGAGATGTACGACGACGACGCCGAGTTCAAGGAGAGGGGCAACTACACCCTCGACATGCCGGCGGACCCGAAGACCGAGCCGAGACCGAACCTGACCTACCGGGGGGAGAAGGCCGCCGAGAACACCGTCGTCTACACCACCGACGACAGCCAGAACCCCCGCCCCCGCGAGATGCGGATCTTCTACTACAGGACCGGTGAGGGCGACATGTACAAACTCACCGTCAGCTACCCGGGCAAGGGCGACTTCACGGAGCGCGGGCGCGAGGTGGCCAGGACGGTGATCGGGAACCTGGACGTCGACAAGCTCTGAACCGGCCGGCCCGGACCCGGGTCCCGCTCGACACCGACCACGTCACGGAGGCGCTCCGCGCGCACTGCCGGGACAAGACGCCGGTCCTCGTCGCCCACCGGCTGCCCACCACGGCCCCAGGCGACCGCGTCGCGGTCCTGGACCAGGGCCGGGTCGAGGAGACCGGCTCCCACCTGGAACTCGCCACGGCGCATGTCGTAGTGGGGGTGGGGTCGGGGCCTTGAAGGCGGAGAGGGCGGAGAGGGGCACGGCCCGTCCGAGCTGCCGGTTTCCGGTCCGCGGGGCGCGTCCGCCGTGCACCGAGGTCCCCGAGGGCCTCGTGACCGGCTCGAGATCGGAAAGTAGTAATCCGGGAGCCCGCTCACCGTCAACGCCCTGATCAGGGGGTTTGTTGCCAGCGTTCACTGGCGGGGTGTGAGCGGTCGGTGAATCTGTTACCGACGGGTACACAAAGTGTGCGCCCGGGCATACCCTGCGGCTCATGACGGACGCGCAGACCCGGGAAACGACCGGCACCAATCCCCTCGCCCCCGCCCCGGAGGGCGCCCGCACCGCCGCCGACGTGGTGACCCCCGAGCTGGTGGCCCGGCTCACCAAGGGAGTGATCGGTTCCGGACGCACCGCCAACCACACGCCGTTCACTGGCGAGAAGCTGGCCGATCTGCCCGAGTCCACGCCCGAGGACGTGGAGAAGGCGTTCGAGGCGGCCCGCGCCGCCCAGGCCGTGTGGGCGCGGATCCCGGTGCGCCGGCGCGCGGCCGTCCTCCTGCGTTTCCACGACCTCCTGCTCGAGCGCCAGGCCGAGGTGCTCGACCTGATCCAGCTGGAGACCGGCAAGGCCCGCCTGCACGCCCACGAGGAGGTGCAGGCCGTCGCCGTCGCCGCCCGCCACTACGGCCGCCGGGCCGCCGCGTACCTGGGGCCCCGGCGGCACGCGGGTGCCGTACCGGTGCTGACCAGGACCGTCGAACTGCGCCACCCCCGCGGGGTGATCGGGCAGATCGTCCCCTGGAACTACCCCCTCGAACTGTCCGTCGGCGACGCGCTGCCCGCCCTGGTCGCCGGCAACGCGGTCGTCATGAAGCCCGACACCGAGTCCTGCCTGACCGCCCTGTGGGCCCGTGACCTGCTGATCGAGGCCGGACTGCCCGCCGACGTCCTGCAGGCCGTCATCGGCCTCGGCCCCGTCGTCGGCCCCGAGGTCGTCAAGCGCGGCGACTACGTCTCCTTCACCGGCTCCACGCGCACCGGCCGCGAGGTCGCCACGGTCGCCGCCGACCGCCTGGTCGGCGTCTCCCTCGAACTGGGCGGCAAGAACGCCATGGTGGTCCTGGAGGACGCCGACCTCGAGAAGGCGGCGGCCGGTGCCGTGCGCGCCTGCTTCTCCTCCGCCGGTCAGCTGTGCATCTCCATCGAGCGGCTGTACGTCCACGAGTCGATCGCCGACGCCTTCCTGGACCGCTTCGCGGCCCGCACGCGCGCGATGCGGCTGGGCGGCTCACTGACCTACGGCGCGGACATGGGATCGCTGGTCAGCGGGCACCAGCTGGAGACCGTGAAGCGGCACGTGGAGGACGCCGTCGCCAAGGGCGCGCGCATCGTCGCCGGCGGCGTGGCCCGCCCGGACATCGGCCCGTTCTTCTACGAGCCGACCATCCTCGAGGGCGTCACGGACACCATGACCCTGTGCTGCGAGGAGACCTTCGGCCCGGTCGTCTCCGTCTACCGCTTCACCACCGACGACGAAGCGGTCGAGCGCGTCAACTCCACCTCGTACGGCCTGAACTCCTCGGTCTGGACGAAGAACGCCCGGCGCGGTCACGAGGTCGCCGCCCGGCTGCGCACCGGCACCGTGAACATCAACGAGGGGTACGCCTCCGCGTACGGCAGCGTCCAGTCGCCCATGGGCGGCATGAAGGAATCCGGACTGGGCCGCCGGCACGGCGCCGAGGGCATCCTCAAGTACACCGAGGCCCAGACCGTCGCCCACCAGCGGCTGCTGCCGATGGCCCCCTCGCTCGGCATGGACGACGAGAGGTACGCGGCGTTCATGAGCCGGAGCCTGCGCCTGATGAAGGCATTCCGTTTCCGCTAGGCCACCGGACCGCCCGGCCGCCCCCGCACCGAGGCTTCGACGAGGAGAGCACGTGTCACAGGAGAACCCCGTCCACGAACCGGACGACGACGCCGCGTACGACTACGACGTCATCGTCGTCGGCTCCGGCTTCGGCGGCTCGGTCTCGGCACTCCGTCTGACCGAGAAGGGCTACCGTGTCGGCGTCCTGGAGGCGGGCCGCCGCTTCACCCGCGAGTCCCTGCCGAAGAACTCCTGGGACCTGAAGAACTACCTGTGGGCCCCCGGGCTCGGCATGTACGGCATCCAGCGCATCCATCTGCTGGGCAACGTCATGGTCCTGGCCGGCGCGGGTGTCGGCGGCGGCTCCCTCAACTACGCCAACACCCTGTACGTACCGCCCAAGCCCTTCTTCGACGACCCGCAGTGGCGGGACATCACCGACTGGCAGGAGGAGCTGAAGCCGTACTACGACCAGGCGCGGCGGATGCTCGGCGTCCGGCTCAACCCGACGACGACCCCGTCGGACGTGCACCTGAGGGCGGCGGCCGAGCGGATGGGCGTGGGCGACACCTTCCACATGGCCCCGGTCGGCGTCTTCTTCGGCGACGGCGAGGACGCGGACGGGAAGGTGAGGGCCGAGCCCGGGCAGGAGGTGCCCGACCCCTACTTCGGCGGGGCGGGGCCGTCGCGGCGGGCCTGCGCCGAGTGCGGCGAGTGCATGACCGGCTGCCGGCACGGTGCGAAGAACACCCTCAACGAGAACTACCTCCACCTCGCCGAGAAGGCGGGCGCGGTCGTCCACCCGATGACGACGGCCGTGTCGGTGACCGAGGACCCGCGGGGCGGCTACGCCGTCGTCACGCTCCCGACCGACGACCGCCGCAAGGGGAAGGACCGCACCTTCCGGGCCCGCCGGGTCGTCCTGGCCGCCGGCACGTACGGCACCCAGACGCTGCTGCACCGCATGAAGGCGGCCGGCCGGCTGCCCCACCTGTCGGACAGGCTGGGCGAGCTGACCCGCACCAACTCCGAAGCGCTCGTCGGCGCCCAGACCGACGACCGCCGCTACCGCAGGGCGACCGGCGCGCCGAAGGTGGACTTCACCCGCGGGGTGGCCATCACGTCCTCGATCCACCCGGACGAGAACACCCACATCGAGCCGGTCCGCTACGGCCGCGGCTCCAACTCGATGGGCAGTCTGTCCATCCTCCAGGTCCCGTACGCGGGCAGCGGTTCGGGCGCGGCCAGGGTGCTCGGCTGGCTGGGCAACGCGGCCAGGCACCCCTGGCTGATGCTCCGGTCCCTCTCCAACCGGCGCTGGTCGGAGCGGACCATCATCGGTCTGGTGATGCAGTCGCTGGACAACTCCCTGACGACGTACCTGAAGCCGTCCGGGATCGGCCGCGGCCTGCTCACCGCCCGGCAGGGCCACGGCGCGCCCAACCCCAAGCAGATCAAGGCGGCCACGGACGGCGCGTCCGCGCTGGCGGCCGAGATCAACGGCTTCGCGGGCTCCAACATCGGGGAGCTGACGGGGATGCCGCTGACCGCCCACTTCCTGGGCGGCTGCCCGATCGGCGCCTCCCGCGAGACCGGCGTGATCGACCCGTACCACCGCCTCTACGGCCACCCCGGGATCTCGGTCGTGGACGGGGCCGCGGTCTCGGCGAACCTGGGGGTGAACCCGTCCCTGACCATCACGGCGCAGGCCGAGCGGGCGATGTCGTACTGGCCCAACAAGGGCGAGGCCGATCCGCGTCCGGAGCAGGGCGCCGCCTACCGGCGCCTCCAGCCGGTCGAGCCGAAGTCCCCGGCGGTCCCGGCGGACGCGTTCGGCGCGCTGAAGCTGCCGTTCCTGGGCATGCCGACGGTGCCGCCGAAGAAGTAGCCGGAAGCGGGGGAGGACGGAAGAAGAAGGAAGAACGCGGGAGAAGGGGAAAGGGGGGAAGGACCTGGGCTCCCCTCCGAGCCCAGGTCCTTCCCCCTCGTCCTGCGCGACACCTCGCGCGGCACGCGGTCAGGCGTCGTTACGCCTCCACACCGGCCTTGCGCCGGCGCACCACGAACACCGCCCCGGCACCGGCCACGACGGCGGCACCGCCGACCAGGCCGATCATCGGCAGGGCGGAGCTGGAACCGGTCTCGGCGAGGCTGCCGGTGACCTTCGGCGTGTCGGCGCTCGGCTTCTTGTCCGTGACGGGCGCCTTGCCGCCTTCCTGCGGCTTGGTGCCGTCGGTGTTCGTGCCGGAGGACACGATCTGGAACCGGTAGGACACGCCGCCGAAGCCGGTGCACTCTCCGTCGGCGTCGCCGTAGACGGTCATGCCGATCGTGAAGCCGGCGCCGACCGGGGCGGAGGCCTTCACGTTGAGGCGCATCGGGATGTTGACCTGGTAGTCCGGCTCGAGCTCGTCGGTGTAGCCGATGTAGCCCACCGCGTAGCCCTCCTCGTCGAGGTTCTCCCAGACCTTGGCGTCGGGGTTCCAGGCCTGGAGCTGGACCTGCTTGCTCCTGAACAGGTCCATGCCGTCCGCGTCGGAGGAGGCACCGGCGAGGAAGTCCAGGTCCTGGAGGGTGGAGTCGGAGTTGTTCACCACGTTCAGCGAGAACTTGTGCCAGCCGCTGCCCGCAGCGATCTTGCCGGGCAGGCCGGTGATGCTGACGTCGACCTTGGTGTCCTCGCAGATGGACGGCTCGGGCTCCGGGGACTCCGACTCCTCCGGCGCGGAGGTGCTGGGCGCGGGGCTGGTCGGCGACGGGGAGGTGCCCGTCTCCGGGGCCGACTCGGTCGCGGAGGCGGTGGGCGTGGCCTCGCCGGCCGGCTCGGTCGGCTCAGCCGGCTCGGTCGACTCGGTCGCGGTCGGCGAGGGGGACGTCTCGTCCTGCTCCCCCTCCTCGCCGGCCGGGGACTCGGTCGCGGAGAGGCTCGGAGCGGGCTCGGAGTCGCTCGCGTACGCGGCCGGGGCCGCGAGGAGGGCGACCGGGGCTATCACTGCCGTCGCGGCCGCTACGGCCATGGCGCGGCGAAGCTTCATGAAGACCTCGGGAAGTCCGGTGTGCCGCAGGGTGCGGCACGAGGTGGGCGGCGCCTCCGTGTGGGGCGCACTTGTGTGGTCCGTGAGGATTCGGTGAGTTCGATCAACGGCGCGTTCGAATGGTTGTCCTGTACCTCACAGAATTCTTATGTGAGGTGGATCACTGCTGAGGGGTGATCACCGCCGGCGTACGCTCGGCCGCCGACAACCGCCGAGAGAAAGTCCGCGACCCCGTGGCCGAGCAGCCGTCCGAAGAGCCCAGACCGGAATCCTCCTCCCTGCCCGACGACGTGTGGGAGAAGTTCGTCCGGGACAGCGAGCGCGACATCCGTTCCTCCGCCCCCAAGGAACCCTCCGCCCGGGCCCGCATGGTGACCGAGCGGCTGCGGGCCATGGACGAGGCGCAGGCCGGAGCGAACGGCGGTGGCGGCAGGCGCAGTTGGGGCAGGAAGAAGGGCGCCCCCGCGCCCGCCCGGCCCGAGGGCTGGCGCACCGGCCCCGCCTGGCGGGAGGGGGACGGCAGGGCCTCGCGCCGTCGCAAGGGCTGGAGCGTCGTGGGCGTGCTGGCCGCCGCCGCACTGGCCGTCGTCGCCGTCGACCCGTCCGCCGCGCTGTCCTGGCTGCCCGGTGGACCCGGCGACGACCCCGGCGGTACGGACGCGACCGGCACGGCGTCCCCGGCACCGCTCGCCCCCGAGACCGCCCGCCCCGACGGCGCGCCCTCCGCAGCCCCCGCCGGCACACCCACCCGTGAGCGGCCCTTCGCCGGATCCCCGGCCGACCGCTGGGAGTCGGGAGCGGACGCCATCCGGCCGCCGGAGGCGAAGGCGGTCAACGGGGTTCCCGCCGACCGGGTCGAGGGGGCCCTGCGGCGGACGAAGGAGTTCCTGGTCGCCTCCAACCTCGACCCCGAGGTGCTGAAGGGCGGTGCACCGGGGAAGGCGCTGGCCCTCGTGGACCCCTTGGAGGAGGAGTACCTCTCCGACCTGCGCGCCGCGCTGCGCGGGCCCACCGAGGAGAACGACCCGGTGTGGACGTTCACCCGCTTCGATCCCGAGGAGGTCGACCTCGTCGGTGACGCGCGGGTCCGCGGCCGCATGACGGTGAAGCCCGAGCGGGGAGCCGCGGGGAAGGCCGTGATCGAGGCCGACTACACCTTCGTGTACGCGGTGGCCCGCGCCGACGGCGGTGACGAGGTGACCCGGGCCGTCGTGCGCCGGGTGGTCGAGGTGAGCGTCGCGGACCTCACCAGGTACCGGGGCACCGAGGGGCACCTCTGGATCACCGCCGTCGACGGCGAGATATCCAACGACGACTGCCGGGACGGCGACGGCGTGATCCGTCCGCAGTTCCTCGCCGACCTGCAGTCCGGCCCCGAGCCGACCGGAGAGGCGCTCGACCCGTACGACCGCAGCAGGGAGGTGGTCGGGGACGACGGGGGGTGCGGCGTCGTCACCCGCACCTGAGGCCGACGGCCGCGGGACGGGCGAAGGGCCCCGCGGGGTGGAGCCGCGGGGCCCTTCCTTCTCGTCAGCACCGACGTCGGGGGCGGCGTCGGTGCCCGGGAGCGGCGCCCGGGGGGCGACGCCGCTGGTCTCGTGTGCGGGCGCAGGGCGACGCGGTGGCCCGCGGGGGGCCGGACCGCTGCGGGGTCCTGCGGGTGCGTCGTGCTCGGCGGGCGCGTCCTCCGCGGCCGCCGGGGCCGGACGTGCACGGTTCCCGCCGGCCGGCCCCGGGCGTCCCCGGAGCCGGCCGTTCTCTCGGTGACCGGGCTGCTGTCCCCTGCCGTCCGGTCACTCCTCCGGAGCGAGGTCCCACGACGTACGGCAGATCCGTACGTCTCATCGCTCCGGCGAGCCACGCGTGGTTCTCTTCGGGCCCGCCCCTGGCTGGCACGGACACCGGTACCAACGAAGCGGTTCCGGCACCGGTCACGCACCGTACGGGTGAGAGGCGATGCGTACGTCTGTGCCGGGAACGGGGGTGCGGCCGCGGGCCGTCCGCCGGCTCAGACCTTGCCCCGGCACAGCTCCAGCAGGGTCATCGCGAGCGTGGTGCCCGGCTTGCCCAGCGCGTCCCGGTAGCGGGCGAGGATCTCCATCTCGCGGGAGAGGTTCACGCGCCGGCCGCCGGAGGCGATCCGTTCCTGCTGGATGACGGCCGACACGGCCATCCGTTCCTGCACGAGACCGATGATCCGGTCGTCGAGCGCGTCGATCCGCTCGCGGGCGCCGGTGATCGTCTCGGCGGCCTCGGCGGTGCGGGCGCCGGTCTTCTCGGTGGGCTGGGTCGCGGTGGTCATTTCGGGGCTCCTCGACGGTGGGTGCGGAGTGCCTCGGAACGACAGGATCCGGAAAACGCCAGGCGCCCCGGACCTTGTCGGCCCGGGGCGCCTGGGAAGTCGCTTGTCAGTTGCTCAAGCAGCACGACCACGGCAGCCGGCGGGCCGGTTGCCATAGGTAAAGAGGAAGGTCGAGTGGGTGAGCATGGAGCCAGTATGCCGTGCTTCCCCGGGGCGTCCAACACGGGCCGCATGGTGAGACGGGCCTTCCCGCACATCCGTACGGAGCGAGGGCGGGGCTCCGCGCCCGCCCCGGTAGAATCGGGAGGCACAAGACCCCCGCCCCACCGCCGGAAGGCACCTCGTGTCATCAGCGACTCCCGCTGCCAACGCGCCCGACACCGTCCTGGTCGTCGACTTCGGCGCGCAGTACGCCCAGCTCATCGCCCGTCGCGTCCGCGAGGCGCGGGTCTACAGCGAGATCGTGCCGAGCACCATGCCGGTCGAGGAGATCCTCGCCAAGAACCCCGCGGCGATCATCCTGTCCGGCGGCCCCTCGTCTGTGTACGAGGCGGGCGCCCCCACCCTCGACCGCACGCTCTTCGAGGCCGGCGTCCCCGTCTTCGGCATGTGCTACGGCTTCCAGCTCATGGCCCAGGTCCTGGGCGGCCAGGTGGACAACACCGGGGCCCGCGAGTACGGCCGCACGGACCTGCACGTCTCCAGGACGTCCTCCACCCTCTTCGAGGGCACCCCGGACGAGCAGGACGTCTGGATGTCGCACGGCGACGCCTGCTCGGCCGCTCCCGAGGGCTTCACCGTCACCGCCTCCACGGACGTCGTGCCCGTGGCCGCGTTCGAGAACGACGAGAAGAAGCTCTACGGCGTCCAGTACCACCCCGAGGTGATGCACTCCACGCACGGGCAGCAGGTGCTGGAGCACTTCCTGTACCGGGGCGCGGGCCTGAAGCCGGACTGGACCACCGGCAACGTCATCGACGAGCAGGTCACCGCCATCCGTGAACTGGTCGGCGACAAGCGCGCCATCTGCGGCCTGTCCGGCGGTGTGGACTCCGCCGTCGCCGCGGCCCTCGTCCAGAAGGCCATCGGCTCCCAGCTGACCTGCGTGTACGTCGACCACGGGCTGATGCGCAAGGGCGAGACCGAGCAGGTCGAGAAGGACTTCGTGGCCGCGACCGGCGTTCAGCTGAAGGTCGTGGACGCGTCGGAGCGGTTCCTGGCCGCGCTCAAGGGTGTCTCGGACCCCGAGGAGAAGCGGAAGATCATCGGCCGGGAGTTCATCCGGGTCTTCGAGCAGGCCCAGGCCGAGATCGTCGCGGACGAGGGCCCGGCGGTGGAGTTCCTGGTCCAGGGCACGCTCTACCCGGACGTCGTCGAGTCCGGCGGTGGTACCGGCACCGCCAACATCAAGTCCCACCACAACGTCGGCGGTCTCCCCGAGGACCTCGAGTTCAAGCTGATCGAGCCGCTGCGCCAGCTGTTCAAGGACGAGGTCCGGATGGTCGGCCAGGAGCTCGGCCTGCCCGACGAGATCGTCCACCGCCAGCCGTTCCCCGGCCCGGGCCTCGGCATCCGGATCGTCGGCGAGGTCACCAAGGAGCGGCTCGACCTGCTCCGGGAGGCCGACGCCATCGCCCGTGAGGAGCTGACCGCGGCCGGTCTCGACCGGGACATCTGGCAGTGCCCGGTGGTCCTGCTCGCGGACGTGCGGTCCGTCGGCGTCCAGGGCGACGGCCGGACCTACGGCCACCCGATCGTCCTGCGCCCGGTCTCCAGCGAGGACGCCATGACCGCCGACTGGTCCCGGCTGCCGTACGACGTCCTCGCGAAGATCTCGACCCGCATCACCAACGAGGTGCGGGACGTCAACCGCGTCGTCCTCGACGTGACCTCCAAGCCGCCGGGGACCATCGAGTGGGAGTAGTCCCGACGGTCAGGTCCGTTTGAGCGTGCGCACCGGCTCTCCGGGCTTCCAGACCTGGACGACCAGGTACGTGTCGTCCTCGACGTAGGTCCGTACGACCTCCGTCAACTCGGTGCGGAAGAGGTGGAACGGCTCCGGCGGTTCCACCTCTTCGGCGTACCTGCCCCTGGTCTCCGCGTCCTCGACCTCGACCGCCCGGCCGCAGATCCGGACGTCGCCGCCGCCCATGCCCGTGCCCTCCCCGGGGTTCGCCTGGAGCGCGAAGCGCGGATCGCGGCGCAGGTCCAGGGCCTTGAGCGAGTCCGGCATCATGCCGAACCAGAGCTCTCCGTCCAGGAAGCGGACCTCCAGGCCGGTGGTACGCGGTGAGCCGTCCCTGCGCAGGGTGGCGAGGACGTGGTGGGTGTACGCGCCGAAGCGGGCCTCGACGGTCTTCGCGAGAGCGGGCTCGGCCGCGGCGAAGGCCTCCCAGTTCGTGTTCATGGGGCGAGTGTGGCGCGGATACCGGACATCTTGTGTCGGGTATCCACGACCGGGTCGGCACGGCGTGCCGAAGTTCACCCGTCCGGTGGGACCTGCCGAACGGGGGAGGCCTGGTGTGCGGCACAATTCGCTCTCGTCGCGGGGGAGTTGTCGGTGTGCGGGTGTGCGTCCTGCGGGCGTGCACCGGGTTGTGGTCCTGGTCGGGTGCGCGGGGAAGGCGGGCTTCGGACGTGGCGGTGCAGGAGACGGGACGGGGCGGCGCGGACGCGGCCCCGCACGAGGGTGGCTGCACCTGCGGGGACTGCCCGCACGGGGCACGGGAGGGGCATCGGCGCGCGGTCGCCGCGTTCCTGCTGAAGCGGGACGAGTTCGCGGCCGGACAGGGGCTTCCGGCCGCGGTGGCCCACTCGGCCTCCGCCTCCCGGCAGTGGGTCTCGGAGGAGTTGGCGCAGGCCGCGGGGGCCGTCGCCGAACGCGGGCGGGCCGAGGGCGCGGCCCGGCTGGCCCGCCTGTGGTACCGGACCGCGGTGGTCGTGTGGGCCGGGGTCGTGCTGCTGCTCCTGGGGCAGGCGCTCACGGCGGTCGGTACGGGATGGACCGCCGCGCGCACCGCGGGACTGGTGGCCGCGCTGGTCGTCGCGGGCGCGCTGACCGCGGCGTCGTGGTTCCACCGGGCGCGCGGCGGGGTGCTCGCGCCGGTGATCGGGGAGGACAACCGCCTCTCCACGTCCCGTGCGGTGGCCGCCGCCTGGGTGCTGTTCCTGGCGTACGCCGTGCTGGTGCTGGCGGGGCGGCTGGCGGCGGCCTCCGGGCCCCGTGAGCGTGACGCGCTGATCGCCGGGCTCGAACTCGCCCGTGGCGCGGGCGTGGTGACCGTCCTCGCCGTGGTGTGCGGGATCGCCGTGCTGGTGCGACGGGTGGTCGGACTGCGGGTGCTGGGGCAGCGGCTGCAGAAGGTGCGCGCGGACCGGCCGCGGGCGGCGGACCTGCTGACCGACGACGCCGGACGGGGGACCTTCGCCGACATCCAGTACGTCGTGATCTGCGCCGTCGCCCTGGCGTTCGCGGCGGTGCGGCTGGCCCGGCGACCGGACCAGTTGCCGGATCTGCCGTGGGGACTCGCGGTGGTGGTGCTCGTGTCGGCGGCGACGTACCTCGCGGGGAAGTACGCGGAGGGCGGGCGGCCGGTGATCCTGTCGGTGGTGCGGTCGCGGGAGGCCGGCGATCTGGACGCGCCGATCCGGACCGGCGACGACATCGAGATCCGCGGGGCGGGGTTCGTCCCGGCGGGCGCGCAGGAGGCCGACCGGCTGGCGCGGATGGTCGTCCGGGTGGGGGCGGTGAACGTGCACGTGCCGCTGGTGCCGGTGACGGGTGGGTTCGACAACCCGACGGACACGTTGCTGACGGTTCCGGTACCGGCGGAGGTGGAGCCGGGCCGGGTGGAGGTGCAGGTCGTGACGGCCGCGGGGGTGGAGACGAACCGGTACGCGATCGACGTGACGGAGTAGGCGGGCCGCGGGCGTCCACCGTTCCACGGGGGCTTTCCTCCGTGCGCGAGGGCCGCAGGATCCGGGGAAAAACCGTTCGTCAGGGTTGATCCGGGACCGAATGCCGTACGTATGGTCTGGTGAGGCGGTCTCGGTACGGCGGTGAGGAGCGGCAGGCGACGATGACTCAGAGCATGCGGACGGGTACGTACGGCCGCCACGTCGACGGCGACGGCGACGGGGACTGGCGGGACGCCGCGACCCGCTACGCCCTGGTGCCCCTGCGGATCTTCCTCGGGATCACCTTCGTCTACGCCGGCCTGGACAAACTCACCGACAGCGCGTTCATGAAGGAGGCCGGGAGCGGATCCATCGGCGACATGATGCGGGCCGTCCGGGATTCCTCCGCCGTCCCCGCGCTGGTGGACCTGGCGTTGGAGAGCCCCGTCGCGTTCGGTTACGCCATTGCCTTCGGGGAACTGGCGGTCGGGATCGGGACCCTGCTCGGACTGCTCACCCGCCTGGCCGCCCTGGGCGGTGCGCTGATCTCCCTCAGCCTGTGGCTGACGGTGAGCTGGGCCGCCGATCCCTATTACTACGGGAACGACCTTCCGTACCTCATGGCCTGGACCCCGCTCGTGCTGGCGGGCGCCCCCCTGCTGTCCGTGGACGCGGCCCTTCGGGCGCGGCGTCGGCGGACGGGGGAGTACGGGTAGGGGGTCAGGCCGGCGTGTCCGGGCCGGGAGCACTCGATACGCGGCGTCGGCGTATGCGGCCGGCCAGGGAGGCCACCGCACCGGCCAGGCACAGACCGCCCGTGACGACGGGGATCATGACGAACCACGGGGTCTCCCAGGCGCCGCCCGCGTCGCCGGCGTAGAGCACGGCGGCGAGGGTGAGGACGGCACCCGCGACCAGCCTGCCCGGCTGGAACTCATGACGCAGCACGGCTCACCTCCACCTGTCCCATGCCGACCTGGAGGTCCAGGTCGAGCGTGCCCGCCTTCTCGACGCCCGCGGGCGGATCCAGGGTCAGTTCCTTGTGCTTGCCCGGTGCCACGTCCACGTCCTTCTCGTCGTCGCCGGGCAACCGGAAGTCGCCGACTCCCACCTCGATGCTCAGCTTCACGGTCACGCCCTCGGGGACGATCACATGGATCCGGCCCAGGCCGACGTCCGCGCGGGTGGACACGGTCTCTCCCGCGGGCACCCGTATGCCGGACAGATCCAGGGTGCCGGTACCGGTGCCCAGGTCGTAGGCCGGACGCACCTGCGCCACCGAGGCGGGCTCCCAGGTCGTGCGTATCCACTCGGTGCCGATGTCCTTGGGGATCGCCGCCGAGCCGGCCAGCAGGCCCGCCGTGATGACCGCCAGGACGAGGGATCCGGCCCCGGTGCGGCCCAGGAACGAGCTGACCGCCACGCCGACGCCGAACACGGCGAGCGCACAGGCCAGGCCGATCTGCAGGCTGGTGCCGAGGGGATGTCCGTCCCAGGCCAGGCGGGTGCCGAGGCCGGCGGCGAGGAGGGCGAACAGGAAGATCCAGCTGCCGATCCAGCGGGGGCCGCGCGGCTTGGGCGGCCGGCGGTACGGAACGTGCGTGTCGTCGCGGGCGCGGGCGCCCAGCCCGATGGTGACGGCGGCCGCCACGTCCCGCTCGTAGGAGTCCCGGGGACCCCACAGGTACCCCGTGCCGCCGACGTGGGTGCCGTCCTTGACGATGGGGTCGCGCCACCAGGAGGGGAAGGCGGTGGGCGCCGGTGGGGCCTGGGGCTCCGGCGGTGCGTCCGCGGCGGCCTGGGCGGCGATGGGGTCGGGGTCGGGGGCGCCGCGCCGCCGGGACCAGTAGCCCGCGCCGGCGAGCAGCAGGGAGAGTATGACGGCGAAGCTCAGCACGCCGCTGTTGTTCAGCATCGTGAGGAAGACACCGCAGCCGACCAGCGCGAACAGCACGGCCGCCAGCGTGTGGCCGTCGACCCGGCCGGTCAGCAGCCTGCGGATCTCGTTCTCCTCCTCCTCGTCGTCGTAGGGGACGAGGAGCCAGGCGAAGCCGTAGAAGATGAGGCCGATGCCGCCGGTGGCGGAGAGCACCGCGAGGGTGATCCGGAAGATCACCGGGTCCATGTCGCACTGCCGGCCGAGTCCGGCGCAGACCCCGCCGAGCAGCTTGTGCCGGCGGTCGCGCCGGAAGCGGTGGACGGGCTCGGCCGCGGGCTCCTGGGCCGGGGACTCCCCGGTCGCGGCCCCCTCGGCGGGGTCCCGCGGTGCGGTTCCCCCCTCTTCCTCGCGCGCGCCCGCGTGCTCGTGCGCACGCGCGTGGGGCGCGGCGCCGCGTGCCGGATCCGCGGCCGGCGCGGCGTCCTCCGGCCCGGCGCCCGGAGCCGGGCGCGGGCCGGAGCCGGGCCCCGGACCCGTCGCGGCGTGCTGGTGATCTGTCATGTGTCCATGGTGACGGGCGGGCCGCCGCGGCGGCAGTCGGGACGACCCTGGCCGGACCCTGATATCGCCCCTGAGGTCTGACCGGGACCGGGGCCGGGACCGGGTCGGGACCGGTGCCGGGAGGGGGAGCGAGGCCGGGAACGGGAGACGGGTGCCGGGGCCGGCCCTTGGAGATCAGGGGAGAGCAGGGGAGATCAGGGGAGTCTCCGGGGCCGACCCTGATGTTCCGGCGGTCCCGGGCGTGTGACCATCGTTGACATGTCGGAAGCCGCAACAGCGCCCCTCGCCGAGCCGCGGCCTCCGCGCAAGCTCTACCGCAGCAGTGACGGACGCTGGCTCGGTGGTGTGGCGCGGGGGCTCGCCGGACACCTCGGGCTGCCCGTGATCTGGGTACGGCTCGTCTTCGTCGGTCTGTTCATGGCCGACGGCCTGGGCGCGCTGCTGTACGCCGCGTTCTGGTTCTTCGTGCCGCTCGGCGTCGGCGGCGTGGACGCGCAGCGGCCGCCCTCGCTGGTCACCACCGAGACCTCGCCGGACGGCCGGCGCAGACTCGTCACCCGCAGACCGGACAAGGGGCAGATCGTCGCCCTGCTGCTCATGGTCGTCGTGGCCATGATCTTCGTGGGCAGTGTGGACATCAGCAACGGCACCCGGGCCTACCTCTGGCCGACCGTGCTGGTCGGCGCGGGCGTGGCCCTGGTCTGGCGGCAGGCGGACAACGCCCGGCGGGCCCGCTGGGTCGAGGTCGGCCGGCGCCGACGCACGGTCACCCTGCTGCGGGCCGGTGCCGGCGTGCTGCTGGTGACCGCGGGCGTCTCGGGCATCTTCGTCCTGCAGGGCTCCGGAGCCCACCTCGGCTCCGTGCTGCAGGCGGCCCTGGCGGTCCTCGTCGGTGTCACGCTCCTCGCCGGTCCCTACCTCGTGCGCATGACCCAGGACCTGTCCGAGGAGCGCCTGATGCGCATCCGCGCCCAGGAGCGGGCGGAGGTCGCCGCCCACGTCCACGACTCGGTGCTGCACACCCTCACCCTGATCCAGCGCAACGCGGACAACGCGGGCGAGGTGCGCCGCCTCGCCCGCGCCCAGGAGCGCGACCTGCGCGCCTGGCTCTACAAGCCCGAGGGCACCGGCAAGGACGAGGACGACGAGCCCACCACCCTCGCCGACGCCGTGCGGCGCAACGCCGCCGAGGTGGAGGACAAGCACGGTGTCCCCCTCGAGGTCGTCGTCGTCGGGGACTGCCCGCTCGACGAGCGGATCGCCGCGCAGATGCAGGCCGCGCGTGAGGCGATGGTCAACGCCGCCAAGTACGGTGGCGAGGGGGGTGCCGTTCAGGTCTACGCCGAGGTCGAGGGGAAGACGGTCTTCGTGTCCGTCCGGGACCGCGGCCCGGGCTTCGACCTCGACTCGATACCCGCCGACCGTATGGGCGTCAGAGAATCGATCATCGGCCGCATGGAGCGCAACGGCGGCACGGCGCGGCTGCGCGCGGTGCCGGACGGCGGTACGGAGGTCGAGCTGGAGATGGAGAGGGCGGAGAAGACGTCATGAGCGAGCCGACCGAGGCGAACGGAGCGGCACAGGCCGCGGAGGCGGCCGGTGGCACCGGCGGACGTCGGGTGCGCGTCGTCCTCGTCGACGACCACCGCATGTTCCGCACGGGGGTCCAGGCCGAGATCGGACGGACCGAGGAGACGGGCGTCGAGGTGGTCGGCGAGGCGGCGGACGTCGACCAGGCGGTCACCGTCATCACCGCGACCCGGCCCGAGGTCGTCCTCCTCGACGTGCACCTGCCCGGTGGCGGCGGCGTCGAAGTGCTGCGCCGGTGTGCGCCGTTGATGGGCGACGCCGAGCGGCCGGTGCGTTTCCTGGCCCTGTCGGTGTCGGACGCGGCGGAGGACGTGATCGGGGTGATCCGGGGCGGTGCCCGCGGGTACGTGACCAAGACGATCACCGGGGCCGATCTGATCGACTCGGTCTTCCGGGTCCAGGAGGGGGACGCCGTCTTCTCCCCGCGCCTGGCCGGCTTCGTCCTCGACGCCTTCGCCTCGACCGACGCCCCTCCGGTCGACGAGGACCTGGACCGCCTCACCCAGCGCGAGCGCGAGGTACTGCGGCTGATCGCCCGGGGATACGCCTACAAGGAGATCGCCAAGCAGTTGTTCATCTCCGTGAAGACGGTCGAGTCCCACGTCTCGGCGGTGCTGCGCAAGCTCCAGCTCTCCAACCGGCACGAACTCACCCGCTGGGCGACGGCGCGCCGGCTGGTGTGACGGCCGGCATGACGGGCGGACCGCCTCAGGCCACCCGCGTCGCCCCCGCGAACGGCATGTGGTCGACGGGGGCCAGGCGTACCGGGGCCGACGGGTTCGGGGCGTGGATCATGCGGCCGTCGCCGACGTAGAGGCCGACATGGCTGATGCCGGAGTAGAAGAACACCAGGTCACCGGGGAGGAGTTCGGCACGGGAGACGCGGCGGCCCGCGCCGATCTGCGCGTAGGTCGTGCGCGGCAGGGAGACGCCGGCGGAGCGGTAGGCGGCCTGGACGAGGCCCGAGCAGTCGAAGGCGTTCGGACCGGCCGCGCCCCAGACGTAAGGGCTGCCGATCTTCCGGTAGGCGTAGGAGACGGCCTTCGCCGCGCGGGGACCGGGTGCCCGGGAGGTGAGGGAGCCGGGAGCCGCCAGGCCGTTCCCGGGGTCCGCCGGAGCGTGTGCGGCGCGGTCCGTCCCGTCGGCGAGCGCCGCGCGTTGTCCGGGCGTCAGCCGGGACAGCAGAGCGCGTGCGGCATCCAGCTTTCCGGTGATCGTCCTCCTGTGCCGTTTCAGTTCGGCCTGCCGGGAGGCCAGGGACGCCAGCTCGACGCGTGCGGCCCCGCGCAGCCGCTCGATCTCCCGGAGCTGGGCGCGGACGCGCCCCACCGCCGCCTTCTGACGGCTGCCCGCGCGCTCGGCGAGCGCGGCGCGGTCCAGGTGACCGTCGGGGGCCGGGGAGAGGACGAGTTGCAGGACCGGGTCGAGGCCGCCGCCGCGGTACTGCGCCGCCGCGGCCGACCCCAGCGCTTCGCGGGCCGCGTTGAGCCGGGCCTGCCTGCGGGCCGCCTCGTCCTGCAGAGCGCGCAGCCGCCGCCCGGCCGACCGGGCCTCCTCCCGCGCGCCGTTGTACTGCTCGGTGGCGACCTCCGCCTCCCGGTACAGCTCGGCCACCTCGGCCCGGACCCGGTCCGGCGCCGGCCGCGGCTCGGCGTGTGCCGGCCCCTCGAAGCCGGCCGCGGCGGCCGCGCCGGCCAGAACGAGGGCGGCGGCCGTCCGGGCCGCGGTGCCGCCCGCCGGGCGCGGTCTTTCCATGCGGTGCGCTGCCACCCGGGGTCCCGTCCTCTCCGACGACCGCCTGGTCCGTGCGTACGGCCACCGTGCGCGGGACGGGGCCGGCCCGGCGGGTCCGGCGGCGGGGCGGCGCGCTGGGGGAGCAGCCCGCCGCCGGACCCTTTCGGCGCGGGTGTCCGGCCGCCGTCCCTGGTCCGGACGGCGTGGGAGCCGGTCACCTGGTCGAGGACGCTAGACCCGCCCGCGCGGCCCCGGTGACGGGTTGTGCGGAAGTGGCGCGAGCGGACCGGCAGGTGACCGTAAGTGACCGCGTTCCCCTCCCGGCGCCGTCCTCTTCACGCAGAGCGATGACCGATGTGCCGAATGCGGGAAGGGGAGGAGGACCGTGGTGCTATGCGGTGCGTGCGTGGGGCGGGCCACCGTCCTGACCTGGCACGCCGCGTCGTGCCGGTGCCGGTCGGGCCGGTGTCGGACGGTGCCGCGGGCCTGACTAGGCTCCGGACTCATGGACGTACTCATCCACCTCTTCGTCGGTCTGCACATCATCGGCATCGCGTCGCTGCTCGGCGGCTTCCTCACCCAGATGAAGGCGATGGGCGAGGGCACCGCCCGCTTCACTCCGGCAATGCTGCACGGCGCGCTGACGATGCTGGTCACCGGTGTCGCCCTGGTCGGCCTCAACGAGGCCCAGGACCACTCGGTGAACCACATGAAGATCGGGGTGAAGCTGGCCCTGCTGATCGTGATCCTCGGCCTGGTCTACGTGAAGCGGGACGAGGAGAAGGTGGACAAGGGCATGTTCGGCCTCGTCGGGCTGCTGACCACGGCGAACATCTTCATCGCCGTGCTGTGGACCTGACGCCGTCCCGTACGGGCGCGGACGTGATCGCGGACCGCGCGGCGGCGACCGCTCCGACGCCGACCGCCAGCCAGGCGGCGACCGCGACCCACACCAGCACGTGCCCCAGGCCCTCGAGCCACGGCAGGCCGACCGCGGTGGCCGCCGACAGCGTCGCCGCCGCGGTCATGCCCAGGGGGAACACGGTCGCCCAGCGCCGCGTGTCGTAGCGCGGCCGCGGCCACACGATCTCGGCGATCAGCAGCACGGCGTACCAGGCCAGGTCGAGCAGGACCAGGGCCACGGTCGTGAAGCGCAGGACGCCGCTGTCGTCCTCGTTCCACAGGTACAGCCGCGCGCTGTCGGCCGCGAGCAGCTTCGCGCCGGCGAGCGCCGAGATGGCGAGCGCCCCGCCCGCGACCCAGTGGTCGCCCGCTCCCCCGGCCACCTGCCACGGGTCGAAGAGGAACAGGGCGAGGACGTAGAGCACCAGCCCGAACCAGAACAGCACCAGCGCCACGCGCGCGAGCCAGGCCGCCGACTCGGCCGCGGCGAGCGCCGCGCCCAGCACGGCGAGCCCCTGGGTGGCCACGCAGCCCAGGAACACCGATCCCGGCATACGGGGCCGCCGGCGCCGTGCGACCAGGACGAGCAGCACCGGCCAGAGCACCGCCGCCAGGACCAGCAGCGCCCCGGCGAGGGCGAGCCGGCCCAGCGCGGCGAAGCCGGTGCCCAGCACGGCCGTGGCCGCGACGGCGGTCAGCGCACCGGGTGTCCCCGCCTCCGACACCCACCGCGCCCGGTCCCGCAGCAGTCGCAGGACGAACTCCGCGGCCAGTCCGAGCCAGGCGGCGCAGGCGAGCACCAGGACGATCCGGGAGAGGAGCCCGCGCCCCGCCAGGTGCAGGGCCACCGACACGGTGCCGGTCGCCATCACGGCGGCACCGGCCGCCGGCGGACGCTGCGCCCACCAGGCGCGGAGGGAGGAGAGACCGGGCATGCGCAGATGCTAGAAGCCCACCGGGCGGCCACCGCACCGCCATGCGCGTGGAGCGGCGCGGAAGAACACCGCGCGGCGCCGCCGGTCAGGCCGGGCGCACGACGCTGTGGATCGAGGACTCGCCGTCGTAGTAGATCGACTCCTCCCGGACGTACGTGCCGGGCTTGGGGGCGTGGATCATCTTGCCGTTGCCGACGTAGAGGCCCACGTGGGTGACGTCGTCGTAGAAGAAGACGAGGTCACCGGGGCGCGCCTGGGACACGGGGACCCTCGTGCCGGCGTTCACCTGGTCGTAGGTGGTGCGGGGGAGGGTGACGCCGGCGGCCTTCCAGGCGGCCTGGGTGAGGCCGGAGCAGTCGTAGGAGCCCGGGCCGGTGGCGCCCCAGACGTACGGCTTGCCGATCTGCGCGCGGGCGAAGGAGAGGGCCTTCTCTGCCTCGGCGGTGTACGAGGAGCCGGCCGACGACGAGGGCGAGGCGGTCGAACCGGAGGACCCGGACGCGTCCGGGGTGCCGCTCTCCCGCTGAGCCGCCGCCTCCCGGGCCTCCTCCTGGGCCCTCTGCTGCTCCGCCTGCTGCCGGGCCAGCTCGGCGGCCTTGCGGGTGGCCTCCTCCTGCTTCCTCCTCTCGATCTCCGCGAGCCGCGCCTTCTCCTCGGCGGTCAGCTTCGACAGCAGTTCGCGCGCGTCCGCGAGCTTCTTCTGGACGGTCGCCTTGGCCGTCTTCAGCTCGTTCTGCGACTCGGTGAGCGTCTCGAGGCTCTCGGCGGCCTCCCGGCGCTTCTTCATCGTCTCGGACTGCTGCGTGACGTAGGCGTCGACCGCTTCCTTCTGGCGGCCGGTCATCCGGTCCATCAGCTGGTTCTGGTCGAAGAAGTCCTGCGGCGAGTCCGCGAGCAGGAAGGTCGCGGTGTCGGGGACGCCGGCGCCGGTCCGGTACTGGGCGGCGGCGTAGGACCCCAGCTCCTCCCGCGCCTCGTTGAGCTTCTGGGCGCGCTGGGCCACGTCGTCGAGGAGGGTGTCGACGCGCTTGCGCTGCTTCGCGGTCTTCTCCTTGGCCGCGTTGTACTTCTCGGTCGCCGACTCCGCCTGGCGGTAGAGGGCGTCGACCTTCTTCTCGACCTCCTCCAGACTCGGCTTCCCGTCGTCCGAGGGGGCGGCGTTCGCCGTCTGGGACAACAGGGCCACGGAGGTCAGGGCCGCCGTGGCGAGGGCGGGGGTCCGTATGCCTGCCACGCGCGTGCCGGGGGTGCGCGACTTGCGGTGCGACGCCAAGGGAGGCGACTCCTTCCAGTGCTCCGCCTACCGGGTTAGCTGTCGGGTTCGGGCGGGTGCTTCGGAAGGGTTGCCCTACGGCCGCTCCGCGAGGGAGTGGGCCGATTCACCCCAAGGTCTCGGTTGGGTCCCCGGCTCCGGCCGCCGCGGGGGCGGTGCCGGACTCGGCGGAGGCCGCGCGGCCCGGCGAGGTTCGCCGGTGGGGGTCGAGCGGCCTGCCCGCACCGTAGCCAACTCGTGTGGCGCCTGTGAAGGTTGACGGGTGATATGCCCGATACGTTTTCGTGACCTTGCGCGCCGTGTGACCCAGGGTGAGACGGCGGTTCTGAAGCGTGCGCGGGGCGCGGCGGCCGGGACGGCGTGCCGGCGGTCCCGGGAACCTCGGGGATGTTCCCCGGGTGGCCGCGGGCTACCGGTGAGGCGGCCTAGACTCGGAGAGCGATGAGCAGCCTCTTTGACGAAAGCTTCCTGGCCGACCTCCAGGCCCAGCAGGGCCCCGAGGACGAGCCCCCGCCGCCGCCCGAGGACGAGCACGTACCGGAGCCCGTTCCGGACGACCTGTTCGGCGGGAGGTTCGACGTGCCTCCGGAGCGGGAGGCGTACTACCGCGACGGCGCCCCGCGCCCGGCGCTGGACTCCGCCGCCCTCCTGGAGGGGCTGAACGACAACCAGCGCGCCGCCGTCGTGCACTCCGGCTCGCCGCTGCTCATCGTGGCCGGCGCCGGCTCCGGCAAGACCCGTGTGCTCACGCACCGCATCGCGTACCTGCTCGCCGAGCGGGGCGTCCATCCCGGCCAGATCCTCGCGATCACCTTCACCAACAAGGCCGCCGGCGAGATGAAGGAGCGCGTCGAGCAGCTCGTCGGGCCGCGCGCGAACGCGATGTGGGTGATGACCTTCCACAGCGCGTGCGTGCGCATCCTGCGCCGCGAGAGCAAGAAGCTCGGCTTCACCTCGTCGTTCTCGATCTACGACGCCGCCGACTCCAAGCGCCTGATGGCCCTGGTCTGCCGCGACCTGGACCTCGACCCCAAGCGCTTCCCGCCCAAGTCCTTCAGCGCCAAGATCAGCAACCTGAAGAACGAGCTGGTCGACGAGGAGGACTTCGCCGCCCGGGCCGCGGACGGCTTCGAGAAGACCCTCGCCCAGGCCTACGCCCTGTACCAGTCGCGGCTGCGCGAGGCGAACGCCCTGGACTTCGACGACCTGATCATGACGACGGTCAACCTGCTCCGCGCCTTCCCGGACGTCGCCGAGCACTACCGCCGCCGCTTCCGTCATGTTCTCGTCGACGAGTACCAGGACACCAACCACGCCCAGTACGCCCTGGTCAGGGAACTCGTCGGGTCCTCCGAGCAGCCCGTCGACGCACCGGGGAACGCGGGCGAGACGGCGCCCGCCGAGCTGTGCGTGGTGGGCGACGCCGACCAGTCGATCTACGCCTTCCGCGGCGCGACGATCCGCAACATCCTCCAGTTCGAGGAGGACTACCCGGACGCGACGACGATCCTGCTCGAGCAGAACTACCGCTCCACGCAGACCATCCTGGGCGCGGCCAACGCCGTCATCGAGCGCAACGAGTCCCGCCGCCCCAAGAACCTGTGGACCAACGCCGGCGCCGGCGCGCGGATCACCGGATACGTGGCCGACACCGAGCACGACGAGGCCCAGTTCGTCGCCGACGAGATAGACCGCCTCACGGACGCGGGGCAGGCCAAGGCGGGCGACGTCGCCGTCTTCTACCGCACCAACGCCCAGTCCCGTGTCTTCGAGGAGGTCTTCATCCGCGTCGGCCTCCCCTACAAGGTCGTCGGCGGCGTCCGCTTCTACGAGCGCAAGGAGGTCCGGGACGTCCTGGCCTACCTGCGGGTGCTCGCCAACCCCGAGGACTCGGTGCCGCTGCGACGCATCCTCAACGTCCCCAAGCGGGGCATCGGCGACCGGGCGGAAGCCATGATCGACGCCCTCGCCCAGCGCGAGCGGATCAGCTTCCCGCAGGCCCTCGGCCGCGTCGACGAGGCGTACGGCATGGCCGCGCGGTCGGTGAACGCGGTGAAGCGGTTCAACACGCTGATGGAGGACCTCCGGACGATCGCCGAGTCCGGCGCGGGCCCGGCCACCGTCCTGGAGGCGGTCCTCGAACGCACCGGCTACCTCGCCGAGTTGCAGGCCTCCACCGACCCGCAGGACGAGACCCGGATCGAGAACCTCCAGGAACTCGCGGCCGTCGCCCTGGAGTTCGAGCAGGGGCGCGGCGAGGGCGCGGTGCCGCCCGGGGCCACCGCTCCGGGGGGCACCCTGGCCGACTTCCTGGAGCAGGTCGCGCTGGTCGCCGACTCCGACCAGATCCCCGACGAGGACGAGGACGGCTCCGGCGTCATCACGCTGATGACCCTGCACACCGCCAAGGGCCTGGAGTTCCCGGTCGTCTTCCTGACCGGCATGGAGGACGGCGTCTTCCCGCACCTGCGTGCCCTCGGCCAGACCAAGGAGCTGGAGGAGGAGCGGCGCCTGGCGTACGTCGGCATCACCCGCGCGCGGGAGCGGCTGTACCTCACCCGGTCGACGATGCGCAGCGCGTGGGGGCAGCCGTCGTACAACCCGCCCTCGCGCTTCCTGGAGGAGATCCCGGCGACGCACCTGGAGTGGAAGCGGACGGGGGGCGGCTCACCCGCGGCCTCCGGGCCGGTCTCCGGGGTGGCGGCCTCGCTGTCGTCGTCCCGCTCCCGCTCGTCGGCGGCGGGCGCCTCCGGTTTCGCCACCCGCCGGGCCGCGGAGCAGCCCGCCGCGTCGCTGGCGGTCGGGGACCGGGTCACGCACGACCAGTTCGGCCTCGGCACCGTGGTCGCGGTGAAGGGCACGGGCGCGAGCGCGGAGGCGACCATCGACTTCGGGGACGCCAAGCCGAAGCGGCTGCTGCTGCGGTACGCGCCGGTGGAGAAGCTGTGACCGGACGGGTCTGACGCCGCACGGGAGGGCCCCGCGCGGCGGGGTCCTCCCAGTCGGATTCAGTCCGTCACGTCGGGTCCAGTCCGTGGCTGCGCAGCCAGGCGAGCGGGTCGATCGCCGAGCCGCCGCTCGGGCGGACCTCGAAGTGCAGGTGCGGGCCGGTCGAGTTGCCCGAGTTGCCGGAGAGCGCGATCCGGTCGCCGGCCTTCACGGTCGTACCGGAGGGGACCTGGTAGCTGGAGAGGTGGCAGTACCACGTCTCCGTGCCGTCCATCGCGGTCAGGATCACCATGTTGCCGTACGCGCTGTTGTACTGCGTACGGACCGTGCCGTCGGTCGCGGCCAGCACCGGTGTGCCGTAGGACACGGGGAAGTCGATGCCGCTGTGCACCGACATCCAGTTGATGCCGGACTGGCCGTAGTAGGCGCTGAGACCGGGCTGGAGGACCGGGAGCGCGAACTTCGGGCGCAGCCGCTCCTTGCGGGCCGCCTCCTCCGCCGCCTGCTTCCGCTCGGCCTCCTGCTGGGCCCTGAGGTCGATGCGTTCCTGGGTGCGGCTGACCCGGTCGGCGAAGTCGTCCGCTCCGGCGGCGACGCCCTCGAGCTGGGTGTTCAGCTTGACGTTGACGACGGACGGCTTCACCGGCTGCGCGTCCGCCGCGGTCGTCGTCGTCTCCTGCCCGCCCTCGTCGGTCAGATCGCTGACGGAGGCGGCGGCGATCCCGGCGACGCCCATCACGCACGCGGAGGGCACGGCCACCGTCAGCAGCGCGGAGCGCTTGGGGGGCGTACGGCGGCGGGAACGGGATCCGCCGCGCGAGGCCGCGCGCGGCGACGGGACGGGAAGGGCTTCCTGCTGCTCGTCGAGCAGGTGCACCACCGGCAGTTCACCCGTGTCGCCCGAGCCGTCGTGGGCGGGGCCGTCGTAGGGGTCCTGCTCCTCCGGGGCCGGGGAGTCGGAGTCCTGGGCGCGCGGGGGCGCGGGCGCCTGCGGGTCCTCGAACCGCTCGAACGTGGCGGTGGCCTGCTGGTCGAAGGAGTCGGCCCGCGGCTCGTAGGCGTCGGACGCCGACGCGGCGGCGTCACCGTCGGGGTTCCACTGCGTGGCGTCGTAGGCGCCGGTGTCGAAGGCCTGGGTGCCCCAGTCCCACTGCTGGGTCTGATCGGCGGGGTTCCCGGACTGGTCGGGCTGGAGCCAGGCGCCCGCGTCCCACTGGCCGCCGGCGTCGGGCGCGGCGCCCTGCGCCGGGATCAGCGGCACGTGCTGCTGACCGGTGGTCCAGGCCGTCGCGTCGTAGGCGTCGGTGTCGTAGCCGGCGTACTGCTGGGCCTGCGGGGTTCGTTGGGCCGCGTACGCGTCGTACTGCCCGGTGTCGTGGCCGCCCGTGGACCAGGGGGTGCCGCTGTCGTACGCGCCCGTGTCGTGGCCGCCGTCCTGGAGACCGCCGAAGAGGGGGTCGGAGGCGAAGTCCGCGAGGGTCTGACTGCCGGTGCCGAAACCGGTGGGGGCGAAACCGGCGGTGTCGTGTCCGCCGTACGGGGTGAAGTCGCCGTACGGGGCTTCCTGGGTGCCGTACGACGCGTAGGGCGCCGAGGCGGCGTCGGAAGCCGGGGCCGGGGCCATGGTCCCCGACGGGTGACGGTCGTTCACCAACTTCTCTTTCGCCTCGACGACAGGGGCTGGCAGAGCAGTGCGGCGACTGTACCCGGCGGTATGCGGGCGCGACAATCTTCGGCAGGTTTCACGCGCGCAGGAAACGGGCAATCGGTTGCGTTTTGGCGGCCTGCACACGTGTCCTTGGCTCTGTGTTCGATGCCTGTTCGAGGCGATGTGCGGGGTGACGGCTCAAGGGGGCCGTGCCGCAAGGCCGTTGTTCGGGTGAGGGGACCGGCTCTCCCCGGTCGTGGGCGTGTCGCCGGCTCCCGGGTGTGTCGCCCGCCGCCCGCCGCCGGACGGCCAGCCGGGGCCGTCACCTCCGACCCGGACCGCCGCCGGGCCGCCGTCAGGCGACCGTCAGTCCCTCCGCGCGGCCCGTGGCGGGCTCTCCGGGGTGCGCCGTGTCCAGGGCCTGGCGTATGCGGGTCGCCACGGCGGGGTGCACGGGCAGGGCGAGGTGGCCGACGCCGCTCACCCGTACGTTCTGCACGGTCAGGTCCGGGTGCTCGATGCAGGCGGTCTCCAGTGGCTCCATGATGTGGTCGAGGTCGCTCCAGAAGGAGACGAAGTGCGTACGGCAGCCGGGCGCGGGCAGGGCGAGCTCCTCGAGCACCGGTGACCCGGGGCGCATCTGGCGGACGATGGGGTGCGCGTTGGCCAGCGGCGCGACGCGGGTGCCCGAGTGCGGGGTGCCGAGCGTGACGAGCGTCCGCACACGGGCGTCACCGCCCAGCCGCTGCACGTAGTACCGCGCGATCAGCCCTCCGAGGCTGTGTCCGACCACGTCGACCCGCTCGCTGCCCGTGCGCTCGCACACCTGCTCTATGTGCCGGCCGAGCAGTTCGGCCGCGATGCGGATGTCACAGGTCAGCGGCGAGTAGTTGAGCGACTCGATCTGCTGTCTGCCGTGCTGGACGAGGCTGCGGCGCAGCAGGAGGAAGACGGAGCGGTTGTCGATGAAGCCGTGCAGCAGCACGACCGGGGGTTTGGCCTCGGCCGGCAGGCGCGCGGCGCCCGGTGCGAGCGGCACGGTGGCCGGGCCCCGCCGCTCCTGGACGATGCCGGCGGGATAGAGCAGGAGGTGGCCCGCCAGGATCGCGAGCTCCAGGGCGGTGGCCTTCAGCAAGGTCAGGGAGAGATCCGCCAACCGGTCCGGCAGAAGACGCCGGCAGAGCGGCAGAAGGGGAAGAGCTGCCTGGGTGACCTTCATGGCCGACCTCCTGTCGGCACGCGGAGGGACGGCCCTGTCCCCCGTGCGCCCTCCTGGGGAATCGCGACGAGAGCGGTCGACGGTGCGCGCGTGCGAGGCGCGGAGGTGGTGCGGTGGTGCGGAGGCCTCGTAGCGGATTCCCTGTACGCATGGTCCCACCGTTGCCCGTGTGTCGCACGGGCAAGCGGTACGGGGGCCGCGGGGCCCCGGGACGCTGCGTGGCGAACGTGTCCCACCGTGTGATTTCCCCCTCGCTCCGCACCGTGAAACTGCCGGTTGCGGGATGCTGGGGATAACGTTCGTTCACTTCCCCGGCCGATCCGGGCCGGGGTGTCCGCGCCGCGGTGGCACACCCGGGGCGGTGGGTGGCGGAACGTGCGGTACACGCGGTGTGCGCGACGTGTGCGGCACGGTGGATGTGTGCGGTACTTGTCGGTACGGATGGATGTAGTCGCTTCATGGAGGCAGTGATGGGTGTGGCAGCCGGTCCGATCCGCGTGGTGGTGGCCAAGCCGGGGCTCGACGGCCACGATCGCGGGGCCAAGGTGATCGCGCGGGCGCTGCGCGACGCCGGTATGGAGGTCATCTACACCGGGCTCCACCAGACCCCCGAGCAGATCGTCGACACCGCGATCCAGGAGGACGCCGACGCGATCGGCCTGTCCATCCTCTCCGGCGCGCACAACACGCTCTTCGCGGCGGTGATCGACCTGCTCCGGGAGCGGGACGCGGCGGACATCCTGGTCTTCGGCGGCGGGATCATCCCCGAGGCGGACATCGCCCCGCTGAAGGAGAAGGGCGTCGCGGAGATCTTCACCCCGGGCGCGACCACGGCGTCCATCGTGGACTGGGTGCGCGCCAACGTGCGCCAGCCCGCGCAGGCGTAGGCGGCGGTTTCCGGCGGCGGGACCGGGGAGGGCGGCGGTGCCTCCCGGTGAGGGAGGACCGGGGGCGCGGCGGACCCGGCCCGTCGGGGCCTCTGGTTCCCGGCCCGCGCTCCGCGCAACCTCGGTGCCGGGGCCCGCGGTGTCCGGGGCCGCGGTGTTCAGGCTCCCGCCGGGGTCAGCTCCTCCAGCATGACCGCGCGCAGGCGCAGCGTCGTGACCAGGCGCTGGAATGCCTCCGACCAGTAGCTCCCGGCTCCCGGTGACGCGTTCTCCGGCTCGTCCGGTACCGCCAGGAGCGCGTCGAGGCGGCCTGCTTCGCAGGGGTCGAGGCAGCGTTCGGCCAGGCCCATGACTCCGCTGAAACTCCATGGATAACTCCCTGCGTCCCGCGCGATGTTGAGCGCGTCGACCACGGCCCGTCCGAGCGGCGCGGCCCACGGCACCGCGCACACTCCGAGCAGCTGGAAGGCCTCGGACAGGCCGTGTGTCTCGATGAACCCCGCCACCCATGCGGCCCGTTCGGCGGCGCCCAGCGTGCCGAGCAGCTTGGCGCGCTCGGCCAGGGACACCGCCCCCGGGCCGCCGGCCTCCGGCGCGGAGGGCTCACCGAGCAGCGCCCGGGACCACGGGGCGTTCCGCTGCCGCACCGCCGCCCGGCACCATGCCGCGTGCAGTTCGCTCCGCCAGCCGTCCGCCACCGGCAGGGCCATGATCTCCCGGGGCGTGCGCCCGCCGAGCCGCCGCGGCCAGCCGTCGAGCGGTGCCGCCTCCACCAACTGGCCCAGCCACCAGGCCCGCTCCCCCCGGCCCGCCGGGGCCTTGGCCACCACGCCGTCGCGCTCCATGCCCGCGTCGCACTCGTGCGGCGCCTCGACGGTGATCGTCGGCACGTCCCCCGTGTGGTCCACGGCCACACACGTCCCGGCCCTGACCGCCATCCGTGCCGCGAGCGCCGAACCGGGCAGCGCCGACAGCAGCTCCGCGGCCGTCGCCCGCACATTGCGGCTGCGGTCGGCCAGGGCCTGCTCCAGGAAGGGCTCGTCGGCCGGACCGAGACCGCTGCGCAGGGAGTCCAGGAACAGGAGCCGGTCCTGCGCGCGCTCCGTCGCCCAGGTCGCCGCGAGGAGGTCGCGCGCGGCGCCCGGGTCGCGGGAACGCAGGGCGGTGAGGAGCGCGACCCGTTCCGCGAAGAGGCCCTCCTGCCAGAGCCGCTCGACTCCCTCGGGGTCGCCGGCACCGGGCACGGAGGTGCCCCCGCCCGGTGTCGAGCGCAGGGCGAACCGCCAGTCCGGATTGAGCCGGGCCAGCCACAGGGCGCGCGGCCCCGCGAACCGCAGGGTCGCCGGGCGCAGGTCCGTACGCCCCCGCGCGGCGTCGAGCAGGGCGGGCAACGCGGCGGGGGGCGCGGCGAACCCGCGGGCGTTCGCCGCCGCCAGCCACTGGGGCAGCAGCTCCATGAGATCCGGTGCGGAGCCCCGGCGGCCACCGCCGGAGGTGCCGGGACGGTCGGAGAGCAGCAGCGCGAGCCGGCGGGCGGCGGCGGGCGGCAGCGGTGGACGCGGATCCTGCGGGGCGGGCCGCGGACGCCGGGCCGCCCGGGCCGGCCGCAGTCCGGCGCGTCGCCGCACGGTCGCCGCGGCCGCCGCGTCCAGCAGCGCCACCGGTGCCCCGGGGCCGGGCGTGCAGCCCGCCGGTGTGCGCCGGTCGGTGCCCAGCAGGGCCGTGGTGACCAGGTCCTCCCAGGCGTCCGGGAGGGACGGGCCCGCGGCGGCGGTGGTCCTGCTCATGAGCTTCCTTTCCGTCGGGCGTCCCGGAGCGGTCGAAGACTCACGTGCACCGAGTGTCCAGTGATGCCCGAAAAATTCATGAGGCCGGTGGGGACGGGGGCCGAGGCCCTGCTCAGCACAGCGACACCACCTCATCGGCCCCCTCCGGCCATGCCGCCAAAGGGGTGAATCCCCGGTGGCCGCACTCGCCGAAGACCGTGACCGGGGCGCCGCCCGACAGGGCGACCAGGCGCCACAGGCCGGGGCGGGACCGCGCGGCCGGGGCGACCGGCAGGGCCGTGTCCCCGTCGGCGTCCGCCAACTGCCAGCCGTCACCGTCCGGGACCGGTACCACCCGGTCCAGGGTCACCGGGACCGAGTCCAGCCAGGGGTCGTCGCACAGCGCCTCGCCGTAGCGGGCGACCGCCCGGGCCGTCGTCGTCCCCGGTGGCCGCGCCGCCGTGGGCGCGGGCGGCGCGAACCGCTCGCCCAGGGCCGCCCGCGGCTGCCCCGCGCCCGGATACGCGGACAGCTCCGCGTCCAGGGCCAGCCCGACCGGCAGGGCGATCTCGGGGGCGCGGCCCGCGGCGCCGTAGGAGAGGAGCAGTGCCGTGCGCCGCGAGTCCGTGCCGTACAGCCAGATGCGGCGGGTGGTCAGGCGGGCGTCCGCCGTGTCGTACTGGGCGAGGACCAGCCAGCGGTCCCGTACCGGCGGGCCGTCCGCCGAGGCGGGCAGGCCGATGCGGGAGCGGACCGTCGCGGCGAGGCCCTCCGGCAGCCGCTCGCGGTGCAGCCAGCCCCGGCCGAGGAGGTGGAGCAGCGCGCACTCCTCCAGCAGCCGCACCGGCCAGTCCGGCCCGGTGCCCGGCAGCGCCCCCAACTCCCGCACCCGGGCGGCCAGCCCCGGTGCCTGGGCGTCGACCATGCGGGCCGCCGTCTCCTCCCACAGGCCGTCCCCGGATCGCTCCGCCGCCGCCAGTCCGCCGCGGAGCAGATCCGCCAGGCGCTGCTCCAGTTCCGCCGCGCCCGCGGTGACCCGCTCGGCCCGGCGCTCCGCCCTGCGCCGCGCCGCCTCCGGGTCGGCGGACCCGGACGGGGGCCCCGGGGAGTCCGCGGTCCGTTCCCGCTCCGCGCTCCCGCGCCGGCCCGCGAGCCACCGCTCCGCCCACTCCGGAGCCTCCGCCCGCGGCACCGCCCCGTCTCCGCCCGCCCAGAGCAGCAGCAGGCCGAGCGCGTGCTTGCACGGGGACCTACGACTCGGGCAACTGCACCGGTACGCGGGCCCGGAGGGGTCCGCGACGTCGACGACCGTCCGGTACGGCTCGCTGCCGCTGCCCCCGCACAGCCCCCACACCGCCCCCTCGTCGGACCGGCCGGCCCCGGACCACGGGCCGGCCGCACCGAGTCTGCCTCCCGCTTCGCGCGACGCGGTGTCGGGTGCCAGTGCCAGCACCCGGTCCGCGGTCCAGCGCACCCCCTGCTGAGTCATGCCGCCGACGTTATGTCCCGCCACTGACAATCGCTCCGGTGAGCGGATCTTCGCAGGTCAGCGCGATTGTCAGTGGCGTGGTGCACGGTGGGTGGCAGATCCGAACCGGCCGAGCTGGAGGGGGACTCAGCCATGCCTGCGCCCGTTGAACAGACGTCCGTCGACCCGAGCCGGAACGGCTCCGCGCCCGCGAACCCGGGCACGGACGCCACCCGTCCCGCCCCGGGGCCACAGGCGCTGCGGCCGCACGCGGAGGACGCCTTCGCCGCCGAACTCGCCGCGCTGGCGGCCCAGGACGACCGCCCGCGCCCGGTCCGCTGGCGGCTCTCGCCGTGGGCCGTCGCGACCTACCTGCTCGGCGGCACCCTGCCGGACGGCACGGTGATCACACCGAAGTACGTCGGCCCGCGCCGCATCGTCGAGGTCGCCGTGTCCACGCTCGCCACCGACCGCGCCCTGCTGCTGCTCGGTGTGCCCGGCACCGCGAAGACATGGGTGTCCGAGCACCTGGCCGCGGCGGTCAGCGGCGACTCGACCCTGCTGGTGCAGGGCACGGCGGGCACACCGGAGGAGGCCGTCCGCTACGGCTGGAACTACGCCCGGCTGCTCGCCCAGGGCCCCAGCCGCGACGCCCTGGTGCCCAGCCCGGTGATGCGGGCCATGGCGGAGGGGACGACGGCCCGCGTCGAGGAGCTGACCCGCATGCCGGCCGACGTCCAGGACACGCTCATCACCATCCTGTCGGAGAAGACCCTGCCCATACCGGAGCTGGGCGAGGAGGTGCAGGCGGTCCGCGGCTTCAACCTGATCGCCACGGCCAACGACCGCGACCGCGGGGTCAACGACCTGTCCAGCGCCCTGCGCCGCCGCTTCAACACCGTGGTGCTGCCGCTGCCGGAGACACCCGAGGCGGAGGTCGACATCGTCTCGCGCCGGGTGGACCAGATCGGCCGCTCCCTCGACCTGCCGGCCGTGCCCGACGGCATCGACGAGATCCGCCGTGTCGTCACCGTCTTCCGCGAGCTGCGCGACGGGATCACCACCGACGGCCGGACGAAGCTGAAGTCGCCCAGCGGCACGCTGTCGACCGCCGAGGCGATCTCCGTCGTCACCCACGGACTGGCCCTCGCCGCCCACTTCGGCGACGGCGTACTGCGGGCCGGGGACGTCGCCGCGGGCATCCTCGGCGCGGTCGTCCGCGACCCGGCGGCGGACCGCGTCGTCTGGCAGGAGTACCTGGAGACCGTCGTCCGTGAGCGCGACGGCTGGAAGGACTTCTACCGGGCCTGCCGGGAGGCCGGCGCGTGAGCGAGGGGGCGAGGGGCACGGACCGGGGGCCGGCCGGGCCGCTGCTGCTCGGGGTGCGGCACCACGGGCCGGGGTCGGCGCGGGCGGTGCGTGCGGCGCTGGACGAGGCCCGGCCGGGGATCGTGCTGATCGAGGGGCCGCCCGAGGCCGATCCGCTGATCCCGCTCGCCGCGGAGGAGGACATGCGGCCGCCGGTCGCCCTGCTCGCCCACGCCGTGGACGAGCCCGGCCGCTCGGCCTTCTGGCCGCTGGCCGAGTTCTCCCCGGAGTGGGTCGCGATCCGCTGGGCGCTGGAGCACGCGGTCCCGGCCCGCTTCATCGACCTGCCGGCCGCCCACACGCTGGCGTGGGGGAAGGACACGGGGGCGGACGGGACGGACGGACCGGGACCCGGCTCCGGCCCCGGTGACGAGCCCGGCGCCGCGGAGGAGCCCGGCACCGGGGACGGCGCCGGGCCGGGTGCCGAGGCGCGGGTCGATCCGCTGGGGGCGCTCGCCGGTGCCGCCGGGTACGACGACCCCGAGCGGTGGTGGGAGGACGTCGTCGAGCACCGGGGCGTGGGAAAGGGCGACGCGCTCGCGCCGTTCACCGCGCTGGAGGAGGCCATGACGGCCCTGCGGGAGACGTACGGCGGCGGGGGACACGACCGGGACCCGGTGCGCGAGGCGTACATGCGCCTCCAGGTCCGGGCCGCGCGGCGGGAGTTCGAGGACGGCGTGGCCGTGGTGTGCGGGGCCTGGCACGTGCCCGCGTTGCGGCGGCGCACCACCGTCGCCGCCGACCGGGCCGTGCTGAAGGGACTGCCCAAGGTCAGGACGGACATGACCTGGGTGCCCTGGACCCACCGCAGGCTGTCCCGGGCGAGCGGATACGGCGCGGGCATCGACTCCCCGGGCTGGTACGGGCACCTGTTCGAGGCCCCGGACCGGCCGGTCGAGCGGTGGATGACCAAGGTGGCGGGACTGCTGCGGGACGAGGACCGGATCGTGTCGTCCGCGCACGTCATCGAGGCCGTACGACTGGCGGGGACACTGGCCGCGGTGCGGGGCCGGCCGCTGCCCGGGCTGGGCGAGACGACCGACGCGGTGCGGGCGGTGATGTGCGAGGGCTCCGACGTTCCGCTGGCGCTGGTGCACGACCGGCTGGTCGTCGGGGACGTCCTGGGGGAGGTGCCGGCGACGGCGCCCGCCGTGCCGTTGCAGCGGGACCTCGCGCGGGCCCGGCGCAGGCTGCGGCTGAAGCCGGAGGCCGCGGAGCGGGAGCTGGAGCTCGACCTGCGCAAGGAGATCGACGCCGGACGCAGCAGGCTGCTGCACCGGCTGCGGCTGCTCGGCATCGCATGGGGCGAGCCGGCCGCCTCGCGCGGGAGCACGGGCACCTTCCGGGAGGCGTGGCGGCTGCGCTGGGAGCCGGAGCTGTCCGTGCGGGTCGCCGAGGCCGGGGTGTGGGGGACGACCGTGCTCGCCGCCGCGACGGCCAGGACCGAGGCGGACGCCGCCGCCGCGCAGGGCCTCGCCGAGGTCACCGGGCTCGCCGAGCGCTGCCTGCTGGCCGACCTGCCCGACGCGCTGCCCACGGTGATGCGGATCCTCGCCGACCGGGCCGCCCTGGACACCGACGTCGGTCACCTCGCCCGGGCCCTGCCCGCCCTGGTGCGCTCGCTGCGGTACGGCGATGTGCGCGGCACGGACACCGCGGCGCTGGCCGAGGTCGCCGCCGGGCTCGCCGAGCGGATCTTCGTCGGGCTGCCCCCGGCCTGTGCCGGACTGGACGCGGACGCCGCCGAGGAGATGCGGCACCGTCTCGACGCGGTGCACGGGGCGGTGGGCCTCCTCGGCGACACCCCCGCGCCCGGCCACGGGGACCTGCGCGCCCGCTGGCGGTCGGTGCTGCGGAGGCTCACCGCACGGGACACCGTGCCCGGCGTCATCCGGGGGCGGTCCGTGCGGCTGCTGCTGGACGACGGGGAGCTGGCGCAGGACGAGGCGGCGCGGCTGATGGGCCTGGTGCTGTCGCCGGGCACGCCGCCGGCGGACGCGGCCGCGTGGATCGAGGGCTTCGTCGTCGGCGGCGGCTCCGGGGGCGGGATGCTCCTGGTCCACGACGAACGGCTGCTCGGGCTGGTCGACGCGTGGCTGACGGGGGTGCCGGCGGAGGCGTTCACGGACGTACTGCCGTTGCTGCGGCGGACGTTCTCGGCGTACGAGCCGGGGGTGCGGCGCACCCTCGGCGAACTGGTCCGGCGCGGACCGGGGGCCCGGGGGAGCACGGTGACCGCCGGTTCCGGCGCACCCGGCTTCGCGCCCGACCTCGACACCGCGCGCGCGGACGCCGTACTGCCGGTCGTGCGGCTGCTGCTGGGGCAGGGCGGGGACGAGGGAGGCGACGGGGGCGAGGGGGAAGCGCGTGCCGGCCCGGCGGGGGCGGTGCGATGAGGGCCCCACGACCACAGCGACACCACGACACCGGCGGCCACAGGGGGAGAGGCGCATGACGACCACGACGACGGATCCGGCACCGGAGCGGCTGCGGCGGTGGCGGCTGGTGCTCGGCGGGGACGGGGCCGACGGGACCGGGTGCGCGCTGTCCGGGCGGGACGCCGCGATGGACGGCGCCCTCTCCGCGCTCTACGGCAAGGGGGGCGAGCCGCAGACGGGACGGGAGCGTGCGGCGGGCCTCGGGGCGTCGGCGCCCTCGGTGGCGCGCTGGCTCAGGGACATCCGGACCTACTTCCCCTCCTCCGTCGTCCGGGTCATGCAGCGCGACGCCATCGACCGGCTCGGACTGGCCACCCTGCTGCTGGAACCGGAGATGCTCGAGGCGGTCGAGGCCGACGTCCACCTCGTCGGCACGCTGCTGTCGCTCGGCAAGGCGATGCCGGAGACGACGAAGGAGACGGCACGGGCGGTCGTGCGCAAGGTCGTCGAGGACCTGGAGGAGCGGCTCGCCACCCGCACCCGGGCCGCCCTCACCGGCGCCCTCGACCGCAGTGCCCGCACCGACCGGCCGCGCCACCACGACATCGACTGGAACCGCACGATCGCGGCCAACCTCAAGCACTACCTCCCGGAGTACCGGACGGTCGTGCCGGAGCGGCTCGTCGGCCACGGGCGTGCCGCGCGGTCGGTGAAGAAGGAGATCGTCCTCTGCATCGACCAGTCCGGGTCGATGGCGGCGTCCGTCGTCCACGCGTCGGTGTTCGGGGCGGTGCTCGCGTCCATGCGGTCGATCAGCACGCGGCTCGTCGTCTTCGACACGGCGGTCGTCGACCTCACCGACCGGCTCGACGACCCCGTCGACGTGCTCTTCGGCGTCCGGCTCGGCGGCGGTACGGACATCAACCGGGCGCTGGCGTACTGCCAGTCGCGGATCACCCGGCCCGCGGAGACGGTGGTCGTGCTGATCAGCGACCTCTACGAAGGGGGGATCCGCGACGAGATGCTCAAACGGGTCGCGGCGATGAAGGCGTCGGGGGTGCAGTTCGTGGCGCTGCTCGCGCTCTCCGACGAGGGGGCGCCCGCGTACGACCGCGAGCACGCGGCGGCGCTGGCCGGGCTGGGCGCGCCGGCGTTCGCCTGTACGCCCGACCTGTTCCCGGAGGTGATGGCGGCGGCGATCGAGAAGCGGCCGTTGCCGATACCGGATACGGCGTGAGCCGGGGCGGCGGGACGGGCCGGAGGGGCGGGTCGGAGGGACGGGGCGGTGGCGCTCTGCCACCCGTCGTCGTCCGTCGCGCACCGGCCGAAACGGACATGACCGGCCATCGGTGACGGAGGGCTTGCGTTCCCTCGGGAGGCGCGTGCGAAGATCGGCGCCGTTCGATTCCGAATGCGTGAGGCGTCCCCCTCACCGTTCGACCACTCGACGTCTCACGCGACGCGCGACGCGTCTCTCCCCGCCCCGCCGCTCGGGAGGAACCGCCCCTCTTGTCCTGGTCAGCAGCGTTGTTCGGTGCCGCTTCGCGCGTGCTGCGCGCCGCGGCCGGGCGGCGCGCGCTCGAAGCGGTGCTGCTGGTGGGCGCGGTGTTCGTGTTCGGGGTGTTGTGCGGGGAGCGGGCGCAGGCGGCGGACGGCGTGCCGAGGGAGCCCTCGTCGCCCTCCCTTTCCGCCGACACCGTCGAGGCCGTGGTGTCCCCTCCGGTGAACGGCGTCCGGGCGGCGCGACTGAGCGGTGAGGCCCGGCGGGCCGTCACATCGGTCACCTTGACCACACCCGCCACTCTGACCGCGCCGGACACCCCCGACACCCCGGACACCCCGGACACCCCGGATGTCCCGGCCGCACCGGCCGACTCCCGGAAGCGCGGGGCGGCCGACCCGGCCCGTCCGCTGGCCGGGCCCCTGACCGGAGCCGTGGGTGAGCGGGCCGTGCGGCCGGTCGGGGAACTGGTGGGCGCGGTGACGGGCCGGCTGGCCACGTCCCCGGGGAAATCGACCCTGCTGCCCGTGCTGCCTGAGCTGCCTGAGCTGCCCGTGCTGCCTGAGCTGCCCGTGCTGCCTGAGCCGCCCGAGCTGACGCGGCCCGCTCCGCTGCCGGGCCTTCCGGAGGCGCCCACGGTTCCTGGGCACACCCTCCCCGCGCCGCTCACGCCCGACCCGGAGCCGGGGGCGCCCGCTCCGCGGCCGGAAAGCCCGACCACCTCGACGCCACCGACACCGCCGACACCACCGGCACCTCCGTCGGCCGGCCCGTCCGTCCCGGACGGACGGGCCGGAACCGCGGTGCCCGTCGCGTCCGTCCCGGAAGCCGCCGACGCAGGCGGTGCGACGCGCGGCGGCGACGGACACGGGCACGGGCACGGCACCCTACGGGACGCCGTGCACACCGACCCGGCACCGGAACCCCATGCCCCCGGCGTTCCCGGCGACCGGCCGGACGGGACGGTGGGCAACGGCACGCCGCGGCACGGCGACACACCCGCCGTGACCCCGTGCCCCCACCCGTCGCCCCGGCTCGTCCCCGGAGCCGTCGAGCGCACCGAGGTGACCGGGACACAGGACCGGTACCGGGACGTCCCCGTCTCACCCGCTTAGGGGCGACCGCTTCTCCCGCCGTGCGCGCGTCCGTGCGAGGACATGACGGACCAGTCCGTCCGGACGCCCGCCCGTGGCCGGCCGAACGTCCTCCGTGTCCGACTCCGTGCCCCGACGGCCGGACCCCGCGGTCCCCGGCCTCCGGGCGCGTCCGGGCCGACGAGGGCGTACCCGCCGGTCACGCGATCACGCGGTCACACGATCAGGTCACGCGGTCACACGATCACGCGGTCGCCGGAGCCGAGGGCCTCGCCGAGTCGGCCACCCCGCGTGCGACCCGTACCTGACTCACGAGTAATAAATGACTCCGCGGGGCATCAGACCTCGGACGACCGAAAGCCGACGGCGCGTCCGGTCGAAACCCCGCGGACGGGGTGATCGGCCTCCATTGGGGTGGAGGCGGAGCGCCCGCACCCCGGGAGAGTGTGGCGTTCGCCGCTCCTCCGGGCTGTTCCACGGGCCTCACCGGGTCAACCCCAGCCCGGTGAGGCCCTTTACCGTCGGCACGCCGTGCCAGGGAGGACGGCATCATGTGACAGGTATCACCGCTCACGTGTGACCCGCGATTTAGAGAGGCCCGCCGTGCGGCGATAACCTGCGAGATGGACATGCCGCGCGCTCGGACACCGTGTGCGCCTCCCTTGTGACAACAGCGGACGTCACGTTGCCCTTCGCGGCACGCCCACGCATCCAACGAACCGCGAGATCACTGATAGGGACGGAAGCGCGTGGACCTGTTCGAGTACCAGGCGAGGGACCTCTTCGCCAAGCACGGTGTACCGGTGCTGGCCGGTGAAGTCATCGACACGCCTGAGGCGGCGCGCGAGATCACCGAGCGCCTGGGCGGCAAGTCGGTCGTCAAGGCCCAGGTGAAGGTCGGTGGTCGCGGCAAGGCCGGTGGTGTCAAGCTGGCCGCCACCCCGGACGAGGCCGTCGCCCGCGCGACGGACATCCTCGGCATGGACATCAAGGGCCACACGGTCCACAAGGTGATGATCGCCGAGACCGCTCCGGAGATCGTCGAGGAGTACTACGTCTCCTTCCTCCTCGACCGCGCCAACCGCACCTTCCTCTCCATCGCCTCCGTCGAGGGCGGCATGGACATCGAGGAGGTCGCGGCCACCCGCCCCGAGGCCGTCGCCAAGATCGCGATCGACGCCATCGACGGCGTGGACAAGGCCAAGGCCCAGGAGATCGCGGCCGCCGCGAAGTTCCCGGCCGAGGTCGCCGACCAGGTCGCCGACGTCCTCGTCAAGCTGTGGGAGGTCTTCGTCAAGGAGGACGCCCTCCTGGTCGAGGTCAACCCGCTCGCCAAGGTCGCCTCCGGTGACGTCCTCGCCCTCGACGGCAAGGTGTCCCTGGACGACAACGCCGAGTTCCGTCACCCCGAGTTCGAGGAGCTCCAGGACAAGGCCGCGGCGAACCCGCTCGAGGCCGCCGCCAAGGAGAAGAACCTCAACTATGTCAAGCTCGACGGCGAGGTCGGCATCATCGGCAACGGCGCCGGTCTCGTCATGAGCACCCTGGACGTCGTCGCCTACGCCGGCGAGGCCCACAAGGGCGTCAAGCCCGCCAACTTCCTGGACATCGGCGGCGGCGCCTCCGCCGAGGTCATGGCGAACGGCCTCGAGATCATCCTCGGCGACCCGGACGTCAAGTCCGTCTTCGTCAACGTCTTCGGCGGCATCACCGCCTGCGACGCCGTCGCCAACGGCATCGTGCAGGCCCTGGAGCTGCTCAAGAGCAAGGGCGAAGAGGTCGACAAGCCGCTGGTCGTGCGCCTCGACGGCAACAACGCCGAGCTGGGCCGCAAGATCCTCACCGACGCCAACCACCCGCTCGTTCAGCAGGTGGACACCATGGACGGCGCGGCCGACAAGGCCGCCGAGCTGGCTGCTGCCGCGAAGTAAGGGACGAGGTCACACAACACCATGGCTATCTTCCTCACCAAGGAATCCAAGGTCATCGTCCAGGGCATGACCGGCTCCGAGGGCCAGAAGCACACCCGGCGCATGCTGGCCTCCGGCACCAACATCGTCGGTGGCGTGAACCCGCGCAAGGCGGGCACCAGCGTCGACTTCGACGGCACCGAGGTACCGGTCTTCGGCACCGTCAAGGAGGCCATCGAGAAGACCGGCGCCGACGTCACGGTCATCTTCGTCCCGGAGAAGTTCACCAAGGACGCGGTCATCGAGGCCATCGACGCCGAGATCCCGCTCGCGGTCGTCATCACCGAGGGCATCGCGGTGCACGACACCGCCTCCTTCTGGGCGTACGCCGGCAAGAAGGGCAACAAGACCCGCATCATCGGCCCGAACTGCCCCGGTCTGATCACCCCGGGTCAGTCGAACGCCGGCATCATCCCGGCCGACATCACCAAGCCTGGCCGCATCGGCCTGGTCTCCAAGTCCGGCACGCTGACGTACCAGATGATGTACGAGCTGCGCGACATCGGCTTCTCCACCTGCATCGGCATCGGCGGTGACCCGATCATCGGCACCACCCACATCGACGCCCTGAAGGCCTTCCAGGACGACCCCGACACCGACCTGATCGTCATGATCGGCGAGATCGGCGGCGACGCCGAGGAGCGGGCCGCGGCCTTCATCAAGGAGAACGTGACCAAGCCGGTCGTCGGCTACGTCGCGGGCTTCACCGCGCCCGAGGGCAAGACCATGGGCCACGCCGGCGCCATCGTCTCCGGCTCCTCCGGCACGGCCCAGGCGAAGAAGGAGGCCCTCGAGGCCGCCGGCGTCAAGGTCGGCAAGACGCCGACCGAGACGGCGAAGCTGGCGCGCGCCGTCCTCGGAGGCTGAGCACGGCCGCGCGGGCCGGGACCCGCACGGCGCGGACGGGCCCGTTCCCCCAGGGGGACGGGCCCGTCCGCGTTCCCCGGTCCGGCGCGGAGCCTCACCGCGGCTGCGGCGCCAGCCGCTCCGGTCCGTGCAGCAGTTCCTCCCGGAGCTTGGCGCGCAGCTTCCGCTGCTTTTCCGACAGCGGGCCGGGAGCCACCCTCGGCGGTACGTCCCGGACCGTCTCTCCGGGCGGCACCGACGGCTCGTGGCCGGCCGGAGGGGTGCGCAGGGAGAGCGCCGTGGTGCCGAGCAGGACGGCCACGAAGGCGAGGGCGAACCGGGTCCAGAAGCGGGCCCGGCGCTCGCAGCCGTCGCGCGCCGCCGGCGGTCCGGCCGTCCGCAGCGGCTCGGTGGAGGCCAGCTCGGCCAGCCGCCGGTGCAGCACCCGCGGCTCCGACAGTTCCGGCAGCCGGGCGGCGATGGCCCGGCGTGCGTGCAGCAGCCGGCCGGCGGTCGCCGGGGTGCTGGCCTCCGTCTCCGCGGCCGTGTCGGGCAGACCGAGGCCGACCCCGTCGTGCAGCAGGAGCGCGCGGCGGTACGACGGCGGGAGCCGCAGCACGACCTTCAGCAGGGCGCGGTCGGACGCGTCGGAGAGCGGCGGTTCGGGACGCCGGTGGCGGGGACGGAACCGGTGCCAGGGGGAGAGCGCCCACTCGTGCGCCGCCGCGCGCACCCAGCCGGCCGGGTCCGGGTCGCGGGCCACCTCGGGCCAGCGCTCCCAGGCCAGCTGGAAGGCCCGCTCCACGGACTCGCGCGCCAGGCCGCGACGGCCGGTCAGCAGATACGCCTGCCGGACGAGGGAGGGGGCGCAGAACGAGTACAGCGCGTCGAAGGCCTGAACGGGTGTCAGATCGGACACCGGCCCGAGGGGGTCCTCCTCCTCGGGCGGAGCCCACGAGGGAACCCTCGGCGAGAACGGCGAGAACGGCGAGAACGGCGGGGGCGTCTGGGTGAACGCCGAGGGCTTCGCCGCGGCCCGGCCGCGGCGTCCGCCGGAGACGGTCTTCGCCGGGCCCACCGCCACCACGGCCGCGTCCGGCTCCTCCGGGCCACCGGCCGGGGCGGACCCCGGGGCCCCCGTACGCGTCGGGGACTCCGCCAAGGCGGCCAGCAGCTTCGCGTACGCCTCCCGGTTCCGGCCGCGCGGCGTGGTGCGGCCGGACTCCCACGCGCGCACCGTCCCGATGGCGACGCCCAGGCGCGCGGCGAGCTGATCGGGTGTCAGCGAGCCCGCCTCCCGCAGGCGCCGGCGTTCCTCGAGCGGGGGAAGGGGGGTGGCAGGCCTCCGTGTCACCGGTCACCCCTCCGGGCAAGAAAGTACATAAACGTATATTGAGCGACACAGCGGGGCTTGGCCCGTTACACGGAGAAGGCGCGTGTCGTTGGGAGCATGGCGGACGTGATCCAGACGACCGTTCGCCGATCGACACCGGCCCTCCTGCTCACCCGGGTGCGCGGCCGCTCGCCCGGACTGGCCGCCGGCCTCCTCGGCGGCGTCCTCGCGGCCGGGCTGGGGCTCGCGGCGTTCGCCGTGCTCGTGATCCTGCTGTGGATCAGCTCGCCCTACCCCGACAGCGGAGCGGACGGCGCGCTGCGCATCGCGGCGGCGCTGTGGCTGCTGGCGCACGGCGCCGAACTCGTCCGCGCCGACACGCTCTCCGGCCTCCCCGCACCCGTGGGCGTCCCGCCGTTGCTGCTGCTCGCGCTGCCGGTGTGGCTGCTGCACCGGGCGGCCCGCGACGCCGCGGACGGGGACGCGACGGGCGGTGCCCCGCTCACCCCCGGCCGGACGGTGTGGGCGGGCGTCGTCCTCGGCTACCTCGCCGTCGGCGCGTCCGCCGCGCTCTACGCCGCGGGCGGGGTGCTGCGGCCCGCGTGGGCGTCGGCCGGGGTGTGGGTGCCGCTGGTCGCCGCGGTGGCCGCCGGGGCCGGGGTGCGGACGGCGTACGGCGGTCCGAACGGACCGCTGGAGCGGGCGCTGGGCAGGGTGCTGCCGAGGGAGGCGCGCCACCTGGTCCTCGGCCCGGACGGCCGCCCCGGCGTCGCGGCCAGGGCGGCGGTGGCCGGCACGGCGGTCCTGGTCGGGGGCGGGGCGCTGCTGCTGGCGGTGTCGCTGGGCTGGCACGGCGGGGAGGCCCAGAGGACCTTCCTGCAGCTCACCGAGGACTGGTCGGGGCGGCTGGCGGTGCTGCTGCTCGGCATCGCGCTGGTGCCGAACGCCGCGGTGTGGGCGGCGGCGTACGCCCTCGGACCCGGTTTCCTCCTCGGCACCGGCACCCTCGTGACCCCGCTCTCCTCCGCCCCCACCCCGCTGTTGCCGCCGTTCCCGCTGCTCGCGGCGGTACCGGACGCGGGGGCGGGCACACCGGTGAACTGGGCGGCCGGGGCGGTGCCGGTGCTGGCCGGGGCGGTCACGGGATGGTGCGTGGGACGGGGCGCGACGAGGAGCGGGGACGGCAGGGGACCGGAGGGGAGGGGGCCGGACGGGAGGGAACCGCGGGGCGAGCGGTCCGGGCGGTCGCCCGGCGCGTCCTGGTCGCGCGGCCGGACCGCCCGTGCGGCGGTCCTGGCGGCCGTGCTGTGCGCGGTCCTGCTGGCGGTGCTCGCGGCGCTCGCGGGCGGGCCGCTGGGCGTGGCCGCGCTCTCCCGGTTCGGGCCGGTGTGGTGGCAGGTGGGGGGCGCGACGCTGGTCTGGGTCGCACTGGTGGCGGTCGTGACGGCGCTGGTGGTGCGGGCCTGGCGGTGCCGCACCACCAGCGACGGGCGGGCGGAACGGGCGGAACGGACGCCGGGGATCGTCGGGCCGCGCGGAGAGCCGCACGGGGGCGGACCGAAGGGCGGCGGTCCCGCGGCCGGCCGACGGCCCCGGGTGTCGTGGCGCCGGGCTCGGGCCGCAGGGGCCCGCGCCGCAGAGGCCCCGGAGGACGACCGGGCGGTCACGGACGAGCGGGGGCCGCGGGCGGCATGGCGCTCGCTACGGACCGGGGGCGCCCGTTTCACGCGGGCCCCGAAGGCCCCACCGGCCACGGACAGGGGTGCGGACGGGGGCGGCGGTGACTGCGGCCCCTACGACTTCCTGCACGACGATTTCCCGCACGACGACTTCCCGCCCGCCGGCCCCCCTCCCGCCCCGCCCGGACCGGTCCGCGAACCGTGACCCGGCGGCCCGTCCAGAGCCCCGGGCCGCCCGTCCCCGGGCCGCCCGCCGGGCGGCCCCGACCTGACGACCGGGCGCTCGCGGCGTCACCGCGAGCGTCAGTCGGCCGGCCCCAGGAAGTCGCGCAGCTCCTTCGGCAGGAGGGTGCTGCAGGAGTCTCGCGCCTCCTGGGTGAGCGCGTCGTTCGTGCAGGTGTAGTAGTCGCGGTAGACCAGCTGGGCCGCGAAGGACGCGGCGACCAGGGCGAGCGCCAGGGAGGCCGTCACCAGGCCGCTCACCGCGGCCGTGGTCTGCGGGCGGCCCGCCGGCCGGGGCGCCGGGGAGTCCGGGTCGGGCGTGCGCGGCTTGGTCCGCAGGGCGCTGATGCCCCAGTACAGGGCGAACGCGCCCAGCGGCAGCGCGACGTAGGGCCAGCCGAAGAGGGCGAAGAAGAAGGCCCACATGCCGCCCAGCAGGGCGTAGCGCGCCCGGCGCTGAGCGGGGTCCGTGGGGTCCCAGCGCGGGCCGGGGACCGGGCCGCCGCCCGGGCCCTCGGGGCCGCGCGGGCGCTCGCCGAAGCCGCCGGGGGAGCGGCCGGGCTGCCGGTCGCTCCAGTTGCGGCCCCAGGGGGAGCGGTCGCCGTTCCCCCGGGAGTCGTCGCCGCCCTCGTCGCCGGACGGGTGCCTCGGCTGCCAGGGCCGGTCGGGCGTGCCCTCCGGCGGCGGTGCGAACGGATTGTCGTCCTGGGAGTCGCGGCGCCGGTCGTCGCCGCCCTCGCCCCGGGACGCGTCGGGCGGCGAGGTGGGGCGCTCCCGCAGCAGCACGGCGCCCCGCTCCCCTCCCCGGGCCGACTGCTGGGGGAACGTGAGGAATCGCAGGCTGCGGTCCGACATCAAGTGAGCGTCTTCCCCTTTTAATGAAGCACGGCGTGGTCCGGCGCTGCCGCCTCGCACGACGTATCGACTACGACTGGGCTGGTGAGCCGGCGCGTTCCCGTCGGCTCTGGGGCCCGGGTCCGTCCTCGTGTGAACGTCTGGCGCGCGGGTGACGTTCCCCCGTACCCCGAACGATCCCGAACCGGCTCTTCCCAGACGCTACCTTCCGGCCACGCCCCCGTCCCGTGGGGGCCGCCCGGTGTGCCGGTATCGTTGCTGACGGTCGGCCGCTTCGTAGGCTTCCCCGTATCCGGGGACGCGAAGCATTCGGACGAAGACACAAAGCGCTGTGCCGCCGACCGCACGGACGCTCCCCGAGAAAGGGCCCCACCGTGGCCGCCAAGCCCGTGGCCGAGCGCGCCAGGCGTCTCGTCGTGCTGGTCTCCGGATCCGGCACCAATCTGCAGGCGCTCCTCGACGAGATCGCCGCCACCGGCGCCGAGGCGTACGGGGCCGAGGTCGTCGCCGTCGGTGCCGACCGCGAGGGCATCGAGGGGCTGGCCCGTGCCGAGCGCGCGGGGCTGGCGACCTTCGTCTGCAAGGTCGGGGACCACGCGACCCGGGAGGAGTGGGACGCCGCGCTCACCGACGCCGTGGCCGCCCACGAGCCGGACCTCGTGGTGTCCGCCGGGTTCATGAAGATCGTGGGGGAGAGGTTCCTCGCGCGCTTCGGCGGGCGGTTCGTCAACACCCACCCCGCCCTGCTGCCCAGTTTCCCCGGAGCCCACGGTGTGCGGGACGCGCTCGCGTACGGCGCCAAGGTCACCGGCTGCACCGTCCACTTCGTCGACGACGGCGTCGACACCGGGCCGATCATCGCGCAGGGCGTGGTGGAGGTCCGGGACGAGGACGACGAGAGCGCTCTGCACGAGCGCATCAAGGAAGTCGAGCGAAGGCTGCTCGTCGAGGTCGTGGGGCGGCTCGCCCGCAACGGCTATCGCATCGAGGGACGAAAGGTAGTTATCCAGTGACCGCCGAGAGCAACAAGCGGGCCATCCGACGGGCGCTCGTCAGCGTCTACGACAAGACCGGCCTCGAGGACCTCGCGCGGGGCCTGCACGAGGCCGGCGTGGAACTCGTCTCCACCGGGTCCACCGCCGCCAGGATCGCCGCCGCCGGCGTCCCGGTCACCGGGGTCGAGGAGCTCACCGGCTTCCCCGAGTGCCTGGACGGCCGGGTCAAGACCCTGCACCCGAAGGTCCACGCCGGCATCCTCGCCGACCTGCGCCTGGAGGACCACCGGCGGCAGCTCGCCGAGCTGGGCGTCGAGCCGTTCGACCTCGTCGTCGTGAACCTCTACCCGTTCCGCGAGACCGTCGCCTCCGGCGCGACGCCCGACGAGTGCGTGGAGCAGATCGACATCGGCGGCCCGTCCATGGTGCGCGCCGCCGCCAAGAACCACCCCTCGGTCGCCGTGGTCACCAGCCCCGGCCGCTACGCCGACGTCCTCGACGCCGCGAAGAACGGCGGCTTCGACCTCGCCGCCCGCAAGCGGCTCGCCGCCGAGGCCTTCCGGCACACGGCGGCCTACGACGTGGCCGTCGCCTCCTGGTTCGCCTCCGCGTACGCCCCCGTCGACGACTCGCAGTTCCCCGACTTCCTGGGCGCCACCTGGGAGCGCGCGCACACCCTGCGCTACGGCGAGAACCCGCACCAGCCCGCCGCCCTCTACGTCGACGGCACCGGCGGCCTCGCCGAGGCGGAGCAGTTGCACGGCAAGGAGATGTCGTACAACAACTACACGGACACGGACGCCGCGCTGCGCGCCGCCTACGACCACGACGCGCCCGCCGTCGCGATCATCAAGCACGCCAACCCGTGCGGCATCGCCGTCGGCGCGGACGTCGCCGAGGCGCACCGCAAGGCGCACGCCTGCGACCCGCTGTCCGCGTTCGGCGGTGTGATCGCGGTCAACCGCCCGGTCTCCCGGGAGATGGCCGAGCAGGTCGCCGAGATCTTCACCGAGGTCGTCGTCGCGCCCGGCTACGAGGACGGCGCGCTCGAAGCCCTCACCAAGAAGAAGAACATCCGCGTCCTGCGCTGCCCGGACCGCCCGTCCCGCCCGGTCGAGGTCAAGCCCGTCGACGGCGGCGCGCTGCTCCAGGTCACCGACCGGCTCCAGGCCGAGGGCGACGACCCGGCGCACTGGACGCTCGCGACCGGCGAGGCGCTCGACGCGCAGGAGCTGGAGCAGCTCGCCTTCGCGTGGCGGGCCTGCCGCGCGGTGAAGTCCAACGCGATCCTGCTCGCCAAGGACGGCGCCTCCGTCGGCGTCGGCATGGGCCAGGTCAACCGCGTCGACTCCGCGAAGCTGGCGGTCGAGCGGGCCGGCGCCGAGCGCGCGGCCGGTTCCTACGCCGCCTCCGACGCCTTCTTCCCCTTCCCCGACGGCCTGGAGATCCTCGTCGAGGCCGGGGTGAAGGCCGTGGTCCAGCCCGGCGGTTCGGTCCGCGACGAGCAGGTCGTCGAGGCGGCGCGGAAGGCCGGCGTCACGATGTACTTCACGGGGACGCGGCACTTCTTCCACTGAGCGAGGACGCCGGAACGTGCGGCCCCCGCCCCCGTGCGAGGGGGCCGGGGGCCGCACGTCCGTGCCGCGCCGGTCAGCAGGCGGGCAGGCCCGGGATGGGCTGGTAGTTGCCGCCGCCGGACACCTTCGTGGCGGGGAACCAGCCCCAGCCGCCGTTCGCGTAGGCCTTGTCGCCCTGCGTCCACAGCCACCAGTTGTTGCGGGCGCTGCCGACCGGCGGGTTCTCGTTGGCGAACTTCTGCTGGCAGACGAACCAGTTGTCGCCGGCGTAGAGGTGACCCGTCCTGGTGTCACCCACGCCGATGTCGGACGCCTGGTAGTTGTGACAGTAACGCGCCGTGTACGTCGCGCCGTTCGGGCCCTTCTTCGGTCCGGCGTTCCCCCAGCAGCCGTCCGCGGCCGACGCGCTCGCCGGTGTGAGGGCGACGGCGCCCGCCGCGAGGAGCGCCGCGGCGCCGAGCGAGGCGAGTGTGCGCTTCATGGTGTGTGTCCCTCCGGTCGTGCCACCCCCGTTGGTGGACACCCCCACGGTGGCCCGGACGCCCGCCGGCCGGTACCTCGCACGTCCCAGGGTCAGGAGGCGCCCGGCGGGGTGTACTCCTGGAGGTAGTGGGCGACGCGGTCGGCGTAGGGGCGGTACTTCGGGGGGACACCGCCCGCGTCGTTCACTTTCCGGTACGACGTCCGGTAGGCGGCGGCGAGCAGCACCCGGCGGTCGTCCGGGAGACCGGATTCCAGGCGGGGCGCGATCCAGCAGAGGTAGCGGCCCATGGCGGGGACGGACTCCGCGGGCGGGAAGGGCGGTTCGGGGACGGTCTCGCCGGGCGTGCCGTCCTCGTTCATCCACCAGCGCAGCACCTTCGGCGTCCAGCGGGCGATGCCGTACTCGTCCTTGGCCGGGTCGGCGAGGTCGGGGTCGAAGTCGCTCTCCACCTTCAGCATGGCGGCGATCAGCGCCGGGGTGACGCCCGCGCGCCCGCAGTCGTGCGCCGTCTCCACGATCAGCAGCCGGTAGGCGGGCGGCACGCCCCGGTCGGTGCGGAGTTCGTCCGCGCCGTAGGAGGCGGCGTCGGCGCCGGCGGTCCCTGCCGCGCCCCTGCCGCCGCCGTCGGAGGTGTCCCCGGTCCAGGCGGCGATGCCGTACCCGAGGACGGCCACGGCGGCGGTGGCGGCGGCCGAGGCGACGACCGTCCGCCGCGGGCGGCGGCGCGCGGGCCGCGGGCGGGGCAGCCGGAACGGACGCCCCGCACCGGCCGCCGTCCGCACCCGCCGCAGCAGCTCCTCGCCGTCGATGCGGTCCTCGTGGGTCCGGGTCAGACAGGCCCGCACGACGTCCCGCCAGGCGTCCGGCAGCGCGGGGGAGAGCCGCAGCTCGTCGGTGCCGCGCGCGTAGGCCGCGGCCGCGTCGCGACGGACCGTCGGGGTGGCGCCGGGCAGCGGGAGGGAGCCGGTGAGGACGAGGTGGGCGAGCACGCCGAAGGCCCACACGTCGGCGGACGGGCGGATCCGGCGGCCCCGTTCACCGATCTCGGACCACAGCAGCTCGGGTGGGGTGTAGTCCGGGGTGGAGAAGGCGGGCGTGTAGGCGTGGGTGCCCTCGAGCTCGGCGGCCATGTTGAAGTCGGCGAGGCGGATCGAACCGTCCGCCATCAGCAGTACGTTGGCCGGTTTCAGGTCCCCGTGCACCCAGCCCGCCCGGTGCAGCTGGGCCAGCCCCTCGCAGATCTGGGCGAGCAGTCCGGGGCCCGCCGCGGGCCGGGGCGAGGCGGTGAGCAGGGCGGACAGGGAGCCCTCCGCCTTCTCCAGGACGAGGACCGTGGCGCCGTCCAGCTCCGGGCGGCCGGGGTCGTCGACGGTGAGCGTCTCGTACATCCGGATCAGCCGCGGCTGCCGCAGCCGGCGCAGCACGTCGACCTCCCGCTCGACCAGTTCGCGCAGGTGGCTCAGCCGTCGGGGCGTACTCGTGCCGGTGGGCAGGAACTTCAGGGCGACCACCCGCGGCCGGCCGTCCCCGCCCCCGGCGCGCCGGCCGGCGTACACGCTGCCGAAGGCGCCGGTCGCGATCGGCTCGCGCACCTCCCACTCGCCCACCCGGTACCCCTTGGGGACCGGCACGGCGTAGGCCTCGGTCACCGGACCCCCTGGCGGGACGGCGCCGCCAGGACCACCAGGTCGTCCTCGCGGACCAGGTCGAAGCGGAGCGCCAGGGAGACCAGCGACTCCTTCTTGCCGTTCAGCCGCGGCCCCGGATCCGCGGTCTCGGGGCCCGGTTTGAGGCGCAGTTTCACGGCGAGGTAGTCGATGTTCCACTGCACCGAGGCGCGGGACGCGGCGGGCCAGGCCGGCCGCAGCCGCTCCACGACCTGCTCGACCGTGGGCAGCGGGGCGTGCGGGGCGCCGCGCAGCCGGGGTTCGCACAGGGCGGCCAGCACCGCGAAGTAGCGCTTGGTGCGGTCCAGGGAGAAGGCGGGCACGGTGGCGGTGCCGTCGGGGTCGTCGGCGAAGCGCACGTGGTCGTGGCGCGGCGCCCAGACCTCCAGCGGCAGCAGCTCGCCGGAGGCCGGCAGCACGATCCGCGAGAACTCGAACGGCACCGGCGCGTCCAGCCGCCCCGGCCCGACCTTGATGTGCTCTCCCGCGCCCTCCGGGTTCTCCACGACGTACGTCTGCTCCCGGCTGAGATTGCTCAGCAGCCAGAAGGCGCCCTGGGCGGTGATCTCACCGGCCCTCCGGGAGACGCCGTCGTGCGCGATGCGCAGGCCGTTGCCGTGCGCCGAGCGGCCGAAGGCGAGGCGTTCGCCGGGGGCGAGGTGGATACGGGTGCGGTGTTCCGCGTCCTGAGTGGTCGGCGGAGGTACGACGATGAGGCTGTACAAGGTGCGTCTCCCCGTGCCTGACGGCTGTTCGGCCAGAGTAGGGCGACGCACCGGGGCCGTGTCCTCCCTCGTTCGGGTGAGACACGGCCCCGTGACGTGTTTGGCGAGAAAGCTGCGCGAGCGGGAACGGGCTCAGTACTGCGGCCGGTTGAACCAGTATCCGCCGTTCTTGTTGGCGCAGAACACGATGATCAGGATGCCGAGCACCAGGCTGAGCAACGCGAACACGTTGGCGCCGACCAGGCTGATCAGGCTGAACAGCACGACCAGCGAGGCGTAGACGATCGCGGAGACGCGCACGCCGCCGCGGCCCGTGGCGAACTTGGCGGCCGTGAAGATCGCCCAGAAAGCGAACGCCAGCACGATCAGCCCGAAGAAGATCATGACGCCCGCGCCGATGCTCGCGGCGGCGTCCGCGTCCTCCACGGAGATGCTCGGGTCGGAGGAGACGGCGTCCTCGAAGTACTCCGCGAACCAGGCGCTGGCGACCATCATCAGCACGCCGCCGAGCACCTGGAAGCCGCCGAGCACGAACAGCATCACGCGCGCGGCCTTGACGCTGCCGGGCATGACGGCCGGAGCCCCGGGGTGACCGTAGGGCTGGAGCGGCGGGGCCGAGGGGTAGCCGTAGCCGGGCTGACCGGGCTGGCCGGGCTGCTGCGGGTAGCCGTAGCCGGGCGGCTGGCCCTGCGGGGCGCCGTAGGGGTTGTTCGGGTCGCCGAAACTCATGGCGGTTCTTCCTCCGTTGTCATTCAACGCGTGCGGGGACGACGCGAGGCACGGCGCGGAGGAAGTTCTACAGATGCGGTCCGTCCCCCCGGTTCTGCCCGCGGCACTGTACGACTCATCGTTCTTGACCGGTCTCTTCCCTGTCCAGACGCATCCCGTATGTGTTGTGCAAGTGCAACATCGCTGATCTTGACCGGAAACGGACGATCCGCGGTCGGGGACGTCGCGCCCGCCCGTCATGCGGGCGGATTGGAACCCGGGGCCGGTCATCCGCGAGGATGGGTCCATGACCGCCCAGATTCTCGATGGCAAGGCCACCGCAGCCGAGATCAAGTCCGATCTGACCGCCCGCGTGGCGGCGCTGAAGGAGAAGGGCGTCACGCCCGGCCTCGGCACGATCCTCGTCGGGGAGGATCCCGGCAGCCAGAAGTACGTCGCCGGAAAGCACCGGGACTGCGCCCAGGTCGGCATCGCCTCCATCCAGCGCGAGCTGCCGGGCACGGCCACGCAGGAGGAGATCGAGGCGGTCGTCCGCGAGCTGAACGAGGACCCCGCCTGCACCGGCTACATCGTCCAGCTGCCCCTCCCCAAGGGCATCGACGAGAACCGCATCCTCGAACTGATGGACCCGGGCAAGGACGCCGACGGTCTGCACCCGATGAACCTCGGCCGCCTCGTCCTCAACGAGCCGGCCCCCCTGCCCTGCACCCCCAACGGCATCCTGACCCTGCTGCGCCGCTTCGGCGTGGAGATCAAGGGCGCCGAGGTCGTGGTCGTCGGCCGCGGCGTGACCATCGGCCGTCCGATGCCGCTGCTGCTGACCCGGCGCAGCGAGAACGCCACCGTGACCCAGTGCCACACCGGCACCCGTGACCTGTCGGCCCACCTCAGGCGCGCGGACATCATCGTGGCCGCCGCCGGTTCGGCCCACCTGATCCGCCCGGAGGACGTCAAGCCCGGCGCGGCCGTCCTCGACGTCGGCGTCTCCCGCAGCGCCGAGGGCAAGATCGTGGGCGACGTCCACCCGGGCGTGGCCGAGGTGGCCGGCTGGGTCGCCCCCAACCCCGGCGGTGTCGGCCCGATGACCCGGGCCCAGCTGCTGGTCAACGTGGTCGAGGCGGCGGAGCGCAGTGTCGGCTGAGCGCAACGAGGAGGCCGGCGAGGAGATCACCGTCCGCGACCCGGTCAGCGCCCCGGACGCCTCGGGCCGGCCGCGCCGCGCCACCCGCCGGTTCCCGCTGTTCACCCGGGACACCGCGCGCCCCGAGGGCGGCGGCCGGGCCGCCCCCGGCGACGCCCCCGCGCCCGCCCGCCAGTGGCCGATCCTCGCCGTGCTGTTCACGGTCGGACTGGGGCTGCTGCTGACCGCGTTCGACCTGTTCCGGCTCGGCACGCTGCTGATCGGCGCGGCGCTGCTGGCCGGGGCCGCGCTGCGGTGGCTGGTGCCGGACGTCGGCATGCTCGCGGTGCGCTCCCGCTTCACGGACATCGTCACGTACGGCGTGCTGGGCCTGGTGATCGCGCTGCTGGCGCTGATGGTGCAGCCGAAGCCGTGGCTGGAGATCCCGTTCCTGAAGGACACGCTGCACTTCACGGTCAGCGGGTAGCGCCCGGCGGAGCGGAGGGCCGCGTACGGCGGCCCGTCCTCACCCCCGTGAGAGGACGGGCCGCCGCCGGAAACCACCTTCCTGCACGGCGAAGTGCCTGTTCAACGGCTGTCCTGCCGCTGTGGCACGGAAGTGACCATTCCGCTACGTGCTCCGGAATCCCCCGACCGTTCCGGAACCTCCCTCCGGCGGGCGAAGGGCCCGACGAAGGGGACCGGCGGGGCCCGTGGGTCGTCCTCGTGGGTGCGGTGTGTCGATGTATTGACAAGTTCGCGCAACTGCGGACAAGTGGGGGACGGCGGGGCCGGCATGGGCGATCGTGGTGACCCGGGACGTTGCCGGGGCCGGGGCGGGGGTGCGAGGGGCTCGGCCGGGCTTGTGCGGGGTTCCGTTCGGTCGAGGGGGTGGCCGGTGGGACACTGGAGCGCAAGCGAGTACGAGCGGGCGTGCGACGGCGTGCGCCCGGAGCCCGACGCTCCCGTGCGCCCCCACCCCGGGAACTGAGACCCTGGCTGGCGGCATCCCTGTGGGTAGCCAGAACGGGACTCGGCAGAGGGCACCATGCGCGAGGGAAACACCAGCACGGACGCGGGGGAAGAGGGGGGAAGCAATGCCTCGTTGGAAGGCCTTGCCGGATGAGCTCGATCCGCAGATCAGGGAATTCACGAGCCAGCTCAGGCGGGTGGTGGACCGCAGCGGTCTGAGTGTCGCGTCGGTCGCCGACCGCACGGGCTACAGCAAGACGTCCTGGGAGCGGTACCTGAACGGCCGGCTGCTCGCGCCCAAGCGCGCGATCGTGGCCCTGGCCGAGGTCACCGGGACCAACCCGGTGCACCTGACCACCATGTGGGAGCTCGCCGAGCGCGCCTGGAGCCGCTCGGAGATGCGCCACGACATGACGATGGAGGCGATCCGGATCTCGCAGGCGCGCGCCGCGCTCAGCGAGCTCGCCGGTCCGCCGGCGGGTGCGGACGGCAGGAGCCGCAAGGGCGGCACCGCGGTCCGTCCGGGGGTCGCGGGACCGGCCGGGGTCTCCCCGAGCGTGCCGCCGCAGCCGACCGCCACCGACGTCCGCGACGCCTCCGGGACGGACGCGTGGGGCGTCGGCGGACGTGCCGGGGCACCGCAGCCGGACCGCCGCGACGCCGTGGCCGCGCCGCCCGCCGGGTACGGACGGACGCCGGGAGTGCACGGCGCACCGCCCCGGGGCACGGCCGACCGCGGCCGCTCCGGCGGCCCCGGGGGCAAGCGGCGCACGTCGACGTTCGTCGTCGGTGCCGTGGGGGCGCTGGTGGTGGTCGCCGCCGCGTTCTACGTCACCGGGATGGAGAACGACAAGAAGGAGAACGCGGCCGCCAAGTCCCCCTCGCCCACCGCCACCGCCGACGCGAACCTGCCCGCCGGCGTGAAGTGCAGCGGTGACGGCTGCACGGGCAAGGACGCGGAGAGCATGGGGTGCAGCGGTGATCTCGTGATCACCGCCGGGACCGCGACCGTCGGCACCACCACCGTGGAGGTCCGCTACAGCGAGACCTGCGGCGCCGCGTGGGGACGCATCACCCAGGCCGCGCAGGGCGACAAGGTGGAGATCGCCGCGGGCGGGTCGAAGCAGAGCGACACCGTCACCGAGACCGGTGACACGGTCGCCTACACCGCGATGGTGGCGGTCGAGAGCGCGGCCCGGGCCAAGGCCTGCGCGGTGCTCGCCTCCGGCGAGGAAGGCTGCACGGAGTAAAAGGCTGCAGAAAGTAAACCGGACGAGCTGGGTATTCACCCGGTCAGGGGAGGCTCCCCGCCTCCTTGCGGGGCTCTCCGGGGGAATGTGTGCGGAATATGTGACGAACCGGCATGACTCGGCGAAAGACGGGCAGGCGGAACCTACCCCCACGGGAGTCCGGCACGGTCGGTCCCCGACGGCGGCCGCTTCAGTCCTCCACCTCTCCCGGACGGGCGGCCGCCCCTTTCCCGTCCGCCCGGGTGCCGGAGGGGGCGCTCTGTGGGACGGGCCACAGGGAGCCCTGCCCTCCGCGACCGGGGATGCCGCGATAGCCTGACCGCTGGATCTCTCTTGACGCCAAGAGATCGATCATTCGTATCCGTGATCGATCATCGCGGCGGACGGCGCCGGGCCACCCGCTCCGGCGACCGGTCACCGCGAACCGGCCGCGGGGATCCCGCACCCCGGGGCAGGGACCGCCCCACCGCCAGCTGTCATACGGAGAACGCCATGACCCGCACTCCCGTGAACGTCACCGTCACCGGCGCGGCCGGCCAGATCGGTTACGCCCTGCTCTTCCGCATCGCCTCCGGCCAGCTGCTCGGCGCGGACGTGCCGGTCAGGCTGCGCCTGCTGGAGATCACCCCGGCGCTCAAGGCCGCCGAGGGCACGGCCATGGAGCTGGACGACTGCGCGTTCCCGCTCCTGCAGGGCATCGACATCACGGACGACCCGAACGTGGCCTTCGACGGCGCCAACGTCGCCCTCCTCGTCGGCGCCCGCCCGCGCACCAAGGGCATGGAGCGCGGTGACCTGCTGGAGGCCAACGGCGGCATCTTCAAGCCGCAGGGCCAGGCCATCAACGCCCACGCCGCGGACGACATCCGCGTCCTGGTCGTCGGCAACCCGGCCAACACCAACGCGCTGATCGCCCAGGCCGCCGCGCCGGACGTCCCCGCCGAGCGGTTCACCGCCATGACCCGCCTGGACCACAACCGCGCGCTGACCCAGCTCTCGAAGAAGACCGGCGTCCCGGTCTCCGAGATCAAGAAGCTGACGATCTGGGGCAACCACTCCGCCACCCAGTACCCGGACATCTTCCACGCCACCGTCGCCGGCAAGAACGCCGCCGAGGTCGTGAACGACGAGAAGTGGCTGGCCGAGGACTTCATCCCGACCGTCGCCAAGCGCGGTGCCGCGATCATCGAGGCCCGCGGCGCCTCGTCGGCCGCCTCCGCCGCCAACGCCGCCGTCGACCACGTCTACTCCTGGGTCAACGGCACCCCGGAGGGCGACTGGGTCTCCATGGGCATCCCGTCGGACGGCTCCTACGGCGTCCCCGAGGGCCTGATCTCCTCCTTCCCGGTCACCGTCAAGGACGGCGCGTACGAGATCGTCCAGGGCCTGGAGATCAACGACTTCTCCCGCGCCCGCATCGACGCCTCCGTCAAGGAGCTCGAGGAGGAGCGCGAGGCGGTCCGCGGCCTCGGCCTCATCTGACGCACCCCGCTCCACCGGTGATCCCCGGGCCGCGCGCGCGGCCCGGGGATCACCGCGTTCCGGCGCCGGCGGCGGCCCCGGCGGGACCCGTGCACGCGTGCGGCCGGACGCCCTCCGGGGCGGTCGGCCGAAGCCGGAGGAGCGGGGTGCCCACGCCCGCCCGGCCCGGCCTTCCGCCCCGGATTTTCATCCCGAAGCCAAGGCCAAAGCTTGGCGCACATCACGCGGTCGAGCCCTTGACAATCCGGTTTCCCTCGCTCTGACGCATCCCTTATGCTGACGGCCCTTCAACTCGACGGTCACCACTGACCCATCCGCACGGGGGATCGGCATGAGCACCGCACACGTGCCGCGGCAACAGCACCACGCGAACGCCCCGGCGCCCCCGGCGCTCCCGGAGCCACCGCCCGTCCCGCCGTACGCCAGCGAGGCCACCCGGCTGCTGTGCGCGGGGACCTACCAGGACGCGGAGTACCGGGACCGCGTGATCGAGCAGCTGTACCTCAACGAACAGCGGATCGTCGCCCCGTCGTCCGGCTTCGACGCGGCCCGCGTCCTCGCGCACGCGCTGCGGGCCCGGCGGCAGGAACTGCTGTGGTCCGCGGCCGTCCTCGGGCTCTGGGCGGTGGGCCTGGCGGTCGGCGGCCTGCTGCTGGGCCTGCCGCTCCTGGCCGGTCTGCTGCTCGCCCTCGCCCCTCGGCTCCGGGGCAGTGCCGAACAGCCGCCCGCGTACCGCCTGTTCGCCGCCTTCGTCGTGCGCTGGTACGGGCGCCTCCTCTTCGCGGCCGGCCTGGCCCTCATGGTCACCGCCGCGTTCGGCGCCGGCTCCGACGGCGGCTCCGGATCCGGCTCGTCGTACGACTCCTACGACTCCTACGACCCGTGGTACGGCTCGGCCTCCGGGAATTCGGGGGGCTCGGGCTCCTTCGACGGGACGCCGCTGGAGTCGACCGAACCGTGGCAGGCCTGGTTCGGGATCGCCGTGCTCGTGCTCATCGCGCTGTGCGCCGCCGCCCGGCGCGACCGGTTCGCCCGGGTGTTCGCCGCGGAGCTGTCCGCGAAGCGCTTCCCGGGCCTCGCGAACGACCCCGCCGAGCAGGCCGAGGGGGAGCGCTTCTCCCGCCTGGTGCGGCGCATCCGGCGGGAACAGCACGCCCCGCTGGTCATGTACGACGAGGCCCGCCCGTTCTGCGGCGCCGGCACGGCGTACGACACCTGGGTGCTCGCCGTCGAACTCCGGCCGGACGAGGACGCCGCGCCGCAGCCGCTCAGCAACCGGGCGATCCTCGAGAGGATCCGCCCCCTGCTCGAACAGCTGCGGACGCCCGCCGAGTACGCGGGGACCGCGGTGCGCGACCGGCTGCGCCGGCTCGAGATCGACGAGTGCGTGTTCCTTCCCGTCGAGGGGCTGACCGACCGCGACCAGGCCCCCTACTCGGCGGAGGAGTTCGAGCGGCACCGGGTGCGGGCCGTCGAGGAGGGCGGCGAGAAGCGGCGGCACTTCCTGCGCATCCGCGTCGGCGGCTGGGACGAGGAACTGGTCGTCACGGTCTTCGTGCGCGTCCACACCCAGGGCCGCATGCTCATGCTGGAGGTCGCCCCGCACGTCCTGAACCCGGTGCGGGCCGAGTTCAAGGAGGGCGACCGCGTCTCCCACCGGCTGCTCCACGGCAACGTGGTCGGCAGGGCCGCCGGGGCCCTCGCCCTGGTGCCCGGCTCGGCGGGCCGTTCCCTGGCCGCCCTCGCCCACGGCGCCGTCTTCGCGTGGCGGCTGCTGACCGGCGGTCACGCGGTCGCGCTGCCCGACGGGCCCGCCCTCTCCGTGCGGGAACTGGCCGCGGTGGACGTCGGATCCACGTTCCAGCGGATGGATGTGGACCGCTACCTGCGGAGCATCCAGGACCGCATCGGGCGCGGGGTCCGGCAGGCCCTGGCCGACGCCGGTTACGAGACCGGCGAGTTCGTGCAGAAGATCGTGAACATCAGCAACGGCGCCGTGCACATCGACCGGGTCGAGGGCTCGACCTTCGCCATCGGCGAGCACGCGAGCGCCTCCGGCGGTGCCGCACCGCAGAAGGGATGAACCCCGCCATGACGCACGAGGAACCGAACGTCCGGATCGGTGACGTCTCGCACAGCACCTTCGCGATCGGCCGCCACGCGCGGGCCGAGGCCCACCACGGGGTCCCGGCGCAGCGCGACGCGGCCGCCGAGGAACTGCTGGAGGCGGTCCGCGCACTGCGGGCGGACCTGTCCCGGGTGCGGCAGAGCGAACAGACGGCCCGGCTGGACGAGGCGCTCGCGGACACCGAGGACGAGATCGGCCGGACCGGCGCGGCCGGTGAGAGCCGCCTCGGGCGGGTGCGGGAACTGCTCGCGGACGCCCAGGCCCTCACCTCGGTGCTCGCCTCGGCCGGGACGGTGGCGGGGCTGCTCGGCGTGTGAGGCCGGCGGTGGCCGACGACGGCCGGGACGGACCGGGAGCAAGCCCGGAAGCTGGGAAGCCGGGAGGACAGGGGGATGCGATGACCGGAGGACCGCGCTACTGGAACGAGGAGCTCCAGCGCTGGGAGGAGGGCGAGGAGGACACGGCCGACGCGGTCGCCGCGCTTCCGGCCCCCGCCGCCTGGGGGCCGCCGGGCGGCACCGTTCCGGCGCAGGCGGACACCGTTCCGGACCCGGCGGACGCCGCTCCGGCTCCGGCCGGGACCGCTGCGGACGTTTCGGCCGGGACCGCTGCGGACGCTCCGGCCGGGACCGCTGCGGTCGCTCCGCCGGCCGCGGAAGGGGGCGGTCCGGCAGCCTCACCGGCGGCGACCGGACCGGGTGGCCCTCCGGCCGCGGGCGGGGACCCGGCGGCCGGCGGACCCGGCCCGGGGACCCCCTCGCCCGTCGACGGGGCCCTCCCGGCCGCCCCCGTGCACCCGGCGCACCCCGGTGTCTCGCCCTCCGCGCCGACCCTCACGGGAATGCGCCCGCCGAGAGCCGGGCCGGCGCCCGCGCAGCCGCCCTCGGCCGTGCCCTGGTCCGTCCCCCCGCCCCTCCCCGAGCCGCTCCCCGGCGCCCCCGCGCCCCGAGGGGACGACCCGCGCGGGGCGGGCCGCCGGCGTGTCTGGGCCGTGGTGGGCGGGGCCACCGCCGTGGGAGCGGTCGCGGGGCTCGTCCTGACCCTGGTGCCGGGGGGCGGTGAGGGGCCGGACGGCCGTGCGGACGGCAAGGCGGCCTCGGCGGACGTGTCGCGGACGTCCGGGCCGTCGGCCCCCGGCCCGCGGGAACCCTCCGGCGGGGGGAGCCCCGCCGGGAAGTCCCCGGCCGAGGGGACCGGTCCGGCGGAGGACCTCCCCGCCGGCTACGAGCCGTACACCGACCCCGAGGGCTTCACCCTCGCCCGCCCCGCGGGGTGGACGCGCACCACGGTGCCCTCCACGTACGGCATCGACGTGGTCCACTACCGCAGCCCGGACGGGGAGCGCCGGCTGCAGGTCTTCGAGGTGTCGGAGACGTCCCCCGGCGAGTCGCACGGGCTGTTCCTCTCCGACGCCGTCGCGAAGCCCCCGGGGTTCACGGAGCTCTCCCTGGAGAGCCTGGACGACGGCGACTTCACCGGCTCCCGGCTGGAGTACCTCGTCGACTCCATCAAGGGGGAACCGGACGTCGGCACCTGGCACGTCGTCGACCAGCGGTTCGCGGCCGCCGACGGCAGGCTCTACGCGATCGCCGCCTACGGAGCCGAGGCGGACGGCCGCGAGGACGAGCGCGCACTGCTGCGGACGGCCCTCGGCCACTTCTGCCCGCCCCGCACGACCTGCGGCACGGGCCCCGGCGCGGGGACCGACTGAGTCCGCGGTCCGGTGACGCCGACCGCGCTCCCCCTGTGACGGACCGCTCACAGGGGGAGCGAATTGTCCCTTTTCACCCCCGCGTTCAGTGGTATGGCGCACTTCCGGCCGTGGATCGCGCATGCATTCGGGGCGCGGGGGCAGGTGCACCCGGTCTCCTGGGTGACGCCTGTGTGACCCGGGGACGTGGCACAGGAACGGAAGGTCGGTAACCGATCATGGCGGACAGTACGGAACTACGGGCGCGCGACACCATCCACGCGGGGGGAGCATGGCGGGCGGCCGTCTCGGGGGCCACACGCGAGATCCTCGACCCCGCGGACGCCCTGCCGTTCGCCGTGGTCGCCGAGGGTGACGAGAAGGACGTCGACCTGGCGGTGGCCGCCGCCCGGCAGGCTTTTGACGAGGGCCCGTGGCCGCGCACCTCCGCCGCCGAGCGGGCCGCGCTGCTGCGCCGCGTCGCCGAACTGCTCGTGCGGGACCGGGAGGAGCTCGGTCTGCTGGAGAGCCGGGACGCGGGCAAGACCCTCGAGGAGGGGCGCGTCGACATCGACTGCGTCGCCGACGCCTTCCGCTACTTCGCCGACCTGGTCGCCGCCGAGGCGCCCGGCCGGGTCGTCGACGCGGGCTCGCCCGACGTCCACAGCGTCGTCGTGCACGAGCCGGTCGGCGTGTGCGCGATGATCACTCCCTGGAACTACCCGCTGCTCCAGGCCAGTTGGAAGATCGCCCCGGCTCTGGCGGCCGGCAACACCTTCGTCGTCAAGCCCAGCGAGATCACCCCGATGACCACCGTCGCGCTCATCGAGCTGCTCGTCGAGGCGGGGCTGCCGACCGGGGTCGCCAACGTTGTCACCGGGCCGGGCCACACCGTCGGCGCCCGGCTCGCCGAGCACCCCGACGTCGATCTGGTCTCCTTCACCGGCGGGCTGGCCAGCGGCACCAAGGTCGCCCAGGCCGCCGCCCCGGGCGTGAAGAAGGTCGCCCTCGAACTCGGCGGCAAGAACCCCAACGTCGTCTTCGCCGACGCCTGCGCCACCGCGGAGGGTTTCGACACCGCCGTCGACCAGGCCCTCAACGCGGCCTTCATCCACAGCGGTCAGGTCTGCTCGGCCGGTGCCCGGCTCATCGTCGAGGAGTCGGTCCGGGACCGCTTCGTCGCCGAACTCGCCCGCCGCGCCGAGAGGATCAGGCTCGGCCGGGGCACCGAGGAGGGCGTCGAGTGCGGGCCGCTGGTCTCCGAGCAGCAGCGCGCGAAGGTCGAGGCGTACGTCGAGTCCGCGCTCGCCGAGGGCGCGGTGCTGCGCTGCGGCGGCAAGCGGCCCGAGCCGTCCGCCGAGCGTCCCGAGGCCGGTTACTTCTACGAGCCCACCGTCCTCGACCGCTGCCACCGCGAGATGCGGGTCGTGCGCGAGGAGGTCTTCGGCCCGGTCCTCACCGTCGAGACCTTCCGCACCGAGGACGAGGCCGTCGCCCTCGCCAACGACACCGAGTACGGGCTGGCCGGCGCCGTCTGGACCGCCGACGCCGGCCGCGCCCGCCGCGTGGCCGGGCGGCTGCGCCACGGCACCGTGTGGATCAACGACTTCCACCCCTACCTCCCGCAGGCGGAGTGGGGCGGCTTCGGCAAGAGCGGAGTGGGCCGCGAACTCGGCCCGGCCGGCCTCGCCGAGTACCGCGAGACCAAGCACGTCTACCAGAACCTGGCACCGAAGCCGGTGCGCTGGTTCGCGGGCTGAGCCGCAACCACCGGACCGGCGCCGCGGCCCCCACGGGCGCGAGGACGCCCCCGTGACTTCCCGGGCGGCGCGCAGGACGAACGCAAGGGCGCGACCGGGCACCTCCCGTGCCCGCGCCCCGCATCGTCCTGCGCCGCCCCTGCCCGCGTCATCCGGAACGCCACCCGAAGCGCACCCGCAGCCACTCTTCGCACACTTGTCCCGAGTCCCGGAGGAGTACCCCTTCCATGTCCGACCACACCCGCGCACAGGAATACGACTACGTCGTCATCGGCGGTGGAACCGCCGGCTCCGTCATCGCCTCCCGGCTGACCGAGAACCCGGACGTCACCGTCGCCGTCATCGAGGGCGGTCCCACCGACGTCGGCCGCGACGACGTGCTGACCCTGCGCCGCTGGATGGGCCTGCTCGGCGGCGAACTGGACTACGACTACCCCACCACCGAGCAGCCGCGCGGCAATTCGCACATCCGGCACAGCCGCGCCCGCGTCCTGGGCGGCTGCTCCTCGCACAACACGCTCATCGCGTTCAAGCCGCTGCCGTCCGACTGGGACGAGTGGGAGGCGGCCGGCGCCGAGGGCTGGGGCGCGGTGCAGATGGAGGCGTACTACGCCCGGCTCAAGAACAACATCGTCCCGGTCGACGAGAAGGACCGGAACGCCATCGCCCGTGACTTCGTCGACGCCGCCCGGGCCGCGCTCGGCGTACCGCGCGTGGAGGGCTTCAACAAGAAGCCGTTCGCCGAGGGCGTCGGCTTCTTCGACCTGGCCTACCACCCGGAGGACAACAAGCGTTCCTCGGCGTCGGTGGCGTATCTGCACCCGGTGATGGACGAACGCCCCAACCTCACGATCCTGCTGGAGACCTGGGCGTACCGGCTGGAGCTGAACGGCACCCGCGCCGAGGGCGTCCACGTCCGCACCAAGGACGGCGAGGAGATCCTGGTCAAGGCCCGCAGCGAGGTCGTCCTCTGCGCCGGGGCCGTCGACTCGCCCCGGCTGCTGCTGCACTCCGGCATCGGCCCGAAGGCCGACCTGGAGGCGCTCGGCATACCCGTGGCGCACGACCTGCCCGGCGTCGGCGAGAACCTGCTCGACCACCCCGAGTCGGTGATCGTCTGGGAGACGAACGGACCCATCCCGGACAACTCCGCGATGGACTCCGACGCCGGCCTGTTCGTGCGCCGCGACCCCGAACACGCGGGCCCCGACCTGATGTTCCACTTCTACCAGATCCCGTTCACCGACAACCCGGAGCGACTGGGCTACGAGCGGCCGGAGTTCGGCGTCTCCATGACCCCGAACATCCCCAAGCCCAGGTCCCGCGGCCGGCTCTACCTCACCAGCGCCGACCCGGAGGTCAAGCCCGCCCTCGACTTCCGCTACTTCACCGACGAGGACGACTACGACGGCCGCACCCTCGTCGACGGGATCAGGATCGCCCGGGAGATCGCGAAGACCGAGCCGCTGGCCGGCTGGCTCAAGCGCGAGGTGTGCCCCGGCCCGGACGTCACCGGCGACGAGGAGCTGAGCGAGTACGCCCGCAAGGTCGCCCACACCGTCTACCACCCGGCGGGCACCTGCCGGATGGGCGCCGCGGACGACGAGAACGCCGTGGTCGACCCCGAGCTGCGGATCAGGGGCCTGGAGGGCATCCGGATCGCCGACGCCTCCGTCTTCCCGACCATGACCGCCGTGAACCCGATGATCGGGGTGCTGATGGTCGGTGAGCGGGCCGTCGACCTGATCGGGGGTGGTGCGTGATGAGCACCACCGCCGACACCGCGGACCATACCCCCGTCTTCTCCGTCGACGGCCTGTGGAAGGTCTTCGGACCGAAGGCCGACCGCATCCCCGGCGACCCGGAGCTCGCCGCCCTCGGCCCGGCCGAGCTGCGCGCCCGCACCGGCTGCACGGCCGCCGTCCGGGACGTGGGCTTCGACGTCCGCAAGGGCGAGGTCTTCGTCGTCATGGGCCTGTCCGGCTCCGGCAAGTCCACCCTGGTGCGCTGCCTGACCCGGCTGATCGAGCCGACCGCGGGCAGCATCGCCATCGACGGCGAGGACGTCCGCGCCATGGACAAGGCACGGCTGCGCGCCCTGCGCCGCCACCGCGCCGCCATGGTCTTCCAGCACTTCGGCCTGCTGCCGCACCGCAGCGTCCTCGACAACGTGGCCTACGGCCTTCAGATCCAGGGCGTCGGCAGGGACGAACGCCGTGAGCGGGCCGCCGAGGTGGTCGCCAAGGTCGGCCTGGCGGGCCTGGAGCAGCGCAGACCCGCGCAGCTCTCCGGCGGCCAGCGGCAGCGCGTGGGGCTGGCCCGCGCGCTCGTCGTCGACCCCGAAGTGCTGCTGTTCGACGAGCCGTTCAGCGCGCTCGACCCGCTCATCCGGCGCGACATGCAGGAGGAGGTGGTCCGGCTGCACCGCGAGGAGGGCCGTACGATGGTCTTCATCACCCACGACCTCGGCGAGGCGCTCAAGCTGGGCGACCGCATCGCCCTGATGCGCGACGGCCGCGTGGTCCAGCTCGGCACCCCCGAGGAGATCGTGGGCTCGCCCGCCGACGACTACGTCCGCGCGTTCGTCCGGGACGTCCCGCGCGAGCAGGTCATGACCGTCCGCACGGCCATGCGCCCCGCCGCCTCCGCCGAGGAGGCCGGCAGCGGCCCGGCGGTGCGGCCCGACGCCACGGTGTCGGAGGCCATCGAGGCCGTCGCCCGCGCGGGCGGCCCGGCCCGTGTCCTGGACGGGGGCCGCTGCCTGGGCGTGGTCGACTCGGAGGCGCTGCTGGACGTGGTGGCCGGTGTGACCGGCGCGCCCGCGGGCGGTCGTGCCGCCGGAGGCGCCCCCGGCTCGAAGGACCCGGGGGCGGCACCGGCCGGGCTCCGTGCGCCGGCCGCCCTCGCCACCACCGGTGAGGAGCCGGTGTGATGGCGGCGATCACGGCAACGGCCCGGAAGGCCTCGGCGCCGGGCGTCCTGACCCGCCCGGCCGTGCGCAAGCTCCTCGCGCTGGCGCTCGTCGCCGCGGTCCTCGTCCCGCTCGCCACCGCACGCTGGGCGAGCGGGAGCTGGCCCGAGGCACTGACCGTGGACGCCTCCGGACCGCTGGCCGGAGCCAGCGACTGGATCATCGACAACCGGGACTCCCACCCCCTCTTCCTGTACTTCTTCGGCCACGTCAGCAACGTCGTCGTCGTCACCGTACGGGCCGTCTACCTCGCCCTCCTCGCGGTCGGATGGGCGGGGGTGACCGCTCTCGCCGGACTCGTCGCCTGGCGGGTCGCGGGCATCCGCCTCGCACTCGGCACCGCCGTCGCGTTCCTCGCCTGCGGACTGCTCGGCATGTGGGTGCCCACCATGCAGACGCTCGCCCTGATGGTGGTCGCGGTCACCGCGTCCGTCGTCGTCGGCGCGCTGCTCGGGCTCGCCGCCGGGCTCTCCGACCGGATGGACCGCGTCCTGCGCCCGGTCCTGGACACCATGCAGGTGCTCCCCGCCTTCGCCTACCTCCTGCCGGTCGTGCTGATCTTCGGCATCGGCGTCCCGGCCGCCGTCCTCGCCACGGTCGTCTACGCCGCGCCGCCCATGGCCCGGCTGACCGCGCTCGGTCTGCGCGGCGCCGACAAGGAGGTGCTGGAGGCGGTCGAGTCGCTCGGCACCACCGCCCGCCAGCGCCTGCTGACCGCCCGCATCCCGCTGGCCCGCAGGGAACTCCTCCTGGGGCTCAACCAGACGATCATGATGGCGCTGTCCATGGCCGTCATCGCCTCGGTGATCGGCGCGGGCGGTCTCGGCGACCGCGTCTACCAGGCGCTGGCCTCCGTCGACGTGGGCGCGGCCCTCGCCGCCGGCATCCCGATCGTGCTGCTCGCCGTCGTCCTCGACCGGGTGACCGGCGCGGCCGGGGCGAACCTCGGCCAGGCGCCCAGGCCCCGCACGCACTGGCTGTACGTCGTGGCCGGCGCCGCGGTCGTGGCCGTCGCCGGACGGCTGACGGCACGCCTGGAGTGGCCCGACGGATGGGTCGTGTCCCTCGTCGAGCCGGTCAACCGGGCCGTCGGCTGGATGACCGACCACCTGTACTCGGGCGTCCCCGTCATCGGCGGCACCGCCGACTGGGCCGCACGCTTCACCACCTGGGTCCTCGATCCGATCCGCGACGGACTGCAGTGGCTGCCCTGGTGGTCGGTGCTGCTCCTCGTCGCCACCCTGGCCTGGCTGATCGGCACCTGGCGCACCGCGCTCACCGCCGTCCTCGCCATGGCCGCCATCGGGGTGCTCGGCGTGTGGAACCCGTCCCTCGACACGCTCTCCCAGGTCCTCGCGGCCGTCGCCGTCACCCTGGTCGTCGGCTTCGCGACGGGCATCGCCGCGGCACGCAGCGACCGCGTCGACCGCCTGCTGCGGCCCGTGCTGGACGTGTTCCAGACGATGCCGCAGTTCGTGTACCTGATCCCGGTCGTCGCCCTGTTCGGCGTCGGCCGCGCCCCCGCCGTCGCCGCGGCCGTCGTCTACGCGCTGCCGGCCGTCGTCCGCATCACCGCGCAGGGGCTGCGCCAGGTCGACCCGGCGGCCCTGGAGTCGGCCCGCTCGCTCGGCGCGACCGGTGCCCAGCAGCTGCGCCAGGTCCAGCTCCCGCTGGCCCGCCCGGCGCTGCTCCTCGCCGTCAACCAGGGCGTGGTCCTGGTGCTCGCCGTCGTCATCATCGGCGGCATGGTCGGCGGTGGCGCACTCGGCTACGACGTCGTCTTCGGCCTCGCCCAGGGCGACCTGGCGACCGGCCTGGTCGCCGGTGCCGCGATCGTCTGCCTGGGCCTGATGCTCGACCGGGTGACCCAGCCCACCGAACGCCGCGCGAAGAAGGGAGCCTGACGTGCGACGCCGTACGACCTCCGCGGTGGCCGGAGCCTTCGCGCTCGCGCTGCTCACCGGCTGCGGTGCCGCCGACATGACCAAGCAGGCCTCGCCGTACGCCAACGCCCAGGGCGCCCGGACGGTGACCCTGGCGGTGCAGTCCTGGGTGGGGTCCCTGGCCAACGTGGCCGTCGCCCAGCACCTGCTGGAGCACGAGCTCGGCTACCGCGTCGACATCGTCCAGGTCGACGAGGTGCCCGCCTGGGACGCGCTCAGCCAGGGCCGGGTCGACGCGATCCTGGAGGACTGGGGCCACCCCGAGCAGGAACAGCTGTACGTCGAGGACAAGAAGACGATCGCGCGCGGCGGCGACCTCGGGGTCACCGGGCACATCGGCTGGTTCATCCCGACCTACTTCGCCGAGCAGCATCCCGACCTGAAGAGCTGGAAGGACCTCAACCGGTACGCCGACCGGTTCCGCACCGCGGAGAGCGGCGGCAAGGGCCAGCTGATGGACGGCTCACCGGCCTACCTCACCCACGACAAGGCGCTGGTGAAGAACCTGAAGCTGGACTTCAAGGTGGTGTTCGCCGGCTCCGAGGCCGCGCTGCTCACCCAGATCAAGCAGTTCGCCAAGGAGAAGAAGCCCTTCCTCACCTACTGGAACACCCCCCACTGGCTGTTCGAGAAGGTGCCGATGACCGAGGTGGAGCTGCCCCCGTACGAGGAGGGCTGCGACGCCGACCCGGCGAAGGTCGCCTGCGCCTACCCGCACACCCCGCTGCAGAAGTACCTCAACGCGGACTTCGCGAGGGACGGGGGAGAAGCGGCGGACTTCCTGAAGAAGTTCGCATGGTCGACGGAGGACCAGAACGAGGTCTCCCTGATGATCGCCGACCAGAAGCTGTCCCCCGCGGAGGCGGCGGAGAAGTGGGTGGACGGCCACGAGTCCACCTGGAAGAAGTGGCTGTCCTGACGTTCGTGCGACGCGGGCGGCTCCGGGTCCACCGGTCACGGCGGACCCGGAGCCGCCCGCGCTCACGCGCGGGCCCCGCTCACCACTCGGCGCTCCCCCGGGGGATCCGCCGGGCGACCATCAGCCGGTTCCAGCCGTTGATGACGGTGATCAGCCTGATCAGACGGGCGAGCCGGACGTCGTCGAAGTGCTTCGCGGCCCGTGCGTGGACCTCGTCGGGCACGAAGCCTCCCCCGGAGCCGAAGACCTGGGGGGTGCCCCCCGTGAGGACCGTGACCGCCTCGGCCAGCGCCGGCGCGGCCCGCTCCCGCTCGTCGAAGGCGTCCCCGGTCTCCTCCCGGGCGTCCAGCAGACCGAGCTGCCGCTCGCTCACCCCCTGCTCGCGGGCGATCGCGAGATGCCTGTCCAGCGCGAGCTGCCTGTCCAGGCAGAACGCGCACCGGTTGAGCTACGAGGCGCGGATCTGGACCGGCTCGGCGAGCGCGGGATCGCCCGGCCCCTTCTTGGCGGTGGCGCTCAACGCCAGGAGGGCGGCACGGACCCCGGCGTCGAGGTGCGTCGTCCGTGCCGTCACGTGTACTGCCCCGGCCGGTAGTGGCCCGGCACCCGGCGCGTGGCCACGCCGAACCGGTTCCACGCGTTGATCACCGAGATCGCGGCGATCAACTGGGCCAGCTCCGCCTCCTCGAAGTGCCCGGCCGCCTTCTCGTACACCTCGTCCGGCACGAAGCCGTCGGTCAGGACGGTCACGGCGTCCGTCAGCTCCAGCGCCGCCAGCTCCTTCTCCGTGTAGAAGTGCCGGGACTCCTCCCAGGCGCTCAGCTGGACGATCCGCTCGACGCTCTCGCCCGCCGCGAGCGCGTCCTTGGTGTGCATGTCCAGGCAGAAGGCACAGTGGTTGAGCTGGGAGGCGCGGATCTTCACCAGCTCGCGCAGCTTGGCGTCGAGCCCGCGCCCGGCCGCCGCGTCGAGCCGGAGCATCGCCTTGAAGACGTCGGGGGCCAGCGCGGCCCAGTCCATCCGGGGTGCGGGTTCGGCGGCGTACACGGTGGCCGCCGTGGTGTCGTCGGTCGTCATGCCTCGACCCTAGGGACGAAGCAGCCCGGTTGTATGGTCCATTTCCATGGCGGAACACCGGGCCACTTTGGGCATCGACCTGCACCTCGCACCGACCGGCCCGGGCCTGCGCCGCGGCCTGACCGACGCCCTGCGCGAGGCCGTCCGCACCGGCCGGCTCACCCCGGGCACCCGGCTGCCCTCCTCCCGCTCCCTCGCCGCCGACCTGGGCATCGCCCGCAACACCGTCGCCGACGCCTACGCCGACCTGGTCGCCGAGGGGTGGCTCACCGCACGGCAGGGCTCCGGCACCCGGGTCGCCGACCGCGCGGTGCCCCGGCCGCCGGCCCGTCCCGCCGCCCCGCGCCGCGTCCCCGGCCGACCCCGGTACGACCTCCTCCCGGGCACCCCCGACCTCGCCTCCTTCCCCCGCGCCGCCTGGCTCAAGGCCACCCGCCGCGCCCTGGCCGCCGCCCCCAACGACGCCTTCGGCTACGGCGACCCGCGCGGCCGGCCCGAGCTGCGCACGGCGCTCGCGGACTACCTGGCGCGGGTACGGGGCGTGCGCGCCGACCCCGAACGCCTCGTCGTCTGCTCCGGGTTCGCCCACGGCCTCCACCTGGTCTGCGCGGCCCTGCACGCCCGCGGCGCCCGCACGCTGGCCGTGGAGTCCTACGGTCTGGACATCCACTGGGACCTGGTCGAACGCACCGGACTGCGTACCGTCCCCCTCCCCTTCGACGACCTCGGTACGCGCGCGCAGTCCCCCGGTGACGCCGACGCGGTGCTGCTCAACCCGGCGCACCAGTTCCCGCTGGGCGGCGCCCTGGTCCCCGAGCGCCGCGCCGCGGCGGTCGACTGGGCGCGCCGCACCGGCGGGCTGGTCCTGGAGGACGACTACGACGGCGAGTTCCGCTACGACCGCCAGGCCGTCGGCGCGCTCCAGGACCTCGACCCGGACCACGTGGTGTACCTCGGCACGGCCAGCAAGTCCCTCGCCCCCGGGCTGCGCCTCGGCTGGATGGTCCTCCCGCCGTCGCTGGTGCCGGAGGTCGTCGCGCACGGCGGCGGCCGGTCCGTCGGCGTCCTCGATCAGCTCACCCTCGCCGAGTTCCTCACCTCCGGCGCCTACGACCGTCATGTCCGCGCCGCCCGCCTGCGCTACCGGCGCCGCCGCGACACCCTGGTCGAGGCGCTCGCCACCCGGGCCCCCGACGTACGGGTCACCGGGATCGCGGCGGGACTGCACGCGGTGCTCCGGCTCCCGCCGGGCACCGAGCCGTCGGTGGTCCGTGCGGCCGCCTGGCACGGCCTCGCCGTGCACGGCCTCGCGCGCTACCGCCACCCCGCCGCCGGGGGCGCCCGCGAGGACGCCCTGGTCGTCGGCTACGCGACCCCACCGGACCACGCCTGGGCGAGCACGCTGGAGGCGCTGTGCCGGGCACTGCCCTGACCGGTGTCCGGACCAAAGGTGCACGCGGTGCCAAACGCCGCCGAACGGCGGCACGGGCGGACCCGGGGACAGGGGGCTCCTGCACGCGCCGTCCGGCCGGTCCCTAGGCTGTCCGCCGCAAGCCGGGGAACGGAGGCCCGGCGGCGGACACCGGCGGCACACGGGGGAGTGAAGGGCATGGCGGAGACACGGCGACGGCTGAGGTCCAGCACGGTGGTGCTGGGCGGCATGGGCGTCCTCGCGACGGCCCTGTCCGCGTGCGGGTCGGACCCGGACCGGCGCTGCGTGGACCGGAACAGCTACGACTACCTCAACGGCTACCGGGTCGTCGCCGACAAGAACTGCAAGACCTCCGGATCTTCCGGGTCCTCCGGGTCCACCGGGTCCATCGGCAAGGGCCGCAAGAGCGGCACCGTCGACGCCGACTGGTACTACGACGCCGAGGTCGACCGCGGCTACGCCGACCACGGCACCTTCAGCCGCAGCGAGGCCGTCGACCGGGGAGGCTTCGGCTGCTCCGGGAGCGGCAGCGGCGGCGGCTGAGCGCCCCGCCGACCGAAGGACAGGCCCGTGGAACGCCGCACCGTCGAGCCCCGCCCCGGCTGGCAGCAGACCGTCGAGGAACAGGGGCTCATCTACCCCCTCACCCGCCACCCGGACGGCTCCCTGCACCCCTACTGGGACGAGAGCGCCCACTACGTCTTCACCCTGGAGGAGGTCGAGGCGCTGGAGGAGGTCGTCGAGGAACTGCACCGCATGTGCCTCGAGGCCGCCGACCACATCGTCGCCGCCGACCGCTTCGCCGACCTGGGCATCACCGACCCGCGCATCGCCCGCGCGGTCGCCGAGGCCTGGCACCGCCGCGCCGAACTCCCCTCCCTCTACGGCCGTTTCGACCTCCACTACGACGGCACCGGACCCGCGAAGCTCCTGGAGTACAACGCCGACACCCCGACCTCCCTGGTGGAGGCCGCCTCGCCCCAGTGGTTCTGGATGGAGGAACGCTTCCCCGGCGCCGACCAGTGGAACTCCCTGCACGAACGCCTCGTCGACGCCTGGCGCGAGCAGGCCGCCCTCCTCCCGCCGGGCAGCCCCCTGTACTTCGCCCACTCCTCCGCCGACGAACTCGGCGAGGACCTCATGACCGTCGCCTACCTCAAGGAGACCGCCGAGCAGGCCGGCCTCGACACCGACTGGATCTCCATGGAGGAGATCGGCTGGGACCGCCTCTCCGGCCGCTTCGTCGACAACAAACTGCGCTTCATCCGCAGCATCTTCAAGCTCTACCCCTGGGAATGGCTCACCACCGACCGCTTCGCCGGCCACGTCCTCGACACCCTCGACAACGGCGGCGGCACCGGAAGCACCCTGTGGATCGAACCCGCATGGAAGATGCTGCTCAGCAACAAGGCCCTGCTGGCGATCCTCTGGGAGCTCCACCCCGGCCACCCCAACCTCCTCCCCGCCCACCTCGACGGCCCCCGCGACCTGGCCGGCACCACCGGCTACGTCGCCAAGCCCCTGCTGGGCCGCGAGGGAGCCGGCGTGACCCTCCACGAGCCCGGCGCCGCCCCCGTCGTCCGCGACGAACCCTGCTGCTACCAGCAACTCGCCCCCCTGCCCGCCTTCGACGGCAACCACGTCGTCCTGGGCGCCTGGGTCGTCGGGAACGAGGCCGCCGGCCTCGGCATCCGCGAGTCCTCCGGCCTGGTGACCGACGAGTACGCCCGCTTCCTGCCCCATGTGATCCTGTGAATCCGTGACCCCGCGAACCCCGGCCCCGGAGCCGGGGCCCGGCCGGGCGACCCGCATGGTGGACGCGCGGAACCTCCTGCCGGCCGCTCCCGGTAGGCTGACCCGCGGGCCGTGACTGGCGCGCTGGGATGGGACCGACCATCGGGGAGCGGCCCCTGGGCACCGCCCAGCACCGAGTGCCGTGCGCCTGGGCCGTACCGTGAACGCCGACGCCACGTCCGGAGGTCCCTCATGTCAGCCGAGCCCCTCTCCACCGCTTCCACCGCCTTCCGCTCCGCCCTCGACGTGATCCGCGCCGTCGAGCCGCGCGTCGCCGACGCCATCGGCCAGGAGGTCGCCGACCAGCGCGAGATGCTCAAGCTGATCGCCTCCGAGAACTACGCCTCCCCGGCCACCCTCCTGGCGATGGGCAACTGGTTCAGCGACAAGTACGCCGAGGGCACCGTCGGCCGCCGCTTCTACGCCGGCTGCCGCAACGTCGACACCGTCGAGTCGCTCGCCGCCGAACACGCCAAGGAGCTGTTCGGCGCCCGCCACGCCTACGTCCAGCCGCACTCCGGCATCGACGCCAACCTCGTCGCCTTCTGGGCCGTGCTCGCCGACCGAGTGGAGGCCCCCTTCCTCGAGAAGACCGGCGTCCGCCAGATCAACGACCTCTCCGACGCCGACTGGGCCGAACTGCGGCAGGCCTTCGGCAACCAGCGCATGCTCGGCATGTCCCTGGACGCCGGCGGCCACCTCACCCACGGCTTCCGCCCGAACATCTCCGGCAAGATGTTCGACCAGCGCTCCTACGGCACCGACCCGGCCACCGGACTCATCGACTACGACGCCCTGCGCACCCAGGCCCGCGAGTTCAAGCCGCTGATCATCGTCGCCGGCTACTCCGCCTACCCCCGTCTGGTGAACTTCCGGATCATGCGCGAGATCGCCGACGAGGTCGGCGCCACGCTCATGGTCGACATGGCCCACTTCGCGGGCCTGGTCGCCGGCAAGGTCCTCACCGGAGACTTCGACCCGGTCCCGCACGCCCAGATCGTCACCACCACCACCCACAAGTCGCTGCGCGGCCCGCGCGGCGGCATGGTGCTGTGCGACGACTCCCTCAAGGACCAGGTCGACCGCGGCTGCCCGATGGTCCTCGGCGGACCGCTCCCGCACGTCATGGCCGCCAAGGCGGTCGCCCTGGCCGAGGCCCGCCAGGAGTCCTTCCGCGACTACGCCCGGCGCATCGTCGACAACTCCCGCGCCCTCGCCGAGGGCCTGATGAGCCGCGGCGCCACCCTGGTCACCGGCGGCACCGACAACCACCTCAACCTGATCGACGTCACCACCTCCTACGGCCTCACCGGCCGCCAGGCCGAGGTCGCCCTGCTCGAGTCGGGCATCGTCACCAACCGCAACGCCATCCCGGCCGACCCCAACGGCGCCTGGTACACCTCCGGCATCCGCGTCGGCACCCCCGCGCTGACCACGCGCGGCCTGGGCACCGCGGAGATGGACGAGGTCGCCGGCCTCATCGACCGCGTCCTCACCACCACGGAGCCCGGCACCACGAGCAAGGGCGCCCCGTCCAAGGCCCAGCACATCCTCGACCCGAAGATCGCGGACGAGATCTCCCGCCGCGCCACCGACCTCGTGGCCGGCTTCCCGCTCTACCCGGAGATCGACCTCGGCTGACGCCCCCGGCGACCGACCTCGCCCCGGCCCCTCCTACCCCTGGCGGCCCGGCAGCACGCCGGCCGTCGTGGGCGGGTCCGGGGGAGGGGGAGCCGAACCCCCTCCCGTCCCCCTCACACGTCCAGCAGCTCCTGCCGCGGCCCCGGCTCCCCGCGCCGGCGTATCAGCGGCAGCCGCAGGGCGTAGGGGCGCAGCACCAGGGCCAGCACCGCCCCGGCCGCCGCGCCCGGCACCGCCCACCACCAGTCGGCACCGCCGCCGTCGCCCGCTGCCGGTGCGGCCTTCCGCGCCGTGCCCGCGGCCGTACCCGCATCCGGACCCGGCCCCCGACCCGACCCGGTGGAACCGGCGGATCCGGCGGCCTCCGTCTCCCGGGGCGCCGGGTGGGTCCCGGACGGCGCGCCCCGGTCCGGCGCCTCACCCATCACGCCCAGCCTTCCCAGCAGCGCGCGCAGCTCGGACGGGTGCTCGGCGCGGTGCCAACGGCCGTCCGACGCGTCCGTCAGGCGCTCCGCCGTGTGGATCCACACGGCCCCGCCGTCATGCGCCGGGTAGACCTGGTCGACCCGCCAGGGCTGCACATCGTGCACCATCCACGTCATGGTGATCAGTCGGGCCGAGATCAGGTCGGCCTCCGGCGGCTTCCCACGGGTGCCGGCGCCGAGAGGACCGAGCAGCCGCTCCAGCTCCCCATACTCCTCGTCCTCGTAGTGGAGCGACGCCGTCTCCCCGCTCCCCGGCGAGACCACCAGCACACTCGTCGGTCCGCCCGCCGAGGCGGGCGACGCCCCCCACACCGTCAGGGCCGCTGCCGCCGCCCACGCTCCCAGGCCCGCCGCGATACGCCGCACCCTGCCCGTCCATCCGTGCATCCGAACCCCCACTCGGCCGACCGATCCCTGTGCGGCCCGCCCGGCGAGCCGCCCGTCACTTCTGGTACACCGCCCGGCCCGCCGGGGTTCCCACCCGGCTCCGCCCTCTTCCGCGGCCCCGCCGCAGCCCCGGCCGGCTACCCGCCCGCCTCCGCGACCGCCCTCGCGATCTCCAGCGCCCGCGCCTTCGACGCCACGCCCTCCAGCCGCAGCGTCACCTCGTCCACGCCCTGCTCGCCGACCGGGACCCGCTCCGTCCACAGCAGCGTCGGCCCGGCCGTGCGCTCCTCCCGGGTGAACCGGTGGCCGTCCGCGTCCACCAGCCAGAAGCCCAGGAGGTGCGGCCGCGCGAACCACAGCGCCGGCCCCGGCGCACCGTCCGCACCGCCGCCCCCGCCCGGCGACAGCCACTCCGGCTGCTCGCGCACGGCCTTGGCGAAGGAGGGGTCCAGCCGGGCCGGGAACTGGTCCAGCCGTATCGTCCGCCCCCCGTCCCGCCAGCACAGGCTCACCAGGAACCGGCCCCGCGGCAGCCCGCTCACCGCCACCGCGTCCGGAGAGCCCAGCGCCCTCGGCACCAGCGGCGCGAACCCGGCCCGCCGCTCCGCCTCGCCGAGCGGCACCGACCGCCCGCAGTCCGGCACCCTCGCGCCCGGCGAGGGCACCGCCGACGGGTCGTACCGCACCTCGACCCCGCCGAAGCCGAACCAGTCGGACACCGTCGCCCGCACCGGGGGCGTCAGCACCAGCACCGTCAGCAGGCCGCACACCGCGGCGGTCAGCGCCCGCCACCGCGCCCGCGTCCAGCGCCGCACCGCCCGCCACCGCGCCCCGGCCGCGGGAACCGGTGCCTCCTCCCGCTGCCCCGAGGGCACGGGCGTCGCCTGCGCGGCCAGTATCTGCTCCAGCACCCGCTCGACCATCGACTCGGACCCCGCCGGGTCCGCCGCCCCGCCCGGCCCGTCCAGGGACCGTCCCAGCGCCCGCAGCTCCTCCCGCAGCCGGGCGGCCCTCGCGCGCCGGTGCTCCGCGCCGCCGGGGCGGTCGCCGTCGTACGCCCCGCTCACGCCCTCTTCCCTTCTTCCCGGGGTTCCCGGGGTTCCCGGGGCCGGAAGTCCGGCAGCAGGCGCTCCAGCTTGCGCAGGGCGCGGTTCAGCCGCGACTTCACCGTGCCCCGGGGCCAGCCCAGGGCCTGGGCGGTCTCCCGCTCGTCCATCTCCAGCAGATAGCGGTAGGTGACGACCAGGCGGTGCTCCTCGCCCAGCTTCTCCAGGGCGGCCACCAGCGCTCCGCGCCGCTCCGCGTCGAGCGTCGCGACCGCCGGATCCGCCGACTCCGGTATCACCGGCTCCGCCTGGGCGAACGCCGCCTCGCGGCCGGCGAGGGTGTGCCGGCGGGCCGCCGCACGCACGGTGTTCCTCGTCTCGTTGGCCACGATCGACAGCAGCCACGGCCGGAACGCCGTGCCGTCCCGGAACCGGCCCAGCGCGCAGTACGCCTTGACGAAGGCCTGCTGCACCACGTCCTCCGCGTCCGCCCCCGCCCCGAGCGCGGCGGCCGCCCTGAGCGCGATGCCCGTATGGGCCCGCACCAGCTCCGCGTACGCCTCCGCCTCCCCGGCGCGTACGCGTGCGATCACCGCGGCCTCATCGACGATGCGGCCCCCCTCCCGCGTCCTCACACTCTTGTTACACCGCCGGGTCCGGTTCGGTTCCCCCCTGTTTCCGGTCCGCTCCCGACCGCCCCGCGGGACCTGAGAGAATGAGGGCATGGCCTCCGAACGTCCCCGCGTGCTCTCCGGTATCCAGCCGACCTCCGGCTCGTTCCACCTCGGCAACTACCTCGGCGCCGTCCGCCAGTGGGTCGACATGCAGAACACCCACGACGCGTTCTACATGGTCGTCGACCTGCACGCGGTCACGGTCCCGCAGGACCCGAAGGAACTCCGCGAGAACACCCGCGTCGCCGCCGCCCAGCTGCTCGCGGCCGGCCTCGACCCGGACCGCTGCACGCTGTTCGTCCAGAGCCACGTCCCCGAGCACGCCCAGCTCGGCTGGCTGATGAACTGCATCACCGGCTTCGGCGAGGCCTCGCGCATGACGCAGTTCAAGGACAAGTCCGCCAGGCAGGGCAGCGACCGCACGACCGTCGGCCTGTTCACGTACCCGATGCTGATGGTCGCCGACATCCTGCTGTACCAGGCCGACCAGGTTCCCGTCGGCGAGGACCAGCGCCAGCACCTGGAGCTGACCCGGGACCTCGCGGACCGCTTCAACCAGACCTACGGCGACACCTTCACCGTCCCGAGCGCGTACATCCTCAAGGAGACGGCGAAGATCTACGACCTGCAGGACCCGACGATCAAGATGAGCAAGTCGGCGTCCACGCCGAAGGGCCTCATCAACCTCCTGGACGAGCCGAAGACCACGGCGAAGAAGGTCAAGAGCGCGGTCACCGACACCGACACCGTGATCCGCTACGACGCCGAGAACAAGCCGGGGGTGAGCAACCTCCTCACGATCTACTCGACCCTCACCGGGACGGGCGTCACCGAACTGGAGGAGAGGTACGCCGGCAAGGGCTACGGCGCGCTCAAGACGGACCTCGCCGAGGTCATGGTCGAGTTCGTGACCCCGTTCAAGGAGCGCACCCAGCAGTACCTGGACGACCCCGAGACGCTGGACTCGCTCCTGGCCAAGGGCGCGGAGAAGGCGCGCGCCGTCGCCGCGGAGACCCTCGCCCGGGCGTACGACCGGATGGGCTTCCTGCCCGCCAAGCACTGAGCCGGCGCACCGAACCGGCCCACGGCGCGGATCCGTACCACCGCACAGCGCTGCACATCACTCCGGTTGCGCCTGCCCGCATCCGGGCCGTGGTCGTACAGTCGATAACCGGGTGACCGTTTGGGCGGTCACCCGGCGCGTACCGGAGCCACCGCACCGCGCTCCACCACCGCGCTTCACCACCACAACGACAGGAGACGACGTGGGGACCGTAACGATCGGTGTGTCGATCGCGGTCCCGGAGCCCCACGGCAGCCGGCTTCAGCAGCTGCGCGCGGGCTTCGGCGACGCCGCGGCGCACGGCATCCCCACCCACGTCACCCTGCTGCCGCCGACGGAGGTCGACGACGCCGACCTGCCGGCCATCGAGGCGCACCTGAGCGAGGTCGCCGCGGCCGGGCGGCCCTTCCCCATGCGGCTGTCGGGCACCGGCACCTTCCGGCCGCTGTCGCCGGTGGTGTTCGTCCGGGTCGTCGAGGGCGCCGAGGCCTGCACCTGGCTGCAGAAGCAGGTCCGCGACGCCTCCGGCCCCGTCGCCCGCGAGCTGCAGTTCCCGTACCACCCGCACGTCACCGTGGCGCACGGCATCGAGGAAGCGGCCATGGACCGCGCCTTCGAGGAACTCGCCGACTACGAGGCCGAGTGGCCCTGCACCGGCTTCGCGCTCTACGAGCAGGGCGCCGACGGGGTGTGGCGCAAGCTGCGGGAGTTCCCCTTCGGCACCGCCGTGGTGCCGCCGCAGGCCGGGCCGGTGGACCGGGGATCGGTCTCCGCCCACTGAACCCCGCACCCGTGCGGACCCCCGCCGTGTCCCGCCGGGCCTCAGAACGGCAGCCGCCGGAACACCCCCCGCGGCAGATGCCGCAGCACCGACATCACCACGCGCAGCGCGCCCGGCACCCACACCGTCTCCGAGCGGCGCCGCAGCCCCAGCTCCACGGCCGCCGCGACCGCCTCGGGAACGGTGGCGAGCGGCGCCTCGGGCAGACCGGCGGTCATCCGCGTGCGGACGAAGCCGGGGCGTACGACCATGACGTGCACGCCGGTGCCGTGGAGCGCGTCGCCCAGGCCCTGCGCGAAGGCGTCCAGGCCGGCCTTGCTGGAGCCGTAGATGAAGTTCGCGCGGCGGGCCCGCTCGCCCGCGACGGAGGACAGCACCACCAGGGAGCCGTGGCCCTGCGACTGGAGCGCCCTCGCGCACACCAGGCCCGCCGAGACCGCACCGGTGTAGTTGGTCTGCGCGACCCGCACCGCGGCCCGCGGGTCCCGCTCGTCGCGGGCCTGGTCGCCGAGGGTGCCGAAGGCGAGCAGCACCATGTCGACGTCGCCCTCGGCGAAGACCTTGCCGAGCGCGTCCTCGTGGCCGGCGGGGTCGAGCGCGTCGAAGGCGACGGTGCGCACCTCGGCGCCGAGGGCGCGCAGGTGCGCGGCGGCCTCGTCCAGACCGGGGGAGGGACGGCCGGCCAGCCACACCGTGCGGGTGCGGCGGGCGATCAGCCGGCGGGCGGTGGCCAGCGCGATCTCGGACGTACCGCCGAGGACGAGCAGGGTCTGGGGGAGGCCGAAGGCGTCCTTCACGACAGCTCCTAGGTCTTTCGTTCGGATCGGGCCGGATCGAGGAGCGGTGCCGGGGCCCGCGGGCCCCGGCACGGTCCGCACGACGGGCCCCGGCGGTGGGGCGGTGGTCTCAGAGGCGGAGCCGGCGGGCCAGGTCGGAGGTGAACACCCCGCGCGGGTCCAACTCCGCGCGCAGCGCGCGGAAGTCGTCCAGGCGCGGGTACATGGCCGCGAGCAGCTCCGGGCGCAGCCGGGAGTCCTTGGCGAGGTAGACGCGCCCGCCGGCCGCGGCGACCTCCTCGTCGAGCCCGTCGAGGAAGGCGCCGAGGCCGGGCAGGGACGCCGGGACGTCCAGGGCCAGGGTCCAGCCCGGCACGGGGAAGGACAGCCAGCCGGGGTCGGCCTCGCCGAAGCGCTTGAGGACGGCCAGGAAGGACGGGCAGCGGCGCTCGGAGATGCGGCGCACGATCCGGCGCAGGACGTCCTCCCGGCCGTGACCGACGACGAACTGGTACTGCACGAAGCCGCTCCGGCCGTAGACCCGGTTCCAGTGGGGCACGCCGTCCAGGGGGTGGAAGAAGGTGGGGATCCGCTGGAGCTGCCCCGTCCGCGCGCGGGGCGCCCTGCGGTACCACAGCGCGTTGAACACCCCCACGGTGGTGCGGTTGAGCAGGCCCTCGGGGACGAAGGACGGGGCGGCCGGGAGCCGGGAGGTGCGGAAGGCCAGCGGCTGCCGACGCGCCCGCGTGCCCCCGGGCAGCGCGTCCAGGGGAGCGTGGTCGCCGCGGGTGAGCACCGCGCGGCCGGTGGCCGCGCCGCGGGCCAGCAGGTCGATCCAGGCGACCGAGTAGCGGTAGCGGTGGTCGTCGGCGGACAGGCGGGCCATCAGGTCGTCGAGGTCGCCCGCGCGCTCGGTGTCGACCGACATCAGCGAGGTCTCGACCGGCTGGAGCCGGAGCGTCGCCTTCAGGACCACCCCGGTCAGGCCCATGCCGCCCGCGGTCGCGTCGAACAGCGGCGTGCCCGGCGCGACGGTACGGACCTGTCCGTCGGCGGTGAGCAGGTCCAGGGACAGCACATGGCGGGAGAAGGAGCCCGACACGTGGTGGTTCTTGCCGTGGATGTCGGCGCCGATCGCCCCGCCGACGGTCACGTAGCGCGTGCCCGGCGTGACCGGCACGAACCAGCCGAGCGGCAGCAGCACCTCCATCAGCCGGTGCAGGGAGACGCCCGCGTCGCACAGCACGGTGCCGCCGTCGGCGTCGATCGCGTGGACGCGGTCCAGGCCCGTCATGTCGAGCACGGCACCGCCCGCGTTCTGCGCCGCGTCCCCGTACGCCCGTCCCAGCCCCCGCGCGATGCCCCCGCGGGCCCCGCAGGCCCGGACGGCCCGGGCGGCCTCCTCGTACGTCCGCGGGCGGATCAGCCGGGCGGCGGTGGGAGCGGTGCGCCCCCATCCCGTGACGGGAACGGTGTCGGCAGGCATGAGGGCGACCGTATCGCCCCCGGGTGAGCGATTGGTTGTGAAACGTCAATTCCATCCCTGAAACGGGTGATTAATGGTATGTCGCTCCTTCAGGGGGGAATTCCGGCCCGACGGGAGTGAACAGTAAGTCCCCATGGACGACCTCCACGACCTCCACCGCCCCGCCCCCCACCCCCTCGGCCTCCACGGCGCGGACCGCCGGATCGGCGCGGCCCTCAGAGCGTGCGGTGCGGATCCGCGCGTGGCCGACGCCGTGCGCGTCCTGTCCTGGGCGGGGGAGCACGGGGCGCTGTGGCTCGTGGCGGGGCTGGCCGGAGCCGCCGCGGACCGCCCGCGGCGCGGCGCCTGGCTGCGCGGCACCGTGCTCACCGCGGGCGCCCACGCCGTCAGCATGGGCGTGAAACGGGTCGTGCGCCGCCCGCGCCCGGCGCACGTCGAACCCCTGGTCGGCACGGTCGGCCGGCACTCCTTCCCCAGCTCGCACGCCACCTCCGCCGCGGCCGCCGCCGTCGCCTTCGGAGCGCTGGGGTCGCACGCGGTGCCCCCGCTCGCCGCCGCCGTCTGCCTCTCCCGCCTGGTGGCCGGTGTGCACCACCCCTCGGACGTGGCGGCCGGCGCCGCCCTGGGCGCGCTCACGGCCCGGCTCGGCGCCCGCTGGATGCGGGGAGGCGCGGCGTGACCGACACCGCCCTCCTGCACCGGGACCGGCGGCAGGCGCCGTCCCCTTCCGGGGGCGGCCTCCTCAGGGGCCTGCTGCGCACCGCGCGGCCCAAGCAGTGGGTCAAGAACGTCCTGGTGATCGCCGCTCCCGCCGCCGCCGGCGAACTCTTCTCCCGGTCCGCGCTGGTCCGGCTCGCGCTGGTGTTCGTCCTGTTCACCCTCTGCGCCGCCGCCGTCTACCTGGTCAACGACGCCCGCGACGCCGAGGCCGACCGGGCCCACCCCACCAAGTGCCACCGTCCGGTCGCCGCCGGCCAGGTGCCGGTCCCGGTCGCCTACGCCGTCGGCGTCGCCCTCGGCGTCCTCGCGCCCGTCGCCGCGGCCCGGCTGTGCCCGCCGCAGGTCGCCGTGCTGCTGACCGCGTACCTCGGCATGCAACTGGCGTACTGCGTCAGCCTCAAGCACGTCCTCGTCGTCGACCTCGTCGTCGTCACCACCGGCTTCCTGATGCGGGCGGTGGTCGGCGGGCTCGCGCTCGGCCTCCCGCTGTCGCGCTGGTTCCTGATCACCACCGGGTTCGGCGCGCTGTTCATGGTCGCGGCCAAGCGCTACTCCGAGGCCGTGCAGATGGCCGGCACGGCGGGCGCCACGCGCGCGCTGCTCACCGAGTACACCACCGGGTACCTCCGCTTCGTCTGGCAGCTCGCGGCCGGCGTCGCCGTCCTCGGCTACTGCCTGTGGGCCCTGGAGGAGGGCGGGGCGCCGCACACCGGCGTGCTGCCCTGGCGGGAGCTGTCCGTGGTCGCCTTCGTCCTCGCCGTCCTCAGGTACGCCGTCTTCGCCGACCGCGGCACCGCCGGCGAACCCGAGGAGGTGGTCCTGCGCGACCGCGCGCTCGCCCTCATCGGCCTGGTGTGGGCGGCGATGTACGCCCTGGCGGTGGCGGACTGGTGAGGCACCCCCGGCCCGGGAGCGGGGCCGGGGGTACCGCCCCGTACGGGTGCGCGCCGCGCACCCGCACGCCGTGTCCCCTGCGGCGCCCCGCCGGCGGTGCCGCGCGGTTCCGGGGGCCGGGACATGGGGCTTCCGCGGCGGGGGCAGAGTCGGGTCATGGACTGGCTGAAGAGGCTCCCGGGCGTGGGGCCGTGGATGGCGCGGCTGATGCTCACGCACGCGTGGCGGTCGTACGAGCGCCTGGACCGCGTGCACTGGACGCGGCTGGCCGCCGCGATGACGTTCACCAGCTTCGTCGCGCTGTTCCCGCTGCTCACCGTGGCCGCCGCGATCGGCGCCGCCACGCTCGGCCAGGACCGGCAGGAAACCCTCCAGGACGCGATCACCGACCAGGTGCCCGGCATCTCCGACGAGCTGAACGTCGGCGACCTGGTGCAGAACGCCGGCACCGTCGGCCTCATCGCCGGCACCGTCCTGCTGTTCACCGGCATCCGGTGGGCCGGTTCCACGCGCGAGTGCCTGCGCGCGGTGTGGGAGCTGCCCGACGAGGAGGAGAACCCCTTCCTGCGCAGGGGCAAGGACGCGGGCGTCCTCGTCGGGCTCGGCGGCGCGCTCCTGGTCACCCTGGCCGCCTCCACCGTCGCCTCCGCGCTGGTCGGCCGGATCAGCGACGCCATCGGGCTGGAGAAGGGCGGCTGGGGCGGGGTCGTCCTGCGGATCGCGGCGTTCGCCGTCGCCGTGGGCGCCGACTTCCTGCTCCTGCTGTACGTCCTGACCCTGCTGCCCGGCGTCGAGCCCACCCGGCACCGCCTGTTGGTCGCCGCGATCACCGGCGCGGTCGGCTTCGAACTGCTGAAGCTGCTGCTGAGCGGTTACATGCAGGGCGTCGCCGCGAAGAGCATGTACGGCGCCTTCGGCGTGCCGGTCGCCCTGCTGCTGTGGATCAACTTCACCGCGAAACTGGTCCTGTTCTGCGCCGCCTGGACGGCGACGCCGAGCAAGGGGGCCGGGCTCACGGACGGGAGTGGCGACGCACCAGGTCCGGCAGCGGCCAGCGGCGGTTGACCAGGAACGCGCCGCCCGCGAGCAGCACCAGCACCCCGCCGGTGATGCCCAGGGCCACCCCGATGCCGCTGGAGCCGTTCCCGGTCGTGGCACTCGCCACCGGCTTCGCCCCCGCCACGACCGTGCCGTCCCCGGCGCCCCCGGCCTCACCGGGGGAGGCGGTCGCACCCGGCCGGGCGCCCGTCCGCGCGGCGCTCCTCGGCGGTACCAGCTCGCCCACCGGTTCGACCTTGCCGGCCGCCGCGAAACCCCAGTCGAGGAGCTTCGCGGTCTCCTTGTAGACCGCGTTGCCCTTGTCCTTCTCCGGGTTCATCACGGTGACCAGCAGCACCTTGCCGTCGCGCTCGGCGACCCCGGTGAAGGTGGCGCCCGCGTTGGTGGTGTTGCCGTTCTTCACGCCCGCTATGCCCTCGTAGACGGGCACGTCGTAGGCCCCGACCAGCAGCCGGTTGGTGTTCTGGATCTCGAAGGACCCGCGGACCTCCTTGCCCTTCTTGTTCTTCTTCGTCTCGCCGGGGAACTTCACGGAGACCGTCGAGCAGTACTCCCGGAAGTCCTTCTTCTGCAGCCCGGACCGGGCGATCAGCGTCAGGTCGTACGCGGAGGACACCTGGCCCTCGGCGTCGTAGCCGTCGGGGCTGACCACGTGCGTGTCGAGGGCCTGGAGCTCCTCGGCGTGCTCGTTCATCTCCTCGACGGTCTTCTCGACGCCGCCGTTCATCGCCGACAGCACGTGCACGGCGTCGTTGCCGGACCGCAGGAAGACCCCGAGCCACAGGTCGTGGACGGTGTAGGTCTCCTCCTCCTTGATCCCGACCATGCTGGAGCCGGGGCCGACGCCGGCCATGTCGGAGACCTCCACCCGGTGCTCCGTCGACTTGGGCCACTTCGGCAGCAGCGTGTCGGCGAACAGCATCTTCAGCGTGCTCGCCGGGGCCAGCCGCCAGTGCGCGTTGTGCGCGGCCAGCACCTCGCCGGACTCGGCGTCGGCGACGATCCAGGAGCGGGCGGACAGGTCCTTCGGCAGCACCGGTGCCCCGCCCGCGAGGTCGACCTGGGTCCCCGGCAGGCCGAGCCGGGCGCCGCCCACGGTCGACATCTTCGCCGGGGGCGTGGCCGAGGGGGTGGTCGACGGCTTCGGGGCCGCGAGGGCGGCGGGCGCGGTCAGCGCGGTGGACAACAGGACGGCGGAGGCGACCAGAAGGGATCGCCGGACGGTGTTCTCGGGTGCGGGCACGGTCGGAAAGGTACATGCCACACCCGGGGGCGTCCCCTCCCGGTGCCCACCCCGGGCAAGGAACCGGACAGGTCCCGGTGATACTGGACCCATGCCGTGCTCCTCCGGGGGACATCCTCCGGACACCCGGCCGGCCGAGGGGGACCGGCGCCGCGATGAAAGGTCTGTTCTGGTGAAACTCAGCCGCCCCGTCTCCTGGTTCCTGCTCGCCTTCGGGGTGTGGAGCTGGGTCATCTGGATCACTTTCGTCAAGAACCTGGTCAAGGACGGCAGCGGGCTCGCGTTCGAGAACGGGGACCCGACGGCGTACTTCTGGGTGCACCTGCTGCTCGCCGTCGTCTCCTTCGTATTGGGGACGGTCATCGGGGGCATCGGGTTGCGCGGTCTGCGCGCACTGAGCCGGACGTCACGGACGTCCTGACCGGAAACAGGGGAACTCCGCACCGTGGCCATCGTTTTCGTACTCGTCGCGCTGCTCGTCCTGGCCGTCCTGGTGACGGGCAACTGGTACGTGTGGCGCCGACTGTTCCGGGACACCACCCGGGGTCCGGGCCCGGTGCGCCGCGCGGGCGCGGCGGTGATCGCCGGCGGCTGGGCGCTGACGGTGGCCGCCTTCGTCGTCGGGCGCAGCGACGCCCCCTTCCGGCTCCAGCAGATCCTGGCCTGGCCCGGTTACCTGTGGCTGGCCGTCTCCCTCTACCTGCTGCTGGCCGTGCTCGCGGGCGAGCTCGTACGGCCCGTGCTGCGGCGGGTCCTCGAACGGCGGGCGGGGGCGGCGCGGACGGCGGCCGAAGAGCCGGAACCGGTGCCGATACCGGCGGGAGCGGCGGCCGCCGCACCGGGTGCGCACCCGGCCGCCGCGGACCCCGCCGCCCCGGCCGGCCCCGCGACCGGGTCACCGGAGCCCGGCCGCCCCGAGGACGGGACCGGAACGCCGGACGCCGGCGTCCCGGGCGCCGAGACCTCTTCCGAGATCCCTTCCGGGCCCTCCCGCCGCCTGTTCGTCTCCCGGGTCGTCGGCGGGGCCGCCGCCGCGGCGGCCCTGGGGACCGTCGGGTACGGGACGTACGGCGTGCTGCGCGGACCGCGGGTGAAGCGGGTCACCGTGCCGCTCGCCAAGCTGCCCCGGGCCGCGCACGGTTACCGCATCGCGGTGGTCAGCGACATCCACCTGGGACCGGTCCTCGGCCGCGGCTTCGCGCAGAAGGTCGTCGACACGATCAACTCCACCCAGCCCGACCTGATCGCGGTCGTCGGCGACCTGGTGGACGGCAGCGTGAAGGACCTCGGCCCGGCCGCGGCCCCGCTGGCACAGCTGACGGCGCGTCACGGCTCCTTCTTCGTCACCGGCAACCACGAGTACTTCTCCGGTGCCGAGGAGTGGGTCGAGGAGGTGCGCCGCCTCGGCCTGCGCCCGCTGGAGAACGCCCGCACGGAACTCCCGCACTTCGACCTGGCGGGGGTGAACGACGTGGCCGGCGAGAACGAGGGACAGGGACCGGACTTCGCGCGGGCGCTCGGCGACCGGGACCGGGCCCGCGCGTGCGTGCTGCTCGCCCACCAGCCGGTGCAGATCCACGAGGCCGTCGACCACGGCGTCGACCTCCAGCTCTCCGGCCACACCCACGGCGGCCAGCTCTGGCCCGCCAACCTCCTGGCCGGCGCCGCCAACCCCACCCTCGACGGCCTGGACCGCTACGGCGACACCCAGCTCTACGTCTCCCGCGGCGCCGGCGCCTGGGGCCCGCCCACCCGGGTCGGCGCGCCGTCGGACATCACGGTGATCGAGCTGGCGTCGGCCCGGACCTGAGGGCCCGCAGGGGCGCCGCGCCCGGGACGCCCCGCCCGGTTCCGGCCCGGCGCCCCGCGCGGTCCCGGCCCGGCGGGGGCCGCGGTCAGCCGGGGTCCCCGGGGCGCTCGTCGTCGGCGGGCGCCCCCTTCTTCGCGGGGCCCTTCGCCGGGTCCGGCAGCGCCCGCGTCATCCCCGGCAGGAACTCCGTGAACAGCTCGTGGACCTCGCGCACCAGCGGCCGCAGGACCCGGAAGCGGGCCAGGGCGACGCCGCGCGCGGTGAGCCGGGCGCCCCGCTCGGCGAGCCGGTAGCTGCGTTCGCGGCCCTCGGTGCGGTCGAAGATCCAGTACAGGACGAGTCCCATCTGGGACAGCCACATCAACTCGGGCAGGACGTCCCGCAGTTCCTCGGGCACCTTGGTCTTCGTGCCGGCCAGCACCGCCCGGTGCACGCTGATCGCCTCCACCCGCGCGTGCTCCGACTCGGGGGAGAACGGGCTGAGCGGGCTGTCCGGGTCGGCGGCGTTCTTGAAGAACTGCACCGCGAACTCGTGGTACGGCGTGGCGATGTCCAGCCACGCCTTCAGCACGCCGGCCAGCCGGGCCTCCAGGTCGGTCTCCCGCTCCAGGACCTCCCGGACCGCCACCTGGTGCTCGGCGGCGATCCGGTCGTAGAAGCCCTGGATCAGGTGCTCCTTGCCCTCGAAGTAGTAGTACGCGTTGCCGACGGAGACCCCGGCCTCCTGGGCGATGGCCCGCATGGTCGTCCTGTCGTACCCGCGCTCCTGGAACAACCGCATGGCCGTCTCGAGGATCAGGGCGCGGGTCTGCTCGGACTTGCTGCGTGCGGCGCCGTCGTCGGGGCCGTCGTTCTTCACGGGCACGGAAAGAGAGCCTAACGCCAGGCGGGAGGCGTCCTACCGGGTGGCGCAGGAACCGTCCGCGCAGCCCGGCGGGGTGCGGCTCCAGCCGTGCCGCGGGTCGTAGGCCCAGCCGTCGACCCGGTGGTACGCCCGTCCGCCCCAGTCCGGCCCCCGCGCGCCGCCCTGCCGCGCCCCGCGCCACTTGGCGGCGGCCAGGACCGCGCCCCGGGCGAGCCGGGCGCCGGACGGGGTGGCCAGCCGGTGGGCCAGCGGCCGGTGCTCGCGCAGCGCCCACAGGACGGCGATCCAGGCGGCGGCGCCCCGGTAGACCTGCCCGGCGTCACCGACCACGGTGATCTCCTCCAGGGTGGCGCCGTGGTCGAGGCCGGGGAAGCGGGCCCGTGCCGCCGGTGAGCCCGCCGGGACCGGCTCCAGGGGCACCAGTTGCGGCCGGCGGACCAGCCAGTCCCGGACGAAGGTGCACAGGGAGCACTCGGCGTCGTAGAGCACGGTGAGCCGGCGGACCGGGACGCGTCGGGCGTCCCGGTCCGCGCGCGGGGCCGTCACGCCGCTCACGCCCCGGCCGAGGGGGCCACCCAGCCCTGCGGCGCGACCGGCGGCACCTGCTCCCGCTCCATCACCCCGCGCCGCCGGATCCGGTTGAGCACGTACACGTTGCCCAGGTGCATGACACCCAGCACCAGCAGGACCACGCCGAGCTTGGTCGACAGCGCCTCGAAGACGCCACGGGTGTCGGCGATCGTGTCGTCGTCGCTCAGGTACAGCGCGACGAACCCGAGGTTGACCAGGTAGAAGCCGACCACCAGCAGGCGGTTGACGGCGTCGGCGAGCTTCTCGTCGCCGCGCAGCACGTCGGCGAGGAAGACCCGCCCGTTGCTGCTGAGCGTGCGGGCCACCCAGATGGTCAGCGCGATGCTGACCAGCAGGTAGATGACGTAGGCGATGACCGTGCGGTCCATGTCCCCCAGCCTTTCTTGAACGCGTTCAAAACGCTGACAGGAAGACTGTAGGGCTTTCTTTTGAACATGTTCAACTCCATGGCGAGTGGGCCGCGTCACGGTCGGCGCCCCGACCCGGCCGAGCGCCGTCGGTGCCGTCCCGCACCGTCCTCGCCACGGGAACCGTGACCGGCGTCGACCGGTTCGTCGGTGGGGCGAGCGTCGGCGACGACCCCACCCGGCAGGACGGCGGCCCCGCAGGCCGGTCACCTGCCCCACGAGGGCGACCGGGCGCCGGCGGTGATCCCGATCCGGCCGGAGGAGCCCGCGCCCCTCAGCCGCCCGTCCGGGGCTGCCCGGCCCGGAGGACCTCGGTCACGTCCAGGGTGACCTTGGCGCCGATGGAGTCGGGGAGGGTGACGAACTGGCCGGGGGAGTGGAAACGGTGGGTGACGTACTCGTCCCCGACCGGGTCGGTCAGGACGTGGACACGCTGCTGCTTGCGGTCGACGACGACGTGGACGGGGACCTTCGCCGCGGCGTAGGCGGCGACCTTGGTCTTCAGGTCGTTCTTCCAGTTGCTGGAGGTGACCTCCGGGACGAGGCGGAAGCAGACCGGGTCGTAGCAGTTGTTCTCGACGAGGTGGTCGTCGACGTCGGAGTCCACGACCACCGGATCGGGGATCGCGTAGTCCTCGGGGTCGGTGGGCAGCCGGAGGCCGACGCCCTGGAGCACCTCGGTTCCCCCGCCGTGCGGTCCGGCCGTGACGAAGGGGAGCATCAGTGTCGTCAGGGCGCGGGCGTGGGGGCCGTCCGGTGGCGGGGACGCGAGGATCCGGCCTCCGATGATCTCGACGCGATAGCCCGGAAGGCGGTCCATGAGACGGTTCGCCTCCGCGATCAGCGGACGCTCGTCGTGGGGCCGCTCGACGGACGCTGCGGACATCGCGTGCCTCCCGGGGGCTGATGTCGAGACCATCGTCGTAGGGCGGAGGGCGCCCTCACGTCCGTCTCGGGCGCGGTCACCCGAGGGTGTGGCACACGCCAGAGGGCCCCGTCTCCGGCGGAGACGGGGCCCTCACGGACGTACGGCGACGTGCCTCAGTAGCGGCGCGTGATCAGCGCGCGCTTCACTTCCGCGATCGCCTTGGTGACCTCGATGCCGCGCGGGCAGGCGTCCGTGCAGTTGAAGGTCGTGCGGCAGCGCCACACGCCGTCACGGTCGTTGAGGATCTCCAGGCGCTGCTCGCCGGCCTCGTCACGCGAGTCGAAGATGAAGCGGTGCGCGTTGACGATCGCGGCCGGGCCGAAGTACTGGCCGTCGTTCCAGAACACCGGGCACGAGGTCGTGCAGGCGGCGCACAGGATGCACTTGGTCGTGTCGTCGAAGCGCTCGCGGTCCTCGGCGGACTGCAGCCGCTCGCGCGTCGGCTCGTTGGTGTCCTTCGTGATCAGGAAGGGCATCACGTCCCGGTACGCCTGGAAGAACGGCTCCATGTCCACGACCAGGTCCTTCAGGACCGTCAGGCCCTTTATGGCCTCGATCGTGATCGGCTTCTCGGGGTTGATGTCCTTGATCAGCGTCTTGCACGCCAGGCGGTTCTTGCCGTTGATCCGCATGGCGTCGGAGCCGCAGATGCCGTGGGCGCAGGAGCGGCGGAAGGTCAGCGTGCCGTCCAGCTCCCACTTGATCTTGTGCAGACCGTCGAGGACGCGCTCCTTGGGGTCGATCTCCAGCTGGAAGTCTTCCCAGGTCGCCTCCGCCGAGACCTCCGGGTTGAACCGGCGGATCCGGAAGGTGACGGTGATGTAGGGGGAGTCGGCGAAGCCGGGCTCGGGCGATCCGGCCGCGTCCGCCTTGTCCAGAACAGGGGTAGCCATCAGTACTTACGCTCCATCGGCTGGTAGCGGGTCTGGACGACCGGCTTGTAGTCCAGACGGACGGTCTCGGAGCCGTCGGCGCCGACCTCGCGGTACGCCATGGTGTGGCGCATGAAGTTGACGTCGTCGCGGTTCGGGTAGTCCTCGCGGTAGTGACCGCCGCGGGACTCCTTGCGGGCCAGCGCGGAGACGGCCATGACCTCGGCCAGGTCGAGCAGGTTGCCCAGCTCGATGGCCTCCAGCAGGTCGGTGTTGAACCGCTTGCCCTTGTCCTGGATGGCGACGTTCTTGTAGCGCTCGCGCAGCTCGGCGATCTTCTCGACCGCCGTCTTGATCGTCTGCTCGGTGCGGAACACCATGACGTTGGCGTCCATGGTGTCCTGCAGCTCCTTGCGGAGCTGGGCCACCCGCTCGCCGCCGGTGGAGGTGCGCAGCCGCTCGATCTGCTCGACGACGAAGGACTCCGGGGCCTCCGGCAGCTCGACGAAGTCGGCGGTCTGCGAGTACTCCGCCGCCGCGATGCCCGCGCGCTTGCCGAAGACGTTGATGTCCAGCAGCGAGTTGGTGCCCAGGCGGTTGGCGCCGTGCACGGACACGCAGGCGACCTCGCCGGCCGCGTACAGGCCCGGCACGACGGTGGTGTTGTCCGCCAGGACCTCGCCCATCACGTTGGTCGGGATGCCGCCCATGGCGTAGTGCGCGGTCGGCTGGATCGGGATCGGGTCCGTGTAGGGCTCGATGCCGAGGTAGGTCCGCGCGAACTCCGTGATGTCGGGCAGCTTGGCGTCCAGCTGCTCCGGCGGGAGGTGGGTCAGGTCCAGGTAGACGTGGTCGCCCTCGGGGCCGCAGCCGCGGCCCTCGCGGATCTCCGTGTAGATGGAGCGCGAGACGACGTCGCGGGAGGCGAGGTCCTTCATGACCGGCGCGTACTTCTCCATGAAGCGCTCGCCGTCCTTGTTGCGCAGGATGCCGCCCTCACCGCGGGCACCCTCGGTGAGCAGGATGCCCATGCGCCAGATGCCGGTCGGGTGGAACTGGAAGAACTCCATGTCCTCCAGCGGCAGGCCCCGGCGGTACACGGCGGCCTGGCCGTCACCGGTCAGGGTGTGCGCGTTGGACGTCACCTTGAAGAACTTGCCGCAGCCGCCGGAGGCGTAGATCACGGCCTTCGCCTGGAAGACGTGGATCTCGCCGGTGGCCAGCTCGTAGGCCACCACACCGGCCGACTTCTTGACGCCGTCGACCTCGGTGATGAGCTGGTCCAGGACGTAGAACTCGTTGAAGAACTCCACGCCCTCCTTGACGCAGTTCTGGTACAGCGTCTGGAGGATCATGTGACCGGTGCGGTCGGCCGCGTAGCAGGAGCGGCGGACCGGGGCCTCGCCGTGGTTGCGGCTGTGGCCGCCGAAGCGGCGCTGGTCGATGGTGCCGTCCGGGGTCCGGTTGAACGGCAGGCCCATCTTCTCCAGGTCGAGGACGGAGTCGATGGCCTCCTTCGCCAGGATCTCGGCGGCGTCCTGGTCGACCAGGTAGTCACCGCCCTTGACCGTGTCGAAGGTGTGCCACTCCCAGTTGTCCTCCTCCACGTTGGCCAGCGCGGCGGCCATGCCGCCCTGCGCGGCGCCCGTGTGGGAGCGGGTGGGGTAGAGCTTGGTCAGGACGGCGGTGCGGCTGCGCTTCGTCGACTCGATGGCCGCGCGCATGCCCGCGCCGCCGGCGCCGACGATGACGGTGTCGTACTTGTGGATCTTCATGATTCTCGCAGCCCCGTGCCTAGCGGATGTTCGGGTCGAAGGTGAAGATCACCAGCGTGCCCAGCAGGATGGTGAACACCGTGGCGGTGTAGAGCAGGCCCTTGAGCCACAGCCGGGTGTTCGGCCGTTCCGCGTAGTCGTTGATGACGGTACGCAGGCCGTTCGCGCCGTGCAGCATCGCGAGCCACAGCATCAGCAGGTCCCAGACCTGCCAGAACGGCGAGGCCCAGCGGCCCGCCACGAAGGCGAAGCCGATCTTGGAGACACCGCCGTCCAGGACGAGCTGGATCAGCAGGTGGCCGATGACCAGCACGACCAGCACGACGCCGGACAGGCGCATGAACAGCCAGGCGGCCAGCTCGAAGTTGCCCCGGGTGGTCTTCGGGGTCTTCTTGGTGCGCTTGCGCGGGGGCTCGATGACCGGCGCCGGGTTGTCCACGGAGTGGAGGGAGGCGCCCTCGACGGGGCCGATGCCCGAGGCGGAGGTTTCAGTGGTGGACATGGGCGTCAGCTCCCGAACACTTCACGAGCGGCGTGACCGAGGACGGGGTAGATCGCCCCGAGCATCAGCACGACCCATACGGCGACGACGGTCCAGAGCATCTGCTTCTGGTAACGCGCGCCCTTGATCCAGAAGTCGACGGCGATGACACGCAGGCCGTTGAGCGCATGGAAGAGGATGGCGGCGACGAGGCCGTACTCCAGCAGCGCGACGATCGGCGTCTTGTACGTGGCCACGACCTGGTCGTAGGCCTCCGGGGACACCCGCACGAGGGCGGTGTCCAGCACGTGAACGAACAGGAAGAAGAAAATGAGGACGCCGGTGACTCGGTGAGCCACCCAGGACCACATTCCTTCCCGGCCGCGGTACAGCGTTCCAGCCGGCACGGAAGTTTCCTCCGGGAGCGGTGATTGGGGCCGCGCCGGCTTTCCTTGTCGGCCGGGCCCGGCCGGGTACGGTCCACCGGCCCCCAGCATCGTAGCCAGGTGCGTCTGCGGCGCTCACAGCGGGGCTACCGGTGCGAGCGAACTTGCACTCGAAGGGGTGCGGACACGGCTCTTCCCGCGGTTCTCACGGGGAGGGGCGCGGGTATTCGCCCTGGTTGTCGGGTTCGTCGGGTGGGGAGAGCCGGTGATCGGCCGCCCCGTCCGACAGGAGGGCGGTCAGCCGGCCCCTCGCCAGGCGCCGGAGTTCCTCCGCCGCCACCGGGCGCTCCTCCTCCGGATCGTTGGCCAATCGTGACCGGATGCCTTCGAGTACGTGGTCCAGGACGGCGTCCGGCTTCAGGCCGTCGAGGCAGATGACGAACACATGTCCGAACTTGGCCTCGTAGGCGGCGTACGCCGCGTTCAGGGCCGTGTGGGCGGCCGCGTACGTGTCCGCCGGCAGGGCGGGCAGGGCTTCCGCCGTCAGGGCCCGGGCCAGTTCCGCCGCGGTCAGGTCGTACGCCGCCTCGTCGGAGGCGGCCAGCAGGGACGTCAGGTCGGGATAGGGGCGGTGGCCGGCCATGAGCAGGGCCCAGTGGGGGCTGTCCAGGCAGGTCAGCAGGGTGCGCCGGGCCTCCTCGGCGGGGGCGGCGTTGAAGTGCTCCAGCGGGGACGGGGGGCCGGGTCTACCGCGGGACTGTCCGGGTATGACGAATCGGCCGGGGAGGTCGGGGAGGCGGTGCGCAGGCAGCGTGAGTCCTCAGTGGGCGTCGCGTGTGTGTTCGGTGGCAGAAGGTGTGAGAGATGTGACGACACGTTACCGAGTGAGTCCATGACATGTCCGGGCGATGCCCCCGATTCACTCGGACGGCAGAGTTTCGGAACGGCCTGTCGACGCCCCTCACTCGTTCGGGTCGTAGGTTGGCGGGGTGAGTCGGCACAGGCAGCACAGGCAGTACGGGAGTCGGGCAGCGGCGCGGGCGGCGAGGCGGCGGCGGAACGCGCTGGTCGCGGCGGTCGCCGCGGGCACGCTGGTGACCGGGGCCGGGGTGGGCCTCGGGCTCTGGGCGGCCTCGGACGGCGACGGCCCGGCGGACTCGACGACGGCACCGGAGGCGAGCCCGAGCCCCAGCCGGTCCTACCCCCTGTCCCGGGCGCCGCGCACCATCCCCGCCGTCCGCGAGCACACCGCCGAGCGCGGCCCCGGCTGGCGCCCCGAGCGGACCCACCGGGTGGTCGTGAGCGACGGCGCGCTGGCCGACGAGGGGCGCCTGATAGCCGGCGAGCTGGGGCTGGCGTACGCCGGTGAGAAGGACGACGAGCGGGACGGGGACCTGCGGCTGGTGCTGAACCGCGACGCGGGCGCGAACCCCGAGTCGTACACGATGACCGTGCGGGGCGGACGGGTGACCGTCAGCGGCCCCGGCGAGGCGGGCGTGTTCTACGGCACCCGCACGCTCAAGCAGGAGATACGCGGCGCCGGGGCCGCCCCCGAGGGCGTGGTGCGCGACGAGCCCGCCAAGCAGCGGCGCGGGCTGATGCTGGACACCGCGCGCAAGCACTTCACCGCCGACTGGATCGAGGACCGGATCCGCGAACTCGGCGACCTGAAGTTCAACGAGCTCGGCCTGCACTTCTCCGACGACCAGGGCTTCCGCATCGAGTCCGACTCGCACCCGGAGATCGTGTCGCGGGAGCACCTGACCAAGGCCCAGGTCAAGAAGATCGTCGACCTGGCGGCGAGCCGGCACATCACCGTCGTCCCCGAGATCGACTCGCCCGGACACCTCGGCGCGGTCATCGCCGCCCACCCGGACCTCCAGCTGCGCGACGTGAACGGCCGCGTCGTGCGCGGCGCGATCGACATCTCCAAGGCCGAGTCCGCCGAGATCGTGGACGACCTGCTGAACGAGTACGCCGGTCTCTTCCCCGGCGGACGGTGGCACCTCGGCGGCGACGAGTACCAGGCGCTGGTGGTGTCCGACCCCGAGGCGTCGTTCCCGGGCCTCGCCGCCGCCGCGCGGAAGAAGCACGGCCCCGGCGCGACCGTGGCGGACCTGGCCACCGGCTGGCTCAACGACCGGGCCGTCACCGTCCGCGCCCACGACCGCACGCCCCGCGCCTGGAACGACGGCTTCTTCCGGGACACGTCGGTGCGGGTCGCGAAGGACGTCGAGGTCGCCTACTGGACCGGCAAGGAGATCGGGGCCCGGCAGCCCGTCGAGTACCTGGAGGAGGGCCGCGAGGTCGTCAACTACAACGACGAGTTCCTCTACTACGTGCTCGGGGAGCCGCAGACCTTCGTCTATCCGACGGGGGAGCGGATCTACGAGCAGTGGACGCCGCGGGTGCTGCGCGGCACCACCGCCGTCCCGTCCCGGTACGACGACCGGATCCTCGGCGGCTCCTTCGCCGTCTGGTGCGACCTGGCCGGCTCCCAGACCGCGGAGCAGGTCGCGTCCGGGATCCGGCTGCCGCTGCGGGCGACCGTCCAGAAGCTGTGGGACCCGAGGGAGCCGGAACTGACCTGGGAGGAGTTCCGGAACCTGGCGGACGAGCTGGACTGACCCGCGGGTCCCCCGCCGGGGCACGGGGGCGGATTGCCGCATACGCCTGCGCACCGCCGTGCCGCTGTGGTGGTGTTCCGGTGGGACGGGCCGGGACACCGGCGAGCAGCGGAACCGGGGGAGCAGCGGCACATGGGCTACTGGGGCTATTTCGTCGTGGGCCGTGGGGAGCGGCCGCTCGCCGGGCTGGACGCGCTGGCCGGGGCCGCCCCGGGCATGACCCCGCGCACCTCGGCACCGGGCGGATGGCAGGTCTGGGAGTACCCGGGCGGCGAGGGCGACGTCGGGAACATGAACGACCTCGCCCGGGAGACCGGCGCGCCCGCGCTGTTCGGATACGTCATGGGCAGCGACTGCGCGGTGGTGGAGGCGGCCGCGCCGGAGAGCGGGGCGTGGACGACCTGCCTGGCCCGGACCGCGATGGCCGGGTACCTCGGTGGGCAGCAGGAGGGGCTCACCCTGGAGGACTACTTCCTGGAGCCCGCTGACGCCGCCGACCGCGCCGTCCTCTGGGCCGGGGAGGCCGGGCACACCGTGTCCGCCGAGGAGCTGCTCGAGGTGCTGACCGCCGACCCCGACCCCTTGGCCGAAAACCTCTTCTTCCGCTTGCTGGACCGGCTCGGCGTGGTGCCCCTGTGACATTCCCGGGCCGTCGCACGCAGTAAGGGGAAATGCGGGTTCCGTGAGGGAAGTGGCCGGTGAAGGGCCTCTTCGGGGCCTGCGGGACCCGCCGAGGGAGGCGTGGATGAGCCTGGTGGAACTGATCGCACAGGCCGACGAGCGCGGTCTGGCCGTGAGCGGGTTGGCTTGTTTGGATCGGTGCGTGCCCTTGCTGGGCGGTGACGACGAGGTGCTGCGGCCCCTGTGGGCGAGCCTCGCGGAGGGCGCCGGCCCCGATGACTGGGCCGGGCGGCTGGAGGAGGTGCGCGGCAAGCTGGGCGCGGCGGCGGACGGAGACGGGGACGGGGACGAGGCCGTGGCGCTCGCGCGCCGGATGCTCACCACCGCGCCCGCCCGGCGGTCCGCCGCCGAGCTGCGGCCGTGGGCCGACGCCTGCTCCGTCGCCGCGCTGCGCATCCACCGGCTCCTGGACGGCGCCGCGGCCCGGGACGACGACGCGGACCAGGTCGGGGGCCTTCCCCGGGCCCTCCACGCGGCCCGGGCGGGGGAGAGCCCGGCCGGGGGCCGTACGGAGGGCGTGTCGCCGCTCGTCGCGGCGGAACTGCGCCGCCAGGTCGCGGTCCTGGAGCGGCTGTCCGCCCACGGCCCGACGGGCCTGCGCGGGGCGCTGGAGGTGGCGACGGAGGGGCGGCGGGTGCTGCGCGCCGCGGTGTCCCGGCGCAGCCGCAGGAAGGACTGAGGCCGTCCCGCCCCGCGGCGGCGCCCCGTCGCACGGCGGCGCCCCGCCGCTGTGACGGTCCCGGGGTGGAGCCGGGGCGGAGTCGGGGCGGTTCTGCACCGGTTGCGGGAAGCCGCGGGAACCGGGTGACGAAACGCTTCACCGGCACGCTCTTGAAGGTGTGACGACTGCGACGACTGTGACGACACAGCAGGGAACCAGGCCCTCGGCCGCGGCGAAGCCGGTGCGGTGGGCGGCGGACGCGGTGGCGGCGATGCGCGAAGGGGCACGGCTGCGCCTCGACTACTCGGCGCGCAGTCTGTGGAGCGTCGACCGCATGATCGAGGAGATACGCCGGGAGGGGGCCCCGTACGCCGCCGTGAAAGTGGTGCTGCGCGGATTCGGCGCCTACACCGGTGAGGTGATCGTCCGCCAGACCGGCGGCGAGTGGTGGACCACGGGCGGCGACCACTGGATCCGCACCCCCGACGGCCGCCTCTGGGACCCGATCGAGGAAGCGGTCCGCTGCTACACGGGCGACGGGTCCCTGCGGCTGCTGTGCCGGGACGCGTCGGGCGGAGGGCCGTACCCCCGGGACGGTGCCTGACGGCGCGTCACGGCGCCGGTGCCCCGCCCCGCGCGCGTCGCACGGGCCGCTGACGAGCTGTGACATTTTCGTGGGGCCCGACGCTGATGACCGTGGGAGGCGTGGGCATCACCGGACGCGCTCACGCCGAGCGGAGGCGCTACGCGCTCGGTACGGACGAGGACGGTTCTTGGGCCACGGAGGGGAACCCCGCCGCGCACAGGCGTACGACGGGGAACTGGGCGCGGCCGTCGCGCGGGCCCAGGAAGGGGACGAGGCCGCCTTCGCCGTGGCCTACCGGCTGGTGCACCCCGCACTGCTCGCCTACGTGCGCGGGCTGGTCGGGGACGACGCCGAGGACGTGATGTCCGACGCCTGGCTGGAGATAGCCCGTGACCTGGGTCGGTTCAAGGGCGAGGGAGCCGGGTTCCGGGGCTGGACGGCGACCATCGCCCGGCACCGGGCACTGGACCACCTGCGCCGGCAGCGGGTACGGCCCCGGCCGTCGGCCCTGGAGCAGGACGTGCTGGAGCTGCCCGGTCCGCAGAGCACCCACGACCAGGCCATGGAGGCCCTGTCCACCGAACACGCCCTGGCGCTGGTCGGCGAGCTGCCGCGGGACCAGGCCGAGGCCGTGCTGCTGCGGGTGGTCGTCGGCCTCGACGGCCCCGCCGCCGCCCGTGTCCTCGGCAAGCGGCCCGGGGCGGTCCGGACGGCCGCGTACCGGGGGCTGAAACGCCTGGCCGAACGGCTGAGCGCCGAGAGTGTGACGGAAGAGGCGCCGCGGACGCTGGGTGAGTCGACATGAACGGCGGCCGGGACGGCGGACACGGCGCGCGGGGCGACGACGCCCCGCGCGGGCGGGCCGGCCCGGTGGCCCGCGCCGGACCGTCCGGACCGGCGGACTGAACGGGCCGGCGGACTGAACGGGCCAGCGGACTGAACGGGCCGGACGCGCGGCACGTATGCCTCGGTCCGGGCAGGACCGCCCGCCCGGGTGGACCGCACGGGCCCGGTGGGCCGGCGGGGTGGAGCGAGCAGGGACGGGAACGGACATGGGTGAACGGCAGAGCGACGGCGGGCCGGCCGGCCGCCGGCGTGGGCACCCTGGGGGCGCGCCGCCCGGACACAGGACGGCCGGGCGGCGTGACCCCGCCACCGGCCGGAGCCCCGTCGTGGACGCCCCCGCCCTCGAGTCGCTGCTCGCCGCCGCGCTGGTCCGGGACTCCGTCGACGCCGGCGCCGAGCAACGGGCCGTCGCCGCGTTCCGGGCCGCCCGGGAGGCGGGCGGGCACGGTGCGCGCACCCGGCGCCGGGACGACTGGCGGCCCCGCCGCCGGGGTCTCGGGAGCCGCCCCGTGAAGGCCGTGCTCTCCGTCCTGCTCGGCGGCCTCGCCCTCGGCGGGGTCGCGGTCGCCGGGATCGGCGTGCCGGGACCGGTCACGGACCGCCCCGCGCAGGACCACGGGCGCACCTCCGCCCCGCCCGCCACGCCCCGTCCGTCCACCGGGGGACCCATCGGGGAACCTGCCGGGGGGTCCCCCGGTCCGGGGTCCGCCTCCGTCTCCGCCTCCGCCGTCCCGGACCGCCCTGCCGCGGCCGGGGACACCGAGGCGCACTGCCGCGCCTACGAGCGGGTCGCGGGGCGCGGCGCGGCGCTGGACGCGACGGCCTGGAAGCGGCTCACGGCGGCCGCGGGCGGCGAGGCGAAGGTCGACGCGTACTGCGCCGGGCAGCGGGAACGAGCCACGGCCGGGACACGGCCCGGCGGCTCCCCGGCACCGGGGAAGGGCACCGGTGGGGCCGGCCGGGCCGGGAACGGCTCCTCCGGCGACGCGCGCGACGGCACCCCGGGCGGCGCCCGGGGCGACGGCACCTCCGGTGCGGGTGGGTCCGCCGGCGCCCCCGGCGGCTCCGGTGCGGCGGAGAGCGGCTCGGGCAGCCGTCGGGGCGAGCCCGCCCAGCCGGGCGCCGACCGTTCGTGACGTTCTGACGTGCCCCTGTGAACAGGGGGAACACGGGATTCCGCGCCGACCGGCGCCCTCGTGCCGCAAAGGTCCGCGGGGACGGCCTCGCGACGCTGCCGCCAAGGCAACGGCCGGGGCCGCCACCCCCCACAGGAGAGGCCCCGGCCGTCGCGCGGCACGGGCCGCGCGGCGACCCGTACTCCCTACAGCGCCGAGCGGGCTTTTTCTGTCACACCTTGCTGTGTCACGGGTTAGTTGCATCTTGGACGGACGTGGACGGAGACAGGTTTCAGGTCGTAACGTGCCTTTCGCGCCAGGCCGTGGAGGACAAACGACCACAACAACCACCGGCGGCCTAGAGACGGCAACGACCAACCGAGGAACCACGACGGCGAGGGCCCGGTCCGCGAGAGCGGCGCCGGCCGAGGCCGCAGAAGGGCGCACGCGGTGCTGGGGGACGACGCGGAGCTGACCGCCGCGGTGCGTGCGGCACAGGACGGGGACGAGACCGCGTTCCGGACTGTGTACCGCGCCGTGCACCCGCGGCTGCTGGGATACGTACGGACACTCGTCGGCGAGCCCGACGCCGAGGACGTGACGTCCGAGGCGTGGCTGCAGATCGCCCGTGACCTGGGGCGGTTCACCGGTGACGCGGACCGGTTCCGCGGCTGGGCCGCCCGGATCGCCCGCAACCGCGCGCTGGACCACATACGCATGCGGGGGCGCCGCCCCGCGATCGGCGGCGACGAGACCGAGCTCACCGGGCGGGCCGCCGAGTCCGACACCGCGGGCGAGGCCATCGAGGCACTGGCCACCGACGGCGCCTTCTCCCTCATCGGCCGGCTGCCGCAGGACCAGGCCGAGGCCGTCGTGCTGCGCGTGGTCGTGGGGCTCGACGCGAAGACCGCCGCCGAGACGCTGGGCAAACGCCCGGGCGCCGTGCGGACGGCCGCGCACCGCGGCCTGAAACGGCTGGCCGAGCTGCTCGGTGACGATCCGGAGGGTCATCCGGAATCCGCCGGGGTGCTCGACGCTCTTCCGCCCCAGAGAGAACCACGCCGTCGTACGGTGACGTCCGCGAGTGTGACGCAGATGCGAGCGAGGACGCAGAAGGACATGTGATGGCCGACGAGCAGGACAGGTGGCTGGACCGCGAGACGGCGGAGCGTCTGCTGAGCGGAGAACCACCCGGAACTGCCGATCCCGCCGCTCGCGCACGGGCCGAACGGCTCGCCAGGACGCTCGGCGCGCTTTCCGCCCCCCTCCCGTCGACCGGCGGGGAACTCCCCGGCGAGGCCGCCGCCCTGGCCGCCTTCCGGGCCGCGCGCGAAGGACGCGCAGAGGGGGCCGCTCCGGACGCGGACACCGGCCGCCCCACCGGAAGCCGGCCCTCCGACGTCGGGCTGATCCGGCTCGGCTCCCCGCACGGCGATCGTTCCGGAACCACCGGCGGGTCCCGCTGGACGCGCCCCCTGCGCTTCGGGCTGGCCGCCGCGCTGGCGGCCGGCGTGGTCGGCGGCGCCGCGACCCTGGCCGGAACCGGAGTCCTGCCGACCTCGTCCGGCGGCTCCGGGGCCGATCCGGACGCCTCCGTCACCGCCGCCGACCTGCCTTCCGGACACCCCCTGCCGTCACCCCCGCCGAAGACGGCCACGTCCGGTGGGACCGTGCCCGAGAGCGGCACGGGCCGGGGCTCCCGGGGTGCCGCTCAGGACGGGCCGGGCGCGCGGGAGGACGAGGACGCGTCCGGGTCGGGGAAGCCGGGCCCGGACGCCGGTGACTTCGCGGCCCGCTCCGGGCGCGGCTGGAAGCAGATCGCCTCGGCCTGCCGGGACCTCCGGGACGGCAAAGGGCTGGGCGGCGACCGCAAGCGCCTCGTCGAGGGCGCGGCGGGCGGCTCCTCCCGCGTCGACACGTACTGCGCGGACGTCCTGGCCGCCATCGGCACCGGTCCCACGGCCGGGAAGCGCGCCGACGGCGAGGCCCACCGGGGCAAGGGCGACGGCAACGGTGGCGGCAAGGGCAACGGCGACAGTGGTGGGGACAAGGGCAAGGGCAAGGGCAACGGCAGCACCGGCGGCCACGGCGAAACGAAGGGCGAGGCCGGCGGGAGCGGCGGGCAGACCGGGAAGAGCGACAAGAGCGACAAGAACGACAAGGGCGACAAGGGCGGGGAGAAAGGCCGGAAGGGCAAGGGCGGCGCGGGCGGAGGCAACGGAAAAGCCGCGGAGGGCGGCGGGAACGGCAAGGACCGCGAGGGGTGAGGACGGCGGTGACGGTGGTGACGGCGGTCGTGCCGCCACCCCGGGACACCGGCCGGATCCGCTCTCCGAGCGCCCCTGACCTGCGATGTTGTCGTCCCGTGGATTTTCCTCGCCGCCGGGTGTGACGTTTTCGGCCCTCGTGACGCAGTAATGAGTGAGCCGACTGGTCATCGGCTGTCGCACGGAGCCGGGGTTCCCCCCGTACCCACGGCTCGTGCACTCCGGCGCGGGCGGGACACGTTCCCCCGGTCCCGCCCGCGCCCCCACACCCCTCCCCGTGCCGGGACCCCGTCCCGTCCCCGCGCGTCTCACCAGTGCACGACGACCTTGTCGCCGTCGCGCACCTGCGCGTACAGCCGGGCGATCGCCGCCTCGTCCCGCACGTTGACGCAGCCGTGCGAGGAACCGGCGTAACCGCGTGCGGCGAAGTCGGCCGAGAAGTGCACGGCCTGTCCGCCGCTGAAGAACATGGCGTACGGCATGGGCGAGTCGTAGAGCGTGGACACGTGGTGCCGGGACTTCCAGTAGATGCGGAAGACACCCTCCCGGGTCGGGGTGTACTCCGAGCCGAAGCGGACGGGCATCGTCGACACCGTCCGCCCGTCCACCATCCAGCGGAGGGTGCGGCTCGACTTGCTGATGCACAGCACGCGCCCGGTCCTGCAGCGCGCGTCCGGGGCGTCGGCCGGCTGGCCGCCCATCAGGTAGAGCTCCCACCGGCCCGGTTCGCGGGTCATCCCGAGCAGCCGCTGCCAGGTGACGGTGTCGGTCCTGCCGGTCCGCGGCAGCCCGCGCTTGCCCTGGAAGCCCTTCACCGCCTCCTCCGTCGGCCCGTCGTACGTCCCGGTGGGCCCGTGGAAGAGCCAGGCGGCCTGGCGCAGCCGCGCCTGGAGTTCGCGGACGTCGCGGCCGGAGTCGCCGGGGGACCACAGCACGCGCGGCGGTTGCCGCGCCGGGGCGGTGCCGGGCCGGTCGTCACCGGCACCGGGTGAACCCCTGCCGTCGCCGTCCGGGGCACGGGACGCCGTCGGCGTCCCGCCCGGCAGCTCGATGCGCACCGGCGGCCCGCCGCTGCCGTCCCCGTCGGCGGGCTGCACCGTGCAGCCCGCCGCACAGCCCGCCAGGACGGTCAGTGCCGCCAGGGCGACGCGTGACCTCCCCCCGCCCGCCCCGCGCCCGCAAGCCCTCATGCCCCTGCTCCGCACGCGAACCCCCCTCGTCCCACCGGACGCCGCCCCCGGTCGCCCACCGGAATGTTCCCCGGACGTGACCGCGGCCGAACCACGGGGCATGGTGGTGAGTGACCGGAAGACGACCGCCGGTGCGGACGCTGTGAGCGGGGTCCCACCGCGGTTGTGAGGAAGGTCCCAGCGTGCGCCCCTCCACCGGGCCGTACGCGCACCGCTACCCTCCGTCGGAGGGTCGGTCTGTACTGGCGGGTAACCGGCGAACAACGGCGAGCAGGCCGAGCAGCACTGCTCAGCGGGAGGCATCACACATGGCGCGCGAGTCGGAGTCGGGACTGCCCATCGAACCGGTCTACGGGCCGGAGGCCCTCGAGGGCTGGGACCCGGCGGAGAAGCTGGGCGCGCCCGGGTCGTACCCCTTCACCCGGGGCGTGTACCCGACGATGTACACCGGTCGTCCCTGGACGATGCGGCAGTACGCCGGTTTCGGCACCGCGACGGAGTCCAACGCCCGCTACCAGCAGCTCATCGCCAACGGCACGATGGGCCTGTCGGTCGCCTTCGACCTGCCCACCCAGATGGGCCACGACTCCGACGCCCCGATCGCGCACGGCGAGGTCGGCAAGGTGGGCGTGGCCATCGACTCGATCGACGACATGCGGGTGCTGTTCGACGGGATCCCGCTGGACAAGGTCTCCACGTCGATGACGATCAACGCCCCGGCCGCGCTGCTGCTCCTGCTCTACCAACTGGTCGCCGAGGAGCAGGGCGTGCGCGCCGACCAGCTCACCGGCACGATCCAGAACGACGTGCTGAAGGAGTACATCGCGCGCGGGACGTACATCTTCCCGCCCAAGCCCTCCCTCCGGCTGATCGCCGACATCTTCAAGTACTGCCGGGCCGAGATCCCCAAGTGGAACACGATCTCGATCTCCGGCTACCACATGGCCGAGGCCGGGGCCTCCCCGGCGCAGGAGATCGCGTTCACCCTCGCGGACGGCATCGAGTACGTGCGCACCGCGGTCGCGGCCGGCATGGACGTGGACGACTTCGCGCCCCGGCTGTCGTTCTTCTTCGTCGCCCGCACCACCCTCCTGGAGGAGGTCGCCAAGTTCCGCGCCGCGCGCCGGATCTGGGCGCGGGTGATGAAGGAGGAGTTCGGGGCCAGGAACCCCAAGTCGCTGATGCTGCGCTTCCACACCCAGACCGCGGGCGTGCAGCTGACCGCGCAGCAGCCGGAGGTGAACCTGGTGCGCGTCGCCGTCCAGGGCCTGGCGGCGGTCCTCGGCGGCACCCAGTCGCTGCACACCAACTCCTTCGACGAGGCCATCGCCCTGCCGACCGACAAGAGCGCGCGGCTCGCCCTGCGCACCCAGCAGGTCCTCGCCCACGAGACGGACGTGACCGCGACCGTCGACCCCTTCGCCGGCTCCTACGTCATCGAGCGGATGACCGACGAGGTCGAGGCCGCGGCGCTGGAGCTGATGGAGAAGGTCGAGGAGCTCGGCGGCGCGGTCAACGCCATCGAGCGCGGCTTCCAGAAGAGCGAGATCGAGCGCTCCGCGTACCGCATCGCCCAGGAGACCGACTCCGGCGAGCGGGTCGTGGTCGGCGTCAACCGCTTCCAGCTCGACGAGGAGGAGCCCTACGAGCCCCTCCGGGTCGACCCCGCCATCGAGGCCCAGCAGGCCGAACGCCTCGCCAAGCTGCGCGCGGAGCGCGACCAGCGGGCGGTGGACACCGCGCTGGCGGCCCTGAAGAAGGCCGCCGAGGGCGAGGACAACGTCCTGTACCCGATGAAGGACGCCCTCAGGGCGCGGGCGACGGTGGGCGAGGTCTGCAACGCGCTGCGGGAGGTGTGGGGGACCCACGTGCCGAGCGACGCGTTCTGAGCACCTCCGCGGGTGCCCCTCCCGGCAGCCGGACCACCGGAGCGGAGTGCCGCGCCCCCGTGCGACACTCCCGTCATGCTCGGCGTCACTGACCTGCCCGCCTACCTGGCGGGCCTCATCCTCATCGTGCTGCTCCCCGGCCCCAACTCCCTGTACGTCCTCTCCGTCGCCGCCCGGCGCGGCGTGCGTGCCGGGTACACGGCCGCGGCCGGCGTCTGGTGCGGGGACGCCGTGCTGATGACGCTGTCGGCCGCCGGAGCCGCCTCGCTGCTCCAGGCGAACGCCTTCCTGTTCGGGATCGTGAAGTTCCTGGGCGCCGGGTACCTGGCCTGGCTCGCCGTCGGCATGCTCCGGACCGCCTGGGGGATGTGGCGGACGCGCCGGGAGGACGACGCGGCCGGCGCCCCCGCGGCCGCCTCCACGGAGCAGCCCTTCCGCCAGGCCCTGGTCATCAGCCTCTTCAACCCGAAGGCGATCCTGTTCTGCGTCGCCTTCCTCGTGCAGTTCGTCGACCCGGCCTACGCCCACCCCGCGCTGTCCTTCGTGTTCCTCGGCGCCCTCCTCCAGCTCGCCAGCGCCCTCTACCTCAGCGCGCTGATCTTCGGCGGCACCCGGCTCGCCGCCGCGTTCCGCCGCCGGCGGCGGCTGTCGGCGACGGCCACCTCGGCGGCGGGCGCGCTGTTCCTGGGGTTCGCGGTGAAGCTGTCGCTGGCGAGCGCGTAGCGCCCTTTGGGGCCGCGGCGGCCGCGCGGGGCCGACGGCTGCCTCCGCCGCCCGTGTGCCTCCGCGCCGCCGGGGGAGACGGCGCGTCCGGACGTCAGGAGGCCCGCAGGAACGCCGAGAGCGCCGCCTTGCCGAGGTAGGAGAAACGGGTGTCGCCCGTGAGGTGCTTGTCCAGGGCCTCCTCGATGCCCGGCCACTTGGGGTCGCCGAAGTCGTCGAGGACGACGATCGCGCCCGGGGCGGCGATCTCCTCCGCCCACCGGAGGTCCTCGGCGACGCCCTCGGCCGAGTGGTCGCCGTCGACGACGATCACGCCGTAGCGGCGGTCGGAGACGGCCGCGCGGGTGCCGGGGTCCTCGGAGAAGCCCCGCTGGATCCGGGCGGCCGTGCCGGCCGGACCGGCCAGGGCGAGGTTGGTGCGGACGGCGCGCTCGTCGACCGGGGTGCCGGAGGGGTCGGCGCGCCGCGGGTTGCCGGGCTGGAGCTGCACGCCGGCGAACGGGTCGACGATCGTCACGCTCGGGTTGCGGCCGTCGCGCTCCATCATCCGGATCAGCCCGGCGGAGAACATGCCGTAGAGCGTGCCGATCTCCAGGATCTCGTCGTTCGGCGGGTCGAGCAGGGGGATCGTGCCGAGCTTGCCGCAGATGTTCATGGTCCCGCCGGCGATCCGGCCGACCCCGAGCGACTCCAGCGCGACCAGCAGCCGGTACGCGGCGGCGACGTTGCGGACGGCGGCGTCCCGGTCCCCGGCCAGCTCCGCCACCTCGGAGTGCAGGCGGTTCAGCGGGCCGGGGCTCACGCTCCGGGAAAGACCGCGACCGGAGGGGCCGAGCAGCAGGTCGAGGGTGAGCTGCTGGTGCTTCAGCACCTCGACGGCGTCCCCGAGGCGCTCCCTGTCCGCCGCGTCCGCGGCGGCCGCCGAGCGGAGGCGCCGCTCGATGCGCTGGTCGATGAGGTCGGCGACCGGACGCAGCAGACGCCGGGCCGCCGAACTGGTGAGCAGGGAGCGGCTGTTCATGAACCGGAGACCTCGATCCGTCGGAAGCTCGGGGGGAGTGGTGCGGCTCGCGGGACGAAGCCAGGCTAGGCGGGCGCCGGCGGCGGGAAGGGAGGTCGGGTCGAGCGGAGGGCGAACAGGTGGCGAACTCCGCGTGACGCCGGGTCAGCCGAGCAGACGCCGCAGGTTCAGCCTGCCCCACAGCAGGCTGCAGGCGAACGACAGGGCCATGACCGTGATCAGCAGACCGACCAGGAGCAGCCCCGCCACCGGTCCGCTCAGGTCCGGCGACACCAGCGGGGCGACGATCTCCTCGACGAACAGCACGTGCACCAGGTACGCGCCGAGCGCGGCACCGGCCAGCTTCCGCAGGCGCGGCCGCCACGCCCCGGGGACCCGGACCCTGCTGACCAGGAGCAGCACGCAGATGCTCATGGCGGCGACGAACAGGTGCGCGTTGGGCATCACGTAGTGGATCTGCGTGTTGTACCAGAGGGCGCCGGCCATGGTGAGCGGCAGCAGCACGAACAGCGGCCACCGCCGGCGCACGGCCCCGGCCGGGAGGGCGAACAGCAGCGCGCCGCCGACCGCGTACACCAGCGAATAGGTGCCGAAGCCCCAGGCCACGGGCGGCATGTCGCGCCCCGTGACCTCGGCGGCCGTGGTCAGCGCGCTCGGCAGGACCGCGATGCCGAGCAGCGCGGCGCCCAGCCCCCAGGGCCGCTTCCCGGCCCTGAGCAGCACCGCGAAGGCGAGCAGCGCGATGAGCGGGATGTAGGTGTACATGAACCACAGGTGGTAGGCGGGCTGCACGGAGCCGAACAGGGAGTGGGCCGCCAGCTCGGTCACGGGCCGCTCGTTGCGGTCCCGCAGCCAGGCCCAGACCAGGTAGATCGCCGTCCACACGAAGAGCGGAACGACGTTGCGGACGATCCTCTGCCACATCCGGGCGCCGTCCCGCGGCGGTGCGCCGACCAGCACGGCCCAGCCGGCCATGGCGAAGTACAGGGGAACGGCGTACGGGTTGACCGCCTCGGCCACGTGTCCCGCCCAGTACGCCCCGGAGCCGCCCGCCGGGTCGTTCCCGGTGGAGTGGATGAACTGGGCACCCACGTGCCCCAGCATGATGGTGGCGGAACAGATCAGCCGCATCAGGTCGATGTCGGGGCGGTGCTCCCGCGGTGCGGCGGTCTGCTCGGAGGGAGAGCTGCTCTGCTGCTGCGGCAGGCGTACGGCGATGTCGTTCGGCACCGCGCAACTCTCGGGGCGTCCGGTGTACGGGAGTTGAAGAGCGGATGGCCCCGCCGTGGCGGGTGGGACTCGGTTGGCCGCCCGTGGCGGGTGGGGCGCCGCCGCCCGCTCCGGCCCCCGCCCGTGTCACTCCTTCCGGACGCCGCGCCGTACCGCCCTGCGCACCACGCGCTTCGCACGGCTCGCCCGGAGCTTCGCGCGCGACCGCGGGCGGCTGCCGGGCAGGCCGAGCTCGGCCAGCCGCAGTTCGGGGAAGTAGTGGCCGGGGCTGTCGGCCAGGTGCTCGCGCAGCCAGTTCTCCGTCGGCTCCCGCAGCTCCGGGTACGTCTTGGGCTGCATGCAGAAACCGATCGCCCGGACCAGTGGGGACAGCGTCCCGGGGGCCGGGCCGACGAGAGCCGGGGCCTGCCCGCGCTCCAGGTCGGGCACCAGGTGGTCGACCACGGCCAGCGGCACGCGGTTGCTGTTCGGGTAGGGCTTCAGACGCCGCATCACCAGCGCGGTCCCGACCCGGGCGACGGGCACGTCGTAGTAGGCGGAGGCGGTCACCATCGCCGTCGAGAAGCAGCCGACCACGAGTGCGGGGCGGCAGTGGTGGTACAGCGTCTCGGCCAGCAGCGGCGCGTCCAGCACGGTGAGGCGGACGCCCGCCTCCGCCGCCGCCTTGCCCAGCGCCGCCGAGTAGCCGGCGGGGGCCGTCGGATGGGGCTTGAAGACCACGGACCGGTGCCCGGCGCGCACGGCCCCGGTGAGCATGCGGACGTGGAGTTCCTCCTCCTCCTGCGCGCTCAGGATGTTGATCGCCGCCAGGTACTGGCCGAGCAGCACGGCCGTCGGCGCCTCCCGCAGGACGGGCGCGAGCCGCGGGTCGTCCGCCGCGTCCCGGGAGATCTCGTCGAGCACGCCGCGGAACGCCCCGTCCGGGACGATCTCGGGCCCGACGCCGTACTCGGACAGCAGCAGCGGCTTCAGACCGGGGATCAGGTCCAGGTGGAGCAGCCGCCGGATGCGGCGCGCGACGGTCAGCGGCAGCTTCTCCCGGGTCGGGCCGTAGCTCATCAGGCCGTCGGCGTACACGTGGACGACGGCCTCGGAGAAGATCGCCGCCAGCGCGCGGGCCGGATTGACCTGGATCGACTCGACGGCGAGCTCGACCGGGTCCCGCTCGTCGATGCCCCACAGGAGGCGGAACGCCCGCTGCCACAGCGTCGTGTCGTTCCCGCGCGGACCCCAGGTGCTGGGGTGGTACGGGCTGATCGCCTCGTTCCAGCTGACCACCGAGTCGAACCGGCCGGATATCGGCTCGTAGCCGTGCATCTCGTCCAGGCGCAGGGCGGTCTCCGGCACGGCGGCGTTGTTGGAGACCAGCAGGATGCGCCGGGCCGCGTCGCGCGGTCCGAACAGGCCCGCGTCCAGCGCCGCGGCGAGGGTGGCCGCTCCGTAGAGGGTCGAGACCTGGAAGATCTGGGTCGTGTGGGGCATGGATCAGGCAGCCTTCCGCCCGTTGCGCAGGCGGCCGAGCAACCTGCTCCGAGTGCTGTCGATGGTCTTAAGGGTCTCCTCGAGCGCGTGCTCGGGCATGCGCTGGAGCGCGGCCCTCGCCTCACGCCGCAGCCGCTGGGCCGCCGAGGGCTCGTACTCGTTCACCTTGCCGAGGTGGAAGGCGATCATGGCGCAGTAGGTGCGCACGGCCTTGAGGAGGAAACGGTCGCTCTCCGGGTCCTGCTGCACGTCCCGCAGCAGCGCGTCGTACGCCGGGATGAAGTCCAGCTGGCGGGAGTCCTTGACCTGGGTGAGCGAGGTCGCCACGCCCCGCCGGTAGAACACACCGTGCAGCCCCAGGGACGCGTACGTCCTGGCCCTCAGGTGCAGGCGCCAGATCCACAACCGGTCCTCGGCCGTGCGGAGTTCCGTCGCGAAGCGCATGCCGCCGTCGTCGAAGAGGTGCCGGCGGTAGATCCCCGCCCAGACGAAGGGGTAGTCGACCATCGTCTCCGTGTCGACCGGGGTGATCCCGTCGCGCGGATCCATCACGGCGTTGCGCACCGGAGCCGGGGGGCGCCGGACGATCCGCTCGGTGCCGGTGGCCTGGACGTGGTCGGTGCGGGCGAAGTCGCAGCCCAGCTCCTCCATGGCGGACACCAGTGCGGCGAGGTGGCCCGGTCCGTACCAGTCGTCGCCGTCGAGGAACGTGAGGAACTCGCCGCCGGCCGCGTCGATACCGCTGTTGCGCGCCTGGGCGATGCCCAGGTTCCTCTCGTGCCGGATCACCTTGGCGCCCGGGAGCTTCTCCGCCCAGCGGTCGATCACCCAGGGGGTGGAGTCCGTGGAGCAGTCGTCGACGAGCAGGAACTCGACGTCGGGGCCCGCGTTGTTGGCGAGGCTTCGCAGCGCGCTCTCGGCGAACGCTCCCACGTTGTGCATGGGGACGACGACGGACAGTTTCGGCACGTGGGCCTCTCACACTCGAGAACGGGGGTCGGAACAGGCTGGCGATGTTCCCGGACGGGGCGGTGTCGACCGGAGCGCGCAGAAGTGAACTCCCTCCGAAGGGGCGGTGAATTCCGGTGTCCCACGCCGGACGGAAGGTGTCCCGGAGCGCGTCGGGGTTCGACCGGGTGGTCTCCCACAGGGGTCTCCCGCAGGAGTTTCTGTGCGCCGTGCGCGTCCGCCACGGCGGCCGCGTGGTCGTCGAGGACGGCGCCCGGCCCGCTTTGCGAGCCGGGCGCCCGGCTCCCGGTCGTGCACGGACTTCTCGTCGGCGGGCATGCGGGCCGCGTCAGCCCCGTGCGGCCCTCTTCAGCGCCCGCGCCCGCCGCACCACCCGGCGCGCGGTGGGGTTGCGGGACAGGAGCGCGAGCCGCGCCGGGACGCCGCCGGGCAGTCCCAGCGAGGCGAGCCGCCCGCGCCTGAAGTAGCGCCGGGTGCGCGGGCCGAGGTGCCGGGAGAGGTAACGCTCCGCGGCCGGGCGCAGGGACGGGTGGATCTGCGGCTGCAGGGTGAAGCCGAGCGCGGTGACCAGGTCGCCCAGCTCGTCGGCGGGAACGGCGTCCTCGCCCTCCTCCCGCTCCAGGTCCGGCAGCACCGCGTCGGCCAGGACGACCGGGACCCGGTTGCCGTTCTGGTACGGCGTCAGCCGCTCCAGGATCCGCTCGGTGCCGACCCGTGCGGCCGGCAGGCCGTACAACGCGGACGCGGTGAACAGCGCGGTCGAGAAGCAGCCGACGACCAGCGCGGTCCGGGTCCGCTCGAAGAGCACCTCGGCGGGGACGGGCGTGTCCAGGACGGTGAGGTCCACGCCGAGCCTGCCGGCCTCGGTCTCCAGGACACGGCCGTGCTGGGGCGGCGCGGCCGGGTGCGGCTTGAAGGCGATCGTGCGGTGGCCGCGCCGGACCGCCCCGCGCACCATCCGCACGTGCAGGTCGTCCTCCTCCTCGGGGGAGAGGACGCCGAGCGCGGACAGGTGCTGGCCGAGCAGCAGCGCCGCGCCGTCCGGCAGCGCGGGCGGCGCGCCGGCGGACCCGGACACCTCGCTCACCGCCTTCCGGAAGGCGCGCGTCGGCACCGTGCGCACCGGCACGCCGAACTCGGTCAGCAGCATCGGCGTGAGGCCCGGCACCAGGTCCAGGTGCAACAGCTGCCGCACGCGCGTGCCCACCAGCGGGTCGATCTTGTGGGGTGTGGGGCCGTAGCTCACGGGGCCGCCGGCGTAGACGTGGATCGGGGCCCCGGTGAACAGCCGGGCCACCGTGAGGGCCGGGGGCACCTGGAGGGACTCCAGGACCAGCTCCACGCGGTCGTCGCCGAGCCCCCACAACAGCCGCAGATGGCGCTCCAGGAGCGGGACGTCGTCGGAGCGCGGCGTCCAGGCCCCGGGGTGGAAGGGGCGGATGGCCTCGTTCCAGGACAGCACGTCGTCGAAGTGCTCGCGCAGCGGCGCGAAACCCGGCAGCTCGTCCAGGGAGGGCGTGGTCTCCGGGATCGCGGAGTCGTCGAGGACCAGCAGCGTCCGCCGCTCCGCCTCCGTGAAGCAGCCGGACTCGATCGCGGCCGCCAGCGTGACGGCGCCGTGCGGCGTCGAGGCGCAGAAGATCTGGGCGGTACGGGACATCAGCCGGCCGCCTTCGCCGTGGTGATCCGGCGCCGCAGCCGCCGCAGTGCGGAGGAACGTCGCATGTCCATGCTCTCCAGTACGTCGTCGAGCGCGTCCTGCGGCATGCGCCTGAGTGCCGCCGCGCTCATCGCCCGCAGCCGCTTGGCCACGGCCGGTTCGAACTTGTCCTCGTCGAAGAGGTGGTGGGCGATGATCGCGCAGTACGTCCGCACCGCCTTGGGCAGCAGCCGGTCGGCGTCGCGGTCCGCCGCCGTCTCCTCGATCACCTGGTCGAAGGCGCGGATGAAGTCGAGTTGGCGGACGTCCCCGATCTGGGTGAGGGAGGAGGCGACCCCGCGCCGGTAGAACACCCCCAGCAGGCCGACCACGGCGAACGACTCCGCCTCGCGGTGCAGCTTCCAGATCCACGGCCTGTCCTCGGCCGTGCGCAGCCCGTCGGTGAAGTGCAGCAACCCCCGCTCCAGCAGCCGGCGGTGATAGGCACCGGCCCAGGCGTACGCGTAGTCCACCGAGGTCGTCCGGTCGGCGGGCAGGATCGCCTCCCGCGGGTTCAGCACCTCGTCGCGCAACCCGACCGGCACCCGGTGCACGGACCGGGCGCGGGCGGTGACCCGCACATGGTCGGTGCGGACGAAGTCGCAGCCCAACCGCTCGACGGCCGCGACCAGTTCGGACAGGTAGCCGGGAGCGAACCAGTCGTCGCCGTCCAGGAAGGTCACGTAGTCGCCCCGGGCCGCGTCCAGTCCGGTGTTGCGCGCGGTGGCGAGCCCGCCGTTCCTGTCGTGGCGGATGTGGCGCACCCGGGCGACGTCCGCGAGGGACTCGGCCGCACGCTCGAGAATCGCCGGGGTTCCGTCCTCGGAATGGTCGTCGACCAGAACGAACTCGAAGTCCGGCCGGGCGTTCGTGCGCAGACTGGTGAGGGCGTCCTGGGCGTATTGCTGAACGTTGTAGAACGGGACAATCACGGAGAGCTTCGGCACCCGAAAAACCCTAGGAGGCCGCCCGGATCGGTGAATTTCCGGTGGCCGTACGGCGGGTGAACTCGATGTGTCGGTACGGTGCACCCCACGTATTTCCCCGGTTTCCGCAGGCCGGTTCGGCTCTCGGTGGGGTGTTGTTAACGCTTCGTTGATTCACGGTTGGGCCATACCTAGAATTCGCTTCCTAGCGTCTTCGGCGTGCCAGCAAGTGCAACGAAGCCCCTCAGAGTGGCGGTCCTCGCGGATTCCGACACCCGGTGGAAATGGGGCGCTCTCACCGCGAACCGCGTCGCGCCGACGGGACCCGGACATCCGGGGGACCCGGCCGACGCCGGCCTCCGCCTGGACGGATACCTGCTGCGGGGCCGCGCCACCCCCACCGCCCGCCAGCTCGGCGAGGTCGGCGTCCGCGCCGACTCGCTGCGCGAGGTGACCGCCGCCGAGTTCCTGCGCGCGATGCGCGAGGAGCCGTACGACGTCCTCGTGCTCGCCCTGGTCGGCGGCGGTGTGCAGGCGATGCTGCACGGACTGCGGCGGGTGTGGGAGGACCGGCCGCGGCGGCCCGTCGTCGTCACCGGGTACGTCGGCGTCGTCTACGAGAAGCTCGCCGACGGCCTGCTGCTGCGCCACGGCGCCGACCTCGTGCTGGCCAACTCCCGCCAGGACGCGGACCGCTTCCGCGCCGTGTACGAGGGCGTGGGCGCCGACGCCTCCTCGGTGACCGAGGTCGCGCTGCCCTTCCTCGGCGGGGCCCCCCACGCCGGCGCACACGAGCTCCGCACGGTCGTCTTCGCCGCCCAGCCCTCCGTCCCGGAGAGCCGCCGAGACCGCGCGTACCTGCTGGACCGGCTGGTGCGGCACGCCCGCCGGCACCCTGGGCGCGAGGTGCTGCTGAAGCTGCGCTCCAAGCCCGGCGAACACACCACGCACCTCGAGGAACTGCCCTACCAGAAACTCGCCCAGCGGCTGGACCTGCCGTCCAACCTCCGCCTGGTCTACGGGCACATGGGCGAGGTCCTCGACCGGACCGACCTGCTGGTCACCGTCAGCTCCACCGCCGCCCTGGAGTCGCTGCACCGCCGCATCCCGACCGCGGTCCTCACCGACCTCGGGGTGCGCGAGGCGCTCGGCAACCACCACTTCATCGGCTCCGGCTGCCTCGCCTCCTGGGACCAGCTCGACGCCGGACACCGCCCGGTGCCCGACGCGGAGTGGGTGGCCCGGCAGGGCGTCGCCGCCGAAGGGGACTCCTACGCCACGGCCTTCGACGCCGCCCGCGCACGCATCGCCGAGCTGCTCGGCCGCCCCGGCGGACTGCCGCCGCTGACCCCCTACTACACGCCCGTCACCGCGCCCGGCTACCTGCCCGGCGTCCTCGCCCGCCACCACCTCGGCCCGGACGGCACCCCGCTGCCCGGCGCGCCCACCGCCGACCGGGAGCCCGGACCGGTCCGGCAGATCGTGCGCCGGGCGGCGCGCGGCGCCTACCGGCACGGCGTGCAGCGCGTGGCCCCGGTGATCCGCCGGATGGGCGAGCTGTGACCGCCCCGTTCTCCGCCCCGACACCCGCCCGAGGAGCTGATCCCATGTCCCACCCGCCGACGGGCCAGGACGCCGGTGGGGACACCCCCCGCCCGAGCGCGGCCGAGAGCCCAAAGGAGCGCCGGGTGCTCGCGGTGATCCCCGCACGCGGCGGCTCCAAGGGCGTGCCCGCGAAGAACCTCGCCCCCGTCGGCGGCGTGCCCCTGGTGGCGCGGGCCGTGCGCGCGTGCCGCGCCGCCCGGTACGTCACCGACGTGGTGGTCTCCACCGACGACCAGGCCATCGCCGCCGTCGCCCGGCAGGCCGGCGCCGAGGTCGTGCTGCGGCCCGCCGCCATCGCCGGCGACACCGCCACCTCCGAGGCCGCCGTCCTGCACGCCCTGGAGGCCCACGAGGCCCTGCACGGCGCCCCGGTGGACGTCGTCCTGCTCGTGCAGTGCACCAGCCCCTTCCTGCTGGGCGAGGACGTCGACGGCGTGGCCGGCGCGGTCGTCGACCGGGGCGCGGACACCGCGGTCACCGTCGCCCCCTTCCACGGCTTCCTCTGGCGGGACGCCTCCGCGGAGGCCGCCGACGCCGGACCGGACGCCCCCGGCGGCGGTCACGGCGTCAACCACGACAAGTCCTTCCGCCCCCGCCGCCAGGACCGCCCCCAGGACCTGCTGGAGACCGGCGCCGCCTACGCCATGGACGCGGCCGGCTTCCGCGAGCACCGGCACCGCTTCTTCGGCCGCACCGAACTCGTGCGCACCGACCCCGCCCGCGTGCTGGAGGTCGACGACCCGCACGACCTCGCCCGGGCCCGCGCCCTCGCCCCGCTCCTCGACGCGGCGCGGCCCGGCACCCTCCCCGCCGATCCCCCCGCCCGCCTCGCCGCCGATTCCCCCGCCCGCCTCCCCGCGGCCGAGGACATCGACGCGGTCGTCCTCGACTTCGACGGCACCCAGACCGACGACCGGGTGCTGATCGACTCCACCGGACAGGAGTTCGTCGCCGTGCACCGCGGCGACGGCCTCGGCATCGCCGCCCTGCGCAGGAGCGGCCTGAAGCTGCTGATCCTGTCCACGGAGCAGAACCCGGTCGTCGCCGCCCGCGCACGCAAGCTGAAGCTCCCCGTGCTGCACGGCGTCGACCGCAAGGACCTCGCCCTCAAGCAGTGGTGCGAGGAGCAGGGCATCGCGCCGGAGCGCGTGCTCTACGTCGGCAACGACGTCAACGACCTCCCGTGCTTCGCCCTCGTCGGCTGGCCCGTGGCGGTCGCGAGCGCCCACGACGTCGTACGCGGCGCCGCACGCGCGGTCACCGCCCTCCCCGGCGGCGACGGCGCGATCCGGGAGATCGCCGGCTGGATCCTCGGTCCCTCTCTCGATTCCCTCCCCAAGTAAGGAAACCCCTGTCATGAGCAACTCCCGCATCCGCACCCTCGGTCCCCGCGAGGCCGGCCCCGGCCGTCCCGTCTACGTGACCGGCGAGATCGGCATCAACCACAACGGCGACATCGAGAACGCCTTCAAGCTGATCGACGCCGCCGCCGAGGCCGGCTGCGACGCGGTCAAGTTCCAGAAGCGCACGCCCGAGATCTGCACCCCGCGCGACCAGTGGGACATCGAGCGCGACACCCCCTGGGGCCGGATGACGTACATCGACTACCGCCACCGCGTGGAGTTCGGCGAGGAGGAGTACCGCCAGATCGACGCCTACTGCAAGAAGAAGGGCATCGACTGGTTCGCCTCCCCGTGGGACACCGAGGCCGTCGCCTTCCTGGAGAAGTTCGACGTCCCGGCCCACAAGGTCGCCTCGGCCTCGCTCACCGACGACGAGCTGCTGCGCGCCCTGCGCGCCACCGGCCGCACGGTCATCCTCTCCACCGGCATGTCCACCCCGAAGCAGATCCGCCACGCGGTCGAGGTCCTGGGCAGCGAGAACATCCTGCTCTGCCACGCCACCTCCACCTACCCGGCGAAGGCCGAGGAGCTGAACCTGCGGGTCATCAACACCCTCCAGCAGGAGTACCCGAACGTCCCGATCGGCTACTCCGGCCACGAGACCGGCCTGCAGACCACCCTGGCCGCCGTCGCCCTCGGCGCCGTCTTCGTCGAGCGCCACATCACCCTGGACCGCGCCATGTGGGGCTCCGACCAGGCCGCCTCCGTCGAGCCGCAGGGCCTGACGCGCCTCGTCCGCGACATCCGCACCATCGAGGCGTCCCTCGGCGACGGCGTGAAGAAGGTCTACGAGTCCGAGCTGGGCCCGATGAAGAAGCTGCGCCGCGTCCCCGGTGCGGTCGCCGAGGCGGAGATCGCGGCGGCGGCGGGCGAACCGCTGACGGTCTGAGCACACCGAATCCTCCACTCCCCTCGAGACGGGAACGGCGTACGTCGATGAGCCCCCGTGCCGGGAAGGCCGGCCCCCACACCCTCGCCTTCGTCGAGAGTCCGGTACAGCTGCTGAACGTGCTGGAGTGGGCGCACGCGCACGCTCCCGGCGCGGGGCTCGCCCTCGTGGTGCTGTCCCCCGTCGACCCGATGACGCGCGGCCAGTTGCGCCGCATGTCCGAACTGGCCCGCGAGGAGGGCCACGAGGTCCGCTGGGAGGAGGCCCGGGGCGGCCCGGCCGCGCCGCTGCAGACGATCGGCGGCCTGGCCGGCCCGCTCCGCCGGGCTTCCCGGATCGTCCTCGGCGACCCCTTCTCGCGGTACGTCCAGCTCCTGCTGACGATCACCCGGGCCCGTGACCTCGTCGTCGTCGACGACGGCACGGCGACCATGGAGTTCGTCGGCCAGCTGGCCCGGGGCGAACGCCTGGTCCGCTGGCACCGCAAGGGCGGCCGCCCCGGCCCCCGCGACCTGCTCCTCGCCCCGGTGTCGGCCGTCGCCCGGCACCGGCTCACCCCGGGCGAGAAGCGCCGGGTGGAGGTCTTCTCCTCGATGCCGATGGAGGACACCCCGCCCGGCGTCACGCTCACCGCCCACACCTTCGCCTGGACCCGGGACCGCTTCGGGCCGCCCCGCATCACCCGGGGCGCCGACCTGGTGGGCACGTCCCTGGTGGAGACCGGCGTGGTGGACGCCGACGCCTATCTGGAGGCCGTCCGGTCCCTGGCCGAGACCCACGGGGCGACCCGCTACTTCGCCCACCGCCGCGAGAGCACGGAGAAACTCCACCGGCTGGCCGTCGGCACGGGCCTGGAGATCGTCCGCCCCGAACTCCCCCTGGAACTGATCGCCCGCCGCGGCCCCATCGGCCGCACCGTCGTCAGCTTCCCGTCCACGGTCGTGCACACCCTCCCGCTCGCCCTGGCCGGCACGGAGGTCACCGTCGCGGTCTGCGACATCGACCCCGCCTGGCTGACCCGGAACGCCTCCCCCCGGGCCCGGGGCTTCCTGGCGAACGTCACGGACACGGCGCGGGACGCCCACCACCTGCCGGCGGTGCCGGCGGTCTGACCACGCGGCTCCGGGCGTCGCGGGGCCCGTGGGCATCGCGGGGTCCGCGGGCCCCGCGCGGCGCCGCCGACACGCGCCCTCGGCCACGCGCCCTCGGGCACGGAGCCGAGCCGGGCCCGCCCCGCCGCGGGCCGTCCCCGGCCCTCCCGGACCTCGCCGCGCACCCGTCACGGGCCCTCCCGGACCTCGCCGCGCACCCGTCACGGGCCCGCTCGGGCCCTCGCCGCGCACCCGTCACCGGTCCGCCCGGACGGCCGATCCGGTGTCCGCCGGATGAACCGGTCCGCGTGGGCTGGGCCGAGCGTGGTAATCGTGGAGGAGTGGATGGGTGCCGGAAACGTGGTGCGACTGTGATCGACATCACGGGTCGGCAGGTCACGGGGCCCTCGCCCCGTGAAAGAGCGGGCAGTTTACCCATCTCGATTGACAGCTATGCGTAGGGCGGCCGCGTTTTCTTCCCCTAACGGACTGATTTTTCTTGATCGAGGGTCAGCCGACAGCCCCGGAGCCCTACCCTTCAAAGGGTGAAACCACTGATGTCACTGGAGACCGAGGTCGACCTACCCGGAGGAGCGGTGCTTCCCGGCGCGCTGCCCGAAGCCCTGCGCGCCGAGCTCGTGGCCTTCCGCCGCGACCTGCACATGCACCCGGAACTCGGCAACCAGGAGTTCCGCACGACCGCCGCGATCAAGGAACGGCTGGAGCGGGCCGGCCTGAAACCGCGGGTGCTCTCCAGCGGGACCGGTGTGATCTGTGACATCGGGACGGACGACGAGGCCGGCACCGACGCGGCGGTGCTGGCCCTGCGCGCCGACATCGACGGCCTGCCCATCCCCGACATGAAGACCGAGTGCCCGTACCGCTCCACCGTGCCCGACCGCGCGCACGCCTGCGGCCACGACGTGCACACCACCGTGGTGCTCGGCGCCGGTCTGGTCCTCGCCGAACTGCACCGCCAGGGCCTGCTGCCCCGGCCCGTGCGGCTGATCTTCCAGCCCGCCGAGGAGGTGCTGCCCGGCGGTGCCGCCGACGCCGTCGCGGACGGCGCGCTCGACGACGTCGGACGGATCCTCGCCGTGCACTGCGACCCCCGGGTCGACGCCGGGAGGATCGGGCTGCGCGAGGGGCCCATCACCTCGGCCTGCGACCGGCTGGAGATCGCCCTGGACGGTCCCGGCGGCCACACCGCCCGCCCGCACCTGACCACCGATCTGGTCACCGCCGCCGCCCGCGTGGTCACCGACGTGCCCGCCCTGGTCGGCCGGCGCGTCGACAGCCGCAGCGGACTCGCCGTGACCTGGGGCCGGATCGAGTCGGGCCACGCGCCCAACGTCATCCCGCAGCACGCCGAACTGTCCGGCACCGTCCGCTGCCTCGACCTGAACACCTGGCGGCAGGCCCCCGACATCGTGGTCGCGGCCATCGACGAGGTGGCCAACCTGCACGGCGCCAAATCGGAGATCACCTACGTGCGCGGCGTCCCGCCGGTCGTCAACGAGGCCGGGGCCGCCGCGCTGCTGCGCGACGCCATGGTCGCCCGGCGCGGAGTGGAGTCCGTCGAGGGCACCGAGCAGAGCCTGGGCGGCGAGGACTTCTCCTGGTACCTGGAGCACGTCCCCGGCGCCATGGCCCGCCTCGGCGTCCGCCCTCCCGGTGAGCGCACCGTGCGCGACCTGCACCAGGGCGACTTCGACGTGGACGAGCACGCCATCACCGTGGGCGTGGAGCTCTTCACCGCCGCCGCCTTCCTCGACGCCCTGCGCTGAACCCGCCCCCTCCCGGCGGCCCCGACACGCCTCCTCCGCCCGCTTTGACGACCGCTCACCGCGCGGGTGGGGGAGGGACGGCGCGGGCACGCGTCGCGCCGATCGCCCCTCCGCGGCCCTCTGGTTCACCCGGGCGCGACCGGCCATCGGCACGAATGGATAACGGCCCCGCGGAACCCCGTTCCCAGGAGTTTCTACGCGCGTTAATGTGCGCCGAACCGAGCGCCCGCTGCGGGGCTTTGGAGAATGGGGAACTTCAGATGCGTCGGACATCCAGACTGGCCCGCGTCGCGGTGGGGGTCGCGTCACTCGCACTCGCCGCCACGGCCTGCGGCGGCACCAGCGGTGACAAGGTAGACGGCGGCGGTGACTCCAAGAAGAAGGAGGACCTCGGCCTCGCCATCGCCTACGACATCGGCGGCAAGGGCGACCAGTCCTTCAACGACGCGGCCTTCGCCGGTCTCAGCAAGGCCAAGGACGAGTTCGGCTACAAGACCGCCGACGTCGAGCCCACCGAGGGCGAGACGGACGCGGACAAGGAGCAGCGCCTGGCCTCGCTGGCCCGCCAGGGCTACAACCCCGTCATCGGCGTCGGCTTCGCCTACGGCCCCGCGATGGAGGCCGTGGCCGCGAAGTACCCGAAGACCACCTTCGGCATCGTCGACTCCGTGGTCGAGGGCGAGAACGTCGCCTCCCTCGTCTTCGCCGAGGAGCAGGCCTCGTACCTGGCCGGCGTCGCCGCCGCCAAGGCCACCAAGACCAAGACCGTCGGTTTCGTGGGCGGGGTGGACATTCCGCTGATCCACAAGTTCCGGGCGGGCTTCGAGCAGGGCGTCAAGGACACCGACCCCAAGGTCAAGGTGATCTCGCAGTTCCTGACGCAGACGGCGGAGGAGGGCGGCTTCTCCAGCCCCGACAAGGGCAAGGCCGCCGCCGAGGGCCAGATCGAGAAGAAGGCCGACGTCGTCTACCAGGCGGCCGGTCTGTCCGGGCAGGGCGTGATCGAGGCCGCCGCCAAGGCGGAGGTCTGGGCGATCGGCGTCGACTCCGACCAGTACAAGCAGGAAGCCCTCGCCGGCCACAAGGACTTCATCCTCACCTCCGCCACCAAGGAGGTCGGCGGTTCGGTGTACGCCCTCGCCAAGTCCGTCGAGGAGGGCAAGCCGCGCACCGGCACCCAGGTGTTCGACCTCAAGGTGAACGGCGTCGGCCTGTCCGAGAGCAACCCGAAGATGGCCGAGGTCCCCGGCCTGACGGACGCCGTGGCCAAGGCCAAGGAAGGCATCATCGACGGCTCCATCAAGGTGAAGACGGAGTAGGTGCCCCGGCCGCGGCCGCCCGGTGGGCCGGCCGCGGCGGATCCGCGCGAGGCGGGCGGGCGCCCCCGGGGGCACCCGCCCGCCTCGCGCGTCCGTGCCCGCCCGCGCACGTCACCCACCGCCACCCCGCCTGCGCTGTCGGCGATACCGTGACCAGAGCTCCACGACAGCTTGGGCACGGCCGCATAACAAGGTGGACAGAAGGGGTTTTCAGGCAGGTCTACGCGCGTTAATGTGCGGCGAAGCCAGCGCCGCAGCTGAACCGTCCGGCGCTTGTACGACAGGAGCACCACACCATGCGCCGGATTTCCCGGATCACGGTCGCAGGCGCAGCGACCGCCTCCCTGGCCCTCGCCCTCTCCGCCTGCGGCGGCACCTCGACCTCCTCGAGCTCGTCGTCCGAGTCGAAGGGCGACAAGGGCCTGGCCATCGCCTACGACGTCGGCGGCAGGGGCGACCAGTCCTTCAACGACGCCGCCTTCGCGGGCCTGCAGCAGGCCAAGGAGGAGTTCAAGTACGAGACCGCCGACGTCGAGCCCACCGACGGCGAGACGGACGCGGACAAGGAACAGCGCCTGGTCTCGCTGGCGAAGCAGGGCTACAACCCGGTCATCGGCGTCGGCTACGCCTACGCCGCCGCCGTGAAGGGCGCCGCGGAGAAGTACCCGGACACCACCTTCGGCATCGTCGACGACGCCACGGTGGAGGCGGAGAACGTCGCCGACCTGGTCTTCTCCGAGGAGGAGGCCTCGTACCTGGCCGGCGTCGCCGCCGCCGAGACCACCAAGACCAACGTCGTCGGTTTCGTGGGCGGTGTGGACATTCCGCTGATCCACAAGTTCCGGGCGGGCTTCGAGCAGGGCGTCAAGGACACCGACCCCAAGGTCAAGGTGATCTCGCAGTTCCTGACGCAGACGGCGGAGGAGGGCGGCTTCTCCAGCCCCGACAAGGGCAAGAGCGCCGCCGAGGGCCAGATCGAGAAGAAGGCCGACGTCGTCTACGCGGCCGCCGGCCTGTCCGGCCAGGGCGTGATCGAGGCCGCCGCCGCCAACAAGGTGTGGGCGATCGGCGTCGACTCCGACCAGTACAAGCAGGAAGCCCTCGCCAAGTACAAGGACTCGATCCTGACCTCGGCGATGAAGGACGTCGCCAAGGCGGTGTACAACCTGGCTAAGTCGGTCGAGGACGGCAAGCCCGCGACCGGTATCGTCAAGGGCGATCTGAAGACGGGTGAGGTGAGCCTGTCGAACTCCAACCCGAAGTTCGCGGACGACGCCGAGCTCCAGGAAGCCATCGAGACGGCCAAGGAGAAGATCGTCAGCGGCGAGATCAAGGTCAAGTCGAGCTGAGAGTCCCCTGAACGACCCTGAGCAGCAGGTAACCGCGGGGTTGCGTCCGCTCGACGGGGTACGGGGAGCCCGGCTCCCCGTACCCCGTCGGTGTGCGGTGCCGCCCTTTTGTATGCCGTAGGGGCGCTACGCGCGTAGAAGGCCCCCGTCCCCAGGAGAGTGCGCCATCAACGCGTCCAGCAGCCCTCCGGCCGGAGCGGCGGTCAACGAACCGGTGACCGCCGTCGAACTCGCCGGGATCACGAAGCGTTTCCCGGGCGTCGTGGCCAACCACGACATCCACCTCACCGTCCGCAAGGGCACCGTCCACGCCCTCGTCGGCGAGAACGGCGCCGGCAAGTCGACGCTGATGAAGATCCTCTACGGCATGCAGAAGCCGGACGAGGGCACCATCGCGATCGACGGCGAGCAGGTCGCCTTCTCGTCGCCGGCCGACGCCATCGCCCGCGGCATCGGCATGGTGCACCAGCACTTCATGCTCGCCGACAACCTCACCGTCCTCGAGAACGTGGTGCTCGGCAGCGAGAAGCTGTACGGCATCGGCGCCAGGGCCCGGCGCAAGATCAAGGAGATCTCCGACCGCTACGGCCTCGGCGTCCGCCCCGACGTCCTGGTCGAGGAGCTCGGTGTCGCCGCCCGCCAACGCGTGGAGATCCTCAAGGTCCTCTACCGCGGTGCCACCACCCTGATCCTCGACGAGCCCACCGCCGTGCTGGTCCCGCAGGAGGTGGACGCCCTCTTCGAGAACCTCCGCGGGCTCAAGTCCGAGGGCCTGTCGGTCATCTTCATCTCCCACAAGCTGGGCGAGGTCCTCTCCGTCGCCGACGAGATCACCGTCATCCGCCGCGGCACCACGGTCGGCACCGCCGTCCCCGCCGAGACCACCCCCCGCCAGCTCGCGGAGATGATGGTCGGCAGCGAACTGCCCACCCCGGAGACGGCCGAGTCCACGGTCACCGACCGCCCGGTCGTCACCGTCGACAAGCTGCGCCTGGCGGCCCCCGGGGGCAAGGCCCTGCTCGACGACATCACCTTCACCATCCACGAGGGCGAGGTCCTGGGCATCGCCGGCGTCGAGGGCAACGGCCAGACCGAACTGGTCGACGCGCTCATCGGGCTCCGGCACGCCGACTCCGGCACCATCCGCTTCCTGGGCGAGGACATCACCGCGCTGCCCACCCGCAAGCGCCGCGAGCAGGGCATCGGCTACATCCCCGAGGACCGCCACCGCCACGGCCTGCTCCTGGAGGCCCCCCTCTGGGAGAACCGCATCCTCGGCCACGTCACCGAGAGGCCCAACGCCAAGGGCGTCTGGCTGGACCCGAAGGCCGCCCAGGAGGACACCCGCCGGATCGTGACGACGTACGACGTCCGCACCCCGGGCATCGACGTCACCGCGGCCTCCCTGTCCGGCGGCAACCAGCAGAAGCTGATCGTCGGCCGCGAGATGAGCCACGGGCCGCGCTTCCTGATCGCCGCCCACCCCACCCGCGGCGTGGACGTCGGCGCCCAGGCCGCCATCTGGGACCACATCCGCGAGGCCCGCCGCGAGGGCCTCGCCGTGCTGCTGATCTCCGCCGACCTGGACGAGCTGATCGGCCTGTCCGACACCCTCCGCGTGATCTACGACGGCAAGCTCGTCGCGGACGCCGACCCGGCCACCATCACCCCGGAGCAGCTCGGCACCGCCATGACCGGTGCGGCCTCCGGACACCTCGAACACGAAGAGACCCCCGAGACCTCGGCCGGCCCCTCCCGGTCCTCCGAGTCTCCGGAAGACGAGGCCCGCTGATGAAGAAGTTCGACAGGGAGCGCGTGCTCCTCGCAGTGGCCGGACCGGTCATCGCGCTCGCCGTGGCCTTCGTGCTGAGCGCGATCGTGCTGATCGCCTCCGGCAAGAACCCGGTCGAGCCGTTCGCCCTGATGTTCGAGCAGGCGACGTTCTCCGACATCCAGGTCCTGATCATCAACCAGGCCTCGATGTACTACATCGCGGCCCTCGCGGTGGCCATCGGCTTCCGGATGAACCTGTTCAACATCGGCGTCGACGGCCAGTACCAGCTCGCCGCCATGGCGGCCGCCATCGTCGGCGCCCACGCCGCCCTGCCGGCCGTCCTGCAGATCCCGCTGCTGCTGCTCACCGCCGTGCTCACCGGCGCCTTCTGGTCCGGCATCGCCGGTGTCCTCAAGGTCACCCGCGGCGTCAGCGAGGTCGTCGCGACGATCATGCTCAACGCGATCGCGACCTCCGTCATCGGCTACCTGTGGCTGCCGACCGTCTTCGGCGTCAAGGTCGGCAACAACAACACCACCGGCGAGATGAACGAGTCCGGCTGGGTCCCCGGCATCGACATGGGCGAGGCCGGCGAGATCTACGGCCTGGTGATCCTCGCCGTGCTGCTCGGCATCGGCTACTGGGTCGTCCTCAACCGCACCCGCTTCGGCTTCGACCTGCGCGCCTCCGGCGCCTCGGAGTCCGCCGCCGCGGCCAGCGGCGTCAGCCCCAAGCGCATGGTGCTCACCGCCATGCTGCTCTCGGGCGGCATCGCCGGACTCGCGGGCCTGCCGATCCTGCTCGGCGACACCCACACCTACAGCCTGAACTTCCCCACCGGCATCGGCTTCCTCGGCATCGGCATCGCCCTGCTCGGCCGCAACAGCCCGGTCGGCATCGCCTTCGCCGCCCTGCTGTGGGCCTGGCTCGACAAGGCCTCGCCCGAGCTGGACTTCCACGGCTACGACAAGGAGATCGCGGTCATCATGCAGGGCCTGATCGTCCTCTCCGTCGTCGTCTCCTACGAGGCCGTCCGCGAGTGGGGCCTGCGCCGCCAGCAGCGCCGGGTCGGCGCGGAACTCGCCGCGGGCCACGTCCTCGGCGGCGCCGGTGCCGGCACCGCCCACACCACCACGAAGGAGGTGGCCGGCCGATGACCGCTCCGACCACAGCGACCGACGTCAACCAGCCCTCGCTGCAGCCCGCGGCGCCGACCGGCCGCCGCATGTCGTGGCCCGTGCTGCTCCTGGTCATCGCCGGAGCCCTGGCCCTGACCTCGATCGTCCGCCTGATCACCGGCGCGGACGGCATCACCAACGTCAGCCAGATGTCCACCGCGCTCCAGCTCGCCGTCCCGATCGGCCTCGCCGGCCTCGGCGGCCTGTGGGCCGAGCGCGCCGGTGTCGTCAACATCGGCCTCGAGGGCATGATGATCCTCGGCACCTGGTTCGGCGCCTGGGCCGGCTTCCAGTGGGGCCCGTGGACCGGCGTCCTCGTCGGCCTCGCCGGCGGCGCGCTCGGCGGCCTGCTGCACGCCCTGGTCACCGTCACCTTCAACGTCAACCACATCGTCTCCGGTGTGGCGATCAACATCCTCGCCCTCGGCGCCACCCGCTACCTGGCCCCGCTGGCCTTCGAGGGCCACCAGGGCGGCTCCGCCAAGCAGTCCCCGGCGGTCGAGTCCCTCGGCAGCTTCACCGTGCCCGGCCTCTCCGACGCGCTGCGGGACCTCAACGACAAGGGCTGGTTCTTCGTCTCCGACATCGCGGGCCTGCTCGGCGGACTGGTCACCAACGTCTCCTGGCTGACCCTGATCGCCGTCGCGCTCATCCCCGCGACCTGGTGGATCCTGTGGCGCACCGCCTTCGGCCTGCGGCTGCGCTCCTGCGGCGAGAACCCGGTGGCCGCCGAGTCCCTCGGCGTCAACGTCTACAAGTACAAGTACCTCGCCGTGATCATCTCCGGCGCCCTGGCCGGCCTCGGCGGCGTCTTCCTGTCCATCGTGGCCAACCCCTTCTACCTGGAGGGCCAGACCAGCGGACGCGGCTACATCGGCCTCGCCGCGATGATCTTCGGCAACTGGATGCCGGGCGGCCTCGCCATCGGCGCCGGCCTCTTCGGCTACACCGACAGCCTCAACCTGCGCGGCGGCTCCGCCAACGTGCACGCCCTGCTGCTGCTCGGCGCGCTGCTGCTGGTCATCGGCGCGATCTGGCTGGCGGTCCGCAAGAAGTACGTCCACGCGGTGATCACCCTGGTCGTCGGCGCCCTCGTCTTCGCCTGGTACGCCGGCACCAACGAGGTCCCCAACCAGGTCGTCTCCGCCACGCCGTACGTCATCACCCTCGTCGTCCTCGCCCTGTCCGCCCAGCGGCTGAGGATGCCGAAGGCGGACGGCATGCCGTACCGGAAGGGACAGGGCAAGTGACCCCGCCCGCGACGGACGTCGACTGGGACGCGCTGCGCGCACTCGCCCGGGAGGCCATGACCCACGCCTACGCCCCCTACTCGGGCTACGCGGTCGGCGTCGCCGCCCTGGTCGACGACGGGCGCACGGTCTCCGGCTGCAACGTGGAGAACGCCAGCTACGGGATCGGCCTGTGCGCCGAGTGCGGACTGGTCTCCGAGCTGCAGCGCACCGGAGGCGGCCGGCTCACGCACTTCACCTGCGTGGACGGCAACGGTGAGATCCTCGTCCCGTGCGGCCGCTGCCGCCAGCTGCTGTACGAGTTCGGCGGCCCCGGACTGCTGCTGGAGACCCCGGCGGGCATCCTGCCGCTGTCGGAGATGCTGCCCCAGGCCTTCGGCCCGCAGCACCTCACCAAGTAACTCCCGAAACGGCCCCTCCGAGCGACCGCCACACCGTCGGCCGGAGGGGCCGTCCCCTTCTCACCCCGGAAGGAACGCCACCCATGGCCATGGACGCCATCTCCGTCATCCGCACCAAGCGGGACCGCGGCGAACTCAGCGACGAGCAGATCGACTGGGTCATCGACGCGTACACCCGTGGGGAGGTGGCCGACGAGCAGATGTCGGCCCTCGCGATGGCGATCCTCCTCAACGGCATGAACCGGAGCGAGATCGCCCGCTGGACGGCCGCGATGATCGCCTCCGGCGAGCGCATGGACTTCTCGTCCCTGTCCCGCCCCACCACCGACAAGCACTCCACGGGCGGCGTCGGTGACAAGATCACCCTCCCGCTGGCCCCGCTGGTCGCCGCCTGCGGCGCGGCCGTCCCCCAGCTGTCCGGCCGCGGCCTCGGCCACACCGGCGGCACGCTGGACAAGCTGGAGTCGATCCCCGGCTGGCGCGCCCTGCTCTCCAACGAGGAGATGCTGTCCGTGCTGGACGACGCCGGCGCGGTGATCTGCGCGGCGGGCGACGGCCTGGCCCCGGCCGACAAGAAGCTGTACGCCCTGCGCGACGTGACCGGCACGGTGGAGGCGATCCCGCTGATCGCCTCCTCGATCATGTCGAAGAAGATCGCCGAGGGCACGGGCGCGCTGGTCCTGGACGTGAAGGTCGGCTCGGGCGCCTTCATGAAGACGATCGAGGACGCGCGGGAGCTGGCGCGGACGATGGTCGGCCTGGGCACCGACCACGGTGTGCGGACCGTGGCCCTGCTCACCGACATGGCGACCCCGCTCGGCCTGACCGCCGGCAACGCGCTGGAGGTCCGCGAGTCGGTGGAGGTGCTGGCGGGCGGCGGCCCGGCGGACGTCGTCGAGCTGACCCTCGCCCTGGCCCGCGAGATGCTCGACGCCGCCGGACTGAAGGACGCCGACCCGGCGAAGGCCCTGGCCGACGGCTCCGCGATGGACGTCTGGCGCCGCATGATCACGGCCCAGGGCGGCGACCCGGACGCGCCCCTGCCGACGGCCCGCGAGCAGCACGTGGTGAAGGCGCCGGCCTCGGGCGTCCTCACCCGCCTGGACGCCTACGACGTCGGCGTCGCCGCCTGGCGCCTCGGCGCGGGCCGCGCCCGCAAGGAGGACCCGGTGCAGGCGGGCGCGGGCGTCGAGCTCCACGCCAAGCCCGGCGACCCGGTCACCGAGGGCCAGCCCCTGCTGACCCTGCACACGGACACCCCGGACCGCTTCGCGTACGCCCTGCAGGCGATCGAGGGCTCCTACGACATCGCCGCCCCCGGCACGGACTTCACGCCGTCGCCGGTGGTGCTGGAACGCATCGCCTGACCCGGGGTTTCCCCGATCGGGTGGACGGGACCGGTGGACCCCCACCGGTCCCGTTCGGCATGCTGGGACCGGTGACGCACCGATTGGAGAACCGCCGTGAGCGCATGCTCCCGCGTACCGTCACCATTTGATTGCTGAACGAATTCGGCGTCGCCTCCACTCCGTGATTCCCGATGACTGGGGATCTTCCAGACGCCGGCGATCTCGGTGCCTTCGCGCCTGGGCACGCTCATCCCGGATCTCGTGGTGGTTCCGAGGCGGGAGGACGCGGAGTCCGACCCCCACATCCCCGCCGCCCTCGCCGAACTCGTCGTCGAGGTGACCTGCAAGTCCAACGCGCGCCACGACCGCGTCGGCAAGCCCGCCGCCTGCGCCACCGCGGGCATCCCGTTCCACCTCCTCGTCGACCGCTGGGCCCCCGGACGGCCCGGTCGCGGTTCTCCACGGTGAGCCGAAGGGCGACGTCTACCGCCCCTTGAGCACCGCGAAGTTCGGCGAACCGATCAAGCTGCCCGCCCCCTTCGACCTCGTCATCGACACCGGCGAGTTCCCCGCGCCCTGAGACCCGGGTCACCCCAGCAACGCCGCCACCACCACCAGCACCGGCACCGACAGCACCGTCGACACCAGGATCGCCTCCCGGGCCAGCGTCCGGCCGACCCGGTAACTGCTCGCGTAGGTGAAGAGGTTCTGCGCGGCCGGCAGGGCCGACGTCACCACCACGTCCAGCAGGTGCGCCCCGCGCAGCCCGAAGACCCCCGCCGCCAGCGCCCAGGCCACCGCGGGCTGGACGAACGCCTTCAGCGCCACGGCGAGCAGCACCGGGCCCCGCTCACCGCCCCGCAGGGGCAGCGCGCTGCCGCGCAGCGAGATGCCGAAGGCGAGGAGGACCGCCGGAACCGCCATGTTGCCGATCAGCGTGACCGGGTCCATCACCGGACCGGGGAGCTCCACCCCGGCCGCCGCCACCGCCACCCCCGCCAGCGACCCCACCGCGATCGGATTGCGCAACGGCGTGAGCAGCCGCCGCCACAGCGGGCCCTTCGCGCCCGCGGTGGTCAGGTCGAGGACCGTCAGGGCCACCGGCGTGACCCCGACGAGCTGGAACAGCAGCACCGGCGCCACGAGGGAGGCGTCCCCCAGGACGTACACGGCGATCGGGATGCCGAGGTTGCCGGCGTTGACGTAGCCGGAGCACAGGGCGCCGATCGTGGTGCGGCCCGCGCCCCAGCGGCGTACGACACCCACCGCCACGAAGACGCCCGCCACCGCCGCCGTGCTCAGCGCCGTGACCAGGAGCCGGCCGGAGAAGACCACCGACAGGTCGGCCCTGGCGAGCGTGGTGAACAGCAGGGCCGGGGACGCCACGTGGAACGCGAGCGTGGTCAGGACCTCGCCGCCCTGCCCCCCGAGACGCCCCCGGCGGCCGAGGACGTAGCCGACGCCGATGACGACCGCGATCACGGCGAACCCGCTCAGGACCCCCTGCACGGCGGCTCCTCGCGGCAGCGAGCCGGACCGGACACCGCGGGTGGAGACGATCTTTGGCGCATACGGCCCACCCTCCGGGGAGGGCCGCGCCCGGTCAATGTGATCCTCGCGGCGCCCGCCGTGCCCCGCCCCCGCGGATCCCCGCGATGAGTTCCGCGCCCGCCCCCGGTCTACCGGTCGTGAATGCCATGACACCGCCCGTACTCGTGCTGCGCGGACCCGTCACCCGGGACGAGGTGAGCGGGCCCTGTGACGCGCTGCGGGCGCTGCTGGACGGGAGCGGTGCCGGCCCGGTCGTCGTGTGCGACGTGGGCGGGCTCGGGCCGCCCGGACTCGCCGCCGTGAACCTGCTCGCCCGGCTCCAGCTCACGGCACGGCGGGCCGGGGGCCGGATCCGGCTGCGCGATCCCTCGCCGGCCCTATGCGTCCTGCTCGACCTGGTCGGGCTCCGCTTCGAGGCGGAGGGGCAGCCCGAACAGCGGGAACCACCGCTCGGTGTCGAGGAAGCAGTGGAAACCGGTGATCCGGTCGCCTGAGACCTCCAGAGCCTGGACCGCCCACGGGACAAAGCCGCCGGCCTCCGGATCGGGCTTGTACTGCGCGAACCCGGGCAGGCCGTTGACCTGGACCGGCACCAGCCGCGAACCCGCGCAGGCGGCCCCCAGCGTGATCATGAAGCCCGTGATGTCCTCGGTGCCGGTCAGCCACAGGTCGAACGGCGGCATCGTCATGATGGCGTCCTCGTGCAGCAGCGCGGTCAGCGCCGACATGTCGTACCCCTCGAACGCCGCCACATAGCGCTCGAGCAGCTTCTGCTGCTCCTCGTCCAGCGGGTCGGAGACCGAGGCCTCGGCGCCCGGCTGCCGGCGCTCGGCGAGCGTCGCCCGGGCCCGCTGGAGCGCGCTGTTGACCGAGGCGACCGAGGTGTCGAGCAGTTCGGCGACCTCGCTCGCCCTCCAGGCCAGCACCTCGCGCAGGACCAGCACCGCCCGCTGCTTGGGCGGCAGCTGCTGCAGTGCGGCCATGAAGGCGAGCCGCACCGACTCCTTGGCGACCGCCGCCTCCGCCGGGTCGTCCGTCGTGGGCAGCACGCGCGCGTCGGGCACCGGCTCGAGCCAGGTGTGGTCCGGACGCGGCGAGAGGGCCGCCCGGGAGAGCGGCGTGGACTCCGTCAGGTCCATCGGCCGGGCGCGCTTCTTGCCGGCCGCCAGCATGTCCAGGCAGACGTTGGTCGCGATGCGGTACAGCCAGGAGCGCAGACTGGAGCGGCCCTCGAACCGGTCGAAGCTGCGCCAGGCGCGGATCATCGTGTCCTGCACCGCGTCCTCCGCCTCGAAGGAGGAGCCGAGCATCCGGTAGCAGTACCCGGTCAGTTCCACCCGGTGCGCCTCCAGCCGGGCGTCCAGGTCCGTCGTCGCCGTGCTGTTCGTCATCGTCCACCCACCCCTGTGGCTTCTTCCGTGGCGCACCATCGCACCCAGCACTTCGGAAGCTATCGCAGCCCACTGACAACGACCCCCCGAGCGCGCGGAAGCGCAGCTCAGGGGGAGTGTTCGGGGATCGGAACGACGACGTCCGCGTCATCGCGTCACCCGCGACGCCTCACGCGAGCGCGGGACGGCGTTCCGTGCGTTCCGCCCGCGCCGCCCGCGTGCCCAGCAGCGTGATGCCGGCGACCCCGGCCACCGCCACCAGGCCGACGCCCACCGTCCCGGCCCAGCCGCTCGAGTGGAAGGCGAGCGCGCCGACCGTGCTGCCCGCGCTGGAGCCGACGTAGTAGGCGGACTGGTACAGGGCGGAGGCCTGGGCGCGTCCCTCGGTGGCCGTCCTGCCGACCGCCGAGGACGCCACCGCGTGCCCCGCGAAGAAGCCCGCCGTGATCAGCACCAGCCCCAGCAGGACCAGGGGCAGGGAGCCGGCGAGGGAGAGCAGCAGGCCGGCCGCGGTGGTCCCGCCCGCCGCGTACAGCGCGCCCCGGCGGCCCAGGCGGCCCACCAGCCGCCCCGCCGCCGACGCCGAGACCGTGCCCACCAGGTAGACCAGGAAGATCGAACCGACGACGCCCTGGGGGAGCGAGAACGGGGCCTCGGTCAGGCGGTAGCCGATGACCGTGTAGACACCGCCGAACACCGTCATGAACAGCGCGCCGATCGCGTACAGGCGCCGCAGCAGCGGGTTGCCGAGGTGGCCGCGGACCGTGCGGACCAGCACGCGCGGGCGCAGCGAGCCCGGCCGGAAGTGCCGCGGCGCCGGCAGCAGCAGCCGGAAGGCCACCGCGCACGCCACCGCCACCGCGCCGATCACGCCGACGGCGACCCGCCAGCCCCACTCCTGCGCCACCCAGCCGGTGATGACCCGGCCGCTCATCCCGCCGACGCTGTTGCCCGCCACGAACAGCCCGATCGCGGTCACCAGCGCCTTGGGCGTGACCTCCTCCGCGAGGTACGCCGTCGCCGACGCGGGCAGCCCGGCCAGGGCCGCGCCCTGCAGCGCCCGCAGCGCCACCAGGACGCCCAGCGACGGCGCGAAGGGGACCAGCAGCCCGAGGGTCACCGCGACGGCCAGGGAGGCCGTCATGACCGTACGCCGTCCGTAGCGCTCCGACAGCGCGCTCATCGGCAGCACGAACAGCGCCAGGCCGCCGGTGGCCGCCGCCACCGTCCAGCTCGCGTCGCCCGCGCTCACGGCGAGGTCCCCGGAGATCAGCGGCAGCAGGGCCTGGGTGGAGTACAGCAGCGCGAAGGTCGCGACGCCCGCGAGGAACAGGGCGAGACTCATCCGGCGGTAGCCGGGGCCACCCGGGGACATCCGGGTCTCGGGAACGCCCTCGGAGCCGCCCGCGCAGGCGGAGGCGTCCGGGGAGGCGCCCGTGGGGACGGGCCGGGAACCGGTCGGGGAGACGGTCGGGGACGGGGGAGCGGATGCGAGGGCGCCCACGCCGGTGGGCGCCCCGGTACTGACGGGAGTCATGCCTCGAAGCTACGGACGCCCGTGCTCATCCGTCCAATGCACGGATTCGGCATAATCGTTCCCATGGTGCATCAGCGGAGTTCAGGGGAGTACCTGTCACCGTCCGGTGACACACAAGACATGGTGATGTTGCTGGCGCCGCGGCTCGCCCACTTCGCCGGCGTGGCCCGCACCGAGCACGTCACGCGCGCCGCCCGGGAGATGCAGGTGCCGCAGTCCACCCTCTCCCGCGCCCTGGTCCGCCTCGAAGAGGACCTGGGCGTCGACCTGTTCGCCCGCCACGGCCGCACCGTCTCCCTCACCCCGGCCGGCCACACCTTCCTCGTCTCCGTCGAGCGCGCCCTCGCCGAGATCGGGCGCGCCGCCGAGGAGGTCCGCGCCGACGCCGACCCCGCCACCGGCAAGGTCGCCTTCGGGTTCCTGCACACCATGGGCGCGGAGACCGTGCCGGGCCTGCTGCACGCCTTCCGCGCCGACCATCCGCGCATCCGCTTCAGCCTCGTGCAGAACTACGGCGAGGCCATGCTGGAGCGTCTGCGCGCGGGCGAACTCGACCTGTGCCTGACCTCCCCGGTCCCGGACGCCCCCGACCTCGTCGCCCGCCGCCTCGACGAGCAGAAGCTGCGCCTGGTCGTCCCCGCCGACCACCGCCTCGCCGGCCGCCGCCGCATCCGCCTCGCGGAGGCCGCCGACGACACCTTCGTGACCCTGGAACCCGGTTACGGCCTGCGTCGCATCACCGACGACCTCTGCGCCCGGGCCGGGTTCAGGCCCCGCATCGCCTTCGAGGGCGAGGAGGCCGAGACCCTGCGCGGTCTGGTGGCCGCGGGCCTGGGCGTCGCCCTCCTGCCGCCGCCGGCCGTCCCCCGGCCCGGGGTCGTGGAACTGAGCGTCACGGCGCCGAAGGCGGTCCGGGAGATCGGCGTGGCCTGGCTGGCGGGCCGCCCGGACACCCCGCCGGTGGCGGCCTTCAAGAAGTTCCTGCTCTCCAAGAGGGGCAACCTGCTCCCGGACTGACCGGCCCCCTACCGCCGCAGCGACTTCCCGAACCCCGCGGCCAGCGGCATCCGCAGCCCCAACGGCGGGGGCGCCGCCAGGGCGTCCTGCACCGGCCGCGAGAACGCCCGCCCGAACAGCGAGCCCATCACGAAGTCCTCGGACAGCGCCAGCACTTCGTCCCGGTACTGGGACAACCCGTGGCCGTCGGCGTGCACTTCGAACCGGCACACGTCCCGGTTCGCCTTCTTCGCCCGCGCCGCCAGCCGGAACGACAACTCCGGGTCGGTCCGGGCGTCGTGGGTGCCGTGCACGATCAGCACCCGCCGCCCGGCGAGCTGTTTCACCGGTTCGGGTGATGCCGCCACGTCCTCCTCGGGCAGCCAGGGGGCCAGCGCCAGCACGGAGGTGACGGCCTCGTGGCCGCCCGCGCGCAGCGCGGCCCGGCCGCCCATGCCGAGACCGGCCAGGCACACGGGGACGTCCCCGTAGCGCCGTACGACCTCGTCGGCGGCCCAGGCGGCGTCGCGCGCCAGATGCGCCTCGCTGCCGTTCCAGCCCCGGTAGCGGTAGTGGACGACATGGGTGGCGAGGCCCTCGTCCCGGCCCGCGCGGGTGAGGCGGCGCCCCAGGGCGCGGACGGACGCGGTCGCCATCACGGGGGACGGGCGGCGGCTGGAGACCTCGTCACCGCCGGGGAGCAGCAGCACCACGCCGCTCACCGCCGTCGGCTCCTGGCCGAGCGCCCTCCCCAGCCGGGCCCTGCGAACCGGCGTCGCTTGCTGTGCCATGACAGAACAGTGTCAGAAACACCGGTGTACGCCACCCGTTCGGGCGGTCACCGTTGCGTATCGACGGACGCGCGCACCGGGTGATCTACGCGCGTAGGAGTTAGAGTGCGGAGATGACGAGCCAGACCATCGCGAACACCCCGACCACGGACCAGATCCGCCGGGCGCCCAAGGTCCTGCTGCACGACCACCTCGACGGCGGACTGCGCCCCGGCACCGTCGTGGACCTGGCCCGGGAGACCGGCTACACCGGCCTGCCCGAGTCCGACCCCGACAAGCTCGCCCTCTGGTTCCACCAGGCCGCCGACTCCGGTTCCCTGGAGCGGTACCTGGAGACGTTCTCGCACACCGTCGGCGTCATGCAGACCCGCGAGGCCCTCGTCCGGGTCGCCGCCGAGTGCGCCGAGGACCTCGCCGAGGACGGTGTCGTCTACGCCGAGGTGCGCTACGCCCCCGAGCAGCACCTCGAGGGCGGGCTGACCCTCGAAGAGGTCGTCGAGGCGGTCAACGAGGGCTTCCGGCAGGGGGAGCGGCGCGCGAGGGAGAACGGCCACCGCATCCGGGTCGGCGCCCTGCTCACCGCGATGCGGCACGCCGCCCGCTCCCTGGAGATCGCCGAACTCGCCAACCGCTACCGGGACTCGGGCGTCGTCGGCTTCGACATCGCGGGCGCCGAGGCCGGTCACCCGCCCACCCGGCACCTCGACGCCTTCGAGTACCTCAAGCGCGAGAACAACCACTTCACCATCCACGCCGGAGAGGCGTTCGGGCTGCCGTCCATCTGGCAGGCGCTGCAGTGGTGCGGTGCCGACCGGCTCGGGCACGGGGTGCGCATCATCGACGACATCCACGTCCGCGACGACGGAACGGTGGAACTCGGCCGGCTCGCCTCCTACGTCCGGGACAAGCGCATCCCGCTGGAGCTGTGCCCCAGCTCCAACCTCCAGACCGGCGCGGCGGCCTCCTACGCCGAGCACCCCATCGGCCTGCTGCGCCGGCTGCACTTCCGGGTCACGGTGAACACCGACAACCGCCTCATGTCCCACACCGGCATGAGCCGGGAATTCGAGCACCTGGTCGACGCATTCGGTTACACGCTCGACGACATGCAGTGGTTCTCCGTCAATGCCATGAAATCAGCTTTCATTCCTTTCGATGAACGACTGGCCATGATCAATGACGTCATCAAGCCCGGATATGCCGAGCTGAAATCCGAATGGCTGTTCCGGCAGACTGCCTCCACCAGCGGATCTGTGGAATCGGGAGACTGACCGGGGGCGTTTTCGGGTGATGGTGGTGAGGGCGGTGTTCGCATTCCGTCCGCATTTCCATGTTTGCGGTGGGAGGTCCCGCGTGTTTACGGTCGCGGGACCGCTCACATCCCCTCACCCCATTTCGAGGAAGCGTTTCATGAAGCAGTCTGCTGCCAAGACCCTCGGTGTCGCCGCCCTCGGTGCCGCCTTCGCCGTGGCCGGCGCCGGCGCCGCCAACGCGGCCCCGGCCGTCCCGGACACCGCTTCGGCGCTGGACACCGCCACCCGGGCCGTCCCGACGGAGAAGCTCTCCGGCGCGACGGCCGCCCAGCGGCCGGCTTCCGGGGAGCCGGCCGGCGGTCTGCTCGGCGGTCTGCCGCTGGAAAAGCTGCCCACGCAGGGCCTCAACCTCAACGGGCTCCCGCTCGGCTGACCCGGCCGGCCAGGCACACCGCCGATGGGGCGCCCCGGACCCGGGGCGCCCCATCGGCGTCCTCGGGGGAGGGGGTGCGGGTCCTACCAGGCGGTGCGTGTCCTGCTCTCCGAGGGCAGCAGGATCCACAGCGCGAGGTACAGCAGGAACTGCGGGCCCGGGAGCAGGCACGACGCCAGGAAGAGCACCCGCACCGTGGTCGCGGAGGTGCCGAAGCGCCGGGCCAGCGCGGCGCACACTCCGCCGATCACGCGGTTGTCGATGGGGCGGACGGGGCGGCTCATGGCGTCTCCTCGGTGGGCGGTGCGAGGCCTCCCTGTCGGCTGCCTCATCTGCCCTCCACGTTACGGAGACGAAGGGGGCAAAGCGTCACTCCACGGGGCGATCCCGACCCTGGGAATCGTCGGGGTGCGGCCCTGAGCCGGTTCCTCCTCGCGCACGGCCGTGAGGGACCGCCGCTCCGCCCGGCGGCGCAGCCGGGCGCGGCCCGCGGGCACCACGACGGCGTGCGCGAGCGCCGCGCCCGCGGTGTTCAGCAGCAGCGAGTCGACGTCCACCACCTGACCGGGCACCGAGGTCTGCAGCATCTCGACGGTCAGCGACAGCAGGGCGGTCGCGGCCGCGGTGCGCAGCAGCGAACCCAGCGGCGACACGGCCAGCCGGCCCCCGGCCACCGGCAGCAGTACGCCCAGCGGCGCGAGCAGCGCCAGCCCCTCGCCGACCCGGCGGACCCCCACCGTCCAGCCCAGCGCGAAGTCGGCCCGGAGGCCGTCGAAGGGACGCAGGTTGGTGGGCATCACCCAGGGAACGTCCAGGGGGCGCAGCGTGAACCAGGCGACGAACGCGAGGTACGCGGCCAGGAGGGCACCTCCCGCCACACGGATGCGGATCGCGGCGGTGCCGCCGACGGAGCCTTGACGCTGCACTCCCCCCTAGACGCGGCGTTCGGCGGGATCGGTTCCGGGACGTCCCCCGTCCGCCGGGTGAGGCGTGCGCCACAGTCCGGCACACCGGCGCGGCTCCCCCTAGGGGACGCCCACCGACGGGGGCTCCGCGCTGCCCGGACGGGTCCGGACCTCGTCCGTGCACTTGTAGCGGCGCGGTGGGGCCTCGTCGGGGCCGCCCAGGACGACCGAGCCGTCGCCCTCGGCCGCCGTCGAGTCGGAGAAGGTGCACACGATCTGCCCGAGCGCGGAGGAGGAGAGGCCGCCGGGCGCGGTGCTCAGCCGCAGCGTGTCCTCGGGGTCGTCGGGCCGGGGACCGCTCACGGTCGTCCCGCCGGGCACGCTCGTCGTGTAGCCGGTCGCCTTCTCGGCGGCCGACGGCCGCGCCGAGAGCTCGTCCAGCAGCCCCTGCGCCACCACCACGCGCCGTTTGGAGTCGGCCGCCCCGTCCGGCACCCGCACGGTCCGGTCGACGGCCACCAGCGACGAGCGGCACAGCAGGAACACCTGCACCTGCAGGCCCCGCTCCCCCTGCTGCGAGGCGTCCGGCCCGGCCGGCGAGCAACCCATCCGCGAGGGCGCCGGACCGAAGTCGGTCGGCACCTCGGTGGCCCGTATCCCGCACCCGGCGAGCAGGGCGCCGAGCGCCGTGACGGCGAACAGCCCCGGCAGGCGGCGCACGGCCGCCCGTCGCGCGGTGGTCCGTCGTATGTTCATCGGGCGCCCTCCTCGGCGCCCTCGCTCCGGGCTCCGCCGGTCTTCCCGGAGGGGTTCTCCCGGTCCTCCCGCACGTCCTGCGCCTCCGTGTCCCGTTCCGTCTCCGCGGACACGTCCCGGGGCAGGCGCAGGGTGAACACCGCGCCGCCCTCGGGAGAGTTGACCGCGGTGATCTCACCGCCGTGGATGTGGGCGTTCTCCAGCGCGATGGACAGGCCCAGACCGCTGCCCTCGGAACGCGGCCGGGACGCGCTGGCCTTGTAGAAGCGGTCGAAGACGTGCGGCAGGACCTCCTCGGGGATGCCGGGCCCGTGGTCCCGCACCTCGATGACCACCGCGTCCGGGCCCTCGTGGCCCTCCGCGCCGTCCACGCCCTTCGCGCACTCCCGCACCGACACCCGCACCGGCGAGCCGCCGTGCTTGAGCGCGTTGCCGATGAGGTTGGCCAGGATCACGTCCAGCCGGCGCGGGTCGATCCGGGCGTGGATGCCGCGCTCGGCGTCCAGCTCGACCGCGTCCAGCCAGGCGCGCGCGTCGATGCAGGCGGTGATCTGGTCGGCGACGTCGACGTCGTCGAGGACCAGGCGGGCGGTGCCCGCGTCGAAGCGGGTGACCTCCATCAGGTTCTCGACCAGGTCGTTCAGCCGCCGCGTCTCGCTGATCACGAGCCGTACGGCCGGCTCGATCATCGGGTCGATGCCGCCGCCCTCGAACTCCAGCTCCTCCTCCAGGACTTCGGTCACGGCCGTGATCGCGGTGAGCGGAGTGCGCAGCTCATGGCTCATGTCCGCCACGAACCGGCGGGACGCCTCGTCCCGCTCGGCCATGTCGGCCACCCGTTTCTCCAGCGCCTCCGCGGCCTTGTTGAACGTCCGCGACAGATCGGCCAGTTCGTCCGTCCCCGACACCCTGAGCCGGGTGTCCAGCTTGCCCTCGCCGAGCCGCCGGGCGGCCGTCCCGAGCCGCTGCACCGGCTTCAGCACGGTCGTGGCCAGGGCCTGGGCGAGCAGCGCGGAGCCGATCAGCGCGAGGCCGGTGGCGATCCCCAGCGACCAGGCCAGCGAGTTGAGGTCCTTGGCCTCCGGCTCCAGCGACTTCAGCATGTAGCCGGTCGGCCCGCCGCCGATCAGCCGCGTCCCCGCCACCAGGTACGGGGTGTCGCCGTCGACGATCCGCTGCCAGTACAGGCGGTACGGGTACTTGTTGCCCGCGGTGATCTTCTGCTGCTCGGTGACCGCCTCGCGCAGCGACACCGGGACGTCCCGCAGCGAGAAGCCGTTCAGCCCGCCGGAGCTGCCGTACACGGTCCGGCCCTCGGGGTTCTCGGCGACGAGCAGCACGGTGAAGCGCTGGCTGCTGTTCGCCATCTGACCCGCGGTGTGCTGCAGTTCGTCCTGCGTCGGGTGCTCGGGCAGCGCGCCCGCCCGGTTCTGCATCTCCTGCTCGAAGCCGCGCAGCACCGCGTCCTGGGCGCGGGTGAGCACGGCCTCGCGGTTGAGCCAGTACGCGATCCCGGACGCGGACACCGCGGCGGTGAGCGCCACCAGTGCGAAGACGACGACCAGCCGCAGGCGCAGGCTGGTGAACCGCAGCCGCGACCAGACTCCCCCGCGCGCCGCGGACCAGCCGCGGGACGTGCTTCGGTGTTCCTGTGTCACTGAGGCGGATCCAGCCGGTAGCCGACACCGCGCACGGTACGGATCAGCGTCGGGGACGACGGCACGTCCTCGACCTTGGCGCGCAGCCGCTGGACACAGGCGTCCACCAGGCGCGAGTCGCCCAGGTAGTCGTGCTCCCACACCAGCCGCAGCAACTGCTGCCGGGACAGCGCCTGGCCCGGCCGCCGGCTCAGCTCCAGCAGCAGCCGCAGCTCGGTCGGCGTCAGCTGGAGGTCCTCGCCGTTCTTCGTCACCGTCATCGCCGCGCGGTCGATGACCAGGCTGCCGAAGGACGCCGAGTCACTGGACTCGCGCTCGCCGCGCCGCAGCACGGCCCGGATCCGGGCGTCGAGGACCCGGCCCTGCACCGGTTTGACGACGTAGTCGTCGGCGCCGGACTCCAGCCCGACCACGACGTCGATGTCGTCGCTGCGCGCGGTCAGCAGGATGATCGGCAGCTGGTCCGTGCGCCGGATGCGCCGGCACACCTCGAACCCGTCGATGCCGGGCAGCATCACGTCCAGCACGATCAGATCCGGCCGTTGCTCGCGCAGCAGTTTCAGACCGTCCTCTCCGCTGGCAGCGGTCGCCACCCGGTGTCCCTGGCGCGTCAGGGAGAGCTCCAGGGCCGTACGGATGGCGTCGTCGTCCTCGATCAGCAACAGGGAAGGCACGGGCTCATTCTGGCCCATGGAGGCCTCCCGGTTCGACCCGTGGACGCAGATGCCCCTCGGGCCCGCATACGGGGCCTACGTGCACCGACGCCCGTGAAGGATCCGTGCCCGTGCCGTGGACGACCTCTGTGACACGTCTGTGACAGTCGGCGGACACGGCCATGAAGTCCCCCGGGCAGGATTTTCGGCACAAGGCAGGACCGCAAGGAAGTCACCGGAAGTCCACGACGGGGGGCGCGAGATGAACACGCTGCACGGCACCAGCACCAGCGCAGTGGTCACGCGTCTGCACGACGTGCACCGGGGGTCCGAGAGGTCCGGTGCCGCGAGCATGCGGGGGTGCGCTCGCGGCACCGGGCGTCAGCACGCCGGCTTCATGTCGGTGGTTGACGCGTCCCAGGGGGAGACGCACGGGGGAAGCGCGTACGGGGAGGCCCCGGGGGAGCGCCGTTCGCTGTCGGAGGCGGAGTTCACCGCCTACGTCCAGGAGCGCCGCGCCTCCCTGTACGCCACCGCCTACCACCTGACCGGCGACCGCTTCGAGGCCGAGGACCTGCTGCAGAGCGCGCTGTTCTCGACCTACCGGGCGTGGGACCGGATCAGCGACAAGGCGGCGGTCGGCGGGTACCTCCGCCGCACCATGACCAACCTGCACATCAGCGCGTGGCGCCGCCGCAAGCTGAACGAGTACCCGACCGAGGAACTGCCGGAGACGGCCGGCGACACGGACGCGATGCGCGGCACCGAGCTGCGCACGGTCCTGTGGCAGGCACTGGCCCGGCTGCCCGAGCTCCAGCGCACCATGCTGGTCCTGCGCTACTACGAGGGCCGCACGGACCCGGAGATCGCGGAGATCCTCGGCATCAGCGTCGGCACGGTGAAGTCCAGCATCTGGCGGTCGCTCCGCCGGCTGCGCGAGGACGAGGTCCTCAGCTTCGGCCGTGACCGGGAGGACGCCTTCGGCGAACTGGTCGCCTGAAGGTTCGGGGGGACCCGGGGGAACCGGTGACGGGGGAGCACGGGGGAACCGCGGGGGCGCCGGGGGGCGTCACCGCACGAACGGGGACCCGAGGGGGAGCAACAAGGGGGACACGGGGGACACGGGGGACCTCGGGGGGATCACGGGGGATCCACGGGGGACAGCGGGGGGCGTGAAGAAGCGGGACCGGAGGGCCGGGGGGCCCGTCCGGTCCCGCTTTCGCGTGGGCGCACCGCCGCCGGGTCGGGGCTAAGCGGGCGCGGTGGTGCCCGTCGCGGCGCGTCCGTCGACCGCGGCGGCCGCCAGGCGCTCCAGTGCCTCGTCCCGGTCGCAGGCGTACGCGCCCAGTGCCGTCTGACGGGCGATGATCGACCGCTCCTGCCGCATCAGCCGCCAGCCGCGGCGCAGCAGGAACGGCACCGACTTGCGGCCCTCCTTCAGGTCCCGCAGGAAGCGCCGGCGGAACGTCGTCGCCGGGCCGCGGCTCAGGCACAGCGCGTCGGCCAGCACGCCCAGTTCACGGCAGCGGGTGACGATCTCCGCGGCGAAGATGCCCTCCGCGATGAACAGCGGGGCGGTGCCGATGTCGACGCTCCCCTCGCCCGTGCGGGCGCTGAGCGAGATGTCGTAGAGGGGGACCGGGGTGCGGCCCGTGCGGCACAGCCGGTCGATCGCGGCGAGCGCGGCGAGCGCGTCCCAGGAGCCGGGATGGTCCCAGTCGATGTCGGAGCTGCCCGCGACGAGCGGGAGCGTCGGGTCGTCGCCCTCCTTGTAGAAGTCGTCGAGGCGCAGCACGGGAAGACCGGAGCGGGCCGCGAGGAGGGACTTGCCGGAGCCGGAGGGGCCGCAGAGCAGCACGACTCGCGCGGATATGGGCGACTGGGAACTCACGGGACACCAGTGTGGGGCATCGACCGGGCGGCGTACGACCCCGTGGTCCGGCTTTGAAGCGCGCGTCACATCTCGGCTACTCTGCGCGTTCGTTCAGTGACTCGGTGAAGGCAAGAGGTGGTAGAGCGATGGGCCGACACAGCGCACCCGGGGCGTCGACCGTCCGACGCACCCTGGCCGTCCTCGCGACCGCGGGCGCGGCGCTCGGGGCGGGCGCGGCGACGGCGGCAGCGGCGGATTCCGGGCCGCTCCCGGGCGCGGTGGACGCGGACCGCTCCTCGCTCGGCGCACTCGACCCGCAGGCCGGCCTGCGGTCCGCGACCGGCTCGACCGCTCATGTCACGGGCCCGGTCGCGGACCTGAAGCCCAACCCGCTCGCCGGCACGGGCGTGGACCCGCTCGACAACGGCGTCGGCACCCAGGTCGCCGACTTCCGGCCGGTGGACTCGCGCGCGGTGACCGGTCCGGTCGCCCAGGCGCCGTCGGTCGGCAGCGTGCCGGTGGTCGGCCCGGCGGTCGGCGGGCCGACCGGGTGAGGGAGGACCGCACGGAAACGGCGGAGCGCCGCACCCGTCCGCCGTCCGGGCGGGGTGCGGCGCTCCGGCCGTACGGGGCCGGTCAGTAGGCGGAGCCCGAGGCGCCCAGCGAACCCGTCGGGTGCCAGACCGTCTTGGTCTCCAGGAACGCCGTCAGGCGGTCCGTGCCCGGTGTCGCCGACCAGTCGTCCACAGGCTGTGGACGCAGGACGCGCTTGAGGTTGTCCGCGGCCGCGATCTCCAGCTCCTTCGCCAACGCCTCGTCGGCGCCCGCGAGGTCGATCGCGTTGACGTCCTGGTGCGCGGCGAGCGGGGCGGCGATCTCCGCCGTACGGCCCGACAGGACGTTGACGACGCCGCCGGGCAGGTCGGAGGTGGCCAGGACCTCGCCGAGGGAGAGGGCCGGGAGCGGCGACTTCTCGCTCGCGACCACGACCGCCGTGTTGCCGGTCGCGATCACCGGGGCGACCACCGAGACCAGGCCCAGGAACGACGACTCCTGGGGGGCGAGGACCGCGACCACGCCGGTCGGCTCGGGCGAGGAGAGGTTGAAGTACGGTCCGGCGACCGGGTTCGAACCGCCGACCACCTGGGCGATCTTGTCGGTCCAGCCCGCGTACCAGACCCAGCGGTCGATCGCCGCGTCCACCTGGGCGGCGGCCCTGGACTTCGACAGGCCCTCGGCGTCGGCGACCTCGCGGACGTACTGGTCGCGGCGGCCCTCCAGCATCTCCGCGATGCGGTAGAGGATCTGGCCGCGGTTGTACGCCGTCGCCCCGGACCAGGCGCCGAACGCCTTGCGGGCGGCGACCACCGCGTCCCGGGCGTCCTTGCGGGAGGCGAGCGGTGCGTTGGCCAGCCAGTCGTCCTTCGAGTCCGTCACCTCGTACACCCGGCCGCTCTCGGAACGCGGGAACTTCCCGCCGACGTACAGCTTGTAGGTCTTGAAGACGGAGAGCCGCTCGAACTTCTCGGCCTTCTCGGTCTTCGCAGGCTTGTCGGCCTTCTCGACCTTTTCCACCTTCTCGGACTTGTCAGACATCGAGGTACGCCTCCAGGCCGTGGCGGCCGCCCTCGCGGCCGAAGCCCGACTCCTTGTAGCCGCCGAACGGCGAGGTCGGGTCGAACTTGTTGAACGTGTTGGACCAGACGACCCCCGCACGGAGCTTGTTCGCCACGGCCAGGATCCGCGAGCCCTTCTCCGTCCAGACGCCCGCCGACAGGCCGTACGGCGTGTTGTTGGCCTTGGCGACGGCCTCGTCCGGGGTGCGGAAGGTGAGCACCGACAGCACCGGGCCGAAGATCTCGTCGCGGGCGACGGTGTGCGCCTGGGTGACGCCCGTGAACAGGGTCGGCGCGAACCAGTAGCCGCTCTCGGGGAGTTCGCAGGCCGGGGACCAGCGCTCGGCGCCCTCCGCCTCGCCCTGCTCGACGAGCGAGGTGATGCGGGAGAGCTGCTCCGCGGAGTTGATCGCGCCGATGTCGGTGTTCTTGTCGAGCGGGTCGCCCAGGCGCAGCGTGGAGAGCCGGCGCTTGAGGGAGTCCAGCAGCTCGTCCTGGATCGACTCCTGGACCAGCAGGCGGGAGCCCGCGCAGCAGACCTGGCCCTGGTTGAAGAAGATGCCGTTGACGATGCCCTCGACGGCCTGGTCGATCGGGGCGTCGTCGAAGACGATGTTGGCGCCCTTGCCGCCCAGTTCCAGGGTGAGCTTCTTGCGCGTGCCGGCGACGGTCCGGGCGATCTGCTTGCCGACGGCCGTGGAGCCGGTGAAGGCGACCTTGTCCACGTCCGGGTGCGCGACCAGCGCGGCGCCGGCGTCGCCGTAGCCGGGAAGGATGTTGACGACGCCCTTGGGGAGACCGGCCTGGCGGCAGACGTCCGCGAAGAAGAGCGCGGAGAGCGGGGTCGTCTCGGCGGGCTTGAGCACCACCGTGTTGCCGGTCGCGAGCGCCGGGGCGATCTTCCAGGCGAGCATCAGCAGCGGGAAGTTCCAGGGGATGACCTGACCCGCGACGCCGAGCGGCCGGGGGGCGGCGCCGAACCCGGCGTGCTCCAGCTTGTCGGCCCAGCCCGCGTGGTAGAAGAAGTGCGCGGCGACCAGGGGCAGGTCGGCGTCGCGCGTCTCCCTGATCGGCTTGCCGTTGTCCAGCGTCTCCAGGACGGCCAGCTCGCGGCTGCGCTCCTGGATGATCCGGGCGATCCGGAACAGGTACTTGGCGCGCTCGGAGCCGGGCAGCGCGGACCACTTCCCGAACGCCTTGCGGGCGGCCCGCACCGCGCGGTCCACGTCCGCCTCGCCGGCCCGGGCGACCTCGGAGAGGACCTCCTCGGTGGCGGGGCTGACGGTCTTGAAGACCTTGCCGTCGGCCGCGTCGGCGAACTCGCCGTCGATGAACAGGCCGTAGGACGGCGCGATGTCGACGACCGAGCGGGACTCGGGCGCCGGGGCGTACTCGAATGCGGATGCCATGGTGATCAGTCCACCGTCACGTAGTCGGGGCCGGAGTAACGGCCGGTGGCCAGCTTCTGGCGCTGCATCAGCAGGTCGTTCAGCAGCGAGGAGGCGCCGAAGCGGAACCAGTGGTTGTCCAGCCAGTCCTCGCCCGCGGTCTCGTTGACCAGCACGAGGAACTTGACCGCGTCCTTGCTGGTGCGGATGCCGCCGGCCGGCTTCACGCCGACCTGGACGCCGGTCTGGGCGCGGAAGTCGCGGACCGCCTCCAGCATCAGGAGCGTGTTCGCGGGCGTGGCGTTCACCGCCACCTTGCCGGTCGAGGTCTTGATGAAGTCCGCGCCCGCCAGCATGCCGAGCCAGCTCGCCCGCCGGATGTTGTCGTACGTCGACAGCTCGCCCGTCTCGAAGATGACCTTCAGCCGCGCGCTCGCGCCGCAGGCCTCCTTCACGGCGACGATCTCGTCGTACACCTTCCGGTAGTTCCCGGCGAGGAACGCCCCGCGGTCGATGACCATGTCGATCTCGTCCGCGCCGGCGGCGACCGCCTCGCGGACGTCCGCCAGCTTGACGGCGAGCGGGGCGCGGCCGGCCGGGAAGGCGGTGGCGACGGAGGCGACCTTGACGCCGGAACCGGCGACCGCCTCCTTGGCCGTGGCCACCATGTCGGGATAGACGCAGACCGCGGCCGTGGCGGGGGTCGTGCGGTCGGTCGGGTCGGGGCGGACCGCCTTCGCGCCGAGCGCCCGGACCTTGCCCGGGGTGTCCGCGCCTTCCAGCGTCGTCAGGTCGACCATCGAGATGGCGAGGTCGATGGCGTACGCCTTCGCGGTCGTCTTGATCGAGCGGGTGCCGAGGGAGGCGGCCCGGGCCTCCAGGCCGACCGCGTCGACGCCGGGCAGCCCGTGGAGGAAGCGGCGCAGCGTGCTGTCGGACGCGGTGACGTCGCTCAGGGCGTGTGCGGGGGGAGCAGTGGTGGACATGGTCACAAGCCGAGCATATCTACGCGCGTAGCGGCTGTACAGCCCCCGGAACCGTCCCGCACGGCCCCCGGCTCCGTCGCGTACGGCCGCCCGCGGCGCCGGCCGGGCTCCACCGCGTACGAGTGCTTCCGGGGCCGTCGTGCAGAATCGGGGGCATGACGACCCCTGAGCCCCCGTCGCCTGCGCCGGAGCCTTCGAAACCCACGAAGACCTCGAAGGCCCCGCAGTCCCCGGCGTCTGCGGCGCCCCAGTACAAGGACCGGATCTACCGCTCGCCCGCGGCCCTCGCCGGCGGTGTGCTGCTGCTCGCCCTCATCGGGTGGCTCGGCATCGACGCGCTGGTCGCCGGGGAGGGCCGCACGCCGTGGCTGGCCCTCGCCGTGATGCTCTTCCTCGTGCCCCTGGTCGTCGCCTACACCCTGCGCCCCGCCGTCTTCGCCAACGACGACCGGCTGCGCGTCCGCAACCCCTTCCGCGTCGTCGTGCTGCCCTGGGGGCAGGTCGCCTCCCTGCGCTCCGGTTTCACCAACGAGGTCGTCGACGACTCCGGCACCAAGTACCAGCTGTGGGCCATCCCCGTCTCGCTGCGCGCCCGCAAGAGGGCGTCGCGGGCCCAGGACCGGCTGGACGCGCGGGCCGCCCGCGCCGCCGGCCGGGGCGAGGGGCGCGCCCCCGGTGCCGGCCCCGGGGGCGTCACCGAGGCGCCGAGGCGGGCGGAGGGCGACCAGATCATGGACGAGCTGCGCAGGACGCACGAGATCCGCCAGGAGGAGCCGGCGGCCCAGGGCGAGGTGACCGTGCGGTGGGCCTACGAGATCGCCGGGCCGGCGGTCGCGGGTGCCGTGCTGCTGGCGGTCCTGCTCGCCGTGGGCTGAGCGCGCGGCGGGTCCGGCCGGGGCCCGTGGTCCGCGGTGCCCGGCGGGGCGTTGCGGACCACGGGCCCCGCCGGGGCCCTCAGATGCCGGCCGCGCGCGCCAGGTCCCGCTTGAGCGCGGTCAGCAGTTCCGCCGCCGTCGCGCGGGCCGCGGGGAGGTCGGCCCGCGCGGGAACCGGGACCACCACCTCCAGGTAGCACTTCAGCTTCGGTTCCGTGCCGCTGGGGCGGACGATCACCCGGGCGCCGTCCAGGGTGTAGCGCAGGCCGTCGGTGGGCGGGAGCCGGTCCGTGCCCCGGGTCAGGTCCTCGGCGTCGGTGACCCGCAGCCCCGCCAGCACGGTCGGGGGCTGCTCGCGCAGGCGGCGCATCGCGGCCGCGATGAGGGAGAGGTCCTGGACGCGGACCGAGAGCTGGTCGGTGGCGTGCAGGCCGTGCTCCACGGCGAGGTCGTCGAGGAGGTCCAGGAGGGTGCGGCCCTCGGCCTTCAGCACGGAGGCCAGCTCCGTGAGGAGCAGCGCCGCCGTGATGCCGTCCTTGTCGCGGACGCCCTCCGGGTCGACGCAGTAGCCGAGCGCCTCCTCGTAGCCGTAGCGCAGGCCCTCGACCCGGGCGATCCACTTGAAGCCGGTCAGGGTCTCCTCGTGGGGGAGGCCGGCCCGCTCGGCGATCCGGCCGAGGAGCGAGGACGACACGATCGACTCGGCGAACGTGCCGGTCGCGCCGCGGCGGACCAGGTGGGCGGCGAGCAGGGCGCCGACCTCGTCGCCGCGCAGCATGCGCCAGTCGTCCCCGTCCCGGACGGCCGCGGCGCAGCGGTCGGCGTCCGGGTCGTTGGCGATGACCAGGTCGGGCCCGGTCTCCCGGGCCTTCGCGAAGGCGAGGTCCATCGCGCCGGGCTCCTCCGGGTTGGGGAACGCGACGGTCGGGAACTCCGGGTCGGGGTCGGCCTGCTCGGCGACCAGGTCGGGGGCGGGGAAGCCGGCACGGGCGAAGGCGGCGAGGAGGACGTCCCGGCCGACGCCGTGCATCGCGGTGTAGACCGTGCGGGCGGTGCGCGGGGAGTCCCCGGCCAGGACGGCGTCCGTGCGGGCGAGGTAGGCGTCCAGGACGGCGTCGTCGAGGATCTCCCAGCCCTCCGCGGGGCGGGGGACCGCGGCGAGGGAGGGGACGGCGGCGATCTCCGCGGCGATCTCCGCGTCGGCCGGGGGGACGATCTGGGAGCCGTCGCCCAGGTACACCTTGTAGCCGTTGTCGCGGGGCGGGTTGTGGCTGGCGGTGACCTCCACGCCGGCGACCGCGCCGAGGTGCCTGATGGCGAAGGCGAGGACGGGGGTGGGGAGGGGGCGGGGCAGGACGGCCGCCCTGAGGCCGGCGCCGGTCATGACGGCGGCGGTGTCGCGGGCGAAGTCGGCCGACTTGTGGCGGGCGTCGTAGCCGATGACGACGAGGCCGGCCGTTCCGTCGGACCCGGCGGGGCCCTGCTTCTTCAGGTACGCGGCGAGGCCGGCGGCGGCGCGGATGACGACGGAGCGGTTCATGCGCATCGGGCCGGCGCCGAGTTCGCCGCGGAGGCCGGCGGTGCCGAACTGGAGGGTGCCGCCGAAGCGCGCGGCGAGCTCGGCGTGGTCCTCGGCGGCGAGGAGGCGGGCGAGTTCCTCGCGGGTGTCCGTGTCGGGGTCCTCGGCCAGCCACGCCTCGGCGCGTGCGATGAGGTCGTCTTGCACGTTCGGTCAGCCTCTCGTTGCGGGTGGGTGGGAGCACGGGTTCGGGTGCGGGCGCCCGCGGCGGGCCGGGCGGGTGCCCCGCGGGCGCGCGGGGATGCGCGTCTCGACGCCCGCGGCGCGGCTCTCGGTCCGGTGGGGGCCGGTGCGGCGCCCGCGGTGCGTCGGGACCGGGGCGGCGCCGGGGGTCCGTCCCCGGTCCGGCGCGGAACCGGTGGCCCACCGAGGGGCCCGCGTCGACGCGCCGGCCGCCGCGGGCGGACGGCCCGCCCAGGCCCTCGCCGTACGCGGCCCTCGCCGTACGCGGCTGCCCGCGGACGCCGTGGCGTCCTACAGGCGGCCCAGCACCTGGGCCAGCAGGGAGCCCATGCGGGTGGCGGAGTCGCGGCCCGCCTGGAGGACCTCCTCGTGGTTGAGGGGTTCGCCCGTCATGCCGGCGGCCAGGTTGGTGACCAGGGAGATGCCCAGGACCTCGGCGCCCGCCTCACGGGCGGCGATGGCCTCCAGGACCGTGGACATGCCGACCAGGTCCGCGCCGATCACACGGGCCATGCGGATCTCGGCCGGGGTCTCGTAGTGCGGCCCGGGGAACTGGGCGTAGACGCCCTCCTCCAGGGTGGGGTCGACCTCCTTGCAGAGGGCGCGCAGGCGGGGGGAGTAGAGGTCCGTGAGGTCGACGAAGTTGGCGCCGACGATGGGGGAGGTGGCCGTCAGGTTGATGTGGTCGCTGATCAGGACCGGCTGGCCGGGGCGCATGCCCGCGCGCAGGCCGCCGCAGCCGTTGGTCAGGACGACGGTCTTGGCGCCGGCGGCCACGGCGGTGCGGACGCCGTGGGCGACGGCGGCGACTCCGCGGCCCTCGTAGTAATGGGTGCGGCCCAGGAAGACCAGGGCGCGCTTGGCACCGATGCGGTACGAGCGGATCTTGCCTCCGTGGCCCTCGACCGCCGGCGGCGGGAAGCCGGGCAGTTCGGTGACCGGGAACTCGGCCTCGGGGGTGCCGAGCGCGTCCACGGCCGGTGCCCAGCCGGAGCCCATCACGAGGGCGACGTCGTGGGTCTCGGCGCCGGTGAGTTCGCGCAGGCGCGCGGCGGCGGCGTCGGCTGCGGCGTAGGGGTCGCCCTGGATGTCGTCCGGAAGAAGAGAAGCGTTCACGTCGACGAGGGTAGCCGGTCTGCGCCTACGCGCGTAGATGCTGGGGCTCGCGGGGTGGCGATCGTTGTCTTGTCGTTTCCGACGGGGGAGCCGCCGGCGCGCTCAGCAGGGGCGCTTGCGCAGCTCCATGACGTAGTCGTGCGGCGCGCCCGCGGACTCCGCCGCGTCGGCGATCTCGCCCAGGTAGCGGGCCGAGGGCAGGCCCCCCTCGTAGGCGTTGAGGACGTAGGTCCAGGCCGGCTCCTCGCCGTCCAGGGTGTGCGCGCGGACCCGGATGCGGCGGTAGATGTCCAGCCCGGCGCCCTCCCAGCGGTCCAGGGACTCCTCGTCCATGGGGGCGATGTCGTACAGCGCGACGAAGACCTGGGCCAGCGGGTCCTCGACGAGGGTCGCCAGCGCCCCCTCCCAGCCCTCGCCCCCGAACGTCAGCCGCCACCCGTTCAGCCAGCCGGTGGCACGCAGCGGCGAGTGCGGAGCACGGCGGGACATCAGCCGCGCGTCGAGGTTGCCGGCGTACGCGGCGTAGAGCGACATGGGGGAAGGGTACGGCAGCCGGGACGGGGGTCACGCCGGTGACGGCGGCGCCACGGGTGGGCCCCCGGACGGTCGCACGGTGAGGTGTGCGGGACAATGGAGTACGTGACTCGGATCGTGATCATCGGTGGCGGACCCGGCGGATACGAAGCGGCGCTGGTCGCCGCGCAGCTCGGCGCGGAGGTGACCGTCGTCGACTGCGACGGCCTGGGCGGGGCGTCGGTGCTGACCGACTGCGTGCCGTCGAAGACCCTGATCGCCACGGCCGAGGTGATGACCACCTTCGACTCCTCCTACGAGGAGCTGGGCATCATCGTCGCCGACGACACCCCGCCCATGGAGCAGGCCGCCCGGGTGGTGGGCGTGGACCTGGGCAAGGTCAACCGGCGGGTGAAGCGGCTCGCCCTGGCCCAGTCGCACGACATCACCGCGTCCGTGACCCGGGCCGGCGCGCGCGTGCTGCGCGGGCGCGGGCGCCTGGAGGGCATGCAGGCGCTCGACGGGTCGCGCAAGGTCGTGGTGCGCGCCGCCGACGGGACCGAGGAGACGCTGGTCGCCGACGCGGTGCTCATCGCCACCGGCGGACACCCGCGGGAGCTGCCCGACGCCCGGCCCGACGGCGAACGGATCCTGAACTGGACCCAGGTGTACGACCTGAACGAGCTCCCCGAGGAACTCATCGTGGTCGGCTCCGGTGTCACGGGCGCCGAGTTCGCCGGCGCCTACCAGGCGCTCGGTTCCAAGGTGACGCTCGTGTCGTCGCGCGACCGGGTGCTGCCGGGCGAGGACCCGGACGCCGCCGCGGTGCTGGAGGACGTCTTCCGCCGGCGCGGCATGAACGTCATGGCGCGTTCGCGCGCGCAGTCCGCGAAGCGGGTCGGGGACCGGGTGGAGGTGACCCTCGCCGACGGGCGGGTGATCACCGGCTCGCACTGTCTGATGGCGGTCGGCGCCATCCCCAACACCGAGGGCATGGGCCTGGAGGAGGCCGGGGTCCGGCTGCGGGACTCCGGGCACATCTGGACCGACAAGGTGTCCCGGACCACGGCCCCGGGCGTGTACGCCGCCGGTGACGTGACCGGTGTGTTCGCGCTGGCCTCGGTGGCCGCCATGCAGGGGCGCATCGCCGTGTACCACTTCCTCGGCGACGCGGTCGCCCCGCTGAACCTGAAGACCGTCTCGTCGAACGTCTTCACCGACCCCGAGATCGCCACCGTCGGGTACACCCAGGCCGACGTGGACGCCGGCAAGATCGACGCCCGGGCCGTGAAGCTGCCGCTGCTGCGCAACCCCCGCGCGAAGATGCAGGGCATCCGCGACGGCTTCGTCAAGATCTTCTGCCGGCCGGGCACCGGCATCGTGGTGGGCGGCGTCGTCGTCGCACCGCGCGCCTCGGAACTCATCCACCCCATCTCGATCGCGGTCGACAACAATCTGACGGTGGAACAGATCGCGAACGCCTTCACGGTCTACCCCTCCCTGTCGGGCTCGATCGCCGAAGTGGCACGCCAGTTGCACACCCGGAAGACGGGCAGCGAGGCCTGACCGGCCGGAAACGGCCCCCACCGCTCGTCGCGAGGTGCCGGCCGCGTGGCCGGCACGGGCGACGGGACCAGGCTCTATACCACTTGGCGTGGTTCCGTGCGAACAACTTCTGCTATTCAGCGCAAACTGCTGAAAGCAGACGGTCGTCGGCGTTACTGTCAGTTTCGTGTTCGCTGCAGAACGTCGCCAATTGATCCTCGAAATGGTGCGAGCGAACGGGGCCGTGTCGCTCCGTGAACTCGCCCGCGTCGTCCAGACCTCCGAAGTGACCGTACGGCGGGACGTGCGCGCGCTGGAGGCAGAAGGACTCCTCGACCGCCGGCACGGCGGTGCGGTACTGCCGGGCGGGTTCACGCGAGAGTCCGGTTTTCCGCAGAAGTCACATCTCGCGACCGCGGAGAAGACCGTCATCGCCGACCTCGCCGCGAACTTCGTGGAGGAGGGCGAGGCCATCGTGGTCGGCGCGGGCACCACCACGCAGGAGCTGGCGCGCCGGCTGGCCCGGGTGCCCGGGCTGACCGTCGTCACCAACTCCCTGCTGGTCGCCCAGGCCCTGGCCCACGCCAACCGGGTGGAAGTCGTGATGACCGGAGGCACGCTCCGCGGCTCGAACTACGCCCTCGTCGGCAGCGGTGCGGAGCAGTCCCTCCAGGGGCTGCGGGTGTCCCGGGCCTTCCTGTCCGGGAGCGGTCTGACCGCCGAGCGGGGGCTCTCCACGTCCAACATGCTGTCGGCGTCGGTCGACCGGGCGCTGGTGCAGGCGGCGTCGGAGGTGGTGGTCCTCGCCGACCACACCAAGCTCGGCACGGACACCATGTTCCAGACCGTGCCCACGGACCTCATCACCCGCCTCGTGACGGACGAGCCGCCCGCCCACGACGACCGCGCGGCCACCGAGCTCCAGGCGCTCGCCGACCAGGGCGTGCAGATCGCCGTCGCCGGGGCGCCGGGGGGACCGGCGGGCTCGGGGGGTGACGGCACTCCGACGGGCCGGAAGCGCCGTGACGTGCCCCTCCCCGGGCCCCGCCGCCAGGGCCCGGGTCTCCGTCCGGCCGTGGGCCTGGGAGCCGAACAGCCGACGGCTGCCGAGCGGGCCCGGGTGGCGGATCTGCGCAGGCGGTGAGGGCACGGCGTCGCCCCCGCCACCGGATCGTACGGAGGTCCGACGGGCCCGCGCACGAGAGGCGCCCGGCGGGTCCTCGGTCGGTCCGCCGGGCGTCCTGTCGCGTGGTGCGGGTCAGTCCTTGATCTCGCAGATGGCGGCGCCGGACGTGACCGACGCGCCGACCTCGGCGGTCAGCCCCTTGACGGTGCCGGACCGGTGGGCGTTGAGGGGCTGCTCCATCTTCATCGCCTCCAGCACCACGATCAGGTCGCCCTCCCGCACCTCCTGGCCCTCCTCCACGGCGACCTTGACGATGGTGCCCTGCATCGGGGAGGCCAGGGTGTCGCCGGAGGCGGCCGGCCCGGACCGCTTCGCCGCGCGGCGCTTGGGCTTGGCGCCGGCGGCCAGGCCGGTGCGGGCCAGGGACATGCCCAGCGAGGCGGGCAGGGAGACCTCCAGGCGCTTGCCGCCGACCTCGACCACCACCGTCTCGCGGTCCGCCTCCTCCTCCGCCTCCGCGGCGCCGCCGGCCGGGACGAAGGGCTCCAGGTCGTTGACGAACTCGGTCTCGATCCACCGGGTGTGCACCGTGAACGGCCCGGCCGCGCCGTGCAGCTCGGGGGCGAAGGCGGGGTCGGCGACCACCCTGCGGTGGAAGGGCAGGGCGGTGGCCATGCCCTCGATGCGGAACTCCGCCAGCGCCCGGGCGGCGCGCTGCAGCGCCTCGGCGCGGGTGCGGCCGGTGACGATCAGCTTGGCCAGCAGCGAGTCCCAGGCCGGGCCGATCACGCTGCCCGCCTCCACCCCGGCGTCCAGCCGCACCCCGGGCCCGGCGGGCGGGTCGAAGGCGGTGACGGTGCCGGGGGCGGGCAGGAAGCCGCGGCCGGGGTCCTCGCCGTTGATGCGGAACTCCAGCGAGTGGCCGCGCAGCACCGGGTCGTCGTAGCCCAGCGGCTCGCCGTCGGCGATGCGGAACATCTCGCGCACCAGGTCCAGGCCGGCGACCTCCTCGGTGACCGGGTGCTCGACCTGCAGGCGGGTGTTGACCTCCAGGAAGGAGACGGTGCCGTCGGCGCCGACCAGGAACTCCACGGTGCCGGCGCCGACGTAGCCGGCCTCCCGCAGGATGGCCTTGGAGGCGCGGTACAGCTCGGCGGTCTGCGCCTCGGTCAAGAACGGGGCGGGGGCCTCCTCGACCAGTTTCTGGTGGCGGCGCTGCAGCGAGCAGTCCCGGGTGGAGACGACCACCACGTTGCCGTGGGTGTCGGCCAGGCACTGGGTCTCCACGTGCCGGGGCCGGTCCAGGTAGCGCTCCACGAAGCACTCGCCGCGGCCGAAGGCGGCCACCGCCTCGCGGACCGCGGAGTCGTACAGCTCGGGGATCTCCTCCCGGGTGCGGGCCACCTTCAGGCCGCGGCCGCCGCCGCCGAAGGCGGCCTTGATGGCGATCGGCAGCCCGTGCTGCTCGGCGAAGGCCAGCACCTCCTCGGCGCCGGAGACCGGGTCGGGGGTGCCGGCCACCAGCGGGGCGCCGGCGCGCTGGGCGATGTGCCGGGCGGCGACCTTGTCGCCCAGGTCGCGGATGGCGGCCGGCGGCGGGCCGATCCAGATCAGCCCGGCGTCCAGCACCGCCTGGGCGAACGCGGCGTTCTCCGAGAGGAAGCCGTAGCCGGGGTGGACGGCGTCCGCGCCCGACTCCCGCGCCGCCGTCAGCACCTTGTCCATGTCCAGGTAGCTGGTGGCCGGGGTGTCACCGCCCAGGGCGAACGCCTCGTCCGCGGCGCGGACGTGCAGGGCGTTGCGGTCCGGATCGGCGTAGACCGCCACGCTCGCGATCCCGGCGTCCCGGCAGGCCCGGGCCACCCGGACAGCGATTTCGCCACGATTGGCGATGAGCACCTTGCGCACGATTGAGGCTCCCTCCTTGAAACAAGCCGAGTTTAGGGACTGCCGACACGGCACTACGACCCGTCCCCAATGGTGAGCTTGCCCACACGGAGCGTGATGCGAGGATCGCTCGAGCCGCGAAATCCCTTGTCGCGCCGCGAGGTGCAGGACTCCTCCGGAAAACCCTAGCCGTCCCGTGTGGTCAAGGTCTCTGTGAGAGCGTGCCGCGCCCCACTCTGTTTCTTTGTGGAATCCCTACGAATGGCCCAATGATTCTTTGCCCCCCACCGGACCCTTGCCCCCAGGTTTACCGGTGAGTAGCCTTCGCGTCGGCTCGGGCGTACCCGGGGTAACAGCAGTCGTGTTCGAAAGTGGGTGGGGCCGGTGGTGCGCAGGCCGTTGGCGTGGGTCCTGGCGCTCGTGCTGTTCGCCGAGGCGCTCGGTGTGGCGGCGCTGAACTGGATCCTGGGCATCCTCGTCGACCGGCAGGAGATGTCGCTGGCCGGTCTCGATCCGCACCTGATGGCGGTGTCCTCGAAGATCGGCGGAATCGTCTTCGGGCTCTACTTCGCGCTGTGCGGCCTGGTGGCCCTGCTGGTCGCCCTGCGCGACCGGGCGCCGGCCGGCTTCGGCCGGGTGCTGCTGATCAGCGCCGCGGTGGTGCACGCCCTGCTGGGCGCGTTCGCGTGGGGGCTGGTCGGCCCGACCGCGTTCCTGGCCATGGTGGTGGTGCTGGGCCTCGTCGTGCTGCTGCTGATGACGTACGACGGCCGCCCGGGGGAGCCCGCCGGTCCCGCGGACGCCGGTCCCGCGGACGGTCCCGGCGGCGGCTCCCCGGTCACGCCTCCGACGGCGCCCACAGCTCCGTGATGCTCACGCCCAGCTCGGCCAGCAGGCGGCGCACCAGGGGCAGGCTGATGCCGATGACGTTGCCGTGGTCGCCGTCGATGCCGTCGATGAACGGGCCCGAACGGCCGTCCAGGGTGAACGCCCCGGCGACGTGGAGGGGTTCGCCGGAGGCCACGTAGGCGGCGATCTCCTCGTCGGTGGGATCGCCGAAGCGCACGACGGTGGAGGCGGTGGCGGAGACGTAACGGCCGCCGAGGGTGTCGTAGACGCAGTGGCCGGTCTGGAGCGTGCCCGCGCGGCCCCGCATGGCCTTCCAGCGGGCGGTGGCCTCCTCGGCGTCCGAGGGCTTGCCGAGGGCCTGGCCGTCCAGTTCCAGGACGGAGTCGCAGCCGATCACCAGCGCGCCCTTGACCTCGGGCTTCGCGGCGACGACGGACGCCTTGGCCTCGGCCAGGGCGAGCGCCAGTTCGGCGGGGGTGGGGGCGGTGACGGCGTCCTCGTCGACCCCGCTGACGATCACCTCGGGGTCCAGTCCGGCCTGGCGGAGCAGTCCGAGCCGGGCGGGGGACTGGGAGGCGAGCACGAGTCGGCGACGCGGCTGATCTGTCATGCGATCAGCGTATCGGCGTCCCCCGGCCGCCTCACCTCACGCCGATCACGAGCATCGCGAGGACCATGGCCAGCGCCATGAGAACGCCCAGTCGCCGCAGCATCGCCTGCGTGTCGCGCAGTTCTTCCGGCGGCTCGTTCTCGGGGTCGGACCACAGCATGCCTTCCATCGTCCGACCCCGGACCGAGCGGGCGCCTGAGTACGCGTACTCAACTCTCCGCTTCCCGTACGTGCTCCGTACGACTTTCCCTACGTGTTGTGTGCTACGAGCCCGGCCAGTAGGTCCGGGTCCAGGCGGCCGGCCCCGGCGCGGGCAGCCGGCGGGCGGCCAGGCGGGCCGGATCGGACCAGGCATCCCGGGCGGCGGGCGCGCCGGGCGGCCCGGCCGCCGCCGCGGCGCGGGCCCGGACCACCGCCAGGGCGGCGGCCAGCTCCTCCGGGGTCGGATTGCCCCGCACGATCCTGATGGTCACGTCGGCTCCTCACAGCGGGATGTTGCCGTGCTTCTTCGGCGGCAGCGCGGCCCGCTTGGTGCGCAGCTGGCGCAGCCCGCGCACCAGGTGGCGGCGGGTCTCGCGGGGCGCGACCACCGCGTCCACGTAGCCGCGCTCGGCGGCGGTGTAGGGGTTGAGCAGGGCGTCCTCGTACTCCCGGATCAGCCGGGCGCGGGCGGCCTCCGGATCGGCGGCGGCCGCGATGGTGCGCCGGTGCAGGATGTTGACCGCGCCCTGCGCGCCCATCACCGCGATCTGCGCGGTGGGCCAGGCCAGGTTCAGGTCGGCGCCCAGGTGCTTGGAGCCCATCACGTCGTAGGCGCCGCCGAAGGCCTTGCGGGTGATCACGGTGATCAGCGGCACGGTGGCCTCGGCGTAGGCGTAGATCAGCTTGGCGCCGCGGCGGATGATGCCGTCGTGCTCCTGGCCCACCCCGGGCAGAAAGCCGGGCACGTCCACGAAGGTGAGCACCGGCAGGTTGAAGGCGTCGCAGGTGCGCACGAACCGGGCCGCCTTCTCCGAGGCGGCGATGTCCAGGCAGCCGGCGAACTGCAGCGGCTGGTTGGCCACCACGCCCACCGGGCGGCCCTCGATGCGGCCGAAGCCGGTGAGGATGTTCGGCGCGAACAGCGGCTGCGTCTCGCAGAACTCGCCGTCGTCCAGCACCCGCTCGAGCACCGCGCGCATGTCGTAGGGCTGGTGCGCGCTGTCCGGCACCAGCGCGTCCAGCTCCCGGTCCGCCGCGCCGACCGCCAGGTCCGCCTCCTCCGGGAACGCCGGCGGCTCGGCGAGGTTGTTGGACGGCAGGTACGACAGCAGCTGCTTGACGTACTCGATCGCGTCCTTCTCGTCGCCGGCCAGGTGGTGGGCCACCCCGGAGGCGGTGTTGTGGGTGCGGGCCCCGCCCAGCTCCTCGAAGCCCACCTCCTCGCCGGTCACCGTCTTGATCACGTCCGGGCCGGTGATGAACATGTGGCTGGTTTGGTCCACCATGACGGTGAAGTCGGTGATCGCCGGCGAGTACACCGCGCCGCCCGCGCACGGCCCCACCACCAGGCTGATCTGCGGGATCACCCCGGAGGCGTGGGTGTTGCGGCGGAAGATCTCCCCGTAGGCGCCCAGCGCGGCCACCCCCTCCTGGATCCGCGCGCCGCCGGAGTCGTTGATGCCGATCACCGGGCAGCCGGTCTTCAGCGCGAAGTCCATCACCTTGACGATCTTCTGCCCGTACACCTCGCCCAGCGCCCCGCCGAAGACCGTGAAGTCCTGCGAGAACACCGCCACCGGCCGGCCGTCCACGGTGCCGTACCCGGTCACCACCCCGTCGCCGTAGGGCCGGTCGGCCTCCAGCCCGAAGCCGGTGGAGCGGTGCCGGGCGAACTCGTCCAGCTCCACGAAGGAGTCCTCGTCCAGCAGCAGGGCGATCCGCTCCCGGGCGGTCAGCTTGCCCTTGGCGTGCTGCTTGGCCACCGCCCGCGCGGAACCGGCGTGCGTCGCCTCCTCCACCCGGCGCCGGAGGTCCGCGAGCTTCCCCGCGGTCGTATGGATGTCGGGCTGCTGCTCTTCCGGCTCGGACATCGGGATGCGGCTCCCTGCCTGCTCAAAAGGGGGGTCGGTTACTCATCCGTAGCGTAGTGGGGGGTCCCGTGGTCGGCAGTGCGGCGTTTACCACACCTAGTGTGTGTTGCATGACTCCGCGAGATGCGTCAGAGCCGTTCGGAAACCGTTGGTCGGACCTGGACCGGCCGCCCCTCAACGTGAGCGCCTTGCGTCGGGGGTTGGTGCGGGAGGGGACGCTGTGGTCCCGGGTGGAGGTGGTGCAGCGGACCGGGTCGACCAACTCCGACCTGGTGGCGTGGGCGGCCGAGGGGCGGGCGGGGGAGGGGACCGTGCTCGTCGCCGAGGAGCAGACGGCCGCGCGGGGGCGGCTGGACCGGCAGTGGACGGCGCCGGCCCGGTCGGGGCTGTTCTTCTCCGTGCTGCTGACGCCTCGTGAGGTGCCGGTGGCGCGGTGGGGGTGGCTGCCGCTGCTGACGGGGGTCGCGGTGGCGACGGGACTGTCGCGGGCGGCGGGCGTGGACACGGCGCTGAAGTGGCCCAACGACGTGCTGGTGACGGTGGACGGAGAGGAACGGAAGACCGGGGGGATCCTGGCGGAGGGCGCCGGGGAGGGCGGTGTGGTCGTCGGCGTCGGGATCAATGTGAGCCTGCGCGCCGACGAGCTGCCGGTGCCGACGGCGGGGTCGCTGGCGCTGGCGGGGGCGGTGAACACGGACCGGGACCCGCTGCTGCGGGGGATGCTGCGGGCGCTGGAGGAGTGGTACGGGCGGTGGCGGGCGGCCGGAGGCGATGCCTCGGCGTGCGGTCTGCAGGAGACGTACGCGGCGGGGTGCGCGACGCTCGGGCGGATGGTGCGGGCGGAGCTGCCGGGGGAGCGGTCGATGGTGGGGGAGGCGGTCGCCGTGGACGGGGACGGGCGGCTGGTGATCGCCACGAAGGAAGGGGTGCAGGAGCCCGTGGGGGCGGGGGACATCGTGCACCTGCGTTCCGTGTGAGCGGGTGCCCGCGGCGCACGGACGGGCGCGGTCGCCACCGCGCCGGCCGCCGCGGGCGGACACCTCGGCCCCGTCCCCTTCCCACCACCGTCCCGGCCCACCACCGTCCCGGCCCGCCGCCGTACGCGGCTGCGGCCGTCTCACCGCCGGCCCAACCGAACGGAGTGAGCTGGCGCACACCTGCCGTAGAGTTGAGGCCGGTCGAACATGGCCGTGGCAGATCGGAAGGGCAGCAACGCGTGACCGTCGACGACTCGGGTTCCGGTACGGACGCGCAGGGCGGGGTGGAACCTCCCCCACTCCCGGCTTCGCACGAACGGGGGGACCCCCCTCCCGCCGACACCGGCGAGGATCCGCTCGCTCTGCGCGTCGAACAGCTCATCCTGGGCGCCGAGCGCCGTTACACGCCCTTTCAGGCGGCCCGCAGCGCCGGCGTCACCATGGAGCTGGCCACGCGGTTCTGGCGGGCCATGGGCTTCGCCGACGTGGGGCAGGCCAAGGCGCTCACGGAGGCGGACGTACTGGCGCTGCGCCGGCTGGCCGGTCTGGTGGAGGCGGGGCTGCTGAGCGAGGCCATGGCGGTGCAGGTGGCGCGGTCCACCGGGCAGACCACCGCACGGCTGGCCGAATGGCAGATGGACTCGTTCCTGGAGGGGCTGACCGAGCCGCCCGAGCCGGGGATGACCCGCACCGAGGTGACGTACCCGATCGTCGAGCTGCTCCTGCCCGAGCTGCAGGAGTTCCTGGTGTACGTCTGGCGGCGCCAGCTCGCCGCCTCGGCCGGGCGGGTGGTGCAGGGGGCCGACGACGAGGAGATGGTGGACCGGCGGCTCGCCGTCGCGTTCGCCGACCTCGTGGGGTTCACACGGCTCACCCGGCGGATGGAGGAGGAGGAACTCGGTGAGCTCGTCGAGGCCTTCGAGACCACCGCCGCCGATCTCGTCGCGGCCCGGGGCGGACGGCTGATCAAGACGCTGGGCGACGAGGTGCTGTACGTCGCCGACGACGCGGGGACCGCCGCGGAGATCGCCCTCATGCTGATCGAGACCCTGGCGAACGACGAGACGATGCCGGAGCTGCGGGTCGGCATGGCGCTCGGCACCGTGACCACCCGGATGGGCGATGTCTTCGGCACCACGGTCAATCTGGCCTCCCGGCTCACGTCCATAGCCCCGCGGGACGCCGTGCTCGTCGACACCGCCTTCGCCGAGGAACTGATCCGCGCCGGTGACGCTCCCGCCTCCGAGGCGGCGGCGGCCGAGGCGGCGGCCGCGGCGGAGAAGGAGGGCGAGGAGCCGCCGACGTACCGGTTCGCCCTGCAGCCGATGTGGCAGCGGCCGGTGCGCGGTCTCGGCGTGGTGGAGCCCTGGCTGCTCACCCGCCGGAACGGGACGTCCTAGCGCACGCCGACGCACAGGTCGATGACCGGTACGCACACGACGGGGCCGGGCTCGCCCGGTCGGGCCGGTGGGGGTTCCACGGGCGGGGGCGTCCGGGTGCGGGACGGTGCCGGTGGTGGGGGAGTGACCGGGCCCGGTACCCGGGTCGTCGGGTCCGGGGGCGGGGCGGTCGACGGGACGGCCGGGGTGGTGGCCGTGGCGGCCGTGGTGGCCGTGGAGCGTGCCGGGGCGGGGGGTGCGGACGTGCCCGGGGTGAGCGTGACCGGGGCCTGGCCGCCCAGGGCGGTGGGGGAGGAAGGGCCGGCCCCGGGGGTGCGGGACGGTGGGCCCGGGGTGCCGCTCGTGGCGGTGGCGGGCGTACGGGTGGAGGCGCTCGGCCGGGGGACGGCCTCCACGCCGATGTCTTCGCCGCCCGGGCCGGAGACGAGGCGGACGAGGCCCAGGGCGCCCGCGGCCAGGGCCAGGCCGCCGAGGGCCGGCAGGACCTTGCGGGGGCGGGGCCTGCGGTGACGACCCCGGAGGCGCGAACCGGCGCGTCCCGGTGGTGTGCCGGGGTGTGGTGCGGGCGTGTTCGGTGTCATCGCGATCCCTCCCCTGCGGACGCGCCCCCGATGCGCCGCGGTGGAGCGCACGTTATGCGCTCCCCCGGGGAGGAGCCGCCGGAGTCGGCCGGATGTCACTCGAACGGGTGGGCGGGGGAAGCGGGCGCGTGCCCTTTTCCGGGCGGGCGTCGGGCTGCGATGATCGGGGCGAGCGATGTTAACCCGCGTTAACCGGAGGATGTCATGAGTGAGGAACGGTTCGGGGAGTTCGTGCTGGTGCGCCGGCACGAGCAGGGGCATGTCGCGGAGCTCGTCCTCGACCGGCCGGGGGCCATGAACGCCGTGTCGACCGGGATGGCCCGCTCCCTCGCCGGGGCCTGTGCGGCGCTGGCGGAGGACCGGGACGTCCGGGTGGTGGTGCTGACCTCGTCGCACGAGCGGGCGTTCTGCGTGGGGGCCGACCTGAAGGAGCGCAACTCCTTCAGCGACGCCGACCTGGTGCGCCAGCGCCCGGTGGCGCGCGGGGCGTACACCGGGGTGCTCGAACTGCCGGTGCCCACGGTCGCGGCGGTGCACGGGTTCGCCCTGGGCGGCGGTTTCGAGCTGGCCCTGTCGTGCGACGTGATCGTGGCCGACCGCACGGCCGTGGTGGGGCTGCCCGAGGTGTCCGTCGGGGTGATCCCGGGCGGCGGCGGTACGCAGCTGCTGCCCCGGCGGGTGGGCGCGGCGCGCGCCGCCGAGCTGATCTTCACGGCGCGGCGGGTGGAGGCCGCCGAGGCCCGGGAGCTGGGGCTCGTCGACGAGCTGGTGGAGGAGGGGCGGGACCGGGAGGCGGCCCTGGCCCTGGCGTCCCGGATCGCCGCGAACTCCCCGGTGGGGCTGCGGGCGGCCAAGCGGGCGCTGCGCCTCGGGCACGGGCTGGACCTGTCCGCCGGTCTCGAGGTCGAGGACGCGGCCTGGCGGTCGGTGGCGTTCTCGGGCGACCGGGCGGAGGGGGTCGCCGCCTTCAACGAGAAGCGCAGGCCGAACTGGCCGGGAGAGTAGCGGAGGCTCGTCGCGGTCCCGGGACCGCCCCGTCGCGGGCGGTCCCCGTTCGCACGGTTAATGTACCCGTTCGCCCGGAATCTCCCTAGCCTGGAGGGATGGGTGAGGACAGCCGGCTGGCGGCCGTGGTGGCGCTGGCCCAGGGCATGGCCGCCGCGCAGAGCTCGCGGGAGGCCTGGCGGGCCGCGGCGGGCGGGGCCTGCCGGGCGCTGGGCGGGAGCTTCGCCGCGCTGTCGATGTGGGAGCGGGAGCTCGGGCGGCTGAGGGTCCTGGTGAACGTCGGGGAACTGGCCGAGGGGGAGGAGGGGTTCCCCGACGACGAGTCCTACCCGGTGCACCAGTTCGCCGAGATCACCGAGTTCCTGCACGAGCGGTGGGCCGGCGGCGGTGAGCCCGACGCCTGGGTGGAGGTGGCCGAGGGGCCGGCGGAGGGACGGCCGGGCTACTGCCACCAGCGGGTGGCGGCGCTGCGGCGGCGCGGACGGGGGTGCTGCGTGGTCGCTCCGATCGTGCTGCACGGGCGGGCGTGGGGGGAGCTGTACGTGGCCCGGCCGGTGGGCGCGCCCGTCTTCGGGCGGGGCGACGCCGACTTCGCCACCGTCCTGGCCGCCGTCGTCGCCGCCGGGATCGCGCAGACCGAGCGGCTGGAGGAGGCCCGCCGGCTGGCGTTCACGGACGCGTTGACCGGGCTGGCCAACCGCCGGGCCGTGGACGCGCGGCTCGACGAGGCGATCGAGCGGCACCGCCGGGACGGGGCCGTCGTCAGTCTCGTGGTGTGCGACGTCAACGGGCTGAAGAAGGTCAACGACACCCTCGGGCACGCGGTCGGGGACCGGCTGCTGGAGCGGTTCGGGAGCGTGCTGTCGCTGTGCGGGGCGATGCTGCCGGGGGCCCTGGCGGCGCGGCTCGGCGGCGACGAGTTCTGCCTGCTGTCCGTGGGGCCGTCCGCCGACGAGGTGGTCAAGGCGGCCGACGAGGTGTGCCGCCGGGCCGTCGACCTCGGGATCGGCGACGGCGTCGCCTGCGGGGTGGCGTCCACCGAGGCCCCCGTCGGGCCGGTGCACTCCGCCCGGCGGCTGTTCCGGTTGGCCGACGCGGCGCAGTACCGGGCCAAGGCCGACCGGTCCGACCGTCCCGTCGTCGCCGGGCGGGAGGGCCTCGACGATCCCGTCGTGCGGCTCGCGGACGAGCCGCCGCGGGGGGCGGACGGGGAGCGGCGCCGGTTCCGGGGGCGGCACTCGCCGTGACCGCACGCCCCGCCGCGGCTCCGGCGGGTGTGACGCGCCGGTAAGGGGCGGACCGGGTTCCCGGTGGTGACATCGTTGAATTCACTGCGTACGCTCCTGAATATGGATATGCACACTGTGGTGGTGGGGACGTCCGGGGTGACCGCGTCCGACGTGCTCGCCGTGGCGCGCGGCGGTGCCCGCGTCGAACTGTCCGCCCAGGCGGTGGCCGCCCTCGCCGCGTCCCGCGGGATCGTGGACGCCCTGGCCGCCAAGCCGGACCCCGTGTACGGCGTGAGCACCGGTTTCGGCGCCCTCGCCACCCGGCACATCAGCCCCGAGCTGCGCGGCCGGCTGCAGCGCAACATCGTCCGCTCGCACGCCGCCGGGATGGGGCCGCGCGTGGAGCGGGAGGTCGTCCGCGCCCTGATGTTCCTGCGGTTGAAGACCGTCTGCTCCGGGCGCACCGGGGTCAGGCCCGAGGTCGCGCGGACCATGGCCGAGGTGCTGAACGCCGGGATCACCCCGGTCGTGCACGAGTACGGCTCCCTCGGCTGCTCGGGCGACCTGGCCCCGCTGTCCCACTGCGCCCTCGCGTTGATGGGCGAGGGGGAGGCCGAAGGGCCCGACGGGAGCGTGCGGCCCGCCGGCGACCTGCTCGCCGAGCACGGCATCCGGCCCGTCGAGCTGCGCGAGAAGGAGGGGCTCGCCCTCCTCAACGGCACCGACGGCATGCTCGGCATGCTCGTCATGGCCCTCGCCGACCTGGAGACCCTCTACCGGTCCGCCGACGTCACGGCCGCCCTCAGCCTGGAGGCGCTGCTCGGCACCGACAAGGTGCTCGTCCCCGAGCTGCACGCCATCCGCCCGCACCCGGGGCAGGCCGCCAGCGCCGCCAACATGCTGGCCGTGCTGAAGGGTTCGGGGATGACGGGCCATCACCAGGACGACGCGCCCCGGGTCCAGGACGCCTACTCGGTGCGCTGCGCCCCGCAGGTCGCGGGCGCCGGGCGGGACACCCTGGCCCACGCCCGGCTGGTCGCCGAGCGCGAACTCGCCTCCGCGGTCGACAATCCGGTGGTGCTGCCGGACGGGCGGGTCGAGTCCAACGGCAACTTCCACGGGGCACCGATCGCCTACGTCCTGGACTTCCTCGCCATCGCCGCCGCCGACCTCGGCTCCATCGCCGAGCGCCGCACCGACCGGCTGCTGGACAAGAACCGCAGCCACGGGCTGCCGCCGTTCCTCGCCGACGACGCCGGTGTCGACTCCGGGCTGATGATCGCTCAGTACACCCAGGCCGCACTGGTGAGCGAGCTGAAGCGGCTCGCCGTACCGGCGTCGGCGGACTCGATCCCGTCCTCCGCGATGCAGGAGGACCACGTCTCCATGGGCTGGTCGGCGGCGCGCAAGCTGCGCACGGCCGTGGACGGCCTCACCCGGGTCATCGCCGTCGAACTGTACGCCGCCACGCGCGCGGTGGAGCTGCGCGAGGGGCTGACGCCCGCGCCCGCGACGCGGGCCGTGATCGAGGCCGTGCGGGAGGCGGGGGTGGAGGGCCCGGGACCGGACCGGTACCTCGCGCCCGACCTCGCCGCGGCGGAGGCGTTCGTCCGCGACGGGCGGCTGGTCGCGGCCGCGGAGACGGTCACCGGACCGCTGCGCTGAACCGGCCGGGGTTTTGGGGAGGTGCCGCGGGGCCCCGGAGGGCCGACCCGGAAGTGACCGGGGCACCGCGGGACTGACGGGACGCCACCCCCTGCGGGCCGGCGGCCCGCGGCCCGTGCCGGGGAGGGCGGTTCAGTGGCCGAAGCGCTCGCGGCGCACCGAGTAGACGACGAACCCGGCGCCCAGGGCCAGGCAGGCCGTGCCGCCGACGAGGTAGGGAGTGCTGTCGAAGCTGCCGGTGTCGGCGAGCCGGACCTCCTGGCCGGTGCCGTGCAGGGACGCCTGCGTGGTGCCGGACACGATTCTTGCCTGTTCCGTGACCTGCGGAGACGGGCTCGCCGAGGTCGACTCTCCCGCCGGAGCGTCCGAGGTCGCGTTCGCGGACGGAACGAACCACAGGGCGCACAGCAGGGTGCCCGCGGTGGTGGCGGTCAGCAACGGACGGAGCGCGGATGACACGGAATATCGATCCCCTTGTGGCGCTGGCGAATTGGCCGTGTGGGCCGATGGTAGTGAAAGGCGCGGGTCACAGGAAAGTCACGGCCTCCCGGGGCCGTACGCTCCGGACATGAGCACTCCAGAGGCGTCACGTTTTGTCAGGATTCGAGTGGACCTCGTCCTCGAGGTGGACGACGAGGAAGCGGTGACCGGGGCCGCGCTGCGCAGGATCGCGGCCGACGACGGCATGCCGGCCGCGGAACGGGCGCACGCCGAAAGCGCTGTGACGGAGGACACAGCCGAGGCCCTCGCCCATCTCGTCGACCCGTTCGGCCTGGTCGGCGAGGTGCCGGGGGTCGAACTCCAGCAGGCCTCGTGGAGCAGCGAGCGGATCGACTACGACCCCGACGCACCGGAGTGGGACCTCGACGAGGACGACGACGAGGAGCCGTACGGCAGCGGACACGGGGGAGTTGACGAGTACGACGGGGGGAACGAGGAGGGCGGGAACGGGTACGAGGAAGAGGGCCGCGGCGGCGGTGACGCGCGCGGGGCGGGCGGGGGCCGCTGAGGCCGCCCGGCAGTCGTACCCCGGGCGGCGACCGCGGTCCGGGGCCACGGCGTCCCGGTCGGCGCGCCGGTCGGCGCGCCGCCGCGGCGGACGTGGCGAGCCCCACACCCATGGGCCGTGGGGAACCGGATCACCCGGTCGTAGCGTTGATGGTTAGGACGAGGTCCCGGCTTCGGGCCGGGGCTCGTGGGGTTGGGATTCGGCGACGATGGAGAAGCGTGTGATGACGGACGGTAAGCGGCGCAGGGGTCTGGCGACCGCGTCCGCTCTGCTCGGCGGTGTGCTGGTGCTCTCGGCCTGTTCCGGGGGTGGCGACGACGCCGGAAACGACAGCGGCAAGGGCGGGGGTGCCTCGCAGGCCCAGGTCGACGAGGCGGCGGCCAAGAAGACCTCCGAAGCCCAGATCAAGATCACGCCGAAGGACGGCACCACCAACGCCTCCATCAACAACTCCGCCGCCGTGACCGTGGCCAAGGGCACGCTCACCGAGGTGAAGATGACGACCGCGGACGGCACGGCCGTCTCCGGGCAGATATCCGCCGACAAGAAGAGCTGGAAGCCCGACGCCCAACTGGAGCGCGCCACCACCTACAAGGTGACGGTCGCCGCCGAGGACTCCGAGGGCCGCGCCGCCCACGAGAACGCCTCCTTCACCACGGTTTCGCCCAGCAACAGCTTCATCGGCAACTTCACTCCGGACGACGGCACCACCGTGGGCGTCGGCATGCCGGTGTCGATCAACTTCGACAAGGCGATCACCAACAAGGCCGCGGTCCAGAAGGGCATCACCGTCTCCACCACCAGTGGCCAGGAGGTCGCCTGCCACTGGTTCAACCCCAACCGCATGGACTGCCGTCCCGACGACTACTGGCAGGAGGGCTCCACCGTCACCCTCAAGCTGGCGCTCGACGGGGTCGAGGGCGCCGAGGGCGTCTACGGCGTCCAGCAGAAGACGGTCACCTTCAAGATCGGCCGCAACCAGGTCTCCTACGTCGACGCCAAGACCAAGCAGATGAAGGTCACTCAGGACGGCAAGACCATCCGGACCATCCCGATCTCCGCCGGGTCGCCCGAGAACAAGACGTGGGAGGGCCAGATGGTCATCTCCGAGAAGTTCAAGGAGACCCGGATGAACGGCGCGACCGTCGGCTTCACCGACGACGACGGCAAGGGCGAGTACGACATCAAGGACGTCCCGCACGCCATGCGCCTGAGCACCTCCGGCACCTTCATCCACGGCAACTACTGGGCCGCCAAGTCCATCTTCGGCAGCGCCAACACCAGCCACGGCTGCGTGGGCCTGTCCGACACCAAGGGCGCGGGCGACCCGAACACGCCCGGCGCCTGGTTCTACAACAACTCGATGATCGGTGACGTGGTCGTCGTCCAGAACACCGGCGACAAGACGATCGCCCCGGACAACGGCTTCAGCGGCTGGAACATGGACTGGGAGCAGTGGAAGGCCGGCTCGGCCCTCTGATCCCACCCGCTCACGGAGCCTCACCCCGTCCGACCGGTGCCGCCGTCCGCCCTGCCGAGGGCGGGCGGCGGCACCGGTCTTCCCCCGGCCCCGCTCCCCGTTCCACCTGCGCGGCCTTCTCATGGGGCTCTCATCCCGGGCTCAACACTTCATCAGGCACCGTTCCTAACGTGCCGCCATGTTCTTCACCTACCTGAGGCGCGAGCTGCGCCGCCGCAGAAGGGCGGCCCTCGTCGTCGCCTCCGGCCTCGCGCTCGGCATCGCGCTGGTCATCGTGGTCACCTCCGTGTCCTCCGGCACGGGCAAGGCACAGGACAAGGTCCTGGAGTCGCTGTACGGCCTGGGCACCGACATGACGGTCACCAAGGCCGCGGAGCCGCCCTCGGACTCCGGCTCGGACCGGCCCCGGCGCCCGCGCTTCGAGTTCGACGCGCAGGACGAGGGCTCCGACGAGGAGCAGTCCAGCGACCGCGTCATGGTGCAGGGCTTCCAGACCCTGGCGAGCTCCACCGTGGACGAGGTCGGCGAACTGAGCGGTGTGGCCGACGCGGTGGGCGGACTGAGCCTGCAGGTCGTCAAGGTCAGCGGCCAGTTCAGGCGGGGACAGGTGCAGCAGGACGGCCGGAGCGGGCAGGGCGGCCCGGACGGTGGTCCGGGCGGTGGCGGTTCCTCCCCGCAGGGGCGGGTGCAGGGCGGCGGCGCCGAGTTCGACGTCAACAGCTACACCGTCTACGGCACCGACGTCACCGAGTCCGCCCTCGGCCCGCTGACGTCCTCCGAGATCACCACCGGCCGCACCTTCGAGGCGACCGAGACCGATGCGGAGGTGGCCGTCGTCGACTCCGCCTACGCCGAGGAGAAGGAGCTCGAGGCCGGTGACACCGTCACCGTCAAGGGCACCGAGTACAAGGTCATCGGTATCGCGACCGCCACCAGCGGGGACGCCGCGGCCAACCTCTACATCCCGCTGAAGCAGGCCCAGACGCTCGCCGACGCCGAGGACGAGGTCACCACCGTCTACGTCAAGGCGACCGACTCCCAGCGGATCGACGACGTCAAGTCCGCGATCCGGAAGAACGTCCCGGGCACGACCGTCACCACCTCCGCCGACCTCGCGGACACCGTCTCCGGTTCCCTGTCCACCGCCTCCTCGCTCGCCACCGGCGTCGGCAGGTGGCTGTCCGTCACGGTGCTCGTGGCCGCGTTCCTCGTCGCCGGTCTGCTCACCTCCTCGGCGGTCTCCCGCCGGGTGCGCGAGTTCGGCACGCTCAAGGCGCTGGGCTGGTCCTCGGGCCGGGTGACCCGGCAGGTGGCCGGCGAGGCCGTGGTCACCGGCCTGGTCGGCGGCGTCCTCGGCATCGCGCTCGGCCTGGCGGGCGCGTACGCCGTCACCTCGGCCAGTCCCACCCTGCAGGCCCAACTCGGCGGCGGCACGGGCGGCCCCGGCGGCGGTGGTCCCGGCGGCCCCGGGCGGCAGGCCGCCCGGACCCTCGACGTCGCGCTCAGCGCGCCCGTCGACCTCACCACCCTCGCCCTCGCGGTCGGCCTCGCGCTGGCCGGCGGTCTGGTCGCCGGCGCCTTCGGCGGCCTGCGCGCCTCGCGGCTGCGGCCGGCCGACGCGCTGCGCCGCGTGGAGTGACGCCCGCCCGGCACCGCGTCCGGGGGCCGCACGGCAGCGGCCGGGCCCCCACTTCCCGTACACGATCCAGGAGTTGACCCATGTACGAACTCAGAGGCGTCACCCGGCGCTACCCGCGCGGCAAGGAGACCGTCCAGGCCCTCGACGGCATCGACCTGACCATCGCCGACGGAGACCGGCTCGTCATCCAGGGGCCCACGGGCGGCGGCAAGTCCACACTGCTGCAGATGCTCGGCGGGCTCGACCGGCCCAGCTCCGGCGAGATCCTCCTCGACGGGACCGACCTGGCCAAGCTGCCCGAGGCCCGGCTCACCCGGGTGCGCAGCGAGAACATCGGCTTCGTCTTCCAGTCCTTCAACCTGATCCCCACGCTCACCGCGCAGGAGAACGTCGAGACCGCGCTCGTCCCGCTCGGGGTGAGGGCGAAGGAGCGCCGGGAGAAGGCCGCCGAGGCGCTCGCCTCGGTGGGGCTCGGCGAGCGGCTCGGGCATCTGCCCGGCGAGATGTCCGGCGGTCAGCAGCAGCGGGTGGCCATCGCGCGGGCCCTGGTGAAGGAGCCGAAGGTGCTGCTCGCCGACGAACCGACCGGAAACCTCGACGAGTCGATGCGCGACGAGATCATGGACGTGCTCATCCGGATGTGGAAGGAGCTCGGGCTCACCTTCGTCATGGTCACCCACGACTCGGCGATCGCGCGGGAGGCCCCGCGCCTGGCGACGATCCGCGAGGGACGGATCACCGTGCGGGAGAACACCGGGGCCTGAGCCGACGAGGCCTCACCACGCGGTTCTGTAACGGAGTTCCGGCGGTGACGTTACAGTCGCCCGGCGACTTGCCCACCTTTTCCACAGCCCTTGAGGCGCTTGATCACCCCTCGGCATACTGCGTGCTCCGGGGGGTGCGCGCATGCGTACGAGACCACCCCCGACCGGGTGACGGGGAGTTCACCCGGCAACTCCGCTAGGGGGAACCTTGCGCAGACAAGTGAAAAGAGCATGCGCGGCCACGGTCGCCACGGCCGCCGCCGTGGCCCTCGCGGCCGGCATGACCGGACCGGCGGCGGCGAGCGGGGAGCGCACGGCCGCCGCCGGACAGCCGTCGGCGAAGGCGTCGGCGAAGACGTCCTCGCTCAAGGCCACGCAGCACATCACACTGATCACCGGCGACCGGGTCGCCGTGGACGCCACGGGCCGCGTCGTCGGCCTCGAGCGGGCCGAGGGGCGGGAACACATACCCGTCCAGATCCGCAAGGTCGACGGCCACACCCTCGTGCTGCCGGCGGACGCCGCCCGGCTGGTCGCGAGCGGCAAGCTCGACCGGCGGCTCTTCGACATCACCGAACTCGGCAAGGCCGCGACCCGCAACTCCCAGAAACAGGGACTGAAGGTCATCGTCGGCTACCAGGGCGCCGCACGGACCGCCAAGGCCGAGGTCCGCGAAGCGGGCGAGCTCCGCCGGGCCCTGACGTCCCTGAACGCGGACGCGGTGCGGACCCCGCACGAGGACGCGTCCGAGCTGTGGAACGCCGTCACCAACGGCGACCGGACCGCCTCCGGCATCGCCCACGTCTGGCTGGACGGGGTCCGCAGGGCCGCCCTCGACACGTCCGTCGGGCAGATCGGCGCCCCCAAGGCGTGGTCCGCCGGCTACGACGGCAAGGGCGTGAAGATCGCCGTCCTGGACACCGGTGTCGACACGGCCCATCCGGACCTGAAGGGCCGGGTGAGCGCGTCCAAGAACTTCACCGCCGCGCCGGGCACCGGCGACAAGGTGGGCCACGGCACCCACGTCGCCTCGATCGCGGCGGGCACGGGCGCCCAGTCCAAGGGCAAGTACAAGGGCGTCGCACCCGGCGCCGAGATCCTCAACGGCAAGGTCCTCGACGACTCCGGTTTCGGCGACGACTCCGGCATCCTCGCCGGCATGGAGTGGGCGGCCGCGCAGGGCGCCGACGTCGTCAACATGAGCCTGGGCGGCATGGACACACCGGAGACCGACCCGCTGGAGGCGGCGGTCGACAAGCTGTCCGCCGAGAAGGGCGTCCTGTTCGCCATCGCGGCCGGCAACGAGGGCCCGGAGTCGATCGGTTCGCCCGGCAGCGCGGACGCCGCCCTCACCGTCGGCGCCGTCGACGACAAGGACAAGCTCGCCGACTTCTCCTCCACCGGCCCCCGCCTCGGCGACGGCGCCATCAAGCCGGACGTCACCGCTCCCGGCGTGGACATCACGGCCGCCTCGGGGAAGGGCAACGACATCGCCCAGGAGGTCGGTGAGGGGCCGGCCGGCTACATGACCATCTCCGGCACGTCGATGGCGACCCCGCACGTCGCGGGCGCGGCGGCCCTCCTGAAGCAGCAGCACCCCGACTGGACCCCCGCCGAGCTGAAGGGCGCGCTCACCGGCTCCACCAAGGGCGGCAAGTACACCCCGTTCGAGCAGGGTTCGGGCCGGATCCAGGCCGACAAGGCGCTCCAGCAGACCGTGATCGCCGACCCGGTCTCGGTGAGCTTCGGCGTCCAGCAGTGGCCGCACACCGACGACGAGCCGGTCACCAAGCAGCTGACCTACCGCAACCTCGGCACCCAGGACGTCACGCTGAAGCTGACGTCGACCGCCACCGACCCCAAGGGCAAGGCGGCCCCGGCCGGCTTCTTCACGCTGGGCGCCACCACGGTGACCGTCCCGGCGGGCGGCAGCGCCTCCGTCGACATGACCGCCGACACCCGGCTCGGCGGCACGGTCGACGGCGCGTACTCCGCGTACGTGGTCGCCACGGGCGGCGGGCAGACGGTCCGCACGGCCGCCGCGGTGCAGCGCGAGGTCGAGTCGTACGACGTGACCGTCCGGCACATCGGCCGGGACGGCAAGCCCACGACCGAGCACCTCACCGACCTGATCGGCTACGCGGGCCTGGGCTCCGGCCGCGGCTACGGCGCCCCGGCCACCGACACCGCCACCCTGCGCGTGCCCAAGGGCACCTACCTGGTGGACTCCTGGATCGCCAAGGACTTCGCGGCGCTCGAGGGCGGCATCGACTGGCTGGTCCAGCCGAAGCTGAGCGTCACCAAGGACACCACGCTGACACTCGACGCACGCACCACCCGGGCGGCGGACATCACCGTGCCGGACCCCAAGGCCAAGCCGCTCTCCGCGACCATCGGCTACACCTACGACACGGCGATGGTCGGCATCGGCGCCTCCGTCGAGTCCTTCGCCGACCTGCGGATGGCCCACCTCGGCCCGGAGGCCCCCGGCGGGATCCAGCAGACCTGGAACGGCCAGTGGACCAAGGGCGCGAGCACCCAGTACGACGTGGCCACCAGCGCCAAGGTGAAGAAGATCCAGGGCAAGAAGGTCCGGCACTTCAAGGCGGGCGAACTCGCCACGGCGAAGCTCGAACTGGGCGCCGCGGCCCCCGGCAAGACCGGCGGTGTCTACACCTTCGGCATGCTGCCCGACGACTTCGTGTTCGGCGCCCCGGCCGAGCAGAAGCTCCCCGGCACGCGCACCCTGTACCTGTCGACGGCGGAGAAGATCCGGTGGTCGTTCGACCTCGAGCAGCGCGCGGGCAAGGACGCGGACGGCCGTCCCCTGACCGACGCCTTCTACACGCTGGGCGAGCCGCAGACCTTCAAGGCCGGCAAGAAGTACACCAAGAGGTTCAACACGGCGGTCTTCGGCCCGCGTCTGAGCGCGGACTACGGTCTCTTCCGGGACGGGAACACCATCGTCGGCCTCCTGCCGCTGTTCGCCGACGGCAAGGGCCACGCCGGCTCCTCGGACTTCACCTCGGCCACCACCAGCCTCTACCGCAACGGCAAGAAGATCGGCTCCCACAGCGATCCGCTGCTCGGCGAGGACGCGTTCACGGTCCCGGCCGGTGACGCCTCCTACAAGCTGACCACCTCGGTCAAGCGCAGCGCCCGGGTCGCCGCCGCCTCCACCCGCATCGACGCGAGCTGGACCTTCCGCTCCAAGAAGACCACCGCCTTCACGCAGCTGCCCGCCTCCACGGTCCGCTTCCAGGCGGTCACCGGGCTGGACAGCAAGGTCCCGGCCGGCAAGAAGGCCACCTTCCCGGTCACCGTCGAGGGCGCGGCCAAGGGCAAGAACCTCAAGTCGCTCTCGGTGTACGTCTCCTACGACTCCGGCAAGACCTGGAAGAAGACCACCGTCACGAAGGGGAAGATCACCGTCAAGAACCCGGCGAAGGGGAAGGCGATCTCCTTCCGCGCCAAGATCGCCGACAAGAAGGGCAACACGTCGACGCTCTCGATCTACAACGCGTACCACGGCAAGTGAGCCGCCGGTCCACCGACCGGGTGCGCTGAACGAGGGCCCGCCGGAAGCACGACGTCCGGCGGGCCCTCCGCCCGTTCGCGCCCGGTGGCCGCCCGTCCTCAGACGGACGGCGCCGAGGCCGGGCCCGACGCCCTCGCGTCCGCGCCCCAGCTGCCCGGCAGCCGCAGCGCCTGTGCCGACGGCGAGCCCGGCTCGGCGTGGTACGTGACCAGTGACTGCTCCGTGTCGCCGAACGGCCGGAGCGACTCGAAGAACAGGGTCGGCTCCCGACGAGCGGATGCCGCAGGCGCTTGACGCCGTGGTTCTTCTCCTTGACGTCGTGCGCGGTCCGGAGCCGGCGGAACTCCTCGCTCTTCACGGACAACTCCCCGACCAGGGAGGACAGCCGGGGTCGTCCGGGTGGCGGCCCGCGTCCATGCGGAGGTAGGCGACCGTGTCGTACGCCTTCTGGTCCCACTCCACGAACAGCTCCCGGTACTCGGGGTTCAGGAACACCAGCCGCGCCCGGTTCCGCTCCTGTGCCGGAAGCCTCCCCCAGTCCCCGAAGAGCGCCGCGGCCATCCGGTTCCAGGCGAGGATGTCCGAGCGCCGGCCCGAGAGGCACGCCGGGACCGCGTCCAGCGAGTCCAGCGGACGACCATCGAGCGGCGCGAGGTCGGCGCGCACGACGTCCTGATCGACATCGAGTTCGCCGGCATCTGCCACTCCGACATCCACCAGGCCCGCGAGGGCTGGGGCGAGGCGATCTTCCCGATGGTCCCGGGCCACGAGATCGCGGGCGTGGTGTCCGAGGTCGGCTCCGGCGTCACCCGGTTCCGGGTCGGCGACCGCGTGGGGGTCGGCTGCATGGTCGACTCCTGCCGCACCTGCGACAACTGCGAGGCCGGTCTGGAGCAGTACTGCCTGAACGGCGCCACGATGACCTACAACGGCATCGGCCGGGACGGCCGGCCGGCCTACGGCGGCTACGCGCAGAAGATCGTCGACGAGAACTACGTCGTCCGCGTCCCCGACGGCCTGGCCCTCGCGACGAAGCCGCGCCGCTGCTGTGCGCCGTCTTCCCGCCGCTGCGGGCGGCACCGCCACCGTGCGCCACGACGCCGTCCCGGGCCACGGTCCGGGGCGGCGGGTCCGCCGGCCTCGGTCGTCGCGGTACTCCCCGGACAGCGGGCCGGCCGCGACCAGCCCCCCACCGGAATCCCCCACCGGAGGTCCGGCTCGCCCTCGCCGGAGTCAGGACATGGGGCACACCGGGGCGGTGTCCGGACGGACGCGAGGCTTCGGGCGCGCGTCGGCGCTCAGTGCGGCAGGGTCGCCGGGCTGCCGCCGTTCGCCTCGTAACCCGCGACCGCCAGGGCGCGGTAGACCGCGAACTCCGCGGCGGGGTCGGCGGACAGGGTCCAGGGGAGCGCACCGACGTGGCCGTCGACGTGCACCAACTGGCTCATGGCCTCGGCCCAGCGCTCGGCACGGACCAGGAAGAAGATCAGCAGGTGCCGGACGTGCGCCAGCATCGGGTCGTCGGGGCGGGCCGAGTGCACCGCGTGCAGCGCGCCGTGGATCGCCCGGGAGACGACCTCGCTCTGGTAGAAGCTGCTGACCAGGGTCACCTCGGGCAGGTGCTCGAACACCGCGAAGAGCGGCATCGCGGCGAGGAGGGAGCCCTCGGGCGCCCGGGCCGCCGCGGCCTCCGCGAACGCGTACGCCTCCTGCCGCGAGCCGTGCCACTTCTCGCACCAGTAGTGCAGCGCGGCCAGATGCGCCCCCATGTGGTTCGGCGCGCGGTCCAGGATCTTCAGCCAGATCTGCTCGAAGTCCCCCCGGGCGTAGCCGAGTCCACGGGCCACCGAGAGTTCCACGAGGTACGGGATCGGGTCGCCGGGGGCCAGCAGCGCCGCCTCGCCGCAGGCCGCCTTCGCCTCCTCCATGATGATCCGGAACTCGTCCGTCCCGGGCGCGGCCGTACGCCAGGCCTGCTGCACCAGGAATTCGGCGTGCACCGCCGCTCCCCCCGCGTCCTTGGGGGCCTCGGTCCGCCACACCCGCAGCCACTGCCCGCCCGGCGCCTCGCCCACCCCGCCGGGCCGCTGCTGCAGCTCCAGCGAGGCGGCGCCCGCGAAGGCCTGGACGCGCTGCCAGCGCAGCTCGCTCTCCTTGTCCGTGCCGGCCAGCAGCTGCTGCGCCGCGCGGTAGTCCTGGGTGCGCTGCACCAGGTCCAGGACGTCCAGCAGGTCCTGATCGGGGCCGGGCATGCGGATGTCCAGCTCCTCCTCGCGGGCGAAGCCGTAGTTCGCCGGGTCCGCCGCGTCCGGGTGGCCGGGCGGGACCAGCCCGACCGCACCGCGCCGGCGTCTGAGGAACGACGACATCACGACGCCCAGCATGACGAGCGCGATCAGGACCCAGAGAATCTCCATGCCACCAGCGAACCAGACCGCGGCGACAATTGGCCAACCCGTTGCCCGACCTGTGGAAAAACCCGGCTCACGGACCCCCGAGGAGGGCCAGGGCGCTCGTGCCCGCTCCTGGTCCGTCGTCCACGCCGCCCGCGCACTACCCTCGGTGCTCATGAGCGACAGGCACATCAGTCAGCACTTCGAGACGCTCGCGATCCACGCGGGCAACACCGCCGACCCCCTGACGGGCGCGGTCGTCCCGCCGATCTACCAGGTGTCCACCTACAAGCAGGACGGCGTCGGCGGCCTGCGCGGCGGCTACGAGTACAGCCGCAGCGCCAACCCGACCAGGACCGCGCTGGAGGAGAACCTCGCCGCCCTGGAGGGCGGCCGCCGCGGCCTCGCGTTCGCGTCCGGACTGGCGGCCGAGGACTGCCTGCTGCGCACGCTGCTCGCCCCCGGCGACCACGTGGTGATCCCGAACGACGCGTACGGCGGCACGTTCCGCCTCTTCGCCAAGGTCGTCGCCCGCTGGGGCGTGGAGTGGTCGGTGGCCGACACCTCCGACCCGGCCGCGGTGCGGGCCGCCCTCACCCCGAAGACCAAGGCGGTCTGGGTGGAGACCCCCTCCAACCCGCTGCTCGGCATCACCGACATCGCCGCCGTGGCCCAGGTCGCCCGGGACGCGGGCGCCCGCCTCGTCGTCGACAACACCTTCGCCACGCCGTACCTCCAGCAGCCGCTGCTGCTCGGCGCGGACGTCGTCGTGCACTCCCTGACCAAGTACATGGGCGGCCACTCGGACGTCGTCGGCGGCGCCCTGATCACCGCCGACGCGGAGCTGGGCGAGGAGCTCGCCTTCCACCAGAACGCGATGGGCGCGGTCGCCGGCCCCTTCGACTCCTGGCTGGTGCTGCGCGGCACCAAGACGCTCCCGGTCCGCATGGACCGGCACAGCGAGAACGCGACCAGGGTCGCCGACATGCTCACCCGGCACCCGCGGGTGACGAGCGTGCTGTACCCGGGACTGCCGGACCACCCCGGTCACGAGGTCGCCGCCAAGCAGATGCGGGCGTTCGGCGGCATGGTCTCCTTCCGCGTCAAGGGCGGCGAGGAGGCGGCCGTCGAGGTCTGCAACCGGACCGGGGTCTTCACGCTCGGCGAGTCCCTCGGCGGCGTGGAGTCGCTGATCGAGCACCCCGGCCGCATGACGCACGCGTCGGTGGCGGGCTCCGCCCTCGAGGTCCCCGGCGACCTGGTGCGGCTCTCCGTCGGCATCGAGAACGTCGACGACCTGCTCGACGACCTCCAGCAGGCGCTCGGGAAGTAAGGTCCGCGAGCCGGTCCGCGCCGGGCCGGCTCACCAGCCCGTCAGGGGTGGGGTCGTCTCCGACGGCGGCTCCACCCAGGGACGGGCCGTCAGCGCCCACACCGTGACGGCCACGGCCGCCGCGAGCACCAGCAGCCACAGCACGCGGCGGGCCCGCGCCCTGCGCCGCAGGATGCGGGCCCCCCGGCGCGCGGCCCGCGCGGACAGCTCGGGCGGCACCGGGGGAGGCGACTGCCCCAGCAGCCGCCGTACGGCCTCCTCGCGGTTCATCCGGGCCATTCCCGCCCCCCGCCGTGGCCGTCGTCGCCGGGACCCGTCCGTACGGGCGGCCTCATGACGGCGCCACCCCGGCGCCTCCCACCGCCGGAGCCGGCTCCCGGGGCGGGTCCAGGAGGGCCGCCGTCGCGCGGTGGCAGATCGTCCGCACACGGTCCGCGGGCAGACCGAGCAGGGCCGCCGTCCGTTCCTCGGCGACGCCCTCGTGGAACCGCAGGACCAGGACCAGGCGCTCCCGCGGGGAGAGCCGGGCCAGGGGGCTCTGCGGGAGGGGCCGGGAGCGGAGCAGGCCGCGGTGCCGGTGCCGGACACCGTGCGCGAAGCGGATCGCCAGGTACCGACGGGTGACCTCGTAGGGATCGTCGCCGCGCAGCCGGTCCCAGGAGGCGTACGTGTGGGCCAGCGCACGGATCAGCAGGCGCCGCGCGTGCGGGTTGTCGCCCGGCGCCTCCGCGGTGAGCAGCGTCGCGGTGTGCAGCAGCCGGCCGCCCGCGCCCGCGACGTACGCCTCGAACTCGCGGGCCCGGCACAGATCCCGGGACGCATGCCGTGGTCGCAACCGCGCCTCCCGCCCTCCCCGAACGGACCGGTCCCGGCCGCGTACGGCCTGCCGCGGGCGCGTACGACGGGGACCCGGTCTTCATATGAGGCCAGGGCGCGCCCCGCGGTCAAGGGCCGCGCACACCCGGAACCGGGCCGTCCCCGCGGGCGGCGGACGCCCGGGACGGTCAGGAGGCCGACTGCCCCTCCGAGTCCGCCGGCATCCCCTGCGTCGACATCCGCGTGGACAGCGCGTTGTTGAAGCGCGTCAGGAGCGTGCAGAACGCCTCGCGCTCCTCCGGCGCCCAGTCGTCCGTCAGCTCGGCCATCAACGCACGCCGCGAGACGCGCACTTCCTCCAGCCGGGCCTGTCCGCGCGGGGACAGCTGGAGCACGACCGCGCGCCCGTCCTCGGGGTGCGAGGTCCGCTTGACCAGGCCGGTGTCCACGAGCGGGGCCACCTGCCGGGTGACCGTCGAGGAGTCGATGCCCATGCTCGCGGCGAGCGCCTTGACGCCCATCGGGCCTTCTTTGTCGAGGCGGTTGAGCAGCAGGTAGGCGGCGCGGTCCATGGAGTTGCGCACCTGGCCGACCCCGCCGAGCCGTGTCTGTTCCGCGCGGCGGGCGAACAGCGCCACCTCGTGCTGCAGCGTGTCGAGAAGACCGGTGTCACCGACGGCCGTTGCGTCCGTCGTCATGTCCATCGACATTTCAGGTGTTGTGGGCATGGCCGGGGGCTCACTTCGTGGAGGGCTTTTGTGTGGGGGACAAGGGTACGCGGCCGGAGGGCGGGCCGCGCGGTGCTGCGCGAAGCGGAGTCCGCGGATCGGTCACGGCGTTCACGGGCGTGTGGGGACTGCGATGCTGGAGGCATGAGCTACAGCACGGCCGGCTCCTTGCGGGCCGTCACCCTCGACGATGTGCGCGGCGCCCAGAAGATGCTCTCGGGGGTGGCGCGGGTGACCGCGCTGGAGGGCAGCAGGCACCTGTCCCGGCAGGTGGGCGCACCGGTGTACCTCAAGTGCGAGAACCTGCAGCGGACGGGCTCGTTCAAGTTGCGCGGCGCGTACGTCCGGATCTCCGGGCTGCTGCCCGAGGAGCGTGCCGCCGGTGTCGTCGCGGCGAGCGCCGGCAACCACGCCCAGGGGGTCGCGCTGGCCTCGTCGCTGCTGGGGGTGCGCGCGACGGTGTTCATGCCGAAGGGCGCCCCGCTGCCGAAGGTCGGCGCGACCCGGGAGTACGGCGCCGAGGTGCGGCTGCGGGGCCAGGTGGTGGACGAGTCGCTGGCCGCCGCGCAGGAGTACGCGTACGACACGGGGGCGGTGCTCATCCACCCCTTCGACCACCCGGACGTCATCGCGGGCCAGGGCACGGTGGGCCTGGAGATCCTGGAGCAGTGCCCCGAGGTGCGGACGGTCGTCGTGGGCATGGGCGGGGGCGGGCTGGCCGCCGGCATCGCGGTCGCGGTGAAGTCGCTGCGGCCGGACGTGCGGATCGTCGGTGTGCAGGCGGCGGGCGCGGCGGCGTATCCGCCCTCGCTGGCGGCCGGGCGCCCGGTGTCGGTGCGGAACCCGATGACGATGGCCGACGGCATCAGGGTGGGGCGGCCCGGGGACGTGCCGTTCGGGATCGTCGACGAGCTGGTGGACGAGGTGCGCACCGTCACCGAGGACGAGCTGTCCACGGCGCTGCTGCTGTGCCTGGAGCGGGCCAAGCTGGTCGTCGAGCCGGCTGGGGCGAGCCCGGTCGCGGCGCTGCTGAGCCGGCCCGACACCTTCGACGGGCCGGTCGTGGCGGTGCTGTCCGGGGGCAACGTCGACCCGGTGCTGATGGAGCGCGTGCTGCGGCACGGCATGGCCGCGCAGGGCCGCTACCTGGCCGTTCGACTGCGCCTGACGGACCGGCCGGGCGCCCTCGCGTCGCTTCTCGGGACGTTGTCGGCGGTCGACGCCAACGTCCTCGACGTGAGCCACGTGCGGACCGACCCACGGCTCGGGCTCACGGAGGCGGAGGTCGAACTGCACCTGGAGACCAAGGGACCGGCGCACTGCGCCGAGGTCGGCCGGGCCCTGCACGACGCGGGTCACACGGTGCTGGACTGACGCGGGCGGCCCGGCGTGGGCGGCCCGGCTGGGACGCCCCGGCGCGGACGGCCCGGCACCGGCGGGGGCCACGGCTCCCCGTCACCCGTTCGGGAAAACCCGTTGAGGGACGCGATACATCGCGTTACGGTGTGTGTCACCTCACTGCCCGGCACCGCCCGCCCGGAGGGAAAGGGGCCGGACGGGGCACACCGTACGAACCCGGTCTTTCCGAAGAATTCCCCGATGACTCCGATGACTCCGATGACCCCGATGACGTGGAGACTCATATGCCAGGCGCCATCTATGCCGAAGGTCTGGTGAAGACCTTCGGGGACGTCAGGGCACTGGACGGCGTCGACCTCGACGTCCCGGAGGGCACCGTCCTGGGCCTGCTCGGGCCGAACGGCGCGGGCAAGACCACCGCCGTCCGCTGCCTGACCACCTTGCTGCGCCCCGACAGCGGCAGGGCGGTCGTCGCCGGCCTCGACGTGCTGAGGCAGCCCGACGCGGTGCGCCGCTCCATCGGCCTGTCCGGCCAGTTCGCGGCCGTCGACGAATACCTGACCGGTCGCGAGAACCTGCAGATGGTCGGCCGGCTCTACCAGATGAGGGGGAAGGCGGCGAAGGCCCGCGCGGACGAGCTGCTGGAGCAGTTCCACCTCGCGGACGCGGCCGACCGCCCCGCCAAGACCTACTCCGGGGGCATGCGCCGCCGACTCGACCTCGCGGCGGCCCTGGTCGTCTCGCCGCCCGTGATGTTCATGGACGAGCCGACGACCGGCCTCGACCCGCGCAACCGGCAGCAGCTGTGGGAGGTGATCAAGCAGCTCGTCTCCGGGGGCACGACCCTGCTGCTCACCACCCAGTACCTGGAGGAGGCCGACCACCTCGCGCACGACATCGCCGTCGTCGACCGGGGCCGGGTCATCGCCCAGGGCACCTCCGACCAGCTCAAGGCCCGCACCGGCGGCGAGCGCGTCGAGGTCGTGGTGCACGAACGGGAGAAGGTCCGGGCCGCCTCCGCCCTCCTGGACAAGTACGGCCTGCGCGGCCCCGGCAAGGGCGACACCACGGTCGAGGAGCACATGCGCAAGATCACCACGCCGGTCTCCGGCGGGGCGAAGCTCCTGGCCGAGGTCATCCGCGAGCTCGACGCCCACGGCATCGAGATCGACGACATCGGTCTGCGCCGACCGACCCTCGACGACGTCTTCCTCTCCCTCACCGGACACGTCGCGGAGGCCGCCGACACGGACAGGGACGGGGACGCGGACGACGCCGGGCGCACCGCGCGCGACGCCGAGGGACAGGGACACCACCACAGCGAGGAGGCCGCGACATGAGCGCCGTCACCGACGCCGTGCGGATCACGCCGCCCGGCAACCCCGTCGTCCGGTCGGTCCGGGACTCCCTGGTCGTCGCCCACAGGAACCTGATCCGGATGAGCCGGATCCCCGAGATGCTCGTCTTCGGGCTGCTCCAGCCGATCATGTTCGTGGTGCTGTTCACCTATGTGTTCGGCGGCTCGATCCAGGTGGGCTCCTCCAGTTCCACCCAGGCCTACCGCGAGTTCCTGATGGCGGGCATCTTCGCGCAGACCGTCACGTTCGCCACCGCCGGAGCCGGCGCGGGCATCGCCGACGACATGCACAAGGGCCTCATCGACCGCTTCCGCTCCCTGCCCATGGCACGCGGCGCGGTCCTGACCGGGCGCACCCTCGCCGACCTGGTCCAGACGGCGCTCACCCTGTTCGTCCTCGCGGGCGTCGCCGTGCTGGTCGGCTGGCGCACGCACGAGAACTTCGGCAAGGTGCTCGCCGGATTCGGGCTGCTCCTGCTGCTCGGGTACGCGTTCTCGTGGATCGGCGCGCTCATCGGCCTGTCCGTGCGCACCCCGGAAGCGGCGACCTCGGGCGGTCTGATCTGGCTGTTTCCGCTGACGTTCATCTCGAACGCGTTCGTGGACGCGAACCAGATGCCGACCTTCCTGCGGCACATCGCGGAGTGGAACCCGTTCAGCGCCACCGTGCAGGCGTGCCGTGAGCTGTTCGGCAACCTTCCCCCGGGCTTCCAGGCACCCGACGCCTGGCCCATGCAGCACCCCGTGTGGGCCTCGCTGATCTGGTCGGTCCTGATCATCGCGCTGTTCAGGACCCTCGCCGTGCGCAAGTACCGCTCGGCCGCGACATGACAAAGCCCCCGGCGCCGCAGGGGGCGCCGGGGGCGGGTCGAAGACCTGCGGAGCGGGTCAGCCCTTGTACGGCTCGGCCTTGAGGATCTTCACCGAGGCCGTCTTGCCGTTCGGCAGCTCGTACTCCGCGTTCTCGCCGACCTTGCGGCCGATCACGCCGGTGCCCAGCGGGGACTGCGGCGAGTAGGTCTCGATCTCCGAGCTCGCGTACTCGCGCGAGGCGAGGAGGAAGGTCAGCGTGTCGTCCTCGTCACCGTCGAAGGCGATCGTCACGACCATGCCGGGCGCCACCGTGCCGTCGGCCGCCGGCGCCTCGCCGACCTTGGCGTTCTCGAGGAGCTGGGTGAGCTGGCGCACACGGAGTTCCTGCTTGCCCTGCTCCTCCTTGGCCGCGTGGTACCCGCCGTTCTCACGCAGGTCGCCCTCCTCGCGCGCGGCGGCGATCTTCGCGGCGATCTCCGTGCGCGCGGGACCAGTAAGGTACTCAAGCTCGTCCTTGAGCTTGTTGTACGCCTCCTGGGTCAGCCAGGTGACGTTCTCGCTGGTCTGGGTCACAGGTGCTCCTCGTAGGTACTGGGAATACAAAGCATCGCCCTCCTCGAAGGATGTTCCTCCACGGATGGGCGAAACCACGAGCCTAACAATTTCGTGCCCAAAGGGGGAGGACATAAGCCGCCGGACTCGCATCGGCGCAGGTCAGGCGCTGTGTATTCCCGGCGGCGTCAGCGCGCGTAGCAGCCGACGAGCTCGGCCGTCGACCCGGGGGAGGTCGTGCGGAGGGTGACGACCCTGTCGATGCGCGTCTCGTCCCCGTCGAAGCGGAAGTCGGCGCGGCCCACCTCGGCGCCGTTCGCGGCCTGGGAGCGCACCGTGCAGTAGCCGTCGGTCCCCGCGTCCTTGTGCACCTCCAGGTGCACCTTCACCGCGTCCTTCGCGAGGTCGAAACTGATCACCTCGGCGCTGATCTCGTTCTTGACGACGTGGTGGTAGCCGAACCAGCCGAGCAGTCCGATCATCACCACGGCCAGCACGGCGCCGACGGCCTTGAGCGTGCGGTCGGCGCGCTCGTCCGAGGAGCGGCCGTAACGGCCCTCGGGCAGCCGCGTGCTCGCCGTACTCATGATCGTCTCCTCGGCAGGAAGGGGACCCGGGCCCCGTCGTGGACGCGGACCCGGAACCCGGAATTATTCGCCCCCCGATTCGGTCACTATAGAAGCCTGCGACTGCGCCGCCGCACACAGGGCGCCTACCGACTTGAGGATTGAGTCTTGACTGACCAGCTGCGACTGATGGCCGTCCACGCCCACCCCGACGACGAGTCGAGCAAGGGCGCGGCCACCATGGCGAAGTACGTGTCCGAGGGGGTGGACGTGCTGGTGGTGACCTGCACGGGCGGGGAGCGCGGCTCCGTCCTCAACCCGAAACTCCAGGGTGACCCGTACATCGAGGAGAACATCCACGAGGTGCGCAGGAAGGAGATGGACGAGGCCCGCGAGATCCTCGGCGTCGAGCAGGACTGGCTCGGCTTCGTCGACTCCGGCCTGCCCGAGGGCGACCCGCTGCCGCCGCTGCCGGAGGGCTGCTTCGCCCTGGAGGACGTCGACAAGGCCGCCGGCGAGCTGGTGCGCAGGATCCGCGCCTTCCGCCCCCAGGTGATCACCACCTACGACGAGAACGGCGGCTACCCGCACCCCGACCACATCATGACCCACAAGATCACGATGGTGGCGTTCGAGGGCGCGGCGGACACCGCGAAGTACCCGGAGAGCGAGTACGGCCCGGCGTACCAGCCGCTGAAGCTGTACTACAACCAGGGCTTCAACCGCCCCCGCACCGAGGCGCTGCACCGGGCCATGCTGGACCGCGGCCTGGAGTCGCCCTACGGGGACTGGCTCAAGCGCTGGAACGAGTCCGAGCGCACGGAGCGCACGATCACCACGCACGTCCCGTGCGCCGACTTCTTCGAGATCCGCGACAAGGCGCTGATCGCGCACGCCACGCAGATCGACCCCGACGGCGGCTGGTTCCGGGTGCCGATGGAGCTCCAGAAGGAGGTCTGGCCCACGGAGGAGTACGAGCTCGCCAAGTCCCTCGTCGACACCTCCCTCCCCGAGGACGACCTCTTCGCGGGCATCCGGGACAATGCCTGACATGAGCGCAAGCCTGGCAATCACCCACCTCGTCCCCCTCGCCGAGGAATTCGACAAGAACAAGGTCACCCCCGGTGTCCTCGGCTTCATCGTCTTCGCGGTGATGGCCCTGGCGGTCTGGGCCCTGATGAAGTCGATGAACCGCCACATGGGCCGGGTCGACTTCCCCGAGGCGGAGGACCCGCAGAACCGGTCCGGGGACGGCACCGAGGCCTCCGCCGCCCCCGGCGGGGGCAAGAAGAAGAACGGCTGAGCCGCGGGGCGTGCCACGGGGCCGGGCGCGACGCCCGTGCCCACGGCACGCCCTGCCCGGCGTCCCGCCCCGGTCCACGGCGCCCTACGCCGTGGACCCGACGGCGACCCCCATCACCTCCCGGGCCTGGCGGCCCGGGACCATGCCCAGGCGCCAGGCCTGCCAGCCCGCCTCCAGGCTGACGCCCCGCTCCAGCAGCAGCTGGTAGGCCTCCACGCAGTCGTCCAGCTTCCCGTCGCGGGAGGCGTGGGCGGCCCGGCCCAGCCGGGACAGCTCCTCCTGGGCCACCGCCGTGCCGACCTCCGTGCCGCCCGGGGCCGCGTACGGCAGGAGGGTGCAGCGCAGGAAACGGGCCCAGTCCTCGCCGCGGCGGTCGCCGTAGGACGTGAACAGGGTCACCGCCTCGTCGCACAGGGCCAGCGCCTGCTGGGTGCGGGCGTTGCCCGCGTCGACCACGGCCAGCTCCAGGCAGGTCCACGCCTCGCCGTGCGCCACACCGATGCGCTGGAAGTCGGCGCGGGCGTCGACCAGCAGCTGACGGGCGAAGCCCGAGTTGCGCAGCGAACCGGTCCGGGCCGCCCGCTGGTCGCGGGTCACCCGCGCCGAGTGGTGCCGGGCGCAGGCCAGACCGTAGACGTCCCGCATCCGGGAGAACATCGTGCGGGCGCGTTCCAGCTCGCGCACCGACCGGTCCAGGTCCCCGGTCTCCTCCAGCGCCTGGCCCAGGTAGTACAGCGTCCAGGCCTCGCCCCGCGCGTCCTCGTTGTCCCGGTGCCGGGCGGCGGCCCGCCGCAGGTCCTCCACCGCCTCGGAGGCGTCGCCGTCCACCAGCCGGGCCCGGGCGAGCTGGGTCAGCGCCCAGGCCTCGCCGCGGCCGTCACGGGTGCGGCCGTACAGCTCGAGGGCCGCGCGCAGCTCGCCCTCGGCGCGCGGCACGTCACCGGTGCGCAGAAAGAGCTGGCCGAGCTGGTAGTGCGCCCAGGCCTGGCCGTGCACGGATTCGCCAGCCCGGTGCAGCACCAGGGACTCGGTCAGCAGGTCCAGCGCTTCGGACAGCCGGGCCCGGTCCCGCTCGACCGCCGCCAGCGCGTGCATCGTCCAGGCGCGGTCCGTGGCCAGCTCGGGAACGGACTGCAGGTCGAGGGCCTCGCGCAGCTTCGCCGCCGCCTCGGTCAGGTTGCCCTGGTGGTGCAGGGTGATGCCGAGCGAGGTCAGCGCACGGGCCGCACCCGCCTCGTGGTGCGCCTCCCGGTACAGGTCCACCACCGACGCCAGGGTCGTGCGCGCCTTGTCCAGCTCGCCCAGCTGACGTGCCGCGATGCCGGTGCGCCACTGCACCGAGCGCACCAGCAGGCCCTCGTCCACCGCCTGCGCCAGCTCACTGATCTCACCGAGGCGGTACAGGTCGCCGCGCAGCAGGCAGTAGTCGCACAGCGCGCCCAGGAGGTTCAGCACCGCCGCCCGGTCCACGCCCTCCGCGTGCCGCAGCGCCGCCGTGATGAAGCTCGACTCGTCGTCCAGCCAGCGCAGCGCCTCGTCCAGCGAGGTGAAGCCGTACGGGCCGAAGCGGTCCGAGCGGGTCGACATGGGGCCGTCGACCAGCCGCAGCACCGAGTCGGCCAGCTCGGCGTAGTTCACGATCAGCCGCTCCTGCGCCGCCGTGCGCTCGGCCGGGTCCTCCTCGTCGAGCAGCCGGGCCAGCGCGAAGGCGCGCACCAGGTCGTGCAGCCGGTAGCGGCTGTGCCGCACCCGGTCGAGCAGGCCCGCGCGGGACAGCGCCTCCAGGTGCCGGACCGCCTCCGCCTCGTCGGTGGCGAGCAGGGCCGCCGCCGCGGCGGCACCCAGCGAGACCCGGCCGGCCAGCGCCAGCCGGCGCAGCAGCCGCCGTTCCGTCTCCGACTGGTCGGTGTAGCGCAGCCACAGGGCGCGCTCCACCGGTTCGACCGGACCGTACGCGCCCAGGTCCGTGGCCAGCGCGCGCGGGGACCGCGGCCCCAGGGACGAACCGGCGAGCCGCAGCGCCAGCGGCAGGCCCCCGCACAGCTCCCGCACCCGCTCGGCGGACTCGGCGTCGTACGGCCCGGAGGAGTCCCGGGCGGCGGCCGCCAGCAGTTCCTCCGCGCCCGCCGCGTCCAGCGGCTCCACCGGTAACTGGTACACCCGGGCCGGAAGGTCGTCGGGCAGGCCGAGGGGCGCGCGGGAGGTGACCAGGACCAGGCTGTCGGACCGCTCGGGGACCAGCGTGCGGACCTGCTGCGGATCGGAGGCGTCGTCGAGGACGACGGTGACCGGCAGGCCCGTCAGATGCTGGTGGTACAGCTCGCTCAGCCGTCTGACCTGCTGGTCGGGGGAGGACCGCTCACGGAACAGCAGCTGTTCGCGGGGCGCCCCGAGCCGGTTCAGCAGGTGCAGCAGCGCGTCCCGGGTGGACAGCGGCGGCTCACCGGAGCCCTCGCCGCGCAGATCGACGACGCAGGCGCCGCGGAAGTGGTCCTTCAGCTCGTGCGCGGCACGTACCGCGAGCGTCGTGCGGCCGCTGCCGGATGCCCCGTGCAGCACCACCACCGTCGGCCGCGTCTCCGTGCTCGCGCGGGCCGCTTGCACCCACTGCCGGATCCGCGCCATCTCCTGCCGCCGGCCCGCGAACGGGCCCAGCGGCTCCGGCAGCTGCCCGAACGACTGCTCCAGCACGCTTCGCCCGCGGGCCGCCGCGCTCTTGTCCGCGCCGCGCAGCCGCGGCCCCGCCTCCTTCCGGCCCGTGGACGCGGCCAGCATCCGCTGCTGGTCCAGGAACGGGCGTATCCCCCGCACCTCCAGCGCCGTCAGCCACTGCAGCCGCAACTGCTCCGGCCCGCCCGGCTGGTGCGCCGCGCCGGCCCGGCGGTGGGCGGCGGGCACGTGCGAGCCGGCCACCTTCACCACGGTCGCCGCCGCCCCGACCGCCCCGGCGGCCACCCCCGCGCCCAGTGCCGTCCCGGCACCCGTCCCCAGGGCCATGTCGGCGACCACGGCCGCGACCCCGGCCACCCCGGCCACCAGCAGCGGCGTCCCGGCGCCCTCGCGGGCGTAGCGCTGGCGGAAGGTGAGCCGGCCGGCCTCCGCCTCGTCCAGGGCGCGGGTGTACGCCGCGTACTCCTCGGCCGCCGTGCGCGCCATCGCGTCCAGCGCCCCGCGCGCCCGCGTCAGCAGCACCTTCCCGTCCGCGCGCCCGCCCGTACGGCGCACCTCCTCCTCCACGGCCCGCGCCAACAACCGCTCGGCGTCCGCCCGATGACCGTCCCGCATGCCACGTCCCCCTCCGGCGGCGACTTCGTCGCCTACGAGTGTGCTGCGGACGGGGCGCCGGCGCGAGAGGGCGGCGATCACGGGACGAAGGCCGGTGACGTACGGACCGGCCGCTCGCCCCCACGGGAGCCGGAGGGGGACCGGGGAGGACCGGGGAGGACCGGAGGGAGACCCGAGGGAGACCAGAGGAGGAGGGCCGCGCGTGGCGGCCGGGTCGTCCCGTGGTGATTCCCGGTGGGTCGGGCAGGATGGGGGTATGGCGAACCGACTGGCCAACGAAACGTCCCCGTACCTGCTCCAGCACGCCGACAACCCCGTCGACTGGTGGCCGTGGTCGGACGGGGCCTTCGCGGAGGCACGCGAGCGGAACGTGCCCGTCCTGCTGAGCGTCGGCTACTCGAGCTGCCACTGGTGCCACGTCATGGCGCACGAGTCCTTCGAGGACCGGACGACCGCCGACTACCTGAACGGGCACTTCGTGAGCGTCAAGGTGGACCGCGAGGAGCGCCCCGACGTGGACGCCGTCTACATGGAGGCCGTGCAGGCGGCGACCGGGCACGGCGGGTGGCCCATGACCGTGTTCCTCACGCCGGACGCCGAGCCGTTCTACTTCGGCACCTACTTCCCGCCCGAGCCCCGGCACGGCATGCCGTCCTTCCTGCAGGTGCTCCAGGGGATCCACCAGGCGTGGGAGGAGCGCCGGGACGAGGTCACCGACGTGGCCGGGAAGATCACGCGGGACCTGGCCGGCCGGGAGATCTCCTACGGGGACGCGAAGGTCCCGGGCGAGCAGGAGCTGGCGCAGGCGCTGCTCGGGCTGACCAGGGAGTACGACCCGCAGCGCGGCGGATTCGGCGGGGCGCCGAAGTTCCCGCCGTCCATGGTGCTCGAGTTCCTGCTGCGGCACCACGCCCGCACCGGCGCCGAGGGCGCGCTGCAGATGGCGCAGGACACCTGCGAGCGGATGGCGCGCGGGGGGATCTACGACCAGCTCGGCGGCGGCTTCGCGCGGTACTCGGTCGACCGGGACTGGGTGGTGCCGCACTTCGAGAAGATGCTCTACGACAACGCGCTGCTGTGCCGGGTCTACGCCCACCTGTGGCGCGCCACCGGCTCCGAGCTCGCGCGCCGGGTGGCGCTGGAGACCGCCGACTTCATGGTCCGCGAACTGCGCACGCCCGAGGGCGGCTTCGCCTCCGCGCTGGACGCCGACAGCGACGACGGGACGGGCCGGCACGTCGAGGGCGCGTACTACGTGTGGACCCCCGCGCAGCTGCGCGAGGTGCTCGGGGAGGAGGACGCCGACCTCGCCGCACGGTACTTCGGGGTGACCGAGGAGGGCACCTTCGAGGAGGGCGCCTCGGTACTGCAACTGCCGCAGCGGGACGAGGTGTTCGACGCCGCACGGATCGACGGCGTCAGGGAGCGGCTGCTCGCGGCGCGGGCCGCCCGACCCGCGCCCGGCCGGGACGACAAGGTCGTCGCCGCCTGGAACGGACTGGCCGTCGCCGCGCTGGCCGAGACCGGGGCCTACTTCGACCGGCCGGACCTGGTCGAGGCCGCCGTCGCCGCCGGTGACCTGCTGGTGCGGCTGCACTTCGACGAGCACGCCCGGATCGCCCGCACCAGCAAGGACGGCCACGTCGGCGCCAACGCCGGAGTGCTGGAGGACTACGCCGACGTCGCCGAGGGCTTCCTGGCGCTGGCGTCGGTGACCGGGGAGGGGGTGTGGCTGGAGTTCGCGGGGCTGCTGCTCGATCATGTGCTCGCCCGTTTCACCGACCCCGATTCGGGCGCCCTGTACGACACCGCGGCCGACGCCGAGCGGCTCATCCGGCGTCCGCAGGACCCGACCGACAACGCCGTCCCGTCCGGCTGGAGCGCCGCCGCGGGCGCCCTGCTGAGCTATGCCGCCCACACCGGCTCCGAGCCCCACCGCACCGCCGCCGAGCGGGCGCTGGGCGCGGTGAAGGCGCTCGGGCCGCGGGTCCCGCGGTTCATCGGGTGGGGGCTCGCGGTCGCCGAGGCGGTGCTGGACGGGCCGCGGGAGATCGCGGTGGTCGGCCCGGCGCCGGACGATCCGGCCACCAGGACCCTGCACCGCACGGCCCTGCTGGGCACGGCCCCGGGGGCGGTGGTCGCCGTCGGGACCCCGGGCAGCGACGAGTTCCCGCTGCTCGCCGACCGGCCGCTCGTCCGGGACGAACCGGCCGCGTACGTCTGCCGTGACTTCACCTGCGACGCGCCGACGACCGATCCGGACCGGCTGCGCGCGGCACTGGGCGGCTGAGAAGGCGGGCGCCGCCCGGCGTCCCGGCCGCCGCGCCACCCGCGGGCCCGCGCCGACCGGCGCCGCCCTTCCCGACCGGCGCCTTCCCGACCGGTCCGCGACGGCCGGTCCGCGACGGCCGGACGGCAACCGCGACGGCGGCGCCTGCGGCGACGGGGACGCCGGGCACCGCCGGGACGACGCCGGCCGGGGCGCTCAGTCCTCCTGGGCGCTGCGGCTCAGGGCGCGTTCCACGATCGCCTCGAGCTGTTCGTGGTGCGCGCCCTTCCAGTAGGCGCGCTCGCACTCGGTGCACTGCGCGAACACGTCGTACGTGCGGTGGGTGCCGCCCTTCAACTGGTCGGCGACCTCCTCCTTGGAGGCCTTGCGCAGCAGGCCGTTGCAGGCGGTGCAGCGGGTCCAGGGCCGCAGCTCGGGCCGGAACCGGTCCAGCACGTACTGGAGTTGCTCGTCGGGACGGGTGCTGTAGACGAACGCGCCGGCCCACAGCTCGCGGCGGCGCAGCAGTCCGCGGTCGCGGCTGAGCATGACCCGCTTCTCGGCCGCCGACCGGGCGGCCAGCGCCGGGTCGCCGATGTCCGTCGCCTCGTACGCGGTGTCCACGCCCAGCAGCCGCAGCCGGCGGGCGAGGGTGCCCAGGTGCACGTCGAGCAGGAAGCGCAGCGGCGCCCCCGGCACCCGCTGGGGGCGGTCGACGGTGCGCACGGTCACCGCCTCGCCGGCGGCCGGGACGTGCGACACCGGCACCTCGTGGCCGTCCACGAGCAGCGCGCCGACCTCGGTCAGCGGGACACCGAGGGACTCGATGACGTGACCGAGGCTGGAGACGCCGTCGGTGGCGGTCTTCGTGGCGCCCGTGGGCCGTGCCTGGGGGACGAAGAGAAGCAGCTCGGGGGCGAACTCGACGTGGATCTGGGGACCGTTCACCCGGTCAAGGATGGCATGGGGCCGCGCACCCGGCCCGTGCTGTACGGTGCCGGCGCCCGCGACCCCGGGAGAGCGCCCGCGGCCTCAGCGGCGGGGCAGGTCCTTGAAGGTGGACAGGGTGCGGTCGATCAGCGTCGGCAGGTCCTCCCGGCAGTCGTCCTCGGCCCAGTAGACCATCGTCTCCAGCAGGGCGCCCATCAACCCCATGGCGTAGACCCGCACCTCGAGGTCGTCCTCGTGGCGCCCGGTGCGCTCGGCGAGGGCCCGGCACAGCAGGCGGCCCGTGACGGACATGCTCTCCATCAGCCGCGAGCGCACCTGGGGCACCTGCACCATCACCCGGGCCCGCAGGATCGTCTCCTCCCGCTCGTGGGCGGGGTTGTCGGTGAGCGCCGTCGTCATCGCCTCGCGGAACGCCCAGCGCAGCGACTCCAGCACCGGTTCGTCGGCCGGGCGCTGCCGCAGCAGCTCCTCCAGGAGGGGGTCGTACTCGTCCGTCAGGACGATGTCCTCCTTGGCGGGGAAGTAGCGGAAGACGGTGCTCGGCGAGACCTCGGCGCGGTCCGCGATCTGCTCGACGGTGGTGGCCTCGTACCCCTGCTCCCTGATCAGCGAGTAGGTGGCCTCCCTGATCGCCCTGCGGGTCTTGAGCTTCTTCCGTTCGCGCAGACCCAGGTGGCGGGCCGCCTCGGGAACAGGGGTTCGTGCCGTGGTCATGCCGTCAATTGTCCGCCATCCCCCTTCGCCCGGGCCATGGCCGGGGAGGATTCCGCTTCCGGTCCGGGGCGGTCCGGGGCGGTGGTGTCCGGTACGTCCGCGGTCCGTCCGGCCGGCGGTGCGGCGGGGCGCGGGTTCGGCAGGAACAGCGCGACCAGGGCCGCGGTCACCAGCGCGGCGATCCCGCAGACCACCAGGACGAGGGCCATCCCGTCCAGGTACGCCGCGTCGGCGGAGCGGGCGAGGGCGGGCAGACCCAGCCGCTCGGCGACGGCGTGCGCCCCGCTCAGCGACTCCCGGGCGGCCTCGGCGGCGGGGGCGGGCAGCCCGGTGGTGTCGAGCCGGGCGGCGTAGGTGTCGGCGACGAGGCTGCCGAGCAGGGCGATGCCGACGGCTCCGCCCACCTGGCGCAACGTCATCAGCAGGGCGGATCCGCTGCCCGCCGCGTCGGCGGGGATGCCGCCGAGCGCCGCGTCCATCGCGGGCACCATCGCCAGGCCGAAGCCCAGCCCCGCGACGGTCAGCCACACGGCGGTGAACCCGTAGCCGCTGCCCGGGTCGGTCCGGGCGCCGAGCAGCGCGGCGAAGCACAGCACGACCAGCCCCGCGCCGACCACCGGCCGGGGCCCGAGCCGCCGCACCAGCGGTGTGCTCACCCGCGCGGAGACCAGCAGACCGCCCATCAGCGGCAGCAGCCGCAGCCCGGTGCCGAAGGCGTCGCTGCCGCCGATCTCCTGCAGGTACGTCGGCAGCACGAACAGCAGCCCGGCGAGGACGAAGGTGCCGAGGGCCGCGGCCAGGACGTTGAACAGGAAGACCCGCCGCCCGAGCAGCGCGAGGTCGAGCATGGGCCGAGCGGCGCGCCGCTCCCGCGCCACGAGGCCGGTCAGCAGCAGCGCGGACAGCGCGAACGAGCCGAGCACCCAGGGGCCGGTCCAGCCGCGTGTCGGCCCCTCGATGATGCCGAAGACCAGCGCGCCGAGCCCGAGCGCGCTGAGCGCCGTGGACAGCGCGTCGACCCTGGGGGAGGAGGGGTCGCGGGATTCGGGGAGCAGGAACAGGCAGGCGGCGATGCCGGCGGCGGCCATCGGCAGGTTGATCAGGAAGATCGAGCCCCACCAGTAGTGGTCGAGCAGCAGCCCGCCGACCAGCGGCCCGAGCGGCATCCCCGCGGCCATGGAGGCGGTGACGGCGGCGACCGCCTTGCCGCGCTCCTCCTCGCCGAACATCGACGGCAGCACGGACAGCCCGAGCGGAATCACCAGCGCGGCCCCGAGCCCCATCGCCGAGCGGGCCGCGACGACGAGCCCGGGCGCGTCGGTCAGGGCCCCGGCCAGGGACCCGGCGAGGAACACGCAGAGCCCCACGACGAGCATGCGGCGCCGGCCGAAGCGGTCGCCGAGCAGACCGGCGGGCAGCATCAGCGCCGCGAACACCACGATGTACGAGTCCACGATCCACTGGAGCTCACCGGTGCTCGCCCCCAGCTGCGCGGCCATGGTCGGCAGTGCCACGTTGAGGATCGTCAGGTCGAAGCCGAGTGTGAGCATGCTCGCGACCAGGGCCCCGAGGGCCCACCAGCGGCGAGGGTCGGTATGTGCGTCGTTCTGTTGAATGACAGCGGCCATGAAATGAAAGTAGCTCTCAAAAGCTGGTCCATGTCAATCATCGGGGCCGTGCGGGGCCGTGCGTGTCGCGGACCGATGGCCGTGCACCCGGCGGTCGCGGACCGATGGCCGTGCACCCGGCGGTCGCGGACCGGTGGCCGTGCACCCGGCGGTCGCGGACCGGTGGCCGCGCCCCGGCGGTCGCGGACCGGTGACCGCGCCCCGGTGACCGCGCCCCGGGCACGAAAAAGGCCGCGGCGTCGATGCCGCGGCCCGGATCCGAGGGGTGGGTGTCTACGGGTGCTGGTACGCCACCAGGGAGATGCCGACGTAGTGCGCGATGAAGGCGGCCAGGGTGAAGGAGTGGAAGACCTCGTGGAAGCCGAACCAGCGCGGTGAGGGATTGGGCTTCTTGATGCCGTAGACGACCCCGCCCGCGCTGTAGAGCACGCCGCCCACGACCACCAGGACGAGCACGGCGATGCCGCCGGTGCGCAGGAAGTCCGGGAGGAAGAAGACGGCCGCCCAGCCCATCGCGATGTAGCAGGGCGTGTAGAGCCAGCGCGGGGCGCCGACCCAGAAGACCCGGAAGACGATCCCGGCCGCGGCCGCGGCCCAGATGCCCCAGAGCAGCCACCGCCCTTTGGAGTCCGGCAGCAGCAGGATGGTCAGCGGGGTGTAGGTGCCCGCGATGATCAGGAAGATGTTGGCGTGGTCGAGCCGGCGCAGCACCCCGTCCATGCGGGGGCTCCAGTCGCCCCGGTGGTACAGCGCACTCACGCCGAACAGCAGGCAGGCGGTCAGGGCGTAGACCGCACAGGCGAGGCGGCCCCGGGGGGAGTCGGCGAAGGCGGTCAGCACCAGTCCCGCCACCAGGGCGGCGGGGAACATGCCGAGGTGCAGCCAGCCGCGGAGCTTGGGTTTGACCGGATGGGGCAGGGCGGTCACCACCGGACCGCGGCCTTCGGCCGGCGGGTCCGTGGGCGCGTCGGGGGTGAACGCAGTCATGGCCGCATCGTATCTACGGAGCCGTAAGTTGCGGGTCGGGGTGATGCGTTGGGGGGACGAAGTGGTCATCGTCTCACGGCCGCTCCACGGAATCGTCACGCAAAGAAACGTTCAGATCCACCCAACGTGCAGGTAAAGCGGCGGAAGAAACCGTGGTCAGCGTCACGTTGCTCACTTGTGCGCTCCTCTGGACAGATGGGCGTCGACATCGGATGATCAAATGAGTGCGGTCGGCACCGGATGAGCGCCGAAGGTTCCACCGTGAAGCATCCGGGTCGCAGCCCCCACGGGGCCTCCCAACAAAAAACCCTCACTTAGGAGCAATCGTGGCGCGCGACATCGCGGCTCCCAGCGTCCCCACCACCCACCAGGGACTGATTTCCTGGGTCAACGAGATCGCAGACCTGACGCAGCCGGACAACGTGGTCTGGTGCGACGGCTCAGAGGCCGAGTACGAGCGCCTGTGCGAGGAACTCGTCGCCAAGGGCACCTTCCGCAAGCTCGACCCGGTCAAGCGCCCCCACTCCTACTACGCGGCCTCCGACCCGACCGACGTCGCCCGCGTCGAGGACCGGACCTTCATCTGCTCCGAGAAGGAGGAGGACGCCGGTCCCACCAACCACTGGAAGGCCCCCGCCGAGATGCGGGAGATCTTCACCGGTGACAAGGGCCTGTTCCGCGGCTCCATGCGCGGCCGCACCATGTACGTCGTGCCCTTCTGCATGGGCCCCCTCGGCTCGCCGCTGTCCGCCCTCGGCGTCGAGATCACCGACTCCGCGTACGTCGCCGTCTCCATGCGCACCATGACCCGCATGGGACAGCCGGTCCTCGACGAGCTCGGCTCCGACGGCTTCTTCGTCAAGGCCGTGCACTCCCTCGGCGCCCCGCTGGAGCCCGGCCAGGAGGACGTCCCCTGGCCCTGCAACAGCACCAAGTACATCTCGCACTTCCCCGAGGACCGCGAGATCTGGTCCTACGGCTCCGGCTACGGCGGCAACGCCCTGCTCGGCAAGAAGTGCTACGCCCTGCGCATCGCGTCCGTCATGGCCCGCGACGAGGGCTGGCTCGCCGAGCACATGCTGATCCTCAAGCTCACCCCGCCGCGCGGCGAGTCCAAGTACGTCGCCGCCGCGTTCCCGAGCGCCTGCGGCAAGACCAACCTCGCCATGCTGGAGCCGACCATCCCCGGCTGGACGGTCGAGACCATCGGTGACGACATCGCCTGGATGCGCTTCGGCGAGGACGGCCGCCTCTACGCGATCAACCCCGAGGCCGGCTTCTTCGGCGTCGCGCCCGGCACCGGCGAGCACACCAACGCCAACGCCATGAAGACCCTGTGGGGCAACTCCGTCTTCACCAACGTCGCCCTCACCGACGACGGCGACGTGTGGTGGGAGGGCATGACCGAGGAGCCCCCGGCCCACCTCACCGACTGGAAGGGCAACGACTGGACGCCCGCCTCGGAGACCCCGGCCGCGCACCCCAACGCCCGCTTCACCGTCCCGGCCTCGCAGTGCCCGATCATCGCGCCCGAGTGGGAGGACCCCAAGGGCGTGCCGATCTCCGCGATCCTCTTCGGTGGGCGCCGCGCCAGCGCCGTACCGCTGGTGACGGAGTCCTTCGACTGGAACCACGGTGTCTTCCTCGGCGCCAACGTGGCCTCCGAGAAGACCGCCGCCGCCGAGGGCAAGGTCGGCGAGCTGCGCCGCGACCCGTTCGCCATGCTGCCGTTCTGCGGCTACAACATGGGCGACTACATGGCGCACTGGGTCGACGTGGCCAAGGACAAGGACCAGTCCAAGCTGCCGAAGATCTACTACGTCAACTGGTTCCGCAAGAACGACGACGGCAAGTTCGTCTGGCCCGGCTTCGGCGAGAACAGCCGCGTCCTGAAGTGGATCGTGGAGCGCCTGGAGGGCGAGGCGGAAGGCGTCGAGACCCCGATCGGCGTCCTGCCGACCAAGGAGGCGCTGGACACCGAGGGCCTCGACCTGTCCGACGCCGACCTGGACTTCCTGCTCACCGTCGACAAGGACGTGTGGCGCGAGGAGGCCGCGCTGGTCCCCGACCACCTCAACACCTTCGGCGACCACACGCCCAAGGAGCTGTGGGACCAGTACCACGCGCTGGTGAAGCGCCTGGGCTGAACGCCCGTACAGACTCCGCGGCCGGTTCGAGGATGCCCTGACCAGCGATCGTCACAGCCGGCCGCGGAACACACCGGCGGGGCCCCGCACAACGGCGTGCGGGGTACCGGGCCTGCCACCGCCCTCCGTCCGCCCCGACGGGGGAACGCGGTGGCAGGCCCGGACCGCCTTCCTTCTCCGGTCCGGGCCGCCGTACGGACCGCGCGGGCGCGCCGACCGGCCGCCCGTTCAGGGCTCCAGGCCGCGCACGTGGACGGTCAGCCCCTCCGGACTGCTCAACCGCACCACGGGCCGACCGCCCTCCTCGGAGCGGAGCACGGCCCCCGGGCCGAGACCGCCTGCGCGTGCGACGACGCCGTCCGGGTCGTCGACGCCGACGGCGAGTTCCCACCGCGGGGCGGAAGCAGCGGGCCCGGGTGCGGTGACGAAGTCGGCGCGGGCCGGACGGACGTCCAGCGCCTTCCGGTAGAAGTCCCGGGCCCGTTCCGGCCGGTCGCAGGCCAGGACCATGCGCTGCGGGACGCCCGCGGAGCGGGGCGGGAACCCCCACCCGGTGAACCGGCGCGGCTGCCACAGGGAGAAGGCGGCGCCCACCGGATCGACCAGCGTCGCCGTACGGCCCTGATCGCCCGCGTCGAAGGGGGCGACGACCAGGCGCGCACCGTCCGCCGTCGCCGCTTCGACGCGGCGGTCGACGTCGTCGACCGCCAGGTAGTAGGCGATGTGGGCGGGGGTCCCCGGCGGATAGACCGGATGCGCGAGATCACTCACGCCGCCGACCCGGTGACCGCCGGCGGATATCTTCGTGGCCCGGCGCCAGTCCTCCTCGTCCACCGCGAAGCGCCAGCCCAGGGCCTTCGAGAAGAAGGCGGCGGTGCCGGGCAGATCGCGGGTCTTGACGTCCATCCAGCAGAACTCGCCGACTCCACCCGGAGGGGCGCTCATCCTGTGCTCCTTGTCGTCGCCGTCCGGATGCCGGACACCGGGCGCCCGGAAGACCGCGCAAGCGGATTTCAGGGGCGACCGCATCATGCGATCCCGTTGCGGAGGTCGGGGCGTCGGCCATCCACACCTCAGCGGCAAACCGCAGATTCCTCCACTGCCCGGGTGTATTCAGTGATCAGCTCCCGCATCGCTGCCGAATCGTCCACGCCGTCGGCGTAGACCTGGGCAGTGGTGAACAGGATGTGGCCGGGACGCTCTGAGTCGGCGCAATGGGCTCTCTGCACACCCCCCGTGCCGGTGAGCAGGGAGTCGCTGTCATCCGTCAACTCGGCGGACTTCACCTGCGGAACCCCCTTGGCCACGTCGACGACGGTGTCACCCTCCTCCCACCATTCCTGGCTCACCCTGAATGCTAATTTTTTGTCGATGTTGACTTGGCAGCGCTTCAGGCCGGGTACCGGGTTCTTTTCCTGGACGTTGATGCTTTTCCCTGATGGAAGTAGTTCAGCAATGATGCTTGGGTCCAAGGGGGTGCCGCAGAGTGATTCCGGAACATCATATTTCTTTTCCTTGTCGGATCCGGAGCATCCAGTGAGCGCGCCGACTGCTGCGAGCGCCAGCATGGATGCCGTGAGTCGTCGAGTGAACAATTGAAAGCAATTCCTTCGCTTGGAGCCCAGTAAGGATGGAGGAATGAGTAAGCTTTCAGGTGTCGTTGATCAGATGTCTGTCACGAGCTCTGGTGCGACGCGTTCCATGTAGTCACCGGCAGACAGGAAACCCTTACGGGACTCTTCCTGAGCCCAGCTGGCGACATCATCCGGGTTGGCGTGGTTATGTGCTCTGGCAGCTTCCGAAGCCGCCTGACGGGTGTACTTCATGTTATTTTCCTGGCCGTTCTCCCAGTTCTCGCCCATCGTGGGTCCGGCATTGCCCTGGGCGTCACCTTCCAGATCCTTGAAAAATTGTTCCATGACTACGCTGGTGACGGTTCCGGTGGTGCCTCCGACCACTGCTCCGGCCACCGGCGAGGCAATGAACGATGTACCAATACCGACACCGAGGCCGATGGTCCCTGAAACGGTATTTTTCCACTGAGTCATTGAGTGGCCGTACTGTTCATCCAACTCGACACCTCTGGCCGCCACCGCTTCGTTTCTTCCCATCGCCAACGTTCCGGAGACTTCCCCTGAATTCCATGCAATGGAGCGGACGGTGAGTTCCTTGTCGTGATGGGGGTGCTGACGTTCCGGCAAACCTGGATTCAGGTGATAATCCATCAAGTTGGTCATATAGTTCTTCTGGCCTACTTCAACCGCAGCATAACCTTCCGGGTTCTGGGCAACAGCAAAGAGGAATCGAGAGGCGTCCCGGTGGTTCATCTCTGCGGCAGAACCAGCGATTGGGTAAAGATTTTTGGTCTGTTCCCATGCCCGTTGGGCGTCCAGATTGCCTTCATCAGGGTGCGGGTCCACGCCAGTTGCTGCACGATTGATGTCAGGGAGATACTCGGAAGCAATCTGGCCGATGCTGTCGGACATGTAACTGCTTTTGGTAAGTCGCTCTGGGTCCTCCGAGATGGAGGCGACGATGCTTTCGAAGAGCTTTGTCTGCCCCGCATTGTGTGCGGGTGTGTCCGGCGTGGGCAGCTCACCCGCCGGATGCCCTGTCGTCGCGGCTTCCAGGGCCAGTGCCAGATTGTTCTGACCCGTATGCAGGTCCTCCCCCTTGGAGTCCGACTCCTGGGGCCAGTCCCGCTCCTCGAACAGGTACTGGAAGTTGGACAGCGAGACTTTTCCTTTCCTGCCGTTGCCGTCAGTGTCCCGTTCGAAGGGGTTGTCCGGGTCGTCCTTCGAGATGAACCGCTGGTTGAAGAAGTCGGTCGCCGCGTCCGGGCTGTTGGACAGTCCTTTCAGGTATCCCGTCAGCGGGTCGGTCCCACTGTCCTCCCCGATCCGGTTGAGCCACGGAGTCGCGGGACCTTGGCGCCAGGCGAAGTTCGGGTGCTCGCCGTTGCCGGTGAGCTTGCGTTCGGTGGCCATGAGCTTCGTGCCGTAGTCCTTGAGGAAGCGGTCGTCGTAGTCGCCGGTCCGCATGAGGTTGCTCATGACCTGGAAACCCATCGGGCCGCCCTGGTTGCCGTAAACCGGCTTGTCGCCGATGTCGATCATCGTGCGTTTCCAGTCGGCCATGGCCGCCGAATCGCTCTGCGTGGCGTTCGCCAAGGTCAGCCCCAGACTCCGCTGCAGGTCGTCGAACTGGTCCAGACGGTCACGTCCCAGTTCCCAGTTGCCTCTGTTCGGGTCGCTGATCCCGGCCCAGAACTCCAACGTCTTCTTGGGCCCGAGCGTCGTGGCGAACCGCTCGGCGAACAGCTCGTCACCGGCGTACTTCTTGAGCCCGGCGTTGATCCTGTCGAAGTCCTTGACCGTCAGGTCGTCGGGATCCTTCTTGGCGAGTGCGGCCAACTGGTCGGCCCGCCTGAGTGCTTCGGCGGCGGAGTCCCGGTCCGCATAACTCGCGTCGGAGAAGCCCAGCTCGCTCTGGTCGGCGAGGGCCTGCAGAACGGTCCTGGCCGAGTTGTCGCTCTCGGTGGCCTTGTCGAGGATCCCCTGGATCTCGTCGCGAAGGGCCGTAATGTCGCCCTCGTTGTCCTGGTCCATCGTGCCCCGCGCTTCGGGGGGAGCGTTCGTGGTGACCGTGAAGCCGCCTTCGTGGCCGATGACCGTGAGGTTCTTCTTCCGGCCGACCTCGATGGCGTCCACGAGCTGCCGGCGGTAGCGCTTCAGCTCACCCACCGTGTCACTGAGGATCTGGTAGGTGCTCTTCGCCTGGGTGTGGGCGTCCGCGAACTCACCGGCCGTCTTTCCGATGAACTCCTTGGACACCTTGGCGTTCACGCCGGCCCAGTCGGCCTTGTTGGCCCCCTTGTGCAGGTTGTCCTCGGCGTCCTTCTTCAGTTCCTCAAGGCTCTTGACGAGTGTCGACCAGTCCGTGACGGCCTCGTCGAGCAGCGAGAAGTCGGCGTCGCGGAGGGTGTCGAGTTCCATGGGCGTACATCCTGGGAGTGAAGAGAGGGGCGAACGGGACGGGCGGCACAGCAGCGGCGGGCGCGGAAGGCGACGGAACGACGCCCTCGGTGCTCCGCCGTTCCGCTACTCCTCTTTCTTCTTGCTCGGCTCCCCGTAGATGCTGTTCTTCCGGCCCGGCGCTCCGACCCGCTCGTCGAACCCGGCGTCCAGGACGGCGATGCTGCTCATCTGACGCTGGATGTAGTCCTCGTCGTCGCCGTGCAGCTTCTTGGTCACCCGCATGTGGTTCGAGATGTGGGCGCACGCGTCCATCAGGGACGCGAGCTGTTCCTCCCAGCGGTTCGACACGTGCTTGAGCCCCGCACCGAGCGCGAAGCCCTGCTTCGACAGGTCGGCGGCGGCCGAGTCGCTGCTGGGTACGGAGACCCGGGCCTTGTCCCACAATTGGTTGTAGAGCTCGAAAGCAGCTTTGCCGATCTTGGTGAGCCCGCCGTTGGAGACCTTCAGGTCGCCGTACGAGCCCGGCCTGCCGGGACCGCCGAAACCGCCGCCCCCGTCCGCCTGGTTCACCTGCATGCGCGTGGAGTTCTGCTGCCGTTGTAACGCATCGGCTTTGAGTTGCTCCCACTCGTCCCATGCCATGGGCGGTTACCTTCCCCGTGTACAAGACGGTCAGCGGCATCGCCGGCCGGACGGAGTCCAGCGGTGCCCGGACTCCGGCACAAGTTAGCAATTTCGTCCGGGGAGACCGAGGCGCTTTCATACCAACGGGTCAGTCGTTGGCTTGAAGTTTCCGGGGCGGATCCGCGAGGTCCGGTCAAGACGACGGGCGCACGCACTTCGGTACCGACAACGAGCCCGTCTGCACGGTGCGATGAGGAAACCAGCCGGGTGTCGGCCGAGAAGCCCCTTACCGAACTCCCGCCGTTCCAAGCCGGATCACTGTCGGATTCTCCGCAACTTCCCTGCTCCTGCGGGGCGAGGACCGCGCATCACAGCAGAGACGGTGAGACCAGCAGCAGGAACAGAACGACGGGGGAGAGGAGCATCACGGCCAGGTGGGCCAGCAGGGTCCGGGGCATGCCCAGCACGGAGAAGAGCGCCAGTCCGCCGACGAGCCAGTAACCGTAGACCTGGCCCGCGAGACCGAATGCGGCGCTTTCCTCCTCCCTGGTGGTGGGCTCGTGGAACAACACCCCGGTCGCCGTCAGCAGGAGCACACCGCACAGCAGCAGGTCCCCCGTCCCGACGACGGTCGAGACCGGCCTGTCCAGCCGACGTACCCGTCTCCGGAGCCGTAGCGCGTTCATGAGCACGGGAGCCTATCCGGCGGAGGCCAGGGGGACGTGGTGCTCGTGGATCCGGAACGGCTGTACGGCGGCTCGTGACCGACGGCGGTGGCGACGGCGGCGGTGTCCGGGAGTTCGCACCACACCGTCTTGCGGTCCGGTTCCCGCTCCACGCCCCAGCGCAGCGCCAGCGCGTCGAGCAGCGCGATCCCCCGGCCCGACTCGTCGTCGACGTCCACCGCCTCGTGCAGGACGGGCAGGGCACGCGGGTCGGGATCGGTGACCTTCAGCCGCGTACGGCCGCCGTCGCAGGACACCCGGACGGTGACGGGGACGCCCTCGCCGAGGTGCCGGATCACGTTGGTGACGAGTTCGCTCGCGCAGAGCTGGACGTCGGCGCCGTGGTCGCGCAGGGCCCGGCGCACACCGGACACGGCAGCCGGGGCGGCCAGCAGTTCCAGCGTCAGGGGCGGGCACATCACGCGGCCCCCTTGCGGAGGGCGGCGGTCAGGGCGCGGGCGGTGAGGAGGTTGCAGGTGACGAGCGCGATCAGCGGCCGGGTCGGGTAGGGGGAGGCGAAGGTCGGGACGTCGAGGCCGAGGGACGGCAGGGTGATGCCGTGCGCGGCGAGGGCGGCCCGCAGTTCCTCGACGCAGGCGTCGGCCGCCGCGGGGTGGTGGTCGTGCATGGGGTTCACACCTTCCAGTGCGCTGTGTGACGAACCGCTCACACTCTGCCGCCGGGCTGCGTAGCGTGACAGGGGTTCGGGATCCCGGCCCTGAACTGCACGTATGCCGGTCAGGAGTCGGTACGGGGCGGGGAACGCCGGGAAGCGGGCGGTAACGGCACACCAAGGACGGTGAACGATGGGGCAGCGCAAGGACATCGACGGCTCGACGGGCGTCCCGACCTTCTACGGCAGCGAATTGCGCTGGAAACGGGAGGAGGCCGGGCTGACGCTCCAGCAGTTGGTCGAGGGCAGCTTTCTACGGGCCGAGCCACCTCAGCGAGATCGAGCGGGGGACGCGCCGGATGCCGGCGGAACTCGCCGAGCACGTCGACAAGGTGCTCGGCACGGACGGCTTCTTCCGGCGTCGCTGTGAGGACGTGCGCCGGGCGAAGCGGCGGGGGCACGCGAGCTACTTCGAGCGGGTGCTGGAGGCGGAGAAGCATGCCAAAGTCATTGAGGAGTGGTGCCCAACCCTGGTCCCGGGACTGCTGCAGACGGACGTGTATGCAAGGGCGTTGGTGAGAGCGGCGATGCCGCTCGCGCTTGACGACGAGGTGGAGGAGAAGGTCAGTGCTCGGCTGGCACGGGCCCGCCTTTTCGAGGAAAACCACAAGACGCCGGTGTACTGGGCGATTCTGTCCGAAGTGCTGTTGCGTCAGCCAGTCCTGCCACCGGAGCAGTCTGCCGAACAATTGGAGCACATCGCAGCGCTGGCGCGTCGTCGCCGGATCGTTCCGCAGATCCTCCCGTGGAACTGTGGGCCGCACCCTCTCATGATGGGCATGGCCAAGATCATGAGCTTTCCTGACGCCCCTCCGCTCGTCTACTTGGAATCACAGCACAGCGGCGACACCATCGACGATCCAGCCCTCGTGAAGGAGTACCGCAGGTCGTACGATCTGCTCAGGGCCGCCGCACTGCCTCCGGAGGCGTCCCTCGCCCTGATCGAGCAAGCGGCAGAGGATGACCGAAATGGCAAACCGCGCGATTGATTTGAGCACGGCCGTCTGGCGCAAGAGCACCTACAGCAACGGCACAGGTGGGGATTGCGTAGAAGTCGCCGAGGCCTTCCCCGGCGCTGCCCGCTGGCGCAAGAGCACCTACAGCAACGGCAGCGGCGGCGACTGCCTCGAGGTGTGCGACGCGCACACCGGCGTCGTCCCCGTCCGTGACTCCAAGGTCCCGCACGGCCCGGTGCTCACCGTCACGGCCCCGGCCTGGACGTCGTTCGTCATGTCCCTCAAGCAGGATCCCACCGCGTGACGCAGCCGTCCGGCGTCGACCTCTTCGACGCCGACCGGCTCCGTCTGGTCGAAGCCCCGTTGCCCCTGCTGTCCCCCGAGGAGCGTCGGGTCCTGGACGACGCCTGGGACGCGGCGGCGCGGGCCAATCCGGCCCTGTTCGACGGGCCCGTGGCCGGGTGCACGGGACTGGAGCAGGAGGGGCCGGGGCGCCTCGTCCTGACCTGGGTCCGGGCGACCTACCGGTTCTACGTCCTGCGCCGGGTGCCGGGCGCGACCGTGCGTCTGCCGTCCCTCTTCGCGGCCGTCGCGCAGCCGGCGGACGACGGGCGTCTGCTGGTGGGGCGGATGGCGCTCTGGACGACCGCGCCCGGCCGCTGGCAGTTCCCGGGCGGTTCGGTGGAACCGCCGCCGGACGGTGAACCCCTCGACCTGGCCGCCCTCCGCCGTCACGCGGCCCGGGAGCTGGCCGAGGAGACCGGTATCGACACACCTGCCGACGACCTCGCCCTCCGGCAGGTGGTCCGGGGCGCGAACGGCAGTGTCGGCGTCCTGTTCCGGGCTCCGCCCCGCCCGGTGTCCTGGCTGCACGAGCGCTTCGCGGCCCTCACGTCGTCCGAACACGCCCTCGGGCGCGTTCCGGAGCTGGACCGGATCGCCCTCGTCCGCTCCCCCGCGGACCTGGTCGGCCTGGCAGGCCCGAAGGTGTCCTACCTGGAACCGGTCCTGCGGCTTGCACGCTGAGGCGGAGCGGTGACGCCGCATCAGCGGTACGCGTGTTCCGTTTCCTGGCCGCCGGGATGCCGTCGGGATGTATGGCGAGCATGGTCCGGTCGTGGTGCCGGTCACCCTTCAGCCCGTGGCCGGTGCGCATGCGCATTTCAGGCGCGGCAGGCACGCGGGCCAGGCGCGGCAGGCACGCGGGCCAGGCGCGGCAGGCACGCGGGCGGCGAGTTGATCCGCCGCCATATGAGGTCGAGAACGTCGAGACCGCGCTGGAGATCGCCGCCCGCGGACACGCCGACACGATCGCGGCACGCGGCGTCGTCCACCGCCTCGCCGGTCGGCTGCCCCACCGGCTCCACTCCACTCCGCTGCGGCCGAGGCTCCACGACCACTTCGTCATCGTGCACCGCCGTCACACCACCCTCAGCCGGGCCACCCGCACCCTCGTCGACCTCGCCACCACCCGCCTCCGGCAGGCGGCGGCCCGAGGCAGGCAGGCCGATCCCTGAGGCGCCCTGCCATACCTTCACCCGGTCAAGACGGAGAATTAGATTACGGATTCGTTTCCTTCTGCGTCTCGGAGGAATGAGATTGCGCAGACCGGGAAGGAGCTGTGATCCGGCACATTTTCGCCAGGGCGCCCTCCACCCTTTCCGTCGCGTTGCCGATGTGAAGTTCAAAGGGTGAAAACATGCAGGGCGGCGACCTTCACGGCCAGCCCGGCGGGCGACCTCGTCGCGCCCGGCGAGGTGACAAAGCTGCAGCTCATTCGCAGGGAGTGGGGCTCGATGTCGGCCTGCAGCCGCACGGCCGGGCCGGCTGTCGCGGCCCGCACCTCCGACGGGTCGGCGCCGCTGATTGCGGCAGCAAATTAGCGCAACTGGGCCAATCCTGCTACGGTCGAAAGAAATCCGCCTCTCTGGACCGGTCGATACGTGCGGATCCTGGCGACCGGATGCCTCCGTCCTGCCCGTGGGGGTGGGTGCGGGGCCGCGTGGCGAAAATAAAGGGACATACGTGACGAACAGAAAAAGAGTAGCGATTGTCGGTGCCGGCCCTTCGGGCATGGCTCAGCTGCGGGCCTTTGAGACCGCAGCGCGTGCGGGGGTGGACATCCCCGAGATCGTCTGTTTTGAGAAACAGGCTGACTGGGGTGGCCAGTGGAACTTCACCTGGCGCACCGGACTCGACGAGTACGGCGAGCCCGTGCACTCGAGCATGTACCGCAACCTGTGGTCGAATGGGCCGAAGGAAGCGCTGGAGTTCGCTGACTACACCTTCGACGAGCACTTCGGTCGCGCCGTCTCCTCATACCCGCCGCGCTCGGTTCTGTGGGACTACATCGCCGCCCGGCTGAAGAAGACGAACGTGCGCGATTTCATCCGTTTCCGGACCGTCGTGCGCTGGACGGAATACGACGCCGAGCGTGAGGTCTTCACGCTCACGGTCGAGAATCTCCCCACCGGAGAGACGACGACCGAGGAGTTCGACCATGTGGTCGTTGCCAGCGGCCACTTCGCTTTCCCCAACGTGCCGCATTTCCCTGGCATCGAGACCTTCCCCGGGTACGTCGCCCACGCGCACGACTTCCGCGGCGCGGAAGCCTTCAAGGGGCAGGACGTACTCGTCGTCGGCTCCAGTTACTCGGCCGAGGACATCGGCAGCCAGGCGTTCAAGATGGGCGCACGCTCGGTGACGGCGAGCTACCGTTCCGCGCCGATGGGCTACGACTGGCCCGAGGGCTTCGAGGAACGCCCCGCCATCAAGCGCATCGAGGGCAACACGGTCCACTTCGTCGACGGCACCTCGAAGCACATCGACGCCGTCATCCTGTGCACCGGCTACCTGCACAAGTACCCGTTCCTGCCCGACGAGCTCGCGCTGGCCTCGCCGAACAACGTGTACCCGGACGGCCTTTACCGCGGTGTCGTGTGGCAGGACAACCCGCGTCTGGCCTACCTCGGCGCGCAGGACCAGTGGTTCACCTTCAACATGTTCGACGCGCAGGCCTGGTACGTACGCGACCTCATCCTGGGCCGCGCCGAGCTGCCGTCGAAGACCGAACGCTCCGCGTCCATCGCCGAGTGGCGGGAACGTTTCGAGAAGCTTTCCTCGGACGCCGAAGAGGTCCGCTTCCAGGCCGACTACGTGCGTGATCTGCTGCGGCAGACGGACTACCCCGAGTTCGACCTCGACCGGGTCGTCGAGATCTTCCTCGCGTGGAAGCGCGACAAGAAGGCCGACATCATGGGCTACCGCGACCGTGTCTACCGCTCGGTCATGACGGGAACCCTGGCCGCCGAGCACCACACACCGTGGCTCGAGGAACTCGACGACTCCATCGAGCGCTACCTCGCCGAGGACCCCGCCAAGACCCCGCAGAAGGCTGAGCTCAGGGCAGCGGCGTAACTCCCCGAGGTCGGGGGCGGACCCCATTACGGTTCAGGGGCCCAGCAGTTCTCACTGCGGGCCCCTGACCCGTGTCCGTGGGGTGGGCACAACGGGGGGATGTCGATTGCCGGTCGCCGGGGCCAGGGGGAGTGCGCCGTGGGCCATGGGACCGTGCCGGACGGCTTGTGTGTGAGGGGCGGGATCGAGCCGCAGCCCTGCGAAGACCCTCTGGAGCCGGGCCTGGGCAACCGCTGGACTCTCGCGAGGCACCGGGCCCCCGCGGACCTGGTCGGCCCGGTCGGCCCGAAGGAGTCCTGCCTGGGGCCGGTCCTCCGGCGCCACGCGGCGCAGTGAGACCGCCGGCGGGCCGTTCCCGGCGCCGCCGGATCGCGCAGGGGAACGCTTGCCGAGTGATCGTCCCCCGGGCCGTTCCCGAACGCCTCATCACTCCCTCCCCGCACTCTGATTCGCCCGCGTCCTGATTTCCCCGCTCGGGGACGGACGGGCGAACGGCGAAGAGCCGAACGGTTCCGGAATCCGTCCCGCTCCGACAGCGAAGGATGATCTAGGCCGAAAATAGTTCAAGGAGCACGAAGGCCGGAATGTGCCGTAGACGCTGTGGGTAACCTTGCGCGGTGTCACCTTCGCATTCGTACCGAATGCCGGACGTGGGGAGGTGACCGGGGGACAGAGCCGGACTGCTGCCCCGTGCCGACAGGGAAGTGGTGACATCCGTCGCCCGGGGTGGGAACGGACCTCGCGCCACTCGAACAACCACGGTCGCCTCACGCACGGGACATCCGTCCGGCACGGGGAACCGAGCGGGCGGGAGACGACTTCTGATGGCGGCACCTGTCGATGAGCGGGCCGCGGGAACCCTCCATGTGGTCTTCGTGCATGGATTGTTCTCTTCGGTGTCCGTGTGGGACCAGTTCCGGAAACTCCTCGCGGCGGACGACGATCTGCGCGGAGTGGTGGCGCACTGCTTTCCCTACAGCAGCAAGAAGGCGCGCATTCGCCCGGATCGCGCCCTGGCGGAGTACGACGACATCGCCGACTCCCTCGCCACCTTCCTGCGCGTGCAGATCCCCCGCACGGGGCGCGTGGTGCTGGTCACCCACAGCCAGGGCGGCCTCATCGTGCAGCGCTACCTGGTGCGGACGCTGCACGAGGACCGCGGCCACACCCTGGCGCGCATCGCCGACATCATCATGTTCGGCTGCCCCAACAACGGCTCCGACTTCCTGCTCCCCCTGCGCCGCCTGCTGTTCTTCCTGCGCAACCCGCAGGAACGACAACTGCGGCCCTACCAGCGAGAGGTCCTGGAGACGCAGCGGGCGGTCCTCCGTTCGGTGGTCCAGGCCGAGCGGGACGACCGGAGCCAGTGGCGCATCCCCATCCAGGCCTACGGCGGCACCGACGACAACGTGGTGCCGGCACGTGAGGCCAGGGGCGTCTTCCCGGACGGCGCCACGGTGCCCGGGGACCACTTCCAGATCATTCAGCCCGAGCACCGCGACGAGGCCCCCTACCGAGTGGTCGCGGACGTCCTGAGCCGCCTCCTCGCCGACGGCGAGAGCACGTCCGGCGGTGAGGGCCCGTCCGGCGGCGCCGGTGACACGGCGACCTCGGCCGGGCGGCCCGCCCCGTCCGCCCCGCCCGAGCCGCCCGGTCGGCCGAAGGGCGAGGCGAGCAGACCGAGAGTTCCGAAACAGCAGGGCGGCGTGTCGGTGAGCCTCCCGTACGGGCGGCGCAAGGCGCGCCTGCACGGACGTGAACCGCGCAGCATCGTCGCCCGCATCCTGGACCCGCCCGCACCGGGCGATCCCCGGATCCACGTGCTCACCGGCCTCGGCGGATCGGGCAAGAGCCGTATCGCCCTGGAAGCGGCGTACCAGGCCGAGCGCGGGCGGCGGGTGTGGTGGGTCACCGTGCCGCGGATCAACGCCTGCATGCGCGAGGTGGCCAACCGGCTCGGTACGCCCAGTGGCGAGGTCGAGCAGGCCTTCCGGGGCGACGGCAGCCCCATGGACCTCGTGTGGCGCTACCTCGAGGCCAGCCCCGACCCCTGGCTGCTGGTCATCGACAACGCCGACACCCCCCACCGGCTGGCACCGGAGGCCGACCAGGTCGCCGACGGAACCGGCTGGGTGCGCCAGCCGATGCAGGCCGACGGCATCGTCGTCGTCACCACCCGCGACCGCGCGGCAGCGTCCTGGCTGCCGCCCTGCCGGGTCCATTCCGTGCCCCTGCTCGGCGAGGACGACGGCGCGGACCTGCTCCTCGAGTCCGTCCCGGACGGGGGGACGAGGGAAGAGGCCCGGCGTCTGTCGGCGGCCCTGGGAGGGCTGCCCCTGGCCCTGCACGGCGCCGCCTCCTACCTCAGCTCCGTCCACGACGCCGCGCTCTCCCTCGACGACCCCGTGATCCACGACTTCGCCGGCTACCGGGCCGAGTTCGAGGCCAGGAGCGCCTCGCCCCCCGGGACCACGGCGAGCGGCCTGGACGAGATGCTCGGCCTCTCGACGATGGCCGAGGTGTGCGGCATCGCGCTGGACCTGCTCTCGTCCCAGGGCCTGGTACAGGCCGGCCCGCTGCTGCGCATGTTCGCCTGCCTCGGCATAGCCCCCATCCCGTACCGGTCGCTGCTGGACAGCAGTGCCATCACCGAGTCGCCCCTGCTGCCCGGCTTCACCCGGGCCCAGCGCAACGCCGTCCTCAAGGGGCTGGACGACCTGGGACTGGTCGAGCGGATCAGCCGGCCCGAGGCGGAGGGCGGTCAGCCGGCGCACAGCCTCACCCTGCACCCCGTCGTCCACGCGCTGCTGCGCGGAGACGCCGAGGTGCAGGAACGCCGTGCGGAGTACTACGGCCTCATCGTCGACCTCCTCCTGGAGGCCACCCGGACGTCACCGCCGGACGATCCGGTGAGCTGGGGCATCTGGACCGCGATCGCCCCGCACATGATGGAAGTGGTCCGCGCCTGCCTGGCCGGCGACAGCCACGTGGACAGCAACCCGGTCCTGCGCGGGGCGCTCGAACTCGCCCGGCTGACCATCCGCTACCTGATCTCCGTGGGCCTGCTGAGACCGGCGCAGGAACTCGCCACCACCGTCCTGGACAACTGCGAGGCCATCGGCTTCCAGAGGGACAGCCGCGAGATCCTCGGTGTGCGCCACGAACAGGGACGCATCGCGCTGGAAAGCGGGGACCACGAGCGGGCGGAGACCGAGCTGCGCGAGGTCGCGGCCGTCCGCGAAAGGCTCCTGGGCGCCAAGGACCCCTACACGCTGGCCAGCCGCCACAAGCTCGCGCGCAGCATCATCGAACAGGGGCGCTTCGGCGAGGCCGAACCCCTCCTGCGCTCCATCGTGCAGGCCGAGCTCGTCGTCCACGGGCCGGACCACTCCGACACCGTCACGGTGCGCCACAGCCTGGCCAGGGCCATGTTCGCGCTCGGACAGACGGTGGAGGCGGAGAAGGAACTGCGGGACATCCTCCAGATCAGCCTCGGCAAGTGGTCCCCGTCGACCATGGAGACCCTGCACATCCGCCAGACCCTCGCCCGCTGCCTGATGGTGACCAAACGCTCCGACGAGGCCGGGGAGTTGATCCGCCAGGCCCTCTCGGACACCACGCACGAGCCGGACTCGGCCCTGGCCATGACGCTGCGCTTCACCCAGTGCCAGGTCCTGATCGACCAGGGCCGCTTCCTCGCCGCCCACACGCAGATCGCACAGCTGCTCGCGGACCGAAAGCGGGTTCTGGGCAAGGGGCACCCCGAAACCCTTCGTACCCAGAGGCTTCTCGACGCGGTCGAGGATCTGCGCAATTCCTCTCCGGAGAAGTCCGATGACTGATCGACATCCCCGAAAGGCGTACCTGATCGAGGGCTTGCGCATACCATCTCAGTCCATCACTCTCTGAGTGAGCCCACGAGCACGCCGTGTAATCGTGCTTCGCAAAGGAGCAAGCCGTATGAACTCATTCCACTCCGATCACCAGGACCGTGACTTAATCCCGCGGGACGCCGAACGGGAATCCGACCCGGAGCAGATGGAGGCGGCGCGGCGAATCGTGCTGGAATCCATTGAAGAGGACCACAGGGCGCTGGAACGTGACGCAAAGCTGACTTTCAGTCCGGCCGCACTCATGTGACGGTGGTCCGATGGGTCGGTGGGCCCGGTCAGCAGACGATGGTATCCGCCGTGTGAGCAGGGGGCCGCTCGTGAGCTCTGCACACTTGCACGACCCGTTCTTCCGCACCGTCACCGCGGCGGAGTTCAGCCGCGAGCACATCGCCGGCCTGGCGGCCGGGCGCTGGACCGCCGTGCGCGTACCCGGCCTCCGGTCCGAGGCGGACTGCGGGCGGGTCGTCGAGGCCCTGCAGTCCGCCACGTTCGAAAGCTACGGCAGGCAACGGGTCCAGCCGACCGTGCTGCGGTTCGGCGTCGGAGTGAGCGACCACCGCAGCGGCGGTCGCGTCGCGGACAGCTACTGGCCCGCCCTCGACGCCGCTCGCGAGGCGTGGCGCGACCTGCGCCTTCCCTTCGACCCGCTGGCGGAGGCGCGGCAGGCCATCGGGGCGGACTGGCCGGGCGCGGTGGGCGTCGGCCGGCACAAGGGGCGGGAGATGGGCGCCGGAGTGGTGCGGGAGGCCCCGCAGGGCTTCCTGGTGCACTACGACGACGCCGAACGGGAATTCACCGAAGACCTGCTCGGTGCGCCGCTGGTGGCGCAGCTCGCCTTCAACCTCTACCTGAGCGTCCCCGAGACCGGCGGAGAGACGGTCGTCTGGCGCCGGCGCTGGCACCCGCGGGACGAGTCGTTCCGTCCTCCCGGGTCCTACGGGTACACGGACGGAGTCGTACAGGACGCGGAATGCATCGAACTCAAACCGACGGTCGGTGAAGGGCTTCTGTTCGACTCACGGAATTATCACGCGGTGCGGCCGAGTGTCGGCGATCGACGCATAGCGCTGGGTTTCTCGATCGGGCTCACCGCCGACGGTAATCTGCTCGCGTGGGGGTGAGGTCTCGCTCGTGTGTGCAGATTTCCCTCCCCGGTGCGGCAGGACGCTTGATGTGGGGAAAGAGAAATGAAAGTTCTGCGCTATGCGGCGTTCACGACGGACTCGCTCGGCGGTAACCCGGCAGGAGTGGTGCTCGACGCCACCGGCATGAACGACGCCGACATGGCGAGCACCGCGAAGGACGTGGGCTACTCGGAAACGGCCTTCGTCGTCCCGGGGGACGACGGCCGCATGACCGTCCGCTACTTCAGTCCGGCCGTCGAGGTGCCCTTCTGCGGCCACGCCACCATCGCCACCGCGGTCGCCCACGCCCATCTGCACGGGGTGGGCGAGCTGACCCTGCACACCCGGGCCGGCGTCATCCCCGTCCACACCGGCAGGGACGACGCGGGCCGTGTCACGGCGACCCTGACGAGCGTGCCGCCCCGCACGGAGCCCCTGCCGGACGACCAGGTCGCCGCGCTGCTGCGGGTGCTGGGCTGGAAGGCGGAGGAACTCGACCGGACGATGCCGCCCAGGGTCGCCTACGCGGGCGCCTGGCACCCGGTGCTGGCCGCCGCGGACCGTGCCCGCCTGGCCGCCCTCGACTACGACATGCGCGAGCTGGCCGCACTCATGGACCGGCACGGATGGGTGACCGTCAACCTGGTCTGGAGGGAGTCCCCGGTGGTCTTCCACTCGCGCAACCCCTTCCCGACCGGGGGCGTGTTCGAGGACCCGGCGACGGGCGCCGCCGCCGCCGCGTTCGGCGGATACCTGAGGGCGGAGAACCTCGTTCCGCTGCCCGCCAGGATCACCATCCGGCAGGGGGAGGACATGGGGCGTCCCAGCACCATCACCGCCACCGTCCCGAAGGACCCGGGCGCGGGCATCGCCATCACGGGAACGGCGGTCGAGATCGAGCACCCGGTCGCGCCGGCGCCCACCCGCTGATCACCGGCCGATTTCGAAAAGGGTCTCGATCTCCACCGGCGATCCCAGGGGAAGGTCCGCGACACCGACGACGCTCCGTACGGGCCGGCCCGCGGCACCGAACACCTCGGCGAAGAGTTCTCCGGCTCCCTCCACCACTTTCTCCTGGTCGAGGAATCCCGGCGCCGAAGACACATATCCGGTCATCTTCAGGACGCGGGTCACCCGGTCCAGGCCCGCCACCGAATCGACCGCGGCCAGGGCGGCCAGGGCGCACTGCCGGCTCAACTCCCGGCCCCGCTCGATCGACACCTCGTCGCCCAACCGCCCGGTCGTCGTCAGTTCGCCGCCGGTCATGGGTACTTGGCCGGCCACGAAGACCAGATGCCCGCTCAGGACCGCCGGAACGTACTCCCCTTTGGGAGGGCTGACCGCCGGAAGAACCAGGCCCAGCGAGGCGAGCCTCGCCGTGGGGGAGGGCGTCTCTTCGGAATCGGAGTGCGGCACGGGAGAACTCTACTGACCCGCAGCGCGGGATGCGGGGGCACGAGGAAACGAGCCGCTGCCGGCAGCGGCGGGGGCGTGTGGCGCCCGGTCCGCGCGCCGCCGCGCCGCCTTCCAGCCTGTCGACGCCGGTGAACCCGGTGCCGTCGGCAGGGCGCGGCGCCCGTGCGCACGCGCACCGTCCGGCTCACCCGGCTGACGGAAGTGCCGTGCCCCCGAGCGCCGGTGCCGGCTAGGAGGCGGGCAGGGGGAGGCCCAACAGGTCGCGTATGCGGCGGATGTGCTGCTCCCCGTTGTGCTCGTCCACGGACCGCAACCGGCTGAGGAAGACGTCCGCGTCGGGAGCCTCGGCCGCCTGCTGCCAGAAGGGCAGTCCCGCCTCGAGCTCTGCCACGAGCCGGCCGGTCGGCACCTCCGCGCCGGGCAGGTCGGCGTCCTTCAGCAGCCGGACGGTCTCGGCCTGTGCCTGCGCCATCCGGTGGGCCCAGGCGGTGGCGGTGGTGAGGTTCTGCTGATCCTCCACCGGACGGAGTGCGGCAGCGGTGTACAGCGGCTTCAGGGCCGAGAGGAACTCCCGTTGGGCAGGGTCCAGATCGGCGGCGTTCCCCCGCACCGAGACGTCGAGTTCGGCGTCGCCCGGCCGGGCCACCCAGCACACCACGGTGCGGTTCCCGGACTCCCATCCGCGCTCGTCGGGGTGGAAGTAGTAGGTCTGCAGCCGCCCGAAGGCCATCGGGTCCAGTGCGTAGTCCATGAAGAGCTCCCCGCACCGCGGCCTCGCGATCGCCGTGATCCGGTCCCGCCCCGGGAAGTCCCCCTGCTCGGTGAGGGGGAAGGAGCCGTACACCTCTCCGTGATGCGGCGTGGTGCAGGGAACCAGCTCCACGCGTCCGTCGCCCAGGGACGACGGGTCCCCCACGGACGGCCGGGCCTGCGGGTCGAAGCAGTCGCCGGTGCCGATCGACGCGATCGTGGTCCGCCCCGGCCTCGTGGCACCGCCGTCGTCACCGGGAGCGGGCAGCGTCCAGACCCTGATGTCGGCGAAGGCGACGACGGCGGCGGCCAGCAGGAGAACCGCTCCCGAGACGGAGACACCGGCGATCGCCAGGCCCCGGCCCCGCTGCCGTCCTCCGGCGGTCTGCCCCAGCGCGACGCAGCCGAAGACCAGTCCCAGGGGAGCGAGGCAGAGCAACGACGTCACCAGGGAGGCGACCGCCAGGCCGTTCAGCGGCGGAGGCACGGGGGCGGGCACCGGGTACCACGGCGAGCCGGGACCGGCCCCCGGCGCGGCCGGTCCGTGAGGATGCGGTGGAGGAGGGACCGACATGTGAATGCCCAGCCTTTCTCGGACTGCGGGACCAGCCCTTCGGGGCTTCGGCCGTACGGACGGCCACGCAGCGTGCGCCACCGGCAGCGGTGCGGGCCCTGCGGGGCCGCCAGGCTACCCCTGCCGCCGGGCCGGGGAGACGCGGGTCAGCGGCTCGAAGACCCCTCCGGGCCGAGGACCGCGGTCCCGGCCGACCGCGTCGTGCTCGGGCGCGCGGGAAACGCCGACGGGGCGCTCCGGGCGTGCTGCCCGGAGCGCCCCGTCGGTGGTGGGGTGCGTGGCGCCCGGTCCGCGCGTCGCTGCGGGTTGCACGCGGACCGGGGCCGTCAGGGGGAGCCCCCGGTGGGGCTCAGCGGGACGCGAGTTCGCGCGGCTGCAGGGCCGCGGCGTGCGCGTCCATCCGTTCGGCGGCGAGGATCGCCACCGCGGTGTCGGCGCGCGAGGCGGCGACGACCAGGACGCGGCCCGCGAGGGCGTGCGCACGCCGGTGCAGAGCCGTCGCGTCCGGCTCACGGCTGGCCGTGGTCGCCGACGCACGGGCCGGCACCCGTCCTCCCCGCAGGCGGGTGACCTGCTCGGCGAGCCGTTCGGCCGCGGCGTCCAGGTCGGCCGAGGGCGCCACCACGCGCAGCTCGTCGGTGACGGCGAGCAGCGTGGCGAGGTGTCCCGCGAGCTGGATGTCCAGCTCCTCCTCGCGGGAACGGTGGGGGAAGTCGTGGGGGGTGCCGGCCATCGTGCGGTGGACCGACTTGTTGCGGATCGGTTCGTACATGGATGGCCTCCTGGGTACTGACAGGAAGCCATCCTAGCTTAGATTTCGTCTAAAGTTGAGTCGTTCACAAAGCCGGACGGCCGGTCCACACAGGGTGAGCGCGGGTCCGGTCAGGGCTGGCTGTAGCCGTCGAGGAAGCGGCCGATCCTCCCCACCGCGTCCCGCAGATCGGTGACCGACGGCAGTGTCACCACCCGGAAGTGGTCCGGCTCCGGCCAGTTGAAGCCGGTGCCCTGCACGACCATGATCTTCTCCCGGCGCAGCAGGTCCAGGACCATCTGCCGGTCGTCCCTGACCTTGAAGACGTCGGGGTCCAGCCGCGGGAAGAGGTACAGCGCCCCCTTCGGCTTCACACAGCTCACGCCCGGGATCTGGGTCAGCAACTCGTACGCCGTGTCCCGCTGCTCGCGCAGCCGGCCGCCCGGCAGCACCAGCTCGTTGATCGTCTGGCGTCCGCTGAGCGCCGCGACCACGCCGTGCTGGCCCGGCATGTTCGCGCACAGGCGCATGTTCGCCAGGACCGTCAGGCCCTCGATGTAGGAGTCGGCGTGCGCGCGCGGCCCGGAGATCGACATCCAGCCCACCCGGTAGCCGGCCACCCGGTACGCCTTCGACATGCCGTTGAAGGTGAGGGTGAGCAGGTCGGGGGCGACGGAGGCGGTCGGGATGTGCCGGGCGTCGTCGTAGAGGATCTTGTCGTAGATCTCGTCCGAGCAGACCAGCAGGTTGTGGCGGCGGGCGATGTCGGTCAGGCCCTTGAGTACCGCCTCGTCGTAGACCGCGCCGGTCGGGTTGTTCGGGTTGATGACGACGATCGCCTTGGTGCGGTCGGTGACCTTGCGCTCCACGTCGGCGAGGTCCGGCATCCAGTCGGACTGCTCGTCGCAGCGGTAGTGCACCGCCGTGCCGCCGGAGAGCGAGACGGCGGCCGTCCACAGGGGGTAGTCGGGCGCGGGCACGAGCACCTCGTCGCCGTCGTCCAGCAGTCCCTGCATCGCCATCACGATCAGCTCGGAGACGCCGTTGCCGATGAAGACGTGCTCCACGTCGGTCTCGATGCCGAGGGTCTGGTTGTGCATGACGACCGCCCGGCGCGCGGCCAGCAGGCCCTTCGCGTCGCCGTAGCCGTGCGCCGACGACACGTTGCGGAGGATGTCCTCCAGGATCTCGGGCGGGCACTCGAAGCCGAAGGCGGCCGGATTGCCGGTGTTCAGCTTGAGGATGCGGTGACCGGCCGCTTCCAGCCGCATCGCCTCCTCGAGCACCGGGCCCCGGATCTCGTAACAGACGTTGGCGAGCTTGGTCGACTGGATCACCTGCATGGGGGGAGCTTACGGCCAGATAGTGCCGTTCGGACCGTGTTCTCCACCACGTGAGACGTGTCGGTTCGGGTGACTATGTCCGCCGGTCGCCCGCGTCGGCCACCCGTGTGGTCGCTCGCGTCGGTCGCCCGCGTCGGCCGTCTCCGCCGCTCCGCCGCCGGGGGGCCGGCCGCCGTCTCCACGACCTTCGCACCGACCCTCCCCGCGTCGGGCCCCCCGCCTCCATCGGCGCGGGCCATCCTGGTCCGGGCGCCGCCCCGGGAGGGTGGCCGGCCGGAAAGGCGTTCTTGCCCCCTCGTCGTCCCCGTGATGAGAATGCGCATGACAATTCTGTGGGCGGCCGAAGGATTCCCGGACTACCCGGTTCCCGGATGTCCGGATCCCGGCCGCCCGACGTCGCAAGAGGGGACCCCCACATGAGACAACCTCTCGTCGTCGCGCTGTGCGCCCTGGCACTGGCCGGGGCCGGCGCGGCTCCCGCGGTCGCCGCCGGGCCTTCCCCCACGGGCGCGGACACGACCACGGGCCCGGGCCCGACCACGGTGGCGGACGTCGTCGACGGCGTGGTCGGGCCCGCGGCGCGGACGCTGTCCGGTCTCACCGCGCCGAAGGCCGCCGCGGTGAGCTTCGCCGGCACCGTCTCGCTCAGCAACTGCTCCGGCTCCGTCGTCCGCATGCCCGGCTCGCAGGCCGACGACCCGGCGCTGGTGCTCACCAACGGCCACTGCCTGGAGAGCGGCTTCCCCGCGCCCGGCCAGGTCCTCGTGGACCGGGCGTCCAGTCGCAGCTTCGGGCTGCTCAACTCCTCCGGCTCCCGGGTCGCCACCCTGCGCGCCAACCGGCTCGTGTACGCGACCATGACCGACACGGACGCGGCGGTCTACCGGCTCGGCACCACGTACGCGCAGATCAAGAGCGCGTACGGCATCGACGCGCTGACGCTGTCCGACACGCGCCCGGCGGCCGGCACCGCCATCAGCGTGGTCTCCGGCTACTGGAAGCGGATCTACAACTGCTCCGTCGACGGGTTCGTGTACCGGATGAAGGAGGGCGACTGGACCTGGAAGGACTCGGTCCGTTACACCCCCGCGTGCGACACCATCGGCGGCACCTCCGGCTCCCCGGTCGTCGACGGCGCCACCGGCAAGGTGGTCGCCGTCAACAACACCGGCAACGAGGACGGCGGGCGCTGCACGCTCAACAACCCGTGCGAGGTGGACCAGAACGGCACCGTGACGGTCCGCCGAGGCATCAACTACGCCCAGCAGACCTACTGGTTCCCGGCCTGCTTCGGCGCGGACAACAGGCTCGACCTGAACGCGAGCGGCTGCGTCCTGCCCAGGCCGTAGGACGCCCGGCGCGGGCGGCGGCGGGCGGTCACCGGGGAGTCCGGCGGACCGCCCGCCCCGCCAGCTCGTCCGTGCGCCGTCCGTCCTCGATCACGAACCGCCCGTCGACCAGCACGTACGGGATGCCCGTCGGGAGCGTGCGGGGGCTGTCGAAGGTGGAGCCCGCGGCCACCGTCCGGGGGTCGAAGAGGACCAGGTCGGCCTTGTACCCCTCGCGGACCAGCCCCCGGTCCGGCAGCCGCAGCCGGGCGGCCGGGCGCGAGGTCAGGTGCGCCACGCACTCCTCCAGCGACAGCACCCCCGCCTCCCGGACGAAGTGCCCGAGGTAGTGCGGGAACGTGCCGTACGCGCGCGGGTGCGGCTTGGCGCCCTGCAGGATGCCGTCCGAGCCGCCGGTGTGCGTGCGGTGCCGCATGATCGCCCGCACGTTCTCCTCGTGGCCGACGTGCTGGAGGATCGTCGGCGCCAGCCGGTCCTTCAGCAGCAGCTCACGGGCGACCGTCCAGGGGCTCTCGCCGCGCGCCCGCGCCGACTCGAGGACCGTGCGGCCCACGTGCGCGCCCAGCGCCGGGTCGCCGACCCCCGAGATCTCGATGGTCTCCCACTCCACGGGCACGCCGTGGCAGCCGTCCGAGCCGGTGACCTCCAGGTGGTGGCGGATCCGCTCGGCGGTCTCCTCGTCCGCGAGCCGCCGCAGGGTCTCCTCCGGGCCGCCCTCGCTCGCCCAGCTCGGCAGCAGCGCCACGAGCGTGGTGCAGCCGGGCGTGTACGGGTAGGTGTCGAGGCTGATGTCGGCGCCGGCGTCCAGTGCCTCGTCCAGCAGCGCCAGCAGCTCGGGCGCCCTGCCCTTGTTCACCCCGAAGTTCATCGTCGCGTGCGCCAGGTGCAGCGCGCAGCCCGCCTCCCGGGTGAGCGCCACCACCTCCTCGTACGCCTGGAGCGCGCCCGCGCCGTAGGAGCGGTGGTGCGGGCAGTAGTAGCCGCCGTACTCGGCCACCACCCGGCACAGCTCGGTGAGTTCGGCCCGCCGGGCGTACATGCCGGGCGTGTACGTCAGCCCCGACGACATGCCGACCGCGCCCTGCTCCATGCCCTCCGCGACCACCTGCCGCATCCGGTCCAGCTCCCGGGGCGTCGGCTCCCGGTCCTCCCAGCCGACCACGAGCGCGCGGACCGTGCCCTGCGGGATCAGGTACGCGGCGTTGACGGCGATGCCCCCGTCCAGCCGGTCCAGGTACTCGCCGACCGACCGCCAGTCGAAGTCGACGTCGTCGCCCGACCCGTTCCAGCCGGCGATCGCCCGGCGCACCTCGCCGAGCGTGCGGTCGTCGACCGGCGCGTACGACAGGCCGTCCTGGCCCAGGACCTCGAGCGTGACGCCCTGCGCGGCCTTGGCGCTGTGGTCGGGGTCGCGCAGCAGCGCCAGGTCGCTGTGGGCGTGCATGTCGATGAAGCCGGGGGAGAGGACCAGCCCCTCGGCGTCCAGCTCACGGCGGGCCTTCGGGCGCTGGCAGCCCGCGGCCGCCGCCTCCTTCACGATTCCGACGATCCGGCCGCCGTCCACGACCACGTCCGCGCGGTACGCGTCGTCGCCGGAGCCGTCCACGACGTCCGCGTCCCGGATGACGAGCTCTTCCATGTGCCGCCTCCTAGAAGAACGTACGGATGTAGTCGACCACCGTGCCGTCCGCCTCCGCCACGGGGATGAGCGTCCATTTGTCGAAGGACGTGCACGGGTGGGACAGCCCCAGCCCCACCCAGTCGCCGACCTCCAGGTCGGCCTCCCCGGTGGTGCGCAGCCAGGCGTGCTGGTCGGACAGGGCGGTCACCGAGATCCCGGTGGCCGGGCGCTCGGCGCCGTCCCGGCGGACCACCTGGGCGAACGGCAGATCGAGGTCGTAGGCCGCGTCCCGCTTGCCCGCGTTGACGAAGGCCTGGTCGGGGGAGGGGCGGGACACCACCTGGGCCCACAGGCGGAACGCCGGTTCCAGCGCGCCCTCCTCGGGCACCCGGTTGAAGGGCGTCAGCTCGCGGTAGTGGCCGTCGTCGTGCGAGACGTACGCGCCCGAGCGCAGCAACTTCAGCACCGGCGCCGACAGTTCGGGAATCTCCGCGAAGACGTCGGCCACCGCGTCGAACCAGGCGCTGCCGCCCGCGCTCACCACGATCCCGTCCAGTCCCGCGAACCGCCCCGCCTTGTCGAAGTCCACCGCCAGCGCCACCAGGCGCCGCAGCCACGCGCGCACCCGCTCCGGATCCGCCCGCGGCACCTCGCCCTCGTACCCGGCGACCCCGGCCAGCCGCAGCCCGCGCGCGTCCGCCACGGCGTCGGCGACGGCGGCGCACTCCGCCTCCGTGCGCACCCCCGTGCGGGCACCCTCCCCGGCGGCGAGCTCCACGACCACGTCCACCGGGCGGGAGGCGTTGCTCGCGGTCAGCGCCGCGTCCATCAGCTCCACCCCGCGCACGGAGTCGACGTAGCAGACGAACCGGAACTCCGGGTCGGCGTCCAGCTGCGCGGCGACCCAGCGCAGGGCCGCCGCGTCCACCAGCTCGTTGGCGAGGAAGATCCGCCGGATGCCGAACGCCCGCGCCACCCGCACCTGGTGCGGGACGGCGAGGGTGATGCCCCACGCCCCGCGCTCGATCTGGCGGTGGAAGAGCTGCGGGGCCATGGAGGTCTTGCCGTGCGGGGCGAAGGCCAGGCCGTGCCGGGCCGTGTAGGTCTCCATCAGCCTCAGGTTGTGCTCCAGGCGCTCGGCGCAGAGCGCGAGCACGGGGGTGGTGAAGCCGTCGGTGAAGAGGTTGCGGCGCTGGGCGGCCAGCTCGCCGACGGTCAGCCCCTCGGCGTCCGGCGGGAGGCCCTTGAAGCGGTGGTCGACGCGTTCCGCGGTGAGCTGCGCGCGTGCCTCGGATCCGGGGTCGAGGACCATCAGAGCCTCCCTGATCAGGTGCGTTGCACTTATCGCAACGGCCATTGCGTATATCGCTTACCGCTGTCTAACATCTCGGCCACGCGGGGTCAACGGACACCGCCTCCCCCGCAGCCGACGAGGAGCCGCGCCATCGTGATCGCCACCGGACCCTGCAACGCCCCCGGCGTCGTGGACGTCGTCGCGCTCGGCGAGTCCATGGTGACGTTCCTGCCCTCCCGGCCGGGCCGCCTCGCCGACGTCCCCTCCTTCGACCGCGGCATCGGCGGCGCGGAGTCCAACACCGCGTGCGTGCTCGCCGCCGCCGGCCACTCGGCGCGTTGGGTCAGCAGGGTCGGCGCCGACGGCTTCGGCGACCACCTCCTCGAGGCGATCGGCGGATACGGCGTCGACGTGTCGTACGTCCGCCGCGACCCGGACCGCCCCACCGGCGTCTACTTCCGCACGGCCGGCGACCGGGCCACCGACGCCCACGAGGTCGCCTACTACCGGGCGGGCTCCGCGGCCTCCGCGATGACCGCCGCCGACGTCGACCTGGAGGCGGTGCGCGCCGGACGCGTCCTGCACCTGTCCGGCATCACGGCCGCGCTCTCCCCCGGCTGCCTGGACCTGATGCGGGAGCTCACCGCCCCCCGCCCCGGCCGCCCGCTCGTCTCCTTCGACGTCAACCACCGGCCGGGCCTGTGGCGCGACGCCCGCGGCCCCGAGGTGCTGCTGGAACTGGCCCGGGGGGCCGACCTCGTCTTCGTCGGCGACGACGAGGCCCGCGAGGCCTGGGGGCTGCACGACGCCCGCGCCGTACGGGAGGCGCTGCCCGAACCGGGGATCGTGGTCGTCAAGCAGGGCAAGGGCGGAGCGGTCGCCTTCGCCAAGGACACCGACGGCCTCCCGCGCGAGGACACGGGCGGCACCGCGACCTTCGTCCCCGCCCTGGACGTCGAGGTCGTCGCCGCGGTCGGCGCCGGGGACGCCTTCGCCGCCGGGTTCCTCTCCGCCACCCTGCGCGGGCTGCCCGTACGCGACCGGCTGCGCCACGGCCACCTCGTGGCCGCCGCCGCGCTCACCGTCCCCGGCGACCTCGCCGCACCCCCCGCCCGCGACCGGATCGACCGGCTGGCCGCCCTGGACGACACCGCGTGGGGGAGACTGCGTCTCGGCCCCGGTTGGACCCAGACCGACACCGCGGACGCGCCCGGGGACGGGAACGGCGACGCGGACCGGGCCGAGGAGGAGGTACGCACCCCATGAGCCAGACCGTCGACCGCGCGCTGAGCATCCTGCCGCTGCTCGCCGAGGGCCCCGCCGACCTCGGACAGGTCGCCGACCGCCTCGGCGTGCACAAGTCCACGGCCCTGCGCCTGCTGCGCACCCTGCACGAGCACGGCCTGGTCTACCGCCAGTCCGACCAGCGCTACCGGCTCGGCGCCCGCCTCTTCGCCCTCGCCCAGGAGGCGATGGAGAACCTCGACGTCCGCGAGATCGCCCACCCCCACCTCGTCCGCCTCAACGAGAGCTGCGGCCACACCGTCCACCTCGCCGTGTACGAGGAGAACGAGGTCCTCTACATCGACAAGGTGGAGAGCCGCTACCCGGTGCGCATGTACTCGCGGATCGGCAAGCCCGTCGCCATCACCGTCGCGGCCGTGGCCAAGCTGCTCCTGGCGGACCTGCCCGAGCACGAGCGCCGCGCCCTCGCGGAGAAGCTCGACTACCCCATGTACACGTCCCGTTCGACCCCCCATCCGGCTGCGTTCCTGCGCGAGTTGGAGAAGGTCCGCGAACAGGGCTGGGCCACCGACCTCGGCGGCCACGAGGAGTCCATCAACTGCGTCGCGGCACCCGTCCGCGGCGCCGACGGCCGGGTGGTCGCCGCGATGTCGGTCTCCGCGCCGAACGTCGTCGTCACCGCCGACGAACTCCTCACGCTGCTCCCGCTGGTGCGCCGTACGGCGGACGCGATCAGCAGCGAGTACTCCGGCAGAACTCCAGTGAAGGACACCCCCGCATGACCGAGAAGATCGCGCTCACCCCGAAGACCCACACCACCCCGCCCGCGAAGTTCTCGCACGGGGTGCGCAAGGGCAACATCCTCCAGGTCGCCGGTCAGGTCGGCTTCCTGCCCGCACAGGAGGGCGAGCCCCCGACGCCCGCCGGTCCCACCCTGCGCGAGCAGACCCTCCAGACCCTCGCCAACGTCAAGGCGATCCTCGAGGAGGGCGGCGCGAGCTGGGACGACGTGATGATGATCCGCGTCTACCTCACCGACGTGGACCACTTCGCCGAGATGAACGAGATCTACAACGCCTACTTCGAGGAGCAGGGCCTCACCCAGCCGCCCGCCGCGCGCACCACCGTCTACGTCGGTCTCCCCGCCGGCCTCCTCATCGAGATCGACGCGCTGGCCGTCCTCGGCTGACACCCCCGCCGGCCGCCTCCCCTCCCCTTCCCTCCTCTCCGCTCCTCCCCCCACGCTTCCCCCCTTCCCCCTTCCCCCTTCCCCGCACGCCGTGCCGCGATCCCCCCTGCCCGAAAGCGCCGTGCCCTCACGCAGAGGACCCCCGACATGCTCCACCCGTCCCTTCCCCTCGCCGCCTCCGCGTCCGCGGAGGCACCACCGCACACCGGCGGTCTGCTCCTCCTCGTCGACGGCACGGCGGGCCTGCTGACCGTCGCCGCGCTCGGTATCGCGCTCCTCCTCTTCCTGATCATCAAGGTCCGGCTCCAGCCGTTCGTCGCCCTCCTCGGCGTCTCCATAGCCGTCGGCCTGCTCGCGGGCCTGTCGGTCACCGAACTCTTCGGCACGGTCCAGCGCTCGGACGCCGTGTCCACCATCGAGTCGGGCATGGGCGGCATCCTCGGCCATGTCGCGATCATCATCGGCCTGGGCACCATGCTCGGCGCGATCCTCGAGGTGAGCGGCGGCGCACAGGTGCTGGCGGGCCGGCTGCTCGGCCTGTTCGGCGAGCAGCGCGCCCCGCTCGCCATGGGCCTGACCGGCCTCATCTTCGGCATCCCGGTCTTCTTCGACGTCGGCATCTTCGTCCTCGCGCCGATCGTGTACGCCGCCGCCAAGCGCTCCGGCAAGTCGATCCTGCTCTACTGCCTGCCGCTGCTCGCCGGCCTCTCGGTCACCCACGCCTTCCTGCCCCCGCACCCCGGCCCGGTGGCCGCCGCCGGACTGCTGCGCGTCGACCTCGGCTGGGTCATCCTCATGGGCGTCGTCTGCGGCATCCCGGCCGTCGTGGCCGCGTGGGCCTACTCCGCCTGGATCGGCAAGCGGATCTTCGTCGCCGTACCGCAGGACATGGTCGAGGCGGCCGAGGAGGCCAAGCAGGCCGTCGTCGCCGAGCAGCGGGCGTCCGGGGTCGAGCCGCGCGAGACGCCGGTCCCGCTCGGCACGGTCCTCGGCATCATCGGCACGCCGCTGGTCCTGATCCTCGCCGCGACCTTCTCCTCGATCGCCCTGGACCCGTCCACCCTCCGCTCGGTGATCGAGTTCTTCGGCCACCCCTTCGTGGCCCTCACCCTCGCCCTGTTCCTCGCGTACTACCTGCTGGGCATCCGGCGCGGCTGGTCCCGCAAGTCCCTGGAGACCGTCTCGACGTCCTCGCTGAAGCCGGTCGGCAACATCCTGCTGGTGGTCGGCGCGGGCGGGGTCTTCGGCGCGGTCCTCAAGGCCAGCGGAGTCGCCCAGGCGCTCTCGGACACCTTCAACGACGTCGGCCTGCCGGTGATCGTCCTCTCCTACCTGATCTCCGTGGTGCTGCGGGTCGCGCAGGGCTCGGCGACGGTGGCGATCGTGACCACGGCGGGCATCGTGGCCCCGCTGCTCGCCGGGGGCGACCACTCGCAGGCGTTCGTCGCGCTCGTCATCATGGCCATCTCGGCCGGCTCCATCTTCGCCTCGCACGTCAACGACGGCGGGTTCTGGATGGTCGCCAAGTACTTCGGCATCAGCGAGCGGGACACGCTGAAGACCTGGACGGTGCTGGAGAGCGTGCTGTCGGTGGCCGGATTCGTGGTCGCGGCGGTGCTCAGCCTCTTCGTGTGAGCTTCGGCTGAGCCGGGGTGCCCGTGTAGGCGTCTGATAACGAAGTTGAGGGCCGACTGGGTCCGGCACAGGTTTGTCGACCATACTGCCCGCTGTGGAGCAGCAGCGCATAGGTTCGAGCAGCCAGCCCCTGGAAGGCGCCGGGTTCGACCCGGCCTTCATCCCCGGGCTCACCGCACCCGCGTCCGGCCCGTCCGACCGGGAGGAGGACGCGAAACCGAAGGCGGAGGAGCCGGCGGGCGCCGCCCCGGAACCGGAGGACGCGGTGCCCGGGACGGAGGCCGGGGAGGAGACCGCTCCCGAGGAGGGGGCGGCCCCCGACGGCCCCGTCTTCGAGGCGTCCGACCGGCGTGCCCGGATCGTCGCCGACCACCGCGGTGTGCGCCTGCGCCTGGACGACCAGGAGTGCGACTTCCGCTGGGACGAGATCGGCGCGGTGGAGACGGAGACCGCCCGCTTCGGCAAGCGCTGGACGGTCACCGTCCACACCCCCGACCGCCGTTGGTACTTCCTCGAGGTCGAGGCGCCGTCCAGGAGCCGGTTCGAGGAGTGGGACACCGAGTTGGACGCGGTCCTGGACGCGTACTTCGACGACGGCGGTGACGGCGGCGGCGACGAGCCCGCGGAGGAGACGGAGGCCGCCGACGGCACGAAGGCCGACGGCGCCACCGGAGCCGACGGCGACGCTGGCAAGACCGCCGAGGCCGTCAAGGCCGCCGAGGCCGCCGGGGACGACGCCAAGTAGCGTGCCCCGGCGGCCCCGGCCGCCGGCCGGGTGCCGGCTAACGGCAGTACTGCGCCTCCTTGCCGATGGAGCGGTACATGCAGTCCGCGTTCTCCAGCAGTTGGAGCACCGCGTCCCGGTTGCGGGAGGTCTCCCGCTCGATGACCTCGTCGGGCGGGTAGAAACCGCCGCCCGAGGACGACCTCGGGTACATCTCGAAGGTGTAGCCGAAGATCTTGTGGGTGCCCCACAGGTAGTCGTCGATCGACCCGTCGGTGATGTACAGGTCGCTGGACTGCTGGGGCGTGTAGCCGTTGCTCGCGGCCATCTTCCGGCCGACCGCCTGGAACGCGGCGTTGTCGTCGGCCGTCATCCCGGTCGTGGTGTCGGAGTAGGTGTAGCCGAACGGCCACAGCACCAGCTCGCTGTAGGTGTGGAAGTCGATGCCGGCCTTGATCTGCTGCACCCCGCCGACGACCCGGCTGCGCACGAAGTCGGCGACGACCTTCACCTCGGGCGCGGACTCCGGGGCGGAACCCCGGTAGGTCTCGGAGGACGTGGAGCCCGAGGAGCCGCCGCAGCAGCCCCAGCGGTAGTTCCAGTTGCGGTTCAGGTCGGTCCCGACGTACGACGAACCGGAGTTGGGCTGGCGGTTCTTGCGCCACGAGCGGTAGGAGCCGGTGGCGATGTCGTACTCGCCGCCGTCCGGGTTGAGGTCCGGGACGATCCAGATCTCCCGGTTGTTGACCAGGTTGGTGATCCGGGAGTCGCTGCCGTACCCCGCGCCGAGCTCGCGCAGCAGGTACAGCGCCATCTCCACGGTCAGGTGCTCGCGGGCGTGCTGGTGGTGGGTGAACAGGACCTCCGGCTCGTTCTCGTCCGTGGCCACGTTGTCGCTGACCTTGATGGCGACGATGTCCCGGCCCTGGTAGGACTTCCCGATCACCCGCTTGCTCATGATGCCCGGGTACGCCGCCAGCCGCTGGTCGATCTCCGCGTTCATCTCGGCGTAGTTGTGGTAGCGGGAGTCGGCCGAGGGGAAGTCGAACAGGCGCAGTCCGTCGGCGGCGGACGAGCGGTCGGGAGCGGCGCCCAACGGCGTGACGTCGTAGCCCTGTTGCCGCAGCGTACGGATCTGGTCCGCGCGTCCGGAGACGACGACGGTCTCCTCGTCGGCCTCGTCCACGGTGACCCCGGACCGCTGGATCGCCGTGCGGGTGACGGGAGTCGTGTGCCGGTGGATCTCGTACTGGCGGATGTCGTCGGCCGAGGGGGCCGGCGGGGCCGCGCTGTCTGCGGTGGCGTCGGTCGCCGTCGCGGACAGGGGTGCGGCGAGGGCGAGGGCGAGGAGGGCGGCGAGCGCGGCGTACCGTCTGCCGCGTGTGCGGAGTCGCATGAAGTCTCCTTGTAGGAGGTGGGGTTGTTCAGGCGACGTGCGTGGTGCGGTGCCGTCATGGTCAGTGCATGACATGATCAGGTCAAGAAGGCGTCCCGATGGGGCGCCCGGGCACGCCCCCGCATCCTCCTCGATCCGGTGCATCCCGTGAAGATCCCCGCACGCCTCCTTGTCCGGCCGGTGCCCGTCCGCTTTCTTGACCCCATGACGGACACCACGGGCAACACCCAGGACACCGGAGCACCCCTCGCACCCGGCTCCCGACCCCGCAAGTCCAGTTGGAAGTACATCGGCCCCGGCATCGTCGTCGCCGCGACCGGCGTGGGCGCCGGCGACCTGGTCGCCACCCTCATCGCGGGCAGCAACTTCGGCTACACCCTCCTGTGGGCGGCGATCGTCGGCTGCCTGGTGAAGATCTCCCTCGCCGAGGCGGCCGGCCGCTGGCACCTGGCCACCGGCCGCACGCTGTTCGACGGCTGGGCGAGCCTCGGCCGCTGGACGACGTACTTCTTCGGCGTCTACGTCGTCGTCTGGGGCTTCGTCTACGGCGCGGCGGCGATGTCGTCCAGCGCCCTGCCGCTCCAGGCGCTCTTCCCGGGCGTGATGGACCTCGAATGGTGGGGCATCGCCTGCGCCCTGGTGGGCCTGGTCTTCGTCTGGTTCAACCAGTACGCGGTCTTCGAGAAGGTCATGACGGTCCTGGTGGGCGTCATGTTCGTGGTCACCGTCTACCTGGCGGTCCGCGTCGTCCCGAACCTCGGCGACGCCTTCGCCGGACTGCTCCCCGTGCTGCCCGACGAGAAGGACTCGATCCTCAACACCCTCGGCCTGATCGGCGGCGTGGGCGGCACCATCACGCTCGCCGCCTACGGCTACTGGGTCAACGCCAAGGGCTGGACGAACACCGGGTGGATGAAGGTCATGCGGCTGGACAACCGCGTCGCCTACCTCACCACCGGCGTCTTCGTGATCGCCATGCTCGTCGTCGGCGCCGAACTCCTCCACTCCGCGAACATCGCCCTCGCCGGCGGCGACCGGGGCCTGGTGCAGCTCGGCGACATCCTGGAGGAGGAGTACGGCACGGCGACGGCCACGTTCTTCCTGATCGGCTTCTTCGCCACCTCCTTCACCTCGCTGATCGGCGTCTGGCACGGCGTCAGCCTGATGTTCACCGACTTCGTGACGCGGGGACGGAAGCGGGCGGCCCCCTCCAGGGGCGAGGAGATCGCCTCCGGCGCGCGGGAGAAGTCCTGGCCGTTCCGCGCCTACCTGCTGTGGCTGACCTTCCCGCCCATGATCCTGCTCTTCGCGGGCCAGCCCTTCCGCCTGGTCATCGTCTACGGCGTCCTGGGCGCCGCCTTCATGCCCTTCCTCGCCCTCACCCTGATCCGGCTCCTCAACTCCGACCGCACCCCCCGCGACTGGCGCAACGGCATCCTCAGCAACGTCATGCTGGCCCTGGCGGGCCTGCTGTTCCTGGTCCTGTGCGTCAAGCAGATCTGGGACCAGCCGTGGTCGGAGTTCTTCTGACGTCCCGGTGATCGTGATGCACCGGAGCGGGACGACGTTCCCCCGGCTCCCGTCGCACGGGACGACGCGGCCGGAGCCCTGGCGGACCTTCCCCGGGCCGCGGGCCGGCCCTCGTCGCATGACGCCGGTCACCGCGGCCGTCCTCCTGCGCGAGAGGCGTGCCGGAAGCGCCCGGTGACGACGCCACCGCCCCTGCCCACGGCGTCGTGGACAGGGGCGGTGCCGGGTGGTCCGGGGGCTACGGCAGCGCGTGGACGTGCGGGCCCACCGCGTTGGACCAGGCGTTGCCCGCCGTCGCGTCCCAGTTGGTGGACCAGGTCATCGCGCCCCGCAGGTCCGGGTACGTCTTCGACGGCTTGAAGGTGCCGCAGTGGGTGCCCCGCGTCAGGCAGTCCAGGGCGTTGTTCACCACGGTCGGGGAGACGTAGCCGCTGCCCGCGCCGCGGGTCGAGGCCGGCAGGCCCAGGCCGACCTGGGACGGGTCGAGACCGCCCTCCAGCTGGATGCAGGCCAGCGCGGTCAGGAAGTCCACCGAGCCCTGGCTGTAGACCTTGCCGTCGCAGCCCAGCATGGAACCACTGTTGTAGTACTGCATGTTGACGACCGTGAGGATGTCCTTCACGTTCAGCGCGGTCCGGAAGTAGGAGTTGGACGTCGACTGCATGTCGATGGTCTGCGGGGCCATGGTCAGGATCATCGAGGGGCCCGCCTTCGCGGACAGCGCCCGCAGCGCCTGCGTCATGTAGGTCGCGTTGAGGCCGTTCTCCAGGTCGATGTCGACGCCGTCGAAGCCGTACTCCTGCATCAGCGCGTACACGGAGTTCGCGAAGGCCGTCGCCGAGGCGGAGTCGTTCACCGACACGGTGCCCTTCTCGCCGCCGACCGAGATGATGACCTTCTTCCCGGCCGCCTGCTTGGCCCGGACGTCCGCCTTGAACTGGTCGACGGTGTAGCCGTTCAGCCCGGCGGTGTCCAGGTTGAAGGTGACCGCTCCGGGCGTGCCGGTCGCGTCCGCGAAGGAGACCGCGATGATGTCGTACTGGGCGGAGACGTCGGAGATCCGCTGCACCGCCGCGCCGTTGTTGAAGTTCTGCCAGTAACCGGTCACCGCGTGCCGGGGCAGGCCGTCGCCCCCGCCGCTGTTCTCCTTCGTCCGGGCCGTCACCGCCGCCGACTTCGGCGACTCTCCCGCCGCGTTGGTCGCGGCGACCTGGAAGGAGTACGAGGTGGAGGCCGCCAGTCCGGTCACCGTGGCCGACGTGCCCGACACGGCCGTCACCTTCGTGCCGTCGCGGTAGACGGTGTACCCCGTCGCCCCGGACACCGGGTTCCACGCCAGGGAGACCGACGAGGACGTCGTGCCGGAGACGCCGAGACCGCCCGGCGTGCCCGGGACCGTGGGCTCCTGGTCACCGCCGCCGCCCCCGTCGGGACCGAACACCGACAGGTCGTCCGCGTAGTAGGCGGCCTGGCCGTACCAGCCGTGGGTGTAGACCGTCACGGAGGTGGTGGAGGAGCCGGTGGTGAAGCTCGTGGAGAGCTGCTTCCAGCCGGTGGAGTCCGGGGTCCAGGTGGAGACGTCCGTCGTGCCGGTGCCGGTCACGCCCAGGTAGGCGTAGCCGCCCTGCACCCAGGCGCTCAGCCGGTACGTGGAGCCGGGCTTCACCTTGACGGTCTGGCTGCAGCGGGCGTTGTCCTGCCCGGACGGCGTCGCCTTGAGCGCGGCCGTACCGCCGTGCACGGGGGAGGAGACGGTCGTCCCGCTGTTCGCCGAACAGGTCCAGTCGCTCAGGCCCGCCTCGAAACCGGCGTTCCTGGCGTTGTTGACGTCCGCGGCGGACGCCTGGCCCGCGCCGGCGAAGGTGAGGGCGAGGGCGGAGACGAGGGCTCCGGCCCAGATGCGTCTGCTGCGTCGGGGCGTACCCGGTACGCGGTCCACTGGGGCCTCCGGTGGGGGAGATGGGGAGGAGAAAGGGAGGAGAAGCAGAGGGGAAGCGACGGTGGCCACCGTTGGACGTACAAGGTGGTCCAGACCAATCCTCTTGTCAATGGTCCGGACCGACACCGGTCCGATATCGATCGCCGCCGACTCCCGCTCCCCGGCTTCCACTTGCCGGTTCCGGCTCCCTGCCCTCGCTTCCCGTCGCCCGCTTCCCGGTCTCCTTCACCCGGTGGCGCCGCGGGGCGGGGTCGAGCGTCAAGGCGATGCGCGGGACTCACACCTCCGGGCCCGGATCGAGACCGACGAGATGCTCAACCTGTCCCGTTATGGAGCGTCTTGTGCCACAGGAGTTCCCGTTCGGCTGCCCAAACGCTGTTCTCCGGTCACAGACCCGTGGATACAGTGCTGAGGTAGTCACGCAGTGAAGTCACCTGGGTGCACCGGGGTAACGCCCGATGGGCCGACGGGGCATGGGGAGAACGGGGAGCTGCGCTGTGCCAACCGCCATTGCCGTGACCAGCGCCGACATGGCGCTGCCGCCACAGGACGAACGGACCCTGCCCGCCGTGGTGCTGCGGGACGTCGACACCCGCCCGCTCGGGCAGGTGCTGGCCGACCTCCAGATGCTGATCGAGCAGTACGGCCACGTCATCGTGGTCTGCTCGCAGGCCACCCCCACCGCCGTCCGGCGGCGGCTGCACACCCTGCGCTCCCTGCTGGAGAGTGACCGGATCGCGCTCTTCCGCCCCGACCTCCCCCCGCTCGGCATCGCCGTCCTGGCCCGCCAGTTGCGGCAGCTGGCCTCCTGCGACCTCACCCCCGGCGTCCTCGCCTCGGCCGGACGCCTGCTGGTCCACTACCTCCACGCCGGGGCGCTGCTGGGCTCGGTCGCCCGCCTCGACCGCGTCCCGGTGAACCTCAAGCAGCACGCCAAGTCCTGGATGCCCGGGAGCCAGTTCGCCGTCCTCGCCCACCCGCAGCCCCAACTCGTCCGCCTCGGCCCCGACACCGCGCTCGACGGACCGGAGTTCGGCACCTGGATGCTGGTCGCCAAGGGCCAGCTCCAGTCCGACTGGGTCACCGGCACCCTGGCGCCGTCCTGGAAGGTCCAGGGGCTGCGCGAGGCACCGCTTCCGGCCGAATCCCCGGGCTGGTGGGGGACCGGCAGACTGATCGAGTTCTGCACCTACCTGCCCGACCTCTCCGTCCTCTACCAGCTGGTCACGTCCGTACGCCGCACCACCTGCCACTGGTGCGGCATCGACGTCATCGGCGACCGGTGCGTGTTCTGTTCGGCCACGCCGCCCGGCCAGGAGAACCCGCACCGGCCGCGGCCCGAGAACCGCGCGGCCGTCGGGTGAGTCCTGACCCACGGGGCGCTCCGGGGGACTCCGGCCGCCCCGGGCTCCCCGTCCCGGCCCGCCCGCGCCGCCCGGCCCGCGCGTCCCGCTCGACCCGTTCGGCCCACCGCTCACCGCCCCTGGCCCCGCCCGCCCGATCCCGCTCGACCGATCCCCCGATGAGGTTGCACGGTTCATGAACTCCCGTCAGCGCCGCGGCGTGATACTCCTGCTCCTGTCGGTCCTGTGCGCCCTCGGCGCGTTCGCCGGCGTGCTGTCCGTCATCAACGACGTGAAGTCCAAGGTGGGCCCCGAGGTCACCGCGTACCGGCTGAAAACGAACGTGGCGCCCTACAGCGCCCTCAGCGCGGGCCAGTTCGAGAAGATCAAGATGCCCGAGCGGTGGCTGTCCGAGAACGCGGTCACCGATCTGCGCGAGATCCGGGGCAAGATCGCCGTGACCACCCTGCGCGAGGGCTCCCTGCTGCAGAGCGACATGGTCGTGGACCAGCCCGCCCTGCAGCCGGGACAGCAGGAGGTCGCCATCATGATCGACGCGGCGACCGGCGTCGCCGGCAAGATCACGCCGGGCTCGACGGTCAACGTCTACGCCACCTTCGAGGGAGAGCGCGAGGGCGCCGCCGCCCAGTCCAAGATCATCGTGACGAACGCCAAGGTCCTGGACGTGGGCCGGCTCACCGCCCTCGAACCCGACGAGGAGGACCGCGGCCGCCGGCCCACCGACGCCGTCCCGATCACCTTCGCGCTGTCCACCATCGACGCGCAGCGCATCACCTACGCCGAGTCGTTCGCCCAGCGGGTCCGCCTCGCGCTGGTGGCGCCCGGCGGCGACACCAGCGTCCCCGACTCGCAGCGGACGTACGAACTCGCGAAGGACAAGTGAGAGGCCCGCATGCCCACGAGGATCCTCCCGGCAGTCGGCGACGCGGACGCGGTCCGGTCCCTCACCACACTGCTCAGCCAGCTCCCGGACGCCGAGCCGGTGGCCCCGGTGGCCGACTCCACCCAGCTCGTGGACACCCTCACGCGCCTGGCCGCCGAGTCCGTCGACGAGCTGCCCGAGGTCGTGGTCGTGCACGAGCGGATCGGCCCCGTCCCCGCCCTGGAGCTGATCCGCGAGGTCGCCCTGCGCTTCCCGGCCGTCGGCGTCATCCTCGTCACCTCCGACGCGAGCCCCGGCCTCTTCCAGGCCGCCATGGACTACGGCGCCCGCGGACTGGTCGCCCTGCCGCTGAGCTACGAGGAGCTCGCCAGCCGCGTCCAGGCCGTCGCCCAGTGGTCGGCCGGGGTGCGCCGCCACCTCGGTGCGGGCAGCGACGTCTTCACCGGTGCCGGCGGCACGGTCGTCACGGTCAGCGGGGCCAAGGGCGGGGTGGGCGCCACCCTGACGGCCGTGCAACTCGCCCTCGCCGCCCAGGCGTCCGGACGCGCCACCGCCCTCGTCGACATGGACCTCCAGACCGGTGACATCGCCTCCTACCTGGACGTCCAGTTCCGCCGGTCCGTCGTCGACCTCGCCGCGATCACCGACATCTCCCCGCGCGTCCTGGCCGACGCGGTCTTCCGGCACGACACCGGCCTCGCGCTGCTGCTCGCTCCCGCCGAGGGCGAACGCGGCGAGGACGTCACCGACCGCGCCGCCCGCCAGATCGTCAGCACCCTGCGCTCCCGCTACGAGGTCGTCGTCATCGACTGCGGCGCCCAGCTCTCCGGGGCCGGCGCGGCGGCGGTCGAGATGGCCGACACGGCCCTGCTGGTCACCACCCCGGACGTGATCGCCGTACGGGGCGCCAAGCGGACGGTGCGGATGTGGGACCGGCTGCAGATCCGCAAGGCGGAGGAGACCACGGTGGTGGTCAACCGCCACACCCGGGCCACGGAGATCCAGCCCCCGCTCATCCAGCGGATCACCGGCACGGCGGTCGCGGCGACCGCGGTACCGGCCGGTTTCAAGGAACTGCAGGGAGTCGTGGACGCGGGCCGCGTCCACGAACTGGAGAGCAAGAGCGCGGTCAAGCAGGCCCTGTGGGGCCTGGCCGGCGAACTCGGCCTGGTCAAGGCCGCCGAGGGCGCCCACAAGGCGGGCCGGCTGCGCGGTGACTGGGGATCGGTGAGCTTCCGACGGCGCAGGGACGGAGGGGGATGAGGATGCGGGCCGCATTGTCTGCACGCGACCGTGACCGGGGCCAGGTCACCATCGAGTTCCTCGGCATGACACCGACGATCCTCGTGACGCTGGTGGTGCTGTGGCAACTCGTGCTGGTGGGATACACGTTCACGCTCGCGGGGAATGCTGCGGACGAGGCGGTGCGGGCGGGCACGGCGGCGACGCCGGGGGCCCGCCAGGGCGCCTGCCGGGAGGCCGGGCTGGACAAGCTGCCCGACGCGTGGGAGGGGGCCGCGACGGTGAACTGCTCGACGGCGGGCGGCTACGTCACGGCCGAGGTGCGGCTGAACGTGCCCGTCCTCTTCCCGGGCACGGCGAACTTCCCCTTCGAGGTGAAGGGCAGGGCCGGCGCGGTGGAGGAGGTGGACTGACATGTTTCATGACCATGAGCCCCGTGACCATGAGCCCCGTGACCGTGAGTCCCATGGCCGTGAACCCCGCGACCGTGGACCCCATGACCGTGGGCCTCGTGACCGTGGGTCCCACGTCCAGGAACGCCGGGACCGCGGGTGCCGGGACCGTGGGTGCCGGGACCGCGGGCAGGCCGCCCTCGAGTACCTGGGCTTCATCCCGGTCCTGATCATCGTCGCCATGGCGGCCGTCCAGCTCGGGCTGATCGCCTACACCGCCCAGCAGGCCGGCACCGCGGCCCGCGCCGGGGCGCGCAGCGCCTCGCTCGACCGGGGAGTCGGACCGGCCTGCGCCGCCGCCGTCAGCGACTGGCTGGCCGGAGGCACCTCCTGCGGAGCGGCGGAAGGAGGCGACGAGGTCACCGTCACCGCCACGGTCGACATCCCCTCGATCGTGCCGGGCTGGGACTTCGGCCCCGCCCGGAAGACCGCCACGATGCCGCTCGACCACTGACCGAGGAACGAGGAGCACCGGACCCATGAGCCTGCGGGCACGCATCAACTCCCCCGAGGAGACGGGTGGCCGGGGCGAGGACGGCCACCTGGTCGCCTCCTACCGCGCCAAGCTCCTCGAGGAGATCGACCTCGCGGAGATGAGCTCGCTGGCCGCCGCCGAGCGCCGGGCCAGGCTGGAACGCGTCCTCGGCCACATCATCAGCCGCGAGGGCCCGGTCCTGTCGACCGTGGAGCGCTCCCAGCTGATCCGCCGGGTCGTCGACGAGGCACTGGGCCTCGGCATCCTGGAACCGTTGCTGGAGGACGCCTCCATCACCGAGATCATGGTGAACGGCCCCGACGCGATCTTCGTGGAGCGCGGCGGCCGGGTGGAGCAGCTTCCGATGCGGTTCGCCTCCCACGACCAGCTCATGCAGACGATCGAGCGCATCGTCTCCACCGTCAACCGCCGCGTGGACGAGTCCAACCCGATGGTCGACGCCCGCCTGCCCTCCGGCGAGCGCGTCAACGTCATCATCCCGCCGCTGTCCCTGACCGGCGCCACCCTCACCATCCGCCGCTTCCCCCGCTCCTTCACCCTCCACGAACTCATCGGCCTCGGCTCGCTCGACGAGCCCATGCTGTACCTGCTGGCCGGGCTGGTGCAGGCGCGGTTCAACGTCATCGTCTCGGGCGCGACGGGCACCGGGAAGACGACCCTGCTCAACGCCCTCTCCGGCCTGATCCCCGAGGGCGAACGCATCATCACCATCGAGGACTCCGCCGAACTCCAGCTCCAGCAGCCGCACGTCGTCCGCCTGGAGTCCCGCCCGCCGAACGTCGAGGGCAAGGGCCGGGTCACCATCCGCGACCTGGTGCGCAACTCCCTGCGCATGCGCCCCGACCGCATCGTCGTCGGTGAGGTCCGCGGCGGCGAGTCGCTGGACATGCTCCAGGCGATGTCGACCGGCCACGACGGCTCCCTCGCCACCGTCCACGCCAACAGCGCCGAGGACGCGCTGATGCGCCTGCAGACCCTCGCCTCCATGTCCGACGTCGAGATCCCCTTCGCCGCGCTGCACGACCAGATCAACAGCGCCGTCGACGTGATCGTCCAGCTCACCCGCTTCGCCGACGGCGCCCGCCGCATCACCGAGATCGCCCTGCTGGAGAGCCACGGCGGCGAGCCGTACCGGCTGGCCACGGTCGCCCGCTTCCAGGCACAGCCGATGGCCGCCGACGGCCGCGTCCACGGCGCCTTCGCGTACCACCCGCTCCCGCGCCGCACCGCCGACCGCCTCTACATGGCGAGCCAGCCCATTCCCCAGGCCTTCGGCATCGCCCAGTCCGCCGACCAGCTCGCCACCCGAGAAGCCAGGTAGGAACCGTCCCCATGGATCTGCAGAACCTGATCACGCTGACCACCGGCATCGCACTGCTGACCTGCGTCCTCGCGGTCGTCGGCGTGCACTCCTACGCCACCGGCAGGGCACAGCGGCAGGCGCTGGTGGACCGGCTGACGGCCACCGGGCAGATCCCGATCGTCGGGCGCCGGCGCCACTTCCCCACCCTGGACCGCCGACTGCGCCGCACCACGTTCGGCAGGAAACTGGAGCTGCGCCTGGCGGCCACCGGCCTGGACGTCACCCCGGGGGAGTTCTTCGCCGCCATGCTCGCCGCGGTCGCCGGTCTCTGGCTCGTCGGCCAGGCGACCCTCGCCCCCTTCTTCGGCCCGATCGCCGGACTGCTCGGCATCTGGGCGGCCCTGCAGTTCCTCAACTGGCAGCGCCAGAAACGCATCGAGAAGTTCATCAACCAACTCCCCGAACTGGCCCGCATCCTGGCCAACGCCACCCAGGCCGGGCTGGCGCTCCGCACGGCCATCGGCATGGCCGCGGAGGAACTGGAGGCCCCGGCGGGCGAGGAACTGTCCAAGGTGGCCAACCAACTGGCGGTGGGCGCCTCGATGGACGACGCGCTGGGCGAACTCGCCGACCGCCTCCCCTCCCGGGAACTGGTCGTCCTGGTCACCACGCTGGTCCTGTCCAACCGTGCGGGCGGCCAGGTGGTGAGCGCCCTGCGCAACCTGACGGAGACCCTGGAGGAGCGCAAGGAGACCCGGCGTGAGGTCCGCACCCAGCTCTCCCAGGTGAGCATGACCTCGTACGCCGTCCCCGTCCTGGGCGTCGGCTCGCTCTTCCTGATGAACGGGGTGAAGGACGGCGCCCTGGAGCGCATGACCGGCTCCCCGGTCGGCCAGGCCGCGGTGATCATCGCCTTCGGCCTCTACGCCGTCGGCTTCGTCCTCATCCGCCGCCTGTCCCGCATCGACGTCTGAGCAGCCGGAACGGCAGAGGAGGAAGGGACCATGGGACTTCTGCTCGCCCTGCTGACGGGCCTCGGCGTCTGGGGCTTCTTCGCCGGCATCCGCATGTACCGGGCCGAGGCCAAGCTCCCCGGCGACCTCGCCCTCGCCCTGGAGGTCGGCGCCACCCGCACCGGCGCGGTCGACTCCCTGGTCGACCGCCTCGGCATGCGCTACGCCCCCGCCGTGCTGCGCCTCATGGGCCCCAAGCAGGTCGCCAAGTACCGCCGCAAGATCGACCTGGCGGGCAACCCCGGCGGCCTCACCCTCGACCGCTACGCCGCCCGCCGCGCGGTCTACGGCGCCCTCGGCGGCGTCGGCTTCCTGGTCTTCCTCCTGCGCGGCCAGCTCTTCGTGGCGCTGCTGCTGCTCGCCTTCGGGGCGTTCTGGACGGAGGTCGGCATCTGGTCGGCGATCCGCATCCGCAAGGACGTGATCGAGCGGACGCTGCCGGACTTCCTGGACGTGCTGGCGGTCGTGGTGAGCGCGGGACTCGGCTTCCGCCAGGCCCTGGACCGCGTGGCGTCGAAGTACGAGGGCCCGTGGGCGGACGAGCTGCGCATCACCCTGCGCCAGATGGACCTGGGCATGAGCCGCCGCCAGGCCTTCGCGGAACTCCGGCGCAGGAACGACTCGGAGCAGGTCGCCATGTTCGTCACGGCGCTCCAGCAGGGCGAGGAGCTCGGCGCCCCGATCGTCGACACCCTGGTGTCCCTGGCCAAGGACATGCGCCGCACGGACGCCCAGAACGCCCGCCGCAAGGCCGCCCGCGCGGTCCCCAAGGCCACCATGATGATCACCACGTTCATGGTCCCGGCCACGATGATCCTCCTCGGCGCCAGCCTGATCCTCGGCTCCGGCACCGACTTCGGCTCGATCACGGGCGAGTAGGACGGGGGCAGGGCGCCATGACGACGACCGGGGAACGCACGGGGGACCGCGCGGGGCTGCTCCGCCGACGCCCCAGGACGCCCGAGATCACCACCCCACCGGCGGGCACGGTCCTCCCCGCCCACGTCCGGACGGGCGCGACGGACATCCCGGTGACGTCGGCGACGCCGGTGCTGCCGCCGGGCTGGGAGGCGGCCGGCGGCGCCCGGCCCCCGCAGGGGCCGCCCGCCCCCGACGGCGAGAGCCGCACGGGTGGTGCGGCAGGGGACGGCACCCCGGCCGAAGGCCGGAACACCCCCCACGCACCCGCACCGGACGTCGACATCCAGATCAACGCCCTGCAGGCGCTGTGCCGGCAGGCGTTCGGCTTCCGGCTGGCGATGATCGCGATCGCCGCCCCCGCGGCGCTCCTCAACGCGAGCCCGGGCTGGGGCACCCGCCTGGTCGGCAGCGCGGTCGTGGTCACCTTCATGGCGTCCTACGTCCTCTTCCGGGACTGGGAACGCTTCGGCCCCCTCCTCCTGCGCCATCCCACGCTCCTCGCCGTGGACACCCTCTTCGGCGCCCTGCTCCTGGTCTCCGCGGGCCCGGACACCACCCTCGCCTACGTCAGCGTCTGCACCCCGCTCCTGGCGGGCCTGGTCTACGGCTGGCGGGGCGCGGCCGTCTTCGCCTCCCTCCAGGGCCTGATCCTGCTGCTGGTCTACGCGACCCTGGAGGACCCGCACGAGGGACTGGCCCAGACGCTGCTCCTGCCCGGCCTCTGCGTGGTCGCGGGCGCGGTCGGCTCCAGCCTGCGCAACCTGATGCTCCGCTTCGGCGCGGCGACCCAGGTCCTGACGGCGGTCCAGGCCCGCCTGGCCGTCACCGAGGCGGTCAGCGCGGAACGCGCCCGTCTGGCCCGGGAGATGCACGACTCGGTGGCGAAGACCCTGCACGGAGTCGCCCTGGCGGCGGACGGCCTGGCGGGCACGGCGGGCGCCCCGCACCTGGACCCCGCCCTGGTGAAGCAACAGGCGGAACTCGTCGCCCGCTCGGCCCGCCGCGCGGCGGCGGAATCCCGCGAACTCCTCGCCGACCTGCGCCGCGCATCGGACCCGGCGCAGGGCACGGACGTCCTGGTCGAGCTGGCGGCCCGCACCCGCGACTTCAGCGCCCGCACCGGCCTGCCGGCGGCCTACCGCCCGACCGGCGACCACGCGGTCCCTCCCGTCCCCCCGGCGGTGGCCCGCCAGCTCCTCACCATCGCCTCGGAAGCCATGGAGAACGCCCACCGGCACGCCGGGCCGACCCGGGTCGACGTGTGCGCGGGCGTCCACGGCGGCCTGCTCCGCATCAGCGTCCACGACGACGGCCGCGGCCTCCCGCCCGGCACGAACCTCGAACAACTCCGCCGCGCCGGCCACTTCGGCCTGCTCGGCATGGTCGAACGGGCGGCCTCCGTCGGCGCCCGCATCCGCATCGGCCGCGGCTCGCACACCCGGGGCACGGAGGTCCGGCTGGAACTCCCCCTGGCGGCCGTCACGGCACCCGGTCCCCCGGAGGCGACCCCATGAGCAAGCCGTACGCGTCCCCCCGTCCCCGGAGAGGAGGCAGCCCCATGCAGAGCCCCACGCAGCCGCCGCCGAACCCCTTCCAGAACGTCCCCCCGCCCGCCGCGCTCCGGGTCGTGGTCGCCGACGACAACCCGGTGGTCCGCGCCGGCCTGACCGCCCTGCTCTCCGGACGCGAGGACATCACGGTCGTGGCGGAGGCGGCGGACGGCAGGGAGGCCTACGAGGCGGCCCGCGCCCACCGCCCCGACGTCATCCTCCTCGACGTCCGCATGCCGGGCGTGGACGGCATCTCGGCGCTGCCCTACCTGGTGCAGATCGCCCCGGTCGTGATGCTGACGTACAGCAGGGAGTCGGAGATCGTCCAGGAGGCGCTGCGCAGGGGAGCGGGCGGCTATCTGGTCCACGGCGAGTTCGCGGCGGACCAGTTGGTGGCGGCGGTGCGGGACGTCAAGGAGGGCAGGGCCCACTTCACGTCGACGGCGGCGGGAGCATTGCTGGAGCAACTTCGCCAAGGGTCCGGGACGGGGCAGGCGCTCCCGGAGGGGCTGGGTGGCGCCCGCCCAACTCACCGCAACCCGGCGGGTTTCGGCCTTCCTCGCACCTCGCCCCCAGCTACTTCTGCGGAAAACCTTTCGCAACTGCAACCAGGTGTGGCACAGTCGTCGTCCGGGTGGACAGGTGGCCGTCCGGCCGCTCCCGACCGGTCGAGGTTCCAACTGAGCACGAGAGAGGCGGAGATCATGGACCTCATCGCGTCCGGCATGAACAACCAGCAGATCGCCGCCGCGTGCTTCATCAGCGAGAAGACGGTCAAGAACCACATCAACCGCATCTTCGCCAAGCTTCACAGCACCAGCCGCTCCGAGGCCGCCGCGAAGTGGCTCGGCACGGCACCGGGCTCCGGCCGGGGAGTGGGGTGACCTGCGATGACGGTAGGGGGGAAGAGGAGCTGGGTCCGTGATTGGGCCCGGGTTTGGGCCCTGGGGCCCTCCGACGGAGGGGGCTCGCGCCCCTACGTTGCTCATGTCGACGGCGGCACCGCGAAGGAAGCCGCCACCGCGTCAGCCGGAGGGGAACACCATGAGCAACTGGATCAACACGACGGTCGCGTACCTCCAGTCCCGCGCCGCCCGCAACGACAAGGGCCAGACGGCGGTGGAGTACCTGGGCATCATCGCGGTGGTCGTGGCGATCGTCCTGGCGATCACGGGGACGGACATCGGGCAGTCGATCTACGACGCGATCGTGGAACAGATCGACGAGGTCACAGGCGGCTGATGCGGCCATGTAAGTACGGCGACGCAGGGCAGGCCTTCCCCATCTACATCACGGTGGTGGGGGGCCTGCTCTTCCTTGCGTTCGCATACTTCGCGGTTGGCCAGGCCGCAGCGAATCGGAACGATGCTCAAACCGCTGCCGACGCGGCCGCACTCGCTGCGGCGCAGAACAGGCGGGATCAGCTTGCTGATGCATGGGTGCAGAATCTCCTCGATCCGACCGAGTGGCAGAACATCTTTGACGGCAAGGCGGACGGGCTCGGCCAGTCATGCTGGCGGGCGGATCAACTTGCGGCACAGAATGACGCCAGCGTTCTGAGCTGTGTTCCTGTGGGTCTCCTCGGCTACGAGGTCGCGGTGGAAACGAACGACACAGTGGGAGATTCCATCGTTCCCGGTACCGAGGGAAAGAAGTCCCAGGAGACTGCCACTGCCGTGATTGAGTCTCGTTGCACGTTCGAACTCCCCGGCGTGGATGCGGGGGAAAGTTCCCTGCCGCTGCTTACCTGTAAGGGCAGGGAGTGGGAGCTGGACCCGAAAGGGCCCGAGGAACTACTCCCGAAACCTGAGGAGCTCTTCGACGTCCATTTGGCCGACTAACAAGCGAACGACGAGATGCTAAGGAAACAGAGGCATGAGCATTCGGTTCACTAAGCAGACCCGTAGGGGGATGGTCTTGCTGACCGTTGCGGCCGGGTTGGCCCTAGGCGTGGGCGGCTGCAGTGGCGGGGGCGGCGACGAAAAACAGCCGAAGGCTTCGGCCTCTGCGACCAAGGGTGACGGTTCTGACCCAAGTACCCAAGAGGGAACCGATGAGGTCCTGGCGGAACTCAAGGGCGAAGACGGACTCATGCTCAAGATCACGTCTGCGGCAAGGGATGCCGGTGGCTTCGTGACCGTGAGTGGAGAGCTGAAGAATGACGGCTCCGAATCCGTCCGTGTCTCGGTGCGAACTTCTGGCGACGAGACAGAGATCATCAGGCACGGGTCATCGCTTGGTGGGGCAACACTGGTCGACTCGAAGAGCAAGAAACGCTACTACGTGCTGCGGGACACGGACGGCCGCCCGTTGACTACGACAAATATGCCTAGGATCAAGGCAGGCGCGTCCATCCCCGTGTTCATGCAGTTCCCGGCGCCACCATCTGAGACCGCCGAGGTCGCTTTTCAGCTGCCGACGTTCTCCAGTGCCACAATCACGATCTCCGGGTGAGGCACTTCAATGACCAAAACTCCCACGCCGACCGGAGCGGGAACTCCCCATGCGTCCCGAGTGCTTACCGCGGCGACGATGCTGGTGGTCACTAGCCTCATTGGCGCCACCACAGCCTATGCAGACGAGAGCCCCAGCGTCCCCCCAGGCACCGAAGCCACCGCCTCGGCCCCCGTCGAACTCGACCCCAACGACCCGGACCTCAAGCTCCCGGACGGCGCCACTCTTGCCGAACCCAAGGTCCTGGACATCAAGCAGGTCGTCGAGGACCAGAGCGGCGACGAACGCCGTGAGGACACCAACTCCGACGTGAAGTTCGCGCTCCAGGCCGAGGTGCTGTTCGGCAAGGACAGTGCCAAGCTCGGCGCGCAGGCGAAGGCTCGTATCGCCACCATCGCGGAGGAGATCAAGACCCAGAACGCGACGAAGATCCGTGTCTTCGGCTTCACGGACAACCTCGGCTCCTCGGCGCACGGCGACGTCCTGTCCCGCCAACGCGCCAACGCCGTGCACGGCGTTCTGGAGCAGGAGCTGAACGACTCCGACGTCACCTACGAGGTGCGCGGCTACGGCGAGCAGTACCCGATCGCCGACAACTCCACGGAAGCCGGCCGCAAGAAGAACCGCCGGGTGGAGATCTCCTTCCCCCGCGCGGAGAGCCGATGACACCAGGCGATCAACCCCGCCCGCCCTGATCCCCGGGATGAGGGCGGGCGGGGCGGGCGTGTCACGGCCCTTCCCGCACCACCTCGACCCGCGCTCCCGCCCGCAGTCCCCACCCCTCCATCACCCCGGCCTCCGCCTCGATCACGTGCCGGGCCCGTACCCGCGGCAGCCCGAGCCGCCCCGGCGGCATGGTGCGCACGGCGAGGACGGTGAGACGGCGGTCCAGGTAGGCGACGTCGATGGGCATCCGCATGCGGAAGGTGTGCACGCTGCCGGCGGGGGAGAGCAGCAGCGCCCCGTCGAGGGAGTCCCGCCCCAGCAAGCCCCTGGTGCGTGCCCGGTAGGAGGAGGCGATCTCCAGCGGGACGCGTACGGGCGGCCCTCCACCGTCTCCCCGCACGACCAGCTCCCCGTGCCCGTCACGCCAGCGCGCCACAGTCGACCCCCTTCACCGCCGAACGCCCGCATCACGGGCGATGCCGAGACGGTAGCGGCGGCAGGCCGGGACACGCTCGTCGAGACCCACCGGGAACCGCACGCCACGGGAACGGGCTTGGGTGCCGATTTGGGCCCACGGACCCATGCCCCCACCGTCGCCCCTTCCTACCCTCGGGCCGTGCTGTGCACCAAGTGCGGCGCGCGTCGGGGGAGTTGAGGAGGGGGCATGGCCTCGATCGGGGGAGGGGCGGAGTTCGGGGGCGTGCGGCCTGCCGGGTCCGGTGGAGGGCGGGGCATGCCCCGGCCGTTGTCGTGGGCGCTCCTGCTCGTCCACGCGCTGTTCGTGTTCACCGTGCTCGGCGGCCTGGGCCTGCTCCTCACGGCGGCGTCCCTCGACGCGGTGGACGGCACGTTGCTCGCCCAGGTGGCGTACGCGGCCGCTCCCGGTGTGCTCGGCTGGTGGCTGGCCCGCCGCACCTGGCAGGGCGGAGCACGGATCTGGGGCGGGCTGATCGCCGTACAGGCATGGCTGGTCCTCGGCTCGGTGGCGAACATCGCCGACGGATCGGCACGCGGTCTCACCCAGCTCCTCCTCCCCCTCCCGGTCCTGTTCCTCCTGACCCGCCCGGAGAGCCGCGCCTGGTACCGCCGCACCGCACCGGACCGGCCGGAACGCCGCCCCTTCTCCCCGGCCCGGCTGATCCGCCGGCGCCGGGACGAGGGCCAGACGGCGGTGGAGTACGCCGGCCTGATCGCGGTCGTCGCGGCGATCATCACCGCGCTCGTCGTCAGTGGTCTCGGCACGCAGCTCCTCGCCGGAATCCAGTCCCAGGTGTGCCGTGTCACCGGCACGGCATGCCCCGCGCCCGGGGGCGGCGACGGCCAGGTCACGGCGGAGGGCGGCGACGAGGGGCAGGGCGGCGACGACACCGGGGGCGCGACGACCGGCGGCAACGGGAACCCCGGAGGCGATCCCGGCGGCGACCGCGACGACACGCCGGGCCCGGACGGCACGGACCAGGACGGCACGGACGCCGGAAAGGACTCCGACACGTCCCCCGGCACGGACGGCCCGTCCTCCGACGACCCTTCCCGCGTCGACCCCGTGGCCGCCGAGGACGAGATCGACGAGCCGCCGTACGAAGACCCGACCACCACCGGAGACGGCGAAGGCGGCGGAGACGGCGGCGGGGACGACGAGGGCTGCTTCTCCGGCTTCGGAGCCTTCTTCGGCTGCGCCGGCGACCAGCTCAAGCAAGTGGGCGAGGGCCTCTTCGTCGACGGGATATGGGGCGACCTCACCGGCATCTGGAACACGGTCACCAGTCCCGTCGACACCTGGAACGGCCTGATGGACTACGGCCGTTCGCTGGGCGACGCGTGGTGGAACGGCACCGCGGACGCCCGCGACAAGTGGGACGACGGCGACTACCTCGGCGCGCTCCTGGACTGGGGCGGCGCCTCACTGGGGACGGGCGGCACGGTCCTGTTCGACTCGTTCGTCGGCGACGACGTCGTGGACCAGTGGAACAGCGGCAACGGGACCCGGGCCGTCACGACCGTCATCTGGAACGTCGGCTCGCTGTTCATCCCCGGCTACGGCGAAGTGAAGATCGTCGAGAAGGTCGGCTCACTCGGCAGGCTGAGCAAAGTCGTCGACAACGCCGCCGAGGCGGCGCAGGACGCGCAGCGAGCGGCCAGGGCGGGCGACCTGGACGCGCTGGAGGACGCCGCGCGGCGCGCCGACGAGGCGGCTGACGAGGCGGAGGAAGCGGCCCGCAGGACGGGCTGCACCCTCTCCGCGCCGCCCCGCGGGATCCCGTACGGCGACGGCGGCGGCACGTCCCCCGCCCTCACCGGGGGGTTCGGCACCGGAACCACGGTGCTCGCCGCCGCCCCCGTCCGCCTCCCCCACACCGTCCTGGCGGAGGGCGACGGCTGCGACACGGAAGCCGCGGAACAGGCACGTCAGGCCCGCGCACACGAGCGCCAGGCCTATCTGGAGCGCAAGCGCGCCGAGGAAGCGGAGCGCGCCCGCCAGGCACTGGAGAACAAGAAGCAGTGGCCGGACCCCGAGCGCAACAACACCGGCGACCCGCGCAACTACAACCCGCCGGACTGGGCCGGGGACCTGCGGAGCCGCACGTACGGCGACGCCGACGACGGCGACGGCTTCTGGGCGAGCCGCGACCGCAACCCCAAGCCCATGTGGAAGAACGAGTCGTGGCTGCGCTACCAGGAGCAGGTCACCGGCACCCAGCGCGGCTACGAGTACGTCGTCCCGCACACGGACCCGGACGTACCGGACGTCGAGTTCGACGGCTGGGACTCCTCGCGCCAGACGTACCTCGAGGCCAAGAACGGCTACGACAGCTTCCTGACCGCGGACCGCACGGAACTCACCCCGTCCGGCAGGGAACGGCTGCTGGCCGAGGCCCGCAGGCAGGTCGAGGCCGCGCGGGGCAAGGACGTCGAGTGGCACTTCTCCAACGAGGAGGTCGCCGACGCGGCCAGGGACGCGTTCGAGGACGCGGGCCTGGACATCGAGGTCGTCCACACCGCGCCCGAGCCGATCGCCGGCGACCGGCGGCCCGAGGCGTTCGACTGACGGGACCGCGGGCCGGGGCGGCCCTAAGGTGGGAACGGCCGGACGTGGGACGAGAGGCGCGGGCGAGGAACGGAGAAGGGAAGAGGACGGGACATGCGACGAGTGGTGCGGGGCTTCTGGGGCCCGCGGCAGGAACCGGTGGAGGCACTCGCCGAACGGTGGAGCGCGACCCTGGACCGGTTCGCCCGGCTCCTCCCCACCACGGGGGGACCGGGGGCGGACACACCGTGGACGTGGCGGACCGCCCCGGCGTCCGGCCCCTCCCAGCCGCTCCGGCCGGACGGGGCGTCCCTGCTCGAGGCGTTGCGCACGGCCCGGGCGGCCGACGACTGGTCGGCGGGGAACGGCACGTCGCTGCGCCTGGTCGCCGACGGCATGCCGCCCGGCTGGAAGGTGGAGGTCGCCGGACTGGCGGGCGGCGCCCCGGAGTTCCTGCTCCAGTCGCTGGTGGCCACGATCGTGTCCCCCGACGACGTGCGGCTCCCCGACGCCGACCTCCTCGCCGCCGTCGCCGAGATCTGGCACCCGGACCACGGGGACGTGAGCGACCGGGCGGTGACGGCGGCCCTGAAGAAGGAGGCCGGTTTCAGGATCGGCACCCCGTCGGTCGGCCGGGTCGGTTTCCTCTCCCCGGGCCGCGCGGACCGGATCCCGCCCGATGCGGCGGTCCCGCGCAAGGAGCTCCCCGGCGTCGGCGTGCTCCTGGACATCGCGGCGCCCGGCGACACCGCCGAGGTGGTCCGCGTCCACGAGGCACTCAGGAAGGCCGGGGCCCTGGACCCGCTGCCCCATCCCATGACCAGGCCCACGCTGTGACGGCCCGCGCCGGCGAACCCTTCGACACGAACCGGGCGGCGTCCGGCATCGAAGCCGCCCTCTCCGCCCCCGTACCGACGGCCGGCCCCACGGCCGACGAGGGCGAACCGGCCACGGGGGAGTGGACCGTGACCCGCGGCGAAGGGTTCCTGCTCCTCCCCCTCTGGGAGAGCGAGGCCCTCACGGGCGTGTACGGCGCCCGGTGGAACGACGCCGAGGCGGCGGCCGAAGCGAACCTGGCCGCGCTCGTCGCGGAACTGGACCGCCGCTGGGGCCCCCACCGCACGCTGAGCATGCGCGTCCCCCTGCACCGCGGCCGAACGGGTGAACCCCTCCCCGAGCCCTTCCGCACCCTGGCCGCCAAGGACTGCTACGGCGACCTGGCGGTGTGGGGCCCCGTACGGCCCGGCGGCCCGCCCGCCGCCCCCCGTTGGCTCGCCCTCTCCCTCAACCAGTCCGACGGCGACGCCCCCATGATCATGACCGCCCTGATCAGCGACCGTCCGCTCACGGAACCCGCCGACCGGGACTGAAGCCGGTACCGCGCGCAGCGCGACGGCGCCAGGACACCGCTCCGGCCGGTCCGAGCGGTCGCCCGGTACCGACCGTGCCGCACCGGCCCGAGCGGTCGCCCCGGTGTGGTTACCGGCCCGCCCCCTGCCGGGTAGGACCTCCACCATGACCACACTCGGCGCAGTCTTCCGTCCCCAGCTCGCCCCCGAGCGTCTCCGTTCCGTCGCCCGGCTCGCGGACGAAGCGGGGCTCGACGAGCTCTGGTTGTGGGAGGACTGCTTCCGGGAGGGCGGGATCTCGACCGCCGCCGCCGCGCTCGCGTGGACCGAACGGGTGCGGATCGGGGTCGGACTGCTGCCCGTGCCCCTGCGGAACGTCGCCGTCACCGCGATGGAGGCCGCCACCTTGCACCGCATGTTCCCCGGGCGCGCGCTCCTCGGCGTCGGGCACGGGGTGCAGGACTGGATGGGGCAGGTGGGGGCGAGGGTCGAGTCGCCGGTCACCCTGCTGCGGGAGCATCTCGTCGCGCTGCGGGGCCTGTTGCGGGGAGAGCGCATCACCACCCACGGTCGGTACGTCGAGCTCGACGACGTCGCCCTCGACTGGCCGCCGGAGCACGAGGTGGAGGTGCTCGCGGGGGCCACCGGGCCGCGGACCGTGCGGCTCACCGGTGAGGCCGCCGACGGGACCATCCTCACCGCCACCACCTCACCGGAGGGCGTCCGGCGCGCACGCCGGCTCGTCGACGAGGGGCGCGCCGCGGCCGGTCGCGGCACCGGGCCGCACAGGGTCGTCGTCTATCTGCTCGCCGCCACGGGACCCGGCGCCGGGGAGCGGCTGCGTGCCGAGCTGATCGCCGAGGGCGTCGGCGGGGAGCCGGACCTCGGGGTCGCCGGGGACGCGGGCGCCGTCGCCAAGGCGGTCCAGCGGCTGGCCGAGGCCGGGGCCGACTCGGTCGTCCTCCAGCCGACCGGTGACGAGCCGGACCCCGAGGGCTTCGTGCGGTTCGTGGCGGAGGACGTACGGCCGTTGGTCCCGTAAATCGGCCGACAAGGGCGTCCCGGTCCTGCATGATCGGGGCATGACGGACAAGCGGACCCGTTCTTTCGAGGATCTCGTCGCGGAAGGCGCCTCCGTCCCCACCGAGGGATGGGACTTCTCCTGGTTCGAGGGCCGGGCCACCGAGGCCAGGCCCTCCTGGGGGTACGCCGTGTCGATGGCCGGGCGGCTGGGCCGGGCCGGTGCCGCGCTCGACCTCCAGACCGGGGGAGGCGAGGTGCTCGGCTTCGCCCTGGCCAGGGCCCCTCGGCGGCCTCCGCTCACCGTCGCCACCGAGGGGTGGCCGCCCAACGCAGCCAAGGCCACCGCCCTGCTCCGGCCCCACGGCGTCGCCGTCGTCGCCTCGTCCGAGGACGCGCCGCTGCCCTTCGCCGACGGGACCTTCGACCTCGTCGTCAGCAGGCATCCCGTCCGGGCGCGCTGGGACGAGATCGCCCGGGTGCTGGAGACCGGAGGCACCTACTTCGCCCAGCACGTCGGGCCCGGCAGCGTCCGCGAACTCACCGAGCACTTCCTCGGGCCGCAGCCGGAGGAGCGGCGCGATGCCCGGCATCCCGACCGTGAGCGGCGGGACGCCGAGGACGCCGGGCTGGAGATCGTCGACCTGCGGGCCGAGCGGCTCCGCATGGAGTTCCACGACATCGCCGCCGTCGTCCACTTCCTGCGCAAGGTGGTCTGGATCGTCCCGGGCTTCGGTGTCGAGGCGCACCTGCCGCGGCTGCGCACCCTGCACGAGCGAATCGAGAGGGAGGGGGCGTTCGTGGCGCACAGCACCCGTCACCTCCTCGAGGCCCGCAAGCCCGGCCCCGGTCGGCCGGGGCGGTGACGCGGGCGAGGCCCGCCCGCTCGCCTTCCCGTTCGTTTTCTCGCTCGTCCTGGCTGCTTCCGCCTGCTCCCCGCGGGCGGAGCCGAAGTTTCCGCATCGTTGTCGGGGGTGGCTCGCCTCCGGGGCGCGGCATCGGGTAAGTTCAGACCAAGGTAATTCGCGTAAGCAAAGCTGCGCGGGTGGCACCGTGCAGTGGAGGGGGCTGCGCGGTGCCCGCGCCTCCCCCCCTCCCCCGCGCTGCCTGCCGCGCGCCGGGTCAAGCGGACGCTTGTCGCCGGATCACCCGTCGGGGGGACCGTCGAAAGGGTTGTCGTGATGCGGGCCCTGCGGCGTCACATCCTGCACAGCAGCCCCTCACCCTTCGCTTTTCGGCGGAATATCGCCGCGTTTCGGCCATGTGAACGGCCTGAATGACGGCTTCCGCGGGCATCGAGGCGTTGTCGGACGGTTTCGGAGAGTAGTTGTGGCACGCCGATGCACGCAGCATCACTTACGAAGGGTTATGGTGGAAACCCCCCCTCGGGCCGGTCCGTCTCCCCCCCCACGGACCGGCCCGTTTTTCTTTCTCGTCCCGACCCCCCGTGGTGAGGGCCCGGGGCATGTCGAACGAGCATCCGCACCCCCGGCCCGCAGCCCGGCCCCCACGGCGCTCCGGAGCGCCCCGCTCACCCTCCGCCCCAGCCCCTGTCCGCCCTCCGTGGCGATGGCGCAGGGCCTTTTGTGGGGCTTCCGTGGGGCACCCCGCCGCTCGGCGGCGCGATCGCCGTCGTCGTCCTGCACGCTCGCAGCGGCGCGGGCGGCCGACCCCGGCGGCCTCACGCGAACGGTGTACCGCCCCCGTACTTCTGACCAACGGACCACCCGGGGCTTTGGAAAGACCCCCGCCCCGGCAGGGGTAGGCTTCGCCTCCGGGGACTGCCATACGGACAGGGTTCGCCCGCGGCCGAAGCCGGGCCGTGTGCCGCGGACCGCGGCGGGTGCCGCCCCTGTCCGATCCGTACGGAGGGGCTGACGATCACGTGAACCTGCGCGACAAGCTGCGCGGCCTGCTGGTCAGGCTGTACGCGCGCCGGGTGGAAGGCCACCTGGACACCGCTCAGGTGCCCAAGCACATCGGCGTCATCATGGACGGCAACCGCCGTTGGGCGAAGGCCGCGGGTTCCAGTACCGTCCACGGCCACCGGGCCGGCGCGGACAAGATCGGGGAGTTCCTCGGCTGGTGCACCGAGACGGACGTCGAGGTCGTCACCCTCTGGCTGCTGTCGACGGACAACTTCGACCGGCCGAAGGAGGAACTCGTCCCGCTGCTCGGCATCATCGAGGACGTGGTCCGCACCCTCGCCGCCGACGGTCGCTGGCGGGTGCACCACGTCGGGACGCTCGACCTGCTGCCCTCCGGGATGCAGACCACCCTGAAGGAGGCCGAGGAGAGCACCGCGCACGTCGACGGGATAGTGGTCAACGTCGCCATCGGATACGGCGGCCGCCAGGAGATCGCCGACGCGGTGCGGTCCATGCTGCTCGACGCCCACGAGAAGGGCACCTCGATGGAGGAGCTCGCCGAGGCCGTCGACGTCGACATGATCGGACGTCACCTCTACACCCGCGCCCAGCCCGACCCCGACCTCGTCATCCGCACCAGCGGTGAGCAGCGGCTGTCCGGATTCATGCTCTGGCAGACCGCCCATTCGGAGTACTACTTCTGCGAGGTTTTCTGGCCGGCCTTCCGCAAGGTCGACTTCCTGCGCGCACTGCGCGACTACGCCGCCCGTCACCGGCGCTACGGCGGCTGAACGGCGCCGCGGAGCGGCATCCGGGCAGGCCCGGACACCCCGGCGCGGGCCACAGGCCGCACGGAGTTCACCAGGCTGCCGCCCTGTGGTGTGGCATGGCGGTGCTCGTTCGAGGGCATAACACCAGACAGGTCGACACCCGAACCACGGGTGTCGGATCTCAGCGGGCGGCACGGGAGTCGCCCGCCCGGGAGGCCCTTTGCACCAGCCCGACCGTGCGGTCACGGCACGGAAGAAGCAGCGGAGGGCCGGTCCCCGGCCCGCAGTGCATGGGGGCCGTGGACCGGCCCAGCTCCGCCTCGTCGCTCCCCGACCTCATCCGAGGGGGTACGTCCTTCCGTGGTGACCAGCGCAAAGCGCCCCAAGCCAGACCGGCGCACCTATGTTCTCGACACCAGCGTCCTGCTGGCCGACCCGAACGCCCTGAACCGCTTCGACGAGCACGAGGTCGTGCTCCCCGTCGTCGTGGTGACGGAACTGGAGGCCAAGCGGAACCATCCCGAACTCGGCTACTTCGCCCGTCAGGCGCTGCGCCTGCTGGACGACTACCGGGTGCGGTACGGCCGCCTGGATGCCCCCATTCCGACCGGGGACCTCGGCGGAACCGTGCGGGTCGAGCTCAACCACTCGGACCCCAGCGTGCTGCCCAGTGGCTACCGCCTGGGGGACAACGACTCCCGCATCCTCGCGGTCGCCCGCAACCTGCAGGCCGAGGGGTTCGACGTCACCGTCGTGTCGAAGGACCTGCCGCTCAGGATCAAGGCGTCCTCCGTCGGCCTCCTGGCCGAGGAGTACCGTGCGGAACTCGCCATCACGGACGCCTCCGGCTGGACCGGGATGTCCGAACTGACCCTGCCCGGCGAGCAGGTGGACGTCCTCTTCGAGGAGGGGCGCGTGTACGTGCCCGAGGCCTCCCACCTGCCCGTGCACACCGGGCTGACCGTCCAGTCGGAACGCGGCAAGGCGCTGGGGCGGGTCACCGCCGAGGGCGACGTCCGCCTGGTGCGCGGCGACCGGGAGGCGTTCGGCGTCAAGGGCCGCAGTGCCGAGCAGCGGATCGCGCTCGACCTGCTGCTCGACCCGGACATCGGGATCGTGTCCCTGGGCGGCCGGGCCGGCACCGGCAAGTCGGCGCTGGCGCTGTGCGCGGGCCTCGAGGCGGTGCTGGAGCGCCGGCAGCACGAGAAGATCATGGTCTTCCGGCCGCTGTACGCGGTGGGCGGGCAGGAGCTCGGCTACCTGCCCGGGACCGAGGCGGAGAAGATGGGCCCGTGGGCGCAGGCCGTCTTCGACACGCTGTCGGCGGTGACCAGTCGCGAGGTCATCGAGGAGGTCACCGCGCGCGGCATGCTGGAGGTCCTGCCGCTGACGCACATCCGGGGCCGCTCGCTGCACGACGCGTTCGTGATCGTGGACGAGGCGCAGTCGCTGGAACGGAACGTCCTGCTGACCGTTCTGTCCCGGATCGGGGCCAATTCGCGGGTCGTCCTGACCCATGATGTCGCCCAGCGGGACAATCTGAGGGTCGGTCGGTACGACGGTGTGGTCGCCGTCGTCGAGAAGCTGAAGGGTCACCCGCTCTTCGCGCACGTCACCCTGACGCGGTCCGAGAGGTCCCGGATCGCCGCCCTTGTGACCGAAATGCTCGAAGACGGGCAGATCTGACCCGAGCGTTCCAACAAGAGCGAATTGCACGGTAGTTGGCGCCGTCCGGAAAAGCCGTAGAGCTTATCCGGACGGCGTCGGCGTGTGCGGGGCTTTCCTGGAAGCCCCGGAGCCAAACGAGGTGTGAGCTTTCACACGCAACGGGGAATTGCCTCGCACCGCCGTATTACGGCAGAGTCTCACTCCTGTCAGGCCCCGCATACGACACAGTCGTGCCCCCAGCGGTACGGCGCCACAGAAGCACCGCTTCCAACTCCATAGCGTCGTCGTATGCCGCCCGAGCACCACGCGGCACTCCCCTCGTGGGAGTTGCCCACCGGGCCCGTGCCTCCCGTGGCCCTTAGTTGGGGAGGCCAGTGCCAGGGGCACGATTGCGTCCGCGAGGGTCACCGAAGCGGGCGATGCTGGAAGGAAACCGTGTGAGCCGGATCTCGGTCCGGGGATTCGCAGTGGCCTCGGCCACCGCGGTCACCGCTGTCGGAAGCGTCGTCGGCGTTGCCTCGGGCAGCACCGCGCAGAACAACGACGTCGAAGCGACGGCAAGCGGCACCACGCTGCTCGCGGACATCCCCGCGGGCCAGCAGGCCCAGGTGCAGACCGCGTCCCTGACGCAGCAGGCCGAAACGATGGCCATCGCCGCGGACACGAGCGCCAAGAAGGACGCGGAGGAGGCCGCCCGCAAGGCCGCCGCCGAAACGGCCATCGCCAAGAAGGCCGCCGCCGAGAAGCAGGCGAAGGCGGAGAAGGAGGCGAAGGAGCGCGAGGAGGCCGAGGCCAAGGCCGCCGCCGCCAGCCGTTCCGCGACCCGCGACGCCTCCGAGATCGCCGTCAAGAGCTCGTACACGGTCGCCGAGGTGCAGTCGATCGCGCGTCAGATGATCCCTGGCGACCAGTTCCAGTGCTTCAGCAACATCGTGCAGCGCGAGTCCACCTGGAACTACCTCGCGGTCAACCCCTCCTCCGGCGCCTACGGCCTGGTCCAGGCGCTCCCCGGCTCCAAGATGGCCTCCGCCGGCGCCGACTGGCAGACCAACCCGGCCACCCAGATCAAGTGGGGCCTCGGCTACATGAACGAGCGCTACGGCAGCCCGTGCGGCGCCTGGTCGTTCTGGCAGGCCAACCACTGGTACTAGAGCCCGGGCAGCCCCGGCCCACGGCCTCCCGGCCGCCGCACGACCCCGACGAGAGCCCCGCACCGTTCCACGGCGCGGGGCTCTCGCCCTGTACCGTCTGACCGACGACTCCAGGGGGAGTGGTGGGGAGCAACGGGGGAAGAGGACGGAGCATGTCGCGAGTGTCAGGGTGGCTCGACCGGGTGGGAGCCCGACTGACCGAGGCCGGGAAGCGGTTGGAGCAGCGCCGCGCCGAGGCGCAGCGGGGCGTCCGGGAGGACGAGGTGGCCGAACGGGAGGGCGCCCCCGAGTTCGTGCCGTCGCTCGACCACACCCCCCTCGTCCAGCCCCGGCCCGACCCGGCGCAGGCCGTGCCGTGGGGGGTGCGGGTCGCGGCCGAGGTCGGCTGGCGGCTGCTGGTGCTGGCCGGCACCGTCTGGGTGCTCATGCGGGTCATCAGCGCCGTCCAGTTGGTGGTGCTGGCGTTCGCGGCCTCGCTGCTGATCACGGCGCTGCTGCAGCCGACGGTGGCGCGGCTGTGCCGGATCGGGGTGCCGCGCGGGCCGGCCACCGCGCTGACCGCCCTGTTCGGGTTCGTCGTGATCGGCCTCATCGGCTGGTTCGTGACCTGGCAGGTCATGGAGAACATCGACCACCTCTCCGACCAGATCCAGGACGGCATCGACGAGCTGCGCAACTGGCTGCTCAACAGCCCCTTCCACGTCACCGACAAGCAGATCAACGAGATCGCCAAGAACCTGCGGGAGGCGGTCGGCGCCAACACCGAGCAGATCACCTCGGCGGGCATCGAGGGCGTGACGGTCGTCGTCGAGGCGCTCACCGGCATCCTGCTGGCGGTCTTCTCGACCCTGTTCCTGCTCTACGACGGCAGGCGCATCTGGGAGTGGTCGCTCAAGCTCGTCCCGGCCGCGGCCCGTCCGGGCGTCGCCGGCGCGGGCCCGGCCGCGTGGCGGACGCTCACGGCGTACGTGCGCGGCACGGTGGTGGTGGCCCTGATCGACGCGATCTTCATCGGCCTGGGCATCTACTTCCTCGACGTGCCGATGGCGGTGCCGCTCGCCGTCTTCATCTTCCTGTTCTCCTTCATCCCGCTCGTCGGTGCGGTGGTGTCCGGAGCGCTGGCGGTGGTCGTCGCGCTCGTCACCCAGGGCGTGTTCACGGGCGTCATGACGCTGGTGGTGGTGCTGGCGGTGCAGCAGATCGAGGGGCACATCCTCCAGCCGTTCATCCTGGGCCGCGCGGTGCGGGTCCATCCGCTCGCGGTGGTGCTGGCGGTCACCACGGGCGGCATGGTGGCCGGCATCGGCGGCGCGGTGGTCGCGGTGCCGCTGGTCGCGGTCATCAACACCGTCGCCGTCTACCTGCGCGCGTACTCCCGGGAGGCGGCCGCACGACAGGCCGTCAGGCCCCGGGGCGTGACGGCGCTGTCCTCGGCGCAGGCCGGGACGCCGGTCTCCACCAATACGGAACCGCCGGTTCCGGTGGAGGAGCGGCAGCCGGGGGACACGCGCGACCCGTAGCGGGAGCCCGCCGCGCCGCCCGCACCGGGTCCCCGTACGACAGCGGGCCCGCCCACCGCGAACGGTGGACGGGCCCGGTGCGCGGGCGGGCGCGGTGTCACTCCGCGAGGACCGCCTCCGCGTCCAGCGTGGCGGCGACCGCCTGGATCACCGCGGCGATCTTGAACGCCTCCTGGATGACCTCGCGCTCCACGCCGGCCTTGCGCAGCACCTGCTCGTGGGAGTCGAGGCACATGCCGCAGCCGTTGATCGCGGAGACCGCGAAGGACCAGAACTCGAAGTCGACCTTGTCGACGCCCGGGTTGCCGATGACGTTCATCCGCAGACCGGCGCGCAGGTTGCCGTACTCGTGGTCCGACAGCAGGTGACGGGTGCGGTAGAAGACGTTGTTCATCGCCATCACCGCGGCGGCGGCCTTGGCGGCCGTGTACGCCTCCGGCGACAGGTTCGCCTTCGCCTCCGGCTCCAGCTCGCGCAGCACGATGGCCGAGCGCGAGGCGATCGCCGTCGACAGCACCGTGCCCCACAGCTGCTGGGCCGGGAGGCCGGAGTTGCCGATGACCGAGCCCAGGTTGAGCTTCAGGTCCTTGGCGTAGTCCGGTATGCGGGACTTCAGGGAGTCGAGCGACATGTCAGGTCACTCCCCGGCCAGCAGCGCGACCGGGTCCAGGGTCTCGTCGCCCTTGGTCCAGTTGCACGGGCAGAGCTCGTCGGTCTGCAGGGCGTCCAGGACCCGCAGGACCTCCTTCGGGTTACGGCCGACGGAGCCGGCGGTCACCATCGTGAACTGGATCTCGTTGTTCTGGTCGACGATGAACACCGCGCGCTTGGCGAAGCCGTCCTCGCCCTCGATGCCGAGGGCGCGCATCAGCTCGTGCTTGGAGTCCGCCATCATCGGGAACGGCAGGTCACGCAGGTCGTCGTGGTCCTTGCGCCAGGCGTGGTGGACGAACTCGGAGTCACCGGAGAAGCCGAGGATCTGGGCGTCGCGGTCGGCGAACTCGTCGTTCAGCTTGCCGAAGGCCGCGATCTCGGTCGGGCACACGAAGGTGAAGTCCTTGGGCCAGGCGAAGACGATCTTCCACTTGCCCTCGTAGGTCTTGTGGTTGATGGTCTCGAACTCCTTGCCCTTCTCCAGCGAGACGCAGGCGGTCAGTTCGAACTCGGGGAACTTGTCACCGACAGTGAGCACAGGCTCTCCTTGCAGCGAAGAAGCACCCATTTTACGGGTGATTCCCATGGGTTGGACCTTATTGATGTTGGCACAGAGTGCACTGATGAGTGAAATAGCTACACTCGGTCGTGTTGATCGGAGGTAGCTATCAGTGACTGTGCGTAAAAGGCGCAGGCAGCCCAGCCTCGCGCAATTGCGTGCTTTCGCCGCCGTGGCCGAGCATCTCCACTTCCGTGACGCCGCCGCGGCGATCGGGATGAGCCAGCCGGCCCTGTCGGGAGCCGTGTCGGCGCTGGAGGAGTCACTCGGTGTCACCCTCCTGGAGCGTACGACGCGCAAGGTGCTGCTCTCACCGGCCGGCGAGCGGCTCGCCGCCCGCGCCAAGTCGGTGCTGGCGGAGGTCGGGGCGCTGGTCGAGGAGGCGGACGCGCTGCAGGCGCCGTTCACCGGGGTGCTGCGGCTCGGGGTGATCCCGACGGTGGCTCCCTACCTGCTGCCCACGGTCCTGCGGCTGGTCCACGACCGCTATCCGCGGCTCGACCTCCAGGTGCACGAGGAGCAGACCGCCAGCCTGCTGGACGGGCTGACCGGCGGCCGGCTCGACCTGCTGCTGCTCGCGGTGCCGCTCGGGGTCCCGGGCGTGGTCGAACTGCCGCTCTTCGACGAGGACTTCGTGCTGGTCACACCGCTCGAGCACGGGCTCGGCGGCCGCGAGGGCATCCCCCGCAAGGCGCTGCGCGAGCTCAACCTGCTCCTCCTGGACGAGGGCCACTGCCTGCGCGACCAGGCCCTCGACATCTGCCGGGAGGCCGGGAGCGCGGGAGTTGCGGCCACCACGACGGCGGCGGGACTGTCCACGCTCGTGCAGCTGGTCGCGGGCGGCCTCGGGGTGACGCTGCTGCCGCACACCGCCGTCCAGGTCGAGACCACCCGTTCCGGCCGGCTCCTCACCGGCCGCTTCGCCGACCCGGCGCCCGGCCGCCGCATCGCCCTCGCCATGCGCACGGGCGCGGCGAGGGCGGCGGAGTACGAGGAACTGGCGGCGGCACTGCGCGAGGCGATGCGGGACCTGCCGGTGCGGATCGTGCGGGACTGACCCGCGGCCCGTCCGGCGCCCCGCACGCCTCCCGCCCCCTTCGCCCCGGCGGGGCCGGGCTACTCCGTGCGCAGGCCGTCCGGGCGCATCATGCGCAGCAGGGGCGGCAGGCTCAGCAGGGTCACCACCACGACCACCGCCGCGCCGATCCCGGTCATCTGCAGCACGCTCGGCCAGTCCACGCGGACCGACGTCCCGGTCATCCGCAGCAGCACCGCGCCCAGCGTCATGCCCACCGCCGACGCCAGCAGCAGCCCCAGCCCGATCGGGATCGCCGTCTGCCACAGCACCGACAGGCTCAGCGTGCGCCGCCGGGTGCCGAAGGCGACCAGGGACGACAGCAGCTTGCGGCGTTCGCGCAACTGCTCCAGCTGGGAGACCAGCAGGCTGGCCCCGATCAGCGCGAGCACGGCCGTGGCGCCGACGAACAGGCCGGTGCGGATGGAGTCGAAGCGCCCGGTGCGCTCGGTGGTGTACCACGTCGCCGGACTGATCAGCGGGTCGATCCCGGCCGCCGCGTTGCGCACGTGCTCGCGGGCGTACGGCACCGAGTCGTCGACCGCCAGGTACAGCTCCCCGCGGAGCTCCTTCGCCAGGGCCTCGGGCAGCGCGCCGGGGGTCGCCATGAAGCCGTTGCGCAGGGTGCCGGTCGGGTCCTCGATCGAGCGGGCCTGCTTCATGTCCTCGGGAAGCGTCCAGGAGACGGCCCCGTCCCGGTCGGGGCCCTCGGGCGTCTCCGCGTACAGCTTCCGGCCGGGCCGGTTCAGCACCGCGCTCTCGTCGTCGTACCCACTGCCGCTGAGCACGAACACGTCGCCGTCCCGGCAGTCCGGCAGCTTCGCGAGCTCCCGCAGGGTGGCGCAGTCGCCGACGGTCAGGAACGCGCCGTGCTCCGGCTCCTCCCCCGGCGGCGCGTCGGTGAGGTAGCCCTCGGACAGGGCGTAGACCTTCCGCACGCCCTCGGTCCCCTCCAGCTCCGCCGCGACCGCGGGGAGTTCCCTGCCCGCGGGCACCCGCATCTGCATCTGGGCCCGGGACACGTCGTAGCCGGTGGCCTCGGTGTAGTCGTCCTCCACCCCGGCGAACAGCATCTGCAGCGCGATCGCCCCGGCCACCGCGACCGCGATGCCGTTGACCATGCGGGCCGCCGCACCGCTGCTCAGCTGCAGGCGCCGCACCGCCAGTTGCCAGGACAGGCTGCCGGCGCCGAGCCGGGAGACGACCGTCTCGACCACCCAGGGGAGCAGCGCGGTCACCCCGACGAGCAGGCAGACGACGCCGCCGACGACCAGGTACTGGTTGAAGTTCCCGCCCTCCCGGCCCTGGCCGATCATGGGCGCGAGCAGGCCGACGCCGGCCAGCGGCAGCAGCAGCCGCCACCACAGCCGGCGCCGCGCGGGACGCGCCGTGCGCACCACGCCCAGCGGTTCGATGACCACTCCGCGCAGCGCGAGCAGCGTCACCAGCACCGCCGCCGCCGGGACCGCCACCGCGACCAGCAGGGCCAGCAGCGGCGAGGGGTTCAGGTAACTGGGGAACACGCTGACGCCGAACACCTCGAAGGAGGCGACGACCTCACGCCCGATCAGGAAGAAGCCGGTGCCGAGGACCAGCCCGAGCAGTGCCCCGGCGAGTGCCTCGCCCGCGGCGATCCGCCGGGTCGCCCGGCTGTCGGAGCCGACCAGCCGCAGCGCCGCCAGCCGGCGGTCGCGCCGCTCGCCGCCGAACCGCACGGCCGCGGCGATGAACACGGTGACCGGCATCAGCAGCACCACGAAGACGACCAGGACCAGCAGGACCAGGACCGGGTCCGTCTCGGTGTCCGTCGGCTCGGGGTCCCCGAACTCGTCGATGCGGGCCACCGTGGAGCCGTCGATCCGCTCCGCGAGCCCCGTGGCGCCGGCGTAGTAGGCGAGCTCCTGCGAGCCGATGAGCCCCTGCTCGCCGATCGTGCCCACGACCTCGTACGGCAGCCGTTCGCGCAGCAGTTCGCCGCGGTCGGAGTCCAGCAGCTCCTTCAGCGCGGGGGAGACGGCCATCTCGCCGGCCGCCGGGAACTCCTCCAGGCCCGGCGGCAGCGGCGCCTCGGGACCTTCCGGCTCCAGCAGCCGGCCGCGGACCTCCCGGTCCAGGTAGGTGGTGTCGATGTCCGCGGTGACCAGGGTGTCGTCCGCCTTGGCGAGGCGCTCCGAGGAGTAGGTGTAGTTGAGGCGCGCCTCCTCGCGGCGGCCGCGCTCCTCCAGGGCGTTCGGCAGGGCGGTGGTGAGCAGCAGCAGGGCCACCCCCAGTCCGACGCCGACGGCGGTGAGCACCGCCCTGATCCACCCCTCGCGTCCGCCGGCGAAGGCGAACCGGGTGCCCATCATCAGATCCCGGGCCCACTGCCCGGCACTCATACGGCGCGCTCCATGTCCCGGGACTTCCCGTCGCGCACGACGATCTCGCGGTCGGAGTACGCGGCCACCCGCGCCTCGTGGGTGACGAGGACGACGGCGGCGTGGGTGGACCGGGCGGCCTCGGTGAGCAGTTCCATCACGCGCTCGCCGTTGAACGAGTCCAGCGCGCCGGTCGGCTCGTCGGCGAACACCACTCGCGGGTTCGTGACCAGGGCCCTGGCCACGGCGACCCGCTGCCCCTGGCCGCCGGAGACCTCGCCGGGCCGCTTCCTGCGGACGTCGTCGACCTCCAGGCGCTCCAGCCAGGTCAGCGCCGCCCGCTCGGCCTCCTTGCGGGGGGCGCCGTTCAGCCGCAGCGGCAGGGCGACGTTCTCCACACAGGTCAGCTCCGGCACGAGCTGCCCGAACTGGAAGACGAAGCCGAACTCCGAGCGCCTGAGCGCACTGCGCCCGGCGTCGTTCATCGCGGTCAGCTCGCGCCCGTTGTACAGGATCGACCCGGAGTCGGGCATGACGATGCCGGCGAGGCAGTGCAGCAGCGTCGACTTGCCCGACCCGGAGGGGCCCATCACGGCGACGACCTCGCCGGGGTGGATGGAGAACGCGGCGCCGTCGAGCGCGGTCGTCGGGCCGTAGGCCTTGCGCAGGTCCTGGGCGGCGAGCAGGGTGCCGGCGGGGGCGGAGGTCATCGGGTCACCGCCTCGCGGAGCCGGTCGAGGCGCGCCGCGGTCAGCTCCAGCCAGCGCAGGTCGGCCTCCAGGTGGAACAGGGCGTGGTCGCAGATGAGCTGGTCGGCCAGGTCGCCCTTGCGCTTGCGGTCGGTGAGGATCCGCATGCTGCGCAGGTGCTCCGAGCGCTGGGTGTCGAGGATGTCGGCGGCGTCGCGGCTGGTGAGCAGCGCGAGGACGACCTTGGTGTAGAGGGTCGACTGCAGGTACGGCTCCGGCTTCTCCGGCGTGGCGAGCCAGCGCTCGACGTCGGTGACGCCGGCCTCGGTGATCGCGTACCGCTTGCGCTCGGGGCCGCCGCCGGACTCGATGCCGTCGACCTCGACGAGCCCGTTCTTCAGCAGGCGGGACATCGTCGAATAGACCTGGCCGTAGTGCAGCGGCCGGTCGTGACCGAACTTCTCGTCGAAGGCCCGCTTCAGGTCGTAGCCGTGGCGCGGGCCGGACTCCAGGAGCCCCAGAAGGGTGTGACCGATGGACATGTCGAGCACTCTACACACGGTGTATACGTCCCGTGTATACGTCGCGTGCACAGATCGGGGCGGGAGGCGCGGACCCCCAGGTGGGGGCCGATTGTCACGGTTCCGTCACCGGGGGCCGGAGGAGTCGCCGGAGGGTCCGCGGGGTGCGCCGCCCGACGGCGGCGCGGGGGGACGGCCCCGGCGGGGGAGGGGGCCCGCCCCGCCGGGCAGGCGGCCCGCCTCGGCGAGCGCCCGGCGCAGCAGGAACTCGATCTGGGCGTTGGCCGAGCGCAGCTCGTCGCCCGCCCAGCGGGCCAGCGCCTCGTACACCAGGGGGTCCAGCCGCAGCAGCACCTGCTTGCGCTGCTGCGGCCTGCGCCGAGGAGCCGCCCCCTCGGTGGGGTCCGAGGGGCCGGTCACTGGTAGAGGGTCCCGGTGTTGAGGACCGGCTGCGCGGAGCGGTCCCCGCACAGCACCACCATCAGGTTGGACACCATCGCCGCCTTGCGCTCGGGGTCCAGCTCCACGATGTCCTGCTCGGCGATCCGGGCCAGCGCCGACTCGACCATGCCGACGGCGCCCTCCACGATCTTCTGCCGCGCCGCCACGACCGCGCCCGCCTGCTGCCGCTGGAGCATCGCCGAGGCGATCTCGGGGGCGTAGGCGAGGTGCGTGAAGCGGGACTCGATGATCTGCACACCGGCCGCCTCCACGCGCGCGTGCAGTTCGACGGCGAGCTTCTCGGTGATCTCCTCGGCGTTGCCGCGCAGCGAGAGGCCGTCCTCGTCGTGGGCGTCGTAGGGGTACTCGATGGCGATGTGCCGGACGGCCGCCTCGGTCTGGGTGGAGACGAACTCGACGTAGTCGTCCACCTCGAAGGTGGCCTGGGCGGTGTCCTCCACCCGCCACACCACGACCGCGGCGAGCTCGATCGGGTTGCCGTAGGCGTCGTTGACCTTGAGGACGGCGGTCTCGTGGTTGCGCACACGGGTGGAGATCTTGGTGCGCGAGGTGAAGGGGTTCACCCAGCGCAGGCCGTCCTGCCGGATCGTGCCCCGGTACCGGCCGAAGAGCTGGACCACCCGCGCCTCGCCCGGCGCCACCATGTTCAGCCCGCTCATCGCGAGGGAGGCGGCGAGCGCGACGAGGATGCCGCCGATGATCAGCGCGGCCTTGGCGCCGGTCGCGGCGACCGCCGTGGCGGAGACGATCAGCCCCGCGCCGACCAGCAGCCCGACCAGGCCGAGCAGCAGCGCCAGCCCGCCTCCGATGCTGTGCGCGGCGAACTCCCGCACGCGCGGAGCCGGCATCTCGGGCACGTCGGCCGTGACCGGTGCGTCGTGTGTGGACATGAGTAGTGGTCCCCCGTTCCTTCGGGCGCCCCGTGCGCGGTGTGCACGGCTAGCGTCTGCTTATCCAAGTGATATCACTTTAACGCATCACGGCAACCCCGTGCCCCTCTCGTACGTCGGTTCCATGGGGACGGGTGCTGATTGTCACGTCCGTAAAGACCGGATCAGCCGCTCTTTGTCATAGCTCCCGGTGTTAGCTTTCTGAGCTGACCTGAGCGGCGAACCTGTGTGGCAGTGGCGCACACATGAGCGAAGCGGAGCGGAACGGACGCATGGGACGAGCGGAAGAAAGACGCGCACGGCAGCGCGGTGGGCGCCGGGCGGCTCCCGGGGGTCGCCGTTCGTCCCAGGAGGGCGGGCGCGGCGGCATACGCCGCCTCTTCACCTGGAAGAAGATCGTCGGCACGTTCTTCTCGCTCTGCCTGCTCGGCATGGGCGCCTTCATCGTGCTGTACATGATGATCGACATCCCCGAGGGGAACGCCGACGCGACCCGGCAGAGCAACGTCTACAAGTACAGCGACGGCTCGATCATGGCCCGCACCGGCGAGGTCAACCGTGAGGTCGTCGACCTGGCGCAGATCCCCCGGCCGGTCCAGCGGGCCTTCGTCGCCGCCGAGAACAAGACCTTCTACAGCGACGCCGGCGTCGACCTGAAGGGCACCGCGCGCGGACTGCTCAACACGGTCTCCGGCAAGGGCGCGCAGGGCGGTTCGACGATCACCCAGCAGTACGTCAAGAACTACTACCTGACGCAGGAACAGACCGTCTCGCGCAAGCTGAAGGAACTGGTCATCTCGCTGAAGCTGGACCGGGAGAAGTCCAAGGACTACATCCTCGCCGGCTACATCAACACCAGTTACTACGGCCGGGGCGCCCACGGCGTCCAGGCCGCCGCCCAGGCCTACTACCGCGTCGACGCCGAGGACCTGACGGTCGAGCAGGGCGCGTACCTCGCCGCACTGCTCCAGGCGCCGAGCCAGTACGACTGGGCGGTCGCCTCCGAGACCGGCAAGAAGCTGGTCAAGAACCGCTGGAACTACGTCCTGGACAACATGGTCGAGGAGGGCTGGCTCGAGCGGTCCGAGCGCTCGGGCATGGAGTTCCCGGTACCGAAGGAGCCCAAGGGCGACCCGGGCATGGCGGGCCAGACCGGCTACCTGGTGAACGAGGCCAACAACGCGCTGAAGAAGCAACTGGTCGCCGACGGCAGCGCCGAGGACGCCAAGCAGGCCGACGCGCTCGTCGACGCCGGCGGCTGGACCATCACGCTCAACATCGACAAGAAGAAGCAGGCGGCGCTGGAGAAGGCCGTCAAGGACCAGCTCACCGGCAAGCTGGACCCGAAGGAGCGCGAGGTCGACGCGGACGTCCAGGCCGGCGCCGTGTCCGTGGACCCCAAGACGGGCGCGGTCGTGGCGATGTACGGCGGCGTGGACTACCTGAAGCACTACTTCAACAACGCCACCCGTGACGACTACCAGCCCGCCTCCACCTTCAAGCCGGTCATCCTGGCCGCCGCCGTGGAGGAGGGGGCCGAGACGCAGGACGGCCGGCCGATCACGGCCGGCACCGTCTACGACGGCACCAGCGAGCGTCCGGTCGTGGACGGCGGCCGGAAGGTCGGCTTCGCCCCCGAGAACGAGGACGACGGGAACTACGGCGACATCACCGTCCAGACGGCGATGAACAAGTCGGTCAACTCCGTCTTCGCGCAGATGGGCGTCGACGTCGGCATGGAGCGGGTGATGGAGACCGCGGGCAAGCTCGGCATGGACGTCGAGGGCCTCCCGGCGGTGCCCGCGCAGACCCTGGGCTCCATGGGCGCCAGCCCGCTGGAGATGGCCGGCGTCTACGCCACGCTCGACAACCACGGCAGGAAGACCACTCCGGCGATCGTCAAGTCCGCGGAGCACCGCAGCCGGACCGTCACCCTGCCCGACGCGGTCGGTGAGCAGGCCATCAGCCGCGAGGCCGCCGACACGGTCACCTCGGTGCTGACCGGCGTGGTCGACGACGGTACGGCGCGCCGGGCCGTCCGCGACAACCCGCTGCGCGACGGCCAGCAGGTCGCCGGCAAGACCGGGACCTCGGACAACAACAAGTCGGCCTGGTTCGTCGGCTTCACCCCCGACCTGGTGACCGCGGTCGGCCTGTTCGGCGAGGACGACGAACCCCCGCACAAGCAGGTGGAGATGTACGGCGCGGGCGGCGAGCCCCGGGTCAACGGCGGTGGCTTCCCGGCGCAGATCTGGGCGGCGTACACCTTCGGCGTGACGGAGGGGACCAGCACGTTCGACCTGGAGACGAAGCAGGGCGCGGCCGTGGAGCCGTCCTCGGAGCCGTCGGTGTCGCAGACGCCGACCGAGGAGCCGAGCACCGAGGAGTCGGCCACCGAGGAGCCGTCGCAGAGCCCGACGACCGAGGCACCGTCGCAGAGCCCGACGACCCAGGCACCGACCCAGAGTCCGACGACCCAGACGCCGACCCAGAGCCCGACGACCCAGCCGCCGACGGCCGGTGACCCGGAGGAGCCGGGCGACCCGGGCCAGGAGCGGCAAGGACTGGGCGAGTAGGCGGAGAACGGACGGGGGAAGGCGCCGAGGGGCGCCCGGTGAACTCACCGGGCGCCCCTCGGCGCCTTCGTACGGTCCGGCCGCGGCCCGTCCTCAGCCGTGGTTCAGCTCGAACCACACCACCTTGCCCGTGCTCAGCCGGGTCGCGCCCCACCGCCGGGCCAGCCGGTTCACCAGGTACAGCCCGCGCCCGCCCTCGTCCGTGGCGCGCGCCTGCCGCAGCCGCGGCAGCTGCGGCACGTCGTCGCCGACCTCGCAGCGCAGCACGTCGGTGCGCAGCAGCCGCAGGGTGACCGGCCGGGTGGCGTACCGCACGGCGTTGGTCACCACCTCGCTGACCAGCAGCTCCACCGAGTCGGTCAGCTCCTCCAGGCCCCAGCGGGACAGCGCCCGCCGGGCGAGGCGGCGGGCCCGGCCGGGGGCGGCGTCCTCCGGCTCCAGGAACCAGTACGCCACGTCGCTCGGCGCGATCCCGTCGAAGCGGGCGGCGAGCAGCGCGATGTCGTCGTCCCGGTCGCCCGGACCGAGCATGTCCAGCACCTCGTCGCACAGCGCCTCCAGCGGCGGTGGATGGTCCGGGCCGGTCAGCTGCGCGGTCGCGGCGAGCTTCTCGCGCAGCTGCTCGATACCGGTCCACACGTCCCGCAGCCGGGACTCCACCAGCCCGTCGGTGTACAGCAGCAGGGTCGCCCCGGCGGGCGCCTCCAGCTCCACGGCCTCGAAGTCCACCCCGCCGACGCCGATCGGGGCGCCCGCGGGCACCCGCAGCACCTCCGCCCGGCCGCCCAGGTGCAGCAGGACGGGCGGCGGATGGCCGGCGTTGGCGATGGTGATGCGGTGCGAGACCGGGTCGTAGACCGCGTACAGGCAGGTCGCCATGCGGTCCACACCGAGCCGCTGGGCCTGCTCGTCGAGGTGGTGCAGCACCTCCTGCGGGGGCAGGTCCAGCCCGGCCAGGGTCTGCGCGGTGGTGCGCAGCTGGCCCATGATCGCGGCCGACGTCATGGAGTGCCCCATGACGTCCCCGACGACCAGCGCGACCCGGCTGCCCGGCAGCGGAATGGCGTCGTACCAGTCGCCGCCGACCCGCGCGGTCTCCGCGGCCGGCAGGTAGCGGGACGCCAGCCGCACACCGGTGCAGCGGGGCAGGTGCTCCGGCAGCATGGTGCGCTGCAGCTCGTCCGCGATGTACGCCTCGCGCCCGTACAGCACCGCCTTGTCGATGCCGAGGGCGCTGTGCGTGGCGAGCTGCGCGGCGACCAGCAGGTCGTCGGCCTCGAACGGGATGCGCTCCGGACGGCGCAGGAACAGCGCGGCGCCGATGACCCGGCGCCGGCCGCGCAGCGGCGCGAGGATCGCCCGCTGCCCGTCCGGCACGGCCGTCGCGCCCTGCTCACCGAGGAGTTCGGGCAGCGCGGCGCGGGCGGCCGGCGCGTCCGTGAACACCGGCCGGACGCCGCGCAGCACCTCGGCGAGCGCGCTGCCGGGCCGCACCGTGCACAGCTCCTCGCCGACCGAGTCCAGCTCGTTCGGCTCCGGCGGCGCGATCGGGGCGAACCCGCCCTCGGTGTCGCGGTCGGCGGGGATCCGGTCGCTGCGCCGCAGCCGCAGCACCAGCGGACCGGTGGGCCGCTCGTCGCCGACCGGCAGCGGTTCGCGCAGGTAGACCAGGATCGCGTCGGAGAAGGTGGGCACGGTGGCCCGGCACAGCCCCATCACGATCTCGTCCAGGTCGATGCCGCGGGCGATCCGCCGGGTCGCCGCGCCGACGAACCGCAGCCGGTCCCCGTCCCGCCGCATCGGCGTGGGCCGTCCGGGCGGCGTGACCTGCCCGGTGCGGCGCTCCCGGCCGTCCGGGCCCTGCACCGGGCGGCCCTCCTGGCCCGCGGCCGGCTGGACCGGGATGCCCTCGGACGTGGGCCGCGGCCGGTGCGCGTCCGGCCCGGCACCGTGCTCGGCGCCCGGCTGGGAGTGCTCGGAGGCGGGGCCGGTGACCGTGTCCTGCCCGCTGCCGCCGGGGGCGGCCGTCTCCGGCGCGGCCCCCGACGGCGCGGGGGAGGCGGCCTGGGACGCGGCGGACTCACCGCCGGAGCGGGCCTGTGCCGCTAAGGCGGCTCCCGTGCCCGGCGCACGGGCCGGTTCCTGGGCGTGCACGAGCGCCCCGCGGGGATCCCCGGGGTCCGCGCCCGGCTGCGGGCGGTCGAAGGAGGTCGGCTGCTCCGTCACGCGCGTGAAGTCCATCCGTCCGGGGCTGCGCGCCGTGCGCGCGGTTCGTCCCGCCGAAACTCCGATACCCGGAATACGCGCCTCGGGAACGGGGTCCCCGCGTGGTCGGAGGTTGTGCCTGTGCCGCCGGACGACCGTCCCCGGCCCGTACCGGTGTTGCCGTACCCCTCGCTCACGTCTTGCCGCCCCTCGGTGACGATCGGTCAAGCTCAGCGTGTGTTCCGTCGGTTGATGCCCTGTTCCTTGCGGAGGACGATCCTACGTTTCTTGCCCGGGGGCGTATCAAGGGTCTCATGGGGACACGTGCACGGACGTGCGGTCCCAGTCCTGTGGCAGTGACGGTACCGCCCAGGACGGATCCGGACGCCAGTTCTGCCAGCCCTCCGAGAAGGGCGGCGCCCAGGCCTCGATCGCCGCCACCGCGGCCCGGCCGGCCTCCCGTATCCTCCCGGCCAGTTCCTCGTCCACCAGACCGTCGTGCTGCGCCTGCGCGAACTCGTCCTCGTCCCGCCAGTGCCAGCTGCGGTCCGGGTGCACCGAGATGTCCAGGAAGTGGTCCTCGGAGTCCACCCCGCCCGCCCAACGGGCCAGCGGTTCCTCCAGGTTCACGTACCAGTTCTTGAACTGCCAGCCCGGGTCCCAGAACAGCCACACCGACCAGGGCTCACCGGGCCGGGCCAGCTTCAGCACACCGGTGCCGAACCAGCGGTCGCGCTGCACGGTGCGCGGCTTGGTGTACCGGGTGGCCAGCGGCTCCCGGTGCACGGGGGTGCCGTCGGCGAGCACCGGCTTCACGCACTCGGTGCCGGGCGCCATCCACACGGCGAGCAGCTCCGGGTCGTCGCGGACGACCGTGACGGGGCGCGCGATGTGGAAGTGCGCGCCGCCGTTCTCCCGGTACCGCCACAGGATCTGCGCCCCGGGTGCCCAGAAGCCCGCCGCACCGCCCGCTTCCCCGTGTCCGGCGCCTCTCACCGTTCCGCCCTCTGTCATGCGCAGATATTAGGTGTCCCGGACACACGACGCTGCGGTACCCGCCGTGGTTCACCCCGGGGCGCGATGTTTCACGGGCGTGTCATCCGCAGGACGTCCAGCGCCTCGTCGAGCTGCTCCACGGTGAGGTCGCCGCGCTCGACGTAGCCGCTCTCCAGCACCACCTGCCGGATGGTCTTCCGCTCGGCCAGCGCCTTCTTGGCGACCTTGGCGGCCTCCTCGTAGCCGATGTACCTGTTGAGCGGGGTGACGACGGAGGGCGAGGACTCGGCGTACTCCCGGGCGCGGTCGCGGTGCGCGACGATCCCGTCGACCGTGCGGTCGGCGAGCAGCCGGGAGGCGTTCGCGAGCAGCCGGATCGACTCCAGCACGTTCCTGGCGATGACCGGCAGCATGACGTTGAGCTCGAAGTTGCCCGAGGCGCCGGCGGTGGCCACGGTCGCGTCGTTGCCGACGACCTGCGCGCAGACCATGAGCACGGCCTCCGGGACGACCGGGTTGACCTTGCCGGGCATGATCGAGGAGCCGGGCTGGAGGTCGGGGAGACTGATCTCGGCCAGTCCGGTGCGGGGTCCGGACGCCATCCACCGCAGATCGTTGGTGATCTTCGTCAGACCGACGGCGATGGTCCGCAGCTGGCCGCTGGTCTCCACGATCCCGTCCCGGGCGCCCTGCGCCTCGAAGTGGTCGCGCGCCTCGGTCAGCGGCAGCCCGGTGGCCCGGGCGACCTCCTCGATGACGGCGGCGGAGAAGCCCGGCGGGGTGTTGATGCCGGTGCCGACGGCGGTCCCGCCGAGGGGCAGTTCGGCGAGGCGGGGCAGGGAGGCGTTCAGCCGCTCGACCCCGTACCGCACCTGGGCCGCGTATCCGCCGAACTCCTGGCCGAGGGTCACGGGCGTGGCGTCCATCAGGTGCGTGCGCCCGGACTTCACCACGTCGGCGAACTCCTCGGCCTTGCGCTCCAGGGAGGCCGCCAGGTGCTCCAGGGCCGGGACCAGGTCGCGGGTGACGGCGGCGGTGGCGGCGATGTGGATCGAGGACGGGAAGACGTCGTTGGACGACTGCGAGGCGTTGACGTGGTCGTTGGGGTGCACGTCCCGGCCGAGCCGTTCGCCGGCGAGGGTGGCGAGGACCTCGTTGGTGTTCATGTTGGACGAGGTGCCGGAGCCGGTCTGGAACACGTCGACCGGGAAGTGCTCGTCCCACCGGCCCTCGGCGACCTCGGCGGCCGCCTCCTGGATCGCCTCGGCGACGTCCTGGTCCAGCACCCCCAGCCGGGCGTTCACCTTCGCCGCGGCGCCCTTGATGCGGGCGAGGGCCTCGATGTGGGCGCGTTCGAGGCGCTGCCCGGAGATCGGGAAGTTCTCCACGGCGCGCTGGGTCTGGGCGCGCCACTTGGCGTCGGCCGGGACTTTCACCTCCCCCATGGAATCGTGCTCGATGCGGTGGTTCCGGGCGTCGTCCGTGGTCGTCATCGTCGTACCTCCGAAGATTCACAGCAGCGGTCCGGGCCGGGTGTATTCCGGACGGCCCCCTTGCCAGCATCCCGCGCGGGTACCCGGAACGGACTCCGCCCCGCCGCGAGGGGGCGGCGGGGCGGAGCACCGGGTGGGGGCGGGCGCCGGTCAGGTGCCCCGGGGGGACGCGTCGTCGGCCAGGAGGCCCGTCTGCACGGCTTGCTGCCAGAGGGTGTGGGCGATGCCGTCGGCGGCGCGGTCCAGGCCGGTGGTGTTGATGTTGGAGAGGGTGTCGCAGGCGCGGTGGTAGCAGGGGTCGTAGGACGCGCCGGCGGTGCCGCCCCACTTGGCGGCCTGCGCGGACGTCTTGCGGGCACCGGCGCCCATCGCGTAGCCGGAGGTCGGGATGCCGTACCGCTGGAAGGAGTAGTCGTCGCTGCGTCCGGCGCCCTCGGTGTTCTCCTCGGGCCGCAGGCCCAGCGAGTCCCAGTACGCCTTCATCGGCGCGGCGGCCGAGGAGGTGATGTGGTTGATGAAGTAGCCGCCGTTGGTGGAGGCGACCATGTCGAAGTTGTAGTACGCCCGGATCCTGGCGCGTTCGGCCGAGGAGAGCGAACGGACGTAGAAGGCGGAGCCGTTGAGGCCCTGTTCCTCGTCGGTCCACCAGGCGAAGCGGACCCGGTTGCGCATCGTGGGGTTCTGCTGCGCCAGCGCCAGGGCGTTCTCGAGGAGCGCGGCCGAGCCGGAGCCGTTGTCGTTCATGCCGGGACCCGCCGCGACGCCGTCGAGGTGGGCCCCGAACATGTACACGTTGTTCGCGTCGCCGCGCGGCCACTCGGCGATCAGGTTGGGACCGGCCCCGCTGGTGCAGCCGGAGGTGCAGGGCTGTTCGGTGACGGTGTAGCCGGCCGCCTGCAGCTTGCCCTTCACATAGGCGACGGAGTCGCGGTAGCCCTGGGTGGTGGAGCGGCGGTTGCCGCCGTTGCGGCCGGCGATGGCGCTCAGTTCGCTCAGGTGCGCTCGCACCTTGGCCACGTCGACGTCGGGCGCGGCGCTCACGTTCGCGGTGGTGGTGGAGGCGGTCGCCGGGCCTGCGGCGGCGGGGAGTGCCGCGGCGCCCAGTACGACGGCGAGGGAGAGGCTCGCCCCTGCAAGTCTTCGTATCACCAGGTCTCCTCGGAGAGGTGGCGGTGGGGTGTCCGCAGGCGCTCCCGTGATGGCATGCACATGACGGACTGGTGGGAAGAGTCGCAGCAGCGGTTGAAGGTGGCAACGGAATCGGGGCCCGTGCGGGCAGGTTGTCCGAAAAAAGCAAGCCGGGTCCGTTATCCGGACGGCCGGTGGCGGGCGCCCGCCCGAAGAGGTGACGGTCCGGGCCGACCCGGACCTACGGCGACGGGATGCCGGGGGACCGGCACGGCGTGACGGTGGCCGGCGGGTGCGCCGGGCCCGGTGGCCATCCGGCGTCGGCGGCCGGACCGGGGCGGCGGCCGCGGGGAGCGCCGCGGGGCCAGGTTCCTGGTCGGGACCGACGGCGCGGCCCGCACCACCCCGGGGTGGGGTGGTCCGGGCCGCGCCGTCTACGAGCCGTCTACGAGTGGTGCGGGCCGCGCCGCCTGTGAGGGGTTCGAGTCCGGCGGTCCGGCCGGCCCGAGGGGAGCCGGGCGCCCGGCGGGTTCCTTGCTCAGGGCCTGACCGCGTCGGCCCCCGCCGGGGTCAGCCCAGACCCGGCCCCCGCACCGGAATGCTCGTGAACGTCGGCTGCGGCGCCGGGTCCTGGAAGAAGTCGTTGCCCTTGTCGTCGACGACGACGAACGCCGGGAAGTCCTCGACCTCGATCTTCCAGACGGCCTCCATGCCCAGCTCCTCGTACTCGAGGACCTCGACCTTCTTGATGCAGTCCTGGGCCAGGCGCGCCGCCGGGCCGCCGATGGAGCCGAGGTAGAAGCCGCCGTGCGCCTTGCACGCGTCGGTGACCTGCTTGCTGCGGTTGCCCTTGGCGAGCATCACCTTGGAGCCGCCCGCCGCCTGGAACTGCTCGACGTAGGAGTCCATCCGGCCGGCCGTGGTCGGGCCGAAGGAGCCGGAGGCGTAGCCCTCGGGGGTCTTGGCCGGGCCGGCGTAGTACACCGGGTGGTCCTTGAGGTACTGCGGCATCTCCTCGCCCGCGTCCAGCCGCTCCTTGATCTTGGCGTGCGCGATGTCGCGGGCCACGACCAGCGGGCCGGTGAGCGAGAGCCGGGTCTTCACCGGGTACTTGGTGAGCTCGGCCAGGATGTCGTCCATCGGCTGGTTGAGGTCGATGCGCACGACCTCGCCCTCGTCGGCCAGCTGCTCGTCCGTGGTCTCCGGCAGGAAGCGCGCCGGGTCCTTCTCCAGCTGCTCCAGGAAGACGCCCTCGGCGGTGATCTTCGCGACGGCCTGGCGGTCGGCGGAGCAGGAGACGGCGAGGGCGACCGGGCAGGACGCGCCGTGGCGGGGCAGGCGGATCACGCGGACGTCGTGGCAGAAGTACTTGCCGCCGAACTGGGCACCGATGCCGATCCGCTGCGTCAGCTCGAAGACCTTCTCCTCCAGCTCCTTGTCCCGGAAGCCGTGGCCGAGCGGGGAGCCCTCGGTCGGCATGTCGTCCAGGTAGTGGGCGGAGGCGTACTTGGCGGTCTTCAGCGCGTACTCGGCCGAGGTGCCGCCGACGACGATCGCCAGGTGGTACGGCGGGCAGGCGGCCGTACCGAGCGAACGGATCTTCTCCTCCAGGAACTTCATCATGGAGGTCTCGTTCAGGACGGCCTTGGTCTCCTGGTACAGGAAGCTCTTGTTGGCCGAGCCGCCGCCCTTGGCCATGAACAGGAACTTGTAGGCGTCGCCGTCGGTCGCGTACAGCTCGATCTGGGCGGGGAGGTTGGAGCCGGTGTTCTTCTCCTCCCACATGGTGAGCGGGGCCATCTGCGAGTAGCGCAGGTTGAGGTTCCGGTACGCGTCGTAGATGCCCCGGGACAGGGCCTCCTCGTCGCGGCCCCCGGTCAGCACGTTCTGGCCGCGCTTGCCCATGACGATCGCGGTGCCGGTGTCCTGGCACATGGGGAGCACGCCGGCCGCCGCGATGTTCGCGTTCTTCAGCAGGTCCAGGGCGACGAACTTGTCGTTGGCGCTGGCCTCCGGGTCGTCGATGATGCGGCGCAGCTGGGCGAGGTGCGCGGGGCGCAGGTAGTGCTGGATGTCCTTGATGGCCTCCTCGGCGAGCTTGCGCAGCGCCTCCGGCTCCACCTTGAGGAAGGTCCGCCCGTCGGCCTCGAAGGTGGAGACACCTTCGGAGGTCACCAGCCGGTAGGGGGTGGTGTCCTCTCCCGTGGGGAGCAGATCGGCGTACTCGAACTCAGGCATCTCGCCCATTCCTCACTCGACAGACGACGGCCCGCCTCCGTCGGCGGGCGCTCCCAGCGTAGGACCTGCCCCCGATGGCGGGCTTGTGAGGTTGTCCTCAGTTGTTCCCGACGGGGGGTAGTCGCGATCTATCGCGTTTGGGTACGCTGTGTCCGTGGACCTTCAGAAACACGCCCAACAGCCGGACACGGCCCCGCGCCCCGCCGACCTGCGCGCCTCGGACGCCGACCGCGACCGCATCGCCGACCTCCTGCGCGAGGCCCTCGCGGAGGGCCGGCTGACCGCGGACGAGCACGCCGAGCGCGTCGAGGGTGTGCTGGCCGCCAAGACGGTCGGGGAGCTCGAGGTGTTCATCCGGGACCTCCCGGCCGCCCACCGGCGCAGCACGGTCCACGCCTTCGCGCCCAGCCGCCCCACCGCCGGCGCGGTCCCGGCGGACCCCGACGACAACGTGGTCGCGGTCTTCAGCTCCGCCGTCCGCAAGGGCCGCTGGCGGGCCGGCCGCCGCATCCACGCGTACGCGGTCTTCGGCAACGTCGAGATCGACCTCAGCGAGGCGCTCTTCGACCACCAGCAGGTGGTGATCAAGGCGTTCTCGGTCTTCGGCAACGTCGAGGTCCGCGTCCCGGAGAACGTGTCGCTGCGCGGCATGGGCGGCGGCGTCCTCGGCAACTTCGAGGTGCACACGCTGGACGCGGCCGACCCCGAGGCCCCCGTGGTCTACGTGGACGGCTGGGCGGTGCTGGGCAACGTCGAGGCGCGGCCCAAGCGCGGCAAGCTCGTGGCGGACATCCTCGACAAGGTGCAGCGCTCGGTCGACCGGGGTCTGCGCAAGCACCTGGACCGTTGACGCCGGTGAGCCGGCCGGGAGCGGAGGCGCTCCGTCCGTGAGCGGCGGGGCGGGTCGGCGGTGAAATCCGGTGCCGGACGCGGCGGTTCGGAACTCAGTGCATAGGCACGCGCACAACGGGTAAGCCTTGCTGCATCGTCTCTCGCTCGCGAAGCCGTCGTCAGGAGTAGACCGTGCTGCAACCGCCGCATTCGTCCCTGCAGGTAGCCGCCGTTCCGGCCCAGCGGGGGACGCCGCGAGACAGGGACCAGGAGGCCCCCTGGCACACCGAGGCGGTGTGCCGGCGCGACGAGGCCGGGCTGTTCTTCGCCCCCTCGAAGGAACCCACCGCCGCCCGCCTCTCCCGCGAGGAGGCCGCCAAGCGGGTCTGCGCACGCTGCCCGGTGATGGTGGAGTGCCGCGAGCACGCCCTGCTCCAGCCCGAGCCCTACGGCGTCTGGGGCGGCCTGACCGCCGCCGAGCGCCGCGTGGTGCTGGCCCGGCGCCGGCGGCGCGAGATGGAACTGAAGAAGACGGCGCGCACGACGGGACGCATAGCCGCGGCCGGTTAGCCGTAGGCACGCGAGAAGGGCGCCCTCTCCGCACAGGGGGCGCCCTTCTTCTTGCCGGCTCATGCCGGCCTCACGCCGGTCCCGTACCGGTTTCGGCCGATCCTGTGCCGGTTTCGTTCGGTCCTGTACCGTTTTCGTCCGGTCTCACGTCGGGGAGTGTCCTGCTCCGGGGCGCGGGGCCGTCACTTGGCGCGGTCGAAATCGATCGCGCTGTACGCCCGCAGCTTGCTCAGCCGGTGCTCGGAGTCGATCCGGCGGACCGTGCCCGACTTGGAGCGCATCACGATCGAGTCGGTCGTGGCGGTCTCGGAGCGGTAGCGCACCCCGCGCAGCAGCTCGCCGTCGGTGATGCCGGTGGCCACGAAGAAGACGTTCTCGCCGGAGACCAGGTCGTCCGTGGTCAGCACCCGGTCCAGGTCGTGCCCGGCGTCGACGGCCCGCTGCCGCTCCTCGTCGTCCTTGGGCCACAGCTTGCCCTGGATGGTGCCGCCCAGGCACTTCACGGCGCAGGCCGAGATGATGCCCTCGGGAGTGCCGCCGACGCCGAGCAGCAGGTCGATGCCGGTGCCCTCGCGCAGGGCGAGGATCGAGCCGGCCACGTCGCCGTCGGTGATCAGCTTGATGCGCGCGCCGGTCTCCCGGATCTCCTTGATGATGCCCTCGTGCCGCGGCCGGTCCAGGATCACCACGGTGACGTCCTCGGGGGTGACCCGCTTGGCCTTGGCGACCCGGCGGATGTTCACGTTCACCGGCGCGTTGATGTCGACGAAGTCGGCGGCCTCGGGCCCGGTGACCAGCTTGTCCATGTAGAACACGGCGGAGGGGTCGAACATCGAGCCGCGCTCGGCGGCGGCCAGCACCGCGATCGCGTTCGACATGCCCTTGGCGGTCAGCGTGGTGCCGTCGATCGGGTCGACGGCGATGTCGCACTCCGGCCCGGTCCCGTCGCCCACGCGCTCTCCGTTGAAGAGCATCGGGGCCTCGTCCTTCTCGCCCTCGCCGATGACGACGACGCCGTTCATCGAGACGGTGGAGACGAGGGTCCGCATGGCGCGCACCGCGGCACCGTCGGCGCCGTTCTTGTCCCCGCGTCCGACCCAGCGGCCGGCGGCCATGGCCGCGGCTTCGGTGACCCGTACGAGCTCCAGGGCGAGGTTGCGGTCGGGGGCCTCGGAGGGCACATCGAGCTCGGACGGCAGGTGATGGTGTTCGGTCATCGGAGCGCACCTTTCTGTACGACGACGGCCGGATGAGGGTGGAGTCACGACTCTATCGCCAGGTGCTCAGAATGAGCAGGGGCCCCCACGGATGAGCGCACCGGGTACCTGCGACGATAGGGGACGTGGCAGGAAAGAGCAGCATGCAGAAAACGGCCCGGGACATGATCCTGTCCCTGGGGCTCATCGGACTCGTGGCGGGCTTCGTCTGGCTGTTCATCCCGCATGACGACAGCGCGCCCGACCTCCAGCGGGTGGACTACCGGGTCGACCTGCTCACCGCCCGTCGCGCCGCCTCCTACCCGGTGGCCGCCCCCGAGGGCCTGTCCGAGGCGTGGAAGCCCACCTCCGTCCGCTTCCGCAAGGACGAGGGTGACGCCTGGCACCTCGGCTACCAGACCCCCGACGGGCAGTACGTGGCGGTCGAGCAGTCCACCCAGAAGCGGTCGCTCTTCATCGAGGACGCGACGCAGGGCGCGGAGAGGACCGAGGTCACCCAGCAGATCGACGGCAGGGCCTGGACCCGGTACGAGGGCGGGCGCTACGACGCCCTGGTGCACGAGGGCGCCGACGGCTCGACCACGGTGGTGGCGGGCACGGCGTCGTTCGGACAGCTGACGAAGATGGCCGCGGCGCTGCGGGCCGAGTGACCGCGCCCGGCACACGACGGTGCCCCGGCGGATCGGCCGATCCGCCGGGGCACCGTCGCGTGTGCGCCCTGCCCGGGCTCAGACGGTGGTGACGACCTGCTCGTAGTCCAGGCGCGGACCGCGCGGGAACCATGCGTCCGGGCCGGGGCGGCCGATGTTGACGACCATCAGCGGGGTGTGGTCGTCGTCCAGGAACTCCTTGCGCAGGCCCTCGAAGTCGAGGCCGGTCATCGGACCGGCCGCCAGGCCGGCGGCGCGCACGCCGATGATGAAGTAGGCGGCCTGGAGGGCGGCGTTCAGCGCGGCGGAGCCCTCGCGCACCGGGCGCTCGGCGAAGAAGAGGTCCTTGGCCTGCGGGAAGTGCGGGAAGAGCTGCGGCAGTTCCTCGTGGAACTCGTTGTCCGCGGAGAGGATGGCGACCAGCGGGGCGGCGGCCGTCTTGGCCTGGTTGCCCTCGGCCATGTGGGCGACCAGGCGCTCGCGGGCCTCGGGGGAGCGGACCAGGGTGACGCGCAGCGGCGACTGGTTCATGGAGGTCGGGCCGTACTTGACCAGGTCGTAGATCGCCCGCACCTGCTCGTCGGTCACCGGCTCGTCGGTGAACGTGTTCGCGGTGCGCGCCTCGCGGAACAGCAGGTCCTGGGCGGCGGGATCAAGAACGAGAGACATGCGTGAACCTTCTCGGGGGAGCGTCGGTTCCGTGCATCCGCGGGGAGACACGGAATGTCCGCGTGCGGAGCATGGAGGGGCTGACACGAGTGACCGTACGCGCGAGAAGTTCAACTTTCAACTTCATCCGGAGTCTGGTGGTCCAGTTCACAGAGGCCGCGGGGAGGGGAACGCCCCACAGCGCCCCCCGTCACCGGCTCACCCGGCCAACCGGGTCCGCTCGGCCCACCCGGCCCGCCCGGTCTATCCGGCCCCCTCGGCGCCCTCCGCTCCGGCCTCCTCCGCCAGCGCCGCGTCCAGCCGCGCCCGCGCACCGTCCAGCCAGCGCCGGCACACCCTGGCCAGCTCCTCGCCCCGCTCCCAGAGCGCCAGGGACTCCTCCAGCGTCGTGCCGCCCGCCTCCAGCCGCCGTACGACCTCGATCAGCTCGTCCCGAGCCTGCTCGTACCCGAGCACCTCGGCCGCCGCCTGCTCCGTCTTGTCCGTCTTGCCGGTCATTCGCTCACCCTACGCATCGACTCGGACCGTGAACTCGCCCTCGGACACCCGCGCCCGCAACGCCTCCCCGGCCTCCACCTCGCCCGGAGCGCGCACCGCCTGCCCGTCGGCCCGCTGGAGGACGGCGTACCCGCGCTTCAGGGTCGCCGCGGGGGACAGCGCCACCACGCGCGCGTGCGTGTGCGACAGCTCGGAGTCGGCCCGGTCCAGCTGGTGCCGCAGCGAGCGCCGCCCCCGCTCGAGCAGCGCCGTGACCTCCTCGGCCCGGGCGTCGACCATCCGGTGCGGATCCTGCAGCGAGGGCCGGGCCAGCGCCTGGGCCAGCCCGCGCTCCTCCCGGTCCACCAGCGCCCGGACGCAGCGCCGCGCGCGGTCGCGCAGCATCCGCACCCGCTCGTGCTCCTCGCCCACGTCCGGGACGACCTTCTTGGCCGCGTCGGTCGGGGTGGACGCGCGCAGGTCGGCGACATGGTCGAGCAACGGGTTGTCCGGCTCGTGGCCGATCGCGGAGACCACCGGCGTCCGGCAGGCGGCCACGGCCCGCACCAGCTGCTCGTCGGAGAACGGCAGCAGGTCCTCCACGCTGCCGCCGCCGCGCGCCACGATGATCACGTCCACGTCGTCGAGCGCGTCCAGCTCCTTCACCGCCTGGACGACCTGCGGCACCGCGTGCACCCCCTGCACGGGGACGTTGCGCACCTCGAAGCGGACGGCGGGCCAGCGGTGCCGGGCGTTCTCCAGCACGTCCCGCTCGGCGGCCGAGGCGCGCCCGCACACCAGCCCGATCAGCTGGGGCAGGAACGGCAGCGGCTTCTTCCGCTCCGGCGCGAACAGCCCCTCCCGCGCCAGGGACTTCTTCAGCTGCTCGAGCCGCGCGAGCAGCTCCCCGACCCCCACCGGCCTGATCTCGGCGGCCCGCAGCGAGAGCTGCCCGCGCGGGGCGTACCACTCGGGCTTGCAGTGCACCACCACCCGCGCGCCCTCGCTCACCACGTCCGCCACGGCGTCGAACACCTGCCGGTAGCAGGTCACGCCCACGGAGATGTCGTGCGACGGGTCCCGCAGCGTCAGGAAGACCACCCCGGCGCCCGGCCGCCGCGACAGCTGGGTGATCTGCCCCTCGACCCACACCGCGCCGAGCCGGTCGATCCACCCCCCGATGAGCCGGGACACCTCACCGACCGGCAGGGGCGCTTCCGCAGACGTGTTGACAGCCATGCCGCGAGGGTAGTGCGCCCCGCCGACAACGCACCGTGATCGGGCCCCGCGCACGGCCCTTACGATGGGACGCATGACCGCTTCGCCTGGCCGCCGTGTCCTGCTCGCCGCCCCCCGGGGCTACTGCGCGGGTGTCGACCGCGCCGTGATCGCCGTCGAGAAGGCCCTGGAGCAGTACGGGGCTCCCGTCTACGTCCGGCACGAGATCGTGCACAACAAGTACGTCGTGCAGACCCTGGAGAAGAAGGGAGCCGTCTTCGTCGAACGCACGGAGGAGGTCCCGCCGGGCAACATCGTGATGTTCTCCGCGCACGGCGTGGCACCCGTCGTCCACGAGGAGGCCGCGCGCGGCCGGCTCGCCACCATCGACGCCACCTGCCCGCTGGTCACCAAGGTGCACAAGGAGGCGGTCCGGTTCGCCCAGGAGGACTACGACATCCTCCTGATCGGGCACGAGGGCCACGAGGAGGTCATCGGCACCTCGGGCGAGGCCCCCGACCACATCCAGCTCGTCGACGGACCCGAGGACGTCGCCAAGGTGGAGGTCCGCGACCCGTCCAAGGTCGTCTGGCTCTCCCAGACCACCCTCTCCGTCGACGAGACCATGGAGACCGTCGACGCCCTGAAGGAAAAGTTCCCCCAGCTGATGTCGCCGCCCAGCGACGACATCTGCTACGCCACCCAGAACCGCCAGCTCGCGGTCAAGCAGATGGGCGCCGAGGCGGACCTGGTGATCGTGGTCGGCTCGCGCAACTCCTCCAACTCCAAGCGGCTGGTGGAGGTCGCCAAGCTCGCGGGCGCCCGCGCGGCGTACCTGGTGGACTTCGCCGACGAGATCGACGAGACCTGGCTGGAGGGCGTGACCACGATCGGCGTCACCTCGGGCGCCTCGGTGCCGGAGGTGCTGGTCGAGCAGGTGCTCGAGTGGCTGGCGCGGCGCGGGTTCGAGGACGTGGAGATCGTCAAGGCGGCCGAGGAGTCCATCACCTTCTCGCTCCCCAAGGAGCTGCGCCGCGACCTGCGCGAGGAGGCGGCGGCCCTGGTGGCCGAGCGCGGCGGTGCCGGGGCGTCCGGCGCGGATTCCGGGAAGTGACGGGGGCGGTCACCGGACCGGGCATCGGACCGGTCACGGGGGCGGTCACACCCGATCGCCCCGTGACCGAATCCGTGAAGGCCCGGTGACCGGCTCCCTGACGGTCCGCCGCACGTCGTAACGTGGGGCCATGGAGATCTTCGGCGTGGACATCGGCGGATCCGGCATCAAGGGTGCCCCGGTCGACCTGGAGGAGGGGGACCTGGCACAGGAGCGCTGCAAGGTCCTCACCCCGCACCCCGCCACGCCGGACGCGGTGGCGGACGGCGTCAAGGAGGTCGTCGACCACTTCGGCTGGACCGGGCCGGTCGGCGTCACCTTCCCCGGAGTGGTCACCGACGGCACCACGATCCGTACGGCGGCCAACGTCGACAAGAGCTGGATCGACACCGACGCGCGCGTGCTGCTCGGCGACCGCCTGGGCGGCCTGCCGGTGACGGTGGTGAACGACGCGGACGCGGCCGGTGTCGCCGAGATGCACTTCGGCGCCGGGCGGCACCGCAGGGGCACCGTCATCCTGCTGACCTTCGGCACCGGCATCGGCAGCGCCCTGTTCGTGGACGGCGTCCTCGTTCCCAACACCGAGCTGGGCCACCTGGAGCTGCACGGTCACGAAGCGGAGAAGCGCGCCTCCAGCAAGGCCAAGGAGGACCACGGCCTGTCGTGGGACGAGTGGGCGCACCGCGTGCAGAAGTACCTGGCCCACGTGGAGATGCTGTTCTCGCCGGAGCTGTTCATCATCGGCGGGGGCGTCAGCCGCAAGTCCCACAAGTTCCTGCCCCGCATCGAGGGCATCAAGGCCGAGATCGTCCCGGCGCAGCTGCAGAACAACGCGGGCATCGTGGGGGCGGCGATGCGGGCGGCCACGGGCGCGTAGCGGAGTGCGGGGGCGTGCGGGCCCCCGCCGTCCGGCGCCTCACCCCTGCGGCCGGCCCTTCGCGGCCCTCCGGTTGACCCCGCGGATCCTGCGGCCGAGCACGATCAGCCCGGCGACGAGCGTCCCCCCGTACAGCCAGCCGACCTGCGTCGCGAGGCCCGTCACCAGCCCCATCAGCCGGTCGCCGACCCCGTCGCCGCCCTCGCCGGCCACCGGGACCAGCCCCACGGCGAAGGCGATCGGCACGATGACGGGCGCGGTGAGCAGGTCGCCCTCGCGCACCCAGACCGCGGTCAGCACGCACACCGGCAGGAAGAGCACGCCGTACACCGTCTGGGACGCCCCGAACACCGCGGCGACCAGGAGCCCGAGCACGAGCATCACCAGGCCGCAGAACAGGCCCCCGCCCAGTCCGGTGAGCCGCGGGTTGGGCAGCCGCCGGGCGGCCGGCGCGGGAGCGGGGCGCCGCACGGGCACCGGCCGGCGCTGCGGCACCCGGGCGGGCCGGTCCGGCCGGGCGGGCCGCGCGACACCGCCGCCCGCTGCCCGCCCCGCCTGCGGAGGCAGCCGGGACCCGGACATCCCGGACGTCCCGGACGTCCCGGACGTCCCGGACGTCCCGGACGTCCCGGACGCATCGCGGGGCCTGGACGGCCGGGGCGGCTTGGACGGCCGGGGCGGCTTGGACGGCCTGGGCGGCGTGTCACGTCGCGGTCCGTACTGCGCTGGTCGCGTCCTGGGGTGCTCCATTGGACCAACTTAGGTCGTTTTATGTGCCGAACGGGCCCTCAGACACGCCGTGGATCGAAGCTCGGCCGGACGTTCGACACATCACCGGGGGCGCGGACGGGCACGCCGTAGACTGGTGGATCGGCCCACGCAGCCCAGTCGGCGGGGCCTCGTCCCCCCTCCTCACGTACGGGAAGTCAACGTGTCGCTCACGATCGGAATCGTCGGTCTGCCGAATGTCGGCAAGTCGACCCTGTTCAACGCCCTGACCAAGAACGACGTGCTGGCGGCCAACTACCCGTTCGCCACGATCGAGCCCAACGTCGGCGTCGTCGGCGTCCCCGACGCCCGGCTGGCGAAGCTGGCCGAGATCTTCGGCTCCCAGCGCATCCTCCCGGCCACGGTCGACTTCGTCGACATCGCCGGCATCGTGCGCGGCGCCAGCGAGGGCGAGGGACTCGGCAACAAGTTCCTGGCGAACATCCGCGAGTCCGACGCGATCTGCCAGGTCATCCGCGCCTTCAAGGACGAGAACGTCGTGCACGTCGACGGCAAGGTCTCGCCGAAGGACGACATCGAGACGATCAACACCGAGCTGATCCTCGCCGACCTGCAGACCATCGAGAAGGTCCTGCCGCGCCTGCAGAAGGAGTCGCGGATCAAGAAGGACGTCGCGCCCAAGGTCAAGGCGGTCGAGGAGGCCAAGGAGATCCTGGAGAAGGGCGACACGCTCTTCGCGCACGGCATCGTCCAGGGCACCGAGCGCAACGAGCTCCTGCACGACCTGCACCTCCTCACCACCAAGCCCTTCCTCTACGTCTTCAACGTCGACGAGGACGAGCTGGTCGACGAGGACTTCAAGAACGAGCAGCGCGCCCTGGTCGCCCCCGCCGAGGCGATCTTCCTCAACGCCAAGCTGGAGGCGGACCTCGCCGAACTGGACGAGGAGGACGCGCTCGAGCTGCTGGAGTCCGTCGGCGCCGAGGAGCCCGGCCTCGCCACCCTCGCCCGCGTCGGCTTCAACACCCTCGGCCTGCAGACGTACCTCACGGCCGGCCCGAAGGAGACCCGCGCCTGGACGATCAAGAGGGGCGCCACCGCCCCCGAGGCCGCCGGTGTCATCCACACCGACTTCCAGAAGGGCTTCATCAAGGCCGAGGTCATCTCCTTCGACGACCTCGTCGAGGCCGGCTCGGTCGCCGAGGCCCGCGCCAAGGGCAAGGCGCGCATGGAGGGCAAGGACTACGTGATGCGGGACGGGGACGTGGTGGAGTTCCGCTTCAACGTGTAGCGGATGGCACCACCACGTCGATGATTTAGCAAGTGTGCCGATCAGGAGGGGCCTGATCTTTCGAGGTCAGCCCTTTCCGGCCCGCACTGTCTCGGGACGGGAAAGGGGTTCCGCTGCCGCGGTGTGCGGCGGAGGGGGAGCCTCGGAGAGCCGCTCGTCTACCGGATCCCTTTCCGTCCTCGTCCCGTGTGCGGGGTTCGGCGGGCCGGTGCGGGCTGTGCGAGGGGTTTCAGAGGTACGGAGACGTCATGTCGTCCTCGCCCGTCTCCCACTGGTCTCTGTTCCTTTCGTTTGCGCTGCTCTCCGCGGCCCAGGGGGTGAACGTGTCCGCGCCCGCGTCGACGTCCGGGCCCGCGGCCGTGTCGGTGAACGGTGGGCCCTCGGGGGCTGGGGAGCGGGGCGGCCGAGGCCCCATGGTGTCCCCCTCGTCCGAAGGCTCGCCCTCTGGCCCCTCGTCGGGGGCCAGGCCAAAGGTCCGCCTGATCTCGTCGGCGGCCTCGTCCAGTCCTTCCGCTTCCAGGAACCGCATCACACGGTGTACGAGCACCGTGTACCCGTCCATGTCCGGCTTGAGGCCCGCAGCCGTCAGCAACAGGCGCAGCCGATCCGAGACCCCCACTTCTTCCTCGCGGTCGAACATCTCCCTTCCAAGGCCACCCTCGTCCCACAGCGGTCCTCCGACGGTCGCCTCGCTCCGCGCGCCCACGGGTGGAACGAGCAGGTGGCGGAAGAGTTCGGGCACCTCCTCGTCATTGGCCGCCGCCGCGATCTGGGCGAGCGGGCCGATCATGTGGACCGCCTTCTCGATCTCGTTCTCGTGCCGGGCCAACCACCACACCACCGCGCTGCCCGCACTCTTGAGTACGTCGTCGCCGAGGTAGCGCCGCTTGTTGCGCTCGTGCTGGCGCTCGTGCTCCCAGAGCTCCTCATCCTTGCGAAGGTCATTCAGCTTCCGCAGGCGCTCGCGGTCAGCGGGAGCGAGGGTCAGCGTCACGTCGACCGCCAGGGCCTTCACCCGTTCGTTCCGGTCCGGGAGCAGGATGCCCAACTCCCCGTCCAGGAGATACTGCGCGAAGCCCGCCCGGCCGGGTTCCTCATGGCGAACGACCTCCCGGGCCCGGCTGACGACCGAGGCGGCGGCGAGCGCCGGGGAGGCGTCGTCGGACCGGCCGGTGTGGTCGGGAACAGGCTTCCACCGCACGGTGGCGGAGAAGAGGAAGTCGTAGCCGTCCATCGCGCTCGGCAGCGCCGCGTCGATCACCCGTGTCTCCTGGTACGGCTGCTCCACCGGCGCCGCGGGCGGCTCGGGTTCCCCGGGCTCGTACGGGTCGGCCGGCGCGCGGCCACCGCTGAGGACTGTCATCACGAGCAGCAGGGAGCCCGAGGCCGTAACCATGGACATGAAGCCCCATAACCACGCTGACCAGTTCAGGAGGTTTCCGAGCACAGCCGGTGCGAGGCCGCAGAGAGCGACGAACAACAAGCTGGAAAAACGGTGTCTCACAGTGCCTCTTCCGTGGTCCGTGGTCCGGCGTCCGCACGCTCCGTACGGCGGTACTGCACGTGGTCGATGTACTGCCAGAAGAGGGCGGCGACCGCTGGCCGGGACGGGTGGCGCGCGGACCCAGCCCAGTCGCAGGCGATGGTGTAGAGGCGGTGGAGGGCGGCCGCGCGGCCGCGCGTCGCCCCGACCATCGTGTCCAGTGCCATCTTCTGGGTGCTGTCGCCTGCCACGGCGTTCAGCCAGCTGCTCACCAGCAGGTTCCAAAGCTCCGTCGGTGGCTGGGAGAACACCGCCTCCCAGCCCAGGAACAGGTCCGGCCACGGCGGCGGGTCCGGTGCCCGGTCGCTCCTCAGCAGCTCTGTGAGCAACTGGATATGGGGCTCCGCCGCGTGCGGCTCCCGATGCGTCCGGTCCCGTAAGCGATCGATCAACAGCCGGTAGAGCCGGCGGTCGCGGCCGGCGAGGTCGAGAAGCGCCTTCCGGGCCTCGCGCGCCGCCTCTCCCTTCCTCAAGGCGAGGTAGTGGAGCCGTACCACCGCCTGATCCGGGTGCGTCGCGCTGAGGCTCTGGACGCAGGCTGTGGTCAGGACACGGGCGAGACCGTCCGACAAGGAGCCGGATCTCACGACGCACTCGTACATCCGCTTGCGGAACCATCCCCCGAACCTCTCGTGGCCGAGACCGAGTTCGAGGGCCGCCACGGCTCGCGGATCGCAGGGTGTTCCGGTCGCGTGATCCGCCCAGCGTGCCACGAGGTCGAAGAGGTGGTCGGGTCGCCCGACGGCCATGGCTCGCTCGCCGAAGCGGACGACGACGTTCATCCGGTCGTCGGTGGTCAGGCCGCGCAGCCCGGCGGCGCGGCCGATCCAGTCTCTGAGGTCGTCGCGTACCCCAGGGAAGTTCGCCCAGAAGTACGTCCGTACCGCGTCGGCGTACGCCAACCGCTCGAAACGGAGCCGTCCGTTCAGATCCCGCTCGATCCCGAGCCCCGCCAACCGCTCTCCGAAATCCGTCCGCGCGAACTCAGTCGTCGCTTCCTCCTCGTGCCTCACCGTCTTCATCAGACCGTGCCACGCCTCGTAGACGGTGTCGGCGCGGGCCTCCTCGAACATCGCCGTCGCGAGCAGCAGGGCCCGCTCGGGCACGGTGCGGACCGCGGCCACCTGCCGGCCCACCTCGTCAGCACGGTCGGTCATCGCGTGCATCGCCTGGTCGAGCCATCCCGCGAAGTCGGTGCCGAACCGGCCGCTGTCACGAGCGGCCCTCACCAGTCCCGCAAGCCGTGCCAGTTCCCGCATGGGGGAGCGGTCGCACAGGTGCTGGAGGTCAGCGTTCCCCAGGTCCGCGGGGCGAAAGGGCATCCGGTCCATACGGAGGTACCGGGTGACGACGGCAACGCCCCTGGGGCGCCTCAGCTTCACCGTGTGCGGTTCAAGGTCCGGCGGGTGGGCGTGCTTCATGCCCGACGGCAGGACGACGACCATGTGGGCCCCCGCCTCCTGGATCTGTGACCGGCGCATGGCCAGGCGACGCTGGACCTTGTCGTACGTCTCCTCGTCGGCGATTTTGGAGAGGTCGAGGAGGAAGCGGTCCCCCATATCGGGAACGAGTGGGTTCTCGTCCTTGCCCGTGATGGGAAGCTCCTCGAACCGGACCCCCTCCTCGTCGGCGCCCCCGTCCTCACCGAACCTGTGTAGCAGCATGATCGCCGCGGCGCGGCGGCCGCTGCCGGGCGGCCCTTCCAGCAGCACCACCGATCCGGGCTTCTCCAGACGGTCGGAGGCAACGCGGTAGCCCACCGGCGGAACGAATCGGTCGGCCAGGTGCACCCGGTCCTCGCGGGTGATCCGGAGGGACTCGACCCCTTTGCGGATCATCCAGTCCGCGCCGACGCCGTAGAAGACGTACTGGTGCCCCTCGCCGTTGTTCACCGGGCCGCGCGGATCGTTGACGGTGACGCGGTCCTGCTCAGTCATCGTCCGTCGTCCGAGTGCCGGCGCTCGCGCTCGAAGTGCTGGTGGGCCGTACCACTATTGTCGCCCGCCGTGAACTGGACCCCGGTGTTGTCGCCCTCGAAGTGAGGTGCGTTGTACTGATGGCCCCGACCGGTGTTCACAGGCCCCTGTGGCTCGTTGACAAAGGTGCCGGACAGGTCTCCGTTGAGGTTGGCGATGCCTCCGCGGACGTCGCGCGTCCGCATCCTGGTGTGCTCGGTGCCCCGGGCCGATTTCTCGCGGGACTTCGCCTCTGCCCGCTCCCGGACCGCACGGGCGTCCCGGTCCACCGCACCCAGCTCGGGCAGGAGCCGGGCGAGGGTGTCGCCGAGCGCCGTCAGGTCCGATTCGGCGTTGCGGTGGTCGAACCGCCTGTACTGGCAGTCCGCCAGCTCCAGCAGATCATCCGGAAGGACGGTGCGGTCGATCCTCGTGGCCTTTCCGACGAGCACGGGCATCACCAGGATTCCGCGGTCGAGCGCGGTCCGGATCTCGCGACGGGTCCAGTCCTGCTCGGCTTCGAGGGCGGGGCGGCCGTCGACCCCCCGCACCTCCACCCAGCGTGGGCCGATCACGGCGAGGAGAGCCCCGCACTCCTCCACCGCCCTGACTAGTTCCATCGGGAAACGGCGTCCGGGCTCGATCGAGTTGCTGGCGAAGAAGATCCGCTCGCCGCCGAACCGACGGGCGAGTTCCCGAGCGATCATGGTCGCTGCGGACTCCTCGTCGCCTGTGCGGTAGTTGACGAAGACGTCGGGCATGAAGGTTCCCTTCGTGAGAGAAAGAGGGGTGAACGGGCACGGGGCTGTGGACCGGTGCTCCGGTCCGCCCGGGCCATGAGGTCCCGACCGTGTGACGGCATGGCGCATCCACGACATGGCGCCGCCTGGTGCGCACTGGTCGTGGGCAGTCCGAAGAGCCGGGTACGCGATGCGACACGTCGAGCTGTAATCGGGGGCCCGCCGACAATCGTGGGATCCGGAGGGACCGGGTAGTCCGGTGAGCCGGGCGGCTCGAGTCTGCGTCGGTCGTGGAGCGGCTGTCAGTCGTGCGCAGGGGCGAGTACGCGTGCTAGCGCGGGCTGCAGATCACGTACGGCGCGGCTGCTCCGGAACCGGGAGAGTTCCCGTGCGAGACGCCGGACGTCGCTGTTCACCGTCGCCGAGGGCACGGCTGGCAACACTCCCAGGAGATCCCCGGCGATTGTGCACGCGTGCTCAACCTCCCCGGAGGCGGCATGGGCCAAGGACCGGCGGAAGCCGTACCGGGCGCGGGTACGCAGCGCGTGCGGCGGGAGGCGGCTGTACTCCCGGTCGAGTACCTCGGCGGCGGCTTTGGGGCGGCCGAGGTCGTGCAGGCACCAGCCGCTCGACATCGCCGCCGGATCGCTCACGTGGGAGGTGCCGATCACGGGTTCAGCGCCATGGTGGGCGTCATCGCTGGCGAGCAGCTCCCGCGCCCTGTCGAGGCTGCGGAGGCAGTCGGCTTCGTTGCCGGCGAGCGCGTGCCCTTGGGCCTCCCGTTGGGCCGCGAGTCCCCGGATACGCGGCGGGAGTTCGCTGCTCTGGGCGCGGCGGGCCAGGGCGACGGTGCCAGCGGCGTCCCCGCCGTACATTGTGACCAGGGCGCGTCGCACCAACGCGTAGGAACCGAGGTACGGGTCACCCCCGGCGCGCGCCAGTTCGGCGGCCTCGCCCGTCCAGCCGAGCGCCGCGTCGCTGTCCCCGGCCTCCTGGGCCATCCAGCCGGTGAACTCAGCGAACCGCGAGGCCAGTAGGAGCGCAGGGGTCCGAGAAACCGACCGGGCGTCGGCGGCCACCCCGGCGATCATGCGGGTCTGCGTCTCCAGTAGGGGCAGCAGGACCTTGGGTGCGGTGGACTGACCGAGATTCCGCAGCTGGTCGAACTGCATGCGGAAGGAGGGCAGGAGGGGGGCGTCGGTAGAGGACAGCGCTTGACCACCGAGTTTCAGACCGAGGTCGATCAGCGCTCCCGTACCCGCCGAGAGGACCGCCCGGCGCCCGACGAGCCAGCGGCTCGGACCGGCGGGGGATCCGGCAGTGCCCGAGTCCGAGTCCGTCTCCGGACGGGTGACCAGGCGCTGCAGCTCGCCGTCCGCGCCGAGGAAGGAGTCGCATCGCCGGGCTAGTTCGGAGGACGCGGAACGCTCCCCGCGCTCGACCTTGCTGAGGTGTCCCTTGTCGTAGTTGAGCGCCACGGAGAGTTCAGTCAGAGTCAGCCCCGCTTCCACTCGTAAACGGCGAAGTTCCGGGCCAAAACATAAAGTCGTGCTCATCATCAACCTCCCCTTGAACAGTGATCGCGAAAGCCGTCCGCCCTTGCGGGGGCCGTCATCTGACGATCACCGGCCGACACGAACCCCGACGGCGAACACTCACTGTAATGACGAAGTTTCGCTTCGCATCCGAAAGTGAGTCTGGCACGACGCGCGCCTGGAGAATCGGGGTTCGGTGGTGTTGCCCGTTGCCTCTTTCGCTCTCCGCTGTTCCTCGTCCGCCCCTTGGGGTGACCGGGGTCGACCACAATCGGGATAAAGGCGTCGAGAATGGCAGGATCACGAGCGGGGTCCAGTCGTTCACGGAGTCGCAGCGCTCGTCGATCCAGCGCGTGGGTCGGTCGAGGTGGAGGTGGAGCACTGGTCCCGGAGGCGGTCGGGCCGGGTGAAGCGGGCGGTGTGGGCGGTGCCGAGGTGGCATCGAAGTGGAAGAGGGCACCGAGGGAATGGGTCTGGTCGCACGCAGGCAGCGCGGGGATGTGGCGGTCGAGGTGGGAGATGAGGATCTCGGCGTCCGTGTGCGTGCCGAACCGGGAATTTCTCTGCCTCGGGACCCCCGACCCGTCCGCAGTCAGTCCGCAGGGCACCCATAAACGGCTGTCGGGAGCCAACGCATGCCGACGAGGAAATCCCGGGTCAGGGTCCTGGACGAGGCTCCGTCGCGAGTCAGGGTCAGTCCGCAGGCATTCCACTTCAATTTCTGACATCTCATCGCATCTGCTGCCGGCCCGCTTGTCGGCGGGCCGGGTGCAGACGTCCGTCCGCGGGAAGTCCTTGCCTGTGGCGCGTTGTGGTTGATGGTCGACCTGATCGGAGTGGCTGTGGCCGACGCTTCAGACCTTGACGACCTCTACGGAGGGGCCGCACAGGAGTGTCAGGTCCTCGGGGTCGGAAGTAAGGACCGTGGCCGGCTGAGGCGCGTTACGGGCGATGACGGCGAAGGTGGCGTCGATGGCGTACTTGTGGCCGTGGAGGCGGTGGGCGCGAAGGAGGGTGGCGGCTTCGTCGGTGACCTCTCTGGTGACGTCGTGAATGTCGATGCGGGAGAGGACCCACTTGATGCGGGCCGGGTGGATCCGCTCGTAATCGGCCTCCAGAGTGGTCATGGCGCTGGTGACCACGCGAATGCCCTCCTCCGATGCCGCCTGGACCAGAGCCACGACGGTGCGGTCCTTGCGGTAGAGCTTGGAGAGTCCTTCGCTGTCGAGCAGCAGGGTGCCGGGCATCAGGCGGCTGCACCGCCTGGCTGTCGGTGGTCATGGCGCAGCAGCGCGCGGGCGGCCTCGACCTCCTCGCGGGTGAGCTCGTCATTGTCGGTCCCGAAGTCGGCGACGATCTCCCGCAGCTTGTCCATGGCAACCCGTTGTTCCAGGGCTTCGGCGACGTAGGCGGAGAAGCCGCCGGGCCCGACATGGGCGCGAACGGCCTCGGCGAGGTCCTCGGGCAGGCTGACGGAGTACTTTCTGCTACTGCTCATACTGTCGATCCTACCGGCGGTCGTAACTCTGTGGGCGTGCAGGGTCATGGCGGCGCCGGAGGCGGCTCGGCGCGTCCGGCGCCGCCATGCGGCAGGCTGCCCGGTCCGCAGACGATCACGCCGGGGTGCGACGCGATGCGGGCCATGAGACGGAGGAAGACCGTGCCACTGAACGGAATATCCGCACCCATTTCGCCTTCGCCCGCCCCAGGGCGACTGTGGAGCTCGGCGCGCCACAGCCGAGTACCTGGAGAGGGTTTGGCGGGAGACGTCGATCCCGGAACCGGCGGGCACCGTGAACGGCGCGGGGGCGGTGGGAGGATGCCGGGACGGCGAGAGGGAGGCGGGCGCGTGGGGCGGGGTGAGCGGGACGCGGTCGCGCGGGGGGCGCGGCTGTACGAGGCGGCGCAGGCCGTGGCCGGTGATCACGGCAGGGCGGTCGAGGCCGTACGGGCGGCGCTGAGGCCGCTCCACGACGCGGAGGTGAAGCGGGAGCTCGACGCCATCCCCGTCGCCCGGCTGCAGGACGTCACCGAAGGGCGGCTGCGGCTGGGGAGCGTCGAGAAGAGCGGACTGCGCACGGTGGGCGGTGTGCTCGAAGCGGGCCCCTACCGGTTGCGGCAGATCCCCGGCGTCGGGCAGCGCACCGTCGACCAGGTGCTCGCCGCCGCCCGCCGGCTCTCCGAGGCCGCGTACGAGACCGTGGCCGTCCACATCGACGTGGACCGGCCGGAACCGGGCACCACCGCGCTCGTCGTGGCCCTGCACGTCCTGGTGGAGGCCGGTCCGGACGCCCGGCGCGCGGTCGACCGGGCCGCCGCCCTGTCGGAACGGCTCGGTCCGTTGCTGGCCGACGCCGGGCCCGCCACCGGGCGGATCCGGATGCTCCTGGCGGGCCGGGACAAGAGGGCCCGCGCGCTGGCGGCGGTCGCCGGGATCCGGTCGTTGGTGGACGAGGCGGAGCAGGCGGACCTGCCCGGGCTGTTCGCGCAGGCTTCGGTGGACCTGCTGCGGGGACCCGCGTCCGACGTCGAGGCCTGGGTGGACTTCGAACTCCGCTCCGCCGAGTACTACAGCCTGCTCGCCGAGATCTCCGGGCGGCCGCCCGACGCGGCCGCCGTCGAGGGCTTCCTGCCGGACGGGATCGCCGAGCGGGTACGGGCCCAGCACCTCGACGACTCCCACCGGCGGGTCTCCCTGCGCGGTTACCAGGCGTTCGGCGCGCGGTTCGCCCTCGCGCAGCGCAAGGTGATGCTCGGTGACGAGATGGGCCTGGGCAAGACCGTCCAGGCGATCGCCGTGCTGGCCCACCTGGCCGCCGAGGGACAGAGCCACTTCCTGGTCGTCTGTCCGGCGAGCGTCCTCGTGAACTGGACGAGGGAGATCGAGGCCCGCAGCGCCCTGCGCGTCACGGTGCTGCACGGCCCCGACCGGCACGACGCGTTCGCCGACTGGAAGGGGCGGGGCGGGGTCGGGGTGACCACGTTCGACGCGCTGCGCGGTTTCCCCGCGCCGGGCGGAGGAGAGGTCGGACTGCTCGTCGTCGACGAGGCGCACTTCGTGAAGAATCCGCAGGCCCGGCGGTCCCAGGCGGTCGCGCGGTGGGCGGAGCGCTGCGAGCGCGTCCTCTTCATGACCGGGACCCCGATGGAGAACAGGGTCGCGGAGTTCCGCGACCTGGTCCGGATGCTCGATCCCGGCGTCGCGGAATTCCTGGGCGAACGGGACACGTTGGCCGGATCGGTCGCCTTCCGCAAGGCCGTCGCCCCGGTCTACCTGCGGCGCAACCAGGAGGACGTGCTGACGGAACTGCCGAGCCTCCAGCAGACCGACGAGTGGGAGGAGCTGAGCGCCTCGGACGAGGAGGCCTACCGCGAGGCCGTGCGCGCCGGCAACTTCATGGCGATGCGCAGGGCCGCGTACCTGCGCCCCGGGAAGTCGGCCAAGCTGGGCCGGCTCCGGGAGATCGTCCAGGAGGCCGGGGAGAACGGGCGGAAGACAGTGGTCTTCTCCCACTTCAGGGACGTCCTGGGGGTGGTGGAGGAGGCACTCGCCGCCGACGCCCGGGTGTTCGGTCCGCTCACCGGGAGCGTCCCGGCCGGGCGGCGGCAGCGGCTCGTCGACGACTTCGCCGGTGCCCCGGGGCCCGCGGTGCTCCTGGCGCAGATCCAGGCGGCGGGCGTCGGCCTCAACCTGCAGGCCGCCTCGGTCGTCGTCCTCTGCGAACCGCAGATCAAGCCGACCCTCGAGCACCAGGCGGTGGCCCGGGCCCACCGCATGGGCCAGGTCAGGCCGGTCCGCGTGCACCGCCTCCTCGCCACCGGGGGAGTCGACGAACGCCTGGTGAGGATGCTGGAGGACAAGACCCGGCTGTTCGACGCCTACGCCCGCCGCAGTGCCGTGGCCGAGGCCACCCCGGACGCGGTCGACGTCTCGGACGCCGAGCTGGCGCGCCGGATCGTCGAGGAGGAGCAGGCACGCCTGGGCGTGACGGGCGGGAGGGACGCGGCACCCGGATGAGCCGGGCCGCGCCGACGGAGGGAAGCGGAGGGCCGGGCGGAGCTCCGGCGCGTCGGTGGCCGGGGCGTCGGCGGCCGGAGCGGAAACCGCGAGCCGGGCCGGCCCCATGGCGCGTCGCGCCCGTCCGGGACGCCGCGCGTCCGCAGGAAGGCGGTCGCCGCAGGTGCGCGGCTGTCGGAGGCGCAGAACGAGACGACGTACTCGACGCGGACCGGCGCGTCGACCTGCCCCGGGGACGTGCGAGGTCCGGACCGAGCCGCCCGTCGCCCCGGTGCCCCGCGCTTCCCCGTCCGGGCAGGGGCGGCCGAGTCACCGGAAGCGGGGGTGCCGTCCGCGGAGCGGGGCTTCTCCCGGTGCCGCGGGACACGGTGCGCCGTACAGTGGAGGGCACGACCTCTGCCGGGCCTGCGGTACCCCCTTGCCGCAGCCACCCGCCGGCCCAGCCGGCACGACGCGGAGGATCGACGTGCTCACTCGTTCCGTTCCCTTCAGCCTCTTCGGCACCGAGCCGCCCGCCGCCCGTGCGTGGATCCGTGAGGCCGCTTGCATCGGTGAGGATCCCGAGCTGTTCTTCCCCCTGAGCGAGCAGGAGGACGACCCGCAGGTCGCCGCCGCCCGTGCGGTCTGCCGCCGTTGCCGCGTCCTGCTCGCCTGCCGTTCCTGGGCCCTCGAGCAGGGGGAGGACGCCGGCGTCTGGGGCGGGACCACCGCCGGGCAGCGCCGCGCCATCAGTCGTGCGCTGCTCGACGACCCGGCGGGCGAGCGGATCCGCAGGCGGCGGCGGGAGCCGGAGAGCGACGACGACCCGAGCCCGTGAGCGCCGCCGGGACCGGCGGGCGGGCCGCATCGGTCGGGCCGCATCGGTCAGGAATGGAGAAGCGCGGGTCACGGGGCCGTACCTAGCCTGAACGCCATGGACATCACCATTCACACGACCTTCCTCCCGCACGACGACCCGGACGCGTCCCTGGCCTTCTACCGCGACGTCCTCGGCTTCGAGGTCCGCAACGACGTCGGACAGGGCAAGATGCGCTGGATCACGGTCGGCCCCGCCGGCCAGCCCGGTACGTCCATCCTCCTGGCGCCGCCGACCGCCGACCCCGGGCTCACCGAGGACGAGCGCCGCACCATCACCGAGATGATGGCCAAGGGCACCTACGGCTGGATCCTGCTGGCCACCCCGGACCTCGACGGCACGTTCGAGAAGGTGCAGGCCCGTGACGCCGAGGTCGTCCAGGAACCGACCGAGCAGCCGTACGGCATCCGCGACTGCGCCTTCCGCGACCCCGCGGGCAACCTGGTCCGCATCCAGGAAGTCCGCTGAACCCTCCGGCCGCGTCACCGCCGGGCACCTCACCGGTCACACCGGTGTGCGCCCGGCCGTGCGCCCGCCGGTCCCGGCGAGAAGCCCCGATGGGAAGCCTCGGCGAGAAACCCCGGTGAGAAGGAGCCCTTCATGTGTCACCCCTCGTGGGGGCGCGCCCGCGCCGCGGCGCAGCGCCTGAGCGACTTCGCCCGCCTGCGCCGCGTCCGCGACCGGATCGACCGGGAGTACGCGCGGCCGCTCGACGTCGAGGCGCTCGCCCGCGGCGCGGGCATGGCCCCCGGGCACCTCGGCCGCCGGTTCCGGCTGGCCTACGGCAGGTCGCCGTACGCGTACCTGACGGCACGTCGCGTCGAGCGCGCGACCGTGCTGCTGCTCCACGGCGACCTCGGCGTCGCCGAGGTCTGCGCCGCGGTCGGCTGTCCGTCGCCGGCCGTCTTCGACGCCCGCTTCACCGAGCTGGTCGGCGTGCCGCCCGGCGCCTACCGGTCCGCGCACCGGGTGCCGGGGCTCCCACGCGACCGGTGAGCGACGGCACCCGCCCCCGGGGGCCCCTCCCCGAACCGGCCGGAGGGCACAGGGCGGACGCGCCGCCGCGGGGAGGTGGGGAGAGGCCGCGGGGCACCCGCGAGGGCTCGACGGGCCCCACCGGTACTTGACGGGCCCCACCGGTACCCCCTGGCCCGGTACCTCCTGACCCGGTATTTCCTGATCCGGCCGCGGTGCCTCCGGGCCCGGCACGGGGTGAATGAGCCGGAGGGACGCGGCCTCATGCGCGCCGGCCGCCGCTTCGGCCGACCGCCCCCCGCCCCCTCCGCCGCCCCGCCGTCCCGCCACCCCCTCCGCCGCCGACGGACGTTCGGCACGTGGCCGGAAGAACGTGACGGGAGCGGGGCGGCGTCCTCGCGTTTCTGCAGGGCCCTTGTGCAATTCCTGTGGACCCCTCAATCTTTCGGCTGGAGCACGGACCCGGTCACCCCGGTATTGACATGATCCTGTCATTAAAGGGGGCGCTTCGTCACGCCCGCGGCCCGTGCGTCACCGATCGACCGCACCGCCCCCCACATCAGCGCACCACCGATCGAGGAGGACCCCTCAGATGGCAGTGATGCGTCACACCCGGCGGAGCACCACCCGAAGACTCACCCTTCTCGGCGCGGCGACCACCGCCACCCTCGTCGCCGGTCTCGTCTCCGCCCTCCCCGCGGGCGCGGCCCCGGCCGCGCCCGAAGGCCGCATCCAGTACGAGGGCGCCGCGAACGCCGTCGCCGGCAGCTACATCGTGACCCTCAAGGCGGACGAGGCCCGTTCCGGTTCCGCCGAGGGCCGTGCCCTGGCGAAGAAGTACGGCGCCGACATCGAGCGGACCTACACCAAGGCCCTGAACGGCTACGAGGTCCGGGCGTCCGAGGCCGAGGCCGAGCGCTTCGCCGCCGACCCGGCCGTCGCCTCGGTGATCCAGAACCGCACCTTCAGCATCACCGGCACCCAGCCCGGCCCGCCCTCCTGGGGCCTGGACCGGATCGACCAGCGGAACCTCCCGCTGAACAGCTCCTACACCTACCCGGACTCGGCCGGGGAGGGCGTGACGGCGTACGTCATCGACACCGGCGTCCGCATCACCCACAGCGACTTCGGCGGTCGCGCCTTTGACGGCTACGACGCGATCGACAACGACAACATCGCCCAGGACGGCCACGGCCACGGCACCCATGTCGCCGGCACGGTCGCGGGCAGCGCCCACGGCGTCGCCAAGAAGGCGAAGGTCGTCGGCGTCCGGGTGCTGAACAACTCCGGCTCCGGCACCACCGCCCAGGTCGTCGCCGGCATCGACTGGGTGGCGCGGAACGCGGTCAAGCCCGCCGTCGCCAACATGTCCCTCGGCGGCGGTGCCGACAGCGCCCTGGACGCGGCCGTCCGGGGCGCCATCGCCTCCGGCGTCACCTTCGTCGTCGCGGCCGGCAACGAGTCCACCAACGCCTCCACCAAGTCCCCGGCCCGTGTCACCGAGGCGATCACCGTCGGCGCCACCACCTCCGGTGACGCCCGCGCCAGCTACTCCAACTACGGTTCCGTCGTGGACCTGTTCGCGCCGGGCTCCTCCATCACCTCCGCCTGGCGCACCAGCGACACGGCCACCAGCACCATCTCCGGTACGTCCATGGCGAGTCCGCACGTCGCCGGGGCCGCCGCGCTCCACCTGGCCGACAACCCCTCGGCCACCCCCGCCCAGGTCTCCTCCGCGCTGACCTCCGCCGCCACCACCGGCGTCGTCGGCAACCCGGGCAGCGGTTCGCCCAACCGCCTGCTGTACGTGGGCGACGGGGGCACGACCCCGCCCCCGACCGGCGACCGCTTCGAGAGCACCACCGGCTACGCCATCCCCGACAACTCCACCGTCGAGTCCCCGGTGACCGTCTCCGGCGTCTCCGGCAACGCGCCCTCGAACCTGGCCGTCGACGTCGACATCACCCACACCTACATCGGTGACCTCCAGGTCCAGTTGATCGCCCCCGACGGCACGGCGTACACGCTGAAGTCGTACGGCACCGGCGGCAGCGCGGACGACATCCGGACCACGTACACCGTCGACGCCTCCTCGGAGACGGCGAACGGCACCTGGAAGCTGCGGGTCAGCGACAACGCGTGGTGGGACTCCGGGCGCCTCAACGGCTGGGCCCTGCAGTTCTGACGCCGCGGTGAGGCGTTCCTGAGGCCGTGTCGGCTCCCGGAGCCGCTCGGCACACGGGCGCCCCCGTCCTCGGTGGGGGTACCGGGTCGGTGACCCGGTCCGCCGCCGGGACGGGGGCGCTCCGCCCGAACAGGGGGCCCGTGCCCCGCACCCGCGTTCGCGCCTACGATGCGCCCAGCCGACCGTCGGCCCCTCTCCACGCATCGCAGCCGAACCAGGAGCACGGTACCCGTGTCCATACCCCGCCCTCCGGGCCCCCGTACCCCCAGGACGCGCAGGGCGGCCCCCAGGGCCCGTACCCCGCTCCTCCCCAGCCGCACGGGCCGTACGGGCCGTACGCGCCGCCGCAGTTCCCCCACGGCGGTGGTCCGGGCCCCGCGCCCTACGGCCTGTACGGGCCCTACGGCCCCCGCCCTCCGGCCGCCGTCAACGGGGTGGCCATCGCGGCCCTCGTCTTCGGTGTGCTGTGTTTCCTGCCGGCCGTCGGTCTCGTGCTGGGGCTGGTCGCGCTGCGGCAGATCCGGCGCCGGGGGGAACGCGGCCGGGGCATGGCGATCGCCGGGTCGGTGCTGTCGTCCCTCGGTCTGGCGCTGTGGGTGCTCTCGCTCGCCACGGGCGCCGCGGCCGAGTTCTGGGAGGGCTTCAAGGAGGGGGCGCGCGGCAACACGGTCCTCGTGCTGGAGAAGGGGGACTGCTTCGACGCACCCGACGGCCTGGAGGGCCTGGCCTACGAGGCCTACCCGGTGCCCTGCGAGGAGGAGCACGACGGCGAGGTGTTCGCCCTGGTCGCCCTGGACGACGGCGCGTACCCCGGCGACGACCGGCTCGCCGACACCGCCGACGAGCGGTGCTACGACCTCCAGGACGTCTACACCATGGACGGCTGGGCGCTGCCCGGCCACGTGGACGTGTACCACCTCGTCCCCTCGCGGGAGGGCTGGCGGTACGGCGACCGCGAGATCACCTGTGTGTTCGGCCACCGGGACGCGCGGACCGCCCTCACCGGATCGCTGCGCCGGGATGAGACCACGCTCGACCCGCACCAGGTGGCCTACCTCGAGGCGGCCCGCGTCCTCGACACGGCCCTGGACGAGGCGCCCGAGGCCGAGTCCGCCGAGGACGACCTGTCCGGCCACCAGGAATGGGCGGGCCGGATCTCCGAGGCGCTCGCCGAGCAGACCGGGATGCTGCGCGGGCACGCGTGGCCCGCCGGCGCGCAGCGGCCGGTGACGGACCTGGCCGACGAGCTGGAGAAGGCCGGGGCCCAGTGGGCGAAGGCCGCGCAGGCCGGTGACGTGGGCGCGTACCACGACCACTCCGACAAGGGCTGGGAACTCATCGACCCCCGCAGGTCGGTCACCGCGCGCAAGGCCCTGGGCCTGGCCACCTCGCCGCCCGAGTACGACGAGGAGATCGAGCGCGACACCGGGAGCGGCGGCATGGAGGTGTGACGGCCGTTATAGCGGGGAGAAAGTGCCTGGTAAAGCCCTTGCGCGGGGCATACATCACTTCGAGTGATTCTCTGGCCTTTGCTTGCCCGGGCGAACCCACGGTTGCCACGCTGTTGCTGTCTGTACAACCTGATGGGAGCGGCCAGTGACATTCGGTGAGCAGCCGGCGTATCTGCGCGTCGCGAGTGATCTGCGCAGGAAGATCGTCGACGGTCGGCTGCCCCCACACACCCGCCTCCCCTCGCAGGCGCGGATCCGCGAGGAGTACGGCGTCTCGGACACGGTCGCGCTGGAGGCGCGCAAGGTGCTCATGGCGGAGGGCCTCGTCGAGGGCCGCTCCGGCTCGGGGACGTATGTGCGCGAACGGCCGGTGCCCCGGCGGGTCGCCCGCTCCGGCTTCCGCCCGGAGCGGGGGGCCACGCCCTTCCGCCAGGAGCAGGCCGACGCGGGCGTCCACGGCACCTGGGAGTCCAGCAGCGAGCAGACCGAGGCCCGCGCCGCCGTCGCCGAGCGGCTCGGCATCGAGCCGGGCGACCGCGTGATGCGCACCAAGTACCTCTTCCGCGAGGCCGGCGAGCCGGTGATGCTCTCCACCTCCTGGGAGCCGTTGGCCCTGACCGGCCGGACGCCCGTGATGCTGCCCGAGGAGGGGCCGCTCGGCGGCATGGGGGTCGTCGAGCGCATGCGCGCCATCGACGTGATCGTGGACAACGTCACCGAGGAGGTCGGCGCCCGTCCCGGCCTCGCCGAGGAACTGGCCCTGCTGGGCGGCGTCCCCGGGCACGTCGTCCTCGTCATCCAGCGCACGTACTTCGCCTCGGGGCGCCCGGTGGAGACGGCCGACGTGGTCATCCCGGCCGACCGCTACCGGGCCGCCTACCACCTTCCGGTGAAGTAGCACCGTCCGCCCGGGGGCTCGCCCGGTGACAGGACCGGGCGCTCCGTCAAGTGAGCCGTCGCACACCCTCCCGTGCTCCGGCACCGCTTCGCTCCGGCGCGCCGCCCGGGACGCGGCTGCCCCGCCGCCGTGGCGATCCGGCCGTTCTCGCAGGCCGCCCGGGGGTGGCGCGCCCGAGAGGGCGTGCCGCCGACCGGACCCGTCGGCCACCGCGCACGGCGCGTCCGCGCCCCGTGCGCCCTCCGCGTCCTGGCTGGTTGCCTGCCTCTTTGTGAAAAGGCGTATTCGCTGCGTGAAGGTAAGGCGTAGGCTCGGGCATATGCGGAGTGCGGTTTCCTTATCGGGCGGGGCGCGGCACAGGGCGCGGACGGGCGACGGAGGGGCGAGATGAACGACAGCACGGTCACTCTTCCCTGGCTCGTCGTGCGGGAGGACGACAACGGCAACCGGTACCGCGTGGGCCGGTACGCGACCCGCGCCGAGGCGCAGAAGATCGCGGACAGCCTCGACGACCGCGGACACAAACAGCTCTACTGGGTCGAGCGGATCGGCCAGAACGGGACATCCGTCGGCTGACACCGGCGGCCGGCGCCGGCCGCCGGTCCGGGCGCCCCGGCCGGCCTCCCGTAGGCTCCGGCCCATGAGCGAGCGGATCGTGGTGGTCGGCGCGGCCCTGTGGCACGAGGGGCGGCTGCTCGCCGCCCGCCGGAGCGCCCCCGCCGAGCTGGCCGGGCGCTGGGAGCTGCCCGGGGGCAAGGTCGAACCGGGGGAGAGCCCGGGTGCGGCGGTCGTGCGCGAGTTGCGCGAGGAGCTCGGCGTCGACGCCGAGGCCGGTGAGCGCGTCCCGGGGGAGTGGCCGTTGCGGACGCCGTACGTGATGCAGGTGTGGACCGCCCGCCTGCGTCCCGGCTCCGCCGCTCCCCGGCCCCTCGAGGACCACGACGCACTGCGCTGGCTCGCCCCCGCCCGGATCTGGGACGTCGACTGGCTCGAGCACGACGTGCCCGCCGTCCGGGACACCCTCACCCACCTCGGTCTCACCGCACGGCGGCCGTAGACGGCGTGCGCGTCGCACGCGTCGCACGCGCCGTGTCCGCCCCGCGGCCCCGCACCTGTGCCCCGCGCCGGTCGTGCCACAATGCGCCGCCGTGCACGGTACGCGGTCCGGGATATCGGGTATGTGCCGATTAACCCCATGAAACCGGGCATGGGTGGGCTCATTGGGCGGGGGAGTGATCCGTGTGATCGACACCGAAGGCGAGTGTGCCGAGTGGACGTTCCCCGCGCACCCGGGGGCCGTGCGCGCTGCCCGCGCGGCCGTCCGCGACCGACTGCGCGACTGGGGCCTCGACGCCGTCGGTGACCTCACGACCCTGCTGGTCAGCGAGCTGGTCACCAACGCCCTGCGGTACGCCACCGGTCCCATAGGCGTCCGTCTGGTGCGTCCCGCGGGCCCCGGCGGTGTCCTCCGGGTGGAGGTCTCCGACCCCCTCCCCGACTTCCCCCACGAGCGTGTCGCCCGGCCCGACGACGAGGGCGGCCGCGGGCTGCAGCTCCTGGACTCCGCCTCCCGCCGCTGGGGTGCCCGGCCCGGTGACACGGGCAAGACCGTGTGGTTCGAACTCGCGGTGCCGCGGTGAGCGCGGCACCGCCGCTCACGGGCGTGCGCCCCCCTGGCTTCCGTCCACCGGCCGGTACCGGCCGGTGGAGGTTGCCGAAGAGGGGGTTCGACCACGTGTCCCCTGGTTAGAAGACTGGGAGTGTTCTCACAGAGGGGACCGAAAACCATCGGGATCGTGCTGTGATCGTGAACACCGTGTCGCACGGCGCCGTAGTGCTGGATACTGCGGGCAGCCGTCTCCGGTGACCGGTGCCGGACGCGGTGAGCTGGAGGGGACGGTTCGCGTGAGCGAGATACCAGCGAAGGCCACGGAGTCCGAGGACTCGTCGGGCGGCCCGAGGACGGAGGCCGCGGACGGCCTCTTCTCCGGCGATGCCCCGTCCGCCGGCGCGATGTGGCAGAGCAGTCCGCCCGGCTCCATGTACGACTACATCAAGGTCGCCTCCTTCTCCATCGGCCCCGACGGGCTGATCGACCAGTGGAGCCTGCGCGCCGAGCAGCTCTTCGGCATCCCCGCCGCCCGCGCCGTCGGCATGGACCCCATCGCCGCCTTCGTCGACCCCGACCGGCGTGAGCAGGGCCAGCGCAAGATGGCCGAGATCCTCGACGGCCGGGAGTGGACCGGAGTGGTGCCCTTCCGGCTGCCGGACACGATGGTGCGGGACGAGCGCGACCGGGAGGGCCTGGCCGAGGTCTACGTCATGCCGACGCGGACCGAGGAGGGGGAGAAGGCCGCCGTCTGCATCGTCGTCGACGTCCGCACCCTGCGCCGCATCGAGACCGACCTCGCCGCCTCACAGGCCATATTCGGCCAATCCCCGTTCGGTTTCCTGCTGATCGACCCCGACCTGCGGGTACGCCGCGCCAACCAGCGGTTCGCGTCCATCTTCGGCGGCTCCGTGGACGACCACCGCGGCAAGGGCGTCCACGACTACCTGCCGCGCGGTGAGGCCGAGCGGGTCGCCGCGACCCTGCGCCGGGTGCTGGAGACCGGCGACTCCATCACGGACATGCACGTCACGGGCTTCGTGCCGGGCTCCGAGGAGCGCCGCCACTGGTCCGTCAACCTCTACCGCGTGCACAGCGGCAGCGGCCGGTCCATCGGCGTCGCCTGGCTGGGAACCGACATCACCGCCCGCCGCGCCGCCGCCCGCGAGGCCGCCGCCGCACGGCGCAATCTCGCCCTGCTCAACGAGGCCGGTGCCCGGATCGGCAACTCCCTCGACCTGGAGACCACCGCCCGCGAACTCCTCGACGTCGTCGTCCCCGGCTTCTGCGACCTGGCCACCGTCGACCTCTACCAGGGCCTGCTGGCCGGTGACGAGACCCCGCCGGGGCTGGCCGACGGCAGCGCGGAGGTGCGCCGCGTCGCCTTCGCCAGCGCGGTGTCCGAAGCGCCCTTCGACGGCACCGGAGAGCGGGTGAAGCTGGGCGCCGTCCACCACTACGCGTTCAACTCGCCCTGCGCGGCCGCCCTGCGCACCGCCCGCCCGCAGACCGTCCCCGGCGAGGAGGGCGGACTGGTGCAGTCCACGCTCGCCGTGCCGATGGTCGCCCACGACACGGTGGTGGGGCTCGCGCAGTTCGCCCGGACCAAGGGCAGCGAGCCGTTCGGCGACCGCGACCGCGACCTCGCGGTGGAGCTGGCCGCACGCGCCGCCGTCTGCATCGACAACGCCCGCCTGTACCGGCGCGAGCACGAACGCGCGCTGATACTGCAGCGGTCCCTGCTCCCGCCCGGCGACCCGGAGGCCTCCGGTCTGGACATCGCCTGCCGCTACCTGCCCGGCAACGCGGCCACCGGCCGGCCCAGCGAGGTCGGCGGCGACTGGTTCGACGTCATCGAACTGCCCGGCCACCGCACCGCACTGGTCGTCGGCGACGTCATGGGCCGGGGCCTGCGCGCCGCGGTGGCCATGGGCGAACTGCGCACCGCGGTACGGACTCTGGCCCAGCTCGACCTGGAACCCGCCGAGGTCCTCTCCCAGTTGGACGAGATCGCCCGGGGCCTGGGCGCCCCCGGCGGGGTCCGGCAGGCCACCCGGGCGGCCCGCCGCCCCCGCGAGGCCGACCTCTCCGAGGTCTACCTGGCGACCTGCGTCTACGCCGTCTACGACTCGGTGACCAGGCGCTGCACCTTCGCCAACGCGGGCCACCTGCCGCCCGTCCTGGTCGAACCCGGCGAGCCCGCGCTGATGCTGGACGTCCCGCCCGGCATGCCGCTCGGCGTCGGCGGCGAGCCCTTCGAGGAGGTCGAGGTCGAACTGCCCGAAGGCGCCCTGCTCGCGCTCTACACGGATGGACTGGTCGAAAGCCGCGACCACCCCCTCGACGAGGGCCTCCAGGCCTTCGTGGGCGCCCTCACGGGCCCCTCCCCCATGGCGTCCGGCCACCCTCCCTCGGCGACGGCGCCGCGCGCCGACACCCACCCGAACCTGGAGGACGTCTGCGACCACGTCCTCAACACCCTCGACACCCACCACGGCGAGGACGACATCGCCCTGCTGATGGCCCGCGTCCAGGGACTGCCCGCCGAGTCCGTCGGTGACTGGACCCTGCCGCGCGAGCCCCGCAGCGTGGGCCGGGCCCGCGAGCACGCCCGCGCCCAGCTGCTCGGCTGGGACTTGGAACCCCTCGTCGACACCACGGAGCTGCTGGTCAGCGAACTGGTCACCAACGCCCTGCGCTACGGCGAGGGCGAGATCAGACTCCGCCTCCTGCTCGACCGCACCCTGGTGTGCGAGGTCTGGGACGCCGGCCTGGTCCAGCCGCGCCGCCGCCGGGCCCGCGACACCGACGAGGGAGGCCGCGGCCTCCAGCTCGTCGGCCTGCTCAGCGCGGCCTGGGGCTCCCGCCGCACCCCCCGCGGCAAGACCGTCTGGTTCGAACTCCCCCTCCCCGGCACCGACACCGTCCTCACCGACCCGGCGGAGGCGCTGCTGAGCCTGTTCTGACGGCCCCTCGGCACCACGTACGCTCGGTCGCCTGTTCTACGGCCCGTCGGCACCGCGTACGCCCGGCCGCCCGTTCTGACGGTCCGTCGGCACCGCGTACGCCCGCTCCATGAGCGCCGGCACCCGAGTCCTTCCGACACGCCTGACGGCGGGCCCCCTCACCCTGCGCCCCTGGGCCCCCGAGGACGCGCCCGCCCTGGCCGAGCTGTACCGGGACGAGGCCCTGCGCCGCTGGGCCGCCGCGCCCGTGCACGACGAGGCGAGCGCGGCACGGTGGGTGGCCGAGCAGCGGCGCGGCTGGGAGACCGGTGACCGCCTCGCCTTCGCCGTGGAGGAGACGCGGGCCCCCGGGGCCGACGCCCGGCCGTCGGGCCACGTCGTCCTCAAGCGCCCTGCCGCGGACCCCGCCTCGGCCGAGGTGGGCTACTGGACCGCGGCCCACGCGCGGGGCCGGTCGGTGGCCCCGCGCGCACTGGAGGCCCTGGCCGACTGGGCCTTCGCCGCCTTCGCCCACGAGGGACTGGTCCGCCTGGAGCTGCTGCACCAGGTCGACAACACCGCCTCCTGCCGCGTCGCCGAGAAGTGCGGGTTCGCGCTCGCCGGTCCGCTCCCCGCCGCCCCGCCGGCCTTCCCCCTGGACGGCCACCGGCGCATCCGGCGGACGGCCCCGGCCGGATGACCGCAACCGGAACACCCGTTCCCCTCGTCCTCCCCGGCAACATCGGCCACGAGGTCGCCGGCGGGAGCCGACGGGGGTGGGAGGGGATCCGGGATGGAACGCACGGAGCCGCAGGAACCGGTGACCGCGGCGGACGGGGCGGCCCCGCAGGACCCGCCCGGCGGCGACCCGCCCGGGACCCCCGAAGCCCCCGACGCCTCCGAACCCCCTGACGGACCCGGAGCCCCCGAAGCGCCCGCCGCACCCGAACCCCCCGAAGCCCCGGACGCGACCGACGGAAAACGCCGCAGGCCCTGGGTCCGCCGGACCGGACGGGTCGCTCTCGGTCTCGTCCTCGCCGTCCTCCTCCCCCTCCTCGCCGCCGAGACCGCCCTGCGCGTCAACTACCGGGGCGATCCGGCGGACGGCACGTACACCCGCGGCCGCGACGCCCTCTGGCTCGGTCACGCCTGGGTCGACGGGCGGAAGGAGGACGCCGACGTCGACGCGCTCGCCCGCCGGCTGAAGGGCACCGGCATCAAGGACCTCTACGTGCACTCCGGGCCGCTGGAGCACGACGGCACCCTGCCGAAGTCGGCCTACCCGCGCGCCCGGTGGCTGATCGAGGCCGTGCACCGGGAACTGCCCGGCGTCCGCGTCCAGGCCTGGCTCGGCGACATCCTCGCCCCCGAGCACCCCGAGGCCCTGCACCTGGAACGGGCCGAGTCCCGCGCCGCGATCCTCCGCTCCACCCGCGAGGTCCTGGACACCGGCTACGACGGCGTCCACTTCGACCTCGAGCCCCTGCACTCCGGCGACGGGAACTACCTGAAGCTCCTCGACGCCCTGCACGAGGAGACGGAGTCCCGCGACGTCCCCCTGTCCGTCGCCGCCCACCAGATCGACCCGCTCCCGGGCCTCCACTCCTTCTGGGGCGCCCTCACCGGCCACCCCAAGTGGTGGTCCCAGGAGTTCTTCGGGCAGGTCGCCCGCCGCGTCGACCAGATCGCCGTGATGTCGTACGACACTATGCAGCCGCTGGAGGGCACCTACGGCGGCTACGTCGCCCAGCAGACCGCCCTCGCCCTGGAGGTCACCCCGCCCTCCACCGACCTGCTGATGGGCCTGCCCTTCTTCAAGGAGAACCGGTTCGGCCACTGGGCCCACGCCGAGACCGTCCCCGCCGCCGTCCGCGGGGTCCGCCTCGGCCTGTCCCGCACCGACGCCGACCGCACCGCCTTCGGCGTGGCCCTGTACGTCGACTTCGCGGCGACGGAGGCGGACTGGAGGGCGTACCGGGACGGCTGGGTGGACGAGCCGTGACCCGGCCGGCGCTCAGCCCGCCGAGGAACGCCTGCGGATCTTCGAGCCCAGCCACACCAGCGGGTCGTACTTGCGGTCGACCGCCCGCTCCTTCAGCGGGATCAGCGCGTTGTCCGTGATCCTGATCCCCTCGGGGCAGACCTCCGTGCAGCACTTGGTGATGTTGCAGTAGCCGAGGCCGTGCTCGTCCTGGGCCGTGCGCCTGCGGTCCAGGCCGTTCTCCTCGGCCGCGTCCAGCGGATGCATGTCCAGCTCCGCCACCCGCATCAGGAACCGCGGTCCGGCGAACGCCGCTTTGTTCTCCTCGTGGTCGCGGACCACGTGGCAGGTGTCCTGGCACAGGAAGCACTCGATGCACTTGCGGAACTCCTGCGGGCGCTCCACGTCCTCCTGCATCATCCGGTACTCGCCCGGACCGAGCCCCTCCGGCGGCACGAAGGCCGGGACCTGGCGGGCCTTGGTGTAGTTGAAGCCGACGTCGGTCACCAGGTCGCGGATCACCGGGAAGGCCCGCAGCGGGGTCACGGTGATCGTCTCGTCCCGGTCGAAGACCGACATGCGGGTCATGCACAGCAGCCGGGGACGGCCGTTGATCTCCGCCGAGCACGAACCGCACTTGCCGGCCTTGCAGTTCCAGCGCACGGCGAGGTCGGGGACCTGGGTGGCCTGGAGGCGGTGGATGATGTCGAGGACCACCTCGCCGTCGTTCACCTCGACCGCGAAGTCCTCCAGACCGCCTCCCCCGACGTCCCCGCGCCACACCTTGAAGCGGGCCTCGTAGCTGCTCACGCGTCCAGCTCCTCTTCGGTGAGGTACTTGACCAGCTCCTCCTTCTCGAAGAGGGCGAGCAGGTCCGGGCGGATGGGTTCGGTTCTCTCGCGGGTGAGGGTGATCTGGCCGCGCACCGGATCGGTGGCCGCGAGGCCGCCCGTGGGGTCGGTCAGCTCGCACAGCAGGTTGACGTTGCGCCACGCGCGGTCCATCACCGAGTGGTCCTCGCGGGTGTGCCCGCCGCGCGACTCGGTGCGCTCCAGCGCGGACCGCGCCACGCACTCGCTGACCAGCAGCATGTTCCTGAGGTCGAGGGCGAGGTGCCAGCCCGGGTTGAACTGCCGGTGCCCCTCGACCCCGGCCCGGCGCGCCCGCAGGCGCAGCTCGGCCAGCTTCTCCAGCGCCTGCTTCATCTCGGGCTCGCGCCGGATGATGCCGACCAGGTCGTTCATCGCCTGCTGGAGTTCCTGGTGCAGGGTGTACGGGTTCTCCGGCGGTCCCTCGGCCGGTGCCTCGCTCTCCGCGGAGAACGGCCGCAGCGCCTCCGCGGCGGCGGCGTCGACCTGGGCGTCGTCCGCCCGGGGCCGCGCGGCCGTCCGGCCGGCCGCGTACTCGGCCGCGTACAGGCCCGCCCGGCGTCCGAACACCAGCAGGTCGGACAGGGAGTTCCCGCCGAGCCGGTTGGAGCCGTGCATGCCGCCGGCCACCTCGCCGGCCGCGAACAGCCCCGGCACCCCGCGCGCCGCCGCCGAGTCGGAGTCGACGGCGATGCCGCCCATCACGTAGTGGCAGGTCGGCCCGACCTCCATCGGCTCCGCCGTGATGTCGACGTCCGCCAGCTCCTTGAACTGGTGGTACATCGACGGCAGCCGCCGCCTGATCACCTCGGCCGGCATCCGCGTGGACACGTCCAGGAAGACCCCGCCGTGCGGGGAGCCGCGGCCCGCCTTCACCTCGGCGTTGATCGCGCGGGCCACCTCGTCGCGGGGGAGCAGCTCGGGCGGACGGCGGTTGTGGTCCGGGTCGTCGTACCAGCGGTCGCCCTCCTCCGCGGACTCGGCGTACTTGTCCTTGAAGACGTCCGGGACGTAGTCGAACATGAACCGCTTGCCCTCGGAGTTGCGCAGCACCCCGCCGTCGCCGCGCACCGACTCGGTGACCAGGATCCCCTTCACCGACGGCGGCCAGACCATCCCCGTCGGATGGAACTGCACGAACTCCATGTTCAGCAGCGGGGCCCCGGCCAGCAGCGCCAGCGCGTGGCCGTCGCCGGTGTACTCCCACGAGTTCGACGTCACCTTGAACGACTTGCCGATGCCGCCGGTCGCGAGCACCACCGCCGGTGCCTCGAGCACGAAGAAACGGCCGGTCTCGCGCTCGTACCCGAACACCCCGGCCACCTGGTCGCCCTCCTTGAGGACGCGCGTGACCGTGCACTCCTGGAAGACCTTCAGCCGCGCCTCGTAGTCGCCGGTCTCGCGGAAGTCCTCCTGCTGGAGCGCGACGATCTTCTGCTGGAGCGTGCGGATGAGCTCGAGCCCCGTGCGGTCGCCGACGTGCGCGAGGCGCGGGTACTCGTGGCCGCCGAAGTTGCGCTGCGAGATCCGGCCGTCCTTGGTCCGGTCGAACAGGGCGCCCCAGGTCTCCAGCTCCCACACCCGCTGCGGCGCCTCCTGGGCGTGCAGCTCGGCCATCCGCCACTGGTTGAGGAACTTCCCGCCGCGCAGGGTGTCGCGGAAGTGGACCCGCCAGTCGTCCCCGGCGTTGACGTTGCCCATCGCCGCCGCGATGCCGCCCTCGGCCATCACCGTGTGCGCCTTGCCGAACAGCGACTTGCAGATCACGGCCGTACGGGCGCCCCGCTCGCGTGCCTCGATGGCGGCGCGCAGTCCGGCGCCGCCCGCACCGACCACGACGACGTCCCATTCCTGCCGGTCGACCACGGTCATCTCACAAGGCCCCAGTCATCGAAAGATCGTCAGAAGAAGCGCGGATCGTCGAAGGCGCCGGTCGCGACGAGGTACACGTAGAGGTCGGCGAGCGCCACGCTCAGCAGCGACGCCCAGGCGAGCTGCATGTGCCGGGCGTTCAGCCGGCCCACCCACTGCCACATCCGGTAGCGCACCGGATGCCGGGAGAAGTGCTTGAGCTTCCCGCCGACGATGTGCCGGCAGGAGTGGCAGGAGATCGTGTACGCCCAGATCAGCACGATGTTGACCAGGAACACCAGGGTGCCCAGACCCATGTGGCCCCAGTCGTAGTGCTCGTCGCGGAAGGCGAGCACGGTGTCGTACGTCAGGATCCCGGCGACCACGATCGCCGCGTAGAAGAAGTACCGGTGGACGTTCTGCAGGATCAGCGGGAAGCGGGTCTCCCCGGTGTACGTCCGGTGCGGCTCGGCCACCGCGCAGGCCGGCGGGGACGCCCAGAATCCCCGGTAGTAGGCCTTGCGGTAGTAGTAGCAGGTCAGACGGAAGCCGAGCGGGAAGATCAGGATGATGACCGCCGGTGAGACGACCCACCAGCTTCCGAACAGCTCCCAGTTCGGCCCGGCGCGCATCGGCACGCAGTTCTCCGCCAGGCAGGGCGAGTAGAACGGCGAGACGTACGGTGCCGCGTAGTAGTCGGCGTTCGACAGGGCCCGCCAGGTCGAGTAGACGACGAAGGCGAGCAGACCGGCCGCGGTGGCGGCCGGGGCCAGCCACCAGCGGTCGGTCCGCAGGTGCGGGGCGTCGATCGCGGCGCGCGTGCCCGCTGTGACGCCGCCGCCTCGGCGGCGGGGCTCGGTGGTGGGGGGTTCCGTACCTGTGGCCACGGGTCCACTCCGGTCGGGGGTCGGGGTCAGGGGGCGCGACGATCGCGGGCACCGAGCCCTTCGTCGTCCGTGTCCACCCACAGCGAGGGGTCGTACGGGGTGTCGGGGATGGAGACGAGGTCGGGCCGCTTCGGCGCGGTGGCCGACGAGGCGGCCGTCTCCCGCAGCAGCGCGACGCTCTCGCGCAGGTGATGGGCGTCGGTGCGGACGCGGCGCATCTCCAGGCCACCGCTGCCGAGCTGCTTCTCCAGGCGTCCCACCGACCGGATCAGATCGTCGAGACAGCGCTGGACCGTCGTCAGTTCGTCGTGCACGGACATGACTTGCCCTCACTTCCACGGGCCCTTCAGGCCCAAGGCGGCAACATTCATGCGCCTGCGAGTGTTGCGCGTCACACCTTGCGCTGTGAAGGGATGTGCATCGATTGGCCGAGGCGTGGGGGTGCACCGTCCGGTGCCTTGCGCCGCACGGGTGGCTTCCCGCCCGTGGCCGCCGTGTCGCCCCTGTTTGCGGAACCCTTTCCTCTTCAGTGGCGGCATACATCAGATGAACTCCAAATACCACCAAAAGGGATCGTAACGCCCGTGGCTTCCGGAGGTAACCAGAGATGTCCCACGACGGCATCGGCCCGCGCGCGGTGATGCGCTCGGTCGCCTTCCTCACGGCGGGCGTGCTCGCGGTGCCCGCGCTGGCCGGATGCGGCTCCGAGGACCCGGCGGGCAAGCCCCTGGCCGGACCGGACATCGGGTCCGCCGACCGGGCGAAGATCGCCGACGGGGGCACCCTGCGCTGGGCCGTGGACGCCGTCCCGGACACCCTGAACACCTTCCAGTCGGACGCCGACGCCACCACCACCCGGGTCGCGCAGGCCGTCCTGCCGTCGATGTTCCGGATGGACGAGCGGGGGCGGGCGGTGCGCAACCCCGACTACCTGGAGTCCGCCGAGGTCGTGAAGACCGAGCCCAAGCAGGTCGTCCTCTACCGGATCAACCAGCAGGCCGTCTGGAGCGACGGCCGCGAGATCGGCGCCGCCGACTTCGCCGCCCAGTGGCGGGCCCTGTCGGGGAAGGACACCGCCTACTGGACCGCCCGCAACGCGGGCTACGACCGCATCGAGAAGGTCGAGCGGGGCAAGGGGAACCTGGAGGTCAAGGTCACTTTCAGTCGCCCCTACGCCGACTGGCGGTCGCTGTTCACGCCGCTGTACCCGAAGGAGGTCATGGGCACCCCGGACTCCTTCAACGACGGGGCCCGCAAGAAGCTGAAGGTGACCGCCGGCCCCTTCACGGTGAAGAAGGTCGACAGCAAGGAGGACGAGGTCACCCTCGCCCGCAACACGCGCTGGTGGGGCAGTCCCGCCCGGCTCTCGGAGATCGTGCTGCGGGCGGTGCCCCGTGACGAGCGGGTCTCCGCGCTCGCCGCCGGCACCCTCGACCTGGCCGAGATCGACCCGGCCGCCGTCCGCCACATCACCGCCGCCGGGCCGCAGGGCACGGGCACCCCCCTCATGGGCCCCGGCGCGGACGGATCCGCCGCGGACGAGCCGCACTCCCGGGCGGTCGCCCGCGGCTCCGACGAGGAGGTCTCCGCCCGCGGGAAGCGGAGCGAGAAGGCCGCGGAACGGGTACGCCGACAGAAGGCCCTCAGCGGCTTCGAGGTGCGCAAATCACTGGAGCCGGCCTACACCCAGCTCGCCCTCAACGGCGCCGACGGCCCCCTCGCCGACGAGCGGGTCCGTCGTGCCGTGGCCCGCGCCCTGGACCGGAAGGAGCTGGCCGAGGCGGTGCTGAAGCCGCTCGGCCTGCCCGCCGAGCCCGTCGGCAGCCACCTGGCGCTGTCCGGTCAGGCCGCCTACGCCGACAACAGCGGCGCCCTGGGCCGCCAGGACACCAAGGAGGCGCAGGCGCTGCTGGCGGACGCCGGGTGGGTGCCGGGCGGGCCGGTCGAGGAGAAGAAGGAAGAGAAGGAAGAGAAGGAGAAGGAGGGGGCGAAGGAGAAGGCGGGGGATAAGGCGAAGGAAGGGGAGAAGGCGAAGGAGGGGCAGAAGGAGAAGGCGGGGGAGAAGGCGGCCGGCGCGGAGGGGAAGGAGGGGAAGAAGGACGGCGGGTCCGGCAAGGACGCCGGGAAGAAGTCTGAGGGCGGGGACGGCGACGGCACCTACATCGTCGGGGAGGACGAGGACCACGGCGGGAGGGGCGACGACAAGGCGCCGCGCGACTCCGGCACCGACGGCCACCTCGCCCAGGAGGGCGCCGGGCGGCTGAAGCAGGGCGGTGCCCCCGGCGCCTACGCCCCCCAGGGCACCGCCGCCCCCGCCAAGGCGGGGACCGCCCCGGTCGCCAAGAACGGCAAGGCACTCGTCCTGCGCTTCGTGCTGCCCTCGGGACCCGGCTCGGGCACCCTGCGCTCGGTGGCCGACCGGATCTCGAGGATGCTGGAGCGGATCGGCATCCGCTCGGACATCTCCCAGGTCGACGACGCGAGCTACTTCAAGGACCACATCGCCTCCGGCAAGTACGACCTCGCCCTGTACTCGTGGCCCGCGACCGCCTTCCCCGCCACCGACGCCCGCCCCATCCACGCCAAGCCCGTCCCGGCCGCCGACGGCTCGCTGAACGTGGAGCAGAACTACACCCGCGTCGGCACCGACCAGGTCGACCAGCTCTTCGACCAGGCCATCGCCACGCTCGACGACTCCGAGCACCGGGAGCTGATCCGCAAGGCCGACTCCCGCATCTGGGCGGTGGCCGGCTCCATCCCCCTCTACCAGCGCCCCCAGCTCACCGCCGCCCGCAAGGACCTGGCCAACGCCGGCGCCTTCGGCCTGCGCACGCCGGTCTACGAGGACATGGGCTTCCTGAAGAAGGCCGCGCGGGGCCCGGCGGGGACGCCGGGCGCGAGGAGCGCCGGGCCGTCGTCCGGGAGCTGACCCGCGGGGTGCGCCCGACCGGGCCCACGACGCGGCACGGCACACCCGCACCCGGGGTGTGCCGTGCCGCGTCGTGTCCTCGCTCAGCCGTGCTTGGCGCGGCTCGCGGCGCGGGCGCGCTCGCGGGCGTCCAGGTTCACCTTGCGGATGCGGACGGCCTCCGGGGTCACCTCGACGCACTCGTCGTCGCGGCAGAACTCCAGGGACTGCTCCAGCGACAGCTTGCGCGGCGGCACGATCGACTCGGTCACGTCGGCCGTGGACGACCGCATGTTGGTGAGCTTCTTCTCCTTGGTGATGTTGACGTCCATGTCGTCGGAGCGGGAGTTCTCGCCGACGATCATGCCCTCGTACACCTCGGTGCCCGGCTCGACGAACAGCACGCCGCGCTCCTGGAGGTTGGTCATCGCGAACGCGGTGACGGCACCGGCGCGGTCGGCGACCAGGGAGCCGTTGCTGCGGGTCGTGAGCGTCCCGAACCAGGGCTCGTGCCCCTCGTGGATGGAGTGGGCGATGCCCGTGCCGCGGGTCTGGGTCAGGAACTCCGTGCGGAAGCCGATCAGACCGCGGGAGGGCACCACGAACTCCATGCGCACCCAGCCCGAGCCGTGGTTGGACATGTTGTCCATGCGGCCCTTGCGGACGCCCATGAGCTGGGTGACCGCGCCCATGTGCTCCTCGGGGACGTCGATGGTCATGCGCTCGACCGGCTCGTGGACCTTGCCGTCGATCTCCTTGGTGACCACCTGCGGCTTGCCGATGGTGAGCTCGAAGCCCTCGCGGCGCATCTGCTCCACCAGGATGGCCAGCGCCAGCTCGCCGCGGCCCTGCACCTCCCAGGCGTCGGGGCGCTCGGTCTCCAGGACGCGCAGCGAGACGTTGCCGATCAGCTCGCGGTCCAGGCGGTCCTTGACCTGGCGGGCGGTGACCTTGCGGTCCTTCACGGCCGCCTTGTTGTCGGCGCCCTTGCCGGAGCCGCCGCGGCCGACCAGCGGGGAGGTGTTGGTGCCGATGGTCATGGAGATCGCGGGCTCGTCGACCGTGATCAGCGGCAGCGGGACCGGGTTCTCCGGGTCGGCCAGGGTCTCGCCGATCATGATGTCCGGGATGCCGGCGACGGCGCAGATGTCACCGGGGCCGGCCTTCTCGGCGGGCTTGCGGGTGAGCGCCTCGGTCATCATCAGCTCGGAGATGCGCACGTTCTGCACGGAGCCGTCGCGCTTCATCCAGGCGACCGTCTGGCCCTTCTTCAGCTCGCCCTGGTGGACGCGGAGCAGGGCGATCCGGCCGAGGAAGTTGTCCGCGTCGAGGTTGGTGACGTGGGCCTGGAGCGGGGCCTCCTCGTCGTAGGTGGGGGCCGGGATGTGCTGCAGGATGGTGGAGAAGAACGGCTCCAGGCTGGTGGAGTCCGCCGGGACCGTGCCGTCGGCCGGCTTGGTCAGCGAGGCGATGCCGTCGCGGCCGCAGGCGTAGACGATCGGGAACTCGATCTGCTCCTCGTCGGCGTCCAGGTCGAGGAAGAGGTCGTAGGCCTCGTTGACGACCTCGTCGATGCGGGCGTCCGGCCGGTCCGTCTTGTTGATGCACAGGATGATCGGCAGCCGGGCCTGCAGCGCCTTGCGCAGCACGAAGCGGGTCTGCGGCAGCGGGCCCTCGGAGGAGTCCACCAGCAGCACCACCCCGTCGACCATCGACAGGGCGCGCTCGACCTCGCCGCCGAAGTCGGCGTGGCCGGGGGTGTCGATGATGTTGATGGTGACCGGGTCCCCGCCGTCCTTGGGGTGGTACTTCACCGCCGTGTTCTTGGCGAGGATCGTGATGCCCTTCTCACGCTCCAGGTCGTTCGAGTCCATCATGCGTTCGTCGACCTGGTCGAGCTGGTGGGCGGCGAAGGCGCCGGCCTGCTTGAGCATGCCGTCGACGATGGTGGTCTTGCCGTGATCGACGTGGGCGACGATGGCGACGTTGCGGATGTCGTGACGCGTAACAGACGGAGCCATATAAGGCGTACTCCCGGAGGTGGTGAAGGATGCCCTGCGCAGACGTCTTCGGTGCGCGGACGCTGCCGGGCTGAACACGCCACGGCCTCACCCCATGGTACGGGGCCGTCACCGCCGTCGCTTTCGCACGCCGACGGGCCGGATCGTCCCGCCGGCCCTCCGGGGGTGGCGGCCGGTGCTTCCGTGCTGTCCGTGAGGCTTCTGGGAAACGCCATGTCCCGTTCGGATATCGGTGATCGCTCGAACGGGTTTCGGACATGTAAACCAAAAAAACGAGACATATGCCCGAATTGTCGAATTCGGTCCAGAGGTGTCAAGCGCGCGCAGATGTCAATCTTTGCAATTTTTGCTCAAAAAATCGATGGTAGGGAGATCCCTATGTCTTACGCCCTTGACGCGCGTTGATGCTCTTGGCGAAAGTTCCCCCAAACCACAGAACCTGCCGGTATCTGTGCTGCGCTCAACTCTCCAACCCCCCGGGGGACGAACACGATGACCAGTCCAACTAAGGCCGAGGACTCCGGGTCCGCGGCTGTCTTGGACCCCGAGCTCGCGGTGGCTGCCGAAGCCGCCAAGGGTGAGAAGCAGCCCGAGGGCCGCTCCCCCGGCCAGTTGATGTGGCAGCGCTTCAAGCGCGACCGTACCGGAGTCGTCTCCGCGTGCGTGGTGATTTTCTTCTTCGTGGTGTCCGCGTTTGCACCCGTCATCGCCAAGCTGTACGGCAAGGACCCCTACACGCTGTACGCCCAGGAGCCGGACTACCCGTTCCTCCTGGACGACTTCGCCATGCCGACCGGTTCCTTCGGCGGCATGTCGGGCGACTTCTGGTTCGGCGTCGAGCCCAAGCTCGGCCGTGACGTGTTCACCATGCTGCTGTACGGCATGCGGACCTCGCTGTACATGGCCGTGGTCGTCACGTTGCTCAGCGTGATCACGGGTGTGATCATCGGTATGATCGGCGGCTACTTCGGCGGCCGGGTCGACTACTGGCTCGGCCGGGTGACGGACTTCTTCCTGGGCTTCCCCCAGCAGCTGTTCTTCATCGCCTTCATGCCCGTGGTGACCGCGATGTTCGTCGACCCGCAGGACGAGACCCCCACCTACCTGCGGGCCGTGGCGATCATCCTGGTGATGTGGTTCCTCGGCTGGATGGGCCTGTCCCGTCTGGTGCGCAGCTCCGTGCTGTCGCTGAGGGACAGGGAGTTCGTGGAGGCGGCCAAGGTGTCCGGCGCCTCTCCCACGCGCATCGTGCGCAAGGAGATCCTGCCGAACATCGTCACCCCGATCCTGGTGCAGGCCACCTACATCCTCCCGAGCACGATCCTCACCATCGCCTTCCTCTCGTTCATCGGCGTCGGCTTCGTGGAGCCGACCCCGGACTGGGGCCGCATGTTCAAGATCGGCACCGAGGTGTACGAGCAGGACCCGATGTTCCTGCTCTTCCCGGGCGCGGCGCTGGTGATCTTCGTTCTCGCCTTCAACCTTCTCGGAGACTCCGTCCGGGACGCATTCGACCCCAAGACCGGACGCTAATCGTCCATTGGTGGGTGGGGGAGCTGCCGCCCCCGTGCCGGGCTACCGGACCGTCAGGCAGCACTCGTGGACAACTAACGACAGGTAGGTGCATCGGCATCATGAAGCCCATCAGAACGCGTACCGCGCGCGCCATCGCCGTGGCCATCGTGGCCGGCTCGCTGGCTCTGACCGGCTGCTCCAGCGACAACGGCGGCGGCAACAAGGGCAAGGACGAGTCCAAGTCCCAGAAGGACGCCGCCGAGCAGCAGGATCCTGTCGCCTACGGTGACGCCGCCGCCTCCAGCGGCCCGGCGAAGGAGGTCACCGGGGCCAAGTCCGGCGGTTTCATCAACGTCTACATGCAGTCGGACCTGACCCACATGGACCCGGGTCAGATCTACGTCAGCGACGCCGGCCAGTTCTCCAACCTGATCCACCGGGGTCTGACGAACTTCCAGGAGGACAAGGACGGCAACCTGACGGTCGTCGGTGACATCGCCACCGACTCCGGCCAGTCCTCCGAGGGCGGCAAGGTCTGGACGTACAAGCTCAAGGACGGCATCAAGGACGAGGACGGCAACGAGATCACCTCGGCCGACGTCCGCCACACCATCGAGCGCCTGTACTCCAAGGTCATCTTCGACGGTCCGACCTTCGTCCAGTCCTGGCTCTCGGGCAACGACTACCGCAAGGCGCTGCCGGACGGCCCCTACAAGGGCAAGCACCTGCCGGACTCCGTCCTGGAGACCCCGGACGACAAGACGGTCGTCTTCAAGTTCAACCAGCCGCGCCCGGACCTCCCGCAGGCCCTGGCCATGGCCGGCTACTCCATCGTGCCCGAGAAGCAGGACACGAAGGAGAAGTACGACAAGGCGCCCAAGGCCCTCGGCCCGTACAAGATCGCCGAGTACAAGCCGGGCAAGTCCATGAAGCTGGTCAAGAACGACCAGTGGGACCCGAAGACGGACGCCGTGCGCCACCAGTACGTGGACGGCTTCAACTTCACCAACACCGTCTCCCAGGCCAGCCAGACCAAGCGCCTGGTCGCCGACCAGGGCGAGGCCAAGAACGCCATCCAGTTCACGGACTCGGTCGACCCGGCGCAGATGTCGGACGTCATCAGCAACCCGGAGACCAAGAAGCGCACCATCCAGGGCTACCAGCCCTACGTGTGGCAGCTCACCTTCAACCTCGACCGGGTGAAGGACAAGAAGGTCCGCGACGCGATCACCTACGCGATCCCGAACCAGTCCATGGTCCAGGCGGACGGCGGCCGCTACGGCGGTGAGGTCGCCGGCGGTCTGCTCGCCCCGACCCTGCCGGGCTTCGACGGGACCTACGACCCGTTCGGCAAGCTGAAGAAGCCCAACGGCGACCCGGAGAAGGCCAAGGCGCTGCTGAAGGAGGCGGGTGTCAAGGAGGGCACGAAGCTCACCTACGCCTACTCCAACACGCCGCGCGGCCAGGCCCAGCAGGTCATCATCAAGGACGCGCTGGAGAAGGTCGGCTTCGACGTCCAGGCCAAGGAGATCGACCGGGCCAGCTTCTACGAGCAGGTCGGCAAGCTGGACAACCCGTACGACATCTACATGACCGGCTGGGGCCAGGACTGGCCGTCCCCGTCCACGGTCATCACCCCGGTCTACGACGGTGAGCTGGTCGCCGACGGTGCGTCCAACTACTCGCACATCAACGACAAGCAGGTCAACGACCTGATCAAGAAGGCCCTGACGCAGGAGCCGGAGGAGGCCGCCAAGACCTGGGAGCAGGCCCACCACCGCATCGTGGAGGAGATCAACCCGGCCGCCCCGGTCTACTACTCGAAGCAGATCCAGCTCTACGGATCGAACATCGGTGGTGCCAGGTACAGCAACGAGTCGAGCTACATCAACATCACCGACCTGTACCTGAAGCAGCCGTAACCCGTCAGCTCGGCTGACCGCGGGGGTGTGCGCCAGGCGGAGCACACCCCCGCGGACGGTACCCCCTACCTGCCGCCGCGTTTCGAAGAGAGCATCCACCCGCCATGCTTCAGTTCCTCATCCGCAGGCTGACCGGCGCCGTCGTCATCATGTTCCTGATCGGCGCCTTCACGTTCTTCCTGTTCTACACGGTTCCTCAGGACTTCGCTGCGCTGTCCTGCGGCAAGAACTGCTCGCCCGAGAACCTCGCGGTGATCCGCGAGAACCTGGGCCTGGACAAGCCCATCACCACCCAGTTCTGGGAGTTCATGACGGGCATCGTGGCCGGCCGCGACTTCCCGCAGGGGCACTGCTCCGCGCCGTGCCTGGGTGTCTCCTTCGGCAGCGGCGAGTTCGTCTGGGACTCCATCATCGACCGCTTCCCGCTGACGCTGTCGCTGACCGTCGGCGGTCTGGTGATCTTCCTGATCCTGGGCCTCGGCTCGGGTCTGCTCGCCGCCTGGAAGCGCGGCACGGCGACCGACAAGATCGTCTCCGGTGCCTCGATCGTGCTCAGCTCGTTCCAGATCTACCTGCTCGGCCCGATCTTCCTCGGCCTGCTGGTGTACAGCTCGGGCATCATGGAGTTCCCGAAGTACCACAACTTCACCGACAACCCGGGCACCTGGGCCCTGGGCCTGCTCATCCCCTGGGTGGTCATGGCCACCATCTTCACCGCCCAGTACACCCGTATGTCCCGCTCGACCATGATCGAGCAACTGCAGGAGGAGCACGTCCGCACCGCGCGCGCCAAGGGCATGAGGCAGCGGTACGTCTTCTTCCGCTACGCCTGGCGCGGCTCGCTGATCCCGATCGTCACGATCCTCGGCATGGACCTCAGCTCCCTGCTGTCCGGCGCGGTGGTCACCGAGTTCACCTTCGACCTGGCCGGCATCGGCCGTCTCGCGGTCGACTCGTCGCTGACGAAGGACCTGCCGGTCACCATGGGCGTCATGCTGTTCGGGGCGTTCTTCATCCTGCTCCTGAACATCCTCGTGGACCTCGTCTACGCGTACATCGACCCGCGCGTGCGGCTCAGCTAGGAGAAACACCGTGACCACACTGACCAAGACCGAAGGCGAGAAGGCCCCGACCGGGCCGGACTCCTTCCTCTCGGTCCGCGACCTGCGGGTGCGGTTCTCCACCGAGGACGGCATCGTCAAGGCGGTCGACGGGCTGTCCTTCGACGTCGAACGCGGCAGGACCCTCGGCATCGTGGGCGAGTCGGGCTCCGGCAAGTCCGTCACCAACCTGACCATTCTCGGGCTGCACAACCCCAAGACCAGCACCGTGGAGGGCGAGATCCTCCTCGAGGGCAAGGACCTGGTCACCGCGTCCGAGAAGGAGATGGAGAAGCTCCGCGGCAACAAGGTCGCGATGATCTTCCAGGACCCGCTGACGGCCCTCTCGCCGTACTACACGGTGGGCCGGCAGATCGCCGAGCCGTTCATGAAGCACACCGGCGCCTCCAAGAAGGAGGCGCGGGAGCGGGCGATCGAGATGCTGACCAAGGTCGGCATCCCGCAGCCCAAGACCCGGGTGGACGACTACCCGCACCAGTTCTCCGGCGGTATGCGCCAGCGCGCCATGATCGCCATGGCGCTGGTCTGCGACCCCGATCTGCTGATCGCCGACGAGCCGACCACCGCCCTCGACGTGACCGTCCAGGCCCAGATCCTCGACCTGCTCAAGGACCTCCAGCAGGAGTTCGGCTCGGCGATCATCTTCATCACCCACGACCTCGGCGTCATCTCCGACATGGCCGACGACCTGCTGGTGATGTACTCGGGCCGGGCCGTGGAGCGCGGCGGCGTCCGCGAGGTGCTGCGCGAGCCCAGGCACCCCTACACCTGGGGCCTGCTCAGCTCGATGCCGCGCCTGGGCGGCAGCACCTCGCAGCCGCTCACCCCGATCCCCGGATCGCCGCCCAGTCTGCTGAACCCGCCCTCCGGCTGCCCCTTCCACCCCCGCTGCACCTTCACGGGCGAGGTGCCGGGCGACCGCTGCAGCACCGAGCGGCCGCCGCTGGGCGCAGGCCGCGCCGCCGCCTGCCACCTGACGGCGGAGCAGAAGCAGACCATCTTCATCGACAAGATCCAGCCCCGGCTGCGCTAGGGAGATCCGAGACATGAGCGACAACCTCACCCTCCCCGCACAGCAGGGCTCCACCGGCACGTCGACCGAGGCGCTGCTGAAGGTGGAGGGCCTGACCAAGCACTTCCCGATCTACGGCGGCTTTCCGATCAAGCGGAAGGTCGGCGCCGTGCAGGCCGTCGACAACGTCGACCTGACGGTCGGCGTCGGCGAGAGCGTCGGACTGGTGGGTGAGTCGGGCTGCGGCAAGTCGACCACGGGCCGGCTCGTCACCCGGCTCCTGGAGCCGACCGGCGGCAGGATCGAGTACGCGGGTCACGACATCACGCACGCCAAGCGCAAGCAGCTGGCGCCGATCCGGTCCGAGATCCAGATGATCTTCCAGGACCCGTACTCCTCCCTGAACCCGCGGCAGACCGTCGGCACCATCATCAAGTCGCCGATGGAGGTCAACGGGATCAACCCGGCGGGCGGCCGGGAGAAGAAGGTCCGCGAGCTGCTCGAGCTCGTCGGCCTCAACCCCGAGCACTACAACCGCTTCCCGCACGAGTTCTCCGGCGGTCAGCGCCAGCGCATCGGCGTCGCCCGGGCGCTCGCGCTCAACCCGAAGCTGATCGTGGCGGACGAGCCGGTCTCCGCGCTCGACGTGTCGATCCAGGCGCAGGTCGTCAACCTGCTGCAGAAGGTCCAGGAAGAGATGGGCATCGCCTTCCTCTTCATCGCCCACGACCTGGCGGTGGTCCGGCACTTCTCGCAGCGCGTGGCCGTGATGTACCTCGGCAAGGTGGTCGAGGTCGGCGACCGGGACTCCATCTACAACCGGCCCCGGCACCCCTACACCCACGCCCTGCTGTCGGCCGTGCCCGAAGTGGCCATGGACGACGAGGCGGAGAACCGGGAGCGCATCCGGCTCGCCGGTGACGTGCCCTCACCGATCTCCCCGCCGTCCGGCTGCCGCTTCCGCACCCGCTGCTGGAAGGCGCAGGACAAGTGCGCCACCGAGGAGCCGCCGCTCGTCCAGATCTCCGGCAACCGCGACGGCCACCTGACGGCCTGCCACTTCCCGGAGGAGCCGACCACCGAGGCCCGTGACGAGGACGTCGTCCTCGACCCGGCGCTGAAGGCCCTGGAGGACTCCGCCGAGAAGGAGTGACCCCGGAGCCACCCGCGGCTGCCGCCGGCCCCCGAGCGGGGCGGACGGCAGCCGCTGCTCGTCCGGAGCCCTCGGGGACCGTCCGGGAGGACTTCCGGGGGCTCCCGAGGGCCGCGTCCGGGAGGGCTCCCGGGGGGCTCCCGAGGGCCGTCCGGGAGGGCTCCCCGGGGCTCCCGAGGACCCCCGGGGACTCCCGGGGGATTCATGCGTACAGACGGCTGGAGTCGTCCCCGTACAGACGTCGTGCATGTGCGTGATGCACCCCTTGTGCCGATAGTGGCGTAAAGGTCACGCGCCACGGCGCACGGACGAGGAGGCACTCCATGCGCGGAGCCACGCACGCCGGACGGGCCGTCTGCGCGGTGGCCCTCGCCCTCGCCGCGACGGCCTGCGGGGGCGGGGGCGGGAGCGGGGACGCCGGAGCCGTGCTGAGCGCCTCCTGGGGCGACCCGCAGAACCCGCTGGAGCCGGCCAACACCAACGAGGTGCAGGGCGGCAAGGTCCTCGACATGATCTTCCGGGGCCTGAAGCGCTACCACCCGAGGACCGGCGAGGCCCAGGACATGCTCGCCGAGAGCATCGAGACCTCCGACTCGCAGAACTTCACCATCACCGTCAAGGACGGCTGGACCTTCAGCAACGGCGAGAAGGTCACCGCCCGGTCCTTCGTGGACGCCTGGAACTACGGTGCGAGCCTCAGGAACAACCAGCGCAACGCCTACTTCTTCGGCTACATCGAGGGCTACGACCGGGTCCACCCGGAGAGCGGCGAGCAGAGCGCCGACACCCTCTCCGGCCTGAAGGTCGTCGACGACCGCACCTTCACCGTCAAGCTCACCCAGAAGTTCTCGACCTTCCCCGACACCCTCGGCTACAACGCCTTCGCCCCGCTGCCCCGGGCCTTCTTCGACGACCACGACGCCTGGGTCAGGAAGCCGATCGGCAACGGCCCGTACCTGGTCGACTCGTACGCGCGCGGCTCGCAGATGTCGCTGCGCACGTGGAAGGACTACCCCGGCCCCGACAAGGCGCGCAACGGCGGGGTCGACCTCAAGGTCTACACCGACAGCAACACCGCCTACACCGACCTCATGGCCGGCAACCTCGACCTGGTCGACGACGTCCCCGCGGCCCAGCTGAAGAACGTGAGGAACGACCTCGGCGACCGCTACCTCAACACCCCCGCCGGCATCCTCCAGACCCTCGCCTTCCCCTACTACGACGACGCCTGGAACAAGCCCGGCTCGGAGAAGGTCCGCAAGGGCCTGTCCATGGCCATCGACCGCGAGCAGATCACCGACACCATCTTCCGGAAGACCCGCACCCCCGCCACCGACTGGACCTCCCCGGTGCTCGGGAAGGACGGCGGCTTCCAGGCGGGCCTGTGCGGCGAGGCCTGCGAGTACCGGCCCGACGAGGCCAAGAGACTGATCCAGGAGGGCGGCGGCCTGCCCGGCGGCCGGGTGACCATCACCTACAACGCGGACACCGGCTCCCACCGCGCATGGGTCGACGCCGTCTGCAACTCCATCAACAACGCGCTGGACGACGAGCGCGCCTGCACCGGCAACCCGGTCGGCACCTTCGCCGACTTCCGCGGCCGGATCACCGAGCAGAAGATGTCCGGTCCGTTCCGCGCCGGCTGGCAGATGGACTACCCGCTCATCCAGAACTTCCTCCAGCCGCTCTACTACACCGACGCCTCCTCCAACGACGGCAAGTGGTCGAACCAGGACTTCGACGACCGCGTCGACCGGGCCAACCGGGAGACCGACGACGCCCGGGCCGTCGACCTGTTCCAGCAGGCCGAGGAGGTCGTCCGCGACCACATGGCCGCCATCCCGCTCTGGTACCAGAACGGCAGCGCGGGCTGGTCCGACCGGCTGTCCGACGTCGCGCTCAACCCGTTCAGCGTCCCCGTGTACGACCAGATCAAGGTGAGCTGATCCGCCATGGGGAGCTACGTCGTCCGGCGTCTGCTCCAGATGATCCCGGTGTTCGTCGGGGCCACGCTGCTGATCTTCCTCATGGTGAACGTGATGGGCGACCCCATCGCGGGCCTGTGCGGCGAACGCCGCTGCGATCCGGCGACCGCCGCCCGGCTGCGGGCGGAGTTCGGCCTCGACGAGCCGGTCTGGCGGCAGTACCTGACCTACATGGGGAACGTCTTCACCGGCGACTTCGGTACGGCGTTCAACGGCCAGGAGGTCACCGAGCTGATGGCGACGGCGTTCCCCGTCACCGTCCGGCTGACCCTGATCGCGATCCTCTTCGAGGTCGTCGTCGGCGTCACCCTCGGCGTGGTCACCGGGCTGCGCCGGGGCCGGCCCGTCGACACCGGCGTCCTGCTGTTCACCCTGGTCGTCATCTCCGTGCCCACCTTCGTCACCGGCCTGCTGCTGCAACTGCTGCTCGGGGTGAAGTGGGGCTGGATCCGGCCCTCGGTCTCCTCCGCGGCGCCCCTCGGCGAGCTGATCCTGCCCGGCCTGGTGCTGGCCTCCGTCTCCCTCGCCTACGTCACCCGGCTGACCCGCACCTCCCTCGCCGAGAACCGCCGCTCCGACTACGTCCGCACCGCCGTCGCCAAGGGCCTGCCCCGGCGCCGGGTCATCACCCGGCACCTGCTGCGCAACTCCCTCATCCCCGTGGTCACCTTCATCGGCGCCGACATCGGCTTCCTCATGGGCGGCGCGATCGTCACCGAGCGGATCTTCAACATCCACGGCGTCGGCTACCAGCTCTACCAGGGCATCCTGCGGCAGAACACCCAGACCGTCGTCGGCTTCGTGACCGTGCTGGTGCTGGTGTTCCTGGTCGCCAACCTCGTCGTCGACCTCCTCTACGCCGTACTCGACCCGAGGATCCGCTATGTCTGACCAGCAGTACGAACCCGAGCACGCCCTCGCGGGCACCGGCGGCGGCACCATGGACCTGGGCGTCGGCGAGGCGGAGGCCCTCGAGCGGGTGCCGGACGGCACGGCCGGCACCGAACCGCGGGGCAAGCCCCGCTCCCTGTGGTCCGACGCCTGGCACGACCTGCGCCGCAACCCCGTCTTCCTCGTCTCCGCCCTGGTGATCTGCTTCCTGGTCCTCATCTCCCTGTGGCCCTCGGCGATCGCCTCCGGCAGCCCCCTCCAGTGCAACCTGGCCAAGGCCCAGGAGGGCCCCCAGCCCGGCCATCCCTTCGGCTTCGACGGCCAGGGCTGCGACGTCTACACCCGCACCGTCCACGGCGCCCGCACGTCCGTCGCGGTCGGCGTCCTGGCCACGCTCGGCGTCGCGGTCCTCGGCAGCGTCCTCGGCGCGCTCGCCGGCTTCTTCGGCGGGGTGTGGGACTCGGTCCTGTCCCGCGTCACCGACGTCTTCTTCGCCATCCCGGTCGTCCTCGGCGGGCTGGTGCTGCTGTCCGTCATCACCAGCAACACCGTCTGGCCGGTCATCGGGTTCATCGTGCTGCTCGGCTGGCCGCAGATCTCCCGCATCGCCCGCGGCTCCGTCATCACCGTCCGGCAGAACGACTACGTCCAGGCCGCACGGGCGCTGGGCGCCTCCCCCTCCCGGCTGCTGCTGCGGCACATCGCGCCCAACGCCGTCGCCCCGGTCATCGTCGTCGCCACCATCGCGCTCGGCACGTACATCGCGCTGGAGGCGACCCTGTCCTACCTCGGCGTCGGGCTGAAGCCGCCCAGCGTCTCCTGGGGGATCGACATCTCCGCCGCCTCCCCGTACGTCCGCAACGCCCCGCACGCGCTGCTGTGGCCCTCCGGGGCCCTCGCGATCACCGTCCTGGCGTTCATCATGCTCGGCGACGCGGTCCGCGACGCCCTCGACCCGAAGCTGAGGTGAGCCGCCGTGCTGCTCGAAGTGCGCGACCTGCACGTGGAGTTCCGCACCCGGGACGGGGTCGCGAAGGCCGTCGACGGGGTCGACTGCGCCGTGGACGCGGGCGAGACGCTGGCCGTGCTCGGCGAGTCCGGCTCCGGCAAGTCGGTGACCGCGCAGGCGGTCATGGGGATCCTCGACACACCGCCCGGCCGGATCACCGGCGGCGAGGTCCTCTTCCGGGGCAGGGACCTGCTGAAGCTCAAGGAGGAGGAGCGCCGCAGGGTCCGGGGCGCCGAGATGGCGATGATCTTCCAGGACGCCCTGTCGTCGCTCAACCCCGTGCTCCCCGTTGGCGACCAGCTCGGCGAGATGTTCGTCGTGCACCGGGGCATGTCGAGGAAGGCCGCCCGGGCCAAGGCCGTCGAACTGATGGACCGGGTGCGCATCCCCGCCGCCCGGGAGCGGGTCGGGCAGTACCCGCACCAGTTCTCCGGCGGCATGCGCCAGCGCATCATGATCGCGATGGCGCTGGCCCTGGAACCGGCCCTGATCATCGCCGACGAGCCCACCACCGCCCTCGACGTCACCGTCCAGGCCCAGGTCATGGAACTGCTCGCGGAACTGCGGCGCGAGTACCGGATGGGCCTGGTCCTCATCACCCACGACCTGGGCGTGGTCGCCGACGTCGCCGACCGCATCGCCGTGATGTACGCGGGCCGGATCGTGGAGACGGCGCCGGTGCACGACCTCTACAAGGCACCCGCCCACCCCTACACCCGCGGCCTGCTGGACTCCGTCCCCCGCCTGGACCTCAAGGGCCGGGAGCTCCGTGCCATCAAGGGCCTGCCGCCCAACCTCACCGCCGTCCCGCCCGGCTGCGCCTTCCACCCCCGCTGCCCGCTGGCCCGCGACGTGTGCCGCACCGACGTGCCGCCGCTGTACGAGGTCACCGGGACGGACGCCGCCCGGGGGAGCGCCTGCCACTTCTGGAGGGAGTGCCTGGATGGCTGAGCCGATCCTCCAGGTCGAGAACCTGGTCAAGCACTACCCGCTGACCCGGGGCGTGCTGTTCCGCAAGCAGGTCGGCGCCGTACGGGCGGTCGACGGCGTCGACTTCACGCTCGGGCGGGGGGAGACCCTGGGCATCGTCGGCGAGTCCGGCTGCGGCAAGTCCACGGTCGCGAAGATGCTGGTCAACCTGGAGCGGCCGACGGCCGGTGCGATCCGGTACAAGGGCGAGGACATCACCCGGCTGTCCGGCCGGGCGCTGAAGGCCGTCCGCCGCAACATCCAGATGGTCTTCCAGGACCCCTACACCTCGCTCAACCCCCGCATGACGGTGGGCGACATCATCGGGGAGCCCTTCGAGATCCACCCCGAGGCGGCGCCCAGGGGCGACCGGCGCAGGAGGGTCCAGGACCTGCTGGACGTCGTCGGCCTCGACCCCGAGTACGTCAACCGCTACCCGCACCAGTTCTCCGGCGGCCAGCGCCAGCGCATCGGCATCGCCCGCGGGCTGGCGCTGCGCCCCGAGATCATCGTCGCCGACGAACCGGTCTCCGCGCTGGACGTCTCCATCCAGGCCCAGGTCGTCAACCTGATGGACCGGCTGCAGTCCGAGTTCGAGCTCGCCTACGTCTTCATCGCGCACGACCTGTCGATCGTGCGGCACATCTCGGACCGGGTCGGGGTGATGTACCTCGGGCGGATCGTGGAGACCGGCACGGACACCGAGATCTACGACCACCCCACGCACCCCTACACCCAGGCGCTGCTCTCCGCCGTCCCCGTGCCGGACCCCGCCGCCCGGGAACGCCGCGAGCGGATCCTCCTCAGCGGCGACGTCCCGTCCCCGACGGACATCCCCTCCGGCTGCCGCTTCCGCACCCGCTGCTTCAAGGCCCGGGAACGCTGCGCCGTGGAGGTCCCGCTCCTCGCGGTCCCCGAGGAGTTCCGGGCGACCGGCGGCCCGGCCGCCCACGCCTCGGCCTGCCACTTCGCGGAGGAGCGGAAGGTGGTGCCGCAGGAACGCCGCGGGGGACCGGCGTAACCGTACGGACCGGGCCGACCGCGTTGACGGACACGCAACGTCACGGAAGTCGCCCCGACACACGGGCGGGTGAAGCTGGACGGCGTACGGCCGTGCGGGTGCCGTGAACGGGCCGGGGCGCGCCATGTCGCCCCGGCCCGTCGCCGTGCTCAGCCCGCGTCGAGCCCCAGGGAGCGCCTGAGGAAGTCGAGCTGGAGACGGAGCAGGTTCTCGGCGACCTCCTCCTGCGGGGTCATGTGCGTGACGCCGGACAGGGGCAGCACCTCGTGGGGCCGGCCGGCCGCCAGCAGGGCCGAGGACAGGCGCAGCGAGTGGGCGACCACCACGTTGTCGTCCGCCAGCCCGTGGATGATCATCATGGGGCGGTGCGGTGCGACAGCGTCGACCAGGCCCGCGTCGTCGATCACCGAGTTGCGGCGGTAGACCTCCGGCTGCTCGCCCGGGTGGCCGAGGTAGCGCTCCTGGTAGTGGGTGTCGTACAGGCGCAGGTCGGTGACCGGGGCGCCCACCACCGCCGCGTGGAAGACGTCCGGGCGGCGCAGCACCGCGAGGGCCGCCAGGTAGCCGCCGAAGGACCAGCCCCGGACGGCGACGCGGTCCAGGTCGAGCGGGAAGTCGGCGGCGAGCGCGTGGAGCGCGTCGACCTGGTCCTGGAGCACGGTCGCGGCCACGTCGTCCTTGACGGCCTTCTCCCAGGCGGGGGAGCGGCCGGGGGTGCCGCGGCCGTCGGCGACCACCACCGCGAAGCCCTGGTCGGCGAACCACTGCGAGGTCAGGTGCGGGTTGTGGGCGGCGAGCACCCGCTGCCCGTGCGGACCACCGTAGGGGTCCATGAGGACCGGCAGTGGGGTGTCACCGGCGTAGTCCCGGGGCATAAGCACGGCGCACGGAATTCGGCGTGCGCCCCCCTGTGTCAGGGTCACCCGAGGGGACATACCGGGGTCTTCGGCGTACGAGGGGACAGCCGCCGTCGCTTTTCCGTCACGCAGGATCCGCACCCGGGAACCTGGCCGGTCCAGGGTCGCGGAGACCAGCACGGTCACCCCGCCGGCGCGGACCGCCGAGTGGACGCCGGGTTCCTCCGAGAGGCGCTCCACGCCCAGTTCGTTCACCCGGTGGACGTGCACCTCGCCGGTCCCCGGATCGGCCGCCTCCTCGCCCGCGGACGCGGAGACCAGCACGTCGTCGGCGGAGACGTCCAGCACCGCGCGGATGTGCAACTGCGGTCCGGTCAACGGCCGTTCCCCGACCACCAGCCGCCGCGCGCCCCCCTCGTCGGCGATCCGCACCAGCTGCCCGGAGGGGCTCCAGCACGGCACCCCGGGGAAAAGTTCCAGCCAATTTCGATCTTCGTCGGCGTGCACCATCCGGGTCGCCCCGGAGTCCGGGTCCACAGCCAGGATCAACTGGCTGCGCTGGTCGCGCGCCTGGACGAGCAACAGCGGGGCACCCGCCGCTGACCAGTGCACTCGTGCCAGATACGGGTAGCGCGCCCGGTCCCAGGAGACCTCCGTGCGCGCCCCGTCCAGCCCGATCACGAACAGCCTCACGTCCGCGTTCGCGGTGCCCGCCGCGGGGTAGGGGACGCGGCTCGGTTCACGCCCCGGGTGGGCGGGATCGGCGATCCACCACCGTTCGACCGGCGTGTCGTCCACCCGCGCCACCAGCAGCCGGTCCGACTCCGGAGCCCACCAGAAGCCCCGTGAACGCCCCATCTCCTCGGCCGCGACGAACTCGGCCAGACCGTAGGTGACGTCCTCCGCCTCGGGGGTCGCGAGCGCGCGATCGCCCGTCCCCTCGGCCGCCACGACCCGTAGCGCCCCCCGGGCGACATAGGCGACGTGACGCCCGTCGGGCGACGGCCGCGGGTCGATCACCGGCCCCGGCACGGGCAGTTCACGCGCCGTCCCGGCCCGCAGTTCGGCCGTGAAAAGCCGCCCTGACAAGGCGAAAGACGCCCATTCCACGGCCGCGTCGGTGGCGTAGCCGACGATGCCGGCGCCGCCCTCGCGGCTCCGCTCGCGCCGTGCCCGCTCCTCGGCGGAGAGGTGTTCGGCGGCCCCGCCCAGGAGGGCGCGCGGGTCGGCCGCCACGCGCTCCCCGCCCCCTTCCGTGTCGAGGACCCAGAGGGAATGCGCCCGGTCCGTACCGGAACCGGAGCGCAGGAACACGACACGCGAGCCGTCGGGCGCCACGGTGAACGAACGCGGCGCGCCGAGCGTGAAGCGCTGGGTGCGGGCGTGCCGTCGGGGGAAGGAGTCAGCCTCGGTCGTCATGCCCTGACCATATTGGCCATGCGCCCCCTTGTGCGGCTGTGCGCCGACCGATGCGCACGTACGGATAGTTATGATCGTTAGCGCATAGTGGGTATGAACCTGCTGGCTCATGCGTGAACTGCAACTGCCCCCATATTCCTACCCCCCGCGCCTTGGGATCCTTGGAGGTGAGCCGCCGTGGCACTCTCGATTTCGGCGGTGGTGCTGCTGGCGATCGTCGTCTTCCTGCTGATCAAGAAGTCGGGTCTGAAAGCCGGGCACGCAGTCGTCTGCATGCTGCTCGGCTTCTACCTGGCCTCGTCGACGGTGGCACCCACCATCAGCGAGCTCACCTCGAACATCGCGGGGATGATCGGCAGCATCAAGTTCTGACGCGCCGCGCCTTCCGGCCGGAGCCCGAGGGAAGTCCCGGGCCCCGGCCGGAGTCCACCATCCCGTCCGTCCCGTCGTCCGGGTGCCCCGGATCGGGGCCCGCATGCCCGACGGATCCGGCGGGGTGAGCGGAATCGGCGGATCCGGTGAGGGCGGGGACCGAGGGGCGGAACGCGGCGCCCCCGACGCGGTGGGCGCGCGTCCGCTCCGTGCCGGGCGAGACCCGGGGCCCGCTCACCGCGCTGCCCGCGGTCCGGTCTACAGCAGAAGCAGCACCGCCACGCCCCACAGCACCGACAGGGCCACCAGCGGCGGCCCGACCGGCATGCCCTGCTGCCCCGCCGACGCCTCCTCCAGTGGCCGCAACTCCGGGCGGAGCAGCAGCGCCCGCACCTCCTCGACGACGCGCTCCGCACGCGGCTCACGGCCCAGGCGGCGCTCCAGCCACGCCCAGCCGGTGGGGGAGAGATCCACGGAGGAGTCCTTGGCCCGGCCGACGCGGATGCCGTCGTCGGAGTGCCGCACGGACGTGATCACGTCCCACGGGACCCGCCGCACGCGCCACGCCCCGGTCACCCACAGCCCGTCACGGTCGGCGGTGATCCGCCAGGTGAGCGCCGTCGCCACGGCCGTCACCAGCCACGGCAGACCCACGACCAGCCACAGCCAGCTCCACGACGGCCCCTCGTCGAGCGCGGCCCAGATGCCGCCGCCCTGCACCAGCAGCAGACCGAGGCCCACCGCACGCGAGAAACCGTGCGCCGTCCACACCCGCGGGTCCGTCGTGGGCGTCATGCCGACGGCGATCTCGTCGACGGACCGCCGCGGGCTCTTCCGCTTGCGGCGCTGCGGCCCGCGCTCCACCAGCCCCGGGACGGCCGGCTTCACCGCGGTGACACTGCACTCCACCGACACCTCGGGGTCGTCCGCGTCGTCGCGCGAGACGAAGGCGACTTCGGCGCCGGCGTAGGGGACGCCGTACAGGACGGCCTCCCGCAGCGGCGGGGCGGGGTCCTCGCCCCGGAGGATCTCCGCGATCCTGCCGAGTTCGACGACGGCCTCGGAGTCGTCGCCCGCGTCGCTGCCGTCCTCGTCGTCGTCTTCTTCGTCCCCGTCGTCGTCCTCTTCGTCCTCGTCGTCGAAGGCGTACAGCGAGTGGAAGTGCAGGATCGGCCGGAGGCCCTCCGGGTCGTCGGCCGCGAACACCCAGGTGCGGCCGTCGTCGTGACCCTCGCGCACCAGCACGCGCAGCACCGGCAGCGGGCCGCGCCGCAGCCGCTTCGCACGCGTCAGCCCGTCCACGCCGTTCACCAGGGACGCCAGCCCCGCGACGGAGCCGCCCAGCACCAGCAGCTCCCAGCCGAAGGCGTCGTACGGCTCCGCGACCAGCGCCGCCCAGTCGCCGTCCACGACGATGTCGACCCGGCTGTCCACGGGGAAGTCCTCGGGGAAGGCCGTCTCGAAGCGGTGGGTACGCCCGTCGGCCTCCACCTTGAGGATGTCGACGCCGTCGTCCTGCTCCAGGGCCGTGACCCGTCCTGACAGGTGGGTGGCGCCAGCGGCCCGCTCCTCGTACGCGTCGGCGACCTGCTGGGCCTGCCAGTAGCCGAACCCGGCGACGGCCAGCAGCAGCGCGGCCAGGACGAAGGAGAGCCGGCCCCGGCGGAACGTCCGCGCGGCGGCGGGCAGCGGGTGTGCGGCCGGCCCGGCCGCCTCCAGGGCCAGCGACCGCTGCCGCCCGGCGACGGCCAGCCGGTGGACGAGCCCGGCGGCGGTGAGCGCGGCGGCCACGAGGAACAGGAGCGCGGACGGTTCACCGAACGCCGCCGCGAAGCCGCCCTCCACGGCGAACCCCACCAGCCCGGCCGCGAGCCCCGCGAGCGCGAACCGCGGCTGCCGCCACACCCAGTACAGGGTCAGCACCAGCACGACGGCTATTCCGAGGCCCAGCCAGTCGGTGCCGCACGGGTCGGTGGACGTGCAGGGGGCGGCGGGAACCGCGACCACGTCCCACACCAGCGAGGCGACCAACGCCATTAGGCCCCACAGAGGGTGGGCCCACCGTGCGGGCACGGCGGTGAGCCAGCGCTGGGCGTCGGGAGTCCGCCAGTCGGCGGTGCCGGGCGGTATGTGTTCGGCGGACAACGGCACAGGAGGTCTGGACACCCGCGCATTATGGCCACACGCGGGGTCCGGACGACTCACACCGGTTCAGTGCCCACACGGTTCTCCGAGGGAGGGCGGCCGGGGAGGCCGGATCAGCCCCCGACCGCGTACGGCACGAAGTCGGCCCAGGCGGCGGGGGCGAAGGTCAACCGGGGACCCTGAATGTTCTTCGAGTCACGGACATGGACGGTGCTGGGCTCAGTGGCGATCTCCACGCACGAGTCGCCCTCGCTGCTGCTGCTGTAGCTGCTCTTGAACCACGCCAGGTCGGAGGTGTCCCCGGAAGAGGTCGTGCGGCTCATGTCTCCCCCAGCAGTTGCTCGATGAATGAGGCGGACTCACGTGGCGTGAGGGCCTGCGCCCGGATGATGCCATACCGGAGTTCCAGGATACGGAGCTGTCTGGGCTCGGAAACCGGTCGACCGTTGGCAACTGCCGGGGAACGCCCTACCGTCGAGCCGTCCTCGAACTTCAGCACCTCGATGCCACCTGCCAGGCCGGCGTGCTCCTCGCGGTCCATCGGCATCACTTGCAGCTCGACGTTCCTCAACTGTCCGACCTCAAGCAGGTGTTCCAGTTGCTGACGCAGCCTTGTCCTCCCACCCAGTGGCCGCCGAAGCGTCCACTCCTCCAGGACGAAACTGAGTTCAGGCGCAGGGTCCCGCTCGAAGACGGCCTTGCGGGCCACACGCGCGGAGATGAACCGCTCCACCTCCTCCGCTGAGTAGGCGGGGCGCCTCATGAGAAGCAGCCCACGCGCATAATCAGGCGTCTGCAACAGCCCGTGGATGTTCAAGGGATCGTAGAGCTGAAGCTCGACCGCCCGCGCCTCCATCTGCGCCAGGTCCCGCACCTTCTTCGGGTACCGGACCTTCTTCACGTCCTCCTTCATCGCGGCGACGAGCCCCCCGGCGCCCAGCACCTCGTCCGCCGTGTCCAGGTACTCGGGCCGGGGGATCCGCTTGCCGGTCTCGATCTTGTAGACGAGGTCCTCGCCGTACCCGACCGCCGCCGCGAACTCGCCGACCCGCATCCCCGCCGCCTCCCGACGGAGCCTCAACTGCCGTCCCACGGTGGCCACCACCGCGAGCGCCCAGTCGTCGTCCGGGTCCACCTCCCAGCCCGGCTCGTCCGCCTGGTCCGCCTCGGTCCTGACCCGCACCGCCTCACCGTTCACCGACATGCGCGCCCCTCCGTAGTGCCGCCTCGTACCGTTCGGCCCCGCCGACGGGAGCCGCGTCGACAGTCCGGACAGCACCGGACAAGCCTCGGACCGTTGCTCTACGTAGCGGGGCGATCACGCGTCACGGTACGTCCGGTCGGCCACCCTGAGTGACGTGAATCAGGAAATTCAGGAAATCGCCGACCCCGGGGCCCGCCCCGAACCCAGCGGCGAGGTCCGCAACTTCACCGTGCTGCTGTCGTCCACTGCGCGCGGTGCCCGCCTCGCCCGCCTGCTCGCGGTGGACGCGCTCCGGAGCTGGGGGCTTCCGCACGAGAGGGCGAGCCACGTCGTCGCCGAACTGGCGGCCAACGCGGCCACCCACGGCCGCGTCCCGGGCCGCAGCTTCCGCCTCACGCTCTACGTGGTCGGCGCCACGCTGCGCATCGAGGTCACCGACACGCGCGGTGACCGGCTGCCCGTGCCGCAGGTGCCCGACGCCGTGGCCGAGTCGGGCCGGGGCCTGCTGCTCGTCGAGGCGCTGGCCGACCGCTGGGGAGTGACCGAGGAGCGGTTCCCGCGCAAGACCGTCTGGGCCGAACTCGGCTTCACGCCACCGGAACCCGACCCCTCGCGTTCCGGTGCCGTCTGCGACTGAAGGACAAAGAACGCCGGGGGAAAGCACCCCACCGAGCCCCACCCCTCCCGCCCGTGGTCGCACTCACTCGGGCGGGTGAACATCCCCGAACCGGCTGGATTTCGCAGCCCTTGAAGCCCGACGCTCAGCGCAACGAACACACCACAACCACAGACATGAGACGGCCCCCGCCGGGACGGCAATCCCAGTGCGAGGGCCTGACCACCGAGGAAGGTAAAGGCTTCCCGATGGGTATCCAGAACCCTAGCGTGCCCCCGCACGCCCGGGCCCGCGTTGCGGGCGACAAGCACCCGAACCGGCGGCCCGGCACGGCCCGCCGCACCGGCGGGCTCCAGCACGACAACACCCGCCACACCACCCGCTTCACGGTCGTCGGCAACCACCTGGCCCAGCACGGGGAACTCTCGCTCCTCGCCATCGGGCTCGGCGTGCACCTCCAGTCGCTGCCGAAGGGCGCCCCCGCCGACATCAAGACCCTTGCCGCCCGGTTCCCCGAGGGCGCCACCCGGATCGCCGCCGCCCTGCGCGAACTGGAGGCCCACGGCTACCTGCGCCGCGAACGTGTCCGCACCCCCACCGGCCGGATCGTCACCCGCACGATCTCCTGCAACCAGCCGGCGGCGGCCCGCCACCGCGCCCCCGCAGTCGGGGAGGAACCACCGCGACCGGCGGCCCGCGAGGAGAGCACCCCGCACCGGCCGCCGCGCGAGAAGCGAGCACCCCGCAAGCCCCTTCCCGCCGTGCCGAGCCCCGCGTACCCCGCCCCCGCGCTCCTGGAGGCCGCCACCGGCCTCCTCGCGGGCCTCCACCGCCGCGACCCCCGCCTCCTCCTCTCAGCCTGCGACACGGCCCATCTGGTCCCCGGTGTCGCCGCCTGGCTGGAACGGGATGTCGCCCCCGCCGCCGTACGCCGTGCCCTGACCGCCGACCTGCCCCCCGAGGGCGTACGCCGCCCCGCGGCCCTCCTGGCCCACCGCCTCGCCGCCCAGCTGCCGCCCCCGCCCCCGTTCCGCGCGTCGGCCGCCGCCCCGCCACCCGTACGGCACCCCTGGCAGGACTGCGACGGCTGCGACCGTGCCTTCCGCGCACCCCGCCCCGGCCGCTGCCGCGACTGCCGACCCGACTCCCAGGAGGCCGCCTAGCATGAACGTGACGATCCTTGCCCCTGGGCACAGACGACGAGGAGCGAGCGCCATGACCACCGCACCCGACGACGCACGGCGGGGCGCCTCCCACCTGTACCGGGCCATGAGGGATGTCGTGCGGTCGATGGACGACACCCTCCCCGGGAAGTTCGAAGTCACCAAGGAAGGGATCGTGCACGACATGATGTCGCCGGGAGGCCCGCACGAGGTCACGGCCGCGCGCGTCAGCCGCCGTCTGGAGAAGGTCATGCCGGACGAACTGCTGGCCCACAACGGCACGCCCGACGTGGAGGACGTGCCCGAGGGCATCATGCGGCATCCGGACGTGGTGGTGATCGCCTGGAGCGACCTCGACGTCGAAGGCTCCGTGGACCCCCGCACGGTCGTCGCCGCCATCGAGATCGTCTCCCGGTCCAACCCGGAGAACGACTGGGTGGGCAAGAGGCGCGACTACCCGCTGCTCGGCATCCCCGTCTACGCGATCTTCGATCCCCGCACCGGCAGCGGTGCCGTCTTCACCGACATCCACTCCACCCCGGACGGCCCCCGCTACGCGGTGCGCAAGGACTTCGTCTACGGCGAGGACGTCACCATCGGGGAGTGGACCATCTCCACGAGCGGTCTGCCGCGCTACCAGGACGACGGTGCGGAGGAGGGCGGCTCCCGAGAGGCTTGATCCGGAAGGTGACGGACGCCATCGACCGGATCGAGCGGATCGCCCCGGCCCTCGCCCACGTGCTCGACGGCGAGGGGCGACGGGGCCGGACGCGGCGAACACCGGCCGGACGCCTCATAGGGTGGGGACCATGACGGAACTGCCCGCCCCCGATCCCTCCGGACCGGAGGGATCCCCGGACCGCCCCGCCCGGCGGCTGCTGCTGGTGCACGCCCACCCGGACGACGAGTCGATCAACAACGGCGCGACCATGGCCCGGTACGCCGCCGAAGGCGCCCACGTGACGCTGGTCACCTGCACCCTCGGCGAGCGCGGCGAGGTCATCCCGCCCGAGCTGGCCCACCTGAGCGGAGCGGCCCTCGGCCGGCACCGGCTCGGCGAGCTGAGGGACGCGATGCGCGCGCTCGGGGTCGAGGACGTCCGGCTGCTCGGCGGCGCCGGGCGGTACGCCGACTCCGGGATGATGGGGCTGCCCGACAACGACGACCCCGGCTGCTTCTGGCAGGCCGACGTCGATCAGGCCGCCGGGCTGCTCGCCGAGGTGATCCTCGAGGTCCGGCCCCAGGTGCTCGTCACGTACGACGAGAACGGCGGCTACGGCCACCCCGACCACATCCAGGCCCACCGCGTCGCCATGCGCGCCGTCGAACTCGCCGCCGCCGAGGGCTGGGACGTCCCCAAGGTCTACTGGAACCGCGTCCCCCGCTCCGTCGCCGAGCAGTCCTTCGCACGCCTTTGCGACGACCTGCCCGGCCTGCCCTTCGACAAGGCGGCCGGCGTCGACGACGTACCGGGCGTCGTCGCCGACGAGCGCGTCACCACCGCGGTCGACGGGAGCGCCCACGCCGCCGCCAAGGCCGCCGCGATGCGCGCCCACGCCACCCAGATCACGGTGGCCGAGCCGTACTTCGTGCTCTCCAACGAGCTGGCGCAGCCCCTGTTCACGACCGAGTACTACGAGTTGGTGAGCGGAGAACGCCCCCGCGCACGGGAGGACGACCTGTTCGCCGGAATCGGTGAGGCGTCATGAGCGACCGGCCCCCGTCCCTGCTCACCCAGCCGATCCGCCCGCCCTCCGCCGCACGGGTCGCCGCCTGCCTGGGGCTGTTCCTGCTCGGTGCCGCGGTCGGCGCGGCCGGGGCGCTGGTGCAGCCCGCGTGGTTCCCGGGCGGACTGCTGCTCGCCCTCGCGGGCGAGGCGGGGGTGTGCCTGGGCGCGGCGCGCGCCCTGCGCAGCCGGGCCGGAGCCGTCGCGGCGGCCGCCGGCTGGACGGTCGTCGTCCTCCTGCTCACCGTCAGCCGTCCGGAAGGTGACTTCCTGTTCGCCGCGGGCGGCGGTTCCTATCTCTTCCTGCTCGGCGGCATCGCCGTGGCTGTGATCTGCGCCACGCTCGCCCCCGGGCGGCAACCGGACGGCGGCCCCGTCCGACTTGGCAAGTGACGTACCACTTCGCCGTGTCACCGGCGTGCGGGTCCGGTGCGGGTTTCCCCGGCGGTCCTGGGATGCGCGCCGGACGCGGCCAGTAAGGTGGTGCGCGCCGCCGAGCCTCCCCCGCCCTCTCGGCTTCGCCCGAGCCGGGGGACCCCCACCGTGAGGTCGTGACGGGCGGCGGAGCCAACCGGGAGAACCTGCCTTGAGTCGTGAAACTGACACTCCGTCCTCCGGGCCCGACGGGCGCGGCGGAGCCGCCTACCCGTCGGGCACCCCGCCCTACGGGATTCCGGCGATTCCGGACGAGGGTACGGGCGCGGGCCGTTCGGCCGCGCGACCGGAGGACCGCAAGACCGAGACCACGCTGACGACCCGGATCCGGATCAACATCCCCGGATCACGGCCGATTCCGCCGGTCGTCGTGCGCAAGCCCGTCGCGGACACGGAGAGCAAGAAAACCGCCGACGCCGAGGCACCGGCGCCCTCCTCCGCCCCGTCCACGGGCGCGGCCGAGCCTCCCGCCGGGACCGTTCGGCCCGCTCCCGAGCGGCAGCCGGCCGAGGAGAAGCCGGCCAGCGACTGGTTCGCGCCGCGCAAGTCGGCGCCGGGCAAGGGCGGTCCGGGCGGTGGCTCCGCCAACGGGGCGGGTGCGCCGAGCGGTTCGGGCACCACCGCGGCTCCCGGCTCCGCGCCCGCGAGCATCCCCGGCCCCGGTGCGCCCGGTGGCGCGCGGCCGGGCGGCACGAACGGTTCCGCACCCGGGGCCGGCCCCCGCCCCGGCGGCACCAACGGCTCCGGGCTCCCCGGCGCGACCGGCGGCCCCGTGGCCCCCGGACACGGGGGCGGCACCGGCTCGTTCGACGTGACCGAGGCACTGGCCGGCGGATCCGCGGGCAGCGGTACGCGTCCGGGCCCGGGCGGCGGTGGCGCACCGCGCCCCGACGACCTGGCGCGCTTCCCGGAGGACGGGCCCGGCGGTCAGGGCGGCCGTCCCGGACGGCTCGACCGCGCGGGCCAGCGGCCCCCGGGCGGTCCGAAGCAGGGCCCGGCGGGCCCCACGACCGGTCCGGTCACCGGCGACGGCCCGATGGCCCCGCCGGCCGGCGGACGGTCCCACCCGGGCGCGGCCTTCGGCGAGCAGGGCAGGCCCGGCGCCCCGGGCGGCGGCCTGAGCGACGACACCGCGATCCTCACCCCGCAGCAGCAGGTCCCCGGGCCGGGCGCCCCGGGCTACGGCGCCCGCCACGACAACGTCTCCGGGAACACCGTCACCAGCGGCATCCCGTTCGTGCCGCCGAGCGCGGACTTCACCGCCGGCGCTCCGACGGGGCACACGCCCCCGAAGCGGCCCGAGACGGCCTCCCCGCCCGCGGGGGGTTCCTCGAAGCCGCCGAAGAAGAAGGGGCGCAACAAGCTCGTCCTGCTCGGCGGTGCCGTGGTCTTCCTCGCCGGTGTCGCCTACGGCGCCGGTCTGCTGATGAACCACTCCGACGTGCCCAAGGGCACCACCGTGCTCGGCGTCGACATCGGCGGCAGCACCCGCGACGAGGCCGTGAAGAAGCTCGACCGGGCCCTCGACGACCGGCTGAACAAGCCGCTGAAGCTGTCGGTCGACGGCAAGACCGTCGAGCTGGAGCCGGACAACGCGGGGCTCCAGTTCGACACCGACGCCACCGTCGGCAAGGCCGCCCGGAGCGACTACAACCCGGTCTCCGTGATCGGCTCGCTCTTCGGCAACCAGCGTGTCGTCGAGCCGGTCGTGCCGGTGGACGAGGAGAAGCTGCACGCCGCCCTCGAGGACGTGGCCGGCGGGTCCGGCTCGGTGGTCGAGGGCTCGATCGAGTTCAAGTCCGGCAAGGCCGTCCCCGTCTACCCCAAGGCGGGCCGGGGCGTCGACGTCGACAAGGCGACCGAGGCGGTGCAGAAGGCGTACCGCACCCAGGTGGAGACCGGCGCCTCCACCCCGGTGAACGTCCCGACGACCACCCGGCAGCCCACGGTCTCCAAGGCCGAGGTCGACCGGATGATGAAGGAGTTCGCCCAGCCGGCGATGTCGGCCAACGTGGTCGTGCAGACCGACGCGGAGCACTCGGTCCCGATGAGCCCGCAGAACTCGCTGTGGAAGTTCCTCGGGGTGGACGCCGTGGGCGGCAAGCTGGTCGACAAGCCCGACCTGGCCGCCCTGGAGAAGCTCTACGGCCAGGCGTTCGACGGGGTGCTCATCACCCGGGGCAACGGCGAGAAGACGCCGGTCACCCCGCAGGACGTCTACGGCGCCCTGCGCCAGGCGCTGACGAGCACGGACAACCGGGTCGCGGTCATCGAGACCGACCCGAGCTGACGCGGCCCGCGCACACGGGAGCGGCGCCGCCCGGGTCCGATGCGACCCGGGCGGCGCCGCTCTTCCGTGTGGGCCACGTGTGCCTCACGCGCGCGCCGTCGCTCAGTGAGCGGCGACGACCACCGGTGCCTCCGCGCCGGCCTCCGCCTCCTGGGCGCGGCTCCTGATGCCGAGGACGGCGGCGACGGCACCGAGCAGGCACAGGATCCCGGTGACGGTGACGGCGGAGTGCAGGCCGTTGACGAACGCCTGCCCGCTGCCCTCGACGACCGCGGCCTTGAGCTGCGCCGGCATGTCGGAGGAGACCGGGGCGATGCCCATCGCGACGGCGTCCTCGGCCTCCTCCAGACCGCGGGCCACGGAAGCCGGGACGCCCGCCCCGGTGAGCTCGCCGAACAGCGAGGAGCCGACCCTGCCGGCGATCACGGTGACCAGCACGGAGGTGCCGAGCGCACCACCGATCTGCAGCATGGTGGACTGCAGGCCGGATGCCACACCGCCGTCCTCGACCGGGGCGTTGCCGATGATCGCGGCGGCGGTGGCGGGCAGCACGATGCCGACGCCGAGGCCCATCGCGATGTACGGCGGCCACATCGTCGCGTAGGACGAGTCGACGGTCCAGGTGAGCATGGAGAACATGGCGGCGGCCGAGAGGACCAGGCCCAGCGGGATCGTGACGCGCGGTCCGAAGCGGGCGGTCAGCTGGGAGCCGAGCGGCGAGGCGACCAGCGAGGCGAGCGACATCGGCAGCGTGCTGACACCGGCCTCGACGGGCGTGTAGCCGCGCACGTTCTGCAGGTACAGCATGATGAAGAAGATGCCGCCGAGCATGACGAAGAAGTTCAGCAGCGTCATGACGGCACCGGTGGTCAGCGACCGGTTGCGGAACAGGCGCATCGGCAGCAGCGGGCTCTCCTGCCGGGTCTCGTACCGGCAGAAGACGGTCAGGAGCACCAGGCCGAGGGCGATGGAGCCGAGGGTCCCGGCGGAGGTCCAGCCCCAGGTCTCGCCCTTGACGATGCCGAAGACGAGCGCGAGCAGACCCGCGGCCAGCAGCACCACGCCGGCGATGTCGAAGCGCCGGCGGTCGCCGGAGTTCCTGGACTCGGTGAGGACCGCCATGCTGAACAGCAGGGCGACGACGCCGATCGGCGCGTTCAGGTAGAAGACCCACGTCCAGTCGACGTGCTCGACGAGCAGGCCGCCGACGATCGGGCCCAGCGACGTGGAGACGGCCGAGACCATGCCCCAGATGCCCACCGCGAGCCCGAACCTCCCCGGGGGGAACACGGCGCGCAGGATGCCCAGGGTGTTGGGCATCAGGATGCCGCCGCACAGGCCCTGCAGGGCGCGGAAGAGGATGACGCCCTCGACACTGCCGGCCAGGCCGATGGCGACCGAGGTGACGACGAACCCGCCGACGCCGACGAGGTAGTACAGGCGCCGGCCGAACCGGTCGCCGAGCTTGCCGCCGAGGATCATCGAGGCGGCGAGCGCGAGCAGGTAGGAGTTGGTGACCCACTGCAGCTCCGCGGTGCTGGCCCCGAGGTCCTTGCCGATCGCCGGGTTGGCGATGGCGACGACGGAGCCGTCGAGCTGCACCATGAGCAGGCCGAACGACACGGCGATCAGCGCGAGCCAGGGGTTGCCCCGGAAGCGTGTCGACCCCGGCTGCGCGGAGGCAGCCGTGGCCGGGGCGGAATGATCCACGGGAGTGGACGCCATGGAGGAAGCCGTTTCTTTCTCAAAGGGGGACGAGGGAACTGCACGGAGGCAGGCCGCGGTTCCCCGACGGGTCCGGGGCGCTCACCCGGCCGGAGGAAGCGGGCAGGGGGGCGCGCGGGAGCGTGGAGGAGGGCCTGCCCGGGCAGGGACCGCCGGGGGCGCGTGGCGCTCGGGGCGGGAGGGCGGGGCAGCCCGCGGCGGGAGGCGGAACGCCTCCCCGGGAACGTGCGCGGGCCGGCGGCCCCGCCGTCAGCGGGCCGCGGAGTGGAGGTGGTGCGTCAGTGCTTTCAGCGCGCCGAGCGCGGAACCGAGCGCGTCCATCTCCCCGTCGGTGATGGACCGCAGCGCCTGGCCGAGGTGGCGTTCCTCGAGGGCACGCACCTCGGCGATCCGCCGGCGCGAGGACGCGGTGAGGTGGAGGTGGGCGATCCGCTTGTCGGCGCCGTCCTGGCGACGCTCCAGCTCTCCCCGCTCCGTGAGCTGGGAGACCAGTGCGCTGACGTTGTTGGGCTTCATCAGCAGCGCCGTGGCCGCCTCACCCACCGTGGCACCCTCGTGCTGCGCGACGAACCGCAGCAGCGCGAGCTGCCCCTCGGGCGGCTTCGGGTGGGGGTACTCGCTCCCGACCCGCCGATCCAGTGCCCGGTGCAGCGCCGGCAGGCACGCCGCGAGCTCGGAGGCCACGCGTGCGACGCACTGATCGGAGGGACTGCTTTCGGGCATGTCCCAGACCATAGGTATTTGGTCATACCTATGTCAAACGGGAAGCCTAGTTGAGCAGGGCCCGCGCCGCCCGGGCCTGGGCGCGGACGTGCTCCGCCGCCGGCTCGTCCACCGCGGCCACCACCTCGGCGTACGCCTCCAGTTCGGCCGCGCCGTCCAGGAAGTCACCGCGCCGGACCAGCACCTGGGCCCGCTCGTAGCGCAGCCGTGCCGGGTGCGAGGGGAGCAGCAGGGACAGCTCCACCGCCCACAGGGCCACGTCGGACCGCTCCGGACGGGCGGCCGCCCACGCCCGGATGTTGTTCAGCACGCGCAGCACGACGTCCAGGGGATCGGCGGGCGTCAGCATCGACGCCTCCAGCGGCGCCCCCGTGGCCCCGGCGACCAGCAGGTCCGCGTCGGCGCCGGTCAGCACCCGGCCCCCGTCGAAGGGGTCGGCGAGCACCTGCCCCCGAACGTCCCCGAAGCCGACGACGAAGTGCCCGGGCAGCGCCACCCCGTACACCGGCGCGCCCGCCCGCCGGGCCACCTCCAGCCACACCACCGACAGCAGGATCGGCAGCCCGCGCCGCCGCCGCAGCACCTCGTGCAGCAGCGAGGACTCCAGCCGCCGGTAGTCGCCCGGGGTGCCGTGGAAGCCGTACCGCCCACCCAGCAGGTCGCGCAGGGCGAGCGCCCAGGCCCGGGGCGAGCCGGGCCGGTGGGGGAGTTCCCCGGCCAGGCGGTCCAGCTCCACCTGCGCGGTGTCCAGGCCCGTCTCGTCCAGGGTGCCGTCCGCCTCCGCGCCGATCAGCAGGCACAGCGTGGACAGGTCGGGCCGCTCGCAGCGGGCCTCCTCGGCGAACCGGCGGCGCAGCTCGGCGGAGCGCTCGGGAGACGGGGGGCAAGGGGGACGCATAACCGGTTCGTGCCCGCTCACGGCGCTCCGTCACCGTCCGGAGCCGATGATTCCGGCGCGTGGGGAGCGCGGTGGTGGTGGTAGGCGTGGTGCACGGCGAAGCCCATCCGGCGGTACAGCGCCCGGGCCCCCTCGTTGTCGTCCTCGACCTGGAGCCAGGCCGCCGAGGCGCCCTCGGCCAGCGCCCGCCGGGCCAGCGCGGCCATCACGGCGGTCGCGAGCCCCTGCCGCCGCCGCGCCGGATCCACCTCGACCGCCGCGAACCCGGCCCACCGCCCGTCCACGACGCACCGCCCGATGGCGGCCGGGGCGCCGTCACCGGGCACCGTCGCGAACCACACCGAGGGGCCGCTCTCCAGCACCCGCAGGGCGACCTCGCCCACCCCCTTGCGCCGGTACCGCGCCAGCCACGCCGCGTCGGCCTCCCGCGACAGCGCGACCCCGGACGGCTCCGCGCCCAGGTCGGCGACCGGCGCCAGCCCGCCGGTCCACAGCTCGGCGGTCACCTCCCGCACCCAGCCCCGCCGCTCCAGCTCCGCGCACAGCGGCTCCTGCGCGCCCTCGGCGCCGGTCGCGGTCTGGACGTAAGGAGGCAGCCCCCGTTCGGCGTACCAGCGGCGCACGGCCACCAGCGCCTCGTCGAGCGGCACGCCCGGGTCGCCGAGCGGCAGCACCGAGTTGGCGCGCCGCGTGAATCCGCCGGCGGCGCGCAGTTCCCAGTCGCCCAGCCGCTCGCTCTCCAGGGGCCGCCAGGCCCGCGCGGCGACCCGCGCCAGCTCCTCGTACGAGGCGGCCGGGCCCCGGCGGCGTGCCGGAGCGGACGGCACCACCTTGCCCGCGACCAGTGCGGCCTCCGCGATCCGCACGCTTTCCCCGCCCCTGCGTGTGAGACACAGCACACCGTTGTCCCATGATGTGAGAACACCGACCGTGTCGGTGAACCTCTCACCCGAGGGACCATATTCGATCAAGCTGCGTACCGAGACCCGTTTCCCCACGTCAGCAGGGGTGATGCGGACCTCGAGACGCCCGGCTGCAGAGATTTCCACGGGTCGGTTCACCCCTCCTGTTCGGATCATGCCCAAGAACGGAGATACTAGGGGCGGGCATCGACGACGCCGCGCTCCCGCGCGCCAGGCGGCGGAGCCTGAGGAGGCCCGCCAGCGCCCTATCGAGGAGGAACGACAGCGTGACCTACGTCATCGCGCAGCCTTGTGTCGACGTGAAGGACAAGGCGTGCATCGAGGAGTGCCCGGTCGACTGCATCTACGAGGGCCAGCGGTCCTTGTACATCCACCCGGACGAATGCGTCGACTGCGGGGCCTGTGAGCCGGTCTGCCCGGTCGAGGCCATTTTCTACGAGGACGACACTCCCGAGGAGTGGAAGGACTACTACAAGGCGAACGTCGAGTTCTTCGACGAGCTCGGCTCTCCCGGCGGCGCCAGCAAGCTGGGGCTGATCGAGCGCGACCACCCCTTCATCGCCGCGCTCCCGCCGCAGGCCTGAGCGGCCGGCGCACTCCGCGCCGCCTCGGTCCCGTACGGCCCGATCAGCCCGATCGCCGCACGGGACCGAGGCGTTTGCCGTTCCCGTGCCGCGCCGGCGCCGCACCCGCGCCGCACCAGAAAGTGAGCCCGTACCCGTGTCCGCAGTCTCCGACCGGCTGCCCGCCTTCCCCTGGGACAAGCTGGCGCCCTACAAGAAGACGGCCGCCGCGCACCCCGGCGGCATCGTCGACCTCTCGGTCGGCACCCCCGTCGACCCGGTCCCCGAGCCGATCCAGAAGGCCCTGATCGCCGCGGCGGACTCCCCGGGCTACCCCACGGTCTGGGGCACCCCGGAGCTGCGGGACGCGCTCACCCGCTGGGTGGAGCGCCGCCTGGGCGCCCGCGGGATCACCCACCACCACGTCCTGCCGGTCGTCGGTTCCAAGGAACTGGTCGCCTGGCTCCCCACCCAGCTGGGCCTCGGCCCCGGCGACAGGGTCGCCTTCCCCCGGCTGGCCTACCCGACGTACGAGGTCGGCGCCCGCCTGGCCCGCGCGGACCACGTGGCGTACGACGACCCGACCGAGCTGGACCCGGCGGGCCTGAAGCTGCTCTGGCTGAACTCCCCGTCCAACCCCACCGGCCGGGTGCTGTTCCAGGAGGAGCTGACCCGGACCGTCGCCTGGGCCCGCGAGCACGGCGTCCTGGTCCTCTCCGACGAGTGCTACGTCGAGCTGGGCTGGGAGGCCGACCCGGTCTCGGTGCTGCACCCGGACGTCAACGGCGGCTCCCACGACGGCATCGTCTCCGTGCACTCCCTGTCCAAGCGGTCCAACCTGGCCGGCTACCGCGCCGCCTTCCTGGCCGGCGACCCGGCGGTGCTCGGTCCGCTGCTGGAGATCCGCAAGCACGGCGGCATGATGACCTCCGCGCCGACGCAGGCCGCCGTGGTGGCGGCCCTGGGCGACGACGAGCACGTCCGCGTCCAGCGCGAGCGCTACGCGGCCCGGCGCACCGCCCTGCGCGGGGCGCTGCTCGGCCACGGCTTCCGCATCGAGCACAGCGAGGCCGGCCTCTACCTGTGGGCGACCCGCGACGAGTCCTGCTGGGACACGGTCGCGCACCTCGCCGAACGCGGCGTCCTGGTCGCACCGGGCGACTTCTACGGACCGGCCGGCGAGCGCTTCGTGCGCGTCGCCCTGACCGCCACGGACGAACGGGTGCGGGCGGCGGTCGAGCGCCTGTCGGCGTGACGCGCCCGCCCACGGCACACGACGGCCGACGGGGCCCCGGGGTGAACCCGGGGCCCCGTCGGCGTTTCGGGCCGGCCCGGTCAGCCGAGCCGCAGGTCCTGGGCCGGCAGGGTCCTGGCCGCCGGCACGCCGCCCTGGGTGAGGGGCTTGGTCGGCAGCTCCTTCACCACCGGGGCGGTCTTCTTGACGGTCTTGTCGGCGCTCGGCACCACCTTGCCGGTGCCGCCCGCGGTCTCGGTGACGCCCTGCGCCACGTTGCCCACGGCGTCGCCGGTCAGCCCGTCCGCGGCGGTCAGCCCGCCGAGGTTCGGGCTGGCCGGCAGCTGGGGAGCCGCGCCGGCGGAACCGGCCGCACCGACCCCGGCGGCCGCTCCCGCAGCGACGATCAGCGCGGCACGGGCGATCCGACGGGTCAGGGGGAGGGACATGGTGCTCCTTCGACGGGGAGAGGACGGTGACGTGTCGGCGGGCCCGGAGCCGGTCGGTCGGCCGACGGCCTTCGGGCCCGTGCCGTGACTACCGTCCGACGGCCGGGAAGGTTGCGGCGGGACGACGTAAAGAGTCGGCAATGCGCCGGGTGGCCGGCCGCGGACAAAAGGCCCCGAACAGGACCCGGCCGGGCGGTCCGCCGCGGGCTCGTGACAGCACCACAGCCCTTTGCCCCCAAGGGATCCCGCCGATGCGGGGCGGTCGCGCGGAACCCCCGCACGGCGTCAATGGCACGCCTCGCACAGAACGCGCGAGGGTGACCTCCCGCACTACTGCGCGGTCGTGATCCGGACCGCGGCCACGCCGTCCTCCGCGTCCGCGGAGCCCTTGCCGTCGACCGGCCGCCACCGGCTGCCGGTGTTCCCGGCGGTCCATTCGCGTCCGCCGTACGACACCTGCCGTATGTGCAGCGCGGAGGCGTTGGCCACGGCCCAGTGCGCCAGCTGCCAGCCGCGGGCCTCGGTGTCCTGCGAGGCGTCGTCGGGCCCGGCGGGCACCGGCAGCGTCACGGTGCCGTCGCCGGAGGCGGTCCGGTCGTCCGGGGCGGACGAGGGCGTCGCGTCACCCGCCTCCGCGCCGGCCGGCTCCAGCACGTCCCGCCCGAAGTCCCGGACCAGCGCGGCACGCACCGCGTCCGCGCCCGCCGCCCGGGTCGCGGCCGGACGGCCGTCGCAGGTCAGCGTGGCCGCCGAGCGCCCGGTGAGGGCGGCGGCCAGCAGCGTGGCGTCCGGCTCGTGCTTGGCGTACGCCTGCGGGAAACCGCTGCGCTGCACCCGCTGGGCGGCGACGGTGAGCGGCAGCCGGGTGTAGCCCGGCACCTCCACCAGGTGCTCGTAGAACTTCTCCGCCGCGTACGCCGGGTCCATGATCTGCTCCGGCGTGCCCCAGCCCTGCGAGGGCCGCTGCTGGAACAGGCCCACCGAGTCACGGTCGCCGTAGTCGATGTTGCGCAGCGCGGACTCCTGGAGCGCGGTCGCCAGGGCGATCGTCACGGCCCGTTCGGGCAGGTCGCGCGCGGTGCCCACGGCGGTGATCGTCGCCGCGTTCACCGCCTGCTCGGGCGTGAACTCGTAGGTCGCCCCGTCGCCCTTGGCGGACACGACCCTGCAGCCCGGCGCGCCCGGCCCCCCGGTGACGTACCGCACCGCGAGGTACCCGGCGACCGTGAGCAGCACCACGAAGGCCGCCCCGAAGCGGAAGAGGCGGCCGCGACGCTTGGAAGGGAGGGACGGCTCTGGCACGCGTACAAGGTACTGGAGAGTACGGAGGTCCGTGAGCCAGGTGTGGACCGTGGGTCCGGCCCCGGCGCGTTAGGGTCGAGGCCATGGCCGACACCCCGCTTGACCTCACGCTGGACGCCGCGCGCCTGACCGCGCAGCTCGTCGACTTCCCCTCCGAGAGCGGCACCGAGAAGCCGCTCGCGGACGCCATCGAGACCGCGCTGCGCGCACTGCCGCACCTCACGGTCGACCGGCACGGCAACAACGTCGTGGCCCGTACGCGTCTGGGGCGGCCGGAGCGCGTGATCCTCGCCGGCCACATCGACACGGTCCCGATCGCGGACAACCTCCCCTCCCGGCTCGACGACGACGGCGTGCTGTGGGGCTGCGGCACCTGTGACATGAAGGCCGGTGTGGCCGTCCAACTGCGCCTCGCCGCCACGGTCCCCGCCCCCAACCGCGATCTGACCTTCGTCTTCTACGACAACGAGGAGGTCTCCGCCGACCTCAACGGCCTGGGGCACGTGGCCGAGGCCCACCCGGACTGGCTCGAGGGCGACTTCGCGGTGCTGCTGGAGCCCTCCGACGGACAGGTGGAGGGCGGCTGCCAGGGCACGCTGCGGGTGCTGCTGAGGACCACCGGCGAGCGCGCCCACTCCGCGCGGAGCTGGATGGGCTCCAACGCGATCCACGCGGCGGCCCCGATCCTCGCCCGCCTGGCCGCCTACGAGCCCCGCAACCCGGTCATCGACGGCCTCCAGTACCGCGAGGGCCTCAACGCGGTCGGCATCTCCGGCGGCGTGGCCGGCAACGTCATCCCCGACGCGTGCGTGGTCACCGTCAACTTCCGCTACGCCCCCGACCGGAGCGAGGAGGAGGCGCTGGCCCACGTCCGCGAGGTCTTCGCGGACTGCGGCGTGGCCGAGTTCACCGTCGACGACCACAGCGGCGCGGCGCTGCCCGGCCTGTCCCACCCGGCCGCGGCGGCCTTCATCGAGGCGGTGGGCGGCACGCCCCAGCCGAAGTACGGCTGGACGGACGTCTCCCGCTTCTCGGCGCTGGGCGTCCCGGCGGTCAACTACGGCCCCGGCAACCCCCACCTGGCGCACAAGCGGGACGAGCGCGTGGACACCGCGAAGATCCTGGCGGGGGAGGAGCGCCTGCGGTCCTGGCTGACGGCCTGACCCGGCATCACCCGGCTGTGGTTTACACCGGTGCGTGACGGACAGGCTGAGGTCCCCTGCACGTAACCCGCGTAGATCTACGCTGAGGCGGAACAACCTGGCACATGGGAGGAGCGCGCATGGCAACCGGCAACCCCGAGGGCAAGAAGCAGCCACCGGAGGAGCGGCGGCTGGGCCCCGTCCTCCGCAGGCGGGACCAGGTGCAGACGAGCACCACCGACCAGCGGCTGCTGGACGAGCGCGCCCCCAGCGACTGGGTCCACACCGACCCCTGGCGGGTGCTGCGCATCCAGTCGGAGTTCATCGAGGGCTTCGGCGCGCTCGCCGAACTCCCGCCCGCCATCAGCGTCTTCGGCTCGGCGCGCACACCGGTGGACTCCTGGGAGTACGAGACCGGCGTCCGCCTGGGCCGGGGCCTGGTCGAGGCGGGCTTCGCGGTGATCACCGGAGGCGGCCCCGGGGCCATGGAGGCGGCCAACAAGGGCGCGCTCGAGGCGGAGGGCGTGTCGGTCGGCCTGGGCATCGAGCTGCCCTTCGAACAGGGGCTCAACCCCTACGTCGACATCGGCCTGAACTTCCGTTACTTCTTCGTCCGCAAGATGATGTTCGTCAAGTACGCCCAGGGCTTCGTGGTCCTGCCCGGCGGCCTCGGCACCCTCGACGAACTCTTCGAGGCGCTGACCCTCGTCCAGACCCAGAAGGTCACCCGCTTCCCCATCGTGCTGTTCGGCACGGAGTACTGGGGCGGCCTGGTCGACTGGCTGCACCACACGGTCATCGCCCAGGGCAAGGCGGCGGAGAAGGACCTCCTCCTCTTCCACGTCACGGACGACGTGGAGGAGGCGGTGGCCCTGGTGTCGAAGGAGGCGGGCCGCTGACCGGCCCCCGCCCGACCGGCCGGCGCCGTGGGCGCCGGACGCCCCTTCGCCCACCGGGCCGGGCGGTGGGCGGGCCCGGGCCGGGGCCGTGGGGGCGACGGCGCCCCTACGCCAGCCCCCGCCGGGCCACGGCCGGCTCCCGGTGCCCGGCGATGGACGCGACCATGTCCAGCACCTGCCGCGTCTCCGCGACCTCGTGCACCCGGTACACCCGCGCCCCCAGCCACGCCGACACGGCCGTCGTCGCCAGCGTCCCCAGCACCCGCTCCTTCACCGGCCTGTCCAGCGTCTCCCCGACGAAGTCCTTGTTGGACAGCGACACCAGCACCGGCCACCCGGTGGCGACCATCTCGCCCAGCCGCCGCGTCGCCTCGAGGCTGTGCCGCGTGTTCTTCCCGAAGTCGTGCCCGGGGTCGATCATCACCGACTCCCGCGGCACCCCCAGGGCCACCGCCCGCTCCGCCAGCCCCACGGTCACGTCGAGGATGTCGGCCATGACGTCCTCGTACGTCACCCGGTGCGGCCGGGTCCGCGGCTGCGCGCCCCCGGCGTGGGTGCACACCAGCCCGGCGCCGTACCGCGCGGCGACCTCCGCGAGCCGCGGATCGACCCCGCCCCAGGCGTCGTTCAGCACATCCGCCCCCGCCTCGCACACGGCCTCGCCGACCTCGTGCCGCCAGGTGTCCACGCTGATCACCACGTCCGGGAAGCGCCGCCGGACCTCGGCGACGAAGCCGACCGTCCGCCGGGCCTCCTCCTCGGCCGTGACCTCCTCGCCCGGCCCGGCCTTGACCCCGCCGATGTCGACGATCGCGGCGCCCTCCGCCACGGCCTGCTCCACACGGGCGAGGGCGGGTTCGTCGAGGAACGTCGCGCCCCGGTCGTAGAAGGAGTCCGGGGTCCGGTTCACGATCGCCATGATCACCGGCTCGTGCGGTCCGAATTCCCGCCTGCCCAGCCTGAGCATCCCCTGTGACCTCTTCCCGTGCGTCCCGTCCGCGGCCGCCCGTCGGCGATCCACCGACCGCCCGCGACCCTGACTGCCAGACTCGCATGGCACGATCGGAGCCACACATCCGACTCCGACTCATCCGACCGTGGGGGCCCCGGCGATGGTTATGTTCCTGTTCCTGATCGTCGCGCTCGCCGTGGTGGTCGCCGCGGTGACCCTCGCCGTGGTGGGCGGCGGCGAGAACGGCCCGCTGCCCGAGGCGGCCCCCGAACGGCTCCTGGACTCCCTGCCGCCGGACCGCCCGGTCCACCGCGCGGACGTGGACGACCTGCGCTTCCCGCTCGCCGCGCGCGGCTACCGGATGGCGGAGGTGGACGACGCCCTCGGCCGTCTCGGCGCCGAGCTCGCCGAGCGCGACGCCCGCATCGCCGACCTGGAGACCGAGCTGGCCGGCGCCCGCGCCGCCGCGGCCCGCGTCTGCACGGACAAGCCCGCCCCGCGCGAGGAGGGCGAGCAGCCGTGAGCGCGGGCGCCGCGCTCATCGGCCCGGACGGCGCCCCGCGCTGCCCCTGGGCCCTGTCCACGCCGGACTACGTCACCTACCACGACGAGGAGTGGGGCCGCCCGGTCCACGGCGACGACGCCCTCTTCGAGCGCCTCAGCCTGGAGGCGTTCCAGTCCGGCCTGTCCTGGATCACCATCCTGCGCCGCCGCCCCGGCTTCCGCGCCGCCTTCGCCGGCTTCGAGATCGCCGCGGTCGCGGAGTTCACCGACGCGGACCGCGAGCGCCTGCTGGCCGACACCGGCATCATCCGCAATCGCGCCAAGATCGACGCGACCCTGGCTAACGCGCGCGTGCTGGCCGGGTGGGCGCCCGGCGACCTGGACGCCCTGATCTGGTCCCACGCCCCCGACCCGGCCGGCCGCCCGGCCCCGAAGACCCTCGCCGACGTGCCCGCGGTGACCCCGGAGTCGACGGCCCTGTCCAAGGCGCTGAAGAAGCGCGGCCTGCGCTTCGTCGGCCCGACCACGGCGTACGCGCTGATGCAGGCCTGCGGACTGGTCGACGACCACCTGGAGAGCTGCGTGGCGAGACGGGGCTGAGCGGGACCCGCGGCCCGCGCGTCCGTCCCGCCCCCCCCCGCCCGCGCTCAGCGGCCCAGGTACTTCGGCTTCTCCTTGTTCACGAACGCCTGCACCGCGATCGCGTGGTCCTCGGAGAGGCCCGCCCGGGTCTGGAGCTCGTCCTCCTTCTCCAGCGCCTCCTCCAGGGAGTGGCCGAGCCCGAACGCCACGGACTCCTTCAGCGCCGCGTACGCCACCGTCGGCCCCTCGGCCAGGGCCCGCGCCACCTTCTCCGCCTCCGCGCGCAGCTCCGCCGCCGGGACCAGCCGGTTCGCGATCCCCAGCTCGTACGCCTCCTGGGCCGAGATGCTGCGCGGGAAGAGCAGCAGGTCGGTGGCGCGCCCGGGGCCGATCACCCGCGGCAGCGTCCAGGAGATCCCGGAGTCGGCGGTCAGCGCGACCCCGGCGAAGGAGGTGTTGAAGGCCGCCGTGTCCGCGACGATCCGGTAGTCCGCCGCCAGCGCGAAGCCGAAGCCCGCGCCCGCCGCGACCCCGTTCACCGCCGCGACCACCGGCTTCGGGGCCCCGGCCAGCGCCTTCACGATCGGGTTGTAGTGCTCGCGCACCGTGCTCATCGTCTGCCCCGAACCGCTCTCCCGGTCCTCGACCAGCAGCCCGATGTGCTCCTTGAGGTCCTGCCCCACGCAGAACGCCCGGTCACCGGCCGCGGTCAGCAGCACGGCCCGTACGGCGCCGTCGTCCGCGGCGGAACGGACCGCGTCGCGGAGGGCGACCTTCGTCGCGACGTTCAACGCGTTCATCGCCTCCGGGCGGTTCAGCGTGATCGTCGCGAGTCCGTCGCTCACCTCGTAGAGCACGGTGTCGGCCATGGTGTTTCCCCTCCGTGTGGCGGAATCGGAGCCTACCGGCGAGTAGGCCCCTGTCTGCAGGACAGCATGACGGAGATCACCGGCGGTGGTGCGCGGGCGACGTGTGACCTCCGTCAAAGAATTCCCCTCCGTTTTCGTTCGACGGAACTCCGTGCGAGGGCGCAGTATCGCAGTCACATCGCCGAATTGGGTGGTTTTGCTCGCGTGCGTTGTCCAAGCGATGCCGACCGATGTTGGTCATCGGGTCCTGAGATGCGGGATAATGGCCTGGAAGCAATGTGTTCGATGCCGGTGGCGTGTGTCCTGCTTCAGGAACCGCAGTGCCCTTCAACGGGACGTCGGCTGGACGATTGAGCTGGGTTTCAGGAAGGGGAACGAGCATGGCGGCCATGAAGCCGCGGACGGGTGATGGCCCGCTCGAGGTGACCAAGGAGGGGCGGGGCATCGTCATGCGCGTTCCGCTCGAAGGCGGCGGTCGACTCGTCGTCGAGCTGACCCCGGACGAGGCCGACGCGCTCGGCGACGCCCTCAAGAAGGTCGTCGGCTGACGCGCAAGCGACCATACCCTTTCAGCCGCCCCGGTGCCGCACATGGTGCCGGGGTGGCTGCTTGTGCGGGGACGCCGGCGCGCTCCCGCCCTGCCGCCGGGCACTGCCTCTCCACCGCGTCACCGCTTCACCGCGCAGAGGAGCCCGTCCCCCACGGGGAGCAGCGACGACACCAGCTCCTGACTCTCGCGGACGGCCCGCACCAGTTCCCGTAGCCGCAGCACCTCCGTCGGCTGCGGTCCGGAGTCCACCGTGCGTCCGTTCGCGAAGAGGCCCTCGAAGGCGACCAGGCCTCCGGGGCGCAGCAGGCGCAACGATTCAGCGAGGTAGTCCTGGTACTCCAGCCGGTCGCCGTCGCAGAAGACCAGGTCGTAGCCGGCGTCCGCGAGACGGGGCAGGACGTCCAGGGCGCGGCCCGGGATGAAACGGGCCCGGTTGCCGGCGAAACCGGCGGTGCGGAAGGCCTGGCGGGCGGACTGCTGGTGCTCCGGCTCCTGGTCGACCGTGGTCAGCACCCCGTCCGGACGCATCCCGTGCAGCAGGTGGATCCCGGAGACGCCGCAGCCGGTGCCGATCTCCGCGACCGCCTTGGCGTCCACGCTGGCGGCGAGCAACCGCAGGGCCGCGCCCGTGCCGGGCGACACCGAACGCAGTCCTGCCTCGCGGGCCCGGTCCCGGGCCCAGTGCAGCGCTTCGTCCTCGGCGACATAGGCGTCGGCGAACGCCCAGCTCGTCTGCCGGTTGGCGGTAATGACCCTCTCCTGTCCCCATGGTTGCCTGCTGCGTGACTGTATCCGTTGGCGCCGGGAACCCGCAGATGGGACCGGTCGTTTGAAGGGGTGAGCACGTGGCGTGCGCCATGACGGGGGGTGAGCGGTGAGCGGGAGGGCGGAGCAAGTGCCGACGCAGTCGTACGACCCGTGGCAGCCCCGATCAAATTCTCGTAAAACCGCTTATCCGGAGCTAACGGGCGAGGTGGCTATGGTAGGGGCTCCGCTTGACACCACCAGAGCCGACAGAGGAGGTGCGGCTGCACCCGTGGATCGCGGAGGAGCGCTGCGGCGCCTCCTCGGGTCGGCGGGCAGGCCGAAATCCGTGAACGACACCGCTGCTGACCACAGCCACGCCGCCGGTTCCGCCACCGGCCCCGCCCAGACCGCGACCTTCTCCACCGACGCGGACGGGCAGACGTGGACTCCGCCCACCTGGGAGGAGATCGTCAGCATGCACAGCGGACGCGTCTACCGGCTCGCCTACCGCCTCACCGGCAACCAGCACGACGCCGAGGACCTCACCCAGGAGGTCTTCGTGCGCGTCTTCCGCTCCCTGTCGACCTACACGCCGGGCACCTTCGAGGGCTGGCTGCACCGCATCACCACCAACCTCTTCCTGGACATGGTCCGCCGCAAGCAGCGCATCCGCTTCGACGCGCTCGGCGACGACGCGGCCGAGCGGCTGGCCAGCAAGGAGCCCACGCCCCAGCAGGTCTTCAACGACGCCCACTTCGACGCGGACGTCCAGCAGGCCCTCGACACCCTGGCCCCCGAGTTCCGCGCCGCGGTCGTCCTGTGCGACATCGAGGGACTGTCGTACGAGGAGATCGCCGCGACCCTCGGCGTCAAGCTCGGCACGGTCCGGTCCCGGATCCACCGCGGCCGCTCCCAGCTGCGCAAGGCCCTCGCGCACCGCTCGCCCCAGGCGCGCGCGGAGCGCCGCTCCTTCGTGTCGCGTGTTCCCGCACTGGGGGGAGGAGGCGCGAGCGCGTGAGCGGTTCACGGCCGAAGCCTGCCGAGGGACACCTCGCAGAACAGCACCTGGGAGACCGACTCTCCGCCCTGGTGGACGGAGAGCTCGGTCATGACGCGCGCGAGCGCGTACTGGCGCACGTGGCCACCTGCGCGAAGTGCAAGACGGAGGTGGACGCGCAGCGCCGGCTGAAGGACGTCTTCGCTCAGGCGGCTCCGCCGCCCCCTTCCGAGAGCTTCCTGGCCCGCCTCCAGGGACTTCCGGCCGGAGGCGACCTCGGCGGCGGTCCGTCGGCCGGGGGAGGACTGCCGGGCGTGCCGCCCGGACGGTCCGACGCGGCCTCCGGGGTCTTCGGGGTCAGGCGGAGCGAGCGCTTCGAGTTCGCCTACGCGCCGGCGCGGCGGCACACCCCGGCGCCGGCGGACCGTGGCTTCCGCATCCACGAGGTCGGCCGCCACGAGACGACCGACCGGCCGTCCTCGCGCGGGCTGCGGTTCGCGTTCGTCGCCGCCGGGGCGGTCTCCCTGGCCGCGATCGCGCTCGGCGGGGTCACCATGAGCACGCCCCCCGACACGGAGGCCCGCGGCTCGGGGAAAGGCAGCAACGTGACGCCGATGCGCACCCAGGGCGCGGGCGTGCCCACGGCGCCCGAGCAGCGCCGCCGCGGCACCGGACCGCTGCTCGGCCAGTTGCAGGGCCAGAGCGTCCTCGGTGACGCCCCGGTCGCCCCGACCGGGGTCTCCGCGCCGCTGCTGCCCGGTGTCGTCCCGCCCCCCACCGGCCGCCAGGACCTCCCGCACACACCGATGACGGCCGGCGCCGCCACGCTGTCCCCGCTGATACGGCCGCTCGAATCGGCCCCGCCGCTCACCCTGACCGCCTGGGCCGACTTCTCCGGGCTCGTGAACCCCGGTCTCCTCACCGCCGGCCCCGCCGTCGGCACGCCGCCGGTCCCGTCGCCCACCGCCTCCTCCCGCACGGCCCGCTGACCCGTTCCCTGCGCACGGGTGCGCGAACCTGATTGAATCCAGGTGGCACGCCCAGGCCCACGCAGCCGGGTGCCGAGCCAGGTTCCGGCGCGGAGGCGGACGGAGCCACGGAGCCGACGATCCGCGGTCACCGCCGATGAGCCGTGCCGCGTCCAGCTGTGGGGAGAGCATGAACGAGGGGAAGCCGGGCCCACCGGGGGAAGGGCCGACCGCGCGTCCGGAAGGACCCGACGGGGACTTCGAGCTGGCGCGGCCCGACCGGGCCGACACCGGGGACGCGCACGAGGGCGACTACGAGCTGGACCGGCCGCTGCGGGCCGAGGCCGCTCCCGCCGACGCGCCGCCCGCCCCGGACCCGTCCCGGACGCCCGGTGCGCCGGAGGCGCCCGCCGCGCGCCCGGCACCGGCCGACCCCGCAGGGACCGGGCAGGCCCAGCCCCTGCACGACCCCGACCCGTACAGCACCCCGCCGTACGGCGAGCCGGGCCCCTGGGCGCCCGCGCCGCCGGTGCAGCACCCGGCGGCCACCCCCGCGCACGGCATGGCGGTCACGGCACCGCCGCCCGCCGGGAGCACGGCGCCGCACGGCACGGCGCCCGCACCGGCACCCGCGGCCCCGCCCATCCCCGCCCAGGCGCATCCAGAGGCCCCGGCGGCCCCGTACGCGGACAGCCCGGCAGCCCCGTACGCGGACACCACGGCCCCCGACCCGTGGCGCCGCTACGACCCCTGGGCGGTCGCCGCGTCGGCCGCGCCGCTGCAGCAGAGCGGCCACGAGAAGCAGCGGCGCGGGCGGACCAGGAGGGCGCTCCTCGGCGCCGTGCTGGTGTTCGGGCTGGTGTGCGGGGGTCTCGGCGGGATCGTCGGCGCGTATCTGGAGCGCAACGGCGGGGTCGGCGCCATCGAGCTGCCGCAGGCCGGCCGGGAGTCCTCCGACCGGGATCCGGACAGTGTCGCCGGCATCGCCGCGCAGGCGCTGCCCAGCGTCGTCACCCTGCACGTCAACGGCTCCGGCGAGGGCGGCACCGGCACCGGATTCGTGCTCGACACGCGCGGACACATCCTCACCAACGACCACGTGGTGGCGCCCGCCGGAGACGGCGGCGAGATCACGGTGACCTTCCACAGCGGCGACACCGCCGAGGCGACCCTCGTCGGCCGGGACAGCGGCTACGACCTCGCCGTCGTGAAGGTGAAGGGCGTCCGGGGGCTCACCCCTCTGCCCCTCGGCAACTCCGACAACGTGCAGGTCGGCGACCCCGTCGTGGCCATCGGCGCCCCCTTCGACCTGGCCGGCACCGTGACCTCCGGCATCATCAGCGCCAAGGAGCGGCCCATCACCGCGGGCGGCGAGAAGGGCGACGGCAGCGACGTGTCGTACGTGGACGCCCTGCAGACCGACGCGCCGATCAACCCCGGCAACTCCGGCGGACCCCTGCTCGACTCCCGGGCCCGCGCGGTCGGCATCAACTCCGCCATCCGCTCCGCCGGCAGCGGGGCCGACCGGGACGGCGGTCAGGCCGGCTCCATAGGACTCGGCTTCGCCATCCCCATCAACCAGGGCAAGCGCGTCGCCGAGGAACTGATCGACACCGGCAGGGCGACCCACCCGGTGATCGGCATCACCCTCGACATGAACTACGGCGGCGACGGCGCCCGCGTCGGCACCGAGGGCAGTGACGGCGGACCCCCGGTCACCACCGGCGGCCCCGGCGACAAGGCCGGGATCAGGGCCGGCGACGTCATCACGGAGGTCGACGGCCAGCGCGTCCACTCCGGTGAGGAACTCATCGTCAAGACCCGGGCCCACCGCCCCGGCGACCGGCTGGAGCTCACTCTGGAGCGGGACGGCGAGGAGCGGAGGATCTCACTGGTGCTCGGCTCCTCGGAGGGCGGCTGAGGCGTACGGCACGGTACGGGAAGGCGAACAACCCGGAGGACCGCACGCGCGGACGCACCGGTGGCCCTCGGGACGGTACCGGTCCTACGGGCGGCCGGGTACCGTGGACCCGGCCCGGACCACGGAAGACCGCAGACCACCACCGAAGGCCGAGGACCGAAGGCATCGCGAGGAGCTTCAGGTGTTCAATGACATAGGACCGCTCGAGCTGGTGACGCTCATCGTCCTCGCCGTGCTCGTCTTCGGTCCGGACAAGCTCCCCAAGGTCATCCAGGACGTGACACGCACGATCCGGAAGATCCGGGACTTCTCGGAGAGTGCCAAGCAGGACATCCGGCAGGAACTGGGACCGGAGTTCAAGGACTTCGAGTTCGAGGACCTCAACCCCAAGACGTTCATCCGCAAGCAGCTGGACAACGACGACCTGGGGCTCAAGGAGATCCGCAACGGGTTCGACCTGAAGAAGGAGATGAACGAGGTCGCGGACGCCGTCCACGGCCGCGACTCCGACTCCTCCTCGGCCCCGTCCCTGTCCTCCTCGTCCTCCTCGTCCTCCTCCCCGGGCTCCTCCGGCGGCCGCGTGGACATGGTGAAGAAGCCCGAGGGCCGGGTGGCCGACGACCGCCCGCCCTTCGACATGGACGCCACCTGATCCGTGCCCGCGAACGCCGCCCGGGCCGGTGCCCGGGAGCGTACGCCCCTGCGCACGTGACGCGTTTCATACTCCACCCGGGCTGCGCACGGCCCGATCCGGACGTCCGCGCGCCCCACGCGCCGGGCGCTTTCCCGGCCCGTGGCGACAAGGTGGTTATGCTGCCGAGTTGTTGTGCGGACCGGACGAGTACGCCCGAAGGGGGGCGGGCCACTCGGTCCGACGAGAGCGAGGAGGCGTCCGGGCACATGGAGACGACGAGTCGGACAGTCGCGCAGGCGACGGCCGCGGAGGACGGACCACAGGTCCTCTCCGTCCGGCGTGCGGTCGACGGCTACCTGCGGGCGCCCTTCCCCTGGTACGGCCTCGACGAGGCCTTCACCGGCCCCCGCTGGCTGATGCAGGTCGGCACGGCGGCCGACGGTGCCGTCGAGCACGGATCGATCGGGCACGGCGACGAGCCCTCGGTGCGCAGCGAGTACACGGCCGGGACCGACCAGGACGCCAGGGAGAAGTTCGCGGTCGTCGTGACCGTGGCCGCCAACCCGGTCCGCCGCAGCGCCGACGGCACCGGCCTGCTGGAGGCCACCTCGGTCTCCTCCGCCGCCTGGCTCGCCGGGGTGGGGCTGCTGTCCTTCACGTGGCCCGGCCAGATGGACCACTCCCTGCGCGACGACTGGCTGGAGCAGCAGACGGAGACCGCGTGGGTCCTCGCGGACGACCTCGGCGGGGCCGACTGGTCGACGCTGTCCCTGCCCGTGGACGGGACCCCGACGCAGTTCCACTACCGGGAGTCGGAGTTCGGCTGGGTGCTCGCCGGGACCACGCAGGCGGGCGTGCACGTGGGCGCGTACGGCAGGGGCATGAGCGCGTACGGCCTCGGCTTCGCCGTGGTCCAGGACATCGGCGCGTACGCGGCCTGAGCACGGGCCGCTCGGCCATGACGCAGGGCGCCGCCCCCGCGGGGGCGGCGCCCTGCGCCGTCACCTCGTCACGCCGTCACGGCGGCCCCTCGGGACCGCACGGCTAGAACTTGTTCTTCGGCGTGATCCCCAGGGACAGTCCCGCAAGACCCCGCTGCCGCCCGCCCAGCTTCCCGGCGATCGAGCGGAGCGCCGAGCCCGCCGGGGAGTCCGGGTCGGTCAGGACGACCGGCTTGCCCTCGTCGCCGCCCTCCCGCAGGCGCACGTCGATCGGGATGGAGCCGAGCACCGGGACGTTGGCGCCCGTGGTCCGGGTGAGACCGTCGGCCACCGCCTGGCCGCCGCCGGTGCCGAAGACGTCGACCATCTCGCCGCAGTGCGGGCAGGGCAGCCCGGACATGTTCTCGACCACACCGACGATCTTCTGGTGGGTCTGCACGGCGATCGAGCCCGCCCGCTCGGCCACCTCGGCCGCCGCCTGCTGGGGCGTGGTGACGACCAGGATCTCGGCGTTCGGGACCAGCTGGGCGACGGAGATGGCGATGTCGCCCGTGCCGGGCGGCAGGTCGAGCAGCAGCACGTCCAGGTCGCCCCAGTACACGTCCGCCAGGAACTGCTGGAGCGCGCGGTGCAGCATCGGGCCGCGCCAGACGACCGGTGCGTTGCCCGGGGTGAACATGCCGATGGAGATGACCTTCACGCCGTTCGCCGACGGCGGCATGATCATGTTCTCGACCTGGGTCGGACGTCCGTCGGCGCCCAGCATGCGCGGGACCGAGTGGCCGTAGATGTCGGCGTCCACCACACCGACCTTCAGACCGTCGGCCGCCATCGCCGCCGCCAGGTTCACCGTCACCGACGACTTGCCGACGCCGCCCTTGCCGGAGGCGACCGCGTACACCCGGGTCAGACTGCCCGGCTTGGCGAACGGCACCTCGCGCTCGGCCTGGCCGCCGCGCAGGGCGTTCGCCAGCTCCTTGCGCTGCTCGTCGCTCATGACGTCCAGCGTGACGTCGACCCGGGTGACGCCCTCGACCCGGGAGACCGCGTCCGTCACGCGCTGCGTGATGGTCTCCCGCATGGGGCAGCCGGAAACCGTCAGGTACACGGTGACCGCGACCGCCCCGTCCGCACCGATCTCCACCGATTTGACCATGCCGAGTTCGGTGATGGGTCGGTTGATCTCGGGGTCGTTCACCGTCGCCAGTGCCTCGCGCACCGCGTCTTCCGTAGCCATAACCACGATGGTACGGCGCCGGGTACACCCACCGGTAAGTTCCTCAGTGGTCGTCTGTGTCACGTCCCGGCGGCCGCTGCGCCCGCATCGCCGGGAACGCCCCCGGGTGGTCCCGGTGCCCGTCCTGCCGCTCCTCCAGCTCCTTCAGCAGATCCTGCAGCTCCGAGCGGATCCAGTCCCGCGTCGCCACCTCCCCGAGCCCGATCCGCAGGGCGGCGACCTCCCGGGTCAGGTACTCGGTGTCCGCGATCGACCGCTCGTTCTGCTTGCGGTCCTGCTCCAGGTTGACCCGGTCGCGGTCGTCCTGCCGGTTCTGCGCGAGCAGGATCAGCGGGGCCGCGTAGGAGGCCTGGAGGGAGAGCGCCAGGGTCAGGAAGATGAACGGGTACTCGTCGAAGCGCAGCTCGGACGGGACGGAGACGTTCCACACCACCCACAGGATGATGACGACGGTCATCCAGACGATGAACCGCCCGGTGCCCAGGAACCGCGCGATGCGCTCCGACAGCCGTCCGAAGGCGTCCGGATCCCACTCGGGCAGCAGCCGGCGCCGGGGCGGGCGCGGCTGGTCCAGCCGCGGCGCCCGCGGCCGGCCGGCGGCCGTGGCGCCCACCGGCGTCCGCTCGCGCACCCCCTCGCGCTCAGGAGCCATCGGCCGCCACCCCCTCGTCGAGGTGGAACTCGGTCTCCCGCCAGTCCTCGGGCAGCATGTGGTCCAGCACGTCGTCCACCGTCACCGCGCCCAGCAGCGCACCCGCCTCGTCGACCACGGGCGCCGCCACCATGTCGTACGTGGCGAAGAAACCGGCGACCACGGGCAGCGCCGCGTCCGGCTCCAGGGGTTGCAGGTCGTCGTCCAGGATGGAGCCGACCAGGGTGTACGGGGGATCGCGCAGCAGGCGCTGGAAGTGGACCGTGCCCAGGTACTTTCCGGTGGGGGTCTCCTCGGGCGGACGGCAGACGTAGATCTGCGCGGCGTGCGCCGGGGAGAGGTCGGGGTTGCGGATGCGGGCGAGCGCGTCCGCGACGGTCGCGTCGGGGCGCAGCACGATCGGCTCGGTCGTCATCAGACCGCCCGCCGTGTTCTCCTCGTACGACATCAGGCGCCGCATGTCGGCCGCGTCGCCGGGCTGCATCAGGCTCAGCAGCCGCTCCTTGAACGTCTCGGGCAGTTCGCCGAGCAGGTCGGCCGCGTCGTCGGGGTCCATGGCCTCCAGGACGTCGGCGGCGCGCTCCTCCTTCAGCTTGCCGAGGATCTCGATCTGATCGTCCTCGGGCAGCTCCTCCAGCACGTCGGCCAGCCGGTCGTCGTCGAGGGCGGCGGCGACCTCGGCGCGCCGCTTGGGGGAGAGGTGGTGCAGCGTGTTGGCGAGGTCGGCGGGGCGCAGCTGCTCGAAGGTGGCGAGCAGGTTCTCGGCGCCCTGTCCCTCCTCCTCCAGGGAGAAACCGGTGACCGCGGTCCACTCGACGGTCAGCGTCTCGCCCTTGCTGCGCCGGAACGCGCCGCCCTTCCTCCCCTTGCGCACGAAGACGCGGTCGATCTCCCACCCGCGGCGGGCCGGCAGCTGATGCACCGACAGGTCCAGGACGGTGACCTCCTCGCCGCTCTCCACGAGGATCACCCGCCGGTCGAGGAGCTCGCCGAAGACCAGCCGTTCGGTGGGCCGCTGCTCGAAGCGCCGGACGTTGAGCACGCCGGTGGTGATGACCTGGCCGGACTGCACGGCGGTCACCCGGTTCATGGGCAGGAAGATGCGGCGGCGGGTGGGGAGTTCGACCACCAGGCCGAGCAGTCGCGGTGGACGCCGGCCGACCCGCAGGACGACGACCAGGTCGCGCACGCGGCCCACCTGGTCGCCGTTCGGGTCGAAGACGGCGACACCGGAGAGGTGCGAGACGAAGAACCGGGGGGCGCCCGCTGCCATGGCGGCGGCTCCTTTGCGTGCGGGGTGTTTCGTCGGGTGGTACTGCCTGCTGCGTCTGTTTTCCGAATTGCCCGCTCGGGTGGGCTTCAGGCTAGCCCGTCCCGATCGGCCGTGCGCCGACGGCCGCTCCGGACGGACTGGCTCCGTTCGGATCACCCGTCCCCGGTACCCTGCGGTACGCCGTTCAGCTCCCCTCGCAGAGAGGCAGCCCCACCTGTGACTCAGATCTCCCAGGACCGTTCCCGCAGGGCCGCGCTGGCGGGCGCCGTGTGCGCGCTGCTGGTGACGGGGACGGCGCTCACGGGATGCTCCGAGGATCCGAACGAGGGCACCAACGGTGTCGGCAGACTGTCCGCCGACGAGATCCAGGACCGGACCCGCAAGGCCGCGGAGTCGGTCGACACGGTCCGGCTGCACGGGACCGTGGTCACCAACGGACGCAGCTACACGCTCGACATGAGGCTGAAGTCCGAGGGCGGCATCGGGTCGGTCACCACCAAGGGGGAGACGTTTCGCCTGCTGCGGATCGGCGACGAGCTCTTCCTGAAGGCCGGTGCGGATTTCTGGGGTCATACGGGCGGCGGGGACGCGGGCGAGGGGGCGACGGACGCGGCGGCCGGCAAGCTCGCCGAGAAGTACGTGAAGGTGCCGCAGGGCGACCCCTCGTACAAGAAGTTCAGCGGTTTCACGGACAAGGACGTCCTCCTCGGCGGTCTGCTGACCCTGCACGGCAAGCTGGCCACGGACGGCCACCGCGAGCAGGCCGGCGTCCGCACCATCCGCATCACCGGTGACAAGGGCTCCGGCGGCACCCTGGACGTCTCGCTCGAGGGCAAGCCGTATCCGCTGCGCCTGGTGCGGGCCGGCGAGGCGGGCACCCTCACGTTCTCGGCCTGGGGCACCGACTTCCCCCTGGAGAAGCCGGCCGGGAGCGAGACCCTGGACTACGGCAAGCAGCTCCCCACCTCGTAGCCGGACGGGTCCTTAGCCCTGGCGGCGCCGCTTCTTCCGCAGCAGCCGGTGCAGCCCCGCGGGGATCGGCCTCCTGGTCGTCACCGGCGTCGGCAGCGGCGGCTCGGCCAGTGAGCCGTCGGGCAGCGGTGCCGTCTCCCCGGTCGGTTCCAGGCGCAGGACCCGGCACTCGCGGGCCCAGCGCTGCGCCATCGCCTCGCCGTCGGGCGCGTTGAGCCGCTTGCCCTTGAGGCCGTCGACGGCGGCCGTCCACTCCTCGGAGCCGGACGGCAGCTCCACGACCCGCGCGGTCCAGGAGACCAGTCTGCCGCCCTTGTCCTTGCTGCGGACCGTCACCCGGGCCGGCACGCCGTCGGCCAGCCCCGGCAGCGGCTGCTCCCCGGGTCCGTCGCCGACCACGCAGGCGGCACCCTCGTGCCACACGTGCCACAGCGCACGGGCCGGGGTGCCGGGCCCCTCGACCCAGATGAGGCCGGACTTCTTCGTGGCCTCCTCGATGAGGGCCCGGTCGAGCAGCTCGCTTGTCATGGGCCCAGCCTATCCAGGCCCGTCCGGGGTGCCGGGGCCTCAGAGCCAGCCGTTGCGCTTGAGCGTGCGGTGGATGCCCAGGCAGATGGCCACCGTGATCCCCAGGACCAGGGGGTAGCCGTACTTCCAGTCGGTCTCCGGCATGTACGTGAAGTTCATCCCGTACACCCCGCAGACCATGGTCGGGACGGCGATGATGGCGGCCCACGAGGTGATCTTGCGCATGTCCTCGTTCTGCGCCACGGAGGCCTGGGCGAGGTTGGCCTGGAGGATGGAGTTCAGCAGTTCGTCGAAGCCGATGACCTGCTCCTGTACCCGTGCCACGTGGTCGGCCACGTCCCGGAAGTACTTCTGGATCTCCGGGTCGATCAGCCGCATCGGCCGCTCGCTCAGCAGCTGCATCGGCCGCAGCAGCGGCGCCACGGCCCGCTTGAACTCCAGTACCTCGCGCTTGAGCTGGTAGATCCGCCCGGCGTCCGTACCGCGCGGCGTGCCCTTGCGGCCCGGCGAGAACACCTCCGTCTCGACCTCGTCGATGTCGTCCTGCACCGCGTCGGCGACCGCGAGGTAGCCGTCGACGACGTGGTCGGCGATGGCGTGCAGCACGGCCGAGGGGCCCTTGGACAGCAGCTCGGGGTCGTCCTGCAGGCGGTGCCGCAGGGCGCGCAGGGAGCCCTGCCCGCCGTGCCGGACGGTGATGAAGAAGTCCCGGCCGGTGAAGCACATCACCTCGCCGGTCTCGATGACCTCGCTGCTGGAGCCGCTCCGGTCGTGGTCGAGGTAGTGGATGGTCTTGAAGACCGTGAACAGCGAGTCGTCGTAGCGCTCCAGCTTGGGCCGCTGGTGGGCCTGGACGGCGTCCTCCACGGCCAGCGGGTGCAGTCCGAACTCGCGGGCAATACCGGCGAATTCGGCTTCGGTCGGCTCGTGCAGGCCGATCCACACGAAGCCCCCGTCGCGGCGCACCAGCCGCATCGCCTCCTGGGGGCCCAGCGGGCCCTCGGTCTCCAGGCGGCGGCCGTCGCGGTAGACGGCGCAGTCCACGACGGCGGTGGTCGTGGCGGGGTCGCGGGGGATGTCGTACGGACCGTTCTCCTTGCGCAGCGAGACACGGGAGGAGGGGCGGACCACGGCACGCAGGTCGCGGATCATCGACATGGCGGGCTCCTTCGCGGACGGGCAACGAAAGGCGCCGGTACGACGGGTGGAACAACCCGGAATGAGGACGTCCTGAACTGCGGATGTTTGACACGTCCACAAAGCGGGGAGCACCGCACCGTCGCGGTGGCGAGCTTCGTCGCTGATACAGCTACCGAGGCGGATCAGACAGAACGAAACGACGTGCTCTTCCGATGAAGACGCGTGTGAGAGAGGTGGCAGCCAGAGAAGAAGCGGCTACATCAGCGGGCGGAAGAGCGGGTGATACTGCACGGTCGACTTCGGTCCATGCCAGCCCCACCTCCTCCGGCCGGTCCCTCGTGAGGGACGATCCACGATCCCCTGAGGGGATTCCCCGGTAGACGGGGAGTGTCACATCGGCGTCGGGACTCGACCGCGACGCTTCTGCGTGCTGTCCCGAACCACCGGCCAAGCGTATCAGTCGACCGGCGTGTCAAGGCGCCGCTTTGCCCTGTGCTGACGAGTTCTATGCTCGCCGCATGGCTGATGTTCTTCCTCTGGTCGAGGCCCGGTTGCGCACGGCGCTGGGCGAACCGGACGCGCGGGCGGCGGTCACCTTCCTGGGCACGGACCGCGTCGAGGTGCTGCGCTTCCACGAGGGCGACATCGTGCGCTACGCCACCCTCGGCATGTCCGCGCAGCCCATGGCCGACCCCACGGCCGTGGTCGCGGACCCGGTCGCGGGACCGCGCGCGGAGCTGGTGCTGTCGGTCCGGGCCGGGCTCGCCGACACCGACAAGGTGCTCCGCCCGCTCGCCGTGCTGGCCGCGTCCCCGCAGGTCGAGGGCGTGGTCGTGGCTCCCGGCGCCTCCCTGGACGTCGGTGAGCCGCTGTGGCCCGGCGCTCCGTTCACCTCGGTGCTGGTCGCCGAGCCGGGCGGTCTGGTGGAGGACCTGGAGCTCGACGCGCCCCTGGACCCCGTACGGTTCCTGCCGCTGCTGCCCATGACCCCGAACGAGGCCGCCTGGAAGCGGGTGCACGGCGCCCAGGCCCTCCAGGAGCGCTGGCTGACCCAGGGCACGGACCTGCGGGACCCCACCCGCACCTCCGTCCCGCTGGAGTGATCGACCTCACCAACGCCTCCTCGGGGCCGGTCAGTTGGTGAGGGCGGTGGCGCCGTCCCCGGCCGCGTGGCGCGTCTGCGGGTGCTCGGCGTCGGGGGTTCCCCCGCCCGAGTGGGGCCGGGGATGGGGGAGGGCGAGCGCCCTTCGCCGTACGGCCACCACCAGTGCGCCCAGCACCGCCGTGACCGCCGCGACCACGAACGGGACGTGCGCGTCGGTCCACTCCTCGATCTTCGGTGCGAACCAGGGCGCGGCCGCCGCCGCGAACCAGCGCACGAAGTTGTACCCGGCGCTCGCCACCGGGCGCGGCGCGTCCGACACCCCGAGCGCCAGTTCGGTGTACACGGTGTTGTTCACGCCGATGAAGGCGCCGGACAGGACGGTGCAGACGACGGCGGTGGTGTGGTCGCCGTACCCGAGGACGAGCACGTCGGCCGCGAGCAGCACCAGCGAGCCGCCCAGCACCCTCAGCGAGCCGAAGCGCCGCTGCAGCCGCGGTGCCGCGATCACCGAGAAGACGGCGAGCAGCACGCCCCAGGCGAAGAACACCGCCCCGGACCGGTACGGGGACATGTCCAGCACGAACGGCGTGAAGGCCAGCACCGTGAAGAACGTGTAGTTGTAGAAGAACGCCGAGACCGCCGTCGAGGCCAGTCCGCCGTGGCCCAGCGCCCTGAGCGGGTCGAGCGGCGAGGTCCTGCGGGCCGGCTTCGGCTGTTCCTTCAGGAACGCCGCGATGCACAGGAAGCCGACCGCCATCAGGAAGGCCGTGCCGAAGAAGGGGTAGCGCCAGCTCGCGTCACCGAGCAGCGCGCCCAGCAGCGGCCCGCAGGCCATGCCGAGGCCGAGGGCGGACTCGTAGAGCAGGATCGCCGCCGCGCCGCCCCCGGCCGCCGCGCCGACGATGACCGCGAGGGCCGTGGAGACGAACAGGGCGTTGCCGAGCCCCCAGCCGGCCCGGAAGCCGACCAGTTCCCCGACCGATCCCGAGGTGCCGGAGAGCCCCGCGAAGACCACGACGAGGGCCAGGCCGAGCAGCAGGGTCTTCCGGCCGCCGATGCGGCTGGAGACGAAGCCGGTCACCAGCATCGCGAACGCGGTGATGAGGAAGTACGAGGTGAACAGCAGGGAGACCTGGCCGGCGGTGGCGTCGAGGCCCTCCGCGATGGAGGGCAGGATCGGGTCGACGAGCCCGATCCCCATGAAGGCGACGACGGACGCGCCGGCCGTCGCCCACACGGCCTTCGGCTGCCTGAGGATGCCGCCCGTTCCCGCGTCGAAGGGGGCCATGAGGGGTGCTCCAATCCCGGACGTGACGGGGGTGCCGGATGCCCGGCAGATAGTTGGCAATTACACACGATAAGTTAGCCGGGCTAATTGATGCAAACTACACCTATTTTGGTGCCGTCCCGGGAGGTTCCCTCCGGACGGGTGATCGTCCTTGACGTGGCGCGGCCGGGGTAGGACCGTGGGGCTCTATGAGGGGCGAACCCAGTTGCCCGAAGTGCGGTGGCCGGGTCAGGGCTCCCGGCCTCTTCTCCGATGCCTGGGAGTGTGCTGTGCACGGTGCCGTGCACCCGATGCAGCCCGTGATACCGCCCAGCGTCGAGGCGCTCGAGGTGGTCGTGCGCCGCACGAAGGTGCCGGTGTGGATGCCGTGGCCGCTACCGGTGGGCTGGCTGTTCACGGGCGTGGCCTGCGCGGGGGACGACCGCAGCGGGGGCCGTGCGACCGCCGTCGCGTGCACCGGGCCCGGACCGCTCGGCGGCATGGGCGAGCTCATCCTGGTGGCCGAGGAGCTCGGCGTCGGCCTCGGCGCGCGGTACGCGGGCATCGACGGCCCGGACCCGGGGCCGTACATGGACGTCGAGAAGCCCGCCCAGACCAAGGTCCTGGCCGCCGGCCGCCCGACACCGCTCTGGCACGTCTCCAAGACCCCGGACGACCGTGCCGTGTTCGCGGGCGAGGCGCTCGGGATGTGGCTGTGGGCGGTGGTGTGGCCGGAGCAGTCCGGGCTGCTGATGTACGACGAGCTGGTGCTCGCCGACCTGCGGGACGCCGGGGCCGAGGTGGAGCTGGTGCCCTGCGGGGCGCTGTCGCCGCGCCTGCTGGAGACGTAGGGCCCGCTGTGCGGGGTGCTCCGGGGGCGCGGGGGCCGGTCTCGTCCGGTCCGGGGGCGTGGGGCCCGGTCCGGGGTTGCGGGGTCCGGTCCGGGGTCGCGGGGCTCGGTTCGGGGCCCGGTCCGGTTCAGGGTTGCGGAGCCGCTTCGGGGTCGCGGGGTCCGGTCCGGGCGGTGGGGTCCGGTCCGGACGGCGGGAGCAGGCGGCTCGCCGCGGGTGCGTAGGGGGCGCAGTGCTGGTTCGGGTGTGACAGGGGACGGTGAAAATCCGGTTATCCTGAAGCGTCCCCGTCCGTCCCGTCACCGCTTTGGAGTAACGCGTCGTGCGTATCGACCTGCACACCCACTCCACCGCGTCCGACGGTACGGACACGCCGGCCGACCTGGTCCGCAAGGCCGGCGCCGCCGGTCTCGACGTCATCGCGCTGACCGACCACGACACCACCCGCGGGCACGCCGAGGCCCTCGCCGCGCTGCCCGCGGGGCTCACCCTGGTCACCGGCGCCGAACTCTCCTGCCGGCTCGACGGTGTCAGCATGCACCTGCTGGCCTACCTCTTCGACCCCGAGGAGCCCGCGCTGCTCGCCGAGCGCGAGCTGGTCCGGGACGACCGGGTGCCGCGGGCCCAGGGCATGATCGCCAAACTGAACGCGCTGGGCGTGCCCGTCACCTGGGAGCAGGTCGCGCGGATCGCCGGCGACGGATCGGTGGGCCGTCCGCACGTCGCCGCCGCGCTCGTCGAACTGGGCGTCGTGCCGACCGTGGGCGACGCGTTCACCCAGGAGTGGCTGGCCGACGGCGGCCGGGCCCACGTGGAGAAGCACGAGACCGACCCCTTCGAGGCGCTGCGGCTGGTCAAGGGCGCGGGCGGGGTCGCGGTGTTCGCGCACCCGGCCGCGAGCAAGCGGGGCCGGACCGTGCCGGAGTCCGCGATCGCCGAACTGGCCGAGGCCGGCCTCGACGGCATCGAGGTCGACCACATGGACCACGACCCCGGGACGCGGGCGCGGCTGCGGGGCCTCGCGCAGGAGCTGGGGCTCCTGGTGACCGGGTCCAGCGACTACCACGGCAGCCGGAAGACCTGCGTCCTCGGCGAGTTCACGACGGACCCCGAGGTGTACGGCGAGATCACGCGGCGCGCGACCGGGGCGTTCCCGGTGCCGGGGGCCGGCGGAGTCTGAGGCCCCGTCCTCCCGCCCACCTTCCGTTCGTCCCTCAGCGCGAGGCAGTCATGCCTGGCGTTCGTTCTTCAGCAAGGCAGTCATGTTCGACGTCGCCGTCTTCGGCTCTCTCTTCCTGACCCTTTTTGTCATCATGGATCCCCCCGGGATCACCCCGATCTTCCTCGCGCTGACCGCCGGCCGGCCCGCCAAGGCGCAGAAGCGGATGGCCTTCCAGGCCGTGTGCGTGGCCGGTGGCGTGATCGCCGTCTTCGGTCTGCTCGGCCATCAGATCCTCGACTACCTGCACGTGTCGGTGCCCGCGTTGATGATCGCGGGCGGGCTGCTGCTCCTGCTGATCGCGCTCGACCTGCTCACCGGAAAGACCGACGAACCCCAGCAGACCAAGGACGTCAACGTCGCCCTGGTCCCGCTGGGCATGCCGCTGCTGGCCGGTCCCGGCGCCATCGTGTCGGTCATCCTCGCCGTGCAGAAGGCCGACGGCGCCGCCGGGCAGGTCTCGGTGTGGTCGGCGATCCTCGCCATCCACGTCGTGCTGTGGCTGGCGATGCGGTACTCGCTGCTGATCATCCGGGTCATCAAGGACGGCGGCGTGGTCCTGGTGACGCGCCTCGCGGGCATGATGCTCTCCGCGATCGCCGTGCAGCAGATCATCAACGGTGTCACCCAGGTGGTCCGGGGCGGCTGACCCGGCCGTGGGACGCGCGGAGCCCCCGTACCGATCGGTACGGGGGCTCCGAAGCATGCGAAGCGGGATCCGGCGTCCTGCGTTACGGGGTCGGCGTGTCGGCCGGGCGGATCCACAGGCGCTGTCCGATGGCGGCGGCCTGCTGAACGATGCGGTTGACGGAGGCGGCGTCCACGACGGTCGTGTCCACGGGCGTACCGTCGACGTCGTCGAGTCGCATGATTTCGAAGCGCACGGGCTTCTCCCTTCGTCTGGTCATCCTCCTGAAGGAGAACTACTTCGGTGGACGGCCCGCGAGCGGATCGGCTCGCGTTCCGTCAGGGTCAACGGTCTGCGCGGTGCACACATTCCCTAGCTAAGGAAATTTTTCGATCGACTAAATACTGGTCGTTAAGTGTTTCGAAGGAGACCGACCGGGACCGGTTGTGTTCGTAGCGTGACCGCCGGGACAATGGAAGCGATGAACGAAGACCTCACGGCCCTGAACGCCCGCATCGACCGCACGAACGAGTTGCTCCAGCGCATGCTCGCCGAGGTGGCGAAGACACCCTCGACCCATGCGATCTTCGTCGACGCGGGCTATCTGTACGCGGCCGCGGGGCGGCTGGTGGCCGGGACCGAGGACCGTCGGGCCTTCGACCTGGACGCCGAGGGGCTCATCGACGCGCTCATCGACCGCGCCCGCACCGTCTTCGCGGACAGCAGGCTGCTGCGGGTCTACTGGTACGACGGCGCCAGACGCCGCATCCACACCGCCGAACAGCAGTCCATCGCCGAACTCCCGGACGTCAAGGTCCGCCTCGGCAACCTCAACGCCAACAACCAGCAGAAGGGCGTCGACTCCCTGATCCGCACCGACCTGGAGTCACTGGCCCGGCACCGCGCCATCAGCGACGCCGCCCTGCTCGGCGGCGACGAGGACCTCGTCTCGGCGGTCGAGGCGGCGCAGGGGTACGGCGCCCGGGTCCACCTGTGGGGCATCGAGGCGCCCGAGGGCCGCAACCAGGCCGAGCCGCTGCTCTGGGAGGTCGACAGCCAGCGCACCCTCGACCTCGACTTCTTCAAGCCCTACGTCTCCCGGCGCACGGCCCCGGCCTACGAGCCCGCGACGGGCCGGCCCACCCGTGAGGACGTCCGCTTCGTCGGCGCGCAGATCGCCGCGAAGTGGCTCGCCGCGCGCGGCCGGGACACCCTGGTGGAACTGCTCCCGGGCCATCCCTACCTGCCCGGTTCGGTCGACCAGGACCTGCTGGTGGAGTCGGAGGCCCTCCTCCAGTACTCCCTGCGGGGCCAGGCGGACCTGCGGCGCGCTCTGCGCGACGGCTTCTGGGGCCACCTGCAGTCGCAGTACTGACCGCGCTGACCACGCTGGCGTCCTGGCAGCACGGGCGCCGCCGACGTCCTAACGGCCGCCGGGGCGGAGCCCGTCCCAGAAGTCGGCGAGGGCGCGGGCGGTCGGCTCCGGCGCGTCGATGTTGGGCGAGTGCTCGGCCCCGTCCACGACGGTGCGGTGCGCCTCCAGCCGTACGGCCATCTCGTCGAGGTCCGTCACCGGCCAGGTGTCGTCGTGCGTGCCGGACAGGACGTGGAACGGCAGCGGCACGGCGGCGAGTTCGGCCACCCGATCGGGCTCGGCGCACAACTGCCGCCCGGTGGCGAGCAGTTGTGCGGGTTCGGTGCCCAGCCAGCGGCGGCGCAACCACTCCCGGTCACCGATACCGCGTGCCGGGCCGCCGACCTCCTCGGGCGGTCCCATGGCCAGGATCGCCTCCCAGCACTCGGCCATCGACATCACCGCGAGCGCGTCCCGCAGCAGTTTCACGCGCTGCTCCTGGGAGACGGAGATCCGTCCGGGGCCGGAGGAGACCAGGGTGAGCGAGCGGAAGGGAGTGTGGTCCAGGAGGACGGCGGCACGGGCGATCTGGCCGCCGAGCGAGTGCCCGACGAGATGCACGGCCCCGCCGAGCGCCTCGGCCTGCGCGAGCACGTCCCGCGCCAACTCGTCCTGCGCATAGGCCGATTCGTCGTCGGCGGGTCCGTCGGACTCGTACTGCCCCCGCCCGTCCACGGCGACGCTGCGGTACCCGCGCGCGGCGAGCGGTCCGTGGACCAGCGTGAAGTCCTCCTTGCTGCCGGTGAACCCGGGCAGCAGCAGCGCGACCCCCTGCTCCTCGACTCCGGCGGCCGGCGGCACGTCCACGACGGCGAACTCCCCGCGCGGGGTGCGCAGCCGGCGGGTCCGGGCGCCGTGGGGCGGGGCGGGGGACGGGCCGGGGGAGGGGTGGCTGGTCACGGAGCGAGGGTAGCGGGCGAGGCGGGCCGCGGACACACCGACGGCCCGCCCCCACGCAGAGGTGGGGACGGGCCGTCGGGTGGTGTGTCAGCCCTCCACGGACTTCGCGGCGGCCGCGGTCTTGCGGGTGCGGCGGACCTTCGGCTTCTCCTCCGCCGGGGCCTCCGGCTCCTGCGCGGCCGTGGTGGCCTTGCGGGTCCGGCGCGGCTTGGCGGCCTCGGTGGCCTCCGGCTCCTGGGCGGCCTGCGCCGGGATCTCGGCGACGGCCGTGGCGGCCTCGGTGGCCTCCGCGGCATCGGCGGCCTTGCGGGTGCGGCGGCGCGGCTTGGCCTCGGCGGCCTCCGCCGTGTCGACGGCCTCGGCGGCGGCCGCGGTCTTGCGGGTGCGGCGGACCTTCGGCTTCTCCTCCGCCGGGGCCTCCGCCTCCTGCACGGCGGTCTCGGCGGTCTCCGCGGCCTTGCGGGTGCGGCGGCGCGGCTTGGTCTCCGCGGCCTCCGCCGTGTCGACCGCTGCCCCGGCCTTCTCGGCCGTGGACTTCCGCGTGCGGCGCGGCTTGGCGGCTTCGGCGGCCTCCGGCTCCTGGGCGGCCTGCGCCGGGATCTCGGCGACGGCCGTGTCGGCCTCGGCGAGGGTCGTGGCGGCCTCGGTGGCCTCCGCGGCCTTGCGGGTGCGGCGGCGCGGCTTGGTCTCCGCGGTCTCCGTCGGCTCGGTGGTTCCCTCGACCGCGTCGACCACCGGCTCAGCGGCCGCGGTCTTGCGGGTGCGGCGGCGACGCGGCTTCGCGGGCCCCTCGAGGGCTTCGGGGGCCTCCGCCGGCTCGGTGGTTCCCTCCGCCGTCGCGACGGCGGACTGCGCCGGCGCCACGGGCTCGACCGCGGTCGCCGCGGCGGGTGCCGTCTCGGCCGGGGCCCCGCCGCGCGTCCGGCGGCGGCGGCGCGGGGTGCGGGTGGCCGCGGCGGCCTCCGTCTCGTCGGCGCCCTCGGCGGCCGGGGCGGCGGACTGCCCGTCCGTCCCGTCCAGCGGCACACCGTTCCGCGTCCGGCGACGGCGACGCGGCGTACGGCTCGAGGTCTCCCGCTCGGCGGAACGGGAGTCGCCCTGCCCGCCCCGGCCAGCGCGCCCGCGCGGTCCACGGCCGCCCGGCTCGCCCAGGTCCTCCAGCTCCTCCGCGTCCAGCCCGGCACGCGTGCGCTCCGAGCGCGGCAGGATGCCCTTGGTGCCCTCGGGGATGCCGAGGTCCGTGAACAGGTGCGGGGAGGTGGAGTACGTCTCCTGCGGGTCGCCGAAGTCCAGCTCCAGCGCCTTGTTGATCAGCTGCCAGCGCGGGATGTCGTCCCAGTCGACCAGGGTGATCGCCGTACCCTTCGCGCCCGCGCGGCCCGTCCGGCCGATGCGGTGCAGGTAGGTCTTCTCCTCCTCGGGGGACTGGTAGTTGATGACGTGCGTCACGCCCTCGACGTCGATGCCGCGGGCGGCGACGTCGGTGCAGACCAGCACGTCCACCTTGCCGTTGCGGAACGCGCGCAGCGCCTGCTCGCGCGCGCCCTGGCCGAGGTCGCCGTGGACCGCGCCGGAGGCGAAGCCGCGCTGCTTGAGCTGGTCGGCGAGGTCGGCGGCGGTGCGCTTGGTGCGGCAGAAGACCATGGCCAGTCCCCGGCCCTCGGCCTGCAGGATCCGCGCGACCATCTCGGGCTTGTCCATGTTGTGCGCGCGGTAGACGAACTGCTTGGTGTTCGCGACCGTCGCGCCCTCGTCGTCCGGCGCGGTGGCGCGGATGTGCGTGGGCTGCGACATGTAGCGGCGGGCGAGACCGATGACCGCGCCCGGCATGGTGGCCGAGAACAGCATGGTCTGGCGCCTGACCGGAAGCAGGTTGATGATCTTCTCGACGTCGGGCAGGAAGCCCAGGTCGAGCATCTCGTCGGCCTCGTCGAGGACGAGCGCCTTCACGTGCGCCAGGTTCAGCTTCTTCTGCCCGGCGAGGTCGAGCAGCCGGCCCGGGGTGCCGACGACCACGTCGACGCCTTTCTTCAGGGCCTCGACCTGGGGCTCGTAGGCCCGGCCGCCGTAGATCGCGGTGACGCGCACGTTGCGCACCTTGCCGGCGGTCAGCAGGTCGTTGGTCACCTGGGTGCACAGCTCGCGCGTGGGGACGACGACGAGGGCCTGCGGGGCGTCGGTGAGGTCCTCGGGCTTCGCGCGGCCCGCCTCCACGTCCACCGGGACGGTGACGCGCTCGAGGAGCGGAAGGCCGAAGCCGAGCGTCTTGCCGGTGCCGGTCTTGGCCTGGCCGATGACGTCCGTGCCCGACAGGGCCACGGGAAGCGTCATCTCCTGGATGGGGAAGGGAGTGATGATGCCGACGGCTTCCAGGGCCTCGGCGGTCTCGGGGAGGATCCCGAGCTCTCGGAACGTCGTAGTCAGGGTGCTGCCTCTTCTGTGTGCGCGGTGCGAGGCGAGCGCGGGGGTCGTGTAGGGACCGTGCCGGGGACGTCGGCCGCCTTACGGCGATGCCGTAGGACACGGGACCACTGCCGACGCTCTAGCGCTCGTACCGCTGAGGGTTCCCTCCGATCGTCGTACGCGAGGTGCCGTACGGTCAGGGAGGGCTGTCGGGTCGGAGCCGATCGGGCCACCGACCGGGCATCCTCATACGGGTGGCCTGTCGAGCACGTCGGAGTGCTCAGCAGGCGCATTACCACCATACCCCGGATTCGCGCACACGCCATGGCTGATTTGGTCACGTAGCCGTCGTCACACTGATCGTCCAAGGCCTTCCGGCGCCCGGCAAGCGGGTTATTGTGCGCTTCATGACGAGCTCTGACAAGCCTGACAACGCCGCGGACGCCCCCGAGACCCCTGCCGGGCACACCGGCGTCGCCGCCATGGACTGGACGGCCGCCTCCGCCGATCCGCAGTACCGTGCCGCTGTCGTGGACCTGCTCGGTGCGCTCGCGTACGGGGAGCTGGCGGCGTTCGAGCGGCTCGCGGAGGACGCCAAGCTGGCGCCCACGCTGGCGGACAAGGCGGAGCTGGCGAAGATGGCGTCGGCCGAGTTCCACCACTTCGAGCGGTTGCGCGACCGGCTCGCCGGGATCGGTGAGGAGCCGACCCGCGCGATGGAGCCGTTCGTCGCCGCGTACGAGGGCTTCCACAAGCAGACGGCGCCCTCCGACTGGCTGGAGGGCCTGGTCAAGGCCTACGTCGGCGATTCCATCGCCAGCGACTTCTACCGGGAGGTCGCGGTCCGTCTGGATTCCGACACCCGTGCCCTGGTGCTGACCGTGCTCGACGACACGGGGCACGGCGGCTTCGCCGTGGAGAAGGTGCGCGCGGCGATCGACGCGGACCCGCGCGTGGGCGGGCGGCTCGCGCTGTGGGCGCGGCGGCTGATGGGGGAGGCGCTGTCGCAGTCCCAGCGGGTGGTCGCCGACCGGGACGCGCTGTCGACGATGCTCGTGGGCGGTGTCGCGGACGGCTTCGACCTCGCCGAGGTCGGCAGGATGTTCTCCCGGATCACCGAGGCGCACACCAAGCGGATGGCGGCGCTGGGGCTGGCGGCCTGACGCCGGACCGGCCGGTCAGGGCCCGTGTCGCCCCCGGCGGCCGGTCAGACGGTCGCCGAGCGGCTTCGGAGCCTTCCCGCGGGGCGCAGCAGCAGCGAGAGGGAGGCCACGGAGACGGTCACCGCGCCGAGCAGGACCGTCAGCAGGTTCCCGGCGTCCAGCGCGGTGTGCGTGACGAAGGCGCCGAAGAGGGCTCCGGCCGCGCCGGTCGGCAGGACCAGGGTGCGGGCGGGGAAGCGGTGCGGCAGGCGGCGTGTGGCCGCCCACGCCAGAGCGAGGCCGAGGATCGCGGAGCTGAGCGCTTCCAAGAGCATGTCGCGGTTCCTCCCACATGGCCGGCCTGCTCATATCGGTCGTAGCCGGTCTTACCCCTGAGCTGCGAAACCCAATCCTCTCCGTAAGGGAGTCGTGTGCACCGCGTGAACGCCGTGGGGGCGCGGCACGCGGAAGGGCCCGGTGGTACCGCACGCGGTACCACCGGGCCCTTCCGCTCGCCGGTCGTCGCCTACAGTGCGCCGAAGCCCACCTTGCGCGGGGCCGGCTCGCCGATCTCGATGTACGCGAGGCGGTCGGCCGGGACCAGGACCTTGCGGCCGTGCTCGTCCACCAGGCTCAGCAGCTGCGACTTCCCGGCCAGCGCATCGGCCACCACGCGCTCGACCTCCTCGGCGCTCTGACCGCTCTCCAGAACGATCTCGCGGGGCGCGTGCTGCACGCCGATCTTGACCTCCACGGCTATGTCCCTCCGACGGTCAGTGAAGTGCGCGACCTTCCGCGCCGTACCAGCACACATTAGCCCGGTGAGGGGACGTGCACGCTCCGCCCGGCCACGCCAGGAGCGAACAGCCCACGGGAACAAACGAGCGCCGGTGTCCGCGCGTGCGGTCAGTGCTGCTGGTCGTTGCCGTGCAGCGGGAACCCGGCGATGCCCCGCCAGGCGAGCGAGGTCAGCAGCTGCACCGCCTGGTCGCGCGGCACGCTGCGGTCGCTGTGCAGCCAGGACCGGGCCACCACCTGGGCGAGCCCGCCCAGTCCCGAGGCGAGCAGCATCGACTCGGCCCGCGAGAGCCCGGTGTCCTCGGCGATGACGTCGCAGATCGCCTCCGCGCAGTCGTTGGTGACCTTGTCGACGCGCTCGCGCACGGCGGGCTCGTTCGTCAGGTCCGACTCGAAGACCAGGCGGAAGGCGCCGCCGTCGTCCTCGACGTACGCGAAGTAGGCGTCCATGGTCGCCCGGACGCGCTGCTTGTTGTCGGTCGTCGACGCGAGCGCGTGGCGCACCGACCGGATCAGCGACTCGCAGTGCTGGTCCAGCAGTGCGAGGTAGAGATCGAGCTTGCCCGGGAAGTGCTGGTACAGCACCGGCTTGCTGACGCCGGCGCGCTCGGCGATGTCGTCCATCGCGGCCGCGTGGTAGCCCTGCGCGACGAAGACCTCCTGGGCGGCTCCCAGCAGCTGGTTCCGTCGGGCCCGGCGCGGCAGGCGGGTCCCCCTCGGGCGCGCCGCCTCTGTCTGCTCGATGGCTGTCACGCCGCCTCCCATTGTCGTCCACGTGCGGTGTGAACCGCGCCGCCATCGTACTTTTCGGTAACCGTGGTGTGCGCGGTGAGGGCGCAGAATTCCGCGGACCGGACAGCAGCGAAGGCCGTACGGAAGGTTTCAAAAGGTGTCAGAGTGGGCAAAATGCGGCCTCTTTCCTGCTCGATGAGGCCCTTCTCGGCGCTCTCCTCACCGGTAGTCGTCCTCGTCGAGGGAGACGATCCTGGCCTGTTCCACCAGATCCGCCTCGTTGGCGCGATCGGGGTCGAGCTCGGTCAGCGGGTCGTCGCGGTCCGGCGCGACGTCCGCCTGCTGCTCGGCCGCGTCGGCCACGGGTGCCTCGACGTCGAACTCCTGGTCCTCACGGATGTCCTCGTCCTCCTCGAAGGTCTCGGGGTCGGTCGGATCTACCGTCATGCCGGGCTCCCTTCCTACGAACGTCCCTGGAGAATGCAGGGGGCCACATGCGGGTGCCCTCTTTATGAGACTAGGAGACACCCGATCCGGACGCTATGCGATCCGCGACCGGGGCGTGACGCGCTGCGCAGGTGCCCCTGTGACGGCGAACACGTGAACCGCTGTGTGATCGTCTCGTAACATTGCCGCATGTCTTCGTCCGAGCCGCCGTTCGTGCCGCCCGCGAGCGTGCTTCCCGAAGTGGCCGCCGTCAGGATCGCGGAGGGGGAGCGGCTCAGGTCGGTGGAGCTGCCCGGGATCACGTTGTCGGTCCGGTCGAGGCCGTCCGCGCGCGAAGGGCTGCCGCCCGCCCTCTACGTCCACGGACTGGGCGGCTCCTCGCTGAACTGGTCGGCGCTGATGCCCCTGCTGGAGGACGTCGTCGACGGCGAGGCGGTGGACCTGCCGGGCTTCGGCGACTCCCCGCCCCCGGACGACGGCGACTACTCCCTCACCGCGCACGCACGCGCGGTGATCCGTTATCTCGACGCCGCCGGGCGCGGTCCGGTGCACCTCTTCGGCAACTCGCTCGGCGGCGCGGTCGTGACGCGCGTCGCCGCCGTGCGCCCCGACCTCGTCCGCACGCTCACCCTCGTCTCACCGGCCCTGCCGGAGCTGCGCGTGCAGCGCACCGCCGTCCCGACGGGACTGCTGGCGGTGCCCGGGGTCGCACCGCTGTTCACCCGGATCACCCGGGAGTGGACGGCGGAGCAGCGGGTCCGCGGTGTGATGGCGCTCTGCTACGGGGACCCCGCGCGGGTGTCGCCGGAGGGGTTCCGCAACGCCGTGCAGGAGATGGAACGGCGGCTGCGGCTGCCGTACTTCTGGGACGCGATGGCGCGTTCCGCGCGGGGCCTGGTCAACGCGTACACGCTGGGCGGCCAGCACGGACTGTGGCGTCAGGCCGAGCGGGTGCTCGCGCCGACCCTGCTCGTCTACGGCGGCCGGGACCGGCTCGTCGGCTTCCGCATGGCCCGGCGGGCGGCCCGCGCGTTCCGGCACTCGAGGCTGGTGACGCTCCCGGACGCGGGGCACGTGGCGATGATGGAGTACCCCGGGGCCGTGGCCCTCGCCTTCCGTGAACTCCTCGCGGATGCAACGGATTCGGGGAACGAGGGGGATACTGGGGAGCCGGGCGCGAAGGGCGCCCCCGGTCCGGTCGCCGACACCGGCACGGACGAGGCCGGCGACGGCGGGGCCACCGCCGAGAACGTGAGGGGCTGAGGCGCGACGTGGGACGCCACAGCCGCCGTGGACCCGCCCCGAAGGGCGACACCGCGAACACGACCGCAGGACGGGGCGGCCGGGACGGCCGCGAAGCCCGCGAGCAGGCCGGCGGGGTCCAGGGGCACGGGGCCCCGTACGGGACGCCGCAGGGAAATCCGGCACACGGGCCCCCGGTGCACGGAACGCCGCAGGGACCCCCGGCCCACGGAGGGCCGCAGGGGACCCCGGCGTACGGAGCGCCGGGACACGGCGCGCCCGGTGGCGGGGGTGCCCCCCGCTTCGCCGACGGCACGCCCGCTCACGGCGTGCCCCACCTCCCGGACGGATGGCTTCCGGACGGAACGCCCGCGCACGGCGTCCCGCGGTTCCCCGGCGGCGCCCCGGCGCACGGCGTTCCCCGCCTGCCGGACGGCACTCCCGCGCACGGCGTTCCCCGGCCCCCCGGTACCGCCCCCGCCCACGGAACCCCCCGAGCCCGCGGTGGCCATCCCGAGCAGCGGGAACCCGGCGGCGGCTGGGGGGAACCGACGGGGTGGACGGCGGCCGGGCACGGCGCGCAGGCCGGGGCCGGCCTGCCCCTGCCGCGGCAGCGGCAGGCGCCCCCCGACGGACCGCGGCAGGACTACCTCGACGCCTTCGCCGAGGACGACGACCTCTTCACGTTCCGCCGGTCCGCCTCCGCGCGCCCCCCGGATCCGTACGCCGCCGTCACCGACTGGAACACCGCTCCGGCCCCCGCCGTCCCGTCCGGTCCCGGCGACGGCGCGCCGCCCTCCGGCGGGCCCGCGCAGACCGGGGGCGGCAGGGGGCGGACCTTCACCGGGATCGCGGCCGCCGCCGTCACCACGGTGCTGGCCGTGGTCGTGGCCGGCCAGGTCGCCGACGGACCGGGCGGTGCCGACGCACAGGCGCAGTCCGCCACCGACCAGGTGCGTGAGGTCCGGGACCCCGCCTCGCGCGGGGACGACCGGGAGACGCCCGCCGAGGCGTCCGGCGCCGAACAGCCGACGTACGAGCAGAAGATGGAGCGGAAGTACGCGCTCGGCGCCACGTTCGCGGGCTCGGGGAAGTTCGACGCGATCCCCGGCATCGACAAGGCACCGGGCAGGGGACAGAAGATCACCTACCGGGTGGACGTGGAGCAGGGCCTCGGCCTCGACGGCGAACTCTTCGCCGAGGCCGTGCAGAAGACGCTCAACGACAACCGCAGCTGGGCGCACAACGGCGCCCGCACCTTCGAGCGCGTCCACTCCGGCCGGGTCGACTTCGTGATCACCCTCGCCAGCCCCGGCACCACCGCCGACTGGTGCGCCAGATCCGGCCTGGACACCACCGTGGACAACGTCTCCTGCGACTCGGCGGCCACCGAACGCGTGATGATCAACGCATACCGGTGGGCACAGGGGGCGGAGACCTACGGCGACCGGATCCACGCCTACCGCCAGATGCTGATCAACCACGAGATCGGCCACCGCCTGGGCCACGGCCACGTCACCTGCGACAAGGACGGCGACCTCGCCCCGGTCATGCAGCAGCAGACCAAGTTCGTGGATCACGACGGCATCGACTGCCGGCCGAACCCGTGGCCCTACCCGAAGGGCTGATCCCCTAGCGGGGCGGAACGCGCCCCGCGCGGGAAAGTTACGCCTGTTCACCCCTTTTGGTGGTGCGACGGACAACCGTCCGTCGCACCACCGCCTTGTCCGCATACGTTCGTCCCGCTGCGAGTCGCCGGACCAACGGCGGCTCCGCATACGGGAGATCGGGGGTGCACACGTGCGCATCGGACTGCTTACGGAGAGTGGCTATCCGTATGTGAGCGGTGACGCCGGGCTCTGGTGCGACCGCCTCGTGCGCGGACTCGACCAACACGAGTTCGATGTCTACGCGTTCAGCCGCAGCGAAGCCCAGGAGGACGCGGGCTGGGTCCCGCTGCCGCCGCAGGTCGGCAGGGTGCGCACCGCACCGCTGTGGACGGCCGAGGACGACGGGGTGGTGCACGGCCGCCGCGCGCGCCGGCGCTTCACGGAGCACTACGGCGAACTGGCCGCCGTGCTCTGCACGGCGGAGGCCCCCGCCGCACCCGGAGCCGCCCAGGACGCCGCCCCCGAGGCGGACCGTTTCGCCACCGCTCTGCACGGCCTCGCCGAACTCGCCCGCGACGAAGGCGGCCTGGTGGCCGCGCTCCGCTCCGAGACCGCCGTGCGCCTCCTGGAGCGCGCCTGTCGCGCGCCCCGCGCCCGGCGCGCCGCGCGCGAGGCCCGTGTGCCGGATCTGCTGACCGTCGCCGCGCACCTGGAACAGGCTCTGCGCCCCCTCTCGCTCGACTGGTACGAGGAGGACGGGCTCGGCGCGGTCGACCTCTGCCACGCCACGGCCGGCGGCGCGACCGCCCTGCCGGGCCTGCTCGCCCACCACTTCTTCGGCATCCCGTTGCTGGTGACCGAGTACGGCGTGCGCCTGCGGGCGCACTACCTGAGCCGCCCGGACTCCTCGCCCGCGGTCCGCTCCCTGCTCGCCGCCTTCCACGGCCGGCTCGCCGCCGAGACCTACCGCCAAGCTGCGTTCATCACCCCGGGCAACGCCCACGCCCGCCGCTGGCAGGAACGCTGCGGTGCCGACCGGGCGAAGCTCCGCACGGTCCACCCCGGCATGGACGCCACGCCCTTCGACGAGGTCGGTGAGTCCCCGGAGAGCGCGGACCCGCGCACCCTCGTCTGGGTCGGCCGCGTGGAGCCCGCCAAGGACCTGGTCTCGCTGCTGCACGCCTTCGCGCAGATCCACAAGGAGGAGCCCGGGACCCGCCTGCGGGTCATGGGCGGCCCGTCCGGTGCGGAGGGGGCCGACTACCTCGGCCACTGCAAGGCGCTGGCCGCGCAGCTCTTCCCGGACGAGGCCGAGGGCCCGCACGCCGTCGGCGACAACCCGGTGTCCTTCGAGGAGATCGGCGGCCCGGACCTGCCCACCGTCGCCGACGCGTACGCCTCGGGCGCGGTGACCGTCCTCTCCAGCGTCGTCGAGGGCTTCCCGGCCGGACTGGTCGAGGCGATGTTCTGCGGACGCGCCACGGTCTCCACGGACGTCGGCGCCGTCGTGGAGGTCATCGGCGGCACGGGCCTCGTCGTCCCGCCGCGCAACCCGCGGGCGCTCGCCGAGGCGTGCGTGTCCCTGCTGCGCGACCCCGCGCGCCGTGAGCGCCTCGGAGCCGCCGCACGGGCCCGCGCACTGGAGCTGTTCACCGTCGAGCAGAACGTCGCGGCGTTCCACGGCCTCTATCTGGAGATCGTCGCGCGGACCCCGGTCCACCGCCTCCTGCTGGACGACAGCGGCGACCCCCTGCCCTTCGCCGCCCCTGCCGAGGCCCATGTCCCGGGCCACTGGACCGACCTGACCCCGCGTGCCATCCCCACCTGGGCGAGGAACGCACCCGTGCGCGCCACCGCGCCGGCCCCCGTGACGGAGGCAGTCCGATGACCGACCTCGGCGCACTGCACCGCGAGACGGCGGAACCCGGCGGACCGCGGCCCCCCGGGTCCGCCCCCCGCCGCGGCGCGGCCGACCCGGTCAAGGCGCTGCTGCACCGCCACCGCGAACTGTGCGAACGGGCCGTGGACCCCCTGGAGATCGCGGCCGGCCTGGAGGCCCACGGCGTCACCGACCGGACCGCCGCGCGCTTCCGCCACCGGGACGTCTTCTCCCTCGCGGAGGAGCTGTACGCCCGCGTCCCGCGCGACGGCGGCAACCGGCCCTCCACGGCCGCGGTGGCCCCCGGGGCACGCGCCGACTGGGCCGTCCTCACCCTGCTCCCCGGGGCGCTGTGCTTCGCGTCGCTGACCGCCCTGCGCCTCACCCACGGCCAGACCCGCCTCCTTGCGGCAGCCGCCGGCGTCCTCGCCACCGCCCTCGCCCTGCGCGCGGCCCTGCGCCGGGGCCCACTGAGCACCGGCGACCACCCCTCGACCGCCCCGCGCCGTTCCACCGCGGCGTTCTGGACCTGCTGGCTCGTCGGCTACGCACTCCTGGGCGACGGCCTGCTCGACGCCGCGATCACCGGCGGCCCCGACGGCCTGCCCACCGGCGCCGCGGGGGGCGACTGGCCGCTCACCGCCGCCCCGGTCCTGGCCCTCGCCCTGGCCTGCACGCCCGCGGCCTGGGCCGCCCACCTCTTCTCCGCCCGTGCCCGCCGCAGGCTCGTCTCGAGCCGGGGCCTGGAGGACTTCGCCGCCTCCGTCCGGCCCGTGCTGCTCGGCACGTTCGCCCTGTTCCTGTGCGCTCTGGCCGCCCTCCTCGCCCTCTCCGCCGCACTCCTCGACGAACCCTTCGCCCCTTCCCGGACCCTCGCCCTGGGCGCCCTCCTCTTCCTGGCCCGCCTCCTCACGGTCCACGGCTTCACCCACGCCCCGAAGGTGATCCTCACGGCCACGGTCACCGCCCAGGCGGCGGCCCTGGCCACGGTCTTCGCGGCCCGCCTCCCCGGCTGCGACCCGCTGGCCGCACCCGTGGACACACTGGCCACCGCCTGGGGCCCCGGCGCCGTCCCCACCCTCATCTGCGGGGCAGCGGCCCTGACCCTCCTGATCCACGCCTCCCGCACCCTCACCCGGGCCTCGGCCCACACCCGCCCGGAGCGACCGCGGTGACCGCCCGAGCGCCTTCCGCGGGCCGGGTGAGCCGAGCAGGAGGCGGCCGCCGCCCGGGCACGGCGCGAAGGCGAACCCCACCCCCGCCGGAGCCGCACATGCGCCGCAGGCACACGACACGCGCCCCTCACGCATCCGCACCCGAAGGAGAACCCCACATGATCACCCGTCCAGCAGCTCCGGACGCCGAAGGAGTCGCCCGATGAGAGTCCTGCTGATCGGATCCAACGGTTACCTCGGCCGCTTCGTCGCCGACCGCCTGCTCGCCGACCCGGCCGTCCAGCTCACGGCCCTCGGCCGCGGCGACGACGCCGACGTCCGCTTCGACCTCGCCACCGGCAGCCCCGGCGCCCTCACCCGCTTCCTCGACGCCGTCCACCCCGGTGTCGTGGTCAACTGCGCGGGTGCCACCCGGGGCGGCGCCCGCGAACTCACCCGGCACAACACCGTCGCCGTCGCCACCGTCTGCGAGGCCCTGCGCCGCAGCGGCTGCGGCGCACGCCTCGTGCAGATCGGCTGCAGTGCGGAGTACGGCCCGAGCCAGCCCGGTTCCTCCACCGCGGAGGACGCCGTCCCGCGCCCCGGCGGCCCGTACGGCGTCAGCAAGCTCGCCGCCACCGAGCTGGTCCTCGGGTCCGGCCTGGACGCCGTCGTCCTGCGGGTCTTCTCACCCGTCGGTCCCGGCACGCCCGCCGGCTCCCCGCTCGGCCGGCTCGCCGAGGCCATGCGCCGCGCCATGCAGTCCGGCGACGGCGAGCTGAGGCTCGGCGGGCTCGGCGCGCAGCGGGACTTCGTCGACGTCCGCGACGTGGCCCGCGCCGTGCACGCCGCCTCGCTCTCCGCCGCGCAGGGCGTCATCAACATCGGGTCGGGCCGTGCCGTCCGCCTGCGCGACGCCGCCGGGATCCTCGCCCGGGTGGCCGGATACGGCGGCGCCCTCACCGAACCGGACGGCCCTCCCGGCGCCCACGCGTCACCGAGCCCCCACGCCTCGCACGCCGCCCATCCCGCCCACCTCAGGGCCACCATCGGCCACCCCCGCACCGACTCCGACCACCACGCGCCTCCGGTCGCGTACCCGTACCCGGACGGCTGCGGCAGCTGGCAGCAGGCCGATGTGCGCACCGCACGCGACCGGCTCGGCTGGCGCCCCCGGATCAACCTCGAGGAGTCCCTGGCCGACATCTGGATGGAGGCGGCGTGCCGCATCTGACCCGTGTCGAACCGGCCACCGCGAGCACCGGCGTCCGCACCGGCTTCGGTGTCCCGGGCCTCGCGCACCCCCTCGTGGCCCCGACCGAGTGGAAGGAACTCACCCGCCCCGGCACCCCCCTGCACTGGGTCGTCCTGAACGTGGCCGACGGGCCCGGTGTCCGGCCCGACCCGCACTGCCTGGAGGCGGCCGGCCGCCTGCGCGACGCCGGCGTCCGCGTCCTCGGCCACGTCGACGCCGCGTACGGTCGGCGCGGCTTCGGCGAGGTGGTCTCGGACGCCCACCGGTTCCTCGACTGGTACCGGGTCGACGGCTTCCTCCTGGACCGCTGTCCCGCCGACCGCGCCGGGCTCCCCGGCGTCCGGCGCGCCGTCACCACGCTCCGGGTGATCCGTGACGACGCCCACGTCGTCCTCGGCCACGGCACCCACCCGCACCCCGGATACGCCGAGAGCGCCGACCAACTGGTCACCTTCTCCGGTGCCTGGAGCGACTACCGCTGGTCGCAGGCGGCGGAGTGGACCGCCGACCATCCGCCCGAGCGCTTCTGCCACTTCGTGCGCGCAGTGCCCGGACCACACCTGGAGGAGGCCCTGCGCATCGCCCGCTGGCAGGGTGCCGCGACGATCTACTTCACCGACCACACGGGCCGCGGCGGCCGCACCGACCCCTGGGAACCGCTGCCCGGCTACTGGGACGACATCGTCTCGCGCATCGGGACGGGTGTCTCGGAATGAAAAAGGCCGTGGCAGTGTTGATCGGAGAACAACCGTAGTGATTGACCGACCAACGGAGTCCCCGTGTCGTTGCCACCCCTGGTCGAGCCGGCCCCCGAACTCACCGTAGACGAGGTCCGCAGGTACTCCCGCCACCTGATCATCCCCGATGTGGGGATGGACGGGCAGAAGCGGCTGAAGAACGCCAAGGTGCTCTTTGTGGGCGCCGGTGGCCTGGGTTCGCCGGGGCTGATGTACATGGCCGCCGCGGGCGTGGGCACCCTCGGCATCGTGGAGTTCGACGAGGTCGACGAGTCGAACCTGCAGCGTCAGGTCATCCACAGCCAGTCCGACATCGGCCGCCCCAAGGCGGAGTCCGCGCGTGACACGATCAAGGGCATCAACCCGTACGTGAACGTGGTCCTGCACGAGGAGCGGCTCGAGGCCGACAACGTGAAGGACATCTTCAGCCAGTACGACCTGATCGTCGACGGCACGGACAACTTCGCGACCCGCTACCTGGTCAACGACGCCTGCGTACTGCTGAACAAGCCGTACGTGTGGGGCTCGATCTACCGCTTCGACGGCCAGGCCTCGGTCTTCTGGTCCGAGCACGGCCCCTGCTACCGCTGCCTGTACCCGGAACCCCCGCCCCCCGGCATGGTCCCGTCCTGCGCCGAGGGCGGTGTCCTGGGCGTGCTGTGCGCGTCCATCGGTTCCATCCAGGCCAACGAGGCCATCAAGCTCCTCGCGGGCATCGGCGAGCCCCTCGTCGGCCGCCTGATGATCTACGACGCCCTGGAGATGCAGTACCGCCAGGTCAAGGTCCGCAAGGACCCCGACTGCGCGATCTGCGGCGAGAACCCGACCGTCACCGAGCTCATCGACTACGAGGCCTTCTGCGGCGTCGTGTCCGAGGAGGCCCAGGCGGCGGCCGTCGACTCCACGATCACTCCCAAGCAGCTCAAGGAGTGGATCGACGAGGGCGAGAACCTCGAGCTCATCGACGTCCGTGAGCCGAACGAGTTCGAGATCGTGTCCATCCCGGGCGCCCGCCTGATCCCCAAGAACGAGTTCCTCATGGGCAACGCCCTGGAGAGCCTGCCGCAGGACAAGAAGATCGTCCTGAACTGCAAGACGGGTGTCCGCAGTGCGGAAGTCCTCGCGGTCCTCAAGTCCGCGGGCTTCTCCGACGCCGTCCACGTCGGCGGCGGCGTGATCGGCTGGGTCAACCAGATCGAGCCGGAGAAGCCGGTCTACTGAGCCGGAGCCGCAGCAGGAACCGAAGCGGGGGCTCCGGGCGCCACGGGTGCCCGGAGCCCCCGCCCGTGTCATGAGCAGACCTTGCCGTCCTCGGGCACGGTGCCGTCCAGGAGGTACGCGTTCACCGCGGAGTCGACGCAGTCGCTCCCACTGCCGTACGCGCCGTGGCCCTCGCCCTTCCAGGTGAGCACCACACCGACGTCCTCGCCCAGCTCGTCCGCCATCCTCCGGGCGCCCTCGTACGGGGTGGCCGGGTCGCCGGTGTTGCCGATCACCAGGATCGGGGCCGCGCCCGGCGCGCTCACCTCCGGGGTGTCGTGCTGCCCGGGCACCGGCCAGTCGTGGCACCAGCCGGCCGTGTCCCAGCCGAGAAAGGCCCCGAAGACGGGCGAGATCTCCTCGAACTCCGGCAGCAGCTTCTTCGCCTGTGCCGCGGTCGGCCGCTGCCTGTCGTCCAGGCACGATATGACCCGCTGCGAGTGGGTCGTCGCGCCGTAGCGACCCGAGGCGTCGCGGTCGTTGTAGCCGTCGGCCAGCGCCAGCAGCTTCGAGCCGTCCCCCTCCTCCGCCGCCCGCAGCGCGCTGGTCAGCGCCGGCCAGCTCGCCTGGCTGTACAGCGGCAGGACGATGCCGGTCAGGGCCAGTGTCTGCGTCAGCTTCCGCCCGGACGAGGACGTCGGCAGTGGTTCCGCGTCGATCCGTTCCAGCAGGTCCGCGATCTCGCGCGTTCCCTGCTCGGGGTCCCGGCCGGTGGACTTCAGGTAGTTGTCGAGCGCCAGTTGGAAGCCGCGCGTCTGGTTCTTGGCGTGGCCCACCGTGTCGGCGCTCGGGTCGACCACCGCGTCGAGCGTCATCCGGCCCACCTTCTTCGGGAACAGGTGGGCGTAGACGCCGCCGAGTTCGGTGCCGTAGGAGATGCCGAAGTAGTTCAGCCTGTCGTCGCCGAGGACCTGCCGGATGCGGTCCATGTCGCGGGCGGTGTCGGTGGTCGACACATGGGCCATCAGCTTCCCGGCGGCCTTCTGGCAGTCCTTGCCGAAATCGGCGGCGTCCTCGAAGTACGTCCGCTCCTCGGCCGGTGTGTCCGGGGTGCCGTCCACCGACGATTCGGCCGCCTGGATCTCCCGGTCGCTGCGGCAGCGGACGCCCTCGCTGGCGGCCACCCCGCGCGGATCCCAGCTCACCAGGTCGTACCGCTCGCGCAGCTCGGCGACGGTGCCGGCGTAGGACGGCATCATGGACACGCCCGATCCGCCCGGGCCGCCGAAGTTGAACAGCAGCGAGCCGAGGCGGTCGTCCCCCGTGGCCTTCGCCCGGATCAGCGCCAGCCCGATCGTGGCACCGTCGGGCTCCGACCAGTCCAGCGGCACCCGGAGCGTGGCGCACTGCCAGTCGCCACCCGGGGCGGGGGCGCCCCCCGAGGCCTTGCAGCGTCCCCAGTCGAGCGCCGTCCCGTCGCCCTTGCTGCCGCTCCTGCCGTCGTTCTCGCCGTCGTCACCGGACGGGCCGCCGCTGCAGCCCGCCGTCAGCAGTGCGGCGGCGACCGTCAGAGCCGCCCACCGTGTGATGCGCGTCATGTGACGCTTCCCCCCTCGCCTGGCCGTCCGCACCGTGCCGCGGATGGCGGTCAAGCCATGGTAGGCAGACCCGCCTCCTGCCGGGGTGCCCTGTGGATAACGCTCTGACCTGTGGTTCTGCAGTCCGGTGCCTGCTCAGGAGCGGTCCGGTGCCTGCTCGGAGCAGACGGTGCCGGCCCTCGGCACCTCTCCGTCCAGGAGATAGCCGTGCACCGCGTCCTGCACGCACCGGTTCCTGCTGTTGTAGGCCCCGTGTCCCTGCCCCTCGTACGTCAGCTCGACACCGACCCCCTCACCCAGCGCCTGCGCCATCCTGCGCGCCCCCTCGTACGGCGTGGCGGGGTCGCCGGTGTTGCCGATCACCAGGATCGGGGCCGCGCCGGGGGCGCTCACCTCGGGATGGTCGGCGGCCCCCGGAACCGCCCAGTCGGTGCAGCCGATCAGCCCCCACGCCAGGTACTCGCCGAACAGCTCGGACGCGGCCCGGAACTCGGGCAGACTGCGCTCCACGTCCTCGGTGCGGTAACGGGGTTTGTCGTCGGCGCAGTTGATGGAGACGTTGGCGGGGACGAGGTTGCTGTACTCGCCGTCCTGGTTGCGTCCGTTCAACGAGTCGGACAGCACCATCAGAATCGTCCCGTCGCCGTTGTAGGCCTCTTCGAGACCGTCGGTGAGGAACCCCCAGAGGTCCTGCGAGTACAGGGCCTGGGCGATGCCGCCGGTCGCCGCGGTCTGGGTCAGCTCGCGCGGGGCGATACCGGGGATCGGCTCGGCGTCGAGGTCCCTCAGGAACTTGGCGATACGGTCCTTCACGTCCTGCGCGCTGTCGCCGACGGGACAGTCCTCGACCTGGGAGACGCAGTGCTCGGCGTAGTTGTCGAGCGCGAGCTGGAAGCCCCGTGCCTGCCCGAGCGAGCTCTGCTCCGGGTTCTGCGTGGGGTCGACGACCGCGTCGAACACCGCCCGGCCCACCTTCTTCGGGAACAGGTGGGCGTAGACGCCGCCGAGTTCGGTGCCGTAGGAGATGCCGAAGTAGTGCAGCTCGTCGTCGCCGAGGACCTGGCGCATCAGGTCGAGGTCGCGGGCGGTCTCGGTGGTGCGCACGTGCGGCAGGACCCGCGCGGAGTTCTTCTCGCAGGCCGCGTTGAATCCCTTGGTGTTGTCCAGGAGCTCGGCCCGCTCGGCGCCGTCGTCGGGGGTCGCGTCCTGCTGGAAGTACGCGTCGAGCTGCCGGTTGTTCTCGCAGATCACGGGCGCGCTGCGGCCGACTCCGCGGGGATCGAAGCTCACCAGGTCGTAGCGGGTGCGCAGGGTCGCGTAGTCCTCGCCGAACGCGGGGAGCGCGGTGACGCCGGAGCCGCCCGGGCCGCCGAAGTTGAAGATCAGGGAGCCGATGCGCTCGCTCGCCCTCCCGCTCGTCCTCGCCCGGATCAGCGCGAGGCCGATGGTGTCGCCCTCGGGCTCGTCCCAGTCCAGGGGCACCTTCATGGTGGCGCACTGCCACGCGGTCCCGCCCGGCAGGGGCGAGGGGGCGGGGCCCCCGCCCTGTGCCTCGGAGGGGGCCGGGCAGGCCTGCCAGTCGAGTTCCTGCTGCGTCAGGTCCGCGCTCCCGTCCTCGGCGTCCGCACCGCAGCCCGCCAGCAGCGCGGGCAGCAGGACGGCGCAGGCGGTCAGGGCGGCGGCACGCAGGCGGAAAGGAGGGGACATGCCTCCATCCTGCGGCGGCCCGGGGCGGGACGCGCGGGACACGGGCCGTACGAGGGAGGGGCCGGGACCGGCCCCGGGGGCGTTCCCCCCGCTGCCCGTGCGCTCCCGCGACCGCCCTACAGCGCTTCCTTGCGCGTGAGGTGGTTGAAGGCCAGCCACCCCGGCAGGACCGGCAGCCACAGCGTCAGGAGCCGGAACAGCAGTACCGCCGGCGCGGCGACCTCCTTGGGGAGCCCGACGGCGATCAGGCCGACCGTCAGGGTCGCCTCGACCGCGCCCACCCCGCCCGGCGTCGGCGCCGCCGAGCCCAGCGCGTTGCCCGCGAGGAAGACGACGGCGACACTGGCGATGCTGATCGAGACCGTGTCGTCGCCGAACGCCCGGATCGAGGCGTCCAGGCACATCACGAAGCAGGCGGTGAGCAGCAGCATGCCGCCGATGCCGGTGGCCAGCTTCTGCGGCCGCTGCAGGACGTCGAGCATGCGCGGCACGACTCCGGCGAAGAGCGACCGCACACGCGTGACGAGGAACTTCCGCAGGAACGGCACCGAGGTCACCACGAGCACCAGCACCGCCACCGTCAGCAGACCCGCGATGACGGTGCGGGACGGCGACAGGGAGGGCGTCTTCTCGGTGCCGGTCAGATAGCCGAAGGACAGCAGCATCAGGATGTGACAGCCCAGCCCGAACAGCTGGGACGCGCCGACACTCGCCACCGCGAGCCCCGGCCGTACCCCCGCGCGCTGGAGGAAGCGCGTGTTCAGGGCCACGCCGCCCACCGCCGCCGGGGCGACGATCTTCACGAACGACCCGGCGACCTGTGCCGCCACCGTCCGCAGGAACGGCACCCGCTCCGGCACGAACCCCAGCAGCGCCAGGGCGGCCGCGAAGTAGCTGCCCGCCGAGAACAGCACGGCCGCGGCCACCCATCCCCACTCGGCGCCTGCGATCAACGGCCCGAACTCGATGTGGGCGAGCTGGGTCAGCAGGAAGTACGCGCCGATCGCGCCGGCGATGAAACTGATCAGCGTGCGCGGCCGCACCCGCTCCAGGCGGGCCGGTTCGACCGGGGCCTGCGGCCTGATCCGCAGCACCTCGTGCCGGATCTGGGTGAGGAGGTCCTCCTCGCGTGCCTCCTCCATGGCCTCGTCGATGGCCCGCTTCTCGGCCCGCTGCTCCGCGCGCACGGCTTTCTTGTCGGGCTTCTCGAGCACGGGCCGGTCGGTCTCGCCGGCGGCGGCCTGCTCCGCGCGGAGCAGGCGGGACTGCCGGGAGGCCTCCAGGACCGCCTCGCGCTCGCGCTCCGCGCGTTCCCGGGCGAGCCTGCGCAGGGTCGCGCGCGTGGAGCGGCTCAGCGCGATGGGCTGGAGCATCGGCAGGCAGTCCGCCACGGCGTCGGGGCCGAGGACGCTCAGCGCGGAGGCCACCGCCCGTTCGGCGCCCACCCTGAGGCCCAGCGTCACGAGCAGTTGGGAGACGTCCATGCGCAGCAGCAGATCGCCGGCCGCGATCTCGCCGGCGCGCAGGTCGGTGAGGATCACCGTGCCGGAGCGGTCCACCAGGATCGCGTCGCCCACCAGCCTGCGGTGCGCGATGCGGCGGGACTGCAGCGCCCGTACCTGGTGCCAGGCGTCGTGCAGCAGTTCGTCGGTGATCTCCTCGTCCGCCAGTGAGTCGAGGGTGCGCCCGCCGCTGTGCTCGTAGACGAGCATGACCGCGTCGGGGCCGAGCTCGGAGGTCGCGATCAGCTTGGGCGCGTTGGCGCCGGCCGCGATGGCCGCGTACGCCAGCAGCGCCTCCTGCTCCAGGGCCTGGCGCAGCGACTGGAGGCTGCTGCGGGTGGCGAAGCCGCGCAGGGTCAGGTTGCGCCACGCGCGGTAGAAGAAGCCCTGTGCCTGCTGCTCGCGGTCGACCACCGTCACGTCCAGCGGCGGGCCGTCCTCCAGGGTGACGAAGTACCGGCGTCCCCGGTCCCCGGTCTCGGGGGCGTCGCCAGACTCCACGCGGGACGCGCTCACCGGATGGAACCCAACGGTCCGCAGGCCCGCCATCAGGGTCCGGCCGGTGGGGCGCACATTGGGCGAGCCGACCGCGTAGAGGGTGCCGTAGGCGACGGTCCAGCCGATCAGCACCGTCAGGATGATCGAGAACGGGGTGGTGTACCCGGTGACGAGCATGGAGAAGGCGTCGAGGAGCAGGACCACCCACAGCACCGCGCGCCATTTGGGTCTGCGGGACATGCCGACGGCCGTCATGTACGCGATGACCGGGGCCAGATAGCCGTGCACCGGATCGGTCAGGGCGTGGATGTCGCCGGGGGAGGGCTGGGTGAGCGCCTCCTGGATCGAGTCGGGGGCGGCCCGCGCGACCCACAGGTCCGTGGCGAGTGTCACGCCGTGCGCGAGCACGGCGGCGAGCACGCCGTCGGCGATCCGCAGTCCGTCCCGTTTGATCAGGCGTTCGATGGCGAAGGCGACCGGCACCAGGAGGATCGCGATGCTGGAGGCCAGACCCGCGATCTTGATGAGCAGGTCGGGCGCCTGCCCGGTGCCCTTGGTGATGTCCTGTTCCAGGCCCGAGGTGGTGCCGTGGGCGAACGCGGCGATCGCCAGCAGCACCACGACGGCGAGGACGCCCACGAGGAGCCGCATGAGGTCGGACGGGCGGTGCACCCGCGCGGGGAGCAGGGGCTCGTCGCCCTCGACCTCGTCGATGTACGCCGTGTCGGCGTCGTCGGTGTCCAGAGCGGCCTTCTTCCCGGCCGCCCCGGTGCCGGCGCCCTTCGTCTCGACGTCCTTCGTGTCGGCGTTCGCGGTGTCCGGGTGCGACGAGGCGTCAGGGGTGCCCCCCGTGTTCCCGGGGTGTGCGCCCTGCTGCTTCATCGTCTCTTCTTGGTCTCGTATCACCAGTCACCGCCCGCACGATGGTGGCATGCCGTACCGGCACAAGGGGGCATCAGGGTCCATATGCGGGCCGCACAGTCTGCCCGAAGCGGTGCCCCGGGGCGGGACGGGCGCACGCGCGCGGGCGCGGGGCGTTGTCGGTGGGGTGGTGCAGGATGGACCGGGTGAGTCAGGAGAGCCTTCCGTCCGATGCCGTCCCGGAGCACCCGCACGCCCTGCCCGAGTACGCCGAGCGGGTCCTGGAGGTGGCCGAGCTGATCCCGCCGGGCCGCGTCATGACGTACGGCGACGTGGCGGAGTGGCTGGACGAGGGCGGCCCCCGGCAGGTCGGGCGCGTGATGGCCCTCTACGGAGGAGCCGTCCCGTGGTGGCGCGTCGTCCGTGCGGACGGGGTCCTGCTGCCGGGTCACGAACAAAGGGCGCTCGGCCACTACCGCGCGGAGGGCACGCCCCTGAAGGAGGCGGGCCGGGCCGCGGCGGACCACGTGCCGCGCCTCGACATGAGACGTGCGCGGTGGGACGGCGGTGGGCGCACCGAGGGTCACACCTGACAGCTTCCGCCATCGCGCGCGTCGCCGTGTGACCCGTGATCCGTGAAGGGGAAAGGGGGCACGCCCCTGACATGACGTACGTTCGTGGGCGGAGGGGCGGATGTGCCGTGCGTGCCGCGAGAGAAGAAGCGGAAGTCCTGCTTCCGCGCTTTTCGGCGGCGTAGCGTCGGCCGCACGCGTCCCCTTCACCCCCGGGTCCACCGCCCTCCACGCGCGGCGGACCGCCCCACCGCACACCCACCAGGACCGGCGAACCACGTGAGCTCCTCTTCCTCCACCAGCGGCCTGTCGCACCCCCAGGTGCGGCGGGGGAGCCGTGGCGCTCATCGACTGGTCCGTACCCCGCCGACCCGCGTGAATCCCCCTCGACTGGACGCCGCGCAGCGCTCCGTGGTTGACCACGAGACCGGACCGCTGCTCGTCCTCGCAGGTCCGGGCACCGGCAAGACCACCACGCTCGTCGAGTCCGTGGCCGCGCGGATCGCCCGCGGCGGGGACCCCGAGCGCGTCCTGGTGCTGACGTTCAGCCGCAGGGCGGCCGTCGAGCTGCGCGACCGCATGGCCCTGCGCATGGGCGCCGCGCGGGCCCCGCGGGCGACCACGTTCCACTCGTTCTGCTACGCCCTGATCCGCGCCCACCAGGACAGCGACCTCTTCGTGGAACCGCTGCGGCTGCTGTCGGGCCCCGAGCAGGACGTCACCGTCCGGGAACTGCTCGCCGGCCAGGCCGACCTGGAACGGCTCGGCCTCGCCCACGTGCGCTGGCCGGACGAACTGCGCGCCTGCCTGACCACCCGCGGTTTCGCCGACGAGGTCCGCGCGGTGCTCGCCCGCAGCCGCGAACTCGGTCTCGACCCCGAGGCCCTCAACGCCTTCGCCCGCCGCATCGGACGCCCCGACTGGCGCGCCGCCTCCGCCTTCCTCGCCGAGTACCTCGACGTCCTCGACCTCCAGGGCGTGCTCGACTACGCCGAACTGGTCCACCGCGCGGTGCTCCTCGCCCGCCGCCCCGAGACCGCCCGGCAGCTCACCGCGCGGTACGACGCCGTCTACGTCGACGAGTACCAGGACACCGACCCGGCCCAGGTGCGGCTGCTGCACGCCCTGGCCGGCGGCGGGCGCACGCTCGTCGCCTTCGGCGACCCCGACCAGTCGATCTACGCCTTCCGCGGCGCGGACGTCAACGGCATCCTGGAGTTCCCGTACGCGTTCCGCCGCGCGGACGGCCGCCCGGCCCCGGTCGGGGTGCTGCGCACCTCGCGCCGCTCCGGCGCCGCCCTGCTGGCCGCCACCCGGCTGGTGACCCAGCGCATGCCGCTGCCCCGCCTGCCCGCCGAGAAGGTCCGCGCCCACCGGGAGCTGACGGCCGCGCGGGAGGGCGGCCGGGTCGAGGTGTACACCTACCCGACGCCCGGCACCGAGCTGGACAACATCGCCGACATCCTGCGCCGGGCCCACCTGGAGGACGGCCTCCCCTGGAGGGACATGGCCGTCCTGGTGCGCGCCGGCTCCCGCACCCTCCCGGCGGTCCGCCGCGCGCTCACGTCGGCGGGCGTCCCCGTGGACGTCGACGGCGACGACCTGCCCCTGCGTCACGAACCGGCGGTGGCCCCGCTGCTGACGGCCCTGCGGGCGGTGGCGACGGCGGCGGCCGAGGGCCGCGGCCGGGGCGCCGGGACCGTACCCGGGGCCGCCCGGACGGCGGCGGACGAGGCGACCGGCGAAGCCGCGGCGGACGAGGACCGCCCCGGCCCCGGAGCGGAGGAGGACCGTCCCGGTGCCGGAGCAGCCGAGGAGCGCCCCGGCGCCGGCCCCGGCGAAGAGCCGGAGCCGTGCTGGCTCGACACCGAGACCGCTCGCACCCTGCTCACCTCCCCTCTCGCCGGCATGGACGCCGCCGACCTGCGCCGCCTCGGCCGGGCCCTGCGCGAGGAGGAGCGGGCCGCGGGCAACCCGCTGCCGCCGCCCTCGGACGAACTGCTCGCGCGGGCGCTGGCCGAGCCCGAGCGGCTGACCGTGCACGACCCCGCGTACGCGCGGGGCGCCCAGCGCCTCGGCGCGCTGCTGCGCAAGGCCCGGGAGCGTCTGGCCGGCGGCGGCACGGCCGAGGAGGCCCTGTGGGACCTGTGGGACGGCACGCCGTGGCCCCAGCGCCTGGAGCGCGCCGCCCGGCGCGGCGGCGCGGCCGGACGCAACGCCGACCGGGACCTCGACGCCGTGTGCGCGCTGTTCGCGACCGCGGCCCGTGCGGAGGAACGCACCGGAGGCCGCGGCGCCCTGAACTTCCTGGAGGAGATCGAGGCCGAGGACATCGCCGCCGACACCCTCACGCGGCGCGCCGTGCGCCCCGACGCGGTGCGCCTGATGACCGCGCACCGCTCCAAGGGCCTGGAGTGGAGCCTGGTCGTCGTGGCCGGCGTCCAGGAGGGCCTGTGGCCGGACCTGCGCCGGCGCGGCTCCCTGCTGGAGGCCGACCGCATCGGCCGCGACGGACTCGCCGAACCCCTCACCCCGGGCGCCCTGCTCGCCGAGGAGCGCCGCCTGTTCTACGTGGCCGCCACGCGCGCACGGGAACGCCTGGTCGTGACGGCCGTGAAGGCGCCCGCGGACGACGGCGACCAGCCCTCCCGGTTCCTGACCGAGCTCGGCGTCGAACCCCGGGACGTCACCGGGCGCCCGCGCCGCCCCCTGTCCGTGGCCGCGCTCGTCGCCGAACTGCGCGCCACCACGGTCGACCCGCGCGCCTCGGACGCCCTGCGCCGGGCCGCGGCCCACCGGCTGGCCCGGCTCGCGGCCCTCGCCGACGACGACGGCCGCCCGCTCGTCCCGGCCGCGCACCCCTACCGCTGGTGGGGCATGTTCGAGCCGACCGAGTCCAGGGTGCCGCTGCGGAACCGCGACCAGCCCGTCGTGCTCTCCGGCAGCGCCCTCGAGCAGCTCGCCCACACCTGCGCCCTGCAGTGGTTCCTGGGCCGCGAAGTGAAGGCCGACGCCCCCGCGACCGCCGCCCAGGGCTTCGGCAACGTGGTGCACGCCCTGGCCGACGAGGTGGCCTCCGGACACACCCCGGCCGACCTCGACGTCCTCATGGAACGCCTCGACTCCGTGTGGAACGCGCTGGCCTTCGACGCGCCGTGGAAGTCGGCGCAGGAGAAGGAGAACGCGCGCGTCGCGCTCGAACGCTTCCTGAAGTGGCACGTCATGGACCGCGCCGGACGCACCCCGGTGGCCGGCGAGCACGACTTCGACGTCACCCTGGAAGCGGGCGACTACCAGGTCCGCATCCGCGGCCAGATGGACCGCGTCGAGACCGACGGCGACGGCCGCGCCTACGTCGTCGACTTCAAGACCGGCAAGCAGGCGCCCAGCTCCGCCGAGGTGGCCCGCCACCCCCAGCTCGCCGTCTACCAGCTCGCCGTGCGCGAGGGGGCCGTCGACGAGGTCTTCGGCGGGACGCGCCCCGAACCCGGCGGCGCCGAACTCGTCCAGCTGCGCCAGGGGGCCGCCGTGCGGGACGGCGGCGAGACCCTGCCCAAGGTGCAGGCCCAGCAGCCGCTGGAGGGGGAGTGGGTCGGCGACCTGCTGGCCACGGCCGCCGGCAAGGTCCTCGACGAACGGTTCACCCCGACCACCGGCCAGCACTGCGCCCACTGCGCCTTCCGCGCCTCCTGCAGCGCCCGGCCCGAGGGCCGGCACGTGGTCGAGTGACCGGCGTGACGCATCGCACCCCCCGTGCCGAGCTGCGGTTTCCCCGCCCCGGGGCGTGCTTCGGCATCCGGTGTCGGTACCCGCGGCTAGCCTCTGCGTGTGCCCGCTCGTATCACCGACCCCGATCAGCTCAAGGAACTCCTCGGCATCCCGTTCACCCCGGAGCAGACGGCCTGCATCACCGCGCCGCCCGCCCCGCAGGTGATCGTGGCCGGAGCCGGATCGGGCAAGACCACGGTGATGGCGGCCCGCGTGGTGTGGCTGGTCGGCACCGGCCGGGTCGCCCCCGAACAGGTGCTCGGCCTCACCTTCACCAACAAGGCCGCCGGTGAACTCGCCGAACGCGTCCGCAAGGCGCTGATCAAGGCCGGCGTCACCGATCCGGACGTCATCGACCCGGACAACCCCCCGGGCGAACCGGTGATCTCCACCTACCACGCCTTCGCGGGCCGCCTCCTGACCGACCACGGCCTGCGCATCGGCCTGGAGCCGTCCTCCCGCCTGCTCGCCGACGCCACCCGCTACCAGCTCGCCGCGCGGGTGCTGCGCGAGGCCCCCGGCCCCTATCCGGCCCTCACCCGCTCCTTCCCCGACCTGGTCGGAGACCTCCTCGCCCTCGACGCCGAACTCGCCGAGCACCTCGTGCGCCCCGAGGACCTGCGCGCCCACGACGCCGAACTGCTGCGCACCCTGGAGAACACCAGACTCACCAACGCCGAGCTGCGCAAGGTCCCCGAAGCGGCCGCCGCACGGCGCGAACTCGCCGACCTCGTGCTGCGCTACCGGGCCGCCAAACGCGAACGCGACCTGCTCGACTTCGGCGACCAGATCGCCCTCTCGGCCCGGCTCGCCGCGGTCCCCGAGGTGGGCCGCGCCCTGCGCGACGAGTTCCACGTCGTCCTCCTCGACGAGTACCAGGACACCTCGGTCGCCCAGCGCGTCCTGCTGGCCGGCCTCTTCGGCCACGGCACCGGCCACCCGGTGACCGCCGTCGGCGACCCCTGCCAGGCGATCTACGGCTGGCGCGGCGCCTCCGTCGCCAACCTCGACGACTTCCCCGAGCACTTCGCCCACGCCGACGGCCGCCCCGCCACCCGCCAGTCGCTCAGCGAGAACCGCCGCAGCGGCGGCCGTCTGCTGGACCTCGCCAACGGCCTCGCCGAACCCCTGCGCGCCCGGCACGAGGGCGTGGAGGCCCTCCGCCCGGCCCCCGGCGCCGAACGCGACGGCATCGTGCGCTGCGCCCTGCTGCGCACCCACGCCGAGGAGATCGACTGGGTCGCCGACTCCGTCGCCCACCTGGTGCGCACCGGGAAGGCGCCCGGCGAGATCGCCGTGCTCTGCCGCACGGCGACCGACTTCGCCGAGATCCAGGGCGCGCTGGTGGCCCGGGACGTCCCCGTCGAGGTGGTCGGCCTGTCCGGGCTGCTGCACCTGCCCGAGATCGCCGACCTCGTCGCCGTCTGCGAGGTCCTCCAGGACCCCGGCGCCAACGCCTCCCTCGTGCGGCTGCTGACCGGCCCGCGCTGGCGCATCGGCCCGCGCGACCTCGCCCTGCTGGGGCGCCGCGCACGGCTGCTGGTGTCCTCCGCACGCGTGCGGGACGACGACGACCCCGACCGGCGGCTCGCCGAGGCCGTCGAGGGCGTCGACCCGTCCGAGGTGACCTCGCTCGCCGACGCCCTCGACACGTTCCTGGAGACACCCCTGGAGGACCGGGGGGACGACGGGCTGCCCTTCTCGCCCGACGCGCGCGTGCGCTTCGCCCGCCTGGCCGCCGAACTGCGCGACCTGCGCCGCTGCCTGGCCGACCCCCTCATGGACGTCCTGCACCGCGTGCTCGCCGTCACCGGCCTGGAGGTCGAGCTGTCGGCGTCCCCGCACGCCCTGGCCGCCCGCCGGCGGGAGACCCTGTCCAACTTCCTCGACGTCGCCGCCTCCTTCGCCGGCGGCGACAACGAGGCCACCCTGCTCGCCTTCCTCGGCTTCCTGCGCACCGCCGCCCAGTACGAGAAGGGCCTCGACAACGCCCTGCCCGGCGGCGAGAACACCGTCAAGGTGCTCACCGCGCACAAGTCCAAGGGCCTGGAGTGGGACGTCGTGGCCGTCCCCGGACTGGTCACGGGCACCTTCCCCAGCGGCCAGGGCCGCGAGAAGTGGACCGCCCAGGGCAAGGTGCTGCCGCACGCGCTGCGCGGCGACGCCGACACCCTGCCCGACATCACCTCCTGGGACTCCCGGGGCCTGAAGGCCTTCCACGAGGCGATGAAGGAGCACCAGCACACCGAGGAACTCCGCCTCGGCTACGTCACCTTCACCCGTCCCCGCTCCCTCCTGCTCGGCTCCGGCCACTGGTGGGGACCCAGCCAGAAGAAACCGCGCGGCCCCTCCGCGTTCCTCCAGGCCCTCCACGAGCACTGCGCCGCCGGGTACGGCGAGATCGAGGCGTGGGCCGACGAGCCCGCCGAGGACGAGGAGAACCCCGCCCTGCACCGGGCCACCGACGACCGGGTGTGGCCCCTGCCCCTGGACGACGACGCCCTCGCCCGCCGCCGCGCGGCCGCCGAGACCGTCCTCGCCCACCTCGACCACCTCGCCGCCCACCCCGACGACCACCCCACGGCCGTACACGACCCGGACACCTACGACGACCCCGACTGGCCGCCGCCACCGGACGACGAGGACGCCTTCCCCGCGGATTTCCCCGCGGACTTCCCCGCGGAGGACGACCCCTTCCCGGCCGACGATCCGGACGACTGGGACTCCTGGACCACCGACCGCCCCACCATCCCGCACCAGGCGACGGCCCCCGAAGCCGCCGAGGGACCCCTCGCGGGCCCCGGCGCACCGGAGGGCACCCGACCCGCCGGCGCCCCGCGCCCGGCCCCCGCGGAGGAGGCGGGACGGCCCGGCGGCACCCCGCGGCCCCGCTCCGCCGAGGAGACCGGAGCGCCCCGGCTCACCCCGGAGGAGGCCCGCACCGTCGCCTCCTGGGACCGCGACCTCGACGCCCTCGCCGGAGAACTGCTGCACACCCGCGCGAGCGTCACCGAGGTCCCGCTGCCCGCCTCGCTCACCGCCTCCGAGCTGATGCGCCTGGCCGCCGACCCGGACGGCTTCGCGCGGGAACTGGCCCGCCCCATGCCCCGCCCGCCGCAGCCCGCCGCGCGCCGCGGCACCCGCTTCCACGCCTGGGTCGAGGCCCGTTTCGAGGAACTCACCCTGCCCATGCTGGAGCCGGACGAGCTGCCCGGCAGCACGGCCGAGATCGCCGACGAGCGCGACCTCCAGGCCCTCAAGGACGCCTTCGAACGCACCGAGTACGCCCACCGGACCCCCTACCGCGTGGAGGCCCCCTTCCAGCTGTCGATCGCCGGACGCGTCGTCCGGGGCCGCATCGACGCCGTCTACAAGGAGGGCGACGGGGACGGGGCGACGTACGAGATCGTCGACTGGAAGACCGGCCGCGCCCGTACCGCCGACCCGCTCCAGCTCGCCGTGTACCGGCTCGCCTGGGCCGAACAGCAGGGCGTCCCCCCGGAATCCGTCGGCGCCGCTTTCCTGTACGTGCGCACCGGAGAGGTCGAACGCCCCGACCCCCTGCCCGACCGGGCCGCACTGGAGCGGCTGCTGCTCCCGGATCCGTCCGACGAGGTGCCCGGTGAGATACCGCACTCCGAGGACACCGGCGCGGGCCGATAGGCTCGTGAGTATGAGCCAGCCCGTTGACAGTGCCGTCAGCGCCGTCCGCACGTACATCGAACAGCACCGCTCCGCCTTCCTCGACGACCTCACCGCATGGCTGCGCATCCCCTCCGTGTCGGCCCGGCCCGACCACGCGCCCGACGTGCGACGCAGCGCCGACTGGCTCGCCGCCGAACTCCGCAGGACCGGCTTCCCGACCGCCGAGGTCTGGCAGACCCCGGGTGCCCCGGCCGTCTACGCCGAGTGGCCCAGCGACGACCCCGACGCGCCCACGGTCCTGGTCTACGGCCACCACGACGTCCAGCCGGCCGCCCGTGAGGACGGCTGGGACAGCGAGCCCTTCGAGCCCGTCGTGCGGGGGAACCGCCTGTACGCGCGCGGAGCGGCCGACGACAAGGGCCAGGTGTTCTTCCACACACTCGGTGTCCGGGCCCACCTCGCCACCACCGGCCGCACCACCCCGGCCGTCCACCTGAAGCTCCTGATCGAGGGCGAGGAGGAGTCCGGGTCCCCCCACTTCCGGGCGCTCGTCGAACAGCACGCCGACCGGCTCGCCGCCGACGCCGTGATCGTCTCCGACACCGGCATGTGGTCCGAGGACACCCCCACCGTGTGCACCGGCATGCGCGGCCTCGCCGAGTGCGAGATCCGGCTGTACGGCCCCGACCAGGACATCCACTCCGGCTCCTTCGGCGGCGCGGTCCCCAACCCGGCCACCGCCGCCGCCCGCCTGGTCGCCGCCCTGCACGACGAGCACGCGCGCGTGGCGATCCCCGGCTTCTACGACGGCGTCGTCGAGCTCACCGACCGCGAGCGCGAACTCTTCGCCGAGCTGCCCTTCGACGAACAACGGTGGCTGCGCACCGCCAAGTCCCACGGCACCCTGGGCGAGACCGGATACAGCACGCTGGAACGCATCTGGGCCCGTCCCACCGCGGAGGTCAACGGCATCGGCGGCGGCTACCAGGGCCCCGGCAGCAAGACGATCATCCCGTCCTCCGCCATGGTGAAGCTGTCCTTCCGACTGGTCGCCGGCCAGGACCCGGAGCACGTGCAGAAGGCCGTCCTCGCCTGGGCGCCCGGACAGCTGCCCGAGGGCATCCGCTGCGAGATCTCCTTCAGCCCCGCCACACGCCCGTGCCTGACGCCGCTGGACCACCCGGCCCTGCGGTCCGTGGCCCGGGCGATGGGCCGCGCCTTCGAGAAACCCGTCCGCTTCACCCGCGAGGGCGGCTCCGGCCCGGCCGCCGACCTGCAGGACGTCCTCGGCGCACCCGTGCTCTTCCTCGGCATCTCCGTCCCGTCCGACGGCTGGCACGCCCCCAACGAGAAGGTCGAGCTCGACCTGCTCCTCAAGGGCGCCGAAACGAGCGCGTACCTGTGGAACGACCTCGCCGAGCACTGGCGGCACGCACCCTGACCACCGCACGCCGTCCGGGCCGGCCGCCCGCGCGGGGCACACTGGAAGGGCCTCCGCCGCGCGCCGGGCCCGGCCGCCCCCGCCGCCCGTCCCGCCGAACCGCCCGCCGACCCGATCCGTTCCCCCGGGGGAGTTGGAAGCACCCGTGACCACCTGGACCGACCACACCGCCGACCGCCCCATCTCGCTCACCGCCCCGAGCGGCATCGACCGCGCCGCCCACCACCGGCTCGACGAGGCATGGCTCGCGGCGGCGTGGAGCCACCCCTCGACCCGCTGCTTCGTGGTCTCCGGCGGCCAGGTCCTCATCGACGAGACGGCGGACGGGCGCACCGAACTCGTCATGACCCCGTCCTTCGAGGCCCCGCTCACCGAGGCACACCGCTACTTCCTGGGCACCGACGAGGAGGGCGTCAGCTACTTCGCCCTCCAGAAGGACTCCCTGCCCGGCCGCATGGACGAGTCCGCCCGCCCGGCGGGCCTGCGCGAGGCGGGGCTGCTCCTGTCGCCGCGGGACGCCGGTCTGATGGTGCACGCCGTCGCCCTCGAGAACTGGCAGCGACTGCACCGTTTCTGCTCCCGCTGCGGCGAGCGCACCGTCATCGCCGCGGCCGGCCACATCCGCCGCTGCCCCGCCTGCGGCGCCGAGCACTACCCGCGCACCGACCCCGCCGTGATCATGGCCGTGATCGACGAGCAGGACCGCATCCTGCTCGGCCGCCAGGTCCACTGGCCCGAAGGCCGCTTCTCGACCCTCGCCGGATTCGTCGAGCCCGGCGAGTCCATCGAGCAGTCGGTGCGCCGCGAGGTCCACGAGGAGGTCGGCATCGACGTCGGCGAGGTCGAGTACGTTGCCAGTCAGCCCTGGCCGTTCCCGTCCAGCCTCATGCTGGGCTTCGTCGCCCGCGCCACCTCGACCCGGATCGACGTCGACGGCGACGAGATCCACGAGGCCCGCTGGTTCTCCCGCGACGAGCTCGATGCCGCCTTCGCGTCGGGCGAGGTGCTCCCGCCCTACGGCATCTCGATCGCGGCCCGCCTGATCGAGCGCTGGTACGGCAAGGACCTGCCGACCCGCAGCGTCTTCTGACCGGACGCGCCTTCCGGCGGGACGCGCCTTCCGGCGGGACAGAGGCGCCTTCCGGCGGGACATACGCAGAAGCGGTGGTGTCCGCCCCCGGTCCGGGGAAGGACGCCACCGCTCCTCTGCGCGCCGCTCAGGCGCCGATCTTCTGCTTCACCTGCGCCAGTGACGGGTTGGTGAGCGTCGAGCCGTCGGGGAAGAGGACCGTGGGAACCGTCTGGTTCCCGCCGTTGGCCTTCTCCACGAACGCCGCGGACTCCGGGTCCTGCTCGATGTTGATCTCGGTGTACGCGATGCCCTCGCGGTCCATCTGGCTCTTCAGCCGACGGCAGTAGCCGCACCACGTGGTGCTGTACATCGTCACAGTGCCCGGCATGTCTCTCGTGCTCCTTCGGTGGCCCGGGGAAGTCCTTGCACTCGGGGAACGTACTTGAAAGCGCCACCATTCCCGCCCCGCCTCCGCGGGCGCCGTCCTGACGCGTTCCCGACGTGACGTCCGCCGCACCGGTACGACTGCGCGGCCCTCCCTGTGGACAACCGGCTCACCCGTCCCAGGCGACCTGGCAGCATGGCGGTGTGACAGCAGCAACGCACTCCACCTTCTTCCCGCAGGTACCGGACTCGGCCGACGCGGTGCTCGACGGGCTCGACCCCGAGCAGCGCGCGGTGGCCACCGCCCTGCACGGCCCGGTGTGCGTGCTGGCGGGCGCCGGTACCGGCAAGACCCGGGCGATCACCCACCGGATCGCCTACGGGGTGCGCGCCGGCATCCTCCAGCCCTCCAGCGTGCTCGCCGTCACCTTCACCAACCGCGCCGCCGGGGAGATGCGCGGCCGACTGCGCCAGCTCGGCGCCGTCGGCGTCCAGGCGCGCACCTTCCACTCGGCGGCGCTGCGCCAGCTCCAGTACTTCTGGCCGAAAGCGATCGGGGGTGCCATGCCCCGGCTCGTCGACCGCAAGATCCAGCTCGTCGCCGACGCGGCCGCCGCCTGCCGCATCCGGCTCGACCGGGGTGAGCTGAGGGACGTCACCGCCGAGATCGAGTGGTCGAAGGTCACCCAGACCGTCCCGGCCGACTACGCGGCGGCGGCCGTCAAGGCCGGCCGGGAGGCGCCCCGCGATCCCGCCGAGATCGCCCAGTTGTACTCCGCCTACGAGGACCTCAAGCGCGAGCGCGCCGTCATCGACTTCGAGGACGTGCTGCTGCTGACCGTCGCCGTCCTGCAGGACCGGCCCGATGTCGCGGAGCAGGTCCGCGCCCAGTACCAGCACTTCGTGGTCGACGAGTACCAGGACGTCAGCCCGCTCCAGCAGCGCCTGCTGGAACTGTGGCTCGGCGACCGGGAGAACCTGTGCGTGGTCGGCGACGCAAGCCAGACCATCTACTCGTTCACGGGCGCAACCCCCGACCACCTGCTCGACTTCCGCACCCGCCACCCCGGGGCCACCGTGGTCAAGCTGGTGCGCGACTACCGCTCGACCCCCCAGGTCGTCCGTCTGGCCAACGGCCTGCTCGCGCAGGCCCGCGGCCGCGCCGCCGACCACCGGCTGGAGCTCGTCTCCCAGCGCGCGGCGGGGCCCGAGCCGGTGTTCACCGAGTACACCGACGAACCCGCGGAGGCCGAGGGCGCGGCGCGCCGCATCCGTGAGCTGATCGACTCCGGGGTCCCGGCGAGCGAGATCGCCGTCCTGTTCCGCACGAACTCCCAGTCCGAGACCTACGAGCAGGCCCTCGCCGACGCCGGGGTGCCCTACCAGCTGCGCGGCGCCGAGCGGTTCTTCGACCGCCCCGAGGTGCGCAAGGCGGGCATCGCCCTGCGGGGGGCGGCCCGCTTCGGCGGCAACGACGCCCTTCTCGACGACGCCCCCGACCTGCCCTCCCAGGTGCGCGCCGTGCTGTCGGGCGAGGGCTGGACGCCGCAGCCGCCGGCCGGCTCGGGCGCGGTCCGGGAGCGCTGGGAGTCGCTCGCCGCCCTGGTGAACCTGGCCCAGGACTTCGCCGCCGCCAGGCCGGGCGCGACCCTCGCCGACCTCGTCGCCGAACTCGACGAGCGGGCCGGCGCCCAGCACGCCCCCACCGTGCAGGGCGTCACCCTCGCCTCCCTGCACTCGGCCAAGGGCCTGGAGTGGGACGTCGTCTTCCTGGTCGGTGTGGCCGAGGGCATGATGCCGATCACCTACGCAAAGACCGACGAGCAGGTGGAGGAGGAGCGCCGCCTCCTCTATGTCGGTGTCACCCGGGCCCGCGAGCGTCTCCACCTCTCCTGGGCGCTCTCCCGTTCGCCCGGCGGTCGGCCGAACCGTCGTGCCAGCCGTTTCCTCGACGGGCTGCGCCCCGGCTCGGGCACCGCCGCCGGTCGCGGTGGCGCGGCCGGTACGGGCGGTGTGGAGCGCGGTTCCTCCGGGGCGGGGTCCGTCCCGGCCGCGCCGGGCAGGGGGCGCAGGCAGCGCAGCCCCGCCCGCTGCCGGGTCTGCGGCCGCACGCTGACCGACGCGGGTGAGATGAAGCTGATGCGCTGTGAGGACTGCCCCTCCGACATGGACGAGGGCCTCTACGAGCGGCTGCACGCGTGGCGCGCCGGTCAGGCGCGGCGCAGTGGGCAGCCCGCCTTCTGCGTCTTCACCGACAAGACGCTGGTGGCCATCGCCGAGGCGGTGCCCGAGGACGAGCACGAACTCGCCCGCATCCCCGGGGTGGGGATGCGCAAGCTGGGCCGCTACGGGGCGGATGTTCTGGCCATCTGCGCAGGCCGGGACACCGCCGAGGACCAAGAACAGGACTGATGCGAACTCGTCGCGAAAATAGTTTGCGTATGCCCCAGCGATCCCCCTAGGTTCTTAGGCACGGGAACAGCGGCCTTCTCAGAGGCCCTGATTCCGTGTTGTACTTGCACGTCCACCGGACCGGTTCATGCCGGTCCCCGAAGCGCCGATAGGAGGCGAGTCCAGTGATCAGCATCAACACCAGCTCCATCGTCAAAATGACCGATCGCTCGGCTGTCTCCCCGTGCATGCTCGGCGCCTCGAACCAGGGCACCGGTCTGTCCGGCATTCGTGCCGCACGCCCGGCGTCCTCCGTTGCTCCCGCGGCTCTTGCCGTCCGTGAGCGCGATGAGCGACCGACCGAGGCACTGGAAGCAGTAGTGGCACAGGCGCAGGCCTATGCCTTTGCGGCGGCCGGTGCCGGATTCCGGAAGCAGACGACGCAGCACCACCTGATGTGGGCCTTCCGTGGGCCAGAACCCTGGAGTGATCCAGCCTGACGCGATCAGGCCGGCGCCTTCAGGGCCGCGGAACCCCATCCGGGATCCGCGGCCCTTCTGTTTTCCCCGAACGGGGACGACGGACCGAAGGCGCCTCGGGACAAGAAAAGAACCCGGTACCAGCCGCCACCCCGGCCAACCGGCCGGACACGACCAGACGAGGAAGACGAACCGTGCAACTCGAAGCGCACGCCCCGTCCGTACCGCCTTCCGACACGATCCCCAAGCCTGGCTCCACGGAGGACCCGACCTTGACTCCGCTCACCGCGCTCACCGCGCTCACCGCGCTCGACGACGCCATCGAGAACCTCGGCGTACCTGTTCCGTGCCGCTCGTACGACCCGGAGGTCTTCTTCGCCGAGTCGCCGGCGGACGTCGAGTACGCCAAGTCCCTCTGCCGCACCTGCCCGCTGGTCGAGGCCTGCCTCGCCGGTGCCAAGGAGCGGCGTGAGCCCTGGGGCGTCTGGGGCGGCGAGCTGTTCGTCCAGGGAGTCGTCGTCGCCCGGAAGCGGCCGCGTGGTCGCCCGCGCAAGAACCCGGTCACGGCATGAACGCCCCAGGAACGATCGACCGCCCCCTCACGCACGACCCCCAGAAGCAGGCCCCGATGACGCCGTCCGCCCACGAGCCCGCAGGCTCCGCGACCGAAGACTTCACCACCAGCGGTGCGAACGACTCGCGCCAGAACAGGACCCGAGAGATGCAACTCATCCCAGAAGCCATGGCCCGTGCGCATATGCACGAGCGATTGCAGGAGGCGCAGCGGGAGCGCCGGGCGGTACGCCTGGTGACCGCTCGCCGGATGCAGCGCCGGGCGGAGCGCGCCTCCCGGCGCGCCCGCCGTGCGCTCGCCATGGCGGTCATGCAGTAACCGATCCCACCAGGAGCGGTGGCCTCCCCGTCCGGGGGCCGAACCCTTCCCGCGGGGGCCGGGCCGTTCGCACGGCCCGGCCCCCGCGGTGCGTTGGGGAAGAGGCAGCCGCCGCCGCTACCGCGCGACGTGCCCCTGCGGTCCTCTGTGCGCGCTCGAGGGCCGCCCGGATCCGCAGGGCCGCCCGGGCTCGCAGGGGTGGCAGCGGCGGCCGGGGGCGGCGCGTGTCATGCCCGGGCCGCCGGTTCCTCCGGGACGAAGCCCGGCAGCCACTCCTCGAGTTCGTCCCGCAGCCGCACCGTCGCGCCCAGCTGGCACAGCACCCCGATGGTGCTCAGGGTCACCCGGTGGATCAGCAGGTACGCCGGGGGCAGGTTGAGCTGCTTGCCCAACTGGTAGGCGGGCGAGCGGATGTCGGCGATGCGGGCCGCCTGGCTGCGCATCCAGCCGCGGGTGAAGGTGAACTCGTCGACCTGCGCCGGTTCGATGATCGGCAGCAGGTAGTCGAGGACCGCGTCGGGGTCCAGCTCTATGGTCTCCTTGACGAAGCCCTCCGCGCACAGCATGTCGTAGACGGCCTCGGCCTCGCCGTCCAGGGTCATCCGCAGGGCCTCGCCTATGGGGGCGGGCAGTCCGCCCGGGAGTCGGTCGACCGTGCCGAAGTCCAGTACGCCGAGGCGCCAGTCGTCCTCGCCGTCCGGACCGCCGGGAAGCAGACGGAAGTTGCCGGGATGCGGGTCGGCGTGCAGCAGGCCGGTGCGCGCGGGGCCGGAGAACAGGAAGCGGGCCAGGAGCTGACCGGCCCGGTCGCGCTGGGCCTCGGTGCCGTCCGAGATGATCTCCGCCAGCGGTATGCCGTCCATCCACTCGGTGACCAGCACCTGTTCGCCCTGGTGGACCACGTCCGGCACGACGACGTCGGGGTCGTCCGCGAACTCCTCGGCGTGGGACCGCTGGGCCTGGGCCTCCAGGCCGTAGTCCAGCTCCTCCGAGACGCGGTCCTTGAGCTCCGTGATGAGCGGCTTGACGTCCATCCCGGGGACCAGCGGGCCCAGCAGCCGGGCGAAGCGGCTCAGCTGGTTGAGGTCGGACAGCAGGGCCTCGCCGGCGCCGGGGTACTGCACCTTGACCGCCACCTCGCGGCCGTCGTGCCACACGCCGCGGTGCACCTGACCGATCGAGGCCGCCGCGGACGGCTTGTCCTCGAACTCCAGGAACAGCTCCCGCCAGTCCTCGCCGAGCCGCTCCCGAAGCACCGTGTGGATGGTGCGGGTCGGCATGGGCGGGGCCGCTTCCTGGAGCTTGGTCAACGCGGCGCGATAGGGCCCGGCGACCTCCTCCGGGAGGGCGGACTCGAAGACCGACAGGGCCTGGCCGAACTTCATCGCGCCGCCCTTGAGCTCGCCGAGCACCTTGAAGAGCTGATCGGCGGTGCGCTGTTGCAGTTCGCGGCCGACGATCTCCGCGGACTCACCCACGATCCGCTTGCCGAGTCCCCAGGTAGCCCGCCCGGCGAAGCCGAGCGGGAGCGCGGCCAGCTTGGCGGTCCGGGTGACCGCCTTCCGGGGAAGATCAGACATGCGCCCTCCAAGTCCCTGCCGGCCGCTTCGTGCCCGCCTTGCGGCGCGACCCCTCCGACGGCCCGTGCGCGGCCATTGTCTCGTGCGATCCCTCGTCCGCGGAGATGTGTTCTTCCTTACCTCCGTCCGCGGCTCCGCAGGGGCACGCGGGGTGGGCCCGGACCGGCCGGGCGTGCCAGTGCAGACCGGGGGCGGAGACCTCCCAGCGGGCACCCGCGCTGGAGGGAACCCCGCCGTCGAGGAAGGCGAGCGCGTGGGCGGCCGCCAGGGAGGCCACCGTCGTGGCGAGCGTCAGCTCACATGCTCCCACTCGGCGCTGCCGCCCGGAACGCCACTGGGCGGCCAGGCGCGGCCAGGTCGGGTCCCGGTCGGTGCGGTCCTCCTGGAGGCAGCCCGCACAACTCGTCTCGCCGGGCAGGACGAGCGGACCGACCACACCGGTTCCCTCCACGACACCCGCGTGGAGGTGGGGCGTGCCCGAGGCCAGGAGGGGTTCGGCGGCCGACGGATCGGGGGCGTGCACGGCGACGTCGTCCCGTGGGGCGAGGACGACCAGACCGAAACCGGGGGCGGCCTCCCCGAGCGGCGACCGGACGGTCCGGGGCGGCGGCCGGTCCGGTGCGGCCCGGCGTGCGACGCGGCGGGCCGTCTCGTCCCTGCGGTCGCCGACGGCCTCGGCGGGCAGTCCGCCCGGTGCGACGTCCCACGGTTCGACCCGTCCGACGTCGCGCACGTCGACCTCGCCCACCCCGGCCCCCGACAGCAGCGCCGCCAGTACCGCGCCGACCCGGCCCGCGCCCCTCACCTGCACCCGCATGCTGCCGCGCGCCGCCAGCCGTCCGAGCGCCTCGCCCGGTTCGGAGGTGGTCAGGGTCAGGGCGGCCAGGTCCGGGCGCAGCCGGTCGAGGACCTCCCGTTTCTCGCGCAGGGCGTCGGCGTCCGGTCCGCCGCCCCGGGAGTCGTCCAGGAGCCCGGCCCGCGACAGCCGGCGTACGAGTCGGTCGACGTGGCCGTCGGGCAGGTCCATACGCCGCCCCTCCTCGCGCAGGAGCTCGAGGCCGCGGGTGCCGTCGAGCAGGTCGAGGAAGCTGCCCGTCGCCGTGTCCACCGGTCCCAGCGTCAAGGCGTGTGCCGGTGTCATCCCGAACTGCATCGTGTGGAGATCGCGCCATCCCCGCCTGAGCGCCGGCTTGACCATCGGATGCATCACAGACCCCCGTACGTCCTGGATCGTTCCCGTATGTGCGGTCCGGGACGGCTCGTGCCCGGCCGGCACGTGCCAAGCATGTCCGTACGAGCGGGTCGGCCGCCGAGAGTTGTCCACAGACAAGGGAATTAATCGTACAAATCAGGCGCCCGGTGGGAGGATCATCATCGAACCGTCCCGGAGCCGGGACTTCCCCGGGGGCAGCGGGTACCGTCGGGGCGTGCCCGTCGACCCACTGCACCGCGCCGGAAAGCCACAGCGCAGCACGACGAGTCAGCCGACGAACGGCTCACGGGCGAGCGCGATCGAGGTCCGCAGGAGCACCCGCCGCCGCAGGACGGTCTCCGCGTACCGCGAGGGCGATCGCACCGTCGTGCTCATCCCCGCCCGGATGTCCGAGGCGGAGGAGCAGCGCTGGGTGACCGTCATGCTCGACAAGCTGGCCGCCCAGGAGAGCCGGCGGGCGCTCGGCGACACCGAGCTGGCCGAGCGTGCCCAGCGGCTGTCCGCCCAGTACTTCGACGGGCGGGCCCGCCCCGCATCGGTGCGCTGGGTGACCAACCAGAACACGCGCTGGGGCTCGTGCACCCCGTCCGAGGGGAGCATCCGCCTGTCGCACCGGCTGCAGGGCATGCCCGAGTACGTCGTCGACTACGTCCTGTGCCACGAACTGGCGCACCTGCTGGTGCCCGGGCACGGGCCCCGCTTCTGGCGGCTGCTGGAGGCGTACCCGAGGACCGAGCGGGCCAGGGGCTACCTCGAAGGGGTGGTCGCGGCCCAGCGGCTGCCCCGCGTGCCGGCCGTCCACGACGGCTGAGCCCCGTCCGGGACGAACGCGCCGCGGGGCCGCGTACGCGTTGTGTACCGGGTCTGTACCGACTGCCCGTACCGGCTTCGTCCGGTGTCGCAGGTTGCCGTTAGCCTGGCGCGACGCACTCGCATTCGGGATGGGGGACGGTCGTACGCATGGCCAGGGAATTCCAACGCGGCCACAAGGCCAGGATCAGTGACCTCACCGCGGGCACGGATCTGTACGTAGGCGTGCAGATCTCCGGGCCCGGGCTGACCTTCGACATCAGCTGCTTCGGTCTCGACGCCGACGAGCGGCTCTCGGACGACCGGTACTTCGTCTTCTACAACCAGCCGAAGTCCCCCGAGGAGTCCATCCAGCTCCTGGGTGCGCAGGCCGGCGACACGGAGTCCTTCCGGGTGACGCTGGACCGGATCCCGCAGCAGATCAGGAAGCTGTCCTTCACGGCGACCATCGACGGCGCCGGTCAGATGTCGCAGATCGGTCCCGGATACATCCGCATCGTCGCGGGCGGCGAGGAGGTGGCCCGCTACCCCTTCGACGGCGCGGAGTTCTCCACCGAGCGGGCCGTGATGCTCGGCGACTTCTACCTCAAGGACGTGTGGCGGTTCGCCGCCGTCGGACAGGGCTTCGACGGCGGGCTCGACGCGCTGCTGAGGAACTTCGGCGGAGAGGTGGCCGAGGACGAGCCGGCCGCCCCGCAGCAGCCGCAGGCGGGCGCGGCCGTGCCCGGTTTCGCGCCGCCCGCCCAGGCCGCCGCGCCGCCCGCGTTCGGAGTGCCCGGCGCCGGCTCCACACCCGCCCCGGCCCCCGCGCCCACCCCGACGGCCCCCGCCCCGCCCCCCGCGCCCGAGCCCGCACCGGCTCCCGCGCCCCAGCCCGCCGCGCAGGGCTTCGCGCCCCCGTCGCCGGCCCCCGCACCGCCGGTGCACACCGCGCCGACCATCGTCGCGCCCCTGCACACCCCGCCCGGCGGCTCCCCGGTGCCGCCCCCGGCCCCGGCCCCTGCCCCCGCGCCCTACGGCCGGCCGGGACAGCAGCCGCCGTACGGACAGCCCGCCCCGGGGCAGACCGCCCCGCCGCCCCCGGGCTACGCCGCCTCGCCGCCTCCGGGCTACGCCGTCCCGCCGCAGGCGCCCCAGGCCCCCGCTCCGCCCCCCGGCTACGGTCAGCCGACACCTCCTCCGGGCTACGGTCAGCCGACGCCACCCGGACACTTCCCGGGACAGCCGGGACAGCCGGCCCCCTACGGGGCGCCGCAGGGTGCTCCCCAGGGGGCGGCCCCGCAGGGCGCGGGCGTGCTCGGCGCGCTCCAGCAGTTCAAGGAGACGCCCACCGGTCAGCGCTGGACCCTGCAGAACAAGAAGCTCGTCCGTGCCGACCTCGGCATCGGCGGGCAGGCCGTCCTGGCCCGGCAGGGCAGCATGGTGCTCTACCAGGGCAAGGTCGACTTCAGCTACAAGGGCGCCGGCTTCACCGGCCGCATCGTGGGCAACGCCACCGGCCAGGAGATGCAGCTGATGCGCTGCACCGGCCAGGGCCAGGTGTTCTTCGCCGAGGACGCCACGATGCTGCACCCGATCGAGCTCCAGGGCGACGCCGTGTGCGTCTCCGCCGAGAACGTCCTCGCCTTCGACGAGAGCCTGCAGCACGAGGTCCGCCGCATCGAGGGGCACGGCATCCCCGGCGGCGCGCTGTTCACGATGCAGTTCCAGGGGACCGGCACCATCGTCGTGAAGACGCACGGCGTGCCCGTGGTGCTGCCGGTCACGCCCACCACGTTCGCCGACTGCAACGCGGTGGTCGCCTGGTCGGCCGCCTCCCAGGTGGTCGTCTCCAGCCAGGTGCGGATGCGCCGCAACTCCTACCCCGGCGACACGGGGGAGAGCGTCAACCTCCAGTTCCGGGGGGCGCCCGGCAACTTCATCGTCGTCCAGCCGTACGAGATCTAAAGGGAGCCCGTCATGAACCAGCCGCTCGCGGGCTTCGCCCCCGCCCCCGTCACCGCCCGCATGGAGAACCACGGCAACCACATGCTGAAGGTCGCCATGCAGACCGGGAACGACCTCTTCGCGCGCGTGGGATCGATGGTCGCCTACGAAGGGTTCGTCCAGTACGAGCCCAACCCGCCGGCCGTGCGCCAGATCGCCAAGGACTGGCTGACCGGCGAGGGCGCACCCCTGATGAAGTGCTCCGGCGACGGCCTGCTCTACCTGGCCGACTACGGTGCCGACGTCGTCGTGATCAACCTCGACGGCGACGGCCTCTCCGTCAACGCCACCAACCTGCTCGCCTTCGACGCGCACCTGACATGGGGCGTGGAGCGGGTCAAGGGCCTGGCGAAGTTCGCCGGACAGGGCCTGTGGAACACCAGGATCTCCGGACAGGGCTGGGTCGCGCTGACCTCCCGGGGCAAGCCGATCGTCGTCGACTGCGGCGGGGGCGAGGACGAGACGTACGTCGACCCGGACGCCCTGGTCGCCTGGTCCCCGAACCTCAAGGTGAAGGGCAAGCGCAGCTTCCGCGCCCAGTCGCTGATCGGCCGCGGCAGCGGCGAGGCCTTCCAGATGGCCTTCTCCGGTCAGGGCATCGTCGTCGTCCAGCCCAGTGAGGACAGCACCGACCGTCTCCGGGTCCGGGGCTGAGGGGGAGCAACCACACCATGCAGAGCCCGCTTTTCGCCTACCACGACCAGCAGACCCAGGAGCGCTGGAGCCTGCAGAACAAGCAGATGCTCCGGATCGCTCTGGAGGGCCACGACGACATCCTGGCCCGCAAGGGGTCCATGGTCGCCTACCAGGGCATGGTCGAGTTCGACGCCGAGTTCCAGAGCAACGGCCAGTCGCGCACGCGTGCGTACACCGGCGAGGGCCTCGACCTCATGCGCTGCCACGGGCAGGGCACGGTCTACCTCGCCAACCTCGCCCAGCACATCCACCTCATGGAGGTGGACCAGGAAGGGCTGACGGTCGACAGCGACTACGTGCTCGCGATGGACTCCTCGCTGCACCACGAGGTCCTCGCCGTCGACAGCCTGTACGGCATCTCCGGCTCCGGGAAGTACCAGCTCAACATCACCGGCCGGGGCAGGGTCGCCCTGATGACCTCCGGCATGCCGCTGCTGATGCAGGTGACGCCGGACAAGTACGTCAACTGCGACGCCGACGCGATCGTCGCCTGGTCCACCGCGCTGCGCGTGCAGATGCAGGCCCAGACGCACTCCTCCGGGGTGTGGCGGCGCCGCGGCAGCACCGGTGAGGGCTGGGAGCTCAGCTTCATGGGCAGCGGCTTCGTGCTGGTCCAGCCCAGCGAGCTGCTGCCGCCGCAGAACGCCCAGCTCGGCTCGGGTCTCGCCGCGCAGTACGGCATGGGACAGCAGGGGGCCCGCGGCCAGAACCAGGGCAACGTCTGGAGCTGACCGGCCGGGGACGACACGGGTGAGGGGGCGACCGCCCGGGCGGTCGCCCCCTCACCCGTGCGTCAGGCGGCCAGTCGTCTCCGGGTCGCCTCGACCAGACGGAGGACCGAGGCGTCGGCCACCTCCGGGACCTCGTCGTACGGGAACCAGCGCAGGTCGAGCGACTCGTCGCTGATCGCGTGCGCGGCGTCCGGCGCGGCCAGGGCCGCGTACTGGACGTCGAAGTGCCAGTGGCAGGGCGGCGGGATCGGATGCCGGTCCAGGCGCACCGGCCCGCCCGGGAGGAGCGTCAGGCCCGCGATGCCGGACTCCTCCGTGGCCTCCCGCAGGGCCGCCGCCGCGAGCGAGGCGTCACCCGGCTCGCAGTGCCCGCCCATCTGCAGCCACATGCGCAGCTTCCGGTGCAGGGTGAGCAGGACACGGCCGCGCTCGGGGTCGATCACCAGGGCGCTCGCCGTGACGTGGCCCGCGTGGCAGGCCTTCCACATGCCGTCCGGATGCGCCGCGAGGTGGTCCAGGTAGGCCTGGCGCAGTTCGGGCTGGTCCTCGTACCCCTTGAGCACGAGGACCGCGTCGTCGTACAGGCTCACTCGGTGCCGTCGCCCCCGCCCTCGCCGCCGTCCCGGCCCCGGTCCTCGCCCTCGTCCTTCTTCCTGAGGTCGGGCTTGCCGGCCGCCTCGCCGAGCATCTTGTCCAGCTCGGAGAAGTCGATCTGCTCGCGGTGCACGAAGCCGTCCGGGTCGTCCAGGTCGGTGGCCGTGGGCAGCATGTCGGGGTGGGCCCACAGGGCGTCCCGGCCGTCGACCCCGCGCGCGTCGGTGAGCGAGGCCCACAGGCGCGAGGCGTCGCGCAGCCGGCGCGGACGCAGCTCCAGACCGATCAGCGTGGCGAACGTCTGCTCCGCCGGGCCGCCCGAGGCGCGGCGGCGGCGCAGCGTCTCGCGCAGCGCGTCGGCCGACGACAGCCGGGGCTTCGCCGCCGTGTGCACCACCGCGTCCACCCAGCCCTCGACGAGCGCCAGCGCCGTCTCCAGACGGGCCAGGGCGGCCTTCTGCTCCGGCGTGTCCTCCGGCTGGAACATGCCCTGCTGGAGGGCCTCCTGCAGCTGCTCGGGGTTCTGCGGGTCGAACTGGCCGACCACGTCCTCCAGCTTGGCCGTGTCGACCTTGATCCCGCGCGCGTAGCCGTCGACCGCGCCGAACAGGTGCGAGCGCAGCCACGGGACGTGTGCGAACAGGCGCTGGTGGGCGGCCTCGCGCAGGGCGAGGTACAGCCGCACCTCCTCCTGGGAGATGCCCAGGTCCTTGCCGAACGTCTCGATGTTCAGCGGGAGCAGCGCCGCCCGCCCGGCCGGCCCGAGGGGCAGGCCGATGTCGGACGATCCGACGACCTCACCGGCCAGCACGCCGACGGCCTGCCCGATCTGCGTGCCGAACATGGCGCCGCCCATGGAGCGCATCATGCCGATCAGCGGGCCGGCCATGGCCTGCATCTCCTCGGGCAGGACGTCGCCCATGGCGTTCCCGACGCGCTCGGCGACCGGGTCGACCAGCTCCTGCCAGGCCGGGAGGGTCGCCTCGACCCACTCCGCGCGGCTCCAGGCCACGGCGGTGTGCGCGCCCGACGGCAGGGAGGTGGCGTCGTCCAGCCACAGGTCGGCCAGGCGGACGGCGTCCTCGACGGCCTTGCGGTCGGCGGGACCCACGCTCGCGTCCTTCGAACCTCCCGGGGTGCCCTGGGAGACGGTCTGGCGTGCGATCTGCTTGGCCATGTCCCAGTTCACCGGGCCGCCCTCGTAGGAGAGCATCTGACCGAGCTGCTGGAACGCGGCGCCCAGGTCGGTGGGGTTCAGCGACCCGAACATCGCGGCGAACGGATTGTCCGCGCCCGGGACGCCAAAGCCTCCGGCTCCGGGCACGCCGAAACCGAACGGGTTGGCCGGGCCCTGACCACCGCCGCTCTGCGGGTCCTTCTTCTTGCCCTCGTCGCCGTCGTCCGGCTCCTCCGGCGGAAGGCCGAATCCGAATGGGGTGTCACTCACGGGATTCCTCGGCTGATAGGGCCGCCGGTTCTTTCCGGCGGCGCGGCTGCCCGACAACACCACCCAGCGTAGACACCTGAAGCCGTTCGAGCCTCGGTGCTTCGCCGACAGAGGGCCTGCGGCAGGATGGATGCCACCTGGTACGCACGCGTGACTTGCGCTCGTACTGAAGACAACCGCTGGAGACGCCCGGTGAGTTCCCCAGATCCACAGGTTCGCGCAGCGCGAAACAAGTCAGACCGTCCGTCGCCCGACCACCATCCCTCGACGACGGCGCTCCGCGCAGGCCGGACGCCTGCCGCGCGCGGACCCGTCGTAGCGGTCACCGGTGCCGCGTCCGGCGTCGGCGCGCTGCTCACCGGGCGGCTCGCCGCCTCGGAGGAGGTCAAGCGGGTCGTCGCCATCGACGAGCGGCGCGGTGAGTGCACCGAGGCCCAGTGGCACATCCTGGACGTACGGGACCCGGCCATCGCGGACAAGCTCCGCGGCGCCGATGCGGTGGTGCACCTGGCGCTCGACCTCGACCTGGAGACCGACGCCGCCGCCCGTACGGCCTACAACGTACGGGGGACGCAGACCGTCCTGACGGCCGCGGCGGCGGCCGGGGTGCACCGCGTGGTGCTGTGCACCTCGACGATGGTCTACGGAGCGCTGCCCGACAACGAGCTGCCGCTGTCCGAGGACGCGGAACTGCGGGCCACGGCGGAGGCCACGGGCGTCGGCGACCTCCTCGAGATCGAGCGGCTCGCGCGCCGGGCGCCGCGGGCGCACCCCGGGCTCAACGTCACCGTCGTCCGCCCCGCCGTGCTGGTGGGAGGCACCGACACCGCGCTGACCAGGTACTTCGAGTCGCCCCGGCTGCTCGTGGTGGCCGGATCGCGGCCCGCGTGGCAGTTCTGCCACGTCGATGACCTGTGCAGCGCCCTGGAGTACGCCGTGCTGGAGAAGGTCGACGGGGAGCTGGCCGTCGGCTGCGACGGATGGCTGGAACAGGAGGAGGTCGAGGAGCTCAGCGGGATCCGCCGCATGGAGCTGCCGTCGGCGGTGGCGCTGGGCGCCGCGGCCCGGCTGCACCGGATCGGGCTCACCCCGTCCCCGGCCGGGGACCTGGCGTACACGATGTACCCCTGGGTGGTGAGCGGGAGCCGGCTGCACGACGCCGGGTGGCGGCCCGCGTACACCAACGAGGAGGTGCTCGCGGAGCTGCTGGAGGAGGTCTCCGGCCGGCACACGGTCGCCGGCCGGCGGCTGGGGCGCAAGGACGCGACGGCGGCGGGTGCCGCGGGCGCGACGGTGGCCCTGCTGGGCGCGGCGGCGGTGGTGCGGCGGGCGCGGAAGACCCGGCGGCGGATCTGAGCACCGGCGGGCCGGGGGCCCGGCCGGGGCTTCGCCGAGCCTCCCGGAGGAGCGCCCGGACCGGCCCGCGCGGGTACCGGGCGACGGTGCTGTTCCGCGCCGTCGCCGGTGTGCGGCACGATGGGGGCATGGCATCCACGCACGATCATCCGGGCGAGCAGGCGGCGCAGGACCCGATCAAGCTGATCGGCATCCGTGACACACCGCTGTCGGTGGACGAGGTCTTCCGGGCGGTCGGGGACGACGCGGCCGGCGGGACGGCGCTGTTCGTGGGGACCGTGCGCAACCACGACGGCGGCACCGACGTCGACCGGCTCGGCTATTCGTGTCACCCCAGTGCCGAGGACGCGATGCGGCGGATCGCCGAGAAGGTGGCCGCCGAGTTCCCCGTGCGGGCGCTGGCCGCCGTGCACCGGGTGGGGGACCTCGAGGTCGGGGACCTGGCCGTCGTCGTCGGCGTGTCGTGCCCACACCGGGGCGAGGCCTTCGAGGCCTGCCGGAAGCTGATCGACGACCTCAAGCACGAAGTGCCCATCTGGAAGCACCAGAGGTTCTCGGACGGGACCGAGGAGTGGGTCGGCGCGTAGCGCCGTCGTCGGGGGGTGGTGGTCGGGTGACGGGTGGGGGCGAGTGAGGTCCGCCGGACCGGGTATCCGCTGTCGGGATCTTCCGGTTGCGCAACCGCCCCCCGGGCGTGAGCGTTGTCACTACGAATGGTTAATCTGCTGATCATTCAGTCGCGGACGCTCATGGGGTTGGGAGGTCGGCATGGCGGCGCTTGCCTGGTTGCTGATTCCGCTTGTGGCTGCGATAGGTGCGGGGCTGTGGGGCAGCTGGGCCAACCGGACCCGCAAGGTGCGGGGCGATGGACCGGAGCTCATCGGTTACGCCCGTTTCTGCGAGGCCATGGAAAGACCGCGGTCGGGTAGCTGACGGCCGGAAACAGCAGGTCACCGTAGACAGTGCGAGCAGGGCCGCCCGGACGGGCGGCCCTGACGGTGTGCTGACAGGCGTGTCCCGTACTGTCGAGGCATGCCACGCCGCACCGCGACGATGCTCGCCTCCACCCTGATGCTGATCGCGCTCCTGTGCGCGGGAGTGTTCATCCCCGTGCCGTATGCGGAGATGTCCCCGGGGCCGACGGTGAACACGCTGGGCGAACACGACGGCGAGCCGGTGCTGCAGATCTCCGGGCGCAAGACGTACCCGACGGACGGCCACCTGAACATGACCACGGTGCGGGTCACCAGCGCCGACTACCGGATGAACCTCGTCGAGGCCGTCTACGGGTGGCTCGCGCACGACAACAAGGTCGTGCCGCACGACACCCTCTACCCCGACGGCAAGACGGAGGAGGAGTCGACCCAGGAGAACGCCGAGGAGTTCAGCCAGTCCCAGGAGAGCGCCAAGGTCGCGGCCCTGAAGGAACTCGGCGTTCCGGTGAAGTCCTGGGTGATCGTCTCGACGGTCGTCAAGGACTCCCCGGCCGAGGGCAAGCTGCACGCGGGCGACGTGATCAAGGCCGTGGACGGCAAGGCGGTGAAGGAGCCGGCCGACGTCGCCGAGCTGGTGACCGAGCACAAGCCCGGTCAGGACGTCGTCTTCACGATCGTGCCCGCCAAGGAGCAGGCCGCCGCCGAGAAGGAGAAGCGGACGCCGACGAAGACCGAGGAGGTCACGATCACCACCAGGGCCTCCGACGACGCCGGTGAGAAGCGGGCCGTCGTCGGGATCTCCGCGGGGACCGACCACACCTTCCCGTTCACCGTCGACATCAAGCTCGCCGACGTCGGCGGGCCGAGCGCGGGCCTGATGTTCGCGCTCGGCATCTACGACAAGCTCACCCCCGGCAGCCTGACCGGCGGCAACTTCGTCGCCGGCACCGGCACGATCGACGACAACGGCGAGGTCGGGCCGATCGGCGGGATCCAGATGAAGACGGTCGGCGCGCGCAGCAAGGGCGCCCAGTACTTCCTCACGCCCGCCGACAACTGCGCGGCGGCCGCCAAGGACACCCCCGAGGGCCTCACCCTCGTGAAGGTGAGGACCCTGGACGACGCCCTGGGCGCGCTGGCCGACATCCGCTCCGGCGACACCGCGGGCCTGCCGAAGTGCACGGCGTCCTGACCGGCCCGCCGACCGGGGCGGCTACTCCTCGAAGGTCGCCGCCAGGGCCTCGGCCAGGCCCGGGACCAGTGCGGAGCCGGTGAGGACCTCGGTGGGGGAGTCCTTCTCACGCAGCCGGAGCGCCGACTCGCGGGCCCCGTCGCGCAGCACCGCGACCGTCATGCGGACCTCCTGACGCTCCGGGTGCGCGGCCACCCACCGCGTCAGCGCGGCCTCGTCCAGATCCTCCGGGACCTCGGCCTCCGCGGACGGCGGCAGCATCAGCCGCTCCACGGTCAGGGCGCAGCCGGCCACCGCGTCGGGCCAGGCGATGGTGCCCAGGAACTCGTCCAGCGGCTTGCCCGTTGGAATCTCGTCCTGCTCGATCGGGGTGAGAGCGGTTGTCTCCTGCTCGCTGCCCAGACCGAGCCGGTCCGCGAGAGAGGGCTGTTCGGCCCGCAGCCGGGCGGTGTCTACGAGGGCGAAGAGACGGGCGGGCTGGTCCCAGCCGAGGCCGGAGACGTACTCGTCGATCTCGAGCACGGCCCGGGTGAGCGGGCTCGCCGCCATGGGTGTGTTGGACATGGTCACAATCCTCTCTCGTTCCTGGCCGGAATCGGGAACCGAGTAAAGGGTGAGTAAGTTGCATAGGTAGGGACCCCCGACCACGGGGGCCCCACCCGGTCCACGGAAAACGCGGGCCTGACGAATCAACAGCGAACTTCGAGGTGCCTACCTTGGCTTTCCAGATGCCGGACCGCGGCGGAGGCCCGACAGGGCCACGGATCAGAGTGGGCCGCCCGTCCCGGCGGGTCCGGACCCTGCTCATGACACTGGGCGTCCTGGCCGTCCTCGGCATGGTGTTCACCATGTTCGCGGGCTTCTGGACCGACTGGCTGTGGTATCGATCGGTCGACTACTCGTCGGTGTTCACGACGACCCTGTGGACCAAGATCGGACTCTTCTTCGTCTTCGGTCTGCTGATGGCCTTCGCGGTCGGCTTCAACATCTGGCTGGCGCACCGCATGCGGCCGCCGCTGAGCGCCATGTCGATGGAGCAGCAGAACCTCGACCGGTACCGGATGGGCATCGCCCCGTACAAGAAGTGGCTGCTGCTCGGCATCACCGCTCTGGTGGGCCTGATCGCCGGCGCCTCGGCGTCGAGCCAGTGGCGGACCTGGCTGATGTGGGTCAACGGCGTGCCCTTCGGGCAGAAGGACCCGCAGTTCAAGCTCGACGTCTCCTTCTACGCCTTCGACCTGCCCTGGTACCGGTTCATGCTGGGCTTCGGCTTCGCCGCCGCGATCCTGGCACTGATCGCCGCCGCGCTCACCCACTACCTGTACGGCGGGCTGCGCGTCACCAGCCCGGGGGCGCGCGCCACCGCCGCGGCCACCGGGCACCTGTCGGTGCTCCTCGGCATCTTCGTCGCGCTGAAGGCGGTCGCGTACTGGCTCGACCGGTACGGACTCGCGGTCAAGTCCAGCGACTTCAAGGCCACCGACAACTGGACGGGCCTCAGGTACGTGGACGCCAACGCCTACCTGCCGGCCAAGACGATCCTGTTCTGCATCGCCGTGATCTGCGCACTGCTGTTCTTCGCCACCCTGTGGCGGCGCACCTGGCAGCTGCCCGTGATCGGCTTCGGCCTGATGGTGCTGTCGGCCATCCTGATCGGCGGCCTGTACCCGGCGATCGTGCAGAAGTTCCAGGTCCAGCCGAACGAGCAGGCCAAGGAGGCGCCGTACGTCGAGAAGAACCTCAAGGCCACGCGTGAGGCCTACGGGATCGGCGACTCCAAGGTCACCGACTACCCGGGCACGGTCCAGACCGAGGACAAGACCAAGCTGCGCAAGGACGTCGCCGACGCGGCGAGCATCCGCATCATGGACCCGAACATCGTCTCGCCGACGTTCCAGCAGCTCCAGCAGATCAGGAACTACTACGCGTTCCCGACCAACCTGGACGTCGACCGGTACAGCAAGGACGGCAAGGAGCAGGACACGGTCATCGGCCTGCGCGAGCTGAACTACAACGGCATCCCCAAGCGGAACTGGATCAACGACCACTTCCGGTACACGCACGGATACGGTGTCGTCGCCGCCGAGGGCACCAGCGCCGACTCCGGCGGCCGTCCGGTGTTCACCGAGTCCGACCTGCCCTCGAAGGGCGACCTCGGCACGTACGAGCAGCGCGTCTACTACGGCGAGCGGACGACCACGTACTCGATCGTCGGCGGTCCCCAGAAGGAGATCGACTACTCCGACGACAGCGGCGAGAAGACCTACAGCTACCAGGGCGACAGCGGTGTCAACCTGGCCAACCCGATCAACCGGGCCGCCTACGCGGTCGCCTTCAGCGAGCCGCAGATCCTGTACTCCGGCGCGATCGGCGACGGTTCGCGGATCCTGTACAACCGCACGCCCAAGGAGCGCGTCGAGGCGGTCGCCCCGTGGCTGACCATCGACGGCGACGCCTACCCGGCGGTCGTGGACGGCCGGATCCAGTGGATCGTCGACGCCTACACGACCACCAACGGCTACCCGTACGCGTCGCGGACGATCCTCGGCGACACGACGGCCGACTCGCTGACCGCCACCAACGACCAGCGGGCGGTGGTGGCCCAGCAGAACCAGGTCAACTACATCCGCAACTCGGTGAAGGCGACCGTCGACGCGTACAGCGGCGAGGTCAAGCTCTACCAGTGGGACACCAAGGACCCCGTCCTGAAGACGTGGATGAAGGCGTTCCCGGACACGGTGGAGCCGAGGAGCGAGATCTCCGAGAACCTGATGGCCCACCTGCGCTACCCGCAGGACCTGTTCAAGGTGCAGCGCGAACTGCTCACCCGCTACCACGTGAAGGACGCCACCACGTTCCTCAGCGGCAGCGAGGTGTGGCAGGTGCCGGACGACCCGACCAACAAGACGGGCGACGCGGTGCCTCCGTACTACCTGAGCATGAAGATGCCCGACCAGCAGGAGCAGACCTTCTCGCTCACCACGACGTTCACGCCGAACGGCCGTGACAACCTCAGCGCCTTCATGGCGGTGAACGCCGATCCGGGCACTGAGGACTACGGCAAGATCAGAATCCTGAAACTGCCGACGAGCACCACGGTCGCCGGACCGAAGCAGGTCCAGAGCCAGTTCAACTCCCAGCAGGACATCGCCGAGACGATCCGGCTGCTGAGGGGCGGCGACTCCGAGGTGGAGTACGGCAACCTGCTGACCGTCCCCCTCGACGGAGGACTGCTGTACGTGGAGCCGGTCTACGTACGCGGTGGTGGACTCAAGTACCCGCTGCTGCGGAAGGTCCTGGTGACCTACGGGGGCCAGACCGCCTTCGAGGACACCCTCGAGCAGGCCCTGGACAAGGTCTTCGGAGGGGAGGGCACGCCCACCGAGCCGCCGTCGGGCGAGGACGAGGGCACCGGCGAGAACGAGGGCACGACGCCACCGCCGACGTCGGAGAACCCCACGGTCCAGGAGGCGCTGAACGACGCCCAGAAGGCCTTCGAGGCCGGCCAGGAAGCCCTGAAGAAGAACGACTGGGAGGCCTACGGCCAGGCGCAGAAGGACCTGGAGGAGGCGTTGCGCAGGGCTGAGGAGGCCCAGTCGGCCGAAGGGGCGGGCACGGGCGGCGGGGGCGGCGGCCCCAGCCCGGAGGCGAGCCCGAGCAGTTAGCGGGCAGACCGGTCGAACACTCCGTCCCGCGCCGTGCTACGGTTGCAACACAACGGCGCGGGGTGGAGCAGCTCGGTAGCTCGCTGGGCTCATAACCCAGAGGTCGCAGGTTCAAATCCTGTCCCCGCTACTGAAGTCGCGCAGTCGGCGACGGCAAAGGCCCGGATTCCGCAAGGAATCCGGGCCTTTGTGGTGTGCGAACGCATGTACCCCGGGCAGACGACGGCCGTGGCGCCGACGGGAGTTGGGGGTTCTGTGTTTGACTTGTCTCTCTGTGGGCATGTCGACAAAACGCTGAAGTGACCTCACTGGCTGCGGTATACCAGGTGTACCCAGGTTGCAGGTGGTGCGACGATGGACGTTATGGGGGACAAGGCAACTCTGTACGGGACAGGGCGTTTTGTGCAGGCCTCCGTTCGGGAGGAACCCCGCGACGAGACGGGGGAAGCCGCCGACGAGGCTGCCGAGGAGCTGCGTCAGAGACTCGCCGCCGAGACCGGCGACGTCGAGGCGATGAGCGTCCTCGGCGCCATGCTGCTGCGCCGCGGTGATCTCGACGGGGCCGAACCCCATCTGCGTGCCGCCACCGCTGCGGGCGACCGCGCCGCCGCCAACAACCTGGGCGTCCTCCTGCACCAGCGGGGCTACGCCGACGACGCCGCCGGATGGTGGCGGATCGCCGCCGTCGCCGGCTCCGCCGCCGCGGCGCACGCGCTCGGCCGCCACCACCGCGAGCGCGGTGACGAGCCCGCCGCCGAGTACTGGCTGCGCCAGTCCGCCGAGCAGGGCCACACCCTCGGCGCGTACGCCCTCGCCGACCTGCTGGAACACCGCGGGGACGCGGACGGCACCGAGCGCTGGATGCGGGCCGCCGCCGAGCGCGGGCACCGGGAGGCCGCGTACCGGCTGGCACGGGCACTGGACCGCAGGGCCGCGCGGCAGACCGACGCCGGCGGTGTCCCGCCGGCGGACGAGGCCGAGCAGTGGTACCGGCAGGCCGCCGCGCGCGGGCACCGCAGGGCCGCGCTGCACCTCGGGGCGATCCTGGAGAGGCGCGGCGAGCTCAGGGAGGCCGGCCGCTGGTACCTGACCTCCGCCAAGGACGGCGAGCCGCGGGCCGCCTGCGCGCTCGGCTTCCTGCTGCGCGACGCGGGAGACTCCGAGAACGCCGCCGTGTGGTGGCTGCGGGCCGCGCAGGACGGAGACGGCAACGCCGCCAACGCGCTGGGCGCGCTGCACGCCGAGCGCGGCGAGACCCAGACCGCCGAGCGCTGGTACCGGGCGGCGATGGACGCCGGTGACGTGAACGGCGCGTACAACCTCGGGCTGCTCTGCGCCGAGCAGGGCCGGACCCAGCAGGCCGAGCAGTGGTACCGCCGGGCCGCCTACGCCGGCCACCGCGAGGCGGCCAACGCCCTGGCGATCCTGCTGCTGCGGGCCGGCGACGAGACGGGCGCGGAGCCGTGGTTCTCCAAGGCCGCGGAGGCGGGCAGCGTGGACGCCGCCTTCAACCTGGGCATCCTGCACGCCGGCCGGGGCGAGGAGCAGGCCGCGCTGCGCTGGTACGAGCGGGCGGCGGCCGCCGGGCACACCGAGGCGGCGCTCCAGGCCGGCATGGCGCGGCTGCGGGACGGCGACGAGGGCGAGGCGGAGCGGTTCCTGCGGTGCGCGGCGGGCGGCGGGAGCGCGGAGGCCGCGTACCGCCTGGCGACGGTGCTGGACGCCCGCAGGCCCCCCGAGCCCGCGCACGAACTGGGGGAGCCGGTGCACCGGCGGAGCGAGTGCGAGGAGTGGTACGAGCGCGCGGCCTCCCAGGGCCACCGCCGGGCACAGGTGCGCGTCGGCATGCTCGCCGCGGCCCGCGGCGACGTGGTCGACGCGGCCCGCTGGTACCGAGAGGCGGCCGAGGCCGGCTCCCGCAACGGCGCCTTCAACCTGGGCCTGCTGCTGGCCCGGGAGGGCAGCGAGCCGGAAGCGGTCGTCTGGTGGACCCGCGCGGCCGACGCCGGGCACGGCCGGGCGGCGCTGCGCCTCGCGCTGGTCTACGCACGGCGGGGCGAGCTCGCCGAGGGCCAGCGCTGGGCCGATCGCGCGGTGGCCCTGGGCCCCGAGGCGGTCGCGGAGCGCGCCAAGCGCCTCCGTGACGCCCTGCGCCAGGAACTGTCGGCCTGACCGCGCCACCGCCCGCCCGGCGGGTGACGGCGCGGTCCGGGACCGCCCCGCCGGTGCGGCCCGGGGTGGGGAGACCCCGGCCGCGGTGGCCCGTGGAAAGCGATTTGCTTCCGTCCGGCTCCTTCACGTAACGTTGCATTCATCGACGCGGGGTGGAGCAGCTCGGTAGCTCGCTGGGCTCATAACCCAGAGGTCGCAGGTTCAAATCCTGTCCCCGCTACTGAAGGCCGAGGGCCGGAACCCGAAAAGGGTTCCGGCCCTCGGTTTTTTCCCGTGCGTGGACCCGCCCGTCACGGCGCGCATCCCCGGGGCGGCGCGTCGGGAGGCCGCCCGACACGACGAGCCGACACGACGAAGGGCCCCGGCACTCATCGGTGCCGGGGCTTTCGCTCGCGCAGGGGACGCCTACGCCGCCGCGCAGTTCGGGCAGACGCCGCGGTACGTCACTTCCACGTCGGAGACCGTGAAGCCGAAGCGCTCCGTGTCGGGGAGGTCGGCCAGCGGGTTGCCGGTCGGGTGGACGTCGCGGATCGCGCCGCACTGCGCACAGACCAGGTGGTGATGCGGACGGTGGGCGTTGGGGTCGTAGCGCTTGGCCCGCTTGTCCGTGGCGACCTCCAGCACCTCACCGAGCGAGACCAGCTCGCCCAGGGTGTTGTAGACGGTCGCCCGGGAGATCTCGGGCAGCTTGGCGACGGCCCTGGCGTGCACCTCGTCGGCCGTCAGGTGGACGTGTTCGCCGTCGAGGACCTCGGCCACGACACGGCGCTGCGCGGTCATCCGCCATCCACGTCCGCGGAGCCGTTCCAGAAGGTCACTCATAGGCACCAGCCTAGCAGCAGGGGGACCAGGTCCCGAATGGGTGTGACTTTGGAGTCTCACTTGACTTAGACATTGTCCATTGTAGGATCGAGATTGGCTTTGGCCAAGGGACAGAAGGTCCAGTGATGACGCAGGACCGCTTACTACGGAGGCCGGTGCTCCGGTAGCCGACGACCAGAACAGCGAGACCGCGGGCGTCGGCGGCCCGGTGCTCGTTCAGGACCAGCTCCTTCCGGAGAAGCTGGCCCACTTCAACCGTGAGCGCATCCCGGAGCGTGTCGTGCACGCCCGTGGTGCCGGTGCCTACGGCACCTTCAAGGTCACCGCCGATGTCACGAAGTACACCCGTGCCAAGTTCCTCTCCGAGGTCGGCAAGGAGACCGAGGTCTTCCTGCGCTTCTCGACGGTGGCCGGCAACCTGGGCGCCCCGGACGCCGTGCGCGACCCGCGCGGTTTCGCGGTGAAGTTCTACACCGAGGAGGGCAACTACGACCTCGTCGGCAACAACACCCCGGTCTTCTTCATCCGGGACGCCATCAAGTTCCCCGACTTCGTCCACACCCAGAAGCGCGACCCGTACACCGGTTCGCAGGAGGCGGACAACGTCTTCGACTTCCGGGGTCTGTCGCCCGAGTCGACGCACCAGGTGACCTGGCTCTTCGGTGACCGCGGCATCCCGGCGTCCTACCGCCACATGGACGGCTTCGGCTCCCGCACCTACCAGTGGAACAACGAGGCCGGCGAGGTCTTCTGGGTCAAGTACCACTTCAAGACCGACCAGGGCATCAAGAACCTGACCGCCGAGGAGGCCGAGGTCCTCGCGGGCAAAGACCCCGACTCGCACCAGCGGGACCTGCGCGAGGCCATCGAGCGCGGCGACTTCCCGTCCTGGACCGTCTACGTCCAGGTGATGCCGGCGGCCGAGGCGGCGACGTACCGCTTCAACCCGTTCGACCTGACCAAGGTCTGGGCGCACGCGGACTACCCGCTGATCGAGTTCGGCAAGCTGGAGCTCAACCGCAACCCGGAGAACATCTTCGCCGAGGTCGAGCAGTCCGTCTTCAGCCCCGGCCACTTCGTCCCGGGCATCGGTCCCTCGCCGGACAAGATGCTCCAGGGCCGGATCTTCTCCTACAGCGACGCCCACCGCTACCGCGTCGGCATCAACGCCGACCAGCTGCCGGTGAACCGTCCGCACGCCACCGAGGCGCGCACCCACTCCCGTGACGGCCACCTCTACGACGGCCGCCACAAGGGCGCGAAGAACTACGAGCCGAACAGCTTCGGCGGGCCGATCCAGACGAACCGCCCGCTGTGGCAGCCCCTCCCGGTGTCCGGTGTCACCGGCGAGACGGTCACGCCCGTCCACGCCGAGGACAACGACTTCGTGCAGGCGGGCAACCTCTACCGGCTGATGTCGGAGGACGAGAAGGAGCGCCTGGTCAAGAACCTGGCGAACGCCGTCTCCGGGGTATCGCGCGACGACATCGCCGAGCGCGCGATCAACAACTTCCGTCAGGCGGACGAGGACTTCGGCAAGCGGCTGGAGGCCGCGGTCCAGGCCCTGCGCGGCTGATTCCAGCGCTGGACCGCTCGTCGAGAACGCGGGCCGGACCCCCCACGGGGGTCCGGCCCGTTCCGCATGTCCCGCGACGACGTCCCCGCGACGGTGCCCGCGGGGCGCCTACGCCGGTACCTGCGCCGGTATGCTCCGGCCCGGCTGCCGCCGCGGTGCCCAGCAGCGGATGATGTCGCGGACCGAGACCACGCCGACGGGCTCGTCGCGGTCGAGGACGATCAGGTGGCGGAAGCCGCCGTGGGCCATGGCGGCGGCCGCCTCCTCCAGGGTCCAGGAGGGCGCGGCGAAGACGACGTCGGTGGTGGTGTGGGCGTGGGCGCGCTCGGAGTCCGGGTCCTGCCCGAGCCCCACGGAGTCGAGGACGTCCCGTTCGGTGAGGATGCCGATGCCGGTGCCGTCGGGGTCGAGGACCACGGCCGCGCCCACCCGGCGGGCGGACATCAGGGTGGCGGCCTGGCGGAGGGTGTGGGCGGGGCCGATGGTGAGGACCACGGTGCTCATGGCGTCACGGACGAGCATGGATGGAGCCACCTCCTTCCGGAAACCGGACGCTCGCGGGTGCCGCGCCCACGGACGCGGCACCCGCTAGTTCGCGGTTTCACAAATTCACAAGTGGGGGGACCCTCAGAGTGGCAGGCAAAGCGGGGGGCAACAAGGGGGCGCGTGCGGCCCGGCCGAGGGCGCGCACGCGGACCCCTGTACCACTCAGTAGCGCTGGTTGAGATACCCCAGCAACTCGTCGTGCAGCAGACCGTTCGACGCGGCGGCGTTGCCGCCGTGCGGTCCGGGGCGGCCGTCGAGCCCGGTGAAACTGCCGCCGGCCTCGGTGACGATGATGGCGTTGGCGGCCATGTCCCACAGCGAGAGTTCGGGTTCGGCGCACAGGTCGACCGACCCCTCGGCGACCATCATGTACGGCCAGAAGTCGCCGTACGCGCGGGTGCGCCACACCGCACGGGTGAGGTCGAGGAAGCCGTCCAGCCGCCCCTGCTCCTCCCAGCCGCTGAGCGAGGAGTACGCGAAGGAGGCGTCGGAGAGCGTGGAGACGCGGGAGACCTGCAGCCGGGAGGCCGAGGACAGGCTGCGTCCGCTGAAGGCGCCGCCGCCCTTGGCCGCCCACCAGCGGCGGCCGAGGGCGGGGGCGGAGACGACGCCGACGACGGGCTGGTAGCCGCCCTCGCCGGCTTCCATCAGAGCGATGAGGGTGGCCCAGACGGGGACGCCGCGCACGTAGTTCTTCGTCCCGTCGATCGGGTCGATCACCCAGCGGCGCGGACCCGTGCCCTCCACCCCGTACTCCTCGCCGAGCACCGCGTCCCGGGGGCGGGCGCGCTGGAGGTGGCCGCGGATGAGCTCCTCGGCGGCCTTGTCCGCTTCACTCACCGGCGTCATGTCCGGTTTGGTCTCGACCTTGAGGTCGAGGGCCTTGAAGCGGTCCGTCGTCGCGGCGTCGGCGGCGTCCGCGAGGACGTGGGCGAGACGCAGGTCGTCGAGGTAGTCGGGCATGCAACGAACGGTATCCGCCGAGGCGGGGGCGGGGCCACAGGGGGCCCGCGAACCCTTGACAGCCCCCGGGGGCCCGTCAAACCTGAACCGCAGGACCGGCCGCTCGCCCCGAGGGAGGCGATGATGCCTGCAGCGCGGGAATCTCTGCTGGACGCCGCTTGCGCGGCGCTGGCACGCCGGCCGTGGTCCGCGGTGCGGATGGTGGACGTGGCCGCCGCGGCCGGAGTCTCCCGCCAGACGCTGTACAACGAGTTCGGCAGCAAGGACGGCCTCGCGCGGGCCCTCGTCCGCAGGGAGGCCGACGGCTACCTGGCCGGCGTCGACCGCGCCCTCACCGGCTCCGCCGACGCGCGCGAGCGGCTGACCGCGACCGCCGAGTGGACGATCTCCGCCGCCCGCGGGAACGCCCTGGTCCGCGCCGTGCTCACCGGCTGCTGGAGCGAACGCCTGCCCGCCCCGGCCCTCACGCCCGTGCGGTCCGGCTCCGCCGTCCCCGCCCAGCGCCGCGCCGACGGCCCGCTGCCCTCGCCCACCGACTTCGTCGCCCTGGTCCGCGACCGTGCCGTCGCCGTCCTGGCCGGCTCCGATGCACCCCAGACCGACGCCCTCGACCTGGCCCGCTCCTGCGAACTCGTGGTCCGCCTCGCCCTGTCCTGCGTCGCCGCGCCACCGGTCGAGGGCGGCGTGGCCGACCTGGTCCGCAGCGTCCTGCACCGGCAGCCGGTGCCGTAGGACCGGCGCGGGGAACCGTGCCGCGGGACGCGGACGCTCAGTGCGCCGACCCCGACAGCTGCAGACCGACCACCCCGATGATCACCAGCGTGATCGACACGATCTTCAGCGTCGACACCAGGTCGCCGAGGAACACCATCCCGTAGATGGCCGTCCCCGCCGCGCCGATCCCCGTCCACACCGCGTACGCCGGGCCCACGTCCAGCTTCTTCAGTGCCAGGGTCAGCAGCCCGAAGCTCCCCAGCGCGAACACGCAGAAGGCGATCGTCGGCCACAGTCGCGTGAAGCCGTGCGACAGCTTCAGACACACGGCGAAACCGGTCTCGAGCAACCCGGCCACTACGACCAGCAGCCACGCCATGTGTCGTCCTCCCGTGTTCTCGCCACGCACGGTGACCGCTTCGCCGGGTTCGGCGGGTTCGGGTCCGGCTCGGTGCGATTATGCACTTACCGCCCGCATGCCCGGACAAACAACGCGGAGGCCGATTCCTCGGCGCGCTCTCCGGCCGTGTGCCTCAGTCGTCCTCCGTGCGCTCCCGCGTCGCCAGCAGCCGCCGCAGCGAGTACAGCCGCGCCGGGTCCGCGTTACCCTCGGCCACCCACGCGTCCAGCGCGCAGTCCGGCTCGTCGTGACTGCACGCGCGGGGACAGTGCTCCGTACCCGGTTCCAGGTCGGGGAAGGCGTGGATGACCCGGGACGGATCGACGTGGGCGAGCCCGAAGGACCGCACGCCCGGGGTGTCGATCACCCACCCGTCCGCGCCCGACAGCGGCAGCGCCAGCGCGGAGGTCGTCGTGTGCCGGCCCCGTCCCGTCACCGCGTTCACATGTCCCGTCGTACGCCGCCGCTCCTCCGGCACCAACGCGTTGACCAGCGTCGTCTTGCCGACCCCGGAGTGCCCCACGAACGCCGTGACACGGCCGTCGAGCTGTTCGCGCACCCGGTCCGCCGCCGCGCCGCTCTCCAGTTCGGCGCGGCTGGTGACGACGTAGGGGATGTCGAGGTCGCCGTACAGCTCCAGCAGCTCGTCGGGCGGGGCGAGGTCCGACTTGGTCAGCACCAGCAGCGGCGTCAGCCCTCCGTCGTACGCCGCGACCAGGCAGCGGTCGATCAGGCGCGGGCGGGGCTCGGGATCGGCGAGGGCGGTGACGACGGCCAGCTGGTCGGCGTTGGCGACGACGACCCGCTCGTAGGGGTCGTCGTCGTCGGCGGTGCGGCGCAGCACCGACGTGCGCTTCTCGATGCGCACGATCCGCGCGAGCGTGTCCTTCCTCCCGGACAGGTCGCCGACGATCGCCACCCGGTCACCGACCACCGCCGCCTTGCGGCCCAGTTCGCGGGCCTTCATCGCCAGCACGGTCCGGTCCTCGACGAGGCAGGTCAGCCGGCCCCGGTCGACGGTGAGGACCATGCCCTCGGCCGCGTCCTCGTGCTTGGGGCGTATGTGGGTGCGCGGCCGGTTGCCCCTGCGGTTGGGGCGGGAGCGGATGTCGTCCTCGTCGGTGTGCTTGCCGTAGCGGCGCATGGTCGTGAACCCCTATGCCCCGAGCATCCCGGTCCACAGCTCGGGGAAGTCCGGCAGGGTCTTCGCCGTGGTCGCCACGTTCTCGATCTGCACCCCCTCGACCGCCAGGCCGATGACCGCACCGGCGGTGGCCATGCGGTGGTCCTCGTAGGTGTGGAAGACCCCGCCGTGCAGCCGGCGCGGGCGGATGTGCAGACCGTCGGCGGTCTCGGTGACGTCGCCGCCGAGCTCGTTGATCTCCTTGGTGAGCGCGGCCAGGCGGTCCGTCTCGTGCAGCCGCAGGTGGGCCACGCCGCGCAGGGTGGACGGCGAGTCCGCGAGCGCCGCGACGGCCGCGATGCCCGGCGTCAGCTCGCCGACCTCGCCGAGGTCCACGTCGATGCCGTGGATCGACCCGGAGCCGGTGAACACGAGCCCGTACTCGGTCAGCTCGCAGGAGCCGCCCATCTCGGTGAAGATCTCCCGCAGGCGGTCACCGGGCTGGGTGGTCCGGGCCGGCCAGTCCGGGACGACGACCTTGCCGCCGGTCACCAGCGCCGCCGCCAGGAACGGCTGGGCGTTGGACAGGTCCGGCTCGATGGTCAGGTCCCGGCCGAGCAGGGCGCCCGGGGTGACCCGCCAGACGTTGGGCTCGCCGCCCGACTCCGGGGTGTCGACCTGGGCGCCGACCGCGCGGAGCATGTCGACGGTCATGCGGATGTGCGGCAGGGAGGGCAGCGTCGAGCCGGTGTGCCGGACCTCGACGCCCTGGTTGAAGCGCGGCGCGGACAGCAGCAGGGCGCTGACGAACTGGGAGGACGAGGACGCGTCGACCGAGACCGTGCCGCCGTCCAGGGCACCGCCGCCGTGCACGGTCATCGGCAGCGCGCCGCGGTCGTCGTCGTCGATCCGAGCCCCCAGCCGGCGCAGCGCGTCGATGACGCCGTTCAGGGGGCGCTCGTAGGAGCGGGGGTCACCGTCGAAGCGGACGGGGCCGTCGGCCAGCGTGGCGACCGGAGGCAGGAACCGCATCACCGTGCCGGCGTTGCCGACGTCGACCGTGGCCGGACCGTGCAGGCCGGTGGGGAGCACCCGCCAGGCCTCCCCGGTGCCGTCCGGGCCCACGCCCTCCTCGATCTCGACCCCCAGGGCCCGCAGCCCGCCCGCCATCAGCAGGGTGTCGCGGGAGCGCAGCGGGCGGCGCAGCCAGCCCGGCTCGGAGGCGAGGGCGGCGAGCACGAGGGCACGGTTGGTGACCGACTTGGACCCGGGCACGTGGACGGTCGCGTCGACGGCTCCGCTCGCGTGCGGGGCGGGCCAGAGGGCGGTGTGTGCGGGGTTAACGGTCATGGGCCCCACTTTAGTGGGCGGCGCTGGTTCGGGTGCGGCAGCGTTGTGGCTGGTCGTGCCCCGGGGCGGGGCCGCGCGCCGGCACCGTCCGCGCCCGGTCGGCCGTCACACCTCCAGCAGCCAGCGCCCCCCGCCGATCAGCGAGCACAGCGACACCGCGTGGAACAGGAAGAACCACAGTCCCGCCGGTGTGTGCGTGAGCCGGGACAGCTGGTCCGCGTCCGAGTCGCCCGCGCCCCCGCGCGCCCGCTTGGCCTGCAGCTCGAAGGCCGGGCGGACCCCGCCCAGCAGCAGGAACCACACCACGGCGTACGCGAACGCCGCCTGCACCTGGGGGCCGGTAAGCCAGGACACGGCCACGAACGTGGCGCCGGTGAGCAGCACGGTCAGCGCCCCGTACGCGTTGCGGATCATCACCAGCATCGCGATCAGCAGCGCCGTCGCCAGCCACAGCAGCAGAGTGATGCGTCCGGAGCCGAGCAGCGCGGCGCCGCCCAGGCCCAGCAGCGGGGGAGCGGTGTAGCCGGCCACCGCGGTCAGGATCATGCCGATGCCGTGCGGTTTGCCGCGGCTGACGGTCAGGCCGCTGGTGTCCGAGTGCAGGCGTATCCCGGTCAGGGTGCGGCCGGTGAGCAGGGCCACGAGCCCGTGGCCGCCCTCGTGGGCGATGGTGATGGCGTTGCGCGAGAGCCGCCACAGCCGGTGCGGTACGACGACGGCCAGCGCGGCGGCCAGGGTGGCGGCGACCACCCACAGGTCCGGATCGGGCTGGGTGCCGGAGATCTCGTCCCAGAGGGAGGTGAGCGAGGCGGACGCGGTGCTGACCATGCTGGCGGTGCTCTCCATGTGTTCCCGTCGGTTCCCTCTGCCTGCGCGTGCGGAGTCTGGCAGTGTTGCACGTATGTGCGGACGGTATGCAGCGAGTCGCAGTCCCGAGGAGCTCGCGGGGATCTTTGGGATTGAGGTGGGGGTCCCCTCTGCTCGAGCGGAGTCGAGCGATCGGGAGAGGGAGCCGGAGGAGGCCCTGGGGCCCGACTACAACGTGGCCCCCACCAAAGAGGTCTACGCCGTGCTCGACCGCCCCCTGAAGGGCGTGGACGACCCGCGGCCGGTCCGGCAGCTGCGCAGGCTGAGGTGGGGCCTGGTCCCCTCGTGGTCGAAGACGCCCGAGGGCGCCGCCCGGATGATCAACGCACGCGCGGAGACCGTCCACGAGAAGCCCTCCTACCGGCGCGCCTTCGCCACCCGGCGCTGCATCCTGCCCGCCGACGGCTACTACGAGTGGGTCACCGGCAAGCAGGAGCGGGACCTGGAGGTCGAGGGGAAGAAGAAGCGCCCCCGCAAGCAGCCGTACTTCGTGACGCCGGCGGACGGCTCGGTCTTCGCGATGGCCGGGCTGTACGAGTTCTGGCGGGACCGGACGCTGCCGGACGACCACCCGCAGGCCTGGTGGGCGACGTGCACCGTCATCACCACCGAGGCGGAGAGCAGCCCGCTCGCGGTCCCGCCGGAGGACGGCCCGCACACCCTGGCCGACATCCACCCGCGGATGCCGCTCATGCTCACACCGGACCGCTGGGACGGCTGGCTGGACCCCTCCCGCACGGACGTGGAGGACGTGCGCGGACTGCTCGCCCCGCCGCCTCCCGGCCTGATGCGCGCCTACCCGGTCCCCACGGCGGTCAGCAACGTCCGCAACAACGGCCCGGAGCTGCTGACGGAGCTGGCCGCACCGGAGGAGGGCACACTCTTCTGACGTGATCCCCGAAACCCCCGACGCGGCCACCGGGCCCGCCGAGTCCGCCAAGCCCACCGAGCCCGTCGAAACCAACGAAACCGTCGAAACCGTCGAGACGGACGCCGGCCCCGCCCGCATCACCTGGCACCGTGCCGGGCGCGACGCACGCCTCGTGCTGGCGGTGGGCCACGGCGCCGGCGGCGGCATCGAGGCCCGGGACCTGAGGGCCCTCGCCGCCGCCCTGCCCGCCCACGGCGTGACCGTGGCCCTCGTCGAGCAGCCCTGGCGCGTGGCCGGCCGGAAGGTGGCGCCGGCGCCGAAGACCCTCGACGTCGGCTGGCGCGGCGTCTGGCCCGCGCTGACCGGGCCCGGTCTGCCGGTGATCGCGGGCGGGCGCAGCGCGGGGGCCCGGGTGGCCTGCCGCACGGCCGGTGAACTGGGCGCCCGCGCCGTGCTCGCCCTGAGCTTCCCCCTGCACCCGCCGGGCCGGCCCGAGAGGTCCCGCGCCGACGAGCTGCTCGGCGCCGGGGTGCCCACCCTCGTCGTCCAGGGCGGCAACGACCCGTTCGGCAGGCCCGGGGAGTTTCCCGAGGGGGCGTACGAGCTGGTGGAGGTGCCGCACGGCGACCACGGCCTCGCCGTGCCCGGGCGGGCGGGCATCACGCAGGCGGAGGCCCTGGCGGTCGTCACGGACGCGGTCGTGCGGTGGACCGGCCCACTCGGGTAGGGGCCCGGGAATGCCCGGACCGCCCGCGCTGTTGAGGCGGACGTACGTGCCGGTCAACGGCACCGCCGCCGTAGGAGAGGAAGTCCACCGCATGGGTTCCACCTTCTGCCCGCGCCGCAGCAGCCGCACCGACCTCGACTGGACGGTGCTGCACGCGGCCAAGACCGCCCCTGTTCGGGCGGCGGGCGGACCGGATCGTCGTCTATCCTCCGATTCGGGTGAGACCGCTCTCGGTCTCACGACAACTCTGGAGGAGGTGGGTCCGGTTCCCGGTACCGGCGCAGGGACCGAACACGGCCAGGCGGAGCAGCCCGAGGGCCAGGGCGGCGGCACGGGCGCGGAGTCGACCGCGGAGCGCAGCGCGCGCTTCGAGCGGGACGCGCTCGAGTTCCTCGACCAGATGTACTCGGCCGCGCTGCGCATGACGCGCAACCCGGCCGACGCGGAGGACCTGGTGCAGGAGACGTACGCCAAGGCGTACGCGTCCTTCCACCAGTTCCGCGAAGGAACCAACCTCAAGGCGTGGCTGTACCGGATCCTCACCAACACCTTCATCAACTCGTACCGCAAGAAGCAGCGCGAACCCCAGCGCAGCGCGGCCGAGGACATCGAGGACTGGCAGCTCGCGCGGGCCGAGTCGCACATGTCCACGGGACTGCGCTCCGCGGAGTCGCAGGCGCTGGACCACCTGCCCGACTCGGACGTGAAGGAAGCGCTGCAGGCGATCCCCGAGGAGTTCCGCATCGCCGTGTATCTCGCGGACGTCGAGGGCTTTGCCTACAAGGAGATCGCCGACATCATGGGGACACCCATCGGTACGGTGATGTCCCGGCTGCACCGGGGCCGTCGTCAACTGCGCGGCATGCTCGAGGACTACGCCCGTGAGCGCGGACTGGTCCCGGCCGGCGCCGGAGAGTCGAACGAAGCGAAAGGCTCGGGGTCATGAGCTGCGGAGAGCCGCACGAGACGGATTGCAGCGAGGTCCTTGATCACCTCTACGAGTTCCTCGACCGCGAGATGCCGGACGCCGACTGCGCGAAGTTCGAGCACCACTTCGAGGAATGCTCGCCCTGCCTGGAGAAGTACGGGCTCGAGCAGGCGGTGAAGAAGCTGGTCAAGCGGTGTTGCGGGCATGATGACGTGCCGGGCGACCTGCGTTCCAAGGTCATGGGGCGGATCGAGCTGATCCGCTCCGGCCAGGCCGTGCCCGAGCAGGACGTCACCGCCGCGCCGACGTCGCCGCAGGAGTCCTGACCTCCCGGCCTGCGGCCTCCCCGGCAGGCCCGTGACCGCCCCGTACGGGGCCCGTCGTCACTCGTACGTGCTAATCCGCGGGTTATCGGCCCGTGGAGGCGCCCTTCGCCGTCCTAGGCTCCAGAGCCTGACAGGGGTGGCAGGTCGAGCACGGCGGGCACGGTCGGGGAGGGGCTCATGGAGGCGTTACCGGGACGGGCCCGCGCGCTGGTCGCCGGTGTCGCCCTGTCCGGCCTGCTCTGTCTGCTGCCCCTCCCGGGCGCCCCCGTCCCCTGGTGGGCGGTCGCCCTGCTCGCCGCGCTGTACGGCGGCTGCGAGCTCCTCGCCCGGTCGCGCCTCGTCGGCACTCCGCACCCGGGCGGAACCTTCTACCCCGTCCTACTCGCCGGGGCCTTCCTGCTGCCGCCGTCCGCCGCGGCGCTGGCCGTCCTGCCCGGGGCGCTGCTCGTGCCCGTGGCGTGGCGGCCGTACCCGGCCCGGCGGCTCTGGCGGGCCGGCCGGCTGGTGCTCGCGGTGTGGGCCGCGAGCCGGGTCCACCGGGCGGCCGGCGGCCGGGAGGCGGTGGCGGACTGCGACGTTCCGCTCGCGCTCGGGACGGCCGGGGCCGCGGTGCTGGTGTTCTGCCTGGTGCTCACCCTGCTGGACGGCGCCGTCCTGGCGCTGACGGCGGGCGTACCGCTGCGGCGCGGGGAACGGACGGCGGGGCCGGCGGTCGCCTGGGGGCGGCTGTTCCTGCGGTCCCTGGCACCGATCACCGTGCACGGCCTCGCCGGGCTCATGATGGCCCTGCTGTGGCGCAGCCCCTACGGTCCCGTGGCCGCGCTGCTCGTGCTGCTGCCGATGGGCGTCTCGTGGTGGGCGTTCGCCCAGTACCACCGGGAGCGGGCCGCGCACCAGGCGACGATCCGCGCGCTCGTCCAGGCCGTCGACATCAAGGACGGGTACACCCGCGGGCACAGTGAGCGCGTCGGACAGGCCTCCATGATGATCGCCCGTGAACTGGGCATGGACGACGAGCGGGTCGAGGTGCTGCGGTTCGCGGGGATCCTGCACGACGTCGGCAAGCTCGGCGTGCCCACCCGGCTGCTCACCAAGGACGGTCCGCTCACCCCCGAGGAGCGCCGGGTGATCGAACTGCACCCCGAGTACGGGCACGAGATGGTGCGGGGGATCTCCTTCCTGGGCGAGGCCCGGGAGGCGGTGCTGCACCACCACGAACGGCTGGACGGCACCGGCTACCCCTACGGGCTGGCGGGCAGTCAGATCCCGGAGTCCGCACGGGTGGTCGCCGTCGCCGACGCCTTCGACGCGATGACCTCCACCCGCTCCTACAGCCGGGCCCGGCCCGTGCCCGTGGCCCTGAAGGAACTCCAGCGGTGCGCGGGATCCCACTTCGACCCGCGGATGGTGGCCGCTCTGGTGCACGTGATCGGCCGGGCCGGGTGGCACCCCGCGGTGACCGCCGACGACGCCCGCGCCGTGCCCGCGCCCGCCGCACCGGTCACCGACCGGCCCGGGGCGCACCGGTGAGGCCCGGGCTCCACACCCTCGTCCACACCTGCGCGGCCGTCCTGGCCGCCGGATCCCTGGGCGCCACCCTCCACCACGGCGTCGAGGAACGCGGTACCGCCCTCGCCTTCGGCCTGCTCGTCACCGTCGGCGAACTCACCCGGCGCAACGGGACCCGGATCAGACAGGCCGCGCCGCTCGCCGCCGCCGGGTCGCTCTCGTACGCGCTGCTCGGCGAGGCCGGCGGCCGGCCCACCCACCACGGCGCCGCCCAGGTCGTCACCGTGGTGCTCGCCGCCTCCCTGCTCGGCAGCGTGCCGCACGTCGGGCGCGGCCACGGTCCCACCCTCGACCCGCTGGCCCGCCGGGTGCTGACCGTCGGCTTCGTCGCCGTGTGCTTCCAGCCCCTGTACAGCCAGGGCGCGTTCGACGACTGGAGCGGGCCGGCCCACGCGCTGCTGCTGCTCGCCCTGCTGTCCCTCACCGCGCTGTGCGACGCCGTGCTCGCCGCCGCGCTGGCCCGCTCCCGCACCGGGTGGCCCTTCCTGCCGACGCTGCGCGACGAACTGCGGGCCGTGCCCGGCATCGGGGCCGCCGTCGTGGCCACGGGCGCGGTGATGGCGCTCGGGGTCGCGGTCGTGGGGCTGTGGGCGCTGCCCGTCTTCTCCGTACCGCTGCTGCTCGCACAGTTGTCCTACCGGCGGTACGCCGCCGTGCGCGCCACCTACCGGCAGACCATCGCCTCCCTCGCGCGGGCCACCGAGATCGCCGGGTACACCCCGGCCGGGCACGCCCACCGGGTCGCGGCGCTCAGCCGGGCGGTGGGCCGGGACCTCGGGCTGACCGGACCCGAACTGACCGTGCTCGAGTACGCGGCCCTCATGCACGACATCGGCCAGCTCAGCCTCGTCGACCCGGTCCCCGCGGGCGCCACCGCCGACCTGCCGGCCGCCGAGCAGCGGCGGATCGCCCTGCTCGGCGGCGCGGTCGTACGCCAGACCGGGGTGGACCCCCGAGTGGCCCGGATCGTCGAACAACAGGCCGATCCGCACCGGGAGCAGCCGCTCGCCGCGCGCATCGTCCGGGTGGTGAACGCGTACGAGGAGAAGTCCCGGGAAGGAGGGCCCGGCGGGCCGCTGACCGCACTGGAGGAACTGCGGCTGGCGACCGCCGGGGAGTACGCCCCGGAGGTGGTGGAGGCACTGGCCCGGGTGCTGTCGCGGAACACGGAGGTGGTGCGTGCGGACCGGAACTGAACACCGGGTGCGTCCGGCGGCCGAGCGGGGCCGGGGCCGCGAACGGGACTGTCTGACCCCGCCCGGGGCTGGGTAACCCATGGGTAATGAGCGCCTCTCCGGCCGTACGTGGTTGGATGCGAAGAAGAGGGTGTCCGGGGGCGCGGAAAGACACAGCCAGCCCACCGCACGGAACTGGCAGGCGGGAATCGTGAGGATCTTCGGCAAGGGACGGCACCGGCCCTCCGCCTCCTGGCGGCAGGCCACGGACCGCGCGTTCACGCTCATCGGCGACGGTCGGTACGAGGACGCGGGCGCGCTGCTGACACGGGCCGCCGATCTGGAACCCTGGCTGTCGGAGTCGTGGTTCAACCTGGCGCTGCTGCACAAGTTCCGGCACGACTGGGAACAGGCGCGCGCGGCCGGCCTGCGGGCCGTCGCGCTGCTCGACCGCGACACCGGGGCTCCCGACTGGTGGAACGTCGGCATCGCCGCCACCGCCCTGCAGGACTGGCCGCTGGCCCGGCGGGCCTGGCAGGCCTACGGGCTCAGGATCCCCGGCCCGGCCACCGACTCCGGCGAGCCCCTCGGCATGGACCTGGGCAGCGCGGCCGTGCGGCTCTCCCCGGAAGGAGAGGCCGAGGTCGTGTGGGGGCGGCGGCTGGACCCCGCCCGGATCGAGGTGCTGTCCATCCCGCTGCCGTCCTCCGGGCGCCGCTGGGGCGAGGTCGTGCTGCACGACGGCGTGCCCCACGGGGAGCGGAGCACGGCCGCCGGACACACCTACCCGGTCTTCGACGAGATCGAGTTGTGGGCGCCCTCCCCGGTGCCGACCTGGGTGGTGCTGCTGGAGGCCGCGTCCGAGGCCGACCGGGACGCCCTGGAGCAACTGGCCTCCGACGCCGGTTTCGCCGCCGAGGACTGGTCGTCCTCCGTACGGCTGCTGTGCCGGATGTGCTCGGAGTCCCGGATGCCGTCCGACGAGGGCGAGGGCGAGCACCTCGACCCGCACGACCACAGCGAGCCGGGGCACCCGGGGCCGCTCGGCCACCGCACCGACGGGCAGCTGTGGGTGCCGGAGCGGGAGTGCGGCGTGGCCGCGCCGGCGTCGCTGGTCCGGGGTCTGCTGGACGGATGGGTGGCGGACAGCCCGGACTCACGGGACTGGCGGGACCTGGAAGAGGTCTGCTAGCGCGCGGGCCCGCGCACCGGTCGCCGTACCCTGTATCAGCACCACACCCCATGTTTTCCAGGAAGGCATACGTCGGTCATGGCTCAGCAGGACACCGATCAGCAGCACGCGGGCGTGCTCCCCGTCGACGACGAGGGGTACGTCATCGACACGGAGGACTGCGAGGAGCGCGAGGCCGCCTACCGCGAACGCGGCACCTCCCGTCCGATCACGGTCGTCGGGAACCCGGTGCTGCACAAGGAGTGCAGGGACGTCACGGAGTTCGACGACGAGCTGCGCAAGCTGGTCGACGACATGTTCGCCAGCCAGCGCACCGCCGAGGGCGTGGGCCTGGCCGCCAACCAGATCGGCGTCGACCTGAAGGTCTTCGTCTACGACTGCCCGGACGACGAGGGCGTGCGCCACGTCGGCGTGGTCTGCAACCCCGAGCTGGTCGAACTGCCCGCCGAGAAGCGCCGGCTGGACGACAGCAACGAGGGCTGTCTGTCGGTGCCCACCGCGTACGCTCCGCTGGCCCGCCCCGACTACGCCGAGGTGACCGGTCAGGACGAGTGGGGCAACCCCGTCAAGGTACGCGGCACCGGCTACTTCGCACGGTGTCTGCAGCACGAGACCGACCACCTCTACGGCTACCTCTACATCGACCGGCTGTCCAAGCGGGAACGCAAGGAGGCGCTGCGGCAGATGGCCGAGAACGAGCCGCGCTACCCCGTGGTCGCCAACGACTGACGTCCGGCCACCGGGGCGGGAACCCCTTCACACACGGCGTCCGACCGGGCTTGCCCCCGGATCGGGCGCCGTTCGTCTGTCCGTCATGTGTTCGATGCCTTGTCGGCCCGCCCTGAACCGGAATCGGACACACCAGGGGAAACCCCGGCATCCAGGAGCGGTGGAAGAGGCAAATCCATTCCCAGAGCGGTCAGTTGTGGTGCTGAATAGAGGTACGGGGATGCGCACCGGCGCACGCGCGGCACGGGGGGACGGGCGCGCGGCGCAACCGGCGGCTGAGAGGGGATTGTTCGTGCATGCTTTGTCACACGGCACCACATCGACACCGACCACCATCGCAGTTCCACCGGCGCTGTCCCTCCCGGTGATCGAGGCGGCGTTTCCCCGACAACTCCACCCGTATTGGCCAAAGCTCCAGGAGACGACCCGCACGTGGCTGCTCGAAAAGCGGCTCATGTCGGCCGACAAGGTGGAGGAACACGCCGACGGGCTGTGCTACACCGACCTCATGGCGGGCTACTACCTGGGAGCCCCCGACGAGGTCCTGCAGGCGATAGCGGACTACAGCGCGTGGTTCTTCGTCTGGGACGACCGGCACGACCGCGACATCGTGCACGGCCGCCCCGCCGCCTGGCGGAGGCTGAAGGAGCGGCTGCACTCGGCCCTCGACAACCCCGCCGGCCACCTGGGTCACGAGGATCCGGTGGTGGCGGGGCTCGCGGACAGCGTGCGGCGGCTGTACGCGTTCCTGCCCGGCACCTGGAACGCCCGGTTCGCGCGGCATTTCCACGCGGTGATCGAGGCCTACGACCGGGAGTTCCACAACCGCACGGAGGGAATCGTCCCCACCGTCGAGGAATACCTGGAACTTCGCCGGCTGACCTTCGCGCACTGGATCTGGACCGACCTCCTGGAGCCCAGCGCGGGATGTGAACTGCCGGATCCGGTGCGGAAGAACCCGGCCTATCGGAAAGCGGCGCTGCTCAGTCAGGAATTCGCCGCCTGGTACAACGACCTGTGCTCGCTGCCGAAGGAAATGGCGGGCAGCGAGGTGCACAATCTGGGAATCAGTCTCATCACGCACGAGGGGCTGACACTCGAAGAAGCGATCGCGGAAGTGAGGCGTCGCGTCGAGGAATGCATCAGTGAATTCCTGGACGCGGAACAGGAGGCCTCACGGTTCGCCGACGGACTCGACGACGGCACGGTGCGAGGAAAGGAGACGAGCGCCGCCGTGCGCTCCTGCCTCGGCAACATGCGGAACTGGTTCAGTTCCGTCTATTGGTTCCACCACGAGTCCGGTCGGTACAGGGTCGACAGCTGGGAAGACCGGTCCACGCCCCCGTACGTCAACAACGAAGCGGCAGGTGGGAAATGACCGTCGAGTCGGTGAAACCCGGAGCGTCCCCGACGGCCGGACCGCGCGTTCCGCCGGTGGCCGGCGGAGGCGTCCCCCTCCTCGGCCACGGCTGGAAGCTGGTCCGCGACCCGCTCGCCTTCATGACCCGGCTGCGCGACCACGGTGACGTCGTGCGCCTGAGACTGGGGCCGAAGACGGTGTACGCCGTCACCACCCCCGCCCTCACCGGGGCGCTGGCGCTGAGCCCCGACTACATCATCGCCGGACCGCTGTGGGAGTCCCTGGAGGACCTGCTCGGCAAGGAGGGCGTGGCCACCGCCAACGGCCCGCTGCACCGGCGCCAGCGACGCACCATCCAGCCCGCCTTCAGGCTCGACGCCATCCCCGGCTACGGCCCGATCATGGAGGAGGAGGCGCACGCCCTGACCGAACGGTGGGCCTCCGGGCAGATCGTCGACTGCACCTCCGAGTCCTTCCGGGTCGCCGTGCGCGTCGCGGCCCGCTGCCTGCTGCGCAGCCGGCTCATGGACGAGCGGGCGGAGCGGCTGTGCGCCGCCCTCTCCACCGTCTTCCGCGGCATGTACCGGCGGATGGTGGTACCGCTCGGACCGCTCTACAAACTGCCGTTCCCGGCCAACCGCGAATTCAACCGGGCATTGGCCGATTTACACCTCCTCGTCGACGAGATCGTGGCCGAGCGCCGCGCATCCGGTCAAAAGCCGGACGATTTGCTGACGGCATTGCTGGAGGCGAAGGACGACAACGGCGACCCCATCGGGGAACAGGAGATCCACGATCAGGTGGTCGCGATACTCACCCCCGGCAGCGAGACGATCGCATCCGCGATCATGTCGCTGCTCCAGGTGCTCGCCGCGCACCCGGAACACGGGGACAAGGTGTGCGACGAAGTGGAAGCCGTGACCGGTGGGCGCCCCGTGGCATTCCAGGACATCCACCGGCTCTCGCACACCTGCAATGTCGTCGTCGAGACAATGCGGCTGCATCCCTCCGTCTGGATTCTGACCCGCCGGGCGGTGACCGACACGGAACTCGGTGGCTACCGCATTCCGGCCGGGACGGACATCATCTACAGTCCGTACGCGATCCAGCGCGATCCGAAGTCGTACGAGCGCCACCTGGAGTTCGACCCCGACCGATGGCGTCCGGAACGCTCCAAGGACATTCCGAAATACGCCATGCGCCCCTTCAGCGTGGGCAACCGCAAGTGCCCGGGCGACCACTTCTCGATGGCCATGCTGACGCTGATCACGGCGACCCTGGCCGCCCGGTACCGCTTCGAGCGGGTGGCCGGCTCGGACGACGCCGTGCGCATCGGCATCACCCTGCACCCGAACCGGCTGCTGCTGAGGTCGATCACCCGCTGACCCCGCGTCCGTCGGCGGGCGTTCAGGCGGCCTCGGGCCCGCGGAACGTCCGCCGGTAGGCGTGCGGCGTGGTCCCCACGGTGCGGACGAAGTGGTGGCGCAGGGCGGCGGCGTCGCCGAAACCGGTGCGGCCCGCGATCGCGTCCACCGTCTCGTCCGTCGCCTCCAGCAGGCGCTGGGCCAGCAGGACGCGCTGGCGCAGGATCCAGCGGTAGGGCGTGGTGCCGGTCTCCTGCCGGAAGCGGCGGGCGAAGGTGCGCGGGGACATGTGGGCGCGGGCGGCCAGCTGTTCGACGGTGACCTCCTCGTCGAGGTGCCGCTCCATCCACACCAGTACCTCGGAGACGGTGTCGCCCCCGGACTGCGGCAGCGGGCGTTCGATGTACTGGGCCTGGCCGCCGTCGCGGTGCGGGGGCACCACCATCCGCCGGGCGATCCTGTTGGCGACCTCCGGGCCCTGCTCCTTGCGCACCAGATGCAGACAGGCGTCGATGCCGGCGGCGGTGCCGGCGGAGGTGATCACCGGGTCCTCGTCGACGTAGAGCACATCCGGTTCGACGCTCAGATGGGGGTACCGCCTGGTCAGGGCCTGGGCATGACGCCAGTGGGCGGCGGCGCGCCGGCCGTCGAGGAGCCCGGCGGCGGCGAGCACGAACACCCCGGAGCAGACGCTGAGCACCCGGGCGCCCCGGTCCACGCCCCGGCGCAGGGCGTCCAGCAGCTCGGGCGGGAAGTCCCGCGACTCATAGCGGGAGCCGGCCGGTACGGCGATGAGGTCCGCCGTCTCCAGGCGCTCCGGGCCGTGCTCCACCTGGAGGGTGAAGCCCGTGTTGCTGCGCAGCGTGCGGCCCTCGGCCGAGGCGACGGCGAAGTCGTAGGCCGGCAGGCCGTCGTCGCTGCGGTCGACGCCGAAGACCTCGCAGACGACGCCGAGTTCGAAGGGGTTCACACCGTCGAGGAGGACGGCGGCCACGTTCCGGAGCATGGTTCCAGTGTGCCTCGCCGTTGGCAGTAAATCGAGGGTGTGCGGCAGTCCTGCCACTGCCGGTAAGGAGTGTGCGGCGCGACAGTGGTGTCCATGGATACGACACGCATGGAAGCACTGCTCGGCGCGCTGGCCGTCCTCGGCCTGCTGGTCCTGATGGTCCTCCCCGCCGTGATCGGCATCGTGCACGACCGGCGGATCGACCGGCAGCTCAGGCAGGCGGAGGCCGGCCGCACCACCGCGCCGGGCGGACGCGACGTCCCCGCCGCGCCCGCCCGCACGACGCGGGACGCCACGCCGTCCCGCGCCCCGCGGGACATCACTTCGTCTCGCACCCCGCGGGACGCCACCTCGCACCGCACCACGCGGGCGGCGTGAGGCGAGGTGGCGCCCGGTCGGCGCCCCCGGTGGATCCCTAGAAGTCCTCGTCCAGGTCGACCGTGCCCTCCACGGCGACCTGGTACGCGGACGGGCGCCGCTCGAAGAAGTTCGTCAGCTCCTGGACGCCCTGGAGCTCCATGAAGGAGAACGGGTTCTGGGAGCCGTACACCGGGGCGAAGCCCAGCCGGGTCAGGCGCTGGTCGGCGACGCACTCCAGGTACTGCCGCATCGACTCGGTGTTCATGCCCGGCAGCCCGTCACCGCACAGGTCGCGCGCGAACTGCAGCTCCGCCTCGACCGCCTCGCGCAGCATGTCCGTGACCTGCTGCCCCAGCCGCTCGTCGAACAGCTCCGGCTCCTCCTTGCGGACGGTGTCGACCACGTCGAAGGCGAACGACATGTGCATCGTCTCGTCGCGGAAGACCCAGTTGGTGCCGGTCGCGAGGCCGTGCAGCAGGCCCCGGCTGCGGAACCAGTAGACGTAGGCGAACGCCCCGTAGAAGAACAGCCCCTCGATGCAGGCGGCGAAGCAGATCAGGTTGAGCAGGAAACGGCGGCGGTCCGCCTGCGTCTGAAGCCGGTCGAGCTTCTCCACCGAGTCCATCCACGTGAAGCAGAACTCGGCCTTCTCCCGGATGGAGGGGATGTTCTCCACCGCCGCGAAGGCGGCCGCCCGGTCGTCCGGGTCGGGCAGATAGGTGTCCAGCAGGGTCAGGTAGAACTGGACGTGGACCGCTTCCTCGAAGAGCTGACGGCTCAGGTAGAGCCGTGCCTCGGGGGAGTTGATGTGCTTGTACAGCGTCAGCACGAGGTTGTTCGCCACGATCGAGTCACCGGTGGCGAAGAAGGCCACGAGCCGGCCGATCAGGTGCTGCTCGGCGGGGCTCAGCTTCGCGAGGTCGGCCACGTCGGAGTGGAGGTCGACCTCCTCCACGGTCCAGGTGTTCTTGATGGCGTCCCGGTAGCGCTCGTAGAAGTCGGGGTAGCGCATGGGGCGCAGCGTGAGCTCGAAGCCCGGGTCGAGCAGGTTCTGGGTACGGGTGGTGCGGGTCATCACTGGCAGGCCTCGCAGGACTCGGGGTTCTCAAGGGAGCAGGCGACGGCCTCGTCGGGGGTCGGCTGCTGGACGGGGACGGTGGTCTGGGTCTGGGTCTGGGCCTGGGGCTGGGCCTGCGCGGCGCGGGCGATGCGGGTCGCCGGGCGCGAACGCAGGTAGTACGTCGTCTTCAGGCCCTGCTTCCAGGCGTACGCGTACATCGAGGAGAGCTTGCCGATGGTCGGCGTCTCCATGAACAGGTTCAGTGACTGCGCCTGGTCCAGGAACGGGGTGCGGGCGGCGGCCGTGTCGATCAGCGAGCGCTGCGGGATCTCCCACGCCGTGCGGTACAGCCGGCGCACGTCGTCGGGGATCCAGGCGAAGCCCTGCACCGAGCCGCCCGCCTCGCGCAGCGCCTCCCGGGTGCGCTCGTCCCACACGCCCAGCCGCTTCAGGTCGCTCACCAGGTACGAGTTGACCTGGAGGAACTCGCCGGACAGCGTCTCGCGCTTGAACAGGTTGGACACCTGCGGCTCGATGCACTCGTACACGCCCGCGATCGAGGCGATGGTGGCGGTGGGCGCGATGGCCAGCAGCAGGGAGTTGCGCAGACCGGTGGACGCGATCCGTCCGCGCAGCGCGGCCCAGCGCTCCGGCCACGTCAGGTCCACGTCGTAGTGGTCGGGGTGCAGCACGCCCCGGGCGGTGCGGGTCTTCTCCCAGGCCGGCAGCGGTCCCTTGTCCTCGGCCAGGTCGGCGGAGGCCTCGTACGCGGCGAGCATGATCCGCTCGGCGATCCGGGTGGACAGGGTCCGCGCCTCGGGCGAGTCGAAGGGCAGGCGCAGCTTGAAGAAGACGTCCTGCAGGCCCATCGCGCCGAGGCCCACCGGACGCCAGCGGGCGTTGGAGCGGCCCGCCTGCTCGGTCGGGTAGAAGTTGATGTCCACGACCCGGTCGAGGAACGTGACGGCCGTGCGGACGGTCCGGTCCAGCCGCTCCCAGTCGATGTCGCCGGCCGCCGTGTCGACGAACGCGCCGAGGTTGACCGATCCCAGGTTGCAGACCGCCGTCTCCCCGTCGTCGGTGACCTCCAGGATCTCCGTGCAGAGGTTGGAGGAGTGGATGACGTGGCCCGGGGTCGCCGTCTGGTTCGCCGTGCGGTTGGCGGCGTCCTTGAAGGTCATCCAGCCGTTGCCGGTCTGCGCGAGGGTGCGCATCATCCGGCCGTACAGCTCGCGCGCGGGGAGGGTCTTCCTGGCCAGCCCCTTCTCCTCGGCGGCCCGGTACGCCGCGTCGAACTCCTCGCCCCACAGGTCGACCAGCTCCGGCACGTCCGCCGGGGAGAACAGCGACCACGGGCCGTCGGCGTCCACCCGGCGCATGAACTCGTCCGGCACCCAGTGCGCGAGGTTCAGGTTGTGCGTGCGGCGGGCGTCCTCACCGGTGTTGTCGCGCAGCTCCAGGAACTCCTCGATGTCCGAGTGCCAGGTCTCCAGGTAGACCGCCGCCGCGCCCTTGCGCCGCCCGCCCTGGTTCACGGCGGCGACCGAGGCGTCCAGCGTCTTCAGGAACGGGACGATGCCGTTGGAGTGCCCGTTGGTGCCGCGGATCAGCGAACCGCGCGAGCGGATGCGGGAGTAGGACAGGCCGATGCCGCCGGCGTGCTTCGAGAGGCGGGCCACCTGGTGGTAGCGGTCGTAGATGGAGTCCAGCTCGTCCTTGGGGGAGTCCAGGAGGTAGCAGGACGACATCTGGGGGTGCCGCGTACCGGAGTTGAACAGGGTGGGGGAGGAGGGCAGGTAGTCCAGGCGGCTCATCAGCCCGTACAGCGCGGCGACCTCGTCCACCGACCGGACGCTGTCGTCCTCGGCGAGACCGGCGGCGACGCGCAGCAGGAAGTGCTGCGGCGTCTCGACGACCTTGCGGGTGATCGGGTGCCGCAGCAGGTACCGGCTGTGGAGGGTGCGCAGGCCGAAGTAGCCGAAGCGGTCGTCGGCCCCGGTGTCGATCAGCGCGTCGAGCCGGTCCGCGTGCAGCCGGACGAACGCGGCGGTGCGGTCGGCGATCAGGCCCTCGCGGTGCCCGGTCGCGACGGACCCGGTGAACGACGTGACGCCCTGCGAGGCGGCCTCGGCTCGGATGCCGATGGTCAGCAGCCGGGCGGCGAGCCGGGAGTAGGCGGGGTCCTCGGAGATGAGCCCGGCCGCGGCCTCGGTGGCCAGCTCCCGCAGCTCCGTCTCGTCGGCGCGGGCGGACCGGCCGCGCAGCGCGGCGGCGGCGACCCGGCCGGGGTCCGCGTCGGGCAGGTCGGCGGTCAGCTCGGTCAGGGTCCGCAGCAGCGCGGCACCGGGGCCGTCGCTCCGCTCTGTCACGTCGACCGCTGAAGCCGGATCGGCTGGCGCGATGGTCACGTGGGGCTCTCCCTCGCTCGGCACGGAGGCCTCGTCGAGGGCAGGGGGCAGCACACGAGCGCACGCGGCGTCGCGTCCACCGGCCCATTCCACGAGGCCCGGACGTCAGGGCACCCGGACCGGACGGCCGGGCGCACTGTCGGCAGGTCCTCGGACTGAAGCCCGTGCGCGTCCGCGGGATGACGCGGGCACGCACAAGTACACCGTTGCGGGACAGTTCCGGATTCGCACCGGATTCCCCTGCGGCGACAGCGAGCATGAGCATACATCTTGTGCCGGGTGCTGTCGGCAGGCCCATATCTTGTGTCTCGGTGGTGTCGGAGTGTCAACGCATAGGCGAGAAGCGTGAGGTCGTCCGGATACGGGAGGGGGTTCCGGCGGACACGGAAGGGGGTTCCGGCCGCGCTCGGGTGCGAGGGGGAGGCCCGGCCGCTCGTGGACGCGGTGGGCGGGGCGCGTGGTGCGCCGGCTCGACAGCACGCCCCGGGCACGGCCCTCGGCCGCCACCCGCTTCGCCCCGTCCCCCGGCTCGCCAGGGCGGGCACCGCTCCTCCCGGAGCCGCGCGGCCCGTCCCGGAGGCAGGCCCGCGCGGTGCTCCCACCGAGTTCGCCGTGCCCGCCCGGCTCCACCGGCCGGACGACGGCGTCCACGGGGGCGGGTGCGCCCGACGGGTACGACAACGGGCCGCCGGATCCCCCCGGCGGCCCGTGGCCCTGAGCGCGGCGTCAGTGCGCGCTGCCCGCCGTGGCCGGCGGAAGCTCCACCTGGACGCCCGGGTCGCCCGCGTCCGCCGTGTAGTCCTCCGGCTTCGTCCGGTCGATGCCCTCGGGGGCCTTGACGGCCTTCAGGACGAAGGTCAGCACGACCGTCACCAGGACGTTGATCACGAAGGCGGTGAGACCGATGTAGCCGATCTCGCCGATGCCCGGGATCTCCTTCGCCGAGCCGCCGAAGTGCTTCTGCGTCGGCGAGGCCACCCCGTAGGCGGCGACCGTGCCGTAGACCATGCCGACCGCCCAGCCCGCGAGCAGCGCCCAGCGGTGGAACCAGCGGGTGAACAGGCCGCCCACCAGCGCCGGGAAGGTCTGCAGGATCCAGATGCCGCCCAGCAGCTGGAAGTTGATGGCGACCGTCTTGTCCATGGTCAGGACGAAGGCCAGCGCGCCCACCTTCACCAGCAGGGAGACGATCTTGGAGACCTTGGTCTCCTGGGCCGGTGTCGCGTCCGGCTTGAGGAAGTCCTTGTAGATGTTGCGGGTGAAGAGGTTCGCCGCCGCGATCGACATGATCGCCGCCGGCACCAGCGCGCCGATGCCGATCGCCGCGAAGGCCACGCCCGCGAACCAGTCCGGGAACATGTCCTCGAACAGCTGGGGGATCGCCAGCTGGCCGTTCTGCACCTCCACGCCCGCCGCGATCGCCATGAAGCCCAGCAGCGCCAGCAGCCCCAGCATCAGCGAGTACAGCGGCAGGATGGTGGTGTTGCGGCGGATCACCTCACGGCTGCGCGAGGACAGCGTCGCGGTGATCGAGTGCGGGTACATGAACAGCGCGAGCGCCGAGCCCAACGCCAGCGTGGCGTAAGTCCATTGGCCCGCCTCGCCCGGCACCAGCGCACCGCGCGGCGCGCCCGTGGCCGGGTTGGTCTCGTTGTACGCCTCGCTCGCCTTGGCGAAGATGTCGTCGAAGCCGCCCAGCTTGATCGGGATGTAGATGATCGCCACCGCGATCACGAGGTAGATCAGCGTGTCCTTCACGAACGCGATCAGTGCGGGGGCCCGCAGACCCGACGAGTACGTGTACGCCGCCAGCACGCCGAAGGCGATCAGCAGCGGCAGGTCCTTGACGAACCAGTGGGTGCTCTCACCGCCGCCGACGCCCATCACGTCCAGCACGGCCTGGATGCCGACCAGTTGGAGCGCGATGTACGGCATCGTCGCCAGGATGCCGGTGAGCGCGACCGCCAGCGACAGCCCCTTCGAGCCGAACCGGCCGCGCACGAAGTCGGACGTGGTCACATAGCCGTGCTTGTGCGACACCGACCACAGCCGGGGCAGGAAGGTGAAGATCAGCGGGTACACGAGGATCGTGTACGGCACGGCGAAGAAGCCCGCCGCGCCCGCCGCGTAGATCGCCGCCGGCACGGCCACGAAGGTGTACGCGGTGTACAGGTCGCCGCCGAGCAGGAACCAGGTCACCCAGGTGCCGAACGACCGTCCGCCCAGGCCCCATTCGTCGAGGCTGTGCTCGTTCGCCGCCTTGCGCCAGCGCGCGGCCAGGAATCCCATGACCGTGACGAGCGCGAAGAAGAAGACGAAGACGGCGAGTGCCACGCCGTTGACACCGTCGTTCACCGCCCCGCACCGCCCTTCGAGGCCCTGCGGGCGCGCTGGTCACGCTGCCACAGCTTGTACGCGACCATCGTCAGCGCGGTCGAGAGGACCACCCATAACATCTGGTACCAGTAGAAGAACGGGATGCCGATGACGACGGGGTCGGTCTTCGCGTACGACCCGACCCACAGCATGGCCACGAAGGGTGCGACGAGACAGAGGGCGATGACGACGCGCACGGGCGTCACCACCGGCTCCCTGCCGGTTCCTGGGGCTTGCGACATCAGACGGTTCCGTCCCCTCACTGATCACCGGCGATCGTGCGCAGGAAATCTAGAGGAGGGGGTGGTGCGGTCGTAACCCCTCGTCGACATCGGGGTGCGGCGAATGCCGCGCGGCCGGGCGGCAGCAGCAGCGAAATCCCCGCCGACCGCCTGCCGCGCAGGAGGCCCGGCCTCAGTCCTGCGGTCGCTTCAGCCGCGCGACGAACTTGTACCGGTCGCCCCGGTACACCGACCGCACCCACTCCACCGGCTGCCCGTCCCGGTCCAGCGAGTGCCGGGAGAGCATCAGCATCGGCAGACCGACGTCCGTGCCGAGCAGACCGGCCTCGCGCGGGGTGGCCAGCGAGGTCTCGATGGTCTCCTCGGCCTCCGCCAGATGGACGTCGTACACCTCCGCGAGGGCGGTGTAGAGGGACGTGTACTTCACCAGACTGCGGCGCAGCGCGGGGAAGCGCTTCGCGCTCAGGTGGGTGATCTCGATGGCCATCGGCTCGCCGTTGGCCATGCGCAGCCGCTCGATGCGCAGCACCCGTCCGCCCGGCGTGATGTCGAGCAGTCCGGCGAGCCGGTCGTCGGCGGTGATGTAGCCGATGTCCAGCAGTTGCGAGGTGGGCTCCAGCCCCTGGGCGCGCATGTCCTCGGTGTACGAGGTGAGCTGCAGGGCCTGCGAGACCTTGGGCTTGGCGACGAAGGTGCCCTTGCCCTGGATGCGCTCCAGGCGTCCTTCGACCACCAGCTCCTGGAGGGCCTGGCGCACGGTGGTGCGCGAGGTGTCGAACTCCGCCGCCAGGGTGCGCTCGGGCGGGACCGAGGTACCGGGGGGCGCCGTCTCGGTCATGTCGAGCAGATGCTTCTTCAGCCGGTAGTACTTGGGCACGCGCGCCGTACGGACCGCAGTTCCACCCTCGTTCTCCGCACTGCTGACGTCGGTGCTCATGCTCTGCCTTCCCGGCTCCGCGTGCCGAAGCGGCCGACACCCCATCGACCACGGCTCACATCGTGGCACGGTCCGGGGCGTGGTGTGCCCCGTACCCTCCGTGATCCCCTCTGTATACCCCCGGGACCGGGGCTGGTCTAGTCCACGACCGGCCCCGGCTCGTGCGGCCGGGGCTCAGAGCCCCTGCCACTCCGGCTTGCTGGCGTAGGTGCGCCGGAAGTAGTCGGCGAACTTCAGCTTGGAGGCGGCCGCCTCGTCGACGACCACCGTGGCGTGCGGGTGCAGCTGCAGCGCGGACGCCGGGCACACCGCGGCCACGGGTCCTTCGACGGTCGCGGCGATGGCGTCCGCCTTGTTCTCCCCGGTGGCGAGCAGCACCAGGTGGCGGGCCTCCAGGATGGTCCCGATGCCCTGGGTGATGACGTGGTGCGGGACCTGGTCGACGTCGCCGTCGAAGAAGCGCGCGTTGTCGGCCCGGGTCTGTTCGGTCAGCGTCTTGATCCGGGTGCGCGAGACGAGCGAGGAGCACGGTTCGTTGAACCCGATGTGCCCGTCCGTCCCGATCCCCAGCAACTGGAGGTCCACACCGCCGGCCTCGGCCAGCTCCCTGTCGTACGCCTCGCACGCGCCCTGCACGTCCTCGGCCGCGCCGTCGGGGCCCAGGAAGGCGTCCATCCCGATCCCGAGCGGCTCCAGCACCTCGCGCCGGAGCACCGAGTGATAGGACTCGGGGTGGTCGGCGGGCAGTCCCACGTACTCGTCGAGTTGGGCGATGCGTGCGCGCGAGACGTCCACGGCGCCGTTGCGCACCTTGGCCGCCAGCGCCTGGTAGATGGGCAGTGGTGTGGAGCCGGTGGCCACGCCGAGCAGGGCGTCGGGCTTGCGTCGCAGGAGTTGCGCCATGGCCTCGGCGATGAGTTCGCCGCCGGCCTTGGCGTCCGCAACGATGACAACTTCCACGCTGGACCTGCCGATCTGAGAGGAGGGCTCGACTGGAACTGGCCCCGGAAGGGACCATGTGGTTTAGACCAATCAATCTAGCAGAGCGGATACCGCCTTCCCAGGTGAGTGGCGGTGCGGGCCCCTTGTGGGCCCCCTTCAGCATCCCAGGGCCCGGCCCGTGCCGCGGACCCGGGTCCGCGCTCCCCGGCGGGGTCTCCGCCCGCCCTCGCCGCGTGTGCCGTCCCGCCCGCAAGTGCCTTCACGCCGACGCCCCCTTTTGATTTCCCTAGTGGCCGCTACAGAAAAAACCGTACGACGGGCCCACCGGCTTTTTCTAGTGCTCGCTATAAAATGCACTCCGCGGAGGGACGGCGAACGGGCCGTCGACGAACGGGGCGGACGTGTCCGGTGGGTGAGGAGGGGCGGATGAGGAGTGACGAAGGCGCCGGACGGAGCGGGGCCGCCCGTGCCGGAGCCGGGCCCGCGCGCAGGCCCCGCGGCCGCCCCCGCTCCTTCGACCGGGAGACCGCACTGGAAAAGGCGCTCCTCGCCTTCTGGGAGCACGGCTACGAGGCCACCTCGGTCTCCGACCTCACCCGCGTCATGGACATCGGCGTCCCGAGCCTCTACGCGGCCTTCGGGGACAAGCGCTCCCTGTTCGACGAGGTCGTCCGGGTCTACGGCGCGCGGTACGGCTCCTTCACCGACCGCGCCCTCGCCGAGGAGCCCACCGCCCGGGCCGCCGTCGAGCGGGCGCTGCGGGAGGCCGCCGCCGTGTACACCGCACCCGGCCGTCCGCACGGCTGCCTCGTCCTCCACGCCGCCGCGAACTGCTCGAACCCCGAGGTCCGGCAGTCCCTGCGGGAGCGCCGCAGGGCCGACATCGCCGCGCTCGAGCACCGGATCCGGGACGACGTCGCCACCGGAGCGCTGCCCGCGGACACCGACGCCGGCGCGCTCGCCCGGTACACCGGGGCGGTGATCCAGGGCATGTCGCAGCAGGCGCGGGACGGAGCGAGCCGGGAGGAACTGGAGTCGCTCGCCGAAATCGCCGTGTCCGTCTGGCCCCGCGCGGGAACCCCCACGGGTTAGGCTGCGTGGTGGACGCCCGTGCCGTCCGGCCGGACGGCACGACGGCCGAGGACGTGCCGTCGATATGCAGCGTTCCACCCATGGACACCAGTAGTGGTCTAGTCCACAATGCGTAGCAAGACACACAGGCCTGCCTTCCCCGCACAGGAAGGCGGATCGAGGACCCGGAGCTCTCTGCCCTGACTGCCCCGGTTCCTCACCGCTCGGCCGACCGGGACCGCACACCCCACGGCCGACGTTGCTCCGGGCTGCGGTGCCGGGAGGGTTGAGGGTCCCTCCCAGGCGCCGCGGCCCGCGGGTGCCCTTCGGGGTGCCGCGACCCCGGGTACGCTCGCTGACGTGCCCTCCATGAACGAACTCGTACGCCAGCACACCGCTCTCGACGACACCGACCTCGAGTGGCTCCACCTGCTGGTCTCGGAGTGGCAGCTGCTCTCCGACCTCTCCTTCGCCGACCTGGTCCTGTGGGTGCCCACCCGCGACGGGACCCGCTACGTCTCCGTCGCCCAGATGCGGCCGAACACCGGCCCCACCTCGTACCAGGACGACATGGTCGGCCACCTCGTCCCGCGCGGCCGCCGGCCCATGCTGGACGCGGCCCTGGACGAGGGCCGGATCGTGCGCGAGGGGGATCCGGAGTGGCGCGAGGAGGTCCCGGTCCGTGTCGAGTCCATCCCCGTCCGGCGTGAAGGCCGCGTCCTCGGCGTGATCGCGCGCAACACCAACCTCCTCACCGTGCGCACCCCGAGCCGGCTGGAGCTCACCTACCTCCAGAGCGCCTCCGACCTCGCGCAGATGATCGCGGCCGGTGCCTTCCCGTTCGCGAACCAGCAGCTCGACATGGACGCCCTGCCCCGTGTCGGTGACGGGCTGATCCGGCTCGACGCCGACGGCATCGTCCAGTACGCCTCCCCGAACGCCCTGTCCGCCTACCACCGGCTGGGCCTGGCCGCCGACCTGGTCGGCCACCACCTCGGCCGAACCACCGCCGAGCTGGCCCCTTCCCGCGGACCGGTGGACGAGGCGCTGGCCAAGGTCGCCAGCGGCTGGGCGCCGCGCGAGTTCGAGATCGAGGCCAACGGGGTCATCCAGTTCCGGGCGATCCCGCTCAAGCCGAAGGGCACGCGCATCGGGTCCCTGGTCCTCCTCCGCGACGTGACCGAACTCCGCCGTCGTGAGCGCGAGTTGATCACCAAGGACGCGACCATCCGGGAGATCCACCACCGGGTGAAGAACAACCTCCAGACGGTGGCGGCACTGCTGCGTCTGCAGGCCCGGCGGATCGAGTCCGAGCGCGGCCGTGAGGCACTGGAGGAGGCGGTGCGCCGGGTCGGGTCCATCGCGATCGTGCACGAGACGCTCTCCCAGAACCTCGACGAGCGCGTGGAGTTCGACGAGATCGCCGACCGCGTCCTGGCGATGGTCGCGGAGATCTCCCCGGGCAAGGTCACCGGCCGGCGCACGGGCCGCTTCGGCATACTCGACGCGGAGGTCGCCACTCCGCTGTCGATGGTGCTGACCGAGGTCCTGCAGAACGCCCTGGAGCACGGCTTCCGCGAGGGCGAGACCGGCACCGTCGAGGTGTCCGCGGTCCGCGGCGGCACCACGAAGGAGGCCCGTCTGCTGGTCACCGTGCAGGACGACGGGGTGGGGCTGCCCGAGGACTTCGACCCGCACACGGCCGGCAACCTGGGCCTGCAGATCGTACGAACCCTGGTGGAGGGCGAGTTGGGCGGCACCTTCGACATGGTTCCGGCCCCGGACCGGGGGACCCGGGTGATCCTCGACATCCCGGTGCGGTCGGGCAAGTAACCGAGCACCCGCGGACCGAGGGCGCCTGGCGACCCGTCAGGCGCCGAAACCGGCGCGGCGCACCGGACGCACGCGGACAGCGAAGAGCCCCGGACCGGTGGAACGGCCGGGGCTCACGCTCATGCGATGGGGTCACCCCCTGCTCGAGCGAAGTCGAGAGCTCGGGGGGAACTGCGCGCTGCGGCTCGGGGCGGGAGATGCGTGCGCGCTGCACGCGCCGCCAAGCTCAGGCTGTCAGCAGGGGCAGGGGTGTCAGGCGGAGGCCTGACGGGCCCGGTTGCGGGCGGCGCGGCGCTTCATCGCGCGACGCTCGTCCTCGCTGAGACCACCCCAGACGCCGGAGTCCTGACCGGACTCGAGCGCCCACTGCAGGCACTGCTCGATCACCGGGCAGCGACGGCAGACGGCCTTGGCTTCCTCGATCTGCAGCAGCGCGGGACCGGTGTTGCCGATGGGGAAGAAGAGCTCGGGGTCTTCCTCGCGGCAAACGGCGTTGTGACGCCAGTCCATGGCTGCTACCTCTCCTTGGTATTACTGCGGGGTTGCTTGTGAATGTGAACGCTTTCACGAATCCCTCAACAAGTGAAGGGCCGACTGCCAGGGTTCCTGGCGTGGTCCTTGGGTGTGAAGAGGGGTTCCGGTGATCTGTGGAGGCCGATGTAGTGGGCCGTCCCGATCGCCATGTAGAGACTCGCAAACCTCGGCGGCGGATACAACCCCTTCCGGAAAGTTTTTTTTGATTCTTCGGTGTCGACTAGGTCACAGCCGTACTTCCATGGGGTGGATCCTGGCCTAAACGTTCGAGTGAAAGGACTTTGGCCCTTTCTGCTCACACAATCACACGCAGTGCACGGCGTACGCCTGTGAACGTCACGCTGGTACGCAGCCCCAGGTGGTCACCGTCCATCTGAAGAGGCAGTGGCACCTTCGAATGCAAGGTGAACTGCGTCAGATCGTGCCGGGAGACGGCGTGCCTGCCGTGCGGGCCGCGCTCCGGGGACGAAGCGAGCAACTGGGTGCCATACCGGGCAACCGCGGCGGTGGAGAGCCGGCTCAGGCCGAAGATGTCCAGGCCCGTGTCGAACGAGGCCTCGGGCGACGCGTAGATCGGGCGATTGCCGAGGAACGTCCACGGCGAGGTGTTCGAGACGATGGAGAGCACCAGATCGGTGACCGGGTCCTCGCCCGGCTGCTCCAGGGTGATCATCCCCTGCCGGCGGTGCGGTTCGCCGAACAGCTGGCGCACCACCTGGCGCACGTACAGCGCGTGGGTGGACTTCTTGCCGCGCTCGCGGTGCTGCTCCACCCGGCCGACCACACCGGCGTCGAAGCCCAGCCCCGCGTTGAAGGTGAACCAGCGGGCCGGCACCGCCTCGTCCTCCGAACCCGGGGTTCCCGAGGTCAGGCCCAGGCCCACGGTGCGTTCGCGGCCCTCGCGCAGCGCGTCCAGCAGGGCGCCGGTGGCCTCCACGGGATGGTTGGGCAGCCCCAGGGCGCGGGCGAAGACGTTGGTGGAGCCGCCGGGGACCACGGCGAGTCCGGGCAGGTGCTCCGGGTCGGGTCCGGCGTGCAGGAGTCCGTTGACGACCTCGTTGACCGTGCCGTCACCGCCGAGGGCCACGACCAGGTCGACGTCGTCGCTCTCCGCCGCCTGCCGGCCCAGGTCGCGTCCGTGGCCGCGGTACTCGGTGGTGACCGCCTCCAGCTTCATCTCGCTGGCGAGCGCGTGGATCAGTACGTCGCGCGTGCGCGCACTCGTGGTGGTTGCCGCCGGATTGACCACGAGAAGTGCACGCATGACGTGCAGGGTACCTACTGGGCGGTACCGGGCACAGGCCGAGGTGCGGGATCGGCCGGGGACAGGGGGCGTGAACCTCGGCACGGGGGGCGGGTGCGGCGAGGGCTACCCTTCAGGGGTGAGCAGTGAGCAGACCTCCACCAGTCCGGACACCACCGGCCCCCGCCCGCGCCGTCTGACGTACGCCGCGGCGCTGGTCGCCCTGGAGGGGCTCACGCTGGTGGTCGGCGGCGTCTGGATGCTGGTCCTCGGCATCACGGGCGAGCCGGACGACCGCCAACAGGCCGTCACCGGCGGGGTGACGCTGATCGTCCTCGCGCTGCTGCCGCTCATCGCCGCGCGGGGACTGCTCGGCCGACGCGGCTGGAGCCGCGGCCCCGCCGTCATCACGCAGCTCATGGCGCTGCCGGTGGCCTACACCCTGCTGAAGGCCGACAGCGTGGCCATCCCGGCCGGCATCGCGCTCGCCGTGGTGGCCGTCACCGCGCTGGTCCTGCTGCTCAACCCCGAGACGACCCGGGCCCTCGGCATCCGGGGGCCCGGGAACGCCGGGAAGTAGCGCCTGCTCACTCCTCCACGAGCAGTTTCTCCCGCAGCTGGGCCAGGGTGCGGGCCAGCAGCCGGGAGACGTGCATCTGCGAGATGCCGACCTCCTGCGCGATCTGCGACTGGGTCATGTTGCCGAAGAAGCGCAGCAGCAGGATCCGCTTCTCGCGCGGCGGCAGATCCTCCAGCAGAGGCTTGAGCGACTCCCGGTACTCCACGCCCTCCAGCGCCTCGTCCTCGGCGCCGAGGGTGTCGGCGACCGCCGGGGACTCGTCGTCGGTGTCGGGGACGTCCAGGGACAGCGTGGAGTACGCGTTGGCGGACTCCAGGCCCTCCAGGACCTCCTCCTCCGAGATGGCCAGCTTCTCGGCCAGCTCGTGGACCGTGGGGGAGCGGCCGTGCAGCTGCGAGAGCTCGGCCGTGGCCGTCGTCAGCGCCAGGCGCAGCTCCTGCAGCCGGCGCGGTACGCGCACCGCCCAGCCCTTGTCGCGGAAGTGCCGCTTGATCTCGCCGACGACCGTCGGGGTCGCGTACGTCGAGAACTCCACGCCGCGGTCCGGGTCGAAGCGGTCGACCGACTTGATCAGCCCGATGGTGGCGACCTGGGTCAGGTCGTCCAGCGGTTCGCCGCGGTTGCGGAAGCGGCGCGCGAGGTGCTCGACGAGCGGCAGATGCATGCGGACCAGCTGGTTGCGCAGTTCCGCGTACTCGGGGCTGCCGTCCTGCAGCGAGCGCAGCTCGAGGAACATGGCGCGCGCCCCGCTGCGGTCCTGCGCGTCGTGTGCGTTCCGGGGGCCCGGTGTGCTTCCGGCGCCCCGGGCGCTCGGCGCCCGCGGCGCCTCGTCCTCGGCGTGTCGCTCGTGCTCGCTCATCGTCCCGCCCGTCGTCGCCCTTCCCCGAGCGCTCGCCTCGTCCCCCGCCGCCGGCTTCGCTCGGGCGGGGGCGTCCCCGTGGCCGGGAGCGACCCCGGCCGATCCGCCCGGAGGCGTGCCCCGTGCGGCACCGCCGGGCTGCCCGCCGCCCGTGGAGCCGGCCTCCACGGCGTCGTCCTCCGGGTGTGGCCGGGCCTGCTCGGGGATGCCGTCGATGCCGTCCGGCACGCGCTCGGCCGGCAGCTCCCTTGTGCCGCGTTCTTCGTCCCGCACCGGCCCGTCCTCGTTCCTCACGCCGGCCCGGGTCCCGCGCCGCGCTGTTTGTAGAGGCTGATCGAAACGGTCTTGTCCTCGTCCACGGCCGAGGAGACCTTGCCCGCGAGCGCGGACAGGACGGTCCAGGCGAAGGTGTCCCGCGAGGGGGCGTGACCGTCCGTGGTCGGCGCCGAGACGGTGACCTCGAGCGAGTCGTCGACGAGCCGGAAGACGCAACTGAGCACCGACCCCGGCACGGCCTGCTGGAGCAGGATCGCGCAGGCCTCGTCGACCGCGATGCGCAGGTCCTCGATCTCGTCGAGGGTGAAGTCCAAACGGGCGGCAAGCCCGGCCGTGGCCGTGCGCAGCACCGACAGGTAGGCCCCCGCGGCCGGCAGCCGGACTTCCACGAAGTCCTGGGTCGCGGGCTCGCCTGCGAACTGGGACACCCTCACCTCCAAGGTGGTACAAGCGTTTCAGGGCCGGGGGCACCCCCCGGGCAACGCGCTACGTGGTTCAGCGGTGACGCTATCGCGCTCTCGGCGATCCTGTCCCGGGACCCCGGCCACTGGTGTAACTCATAGTAAAACTATGAATACGCTCCGTGGCTAGGGGTCTGCGGGCCCAAATGGGAAGAGCGCGCGCCGCATTGACGTACCCAGGCGTCAGACGGTCGAACCGTCCGGCACCGGAGTCCCGTCGGGTCACACGAGTACATGATCGACGAAGCACCAGCGCCAGTCCTCGCCCGGTTCGTGGCTCCGCATCACGGGGTGGCCGGATTCCCTGTGGTGCCCCGTCGCATGCCGTCCCGGCGAGGAGTCGCAGCAGCCGACGTGGCCGCAGCTCAGGCACAGGCGCAGTTGCACCGGATCCGTGCCGTCCCGCAGGCACTCCGGACACGTCTTGCTGAGCGGGGCGGGCTCCGGGTGCGGCAGCGCGTCGGCATGCGTGCACTGTTTCATGATGGCCAGATTACGACGGGCACGCGGAAGACCGCGCGGAAAACCGAGGGCGGGCCGGACATGGATGTGATTCCCCTGCTGTTGTTGGTCGCGGGCAGCACCGCGGTCGCCGCTGCCGCCCGGCGCACCCCGGTGCCGGCACCGCTGCTGCTGGTCGCGGCCGGCCTGGCGGTCAGCTACCTCCCCGGGGTGCCCGACTACACGCTGGACCCGCACGTCGTCCTGCCGCTCCTGCTGCCCCCGCTGCTGTACACGGCGGCCGCCGACAGCTCCTACCTGGACCTGCGGGCACAGCTGCGGCCGGTGGCGCTGCTCTCGGTGGGGTACGTGCTGTTCGCGACCTTCGTCGTCGGCTGGGCCCTGTACGCGATGGTGCCGGGCCTGTCCCTGACCGCGGCCATGGTGTTCGGTGCCGTGGTGGCCCCGCCGGACGCGGTCGCGGCGACGGCGGTGGCGCGCCGGGTCGGACTGCCGTCCCGGGTCACCACCATCCTCCAGGGCGAGTCCCTGCTGAACGACGCCACCGCGATCACTGTGTTCCGGGTGGCCGTGGCGGCGGCGGTCGGCGAGGGGGCGTCCTGGGTCGGGGGGATCGGGGAGTTCCTGCTCGCCGCGGTCGGCGGGGTGGTGTTCGGGTTGGTGCTGATGGCCCCCCTGCACTGGCTGCGCACGCACGTGAAGGAGGCGCTGCTGCAGAACACGCTCTCCCTGCTGATCCCGTTCGTCGCCTATGCCGCCGCGGAGCAGGTGGGCGCCTCCGGCGTCATCGCCGTCGTGGTCGTCGCCCTCTACCTGGGGCACCGTGCGTGGGAGGTCGACTTCGCCACCCGCCTCCAGGAGGAGGCGGTGCGGAAGATGGTCGCGTTCGTGCTGGAGTCCGCGGTGTTCGCGCTCATCGGGCTGCAACTGCCGATCGTCCTCAAGGGCCTCGGGGAGGAACACGAGGGCGTCAACGCCGCCTGGTACGCGCTCGCCGTCTTCGCGGTGGTCGTCGTCACGCGGTTCGTCTGGGTCTACCCGGCGACCTGGCTGCCGCCGATGCTGTCGGCGCGGATCCGGGGACGCGAGGGGAGACCCGGCTGGAAGAAGCCGTTCGTCATCGCGTGGGCCGGGATGAGGGGCGTGGTCTCGCTGGCCATCGCCTCCTCGATCCCGCTCACCGCCGACGGCGAGCACTTCCCGCACCGCAACCTGCTGCTCTTCCTGACCTTCACCACCGTCATCGGCACCCTGGTCGTGCAGGGGCTGACGCTGCCCCCGCTGATCCGCGTGCTGAAGTTCCCCGGGCGCGACGCACAGGCCGAGACCCTGGCGGAGGCCAACGCCCAGGCGCAGGCCTCCCGGGTCGCCGAGCAGAGGCTGGACGAGTTGCTGGCCGACGAGCGCAACGCCCTGCCCGCACCGCTCGCCGACCGGCTGCGCACCGTCCTGGAGCGCCGCCGCAACGCCGTCTGGGAACGACTCGGCCAGGTCAATCCGGTCACCGGGGAGACGGTGGACGACACCTACCGGCGGCTGTCGCGGGAGATGATCGGCGCGGAGCGCGAGGTGTTCGTCAGGTTGCGCGACGGCCGGTACATCGACGACGAGATGCTGCGGACGCTGCTGCGCCGACTGGACCTGGAGGAGGCGGCGGCGTACCGGGAGACGGCTCCGGACCGGTGAGGGGGGAAAGCGGGAGGAAGGGGGAAGGGGGGAGAGGCGGTCAGGGGAAGGGACGGCCGGTGATCACGGCGGCGACCGTGCTCCCGCGCGGGAAGGCGCCTTCCTCCGCCAGGGCGACGAGGGCGTGAAGCAACTTGGCGACATAGAGACGTTCGACGGGTATGCCGTGCCGGTGCTCGAAGTCCTCGGCGAAGGCGTCGAGTTCCTCGGGGACACGGGCGTAACCGCCGAAGTGGAAGCGGTCGTCGAGGCTCCAGTCGCCGCGGGGGCCGCCGAACGCCTCGTCCTGCAGGGCGCGTGTCACGTCGGCCAGGAAGCCGCCCTTCAGCACCGGAACGCCCAGTGCGCGCCCGCCGGTGCCGAGTCCGGCGGCCAGACCGGCGAGGGTGCCGCCGGTGCCGCAGGCCACCGCGACCACGTCGGCCCGGCCGGCCAGCTCCGCACCGAGCGTGCGGCAGCCACGCACCGCGAGGGAGTTGCTGCCGCCCTCGGGCACGACGTACGCGGTCTCGGCGTCCGCCGCGCGCAGGACGGCCGCGAGGGTCTCCGGCTCGGTCTTGCGGCGGTACGTCGACCGGTCGACGAAGTGCAGTCGCATGCCGTCGGACACGCACCGGGCCAGCGAGGGGTTGAGCGGGCGGCCGGCGAGTTCCTGGCCGCGCACCACGCCGACCGTGCGCAGGCCGAGCAGCCGGCCGGCGGCGGCCGTGGCCCGCAGATGGTTGGAGTAGGCGCCGCCGAAGGTGAGCACCGTCCGCCCGCCCGCCGCCGCGAGGTTCGGGGCCAGCTTGCGCCACTTGTTCCCGACCAGCTCGGGGTGGATCAGATCGTCCCGCTTCAGCAGCAACCGGACCCCGCGCCGCGCGAACCGCTCGTCCGTCACCTCCTGCAGCGGTGAGGGCAGCCGCGGGCGCAGACCGGTGAGGGCGGTGGAGCCGGGGTCGTCGGAGCTGGTCACGGGGCCATTGTCGCCCGGAGGGGGGGACCCGGGCTCGGGCGGTATCCGGGGCGGCAGTCGGCCGGTCCCGCGGGCGCGGAAGGCACCCGCGGGACCGGCCCTCCCCGCGGGCACCCCAGGGCGATCACCGGGGCGCGGATCGCGCGGCCCGGGGACGGGGCGGGAGGAATGGAAGGACGGGGCCGCCCCCGAGACGGCGGACGACGTCCCGCGCGCGGTGCGGCGACCGGGCGCCGCCGATGGACGTCCACGGCTGTGGACCGCGGAACGCGAGGTGAGCGACCACCGCGGATCCCCGCGGCCGTCGCCACCGGTCGCGTACGCCGTGGCGCCGCCGGGTCACCTCAGCCGGCTGCGGATCCGCTCCCGCATCGAGCTCATCGTGAACCCGCGCGGATCCACCTTTCCCGGCTGCCACTCCTTGTGCCCGATCACCGACCGTTCGTTCCAGCCGTGGTGGCGGCACACCGCGGCCGCGGCTCTCTCGACGGCCTCCAGCTGCGCGGCCGGCCAGGGGTCCTTGCCGTCGCCCAGGTTCTCGCATTCGAAGCCGTAGAAGTGGCGGTTGCCGTCGGTGTTCTGTTCGTTGTCCGCCGGCAGGGCCCTCTCGGCGATCACCGCGCGCAGCACGTCGTCGTCGCCCAGTCCCGCGTGGTTGGCCCGGCCGTAGCCGACGAGGTGGACCCGGCCGTCCTTGGTGATGACGCCGTGGCACAGGGGACCCGGCAGGCCCGTGTAGCCCTTGCGGCAGAGCTCCACGGTCCGGGCGCTGCCCTTGGTCACCGTGTGGTGGATCATCACGCCGTGGACCGGGCCCCACGGGCCCTTGTGGTTGCGGTTGTGGGTCCGCCAGTCGCCGACCTCGACGACCGTGAGCCCCTCCGCCTTCAGAGCGCGCAGGAACGCGTTCGCGGACATGGGTGGGGCCATGACCGCCCTCCTTCGTGCCGGGCGGCGGCCGCCCGTCGCAACCGCCTGCTACCGGCCTCTTACCTAAAAGGAACGCGTTCAACTACTCGTTCGGATTCCGTACGAGTCGATCCGGACAATTTCCTTCCGGCAAGGCTCCGCCGAACGGCCCCCCATTGTGCCCAGACCACCCAAGATCCATTCCCGCTCATTCGGGTAATGGTGCGAGCGCGTTGCGTGAGGAACGCTTGATCGTGCAGTCCGGAGTCCGGAATGGACGGACACGGGTCACCACAGGGGAGGACAATTCTCTATGTCGGTAGGCGAAGAGGTCGGCGCGGAGCAGACCAGGCAGCAGCAGAGCCTCGGTACGGCAGCCGCGCGGAACCTGGCCACCACGACCAAATCCGTGCCGCAGATGCAGGAGATCAGCTCGCGCTGGCTGCTGCGCATGCTGCCCTGGGTCGATGTGCAGGGCGGTACCTACCGCGTCAACCGGCGGCTGACGTACGCCGTGGGCGACGGCCGGATGACGTTCGTGAAGACCGGCGACCGAGTCGAGATCATCCCCGCGGAACTGGGCGAACTGCCGGCCCTGCGGTCGTACGACGACGATGAGGTGCTGTCCGAACTGGCCTCCCGCTGCCGGCAGCGGGAGATCGAGGCGGGCCAGGTGATCGCCTCGTTCGGCAGCCCGGCCGACGAGGTGTACCTGCTGGCGCACGGCAGGGTGGAGAAGATCGGCACCGGCCCCTACGGCGAGGACGAGTCCCTCGGTGTCCTCGCCGACGGCGCCTACTTCGGCGAGCAGGCACTGCTGGACGAGAACGCCATCTGGGAGTACACGGCGCGCACGCTCACCGCCTGCACCGTGCTCGCCCTGCCCCGCGAGGCCGTCACCCAGGTCGCCGAGCGGTCCGAAACCCTGCGCGAGCACCTGCGGGGGATCCGCACGATCCCGGGGCAGCGCACGAACAAGTACGGGGAGAAGGAGATCGACCTCGCGGCCGGTCACAGCGGGGAGCCGGACATCCCGCACACCTTCGTCGACTACGAGGCCCAGCCGCGCGAGTACGAACTCAGCGTCGCCCAGACCGTACTGCGCATCCACACGCGCGTGGCCGACCTCTACAACCAGCCCATGAACCAGACGGAACAGCAGATCCGGCTGACCGTGGAGGCGCTGAAGGAGCGCCAGGAGCACGAACTCGTCAACAACCGCGACTTCGGCCTGCTCCACAACTGCGAGTACGACCAGCGGATCCAGCCGCACGACGGCGTGCCGAGCCCCGACGACATGGACGAGCTGCTCAGCAGGCGGCGCGGGACGCGGCTGCTCCTCGCCCACCCGCGCGCGATCGCGGCGTTCGGCCGTGAACTCAACAAGCGGGGACTCGTCCCGGAGACCATCGACATGGGCGGCAACCGCATCCCCACCTGGCGGGGCGTGCCGATCTTCCCGTGCAACAAGATCCCGGTGACCGAGGCCCGGACGACCTCCATCATCGCCCTGCGCACCGGCGAGGAGGAGCAGGGCGTCATCGGGCTGCGGGCCGTGGGCATCCCCGACGAGATCGAGCCGAGCCTGTCCGTGCGGTTCATGGGCATCAACGAACAGGCCATCATCAAGTACCTGGTCACGGCCTACTACTCGGCCGCGGTCCTGGTGCCGGACGCGCTCGGTGTCCTGGAGAACGTCGAGATCGGCCGCTGGCGGTGACCGTCCGCGAGATTCCGGTGCACTCGCCGTGTCCCCGCCCGTCCGGGCGGGTACATCTCGGGGGTACGTGCTCGACGGCGGCGCAGGCGCCGCCCCTGCGTTCCACGAGCCGGCCCCGGGGGTGAAGTCGATGACGGAGTCCATGACGGAGCCGAAAACGGGGCCCGCGACGGAGTGCCCGACCCCACGCGTGCCATCGCGGACGACCGAGCCGGAACAGTACCCCGGCGAGGGACAGGAGGCGGCGATCCTGCTGGAGCGGGCGCGGGCCGAGGTCGACCCCGCGCTGCGGGCCGCCCTCGGTTCGCTGCCGGGCCCGTTGCGCCGGATCGCGCTCTACCACTTCGGCTGGGAACACGCGGACGGCACCCCGGCCGAGGAGGGTTCGGGCAAGGCGATCCGCCCCGCGCTGGTGCTCGCCGCGGCCTCCGCCCTGGGCGGGTCCGAAGCCCGGAGGGCGGCCGTGCGGGCGGCGGCCGCGGTGGAACTGGTCCACAACTTCACGCTGCTGCACGACGACGTGATGGACCGGGACACCACCCGACGCCACCGGCCCACGGCGTGGACGGTGTTCGGCGACGCCGACGCGATCCTCGCCGGGGACGCCCTCCAGGCGCTCGCCCTGGGGCTGCTCGCCGAGGACCCGCATCCGGCGGCCCCGGCCGCGGCGGCCCGGCTCGCGCACTGTGTCGTCGAGCTGTGCGCGGGGCAGCACACGGACACGGCCATGGAGCGGCGCGGCCCCGGCGAGGTCACCCTCGCCGAGACGCTCACCATGGCCGAGGCCAAGACCGGGGCACTGCTCGGATGCGCCTGCGCGATCGGGGCGCTGTACGCGGACGCCGAGGACGCGGACGTGGCGGCCCTGGACGCGTTCGGCCGCGAGGCCGGGCTGGCCTTCCAGCTCATCGACGACGTGATCGGCATATGGGGGGACCCCCGCCGCACCGGCAAGCCGGCCGGAGCGGATCTGGCCGCCCGCAAGAAGTCACTGCCGGTGGTCGCCGCGCTCACCTCGGGGACCCCGGCCGCCGCCGAACTCGCCGCGCTCTACGCGACCGCGCACCGGGAGGAGGACCTGGAGCGGATCACCCTGGCCGTGGAGCGGGCGGGCGGCCGCGACTGGGCGCAGGCCCAGGCGGCCGACCGGATGGCCCGCGCGATGCAGGAAGTGGCCCGCGCGGTGCCCGACCCGGAGGCTGCGGGCGGGCTGCTGGCCCTGGCCGAGTTCGTGACCCGGCGCAGCACCTGACGGCTCGCCGGGGCGGCCGAGGGACACCGGAGCGCGTGTCCCCGTCCGTCCCGCGCGGCCGTCGCCCCGTCCCCGGGCCCACCGGGACCGTGCGGCTCCTGACCCCGTACGGCCACCGTGGCTCCGGCCCGGCGGGTCCCGCACTTCCCCACGGTGTGCGGGACCCGTCCACCCCACACCTCCGGGGCGCCCCGCTAGGCTCAACCCCCGTACGGTCAAAGGTGGTTGAGACGAAGGGGCGGACATGGGCGTGGCGATCCGGACGGCTGGGGACGAGGACCGGGAGCTGATCGTCCGGCTCCTGGACGAGGCGTTCCAGGACGATCCGGTGAGCGGCTGGGTCTTCCCCGGTGAGGAGTACCGCCGTACGACGCACCACAGGCTCATGGCCGCGTTCACCGAGATCGTGCTCGCCGAGGGGCGCATCGACGTCACCGAGGACGGATCGGCGTGCGCACTGTGGATGTCCGTACCCGCGGACGACCACGACGACGACCAAGGCGGCGGCGACGGGGGGACGGACGACGACGGTCCGGCACAGGTGCGCCGGGCCGTCGACCCGGGGAACGAGCGCGTGGAGCTGATCGGCCGGCTGACGGCGGACATCCACCCCTCGGGGCGGGCCCACGAGTACCTGTGGATGATCGGCGTCACCCCCGGCCGGCAGGGCGAGGGACTCGGCACCGCGCTGATCGGATCGGTCCTCGACCGTTGCGACCGGGAGGGGCTGCCGGCCTATCTCGAGGCGAGCAGCGAACGGAGCCGCCTGCTGTACGAGCGCCTCGGCTTCGCACCGGCCGGGGACCCCCTGCTCCTCCCGGACGGCCCGTACATGTGGCCGATGTGGCGCGAACCCCGTACCACCGGCCCGCGGGACGGCCTGGACGGGTGACTCCCCGTACCTCCCGTCCGTGCCCGACAGGGACGTTCGGCCCTAGTCGCCGACGCGCGTCCGGACTTCACTGGCCTCGCGAAGAGCACCCGCCGACGCCCCCCGGGGTCCGGCGGGACGTCGGACGACGAGGGCGGCCAGGGGCGGGATGAGTGCAGCGGCGGGGGACGACGGGACGACGAGCGGGGACATCGCGGTGGTCGGGCACGCCGATCTGACCCCGGACGCGCTCGCACTGGTGGAGTCCGCGCTGCGGGCGCGGCTGGCACGGCGTCCCGTCCGGACCATGGCCATGGTGCGTTCCGGCGCGGGGGCACCACTGGCCTCCGGCCGGGCCGCGCGGGCGTCGGGGTGCCCGCTGGCCGTGGTGATCCCGACGCGGAACGGGGTGCCGGCCATGCCGCCCCCGCGCGACCGGATGGCGACCGGCGAGCTGCTGACCCTCGCCGACCAGGTGCGTCTGCTGTCGTACGACCCGCTGGACCGTGACTCCTGCGTCGGCGCGGACGAGCGGCTCGTCGTCTCCAGCGGCCTCCTCCTGGCCGTCTGGGACGGTTCTCCCTCCAACGGCCGTGACGCCACCGCCCACTTGGTGACGTACGCCCGCGCACACGGCGTCCCCGTGGAGGTCGTGTGGCCCGAGGGGGCCGCCCGCCGGGCGGTGCCCGCGACCGGGTGAGAACAGGGACCATCGGCCCCTACCCGAAGGCCCGCACGGGGACTGTTCGACCCATGTGGACCACCTTCCCCGGCGCCGATCATGGGCGCGCGAAACAGGATGGGGAGGAAGGCGTCCGGTGGACGAGACACGCATGGAGAAGGTCGGGACTGCGGAGGAGGGGCCGGCGCGCCCCGTGCCGCGGGCGGGGGCCGTGGCCCGCGAGGGGACCGTCGCGGCGGCACCCGCGGTGCGCCGGGCCGCGTGGGTGGACTGGCTGACGACCACCGACCACAAGAAGATCGGAACGCTGTACCTGGTCAGCGCGTTCGTGTTCTTCGTGATCGGCGGGGTGCTGGCGCTGATGATGCGCGCCGAGCTGGCCCGTCCGGGCCTGCAGATCATGTCGAACGAGCAGTTCAACCAGGCGTTCACGATGCACGGCTCGATCATGCTGCTGATGTTCGCGATGCCGCTCTTCACCGGCTTCGCGAACTGGCTCATGCCGCTGCAGATCGGCGCGCCCGACGTGGCGTTCCCCCGGCTGAACATGCTGGCCTTCTGGCTGTTCCTGTTCGGTTCCGCGATCGCGGCCGCCGGGTTCCTCACCCCGGGCGGCGCGGCCAGCTTCGGCTGGTTCCTGTACGCCCCGCTGTCCAACGAGGTCTACTCGCCGGGCATCGGCGCCGATCTGTGGATCATGGGCGTGGCCCTGTCCGGCTTCGGCTCGATCCTGGGCTCGGTCAACTTCATCACCACGATCATCTGCATGCGCGCTCCCGGCATGACGATGTTCCGGATGCCCATCTTCACCTGGAACGTGCTGCTGACGGCGCTGCTGGTGCTGATGGTGTTCCCGGTGCTGGCGGCGGCGCTGTTCGCGCTGGAGTGCGACCGCAGGTTCGGCAGCCACATCTTCGACGCGTCCAACGGCGGCGCGCTGCTGTGGCAGCACCTGTTCTGGTTCTTCGGCCATCCCGAGGTGTACGTCCTGGCGCTGCCGTTCTTCGGCATCGTCTCCGAGGTGGTCCCGGTCTTCTCCCGCAAGCCGATGTTCGGCTACATGGGACTGATCGGCGCGACCATCGCGATCGCCGGCCTCTCGGTGACGGTGTGGGCGCACCACATGTACGCCACCGGCGGCGTGCTGCTGCCCTTCTTCTCCTTCATGACCTTCCTGATCGCGGTCCCGACCGGGGTGAAGTTCTTCAACTGGATCGGCACCATGTGGAAGGGCTCGTTGTCCTTCGAGACGCCGATGCTGTGGACGCTGGGCTTCCTGATCACGTTCGTCTTCGGCGGGCTGACCGGCGTGATCCTGGCCTCGCCGCCGCTGGACTTCCACGTCACCGACACGTACTTCGTCGTCGCGCACTTCCACTACACCGTCTTCGGGACGGTCGTGTACGCGATGTTCGCCGGCTTCCACTTCTGGTGGCCGAAGTTCACCGGCAAGATGCTCGACGAGCGCCTGGGCAAGATCACCTTCTGGACGCTGACGGCCGGCTTCCAACTGACCTTCCTGGTCCAGCACTGGCTGGGCGCCGAGGGCATGCCGCGCCGGTACTCGGACTACCTGGCCGCCGACGGCTTCACCGCCCTGAACACCCTTTCCTCGATGGGGTCGTTCCTGCTGGGACTGTCGCTCCTGCCGTTCTTCTACAACGTCTGGAAGACGGCCAAGTACGGCAAGAAGGTCGAGGTCGACGACCCCTGGGGCTGGGGCCGTTCGCTGGAGTGGGCGACCTCCTGCCCGCCGCCGCGGCACAACTTCCTCAGCCTGCCGAAGATCCGCAGCGAGTCCCCGGCGTTCGACCTGCATCACCCCGAGATCGCCGCGCTCGACATCGAAACGGTGAGGTGAGCGGTGTCGCAGCCCGTTCTGGCCCTGGGGTGCGCGGTGGTGACGGCCGCCGGTTGCGTCTGGTACCTGCCCGCCCTCGCCGACCTGCGGGCCGGCGCCGACCGGCCGTTGTCCCGCCGCACCGCGGCGCTCGCCTGCCTGACCGGCTGGGGCACGCTCGCGGCGGTCGCCCTGGTGCTGCTCGTGACCACGGGGTGGGGCGCGCCGGGCGCCGTGGTGGCCGCGGGCGGGTCGGCCACCGCCGCCCTGTGGACCGGTGCCGCCGTGCGGCGCGCCGGTGAGCAGCGGGAGGCGGCCCGGCAGTGGGCGCAGTTGCCGCACGGACCGCTGCCCGTCGCCGCTCACCGCTCCCGCGGAGCGGTCACGGCCCTGGTCGTCGCCGGGCCGGCCGCGGGCGTGGCGGCCGTGACCGCCCTGCTGCCGGCCCTGGGACACGGGGGCGGGCACGGACCGGCGACCGCCGTCGTCCCCGCGGCGGTGGTCGTCGTCCCCGCGGCGGCCGTGTGCCTCTGCCTCGCGGTCGCCGCCCGCCCCACCCGAGCGGCCCGCCACACCGCGGCGGACCGCGGACGGCATCCGGGGTAGCGGCTCGGCGGCGGCCGGAGCCGCACGGTGATCGGGGCCGGCGGAACGCGGAACCCTCTTCCCCCTTGCCCGGGACGCCGGTGTCCGACTCGGGCTTCTCGGCGGCGCGGGTCGGCCCGGAGTCGGTGCGCAGTCTCGGCAACGGCGCGGTGGGCCGGGACGTACGGCGGGGAGCGTCGGACCGTCGCCGGGTCTACCCTGAGGACATGGGCAGCAAGGAACCCGTCTGTCCCCTCTGCGGACAGCCAGTGGAGACGGTCGTCCGGCGCCACAAGACGTTGGGCATGTGGGTACCGGTGTGGGTGCCCGGCCCGTGTCGCAATCCCGAGTGCGGGGACCGCCTCGTCCGGGGACCCGGCGAGACCGGCCGGACGAGGGACGCCCGGAGCGCGGCGCCGGTCGAGAAGCCGGGACGGGTCACCGCGGAGGACGTCTGACGGGCGGACCGGCCCTGCGGCTGCAGGACGCCGCGGTCCACCCCTCCCGCTCGGCGACCCCTTCCGCGCCCGGCCGCGGCGCCGACGCGTCGGACTCCGCCACGCCCTCCCCGCAGAGGTCGCCGAAGGGGCCGGGCCGACCGCGGTCGGCCCGGCCCCTTCGGGATGCCCGCTGACCCGCGCGGGTGCGCGGATCGTCGGTCGCGATGAAAAAATCCGGCCGGTCAGGCCTTCTTGGTCTCCCAGAAGATCTTGTCGATCTGGGCGATGTAGTCCAGCGCCTTCTGGCCGGTCGCCGGGTCGGTCGACGCCTTGGCGGCCGAGAGGGCCTTCAGGGTGTCGTTGACCAGCTGGTGCAGTTCCGGGTACTTCTCGAAGTGCGGGGGCTTGAAGTAGTCGCTCCAGAGTACGGAGACGTGGTGCTTCGCGAGCTCCGCACGCTGCTCCTTGATGACCGTGGCACGCGCCTGGAAGTGCGGGTCGTCGTTGCCGGCCATCTTCTCCTGGACGGCCTTCACCGACTCCGCCTCGATGCGGGCCTGGGCAGGGTCGTACACACCGCAGGGCAGGTCGCAGTGCGCGCTGACCTTTACCTTGGGGGCAAACAGGCGGGAAAGCATGGAGCATTCCTTCCTCGTGATCGTCTTCTCAGAGGGGACATTACTCCGTGGCGGAGTGCTTTTCTCGGGTGCCCCCGTGGGCTTAGGACAAAAGTCCCGGGTGAGACTGAGACTGGTGGAGGAAAGACCGGGGAGGTGCCGGGTGATGCCGGAGCTGCCGCAGGACGCCGAGCGGGTGAGGGCGCCGCTGCCCTTCGGGGTCGCCGAGGTGACCGGGCCGTCCATGGTGCCCACGCTGCACCACGGGGACCGGCTCCTGGTGCACTACGGGGCCCGGATCAAACGCGGTGACGTGGTCGTGCTGAGACACCCCTTCCAGCAGGACCTGCTCGTGGTGAAGCGGGCCGCGGAGCGGCGCGAGGGCGGCTGGTGGGTGCTCGGTGACAACGCGTACGCCGGGGGCGACAGCACCGACTACGGGGTCGTCCCCGACGAGCTGGTGCTCGGCAGGGTCCGCTTCCGCTACCGGCCGCGCGGGTCGGACCGGCGTTCGGTGCCGGCCGTGGTGGGCTGGGCGCTGTCGGCGGCCCGGCCGGTGCTCTCCGCCCGGTCGGCCTCCAGGCGCTTGCGGGCGCGGTAGGCCGCCACGTTGGCCCGGGTGGCGCAGCGGTCGGAGCAGTAGCGCCGGGAGCGGTTGGTCGAGGTGTCCAGATAGGCGTTGCGGCAGGGCGGCGCCTCGCACAGGCCGAGGCGGTCCACGCCGTACTCGGTGAGGTGGAAGGCCAGGCCCATCGCCGCGATGGCGGCGAATCCGGCGGTCGCGTTGGACGGGTGGTCGGCCAGGTGCATGTGCCACAGCGGACGGCCGTCGTCGTCGCGGAAGTCGTGGCCGGAGATCTGCGGGCTCACCGGGAACTCCAGCAGCAGCGAGTTCAGCAGGTCGACGGCGAGCGTCTCGTCGCCGCCGTCCGCCGCCTCGAAGACCGCGCGCAGCCGGGCCCGCACGGAACGGAACCGGGTCACGTCCGCCTCGGTCGCGCGGCGCGCCGCCGACTGGTTGGCGCCGAACAGGGCGCGCACGGCCTCGATCGAGGTCAGGACGTCCTTGCCCCGCGCCGGTTCCTCGGTGTTGACGAGACGGACGGCGTAATCCGAGTAATAGGCCAGTTCCACTTGTAGTCCTTACGCAGGGGCTCTATGGTCGTGCGTGCGGTCGGGTAACAGACGATCGTGCTTTCAGGGTATTACGTGACGTGTGCGAGGGAGGGGCTCGATGACGGACGCGGACACCACCACGGCCGCCGCCGACTGGCAGGCCTGGCAGGAGAGCTGGGACCGGCAGCAGGAGTGGTACATGCCCGACCGCGAGGAGCGGTTCCGGGTCATGCTCGACATGGTGGAGGCCCTCGTCGGCACCTCTGCGCGCGTGCTGGACCTCGCGTGCGGCACGGGAAGCATCACGGCCCGGCTGCTCGCCCGGTTCCCGGACGCCACCAGCACCGGCGTCGACCTGGACCCGGCGCTGCTCGCCATCGCCGAGGGCACCTTCGCGGGCGACGGGCGGGTCGCCTTCGTCACCGCCGACCTCACGGACCCCGACTGGACGGCGGCGCTGCCGCACGACTCCTACGACGCCGTGCTGACCGCGACCGCTCTGCACTGGCTGCACCGGGAACCTCTCGCGGACCTCTACGGGCACGTCGCGGGCCTGGTCCGCGACGGCGGTGTCTTCATGAACGCGGACCACATGATCGACGAGACCACGCCCCGGATCAACGCGGCCGAGCGCGCCCTGCGCCACGCCCGCATGGACCGGGCCAGGGAGGGCGGCGCCCTCGACTGGGCCGGATGGTGGCGGCTCGCCGCCGAGGACCCCGCCCTCGCCGAGCCCACCGCCCGCCGTTTCGAGATCTACGGCGACCACGCCGACGGCGACACGCCGTCCGCGGCCTGGCACGCGCGCGTGCTGCGCGAGCAGGGGTTCGCCGAGGCCCGCCCGGTGTGGTGCTCGCCGTCGGACACGCTGCTGCTGGCGCTGAAGTAGGCCGGGCCACGGGCGAGGGGCGGTACGGAAGTCCGTACCGCCCCTCGCTGCGCGTGCCCGCGGGAGGTGTCAGAGCACCTTGGACAGGAACGACTTGGTCCGCTCGTGCTGCGGATCGGTCAGCACCTGGCGCGGGTTGCCCGACTCGACCACCACGCCGCCGTCCATGAAGACCAGGCTGTCGCCCACCTCGCGGGCGAAGCCCATCTCGTGGGTGACGACGATCATCGTCATGCCCGACTCGGCCAGGTCCCGCATGACGTCGAGGACGTCACCGACCAGCTCCGGGTCGAGGGCCGAGGTCGGCTCGTCGAACAGCATCAGCTTGGGATCCATGGCGAGCGCCCTCGCGATCGCCACGCGCTGCTGCTGGCCGCCGGAGAGCTGCGAGGGGTAGTTCCCGGCCTTGTCGCCGAGGCCCACGCGCTCCAGGAGCTGCATCGCGCGCTCCCTGGCCTGTGCCTTGCTCACGCCCTTGACCTGCACGGGCGCCTCCATGACGTTCTCGACGGCCGTCATGTGCGGGAACAGGTTGAAGCGCTGGAAGACCATGCCGATGTCCCGGCGCTTCAGGGCGACCTCGCTGTCCTTGAGCTCGTACAGCTTGTCGCCCTTCTGGCGGTAGCCGACCAGCTCGCCGTCCACGTACAGACGGCCGGCGTTGATCTTCTCCAGGTGGTTGATGCACCTCAGGAAGGTCGACTTGCCGGAGCCGGAGGGGCCGATGAGGCAGAACACCTCGCCGGTCCTCACCTCCAGGTCGATGCCCTTGAGGACCTCGACGGGACCGAAGGACTTGTGGACGCCCTCCGCCTTGACCATGGGAACGGTGGACCCCTTCACGGGGGCGTCCGACTCGACGAGCTTCTCGCTCATGCCATGCCTCCCTTCGGGCGGCCGAGGGACAGCATGTTGGCCTTCACCTTCTGCCACGGCGTCGGCGGCAGCTGACGCGTGGAGCCCTTCGCGTAGTAGCGCTCCAGGTAGTACTGGCCGACGCTGAAGACCGACGTCAGCAGCAGGTACCAGGCGGCGGCCAGGAAGAGCATCTCGGCCGGTGCGCCGGAGGTCTGGCCGATGTCCTGGGCGGCGCGGAGCAACTCGGGGTACTGGACGACCGACACCAGCGAGGTCGTCTTCAGCATGTTGATGACCTCGTTGCCCGTCGGCGGCACGATCACGCGCATCGCCTGCGGGACGACGATCCGGCGCAGCGTCTTCGCGTGACTCATGCCCAGCGCGTGCGACGCCTCGGTCTGGCCCTCGTCGACCGAGAGCAGACCGGCCCGGCAGATCTCCGCCATGTAAGCGGCCTCGTTGAGACCGAGCCCCAGCAGCGCCGTCAGGAACGGGGTCATGAAGTCCGACCACTCGTCCTTGTAGAACGGCCCGAGGTTGATGTACTCGAAGACCAGGCCCAGGTTGAACCAGACGATCAGCTGCACCAGGACCGGGGTGCCGCGGAAGAACCAGATGTAGAACCACGCGATCGACGAGGTCACCGGGTTCTTCGACAGGCGCATCACGGCCAGCAGGATGCCGCCGACGATGCCGATCGCCATGGCCAGCACGGTGAGCAGCAGCGTCTTGCCGACACCGCTGAGGATGCGGTCGTCGAAGAAGTAGTCCGGGATCGTGCCCCAGTTGATCTTGCCCTGGGAGAACGCGTAGACGACCCCGCCCAGCAGGGCGAGGGCGACGACGGCGGAGACGTACCGCCCGTAGTGCCGGACCGGGATGGCCTTGATGGCCTCCGGTCCGGCCGGGGGTGTGTCGGCCGGCCCCGTCGTCTTGTCGATGTCAACAGTCACGGGCGTTGCCTTTCAGTGCCGCCGGCGCGCGGTCACTTGCCGCCGTTGATGGTGGCTTCCTCGACGGCGCCCTCCGTGACGCCCCACTTCTCCAGGATCTTCTGGTACTCGCCGTTCTCGATGATCGCGTCCAGCGCGGCCTTGATGGCGTCGCGCAGCTGGGTGTTGTCCTTGGCGATCGCGATGCCGTACGGAGCGGCCTCGACCTGCTCGCCGACCAGCTGGAAGTCGTTGCCGCCGCCGGAGGTCTTCACAGCGTACGCGGCGACCGGGAAGTCGGAGGAGCCCGCGTTGGCGCCGCCCGCGCGCAGCCGGGTCTGGGCCTGCTGGTCGTTGTCGAAGGCCTCGATGGCGATCTTCTTGCCCGTCGGGCACTTCTCGTTCTCGGCCTTGGCGAGGTCCTCGGAGACCGTGCCGCGCTGCACCACGATCTTCTTGCCGCACAGGTCGGACCAGGTCTTGATGCCCTGGTCGTCGCCCTTCTTGGTGTAGATCGAGACACCGGCGGTGAAGTAGTCGACGAAGTCGACGCCCTCGCCGACCTTCTTGCCGGTCTCGGAGTCGATGCCCTCCTGGCGGTCCTTGGTGTCGGTCATCGCGGACATGGCTATGTCGTACCGCTTGGAGCGCAGACCGGTGATGAGGGTGTCGAAGGTGCCGTTCTCGAACTCGAACTTCACCCCGAGCTGCTTGCCCAGGGCGGCGGCGACGTCGGGGTCGATGCCGACCGTCTTGCCGGAGTCGTCCTTGAACTCGACCGGGGCGTACGCGATGTCCGAACCGACCTTGACGACGCCCTTGTCGCGGATCGCCTGGGGGAGCTTGTCGGCGAGCGGGGCGGCGCTCGTCGACGCGGTGTCGCTGGTGCCCGAGCCGTTCTCCTCGGTCTGGTCACCGCAGCCGGTGAGAAGCAGCGCGCCTGCGACCGCGATCGCACCGACCGCTGCTAGCCGGGAGTGCGCGGCGGTGGTACGACGGGTGGTGCTTGCGGTCATGGTGGGTTCCTCCGGCGGATGGGTGGAGTTGCCGATGGGGTCGGCGACTGCCTGCGCGGCGTCGCCGCAGGTCGACGAGAGCACGCGCCTTCGAGTGTCGCGACCTCGTGTGATTACCGCATCTTGCCATTCGGATTGAGCCATTCAGTGGGGCCGCCATGTCAAAATCGGGTAACGGGCGACACCCGAACCGCACCACTCCGGTACATCACGACCGGAGACTCTCCGGGAATCGATCATTCCGACCGGAAGATCTTCTGTGTGTCCCAGGATGCGGACGTGTCCGCCGCGCCTTTTGCTGCGCTTGTGGGCTTGCTGAGAGTTCGTCCAGGTCTTGTCCTGATATCAGATGATGATTCGGGGTGTCGTCATGTGACCTTCGCGTTATGGACTCGTCGCCGGTGGCGTCCGTCCGGTAAGAAGGTTCTTCACACCCCTCATCCGGGGCTCAGGGCGCGTGTGCGGCGCGCCCGTCGTGTTCGGCTCGTGCCTATCCACCCTTCGGGCCTTGCGCGGTCCCGCCCGTTCCTCACCCGGAGCGGCAACCCTCAAACCGAAACACTTAAGGGGTAAAACCAAGTGGCAGCGGAGATTGTCAATCCTCGCAGCGACAGCGAAAGCCTGCAGGGTCATACGGATCAGGAGAACGGGGCGGAGCCCCTCGATTCCTTCGACCCGGCGTTCGCGCTGCACCGCGGCGGCAAGATGGCCGTGCAGGCCACCGTGCCGGTCCGTGACAAGGACGATCTGTCCCTGGCTTACACGCCCGGCGTCGCGAAGGTGTGCAGCGCGATCGCCGAGCAGCCGGACCTCGTCCACGACTACACGTGGAAGTCGTCGGTCGTCGCCGTCGTGACGGACGGTACGGCCGTGCTCGGGCTCGGGGACATCGGACCCGAGGCCTCCCTCCCGGTGATGGAGGGCAAGGCGATCCTCTTCAAGCAGTTCGGCGGCGTGGACGCCGTTCCGCTCGCCCTGAACTGCACCGACGTCGACGAGATCGTCGAGACCGTGGTGCGGCTCGCCCCGTCCTTCGGCGGGGTGAACCTGGAGGACATCTCGGCGCCCCGGTGCTTCGAGATCGAGCGGCGCCTGCAGGAGCGGCTGGACATCCCGGTCTTCCACGACGACCAGCACGGCACGGCGGTCGTGACGCTGGCGGCGCTGCGCAACGCCGCGCGGCTGAGCGGGCGGGCGCTGGGTGATCTGCGGGCCGTGATCTCGGGCGCGGGCGCGGCCGGTGTCGCGATCGCCAAGATGCTGATCGAGGCCGGGATCGGGGACGTCGCGGTGGCCGACCGCAAGGGCGTGGTGTCGCGGGACCGCGAGGACCTCACGCCGATCAAGCGGGAACTGGCGTCCTTCACGAACAAGGCCGGGCTCTCCGGCCCGCTGGAGGCGGCGCTGGCCGGGGCCGACGTCTTCATCGGCGTCTCGGGCGGCACGGTGCCGGAGCCGGCGGTGGCGTCGATGGCCGAGGGCGCGTTCGTCTTCGCCATGGCCAACCCCGAGCCGGAGGTGCACCCGGAGATCGCGCACAAGTACGCGGCGGTCGTGGCCACCGGGCGGTCGGACTTCCCGAACCAGATCAACAACGTCCTGGCGTTCCCGGGGATCTTCGCGGGGGCGCTGCAGGTGAGGGCCTCCCGGATCACCGAGGGGATGAAGCTGGCGGCGGCCGAGGCGCTGGCGGCGGTGGTGGGCGACGACCTCGCCGCCGACTACGTCATCCCGTCCCCGTTCGACGAGCGGGTCGCCCCCGCGGTGACGGCGGCGGTGGCCGCGGCCGCCCGGGCGGAGGGCGTCGCCCGCCGCTGAGGCGCGCGGTACCCCGTCGGCCCCGTCCCTCCGAGGGACGGGGCCGATTCGCTGTCGGGAGGGCCGGCCGGGACGCCCCGGCCTCCTGTGCCTCCTGGCAAGAGGGTGTGTCTCACAGTGGGCCGTGGTTCCTTCCGCGCGGCGGGGAACCTATCGTCAAGGTCATGTTCGCTGTCTACGCCGCCCGAATCGACCGCGACCAGCCGCTTGCCGGACTGGAGTCGGGAGAGCGCCCGGCTCCCGAGGCCCGTCCCGGCTGGAGCACCGTCACGGTCAAGGCCGCCTCCCTCAACCACCACGACCTCTGGTCCCTGCGCGGCGTAGGCCTCGCGGAGGACAAACTGCCGATGATCCTCGGCTGCGACGCCGCCGGGGTCGACGAGGACGGCAACGAGGTCGTCCTGCACTCGGTGATCGGACAGAGCGGTCACGGGGTGGGGCCCGAGGAGCCCCGCTCCATCCTGACCGAGCGTTACCAGGGGACCTTCGCCGAGCAGGTCGCCGTGCCCACCTGGAACGTCCTGCCCAAGCCGAAGGAGCTGTCCTTCGAGGAGGCGGCCTGCCTGCCCACCGCCTGGCTGACCGCCTACCGGATGCTGTTCACCAACGCCGGGGTCCGCCCGGGGGACTCGGTGCTGGTGCAGGGGGCCGGCGGGGGAGTCGCCACCGCCGCGATCGCGCTGGGGAAGGCCGCGGGACTGCGGGTCTTCGCCACCAGCCGGGACGAGGCCAAGCGCAAGCGGGCGCTGGAGCTGGGGGCCGTGGAGGCGCTGGAGCCCGGTGCGCGGCTGCCGCAGCGGGTCGACGCGGTCATCGAGACCGTGGGGGCCGCCACCTGGTCCCACTCGGTGAAGTCGCTGCGGCCCGGCGGCACGCTGGTCATCTCCGGGGCCACGAGCGGGGACCGACCCTCGCACGCCGAGCTGACCCGGATCTTCTTCCTGGAGCTCAAGGTCGTCGGATCGACGATGGGCACCAAGGACGAGCTGGAGGACCTGCTCTCCTTCTGTGCCGCCACCGGTGTGCGCCCCGTCATCGACGAGGTACTGCCCATGGACCGGGCCCGGGAGGGCTTCGAACGGATGGAGAGCGGCGGGCAGTTCGGCAAGATCGTGCTCACGAATCCCTGACGGCGGGGTACCGCCCACCTCACGACGGCCGGTCCGGATATCCGGGCCGGCCGTCGCTCTGTCAACCGGGGTTGACGTCGCCAGAGTGTCAACGTAAGTTGACGGCATGACTGAGGCAACCGACCTCGCCGAGCGTGCGGGCGACCGCGACCCGCGGGTCGGCCTGCGGGCCGTCGCCGCGCTGCGCAGGCTGCTGGAGCAACTGGAGACCGTGCAGGTGCGCAACGCGCGCCACCAGGGCTGGTCGTGGCAGGAGATCGCCACCGAACTCGGGGTCAGCAGGCAGGCCGTGCACAAGAAGTACGGGAGGCAGTGATGTTCGAGCGGTTCACGAAGGACGCCCGTGCGGTGGTGAAGGGGGCGGTCGAGCGCGCCGAAGGGACGCGGGCGCGGACCGTCGGCGCCGAGCACCTGTTGCTCGCCCTGCTGGACCGCGAGGGCAGCCGTGCCTCCTTCGCGCTGGCGGCGCTCGGGGTCGGCGAGCGCAAGGAGTCGGTGCGGCGGGCCCTGGAGGAGGCGCGGCGCCGTGCCGGTCTGTCCCGGGCCGAGACCGACGCCCTCGCCGCGTTGGGGATCGACGTCCGGGAGATCGTCGCCCGGGTGGAGGAAACCCACGGGGTCGGGGCGATGTCCGGGGACCGGAAGGACGGGCAGGGGCGGCCGGGACGCCCCGGCTTCGGCAAGGGTGCCAAGGAGGTGCTGGAGAAGGCCCTGCGCGTCGCCCTCGCCCGGCGCGAGCGGCACATCGGGGACGAGCACATCCTCCTCGCCCTGACCGTCCGCCCCGGCGTCCCGGCCGAGGTGCTCGCCGACCACGGGGTGACCCACGCGTCGCTGACCAGGGTGCTCGGCGGCACGGGGGAGGCGTGCGCCTGAGGAGGGCGCGGCTCGTCCGGCGGCACGGCGGGACCCCTCGGCCGCACGGGCCGGGACCCCGCCGCACCGCCGGGTCCCGGCCCGCCGTGGGGTCCCGGTCCGCCGTCGGGCTCAGGGCTTCGGCGTGCGCAGCAGCGCCCCGATCCGGGTCGCCGCCGTGGACAGGTGGCGGCGGGCGTCGTGGAGTTGCTCCTGGGTGATGCCGTGGTCGCGGGCCGCGTCGCGGATGTCGTCCCGGAAGCGGTCCAGCAGCCGGTCCAGGTCGCGGGCCGGGTCACCGGTGGAGTCCGCGGCGCCCTCGTGCGCCCAGGCCGGGGTGCAGTCGGCGGGGAAGTCCTCGGGGGTGTGGGAGTACGACGGCCGGGAGGACCGGTCGGCGGTTCCCGCGCCGGTACGGCCGAAGGCGAAGTCCTTGCCGAACTCGCCCATCTCCTTGGCCAGTTCGCTCAGGCCCTCGCGCAGCCCCGTCGGCCAGTCACCCCGGGCGAAGTGGTCCTGCACCTGCTCCTGGACCCGTCGCGCGATGCGCTGCACCTCCTCCTGCGCCTGGTCCTGGGCCTCCTCGGCCTGGCGGCGGGCGCGCTGGGCCTCCTCGCGGGCGCGACGGCTCTCGTCCTTGGCGCGCCGGGCCTGCTCCTTCCACTCCTGCTTGGCGCGGCGCATCTCCTCCTTGGCGGCGCGCCAGGCGTCCTTGTCGCCGAGGACCGTGAAGTCGCCGAGGCCGACGCCCTCCTCCTCGCCGGACGTCCCGTTCCGCCGGCTCTGGCGGGCCTTGCTCGCCGCGGCCCGCATCTCGCGGCGCAGGTCGCCGGCCGCGCCGCTGACGTCGGCCCGGATCTCGGCGGCGAGCTCGGCGACCGATTCCCGGATCTCCAGCTCCAGGTCGGCCAGCTCGCCCCTGCGGTCGGCCAGCTCGGCGCGTCCGGCCTCGGTGATCGAGTAGACCTTGCGGCCGCCTTCGGAGGTGTGGGTGACCAGGCCCTCCGCCTCCAGCTTGGCCAGGCGCGGGTAGACCGTGCCGGCGGACGGCGCGTAGAGCCCCTGGAAGCGCTCCTCGAGGAGGCGGATCACTTCGTAGCCGTGGCGCGGCGCCTCGTCCAGCAGCTTCAGCAGATACAGGCGGAGGCGTCCGTGGGCGAAGACGGGGGGCATGTCAGAGCACCTTCTTGTCGGTCGTGCCGTCGGCCGGGGAGGCGGGGGAGCCCTCGCTCCGGCCGGTAGGGGAATGGTCCCCCGAGCCGCCCCGCGGTCCGCCGTCCCGGCCGTGCGGGGAGGCGTCCGCTGTGCTTCCGGCGCGGGGTGGTGCGTCCGCCGGTCCGGGCTCGTCCTCCCCGGGCGGGCGGCGCAGCAGGGCGATGGAACCGGAGACGGTGGTGGCCCGCAGCTTGCCGCTGCCCGCGCCCAGACGACCGGTGATCTTGTGGGCGCCCCACTGGCCGTGCACCCGCAGGTCGTCGAAGGCGTTGGAGACGGCGCCGCTCGCGGTGTTGGCCTCCACCTCGGCGTCCGCCGGATCCGGCAGCCGGATCGCGATCTCGCCGGAGACACTGGTCAACCGGACGTCGGTGGGGCCGTCGGGGTCGAGGTCCACGATCATGGAGCCGCTGACCGAGTCCGCCCGCACGGAGGAGCCCGAGCCCTCGACGACCGTGAGGTCGCCGGAGACGGAGGCGAAGCGCAGGTCGCCGGTGACCGCCTGGGCCTCCAGGTTTCCGGAGACGGTCTCCGCCCGGACCGGGCCGGAGAGGGCGACCAGGGTGGTGTCACCCGCGACCCCTTTCACCGCCGCCGGGCCCTGGATCCCGGAGACGACGGCGCCGGCGCCGACCACGCCGACCTCGACCCGGGTCCGTGCCGGAACGGCCAGGGAGACCACCGCGCTGCGGCGCCAGCCCTTCCGGTCCAGCCACTTGAGGAAGCCCTTCCACGGCAGGTCGTCGTAGGCCACCGTGAGCGTGCCGTCCTTCTGGGTGACCACCAGGGGTGGTCCCTCGAGGTCGGACACCTGCAGGCGGGCGGAGTCCTCGTCGGTCCCCACGACGTTCACCGTGCCGTTGACGATGCGGACGTGGAGTTCGCTCACAGGAGCGTCGAAGGTGAGCTTCGTGGGCTCCGCGACGGACCACTCGGACATGGGGAGACCTCCTGGGGCGAACCCGACGACGCGCCATATCGCGTCTTCCGTGATTCACGATATATCGCGCCTCGGGAAAGTCAAGACACTCGTTCCAGTGATCAGTCGGCGCCCGGAACGGGCGAAGGGGTCCGGCGCACGGTCGTGCCGCCGGACTGCCGCACGTATGTCCGCTGCTGTCGGAGCCGGAGCCGGAGCCGGAGCCGGAGCCGGAGTCGGAGCCAGAGCCAGAGCCGGTGGGGGTGGGACGGGCCCGGGCCGGGAAGAAGGAGGCGATGCGCGCTTTCGTCGGCCGGACCGGACTCGGCCCCGTTTTGACCTGCGGGTCCTCGACCGGCTGACCGGCAGATGCTTGACCGGCCCCGCCGCCGACGCGGGCTTCCGTCGAGGCAGTGTCTTGGTGGTGTCCTGGCAGTCCTCACGCGCGCGAGGCCTGCTACCCCGGGACTCGTCCCCGGCGAGCCCGCCGCCCGTCTGATCGAGATCGCCCTTCGCCGGCCCGGCGCCCGGTTCCCCGGGAGCGGGGAGAGCGAGGGGTGCCGGAGGAACCCCGGCGCCGTCCCCGGTCGGCGGCCGGACCGCGGCGGGAACGCCCCCGCCGGTTCACGGGACACCGGGCCCCGCCCTCCGGTACCGCAGGGCCGTGCCGGGCACGGACGCCGGGGGGCGGGGCCCAGGGCCGGGGCCCGAGAGCATTGTTCCGAGGTCGCCGCCCCGGCACCGGCATGTACGGGGCGCCGGCGGCGGCCGAAAACGCACTGCCGGGCCCGGCGGGTCCACACCCCGCCGGGCCCGACGGCCGACGTCCCGGCCCCCCGGGGGACCCGTCACCGGCCGCCCCGGGGCCGCACGGCTGATTCCTCAGGGGTCGCACGGCCGATCCCTCAGGGGCCGCACGGGGGTCCCGCGACCGACCCCGAGGGGAATCAATCCCCGAAGGGCGTCCTACCTACTCGTCGTCCTCGTCGTCCAGCCGCGCCAGCCACGTCGCCAGGCGCTCCACCGGCACCTCGAAGTCGGGGTTGAGATCGACGAACGTCCGCAGCTGTTCGGCGAGCCACTCGAAGGTGACCTCCTCCTCGCCGCGCCGCTTCTCCAGTTCCTCGATGCCACGGTCCGTGAAGTACATGAGGACAAGGATAGGTGCCGGAAAACGGCCGGGCCGCACCCCCGGAGCGGGGATGCGGCCCGGCCGTGCACGGCTCGTGAGGGCGTCGGGACTACGCCTCGAACACCTCACGCACCAGCTGCTCCTGCTCGGCCTGGTGGCGCTTCGCGGAGCCGACCGCGGGGGACGAGCCGTGCGGCCGCGAGATGCGCCGCAGACGCTCGTCGTGCGGGAGGTCGGCGCCGACCGCCAGGTCGAGGTGGTCGATCAGGTTGAGCGCGATGAACGGCCAGGCACCCTGGTTCGCCGGCTCCTCCTGGGCCCACAGGTACTTCTCGGCGTTCGGGTACTTCTTGATCTCCGCCTGGAGCTCGGCACCCGGCAGCGGGTACAGGCGCTCGATGCGGATGAGCGCGGTGTCCATCGCGTCGCGCTTCCTGCGCTCGGCGTCCAGGTCGTAGTAGACCTTGCCGGAGCAGAAGACGACCTTCTTCACCGCGGCCGGGTCGACCGTGGTGTCGCCGATGACCGGGCGGAACTGGCCCGTGGTGAACTCCTCCGCCGTGGAGGCCGCGGCCTTCAGGCGCAGCATCGACTTCGGGGTGAAGACGACCAGCGGCTTGTGGTGCGGGTTGTGCACCTGCCACCGCAGGAGGTGGAAGTAGTTCGACGGCGAGGTGGGCATCGCGACCGTCATGTTGTTCTGGGCGCAGAGCTGCAGGAACCGCTCCGGGCGGGCCGAGGAGTGGTCCGGGCCCTGGCCCTCGTAGCCGTGCGGGAGGAGGAGGACCACACCGGAGGTCTGGTTCCACTTCTGCTCCGCCGACGAGATGAACTCGTCCACGACCGTCTGGGCGCCGTTGACGAAGTCGCCGAACTGCGCCTCCCACAGCACGAGCGCGTCGGGGCGGGCCAGCGAGTAGCCGTACTCGAAGCCCATCGCCGCGTACTCGGAGAGCAGCGAGTTGTAGACGTTCAGCCGCGCCTGGTCCTCGGAGAGGTACTGCAGCGGCGTGTACTCCTCGCCGGTGCTGCGGTCGATGATGACCGCGTGGCGCTGGCCGAAGGTGCCGCGCTGGGAGTCCTGGCCCGCCAGGCGGACCGGGACGCCCTCCAGGAGCAGCGAGCCGAAGGCGAGGGTCTCGCCCATGCCCCAGTCGATGGTGCCGTCCTCGACCATCGCCGCCCGGCGCTGCAGCTGGGGCAGCAGCCGCGGGTGGACGGTGATGTGGTCGGGGATGTTGACCTGGGACTCGGCGATCCGCTTGACGACCTCCGTGGTCACCGCGGTGTTCACGGCGACCGGGAACTCGGCCTGCGGGTCGGAGGTCTCCACGGAGCCGGGCTGGCTGGTGGCCTCGCGGACCTCCGTGAAGACCTTCTCCAGCTGGCCCTGGTAGTCCTGCAGCGCCTGCTCGGCCTCTTCCAGGGTGATGTCGCCGCGACCGATCAGGGACTCGGTGTAGAGCTTGCGCACCGAGCGCTTCTTGTCGATCAGGTCGTACATCAGCGGCTGGGTGAAGGCCGGGTTGTCCGACTCGTTGTGACCGCGGCGGCGGTAGCAGATGAGGTCGATCACCACGTCCTTGTTGAACGCCTGGCGGAACTCGAAGGCCAGGCGCGCGACGCGCACGACCGCCTCCGGGTCGTCGCCGTTCACGTGGAAGATCGGGGCCTCGATCATGCGGGCCACGTCCGTCGCGTACATGGAGGAGCGCGAGGACTCGGGGGCCGCGGTGAAGCCGACCTGGTTGTTGATGACGATGTGGACCGTGCCGCCGGTGCGGTAGCCGCGCAGCTGCGACATGTTCAGGGTCTCGGCCACCACGCCCTGGCCCGCGAAGGCCGCGTCGCCGTGGATGGCCACCGGCAGGACGGTGAAGTCCGTGCCGCCCTTGCCGATGATGTCCTGCTTGGCGCGGGCGACGCCCTCCAGGACCGGGTCCACCGCCTCCAGGTGCGAGGGGTTGGCGACCAGGGAGACCTTGATCTGCTCGCCGTCCAGGCCGGTGAAGGTGCCCTCGGCGCCCAGGTGGTACTTCACGTCGCCGGAGCCGTGCATCGACTTCGGGTCGAGGTTGCCCTCGAACTCGCGGAAGATCTGCGCGTACGACTTGCCGACGATGTTGGCGAGCACGTTCAGCCGGCCGCGGTGGGCCATGCCGATGACGACCTCGTCCAGGCGGGACTCGGCGGCCGAGTCCAGCACCGCGTCCAGCAGCGGGATGACGGACTCGCCGCCCTCCAGGGAGAAGCGCTTCTGGCCGACGTACTTGGTCTGCAGGAAGGTCTCGAAGGCCTCCGCGGCGTTCAGCCGGCGCAGGATGCGCAGCTGCTCCTCGCGCTCCGGCTTGGAGTGCGAGCGCTCCACGCGGTCCTGGATCCACTTGCGCTGCTTGGGGTCCTGGATGTGCATGAACTCGATGCCGGTGGTGCGGCAGTACGAGTCGCGCAGCACGCCGAGGATGTCGCGCAGCTTCATCATCGACTTGCCGGCGAAGCCGCCGACGGCGAACTCGCGCTCCAGGTCCCACAGGGTGAGACCGTGCTCGACGATGTCCAGGTCGGGGTGCTTGCGCTGCTTGTACTCCAGCGGGTCGGTGTCGGCCATGACGTGGCCGCGGACCCGGTAGGAGTGGATCAGGTCGAAGACGCGGGCGGCCTTGGTGACGTCGTCGTCGTGCGAGGCGTCGATGTCCTTGAGCCAGCGGACCGGCTCGTAGGGGATGCGCAGCGCCTCGAAGATGTCGTCGTAGAAGTCGTTCTCGCCGAGCAGCAGGTTCGCCACGGCGCGCAGGAACTCGCCGGAGGCGGCGCCCTGGATCACCCGGTGGTCGTAGGTCGACGTGAGCGTCATGACCTTCGAGATGCCGAGCTTGTTGAGGGTGGCCTGGCTGGTGCCCTGGAACTCCGCCGGGTAGTCCATGGAGCCGACGCCCAGGATCACCGACTGGCCGGGCATCAGGCGCGGCACGGAGTGGACGGTGCCGAGGCCGCCGGGGTTGGTCAGGGAGACCGTGACGCCGGTGAAGTCGTCCATCGTCAGCTTGTTGTCGCGAGCACGACGGACGATGTCCTCGTAGGCCTGCCAGAACTCGAAGAAGTTCAGCGTCTCGGCCTTCTTGATCGCCGCGACGACCAGCTGGCGGTCGCCGTTGGGCTTGACCAGGTCGATGGCGAGGCCGAGGTTGACGTGCTCCGGCTTGACCAGGGTCGGCTTGCCGTCCACCTTCGCGTAGGACCAGTTCATCGACGGCATCGCCTTGATGGCCTGGACCATGGCGTAGCCGATGATGTGCGTGAAGGAGATCTTCCCGCCGCGGGCCCGCTTGAGGTGGTTGTTGATGACGATGCGGTTGTCGAACAGCAGCTTCACCGGGACCGCGCGCACGGACGTGGCCGTGGGCAGCTCCAGCGAGGCGTCCATGTTCTTGGCGACGGCGGCGGACGGGCCGCGCAGGGTCACCTTCTCGGGGCCGACCTTGGCCCCGTCGGCGGACTCGGCCTTGGCCTTGGCGGCGGCCGGCTTCGCGGGGGCCGGCTTCGCGGCGGCGGGCTGAGCGGCGGGGGCGGCGGCCTTCGCCGGAGCCGGGGCCGGAGCCTGGGCCGGCGCAGCAGGAGCCTGGGCGGCCGGCTGGGCCGGAGCGGCGGGCGCGGGCTGCGCGGCGGCCCGGGCGGGCGCGGGCGCGGCAGGCTGGGCCGGAGCGGTCGGCTGGGCCGTGGTGGTGGTCCCCGCGGCCCCCGCGGCCGCGGTACCCGCCGGAGCCGAGGTCGCAGGCGCGCCCGGCTTGTAGTCGGCGAAGAAGTCCCACCAGGCTCGGTCCACCGAGTTCGGGTCCTGGAGGTACTGCTGGTAGATCTCGTCGACGAGCCATTCGTTGGCACCGAAGGCCGCAGCGGGGTTCTTCCCCGCTTGGTCGGTGTCGGTCGAGATGCTCGAGTTACTGGGGGACTGTGGCGACACGGCGTCAACCGCCCTCTTCCGCTTCGCAAGATGATGGACAGCGGGAATCAAGGCTACGCCTCCAAGAGCGAGAAGGTCAGACCGGGCCCGTTCAACGTCGCGTAAGTCACATCTCAGAGGGTGTTTCGACGCTGGAAATGGCGGGAAACAAGCGTGGTTCCGCTTCTCCGGCCCCCTTCAGGGATCACTCGGGCGTGGTCCGGCGCGCGCGAGCGCGGGACCTGTGCCTGATCACACGTGTCCATCAGCATGGACATGGATGGATCTTGTGGCTCCGCTTCGAACTGTACGTCAACCTGATACGGAAGACGCCCCTGGAAGAGTGACAAGGATTCGGCAACCCCGCTCGGATTCGGCCACTCCGATCCGTCCGCCGTGCAGGTCGACGGCCCAGCGGGCGATCGCCAGGCCGAGACCGGTGCCGCCGTCGCTGCCGGGACCGTGCGGCCGGTCGGCGCTGCCGCGGTTGAAGCGCTCGAAGACGCGGTGCCACTCGGTCCGCGGGATGCCGGGTCCCTCGTCCAGGACCTCCAGCTCCAGCGACCCCGGCTGCGATCCGCGCCGCGCCCTGACCGTCACGCGGCCGTGCGGCGGGCTGTGCTTGACCGCGTTGTCGATGAGGTTGGCGACGACCTGGTGGATGCGCTCCGGGTCGGCGTGCGCGACCAGCTCGGGCGGCGTCACGTCGAGGTGCAGGTGGACGTCCGTACGCGTGTGGCTGCCGGAGCCGGTGGCCATGCCCGCGCGGGCGGAGGCGACCATGCCGGCCTCCTTGAGGACGCCGGACAGGTACGGCCACACCTCGAACCGCCGCTTCCTCAGCGGGACGACGCCGTTGTCCAGGCGGGACAGGTCGAGGAGGGTCTCCACCAGGCGCCCCAGGCGCTCGGTCTGCTTCAGGGCCGTGCGCATCGTCTCGGGATCGGCCTCGGTGACCCCGTCGACGATGTTCTCCAGCACCGCGCGCAGGCCCGCGATGGGGGTGCGCAGCTCGTGCGAGACGTTGGCCACCAGCTCCTTGCGCTGACGGTCCTGGGCCTCCAGCTCGTCGGCCATGGCGTTGATCGTCTGGGCCAGGTCGCCCAGCTCGTCGCGGCGGTTCTCGCGCACCCGGCGGGTGTAGTCGCCGTGCGAGATGGACCGGGCCACCGCGTTCATGTCGTCCAGCGGGGCGGTGAGCGAGTGCGCCACGAACTGGGTGATGAGCAGCGTGGCGATCATCGAGAAGACCGTGATGAAGCGCAGCTCCGTCTCGGTGCGCACCGCGATCATCGACAGCCCGGTGGTGATCAACACCGAGATGACGACCAGCGCGCCCAGCTTGGTCTTGATCGAGAACGGGCGTGCACCGCCCCAGGGCGACTTCCCCGGGTTCCTGCGCCGGGCCGGCCCGTCGCTCATGGCGTGGGCGTCTCCAGGGCGTAGCCCACGCCGTGCACGGTGCGGATGCGCTCGGCGCCGATCTTGCGGCGCAGCGCCTTGATGTGGCTGTCGACGGTGCGGGTGCCGGAGGCGTCGGCCCAGTCCCAGACCTCGGCCAGCAGCTGCTCGCGGGAGAGCACCGCGCGGGGGGTGTTCGCCAGGCAGACCAGGAGGTCGAACTCGGTGGGCGTCAGGTGGACGTCCTCGCTGCGCACCCGCACCCGGCGCTGCGCGTGGTCGATCTCCAGCTCACCGAGGCGCAGTATGCCGTTGCGCGGCGTCGTGGCCGCGAGGGCCGCCCGCTCCATGCGGCGCAGCAGCACGTGCACGCGGGCCGCCAGCTCCCGCATGGAGAAAGGCTTCGTCATGTAGTCGTCGGCGCCGACGCCCAGCCCGACCAGCATGTCGGTCTCGTCGTCGCGCGCGGTGAGCATCAGGACCGGCACGGGGCGCTGGGCCTGCACCCGGCGGCAGACCTCCAGCCCGTCGAAGCCCGGCAGCATGACGTCGAGGATCAGCAGGTCGGGCTGCCAGGCCTCGGCCGTGTCGACCGCGGACGGGCCGTCGCCCGCCGTTTGCACGAGGAACCCCTCGGCACGGAGGCGGGTCGCGATGGCGTCCACGATCGTCGCGTCGTCCTCGACCACCAGGACCCGCCGCTGTGCGCCGGGGGTGGCCGTCGCCGTGCCGTTGTGGGAGGTGTGTGTCTGCTCCATCGCCCGCCCCTGAAGTGTGCTTATCCGGAATCCGTGGGGTGATCCGTCGTCTGCGCATGACTGCGATTGACGCTTGAATGATCGGCGTCAGGGCAGCAGCGTACGGGGAGTTACCGCGTGTTTGCTATCCAGGGCGGATGCCGAGGTGCACGACGTCCGGAACGCCCCGGGCAACGGGTACCTCTTCGGTACGCACGTGCCGGAACCCGGCATTCCGCAAGGTTCCCTCGAATTCCGGGGAGGGCTTGGCCGACCACACGGCGAGCACTCCGTGGGGTCTCAACACCCTTGCGCAGTCGGCCAGTCCGGGCGGCGAGTAGAGCCCGTCGTTGCCCTCGGTGACGGTCCAGTCGGGCCCGTTGTCGATGTCGAGGCACAGCGCGTCGAACGTGTCGGACGTCTCATTGACGTACGCGACGAGATCCGTCTCGACGATCCTCGCGCGCGGGTCGGCGAGGGCCTCGGCGGAGAACTCGGCCAGCGGGCCCTCGCGGTGCCAGTCGATGACGGCCGGTTCGCGCTCCACCACGGTGATCCGCCCCCAGCGGGACTGCGCGGCGGCGTGTGCGAGCGAGAAGCCGACGCCGAGCCCGCCGATGAGGACGTGCGGGCCGGGGCGCGGGCCGCGGCCCTCGGCCGCGTCGGCGGCGTCGAGCGCGGCCAGGGCGGCGTCGACGAGCCGGCGCTCCGAGCGGCCGTCGGAGGTGTCCATCAGGAAGCAGCCGTTCGCGATGATCTGCAGCAGGTCGCCGTGCCGGCGCAGCACGACCTCGCCGAACGGGCCCTCGCGGCGGTCGAGGACTTCGGGGGCTTCGGGAATGCCGTACGGGGTGGCCATCCGTTCATCTTGGCAGGGCCCCCTTCGCCGGGGCGCCGGGGTGTCGGGACCCCGACCCGAAGGAGGGTTTCCGTCCGTCTCCGGGTGATCGCTCAGAGCGAACACCCCTTGGGGAACATTCGGAGGCTCATGAGCATTGAGTCGGCATAACTCAACTTGACTGCCGAAGGGGAGATCATGGCTGCTGAGTCCACACCGCTCGCCCTGCCTGTGCTGCCGCTCGACGACGAGGTCGTGCTGCCCGGGATGGTGGTCCCGCTGGACCTGAACGACGCGGAGGTGCGCGCCGCGGTGGAGGCCGCCCAGGCCGCCGCGAAGAACACGCCGGGCAAGCCCAGGGTGCTCCTGGTGCCGCGCGTCGACGGGACCTACGCCGGAACCGGCGTCCTCGGCACGGTCGAGCAGGTCGGCAGGCTGGCCGACGGCGACCCGGGCGCCCTGATCCGCGGCCGGAGCCGGGTGCGGATCGGCGCCGGGACCACCGGGCCGGGCGCGGCGCTGTGGGTGGAGGGGACCCGGATCGAGGAGAGCGTGCCCGACCCGCTGCCGGGACAGACGACCGAACTGGTCAAGGAGTACAAGGCGCTCGCCACCGCCTGGCTGCGCAAGCGCGGCGCCTGGCAGGTCGTCGACCGCGTCCAGGCCATCGACGACGTCGCCGCGCTCGCCGACAACTCCGGCTACTCGCCGTTCCTCACCACCGAGCAGAAGGTGGCCCTGCTGGAGACCACCGACCCGGTGGCCCGGCTGAAGCTCGCGACCCAGCAGCTGCGCGACCACCTCGCCGAGCAGGACGTCGCCGAGTCCATCGCCAAGGACGTCCAGGAGGGCGTCGACAAGCAGCAGCGCGAGTTCCTGCTGCGCCGCCAGCTGGAGGCCGTCCGCAAGGAGCTGCGCGAGCTCAACGGTGAGAAGGAGGGCGAGGAGTCCGACGACTACCGCGCCCGCGTCGAGGCCGCCGACCTGCCGGAGAAGGTCCGCGAGGCCGCGCTCAAGGAGGTCGACAAGCTGGAGCGCGCCTCCGACCAGTCGCCCGAGGGCTCCTGGATCCGCACCTGGCTCGACACGGTCCTGGAGATGCCGTGGAACGAGCGCACCGAGGACGCCTACGACATCCGGGGCGCCCAGGCCGTGCTCGACGCCGAGCACGCCGGCCTCGAGGACGTGAAGGAGCGCATCACCGAGTACCTGGCGGTGCGCAAGCGGCGCACGGAGCGCGGGCTGGGCGTGGTCGGGGGCCGCCGCGGCGGCGCCGTGCTCGCCCTGGTCGGCCCGCCCGGCGTCGGCAAGACCAGCCTGGGCGAGTCCGTCGCCCACGCCATGGGCCGGAAGTTCGTCCGGGTCGCCCTCGGCGGCGTCCGCGACGAGGCCGAGATCCGCGGCCACCGGCGCACCTACGTCGGCGCGCTGCCCGGCCGGATCGTCCGCGCCGTCAAGGAGGCCGGGTCGATGAACCCGGTCGTGCTGCTCGACGAGATCGACAAGGTGGGCTCGGACTTCCGGGGCGACCCGGCCGCGGCCCTGCTGGAGGTGCTCGACCCGGCGCAGAACCACACCTTCCGGGACCACTACCTGGAGGTCGAGCTGGACCTGTCCGACGTGGTCTTCCTCGCCACCGCCAACGTCCTGGAGGCCATCCCGGAGGCGCTGGCGGACCGGATGGAGATCGTCCGCCTGGACGGCTACACCGAGGACGAGAAGGTCGTCATCGCCCGGGACCACCTGCTCCCGCGTCAGCTGGAGCGCGCCGGCCTCGGCGCCGACGAGGTGACCATCGAGGAGGGCGCGCTGCGCAGGCTCGCCGGCGAGTACACGCGCGAGGCGGGCGTGCGCACCCTGGAGCGGTCCGTCGCCCGGCTGCTGCGCAAGATCGCGGCCCAGCACGAGCTGGGCGAGCGGGAACTGCCGTGCACCGTGACCGAGGACGACCTGCGGGGCCTGATCGGCCGGCCGCACCACGTGCCCGAGTCCGCCCAGGACCCGGCCGAGCGCCGCACCTCCGTCCCCGGTGTCGCCACCGGGCTCGCGGTGACCGGGGCCGGCGGCGACGTCCTCTACGTGGAGGCGTCCCTCGCCGACCCGGAGACGGGCGCGGCGGGTCTGACGCTGACCGGCCAGCTGGGCGACGTGATGAAGGAGTCGGCGCAGATCGCGCTGAGCTTCCTGCGCAGCCACGGCGCCGAACTGGAGCTGCCGGTGGCCGACCTGAAGGACCGGGGCGTGCACATCCACTTCCCGGCGGGCGCGGTGCCCAAGGACGGCCCGAGCGCCGGCATCACGATGACCACCGCACTGGCCTCGCTGCTCTCCGGCCGGCTGGTCCGCACCGATGTGGCGATGACCGGGGAGGTCTCGCTGACCGGGCGGGTGCTGCCGATCGGCGGGGTGAAGCAGAAGCTGCTCGCGGCGCACCGGGCGGGCGTCACCACCGTGATCATCCCCAAGCGCAACGAGCCCGACCTGGACGACGTCCCGGCCCAGGTGCTGGACAAGCTCGACGTCCACACCGTCACCGACGTCCGCCAGGTGCTCGAGCTGGCGCTGTCGCCGGCCACCGACGGCGCGGCGCCGGAGGTTCCGGTCGCCGTGTGACGGTGGTGACCGGATGAGGGAAGGCCCGGGTCCCGTGAGGGAGGCCCGGGCCTTCACCGTGCCGCCTCACCCTGCGGCGTTGCGCAGGACCGCCGTTCAGCCCAGCGCGAGGTCCCGGAGCCGGTCGAGCGTGCCGTTGAAGCGGTTGTGGTCCCCGACGGTCGGCCCGCTCGAGGTGTACTGCCACATCGTGTAGGTCCCCCAGCCGGCGGGGAGCTCCCCCACGGTGGAGGCGTACCGGGCGACCCACAGCGGATGGGCGGAGGCGAAGCCGGCGTAGTCGCCGGTGCACAGCTTCCACCAACTGGCCGACGTGTAGATGACGGCGTCCCGGCCGGTGCGCGCCCGGTACTGGTCCAGGAAGTCGCCGATCCAGTGCACCATCGCGCTCTGCGACTTGCCGTAGCAGTCGTCCCCGTAGGGGTTCCACTCCATGTCCACCGCGCCCGGCAGGGTCCTGCCGTCCGCGGACCAGGCGCCGCCGCGGTCGACGAAGTAGTCGGCCTGGGCGGCGCCGCTCGATGTGTCCGGGGTCGCGAAGTGGTAGGAGCCGCGGATCATGCCGACGTCGTACGAGCCGTTGTACTGCTGGGGGTGGTAGGGGTTGGTGTAGTACGTCCCCTCCGTGGCCTTCACGTAGGCCCATTTCACCCCGCTGGACCACAAGGTCCCCCAGGCGACGTCCCCCTGATGGCTGGAAACGTCCACCCCCTCCGTCTGGGTGGAGCGCCGGGTGGGGACGCCGTCCTGGCCGTCGTGGGCGATGACGCCCATGCCCATGTGGGCGGAGCCGCGCGGGGGAGTGCCGGGGGAGGGCTCGTCCGCCGCGGCCGCACCGGGCAGGGAGAAGAGGCCGAACAGGACCGCCGCGACGGCGGTGTACACGTGTAAACGGGTGACGCCGGATCTGTGCACGGGCATGACGTGTTCTCCGAAGGATGATTGACGGGGTGTCCGCAGGGGTGACCCGCATCGCATGCGGTGGGCATGCCACGCGATCGCCTGGTGGGGGAACTGCGCGCGTGGACCGCGACGCGGGGGAGCGTTTCGTCCGGAAGCCGCCGTTGATCCACGCCTGCGAAATACTGGCGGAGCTGCGGCGACGCCGCCACTTGGCGAGAACCTTCAGGACCGGGAAGACCGAGGCAGGGCTCACGTGCACGAAGACCGAAACGGCGGCGGGGAACGCGCCGCCACCCCAGGGCCCGGAAGCGTTCCGGAGCAGCCCGGACTCCTCGCGCTGGAACGGGAGCTGACGGTGCTGCTGCGACGCGCCCGGGCCAACCAGGGGGAGATGGCCCGCGAGGTCCACCCCGACCTGGAGCCGTCCGCCTACGGGCTGCTCGTCCGTCTGGACGAGTGCGGCGCACAGCGGGCCACCGAACTCGCCGCCTACATCGGCGTCGGCAAGGCGACGATGTCGCGTCAGTTGCGCGCGCTGGAGGAACTCGGGCTCGTCGCCCGCGAGCCGGACCCCGCCGACGGCCGCGCCTGGCTGGTCGCCCTCACCGGGGAGGGACGCGAACGGGTGAGCAGGGTCCGCGAGGCCCGCCGCGCGCGCTACGCCGGCCGCCTCGCCGACTGGGACCCCGACGAGGTCGCGGAACTCGCCCGGCTGCTGCACCAGCTGAACCGCGGAATGGAGAAGTGATCGGGGCGGGACCGGGCGCGCACCGCCCTCGGGGCCGCGGTGACCGTTGGGGCCACCGGGACCGGCAGGGTCATTGGGGCCGTCGGGGCCACAGCTCCGCGTAGACCACCGTCGCGTCGTCGTGGGTCTTGCCCCGCCGCGGCGCCGGCCGGTCCGCGTCCGCCCGCTCCAGCGTCCGCACGCGGTCCACCAGGGAGCGCGCCCCCTCTTTGCGGACGAGGGTGAGGCAGTCCGCCCAGTCACCCTCGTGGAACCGCTCCACCCAGCGCGCCGCCCCGTCCGTCAGGGCGGCCAGGGCGCGCACCCGGTCGCGCGGCAGGGTGCCGGTGACCGCGCGGGCCGCCACCGAGGGATCCGCCGCCGCGGTGAAGAAACCGCCCTCCCGGTTACGCACCGTGGCGTCCACCAGGGCGTCCGTCGCCAGGGCCGAGCGGGGCAGCCGGGCCAGCCGGTCGTCCAGCAGCGCGGTCACCGTGCCGTCGTCCGACTCGACCAGCAGGGCCGAGTCGCACAGGACCAGGTACTCGACCGACTCCGGTGACCAGCGGGCCAGCGCCACCGTGGCCTGGGGTGTGCGGGGGTGAGAAAGGTCACAGGTTGCCGCGTGGCCGTCGGCGGTACGCGTGAGGGCGCGGGACAGCAGCTCGGTCAGGGGAACATCCGGGAGCGAAACGGTCAGTTCGGCCAGCGCTCCGCCGAGGCGCGCGGTGAACCAGGGAACGGAATGCAGACAGCCGCCCCCGTCCTGCGGAGGCGTGACCCCGTCCAGCACGACGAGCGAACCGCCCTGTCCGGAGGCCGGAAGCCCGACGCTCGCGAAGTCCTCGTTGGGGCGGCCCGGATCGCCGGGCTCCGAAACCAGTTCCATACGCATCCGGCCAGTCTGCACGAGCCCTTCACACGGACCGCAAAAGACCGGTTCCGTTCGTCGGAACGCGGCGGTCGCGCAGGTCAGACGCCGGTTTTGGGTGGGAATGCAGAGCTCCGGGAACGCGTGGCGGCGAATCCTGCCACCGCCCGCCGCAGACGTCCAACCGGCGTCCCGCGCGGAGCCGTCACACGGGGCGCCGGGACTTGCTCCCCAACTCGCGTCCGATGTTCACTCCTTTGAGTGGCGGGTCAGGTGATGCGCATCCACTGCCCACGGGCGCTGGGAGGGTCGGGGAGCGATACGGGCGCCCTGCTGCCCGAGTACGGTCCAGGGCTCGGGGCGAGCGTCCACGCCCGTTGACGGAGCGTCACCCGGATCCAGGGGTACACGAGTCAGGAATGCGAGCACCGGTGCAGAAGTCGCGGCCTCGTCGCACAGCCAAGCAGACGGCCCCCACGGGGGAGGCGGAGCAGACGCCCACCGTCGGCAGGGGCCGCCCCACCCATGTGCGCAATCGGCTCATCGTGGCCGTGGCGGTGGTGGCCGCCGCGATCGCCGGCGCCGGGACGCCGTCCGTCCTGGCCGCCTCCGGCGAACTCAAGGACTCCCAGGACCTGGTGACGCTGGCCGAGCAGACCCGGGACGCCCTCGCCCTGGCCCACTCCCTCGCCGACGAGCGCGACGACGTCACCTCCTACATCGCGGCCGGCCGCCCCAAGGCCAAGGCCCCCTCGGAGGAGCACAGCGCCCGCGTCGACCGGCAGGTCGAGGAGCTGCGCGCCGACACCGGCACCTCGGACGTCCTGCGTGACGACCTCGACGCCATCGCGGCCGTCCGCCGCGCCGCGCTCACCGGCAAGAGCAGCGCGCTCGAGGCGCACCAGGCGTACTCCGCCGCCATCACCCAGTTGCACCGGCTCGCCGAGCAGCTCGCCCAGCAGACCCCGCCCCGCGCGGGCTCCGGCGCCTACGCGCTCGCCGAGCTGGACTCCGCCGTCCAGCAGGCCGCCGCCGCCCGCGGTCTGCTGCTCGCCGCGCTGAACGTGCCGAGCGCCACGCAGACCGTCATCGACCCGATCACCGGCCTGCCGTCCACGTCCGCCGTCTCCTCGGACGCCGACACCGAGCGGCGCGACGCGCTGACCGCCGCCGCGCTCCAGGCCCGGCTGCGCTCCGACGCCGCCCTCGCCGACTTCCGCGACACCGCGCCCAAGGCCGCCCGCGCCTCCTACGACGCCACGGTCACCGGACCCGAGGTCAACTCCGCCGACAAGTACCTCGCGAGGCTCACCGACGAGCCGACGCTCTCCGACGACGAACTCGGCACCGACACCAAGAAGCTCCGGGCCGCCCTCACCGCGCGCGTCGAGATGATGCGCGGGGCGGAGTCGGCGCTGTTCGACCAGCGTGTCAAGGACCTCGCCCAGCTGCGCGACGACGACGTCACCGCACTGGAGATCCGCGTCGCCGTCCTCGGCGCCCTGATGCTGCTCGCCATCGGCATCACCACCGGACTGGCCCGCTCCCTCACCCGTCCGCTCTCCGTGCTGCGCCGCGGTTCCGCCCGGCTCGCCGGGGCGGAGGACCCCGGGGCCGAGGAGCCGATCACCTTCACCGGACGCAACGACGAGTTCGCCCAGGTCGTCCGCTCCGTCAACGCCCTGCACGCGCACGCGGTCGGCCTCGCCGGGCGGATCGCCACCCTGGAGGCCGACCGCAAGCACCTCGTCGGCCAGCGCCAGAAGATGGCCGACGCCCGCGAGGAACTGCGTGCCGAACTCGACGGGGCCGCCGCGCAACTGGAGCGGCTGCGCACCGGCATCGGCGGCACCTTCGTCAACCTGGCGCTGCGCACCCTCGGCCTGGTCGAGCGGCAGCTCGGCGTGATCGAGAGCCTGGAGGAGCGCGAGGACGACCCGGACCGCCTGGCCACCCTGTTCAAGCTCGACCACTTCGCCACGGTCATGCGCCGGCACAGCGAGAACCTCCTCGTCCTCGCCGGCACCGAGCACGTCCAGCACACGGCCGGACCCGTCCCGCTCGTCGACGTCGTACGGGCCGCGGTCAGCGAGATCGAGCGGTACGAGCGGGTCCGGATCGCCGCGCTGCCGCCGCACGCCCACATCGCCGGGTTCGCCGCGGACGACCTGTCCCACCTGCTGGCCGAACTCATGGAGAACGCCACCTCCTTCTCCCCGCCCGACCTGCCCGTCGAGGCCTCCGGCTGGCTGCTGGAGAACGGCGAGGTCATGCTCTCCGTGCAGGACGAGGGCATCGGCATGACCGAGGAGCGGCTGGAGCGGCTCAACTCCCGCCTGTCCGAGTTCGACCCGGAGGCCGGCTACGACCAGGAGGTCGAGGACGGTCTCGGCCTCGGCCTGTACGTCGTGGCCCGGCTCGCCCACCGGCACGGGGTGCGGGTCCGGCTGCGCAAGCAGAAGCAGGGCGGCATCGCCGCGGTCGTGGTCCTGCCCAAGTCCCTGCTCGCCTCCGCCGAGCCCTCCGCGGTCCCCACCTCCGGCCCCGTCCCCGGCGGCACCCACGCCGTCTCCCTCCCGGGCGCCGACGCCGAGGCCAACTCCAACGTGCTGCACGGCCGCAGGGAGAGCGACGACCCGCTGGTCGCCCTCGCGGAGAAGGCCGTGCGCCACCAGGAGTCCACGCGGGCGGACGCCTCCCGGGCGGACTCCTCGACGGACTCCTCGGGCTCCTCGACGGAGACCGGTGCGGAGCCCGAGGGCGGCGACGCCGCGGACACCGAGGACACCGCGGGAGACCGTGCGCGGGGCCACGACGCGAACCCCGCGGCGGACCGCGACGGGGAGCCCGCCGAGGACCCCGCGGCGGAGCCGGCCGCGGACGCGGACGCGGAGGGCGCGCGGATGCCGTCCCAGCGCCTCGCCGAGACCACGATGGAGCTGCTGATCCCGTCCCCGTCGGCCGCGGCCGACGACGCGACGGCACCGCCGGCCATGCCGGGAGCCGCACCGTCGGAGGGCGCCGGGGACACCGGGACCGCGCCCGACGAGGTCGGGCACACGGCCGTCACCGAGCCGTCGGCCGCCGGAGCCGGCGACGACCGCGGCACCGAGGCCGGTGCCGCTCCTGGTGCCGGGGCGCGGCCGTCCGGCGAGCACACGGCCGCCGACGCCACCGACGACGCCCGGACCGCGTCCGACGTCCCCGCGACCGCGGGGACCCCCCGGCAGTCCGGGCTGCCGACCCGGCCGGTGACACCCGACCGGCCGGCACCCGCGGCCCCGTCCGCGTCCGACTCCGCCCGCGACGCCGGAGACGCCGGCGACGAGCACGCACGCGTGCCCGACGGGCCGGTGGAGGACGACCCGGTCACCGCCAAGGGACTGCCCAAGCGCACACCGAAGATCACCACGCCCGCCCAGGCCCCACGGCCGCGCACCGGTTCCGTGGACGCCGAGGCACTGCGCCGCCGTCTCGGCGGCTTCCGCCGGGGGGCGGAAGCCGGTCGCCGGGACGTCGCGGTGGAGATCGCCGAGCAGACGGGCCCGCACGACGCCCCGTCCGCCGCGACCGCCACAACCGAAGAGGCCACGGGGGGCACAGTCGAGGAGGCAAGCAGTTGACCGCGCCCAGTACCTTCGGACTGAGCAGTGAGGCCCGCAACCTGCACTGGCTGCTGAACAACCTCGTCGAGGAGGTGCCCGGCATCCTCTCGGTCGCGGTGGTCTCCTCCGACGGCCTGCTGCTCCTCTCCTCCGATCACGCCCGCAACCTCGAGGCCCGCGAGGCGAAGGCGGAGCCCCGTACCGGCCCGCGCGGCTCCGCCGCCGACCTGGCCACCGTCGTCTCCGGCATCGGCAGCCTCACCGTCGGCGCCTCGAAGCTGATGGACTTCGGCCCGGTCAAGCACACCATGGTCGCGATGGACGAGGGCAGCCTGTTCGTGATGTCGATCAGCGACGGCTCGCTGCTCGGCGTGCACGGCTCCGCGGAGTGCGACATGAGCGTGGTGGCGTACCACATGGCCCTGTTCGTCGGCCGGGCCGGCCACGTCCTCACCCCCGAACTCCGCAGCGAGCTGCGCAAGTCCCTGGAGTCCGAGTCCGCCGGGAGCGCCCGATGAGCAGTGCGCCCAGGAAACGGCTTCCGGTCCGCGGCGGTGACCGCAAACCCTCCCGGGTCCGTCCCTACTCGCTCACCGGAGGCCGCACCCGCTTCGGGCACGTCCTGCTCGTGGAGACGTTCGTCGGCAGCACGGCGGGCACGGCCGCGCTGGAGGCCGCCGAGGAGCGCAAGGAACTGACGAGCGGCGGGCTGTCGGCGATCATGCCGGAGGCCCGGGCCATCGTCGAACTGTGCCGCCGGATGCGTACGGTGGCCGAGATCGCCGCGCTGCTGCAGATGCCGCTCGGTGTGGTCCGCGTGCTCCTGAGCGACCTCGCGGACCAGGGAAAGATCCGTGTCTACGGAACGGGGACCGGCCACGGCACGGGTCGCCCGGACCGCGCGTTGCTGGAAAGGGTGCTGAGTGGACTCCGTCGTCTCTGACGCCGCTCGAGGCGTCTCCCCGCTCGTCGAGGACGACGAGCCGTTGCTGCCCTGGCAGACGGACCGCACCCGTGCACCGATCGCCACGAAGGTGGTCGTGGCGGGCGGGTTCGCCGTCGGCAAGACCACGCTGGTCACCTCCGTCTCGGAGATCACGCCCCTGCAGACCGAGGCGCTGATGACCGAGGCGAGCGAGGAGACCGACGACCTCACCGCCACGCCGGGCAAGCTCACCACCACCGTGGCCATGGACTTCGGCCGCATCACGCTCGACGACGACCTCGTGCTCTACCTCTTCGGCACACCCGGCCAGCAGCGGTTCTGGTTCATGTGGGACGACCTGGTGCGCGGCGCGATCGGCGCGGTCGTCATGGCCGACACCCGGCGGCTGAAGGACTGCTGGCCGGCGCTGGACTACTTCGAGAGCTGCGGGCTGCCGTACGTCGTCGCGGTCAACCACTTCGACGGCAGCGAGCTGTTCGAGCCGGAGGACGTGCGGGAGGCGCTGACCATCCCGCAGCACGTACCTGTCATGATCATGGACGCGCGCCGCCGGATCTCCGTGATCGAGACCCTCCTGGCCCTGGTGGGCCACGCGCTCGACGAAACCCCCGAGTAGGAGAGACACCCCCGTATGCGGAAGATACTCGTCGTCGGAGCCGGCCAGTCCGGTCTCCAGCTCGCCCTCGGTCTCCAGTCGCACGGGTACGAGGTCACCCTGATGTCCAACCGGACGGCGGACGAGATCCGCACCGGACGGGTGATGTCGACGCAGTGCATGTTCCACACCGCCCTGCAGCACGAGCGCGATCTCCAGCTGAACTTCTGGGAGTCCCAGGCCCCGAAGATCCGGGGGCTGGGAATCTCGGTCGCGGCCCCCGGCTCCTACGACCCGGGCCCGTCGCAGCGGGCGATCGACTGGCTGGGCAGGCTCGACGGGTTCGCGCAGTCGGTCGACCAGCGGGTGAAGATGGCCGGCTGGATGGAGACCTTCGCCCAGCGCGGCGGCCAGTTGGTCATCCACGGCGCGGCGGTCGGCGACCTCGACTACTTCTCGCGTGCGTACGACCTCGTGCTCGTCTCGGCGGGCAAGGGCGAGCTCGTGCAGATGTTCGGTCGCGACGCGTCCCGCTCCCCGTACAGCGCGCCGCAGCGCGCCCTCGCGGTGGCCTACGTCCACGGGATGGAGCCGCGTCCGGAGCACCCGGACACGGAGGCGGTCCGCTGCAACCTGGTGCCCGGGGTCGGCGAGATGTTCATCATGCCGACGGTCACCCTCTCGGGCCGCGCCGACATCCTGTTCTGGGAAGGCATACCCGGTGGTCCGCTGGACGTCTTCAAGGACGTCAGGGACCCGGCGGAGCACCTCTCCCTGACCCTGGAACTCATGGAGAAGTTCCTCCCCTGGGAGTACGCGCGGGCCACGAAGGTCGAACTGACCGACGCCGGCGGCACCCTGGCCGGCCGCTACGCCCCCACCGTCCGCCACCCCATCGGCCGGCTGCCCGGCGGCGGGGCGGTCCTCGGCGTCGCCGACGTGGTCGTCGCCAACGACCCGATCACCGGCCAGGGCTCCAACTCCGCCTCCAAGTGCGCCGCCTCCTACCTCGCCTCGATCGTCGAGCACGGCGACAAGCCGTTCGACGAGGAGTGGATGCAGCAGACCTTCGACCGCTACTGGGAGACGGCCCGGCACGTCACCAAGTGGACGAACGCCATGCTCGCCCCGCCCCCCGAGCACGTCCTGAACCTCCTCGGCGCCGCCGGCCAGGTCCAGTCGGTCGCCGACCGCTTCGCCAACGCCTTCGACAACCCGGCCGACCTCGAGAACTTCTTCTTCGACCCGCAGAAGACCGAGGCCTACCTGATGGAGGCCTCGGGCGCCACGGGCGCGTAGCCCCCCGGGCGGCGACCCGCGCGCCGGCCCGGCGCGCGGTCGACCGGTCGGGCCTACGGAGCGGTGGGCCCGGTGGGTCGCCCGACGGGATCCGCCGCGGGCGCGGCGGTCCCCGCGTACCCCGCGTCGGATCCTTCCGTCGTCCCCTCGGGGAGCTCGGTCGGTACGTACAGCCGCAGCGGCTCCCCGTCCGGGTCGGGGCGCACGGCGCCCAGGACCGGGTTGGCCGCGACGGGGGAGACCTTGATCCTCGCGCCGGGCCGGGGCACCTGCACCCTCGGCGCGCTGCTTCTCCAGCCGCTGCTCGGTGGCGTTGTGGGCCTCGGTGTCTTCTCGGCCTCCCGGTAAAGGGTCTGAAGACACGTCAGCAATCCGGCGACGGAGCGGTCGCCGGGGCCGCCCGGTTCGGGAACGGCCGTCGCGAGCACGGGGGCGAGAACGGCCCCGGCCGCCACCGCCGCCGTACACACCGGACGCAGAAGGACTCCTGACACGCCATCGCCTCCGACGCGGGGCGGCTCGTCCGCTCCGCGTCGCGCGCATCCGGCGCGTTCCGCGGGTCCGCTCGCCGGGTGTGCGCGGTCCGGCGCAACGGGGTCACCCGTGCGCGTCGCCCGGCTTGCCCCCCGGTGTGGCGTCCGGATCGGATCCGGACTTCGACCACGGCCACCTCGGGCGGCCGCCCGCCCGTCCCGTGGGGTCGTAGAGGTACTTCCAGCCCCGCGTCAGCCCGGTCCGTCCGCTCCGCTCCCGGGGCACGCGCCGGTAGACCAGCACCGTGGGCGGCCCGCCGTCCGCGGCCGGGACGGGGATGCGGTACGTCTTGGGCGGGTGCCCGGTGATGCCCAGCAGCACGGGCAGCACGCGCCCGTCCATCGGCCCGCCCTCGAACGGGGTGTCTTCGCTCTTCACCCCCTCAGTGTCGGCCATGCGCCGGGGCCGGCCGCCCACCGCCGCCCGTCGCGGTCAGAGGTCCGCCGCCAGCTCCCGGACCAGTTCCTCGGTCTGCGCGTCGCGCCGCGCGGTCACCTCCAGCCCCGCCACGAACTGCTCCACGAGCCAGTCCCGCAGTTCGTCCACCGGCGGCTGCTCGTCCTCGTCGAGCCAGATCAACGAGGCCGCCTCGACGGCCGTGATCCACATCCGGACGGTCATCCGCAGCCGGGGCCCGGGCCCGGCCACCCCGAGATGGCTGAGGATGTGCTCGGCGGCGGCCCGCCGCACCCCGTCGACGATCGCGGTCGTGCGGGAGGTCTCCACGACGCTCCCGCCCTGCAGCAGCGCGCTGAACCCGGCGCCGTGCTGGTCGACGAAGGCGAGGTAGCGGTCGAGGGCCCGGGACAGCCGGGGCAGCCGCGGGCCCTCGTGCGGCTCGTCGAAGCAGTGCCGCAGTTCGTCGGCGGCCGACCTCAGGGCGGCCTCGTACAACTGCTGCTTGCCGCCCGGGAAGTACCGGTACACCAGGGGCCGTGACACCCCGGCCGCCTCCGCCACGTCGTCCAGGGAGACCTCTTCCGGGGCGCGGTGGGCGAAGAGGGACAGCGCGGCGTCGAGCAGCTGGCTGCGGCGTTCCTCGACGCTGAGCCGCCGGTAGGCGGGGGTGGAGGCCTGCGGGGTCATGCCCGCAGCGTAACCGTCCGCCCCCGGTACGTGCCTACGCCAGCAGTCCCGACGACTTCCACAGCTTCCGGCCCACCCCGCGCAGCACCCCGATGTCGTCCAGGAAGTCGGTCAGCCGCTTGGAGCCCTGCTGCATCACGTCCCGCCGGTGCCCGCTCGCCTTGACCTGGGCCAGGGCCTCGCGCCTGTCCAGGCCGACGTTCGTGTAGACGTCGGGGTTCACGAACGCCACGGAGAAGACGCGGGCGAACTCGCCGGAGGTGATCCGGGTGAACTCCTGCGACCACTTCGGCGCGGTCACCATCTGGCGCCGCAGCTCCTCGCGGGCGTAGCGCACGTGCCGCGCCTCCTCGACGACGTGGATGCGCGTGACGCCCCGGATCAGCGGCTGGACCCGCTCGTCCGGGAAGGTCAGCCGCTGCATCCAGTCCAGGACCTCCTCGCCGAGCAGGGTCGCGGTGAAGGAGCCGGGGGTGGTGGAGATCGTCTTGAACAGCCGGCCGAGGTGCTGGTGGACCCGGCTCACCGGGTACCAGGGGGTGCCGCCGTGGGTGATCAGCCGGGCGAACATCTTGGAGTGCCGGCACTCGTCCTCGATCTCGGTGAGCGCGTAGCGGACGTGCGCGCTCGTGGCGGACTTGTCGTAGATGTGCCGCACCAGCAGCTGCATGAGGATGATCTCGAACCAGATGCCGAGCGAGGCGAGCGCGGCGGCCTCGTGCCGGGAGAGCAGGATGCGCTGCTCCTCGCTCATCCGCTTCCACATCGGGGTGTCGTACAGCGACACCAGCTCGGGCGGCCAGAACCACTTGCCCTCCTCGAAGGGGGCGTCCCAGTCCAGCTCCTTGTCCGGGTCGAAGGAGTGCTTGGCGGAAGATTCGAGCAGCCGCTGGGCCACCTGCTCGCGGTCCTTGAGCAGGCCGAGCGCGTCACGCAGGCCGTCGAGCGCGTCGGCTTCCGTCAGGGTCGTCATGGCGGTTCCACCTCATGGTGCGGGGGACGTGTCCGGGAAGGTCTGGGGTTACCGGCGGTTCACTCCCTTATGAGACTGCCTGTCAGCAAGGGCGTCAATCCCCTGTGCGGGACTTGTTGACGAATGATCTACCCGACGGGGACGTCAACGGCGCGTTCCCCGTGTCATCTCAAGGAGTGCCGTACGGGGGGTGCGCCCCGGAGGCGCCGGACGGAGCCGCCGCCGGCGTCGGAGCCGGCCTCCGCGCCCACCCGGGCGGGTCCGTGCGACGCGGCGGACGCGGCCACGGACCGCACGGCGGGCCGGGGCCGGGGCGCCGGTGATCCCGTCCCGGTGACCGGGCGCCCCTGGGGGACGCCGGCCCTACGAGTCCAGCACCGCCTCCATCACCGCCCGGGCGATCGGCGCCGCGGTCCCGCCCCCGCTGATCTCCCCCCGGTTCGCCGCCGCGTCCTCGACCACCACCGCGACCGCCACCTTCGCCTCCATGTCCTCGTGACCCTGCGCCCAGGAGACGAACCAGGCGTACGGCGTCCCGGAGTTGCCCAGACCGTGCTGGGCGGTACCGGTCTTGCCGCCGACCACGGCACCGGGGATCGCGGCGTTCGTGCCGGTGCCCTTCTCCACCACGCCCCGCATCAGCTCCCGCATCCGCAGCGCCGTCGACGGATGCATGGCCCGCCGCACCGAACGGGGACCGGCCGTCGACACCGTGCCGCCGCCCGCCCGCGTCGTCCGCTCCACCAGGTACGGCTCCCGCACCTGCCCCCCGCTCGCGACGGCCGCCGCCACCATCGCCATCTGCAGCGGCGTGGCGCGGGTGTTGTACTGCCCGATCGACGCCAGCGCGAGCTGCGCCCGGTCCACCGTGGTGTCGAAGGTGCTCCGGGCCACCAGGAACGGCACCCGCACGTCCGCGTCGTTGAAGCCGAAGGCCTGCGCCATGGCCGTCATGTCCGCCACGCCCGTCTCCACGCCCAGCTTGGCGAACACCGTGTTGCAGGAGTGGGTGAACGCCTCCCGCACCGAGGCGTCCGCGCAGCCCCGGGACCCGTTGGTCAGCCGCGTCGTCGTGCCCGGCAGGCGGTACGGGTCGGGCGAGTCGGTCGGCTCGTCCAGGTCGGTCACCACGCCCGCGTCCAGCGCCGCCGCCGCCGTCACCACCTTGAACGTCGAGCCCGGCGGATACGTCCGCTGCACCGCCCGGTTCAGCATCGGCCGGTCCGGGTCGGCGTTCAGCCGCGCCCAGGCCTCCCGGGCCGTCCTGCCGTTCCCCGACAGCAGCCCGGGGTCGTACGAGGGGACCGACACCAGCGCCAGGATCCTGCCGGTCGACGGATCCACCGCCGCCACCGCCCCCTTGCGCGAGCGCAGCCCCTCGTACGCCGCGCGCTGCGCCGCCGGATCGATCGTGGTCACGACGTCGCCGCCCGCGTTGCGGGAGCGCGTGAAGTCGTTCCACAGCGGCAGCGGCGCGAGTGCCGGGTCGGCACCGGACAGCAGCGCGTCCTCCGAGTGCTCCAGCAGCGTCGACCCGTACTCCTGCGAGGCGAAGCCGGTCACCGGGGCGTACAACGGCCCGTCGTCGTACGTCCGTTCGTAGCGCAGGTGCTCCCCGGTGTCCCGCGAGCCGGTGATCGGCCGGCCGGCGACCAGGATGTCGCCGCGCGGCTGCTGGTAGCGGGTGATGGCCGCGCGGCGGTTGGCCGGGTTGCCCTCGTAGGCGTCGGCCCGCAGGACCTGGACGCGGGCCGCGTTCACCAGCAGGGCCACCAGCAGCAGGGCGCAGAAGAGGCCGGCGCGCCGGATGTGCCGGGTCACCGGACGGCACCCCCGTCGCCCCGGCGGCGCGCCGAGTCGCTCAGCCGGACCAGCAGCGCCACGATCGTCCAGTTGGTCACCACCGACGAGCCGCCCTGCGCCAGGAACGGCATCGCCATCCCGGTCAGGGGAATCAACCCGGTCACCCCGCCCGCGATCACGAACACCTGGAGCGCCAGGAGGGAGGCGAGGCCCACGGCGAGCAGCCGGCCGAACGGGTCGCGCAGGGAGAGCCCCGCCCGGTAGCCGCGCTCCACCAGCAGCCCGTAGAGCAGGAAGATCGCGGACAGCCCGGCCAGGCCCAGCTCCTCGCCGGCCGTCGCCAGGATGAAGTCGGACTTGACCGCGAAGCCGATGAGCACGGAGTGCCCGAGTCCGAGCCCGGTGCCGAGGACCCCGCCCTCCGCGAAGGCGAACAGGGACTGGGCGATCTGGTTCGGACCCTCACCCGCCTCGATGGAGGCGAACGGGTGCAGCCAGGTCTCGATCCGGTGGTGCACGTGCGGCTCCAGCCGGCCCACGGCCACCGCCCCCAGCGAGGCCAGCAGCAGGCCGACGGCGATCCAGCCGGTGCGGCCGGTGGCGACGTACAGCAGCACCACGAACAGGCCGAAGAACAGCAGCGAGGTGCCGAGGTCCCGCTCCAGCACCAGCACGCCCACGCTGACCAGCCAGACGGCGACGATCGGGCCGAGCACCCGCCCGGTGGGCAGCTGCATCCCCCAGACACGGCGGCCGGAGTAGGTGAGGGCGCTCCGGTTCGCGGCGAGATACGCGGCGAAGAAGACCGCCAGCAGCACCTTCGCGAACTCACCGGGCTGGATGGAGAACCCGGCGACCCGGATCCAGATCCGGGCCCCGTTCACCGCCGGGAAGAAGATCGGGGCCGTCAGCAGGGCCAGCGCGGCGGCGGCGCAGACGAGGGTGTGGCGCTGGAGGGCCCGGTGGTCGCGCAGCACCAGCACCACCACGGTGAACAGCGCCACGCCCAGGGTCGACCAGATCAACTGGGTGGGCGCCGCCGGGTCGCCCGGCGTCTCCAGGTCGAGCCGGTAGATCAGCACCAGGCCGAGCCCGTTGAGCAGGACGCCGATGGGGAGCGGCAGCGGGTCGGCGTGCGGCGCCCGCCAGCGCACCGCCAGGTGGGCGACCAGGGCGAGCACGCCGAGCCCGGCGCCGTAACCGGCGGCGCCGGGCGGGAGGGAGCCGTTCCTGGCCAGGCCGACGGCGCAGTATCCGTACACCGACAGCAGGACGGCCAGGACGATCAGGGTGAGCTCGATGCCCCGGCGCCCGGGGAGGCGGACGGCGGGCGTGGGCGGATCCGCCGTCGCCAGGGTGATTCCGGCCTTGCTCATGCCCGGAACTTACCTAAATGTGCCTCTTTGTGTGTTTTGTTCGTCAGCACCAGCGTGGCGCGGAACCGAGGGTGTCGATGTGACGGGCCGGGCCCCAGGCCCAGGTGCCGTCCGTGAGGAGGTACCAGAGCGGACTGCCGTCCACCTTCTCGCCGCGGACCTTGCAGAAGATCGAGACGACCTCGCCCTTGTGGGCGTACCGGATGATCTGCGAACCCCGGTACGGGGCGCTGCGCAGGGCCAGCGAGTGCGTCGTGACGACACCCTTGTACTGACCGCGGTCGCCGTGGTTGCCGCCGGCCTGCTGGTTCGAGCCGCCGTTGTGGTTGCCGCCTTGCTGGTTGCCGCCGTTGTTGTGGTTGCCGTTGCTCTGCTGGTTGCCGCCTTGCTGGTTGCCACTGCCGTTGTGGTTGCCGCCGCCTTGCTGGTTGCCGCCGCCGTTGTGGTTGCCCTGCTGGTTGCCGTTGCCGCCCTGCTGCTTCCAGTTCCCGTTACCGCTGCCCTGCTGGTTCCCGTTGCCGTGGCCGTTGCCTTGCTGGTTGCCGTTGTTGTGGTTGCTGTTCCCGTTGCCTTTGCCGCCCTGCTGGTTCCAGTTCCCGCCGCCCTGCTGGTTCCCGTTGCCGTTGCCGCCCTGCTGGTTCGAGCCGCCGTTGTGGTTGCCGCCCTGCTGGTTGCCACCGCCGTTGTGGTTGCCGTGGTCGCCGCCTTGCTGGCTCGAGTTCCCGTTGCCGTTGCCCTGGCCCCCGTCGTCGTTCGCGACGGCGGGGGTGACGGCGGCCGCGACGGCGAGGGCGCCGGCGGCGAGGGCTATGGGCAGACGGCGGTGAAGAGGGGAACGCAGGGACATTGCAGTGCCTCCATATGAGGTCGAACGGGTTGAAGGTGATTAATCGACACACTAGGAGTGACCCCCCGGTACCCGCCCGTGTTGGTGCGCCATCGGGGACGGTGCCCCGCCCAGCTCCGCGTCGTCCCTGGTGACGAGGCCTCGGTGAGGGTGCGCGGCGCCGCCACCCGGCCCCGCACCGGGCTCGGCCGGGCGGCCCGCCGGCAGCGGCTCGGCCCCGGGGAAGTGCGAGCCTCACCGCGCGTCCGCCGACGGGACCGGCCGACGACCGCCGCGTGGGCCCGGCGGCCGGTGTGGGCCCCGGACACTGGGGAGCCCTCCTCGCGTACCGGGTGCTCCCGCAAGAGCGGTCGGCACCGCCCGCCGGGACCGCCCGCCCTGCCCACCGGGACCGCCCGCCCCGCCTACTCCGCCAGCTCCTCCAGCAGCCGGGCCGTGGCGAGCCCCGTCCGCAGGTAGTCGACGAACAGCTCGTTGTGCAGGGCCCAGGACGAGCGCCGGGCCCGGATCAGCCGGATCGCCGCCTCGGCGGTGCTGCCCCGGCGCATCAGCGCGTGCGCGACGACCAGGCCGGAGCGGTTGTACCCGTGGTAACAGCGGACGAGGACCGTGCGGCCGCCGTCCAGCGCCTCGCACGCCGCCTCGGCCAGTCGGATGACGCCCGCGAGCTGCGTCCCGTCGAGGGGCCCGTCGGGGATCGGCCACACCTGGTGCTCCACTCCCGGCCCGGGCCCGTGCCCGGGCAGCCGCAGCAGCGTCTGCACGAGGTCGAACTCCTGGCCGACCACCGCGAGCTCCAGACCCCCGGAAGAGCCCCGGAACTCGTGTCCGCCCATCCACAGGCCGGGCACGACCTCGTTCCACGGGCTGTCCGGGGCCGGCACGTCGGGTTGCTTCCTGCGGGTACGCAACGGCGCCTCCCCACCATCCCGCCCGTGGGCATGCCCAACTCATCTCCACGGTAACCGGGTTTTTCGGGTTCTTGCCCTGGAGCATCACGCCTGTTCCCATGGTCGTGGGGTGATGGTGCATGGACGGACTGCGCGTCATACCGACCTGGCGAAGCGGCCGGGAACGGCTGTACGTCTGCCTCCCGGACGGCAGGAACATCGCCTGGTACGACCGTGAGGCGGCCCGGGTCAACCTGCTCGGCGCGGACCGCGAGGAGGACGTCCTCGAAGCGCTGGGGCCCTTCCTGACCGGCCCGGTCACGGTCGGCCCGCCCCCGGTCCCCACCCCCGCCGAGCTGGCGCGCCTCTGTCTGCACCCCGACGACGACCTCGCGCCGAACCGGCCCGGCGAGGCGCTGCTGATCGCCCTCGACCGCGACCCCGGCCCCGTGCGCCCCTTCCGCCCCGACCCGCGCCGCAGGGCGCTCACGGCGGAGCAGGCGGTCGGCGAGGCCCTGGACCGCATGGACGGCGCGGGTGTGCACGTCCTGCACTCGGTCCCGCTCCCCGGCGGCGACCGCATCCACCACCTGCTCCTCGGCCCCGGCGGCCTGTGCGCCGTGCACGCCCTGTACGCCCGCAAGCAGCGGGTGACGGTCGCCGACCCCCTGGTCGGACTGGGCCGTCACGCGCCGCAGCCGCTCCTGCACCGCCTGCGGTCCGACGCCGACCGCGCCTCCTACGCCCTGACGGCCGAGGTCCGCCCGGTGCTGGTCCTGGTCGGCGCGTCGCGGGTGTCGGTCTCCGGCCCGCCGCGCGAGGTGCGCGTCCTGACGGACGAGGAAGTGGCGGGTCTGGCCGGCCTCGGCGGCGTGCTGAAACCGGCCGACGTGGAGGCCCTGTACGCGATGGCCCGGGACCGGAGCACCTGGGCCCGGGTGTGAGCCGTCGCCCCTCCCGCCCGACAATGAGCGTCATACGATGATAATTCGTGCGGAATGGGACAAAATGGCGGCAGTGACCGGCGGGCGACCGGAAAGGTGCTGCACGTGAGATCCATCTGGAACGGCGTGATCTCGTTCGGCCTGGTCAGAATTCCGATCAAGCTCGTGAACGCCACCGAGAGCCGCGCGGTTCCCTTCCGCGAGATCCACACGGAGGACGGCGGCCGGATCCGCCACCGCAAGTTCTGCGAGCTGGAGGACCGCGAGGTCACCGCTCGGGAGATCAGCAGGGGCTACGAGGAATCGGACGGCACGATCATCCCGATCACCGACGAGGACCTGTCCCGCCTGCCGATCCCCACCGCCAAGACCATCGAGATCGTCACCTTCGTCCCCGAGGAGCAGATCGACCCGCTCCAGATGGGCGCCGCGTACTACCTGGCGGCGGGCCGGGCGCCGGCCGCCCGGCCGTACGCGCTCCTGCGGGAGGCGCTGAGGCGCAGCAACAAGGTGGCCGTCGCGAAGTTCGCGCTGCGGGGCCGTGAACGCCTGGGCATGCTCCGCGTGGTCGGCGACACGATCGCCCTGCACGGCCTGCTCTGGCCCGACGAGGTCCGCGCTCCCGACGGGCTCGCCCCCGGCGCGGACGTCGCCGTCCACGACAGGGAGCTGGACCTCGCGGGCGCCCTGATGGACGCCCTCGGCGAGGTCGGCCTGGAGGGCCTGCGCGACGAGTACCGCGAGGCGGTGGAGGAGGTCGTCGCCGCCAAGATCTCCGGCGAGGCCCTGCCCGAACCGCCCGAGCCGGAGCGCACCGGCAGGATCCTGGACCTGGTGACGGCCCTGGAGAGGAGCGTCCAGGCGGTCCGGGAGTCCCGCGGCGGGGAGGCGGGCGGACCGGCCCGGGCCGGGGGCGGGCGGTTGCCGTCGCGCGGGACGCCCCGCGCGGCTCCCGAGGAGACCGGTGGCGGAAAGTCGACGTCCGCGGCGAAGAAGAAGGCGGCGTCGAAGACGGCCGCCGGGGCGGGGAAGGACGCGAAGAGGGCGACGGCGAAGAGGGCGGCCAAGAAGGCCCACGCGCAGAAGACCCAGGAGAAGAGGGCGGCCTCCCGCAGGCCCTCCGTCTGATCCACCGCGGGCCTCGACCGGGCACCGGGGCGCCCCGCGGCATTCCCGCGCGCTCTCCCGCAAGGGCCTTGCGGATCCCTTTAATTGTCTGGATCCGGCGCCTCCGCCCAATTCCCTGTGGGGACTTTGCGAAGGCTTCTAGTAATTTTAGAGTACTGCGATGCCTGTGAGGCGGGGGGAAGTCGGGGTTGCGGCCACCGATGCGGCCATCACCCTCTACTCTCGTACGTTTGTGTGAGCAACGCGGAGGGAGACACGGGCGTGACCCGATCGGGGCGGGGGGGACGTGATCAGGGTGGCGACGAGGTGCCTCTTGAGCCGGATGCCACCATGCAGTTGCAGGTTCCGCCGCCACCCGTGGCGGCGGACGAGACCATGCAACTGCGCGTACCCGAAGGGGGGATACCCGACGGGGGAATACCCGACGGGTCCGGCATGTCCGCCGCCTCGGCGGAACCGGCGGCGTCCGACACCCCGTCCGCCGCGTCCGGCGCCCCCTCACGCCGCCGCCGCAAGGCACCTCGCCCTTCCCCGGCCGCCCGCCTCGCCGCGGCCTTCCGCTCCCGACTGGCCCCCGTCCTCGGCCCCGTCGTCGCCTGGCTCGGCCCCCACGCCCGCCGGCTGCGCCCGCACTACCCCCGGCCGGGCCGCACCGGATGGCGCCGCTGGATCCCCTCCTGGCGGCAGACGCTCGGCGGCTTCCTCGCCTCCTTCGGCCTGAGCACGCTCTTCCTGGTGGTCGCCTACGCCGCCACGGACATCCCGGACAACCTCAACACCTACGCCACCCAGCAGGACAACGTGTACTTCTGGGCCGACGGCACCCCGATGGCCCGCACCGGCTGGGTGCAGCGGCAGGCGATGCCGCTCGAGGACATCCCCAAGCACGTCCGCTCGGCCGTGCTCGCCGCCGAGAACGCGAGCTTCTACAGCGACCCCGGCATCTCCTTCGAGGGCCTCACCCGCGCCCTGTTCCGCACCCTCGGCCAGGGCGAGACCCAGGGCGGCTCGACCATCACCCAGCAGTACGTCAAGAACGTCTACCTCAACCAGGATCAGACGCTCAGCCGCAAGTTCGAGGAGGCGATGATCGCCCTCAAGCTCGACAACGAGATGAGCAAGGACGAGATCCTGGAGGGCTACCTCAACACCAGCTGGTACGGCCGCGGCACCTACGGGATCCAGCGCGCCGCGCAGGCCTACTACGGCAAGGACGTCAGCAAGCTCAACGCCAGCGAATCCGCCTTCCTGGCCTCCCTGTTGAAGGGCGCCGGCCTGTTCGACCCCACGCTCGGCGCGGCCAACCGCGAGCGGGCCGTGGAGCGCTGGTCGTGGACCCTCGACCGCATGGTGGAGATCGGCGAGCTGTCCCCGCAGGAGCGCGCCAAGTACCGGACCTTCCCCGAGCCGCTGAAGAGCAACCCGCTGTACAACACCGGTGAACAGAGCGACTACCTGGTGGAACTCGTCGCCCAGTACGCCAAGAAGAACGCTGGCATCTCCGACCGGGAGTTCGACCTCGGCGGCTACGAGATCCACACCACGTTCGACAAGAAGCGCATGGCCCGGCTCACCGACGCCGTCACCAAGGCCCGCAAGAAGGCGCAGAAGGACCACCCGAAGGCCGCCAGGACCGCCCACTACGGCGCCGCCTCCATCGCCGCCGACGGCCGGATCCTCGCCGTCTACGGCGGCCCCGACCACCGCAAGCAGGGCTACAACGAGTCCAACGCGACCACCGTGCCCGCGGGTTCGGCGTTCATGCCGTTCGTGTACGCGGCCGGACTGGAGCACGGCGTGCGCAAGACGCGCGACGGCGAACGCACCCCGGTGACCGGGGAGACCGTCTACAACGGCGACGACGAGGTGCCCGTCACCACGCCCGAAGGCCCGTACTGGGACCGCGGCGGCCGCAAGGTCTCCGCACGCAACGACGGCGGCAAGTCCTACGGGCAGATCTCCCTGCGCCGAGCACTCGCCCTGTCCGTCAACACCCCGTTCATGCAGCTCGGCATGGACACCGGGCTGGACAAGGTGCGCGCCACCGCCGTGGCCGCCGGACTGCTGCCCTCCAGCATCGGCGCCCGGGTGCCCGCCCTGTCCACCGGCAGTTCCACGCCCAGCGCCATCCGCATGGCCGGCGGCTACGCCACCTTCGCCGCCGACGGACTGCACACCGAGCCCTACTCGGTGCGGCGGATCACCCACAACGGCCACAAGGTCGCCCTCGCCGAGCCGCGCACCCGTCGCGCGATGGGCGCCGACACCGCCCGCGAGGTCCAGGCCGCCCTCGCCGACGCCTTCCGCGAGGCCCACCCGGAGGACGCGCCCGCCACCGCGGAGGTCGCCGGGAAGGCCGGCACGACCGAGGACTCCGTCGCCGCCTGGTACGTCGGCACGGCGAAGAAGGTGTCCACCGCGGTCGTCGTCTACCGCATCGACCTGGGCGAGAGCCTCGAACCCCTGCCGCTGGAAGGGCTGGACGGCACGGCCGCCGACAGCGTCCCGTACGGCATCTGGTCACGTGCCATGAGTCCGCTCGGCTGATCACCGACGTGGCCGGCACTGCCCGATCCCCTGTCCCCGAGAGATTGAGCCGCAGATGAAACAGCCGTCGGGCCGCCGCCGCAAGGCCCGCGAACCCCGCCGTCGTCCCACCACCCGTCTGGGGTTCCTCACCCTGGCGGCGTTCCTCGTCGTCAGCTCCCTCGTCGCCGGTTACCTGGTGATCTCCCGCACCGACAGCACCGCCGCGACCGCGACCACGAAGGACGGGGTGCGGCGACCGGTCTCACGCGCGAGCGAGGAGCCGGAGTGGGACGGGAAGACCAAGGTGCTCGGCGACGGCTCGACCTCCTACACCGGCCCCCAGAAGAACCAGTTGAAGCCGAAGCCGCTCAAACCCGGTGAGAAGCCGCCCCAGTTCGTGGTCTTCTCCTGGGACGGCGCCCTCCAGGGCGACGACAACCTCTTCGCCCACTACCGGGAGATGGCCAAGACATACGACGCCCACATGACCTTCTTCCTGACGGGCATCTACCTGGTGCCCAAGGGCAAGAAGGAGCTCTACTCCCCGCCGCAGCACCCCCAGGGCAGCGCGGCGATCAGCTTCCCCACCGACGAGCACATCCGCACCACCCTGGAGCAGCTCGGCGGCGCCTGGAAGGACGGCCACGAGATCGGCACCCACTTCAACGGCCACTTCTGCGGTGAGAAGGGCGGCGGCGACTGGAGCGTCGAGGAGTGGAAGAGCGAGATCGACCAGTTCTACGGGTTCGTGGAGAAGTGGAAGACCCACACCGGTTACACCGACCTCGACCCGCTGCCCTTCGACATCAGGAAGGAGGTCACCGGCGGCCGCGCCCCCTGCCTGGAGGGACAGGCCAACCTGCTGAAGGCGGCCAAGGACTACGGCTGGCGCTACGACGCCAGCTCCGCCGGCGACTTCCAGATCTGGCCGAAGAAGAAGGACGGCATCTGGGACTTCCCGCTCCAGATGCTCCCGTACGAGGGCGGCAAGTACCAGGGCCTGTCCATGGACTTCAACTTCCTCTACAACCAGTCCGACGGCGAGACCGACGGCGATCCGGCCATGTACCCCCAGTGGCAGCAGCAGACCGTGAACACCTACATGAACGGCTTCGACCGCGTCTACTACGGCAGCCGCGCCCCGCTGTTCATCGGCAACCACTTCGAGCAGTGGAACGGCGGCATCTACATGAAGGCCGTCGACGAGGTCATCAAGAGCGTGTGCCCCCGCAAGGACGTCCAGTGCGTCTCCTTCAGAGAGCTCGCCGACTGGATGGACGCCCAGAAGCCGGCCACGCTGGAGCGGCTGCGCATCCTGGACCCCGCGCAGTCCCCGGACTGGTCCACGGTCGTGAAGTGACCGCTCCGGCACGGCGGGGAGATGACGGTCCTGTAACTCCCGCCCGGCCGGAAGCACAACCCCCTTCACAGCAGCCACACATGGCATGCGAGACTCCGCTTACCTCGGCACCCAGCCGCTGAGGAAAGAGGGGAAACACCAGTGAAATCAAGGAAATTGAGCCGTAAGCGGCGTCGCGCGACGATACTCACGGCGGCTTCCGCCTCGGTCGTCGCGGGTGTGGCGCTGCTGCCCAACTGGAGCGCGGGTGCGTCCACCACGGCGACGCCCGAGGTGGACGCCAAGACCAAGGCCACGTTCCAACGGCTGGCCGACGCGGTCTTCACCGACCGCACCAACGCGCTGGTCGACAAGGGGCGCAAGGGGAAGCAGCCGCTGACCAACGGTTTCTCCGGCAGGGTCGCGCTCTCCTCCGACAGCGCCCGCACCGAGGGCAAGGCCCTGGACCGGCTCGGTGACCGCAGGGACCGGCTCGCGAAGCACGGCGAGAAGTACAGCGCGGCCGACACCACCGTCACCCTGAACCGCACCCGCGTCAACGGCCGCAGGGCCGTCGTCGCGGTCACCGAGACCACGACGCTGACGTACAAGAAGGTCCGCGGCGACGAGCCGAAGACGACCGGGTTCCAGGCCAACCACGAGCTGACCTTCCGGGCCGACCAGCGCGGCAACTGGCGTCTGACCGGCATCCGCGAGACCGGCGACGACCAGCTCGCGGTCAACCAGCCCGCCCCGCCGACGGTCGACCCCGCGCCCACGCCCACCCCCACGCCCACCGCCTCCGCTTCCACCACCGCCGCCACCAACACCATGCCGTCGTCACCGCGGGCGGCCATCACCCAGCCCGCGCCGGCCGCCCCGAAGAACCTCACGGGCGGCGAGTACGACTACAAGGCGATGGCCGCCTACGCGGAGAAGCACTGGCGCGACTACAACCCGGACTACCCGAGCTTCGACGGACGGGGCGCCGGCGGCGACTGCACCAACTTCGTCAGCCAGTCCCTGAAGGCGGGCGGCTGGAAGCACGTGCCCGGCTACGTGTACGACTACACCAGGTGGTTCGGCAACGCCGACATCCAGTCGCACTCGTTCATCGGCGTGAACGAATGGTCCTGGTTCGGGCTGAACTCCCAGCGCGTCACCAGCCTCGCCAACGTCTACCAGATGGACGTCGGCGACGTGCTCCAGGTGGACTTCGACCGGGACGGGTCCAAGGACCACACGATGATCGTCACGTACCGCAGTCCGCAGGGCGTGCCGTACCTGACGTACCACTCCACCAACACCTACCGCCGGTCGGTGGCGAGCATCATCGCGTCGTACCCGAACGCCGCGTACTACGCCTACCGCACCTGACCCGCCTCATCGAGGCCGGTCCCGCCTCCCCCGCCCGGTTCCGCCGGGCGGGGGAGGCGGAACCCACGAACCGGGTCCGGCCTCCCGCGAAGGCCTTGCCGGCGCCCTCGTCACGACCGGCCTGCGTACCGCGTCGAGCGGATCGGGAGCACGCGGACACCGGCCGGAGGCCGGAGCCGGCCCGGACATCGTGACCTCACGTCTCCGGCCACGGCACCGCCTGCACGAAGAACCGACCCGGTCCGACACGCACCTCCTCCTCCTTGCCCCCGTACGCCCGCAGCGCGGGCCGCTCGCCCACCGCGGCGGGCCCGGCCGCCCTCATGGAGATGTCTCGCATGCTGCTCGCCGTCGCCGCCTTCGGGATCGCCTTCTTCTGCTTCGCCCTGTGGTGCTCCGTCACCGTCGCCCGGATGCGGGACCTGCCCCGGTGGCGCAGGTTCCTGCCGCTCTCCCTCCTCCTGGTCGCCACCGGAGCGAGCCTGCTGCGCTCCGTCGACATCCCCCAGGTGGCCGACGCGGTCGCCTTCCCCCTGAACCTGACCGCCGTCCTCCTGTCGCTCAAGGAGATCCGCGGCCGGCGCCACCGGCGCGAGGCCGTCCGTCCCGCACCGTAGAGAACCGTCGGCCGACGAGGGGCACGCCATACTGTTCGGCGGGGCGCAACCGGCGGCGGTGCCCCACCTGTCCGTCCGCGGGCAACGGGCGAGTGGCTTCCGAAACCCCGACCGGCGCCCGGCGCCGTCCTCGGGGGAAGCCCGGACCGTGCGGTGAGGGACACCTCCCGTCCCGTCATGTCCCGTCCCGCACGGCGCGCTGCAGACGCCGTGCCGGGGGCCACCCGGCTCGACCACGAGTCGGACCGGACCGGCGGTCATGGCACGAAAGCCGTCGAACGGAAACGGAACCGGGATGCGGAGAGCTGCGTGGACGGCCTGACGGAGACGAACCTCAGGGCACTGGCCGGTGCGCGTTCCTTCGAGCGCGGGCTCGGCTACCTCGACGCGGTGACCGGGGTCCAGATCGGTGACGGCTGGATCAGCGCGACCGTGCACGGCACGGAGCGGTACGGGGCGGAGCTGTCCCAGGACGGCCCCGAGGGCATGACCGGCACATGCGACTGCCCCTACGGCCAGGAGGGGAACTTCTGCAAGCACCTGGTCGCACTCGGACTGACCGTGCTCGCCCGGGGGGACGACCTGCCGCGGCGGCGGAGGACGGCCCGGAAGCGGGCACGGAGCCTCGACGCCTGGCTCTCCGGACTGTCCAGGGACGAACTGCTCGCCCTGGTACGGGACCAGGTGGCCGAGGACCGACACCTGCGCCGCCGTCTGGAACTGCGGGCCGCGAGCGCCACGGGGGAGCCGGCGGAGGTCCGGGCCCTGGTCCGTGAACTGCTCGACATCGGCCCGTTCGCCCGGTACGGATACGTCGAGTACGCCGATGCCCGCGCCTACGCCGACCAGGCCGGACAGGCGGTCTCCATGATCAGGCAACTGACCGGCTCGGACCGGGCGGCCGACGCGATCGACCTGGCCTGGGAGGCCATGAACCTGCTGGTCCGGGCGGCGGACCGCGTCGACGACTCCGACGGGCGGCTCGGAGACATCGGAGCCGACCTCGCCGACGCGCACCGTGCAGCGTGCCGCGCGGCACCGCCCGACCCCGAGGCGCTCGCACACTGGCTGGCCGACCGGGCCCTCGACGACGCGGCCGACCTGATCGACATCGACCCGTTCGACTACGAGGACCTGCTCGGCGCACCGGGAATGAGGATCCTGCGGGAACGCGCGGTCGAGGCGTGGCGGGCCAACCGGACCGGTTGGGCCGAGAAGGACCTGATGCGACGCCTCGCGAAGGCGGGGCGGGACACGGACACGGTGATCGCCGTGCACGCCGCGGACCTCGCGCCGAACGGCCACACCCACCTGGTCATCGCCCGGGAACTGGAGGCCGCCGGCCGCCCTGGTGAGGCCCTGGAGTGGGCCGAGCGCGGCATCCGGGACGTCCGGGAGCAGGAGCAGAGCCTCGCCGCGGTCGACACGGCTCTCGTCGACCACCTCTGCGACCGCTACACGGAAGCGGACCGGCTCACCGACGCCGTAGCCCTGCGCCGCGACCACTTCGCCGCCCGCCGCAGCCTGCTCACGTACCGCCAACTGCGCACGGTGGCCCGGACCGCCGGCCGCTGGCCGACCGAGCGCGAGGACGCGCTCGCCCTGTTGCGGGCCGACGCCGGGCGGAGCGGGCGCCGGGGCGGTTCCGTCCTGGTCGACGTCCTCCTCGACGACCAGGACGTCGACGCTGCCTGGCAGGCCGCCGCCGAGACCGGCGCCCACGACGACCAGTGGCTCGCCCTCGCCGACCGGTCCCGCACCGCGCGCCCCGCCGACGCGCTGACCGTCTACCGGCGCCTCGCCGAACCGCTCACCGGGCAGACCGGCAACGCCGTCTACGAAAGGCTGGTCGGCCTGCTGCTGAGCATGCGGGACTGCCACCACCGCCTGGGCACACCGGACGCCTTCACCGCGTACGCCGCCGATCTGCGCGCCGCCCACACACGCAAGCGGAACCTGATGCGCCTGATGGACGAGCACGGGCTGTGAGAGATGCGCCGGGGCGGCGAGGGAGGGGCGGGAGGAAACCCCGGCCGGCCGCTCGGCGCGCGGAGCCACTGCCCGTGCTTCCTCGACCGGGCGGCGGGCGATGCCGCAGCCCTTCACCGACCGCTGACGCAGGTAGGGCTCATAGGGCTTGCAGAACTCGTGGAGCTTACAGTGACCTAGAATGCTGATCCGACCGACCGACCCACCGCCCGACCAGGAGCTCGTCCGCGCCGGTCGCACCCGCGAGCCGTCGGACGATGTCACGCGCCGGGCCTGCTCGGCGGACTGTGTGCCGCAGCCCGAGCCACGGCCCCTCCGGTCCAGAGGCTCGACGACGCGGACCGGGGCGCTTTCCGGCGGCTCGCGCAGTAGGGCACGGTGCCGCATGACCGACACGCCGCAGCGCCCTCGAGGCGGTCACACGCCTCCACCCGTCGGATGCCGAAAATCTTGTCCAGAGCCTCTTGACTCAGCGCATACCCTGCCTAACCTGATTACTAGGTCATAACACCGAAAGAGTTACAAAGTCGACGAGGACGTCTAGTCGGCGGAGTGACTCGGACAGGATGTGGCTCAGGCCCCCGGCAAGCCGGCGCGATACCGGAGCGACAGTGACGACTGAAGCTCCAGGACACGTGCAGCACTACCGGGGACTGTTTTGCCTCGGAGCCTTCGCACCGCCGAGTCGCGGTGCGAAGGCGGCGTCATGCCCACGAAGCCGCCCGCCCAGCCCCCCGGCGCAGGCGGCTCGTGCCGTAGATGCGCGGAGATCGAGATCGGCGGCGACACACCGCAGGCGCCCTGGACCACTGGACGACACCGACCGGGTCCGGCGGCGGGACGCGCACCCGCGCCACCGGCCCGAGAGGCGAAACAGCCCCACCCCATGGCGCACACCCAGGCCGGTAACGCGGGCGGCCGCACCAGACCCCTGCACTTCCTGGACCGACCACCACGCCACCCCACGCGCGCCCCTTTGAAAGCCCCGAGCGTCCGTCCCCTGCAACTGCCCAGGCGCCTTCCCGTTTCCCAGGGCTCACCTGTGACGATGCCCCAAGATCCCCTCCACGGCCATCCGCGGACTCCGACCCGGGCCTGCTTCCGGCGGTGCACGGCTGTACATACGCGAAGACCCCGTTCCCAGCGTTTCCGCTGATGACGGGGTCTTCGGGCACCTCATGCAGGGTGCCCCCGGCAGGATTCGAACCTGCGCACACGGCTCCGGAGGCCGTTGCTCTATCCCCTGAGCTACGGGGGCGTGTCGGTCGCGGTGATCGCGGCGACGAGTAGAACACTACCAGCTTCGGTGGGGTGGTCAGGAACCCGTTTTGCGGAGCCGGGCGGGGACGGCCGGGGCCGCGGTCGGTGGTCGGGTCGGTCCGGAGTGCGGGGGGTCGCCCGTGCGGGGTGGAAGTGGGGAAACGCCGGACGCGGTGGCCGGTGTCGACCTACTCTCGAGTGGTGCCAGGCGCTTCTGGCCGGGTTCTTGTTGTGGACGACAACAAGGTCATCCGGCAGTTGATCAGGGTCAACCTCGAGCTGGAGGGCATCGAGGTCGTGACCGCGGCCGACGGTGCCGAATGTCTGGAAGTCGTCCATCAGGTGCGGCCCGACCTCGTCACCCTCGATGTCGTCATGCCCCGCCTCGACGGGCTCCGTACGGCTGCCCGGCTGCGTGCCGATCCCCGGACCCGGGACCTTCCGCTCGCCATCGTCAGTGCCTGTACGCAGCACGAGGTGGAGAGCGGTGTGGACGCCGGTGTCGACGCCTTCCTCGCCAAGCCCTTCGAGCCCGCCGAGCTGGTCCGGCTGGTGCGGCGGTTGATCCAGGGGCGGGTGGTCGAAGGACGGGGGAGCGAGGGCGAGGACGCCGGGCCGGCCTCGCCGGCCGGGCGTGCCGGTGGGGCCGGGCACGCCGGTGGGTGAGGGCAGGGCTTCGGCCGAGTGAGTGCCGAGTGAGTTCCGTTCACGTGAGTTTCGTCCACATCCCGGAATCACACCCAAACCTGTTCGCTTACCCGCCCCCCTCCTCGCCTACGCTTGACCCGTGACTCCCGTCGAGCTCTCCCGCACCGTGCTGCACGCGGTGCGCCGTGCCGTCGACGAGGGGGAACTGAGGGTGACCGTGCCCGAGCGGGTCGTGGTCGCGCCTCCCCGGCCCGGGGGGTGCGGGGACTACGCCACCAACGTCGCCCTCCGACTCGCCCGCCCGGCCGGAGAGCCGGCCCGGCACGTCGCCGAGATCCTCCGGCCCCATCTGCTGCGCGACGGCCGTATCGCCGAGGTCGTCGTCACCGGGCCCGGGTTCCTCAACATCAGCCTGCGGAGCGCGGCGCCCGTCGCCCTCGTCCAGGAGATCCTGCGGTGCGGTCCGCGGTACGGGCACGGCGACTCCCTGGGTGGGCGGCTCGTCCGGCTGCGGGCTCCCCACGAGGTCCGTGCCGTCGTGCACGCCGACGCCCTGGGCCGCATCCTCCGTTCCCAGGGCGCCGTCGTCCGCACGGGGCACGACCGTCCGCCCGAGGAGGCGTGGAGCACCGTCCTGGGCGTGGACATCCACCTCGACGGCCCCGGGGACGGCCACCCCGACGCCTCTGACGCCACTGACGCCACCGACGTCACTGATGGCACCGACGCCACCGACGTCCGCGTCCGCCCCGTCCCCGCCCCCGCCGATCCGCTCCCCCTCGGCCGGGACGCCGCCCGCTGGGCGCTGCTGCACCCCGCCCCGCACGACCGGCCCCGGATCGGGGCCGAGCACCTGGTCCAGCGGGAGGACAACCCCCTCTTCCGCGTCCGTTACGCCCACGCCCGCACCCGGGCCCTCCTGCGCAACGCCGCCGACCTCGGGTTCGCACCCGAGCCCGGCCCCGTGACCGGCGCCGACGTCCAGCCGCTGCTCCAGGCCCTCGCCGACCACCCCCGCGTCCTCGCGGCGGCCGCCGCCCACCGCGCGCCCGACCGGCTCGCCCGGCACCTCGTCGCCGTCGCCGATGCCACGCCGCCCCTGCTGCCCGCCGTCCTGCCCGTCGGCGAGGAGAAACCCTCGGCCGCCCACCGGGCCCGGCTCGCGCTCGCCGACGCCGCCGGGACGGTGCTGGCCGGCGGCCTGTCCCTGCTCGGCATCGACGCACCCGACCATCTCTGAAGAGCCAGCGAAGAGAGCCACCGAAGACATGAGCCGTTCCGCACACCCCGCCGGGCCCCGTCACGCCGACGTCCTCCCCGAGGGGCACTACTCCGCGCCCCCCGCCGACCTCAACGCCCTCGACCCGAAGGTGTGGGCCCGGACCGTCGGGCGCGACGAGCACGGCGTGCTCACCGTCGGCGGGATCGACGTCAAGCAGCTCGCCGAGGAGTTCGGCACCCCCGCGTACATCCTGGACGAGGCCGACTTCCGGGCCCGGGCGCGCGCCTGGCGCACCGCCTTCGGCAGCGACGCCGACGTGTTCTACGCCGGCAAGGCGTTCCTGTCCCGGGCCGTCGTGCGGTGGCTGCACGAGGAGGGGCTGAACCTCGACGTCTGCTCCGGCGGCGAGCTCGCCACCGCGCTGTCCGCCGGGATGCCCGCCGACCGCATCGCCTTCCACGGCAACAACAAGTCCCCGGCCGAGATCGAGCGCGCCGTCCGCGCCGGTGTCGGGCGGATCGTGCTCGACTCGTTCCAGGAGATCGTGCGCGTCGCCCACATCGCGCAGTCCCTCGGCAAGCGGCAGCGGGTGCAGATCCGCATCACCGTCGGCGTCGAGGCGCACACGCACGAGTTCATCGCCACCGCCCACGAGGACCAGAAGTTCGGCATCCCGCTCGCCGGCGGACAGGCCGCCGAGGCCGTGCGGCGGGCGCTGCAGCTCGACGGCCTCGAGGTCATCGGCATCCACAGCCACATCGGGTCGCAGATCTTCGACATGTCCGGGTTCGAGGTCGCCGCGCACCGGGTCGTGGGACTGCTCCGGGAGATCCGCGACGAGCACGGGATCGAGCTGCCCGAGATCGACCTCGGCGGCGGGCTCGGCATCGCGTACACCAGCGACGACGACCCCCGTGAGCCGCACGAGATCGCCAAGGCGCTGACCGAGATCGTCACCCGGGAGTGCGAGGCCGCCCGGCTCTCCACGCCGCGCATCTCCGTGGAGCCGGGGCGGGCCATCGTCGGCCCGACCGCCTTCACCCTGTACGAGGTGGGGACCGTCAAGCCGCTCGAGGGGCTGCGGACGTACGTGTCCGTCGACGGCGGCATGTCGGACAACATCCGCACCGCGCTGTACGACGCCGAGTACAGCGTCGCCCTCGCCTCCCGCGGCTCCGACGCCGAGCCGATGCTGTGCCGGGTCGTCGGCAAGCACTGCGAGAGCGGTGACATCGTGGTGCGGGACGCCTTCCTGCCGGGGGACCTGGCGCCGGGCGACCTCATCGCCGTACCGGCCACCGGGGCGTACTGCCGGTCGATGGCCAGCAACTACAACCACGTCCTGCGCCCGCCAGTCGTCGCCGTCGACGGCGGTGGGGCGCGGGTGATCGTCCGCCGGGAGACGGAGGAGGACCTGCTCCGTCTCGACGTCGGATGACGGGCTCGCCCGTGGCCGGCCCGCCGGGAGTGCGGGCCGGGGTCCGGGAGGAAGATCTCCTGTCCTCCCGGGCATGGAAATGAAATAGATGTCTCACGATCCGGACAAAGGGCAGAAATTTCCGTCCGGTGAGTGAGACTGGTGCAACCGAGACGGTCATGAGGAAACGAGGTCGGATGATGCGTACGCGTCCGCTGAAGGTGGCGCTGCTGGGCTGTGGAGTGGTCGGCTCAGAGGTGGCGCGCATCATGACGACGCACGCCGACGACCTCGCCGCGCGCATCGGGGCCCCGGTGGAGCTCGCCGGGGTCGCCGTGCGGCGGCCCGACAAGGTGCGCGAGGGCGTTCCCGCGGAGCTCGTCACCACCGACGCCACCGCCCTCGTCAAACGCGGCGACCTCGACATCGTCGTCGAGGTCATCGGCGGGATCGAGCCCGCCCGGACGCTGATCACCACCGCCTTCGAGCACGGCGCCTCCGTCGTCTCCGCGAACAAGGCGCTGCTCGCCCAGGACGGGGCCGCGCTGCACGCCGCCGCCGAGGCGCACGGCAAGGACCTCTACTACGAGGCCGCCGTCGCCGGCGCCATCCCGCTGATCCGGCCGCTGCGCGAGTCGCTCGCCGGTGACAAGGTCAACCGGGTGCTCGGCATCGTCAACGGCACCACCAACTTCATCCTCGACAAGATGGACACCACGGGCGCCGGCTACCAGGAGGCGCTCGACGAGGCCACCGCCCTGGGGTACGCGGAGGCCGACCCGACCGCCGACGTCGAGGGGTTCGACGCCGCCGCCAAGGCCGCCATCCTCGCCGGGATCGCCTTCCACACGCGGGTGCGGCTCGACGACGTCCACCGCGAGGGCATGACCGAGGTCACCGCGGCCGACTTCGCCTCCGCCAAGGAGATGGGCTGCACCATCAAGCTGCTCGCCATCTGCGAGCGGGCCGAGGACGGGGCGTCGGTCACCGCGCGGGTGCATCCGGCGATGATCCCGCTCAGCCATCCGCTGGCCTCGGTGCGCGGGGCGTACAACGCCGTGTTCGTCGAGTCGGACGCCGCCGGCCAGCTGATGTTCTACGGGCCGGGCGCGGGCGGCGCGCCGACCGCCTCCGCCGTGCTCGGCGACCTGGTCGCCGTGGGCCGCAACCGGATCGGCGGGACGACCGGACCGGGCGAGTCCGCGTATGCCGCGCTGCCCGTCTCGCCGATGGGCGAGGTCGTCACGCGCTACCACATCAGCCTCGACGTGGCCGACAAACCGGGTGTTCTCGCCCAGGTCGCGACCGTGTTCGCGGAGCACGGCGTATCGATCGACACGGTGCGCCAGCAGGGCAAGGACGGGGAGGCATCCCTCGTCGTCGTCACCCACCGTGCGTCCGACGCGGCCCTCGGCGGGACCGTCGAGGCGCTGCGCAAGCTCGACACCGTGCGCGGTGTCGCCAGCATCATGCGGGTTGAAGGAGAGTAACCAGCAATGACCCACCAGTGGCGCGGAATCATCGAGGAGTACCGGGACCGGCTGCCGGTATCGGACACCACGCCGGTCGTGACGCTCCGCGAGGGCGGTACGCCGCTCGTGCCCGCGCAGGTGCTCTCCGAGCGCACGGGCTGCGAGGTCCACCTCAAGGTCGAGGGCGCGAACCCGACCGGGTCCTTCAAGGACCGGGGCATGACCATGGCCATCTCCAAGGCCAAGGAGGAGGGGGCGAAGGCCGTCATCTGCGCCTCCACCGGCAACACCTCCGCCTCCGCCGCCGCGTACGGGGTGCGCGCCGGGATGGTGTCCGCCGTGCTCGTGCCGCAGGGCAAGATCGCGCTCGGCAAGATGGGCCAGGCGCTGGTCCACGGGGCGAAGATCCTCCAGGTCGACGGCAACTTCGACGACTGCCTCACGCTCGCCCGCGCCCTGAGCGACAACTACCCCGTGGCGCTGGTCAATTCGGTCAATCCGGTGCGCATCGAGGGGCAGAAGACCGCCGCCTTCGAGATCGTGGACATGCTGGGCGACGCGCCCGACATCCATGTGCTGCCGGTGGGCAACGCGGGCAACATCACGGCCTATTGGAAGGGCTACCGCGAGTACGCCGCCGACGGCGTCTCCACCAAGGCCCCCCGCATGTGGGGCTTCCAGGCCTCCGGCAGCGCCCCGATCGTGCGCGGCGAGGTGGTCAAGGACCCGTCGACCATCGCCACCGCCATCCGCATCGGCAACCCCGCCTCCTGGCAGCACGCGCTGGCCGCGCGGGACGAATCCGGCGGTCTCATCGACGAGGTGACGGACCGTGAGATCCTGCGCGCCTACCGGCTGTTGGCCTCGCAGGAGGGCGTCTTCGTCGAGCCCGCGTCCGCCGCGTCGGTCGCCGGTCTGCTGAAGGCCGCCGAGCAGGGCAAGGTCGTCCCGGGGCAGCGGATCGTGTGCACCGTCACGGGCAACGGCCTGAAGGACCCGGACTGGGCCGTCGCCGGCGCCCCGCAGCCGGTCACCGTCCCCGTCGACGCCGCGACCGCCGCGGAGCGCCTCGGCCTCGTCTGATCCGGCCGTCCGGGCCGCCGCCGGGATCCCCGCCCCGGCCCGGACGCCGCCGAGCGGCCCGGACCGGGTCGAACGGCGCGCTCCGGTGGCACCGGGGCGGCACGGGACGACACGGTCCGGCAGGACGGGCGTAAGAAGGCGCTCACCTGGGGAAGTTCCTGGGAGGGGGTGCACAGGGGGCTTACGACACGCATCGTGCGCCTCCTGTGCGCCCTATGTCGCCACAGAACCTACCTTCGATAGGCTGTACTGAACCCGCCCGCCGCATATGCCGCGGTCTCGCGTCGTCCCGTGGTCCGGACAGTGGCCCGGAACGGCCCGGAAAGCGGCCGACCAGCCCGGTCGGCGGCGGGCCCAGGGGTTGACCCAGGGGTTTTCGTACGCCGTCGAAGGTCCCGCCCTCGAATGTCCATCGAACGTCATTCGACAGTCACGTAGCTCAAGGAGAGTCTTCGAGCGATGGCCGGTCCCGCGTTCCGCGCCGCCGCCGTCCGGGTGCGCGTCCCCGCCACCAGCGCCAACCTCGGCCCGGGCTTCGACGCCCTCGGCCTCGCGCTGGGCCTGTACGACGACGTGGTCGTCCGGGTGGCCGACTCCGGGCTGCACATCGACATCGCCGGCGAGGGCAGCGAGACCCTCCCGCGCGACGAGAGGCATCTGCTCGTACGCTCCCTGCGCACCGCCTTCGACCTGCTCGGCGGGCAGCCGCGCGGCCTGGAGATCGTCTGCGCCAACCGCATCCCGCACGGCCGGGGCCTGGGTTCCTCCTCGGCCGCCATCTGCGCCGGGATCGTCGCCGCCCGCGCCGTGACGATAGGCGCCGAGGCCAAGCTCGACGACACCGCGCTGCTGGAGCTCGCCACCGAGATCGAGGGTCACCCCGACAACGTCGCGGCCTGCCTGCTAGGCGGTTTCACCCTGTCCTGGATGGAGGGCGGCGCCGCCCGGGCGATCAGGATGGACCCCGCCGATTCCATCGTTCCGGTGGTTTTCGTCCCCGGTAAGCCGGTCCTCACCGAGACCGCGCGCGGCCTGCTGCCGCGCACCGTGCCGCACGTCGACGCCGCCGCCAACGCGGGCCGTGCCGCCCTGCTCGTCGAGGCCCTCACCCGGCGCCCCGAGCTGCTGCTGCCCGCCACCGAGGACCGCCTGCACCAGGAGTACCGCGCCCCGGCCATGCCCGAGAGCGCGGCCCTCGTGGAGCGGCTGCGCGGGGACGGCATCCCCGCGGTGATCTCCGGCGCCGGACCCACGGTCATGGCGCTGGCCGACGCGGACACCGCCGACAAGGTCGAAGCGCTGGCCGGCACCGACTGGGCCGCCAACCGGCTCGCTCTCGACGTGCGGGGCGCGAGCGTGCTTCCGCTCGCCACCTGACACCCGGTTGCCGGATTTGGAGAGGGGGAATGTTTGTTGGATCCGGTAGTGTTAACCTCAAGTCTGCACCCGACCCCACCATGGCGAGGTGCCTCGTGTCCCCGTCCGGGACAGACATTCTTCCGGGAGCTCCCCAAGTCGCACTGTGTTCTCTGCCTCGTACACGAGCGGTACGTCGTACGCGGACACTGAGCGGCCCGTGGGGCACGCTCCGGAACCGGTGCGACCACGCCACGTGACACTGGGTGCCACGGCTCGAGGAAGCGCCATCACCAGATATCTCTTCCGCCGCTCAGGCGGACAACCGCCCCGGCACGGTCCACACAGCAAGGACCGAAGCCGGACAGCACAACCGGTCGCCGAGCCAGACAGGCCGACGTCCGCTCCAGGGAAGGACCCTTCGTGAGCGACACCACCGATCTGATGGGCGCACGTGTCGAGGAGACCGCTGCCGCGCCCGCCACGGACGCTTCCGCGCCTGCCACCGGTGCCGGCTCCCGGCGGCGCCGCGGTACCGGCCTCGAGGGCATGGTGCTGGCCGAGCTGCAACAGGTCGCGTCCGGCCTCGGTATCAGGGGCACCGCGCGCATGCGCAAGAGCCAGCTGATCGAGGTCATCAAGGAGGCGCAGGCCGCCTCGGGCGCCGCCGCCCCGGCCCAGGCCGAGCCCGCCCCCGAGACCAAGCCCAAGCGCCGCGCCACCTCCCGGACCCGTACGGGCGAGGCCGCCGAGAAGAAGGCGGACGCCAAGGACGAGCAGGCTCCCGCCGAGAAGGCCGCGGCCCAGCAGCAGATCGAGATCCCGGGCCAGCCCTCCCCGAAGGCCTCCGCCCCGGCCGAGCAGGCCCCCGCCGAGGAGGCCGCCCCCGCCGAGCGCCGCCGCCGTCGCGCCACCGCCGAGGCCGGTGCCCCGGCCGCCGCGTCCGAGACGGTCACCGCCGAGGCGAAGGCCGAGCCCCAGGCCGAGACCCCGGCCCAGGCGCAGCAGCAGCCGCAGCAGGGCGATGCCAGGTCCGACCACGAGGGCGGCGAGGGCCGCCGCCGGGACCGCCGTGAGCGCGGCCGCGAGCGTGACCGCGGCGACCGCGGTGACCGTGGCGGGGACCGTCGCGGCAAGGGCGACGACCAGCAGCAGAACCAGGGCGGCCAGAGCCGTCAGCAGAACCAGCAGCAGGGCGGCGGCCGCCAGGACGACGGCTACGACGACGACGGCAGCGGCCGGCGCGGCCGGCGCGGGCGCTACCGCGACCGCCGTGGCCGCCGTGGCCGCGACGACGTGCAGGAGCCGCAGATCACCGAGGACGACGTCCTGATCCCGGTCGCGGGCATCCTGGACATCCTCGACAACTACGCCTTCATCCGCACCTCCGGCTACCTGCCGGGCCCGAACGACGTGTACGTCTCCCTCGCCCAGGTCCGCAAGAACGGCCTGCGCAAGGGCGACCACATCACCGGCGCGGTCCGCCAGCCCAAGGAGGGCGAGCGGCGCGAGAAGTTCAACGCGCTCGTCCGGCTCGACTCCGTCAACGGCATGGCGCCCGAACACGGCCGCGGCCGCCCGGAGTTCAACAAGCTCACCCCGCTGTACCCGCAGGACCGCCTCCGTCTGGAGACGGACCCGGGCGTGCTGACCACCCGGATCATCGACCTCGTGTCGCCGATCGGCAAGGGCCAGCGCGGTCTGATCGTGGCCCCGCCGAAGACCGGCAAGACCATGATCATGCAGGCGATCGCCAACGCGATCACCCACAACAACCCCGAGTGCCACCTGATGGTCGTCCTCGTCGACGAGCGTCCAGAAGAGGTCACCGACATGCAGCGGTCGGTCAAGGGCGAGGTCATCTCCTCGACCTTCGACCGTCCGGCCGAGGACCACACCACGGTCGCCGAGCTCGCCATCGAGCGCGCCAAGCGCCTGGTGGAGCTGGGTCACGACGTCGTCGTGCTGCTCGACTCGATCACGCGTCTGGGGCGTGCGTACAACCTCGCCGCCCCGGCCTCCGGCCGCATCCTGTCCGGTGGTGTCGACTCGACCGCCCTGTACCCGCCGAAGCGCTTCTTCGGTGCGGCCCGCAACATCGAGGACGGCGGCTCGCTGACCATCCTCGCCACCGCCCTGGTGGACACCGGGTCCCGCATGGACGAGGTGATCTTCGAGGAGTTCAAGGGCACCGGCAACATGGAGCTCAAGCTCGACCGGAAGCTCGCCGACAAGCGGATCTTCCCCGCGGTGGACGTCGACGCGTCCGGCACGCGCAAGGAGGAGATCCTGCTCGGTGCCGAGGAGCTGGGCATCGTCTGGAAGCTGCGCCGGGTGCTGCACGCGCTCGACCAGCAGCAGGCGATCGAGCTGCTCCTCGACAAGATGAAGCAGACCAAGTCGAACGTCGAGTTCCTGATGCAGATCCAGAAGACGACGCCGACGCCGGGCAACGGCGACTGACGTCCCCCTTCCGCAAGGGCCGCCCGAAGGCGGCCCGAGGGCCGCTTCCGTCACGGAAGCGGCCCTTCGCGCGTTCTCCGGCACCCCGGCGGGACCCTCGCCCCACGGATCCCGCCGGCGCCGCTTCCGGGCCGTGCGGCCGATGAGGCCGGGCCCGGGGCACCGTGCGGTCCCGTGCCGCGTTTTCCCGTCCCGCCGGACGGCGGGACGATGGAGCCGTACGGGAAGCGAACCGGCCGGGTCCGGCACCGGCGCAGCGGGGCCGGCGGCCGGACGGGAGCTGGGGGAGCTGGGGGTCACATGGCTGCCGAGAGCACACCGGACCCCGGTGCACCGGGAGGACCCGGCGCGGCGGGTCCGCGGCACCGGACCGAGGGGCGCCGCCGCAGGCGGCGCGGGAAGCGGCGCACGGGCACGAGGATCGCGGCCTGGGCCGCCGCGGGCCTCCTCGTCCTGGGCGGCGCCGGCGCCGGGTACCTGTACCTCAGGCTCGACGGCAACATCGACAGCGTCGACATCGACCGGGCCCTCGGCACCGACCGGCCCGAGAAGACCGGCAACGGCTCCGAGAACATCCTGGTCCTCGGCTCCGACACCCGCTCCGGCGGCAACGGGGAGCTCGGCGGCGGCACCGACGACGGCACCGCCCGCTCCGACACCGCGATGATCGTGCACGTCCACGGGGGCCGCGAGGCGGCCAGTGTGGTCTCCCTCCCGCGCGACACCCTCGTCGACCGCCCCGAGTGCACCGACACCGAGGGCGGCACCCACCCCGCCGCGACCGGTGTGATGCTCAACTCCGCCTACTCCACGGGCGGGGCCGCCTGCGCGGTGAAGACCGTCGAGTCGATCACCGGCCTGCGCATGGACCACTACCTGGAGATCGACTTCGCCGGCTTCCGGAAGCTCGTCGACGAACTCGGCGGCGTCGAGATCACCACCACCGAGGACATCGAGGACCCCGAGAGCCACCTCGACCTGAAGGCCGGCACCCACCGGCTGGACGGCGAGCAGGCCCTCGGCCTGGTGCGCACCCGGCACGGCGTCGGCGACGGCTCCGACCTCGGCCGCATCCGGCTCCAGCAGGCCTTCCTCAAGGCGCTGGTGCGGCAGGCCGAGGAGACCGGCGTCCTCACCGGCCCCAAGAAGCTGTACGACCTCGCCGAGACCGCCACCAAGGCCGTCACCACCGACTCCGGCCTCGGCTCGGTGAACTCCCTGATGTCCTTCCTGAACGGCCTGAAGGGCATCAGCCCCGCACGGATGCGGATGGTGACCATGCCGGTGCGGTACGACCCGGCCGCCCCCGGCCGGGTCCTGCTCGACGAGGACAGGGCCCGGCTGGTCCGGGACGCGCTGAGGAACGACGAGCCGATCCCCGAGGCCGCCGGCGGGGGTGCCGGCGCCGAGGGGACCGGGGACGCGCCGGGCACCTCGCGGACCGGCGCCCCACCGACGGGAATAGATCGCCCCCACCCCCGGTTTGGGGGGAAGGCGCCAGTCCTGGCAGACTGGTACGTCGGCTCCGGTTCACGCCTGTCGCATCCCGCGGCGGCGACCCGGCGCCCTCCCGGAATCTAGGAGACACCTTGAAGCGCGACATCCACCCCGAGTACGTCGAGACGCAGGTCAGCTGCACCTGTGGCGCGTCGTTCACCACCCGCAGCACGATCCCCGCCGGCACCATCCGCGCCGAGGTCTGCTCCGAGTGCCACCCGTTCTACACGGGCAAGCAGAAGATCCTCGACACCGGTGGCCGTGTGGCCCGCTTCGAGGCCCGCTTCGGCAAGGCCGCCGGCTCCAAGAAGTAGCGCGCCCCCATTCGCCGGTCCGCGGCAGTGCCCCCACCGAGGGGGCGCGCCGGGACCGGCGTTTTTGGTCGCCCGCCCTTCACCCCCGTACCAGCAGGAGCCCAAGATGTTCGAGGCCGTCGAGGAACTCGTCGCCGAACACGCCGACCTGGAGAAGAAGCTCGCCGACCCGTCGGTCCACTCCGACCAGGCAAACGCGCGCAGGCTGAACAAGCGTTACGCCGAGCTCACCCCGATCGTCGCCACGTACCGCTCCTGGAGGCAGACGGGCGACGACATCGAGACCGCGCGCGAACTGGCCGCCGACGACCCGGACTTCGCCGCCGAGGTCAGGGAGCTGGAGCAGCAGCGGGAGGAACTCACCGAGAAGCTGCGCCTGCTGCTGGTCCCGCGCGACCCCAGCGACGACAAGGACGTCATCCTCGAGATCAAGGCGGGCGCGGGCGGCGACGAGTCCGCCCTGTTCGCCGGCGACCTGCTGCGCATGTACCTGCGCTACGCCGAGCGCGTCGGCTGGAAGACCGAGATCATCGACGCCACCGAGTCCGAGCTGGGCGGCTACAAGGACGTCCAGGTCGCCGTGAAGGCCCGCGGCCAGGTCGAGCCCGGCCAGGGCGTGTGGGCGCGGCTGAAGTACGAGGGCGGCGTGCACCGCGTGCAGCGGGTGCCGGCCACCGAGTCCCAGGGCCGCATCCACACCTCCGCGGCGGGCGTCCTGGTGACCCCCGAGGCGGAGGAGGTCGACGTCGAGATCAACCCCAACGACCTGCGCATCGACGTCTACCGGTCCTCCGGACCCGGCGGCCAGTCCGTCAACACCACCGACTCCGCCGTGCGCATCACGCACCTGCCGACCGGAGTCGTCGCCTCCTGCCAGAACGAGAAGAGCCAGCTGCAGAACAAGGAGCAGGCACTGCGTATCCTGCGCTCCAGGCTGCTCGCCATGGCGCAGGAGGAGGCGGAGAGGGAGGCCGCCGACGCCCGCCGCAGCCAGGTCCGCACCGTCGACCGCTCCGAGAAGATCCGCACCTACAACTTCCCGGAGAACCGCATCTCGGACCACCGCGTCGGCTTCAAGGCGTACAACCTGGACCAGGTCCTGGACGGCGACCTCGGCGCGGTGATCCAGGCCTGCGTCGACGCGGACTCGGCCGCCAAGCTCGCCGCCGCGTAAGGCACGAGGCACGTAGTACGAGTACTTCCGGAGGCATCGCGTGAACCTGCTGCTCGCCGAGGTGGCCCAGGCCACCCAGCGGCTCGCCGACGCCGGCGTGCCCTCGCCGCGCACCGACGCGGAGGAGCTCGCCGCGTTCGTGCACGGCGTCAAGCGCGGCGAGCTGCACACCGTGAAGGACTCCGACTTCGACGCCCGGTACTGGGAGGTCATCGCCCGCCGCGAGGCCCGCGAGCCGCTCCAGCACATCACCGGGCGCGCCTACTTCCGCTACCTGGAACTCCAGGTCGGCCCCGGGGTGTTCGTCCCGCGCCCCGAGACCGAGTCGGTGGTCGAGTGGGCCATAGACGCGGTCCGCGCCATGGACGTCGTCGAGCCCCGCATCGTCGACCTGTGCACCGGCTCCGGCGCGATCGCCCTCGCCCTCGCCCAGGAGGTGCCGCGGTCCCGCGTACACGCCGTGGAGCTGTCCGAGGACGCCCTCGTGTGGACCCGCAGGAACATGGACGGCTCCCGCGTCGAACTGCGCCAGGGGAACGCCCTGACGGCCTTCCCGGACCTCGACGGCCAGGTCGACCTGGTCATCTCCAACCCGCCGTACATCCCGCTCACCGAGTGGGAGTACGTCGCCCCGGAGGCCCGGGACTACGACCCGCAGCTGGCCCTGTTCTCCGGCGAGGACGGCCTCGACCTCATCCGCGGCCTGGAGCGCACCGCGCACCGGCTGCTGCGCCCCGGCGGGGTGGTCGTCGTCGAGCACGCCGACACCCAGGGCGGCCAGGTGCCGTGGATCTTCGCCGAGGACCGCGGCTGGACCGACGCCGCCGACCACCCCGACCTGAACAACCGCCCCCGGTTCGCCACCGCCCGCAAGGCACTGCCGTGAGCGTCCGGCACACCCCATCCCCCCAGCAGCACGTACGAGGAGGCCCGCCAGATGGCTCGGCGATACGACACCAACGACGCCACCGACCGCACGACCGGGCTGCGTGAGGCCGCGTCCGCCGTCCGCCGCGGCGAGCTCGTGGTGCTGCCGACGGACACGGTGTACGGCATCGGCGCCGACGCGTTCACCCCGGACGCCGTCGCCGACCTGCTGGCGGCCAAGGGCCGGGGCCGCACCATGCCCACGCCCGTCCTCATCGGCTCCCCGAACACCCTGCACGGCCTGGTCACGGACTTCTCCGAGATGGCCTGGGAACTGGTCGACGCGTTCTGGCCGGGCGCGCTGACCCTGGTCGCCAGGCACCAGCCGTCCCTCCAGTGGGACCTCGGCGACACCCGCGGCACGGTGGCCGTGCGGATGCCGCTGCACCCGGTCGCCATCGAACTGCTCACCGATGTCGGCCCCATGGCCGTCTCCTCCGCCAACCTCACCGGCCACCCGGCGCCGGAGAACTGCGACGCCGCGCAGGAGATGCTCGGCGACTCCGTCTCCGTGTACCTCGACGGCGGTCCGACGCCCGGCAACGTCCCCTCCTCGATCGTCGACGTCACACGGCCGGTGCCGGTGCTGCTGCGCGAGGGTGCGATCTCGCCGGAGGAGCTGCGCAAGGTGGTACCCGACCTCGAGGTGGCGAATTGACGGCCCCCGAGTCGGGGCGTGGCATAGGCGGCGGGGAAACCGCCGCGGAAGTGACGACGACCTTCGGATTCCCGCGCGACACCTTCCGCATCCTCCACGTCAGTACCGGAAACGTGTGCCGTTCGCCCATCACCGAGCGGCTGACCCGGCATTTCGTGAGCCAGCGGCTGGGCGTCCTGGGCGGCGGACTGATCGTGGAGAGCGCGGGCACCTGGGGGCACGAGGGCGCGCCGATGGAGACGCACGCGGAGACCGTGCTGGCCGAGTTCGGCGCGGACGCCTCCGGCTTCACGGGCCGCGAACTCCTGGACGAGCACGTGATCCGCGCCGACCTGGTGCTGACCGCCACCCGGGACCACCGCGCCCAGGTCATCTCCATGGGCCACTCGGCGGGCCTGCGCACCTTCACGCTGAAGGAGTTCACCCGCCTGGTGAACGCGATCGACCCGGCGACCCTGCCCCCGCTGGACGACGGCCTGGTCATGCGCGCCCGCGCCCTGGTCCGTGCGGCCGCCGCGCTGCGCGGATGGCTCCTGGCCCCGACGGTCGACGCGGACGAGGTCCACGACCCGTACGGGGCGCCGCTGACCTTCTTCCGCTCCATCGGCGACGAGATACACCAGGCCCTGGACCCGGTGGTCACGGCCCTGACGGGCGTACCGACACGGGCGTGAGGCCGGGCGCGCCCGCGGGGGGCCGGCGCGCGGCCACGACAGGACGAGGCAACCGCGCGCTCCTCGGGCGCCCGGCCTACATTGGTCGTACGTCAGCGTCGACGTCCGGGAGCCTCCCATGACGGTCACCCATGCCCTCGAGACCGATGTCCTGCGCCGCCAGGACCCCGAGCTCGCCGACGTCCTGCTCGCCGAGCGCGAGCGGCAGGCGACCACGCTCCAGCTGATCGCCGCGGAGAACTTCACCTCGCCCGCCGTGCTGGCCGCCCTCGGCTCGACGCTGGCCAACAAGTACGCCGAGGGGTACCCGGGCGCCCGGCACCACGGGGGCTGCGAGATCGCCGACGTCGCCGAACGCCTCGCCGTGGAGCGCGCCAAGGAGCTGTTCGGCGCCGAGCACGCCAACGTCCAGGCGCACTCCGGTTCCTCGGCCGTGCTGGCCGCCTACGCCGCCCTGCTGCGCCCCGGCGACACCGTCCTCGCCCTCGCCCTGCCCCACGGCGGCCACCTCACCCACGGTTCGCCCGTGAACTTCTCCGGCCGCTGGTTCGACTTCGTCGGCTACGGCGTGGACGCGGAGAGCGGGCTCCTCGACCACGACCAGGTGCGCGCCCTCGCCCGCGCGCACCGCCCCAAGGCGATCGTCTGCGGCTCCATCGCCTACCCCCGCCACTTCGACTACGCGTTCTTCCGCGAGGTCGCCGACGAGGTGGGCGCGTATCTGATCGCCGACGCCGCGCACCCCATCGGACTCGTCGCCGGGGGAGCGGCGCCCAGCCCGGTGCCGTACGCCGACATCGTCTGCGCCACCACGCACAAGGTGCTGCGCGGACCGCGCGGCGGAATGATCCTGTGCGGCGCGGAGCTGGCCGGACGGGTGGACCGGGCCGTCTTCCCCTTCACGCAGGGCGGGGCCCAGATGCACACCATCGCCGCCAAGGCGGTCGCGTTCGGGGAGGCGGCGACGGAGGCGTTCGCCGCGTACGCGCACCGGGTGGTCGCCAACGCGCGGGCACTGGCCGCCGCGCTGGCCGCCGAGGGGCTGGCCGTCGTCACCGGCGGCACGGACACCCACCTGATCACCGCCGACCCGGCCCCCCTCGGCGTGGACGGACGCACCGCGCGCGGCCGGCTCGCGGCGGCCGGGATGGTCCTGGACTGCTGCGCCCTGCCGCACACCGACGCCCGCGGCCTGCGCCTGGGCACGGCGGCGGTGACCACGCAGGGCATGGGGGAGCGGGAGATGCCGGTCGTTGCCGGGCTGATGGCGGGCGTCCTCAGGGGCCGGGCCGAGCCCGCGCGGGTCCGGGAGGACGTACGGGAACTGACCGCGGCCTTCCCGCCGTACCCGCGCTGAGCGCCGCCGGCGCGGGTAGGCGCACACGGGTGCACGGCCACGCGTGCAACCATCGTCGCTACCCGGAAGTCCTCACCCGTATGCGTGCCTCGCTAGGGTGTGGGGCTGTGATGGCCAGCGAGACCTGTGGGGAAGCCCGTGCGTGAATACCTGCTGACGCTCTGCATCACGGCCGCGGTGACGTACCTGCTGACCGGGCCGGTACGCAAGTTCGCGATCGTGGCCGGGGCGATGCCGGAGATCCGGGCGCGCGACGTGCACCGGGAACCCACTCCGCGGCTCGGCGGGATCGCGATGTTCTTCGGGCTGTGCGCGGGTCTGCTGGTCGCCGACCACCTCACCAACCTCGGCCAGCTCTTCGAGAAGTCCAACGAGCCCCGGGCGCTGCTCTCCGGGGCCGCGCTGATCTGGCTGATCGGCGTCCTGGACGACAAGTTCGAGATCGACGCCCTGATCAAGCTGGGCGGCCAGATGATCGCGGCCGGTGTGATGGTCATGCAGGGTCTGACGATCCTGTGGCTGCCGATCCCGGGGGTCGGCTCGGTCGCCCTCACCCAGTGGCAGGGCACGCTGCTCACGGTCGCGCTGGTCGTCATCACCATCAACGCGGTCAACTTCGTCGACGGCCTGGACGGTCTCGCGGCCGGCATGGTGTGCATCGCGGCGATGGCGTTCTTCCTGTACGCCTACCGCATCTGGTACTCGTACGGCATCGAGGCGGCCGCCCCGGCGACGTTGTTCTCGGCGATCCTGATGGGCATGTGCCTGGGTTTCCTGCCGCACAACATGCACCCGGCGCGGATCTTCATGGGGGACTCCGGCTCGATGCTCATCGGCCTGGTCCTGGCCGCCGGTGCGATCTCCATCACGGGACAGGTCGACCCGGACGCCCTGAACCTGTACGTGGGTTCGGAGAAGGAGGCCGTGCACCAGACGGTGCCGGTCTACATCCCGCTGATCCTGCCGCTCACCATCATCGCGGTGCCGGCCGCCGACCTGATCCTGGCGATCGTGCGGCGCACCTGGCGCGGCCAGTCGCCGTTCGCGGCGGACCGGGGCCATCTGCACCACCGGCTGCTGGAGATCGGCCACTCGCACAGCCGCGCGGTGCTGATCATGTACTTCTGGTCGGCGCTGATCGCCTTCGGCGCGCTCGCCTACTCCGTCAACTCGGCGTCGATGTGGATCGTCCTGAGCGTGGTCTTCCTCAGCGCGATCGGCCTGGTCCTGCTCCTGCTGCCGCGCTTCACCCCGCGGGCCCCGCGCTGGGCGGAGGCCTTCGTCCCGCCGCGTTACCGCCGTCGCCGGGCGCCCGCGCCCGCCCCGGCGCCGGCCGCGGCGGATTCGCGGGCGGCACAGGACGCCGTGGGGGCCGTGGGGGCGGAGGACCGCTCCCCGGTCGCCGCGGGCGTCTCCGGCGTCAACGGCGCGACCGCCCTCGGCGCCCGTGCACACCTGGCCGACGGCCGGCGGGCCGACGGCTCGCACTGACGTCCCGCCGGTTCGGGCCGGACAGCGGCCAAGGTAAGAATCCGACTAGAGCATTGCCAAGTCGTGGGAGTCCGATGGGGCTGTGTTGGGGGTGCAAAGTGCTCCAATACCAGACAAGGGGGCTTCCTTCTCGCTCAGACGCGCAGATTGGTCCTCATGTGTGACACCGGGCACACCGCTCAGGTAAAGACTGCATCAAATAGTTTGTGATACCGTTCACGAGTCCCCGGACAGAGCCGCCGGGCCGTAGTGCGACGGTCCGCCCGGTGCGAGGAAAATCCACCCCGTCCGGGGGACTACGCTCGTCCATGACGACACCCCCTTGCCCCCTTGAAAGCGGAGCTGCCGCCATGCCGTCCAACGACGTCCGGATCCTGATCCAGGCTGCCGTGCCCACCGCTGCCGTCGGTGCGGTCGCAGTCGCGATCGGCGGTGCCGTCGAGGGCGGCAAGGGGGTGATCGGCGGGGTCGTCGCGGCGGTGCTCGTGATCCTCCTCATGGGGGTGGGTCTGTACGTCCTGCAGTGGACCGCCAAATCACTGCCTCATCTGTTCCAGGCGATGGGGCTGATGATGTACATGGCGCAGATCCTGCTGATGTTCGTCTTCATCGCGCTCTTCAAGAACACGACGCTGTTCCACCCGAAGGTCTTCGCCCTCACCTTGCTCGTCTGCACCCTCGCCTGGGTCGCCGCGCAGGCACGGGCCCACATGAAGGCCAAGATTCCCTATGTGGAACCCGAATCGACGACGCGTGAGAAGAAGGAAACCCCGGGGCGTCCGTCGTGAGACGTAGGGCCGGGATAAAGGCGCATGGGAGACCCTGCTATCGTCCGGTGCCAACTGCGGCATCGCGGGCGCGGGCATCCGAGATGACGCCTGCCACATCGCGAGGCGAGATGCCCCACTGCCGCCCCCACATCCGTAACACCAGTCCCGTGCCGATCCGCGGCCCCGTGCCGCGCCGACACCACGAGGTTGCCGAATCCATGCGCCACGCCGAAGGAGCCCGCGGTGAGTGCTGACCCGACGCAGGTGCTCGCCTTCGAGACCGACTGCCACATCTTCGACGGCTGTGGCTTCCCGTCTCCCGGGCTGCACTCGTTCCTGTTCGACCCCCTCTGGGGTAACGGCGACAGCAACGTGTACTTCAACAAGACGATGCTGCTGGCGCTGCTCGGCTCGGTCGTCGTCATCGGCTTCTTCTGGGCGGCCTTCCGTCGGCCCCAGGTCGTCCCCGGCAAGCTGCAGATGGTCGCCGAGACCGGCTACGACTTCGTCCGCCGGGGCATCGTCTACGAGACGATGGGCAAGCGCCAGGGCGAGAAGTACGTCCCGCTCATCGTCTCGCTGTTCTTCTTCGTCTGGATGATGAACCTCTGGTCGATCATCCCGCTCGCGCAGTTCCCGGTGACGTCGGTCTTCGCCTACCCGCTGGTGCTCGCGCTGCTCGTCTACGTCGTGTGGGTCTCGCTGACCTTCAAGAAGCACGGCTTCGTCGGCGCCCTGAAGAACTTCACCGGCTACGACAAGTCGCTCGGCGCGGCGCTGCCGGTCGTGATGCTGATCGAGGCCTTCTCGAACCTGCTCGTGCGGCCCTTCACCCACGCCGTGCGACTCTTCGCGAACATGTTCGCGGGCCACATCCTGATCGTGCTCTTCACCATCGCGAGCTGGTACCTGCTGAACGGCATCGGCATCGCCTACGCCGGCGTCTCGTTCCTGATGGTCCTCGTGATGACGGTCTTCGAGCTCTTCATCCAAGCCCTGCAGGCGTACGTCTTCGTCCTGCTGGCCTGCACCTACATCCAGGGCGCGCTCGCCGAGCACCACTGAGCGTCCCGCACCCGCCCCCAGTCGTCCGGTGGCGCACCCCCACCGGCCCGTGAAGAAAAGGAAGAACTGGCATGTCCCAGACCCTTGCCGCCGTCAGCGGTTCGATCGCTTCCATCGGCTACGGCATCGCCGCTTTCGGCCCCGGCATCGGCGTCGGCATCATCTTCGGTAAGGGCACCGAAGCCATCGCCCGTCAGCCCGAGGCCGCCGGCCTGATCCGTGCCAACCAGATCCTCGGCTTCGCCTTCTGTGAGGCGCTCGCCCTCATCGGCCTGGTCATGCCGTTCGTCTACGGCACGTGATCATCTGATCCACGACCGCCCCCCTAGACGAAAGGCACTCTGATATGAGCCCACTGCTTCATATCGCGGCTGAGGAGTTGCAGAACCCCCTCGTCCCGCCGATTCCCGAGCTCGTCATCGGCCTGCTCGCCTTCGTCATCGTCTTCGGCTTCCTCGCCAAGAAGCTCCTCCCGAACATCAACAAGGTTCTGGAGGAGCGCCGCGAGGCGATCGAGGGCGGGATCGAGAAGGCCGAGGCCGCCCAGACCGAGGCCCAGAGCGTGCTCGAGCAGTACAAGGCTCAGCTCGCCGAGGCCCGGCACGAGGCCGCGCGCCTGCGCCAGGAGGCACAGGAGCAGGGCGCCGCGCTCATCGCCGAGATGCGCGCGGAGGGCCAGCGGCAGCGTGAGGAGATCATCGCCGCCGGTCACACGCAGGTCGAGGCCGACCGCAAGGCCGCGTCCGCGGCACTGCGCCAGGACATCGGCAAGCTCGCCACCGACCTGGCCGGCAAGCTCGTCGGTGAGTCCCTCGAGGACCACGCCCGGCAGAGCCGTGTGATCGACCGCTTCCTCGACCAGCTCGAGGAGAAGGCCGAGGCCGCACGATGAACGGAGCGAGCCGCGAGGCCCTGGCCGCCGCACGTGAGCGGCTCGACGCGCTGACGGACTCCACGTCCGTGGACGCGGCGCAGCTCGCCGACGAGCTGGCCGCCGTCACCGCGCTGCTCGACCGCGAGGTCAGCTTGCGCCGGGTCCTCACCGACCCGGCGCAGGCCGCTGACGCCAAGGCCGGACTGGCCGGACGCATCCTCGCCGGCCAGGTCAGCGGCCCGACCGCCGACCTGGTGGCCGGTACGGTGCGCTCCCGCTGGTCGCAGTCGCGCGACCTGGTGGACGCGCTGGAGGAGCTGGCCAACACGGCCGACTTCACCGCGGCCCAGCGGGCGGGCACGCTCGACGAGGTCGAGGACGAGCTGTTCCGGTTCGGCCGGATCGTCTCGTCCGACACGCAGCTGCGGGCCGCGCTGACCAACCGCGCCGCGAGCGCCTCGGCCAAGGGCGAGCTGCTGCGCAGCCTGCTCGGCGGCCGGACCAAGCCCACGACCGAGCGTCTGGTGACGCGCCTTGTCACCGCGCCGCGGGGACGTAGCCTGGAAGCGGGACTCGAGTCCCTGTCCAAGCTCGCCGCCGATCGTCGCAACCGCGCGGTCGCCGTCGTCACCTCGGCGGTCCCGCTGAGCGACACGCAGAAGCGGCGTCTCGGTGCCGCGCTGGCGAAGCTCTACGGCCGTGAGATGCACCTCAACCTCGACGTGGACCCCGCGGTCCTGGGCGGGATCCGGGTGCGGGTCGGCGACGAGATCATCAACGGCTCGCTCGCGGACCGGCTCGAGGACGCCGCCCGCCGCATGGCGAGCTAGCAGCAGCAACTCCATAAGCATGACTACGGCCCGGGTTGGGCCGTGCAGAGGATTCACCTCTTATTGGGGGGAGTCCCCGACTCGTGGAATACCCCCCAAGTGAAACTTCGGGCCCAACAAGGAGAGCAGGGAACTCAGATGGCGGAGCTCACGATCCGGCCGGAGGAGATCCGGGACGCGCTGGAGAACTTCGTCCAGTCGTACAAGCCGGACGCGGCCTCGCGCGAGGAGGTCGGTACGGTCACCCTTGCCGGTGACGGCATTGCAAAGGTCGAGGGTCTGCCGTCGGCCATGGCCAACGAGCTGCTGAAGTTCGAGGACGGCACCCTCGGCCTCGCCCTCAACCTCGAGGAGCGCGAGATCGGTGCCATCGTCCTCGGTGAGTTCAGCGGCATCGAGGAGGGCCAGCCGGTCACCCGCACCGGCGAGGTCCTGTCCGTCGCCGTGGGCGAGGGCTACCTCGGCCGTGTGGTCGACCCGCTCGGCAACCCGATCGACGGCCTCGGCGAGATCGAGACCGAGGGCCGCCGCGCCCTCGAACTGCAGGCCCCCACGGTCATGCAGCGCAAGTCGGTGCACGAGCCGATGGAGACGGGTTACAAGGCCGTCGACGCCATGACCCCGATCGGCCGTGGTCAGCGCCAGCTGATCATCGGCGACCGCCAGACCGGCAAGACCGCCCTGGCCGTCGACACGATCATCAACCAGCGGGACAACTGGCGCACCGGCGACCCGAAGAAGCAGGTCCGCTGCATCTACGTCGCCATCGGCCAGAAGGGCTCCACCATCGCGTCGGTCCGCCGCGCGCTGGAGGAGAACGGCGCGCTGGAGTACACGACCATCGTCGCCGCCCCGGCGTCCGACCCGGCCGGCTTCAAGTACCTGGCGCCGTACACCGGCTCCGCCATCGGTCAGCAGTGGATGTACGAGGGCAAGCACGTCCTGATCATCTTCGACGACCTGTCGAAGCAGGCCGACGCCTACCGCGCCGTGTCGCTGCTGCTGCGCCGCCCGCCGGGCCGCGAGGCCTACCCGGGTGACGTCTTCTACCTGCACTCCCGGCTGCTGGAGCGCTGCGCCAAGCTCTCCGACGACATGGGTGCCGGCTCGATGACCGGTCTGCCGATCGTCGAGACCAAGGCCAACGACGTCTCGGCGTTCATCCCGACCAACGTCATCTCCATCACCGACGGCCAGTGCTTCCTGGAGTCCGACCTGTTCAACGCCGGCCAGCGTCCGGCCCTGAACGTCGGTATCTCGGTCTCCCGCGTCGGTGGCTCCGCCCAGCACAAGGCGATGCGCCAGGTCTCCGGCCGTCTGCGCGTGGACCTCGCCCAGTTCCGTGAGCTGGAGGCGTTCGCCGCCTTCGGTTCCGACCTGGACGCCGCGTCGAAGGCGCAGCTGGAGCGCGGTCAGCGCATGGTCGAGCTGCTGAAGCAGAACCAGTACGAGCCGATGGCCACCGAGGACCAGGTCGTCTCCATCTGGGCCGGTACCACGGGCCGCATGGACGAGGTCCCGGTCGCGGACATCCGCCGCTTCGAGAAGGAGCTGCTGGAGTACCTGCACCGTCAGGAGCAGGGCCTCATGACCTCCATCCGCGAGGGCGCCAAGATGTCCGACGACACGATCCAGGCGATCGCCGACGCGGTGGCTGCCTTCAAGAAGCAGTTCGAGACGAGCGACGGCAAGCTGCTCGGCGAGGACGCCCCGGCCGCTGCCGCCAAGTGACGTAAGGAAGGGACCTGACTCATGGGAGCCCAGCTCCGGGTCTACAAGCGTCGCATCCGATCCGTCACCGCGACCAAGAAGATCACCAAGGCGATGGAGATGATCGCCGCCTCGCGCGTCGTCAAGGCGCAGCGCAAGGTGGCGGCCTCCACGCCGTACGCGCAGGAGCTCACCCGCGCGGTCACGGCGGTCGGCACCGGTTCGGACACCAAGCACCCGCTGACCACGGAGGCGGAGACCCCGACCCGTGCCGCGGTCCTGCTCCTCACGAGCGACCGCGGTCTGGCCGGCGCCTTCAACGCCAACGCCATCAAGGCGGCGGAGCAGCTGACCGAGCGCCTGGAGCGCGAGGGCAAGCAGGTCGACACGTACATCGTCGGCCGCCGCGGTGTCGCCCACTACAACTTCCGCGAGCGCACGGTCGCGGAGTCGTTCACGGGCTTCACCGACGAGCCTTCGTACGCGGACGCCAAGAAGGTCGCGGCTCCGCTGATCGAGGCCATCGAGAAGGAGACGGCTGACGGGGGTGTGGACGAACTCCACATCGTCTACACCGAGTTCGTCTCGATGATGACGCAGACGGCGGTCGACTCCCGGCTGCTCCCGCTGCGCCTCGAAGAGGTCGCTCAGGAGTCGGCGACGAAGGACGAGATCCTTCCGCTGTACGACTTCGAGCCCTCGGCGGAGGACGTCCTCGACGCCCTGCTGCCGCGCTACGTGGAGAGCCGCATCTACAACGCGCTGCTCCAGTCGGCCGCTTCGAAGCACGCCGCCACGCGGCGCGCGATGAAGTCGGCCACCGACAACGCGGGCGAGCTGATCAACACGCTCTCCCGGCTTGCCAACGCGGCCCGCCAGGCCGAAATCACCCAGGAAATCAGCGAGATCGTCGGTGGCGCGAGCGCACTGGCCGACGCGACCGCGGGGAGTGACAACTAATGACCACCACTGTTGAGCCGACCGCTGCGTCGGGCGTGGCCACCGGCCGCGTCGCGCGGGTCATCGGCCCGGTCGTCGACGTGGAGTTCCCCGTCGACGCGATGCCGGACATCTACAACGCCCTGCACGTCGAGGTCTCCGACCCGGCGAACGAGGGCGCGAAGAAGACGCTGACCCTGGAAGTCGCCCAGCACCTGGGCGAGGGCCTGGTCCGCACCATCTCCATGCAGCCCACCGACGGTCTGGTCCGCCAGGCCCCGGTGACCGACACGGGTTCCGCCATCTCCGTGCCGGTCGGCGACTTCACCAAGGGCAAGGTGTTCAACACCCTCGGTGAGGTGCTCAACGTCGACGAGACGTACGACGGCGAGCGCTGGCCGATCCACCGCAAGGCGCCGAACTTCGACGAGCTCGAGTCGAAGACCGAGATGTTCGAGACCGGCGTGAAGGTCATCGACCTGCTCACCCCGTACGTCAAGGGCGGCAAGATCGGTCTGTTCGGCGGCGCCGGCGTCGGCAAGACGGTGCTCATCCAGGAGATGATCTACCGCGTCGCCAACAACCACGACGGTGTGTCGGTGTTCGCCGGTGTCGGTGAGCGCACCCGTGAGGGCAACGACCTCATCGACGAGATGAGCGAGTCCGGCGTCATCGACAAGACCGCCCTGGTCTTCGGTCAGATGGACGAGCCCCCGGGCACCCGTCTGCGCGTCGCGCTGGCCGGCCTCACCATGGCCGAGTACTTCCGCGACGTCCAGAAGCAGGACGTGCTGTTCTTCATCGACAACATCTTCCGCTTCACCCAGGCCGGTTCCGAGGTGTCGACCCTGCTCGGCCGCATGCCCTCCGCGGTGGGCTACCAGCCGAACCTGGCCGACGAGATGGGCCTCCTCCAGGAGCGCATCACCTCGACCCGCGGTCACTCGATCACCTCGATGCAGGCGATCTACGTCCCCGCGGACGACCTGACCGACCCGGCCCCGGCCACCACCTTCGCCCACCTCGACGCGACGACGGTGCTCTCCCGTCCGATCTCGGAGAAGGGCATCTACCCGGCCGTGGACCCGCTGGACTCCACGTCCCGCATCCTGGACCCGCGCTACATCGCGCAGGACCACTACAACGCGGCCATGCGCGTGAAGAACATCCTGCAGAAGTACAAGGACCTGCAGGACATCATCGCGATCCTCGGTATCGACGAGCTCGGCGAGGAGGACAAGCTCGTCGTCCACCGTGCCCGTCGCGTGGAGCGCTTCCTGTCCCAGAACACCCATGTCGCCAAGCAGTTCACCGGCGTGGACGGTTCGGACGTGCCGCTGGACGAGTCGATCGCCGCGTTCAACGCGATCTGCGACGGTGAGTACGACCACTTCCCGGAGCAGGCGTTCTTCATGTGCGGTGGCATCGAGGACCTGAAGAAGAACGCGAAGGAGCTGGGCGTCTCCTGAGCCCCGCGTTCACCGTGAGCCCGCGGGCTCACACCTGAGGGGGCGGGTGCGTCCCGCCCCCTCTCCCACGCCCACTAGACTTGTAACCAACACCCGGCAGACCCGCCGGGTGGTGACCCGAGGAGCCACCTTGGCTGCTGAGCTGCACGTCGCGCTGGTCGCGGCCGACCGAGAGGTCTGGTCCGGCGAGGCCACCCTGGTCGTCGCGCGCACCACGTCCGGCGACATCGGCGTCATGCCCGGTCACCAGCCGCTGCTCGGTGTGCTGGAGTCGGGCCCGGTGACCATCCGTACGAGTGAAGGTGAGACGGTCGTCGCCGCGGTGCACGGCGGTTTCATCTCGTTCGCGGACAACAAGCTGTCGCTGCTGGCGGAGATCGCCGAGCTGTCGGACGAGATCGACGTCCAGCGTGCGGAGCGGGCGCTCGAGCGCGCGAAGTCGGAGGCCGACGCCTCGGCGGAGCGCCGCGCGGACGTCCGTCTGCGGGCGGCGACCCGCTGAGCCATGGGAGGCACCGCCCGGGCTGTCCAGGCACCGGGGGATCGGTGCGATGACGTCACTCAGCCGCGGTCGGCACCGGAGCAATCCGGAGCCGACCGCGGCTGAGGCAGATCTGGATGATTTTTCCGTTCCGTTACCTAGGAGACGAGGAGGTCGGTGTCGATGGTCCTCGCTCTGACTGTGTGCGGAATCGTCGTGGTGCTCGTGGTGGTGGGGCTCTTCGTCTTCGGCCTGCGCCGCCGCCTCATCCAGCGCTCCGGCGGAACCTTCGACTGCAGCCTGCGCTGGGACGCCCCCGAGGAGGGCGACGCCGGAGGCAAGGGCTGGGCCTACGGGGTGGCCCGCTACAACGGTGACCGGGTCGAGTGGTTCCGGGTCTTCTCCTACGCCCCCCGCCCGCGCCGCGTCCTGGAGCGCTCCGCGATCGAGGTGGCCGGCCGCCGGGTCCCGGAGGGCGAGGAGGAGCTGGCCCTGCTGTCCGACTCGGTGATCCTCGCCTGTCTGCACCGGGGCACGCGGCTCGAGCTCGCCATGAGCGAGGACGCGCTGACCGGTTTCCTCGCGTGGCTCGAGGCGGCCCCGCCCGGACAGCGGGTGAACGTCGCGTAGAGCGACGTCCGGGGCCCCTCCCCCTGGCAGCGGAGCTGCTGGGGGAGGGGCCCCGAACGTGGCCCGACCGTGTTCGCCCTCCCCCCGGGCTTCGTCCGGGGGGAGGGCGAACATCGTCCGGCTGTGTGCTCCGGTCGCTTACTTCAGCCCGCCGTCGATGGCGTTCACCAGCTCACCGTTCGCGGTGTCGCCGCTGAACTCCCAGAAGAAGGCGCCGCCCAGGCCCTGGTTCTTGGCCCAGGCCATCTTCGAGTTGATGGTGGCCGGGGTGTCGTAGGACCACCAGTTGGTGCCGCAGTGGGCGTACGCCGTGCCGGCGATGGTGCCGGTGGCCGGGCAGGAGTTCTTGAGGATCTTGTAGTCCTCGATGCCCGCCTCGTAGGTGCCGGCCGCCGGGCCGGTCGCGGTGCCGCCGGGGGCGGACTGGGTGACGCCGGTCCAGCCGCGGCCGTAGAAGCCGATGCCGAGCAGCAGCTTGCTCGCCGGGACGCCCTTGGCCTTCAGCTTCGCGATCGCGGCGGCCGAGTTGAAGGCCTCCTGCGGGATGCCGTTGTACGAGGTCAGCGGCGAGTGGGGAGCGGTGGGTCCGGTCCGGTCCCAGGCGCCGAAGTAGTCGTACGTCATCACGTTGTACCAGTCGAGGTACTGCGCGGCGCCGCCGTAGTCGGCCGCGTCGATCTTGCCGCCGGCCGAGGCGTCCGCGGTGATCGCGGCGGTGACCAGGTAGTCCTTGCCGAACTCGGCGCGCAGGGCCTGGGACAGGGTCTTGAAGGCCGCGGGGCCGCTGGTGTCACAGGTGAGACCGCAGGCGTTCGGGTACTCCCAGTCGATGTCGATGCCGTCGAACACGTCGGCCCAGCGCGGGTCCTCCACGACCTGCTTGCAGGACTTGGCGAACGCGGCCGCGTTCTGCGCGGCCTGGCCGAAGCCGCCGGAGTAGGTCCAGCCGCCGAAGGAGTACAGCACCTTGATGTGCGGGTACTTCGCCTTCAGCTGGCGCAGCTGGTTGAAGTTGCCGCGCAGCGGCTGGTCCCAGGTGTCGGCGGTGCCGCTGACGGACTGGTCGGCGGTGTAGGCCTTCTCGTAGGCGGCGAAGGTGTCGTCGACGGTGCACTGACCGTTCTTGACGTTGCCGAAGGCGTAGTTGATGTGGGTGATCTTGGAGGCCGAGCCGGACGTCACCAGGTTCTTGACGTGGTAGTTGCGGCCGTAGACGCCCCACTCGGTGAAGTAACCGAGCTTCACCTTGTCGCCGGTGGGCGGCGGTTCCTCGGTGTTGCCCGTGGTGCGGACCTTGACCGAGCCGCTGACGGGGCCGGTCTGGTCGGCGGTGTCGCGGGCCTGGACCGCGTACGAGTAGTCGGTGCCCTTGGTGAGACCGGTGTCCGTGTAGGACGTGCCGGTCACGGTGGCGACCCGGGTGCCGTCGCGCAGCACGTCGTAGTTCTTGACGCCCTTGTCGTCGGTGGCCGCGGACCAGGACAGCCGCACCGAGGTGTCGGTGATGTTCGAGGCCGTGGGGGTGCCGGGCGCGGAGGGGGCCTTGTCACCGGGGACGGAGGTGCCGTCGCAGCTGCCGCCGTTGAGCTTGCAGCCGGACGGGGAGCCGGAGCCGCTGCCGTTGAAGCCGAAGGAGATCGACGCCCCGGGGGCGAGGGTGCCGTTCCAGCCGAGGTTCTTGGCGGTCCAGTGGTCACCGGAGTTGGTGACCGTGGCGTCCCAGGCGGAGGTGACCTTGGTGCCGGCGGGGAAGTCCCATTCGACGGTCCAGGAGTTGAGGGGCGTGGTGCCGGTGTTCTTCACCGTCCACTTGCCCTCGAAGCCGGAGCCCCAGTCCTGGGTCTTGGTGTAGGTGGCGGTCGCGGAGTCGGCCGCCTGAGCGGGGCTCGCGAGGGCGACGAGGCCGGAGAGGGGAAGCAGCAGGGTCGCGAGACCTGCCGCGGTTTTGTGTCTGAAGCGCACGGTGCGCCTCCTCTGGTGATTGCGCCACTGGCGCAACGGGGATGTTGAGGTGGGCATGACTGAGCCATCACGCCCACGGTGCCGCGAGAATAGAAAGGTCTGGACCACGGGTCAATAGGTCTGGACCACTACACCGTCTTCGGCTCAGATCCCCAGTTCCTGCGCCAGCACGGCCGCTTGCACCCGGCTGCGCAGCCCCAACTTGCCCAGCAGGCGGCTGACGTGCGTCTTCACCGTGGCCTCCGCCATGTCGAGGCGGTCCGCGATGCCGGCGTTGGACAGCCCCTCACCGAGGCAGGAGAGCACCTCGCGTTCGCGCCGGGTGAGGGACTCCAGCACCGCCGGGTCGGCCTCCGTCCGCCGGGCCGGCTTCGCGGCGAACTCGGCGATCAGCCGCCGGGTGACGGCCGGGGCGACGATCCCCTCCCCGCGCGCCACCGTGCGCACCGCCGCGACGAGGTCCCTCGCCTCCGTGTTCTTCAGCAGGAATCCGGCGGCCCCGGCCCGCAGCGCCCCGAAGACGTACTCGTCCAGGTCGAAGGTGGTCAGCACCAGCACGTCGGCGAGCCGCTCGCCGACCACCTGCCGGGTCGCCGACACCCCGTCCAGGCGCGGCATCTGCACGTCCATCAGCACCAGGTCGGGGCGCAGTTCACGGGCGAGCGCCACCGCCTGTTCGCCGTCCGCGGCCTCGCCGACCACCTCGATGTCGGGGGCGCTGCGCAGGATGAGGACCAGTCCGGCGCGGACGGCGGACTGGTCCTCGGCGACCAGGACGCGGATCATCGGATCTCTCCTCGGGCGGTGTCGGTGAGGGGGAGGGAGGCGCGGACGACCCAGAGCCCGCCGTCCGCGGGGTCCGGGGCGTCGGCGGGGCCCGCGTCGAAGGTGCCGTGCAGCAGGGCGGCCCGCTCCCGCATCCCGACCAGTCCGGCCCCGGAGCCCGGGGCGCGCGGGGCGTCCCGGCCGTCGTGGGGGCTGGTCACGCGGAGCTCGAGGGCGTCGTCCCGCTCGCGCAGCCACACCGTGACCTCCCCCGGCGCGGCGTGCTTCAGCGCGTTCGTCAGCGACTCCTGCACGATCCGGTACGCGGCGAGCTCGACCGGTGCGGGGACGGAGCCGTACGCGGCGTCCAGGGTGACGTCCAGGCCGTTGGCGCGGGCGCCCTCCACCAGGGCGCCGAGGCCGTCGAGGGTCGGGGTCGCCGCGGGCTCCCGGTCGCCGGCGCCGTCCCGCAGGATGCCGATCAGGCGGCGCATCTCCGACAGGCCCTGGACGCTGTTCTCCCGGATCACGGTGAGCGCCTCCTTGGAGGTCCCGGGGTCGTCCAGGGAGAGCGCGGCCGTGGAGTGGATGGCGATCGCCGAGAGGTGGTTGGCCACCACGTCGTGCAACTCCCGCGCCATCCGGGAGCGTTCCGCGGCCACCGCCTGGGTGCGGTCCGTCTCCGCGAGCAGCGCGGTCTGCTCGGCCCGCAGCCGCGCGGCCTCGGCGGCGTCCCGGTGGTTGCGCACGATGAGGCCGGTCGACGCGGGCCCGAACGCGATGACGCCGACGGCGAACCCGATCAGCAGCGCCTCGGGCACCCGCCACACGGCGTACGGCACCAGCACGCCGGCGACGCTGAGCAGCCCGGTGATCCGCGGGATGCGGCGGGCGGAGCGGGGCGGGCCGTACAGGACGGCGGCGTACATCAGGTCGGTGTACATCACGATCGTGGCGATGCTGCCCCGGGTCAGGGTGTCCGCGGCCAGTGCCAGGGTGCCGACGAGCAGCGCGGTGCGCGGGGCGGAGCGGCGCAGCAGCTCGCAGCCGGCCATCACGAAGAGCGGCAGCAGGAGGGGCCAGGGGCCGTCGAGGAGCACGATCGGGTCGTCGGCCCGCCGGACGCCGAGGCCGAAGCCCCACAGCAGCAGTCCGCCGAGCAGCCCGGCGAGCGCGGCCCATACGTCGAAGCGGTGCGGGCGGGGCGGTCGTGGGGCCATGGCACCATCCAACACGGTGCGTGCGTCCGGCGCCCGATCCCCGGGGAGGGTCCCGGACTGCATCTTTCGATGTACCGCGAGGTCGTCGGCGGCGACGACGCGACGGGACGGTCCGCACGGGAGCCTGGAAGGGTGACCGAGAGGAGCGAACCGTGATCGCTGTTTTGATCGCCGCCTGCGAGATCGGCTTCTGGGTGCTGCTGGCCGCCGGACTGGCCTGCCGCTATCTGCTGAGGATGCCGCGCGTCGGCCTGGCGCTGCTGCTCTGCGAGCCGCTGCTGGAGGTCGTCCTGCTGGTCGTCACCGCGCTGGACCTGAAGAACGGCGCCGAACCGAACTGGACGCACGGCCTGGCCGCGCTCTACATCGGCTACACCGTCGGCCACGGCCACCGCACGGTGAAGTGGCTCGACGGCCACGCGGCGCACCGGCTGGCCGGCGCGCCCAGGCCCCAGGGACCCCCGCGGTACGGCCTGGCCCGCGCCCGGCACGAGACCCGGGTCTGGCTGGGCACGCTGCTGGGCGCCGCCGTGGCGACCGCGCTGCTCCAGATCGCCGTCTGGTACGTCGGCGACGCGAGCCGCACCACCTCCCTGGAGGACTGGCGCCTCATCGCCTGGCGCGCCGCGGGGATCCACGCCCTGGTGACCCTGACCTACTGGATCTGGCCGAAGAAGGCCCCGGCGGGCGCGCCGGAGGCCGAGCGCGACGCCGGCAGGGAGAAGGCGAGCCGGTGAGCCGGGCGTCCAGGAACCTCCTCGCGGGGTCCGTCACCCTGCTGGTGGGGCTGTGGCTGTGGCGGTTCGCCCGGGGAGTGGACCTGCCGCTGGTCACCCCCGCCAAGGTGGGGGTGGTGATGATGTGCGCCGGCGGTGCGGAGATCCTGCTCGGCCTGTACCGGGCCGCACGGACCTCGGCGGGGCCCCGGTAGGGCTCAGCGCTCCCCGCCCGGCACCCACAGCACGTCGCCGGTCTCCTTGTTCGCGATGCGGGCCAGGATGAACAGCAGGTCCGAGAGGCGGTTCAGATAGGTCGCGGTGAGCGGGTTCATGGTCTCGCCGTGCGCCTCCAGCGCGGCCCACGTCGACCGTTCGGCCCGCCGCACCACCGTGCAGGCCTGGTGCAGCAGGGCCGCGCCCGGCGTCCCGCCCGGCAGGATGAAGGAGCGCAGCTTCTCCAGCCGCTCGTTGAAGCGGTCGCAGTCCGCCTCCAGCCGGTCCACGTAGAACTGCTCGACCCTGAGCGGCGGGAACTCCGGGTTCTCCACCACCGGCGTCGACAGGTCCGCGCCCACGTCGAACAGGTCGTTCTGGACGCGGGTGAGGACCGCGACGACCTCCTCCTCCAGACCACCCAGCGCGAGCGCCGTGCCGATCACCGCGTTCGCCTCGTTGGCGTCGGCGTAGGCGGAGATCCGCAGGTCGGTCTTGGGGACCCGGCTCATGTCACCGAGGTTCGTGGTGCCCTTGTCGCCGGTCCGGGTGTAGATGCGCGTCAGATTGACCATGCGGCCAGCCTAGTTACGCACCGGCCGTGCGGAACACTCGTGTGCCCACCGTCACGGCGAGCACCGCGAAGCCGACGGCGACCGGCGTGCCGTACCGCAGGGGGGCCGTCGCGTACGCCCCGGCGCAGGCGTCCCGCACCGCGTCCGCCGGGTGGCGGAACGGCGTCAGGTGCGACAGCGCGTCCCGCCGGGCGGGGTCCGGCGCCCTCGCGATGTCCGGGCGGCGCCGCGGCCCGCCCCGGACGACGCGCTGCCGGGCCCGGTCGCCGGCCGGGTCCGCTGGGTCCACGGCACGGTGCCCGTCACGATCGGCCGGGAGAGGATGAAGGGCCGCGCCCCGGCCGAGGTGTTCCGCGAGGTGCTCGGACTCGTCGACGGCGTCGAGGAGTTGCCGAGCGGCGAGGTGCTCGACCACGCGGTGCGCGGCTGGACCGGGACCACGGCCCGCCCGGTACGACCCGTCGGCCGGGCCCTACGCCCGAGGGGGCGTGCGCAGGACGAGGAAGAGGCCCTGCGCGCGGGTGCCGTCGGGCAGCTCCCACGCGCCGGCGACATGACCCGACGTTCCCGGTTCGGGAAGGGGCGGGCCGTCCGGGGCGGGCCGCGGGGTGCGCAGGACGCGGAGGACCGTGCCGTCCGGCGCGGACAGTTCGGTGTGTTCCGCGGTGTCGACGACGGTGGTGAGGTCCGCCGGCACCGGGCCCTCGTCCGCGTGGGCGCGGGTGACCTCCCGGTCGGGGGTGTCGGTGAGGTTCTGGGCCTGCGCCCGTGCCCGGCCCTCGATCAGCGCCGCCGTCTCGGCCACGAGCACCGGGTCGTGGCAGCCGTCGTAGACCCAACGCCGTCCGAGGACGCCGTGTTCGGCGGTGCCGATGAGGGCGTGCTCCGCACCGTCGAGCGGAGCGCCCCGGTAGGTGAGCGGCACCAGGTAGGCGGCCGGCTCGGCGCCGGAGGAGTCGGTGACGACCATGAACTCGATGCCGACCTCCCCTCGCGGGTCGTCGAGCCGGAAACCGCCGGCCCCGGCCGGCCGCGGTTCCCCCGCACCCCCGTGGTACCAGGGGCGTGAGGGCAGCCAGGCGGTCAGCAGTTCCAGCTTGGTCGGCTCGAGAGTGGTGCGGTGGATCACGGCCATGCCGGGGACTCTCCTCCGTTGGGCGGACGACGACCCCCACCCTGGCATCCGCCGCCGACGCGGCGGCTCTTTCCCGCCGCGGACCGGTCCCGGCGGACGGCTCCGGGGACACCGCCGGCGCTGCGGTCCCGCACGGTGGGGGCGCCCGGCGAGCGGGTCCGGCCGGTGCCCGGGAGTGCGCGCCGCACGCGGTGGCCGAGTGCGCGCCGACACGATCGGAGCAAAGGCCGTCCCGGCCCGCGGGCATGCCGGCCGCAGGGTGGGGAGACCTCGGCGCCAGCCGGTCCGTGAGGCGTCAACCGGCTTGGGAACGCGAGGAGTCGGCGCTCCGGCCGCCGGAGTCGGGGCCCCGCCGGGCCCTGCCGCGGGGAGGGCCGCCGGGCCCGCCGTGCGGGACGTGACAGGGGTCTCACTTCGTGAGACGTGAAACGCGTTACTAAGTCGGTCACGGGGACCCCGCCGCCCGCTAGTGTCCGCTCCTGGAGAACAACGACAGCGCGTATCAGGGGAGTCGCACAGTGGCACGCAAGCTCGCCGTCATCGGGGCCGGCCTCATGGGGTCCGGCATCGCCCAGGTCTCCGCCCAGGCGGGCTGGGAGGTCGTCCTGCGCGACGTCACCGACGAGGCGCTCACGCGGGGCACCGACGGGATCAGGGCGTCGTACGACAAGTTCGTGAGCAAGGGCAAGCTGGAGGCGCACGACGCCGACGCCGCCCTCGCCCGGATCACCGCGACCACCGACCTGGACGCCTGTGCGGACGCGGACATCGTGGTCGAGGCCGTGTTCGAGAAGCTCGAGGTGAAGCACGAGATCTTCCGCGCCCTCGACAAGATCGTGCGCGAGGACGCCGTGCTCGCCTCCAACACCTCCGCCATCCCGATCACCAAGATCGCGGCCGTGACGGAGCGCCCGGAGCGGGTCGTCGGCACCCACTTCTTCTCGCCGGTGCCGATGATGCAGCTGTGCGAACTGGTCCGCGGTTACAAGACCAGTGACGAAACCCTCGCCAAGGCACGGGAGTTCGCCGAGTCGGTCGGCAAGACCTGCATCGTCGTCAACCGTGACGTGGCCGGCTTCGTGACCACCCGCCTCATCTGCGCCCTCGTCGTCGAGGCCGCGAAGCTGTACGAGTCGGGCGTGGCGAGTGCCGAGGACATCGACCTGGCGTGCAAGCTGGGCTTCGGCCATGCCATGGGGCCTCTGGCCACCGCCGACCTCACCGGTGTGGACATCCTGCTGCACGCCACGAGCAACATCTACACCGAGTCGCAGGACGAGAAGTTCGCCGCTCCCGAACTGATGCGCCGGATGGTTGACGCCGGTGACATCGGTCGCAAGAGCGGGCAGGGCTTCTACGAGCACTGACACCGCGCACCCGCCCCGGCGTGCATCACACGCCGGGGTGAATTCGGTATCGGTTCGCTCACGGGGAGCAACCTCCGGCGCCGTTGCGCAGTCAGAGGTTGCATCACCGGCATCGAACGTGGAGTACGAGACGCACGCACGGGGAGCGCATATGTACATCAGGGGCGACCACGCCGAGCTGGTCGTCGGGGGCCGCCTCGACGTCCGCAGCGCGGCGGACGCCCGTACGGTCCTGCACTCGGCCGTCGACGACGGAGCCGGCGACCTGGTGCTGGACCTGTCCGAACTGGACTCCTGGGACGCCACCGGGCTCGGCGTGATCATGGGGGCCCACCGGCGGGCCGGCCGCTGCGGCCGACGGCTGGTGCTGCGCGGCGTACCGCCGCAGATGCAGCGCCTGCTGGTGGCCACCAGGCTGCACCGGATCCTGGCGATCGAGGGAGGCATCGGGGTGGACATGCTGCCCCGTGTGTGAGGTCCGCAAGGGTGGGAACCGGATGACCGGCACCACTCGGACCGGCCTCGGCGAACCGTGCGACGCGCGCACAATCCTCACGAGACCGTGACGTCACGGACGGCGCGGTACCCCGGACTGTCGTGGATACTGAGCGAAGGTTTAGGGTGCGGCTGCCCGCTGCCTCTCAACCCTCGAGCGGGTCCGGACCAGAAGCGACAGCGCGGTGTGCGGCAAGGCCGGGAGGGGCTCTGGGAACTGTCGGACTCGCGGCAGGGGGGAGTCCGACGACAGGACCCGGGCACACGACGCTTTTGGGGGGCTAGGACCTATGGACCCGAACAACCGGGGACCCGAGGAGTACGGCCATGAAGGCGACGGCCACGCGTCGCGCCAGCGCCCTCCCAGGGAATCCCTCACTTCCGACTTCGGACAGCACACACCGGCGCTCGCCCGCACGGTGCAGCTCGTCTCCGGCGACTTCCTGCTCACCGTCAACCCCGTCGACGGCAGCGAGATCGAGCCCTGCCCGCCCGCCGAACGGCCCACCCGCCCCGCCAAGCTCGACGAGGCCGGACGCGCCGAGGCCGAGCGGGCCGCCAGGCCGCCCGTCCCGCCGGGCCCGGCGCAGCCCGCGCTGCCGCTGCTGGCCCGTCAGGACGAGCGCGAGAAGCTGGTGCGGCTGCTCGCCCGCGGCCGCTCGGTACGCCTCACCGGCCCCGCCGGCTCCGGCCGCACCCGGCTCCTCGACGTCGTCGCCGAGGACTGCGCGGACCTCGCCCCCGACGGCGTCGTCCGGCTGAACGGCCACCGCCGCTCGGCCGAGGACCTGCTGTACGACCTGTTCTACGCCGTCCACGACGCCCCGCTGCACCGCCCGGAGCGGGACGAACTGGTGGAGTGCGCCCGGGAGATCGGGGCCGTCGTCGTCCTGGACGACCTCGAGTTCGGCGGGGCCGCGCTCGACGATCTGCTGGACGCCACCCCCGAGTGCGCCTTCCTGTTCGGCGCCACCCCGGACGTGCCCGCCCCGTCCGACGGATCCGGCGTCGAGGAGGTCGCCCTCGGCGGACTCGACCGCGCGGCGAGCCTCGACCTGCTGGAGCAGGCCGTCGGCCGCCGCCTCACCGAGGACGAGTCGAACTGGGCCGGCGACCTCTGGTTCGAGTCCGAGGGCCTGCCCCTGCGCTTCGTCCAGGCCGGTGCCCTGCTGCGGCAGCGCGACCGGCTGCGGGCCGGCGCCGGCGCCGTCGACGAGTTCGGCGTCTTCGAGGACGCCCGGCCCGACGACGCACCGCCGTACGACGCCGTCGACGGCGACGAGGTGCCGCTGCCCTCGCTCGGCGAGGCCGCCGCCCCCGCTCCGCTGCTCGCCTCCCGGCTCAGCGCCTCCGCCCGCGCCACCCTGCGGTTCGCCGTCGCGCTCGGCGGCGAGGTGCCCCACCAGGCGCACCTGCCCGCCCTGGTGGGCGACACCCACGCCGACGCCGCGCTCGGCGAGCTGGCCGCCTGCGGACTGGTCGGCCCGGTCGGCTCCCGCTACCGGCTCGCCGCCGGGGTGCCGGCCCAGCTGGAGGCCGCCGGATACGCCGACGAGGCCGAGGCCCAGGCCCGTGCCGCCGCCCAGCACTACGCCTGGTGGGCGGGGCACCCCTCGGTGACCCCGGAGCGGGTGTGCGCCGAGGCCGACGCGGTGCTCTTCGCGCTCTCCGTGCTGTCGCCGCTCACCCCGGCCGACCCCGAGGACGAGCAGGGGGCGGCCGTGCGGCTGGCCCGCGCCGCCGCCCCCGCGTTCGCCGCGGGACTGCACTGGAGCGCCTGGGAGAAGGCGCTGCGGGCCGGCGCGGAGGCCGCCCGGCTCGCCGGGGACGTGGCGGAACAGGCCTACTTCCACCACGAGCTCGGCGTCCACGCCCTGTGCGCCGGACAGCTCGACCGGGCCCGGGCCGAACTGGAGGCGTCCGTCGGCCTGCGCGGCGCCCTCGCCGACAAGCGCGGCATCGTCGCCGGCCGCCGTGCGCTGGCCCTGGTCGCCGACCGCTCCGGAACCCCGCTGGTGCTCGCGCCGACCGCGGAGGAGGAGGTGCCCGAGGCCCACGTCGAGGAGTCGGCCCCGCCGCCCCGCGGGACACCCACGGCCTTCCCGGCCCTCCAGCCGCCCGCCGACACCGCCCTGGTCGTCCACCGCACCGCGCCCGCGCCCGCGTCCACGCCGCCGGGCAGGGCGGGCGGCGGGCTGAAGAGCCTGGCCCGGCGCAACCTCGTGGCGGCCGGCGCGGGCGCCCTGCTGGTCGCCGTGCTGGGCACCGTGGTCACCCTCGGCGCCACCTCGGACAGCGACGCCGGCAGTCCGTCGGACGACGTCGGGGTCAACCCGTCCGCGAGCCAGGGCGTCGACGACGGCAGCCTGGGCGCCGACCCGGCGGCCGGCGGGGACGGCGACACCGGCAGGGCCACCAGCCGGCCGGCCGGCCCGGGTCCGGACGGCACCCCGGGCACCTCCGACGACCCGACGCCCACGGCCACCGGGTCGGACGAGCCGTCGGACGAGCCGAGCGGTACGACGGAGCCGGACGATCCCTCGAAGTCGCCGACGCAGTCCGCGACTTCCAGGCCGACGAAGACGAGCGGACCGCCCCCCTCGCCGTCTCCCGACCCCACCACGCCCACACAGGAGCCCACCGAGACGACGCCGACCCAGGAGCCGACCGAGACCACGCCGACGGAGGAGCCGTCCACCAGCGACTCCGCCAGCGGCCCCACCTCGTCCTCCCCGGCCCAGACGACCAGCTCGGCGAGCGCCCCGGAGAGCAGCGACGCCGGCATGCCCGGCGACCCGGAGACGGTGATCTGACGGGCGGCACGGACGAGGGCCGGGTTCCGTGGGGAACCCGGCCCTCGTCCGTCGCGGCGACGTGCGTGACGTGCGTCAGAACAGCCGCAGCTTGTCGTCCTCGATGCCCCGCAGCGCGTCGTAGTCGAGGACCTGGCAGCCGATGCCCCGGTCCGTGGCGAGCACGCGGGCCTGCGGCTTGATCTCCTGGGCGGCGAAGATGCCGCGCACCGGGGCGAGATGGGGATCGCGGTTCAGCAGCTCCAGATAGCGCGTGAGCTGTTCCACGCCGTCGATCTCGCCGCGCCGCTTGATCTCCACCGCCACGGTCCGCCCCTCCGCGTCCCGGCACAGGATGTCGACGGGGCCGATGGCGGTCATGTACTCGCGGCGGATGAGGGTGTAGCCCTCGCCGAGGGTCTCGATGCGGTCGGCGAGCAGTTCCTGGAGGTGTGCTTCCACGCCGTCCTTGATCAGGCCGGGATCGACGCCCAGTTCGTGCGAGGAGTCGTGGAGGACCTCCTCCATCGTGATGATGAGCTTCTCGCCCGCCTTGTTGACGACGGTCCAGACGCCCTCTTCCTCGCCGGTGCCCTCTTTGAGGGTGCAGGGCGGCGACATCCAGTTCAAGGGCTTGTAGGCCCGGTCGTCGGCGTGGATCGAGACGCTGCCGTCCGCCTTGACCAGGATCAGACGAGGTGCCGAGGGCAGGTGCGCGGTGAGCCGCCCGGCGTAGTCCACGGAGCAGCGGGCAATGACGAGACGCATGGTCGGCAACGCTACTCGACCGGCCCGCCCCGGCGCGATTCGTGTGCGCAGCGGTCCCGGGAGCCCCAGGAGGCACGTCCTGTATCTCCTGGAAAACGCGTGTTCGGCGATGGCCGATTACCGGCCCACAGGAAGTTCCGCATCCACGCATTCTCCTGGTGCGGTCACGGTCCGTTGCTTACGGTATTGAACGGGAGGTCGCGGTGCGTGTACGCAGCGTGTCCGATATCGCGGACTCCCGTATCTGTCAGGCAACCCCTGCTCGTCGGGGGTGCGAGAGGAGAACCCATGTCGCTCGACGTCTCACCGGCCCTACTCGAACAGGCCGAGCGAGGCGAGGTCGACGAAGCTGCCTTCGTCGACTGCGTCCGGACCTCCCTGCCCTTTGCGTGGGAGATGATCAGCTCCCTGGTGGCCCAGCTGAAGGTGGACGGTGGATCCTTCGCCGACAACCAGACGCCCCCGCCGGACGAGCAGGCACGCGGCCAGCTGCTGCGTGCGCTAGCGAGTGACGCGATACGCGGTGCGCTGCAACGGCACTTCGGTGTTCGGCTGGCCTTCCAGAACTGCCACCGGGTGGCCGTGTTCCCGCTCGACTCCTCGGTCGACGAGACGCTGGACCGCTTCACCTCGGTCCGCAGTCAGTTGCTGAACCAGTCGCCGGAACTGCGCGACTGCTGAGCACTCCACCGTTCGCTTGCCGCTCCGTACGCGGGAGGTGCAGTTCGTACCGGGGCGGCAAGCCTTGCGTGGAACCCCGGCTCGCTCAGCCGAGTTGGGGCAGTACCTCGGCTCCGAGCCGCCGGACGTTCTCCTCGGTCGCCGCCAGGTCGCCGGACCCCTCGACGAGCAGGGCGAAACGGGAGATCCCGGTCCGCTCACTGGTCGCCGCGAGCCGGTCGGCGCACAGCCGCGGGGTGCCCACCGGGTGCAGCCCGCAGAGCAGTTCGGTGTACGCCAGCGGGTCGCGCATCTGCCGCTTCCGGCCGTCCACCGTGATGTGCGCCTCGAGGCCCCGGCGCAGCCAGCCCGGCATCGCCTTCGTCAGCGTCTCCACCGCGTCCGCGCGCCGGTCCGCGATCTGGCAGACACCGGCCGAGACGTGGGAGACCCGGTGGACCTCCCGGGCCGGCCGCCCGCACGCGTGCGCGTGCTGCCGCCACAGGGCGACCATCTCGGCCTTCTCCTCGTCCCCGACGTGCATCCCGAGCAGCATCGGCAGCCCGCGCTCGGCGGCCAGCCGTACGCTCGCCGGGGAGGTGCAGGCGACCACGACCTCGGGGCCCTCGGCCTCGGTGAGCGCCTCCGACGGGCGCGGCACGACCGGGACCGTGCGGAAGCGGAAGCGCTCGCCGGCGGCCCCGACGGACGGTTCGCGCAGCCAGCGCACCAGCAGGTCGAGTGATTCCGGGAACCCCTTCTCGTACGCCTCCAGACCGGACCCGAACACCTCCAGGTCGACCCACGGCCCGCCGCGCCCGACCCCCAGCGAGAACCGGCCGCCACTGGTGACGTGCAGCAGCGCGGCCTGTTCGCCGAGCGCCACGGGGTGGGTGGTGGGCAGCACGCTCACCGCCGTGCCGACCCGCAGACGGCGGGTGCGTCCGAGCAGTAACGCGGCCAGGGTGACGGCCGACGGACAGGTGCCGTACGGCACGAAGTGGTGCTCGGCCAGCCAGACCGTGTCGAGCCCCGCCTCCTCGGCCACCTCGGCCGAGCGGACCGCGCGGTGCAGCGCCTCTCCCTCGCCCTGCCCGGGGAACTGGGCGGCCAACACGAAACTTCCCACACGCATTGCTTTCCTGCTTCCTTGGCCCCGACCCGGAGCTCCCCCACAGGGCATAACCGTCTGACACGTGCCGAGGACACGGCCGGGCGATGGACTTTGCGGATTGTCTGCAGAATGGGCCGCCCGGAAGGGCTCCGCGGGGCCGGGGGAGGGGACTTGTGACGTTTGGCGGAGTAACGCGTACCCCTGTGCGCGCCGCGTAGGCTGGAACCGGCCCCTGCATCCTGTATAGCCCCCGTGAGGTGTCCTGTGTCCCCGCGTCGCAACCGACCGAAGGGAGCCGGTTCGTCCGGCCGGAGCGTCGAGGAGGACCGGTCCGGCCGCTACGGCGGCTGGCAGTCCACGGAGAGCTGGCAGGACGAGGAGTGGAGCGTGCGGCACGTGGCGGGGTCCAGCGCCCGGGGCAAGGCCTACCGCTGCCCCGGCTGCGACCAGTTGATCCCGGACGGAGTGCCGCACGTGGTGGTCTGGCCGGAGCACTCGGGGGTCGACGAGCGCCGGCACTGGCACAAGGCGTGCTGGAACGCCAAGGACCGCCGCACCACGCGGGTGCAGCGGTCCCGTAACGCGCCGAGGTTCTGACCGGGGGCGAGGAGCCCGTCAGACGTCCCGCTTCTCCAGCAGGGCGAAGGCGCCGCCCAGGGCCACGGCGGTGACCCCGAGCATGATCCACAGCGGGTCCCAGCCGGACGGGCCGGACTCGCTCAGGGAGTTGGCGTAGAAGATGCTCATCTGGTTCGGGATGGAGTACTCGAACAGCGCCTGCTGAACGTCCTGCAGCGAGGACGAGAACATGAACAGCGCGATCACCAGCGGGGCGAGCACGGCACCGATCATGATGGTGATGGCGCCCGCCGAGTGCCGGACGATCGAGCCGACGGCCAGCGAGAACGTGCCGAGCAGCGCGAGGTAGAACGAGATGCCGAGCGTGCCCTTCAGCCACTCCTCGCCGGAGGGGGCCTTGGCCTCGCCCTCCAGCATCGCCACGTGCGCGAAGCCGACGAGCGCGGCGGACACCAGGGTCACCACGAAGGCGACCAGGAAGAACACCACGGCCTTCGCCGCGAGGACCCGCGCGCGCGAGGGACAGGCGACCATCGTGGTGCGGATCATGCCGGTGCTGTACTCGGAGGCGGTGGTCAGCACGCCCAGCGTCATGATGCACATGCTGCCCAGCAGCAGTCCGAAGAAGCCCAGGCCCAGCGGGCTCTCCTCGCCCAGGCCGGCGTCCTGGCCCGCCACCACCAGGCCGGTCAGCAGGCCGATGCCGACGACGAGCAGCACGAACACGCCCAGCGTCCACATCGTGGAGCGCACCGACCTGATCTTCGTCCACTCGGAGGCGAGCGCGTGCCCGAGGTGCGTGCGCACCACCGGGATCGGCGAGGTGTAGCCGGGATACGCCGAGCCGGAGGCGGGATACGCCGAGCCGGGGGCGGGGTACGCCGAGCCGGGGGCGGGGTACGCCTCGCCGGGGGCGGGAGGTGCGGAACCGGGCGCCGCCTGCCCTTCGGGTGCGGCGGTCTGCGGCATCGGGGGCTGGGGCGAGCTCATCGGGCGTCCTCGGGCTTGGTCACGTCGGAGGCGGTGGGGGCGGTCGGGGGCGCGGCGGGCGGTGCGGCCGGGGCCTGGGGCGCCTGCGGGGCCGCCTGCGCGTACGGGTTGGCCGCGGGGGCGCCCGGAGCGCCGTAGGGGCCCGCGGGGGCCTGTGGCGCGCCCTGCGGCACCGTGAAGGGCTGCCCGCCCTGCTGGGGCGGCGGCGGGGCGTACCAGCCGGGCTGGCCCTGGCCCGGCACCGGCATCGGCGGCTGCACGTCGGGCGGCAGCGGCTGCTGGAGCCCCGCCTTCTGGTCGGTGGTCGAGCGGTAGTCGACGGCGCCCTGCGTCATCCGCATGTACGCCTCCTCCAGCGAGGCCTGGTGCGGGGACAGCTCCCACAGCCGTACGCCGGTGTCGTGGGCGATGTCGCTGATGCGCGGCAGCGGCAGTCCCGTCACCCGCAGCGCGCCGTCCTGCTCGGGCAGGACGTGGCCGCCGGCCTCGGTGATCGCGGCGGACAGCTTCTCGCGCTGCTGCGGCTCGGTGTCGGGCGTGCGCACGCGCGCGAAGTCGGCGGAATTGGCGGAGATGAAGTCCTTCACGCTCATGTCGGCGAGGAGCTGGCCCCGCCCGATGACGATGAGGTGGTCGGCGGTGAGCGCCATTTCGCTCATCAGGTGGGAGGAGACGAAGACGGTGCGGCCCTCGGCGGCCAGCGACTTCATCAGGTTGCGCACCCAGAGGATGCCCTCGGGGTCGAGGCCGTTGACCGGCTCGTCGAACAGCAGCACCTGGGGGTCGCCGAGCAGCGCGGCGGCGATGCCGAGCCGCTGGCCCATGCCGAGCGAGAAGCCCTTCGAGCGCCGGCCGGCCACCTGGTGCAGGCCGACCACGCCCAGCACCTCGTCCACGCGCCGGGCCGGGATGCCGGAGAGCTGGGCCAGGGACAGCAGGTGGTTGCGGGCGGACCGGCCGCCGTGCACCGCCTTGGCGTCCAGCAGCGCGCCGACCTGGCGGGGGGCGTTGGGCAGTCTGCGGTACGGGTAGCCGCCGATCGTGACGTGGCCCGCGGTGGGGTTGTCCAGGCCGAGGATCATCCGCATCGTCGTCGACTTGCCGGAGCCGTTGGGGCCCAGGAAGCCGGTGACGGCGCCGGGTCGCACCTGGAAGGACAGGTTGTACACAGCGGTCTTGTCGCCGTAGCGCTTGGTCAGGCCGACTGCCTCGATCATGCTCCGCACCCATCGAAAGGTTCAGGACAGCAGGGCATACGCCCCCGTAAGGGTTAGGAGGATATCCAGGCGCTGACGGTTCCGCCCAAGGCGAGGTAAAAACCGCACGGATCAGGCCCCTCGCCGGGCGTCACTAGGCGTCGCGCCGCTTGAGCAGCACGTAGCCGCCGACGAGCGCGGCGAGTACCCACAGCACCATGATCCCGAGGCCGCCCCAGGGCCCGTACGGGGTGTCGTCGCCGACCGGCGGCACCACCTGCATGATCCTGCTGCCGGCATGGTCGGGCAGGAAGCGGACGACGTCCTTCGTCGCGTCGACGTAGCCCAGGATGTTGGAGATCAGGAAGAAGAACGGAACCAGGATGCCGAGCGACAGCATCGGCGAGCGCAGCATCGTGGCGACGCCCATCGAGAACACCGCGATCAGGGTCATGTAGAGGCCGCCGCCGATGACCGCGCGCAGCACCCCGTCGTCCCCGAGGGACGCCCGGTGCTCACCGAGCATCGCCTGGCCCAGGAAGAAGGCGGCGAAGCTGGTGGCCAGGGAGACCACGAGCGCGAGCACGGTGGCGACCGCCAGCTTGGCGAACAGGAACGTGCCGCGCTGCGGTACCGCCGCCAGCGAGGTGCGGATCATGCCGGTGCTGTACTCGTTCGACACCACCAGCACCCCGAACACGATCATCGCGAGCTGGCCGAGGCTCATCCCGGCGAAGCTGATGAACGTCGGGTCGAAGGTGAGTCGGTCCTGCGTGCTCATCCGGCCGAACTCGCTTCTCGCCAGCGCCGAGATCAGCATGCCGAGCGCGATGGTGACGACCACCGCCAGGGAGAGCGTCCACACCGTGGACGCCACCGACCGGATCTTGGTCCACTCGGACCGGATGACCTGTACCGTCGCCATGCTCAGCCCTTCTTCCAGCCGTCGCCCCACTGCTGCGGGGACACGGGCGTACCGGAGTGGGCGTGGTACTCCACCGACTCCGCGGTCAACTGCATGAACGCCTCCTCCAGCGAGGCCTGTTGCGGGCTCAGCTCGTGCAGCACCAGCCGGTGCCGGGCGGCCAGCTCCCCGATGTGCTCGGCCTTGTCGCCGTCCACCTCCAGGGTCCCGTCACCGCTCTCCACGGCGGTGATCCCGGCCTGGTGCAGCACGTCCAGCAGCCGTTCCCGCTGCGGGCTGCGGATGCGGACGTAGGAGCGGGAGTTGCGTGCGATGAAATCGGCCATGGAGGTGTCGGCGAGCAGCCGGCCCTGGCCGATGACGACGAGGTGGTCGGCGGTCAGCGCCATCTCGCTCATCAGGTGGGAGGAGACGAAGACGGTGCGGCCCTCGGCGGCCAGCGACTTCATCAGGGTGCGGATCCAGTGGATGCCCTCGGGGTCGAGGCCGTTGACCGGCTCGTCGAACATCAGGATCCGCGGGTCGCCGAGCAGCGCGGCGGCGATGCCGAGCCGCTGGCCCATGCCGAGCGAGAAGCCCTTGGCCTTCTTCCGCGCCACCGCCGTCAGTCCGACCGTGTCCAGCACCTCGCGCACCCGCCGCTCCGGGATGCCGTTGCTCTGGGCGAGGCACAGCAGGTGGTTGCGGGCACTGCGGCCGGGGTGCGCGCCCTTCGCCTCCAGCAGGGCGCCGATGGAGGTCAGCGGGTCCTTGAGCTCGTCGTAGTGCCTGCCGTCGATCCGGACGTCCCCGGCGGTGGGCCGGTCCAGGCCCAGGATCATCCGCATGGTGGTCGACTTGCCCGCCCCGTTGGGGCCGAGGAAGCCCGTGACGATGCCCGGTCTGACCGTGAAGGTCAGGTGGTCGACCGCCGTCTTCTCGCCGTACCGCTTGGTCAGCCCCTCGAGCTCGATCATGCGGCCACGCTAGAACGGGGCGAAGCCCTCTGCCACCCCAGTGGCGGAGGGCTTCGCCCGATGTTCGGTCGCCGTGTCCCGAAACGTCAGCGGGACTGCTGGGCCGGGACCCCGCGGGAGATCGGCTCGTCCTCGGTGGCGGGCGTGCCGGTCGCGGCCACCGCGGCGCCCGTGAGCGTGGCGAGCATCTCGCGGACGTTCGTCAGCTGGGCGTTGATGGAGTCGCGGCGGTTGGTCAGGGCCGCGAGCTCGCGCTCCGATTCCGAACGGATCCGGTCGGCCTTGGCGTTGGCGTCGGCCACGATGTCCTCGGCCTGGCGCTGCGCGGTCTCCACGGTCTGGCGGGCGCGGCGCTCGGCGTCGGTGCGCAGCTTCTCGGCCTCCAGGCGGAGCTGCTCCGCGCGGTGCTCGATCTCGGCGAGACGCTTCTCGGCCTTGGCCTGACGGGACGCCAGGTCGCGCTCGGACTGCTCGCGGCGCTTGGCGAGGTTCGTCTCGAAGTCGGCGGCGGCCTGCGCGGCCTTGGCGCGGGTCTCCTCGAAGAGGGCGTCCGCCTCCTCCCGCTTGGACTGCGCGTCCTTCTGCGCCTCGGACCGAAGCTGTGCGGCTTCGCCCTGGGCCTTCTCGACGATCCGTACGCCCTCGTCCTCGGCCTTCGCCTTGCGCTCGGCGGCGTAGGACTCGGCGTCGTTGCGTACCTGCTGGGCGGCCGACTCGGCGAGCTCACGGTGCTGCTCCGCCGCGCGACGGGCCTCCTCGCGCAGGTCCTTCGCCTCTTCCTCGGCGAGCCGCAGGATCTTCTCGACCCGGGCGCCGAGCCCGGCGTACGACGGCTCGGCGTCGCTGACCTGGGCCTGGGCGTTCTGGGTCTCGAGGTGGAGTTCCTCGATGCGCTTTTCCAGAGCGGTGATGCGGGCGAGTGCACTGTCACGGTCGGAGACGAGCTTGGAGATACGTTCGTCCACCTGAGCGCGGTCGTACCCACGCCGCACAAGCTCGAAGCCGTAGGGGGAAGTGTCGCTCATGGGGTTCCTGTCGAAAGAGACCGGTGAGGTGATAGGTGGAATCCTAGGCGCCGATGCGGTGTGTCATCGAGCGGATGCACGTTTGATACGGAGAATGACACCTCTTTTGGGTGGCTGGCCGTCGGACAGCTTGCCAGAGCCTTGGTCAAAACCCCCAAAACCAGGGGGGTTTTGACCGGTTCGCTAGCTATTTGACGACTTGCCACTCGAACGGGCGGCACCCGCGGAGGCCCCCGCCTTGACCCCGTTGTCCTTGCCTCCCGACGGCGCCTCGAACGACTCGAGCGCCTCCAGGACGTCCTGGACCCGGGAGATCTCGGCCTGGATGTCCTCCCGGCGGCGCACCAGGACCTCCAGCTCGCGCTTGCCCTCCTCGACCGTGCGCCGCGCCTCGCGGACCGCCTCGGCCTTCAGCTCCTCGGCCTCCCTGATCAGCGCGGCCTTCTTCTGCTCGGCCTCCTTCAACAGGCCCTCGGCCTTCTTCACCGCGGCGATGCGCACCTTGCCCGCCTCGGAGTTGGCCTCGGAGACGAGTTCCTTGGCCTTCGCCTCGGCCTTGGCGAGCTGCTCCTCGGCGGCCTTGATGAGCGCGTCGCAGCGGTCGCCCGTGGACTTCATCGTCTCGGCCGCCTCCCGGCGGGCCCGCTCGTGCAGCTCCTCGATCTCGCTCGTGACGCGCTCGCGCAGCTCCTCCGCGCGCTCCCGGATCTGCGTCGCGTCCCGGCGCGCGCCGACCAGCAGCTCGTCCGCGTCCGCACGGGCCTTCTCCACACGCGTGTTGCCCTCGACGGTCGCCTCGGACACGATCCGCTCGGCCTCGCTGCGGGCCGCGCCGACCATCGTGTCCGCCTGCGCCTCGGCGTCCGCGGTCGTCTTCTGCGCCTGCTGCTGCGCCTCGGTGAGCAGCTTGTCCGCCTCGGCGGTGGTCTCCGTGATGAGCTTGTCGACCTGCTCGGCGGCCTCGGTACGCCGCTTGTTGGCCTCCTTGCGGGCCTCGTCCAGCGTCCGCTCGGACTCCTCGCGCGCGGACGACACCAGGCGCTCGGCCTCCGCCTCCGCGTCGGTCCTGACCCGCTCGGCCTCGCCGCGGATCCGCTCCGCGTGCTGCTGCGCCGCCCCCACGGTCTGGGCGGCCTCGGCCCGCAGCCGCTCCGCGTCGCCCGTGGCGTCCGCGATCAGCTTCTCCGCCTTGGCGACCGAATCGGCCCGCACCCGCTCGGCCTCGGCGACCGTCTCCGTGCGCAGCCGGTCGGTCTCCGCGACGGTCTCGACGGTGAGCCGCTCGGCCTCGCTCCGCGCCTCGGTGATGAGGGCGTCCGCCTGCGTCGCCGCGTCCGAACGGATCCGGTTGGCGTCCTCGCGGGCGTCCGCCCGGGTGCGCGCCGCGCTCTGCTCGGCCTCGGCGATGGTGTCCGAGGCCTCCGTGCGCACCCGCTGGGCGTGCTCGGTGACCTCCGTGCGGATCCGGTCGGCCTCCGTGATCGCCTCGGACACCGTGCGCTCGGCCAGCGTCTTGGCGGCCTCCGTCTCCTCCCGCGCCTCGCGCCGCAGCCGGCCCGCGTCCTCGGACGCCCGCTCCCGCTCCGCGTAGGCGTCGGCGCGGACCCGCTCCGCCTCCTCCTCGGCCTCGCGGCGGGTGCGCTCCGCCGCGTGCTCGGCGGCGCTGCGCAGCCCGGCGATCTCCTCCTGGGCCTGCTCCTGCAGCCCCGCGACGGAGTCCCGCACCTGCTGGGCGTGCTGCTCGGCGGCCGACACCATCTCGGTGGCGCGCCGGTCGGCCTCCTCGACCAGGCGCACGGCCTCCGCCTGCGCCTCCTCCACGCGCGTGCGCGCCGAGGCCAGCAGCTCCTCGCTCTGCTCGCGGGCCCGCTCGCGCTCCTGGTCGGCCTCCTGCCGCGCCGCACCGAGGAGTTCCTCGGCCTCGCGGCGGCGCCGGGCGGCCTCCTCCTGCGCGGCGGCCAGCGTCTCCGACGCCTCCGCGCCCAGCCGCTCGGCGGCGGCCTGGGCCTCGGCCCGCACCCGGTCGGCGCTGTCCTGCGCCTCCGACTTCAGCCGCTCCGCCTCGGCCGCGGCCTCCGAACGCAGCCGTACGGCGACGGCCTCGCCCTCGGCGCGGGACGCGGACGCGTCGGCGGCGGCCTCGGTGCGCAGCCGCTCGGCCTCCGCCTCCGCCTGCTGCTGGAGCGCGCGGATCCGCTCGGCGGCCTCGGTGCGCAGCCGCTCGCCCTCCTCGGACGCCTCCCGGCGGATCCGGGCCGCCTCCTCACGGGCGTCGCTCAGCGCCTGCTCGGCGGCGGCGAGCCGCTCCTCGGCCTCCGTGTGCAGCCGCGTCAGCTCCTCGGTGGCCTCCGCGCGCCGGGCCTCGACGGCCCGCTCGGTCTCCTCGCGCAGCTCGCGCGCGGCCCGCTCGGCGTCCTCCTTGAGGGCCTCGGCCTGCTCGGCGGCCTCCGCACGGTGCCGCTCGGCCTCCTGGCGGGTGCGCTCCAGCGTCTCCTCGGCCTGCCGGCGCAGCGCGGTGGCGCGCTCGATGGCCTCGGTGCGGACCTTCTCGCTGTCCGTCTGCGCGGTGGAGCGCAGCTCGTCCGCGTCCGCCTTGGCCTTGGCGAGCAGTTCCTCGGCGGTCTTCGCCGCCTCCTCGATCTGCGCCACGGCCTCCTTGCGGGCCTCCGCGCGGATCTTCTCGCCCTCGGCGACCGCGTCGGCGCGCAGCTGCTCGGCCTCGCCGCGCAGCCGGCGGGCCTCCTCCTGCAGCTCGACCGTCTTGGCGCGGTACTCCTTGGTGTCGTCCTTGGCGGCGCCCTTGAGCTGCTCGGCGATGTCGTGCGCCTCGGCCCGCAGCCGGTCCGCCTCGGCCTCGGCCTCCCTGCGGATCCGCTCGGCCTCCTCGGCGGCGGCCCTGGTGGTCTTCTTGGCGTCCTCCGACGCCTTGTTGAGCACGTCCTCGGCGGTCTTCGCCGCCTTGGACAGCTGGGTGGCCGACTCCTCGGCGGTGATCGTGCGGGCCTTCTCGGCGGCCTCGGCGACGATCTTCTCGGCCTCCGCGCGGGCGTCCGCGACCAGCTGCTCGGCCTCGGACTTGGTCTGCTCGGCCTCCTTCGTGGCCTCCTGGACCAGCCGGGCCACCTGCTCCTTGGCGGTGCGCGTCCGGGTCTCGTTCGCCGACTCGGCGGAGGCGAGCGCCTTGGCGGCGGCCTCCTTGGCCTCGGCGAGCACCTTCTCCGCCTCGGTGCGGGCCTCGCGCAGCGCGGTCTCGGCCTCCGCCATGCGCTGCTCGGCGGCCCTGCTGAGCTCCTGCGCCTCACGGCGCGCGGCCTGCGTCTCGCCGGCGGTCGACGTCCGCAGTTGCTCGGCGTGGTCGGTGGCCTCCTGGGCCTGCGCGGAGGCGGCGTTCAGCAGCCGCTCCGCGTCCGCGCGGGCCCGGCGCAGGAGCTGCTCGGCCTCCGCGCGGGCCGACTCGGCCTCGCTCTGCAGCCGCTGGCGCGCCTCGGCGGTCAGCCGCTCCGCCTCCGCACGCGCGGCGGCCATGGCCTGCTCCGCCTCCGCGCGGGACTCCTCGAGCAGCCGGCGGGCCTGGGCCTCCGTCCGGGCGCGCAACTGCTCCGCCCAGGCCACGTTCTCGTTGACGTGCGACTCGACGGTCTGCCGGCGCTCCGCCAGCTCCTGGTCGAGCTGCTGGCGCCGGGTCACCGCCTCCTGGTGCAGCTCCGCCTGGAGCCGGGCCGCCTGCTCCGCGTGCTCCTGCAGGATCCGCTGGGTCTGCGCCCGCGCCTGGCTCAGCTCCCGCTCGGCGTCCGCCCGCAACTGGTCGGCCTGCAGCTGCGCGTTGCGCAGCAACTGCTCGGCCTGGTAGCCGAGGTCCCCGCCGTCGTAGGCGGGCCGGGACATGATGGTGCGGCGCGCCTCGTGCAGCTTGGCGCGCAGCACCTCGACCTGGTAGCCGAGGTCCTCGGCGTGCTGGATCGCCTTTTCCCGCTCGGTCTTCAGCCGCTTCATCTCGGCTTCGAACCGAGAGAGGTGGTCGACGTCAGCCGCCGGCTCTCGCTCCTGGCTCTCGTAGCCCCGCACTGCGCGGTCCCATCCGTCCCCTGGTCGCAAGTCTGGCCGAGCCCCGTCCGTCCGGCGAACGGTGCTCCCGGGGAATGGTGTCAGATCGGCGGCGGAGCATGGGCTGCTGCCCCGGCGCTCGCCCCCCTCAACCCGGACCCCGGTCGGTCCCGCCGTCGTTGACGGCAGGACCCGGTCACCCTGGATCGAGCGGCGACCGCACCCAACCCTACCGGCCCATATGTACGTGGGTCAGTGCTCAGGTGACTCAACCGGCGCCGAAGTGACCAGTTCTGTCAGTACGCCATGGCAGTCCTTGGGGTGCAGGAAGGTGATGCGTGACCCCATGGAGCCGCGCCGGGGCTCCTCGTACAGAACGCGTACGCCCTTGTCCTTGATGGCGGCGGCGTCGGCGTCGACGTCCGCCGTGCCGAAGGCGATGTGGTGGACGCCCTCGCCGTTCTTCGCCAGCCACTTGGCGACCGTGGAGTCCTCCCGGGTCGGTTCCAGCAGCTGGAGGTAGGAGGCTCCGCCGTCCGAGGTGCCGTTGATCTTGAGCATGGCCTCGCGCACGCCCTGCTCCTCGTTGACCTCGGAGTGGAACACCTCGAAGCCGTAGGTGGCACGGTAGAACTCGACGGTCCTGTCGAGGTCGAAACAGGCGATCCCGATGTGGTCGATTCGCGTCAGCATGGTTTCAGTGCAGCGCTCCCGGGGTGGTTACGCAACGTGCGCGCGATCACACCGACGGCCCGATGACGGGGTGCGCCGGGCCTCAGTACATTCGAAGTAAACCCTCGTTCACTCCTCGGCTGTGCAGGCCGGTAAGGGGATCGCAGCTCATGTCTTCTGCATCTTCCGCAGCGAACGGCACGACGTCCGTCATCGTCGCGGGCGCCCGCACCCCGATGGGTCGGCTGCTCGGTTCGCTCAAGTCCTTCTCCGGGGCCGACCTCGGCGGCTTCGCGATCAAGGCCGCCCTCGACCGTGCGGGGATCGGCGGCGACCAGGTCCAGTATGTGATCATGGGGCAGGTGCTCCAGGCCGGGGCGGGGCAGATCCCGGCACGTCAGGCCGCCGTCAAGGCGGGCATCCCGATGAACGTCCCGGCGCTCACCATCAACAAGGTGTGCCTCTCCGGCCTCGACGCCATCGCGCTGGCCGACCAGCTGATCCGGGCCGGCGAGTTCGACGCGGTCGTCGCCGGCGGCCAGGAGTCCATGACCAACGCCCCGCACCTGCTGCCGAAGTCCCGCGAGGGCTTCAAGTACGGCGCCGTCCAGATGCTCGACGCCATGGCGTACGACGGTCTGACCGACTCCTTCGAGGGCGTCGCCATGGGCGAGTCCACCGAGAAGCACAACACGCGCCTGGGCATCGGCCGCCAGGAGCAGGACGAGATCGCCGCCCTGTCCCACCAGCGGGCCGCCGCCGCGCAGAAGAACGGCGTCTTCGAGGCCGAGATCACCCCGGTCGAGATCCCGCAGCGCAAGGGCGACCCGGTCCTGTTCAGCAAGGACGAGGGCATCCGCGGCGACACCACCGCCGAGTCGCTCGGCAAGCTGCGCCCCGCCTTCGCCAAGGACGGCACCATCACCGCCGGCTCCTCCTCGCAGATCTCGGACGGTGCGGCGGCCGTGGTCGTGATGAGCAAGGCCAAGGCGCAGGAGCTCGGCCTGGACTGGATCGCCGAGATCGGCGCCCACGGCAACGTGGCCGGCCCCGACAACTCCCTGCAGTCGCAGCCGTCCAACGCGATCCTGCACGCCCTGAAGAAGGAGGGCCTGGAGGTCTCCGACCTCGACCTCCTCGAGATCAACGAGGCGTTCGCCGCGGTCGCGGTGCAGTCAATGAAGGATCTCGGCGTTTCCGCCGAAAAGGTGAATGTCAACGGTGGTGCCATCGCCCTGGGTCACCCGATCGGGATGTCCGGCGCGCGGCTCGTGCTGCACTTGGCGCTGGAGCTGAAGCGGCGCGGCGGCGGGGTCGGCGCGGCGGCGCTGTGCGGCGGCGGTGGCCAGGGTGACGCGCTGATCGTGCGGGTACCCAAGGCCTGAGCCGGATGTGTTTGCTGGTTTCCCCCTCGTGAACGGAGCTGTGATGCAGGACGTCTCCACTCTGGTGGCCCGGGCCAGAGAGGGCAGGCCGCGGGCCGTGGCCCGGCTGATCTCCCTGGTGGAGGGGGCGTCCCCGCAGTTGAGGGAGGTCATGGCGGCCCTGGCACCGCTCACCGGCAACGCGTACGTCGTCGGTCTGACCGGCTCGCCGGGCGTCGGCAAGTCGACGTCCACCTCGGCACTGGTGACCGCGTACCGCAAACAGGGCAAGCGGGTCGGCGTCCTGGCCGTCGACCCGTCCTCGCCGTTCTCCGGCGGCGCCCTGCTCGGCGACCGCGTCCGGATGTCGGAGCACGCCTCCGACCCCGGCGTCTACATCCGCTCCATGGCCTCCCGCGGTCACCTCGGCGGCCTCGCCTGGGCCGCGCCGCAGGCCATCCGGGTCCTGGACGCGGCGGGCTGCGACGTGATCCTGGTCGAGACGGTCGGCGTCGGCCAGTCGGAGGTGGAGATCGCCTCCCAGGCCGACACCTCCGTCGTCCTGCTCGCCCCCGGCATGGGCGACGGCATCCAGGCCGCCAAGGCCGGGATCCTGGAGATCGGTGACGTCTACGTCGTCAACAAGGCCGACCGCGACGGCGCCGACGCCACCGCCCGGGAGCTGAACCACATGCTCGGCCTCGGCGAGTCCCGCGCCCCCGGCGACTGGCGCCCGCCGATCGTCAAGACGGTCGCCGCGCGCGCGGAGGGCGTCGACGAGGTCGTCGAGGCGCTGGAGAAGCACCGCGCGTGGATGGAGGAGCGGGGCGTCCTGGCGGAGCGCCGGCTGGCCCGTGCCTCCCGCGAGGTCGAGACGATCGCCGTCACCGCCCTGCGCGAACGCATCGGCGACCTCCACGGCGACCGCCGGCTCGGCGCCCTGGCGGAACGGATCATCGCCGGCGAGCTGGACCCGTACCGGGCGGCGGACGAACTGGTGGCGGGGCTGACGCAGAGCTGACCCCTGGGCGCAGGTGAGGGGCGGCGGAGCGGATGGTTCCGCCCCGCCGCCCCTCATCCGCACCCTCAGGCGTCGTCCCCGTCGTCCCCGTCGTCCCCGTCGTCATCGGAGCCGTCGTCGGAGTCGTCGTCCCCGTCCGCCGTGACCTTGCCGCTGTTCAGGCCGACCCGCCAGTCCCGGTCGTCCCCGCCGGAGGCCCGGGTCTCGACCTCCCAGCCCGCGTCGCCGTCGTCGTCCAGCTCCACCGACGTCACCGTCCCCTCGGCGGCCGCCGCCCTCGCGGCCTCCTCGGCCGTCACCGACGTCCCCTTCAGCGCGGCCCGCACCTCGTCGGCGTCGTCCTCGTCGTCCTGCCGGGCATCCAGGACCTTGCCGGTGGCCGGGTCGACCCACACGCTGTACCAGGTGTCGCCGCCGGCGAGGACGTCGACCTCCCAGGCCGTCCTGCCCCCGTCGTCGTCCTCGTCGTCCAGTTCCACGGAGACGGCGGTGCCCGGCGTGTGCTTCAGGGCGGCGGCGACGGCTTCGGCGGCGGTCACCTTCGAGGAGGCCGCCTGCGCGTCGTCGTCGCGGTCGTCGCGGTCGTCGCGGTCGCCCCGGTCGTCGCGGTCGTCGTCGCGGTCACGCGCTCCGTCGTCGTCCCGGCCGTCGTCGTCGCGGTCGTCGCGGTCGTCGTCCGCCGCCCAGGTGTTCGTCTGCCGCTTCGGCGCGTCGTCCCCCGAGACCGCGAGGGCCGTCGCCGTACCTCCTCCGACGAGGGCTGCGGCCGTGACGGCGGCGATCACGATGTTGCGCTTCATGCGGGTTCCTCCCCTGTCGTTCTTTTTCGACGCCTTCAATCTCGCCGACCGAGGCTGAAAGGAACCTGAAACCGCCTGAAGTGATCTTCAGGTTCCCTTTGCGACCCTTGGGGGCATGCGCCTGTTGATCGTGGAGGACGAGAAGCGGCTCGCCCTGTCGCTCGCCAAGGGACTGACCGCCGAGGGCTATGCCGTGGACGTCGTCCACGACGGCCGGGAAGGGCTGCACCGGGCCACCGAGGGCTCGTACGACCTGGTCGTCCTCGACATCATGCTGCCCGGCCTGAACGGCTACCGGGTCTGCGCCGCCCTGCGCGCCGCCGGGCACGACGTGCCGATCCTGATGCTCACCGCCAAGGACGGCGAGTACGACGAGGCCGAGGGCCTGGACACGGGCGCCGACGACTACCTCACCAAGCCGTTCTCGTACGTCGTCCTCGTCGCCCGCGTCAAGGCGCTGCTGCGCCGCCGTCAGGGCGCCGGGGCCTCCCCGGTGCACGTGCACGGCGACCTCAGGGTGGACACCGCCGCCCGCCGGGTCTTCCTGGGCGAGGACGAGGTGGCGCTGACCGCCAAGGAGTTCTCCGTCCTGGAGCAGCTGGTGCTGCGGGCCGGCGAGGTGGTCTCCAAGGCGGAGATCCTGGAGCACGTCTGGGACTTCGCCTACGAGGGCGACCCGAACATCGTCGAGGTCTACGTCAGCGCCCTGCGCCGCAAGCTGCGCGCCGGGCTGATCCGGACCGTGCGCGGCGCCGGGTACCGGCTGGAGACGGCGCGGTGAACCGGCTGTTCGGCTCGGTCCGGTCGCGGGCGACGCTCGGCGCGACCCTGGTGGTCGCCGTGGCCCTCGTCACGGCGGGGTTCGCCGTGGTGCTGGCGCTGCGCTCCAACCTGACCGCCGAGGCGGGCACCCGGGCGGAGCGCTCCGCCCGGGCGGTCGCCTTCGATCTGGCCGCCCGGACGGCGTACGAGGACCTGACGGGGCTGGACGGCGACGACGGGCCGGTGCAGATCCTCGACGAGGACGGCGGGCTGGTCGCGGCCAGCGAGGACCTGGAGCGGATCAGCGGCACGGCGACCGACGAGGTGAAGCCGCGTCCGGCCCCGCCCGCCCCGGGCGACGACGATGACGACTCCGACGACTCAGGCGACTCGGGCGACTCCGACGATTTTGACGACCCGGACGACTCCGACCACGCCGAGGACTCCGGCGGCTCCGGCGAGGACCTCGCCCCCGGTGAGATCGCCGGCGAGACCACCTTCGGGAACGGCTCCGCGACGATCGACGGCGACACCGAGGACTACCGGTTCGCGGCCGTCGACGTGCAGACCCACGACCGGGGCCGGCTCACCGTCTACGCGGGAGCGCCGCTCGCCGCCGAGCACAGTGCCGTGGACACCGCGCAGACCGCGATGCTCATCGGCCTCCCGCTGCTGCTGGGCGTGGTCGCCGGCGTGACCTGGATGGTCACCGGGCGGGCCCTGCGGCCGGTGGAGGGCATCCGCCGGGAGATGGCCGCGATCACCGCCTCCGAGGACCTCGCCCGCCGCGTCCCGGAGCCCGGCACGCACGACGAGATCGCCCGGCTCGCCCGCACCACCAACGAGACGCTCACCGCGCTGGAGGCGTCCGTGGAGCGGCAGCGGCGGTTCGTCGCCGACGCCTCGCACGAGCTGCGCAGCCCGATCGCCTCGCTGCGCACCCAGCTGGAGGTGGCCGCCGCCCACCCCGAGCTGCTCGACCTGGACGGCGCCGTCGAGGACACCGTGCGGCTCCAGCACCTCGCCGCCGACCTGCTGCTGCTCGCTCGGCTGGACGCGGGGGAGCGGCCCGCCGACAGCCTCGTCGACCTGGCCGCGCTGGCCCGGGAGGAGACCGCGGGCCGGACGGGGGTGGTGGTGCGGACGGAGCCGGCGCAGGTGACCGGCTCGCGGGGGCAGCTGGGGCGGTTGCTCACCAACCTGCTCGACAACGCCCGGCGGCACGCCCGCGAGACGGTCACGGTGACCGTCCGGCGGGAGGGGGCCTGGGCGGTGCTCGGCGTCGCGGACGACGGGGAGGGGGTGCCCGAGGCCGACCGCGAGCGGATCTTCGAACGGTTCGTCCGGCTGGACGCCGCCCGCAGCCGCGACGACGGCGGCGCCGGGCTGGGGCTCGCCATCGCGCGGGACGTCGCCGTACGGCACGGCGGGACGCTCACGGCCGGTGCGGCGCCGACGGGCGGAGCCCTGTTCGAGCTCCGTCTGCCGCTCGTCGAGGAGGGGTGACGCCCCTGCGGCCCGTGCTGTCCGGCACGGTGCTGCCGGCCAGGTCCCGGTCTGGTCCCGGTCAGGGCGTCAGGGGCGTCCCCGCTGCCCGCGCAGGTGTTCCGCGATGGGTTTGAGGGCCTTGTCGAGTTCGGTGAGGGCCTCGGGGGAGAGCAGGTCGATGAAGTGGCGGCGCACGGACGCCACGTGGTGGGGCGCGACCTTCCGCATGGTCTCCAGGCCGTGCTCGGTGAGGACCGCGTAGAGCCCGCGGCGGTCGGACTCGCAGTTCTCCCGCCGGACCAGGTCCGCGTTCTCCATGCGGGTGATCTGGTGCGAGAGGCGGCTCTTGGACTGCATGGTGGCGGAGGCGAGGTCGCTCATCCGCATCCGCCGGTCCTCCGACTCGGAGAGGTTCACCAGGATCTCGTAGTCGTTCATTGTCAGGCCGAACGGCTGCAGATCTTTCTCGAGCTGGTAGGTCAACAGCCTGTTGACCTCCAGGTGGGTGCGCCAGGCGCACTGCTCTGCGTGGGTCAGCCAGCGCGTGGCCGTCTCGGTCTCCATGAATGAAGTCTACCTAAGAAGTTGAAAGACGAACTAATGAGGCTTCCGTGTGACATGGTGCGCACGCGTTCGACGTCACACTCCGCAGACTACCGCTCACAGCCCGAAGCGACGCTGGAGGTCGCCCAGCTGTCCGGGAAGGCGCGGTGATCCGGACGGCTGCCCGGACCCGCCGGGCGACGCTCCGCCGGGCACCCCCGACTGCTGCGGAGTGACCCCCACGGCCTGCTCCGGCATCAGCTTCTCGGACGACTGGAGCAGCACCGTGCCGGCTCCCACGAACTCGAACTGGTGCTCCTCGCCCGAGGCCCCGCCGAGCCCCGTCATCGCACGTAGACCGCCCACCAGGCCGGTCAGGTAGCCGTGGTCGTAGTGGTGGCACGGAGAGGGGCAGTCGGCCCATCCGACCAGCGCCTGCGGGTCCACCCGGACGGGGGGCTCCAGGAAGACCACCGGACCGTTGGACGCGGCCACGAATCTTCCGGTTCCGATCAGGGTCAGGAAACCCGGCACGATCGACTGCTTCAGCGAGAGACTTGGCTGAAAAGCGAGGAGGTTGCCCGAGCGAATGGTCAGGTTGCCGTCGTCCAGGTCGTACGAATTCACGTCGAAGGCCCGGTCGGCGAGGAGCATCTTGCCCGAGCCCTCCGCCACGACCCAGTCGCTCGCGTGCAGAGGCGAATGGAACGCCGTACGGACGAGCCGGTCGAGCCGGCCGTGTCCGACGCCGTTGAACTCGATCGATCCGTAGTAGGCGATCATCTTCCCCTTCTGCATGAACCACTGGGTGCCCCTGAGTTCCACGCAGAAGGTGTAGGGGGTGACGTTGTCGTCGGACGGCAGCGTCGTCGGGTCGTGGTGCACGGTGCTCACCTGGGGTACCTCCGAGAGGGCCCCGGCCTCCTCGGGCCGGGGAAGAAGTGGATCCCCGTGAAGCGGGGCAGGGGGCAGGGCGTGGCCCGGTCGGAGGAGGCCCGCCGCGACGGGGAGGCGGCCCGGGCCGGGAGCCCCCGCCCGCCGGGGGAGGGGGCGGTCAAAGCTTCTCCTCCGACGCCTGGACGTACACCGCACCGCTGCCGCTCAGCTCCAGCTGGAACGCCTCTCCCGAACCGCGGCCCACCATGTCCCGCCAGCCGAGGGCCGTGGACAGCTTGTTGCGGACGTCGCCGTGGTGGGCGACGTAGGCCTGCGGGTCGACGCGCACCGGCCGCTGCGGGGTGATCGGGATCTCGATCACCCCGCCGTGGGCCATCACGGCGACGGAGCCGTGCCCCTTCAGCGAGGTCGTGAACAGCCCCTGCCCGGAGACCTGGCCCCGGACCATCCCCATCACCCCGCCCTGCGACCCGAGGAACACCGTGCCCTGCTCCAGCGTGCCCTCGAAGGCCAGCAGCCGGTCCGCCTCGACGTACAGGGTGTCCCCGGACAGGTTGATCACCTGCACGTCGTGGCCGCCGTGCCCGAACAGGACCGTGCCGCTGCCCTCGACGGTCATCAGGGGCGTGTCCTCGTTCGCCACGCGCCGGCCGATCATCGACACCAGCCCGCCCTGGCCGCCCCTCAGGTTCGGGGTGAAGCTCACCTCCCCCTGGTACGCGAGCATCGCGCCGCGCTGGCTGAACAGCCGCAGGCCCGGCGCCACGGTCGCCTCGACCACCTTCGAGTTGATCTCCCGGAAGGCCATGTCAGACGTCCCCCGCGATCGTGTTCCGCTCACTGGGCTGCACGTAGACCAGTCCGTCGCCCTCGAACCGGATCTGGAAGGCCTCGCCGCCGCCCTCGCCGATCAGGGTGCGGAAGGTCGCGCCGGACTGGAAGGACTGCCTCAGGTTCCCCTGGTGGGCCACATAGGCGCCGGGATCGACCGTCAGCGGGTACTGCGGGCCGACCCGGAGCACCACCACGGGGCCGTCCGACAGGAGCGCCGCCCGGCCGTGCCCCTCCACGGTGGTCGTGAACAGCCCGTTGCCCTGCGCGGCACCGCGCATCCCCGTGAAGCCGGTGCCGGTGCGCAGTGCGCCGTCGACCGCCAGCAGGTTGCTCGACTCCACGTAGAGCTTGTCCCCCTGGAGGTCGACGAGATTGATCTCGGACGCGCGGTCCGCGAACCAGCAGGTCCCGTGCCCCTTCACCTCCATCACCGTCATCTGCTCGCCGGTCAGCCGCCGGGTCACCATCCCCCGCAGGCCCTCACCGCCACCCGTGAGCTTCTTGAAGGCCATCTCGCCGTCGTACGCGACCATGGAGCCGTTCTTCGCCTTCACGGCGTCCCCGGTCATGTCGACGGCGAGCACCCTGCTGCTCTGAAGCCTGAACATCGCCACGGATGTGACGGTAGCGGCCGCTTTGCCCCGCCGACAGGTCCCGTGGGGGAGTCGGAACCCGATCGGCCCCCTACGGGCTACGGACCGGCCGGGACGCCCGGCGGCCGGGACCCGGGATCCCGGGGACCCCCTCGGGTGATCACGGAGGAGATTTGCCACAATGGGCGGACGCTTGTGCGTGCGTTCACAAACCGTCCGACCCGTCGACACCGACGTCCCTCCCACCGAAGGTGATCCGTGGACATCAAGACCGCCACCGCCCTCCGCCGCCTCCGCCTGGTCTCGGGCCCCGAGGCGATCTCGTTCCTCGTCCTGCTCGTCTGCTCGGTCCTGAAGCGGACCACGGACTTCAACGCCGTCCCGGTGATGGGCGCGGTCCACGGCTTCCTCTTCGTCCTGTACGTGCTCTTCTGGGCGGACGCCTGGAACCGCGCCAAGTGGCCGCTGAAGACCGCCGCCTTCTACTTCCTGATGTCGGTCCTGCCCCTCGGCGGCTTCTTCGCCGAGCGCCGGCTCAAGCGCGAGGCCGAGGACGCGGTGATCGCCACCCGCGCCCGGAACGAAGGAGTGGTGAACGCGTGATCGTCGCCTTCTCCGTGACGCCGCTCGGTGTGGGCGAGGACGTGGGGGAGTACGTCGCCGACGCCGTGCGGGTGGTCCGCGAGTCCGGGCTGCCGAACCGCACCGACGCCATGTTCACCTCGGTCGAGGGCGAGTGGGACGAGGTCATGGACGTCGTGAAGCGCGCCGTCGCCGCGGTGGAGGCACGGGCTCCGCGCGTCTCCCTGGTCCTCAAGGCCGACCTCCGCCCGGGGGTGGAGGACGGCCTCACCTCCAAGGTGGAGACCGTCGAGCGGCACCTGGCGCGGGACGCCGGGTAGCCGGCGACCGACGAAGCGGTCGGCGGGGCCGGTGCGGTCCCGCCGACCGAAGGGCGAGACGGGGCTGACCAGCATATGACCGGCCGGTAGGGTCGGTGCCGTGCCGAAGCCGCTCAGTCTCTCGTTCGATCCCATCGCCCGCGCCGACGAGCTCTGGAAGCAGCGCTGGGGAAGCGTGCCGTCGATGGCCGCGATCACGTCGATCATGCGTGCGCACCAGATCCTGCTGGCCGAGGTCGACGCGGTGGTCAAGCCGTACGGGCTGACGTTCGCGCGGTACGAGGCGCTGGTGCTGCTGACCTTCTCCAAGGCGGGCGAGCTGCCGATGTCCAAGATCGGCGAGCGGCTGATGGTGCACCCCACGTCGGTGACGAACACCGTGGACCGGCTGGTGAGGTCGGGCCTGGTGGACAAGCGCCCCAACCCCAACGACGGCCGCGGCACCCTGGCCCGCATCACCGACAAGGGCCGCGAGGTGGTCGAGGCGGCCACCCGCGACCTGATGGCCATGGACTTCGGCCTCGGCGCCTACGACGCCGAGGAGTGCGGCGAGCTCTTCGCGATGCTCCGGCCGCTGCGGCTCGCGGCGGGGGACTTCGAGGAGGGGTGACGCGGCCCACGTGCCCCGGTCCGGGATGGCCCGGAACGGGCCGTTACGCTCGACTGCATGAAGAAGAGCGTGCTGACGCGCTACCGCGTCATGGCCTACGTCACCGGTGTCCTGCTCGTCCTGCTGGTCTTCGGCATGATCGGCAAGTACATCCTCGGGGTGGACGGCGCGGACGACTTCACCCAGGTGGTCAGCATCGCCCACGGCTGGCTGTACGTGGTGTACCTGATCTTCGCCTTCGACCTCGGTTCCAAGGCGAAGTGGCCGGTCAAGAAGCAGATCTGGGTGCTGCTGGCGGGCACCGTGCCGACGGCCGCCTTCTTCGTGGAGCGCGGGATCAGCCGCGAGCTGGAGGCCAAGGTCGCGGCCGAGGCGCCCGCGACCGCCGGGGCGTAGCGTTCCGGGCGTCACCGCCGCATGGAGCAGCGTGCGGCGGTCAGCCGTCGACATTTACTAGGACGTCCAAGTAAATTCGAGGGTATGGACGCTGACGCCATCGAGGAGGGCCGCCGACGCTGGCAGGCCCGGTACGACGCCGCACGCAAGCGGGACGCGGACTTCACCACGCTCTCCGGCGACCCCGTGGAGCCGGTGTACGGGCCCCGGCCCGGGGACACCTACGAGGGGTTCGAGCGGATCGGCTGGCCGGGTGAGTACCCCTTCACCCGCGGGCTGTACCCGACCGGCTACCGGGGGCGCACGTGGACCATCCGGCAGTTCGCCGGGTTCGGCAACGCCGAGCAGACCAACGAGCGGTACAAGATGATCCTCGGCAACGGCGGGGGCGGGCTCTCCGTCGCCTTCGACATGCCGACGCTCATGGGCCGCGACTCCGACGACCCGCGCTCCCTGGGCGAGGTCGGGCACTGCGGGGTGGCCATCGACTCGGCGGCCGACATGGAGGTCCTGTTCCGGGACATCCCGCTCGGCGACGTCACCACGTCGATGACCATCAGCGGGCCCGCCGTGCCCGTCTTCTGCATGTACCTCGTCGCCGCCGAGCGCCAGGGCGTCGACCCCGCCGTGCTCAACGGCACGCTGCAGACGGACATCTTCAAGGAGTACATCGCCCAGAAGGAGTGGCTCTTCCAGCCCGAGCCGCACCTGCGCCTGATCGGCGACCTGATGGAGCACTGCGCGGCCGGCATCCCCGCCTACAAGCCGCTGTCGGTCTCCGGCTACCACATCCGCGAGGCCGGGGCGACGGCCGCGCAGGAGCTGGCGTACACGCTGGCCGACGGCTTCGGGTACGTGGAGCTGGGGCTCAGCCGCGGCCTGGACGTGGACGTCTTCGCCCCCGGCCTCTCCTTCTTCTTCGACGCGCACGTCGACTTCTTCGAGGAGATCGCCAAGTTCCGCGCGGCCCGGCGGATCTGGGCGCGCTGGATGCGGGACGTCTACGGCGCGCGGAGCGAGAAGGCGCAGTGGCTGCGGTTCCACACGCAGACCGCCGGTGTCTCGCTGACCGCCCAGCAGCCGTACAACAACGTCGTCCGCACCGCCGTGGAGGCGCTGGCCGCCGTGCTCGGCGGGACCAACTCGCTGCACACCAACGCCCTCGACGAGACCCTCGCGCTGCCCAGCGAGCAGGCCGCCGAGATCGCCCTGCGCACCCAGCAGGTGCTCATGGAGGAGACCGGCGTCGCCAACGTCGCCGACCCGCTCGGCGGTGCGTGGTACGTCGAGCAGCTCACCGACCGCATCGAGGCCGACGCGGAGGAGATCTTCGAGCAGATCAAGGAACGGGGTCTCAGGGCCCACCCGGACGGGCGGCACCCGATCGGGCCGATCACCTCCGGGATCCTGCGCGGCATCGAGGACGGCTGGTTCACCGGCGAGATCGCCGAGTCGGCGTTCCGCTACCAGCAGGCGCTGGAGAAGGGCGACAAGAAGGTCGTCGGCGTCAACGCCCACACCGGGTCCGTCACCGGCGACCTGGAGATCCTGCGGGTCAGCCACGAGGTGGAGCGCGCGCAGGTCCGGCTGCTGGGCGAGCGGAAGGCCGCCCGCGACGACGCGGCGGTGCGCGGCGCGCTCGACGCCATGCTGGAGGCCGCGCGCTCCGGCGCCAACATGATCGAGCCGATGCTGGACGCCGTGCGCGCGGAGGCGACGCTGGGCGAGATCTGCGGCGTCCTGCGCGACGAGTGGGGCGTGTACACCGAGCCCGCCGGTTTCTAGAGCGGGCCCCCTCCCCGGCCGCCCGGCCGGGGAGGGCGGTCACGGCTTGCGGGCCACCGCGCCGTACAGGGAGATCACGGCGTTCGGGTCGGTGCTCTCACCGTCGGCGAGCTCGGGACGCCAGTCGGTCAGCTGGACCAGACCGGGCTCCACGAGGTCGAGCCCGGTGAAGAAGCGGGCGATCTGCGCGCGGGTGCGCGGCGCGAGGGTGACGCCCCCCGCCTTGTACATCTCGACGCCGCGTCCCACTCCGACGGGGTCGAAGTCGGCGGTGAGCTGCGACAGGACGAGGTGACTGCCGGAGGGGAGGGCGTCGACCAGCCGCGCCACCAGGCCGTACGGATCGTCCTCGTCGCCGAGGAAGTGGGTGAGCGCCACCAGGGACAGGGCCAGCGGCCGGGTGAAGTCCAGGCACGCGCGGGCCTGCTCCAGGATGTGGTCGGGCCGGCGCACGTCCGCCTCGATGTAGGCGGTGGCGCCCTCGGGGGTGCTGCGCAGGAGCGCCTCGGCGTGCTTCAGCACGATGGGGTCGTTGTCGGCGTAGACGACGCGGCACTCCGGCGCGATGCGCTGGGCCACCTGGTGCAGGTTGGGCTCGGTGGGGATGCCGGTGCCGATGTCCAGGTACTGGCGGACGCCCGCCCGGCCGGCCAGCCACCGGGTGACGCGCTGCATGAACCAGCGGTTGGTCCGGGCGACGTGCCGTGCGGTCCCGTCGACGCTCATGATGCGCCGGCCCAGTTCCTCGTCCACGGGGTAGTTGTCCTTGCCGCCGAGGAACCAGTCGTAGACCCGGGCCGGGTGCGGCCCGGAGGTGTCGATGCGCGCGGCGACGGGTTCGGCTCCGGTTCCGGTCATGCGGGGCTCCCTGGGTGCTCGGCGTGCCGTACGTGTCCCGGTCGGGATGATCACCCGATCCTCGCAGGACGGTCCTGTCGCGGCAAGCAACTACCGTCGCATGGAAGGGAGTTCGTCGACGATCACGGCCCGCGGACGGTCCGGGCCCCTCAGGCGGAGCCGGCCGCGGCGAGCCCCGACAGCAGGACCCGGGTGAAGCCGTGCACCCACTCCTCGTCCGCCGGCTCCGCGCTCACCAGGGTGCGGTGCACCACCGCGCCAGCCACCATGTCGAAGATCAGGTCGGCGGCGCGGGCGGTCCGGCCGGTGTCGGTCTCGGCCGGCAGCTCGCCCCGCGCCTGTGCGCGCGCCCGGCCCGCGAGGACCAGGTGTTTCTGCCGGTCGACGATGGAGGCCCGGATGCGCGCGCGCAGCGCCTCGTCGCGGGTCGCCTCGGCGACCACCGCCATCAGCCCGCTCCTGGCCTCGGGGCGGGCCAGGATCGCGGCGAACTGCAGCACCACGCCCTCGATGTCGGCGGCCAGCGAGCCGCGGTCGGGCACGCGCAGCTCGTCGAAGAGTTCCGCGACCGCGTCCACGACCAGTTCGTTCTTGCCCGCCCAGCGCCGGTAGAGGGTGGTCTTCGCCACCCCGGCGCGGATCGCCACGTCGCTCAACGTGAGCCTGGACCAGCCCAGTTCGACCAGAGCCTCGCGGGTCGCGGCCAGGATCGCGGCGTCCGCGGCCGCGCTGCGCGGGCGTCCGGTGCGACTGGCGGGGGTGCGGCTCTGCATGGCACGACCTTAGCGGCGCAGACCGCGCGGTCGGTCGTGAGGGAGATCACCCGGGCCCGGTGCCGCGGGGGCCCCGTCCGGCGTTACGCTACGACTCGTAGCGAAAGCACGTGCGACCGACGTGCCCGAGCGACGACCACGGCGTGGGGTGGGGACCCGGCGCCCGACAGCACACGAACGCCTGGCTTTCCCCGGGCGTTTTCACACACGCGCGCCGCACGGGGGAGGATAGACGCATGCAGCCACGGAACATGTCCATGAGCGGAGTCGTCGACCTCGCCGCGGTGAAGGCGGCCCAGGAGGCCAAGGCGAAGGCGGAGCAGGCGCGCGCCGAAGCGGCCCGGCAGGGCGGCGGGGGCGCCGTCTCCCCGGCCGATCTCGTCATCGACGTCGACGAGGCCGGCTTCGAGCGCGACGTCCTGCAGCGGTCCACCGAGGTCCCGGTCGTCATCGACTTCTGGGCCGAGTGGTGCGAGCCCTGCAAGCAGCTGAGCCCCGTCCTGGAGCGGCTCGCCGTCGAGTACAACGGGCGCTTCCTCCTCGCCAAGATCGACGTCGACGCCAACCAGATGCTGATGCAGCAGTTCGGGATCCAGGGCATCCCGGCGGTCTTCGCGGTGGTGGCCGGACAGGCGCTGCCGCTCTTCCAGGGGGCCGCGGGCGAGGCGCAGATCCGCCAGACCCTGGACCAGCTGGTGCAGGTCGCCGAGCAGCGCTTCGGCCTGACCGGCCTCGTCGTCGACCCGGAGGCCGAGCCGGGCGGCGGCGACCGGGCCGCCGTCCAGGACGCGCCCGCCGGTCCGCACGACGCCCTGCTGGAGGCCGCCGTGCAGGCCCTGGACGCCGGTGACCTGGGCGGCGCCGTCCAGGCGTACAAGAACGTGCTCGCCGAGGACCCGGGCAACACGGAGGCCCGACTGGGCCTCGCGCAGGCGGAGTTGCTCCAGCGCGTACAGGGCCTGGACCCGGTGCGGGTGCGCAAGGACGCAGCCGAGAAGCCGCAGGACGCCGCGGCCCAGATCGCCGCCGCCGACCTGGACCTGGTGGGCGGTCACGTCGAGGACGCCTTCGGCCGGCTCATCGAGACGGTGGGGCGCACCGCGGGCGACGACCGGGACGCCGCACGGGTGCGGCTGCTGGAGCTGTTCGAGGTGGTCGGCGCCGAGGACCCGCGCGTGATCGCCGCGCGCCGGGCGCTGGCACGGGCCCTGTTCTGAGCGGACCGGGCGGCGCGGAGACCGGTTCCGGCCGTTCCGCCGGCCGTCCGGATCCGTGGGGCCCGAGTGGAGGGCCGGTCCACCGGGACCGAAGCGGCCGCGCTTTGCCAAAACTTGGCAATCGCGGCCGCTGTTACTGCGAGTAAGTCGCGGGCATCGGTCTGTCGGATTCCGTCCAAGGATCAATAGTTTTGTACGCCCCCGCCGGGACACCCAGCGTCGCCGGCCGGGATCGGTGCGTCGCCCCTCGGTTATCCGGCCGTTACTAGCGAGTAACGAACCCCCTTGTATGTGCGGCGAGAATGCACCACGATCGGCGACGCTCGGTCCATCGCCCGTGCCCCGACAGCCAATCGGGCCCGCGGGCCTCCTGGGTCCCCACCGAGCAGGGCCGGCGGCAGTGACGCCGGCCTTTGGACAGGGGGGTCTTCGCCCGCGGGTGAAGCCTGTCCAGCAGGGTTGTGCGTGATGCGTGTCAGGCGCGACCAGTGGTTGTCGCTCGGGAGTGACCGCCGGTGATCCGGGCGCTTCGTGCGCCGTCGGGTGCGGGCGCTCTCCTTCCCGAGGACGGAGCACTTCTCCCATCCCTGCCCGACCGAGCCGCCGTTCGTGACGGCCGGTCAGGACAGGAGATGTACGTCCGAGAAGGAGGAAATATGGAGTCCCAGGTGCGTGGCGGGACCAGATGGAAGCGGTTCGCCGTGGTCATGGTGCCCAGCGTGGTCGCCACGGCCGCGGTGGGCGTCGGCCTGGCGCAGGGTGCCCTCGCGGCGTCGTTCAGCGTGTCCGGCCAGCAGTTCAAGGTGACGGCCGGTCACCTGCACGGTGAGGGTTTCGCCCAGTACGGCGGCATCGACAGCGTCTACACCTCGACCGACGGTAAAGAGAAGACGCAAGTTCCGGTCGCGATCTCGTCGTTCGACACGGCGAGGATCACCAAGATGTGCCAGTCGGTCAAGACGGAGATCCCCCTCATCAAGAAGACGATCTACCTTCGTCTCGAGGCGGGCAACGCTCCGGGCAAGCCGGTCACGGCCGAGAACCTCTACATCGACGTCGCCCAGCTCGACGCCGACGCGAAGTTCAAGAACATCGACATCGGCGTCGCGATCCAGGACAAGACGCGCGGCCCCGCGAACAAGGACGTGAAGACCACCCAGCCGGGTGGCTTCGCCCAGCAGGCGGAGTCGGCCGACCTCTACGGCGTCAAGCAGACGGCGTGGGCGACCACGGCCGGCACGTTCACGCTGAACGGCCTCTCGATGCGCCTCGGCGCGGACCCCAAGATGGAGTGCTACTGACGGCTTCCGTCACCGGGGTGTTCCGGGGTGGCTGAGCCGCTCCGGGGGGCGGGGGAGCCGTCGCTTCTCCGCCCCGCCGGCCCCGCCGGTCCGCGTGCCGGGCCATCCTCACAGACTCAGACTTCCGGCTTCTCAGCGCCTACGGCCGAGCCGGTACGTACTTCCACCGGACCCAGGGAGCTTTTTCCATGAGTGCCGAGACTCCGGTCCAGAGCGCCGGGACCTTCACCCGGCTGCGTCTGCGCTTCCGCGACTGGCGGGGCACCCGGCCGTTCTGGGCCGGCCTGTTCACCCTGCTGGGCGGCATCCCCATCGCCTACTTCCCCTACGCCACGCTGAAGCTGGGCCACATGTCGCTCGCCATGGCGACGACCGCCGGGTCGGGGTCGCTGATCATCGGCGTCCTGCTGTTCACGCTCGGCCTGACGATGTGGTTCCAGCAGGCCACGCGCATCTTCGCCGGTGTCGCGTCGATCCTCCTGGCCCTGGTGTCCCTGGTCGTGTCCAACATAGGCGGCTTCATCATCGGCTTCCTGCTGGCGATGATCGGCGGTGCGCTCTCCCTCTCCTGGGCGCCGGGCGAGGCGGACACCGGAGAGAGCGACCCGCGGGGCGCCCTCCGAGGACCCGGGGGAGAGGACGCCGTGCAGGACGACGCCCCCGAGGACACCGTCGCCGAGCCGGGGCGGCCCCACCCCCCGTACGAGGCCGGCGGTGACGGGGAGACGGGCGGCGTCCGGGCCGAGGACCTCGACAGGGGGCACCGTGTCGGCTGACGAGACGCGCGACCCGAGAGCCGCCGCGCTCCCGGGTCCCCGGACGAAAGGGCCGCGCCACGCGGCCCCGAAGAAGCCGCTGCTCACCCGGCTCCACGTGCCGAGCGGCAAGGTGGTGGCCCTGGCGGCGATGCCGACGGCGGTCCTCATGGGAATGGGGTTCACCCCGACCCTGGCGCTCGCCGACGGCAACGACACGCCGCCCTCCAGAAGCCTGACCGCGGACGAGTACAAGGAATGCCTGGCCGCCATCGAGGAGGCCGAGAAGGGCGCCGGGAAGGACGACGCCCCCGCGTCGTCCGCACCGGCCCCCACGGCGAGCGACAGCGCGTCCCCGGACGAGGCCCCCACCGCGGAGCCCGCTCCCCCGGCCTCCGCCGGTGCGGGCAAGGGCGCGGACGAGGACACGTCCTCTTCGTCGGATTCAGGTTCCGACGACGAGGACGAGCCCGCGGCCACCCCGTCCGCGTCCGCGGCCGGGCAGGACGCGGCGGAGCGGGCCGAGCCCGCGCCGGCCCCGTCGGAGACCGACCGCAACGCGCTGGAGAAGCTCGGGGACGCCCTCAAGGACGTCTTCACCCCCGAGGACGGGGACGAGAAGGCGGAGGCGAGTGCGAGCCCCGCCCCGTCCGCCCCGGCCGCGGACCGGGACGCGGACGGCACCGCGGAGGAGGGCACCGGGAAGGCCGCCGAGGCGGCGCGGGACACCGCGAAGACCTCCGGCGACGAGGCGCCGCGGGCGGACGGGGGCGGTGAGGAGGAGGCCGAGGTGACGGCCCCGACCCCGACGCCGACCCCGGAGGCCACCGCCTCCCCGAGCCCCTCCGAGACGTCCGGGACCGACCTGGAGGACTGCCCGGTCGCCACCGACGCCGAGGGCGGGGTCGACAACGAGATCCTGCTGCCCGAGGACCCCTGGTACCTGAACGCCAGCTCGCTGCTGCTGAAGGGCGCCGACTACCAGGGCATCGTCGAGGTGCGGACCGCGAGCGGCAGGACGAAGAAGGTGCTGAAGTACGTCGTCTCCGACGGCACCGACATCGGCGACCTGCACCAGACGGTCAAGGACGAGCTGTCCGGCAAGACCCACCACGTGCGGGCCCGCAAGGGGTCGACGTCCACGATCCGCGACGGCGACACCGTGATGTACACGGAGCGCATCTCCGGCAAGCTGCTCGGCCTGGTCCCGGTCACCTTCGACCCGGAGCACCCGCCGCCGCTGAACATCCCGCTGATCTACTTCACCGACGTGACGGTGCAGCAGGCCGGCCAGTTCGGCGGGACCCTGTACATCCCCGGGCTGCAGCAGTACGTCACGGACTGACCGTCCGCCGGAGACCTTCCCGGGAGCCGCACGCGACACCGGGGGCGCCCCCGTCCGCAGGGGCGCCCCCGGTGGCGTGCCGGAGCTCTCCGGGTCAGTTCGTCGGGCCGCCCAGGTGGTGGACGCGGACCATGTTGGTGGTGCCGGGGACACCGGGGGGCGAACCGGCGGTGATGATCACGGTGTCGCCCTCGCTGAAGCGCTTCAGCTTGACCAGCTCCTGCTCCACCAGGTCGACCATCTCGTCGGTGCTGTTCACGAACGGCACGACGTGCGACTCCACGCCCCAGCTCAGCGCCAGCTGGTTGCGGGTGGACTCGTCCGTGGTGAACGCCAGGATCGGCTGGGCGACGCGGTAACGGCACAGCCGGCGGGCCGTGTCGCCGGACTGGGTGAAGGCCACCAGGCCCTTGCCGCCGAGGAAGTCGGCGATCTCGCAGGCCGCGCGGGCCACCGAACCACCCTGCGTGCGCGGCTTCTTGCCGGGCACCAGCGGCTGCAGGCCCTTGGAGAGCAGTTCCTGCTCGGCCGCCTGGACGATCTTCGACATCGTCCGCACGGTCTCGATCGGGTACGCGCCCACGCTCGACTCGGCCGACAGCATCACCGCGTCGGCGCCGTCCAGGATCGCGTTGGCCACGTCGGAGGCCTCGGCGCGGGTCGGGCGGGAGTTGGTGATCATCGACTCCATCATCTGGGTCGCCACGATCACCGGCTTGGCGTTGCGCCGGCACAGCTCGATCAGGCGCTTCTGCACCATGGGGACCTTCTCGAGCGGGTACTCGACGGCGAGGTCGCCGCGGGCGACCATCACACCGTCGAACGCCATCACGACGTCCTCCATGTTCTCCACCGCCTGCGGCTTCTCCACCTTGGCGATGACGGGGACGCGGCGGCCCTCCTCGTCCATCACGCGGTGGACGTCGGCGACGTCCGCCGCGTCCCGGACGAAGGACAGGGCGACCAGGTCGCAGCCCATCCGCAGCGCGAAGCGCAGGTCCTCGACGTCCTTCTCGCTCAGCGCGGGGACGTTGACGGCCGCGCCCGGCAGGTTGATGCCCTTGTGGTCGGAGATGACGCCGCCCTCGATGACGATCGTCTTCACCCGGGGGCCCTCGACGTCCAGCACCTTCAGCTCGACGTTGCCGTCGTTGATCAGCACCTGGTCGCCGCGGGAGACGTCGCCCGGCAGGCCCTTGTAGGTCGTTCCGCAGATCGTCTTGTCGCCCGGGACGTCCTCGGTGGTGATGGTGAACTCGTCACCGCGCACCAGCTCGACGGGACCTTCGGCGAAGGTCTCCAGGCGGATCTTCGGGCCCTGGAGGTCGGCGAGGACACCGACGGCCCGGCCGGTCTCCTTGGCGGCGGCACGGACCCGGTCGTACCGGCCCTGGTGCTCGGCGTGCGTGCCGTGGCTGAAGTTGAAGCGGGCCACGTTCATGCCGGCTTCGATCAGAGCGACGAGCTGCTCGTGGGAGTCGACCGCGGGGCCGAGAGTACAGACGATTTTCGAACGGCGCATGGGGGCGATCCTATCGGTTTGTTTCGCAGCGGAATATTCCGTCTGGCGGAAAATACAAATGAGGAATCGGCCGCTCAGTTGTTCTTTCCGGCCAGTGCGTATGTCTGGGTGGCGATCTCCATTTCCTCGTCCGTGGGTACCACGGCGACCGCGACCCGTGCCCCCTCGGGCGAGATCAGCCGCGGCTCGCCGCTGCGTACGGCGTTGCGCTCGGCGTCGACCGCGAGGCCCAGCCCCTCCAGACCCGCCACGGCCGCCTCCCGCACCGGCACGGAGTTCTCGCCGACGCCGGCGGTGAAGGCCACCGCGTCCACCCGCCCGAGAACGGCGTAATAGGCCCCGATGTACTTCTTCAGACGGTGAATGTAGAGGTCGAACGCGAGCTTCGCCCGTTCGTCGCCCTCGTCGATCCGGCGGCGGATCTCCCGCATGTCGTTGTCCCCGCACAGACCGACGAGACCGCTCTTCTTGTTGAGGAGAGCGTCGATCTCGTCGGCGGACATTCCGCCGACACGCATCAAGTGGAAGATGACGGCCGGGTCCATGTCTCCGGACCGCGTACCCATCACGAGCCCTTCCAAGGGCGTCAGCCCCATGGAGGTGTCCACGCACCGTCCGCCCCGCACGGCCGCGGCGGACGCCCCGTTGCCCAGGTGCAGCACGATGACGTTCACCTCCTCGGGCGCCTTCCCGAGCAGCCGCGCCGTCGCACGGGAGACGTACGCGTGCGAGGTGCCGTGGAAGCCGTAGCGGCGGATGCGGTGCTCGTCGGCGGTCTCCACGTCGATCGCGTAGCGGGCGGCCGACTCCGGCATCGTGGTGTGGAAGGCGGTGTCGAAGACGGCGACCTGCGGCAGGTCCGGGCGCAGCGCCATGGCGGTGCGGATGCCGGTCAGGTTGGCCGGGTTGTGCAGCGGGGCGACCGGGACGAGCCGTTCGATCTCGGCGCACACGCGGTCGTCGACGACGGTCGGCTCGGTGAAGTGCTTCCCGCCGTGCACCACCCGGTGGCCGATCGCGGCCAGCTCCGGGGAGTCCAGCCCCAGCCCGTCGGCGGCCAGCTCCTCGGCCATCGCCTTCAGGGCGGCGCCGTGGTCGGCGATCGGCCCGGAGCGCTCCCGGCTCCCGCCGCCCGCGGCGAGCGGGGTGTGCCGCACGAGGGAGGTCCGCTCACCGATCCGCTCGACCAGCCCCGCGGCCAGCCGGCTGCTGTCGCGCATGTCGAACAGCTGGTACTTCACCGACGACGAGCCGGAGTTGAGGACGAGGACACGGGAGGGACTCACGGGGCGGCTGCCTTCTCGCTCGGGGACGACGCGGGGGACTGGGCCTGGATCGCCGTGATGGCGACGGTGTTGACGATGTCCTGGACGAGGGCCCCCCGGGACAGGTCGTTGACCGGCTTGCGCAGGCCCTGGAGCACCGGGCCGACGGCGATCGCGCCGGCCGAGCGCTGCACGGCCTTGTAGGTGTTGTTGCCGGTGTTCAGGTCGGGGAAGATCAGCACGGTGGCCTGCCCGGCGACCTCGGAGTCCGGCAGCTTGGTCGCCGCGACCGAGGGCTCCACGGCCGCGTCGTACTGGATCGGCCCCTCGATCTTGAGGTCGGGACGGCGCGCGCGCACCAGCTCGGTCGCCTCGCGCACCTTGTCGACGTCGGCGCCGGAGCCGGAGGTGCCCGTCGAGTACGACAGCATCGCGATCCGCGGTTCCACCCCGAACCGCGCGGCGGTGACCGCCGACTGCACGGCGATGTCGGCCAGCTGCTCCGCGTCCGGGTCCGGGTTGACCGCGCAGTCGCCGTAGACGAGGACCTTGTCGGCCAGGCACATGAAGAAGACGGAGGAGACGATCCGGGCGTCCTCGCGGGTCTTGATGATCTCGAACGCCGGCCGGATGGTCGCGGCGGTGGAGTGCACCGAGCCGGACACCATGCCGTCGGCCAGGCCCTCCTGCACCATCAGCGTGCCGAAGTAGTTGACGTCGGAGACGACGTCGTAGGCCAGCTCCACGGTCACGCCCCGGTGGGCGCGCAGGGCCGCGTACTTCTCGGCGAAGGAGTCGCGCAGCTCGGAGGTGGCCGGGTCGATCAGCTGGGTGTCGCCGAGGTCGATGCCGAGGTCCGCGGCCTTCTTGCGGATGGGGTCGACCGGACCGAGCAGGGTCAGCTCGCACACGCCCCGGCGCAGCAGCACCTCGGCCGCGTGCAGCACCCGCTCCTCGGCGCCCTCGGGGAGCACGACTCGCCGCAGGTCGGAGCGGGCCTGTTCGAGCAGCTTGTGCTCGAACATCATCGGCGTCACCCGGTCGCTGCTGGGCGCGGAGACCCGCCGTTCGATCTCCGCGGTGTCGGCGTACCGCTCGAAGAGGCCGAGCGCGGTCTCCGCCTTGCGCGGGGTGGCCGCGTTCAGCTTGCCCTCCAGGGAGAACAGCTGCTCGGCGGTGGGGAAGCTGTTGCCGGACACCGACAGCACCGGGGTGCCGGGGGCGAGCCGGGCGGCGAGGGTGAGGATGTCGTCGCCGGGGACCTCGTCCAGGGTGAGCAGCACCCCGGCGATCGGCGGGGTGCCGGCGCTGTGCGCGGCGAGCGAGCCGACGACCAGGTCGGCGCGGTCGCCGGGGGTGACCACCAGGCAGCCCGGGGTCAGGGCGGCGAGGAGGTTGGGCAGCATGGCGCCGCCGAAGACGAAGTCGAGGGCGTCGCGGGCCAGCCCGGAGTCGTCGCCGAGCACCACCTTCGCGTTCAGGGTGTGCGCGATCTGCGAGACGGTCGGGGCGGACAGCGCCGGCTCGTCCGGCAGGACGTAGCAGGGCACGGGCAGCCGGGAGGAGAGCCGCTCGGCGATCTCGTCCCGGTCCTCGCGGGCGACCCGGTTGACCACCATGGCGAGCACGTCGCAGCCCAGGGTGTCGTAGGCGCGGTAGGCGTTGCGGGTCTCGGCGCGCACCGACTCCGCGGTCTGCTTCCGCCCGCCCACGACCGGGATCACCGAGGCGCCGAACTCGTTGGCGAGCCGGGCGTTCAGGCTCAGTTCGTCCGGGAACTGGGTGTCGGCGTAGTCGGTGCCGAGGACGAGGACGACGTCGTAGTCGCGGGCGACCCGGTGGAACCGGTCGACGAGGGCGGACACCAGTTCGTCCGTGCCCCGCTCGGCCTGGAGCGCGGACGCCTCCGGGTAGTCCATGCCGTAGACGGTCGCCGGGTCCTGGGTGAGCCGGTAGCGGGCGCGCAGCAGTTCGAAGAGGCGGTCGGGTCCGTCGTGCACCAGGGGACGGAAGACGCCCACCCGGTCGACCTGCCGGGTCAGGAGTTCCATGACACCCAGCTCGACGACCTGGCGGCCGTCGCCGCGGTCGATGCCGGTCACGTACACGCTGCGGGTCACGCGCTCTCCGTTTCCTCGGGGGCCTCGCGTTCGTCGGGTTCCCGCGGTCACTCCGGCCGCGCAAAAATCGCCCACCCAGGTGAGTGGAACCCTCTTGACAATACCTCTGTCGGTAGTTAGGGCGTCGCCCGCCCATGGGGTCGAGGGCCGGGCCGGACGGGCACCCGAGATCGGGACGGATCGGGACGGACGGGCACCCGGGAACGGGGACGGGGCGCCGCCGCCGGGGGCGACATGGAACAATCGGGGTTGGCTCACCGGTATCGACAGCGACCAGGAGACACAGCACGATGCGTATCGGAGTTCTCACCGCAGGCGGCGACTGCCCCGGCCTGAACGCAGTGATCCGGTCGGTCGTGCACCGAGCGGTCGACAACTACGACGACGAGGTCATCGGCTTCGAGGACGGCTACTCGGGACTGCTCGACGGCCGCTACCGCACGCTCGACCTAAACGCGGTCAGCGGCATCCTGGCCCGCGGCGGCACCATCCTCGGCTCCTCCCGGCTGGAGCGCGACCGGCTGCGCGAGGCCTGCGAGAACGCCTCCGACATGATCCGCGACTTCGGCATCGACGCGCTGATCCCGATCGGCGGCGAGGGCACGCTCACCGCGGCCCGCATGCTGTCGGACGCGGGCCTGCCGGTGGTCGGCGTCCCCAAGACGATCGACAACGACATCTCCTCCACCGACCGCACCTTCGGCTTCGACACCGCCGTCGGTGTCGCCACGGAGGCGATGGACCGCCTGAAGACCACCGCCGAGTCCCACCAGCGGGTGATGGTGGTCGAGGTGATGGGCCGGCACGCGGGCTGGATCGCCCTGGAGTCCGGCATGGCCGCCGGCGCGCACGGCATCTGCCTGCCCGAGCGCCCCTTCGACCCGGCCCAGCTGGTCAAGATGGTCGAGGAGCGCTTCGCCCGCGGCAAGAAGTTCGCGGTGATCTGCGTCGCCGAGGGCGCGCACCCGGCCGACGGCACCATGGACTACGGCAAGGGCGAGATCGACAAGTTCGGCCACGAGCGCTTCCAGGGCATCGGCACGGCCCTGGCGCGTGAGCTGGAGCGGCGCCTGGGCAAGGAGGCCAGGCCGGTCATCCTCGGCCACATCCAGCGCGGGGGCACGCCCACGGCGTACGACAGGGTGCTGGCCACCCGCTTCGGCTGGCACGCGGTGGAGGCCGCGCACCGGGGCGACTTCGGCAGGATGACCGCGCTGCGCGGCACGGACGTCGTGATGGTGCCGCTGGCGGAGGCGGTCACGGAGCTGAAGACGGTCCCGAAGGACCGGATGGACGAGGCGGAGTCGGTCTTCTAGGGACGCCGGGCCCCCGGGGGCACGGTCGGCGCCCGCACCCGCGGCACGGTTCCCGGCCGGTCAGCCGCCGCGGGTGCCGACCGCCCTCCAGAAGTGCTCCACGACGTGTTCCAGGAGTTCCCGTCCGCCGTCCCCGGCGTCGCCCCGGACGCCGCCCCGGCCGAGGCCGGCGGCCAGGCGGCCCCGGTAGTCCTGGTGGAGCCGCCGGAGCGCTCCTTCCAGCCGCCGCCGCTCCAGCGGGACGATCCTCGAGACCGGCCGTACGTACGGCTGCCAGCGCGTCGTCGCCGCGCGGCGCAGCAGCTCCGCGAGTGACTCCTCCCGGCCGGTGACGGTGACGACGTCGGCCGGGGACAGGGCCAGCAGTCCGGTCAGGGTGGCGGACTGCCGCGCGGAGCCGCGCCACCGGCCGGTCTCCTCCATCCGCAGATAGGCGTGGAGTTCGTGGCCGACCGCGCGGGCGACGTCCTCGGGCGCCAGACCGCGGGCGACGCGGTGCTCGCGCAAGGTGCGCGGACGTCCGACGAGTTCACCCGGCGAGCACCACAGCACCCCCGCCAGCGCGGTCAGTTCGCCGGGCGAGGGGGCGGCGGTCCCGCGTTCCCAGGCGGCGACGAGATCCGGTGTGACGTACGGCAGCCCGTACGAGGCGCGCAGGGTGTGGGCGACCTGGTGCGGACCCAGGCCGAGGCCGGTTCGCAGCCGGCGGGCCGCGGGGGCGTCGAACGGCGGGGGCGGGTGGGCGCCGGGGGACGGGGGACGGTTCGGTCGAGCGGAGGATCGGGGCACGGCCCACAAGCTAGGGGCGTGCGGACGGGACGGCCACGCTCTGTTCGGCCAGGATCACCGACTGTAGGAACGTACGGCTACCGGCGGGTCGGCCGCCCGGCGAAGGACGGCCGTCCGGACGGGGTGCCGGCCTTCCGGAGGGACGGCCGGCGCCCCGTCCGGACGGCCGGAACGCAAACGGAAAGCTCAGCGGGCATATGCACCGAACCGGGGTCGGACGGCGCCGTCGGCGCGCCCGCCGCCCGGGCGGGCCGCGGGCGGCACCGGACGTGCGGTCGTCGAACGGTCGTGCGGCGGAACGGGGTGGCCGGGGTCCGGACGGCGGCCGTCCCCGCGGCGCAAACCGAACGCCGCGCCCGCCCCAGAACCGCCGGCCGCCCTCACGGGCCGCTCACCCACCGGTACTGCAGTTCCGGCCGGCCCACGGTCCCGTACTGCGGGCGCCGGGCCGCGCGGTCGGTCTCCACCAGGTGCTCCAGATAGCGGCGGGCGGTGATGCGGGAGATGCCGACGGCCTCCGCGACCCCGGTGGCGGTCAGGCCCTCCTCGGCGTCCCGCAGGACCACGGACACCCGCTCCAGCGTCGGCGCGCTCAGCCCCTTGGGCAGGGCGGACGGGCCCGGGGCGCGCAGCACGGCCAGCGCGCGGTCCACCTCCGCCTGGCCGCTGGCCTCGCCGGCCGCCGCGCGGAACTCGGCGTACCGCACCAGGCGGTCTCGCAGCGTCGCGAAGGTGAAGGGCTTCAGCACGTACTGCACGACCCCCAGCGACACCCCCTCGCGCACCACCGCGAGGTCCCGGGCCGAGGTCACCGCTATCACGTCGGCGTGGTGCCCGGCGGCCCGCAGCGAGCGGGCCAGCTGCAGCCCGTGCACGTCGGGCAGGTGCAGGTCGAGGAGGAGCAGGTCGACGGGCGTGCGCTCCAGGACCCGGCGGGCCTGCGCACCGGTGTGCGCCTTGCCGACGGCGACGAAGCCCGGCACCCGGCCGACGTACAGCACGTGGGCGTCGGCGGCGACCGGGTCGTCCTCCACCACCAGGACCCTGATGGTCCGGCCGTCCGTCATGCGCCGCCTCCCGGGCACCGCACGAGCGCGCCGCCGGTGACGGCGCCCCGCAGGGGCAGCCGCACCTCGAACCGGGCACCGCCCCCCTCCGCCGACGTCACCGAGAGCGATCCGCCGTGCCGCCCCACCGCCTGCCGGACCAGCGCCAGGCCCAGTCCCCGTCCGCCCGGACCGGACTGCTTGGTCGTGAAGCCCCGCTCGAAGAGCGCCTCCGCGTGGTCCGGGTCCACCCCGGGGCCGGTGTCGGACACCCGCAGGGTCAGCTCCGGATCCGCCGCGCCCTCCGCGCCCTCCCCGGTCAGCGCCGTCACCGTCACCCGGGGCCGGACGCCGCCCTGCGCCGCGTCCACGGCGTTGTCGATCAGGTTGCCGAGAATGGTGACCAGGTCGCGGGCGGGCAGGGTGTCCGGCAGCAGACCGTCGTCCAGGCGGCTCTCGGGCGACACCACCAGCTCCACGCCCCGCTCGTTGGCCTGCGCCGTCTTGCCCAGCAGCAGGGCCGCCAGCACCGGCTCGCTCACGGCCGCCACCACCTGGTCGGTGAGCGCCTGGGCCAGCTCCAGCTCGGCGGTCGCGAAGTCCACCGCCTCCTGGGCCCGGCCCAGCTCGATCAGCGAGACCACGGTGTGCAGCCGGTTCGCCGCCTCGTGCGCCTGGGAGCGCAGCGCCCGGGTGAAGCCCCGCTCGGAGTCCAGCTCACCCATCAGCGACTGGAGCTCGGTCACGTCCCGCAGGGTCACCACCGAGCCGCGCCGCTGGCCGCCGGAGACCGGCGAGGTGTTCACCACCAGCACCCGGTCCGCCGTCAGGTGCATCTCGTCCACCCGCGGCCTGGAGTCCAGCAGCGCACCCGTCAGCGGGGAGGGCAAAGCGAGCTCCGTCACCGGCCTGCCCACCACGTCCTCCCCCCGGGCCACGCCCAGCAGCTCCCGCCCGCCGTCGTTGATCAGCGCGATCCGGAACTGGCCGTCCAGCATCAGCAGCCCCTCGCGCACGGCGTGGAGCGCGGCCTGATGGTAGTCGTGCATGTGGCTGAGCTCGGTCGCGTTCATCCCGTGGGTGTGCCGGCGCAGCCGGGCGTTGACGACGTACGTGCCGACCGCGCCGAGCCCGAGGGCGCCGGCCGCGACCCCGAGCAGGGCCGTCAGCTGCCCCCGGACGCGCGCGCTGATCTCCTCGACCCGGATCCCCGCGCTGACCAGGCCGACGATCCGGTCGCCGTCCCGGACCGGGGTCACCGCGCGGACGGACGGGCCGAGGGTGCCGGTGTAGGTCTCGGTGAAGGTGCGGCCCTCGAGGGCGGGGGCGGTGTGGCCGCGGAAGGGCAGGCCGATCTGCTCCGGGTCGGGGTGGGTCCAGCGGATGCCCCGCGGATCCATGATCGTGACGAAGTCGACGTCGGTGTCGCGCACCACGGCCACCGCGTAGGGCTGGAGCGAGGTCGAGGGGTCGGAGGTGCGGATCGCCTCCCGCACCGAGGGGGAGTCGGCGACCGAGCGGGCCACCGCCTCGGCCTGGAGGCCGGCGGTCTCCTCGGCCTGGCTGCGGTCGCTGACGTAGGTGAACAGCGCGTACCCGGCGACGACGACCGTCAGCAGCACGGCCTGCACGGCGAAGAGCTGGCCCGCCAGGCTGCGGGGTCGGGGGACGGGGAGACGCATGGAGCCAGTCTGCCTCCGCTTTCCCGATGAACTAAATGAACGGAAGGGTGACCGCACTCACACGCCGGGAGATAGTCACGGCATTCCCCAAACCCCATCCCGGGACGTGAGCCGCACGCCGGTGATGCCGACGACGTCGTCAAGGAGGGCCGCCGTGACCAGCGCAGCCGATACGGCACCTGCCGAACCCGAGGCCAAGCGGGACCGCACGCACTATCTCTACATCGCGGTGATCATCGCGGTCGCCCTCGGGATCGGCGTCGGCCTGCTCGTACCCGACTTCGCGGTCGAGCTGAAGCCGCTCGGCACCGGGTTCGTGAACCTGATCAAGATGATGATCTCGCCGATCATCTTCTGCACGATCGTGCTGGGCATCGGCTCCGTGCGGAAGGCCGCCAAGGTCGGCGCGGTCGGCGGCATCGCCATGGTCTACTTCCTGGTCATGTCGCTGGTCGCGCTCGGCATCGGCCTGGTCGTCGGCAACATCCTGGACCCCGGGACGGGTCTCGCGGTCACCGACGCGGTCAAGGAGACCGGTCAGGCCCAGGTCGACGCGGAGGCCAAGGACACCACCGAGTTCCTGCTCGGCATCATCCCGGCCACGATCGTGTCCGCCTTCACCCAGGGCGAGGTGCTGCAGACCCTGCTGGTCGCCCTGCTGTGCGGCTTCGCGCTGCAGGCCATGGGCAGCGCCGGCCAGCCGGTCCTGCGCGGCATCGAGCACATCCAGCGGCTGGTCTTCCGGGTCCTCGCCATGATCATGTGGGCCGCCCCGATCGGTGCGTTCGGCGCCATGGCCGCGGTCACCGGATCCGCCGGCCTGGACGCGCTGAAGAGCCTCGCGGTGCTGATGCTCGGCTTCTACATCACCTGTGTGCTGTTCATCTTCGTGGTGCTCGGCGCGCTGCTGCGGATCGTCGCGGGCCTGAACATCTGGAGCCTGTTCAAGTACCTGGGCCGTGAGTTCCTGCTGATCCTGTCCACGTCCTCGTCCGAGTCGGCGCTGCCGCGGCTCATCGCGAAGATGGAGCACGTGGGCGTCAGCAAGCCGGTGGTCGGCATCACCGTCCCGACCGGTTACTCCTTCAACCTCGACGGCACCATGATCTACATGACCATGGCCTCGCTGTTCATCGCCGACGCCCTGGGCACGCCGATGTCGATGGGCGAGCAGGTCACGCTGCTGCTCTTCCTGCTGATCGCCTCCAAGGGCGCCGCCGGTGTCTCCGGCGCCGGCCTGGCGACGCTGGCCGGTGGCCTGCAGTCGCACAAGCCGGCCCTGGTGGACGGCATCGGCCTGATCGTCGGCATCGACCGCCTGATGAGCGAGGCCCGCGCCCTGACCAACTTCGCGGGCAACGCGGTCGCCACGGTGCTGGTCGGCACCTGGACCAAGGAGTTCGACAAGGAGCGGGCGGACCAGGTGCTCGCGGGCCACGTCCCCTTCGACGAGAAGACCTTGCTGGACGACCACGAGCACGGCGCCGGCACCGACGACGTCCGCGCCGGGGCGCCCGCTCCGGGCGGCGAGAAGGAACTGGCCAAGGCCTGACGCCGGCGCCCCGCCCCGCACACCCCGGGCGGCTGGGACACTCCCCCGTTGCCCAGCCGCCCGGTCACCGGAGAACCGCGGGCGCGCCGCCCGTCTCCGGGCCCCACCGCCGAGCGGCCGGACTCCTCCCCCGTGAGTCCGGCCGCTCGGCCTTCTCGCGCGTCCGGGACCGCTCCGGCCCGCCGGCCGGTGGGGACGGACCGGCCCGCGCCGGCACGAGAAAACCCCCGGGTAATTGCGCCCGGGGGTTTCCTCTGCGTATATTCATTGATTCGCGACTTCAATTCAAGGAGTTGCGAATAAGTTCAGTGAGCACAGTATATGCGGGTGGGAGCGGAATTGTCAAACACCGAATTCCCGGACGATGAATTGCGGCGGGAGCAGGAATTCATCGACGGACTGTACGCACGCGTGGACGCCCTGCGCGGCGACACCGAGGTGTCCGTCACACAGGCGCTCGCCCAGGGCGACACGCCCATGCAGGCCAGGCTGGAACGGGACATCCTCGTCGCCGAGCGGTCCGGGCTGCTCGCCGCGCTGAACGCGGTGGACGGCTCCCTCTGCTTCGGCCGGATCGACCTCTCCTCGGGCACCACCCACCACATCGGCCGCATCGGCCTGCGCGCCGACGACGCCGAGCGCACCCCCGTCCTCATCGACTGGCGCGCCGACGTCGCCCGTCCCTTCTACCTGGCCACCGGCCACACCCCGATGGGCCTCAGGCGCCGACGGCACATCTCCACCGAGGGCCGCCGGGTCACCGCCCTGCACGACGAGATCCTCGACCTCGGCGACCAGACCCGCACCGGCCACGAGGACCCCACGGGCGACGCCGTGCTGCTCGCCGCGCTGGGCTCCGCGCGCACCGGCCGGATGGGCGACATCGTGCGCACCATCCAGGCCGACCAGGACCGCATCATCCGCGCCCCGCACCGCGGGGTGCTGGTGGTCGAGGGCGGTCCCGGCACCGGCAAGACCGCCGTCGCCCTGCACCGCGCCGCCTACCTGCTCTACGAGCACCGCGAACTGCTGGCCCGCCGCGCCGTCCTGATCGTCGGACCCAACCCGGCGTTCCTCGGCTACATCGGCGAGGTGCTGCCCAGCCTCGGCGAGACCGGCGTGCTGCTGGCGACCGTGGGCGAGCTGTTCCCCGGCGTGCGGGCGACCCGGAGGGACACCCCCGAGGCCGCCGCGGTCAAGGGCCGGGCCGAGATGGCCGACGTCCTCGCCGAGGTCGTCCGCAGCCGGCAGGCGCTGCCCGACCCGGTGATCACCATCGAGCACGACCGCGAGGTCCTCATGCTCGACGACGGCCTGGTGAACGTCGCCCGGGAACGCACCCGCGCCACCAAGCTGCCGCACAACGCGGCGCGCGAGTACTTCGAGGGCCACATCCTCAACACGCTCACCGACATGGTCGCCGAGCGCATCGGCACCGACCCCTACGACGGGACCAATCTGCTCGACCCCAGCGACATCACCCAGATCCGCGACGAACTCGCCGAGAACCCCGAGGTCTGGTCCGCCGTCGACCTGCTGTGGCCCCGGCTCACCCCGCAGCGGCTCGTCGCCGACTTCCTCGCCGCGCCCGAGGACTTCCTGCCCGAGGAGGACGCCGCCGCGATCCGCCGTCCGGTGACCCGGCACTGGACGGTCTCCGACGTGCCCCTGCTCGACGAGGCCGCCGAACTCCTCGGCGAGGACGACCGGCTCGCGCGCGAACGGGCCGAACAGGAGCGGCAGACGCAGATCGCCTACGCGCAGGGCGTGCTCGACGTGTCCTACGCCTCGCGGACGTTCGAGTTCGAGGACAAGGAGGAGGACGACCCGGAGTCCTCCGAGGTGCTGTCCGCGCACGACATCATCGACGCCGAGCGCTTCGCCGAGCGGCACGAGGAGGAGGACCACCGCAGCGCCGCCGAGCGGGCCGCCGCCGACCGGACCTGGGCGTTCGGGCACATCATCGTCGACGAGGCGCAGGAGCTCTCCCCGATGGCCTGGCGGCTGCTGATGCGGCGCAGCCCGACCCGCTCGATGACCCTGGTCGGCGACCCGGCGCAGACCTCGGAGGCGGGCGGTGTCGGCTCCTGGGCGGACATCCTCGCCCCGTACGTCGAGGACCGCTGGGAGCACACCCGGCTCGGCGTCAACTACCGCACCCCGGCCGAGATCATGGACGTCGCGGCCGCGGTGGTGCGCGCCGAGCACCCGGACTTCGAGCCGCCCGGCTCGGTGCGCTCCACGGGCGTGCGCCCCTGGGCCCGCGCCACCGACGACCTGCCCGGCGCGGTCGCGAAGGCCGTCGGGGAACTCACCCCGGCCGAAGGCCGCCTCGCGGTCATCGCCCCGCGCGAACTGCACCGCGCCCTGGCGGCGCGGCTGGACGGGGTGGAGGCGGGTGCCGAGCCCGATCTGACGCACGGCGTCGTCCTGCTCGACCCGCGCCAGGCCAAAGGACTGGAGTTCGACTCGGTCCTCGTGGTCGAGCCGGGGCGCTACGGCACCAGCGACCTGTACGTGGCGCTCACCCGCGCCACCCAGCGGCTCGGCGTCCTGCACACCGGACCGCTGCCCCGGCCGCTGGCCGAGGCCCTGGGATAGAGGACGCGCCCCGGGGGTCAGGCCGGGCGCAGCCACACCGTCGCCAGGGGCGGCAGGGTCAGCCGGATGCTCGCCGGAAGGCCGTGCCACCCCTGCGCCTCCGGCTTGACCGGGTCCGGCCGGGTGACGCCGCTGCCGCCGTACCGGCCGTCGTCGGTGTTCAGGACCTCGTGCCAGGCGGGCACGTCGTCCGGGACGCCGATCCGGTACGCGTGCCGGACCACCGGGGCGAAGTGGCACACGGCGAGCAGCGGCGAGCCGTCGCCGTCGTACCGCAGGAAGGCGAGCACGTCGTCCTCGGCCGCGTCACCGGCGACCCACCGGAAACCGTCCGGCTCGGTGTCGCGCCGCCACAGCGCCGGGGTGTGCCGGTAGACGGTGTTGAGGTCGCGCACCAGATCGCGCACCCCGCGGTGGTCGGCCTGCGCGCCGTAGTCCGGGTCCAGCAGCCACCAGTCCGGGCCGCGCGCCTCGGACCACTCGGCCCCCTGGGCGAACTCCTGCCCCATGAACAGCAGTTGCTTGCCCGGATGGGACCACATGAAGCCGAGGTAGGCGCGCAGGTTGGCACGCTGCTGCCACCAGTCGCCGGGCATCTTGGACACCAGGGACCGCTTGCCGTGCACCACCTCGTCGTGCGAGATGGGCAGCACGTAGTTCTCGCTGTAGGCGTACACCATCGAGAACGTCATCTCGTGGTGGTGGTACTTGCGGTGGATCGGATCGTGGCTCATGTACTGCAGCGAGTCGTGCATCCAGCCCATGTTCCACTTCAGGCCGAACCCGAGCCCGCCGAACCCGCTCGGGCCCTCGTGGTGGGTGGCCCGGGTGACGCCGTCCCAGGCCGTGGACTCCTCCGCGATGGTCACCACGCCGGGGCAGCGCCGGTAGACGGTCGCGTTCATCTCCTGCAGGAACGCCACCGCGTCCAGGTTCTCCCGGCCGCCGTGCTCGTTGGGGGTCCACTGGCCCGGCTCGCGCGAGTAGTCCAGGTAGAGCATGGAGGCGACCGCGTCCACGCGCAGGCCGTCGATGTGGAACTCCTGGCACCAGTACAGGGCGTTGGCCACCAGGAAGTTGCGCACCTCGCGCCGCCCGAAGTCGAACTCCAGGGTGCCCCAGTCGGGGTGCGCGGCCCGCAGCGGATCCGCGTGCTCGTACAGCGGACGGCCGTCGAACTCGGCCAGCGCCCAGTCGTCCTTCGGGAAGTGCGCCGGCACCCAGTCCATGATCACGCCGATGCCGGCCCGGTGCAGCGCGTCGACCAGGTACCGGAAGTCGTCGGGGGTGCCGAGCCGGGCGGTCGGCGCGTAGAAGCCGGTGACCTGGTAGCCCCAGGACGGACCGAAGGGGTGCTCGGCGACCGGCATCAGCTCCACGTGCGTGAAGCCCAGGTCCTTGACGTACGCCGGGAGTTGCTCGGCGAGCTCGCGGTACGACAGCCCCGGGCGCCAGGACGGCAGGTGCACCTCGTACACCGAGAACGGCGCCTGGTGCGCGGGCACCTCGGCCCGGCGCTCCAGCCACTGCGCGTCGCCCCACTCGTAGTGCGAGGAGGTGACGATCGACGAGGTGGCCGGCGGCTCCTCCGTGCGGCGGGCCATCGGGTCGGCGCGCAGCGTCCTCGAGCCGTCGGGGCGGGTGGTCTCGAACTTGTACAGCTCGCCCTCGCCGACGCCCGGCACGAACAGCTCCCACACCCCGGAGGAGCCCAGCGACCGCATCGGGAAACCGGTGCCGTCCCAGAAGTTGAAGCCGCCGGCCACCCGCACGCCCCGCGCGTTCGGCGCCCACACCGTGAAGCGGGTGCCGGTCACGCCCTGGTGCGTCATCGGGTGCGCGCCGAGCACCGTCCACAGCTCCTCGTGCCGGCCCTCGCCGATCAGGTGCAGGTCGAACTCGCCGAGCGTGGGCAGGAAACGGTAGGCGTCCTCGGTCTCCTGCACCGTCCCCTCGTACGTCACGAGCAGGTGGTACGCCGGTACCTCGCGCAGCGGCAGCAGGCCCGAGAAGAACCCGTCGCCGTCGTCGTGCAGCTCGACGGTGAGGCCCCCGGAGACCACGGTCACCGCCAGGGCGTACGGCTTGAACACCCGGAAGACGACCCCGCCGGGCACCGGATGGGCGCCGAGCACGGAGTGCGGGGCGTGATGCGTGCCGCTCAGCAGCCGCTCCCGGTCGGCGGCGTCCACGGCGGGGGAGACGGCGATCTCCACCTCGGGCGGGACGGACTGCGCGGCGGCGGGCCCGGGCGGCGGCGCCTGCCGGAGGACGGCGTCCGGCACCGCGGTCTCCCGCACGGCGGCCTTCCGGGCCGCTGCCTTCTTCGCGGCGGTCTTCTTCGCGGCGGGTGCCTTCGCCGTCTTCTTCGCCGCCGCCTTCTTCACGGCCGCCTTCTTCGTCGCCGCTTCACCGGCCGCCGCCCTCTTCCCGGGGGCCGCCGCCTTCTTCGTCGCCGCGGCCTTCGCCGCCGCCGACGTCGTGGCGGTCTTCTTCGCGGCCGCCTTCTCCACGGCGGTCTTCTTCGCAGTGGTCTTCTTCCGCGCGGTCGTCGGCTGCTCGGCGCGCCGCTGCTCGGCCGGCTGCTCCGGATGCGGATCGCTGGACTCGGGGCGGGGGGTCACGGGCTGGGCCTCCTGGGCGAGGATCGGGTGGATCGGATCGGATCAGGTGAGGCCGGACGAGGCCAGTCGACGCACCGCGGTCATCGGTACGGGGAGCCACTCGGGCCGGTGCCGGGCCTCGTAGAGCACCTCGTAGACCGCCTTGTCGATCTCGTAAGCGCGCAGCAGCACCGGATCGGTGCGCGGATCCCGGCCCGCGGCCTCCGCGTACCCGGAGCAGTACGCCGCCCGGCACCGCTCGGCCCATTCCGGCTGCGGCGGGTCCGCCGAACGCGCCGCGTAGTCGAAGGACCGCAGCATGCCGGCCACGTCCCGCACCGGGGGCTGGGGCATCCGCCGTTCGGCCAGCGGCCGGGCCGGCTCGCCCTCGAAGTCGATCAGCGACCACCCTCCCCCGCCGCCGAAGGCGTGGGAGGGGCCCCCGGCCGGGGACCGCAGGCACTGCCCGAGGTGCAGGTCGCCGTGCACCCGCTGGGCGGTCCAGGTGCGCCCCTCGGCGGCCAGGTCGTCCAGCGCCGTGAACGCCGAGCGCAGGCCGGACGCGTGCGGCCGCAGGGCGGGGACCGCGTGCACGGCCGCCTCCAGCCGCTCGGTCATGCCGTCGACCATCGGCCGCAGCTGGGGGTGGCCCAGGGTGACCGTCGGCAGCGCGCGGGCCAGCACGGTGTGCACCTCGGCGGTGGCGTGCCCCAGGGCCCGTGCCTCGGCGACGAAGTCCTCGCCCTTGGCCAGCGCCCGCAGGGCCAGGTCCCAGCCGTCCGCCGCTCCCTGCACGAACGGCTGGAGCACCCCCAGGACGTACGGCTCGGCGGGCTGCGGCGCACCGGAGGGCCGCTCGGGGTCCGCGACCAGCCAGGCCAGGGGCGGGGGCACCCGGAGGCAGCCCGCACGGGCCAGGGCCAGCGGCAGCTCCAGATCGGGGTTGGTCCCGGGCACGACCCGGCGCAGCAGTTTCAGGATGAAGGTGTCCCCGTAGACGACCGACGAGTTCGACTGCTCGGCGGTCACCAGGCGCGGCACCAGACCGGACCGGATCTCCCGGTGCGGGTCCCGCTCGAAACGAAGCCCGCCGATCCGGGCCCGGGTGCGCAGGGCCTCCAGGAGCAGATCGGCGGGCCGGGTGTCGTGCAGGGCCTCGTAGACCGTCCGTCCGGCCAGGGGGCCCTGCGTCACATGACCGATCAGCGCGGGCGCGAGCCGGGGCGGCAGCGCCTCGCGCACGCCTATCAGCAGCTGGTAGCAGTCGCCGGGCTGCTCCGGTCCGTCATGGCCCGGCAGGATCGGCTGGTGCGCGCGCACCAGCAGGTGGTACAGGCCCAGTTTGGCCGTGGACGGCAGCAGCTCGGTGACCGCGACCGGGCTGAATCCGGTGACCGGACGCCCCTTGCCCGCGAACCAGCGCTGCCGCGGCAGCCATTCCCTCAGCAGTGGATCCAGTGACGCAAGAAGGCCGGGCGGGGTCGTGACGGTGCGTGTGACGGCTTCCGACATGGCGTCGCGTCCTTTCCCCAGGGTCGGCGCGCCTGTGGAGCACCCCCCGGTCGAGCGCCCGCGCGTGCGCGGCCTCTCGACACCGGCGGCGCCCTTCCGGCTCACGCGGGTGGGCGGGGTGTTACTGATGCGTGCCCCGGGCGGAGCGGGAGAAACCGCCCCGCCCCGGGGTGTTCTACGCGGCGTCCTCGCGCAGGCGGAACCAGTAGAAGCCGTGGCCCCCGAGGGTCAGCAGGTACGGCAGTTCGCCGATGGCCGGGAAGCGCACCCCGCCGAAGAGCTCGACCGGGTGGCGTCCCCGGAAGGCGCCGAGGTCGAGTTCGGTGGGCTGGGCGAAGCGGGAGAAGTTGTTGACGCAGAGCACCAGGTCGTCCTCGTGCTCGCGCAGGAAGGCGAGGACGGCGGGGTTGGAGGAGGGCAGTTCGGTGTAGGAGCCCAGGCCGAAGGCCACGTTCTGCTTGCGGATCTCGATCATGCGGCGGGTCCAGTGCAGCAGCGAGGACGGCGAGGCCATGGCGGCCTCGACGTTGGTGACCTGGTAGCCGTAGACCGGGTCCATGATGGTGGGCAGGAAGAGCCGGCCGGGGTCGGAGGAGGAGAAGCCGGCGTTGCGGTCGGGGGTCCACTGCATCGGGGTGCGGACCGCGTCGCGGTCGCCGAGCCAGATGTTGTCGCCCATGCCGATCTCGTCGCCGTAGTACATGACCGGGGAGCCGGGCAGGGACAGCAGCAGGGCGGTGAACAGCTCGATCTGGTTGCGGTCGTTGTCCAGCAGGGGGGCCAGGCGGCGGCGGATGCCGATGTTGGCGCGCATGCGGGGGTCCTTGGCGTACTCCGCCCACATGTAGTCGCGTTCCTCGTCGGTGACCATCTCCAGGGTCAGCTCGTCGTGGTTGCGCAGGAAGATGCCCCACTGGCAGCCGGCCGGGATGGCCGGGGTCTTGGCCAGGATCTCCGAGACCGGGTAGCGCGACTCGCGCCGCACGGCCATGAAGATGCGGGGCATGACCGGGAAGTGGAAGGCCATGTGGCATTCGTCGCCGCCGGCGGCGTAGTCGCCGAAGTAGTCGACGACGTCCTCGGGCCACTGGTTGGCCTCCGCCAGCAGGACGGTGTCGGGGTACTGGGCGTCGATCTCCTTGCGGACCCGTTTGAGGAAGGCGTGGGTGGCGGGGAGGTTCTCGCAGTTGGTGCCCTCCTGCTGGTAGAGGTAGGGCACCGCGTCGAGCCGGAAGCCGTCGATGCCCAGGTCCAGCCAGAAGCGCAGGGCCGCCAGGATCTCCTCCTGCACGGCCGGGTTCTCGTAGTTGAGGTCGGGCTGGTGGGAGAAGAAGCGGTGCCAGTAGTACTGCTTGCGCACCGGGTCGTAGGTCCAGTTGGAGGCCTCGGTGTCGACGAAGATGATCCGGGCGTCCTGGTACTGCTTGTCGTCGTCGGCCCACACGTAGTAGTCGCCGTAGGGGCCGTCGGGGTCCGTGCGGGACGCCTGGAACCAGGGGTGCTGGTCGCTGGTGTGGTTCATGACGAAGTCGATGATCACGCGCATGCCGCGCTGGTGCGCGGAGTCGACGAACTCCACGAAGTCGGCGAGGTCGCCGAAGTCGGGGAGCACGGCGGTGTAGTCGGAGACGTCGTAGCCGCCGTCGCGCAGCGGCGACCTGAAGAAGGGCGGCAGCCACAGGCAGTCGACGCCCAGCCACTGCAGGTAGTCCAGTTTGGCGGTCAGCCCCTTCAGGTCACCGATGCCGTCGCCGTTGCTGTCCTGGAAGGAGCGGACGAGCACCTCGTAGAAGACGGCGCGTTTGAACCACTCCGGGTCCCGGTCCCGGGCGGGTGTGTCCTCGAAGGTGTCCGGGACGGGTTCGTTGACGATCATGTTGTGGGTGACCCTCCGATCTGCGGGGTGGACGGTCGCAGAACCGTGCCGTGCTCACCCGGGGACGCGACGCCGGCTGCTTTTGCCGCGTGGTCCCCGGACCCTCGGCCGACGACGAGCACATGCGCTCCGCCGGGCCCAAGACGCACATAGTTGGCCCTGCCCCAGTGATAGGTCTCGCCGGTGAGCTCGTCGCGCACCGGCACCGACTCGTGCCAGTCCAGGCCGAGTTGCGGCATGTCCAACGAGACCGTGGCCTCCTGGGTGTGGTGGGGGTCGAGGTTGGCCACCACCAGAACCGTGTTCGAACCCTTCCGTTTCGCGTAGACGATGACCTCCTCCTTGTCCGCGTGGTGGAAGTAGAGGTTCCGCAACTGCTGCAGGGCCGGGTTCTCGCGCCGGATGGTGTTGAGGCGGGTGATCAGCGGGGCGATGGTGCGGCCCTCGCGCTCGGCGGCCTCCCAGTCGCGGGGCCGCAGCTGGTACTTCTCCGAGTCGAGGTACTCCTCGCCGCCCTCGCGCAGCGGGGTGTTCTCGCACAGCTCGTAGCCGCTGTAGATGCCCCAGGCGGGCGCGAGGGTGGCGGCCAGCACCGCGCGGACCTCGAAGGCCGGCCGGCCGCCGTGCTGCAGGTAGGCGGGCAGGATGTCGGGGGTGTTGGCGAACAGGTTGGGCCGCATGTAGCAGGCGGCCTCCCCGGCCAGCTCGGTGAGGTACTCGGTCAGCTCCCGCTTGGTGGTGCGCCAGGTGAAGTAGGTGTAGGACTGCTGGAAGCCGATCTGCGCCAGGGTGTGCATCATCGCCGGCCGGGTGAACGCCTCCGCCAGGAAGACGACGTCGGGGTCGGCGCGGTTGACCTCCCCGAGCACCCGCTCCCAGAACACCACCGGCTTGGTGTGCGGGTTGTCCACCCGGAAGATCCGCACCCCCGCCGCCATCCAGTGCCGCAGCAGCCGCACCGTCTCGGCCACCAGCCCGTCCAGGTCGGCGTCGAACGCGATCGGGTAGATGTCCTGGTACTTCTTCGGCGGGTTCTCCGCGTACGCGATGGAGCCGTCGGGCCGGTGGTGGAACCACTGCGGGTGCTTGTGCACCCAGGGGTGGTCCGGCGAGCACTGCAGCGCGAAGTCCAGCGCCACCTCCAGCCCCAGCCCGGCGGCCCGCCGCACGAACCAGGCGAAGTCCTCCTCGGTGCCCAGCCGCGGGTGCACCGCGTCGTGCCCGCCCTCCGGCGAGCCGATCGCCCACGGCACCCCGACGTCGTCCGGGCCGGCGGTGAGGGAGTTGTTGGGGCCCTTGCGGAAGGTGGTGCCGATCGGGTGGATCGGCGGCAGGTAGACCACGTCGAAGCCCATCGCGGCGATCGCCTCCAGCCGGCGGGCCGCGGTGCGGAAGGTGCCGTGCGGCTGCTCGGGCGTGCCCTCCGAGCGGGGGAAGAACTCGTACCAGGCCCCGTACAGCGCCCGCTCGCGCTCCACCAGCAGCGGCAGCGGCGCGCTGCCGGTCACCAGCTCCCGCAGCGGGTACCGCGCCAGCACCGCCGCCACCTGCGGCGTCAACGCCGCCGCCAACCGGGACGCGGCCGGGCGGCCCTCGTCGCGCAGGGCGTCCACGGTGGCGAGGAGGAGATCCCTCGCGTCCGGCTCGGGCACCCCGGCCGCCGCCCGCTCGTACAGCCGGGCGCCCTCCTCCAGGACCACCTCCGTGTCCATGCCCGCGGGGATCTTGATCTGCGCGTGGTGCCGCCAGGTGGTGATCGGGTCGCCCCAGCCCTCCACGGTGTACGTCCACAGCCCGGGCGCACCGGCGGTGACCTCCGCCCCCCACCGGTCCGTGCCCGGAGCCAGCTCCCGCATCGGCGTGAACGGCCCCGGGCGTCCCTCGGGGTCCCTCAGGACGACATTGGCGGCCACCGCGTCGTGCCCCTCGCGGAACACGGTGGCCGTGACCTCGAACGTCTCGCCCACGACGGCCTTCGCCGGCCGGCGCCCCTGCTGGACCATCGGCCGGACGTCGAGGACGGGGATGCGCCCCACCGCGGTCGCGGGGGCCGCTTCCGGGTTCGTGGGGGTCGGCCCGGGGGGCGACGCGGGACCGGCGTCCGCCGGGCGGGGCGGAGAGTTTCCGGCGCCGCGCTTCGAAGGCGTCCGGGCGCCGGGCGTCGGGGGGGATGACGAGTGGTGCTTGGCGGGCATGACCGCTCCTGTCCGCGTCAACGTGGGTGGGCGGATGACTGTGGGGAGGTGGGTCCTGCGTGGTGTTCCTGTGGGGTGTACCCGCAGGAGCCTTCCCACCCTATTCGGGTGGGCAATCCGGCACGTTGTTAACTACTCACGCGTATGTCGACATGCAGGACCGGCCTCGTCCGGACAGGGCGGGGACGGCCCTCGTGGGCCCGCTCCCACGCCCGCCGGCGCCCTCCCGGCACCCCCGCGCGCCGCGGGGTGCGCGCGGGCACCGCTACGGGCGCGGCACCTGGAGCAGCCGGTTCGGCGAACCGAGCCCGCGACCGGCCACCTTCCCGCTCACCGCCCCTTCGACCAGGGCTTTCTCCACCTGTGCCGGAGCCGCCCGCGGGTGCTCGGCGAGACGCAGGGCCGCCGCGCCCGCCGCGTGCGGGGACGCCGCCGACGTCCCCGAGCAGGTGGCCCGCCCGGAATCGCTCGCGGCGGAGGCCGGGGCGACCGACACCTCCGGAACGAACGGATCGAGGGCCGATCCGTGGTGGGAGAAGGCCGGTTTCTTGTCCTGCCGGTCGGTCGCGCCCACCGTGATCGCCTGCCGCACACCCGCCGGCGAGTGCGGCGCGGCCGGCTTCCCCCCGTTGCCCGCGGCGACCCGGGGGCCGGCGGCCGGACGGCCGGCCTGCCCCGCGCCGGCGCGGACGGCGTAGCCGTTCGGCGCCGTGCCGTAGGTATGGCTGATTCTCACTCCGTACCCCTCGACGAACTCCCTCCCCGCCGCCGAGCGCGCCGATGTCCCCTCCGCCGGCGTCACGAGGTGACCGCCGGTCACGGAACCGGGTGCTCCGGCGCCGTGTACCCGCCCGCCCCCGCGGGGGCGCGGCGTGCGCGGGCAGGGTGGCGGCCGGGACCGCCGCGGCGCCGAGCACCGCCGTCATGACCCCCGCCCGGCGCGGACGCCGTGGTCGCGTCCGCGCCATGGTCCGAGCTCCCCTCCTCGACCCCGCGTGCGGCGCCGCGGACCGCCGGGTGCGCCCGGTGCGGGACGGCACGCCCAAGTGTCAGCCCCTCGTGCGGGGTGAAGCGCCACAAGAACGCCCACGGGGGCGGAATCGGCCATATCCGCTATGAGGCGAATCGTTTGGGTAGGCGTACGGCGGAACCGGAGTCCGCCGGCTTCCCACGCGGACCGTACCCGCGCCGGTACTGTCGGCAACGATGCCCGGACGCACACCGCGTCTTTCACGACCGCGCGAGGTGGAATGTGAAGGCGATCCGTCGATTCACCGTCCGACCCGTCCTCCCCGACCCCCTCCGGCCGCTCGGCGACCTGGCCCGCAATCTGCGCTGGTCCTGGCACACCGGAACCCGTGACCTGTTCCGTTCCGTCGATCCCGAGCACTGGGCCGCCTCGGGCTGCGACCCGGTGCGGCTGCTGGGCCGCGTGGCACCCGCGCGCCTGACCGAGCTGGCCGGGGACCGCGACTTCCTGGACCGCCTCGGGACGGTCGCGGACGATCTGCACGCCTACATGACCGGTGACCGCTGGTACCAGGCCCAGACCGACCGGCTGCCCGCCGCCGTCGCCTACTTCTCCCCGGAGTTCGGCATCACGGCCGCCCTGCCGCAGTACTCCGGCGGCCTCGGCATCCTGGCCGGCGACCACCTCAAGGCCGCCAGCGACCTCGGCGTCCCCCTGATCGGCGTCGGCCTGCTCTACCGGCACGGCTACTTCCGCCAGTCCCTGTCCCGGGACGGCTGGCAGCAGGAGCACTACCCCGTCCTCGACCCCAACGAACTGCCCCTGGACCAGCTCAGGGAGGCCGACGGCACCGCCGCCCGGGTCACCCTCGCCCTGCCCGGCGACCGCTCGCTGCGCGCCCGCATCTGGATCGCCCAGGTCGGCAGGGTCCCGCTGCTCCTGCTGGACTCCGACGTCGAGGAGAACGACCTCGGCGAACGCGGCGTCACCGACCGGCTCTACGGCGGCGGCAGCGAGCACCGGCTGCTCCAGGAGATGCTGCTCGGCATAGGAGGGGTCCGGGCGGTGCGCACGTACTGCAGGCTGACCGGACACGCCGAACCCGAGGTCTTCCACACCAACGAGGGCCACGCCGGCTTCCTCGGACTGGAACGCATCGCCGAACTGCGGTCCGCCGGACTGGACTTCGACTCGGCGCTGGAGGCGGTCCGGGCGGGCACGGTGTTCACCACCCACACCCCCGTCCCGGCCGGCATCGACCGCTTCGACCGCGAGCTGGTCGCCCGCCACTTCGGCCCGCACGCCGAACTGCCGAACATGGAGGTCGACCGCATCCTCCGGCTCGGCAGGGAGACCTACCCCGGCGGCGAGCCCAACCTGTTCAACATGGCCGTGATGGGCCTGCGCCTCGCCCAGCGCGCCAACGGCGTCTCCCTGCTGCACGGCAACGTCAGCCGCGCGATGTTCTCCGGACTCTGGCCGGGGTTCGACCCCGACGAGGTGCCCATCACCTCCGTGACCAACGGCGTCCACGCGCCCACCTGGGTCGCCCCCGAGGTGTTCCGGCTCGGCGCCCGGCGGCTCGGCGGCCGGCGCACCGAGGAGGCCCTGAGCGTCGGCGACTCGGACCGCTGGGACTCCGTCGCGGACATCCCCGACCAGGACATCTGGCAACTGCGCCGGTCCCTGCGCGAACTGCTGGTGATGGAGGTGCGCGAGCGGCTGCGCGCCTCCTGGCGCCAGCGCGGCGCCGTGGCGGCCGAGCTGGGCTGGATCGACCGGGTGCTCGACCCGGACGTGCTGACCATCGGCTTCGCGCGGCGCGTCCCGTCGTACAAACGGCTGACGCTGATGCTGCGCGACCGGGACCGGCTGAGGGACCTGCTGCTGCACCCCGAGCGGCCGGTGCAGATCGTGGTCGCGGGCAAGGCGCACCCGGCGGACGACGGCGGCAAGCGGCTCATCCAGGAGCTGGTCCGGTTCGCCGACGACCCGCGCGTACGGCACCGGATCGTGTTCCTGCCCGACTACGGCATGGCGATGGCGCAGAAGCTCTACCCCGGCTGCGACGTCTGGCTGAACAACCCGCTCAGGCCGCTGGAGGCGTGCGGGACCAGCGGGATGAAGGCCGCGCTCAACGGCTGCCTCAACCTGTCCGTGCTGGACGGCTGGTGGGACGAGTGGTTCCAGCCCGACTTCGGCTGGGCGATCCCGACGGCCGACGGGACGGACGGGGGTGCCCCCTCGCTCTCGGCGGTGGGGGACGATCCGGAGCGGCGCGACGCGATAGAGGCCGCCGCCCTGTACGACCTGCTGGAACAGCGGGTGACGCCGCGCTTCTACGAGCGCGGTCCGGACGGGCTGCCGGACCGCTGGATCGAGATGGTGCGCCGGACGCTGAGCCTGCTCGGCCCGAAGGTGCTGGCCGGCCGCATGGTCCGCGAGTACGTCGAGCGCCTGTACGCGCCCGCCGCCCGCGCGCACCGCGCGATGGACCCGGACGCGGCGCGCGAGCTGGCCGAGTGGAAGGCCCGGGTGCGCGGCGCCTGGCACGGGGTGAGCGTCGACCACGTCGAGACGTCCGCGACGACGGCCACCGCGGAACTCGGCACCACCCTCGCGCTGCGGGTCCGCGTGGGCCTCGGCGCCCTCGGCCCGGACGACGTCGAGGTGCAGGCGGTCTCCGGGCGGGTGGACGAGGAGGACCGCATCACCGACGCGACCGCCGTGCCGCTGAAACCGGCGGGCGCCCCCGACCAGGAGGGCCGCTGGGTGTACGAGGGACCGCTCTCGCTCGACCGCACGGGACCCTTCGGCTACACGGTCCGCATCCTGCCCGGTCACCGGCTGCTGGCGTCCGGCGCGGAACTGGGCCTGGTCGCGGTGCCGTCGGAGGACCTGGCGGAGGCGGCGGGGCTGCTGATGCGGTGAGGGGTCCGGCGGGGCGGGGAGCCCGGCGGGGCGGGGTGCCCGGCGGGGCGGGGGCCTCAGTCTTCCTCGAGGCCCCTCGTGGCCAGGCGGCGCAGGACCGTTCCGCAGCGGCGGGCGTAGGCGTGCTGCAGCCCCCGCGTCGCCGGGCCGCCCGCCCGGGCGTACCAGCGGGCGGGCCTGCTGAACGCCTCGACGGTCAGCCACACCGTCCCGTCGCCCGTGCGGTCCACGACGAAGGACTCCTCGCCGCACTCGGGGTGCCCGGCCAGCGTGCCGTACGCCCAGCCGGCCCTGCGGGTCTCCTCCACCGTCCAGACCACCCGGCAGGGCGCCCTGACGATCCCGGCGAGGGTGATGGTGACGTCGACCCCGGGGGCGGCGCGGTCGGCGGTGGTGTCGACCCCGACTCCCAGCTCCCGGTGCAGCTCCCAGGTGAGGACCGCCTCCGCCGCCTGCCGGAAGACCTCCTCACCCTCGCCGAGGCGGGTGCGCACGTGCGTCGGACGGAAGCCCGGTGGGCAGAAGCCCCGCTCACGGGTCGCGCCGACGTGGTCGTAGGTGAAGTCCGCCGAAGACATGGAACCCAAGGGTAGGGCGGCACCCGGAGCGTTTTCCTCCAGGGTGCCGCCCGGTGTCCGCGGGTGTCCGCCGGCGTTTGCTCAGTTGACGTTGACCGCGGTCCAGGCCGCGGCGACCGCCTTGTACTCGGTGCTGCCGGAGCCGTACAGGGCCGACGCCGCGTTCAGGGTGCCCGTACGGGCCGCCTTGTAGGTGGTCGTCGACGTGAAGTACGTGGTCAGCGCCTTGTACCAGATCTGCAGCGCCTTGGCGCGGCCGATGCCGGTGACGGTGGAGCCGTTGTACGTCGGCGAGTTGTAGGTGACGCCGTTGACGGTCTTGGTGCCGCTGCCCTCGGCCAGCAGGTAGAAGAAGTGGTTCGCCGGGCCCGAGGAGTAGTGCACGTCGATCGAGCCGAGGCCGGAGGACCAGTAGTCCTTCGAGGCGCCGTCCTTGCTCGGCCTGTCCATGTGGCGCAGCGGGGAGCCGTCGCCGTTGATGTCGATCTTCTCGCCGATGAGGTAGTCGCCGGCGTCGGAGGGGTTGTTCGCGTAGAACTCCGCGCCCGTGCCGAAGATGTCGCTGGTGGCTTCGTTGAGGCCGCCGGACTCGCCGCTGTAGTTGAGGCCCGCGGTGTGGGAGGTGACGCCGTGGGTCATCTCGTGGCCGGCCACGTCCAGCGAGGTCAGCGGGTGGGTGTTGCCCGAGCCGTCGCCGTAGGTCATGCAGAAGCAGCTGTCGGACCAGAAGGCGTTGACGTAGTTGTTGCCGTAGTGGACCCGGGAGTAGGCCGCCTTGCCGTCGTTCCTGATGCCGCTGCGGCCGAAGGTGTTCTTGTAGAAGTCCCAGGTCGTCTGGGCGCCGTAGGCGGCGTCCACGGCCGCGGTCTGGTCGCTGGAGGAGCTGGAGGCCGTCCCCGTGCCCCACACGTCGTCCGCGTCGGTGAACAGGGTGCCGGTGCCGGAGGTGCCGCGCGCCAGGTTGTAGGTCTTGTGGCCGCCGCGGGCGGTGTCGTACAGCTGGTACGTCGTCCCCGACTTGTAGGTGCCCAGGGTGACCGTGCCCGAGTACAGGCCCTTGCCGGTGCCGGTGTGGACGCCCTGCCACTCGTACAGCTTCTCGCCGGTGGCGGCGTCGGTGACCACGTGCAGTTCGTTCGGGGTGCCGTCGTCCTGCAGGCCGCCGACGACGGTCTCGTAGGCCAGGACCGGCTTGCCGTCGGCGGCCCAGATCACCTTGCGGGGCGCGGAGTCCGCCTCGGTCCGCTGCGCACCGGCCGCCTTCGCGGCGGTGAGCGCCTGCTTCTCGGCCTTGCCCGCGGTGATCCCCGGCGTCACGGAGGGCACCTCGACGGCCGCCTCGACCGCCTTGGTCACGCCTCTGGTGGCGCCGGAGGCCGACTCGTGCACGACCAGGTCGCCGCCGAGCACGGGCAGCCCGTCGTAGGTGCGCTCGTACCGGGTGTGGACCGAGCCGTCGGCGTCCTTCACGACGTCCTTGACGACCAGCTTCTCCTTGGCGCCGAGGCCTAGGTCGTCGGCGGTCCCGGCCGCCGACGCCTGCTGCTCCTGGATGAGGGAGGTGCGGGCGGCGGCGGACAGCAGCACCGGGGCGCCGGCCGGGGCCGGCTCGGCCGCGGACGCGGGCGCGGCGTCGGCGGCCGCGCTACCGGTGGTCAGACCGGTGGTGAGCAGGGCTCCGGCCGCGACGGTGGTGGCGACGGCCAGGGCGGTGCGCCGGTGACGCGCGTGGAGGGGAGTCACACGAGCTCCTTGTGTCCAGTGGGGGTGCCCGGGCGGCCGGGAGGCCGGCCGGGTGGGTCGTGCGGTCGTGCGATGAGCGAAGGAAGACTGACACTGGCGACGCGTACATGTCAGGAGGGTCCAGTGATGTTGGCCGAAAGTGGTCGGCGGGCCGGATGGTGCGCGCGGACGAAACGGCTTGACCTGGGTAAAGGCCCAACCCGCGGGGCGTATGGGCTCGGCAAAAAGGAGCGCCGTCCCGGGAGGAGTGGAATCCTCCCGGGACGGCGCTTCGACCACGGCGCTTCCTGCGGGTCCTACGGGTCCTACGGGTCCTACGGGAAGGTGAGCTTCCAGCCGTTGATGTAGCCGGTGTCCCGGGACGCCTGGTCCTGCACCCGCAGCCGCCAGGTGCCGTTGGCGGTCTCGGAGGAGGCGTTGACCGTGTAGGTCTCGTTGATGTTGTCCGCCGAGCCGCCGGTGCGGTTCCTCAGGCGGTACGCCGTGCCGTCCGGGGCCAGCAGGTCGACGACCAGGTCACCGCTCCAGGTGTGCACGATGTCCACCGAGACCTGGAGGTTGGAGGGCGCGTTGCCGGTCCGCCCGGTCACGGTGATCGAGGACGTCACCGCGGCGCCGTTGTCCGGGATGGCCACGTCGGCGGTGTTCTCGAAGGACGTACCGCCACCGCCGCCGTCCCCGGAGCGCGAGCCGACGTTGACGCCCGCCCAGGCGTCCTGCACCGCCCGGTACTCGGCGCTGTCCGCGCCGTACAGCTCGCCGGCCGCCGCCAGGGTGCCGGTGCGGGCGCCCGCGTAGTTGGTGGTGGAGGTGAACTTGGTGGTCAGCGCGCGGAACCAGATCTTCTCCGCCTTGGCGCGGCCGATGCCGGTGACCGGGAGGCCGTCCGAGGTGGGCGAGTCGTAGGTGACGCCGTTGACGGTCTTGGTGCCGCTGCCCTCGCTCAGCAGGTAGAAGAAGTGGTTCGCGGGGCCCGAGGAGTAGTGCACGTCGATCGAGCCGATGCCGGAGTACCAGGCGTCCTTGGACCGGCCGTCCTTGCTCGGCCTGTCCATGTAGCGCAGCGGGGTGCCGTTGCCGTTGATGTCGATCTCCTCGCCGATGAGGTAGTCACCGACGTCGGAGGAGTTGTTCGCGTAGAACTCGACCGTCGAGCCGAAGATGTCGCTGGTCGCCTCGTTGAGGCCGCCGGACTCGCCGCTGTAGACCAGGCCGGCGGTGTTCGACGTCAGGCCGTGGGTCATCTCGTGCGCGGCCACGTCGATCGAGGTGAGCGGGTTGGCGTTGCCCGAGCCGTCGCCGTAGGTCATGCAGAAGCAGCTGTCGGACCAGAAGGCGTTGACGTAGTTGTTGCCGTAGTGGACCCGGGAGTAGGCGCCCACCCCGTCGCCGCGGATGCCGTTGCGGCCGTGCACGTTCTTGTAGTAGTCCCAGGTCAGCGCGGCCCCGTAGTGGGCGTCGGCGCCGGCCGACTCCGGGTTGGAGGGGCTGCCGTCGCCCCACACGTCGTCGGGGCCGGAGAACAGCGTGCCGGTGCCCGAGGTGGAGCGGTTGAGGTTGTACGTCCGGTGGTTGCCGCGCGCCCCGTCGGTGAGGTTGTACGTCGACCCGGACTGGGTCGTGGTCAGGTCGACGGTGCCGCTGTAGACGGTGTGGCCGGTCCCGGTCCGGACGGCCTCCCACTCGTACAGCTTCTCGCCGGTGGTGGCGTCCGTGACGACGTGCAGCTCCTGCGGGGTGCCGTCGTGCTGGAGCCCGCCGACGACCGTCTCGTAGGCCAGGACCGGCTTGCCGTCGGCGGCCCAGACCACCTTGCGCGGGGCGCGGTCGACGTCGGACCGCTCGGCGCCCTCGGCCTTCGCGGCGGCCAGCGCCTGCTGCTCGGCCCGGGCGGCCGGCACCTCGGCGGTGGTGGTCGCGGGCTTCACCGCGGCGCGGGTGGCCCTGACGACGGAGTCGGTCCCGCCGGGCCGCTCGCCCTGGACGACCAGGTCGCCGCCGAGGACGGGCAGGCCGTCGTAGGTGCGCTCGTAGCGGACGTGCACGGTGCCGTCGCGGTCCTTGAGGACGTCACGGACGACGAGCTTCTCCTTGGCCCCGAGGCCGAGGTCCTCGGCGGTGTCCGCCCTGGCGGCGTTCGCCTCGCGGATCAGCTCGGCGCGCTGGGCCGGGGTGAGCCGGACCGACTCGGAGCCCGGCTGCGCCGTGCCCGCGGCCGGCGGCGCCTTCGGGGGTGCCGCGGTGGCGCTGCCGGACTGCACCGCCGTGGCGACCAGGGCGGCCACCCCGGCGAGGGCGACGGCCGCGGCGCGGCGGTGCGTGGCGGGGGAGGTGCGTCTGCGGGAGGACCTGCTGCTCAACGCTGACTCCTTCTGCGCGGCCGCGGGTCGCGCGGCCAGGGGAGACCGGCCGACGGGTGGGCCGACCGGGCAGTACTCGGCGGTACGCAGAGACACGTGCGGCTGTGCGGGAGCTCCGGCCGCGGTACGGCGGTGGACCGACGCTGTGGGGTTGCTGTGAAGCGGCCGTGGGAAGAGTCGCAGGGGATCGCGGTTTCTGTCAGGAGCGCGTCAGAAACTTGGCCGGAAACCGTTCGCTGTCCGGGAGTTCGGGTTCGTTATGCGGATCCCCCGGCGGCGGCCCCTTCGAGGAGCCCCGCGGGGTCCTCGAAGGGGCTCGTGGGTCACCGGGCGGCCGTCCCGTCCCCGTGCCAGGAGCGCCACAGCGCCGCGTACGCCCCGCCCGCCGCCACCAGTTCCTCGTGCGTGCCGAGTTCGGTCAGCCGGCCGTTCTCCATCACCGCCACCCGGTCCGCGTCGTGCGCGGTGTGCAGCCGGTGCGCGACGGCGATGACGGTGCGCCCTTCGAGCACGGCGGCCAGCGCGCGCTCGGTGTGCCGGGCGGTCGTCGGGTCGAGCAGGGCGGTGGCCTCGTCCAGGATCAGGGTGTGCGGGTCCGCCAGCACCACACGGGCCAGGGCCAGTTGCTGGGCCTGCGAACCGTCGGTGGCACAGCCCCCCTCGCCCAGCTCCGTGTCCAGGCCGTCCGGCAGCTCCCGCACCCACGCGTCGGCGCCGACCGCGGCCAGCGCCGCCCACAACTCCCCGTCCTCGGCGGCAGGTTCGGCGATGCGCAGATTGTCGCGGACCGACCCGAGGAACACGTGGTGCTCCTGGGTGACCAGCACCACCTGGCGGCGCAGCCGCTCCGGGTCCAGCCCGACCACGGGCACCCCGCCCACGGTCACCGTCCCCGCGGTCGGCGCGTCCACGCCCGCCAGCAGCCGGCTCAGCGTGGTCTTGCCCGCGCCGGACGGCCCCACCACGGCCAGCCGCTCCCCGGGCGTCACCGTCAGGTCGACCCCGCGCAGCACCTCACCGCCCCCGTCGTAGGCGTAGTGCGCGGCGGTCACGTCGATGCGGTCACCGGCCGGATCCGGGCCGTCGCCCCCGGCCGCGGCGCGCGGCGCCCGGGCCAGCCCCTCGACCCGGGCGAACGAGGCGCCGCTGCTCTGCAGTTGCTCGATCCGCATCAGGACCTCGTCCAACGGGCCGCTCAACTGGAGCAGATACAGGGCGGCGGCCACCACCGCCCCCAGGCTCACCGCTCCCCGCTGGTGCAGCAGCCCGCCGATCAGCAGCACCCCGGCCACCGGGAGGTGGTACGACACCTCCACCACCGGGAAGAACACCGTGCGCAGGAACAACGTGTGGAACCGGGTGCGACGGGAGGTCTCCAGGGCGTCCCGGCTCGCCCGGATCCGCCGCTCACCGAGCCGGAACGCCTCCACCGTGCGCGCCCCCGAAGCCGTCGCGGCGACGACCTCCGCCACGTCCGAGGTGGCCGCGCCCTCGGCCAGGTAGCCGTCCCGCGCCCGGCGCAGGTACCAGCGCAGCACGAGCCAGATCGGGGTGAGCGCCAGCACCCCGAGGGCGCCGAGCAGCGGGTCCACCAGGAAGACCGCGGCCGTCACGAACAGCGCCTGCACCCCGTTGACCAGCAGCGCCGGTCCGGCGTCGCGCAGGGTCGTGCCGACGGCGGTCACGTCGGCCGTCCCCCGGGCGGTCAGGTCACCGGTCCCCGCCCGCTCCACCACCGAGGAGGGCAGCGCCAGCACCCGGTCCACGAACCGCTCCCGCACCCGCGCCAGGGTGCGCTCCCCGAAGCGGTGCCCCACGTACCGGGCCCAGCGGGCCAGCAGCAACTGGCCGACGGCGCACAGCAGGATGACCGGTGCCAGCCGGTCCACGGCGGCGACCCCGCCCCCGCCGCGCACCTCGTCGACGATCCGCCCCAGCAGCCAGGGCCCGGCCAGTCCCGCCACCGCGGCCAGCGCGTTCAGGACCAGGACGGCCGCGAAGGCCCGCCCGTCGGCCCGCACCAGCTCCACGGCCGCCCGGCGCACCTCGGCGGGCCCGGCGACGGGCAGGTGTCCCCGGCTCATCCCACGGCCTCCCGGGCGGTGTCCTCGTCGGCGTCCTCGTCGGCGTCCCGGGCCACCAGCGCCCGGTAGCCGGGCTCGGTGGCGAGGAGGCCGCGGTGGCTGCCGGTCGCGGCGACCTTGCCGTCGACCAGGAAGTGCACCCGGTCGGCACGGTCCAGCACGAGCGGCGAGGTGGTCGTCAGCACCGTCGTACGCCCCCGGCGCGCCCGACGCAGCCGGTCGGCGACCGTGGCCTCGGTGTGCGCGTCGAGCGCCGAGGTGGGCTCCACCGCCAGCAGGACCTCGGGGTCGGCCAGCAGGGCCCGGGCCAGCCGGACGCGCTGCCGCTGGCCGCCGGAGAGACTGCGGCCCTGGGCGGACACCACCGACTCCAGGCCGTCGGGCAGTCCCTGCACGATGTCGTCGGCGGCCGCCGCGTGCAACGCCCGGGCGACGTCCTCGTCCGTGGGATCCCCACGGCCGGCCACCACCTCCCGCAGCGGCCCGGCGAACAGGTCGGCCTCGTGGTCGGCGACCAGGATCCGCTCCCGGACCCGCGCGAGCGCGACCTCGTCCAGCCGGGTCCCGCCCCAGGTGGCCGCCGACGGCGCGTACCGGCCGAGGCGGTCGACCACGGCGCGCGCCTCGGCGGGCCGCGCGGCCGCCAGCGCGGTCAGCCGGCCCGGCAGCACCCGCACCCCGGACTCCGGGTCGTACAGCACCGACGGCTCCGCGGGCGCCTCGGAGCCGCCGCCGTCGGCCGGCGGCTCCAGCCGCAGCAGCGCGGCCACGCGCCGGGCGGCGACCACGCCCCGGCTCAACTGGTAACCGCACTCGATGAGGAACGACACCGGCCACGCCAGCACGGCGACATAGCCGTACACCGACACCAGCTCGCCCACGGTGATCTGCCCCTGGGCGGCCAGCCGGGCCGCGATCCAGGTCACGCCCGCCAGGAACAGCACCGGCAGCCCCGCGCCGAGCGCCTGTATCCAGCTGGTCACCGCCCCGACCCGGTGGCCCTGTTCGCGCAGCCGCCGCGAGTCCCGGCGGAAGGCGTCGGCGACCAGTTCCTTGCCGCCGAGCCCGCTCAGCACCCGCAGTCCGCCCGCGAGGTCGCCGATCCGCGCGGTCAGCACCCCCTGCCGCTCCCGGTACTCCGTCTCCCGGCCCCGCAACCGCCCCGCCAGCGGCCCGACGAGCAGGGCGATCACCGGCACCCCGAGCAGCACCACCGCCGCCAGCAGCGGCGACACCGACAGCAGCAGCCCGGCCACCACCGCGTAGGCCACGACCGCGCCGACCCCGGGCCCGACGACCGTCAGGGACGTCGCGATCATCTGCACGTCGCCCACGCCGATGGTGACGACCTCCCCGGCCCCCGCCTTCCGCGCCAGCGAGGCGCCCAGCCGCACCGTCTGCCCGACGACCACCTTCACGGTGCGGAAGTTGGCGTCCATCCGCACCCGGGTCATGGTGCGGTGCCGCATGATGCTCAGCCAGGCGTTGAACGCGCCCACCGCGAACAGCAGGCCACTCCAGCCGGCCAGCGCGGCCGTGTCACCCGGTTCCAGCCCGTCGTCCACGGCCCGGGACATCAGGTACGGCGTCGCCGACAGCAGCACCATCCAGACACTGCCGTACACCGCCCCCGCCGCGCAGCGCCCCGGCTGCCGCCGGACCAGCCACCACAGGTAGCGCGCCCCGCTCCGGCAGTCGGGCGTGCCGGGGTCCTCGTACGCGTCGATCATCCGCCCCCCCTCGACCGGTGCCCGGCCCTATGCCAGGCTGTCCCGCCAGGCCCGGTGCAGGTCCGCGAACCGGCCCGTCCCGGCGATGAGTTCGGCCGGGCGGCCGTCCTCCACGACCCGCCCGCGCTCCATCACCAGCACCCGGTCCGCGATCTCCACCGTCGACAGCCGGTGGGCGATCACCACCGCCGTGCGCCCCTTCAGCACCGTCGCCATCGCCCGCTGCACCGCCCGCTCCCCGGGGATGTCCAGCGAGCTGGTCGCCTCGTCCAGGATCAGCACCGCCGGGTCCGCGAGCAGCGCCCGCGCGAAGGCCACCAACTGGCGCTGCCCGGCCGAGATGCGGCCGCCGCGCTTGCGGACGTCGGTGTCGTAGCCGTCGGGCAGCGCGGCGATGAAGTCGTGCGCGCCGATCTCCTTCGCCGCCTGCTCGATCTCCTCGCGGGTGGCGTCCGGCCGCCCGATGGCGATGTTCTCGGCGACCGTGCCGGAGAACAAGAACGCCTCCTGGGTCACCATGACCACCCCGCGCCGCAGGTCGGGGCCCGCGAGGTCGCGCAGGTCCACGCCGTCCAGCAGCACCCGGCCCTCGGTGGGGTCGTAGAAGCGGGCGAGCAGCTTGGCCAGGGTCGACTTGCCCGCGCCGGTGGAGCCGACGACCGCGACGGTCTGCCCGGCCGGGAGGGTGAGGTCGAAGCGGGGCAGCACCTCGCCGCCGGTGCGGTAGGCGAACCGCACCCCGTCGAAGACGACCTCGCGGCCGGGGTGCTCCGAGCGCCGCCGGGGAAGCTCCCGGGGGGAGACCGGCTCGGGCACGGACGGGGTCTGCGCCAGCAGCCCGGCGATCTTCTCCAGCGAGGCCGCCGCCGACTGGTAGGAGTTGAGGAACATGCCGAGCCGGTCGATCGGGTCGTACAGCCGCCGCAGGTACAGCACCGCCGCCGCCAGCACACCGAGGGCCAGCGACTCGTCCGCGACCCGGTAGGCGCCCCACAGCACGATCAGCGCCACCGTGGTGTTGGCGATCACCCGCGAGCCGACGACGTAGCGGGCCATCTCCAGCAGCGCGTCGCCGTTGGTCCGCTCGTGCCGCCGGTTCAGCACCGCGAAGTCGGCGTCGTTGGCGGCCTCCCGGCGGAAGGCGCGCACCGGCCGGATGCCGTTCATCGTCTCGACGAACTTCACGATCACCGCCGCGATGGCCGTGGACCGCTTGCGGTACACCCGCCCCGCCCGCCGCTGGTAGGACCGCACGAGCGCGTACAGCGGCACGAACGAGGCCACCGCGACCGCGCCGAGCCCCAGGTCCAGCCAGAGCAGCAGCACCGAGATGTAGACGCAGGACAGGACGACCGTCACCAGCTCCTGCAGGCCCTCCTCCAGCAGCTCGCGCAGCGACTCGACGTCGGTGGTGGAGCGGGAGATGAGCCGGCCCGAGGTGTAGCGCTCGTGGAAGTCGAGGCTGAGCGCCTGCGCGTGCCGGAAGATCCGGCCGCGCAGGTCGAGCAGCACGTCCTGGCTGACCCGGGCGGAGGCGGTGACGAACGCGTACTGCAGCGCGCCGGCCGCCGTGGCGCACAGCAGGTAGCCCACCGCCACCGCGATCAGCGGCCCGTGGTCGGCGGCCCGGAACGCGGGCACCGCGCGGTCGATCGCGTACGCCACCAGCAGCGGGCCCGCCTGCACGGCCGCCTGCTGGAGCAGCAGCAACAGCGCGGTGACGGCGACCCGGCCGCGCAGGGGGGAGAGCAGGGAGCGCAGGAGTGCGCCGGTGGCGCCCGGGGGAGCGGGCAGGACGTCCCGGTCGAAGGGGTCGCCGGCCCCCTCGGGCGACCGGTCGTCGTCCCGGTCCGGGGCGGGCGCGGTGGTGGCCGCCGTCATCGGAGCTCCTTCTGTTCTCCCACCGGGTCGCCGGACATGAGGTGGGCGTACTCGGGGTGGGTGCGCAGCAGTTCGTGGTGGGTGCCGACGGCGGTGATCCGGCCGCCGGAGAGCAGCGCGACGCGGTCGGCCAGCAGGACCGTGGAGGGGCGGTGCGCCACGATCAGGGCCGTGGTGTCCGCGAGCACCCGGCGCAGGGCGGCCTCGACCGCGGCCTCCGTGTGCACGTCGAGCGCGGACAGCGGGTCGTCCAGCACCAGGAAGCCGGGCCGGCCGACCACGGCCCGGGCGAGCGCGAGGCGCTGCCGCTGCCCGCCGGAGAGGCTGAGCCCCTGCTCGCCGACCTGGGTGTCCACGCCCTGCGGCAGGGTGTGCACGAAGCCGGCCTGCGCCACGTCGAGCGCCCGCTCCAGCTCCTCCTTCCCGGCCGTCGCCCCGGCGCCCATCAGCACGTTCTCCCCGACACTGGCCGAGAACAGCGTCGGCTCCTCGAAGGCGACGGCGACCCGCGAGCGCAGCTCCTCGCGGGACAGGGCGGTGATGTCGGTGCCGTCCAGGGTGATCCGTCCCGAGGTCACCTCGTGCAGCCGCGGGACCAGGGCGGTCAGCGTGGTCTTGCCGCTGCCGGTCGCGCCGACCAGGGCCAGGGACTCGCCGGGGCGGATGTGCAGGTCGACGCGGTCCAGGACGGGCGGGGAGCCGGCGGGGGCGTCGGGATAGCGGAAGGTGACGTCGTGGAACCGCAGCCCGCCGTCGCCGCCGTCGGGCGCCGCGGACCCGGCGGCCCGCGCGGCCACCGGTCCCGGGTCCTCCTCCGGCGCGTCCATCACCTCGAAGTACCGCTCGGTCGCCGTCGCCGCCTCCTGGCTCATCGCCAGCAGGAACCCGATCGAGTCCACCGGCCAGCGCAGCGCCAGGGCCGTCGACAGGAACGCCACCAGCGTGCCCGCGGACAGGTCCCCGTCGGCCACCCGCACGGCCCCGAGCACCAGCGCCGCCCCGATGGCCAGCTCCGGCAGCGTCACGATGACGCCCAGGATCGCGGCCAGCAGCCGGGCCTTGTGCAGCTCCGTGCCGCGCAGCTTCCCCGACAGCTCCCGGAACGCCCGCGCCTGACTGCGGTGCCGGCCGAACCCCTTGATGATGCGGATGCCGAGCACGCTCTCCTCGACGACCGTGGTCAGATCGCCGACCTGGTCCTGAGCGAGCCGCGCCGCCCTGGAGTACCGCTTCTCGAAGACCACGCAGGTGACCATCACCGGCACGGCGGGGACGAGGATCACCAGCCCCAGCACCCAGTCCTGGACCAGCATGATGATCACACCGACGAGGATCGTCACCCCGTTGACCAGGAGGAACGTCAGCGGGAAGGCCAGGAACATGCGCAGCAGCATCAGGTCCGTGGTGCCCCGGGACAGCAACTGCCCCGAGGGCCAGCGGTCGTGGAAGGCGATCGGCAGCCGCTGCAGGCGCCGGTAGAGATCCGCCCGCATCGCCGCCTCGACCCCCGACAGCGGCCGGGCCACCAGCCAGCGCCGGAACCCGAACAGCAGCGCCTCCGCCAGCCCGAGCAGCAGCAGGTACAGCGCGCCGAGCCACACGCCCGCCGGGTCCCGGTCGGCGATCGGCCCGTCCACCATCCACTTCAGAACGAGCGGGATGACCAGCCCGATGCAGGAGGCGAGGATCGCGATGAAGGCGGCGGTGAACAGCCGCGCCCGCACGGGCCGCACGTACGGCCACAGTCGCAGCAGCGTGCGCACGGTGGAGCGGGCCTCGGGGGGCGCCGCGGGAGACGCTTCGGGAGGGGGGAGTGTCGTGGCCATCAGCAGTGAGACTACGGAACGCGGCTGACACTGCCCACCGAGTTTCGGCCGGACCCGGCTCGGTCCCCGGTCCTACGACCTGCGCGGACGGCCGTTCCGGTACCGGGAGTCCCCGGCCGGTCGCCCTCCCGGCCCCCGGAGGTCGTAGCACTCCATCAGCCGATCGGTCGATGCGCCGTCGAGCGTGACGGCCGATGTGCGTCCGCCCCGCCCGCCGCAAGACTTGCCGCCATGTCCGTCATCGAAGTCACCGACCTGCGCAAGTCCTACGGCGGCCGGCCCGTCGTCGACGGGGTGTCCTTCGCCGTCGAGGAGGGCGAGATCTTCGGGATCCTCGGCCCCAACGGGGCCGGCAAGACCACCACCGTCGAATGCGTCGGGGGACTGCGCGTCCCCGACACGGGACGGATCCGCGTCACCGGCCTCGACCCCGTCGCCGACCACGAGGAGGTCACCCGCGTCCTCGGCGCCCAGCTCCAGCAGAGCGAGCTCCAGCCCAAACTCACCGTCCGCGAGGCCCTGGAGCTGTACGCCTCCTTCTACCCGCGCCCCGCCGACTGGCGCCCGCTCGCCGAACGGCTCGGTCTCACCCCGAAGCTGACCACCCGGTTCGCCAAGCTGTCCGGCGGTCAGAAGCAGCGCCTGTCCATCGCGCTCGCCCTGATCGGCGACCCGCGGATCGTGGTGCTGGACGAGCTCACCACCGGCCTCGACCCGCGTGCCCGGCGCGACACCTGGGAGCTCGTCGAGGACGTCCGCGCGGGCGGCGTCACCGTTCTCCTCGTCACCCACTTCATGGAGGAGGCGCAGCGCCTCTGCGACCGCATCGCGGTGATCGACAGGGGGCGGATCGCCGCGCTGGACACCCCGGCCGGGCTGATCCGCCGCTCGGCGGGGGCCACCGTCATCAGCTTCACCCCGTCCGCCCCGCTGGACGACCACGACCTCAACGCGCTGCCCGAGCTCGCCTCGGTCCGGCACAAGGACGGCCGCCTCACGCTGTCCGGCACCGACGAGACGGTCGACGCCGTCCTCACCCTCCTCGCCCGCGCCCGCGTCACCGCCCACCAGCTGCGGGTCACCGACGCCACGCTGGACGACGCCTTCCTGGACCTCACGGAGACCACGGCATGAGCACCGACGTCCTCGACGGCACCGTCCTCAGGACCGAGATCCGCCTCTTCCGGCGCGAACCCGGCGGCATCTTCTGGATCCTGCTCTTCCCCACCCTGCTGCTGGTGATCCTGGGTTCCCTTCCGTCCTTCCGCGAGCCCGACCCCGCCCTCGGCGGCCTGCGTCCGGTCGACGCCTACGTGCCGGTGGCCGTCCTCCTCGGGCTGATCGTCGGCGGGCTCCAGGGCATGCCCCAGACCCTCACCGGTTACCGGGAGAACGGCATCCTGCGCCGGATGTCCACCACACCGGTACGTCCCGCCGCCCTGCTCACGGCACAGATGCTGGTGTTCGGCGGTGCCGCGCTGCTCTCCGCCCTGGTCGCCCTCGCGGTCGGCCGGCTCGCCTTCGACGTGGCGCTGCCGGGGCAGCCGTTCGGCTACCTCCTCGCGCTGCTGCTCGCCCTGCTCGGCACCCTGGCCCTGGGCGCGGTGCTGTCCGCCCTGTCGCGCACCACGAAGATCGCCACCGCGGTCGGGTCGCTCGCGCTCTTCCCCGCGATGTTCTGCGCGGGCGTGTGGCTGCCGGTCGGGGCCATGCCGGACGTGCTGGCCGACATCGTCGGCCGGACCCCGTTCGGCGCCGCCGCCCGGGCCCTGAACGAGGCCGCGGCGGGCGACTGGCCGGACTGGAGCCACCTCGGGGTGCTGGCGGTCTGGACGGTGCTGCTCACGGCGGCGGCCGCGCGCTGGTTCCGCTGGGAATGAGGACTGGGGATGGGGATGGACGCGCGGACGTGGCCGACAATGACGCCGTGACGGAGACGACGACGCTCGACGACCGGTGGGCGGTGTTCGACCGGTGGGGCCCGTACGGACTGCTGGCCCTGAGCACCCTGACCGCCTGGACGGCCGCCGACGCCCTCGGCATGAGCACCGGTGCACGCCGGGCCTGCGGCGTCCTGATCGTCGCGGCCGTCGTCCTGGAGCTGCGGTGGAACAGGGTGGTGCGGACCCGGCCCGGGCCGTCCGCGGCGGGCGCCCGGCACTACGCCCTGCGCTGGGCCGTCGGCTTCGCCCTCACCTGGGCGAACCCGCTGTTCGCCTTCTACGCCGTCATCGGCTACTTCAGCACCGAGCGCCTGCTGACGCGCCGCCTGCGCAAGGCCGGCCTGTTCGCCACCGCCGTGACGCTGGCGGGCTCCCAGTCGGGCGGGCTGCCGCCGAGCGGGGAGCTGGGCTGGGCGCTCTTCGGCGCCCTCCTCGCGGCCAACACCGTGCTGGTCCTCCTGTTCAGCCACTTCGCCGACCTGGAGGAGGCCCGCGGCCGGGCCCGGCTGGAGACCATCGCCGAACTCGAGCGCACCAACACGGCGTTGCAGCAGGCCCTCGACGAGAACGCCGCGCTGCACGCCCAACTCCTGGTCCAGGCACGGGAGGCCGGGGTCGCCGACGAGCGCCGGCGGCTGGCCGCCGAGATCCACGACACCCTCGCCCAGGGGCTGACCGGCATCATCGCCCAGCTCCAGGTCGTGGCGAACACCGCGGACCCCGCCCTGGCGCGTGAGCACGTGGACCGGGCCACCGCCCTGGCCCGCCACAGCCTCGGCGAGGCCCGCCGCTCCGTGCACAACCTCGCCCCGGCCGCCCTGGCCGACGACGGCCTGCCGAAGGCGCTGGAGAAGACGGTGGCGGAATGGGAGGAACGCACGGGCACACCGGCGCGGTTCACCACCACCGGAACCGTCGAGCCGCTGCACGACGAGGTGGCGGCCACCCTCCTGCGCATCGCCCAGGAGGCCCTGTCCAACACCGCGCGGCACGCGCGGGCCGGCCGGGTCGGCGTCACCCTCTCCTACATCGGCGACGAGGTCACCCTCGACATCCGCGACGACGGGCGCGGCTTCGACCCGCGCGTCCGCTCCGCCCGCACCCTCCCCCACTCCCGACTTCGCTCGAGCGGGGGGACCCCCACCGGCGGCTTCGGCCTCGACGGCATGCGCGCCCGCGCCGAGCGCGTCGCCGGCTCCCTCGACGTCGAGTCCGAACCCGGCCAGGGGACGGCGGTGTCGGCTCGCGTACCGTTGGTCCGCCATGACTGACGCGCCCGACGAACCGACCGTCTCCCTGCTCATCGTCGACGACCACCCCGTGGTCCGGGACGGCCTGCGCGGCATGTTCGCGTCCGCGCCCGGCTTCCGCGTCCTCGGCGAGGCGGCGAACGGCGTGCAGGCGCTGGAGCGGGCCGCCGCCCTGGACCCGGACGTGATCCTCATGGACCTGCGCATGCCGGGCGGCGGGGGAGTGGACGCCATCCGGGAACTGTCCCGCCGGGGCGCCCGCGCCAAGGTGCTCGTCCTGACCACCTACGACACCGACTCCGACACCCTCCCCGCCATCGAGGCGGGGGCGACCGGCTACCTGCTGAAGGACGCGCCGCGCGAGGAGCTGTTCACGGCGGTGCGGGCGGCGGCCGACGGCCGTACGGTCCTCTCCCCGGCGGTGGCCTCCCGCCTGGTCTGCGCGGTCCGCGCCCCCCGCACGGCCGGCGGCGAACCGCTGTCCGCCCGGGAGCGCGAAGTCCTCGCCCTGGTCGCCCGGGGCACCTCCAACCGCGAGATCGCCCGCGAACTGTTCATCAGCGAGGCCACGGTGAAGACCCACCTCACCCACCTGTACGCCAAGCTGGGCGTCAAGGACCGCGCCGCGGCCGTCGCGACGGCCTACGACCGGGGCATCCTGGGCTGACGGCCGCGCGGTCCGGCCCCCGCGCGGCCGCCCGCCTCAGCGCACCCGCAGCAGCAGCACCGTCCGCCCCGGCACCGTGATCGCCGTCCCCGCCCGGTGCGCCGCGCCCGGCTCGGACGCCTGCTCCTCCCGCCCGGTGTCGACGACCACCTCGTACCGCTCGGCCCACGGCGGCCCCGGCAGCACGAACTCCACCGGTTCGCCCCCGGCGTGCAGGACGGCCAGGAAGCTGTCGTCGAGGATCTGCGCCCCGTACTCGTCGCGGCCCGGGATGTCCCGCCCGGAGAGGTACATGCCGAGCGTGGCGGCGGGCGCGTACCAGTCGCCCTCGGTCATCTCCGCGCCCCGCGGGGTGAACCAGGCCAGGTCGCGCAGCCCGTCCGCGGAGTGCGCGCGCCCGGAGAAGAAGGCCCGGCGGCGCAGCACCGGGTGCCGGTGGCGCAGGGCGATCAGCCGGGAGGTCAGCGCGAACAGGGCCTTCCAGCCGGGGTCGTCCAGCAGGCTCCAGTCCACCCAGCCGGTCTCGTTGTCCTGGCAGTAGGCGTTGTTGTTGCCGCCCTGGGTGCGGCCCATCTCGTCGCCGGCGACCAGCATCGGCACCCCCGTCGACAGCAGCAGCGTGGTCAGCAGGTTGCGCAGCTGCCGCCGCCGCAGCGCCAGGACCCTCCCGTCGTCGGTGTCGCCCTCGACGCCGCAGTTCCAGGAGCGGTTGTCGTGGGTGCCGTCCCGGTTGCCCTCGCCGTTGGCCTCGTTGTGCTTGCGGTCGTACGAGACGAGGTCGCGCAGGGTGAACCCGTCGTGCGCGGTGACGTGGTTGACCGAGGCGTACGGGCGCCGCCCGCCCCAGGCGTACAGGTCGCTCGAACCGGACAGCCGGTAGCCCATCTCCCGCACGTCCGGCAGGGCGTGCCGCCAGAAGTCCCGCACCGTGTCGCGGTACCGGTCGTTCCACTCCGTCCACAGCGGTGGGAACGCGCCCACCTGGTAACCGCCCGCCCCCACGTCCCACGGCTCGGCTATCAGCTTCACCCGGCGCAGCACCGGGTCCTGGGCGATCACCGCGAGGAACGGGGAGAGCATGTCGACGTCGTGCATGGAGCGGGCCAGCGCCGCCGCCAGGTCGAAGCGGAAGCCGTCCACGCCCATCTCGGTCACCCAGTAGCGCAGCGAGTCCGTGATCAGGCGCAGCACGTGCGGCTGGACGACGTGCAGGGTGTTGCCGCAGCCGGTGTAGTCGGCGTAGCGGCGGGCGTCCGGCTGGAGGCGGTAGTAGCCGCGGTTGTCGATGCCCTTCAGGGAGAGCGTGGGGCCCAGTTCGCCCGCCTCGGCGGTGTGGTTGTAGACCACGTCGAGGATCACCTCGATGCCCGCCGCGTGCAGGGCGCGCACCATCCGCTTGAACTCCCCGACCTGCTGACCGGTCGTCCCGGAGGCGGCGTAGCCGGCGTGCGGGGCGAAGTAGCCGATCGAGTTGTAGCCCCAGTAGTTGCGCAGGCCCCGGCGCAGCAGATGGTCCTCGTGCGCGAACTGGTGCACCGGCAGCAGCTCCACGGCCGTGACGCCCAGCCGCACCAGGTGCTCGATCGCCGCGGGGTGCGCGAGACCGGCGTACGTGCCGCGCAGTTCCCCGGGCACGCCGGGGTGGCGCTGCGTGAACCCCTTGACGTGCAGCTCGTAGATCACCGAGTCCGCCCACGGCGTCATCGGGCGGTGGTCGTCGGCCCAGTCGTCCTCGTCGTGGACGACGACGCCCTTGGGGACGTACGGCGCGGAGTCCCGGTCGTCGCGCACGGTGTCCGCGACGTGCTGCTCCGGCCAGTCGCGGACGTGCCCGTACACCTCGGGCGACAACCCGCCGGGGGCGTAGTCGCCGTCCACCGCGCGCGCGTAGGGGTCGAGCAGCAGTTTCGCCGGGTTCCAGCGGGCGCCGGTCCACGGGTCCCAACGCCCGTGCACCCGGTAGCCGTAGCGCTGCCCCGGCAGCACACCCGGCACGAAACCGTGCCAGACCTCGTGCGTCAGCTCGGTGAGCCGGGCCCGGCTCTCCTTGCCCCGCTCGTCGAACAGGCACAGCTCGACGCCCTCCGCCCCGCCCGCCCACAACGCGAAGTCGGTCCCCGCCACCCCGTCCGGTCCCACCCGGAACCGGGCACCCAGCGGCGTCGGCCGGCCCGGTCGCACGGGCACCGTGGGCACGGGCGCCGTCGGCCGCGCGCCGTTCACGACGGCCGCCGGACGCCCGTTCCCGGTGGCCCGCTCCCCGGCCGTCGCCTCCTGCTCGGCTGCGCTGGACACCTGTCAGCCTCCCGCGGCTCGTGGAACGACGGCGGACAGGGGCGTGCGGCGGCCCTCTCTCCCGGATCCGGCCGCGGCTCCCGGCGCGTCGTCCTCCCCACTGTTCTGCCCAGAGCGTGCCTCGCACTCACGTTTCCACGGGAGGGGGCATGGTCGTTTCCCGGGGACACGGACCGTCGTTGGGCACCGCGTGAGGCACGTACAAGGGCGCGCACGGCGCGCGAGGGTTGCACTGGCCGCCGTACTGGCATGGGCAGGACTGCTGACCGTGATCGTCGGCTGTACCCCGGGCGGCTCCGTCGGCGGGGCGCTCGGCCCGCCTGCATCCGAGGAGTTCATCCACGTCGCCCCCGACGACGGCAGCAAGGGCGTGCGCCCCGACGCCGGGCTGCGGGTGCGGGTGCCGGACGGGCGGCTGGAGTCGGTGAAGGTCGTCGTGGAGCAGGACGCGCGCCGGTCGGCGGTCCCCGGGCGCGTCTCGGCCGACGGGATGACCTGGAGGCCCGACGACGAACGGCTGGTACTGGCCGCGAAGTACACCGTCGACGCGGTGGCCGTGGACGGCGACGGACGCCGCTCGGCCCGCCACACCACCTTCACGACCCACGTCCCGGCGGAACGCTTCATCGGCTACGTCGCCCCGGAGGACCGCTCCACCGTCGGCACCGGGATGATCGTCTCCCTGGAGTTCAACCGGAAGATCGTCCACCGTGCGGCCGTCGAACGCGCCGTCCGGGTCACCTCCCGTCCCGCCGTCGAGGTCCGCCCGCACTGGTTCGGCGACACCCGTCTGGACTTCCGCCCCGAGCACTACTGGAAGCCGGGCACCCGGGTCACCGTCGAGCTGCGGCTGCGCGACGTGGAGGGGGCCCCCGGGGTCTACGGCCTCCAGCACCGCACGTTCACCTTCACCGTCGGCCGCAGCCAGATCTCCGTGGTCGACGCCTCCCGGCACACCATGCAGGTCAGACGGGACGGCGAACTGCTCACCACCGTGCCGATCACGGCCGGGGCGCCGAAGACCACCACGTACAACGGCAAGATGGTGATCACCGAGATGCTCGAGGTCACCCGCATGGACAGCCGCACGGTCGGCTTCGGCGGCGAGTACGACATCCCCGACGTCCCGCACGCCATCCGCCTGACGAGTTCCGGCACCTTCCTGCACGGCAACTACTGGACCGAGACCGATGTGTTCGGCCGCCGGAACGTCAGCCACGGCTGCATCGGCCTGCGCGACGTGCAGGGCGGCGGCGCGGACACCCCGGCGGGCTGGTTCTTCGACCGCAGCCTCGTCGGCGACGTCGTCGAGGTGGTCAACAGCAAGGACAAGGAGGTCGCCCCCGACAACGGCCTCGGCGGCTGGAACATGAGCTGGGAGGAGTGGACGGCGGGCAGCGCGGTGAAGTGACCCCGGCCGGCGGGCCGGTCTCCCCGGGCGGTGAAGTTGGGACGGAACGGTGACCATTCCGCCTCGTCCCACGCCCCTGGCCTGTGGTTACTATGCGCCGGAGCGCGCGAGGGGCGCGCGGGGGCGCGGGTCGACCGGGGTCGGGGCCCGCCGAGGGGAGAACAAGGTGAACGTGGGGCCGATATCGGGGGCGTCGGTGGGTGCGCGGGGGCGCGCCGGCCGGAAGGTGGCGGCGCTGGCGCTCGGGGTGATGCTGGCGGTGACCGCCTGCGGCGGGGAGGCGGACCCGGGGTCCGGCGCGGGTGACGGCAAGGGCGGGGCCAAGGAGGCGGCCGCGGCGCAGAGCAAGCAGTCCGAGGCCGTCGTCGGCATCGTGCCCGAGGACGGCGCGAAGTCCGTGAAGACCAGCGGCGCGCTGAAGGTGAGCGCCGCCCGGGGCAAGCTGACCGAGGTCGTCGTCAAGGACCCGGACGGCGAGCGGGTCGAGGGGCGGATATCCGGCGACGGCGCCACCTGGACGCCCTCCACCCACCTGGCCGCCTCCACCACGTACACCGTGCACGCGGTCGCCGAGGACTCCGAGGGCCGCACCGCCGCCGAGGACTCCCGCTTCACCACCCTGACGCCGAAGAACACCTTCATCGGCCACTTCACGCCCGAGGACGGCTCCGAGGTCGGCGTCGGCATGCCGTTCTCCCTCCGCTTCACCCGGGGCATCACCAACCCCGAGGACGTCGAGAAGGCCATCCGCATCACGACCGAGCCGGCCGTCGAGGTCGAGGGCCACTGGTTCGGCAACGACCGCCTCGACTTCCGCCCGGAGAAGTACTGGAAGGCCGGCACCAAGGTCACCGTCGACCTCGACCTCGACGGCGTGGAGGGCCGCCCCGGCGTCTACGGCGAGCAGGACAAGACCGTCTCCTTCACCATCGGCCGCGAGCAGGTCTCCGTCGTCGACGCCGAGAAGCACACGATGGAGGTGAAGCGGGACGGCAAGGTCATCAAGACCATCCCGGTCACCACCGGCGCCCCGGGCACCGAGACCTGGAACGGCCAGATGGTCATCACCGAGCGGCTCAAGGTGACCCGGATGAACGGCGAGACGGTCGGGTTCGGCGGCGAGTACGACATCAAGGACGTCCCGCACGCCATGCGCCTGAGCACCTCGGGCACCTTCATCCACGGCAACTACTGGGGCGGCGACGCCTTCGGCAACTACAACGCCAGCCACGGCTGCATCGGACTGCGCGACACCCGCGGCGGCTGGGACAAGAAGGCCCCGGGCGCCTGGTTCTTCGACAACTCCATGATCGGTGACGTGGTGGTCGTCAAGAACTCCAAGGACGCCACCATCGCTCCGGACAACGGCCTCAACGGCTGGAACATGTCCTGGGAGAAGTGGAAGGCGTAACGCCGTCCGACCTGCGCGGCCCCGGTGCGACCCATGGCACCGGGGCCGTCGCCGTCCGGGTGCGAGCGACCGCGCACCGGCCCGGTTTCCGCCGGTCGCCGTGCTGTGCCGCCCGGGGACGGCCCCCGGACCCCCGGCCGGGTGTGAGCGACCGCACCGACCCCGTTTCCGTTAGTCGCCGTTAACCTGCTGGCATGACCGTACACCTCGAAGTCGCGGACGGCGTCGGCACGCTGCGCCTGGACCGTCCGCCCATGAACGCGCTGGACGTCGCCACGCAGGACCGACTGAAGGAACTCGCCGAGGAGGCCGCGCGCCGCGACGACGTGCGCGCCGTGGTGATCTACGGCGGCGAGAAGGTGTTCGCGGCGGGCGCGGACATCAAGGAGATGCAGGCCATGGACCACACCGCGATGGTCCTGCGCGCCCGCGGCCTGCAGGACTCCTTCACCGCCGTGGCCCGCATCCCCAAGCCGGTGGTGGCCGCGGTGACGGGCTACGCGCTCGGCGGCGGCTGCGAGCTCGCGCTCTGCGCCGACTACCGCATCGCCGGGGAGAACGCCAAGCTGGGCCAGCCGGAGATCCTGCTCGGCCTCATCCCCGGCGCGGGCGGCACCCAGCGCCTGTCCCGGCTGATCGGCCAGTCCCGGGCGAAGGACCTCATCTTCACGGGCCGTCAGGTCAGGGCCGACGAGGCGCTGGCGCTCGGCCTGGTGGACCGCGTGGTGCCCGCCGAGGAGGTCTACGCGCAGGCGCACGCGTGGGCCGCGAAGCTGGCCCAGGGCCCGGCGATCGCCCTGCGGGCCGCCAAGGAGGCCGTCGACGCCGGCCTCGAGACGGACATCGACACCGGCCTCGCCATCGAGCGCAACTGGTTCGCGGGGCTGTTCGCCACCGAGGACCGCGAGCGGGGCATGCGCAGCTTCGTGGAGGAGGGCCCCGGCAAGGCGAAGTTCCTCTGAGCCCCACGGAACCTCCGAAAACCCGTTCCGGGTCTTGCAATTGACGCGATGTCTCATCCGGGCCCCTCGGCGGAGCGGTTTATGGGAGCCTTAAGGCGCCCTTAAGCCTCTCGTGTCGAGGGAGCCCGTCGATTGCCGCACAGCGAACCGTTTCCGCAGACCGGGCGGGACGCTGACGGCTCCGAGATGCCGTCGGCATGTGCCGACGGCCCGTCGCGGAGCGGGGGCGTACGGGGGGCGTATTCACCCGGAACGGCCCCGGGGGGTCCCGCGGACGTCCATGATGGGGGCATGGCGGGGCTGGAGGGCATGGAACAGCCGCGGGGAGACGGGCGTGCGACCGCGTCGCGCTGGTCGCCGACGGTCGAGGACGAACGCGCCCTGCAGGCGCTGGAGTTGTTCGGCAACCCGACGGAGGCGGAGGTTCCGTTGCCGTCCCGCCCCGAGTCCGCCGCCACCGCGCGCCGGCTCACCCAGGTCGTGGTCCTGCGCCAGTGGGGCCTCGGCGCCAGGATCACCGAGGACGCCGTCCTGCTCGTCTCCGAACTCGTCGGCAACGCCGTGCGCCACACCGGCGCCCGCGTCTTCGGTCTCCGGCTGCGCCGCCGCCGCGGCTGGATCCGCGTCGAGGTCCGCGACCCCTCCCGCGGCCTGCCCTGCCTGATGCCGGTCCAGGAGATGGACGTCAGCGGCCGCGGCCTCTTCCTCGTCGACAAGCTCGCCGACCGCTGGGGCGTCGACCTGCTGCCCCGGGGCAAGACCACCTGGTTCGAGATGCGCACCGGGGACCGCTGAGCCCCACCGGCGCGCGCACCGCACGGGAGGAGCGCCGGAAGCTTCCTCCGGGGCGCGGGTGCCCCGCGGTACGAGCGCCTCACGGTGCGAGGAACAACGCCTCCGAACCCACCGGCCGGTAACCGGCCGCCTGGAACGCCCGCAGGCTGCGGGCGTTCCCCGGGGAGACCTGCGCCCACACCGGCTCGTCCCCGGCCAGGTGCCGCGCCGCCAGCGCCAGCCGCCGTCCCAGGCCCCGGTGCCGTGCCTCCTCCGCCACCTCCACCGCGACCTCCAGCCGCCCCGCGATCCCGCGTCCCAGGACCAGCACACCCCCGTCCGCCGCCCACACCCGCACGTCGTCGCGCCGCCCGCGGGCGCTCGCCACCCGGGGGTGGCCGGGGTCGTCGATCTCCTCCAGCGCGAGCGGCGGCCCCTCCGGCAGCGGGTCCGCCACCGTCATCACGTCGATCGTGTCCGTCCGCCGTCCCGTGCGGTCCATGAAGGCGGCCAGGAAACGGGCGTGCAGGGTGGCGGCCAGCGCGTCGCAGTCGAGCGAGGCCAGCGTCCGCCGCACCCACGCGGGGTCCTCGTCGGTGAAGACGACGGAGTGCGCGGTGAACGCCAGCACCCCCGCGTCCCGGCCGGACGGCTGGGGCACCACCGTCGTCCCCCCGTCCGCCGCCGGGAAGTCACCGCGCGCCGCCGCGTCGAGAATGTCCCGCAAGGCGTCCCGCGGCCTGTCCGCCGGCGTGTCCGTCACCCGCGCGCTCCTTGAGTCTCCACCCACTGGAAGGCCCAGACTCCCAGACATGATCGACGACGGCACCGGATTTCTCACCATCGGCGAACTCGCCCGGGCCACCGGCCTGTCCGTGCGCACCATCCGCTACTGGTCCGACGAGGACGCCCTGCCCCCGGTGGCCCGCTCCGCGGGCGGCTACCGGCTCTACGACGCCGGCTCCGTCGCCCGTCTGGAACTGATCCGCACCCTGCGCGAACTGGGCCTCGGTCTGGACGACGTACGCCGGGTGCTGACCGGCGAGACGACGGTCGCGCAGGTGGCGGCGGCCCACGTGGCCGCGCTGGACGCGCAGATCCGGGCGCTGAAGGTGACCCGTGCGGTGCTGTCGACCGTGGCACGACGCGGCTCGACCGCCGAGGAGGCGACACTGATGAACGGACTGGCCCGCCTGTCCACCACCGAGCGCAGGCGCATCATCGAGGACTTCATGGCGGAGGTCTTCGAGGGCATCGACACGGCGGACCCCGACATCCGCACCCGCCTGCGCTTCGCCGCGGCCGACCTGCCCGACGACCCCACCCCCGAGCAGGTGGACGCCTGGGTGGAACTGGCCGAGCTGATCCAGGACCCGGAGTTCCGGACGACGATGCGCAGGATGATCGAGTCCAACGCGGCGGACCGGGGCCCGGACGTTCCGGCCGGCACGTCCCTGTGGTTCATGAGCCGCCTGGTGCGGCTCGCGGGCGACGCGCTCGAGGAGGGTCTCGCGCCGGACTCGCCACAGGCCGCCGGCGTCCTGCGCGCGCTGGTCGGCGACGCCGACCCGGCCGCCGTCCTGGAACGCCTCGTGCCGGCGACGAACGCCCGCCTCGTCCGCTACCGGGAGCTCTCCGCGCTCGTGAACGGGCTGGAACCCCCGTCCTCCCACGAGGCGGAGTTCGGGTGGGTGGTCGCCGCGCTGAGGGCCCGCGTGGGCGGTTAACCTGACGTGCGTCATCAGGACTCCGGAGGAGTCCGGCGGAACACCGGAAACACGAGACGAAAAAAGGGGCGGATCGGTGGCGGACATCGAGGAAGCGCGCAAGCAGTTCGAGCGGATCGATACGGACGGGGACGGATTCATCACCGCCGCCGAGTTCAAGGCCGCCCTCGCCCGGGGCGGTGACTGGAACGTCACCGAGTCGGTCGCAGAAGCGATCATCAAGTCCCGTGACCTGAACGGCGACAAGGTCCTCTCCTTCGACGAGTTCTGGGCCCACCTGAACAAGTGAGCCCCCCGGCAGGGGCCCGACCCGCGCACCTCCGCGCGCGGGCCGGGCCCCTGCGCCGTGCCCGGCCCGGTACCGGTGTCACCCGTACGGCCCACAGGGCCGGAATAGTCCGTCCCGTCCGGAGGTTGGTGCCGACCACGACGGTTCCCGAAGGGAACCGAGACGGACACCGATCCCCGGAAGGGCGAGGCGAGTCAGACATGAAGATCGGCATCATCGGCGCGGGAAACATCGGCGGGAACCTCACGCGGCGGCTCACGTCGCTCGGCCACGACGTCTCGGTCGCCAACTCCCGCGGCCCGCACACGCTCACGGACCTGGCCGAGGAGACCGGCGCGACCCCGGTGCGGGCCGAGGAGGCGGCCCGGGGCGCGGAGGTCGTGGTGGTCACCGTGCCGCTGAAGGCCGTACCGGACCTGCCGTCCGGGCTGTTCGACGGGGCCGCGGAGGGCGTCGCCGTCATCGACACCGGCAACTACTACCCGCAGCAGCGGGACGGGAGGATCGCCGGCATCGAGGACGAGGGCCTCACCGAGAGCCGCTGGACGGAGCGGCAGCTCGGCCACCCCGTGATCAAGGCCTTCAACGGCACGTACGCCCAGGACATCCTGGACCGCCACCGCCCCGCCGGGGCCCCCGACCGGATGGCCCTCCCCGTCGCCGGCGACGACGCGGCGGCCAAGCGGAAGGTGCGGGACCTGATCGAGGAGCTCGGCTTCGACACCGTCGACGCGGGCGGCATCGACGACTCCTGGCGCCAGCAGCCCGGCACCCCGGTCTACGGCCTGAGGGCGGGCGTCGAGGCCGTCACCGAGGCCCTGGCGAAGGCGTCCCCGGAGCGCACCCCGGAGTTCCGGGCGTAGCCGTCCGTGCCCCGGGCCCGGCCCCCGTCCCCGCGCACGGGGGTCAGGCGCCCTCGGCCCACTCCCTCAGCGCGGCCTCGTCGGAGAAGTCGGCGACGTTCTGGTCCAGCGGGTCGTCGGTGTACTGGTGGAAGCGCCACTTCGCCTCGATGCGGGGCTTGCCCGCGGTGACGTAGTCGGCGATCCAGAGGCCGTCGCCGGCGTAGGAGGTGGTGTCGACGTTCAGCCAGAAGTCCCGGTTGGCGTACAGGATCACCCGGTTGTGCGGCCGCAGCTCCTTCACCTTCCGGAGGAAGCGGTCCTTCTCCTTGTTGCTCGCGTGCGTGCCCTCACCGGTCCTCTCCCAGTCGACGGCGAGGACGTCGCCCCGCTTCTCCGGCGCCCTGCGCACGAAGTACTCCGCCTGGGCCGTGAGGTTGCCCGGCCAGAGGAAGTGGTAGAAGCCGACGACCAGACCGGCGTCGCGGGCCGTCTTCGTCTGGGCGGAGAGCCGGGGGTTGGTGTACGAACGGCCCTCCGTCGCCTTGACGAAGACGAAGGACAGGCCGTCGGTGTCGTAGGAGGAGGGCTGGTACGCGCTCACATCGATGCCACGCAGCATGCGGGCTCCCTGACGTGCTCGTGGGGGGGAGTCGAGTGGTTCATTCCCCCGCCGCGCGGCGTCCACGCGTCGGCGCGGCCGACCGCGGGCACGCGCGATCCTCGCGGGCACGTCCGGTCGAGAACCGCCCTCGACCGGTCACGGACCCGCTCCCCTCCGGTCGCCCCGGAAACAATGCGCCGCACCCACGGCCGGCTCCCCGCGCAGCATCCGGGCGCGTCGTCGCAGGGGTGCGCCCCTCCTAGAACGGCGCACCGGCAGGGCCCGGTGTCCGTAACATCACCGGGTAACTGCCCGCAGCGGTCGGGGACTTCCGCGAAGGAGCGTGATCGTGCAGCACACCGGCCTGTACTACCCCTACGTCCACTTCCGCGACCCGGCGTGGATCAAGGCCGCCGCGCTGTACCTGCCGCAACTGGCCCGGGTGGTGCCGGAGGGCTTCCGGGTCTCGGACCCGGAGCACGTCCGTGTCCTGCGGGACGCTCTCGATTTCGTCCAGGACATCGACCCCGCCGAGGCGGTCGGGGCGGCGTCGCGGCAGATGCTGGTCCTGGTGCACGAGCACGGCGCCGAGCTGCGCCGCCGCTTCGGTGTCCGCGGCACCGGCGGGCCGCCCCGCGCGGAGGTGGTGAACGCCGAGCCCGCGCCGCCCGGCATCCCGATGCCCGCGGGTCACCGCGCGCAGTCCTTCTCGCCCTCGGGCCGGCCGCTGGCGGGCCTGTACCCGCAGGAGATGTCGGGTGAGCTGCAGGAGGCGCTGTTCGACAGCGGACTGGCGGTGCCCCGCGTGCCCGACGGGGCCGGCCATGACGCGTACCACGAGTGGGTGGGGACGGACCCGGCGCTCGCCTGGGTCTACAAGTGCGCGCTGACCGCAGAACTCGCGGCCCGCACGGCCTTCCTCCCCGTCACCGACCAGGAGGCCGCCCACACGGCCGTCGACGCCTGGGACGCCGAGCGGATGGCGGCGGTTCTCCTGGGCGGCGCCCCGGCCCCGGTCGGGACCGGCGACCTGGCCGGGCGGATCGGGGTGCTGTCGGTGCGGTGCGTGCTCCCCGCCGGGCTCGAGGAGGTGCCCGTCGAGAAGATCGTGGACCTCCGGCGAGACCACGAGCCCGAGTTCTTCGCCTACCTGGACGCCGTCGCCCGGACGGCGGCGGACCTGCGCGAGGAACTGGCCGACATCCGCAGTCCCCGGGCACTGGACCTGTACGTGCGGCAGGCCGCGCACAGGAACTTCGAGGTCGAGCTGGAGAAGCTGCGCAGGGTCATGAACGGCGTCGGCCTCCAGACGATCAGCACCTCCGTCAGCACCACGTTCGACACACCCACCTCGGCGGCCCTGGTGAGCGGGCTGCTCGGCACGATCGGCGGCGCCGTGGCGGGCAGCGCGGCCGGCATGGTGGCCGGCGCCGGCGCGACGGCCGTGGGCATCCTCGGCGGGGCCCGGCGGCAGCGCGACGAGGCGCTCGCCGGCTCTCCGGTCGGCTTCCTCCTGCGCGTCGAGCGCGGGCTGAGGCCCACCACCGCGGTACGCCGGATCGGGCGCGCCCTGCGCCGGAGCGTCGGGGCGGGCGTGTGACGGACGCGGGCCCCTGACGCGCCCGGCCGCCGCGGGCCCGTTAGGGGCCCGCGCCCTCAGCACTCGATGATGTTGACCGCCAGCCCGCCCCGGGCCGTCTCCTTGTACTTGACCGACATGTCCGCGCCGGTCTCCTTCATCGTCTTGATGACCTTGTCCAGGGACACCTTGTGCGAGCCGTCGCCGCGCATCGCCATCCGGGCCGCCGTGACCGCCTTCACCGCGGCCATGCCGTTGCGCTCGATGCACGGGATCTGGACCAGGCCGCCGACCGGGTCGCAGGTCAGGCCCAGGTTGTGCTCCATGCCGATCTCGGCGGCGTTCTCGACCTGCTCCGGGGAGCCGCCGAGCACCTCGGCGAGGGCGCCCGCGGCCATCGAGCAGGCGGAGCCGACCTCGCCCTGGCAGCCGACCTCGGCGCCGGAGATGGAGGCGTTCTCCTTGAAGAGCATGCCGATGGCGCCGGCCGCGAGCAGGAAGCGGACCACGCCCTCCTCGTCGGCGCCCGGCACGAAGTTGACGTAGTAGTGCAGCACCGCCGGGATGATGCCGGCCGCGCCGTTGGTCGGGGCGGTGACCACACGGCCGCCGGCCGCGTTCTCCTCGTTCACCGCCATCGCGTAGAGGGTGATCCACTCCATGGCGAGGGCCTGCGGGTCACCCTCGGAGCGCAGCTTGCGCGCGGTGTTCGCGGCGCGGCGGCGCACCTTCAGACCGCCCGGCAGGATGCCCTCGCGGGACATGCCGCGCGTCACGCACGCCTGCATCACCCGCCAGATCTCCAGCAGGCCCGCGCGGATCTCCTCCTCGGTCCGCCAGGCGCGCTCGTTCTCCAGCATCAGGGCGGAGATGGACAGGCCCGTCTCCCGCGTCAGGCGCAGCAGCTCGTCACCCGTGCGGAAGGGGTGCTTCAGGACGGTGTCGTCCAGCTTGATGCGGTCCGCGCCCACCGCTTCCTCGTCGACGACGAAGCCGCCGCCCACCGAGTAGTACGTCTTGGTCAGGAGCTCGGCGCCGGACGCGTCGTAGGCCCACAGGGCCATGCCGTTGGCGTGGTACGGGAGCGTCTTGCGGCGGTGCAGCACCAGGTCGTCGTCGAAGGAGAACGCGATCTCGTGCTCGCCGAGGAGGCGGATCCGGCCGCCGTCCTTGATCTTCTCCACCCGCTCGTCGGCCGTCTCCACGTCCACGGTGCGCGGCGAGTCGCCCTCCAGGCCGAGCAGGACCGCCTTGGGCGTGCCGTGACCGTGGCCGGTGGCGCCGAGGGAGCCGTACAGCTCGACCCGGACCGAGGCGACCGACTCCAGCAGGTCCTCGTTGCGCAGCCGCCGGGCGAACATGCGGGCCGCCCGCATCGGGCCGACCGTGTGCGAGCTGGACGGGCCGATGCCGATCGAGAACAGGTCGAAGACCGAGATGGCCACGGGAGGACTCCTAGGGGTTCGGTGGACGGCGCTGTCCACCGGGGGAGGGGTGGAACGGGAAGAACGACAAGAGCGAGAAGAGCGAGAAGAAAGGGGGTCGGGGAGGGGATCAGGTGGGTGGGGCATGGTGCGGGGCATCGCGCTCACCGACCCGGTGTGCGCGATGCCCCGGATGTCCGTACAAGGGAAAGCGTACGGAATTACCGCAGACCGGGGTACAGCGGATGCTTCTCGGCGAGAGCCGTGACCCGTGCCCGCAGCGCCTCGGCGTCGTAGGACGGCTTGAGCGTCTCGGCGATCACGTCCGCGACCTCGGCGAAGTCCTCGGCCGTGAAGCCGCGGGTGGCCAGGGCGGGCGTGCCGATGCGCAGGCCCGAGGTGACCATCGGCGGACGCGGGTCGTTCGGGATCGCGTTGCGGTTGACGGTGATCCCGACCTCGTGGAGCCGGTCCTCGGCCTGCCGGCCGTCCAGCTCCGAGTCGCGCAGGTCGACCAGGACCAGGTGCACGTCCGTGCCGCCGGACAGCACGTCCACGCCGACGGCCTTGACGTCGTCCTCGACCAGGCGCTCGGCCAGGATGCGGGCGCCCTCCAGGGTGCGGCGCTGCCGCTCCTTGAACTCCTCGCTCGCGGCGACCTTGAAGGACACCGCCTTGGCCGCGACCACGTGCTCCAGCGGGCCGCCCTGCTGGCCGGGGAAGACCGCGGAGTTGATCTTCTTGGCCAGTTCGGCCGTGGAGAGGATCACACCGCCGCGGGGGCCGCCGAGGGTCTTGTGGGTCGTGGTCGTCACGACGTGGGCGTGCGGCACCGGGTTCGGGTGCAGGCCCGCCGCGACCAGACCGGCGAAGTGCGCCATGTCGACCATGAGGTACGCGCCGACCTCGTCCGCGATCCGGCGGAACGCGGCGAAGTCCAGCTGACGCGGGTACGCCGACCAGCCGGCGACGATCAGCTTCGGTCTGCTCTCCTTGGCCAGGCGCTCGACCTCGGCCATGTCGACCCGGCCGTCGTCGCCGACGTGGTAGGCGACGACGTCGTACAGCTTGCCGGAGAAGTTGATCTTCATGCCGTGGGTCAGGTGCCCGCCGTGCGCGAGGTTCAGGCCCATGATCGTGTCACCGGGCTTGAGCAGCGCGAACATCGCGGCGGCGTTGGCCTGCGCGCCCGAGTGCGGCTGCACGTTGGCGTGCTCGGCGCCGAAGAGCTCCTTGACGCGGTCGATGGCGATCTGCTCGATCACGTCGACGTGCTCGCAGCCGCCGTAGTAGCGGCGGCCGGGGTAGCCCTCGGCGTACTTGTTGGTGAGGACCGAGCCCTGGGCCTCCATGACCGCGACCGGGGCGAAGTTCTCCGAGGCGATCATCTCGAGGGTGGACTGCTGGCGGTGCAGCTCGGCGTCGACCGCCGCGGCGACGGCCGGGTCGAGCTCGTGCAGGGGCGTGTTCAGAAGGGACATGCGGCGACGACTCCTCAGCCGGCGATGTGGGCGTCGTACTCGGCGGCGGTCAGCAGGTCGGCCGGCTCGTCGGTGATGCGCACCTTGAACAGCCAGCCGCCCTCGAAGGGGGCCGAGTTCACCAGCGACGGGTCGTTCACCACGTCCTCGTTGATCTCGGTGACCTCGCCGGAGACCGGGCAGTACAGGTCGCTGACCGACTTGGTCGACTCCAGCTCGCCGCAGGTCTCGCCCGCGGTCACGCTGTCACCGACCTCGGGGAGCTGGACGAAGACGACGTCGCCGAGCGCGTTGGCCGCGTGCTCGGTGATGCCGATCGTCGACACGCCGTCCTCGGCGGCCGACAGCCACTCGTGCTCCTTGCTGTAACGCAGCTGCTGGGGGTTGCTCATGGCCTGGATTCTCCTGTACGCGGTGGGACTGCTGGTGAGGGGGGCGGACAGCGGGGAGCACGCGTGAGCGGGTACGGAGTACCCGGCCGCACCCGTGGGCGGCTGTCCGGAAACGCTACGACGGTGTCACTTCTGCCGCTTGTAGAACGGCAGCGCCACGACCTCGTACGGCTCCTGGCTGCCGCGGATGTCCACGGTGACGCCCGCGGTGCCCGGCGCCGCGTGGGCCGCGTCGACGTACGCCATCGCGATCGGCTTGCCCAGCGTCGGGGAGGGCGCGCCGGAGGTGACCTCGCCGATCACCTCGCCGCCGGCGACGACCGCGTACCCGGCGCGCGGGACCCGGCGGCCCTCGGCGACCAGGCCGACCAGGACGCGCGGCGGGTTCTGCTCGGTGCGGGCGGCGGCCTCGGCCAGGGCGGCGCGGCCGACGAAGTCGCCCTCCTTCTCGAACTTCACCACCCGGCCGAAACCGGCGTCGAAGGGCGTCAGGGAGGTGCTCAGCTCGTTCCCGTACAGCGGCATGCCCGCCTCCAGGCGCAGCGTGTCGCGGCAGGAGAGCCCGCACGGGACCAGGCCGGCCCCGGCGCCCGCCTCGGTCAGCGCCTGCCACAGCCCGACCGCGTGCTCCGGCTTCACGAACAGCTCGAAGCCGTCCTCGCCGGTGTAGCCGGTACGGGCGATGAGCGCGGGGACACCGGCGACGGTGCCGGGCAGACCGGAGTAGTACTTCAGGCCCTCCAGGTCGGCGTCGGTCAGGCCCTTCAGGATCCCCGGGGACTCGGGGCCCTGCACGGCGAGCAGCGCGTAGGCGTCGCGGTCGTCGCGCACCTCGGCGTCGAAGCCGGCCGAGCGCTCCACGAGGGCGTCCAGCACCGTCTGGGCGTTGGAGGCGTTGGCGACCACCAGGTACTCGGGGGCCTCGGCCTCGCCGAGCCGGTAGACGATCAGGTCGTCCAGGATGCCGCCGTCCTCGCGGCAGATCATGGTGTAGCGGGCACGGCCGGGCTTGACGCTCCCGATGTTGCCGACCAGGGCGTGGTCGAGGAACGCGGCCGCCTGCGGGCCGGTGACGGTGATCTCGCCCATGTGCGAGAGGTCGAAGAGACCGGCCCTGGTGCGCACGGCGTTGTGCTCGTCGCGCTCGGAGCCGTAGCGCAGGGGCATGTCCCAGCCGGCGAAGTCGGTCATCGTCGCGCCGAGCGAGCGGTGCAGCGCATCGAGCGCGGTCCGGCGGAGTTCGGTACTGCTCATCGGTCGGTCTCCCAGGGAGATGGGGTCCCCCGCGCCGGGGGCCCCTGTTCGAGCGAGGTCGAGAGCTCGGGGGAGAAGCCGGACATGGGGATGGGCGAGGACGATCCTCCCCATCTGTCATCGGAACCTGAGAGGTTCGCCATGACCGCCCGCACAGGGGAGGAGCCACGGCTTGCACCTTGGGTGGAGCCGCCGGAGCACTGCCGCGGCGGCCCGCTTTTCAGATGTGCCTCGCCCGCGCGGTATCGGGGCCTGAGAGATTCAAGGGAGGAACTTGCTCCTTCGGCGCCCCGGCGGCACACGGTGCCGGGGACTCTCCCGCGCGGATTCAAACGGCCGGTATGCAGTTGGCGCGCCCATCATTGCACGCATCCCCGGGGCACGGCAGGGGGACCTTCACCGGGTATGCACAGCGTGCGCGGTCCGTCACAGTGGGCTGTGGCGGGGTTGTTTCGGGACACGGACGGAAACGGGAGGCTCGGGAATTACCTTCTCTTTACACTCGGCGGGGATGAGGACCGGCGTGCCCGGCCCCCAGGGGAGGACGATCACGGTGAACAGGACCACGGCGTGCGCCACCACCACGGGCGTCGCGCTGCCCGAACGGCCGGACACTTCGGCCCCGGCGGCCCGCGGCGCGCTGCCCGCGCCGGTCGTCCAGGACCTGCGCGAGCGCGCCGGTGACAGCCCGCGCGCCCTGCTCTTCGGGCCCCGCGACCTCGTGGTGGTCACCGGCCTGCCCGGCAGCGGCAAGTCCACCCTGATGCGGCGCGCGGTGCGCGGCGCCCGTGTGGACTCCCAGGACACCCGCGACCTCTGGGAGCGCCGTATGCCGCGCTTCCTGCCGTACGCCGTCTACCGCCCGCTGGTCCGCCTCGCCCACTACGCCGGGCTGCACGGGGCCCTGCGCACGGGCGGGGGAGTCGTCGTGCACGACTGCGGCACGCAGGCGTGGGTGCGCCGCTGGCTGGCCCGCGAGGCCCGGCGCCGGGGCTCGCGCCTGCACCTGCTGCTCCTGGACGTCCCCCCGCAGCAGGCCCTGGCCGGCCAGCGGGAGCGGGGCCGGGGCGTCTCCCGGTACGCGTTCCTGCGGCACCGCGCGGCGAGCGGCCGGCTGCTGCGGGCGGTGGAGCGGGGCGAGGTGCCGGCCGGCTGCGGCTCGGTGGTCCTGGTCGACCGGGACGCGGCGAACGCGCTGCGCCACATCGGCTTCACGGGCTGACCGGCCGCGGCGCGACAGCGGTTAGCCTTTTGAGCCACAGCAGTGGTTCCAGGCAGGCGGTAGGCAGATGGACTTCCCGGCGCAGACACAACCCCACCCGCATGGCGGATGGCCAGGAAACGAGCTGGAGGAGGTGCTCTCCGCCTCCCTCGGCGTCCCCTCGGCGGGCAGCCGGATCGTCGAGGTGCTGGGCCGCAGCTTCGTCTGGGTCCCCCTGCCGTCCGGCGGCGGCCCGCACAGCGGCCCGCTCGACCTGCCCACGGTGGAGCTCGACGGCCAGGCGTACGTCCCGGTGTTCAGCTCCGAGGAGCAGTTCCGCCAGGTCGTCGGCTCCCACATGGCGTACACCGTCGCGCCGGCCGTGGAGTTCGCGCGCGGTCTGCCGCCGCAGGCCGGGATCGCGGTGAACCCCGGCGGCGTGGTGGGCATCCCGCTGCCGCCGCCCGCCGTGGCCGAGCTGTGCCGGGCCGGGCACACCCCGCTGGACGGCGCGGCGAGCGGCGGCCGGGTCCGGCTGTTCGAGCCCGACTGGCAGGACGACCCGGTGGACTTCCTCTCCGCGGCCTCGGCGGAGTTCGAGACCCTCGAAGTGGTGGCCACCGCCCGCCGCTGCCTCGCCGCGATCGAGACGGACGACCCGGTGCTGTTCGTCGGCGTGGAACTGTCCCGGTGGGACGAGGGGGACCTGCGGACCCTGCCGATGGACGCGCTCGGCCGCGCGCTGGGCCGGACGGCGGTGAAGTGGCCGGTGAACCTGGTCCTGCTGGACGTGGCGCAGGACCCGGTGGGCGACTGGATGCGCGACCGGGTCCGCCCCTTCTACCAGCGCGTCCCGTGAGCCTGCCCGGAGCCGTCCCGTCCGCCCGCCCGCCCTCACCGGCGGTCCGTCCGCGTGCCGCACGGGCAGCGGTCACCGGGCGGCGGGCGGCTTAAGCTAGGTTCATTGGCCGGCGAGGTGTTGACGGAGGGGCGATACAAAGTGAGCGCTGGCACCGCGGCGGCCGGGCAGGTCGAGCACATGCTGCGCCAGGTGACGCCCGGGCGTTACGACGCCTACGAGGCGTTGCTGCGCGCGCTCGCGACCCCCTCCACCGGCCAGGTCTGGATGCTGCTGTGGCACGGCCAGGCCGGTTCCCCGGACGCCCAGTACGGGAACATGGAGGTGGACGGCTTCGGCTACGCGCCCTGCGTCACCTCCGCCCAGGAGCTGTCGGCCAGCGGCTGGAACCGGTCCTACGAGGTCGTCGACGGACTCGACGTGGCCCGCGCGCTCTACCCCGACCGCTACGGACTCTGGCTCAATCCGCACGCCCCGGGCGGTGGAGTGGGCATCCCCTGGCTGGATCTGCGCCGCATCGCCACCGGTCTGGACCGCCAGCCCGCCGGGCCGCTCAGGCTGTCCGAACCGGGCATCGAGATCCCGCAGTTCTACGCCCTGCTCGCGCAGAACGCCCACCGCACCCCGGCCGTCCGCGCGCTGCGCCGCGCCTGGGTGCAGCCCGCGCTGGGCGCGCCCTACCTCGCCATCGGCCTCGACGTGTACGACACCTCCCCGCCGTCCGTCGACGCGGTGCGCGCCATGATGCAGCAGTCCCTCGGGGCCGTCCCGGACGGGCTTCCCGTGTCGACCGTCGCGATGTCCGACGAGCACGACCCGGTCGTGATGTGGCTGCGGACCAGGTCGCGGCCGTTCTACGACCGCGAGGCGCACGGCGCCGTGCCGCCCGCCGCCCCGGGCTACGGCTACCCGCCCGCGCACCGGAGCTGACCGGGAAGCGTCCTCGAAAGGCCCGGTGCGGTCGGCCGCACCGGGCCTTCGTCGTGTTGACGCAGCGTCACCGTGTCCACGATGTGGACAGGGGTACCGGTGAGGGGTCCACCTCGCCGCCCGAGGTTGATTTCGCGTCAGATTTTTGGCCATGCGCGCTCGGCTACTTCCCGCTGACCGCCTGTCACCTGCGGTTTCATCCGGCCTTCACGCTGTTCGGCGCCTTCTGAACGGCTCTTGGGGCGGCACCCCAGGTGTCGAACGGGTTAACTCCTCGCGAAAGGACGCCTGAAGAGTCCCTTATGTCAAGTGTTCAGATCTCAGGTAGGTATCACCGCTATCCGGACTGTTCCTGACTCCCTGCGAACGTCTGTAGTGTTCGGCCGGTCAAGATGCATCCACATAGCGGACCCGGAGTGGCCCCAGTATGCGCATATTCAAGCCCCGAGCCGCTCGGGCGATCACGGCCGCGGTCGCGGTCGGTCTGATCGCCACGGGCTGCGCCAGCGAGCGGGACAGCGACAACGAGAGCGGCGGCAAGAAGGACACCTTCGTCTTCGCCGGTGCAGGCGACCCGGGCTCCCTGGACCCTGCCCTCGCGAGCGACGGTGAAACCTTCCGCGTGACGCGCCAGGCGTTCGAGGCGCTCCTCGAGCACGAGTCGGGCGGTACCGAACTGGTCGGCGGCCTCGCCGAGACCTGGTCGAGCAACGACGAGGGCACGGTCTGGACCTTCAACCTCCGCAAGGGCGTGAAGTTCCACGACGGCGAGACGCTCAACGCCGAGGCCGTCTGCGCCAACTACGACCACTGGTTCAACTGGAAGGGCACCTACCAGTCCAGCGCGGTCTCCTACTACTGGCAGACCATCATGGGCGGCTTCGCGAAGAACGAGGACAAGGAGACGCCCGAGGCGAACTACAAGTCCTGCACCGCGAAGGACGAGAACACCGCCGTCATCGAGGTCAAGAAGCCCTCCGCCAACCTCCCCGGCGGCTTCTCCCTCAACGCCCTGGCGATCCACTCGCCGAAGGCCATCAAGGAGTACGAGAAGCAGGAGGCGACCGCCAAGGGCGACGCCATCACGTACCCCAAGTACAGCCAGGAGGCCGGCACGGTCGCCGGCACCGGCCCGTACAAGATCGTCAAGTGGAACAAGGGCAACAAGGAAGTCACCCTCGAGCGCTTCGACGACTACTGGGGCGACAAGGCGAAGGTCAAGAACCTGGTCTTCCGCACCATCGACACCGAGGAGGGCCGCCGCCAGGCGCTCCAGGGCGGTGACATCGACGGCTACGACCTCGTCGCTCCGGCCGACGTCAAGACCCTCGAGGACCAGGGCTACGTCGTCCCGACCCGTGGCGTCTTCAACCTCTTCTACGTGGGCATGAGCCAGGAGGCCAACAAGGCCCTCAAGAAGAAGGAAGTCCGCCAGGCCATCGCGCACTCCATCGACCGGGAGAACCTGGTCAAGACCCAGCTGCCCGAGGGCGGCAAGGTCGCGGACCAGTTCATGCCCGACACGATCCAGGGCTACTCCGAGAAGGTCAAGAAGTACCCGTACGACAACGCCAAGGCCAAGAGCCTCCTCAAGAAGGCCGGTGAGGAGAAGCTCGAGATCGAGTTCTGCTACCCGACCGAGGTCACCCGCCCGTACATGCCTGCCCCGCAGGACCTGTTCGAGCTGATGAAGGCCGACCTGGAGAAGTCCGGCATCACCGTCAAGCCCAAGGCCATGAAGTGGGCCCCGGACTACCTGGACGCCACCGAGTCCGGCTCCTGCGCCCTGCACATGCTCGGCTGGACCGGTGACTTCAACGACGGCTACAACTTCATCGGCACCTGGTTCGCCGGGTACGACAAGCAGTGGGGCTTCAAGGACAAGAAGGTCTTCGACGCCGTGAACGCCGGCTCGAAGATGGGCAAGGCCGAGGAGCGCACCGCCGCCTACCAGAAGGCCAACGAGGTCATCATGGACTACCTGCCGGGTGTCCCGATCTCCTCCTCCCCGCCGGCCATCGCCTTCGGCAAGAACGTGAACCCGCCGAACGTCTCCCCGCTGACGCAGGAAGTCTTCTCCGAGGCCTCCTTCAAGTGAGCGCGTGACGCGTAAGCGGCAGAGAACAAAAAACGGGGGGTCCGCCCGGCCGTCGCAACTCGGCGGCCGGGCGGGTCCGTTCATGTAAGACACACGCAAGAAAGGGGCAAGCGGGGTGCTGCGTCTCGTCGTACGAAGACTGCTCCAGCTCATACCCACGCTGCTCGGCCTGTCGGTACTGCTCTTCCTGTGGCTCGACCGGCTGCCCGGCGGACCCGCCTCAGCGATCCTGGGGGAGAGGGCCACCGAGGCCGAAGTGGCGCGCATCAACCGTGCGCTCGGGCTCGACCAGCCCGTCTACGTCCAGTACTGGCGCTTCCTCAAGCGCATCTTCCAGGGCGACCTGGGGACCTCCGTCCAGACCGGGCAGCCCGTGCTGGACGAGTTCGTCCTGAGGTTCCCGGCGACGGTGGAGCTGTCCCTGCTGGCCATGCTCATCGCCGTGGCGATCGGTATCCCCCTCGGCTACCTCGCCGCCCGCAAGCGCGGCGGCTGGCTCGACGTCGGCGCGGTCTCCGGCTCGCTCGTCGGCATCTGCATCCCGGTCTTCTTCCTCGGCCTGATCCTCAAGGAAGTCCTGGCCGTGAAGCTCGGACTCTTCCCCACCTACGGGCGCCTGGACACCGGCCTCGACGCCACCGAGGTGACCGGCTTCGCCGTGCTGGACGGCCTGCTCACCGGCGAGTTCGACGCCTCCTGGGACGCGTTCCACCACCTGATCCTGCCGGCCGTCACCCTCGCCTCCATCCCGCTCGCGGTCATCGTGCGCATGACCCGCGCCAGCGTGCTCGAGGTCCAGGACGAGGACTACGTCCGCACCGCCGAGGCCAAGGGCCTCAAGCGCAACGTCGTGCGCGGTCGGCACGTGCTGCGCAACGCCCTGCTGCCCGTGATCACCTCGGTCGGTCTGCTCACCGGCTCCCTGCTGTCCGGCGCGGTCCTCACCGAGTCCGTGTTCTCCTTCAACGGCATCGGCAACTTCATCAAGACGTCGATCGACGGCCGCGACTACCCGGTGCTCGTCGGGTTCATCATGTTCATCGCGATGGTGTACGTCCTGATCAACCTGCTGGTGGACGTGGCGTACAGCATCATCGACCCGAGAGTGCGGGTGCACTGACATGAGCGTCGCCACCAAGACCGAGAAGATCCAGCGTCTCGCGGAACTGACGGCCGTCAACGAGACCAGCACCGGCGCCAGCCTCTGGCGGGAGGCCTTCCGCCGCCTGAAGTCCAGCAAGATGGCGATCGTCGGTGCCGTCATCATCGTCGCGTTCATCGTCATCGCGATCGTCGGGCCGCTCCTGGCCCCCTACTCGCCGAGCGCCCAGACCTGGCGGAGCGAGGTCTTCCCCAACCAGGGCAAGTTCGTCGGGGCGCGCGACGGCAACTGGTTCGGCCTCGACCACCTCGGCCGCGACCTGTTCTCCCGGATGCTGGTCGGAGCCCGCCAGACCCTGCTCGTCGGCATCGTCGCCACCCTGATCGGCCTGGTCGCCGGCTTCCTGATCGGCATCGTCTCCGGAGCCGCGGCCACCCTCGGCGGCGACACCGGACGACGCGTCGACTCCGCCATCATGCGCTTCATCGACATGATGCTGGCGCTGCCCTCGCTGCTGCTGGCCGTCTCCATCGCCGCCGTCATGGGTCAGTCGCTGACCACCGTGATGATCGCGGTGGGCGTGGTCCAGGTCCCGGTGTTCGCCCGGCTGCTGCGCGGCGCCATGCTGGCGCAGGGGGGCGCGGACTACGTGCTCGCGGCCCAGTCCCTGGGCGTGCGCAAGCGGCGCATCGTGCTCTCGCAGATCCTCCCCAACTCGCTCAGCCCGGTGATCGTGCAGGCCACGCTCTCCCTGGCCACCGCGATCATCGAGGCGGCCGCGCTGTCCTACCTGGGCCTGGGCAACCCCGACCCGGCCATCCCCGAGTGGGGCGTCATGCTCGCCCAGGCGCAGCGCTTCTTCAGCTACGCCCCCACGATGGCGATCTACCCCGCCATCGGCATCATCATCACCGCCCTCGGCTTCACCCTCCTCGGCGAGGCCATGCGGGAAGCCCTCGACCCGAAGCTGAGGGGCTGAACCACCATGTCTCTGCTCACTGTCGACGAACTGACCGTCACCTTCGGCGGCCGCGGCCGCAAGGAGTCCCGGGCGGTCGACGGCATCTCCTTCGAGGTCGACCAGGGCCAGGTCGTGGGTCTGGTCGGCGAGTCCGGCTGCGGGAAGTCCGTCACCTCCCTGGCCCTGATGGGCCTGCTGCCCCACAAGGGCCTCACCATCGGCGGCCGTGCCGAGTTCGACGGCACGGACCTGTTCACGATGAGCCCGTCCGCCCGCCGCGACCTGCGCGGCAGCGAAATGGCGATGATCTTCCAGGACCCGCTGTCCTCGCTCAACCCGGTCGTGCCGATCGGCGTGCAGGTCACCGAGATCCTGGAGCGCCACCGCGGGATGAAGGGCGAGGCCGCCCGCAAGGAGGCCGCCCACCTGCTGGACCGGGTCGGCATCCCCGACCCGACCCGGCGGCTCAAGGAGTTCCCGCACCAGCTCTCCGGCGGCATGCGCCAGCGCGCGCTGATCGCCATGGCGGTGGCCTGCGCCCCGCGCCTGCTCATCGCCGACGAGCCCACCACGGCCCTCGACGTGACGATCCAGGCGCAGATCCTGGAGCTGCTCAAGGAGCTCGTGGACCAGGAGGGCACCGCCCTGCTGATGATCACCCACGACCTCGGCGTGGTCGCCGGCCTCTGCGACCAGGTCAACGTGCTCTACGCGGGCAAGGTCGTGGAGTCCTCCGGGCGCCGCGAGCTGTTCGCCCACCCCACCCACCCCTACGCGCACGGACTGCTGGGCTCCATCCCGCGTCTGGACGCTCCCCGGGGCGAGCCGCTCAACCCCATCCGCGGCTCCATCAACGACCGCATCGCCTGGGCCGACGGCTGCGCCTTCGCGCCCCGCTGCGACCGGTACGAGATGGGCTGCCTGACCGGCACCCCGCAGCTCACCGAGCCCCGTGCGGCCGGCCATCAGGTGCGGTGCGTCAACCCCGTACTCGACGACGCGAAGGCCGAGGAGGTCCCCGCATGAGCCTGCTCGAACTGGACGGCGTCAAGGTCCACTTCCCCATCAAGAAGGGCGTCCTGTTCGACCGCACGGTCGGCCACGTCTACGCCGTGGACGGGGTGTCCCTGAAGGTCGAGGCCGGTGAGACGTACGGTCTGGTCGGCGAGTCCGGCTGCGGCAAGACCACCCTGGGGCGGTCGGTGCTGCGGCTGGTGGACATCACCGAGGGCTCGGTCGTCCTCGACGGCACCGACCTGGCGAAGCTGCCCGGCGAGGAGATGCGCCGCTTCCGGCGCCGGCTCCAGATGGTCTTCCAGGACCCGCTGGGCTCGCTCAACCCCCGGCAGAACATCGAGTCGATCCTGAGCGAGGGCATGGTCGCCCACGGCATCGGCAAGGACCAGGAGGAGCGCCGGGAGAAGATCAAGGCGATCCTGGAGCGGGTCGGCCTGCCCTCCAACGCGCTCTCCCGCTACCCGCACGAGTTCTCCGGCGGTCAGCGCCAGCGCATCGGCATCGCCCGCGCGCTCGTCCTCGAACCGGACGTGATCATCTGCGACGAGCCGGTCTCCGCGCTCGACGTGTCGATCCAGGCCCAGGTCATCAACCTGCTGGAGGAGCTCCAGGAGGAGCTCGGCCTGACCTACGTGGTGATCGCCCACGACCTCGCGGTGGTCCGGCACATCTCCGACACGATCGGCGTGATGTACCTGGGCTCGCTGGTCGAGGAGGCGCCGAGCGACGCGCTCTACGCCGAGCCGAAGCACCCGTACACCAAGGCCCTGATGTCGGCCGTGCCGGTGCCGGACCCGGAGGTGGAGGACCGCCGCGAGCGCATCCTGCTCACCGGTGACCTGCCCTCGCCGGCGAACCCGCCCAGCGGCTGCCGTTTCCACACCCGCTGCCCCTGGGCCCAGGCCGAGCGGTGCTCGACCGAACGGCCCCAGCTGCGGGACGTCGGCGGCGGCCACCGGGTGGCCTGCCACTACGCCGAGGAGATCGCGGCCGGGACGCTGCAGCGGACCACGGGCGAGGTCGTGGCGGCGACGCGCGAGGGAGTGGAGGACAACCCGGTCTCCGAGGAGACCGGAACGGCGACGGTGCCGGAGCAGCCCGGGCCGCCGGAGCTGGAGATGGAGACCGGATCGGCGGAGGAGGCCGAGAAGGTCGAGGCTGCGGAGAAGGCGGAGACTTCGAAGGAGGCCGAGCCTTCGGAGGAGGCCGAGAAGGCTGAGCCTTCGGAGGAGACCGAGGAAGCCGTGAAGACGGAGGCCTCTGAGAAGGCCGTGTCCTCAGAAGAAGCCGAGAAGACCGAGACTTCGGAGAAGACCGAGGAAACCGGGGAAGCCGTGAAGGCGGAGACCTCGGAGAAGACCGAGACCCCGGAGAAGGCCAAGAAGGCCAAGAAGGCCGAGACCTCGGAGAAGGCCGAGAAGGCCGAGAAGGCCGTGTAGTCGGTCGCCAAGTCTCCGCCGGAGTCCGGGACTTCGCCCGATCGGTTCCCGGACGGCAAGCTCACACCACCCCTCGCCTTGCTTTGCAAGGCGAGGGGTTCTTGCTGGGCGAGAATGTAAGGGTGCTCCAACAACTGTTCAGCCCGTCCGTCCTGCACGCGCTCGACCTGATCGGCATCTTCGTCTTCGCGATCTCCGGCGCCCTGCTGGCCGTACGCAAGAACCTCGACGTCTTCGGCATGGCCGTGCTCGCCGAGGTCACCGGCCTGGGCGGAGGACTCTTCCGCGACCTGGTCATCGGCGCCGTGCCGCCCGCCGCCTTCACGGACCTGGGGTACTTCCTCACCCCGCTGCTCGCCACGGTCCTGGTCTTCTTCCTCCACCCGCACGTGGAGCGCATCCAGGCCGCCGTCAACGTCTTCGACGCGGCCGGCCTCGGGCTGTTCTGCGTCGTCGGCACGACCAAGGCGTACGACTACGGGCTCGGCCTGACCGCCTCCGCCTGTCTGGGCCTGGCCACCGCGGTGGGCGGCGGTGTGCTGCGCGACGTGCTCGCCAACGAGGTGCCCTCGCTGCTGCGCTGGGACCGCGACCTGTACGCGGTCCCGGCCATGGTCGGCGCCGCCATGGTCGCGCTGTTCCTCCGCTACGACGCGCTGAACGCGATGACCAGCGGCCTCGCCGCGGCCACGACCTTCATGCTGCGGCTGCTCGCGCTGCACTACCACTGGCGGGCGCCCCGAGCGTGGCAGCGGCGTTCGGCGGTCCGGGACGAGTAGGGCCCCGGAGACGCGGCCGGGGTGGGCGCGGAGGAACGGGTCCCGGCGAGGCCGGTGTCCGCATGCCGGACGGCCGACGGGAGATCGGCCACATTCCGGTCTCCCGATCCGAGCAAAGCTACCGCTTAGTATTTTCCTCTTGTACTGTGCAGCCATGCCAGAAGCAGCCTCTGCCCCGGCCGTCCGGGCCATGATCGGCGCCAGTGAGTTCGACCGCGACACCGCGGTGACGCCGCGCGCGCCCGGCGTCTACGACATCGACCTGTCCGCCGGCTGGACGATCATCAGCGCCGTCAACGGCGGCTATCTGCTGGCCGTCCTGGGCCGCGCGCTCGCGGACGCCCTGCCGCACCCAGACCCGTTCACCCTCTCGGCGCACTACCTGACGGCCTCCCAGCCGGGCCCGGCGGTCGTGCGCACCGAGACCGTGCGCACCGGACGGACCCTGTCGACCGGCCAGGCGTCCCTGTTCCAGCGGGACGAGCAGGGCCGGGAGGTCGAGCGCATCCGCGTCCTCGCCTCCTACGGCGACCTGGCCTCCCTCCCCGACGACGTCCGTACGGCGGCCCGGCCGCCCGTGATCCCTCCGATGGAGCAGTGCTTCGGCCCCGAGGACGGACCCACCCCCATCGACGGCAGCTCCGCCATCGCCGACCGGCTGATGCTCAAGCTCGATCCGTCGACCCTGGGCTGGGCGCTCGGGAAGCCCTCCGGCAAGGGGGAGATGCGGGCCTGGTTCGGGCTCGCCGACGGCCGCGACCCCGATCCCCTCTCGCTGCTCCTCGCGGTGGACGCGCTGCCGCCCACCGCCTTCGAGCTCGGGCTCTCCGGCTGGGTCCCCACCGTGGAGCTGACGGTGCACGTGCGCTGCCGTCCCGCGCCGGGCCCGCTGCGCGTGTCGATCACCACCCGCAACCTGGCCGGCGGCTTCCTGGAGGAGGACGCCGAGGTCTGGGACAGCGCCGACCGGCTGGTGGCCCAGTCCCGCCAGCTCGCGCGCGTACGGCTGGGCTGAGCCGCACGCCTTCGGCCCGCCGCCGCGACGCCTGCCCACGACGGCCGCCCCGCTCCCGGGGCGGCCGTCGTCGTGGGGAGCCGTCGTCACGGGGTGCCGGTGTCGTCGTCATGGGATGCCGCGGCCGCCCTCGGCCGGTCCGTCGAGCCAGTGCCGGCGGCCGATGCCGATCAACCGCAGCCGACGGGCCGCCAGCCGCGTCACGCGCTCCCGCTCCGGCGGGCCCGCCTCCGCCTCCAGCGCCTCCAGGAAGAGCGAGGCCGTGGCGAGCATCTGGTCGACGTAGAGCTGGGCCAGCATCAGCCGGTCGTCCTCGCTCCAGCCCACGGAGACCGGGTCGTCGGCCAGCGCCTCCCCGACCTCCTCGGCGAACCGGGCGAGTTGCTCGCGTATCGCCTCCCGGACCGGCCGGACCCCGCCGTGCCGCTCCCGGGTGATGAACCGGACGTGTGCGGGGTACGCGTCCACATGAGCGGCGATCAGCGCGACGGCGCGCGCGATGCGTTCCTCGCCGTCGCCGGCCGTGGACACCGTCGCCCGGATCGTCGGGTGCAGGCTGTCCAGCGCCTCCTCGACCAGCGCCACGCCCAGGTCCGCGACGGAGCGGAAGTGCCGGTAGAAGGCGGTCGGGGCGACCCCCACGGCACGGGTCACCTCACGCAGGCCCAGACTGCTCAGGCTCTGCCCCTCGAGCAGTTCCAGGGCCGCGTCGAGGAGTGCCCGCCGGGTCTTCTGCTTCTGGGCCTGCCGGATGCCGAGGGTGTGACTCATGCCATGCAGTCAACAGCCGTTCTCCGGAATGGGGAAGCCGTGACGGGTACTAGTCTGAGTGGTCAGTGAACAACTGTAACTGCAACCGTTCACCGAAAGGTGGGATCCGACCCATGCTGTTCCTGGTCGCCACCCTTCTGCTGCTGGGCGTGCTCCTGGGCACCGTGGCCCACGCGCCGCTCTCCTTCTCCGTCGCCGTGGGCGCCGTCATCGCCGTCTGGCTCGGCCTCTTCGCCCTGCGCGAGCGTCACGGCCGCGGTCGCGGCAGCTCGGCGCACTGACGCTCCGCAGGGCCGCCCCTCGGCCCAACCCCTCCCACTACCCCGACCACCCCGACCACGGGAGTCGATCACCATGCAGCTCACCGCACCGGCGAACCGCCGCACCGGTTTCCGGGACACCGACGGCATGGCCGTCGCGTCGTTCGTCCTGGGTCTGCTGGGCCTGCTCGTCCTCAACGTCGTCCTCGGCCCGCTCGCCATCGTGCTGGCGGGCGCGGCGCTGTGGCGGGGCACCACCCGGCGCGGCCGTGCCCTCCTCGGACTCGGCCTCGGCGTCGCCGACCTGCTGGTCCTGATGGCGTTCGTCCAGGCGGACCAGACGTTCTCGTGGAGCCTGTGAGCCGGTGAGCCCGTGAGCCGGCGCCGCATCCCGGCCGACCGCGACCCGGAGCCGGAGCGCCGGGGCCCGTAGAATCGGCCCCACCATGGCTTACCTCGACCACGCCGCGACCACCCCGATGCTTCCCGAGGCGGTCGAGGCACTCACCGCGCACCTGGGTGTCACCGGCAACGCCTCCTCGCTCCACGCGGCCGGCCGCCGGGCCCGCCGCACCGTCGAGGAGGCCCGCGAAACCCTCGCCGAAGCCCTCGGCGCCCGCCCCAGCGAGGTGGTCTTCACCTCCGGCGGCACCGAGGCCGACAACCTCGCCGTGAAGGGCCTGTACTGGTCCCGCCGCGACGCGGACCCGGCCCGCACCCGGGTCCTCGCCAGCCCCGTCGAGCACCACGCCGTCCTCGACGCCGTCCACTGGCTCGGCGAGCACGAGGGCGCCACCGTCGAGTACCTGCCGGTCGACTCCCACGGCCGGGTCCACCCGGACGCCCTGCGCGAGGCCGTCGCCCGCAACCCCGACGACGTCGCCCTCGCCACGGTCATGTGGGCCAACAACGAGATCGGGACCGTCCTGCCGGTCCGCGAACTCGCCGAGGCGGCGGCCGAGTTCGGCGTTCCGCTGCACTCCGACGCGGTCCAGGCCTTCGGCCAGGTCCCGGTGGACTTCGCCGCCTCCGGGCTCGCCGCGATGACGCTGTCCGGCCACAAGATCGGCGGTCCGTACGGCATCGGCGCGCTGGTGCTGGGCCGTGAGCACACCCCCGTGCCGGTCCTGCACGGCGGCGGTCAGGAGCGCCATGTCCGCTCCGGCACGCTGGACGTGCCCGCGATCGCCTCCTTCGCGGTCGCCGGACGGCTGGCCGCCGAGCAGCAGGAGTGGTTCGCCCGCGAGATCGGCGCCCTGCGCGACGCCCTGGTCGCTGCGGTCCGCGAGGCCGTCCCGGACGCCCTCCTCGGCGGGGACCCCGCGCCCGGGGGGCGGCTTCCGGCCAACGCCCACTTCACCTTCCCCGGCTGCGAGGGCGACTCCCTGCTCCTGCTGCTCGACGCCCAGGGCATCGAGTGCTCCACCGGCTCCGCCTGCACCGCCGGCGTCGCCCAGCCCAGCCACGTCCTGCTGGCCACCGGCACCGACCCCGAGCTGGCCCGCGGCACCCTCCGCTTCTCCCTCGGCCACACCTCCACCCAGGCCGACGTGGAGGCCCTGGCCAAGGCCATCGGCCCGGCGGTGGAGCGGGCGCGGGTGGCCGGCCTGACGTAAGGACGCGACGACGTGCCGGACGTGCCGGACGTGGCAGACGCGACGGACGTGACCGACACGCACCGGACGCGACGGACGGGCGTGCGGAGGCGCGCGGGCGCCTCCCTCAGGCCCGCGTCGGCGCCGTCGGTGTCGACGGTGTCGACGGTGTCGATGGTGCCGTCCGCGCCCGTCGCACCAGCTTCATGTAGCGGTCCCAGTCCCAGTGCGGGCCCGGGTCGGTGTGGTCGGTGCCCGGCACCTCGATGTGGCCGATGATGTGCTCCCGGTCGACCGGGATGTCGTACCGCGCGCATATCCGGGCCGTGAGCCGCGCCGAGGCCTCGTACATCTCGTCCGTGAAGTCCTGCGGCCGGTCCACGAACCCCTCGTGCTCGATGCCGACGCTGCGCTCGTTGTAGTCCCGGTTGCCCGCGTGGTACGCCACGTCCAGCTCGCGGATCATCTGGGTGACGCGTCCGTCCTGGCCGACGATGTAGTGCGTGGCCGCCTTGTGCCCCGGGTCCTGGAAGGCCCGCACCGCGCTGTCGAAGCTGCCCTGGGTGACGTGGACGATCACCATGTCGATGCCGTAGTCGTCGGGCCGGTCCGCGCGGCGCCAGTTGGCGTCCGAGGCCGCCACCCAGCGCGCGCCCGTGAAGTCCACCGCGCCCTGCTCCCGGGGCTTGTCGACCCCCGGCACGCGCCACCACAGCCGAGCCAGCTCGTCCCGCGCCAGCACCGCCGTGCCCGCCGCGGTCGCCGCCCCGCCCACGATCAGGGCCCGCCGCCCGATGCGCCGGTCCCCGTCCTTGCCCTTGGATGCTCTTCGCGCCCCCATGCGATCTCCAACGCACGCGCGGCGGCCCCGGTTCCCGCGCCCCCGTACCCTGGAAGGGCTATGACTGACACCCCGCAGCCCTCCCGCCCCCTCCGCGTCCTGGCCGCCATGTCCGGCGGGGTCGACTCCGCCGTCGCCGCCGCCCGCGCGGCCGAGGCGGGCCACGACGTGACCGGCGTCCACCTCGCGCTCTCGGCGAACCCGCAGTCGTTCCGCACCGGCGCGCGGGGCTGTTGCACCATCGAGGACTCGCGCGACGCCCGCCGCGCCGCCGACGTCATCGGCATCCCGTTCTACGTGTGGGACCTCGCCGACCGTTTCCGCGAGGACGTCGTCGAGGACTTCGTCGCCGAGTACGAGGCCGGCCGCACCCCGAACCCCTGCCTGCGCTGCAACGAGAAGATCAAGTTCGCCGCGCTGCTGGACAAGGCGCTCGCGCTCGGCTTCGACGCCGTCTGCACCGGCCACTACGCCAAGGTGGTCCTGCGCGAGGACGGCACCCGCGAGCTGCACCGCGCCTCCGACATGGCCAAGGACCAGAGTTACGTCCTCGGGGTGCTGGACGACCGGCAGCTCGCCCACGCGATGTTCCCGCTCGGCGACACGGTCACCACCAAGGAGGAGATCCGCGCGGAGGCCGAGCGCCGCGGACTCGCCGTCGCCAAGAAGCCCGACTCGCACGACATCTGCTTCATCGCCGACGGCGACACCCGGGGCTTCCTCGCGAACCGCCTGGGCCGGGCCGAGGGCGACATCGTCGACGAGTCCGGCGCCAAGGTCGGCACGCACGAGGGCGCGTACGGCTTCACCATCGGCCAGCGCAAGGGCCTCAGGATCGGCACCCCCGCCCCCGACGGCAAGCCGCGCTACGTCCTCGACATCTCCCCGGTGACCAACACGGTCACGGTCGGCCCCGCCGCCGCCCTCGACGTCACCGCCCTGACCGCGATCAGGCCCCGTTGGTGCGGCGCCGCTCCCGAGGGCCCCGGCACCTACACCGCCCAGCTGCGCGCCCACGGCGGCGAGACCGAGGTGACGGCGGAGCCCGTCGACGGCGAGCTGCGGGTCCGCTTCACCGAGCCCGTCCGCGGGGTCGCCCCCGGCCAGGCGATCGTGCTGTACGACGGCACGCGCGTGGTCGGTTCGGCGACGATCGCGACCACGGTGCGGTCGACGGAGCCGGCCACGACGTCCTGACGCACGGGCCGGGGAGGTTCGCCGGTCCCGGCCCGGCGCCCGACGTCCGTGCCCCGTGCCCGCCCCGTCGAGCCGACGGCCGCGCGGGCGGCCACGCTGTTCTCACGGCCCGACAGGGCCCGACACGGCCCGAAGGACCACGGGCACGGGCTCCTCAGTGACCGCAGTGACCGCGTCGGGGAGGGCCCGGCCCGCGGCGGACGGCGGCGGCTCCACCGCTCACCCCGCGAAGAACCCCGCCAGCACCGGTGCCAGGACGTCCGGATCGGCCATGTGGGTCTGGCCCTCCAGGACGCGGTACGTGCCCCGGGGCACCGCGTCCGCGATCGCCCGCGCGGCCTCGCGCATCCACGCCGGGCTCCCGTCGCCCGCGACCGCCAGCACCGGCACGCGGATCGACGCCAGCAGCCCCTCGGGGACGCTCCCGTCGCCCATGACGGCGTCGTCGTACGCGAGGCTCGGGGCGATCGTCTCCATCCCGGCCCACATCGGCGACTGCCGGGCGCTCTGGATCACCGCCTCGTCCAGTCCGGTCAGCCGCAGGAAGAGCTCCACCGCGTCCCCGCGCCGCCCCTCGGCCAGCGCCGCCGTCAGCCGCTCGGTGTACTCCGCGCGCTCCCGCAGGTCCTCCTCGGACGTCGCGTACGGCGTCTCGTACACGGCGACATGGCGCACCGGCAGCCCGCTCGCCGCCGCCCTGAGCGCCAGCGCGCCGCCCGAGGAGACGCCGTACAGCGACGCCTCGCCGCCCACCGCCTCGACCAGCGCCGCCAGGTCCTCGACCTCGCGCTCCACCGCGTACGGCGCGGTGTCCCCGCTCGCACCGCGGCCCCGTCGGTCGTAGACGACGACCCGGAACCGCTCCGAGAGCGGCGCGGCCAGCGGTGCCACCGTCGCCCCCGTCGACATCGCGCCGCTGACGAGGACGACCGCGGCACCCCGCCCGGCGCTCTCGTAGGCGAGGGAGGTGCCGTCGCGCGAAAGGATTTTTTTGTCCATGTCGCACCAGAGTGCCGCACGGCGCGGAATTCGTCGGTGAGGCGGGCGGCGCGTCCGCCGATCGGAGCCCCTCCATCCGGTCACCCGCCCTACGCGGTCACCGCACGTCCACGTCGTAGAAGCACAGGTGGTCCTTGATCTCCGCGACCTCCGGCTTCGGGTCCGGGTACGCCCAGACCAGGTCGGCCGCGTCCGGCAGCGACCAGTAGGACGCGGTGCCCTTGAAGGGGCAGTGCGTGCGCGTCGCGGACGGTGTCAGCAGGTCGAGGCGGACGTCCTCCGGCGGGATGTAGTACCGGTCCGGACAGCCCGTCTCCTTCAGCACCAGCGCCCGGTCGCTCCGCGCCAGCACCCGATCGCCGTGCACCACGCGCACGTGCCGGTCGCCGGGCTCGATGGTGATGCGGTGGCCTGTGGTCACGATCGACCCTCCCTGGGTAGCCGTGTCACCGGATACAGCGCACGCTGAAGCCGAGTTCTTCCCGACGGTGAGGGAATCACCGTCCCGTCCGGCCCGCATCCGCAGGAGGCCCCATGGGAGCCGGTGACCCCGCCAGGAACCGCAGCAGCCTCGCCCACCGGGTCCGCTACGCCCTGCGCCATCCGCGGCGCGTCCCCGCCCATGGGCGGCGCGCCCTGCGCGACGCCCGGCTGCGCCTGCTCCACCGCGACCACATCTCCTACTACCGCGCGGTGATGGCCTCCGACACCGCCCGCAGCGCCGAGGCCGCGGTGGGCCACAGTCCCTCGCGCGAGCAGTGGGCCAGGATCGGCCGGATGCAGTTCGACTACCTGGTGCGGCACGGCCTGGAACCCCACCACCGGATGCTGGAGATCGGCTGCGGCAACCTCCGCGCGGGCCGCCTGTTCATCGACCACCTGGAGCCGGGCCACTACTACGGCATCGACATCTCGCCGCACATCCTGCTCGCCGCCCAGGACACCCTCGTCCGCGAGGGGCTCCAGGCCAAGCTGCCCCACCTGACGCTCGCGAACGACCTGACCCTCGCCTTCCTGCCCGAGGGCCACTTCGACGTCGTGCACGCGCACAGCGTCTTCTCGCACTCGCCCCGGCACGTCATCGAGGAGTGCTTCGCGCACGTCGGCAGGGTGCTCGCGCCCGGCGGGTTCTTCGACTTCACCTTCGACCGCACGGAGGGGGAGGAGCACCAGGTGCTGCACGAGGACTTCTACTACCGGACCGAGACGCTCGTCCGGCTGGCCGCCGAGCACGGCCTGGCGGCGCGGTTCATGGACGACTGGGAGGAGCTGCCGCACCGGCAGTCGAGGATCCGGCTGACCGCGATGTCCGACCGGACCCGTACGGTGAGTCCGTGAACATCTGTGTCTTCCTCTCCGCAGCCGATCTCGACGAACGCTACACGGGCCCCGCGCGGGAGTTCGCGCGCCTGCTCGGCAAGGGCGGGCACACGCTCGTCTGGGGCGGCTCGGACGTCGGCCTGATGAAGGTCGTCGCCGACGGGGTGCAGGAGGCGGGCGGCCGGCTCTGCGGCGTCTCCGTGGAGTTCCTCGCGGCGACGGCGCGCGACGGCGTCGACGAGATGGTGATCGCGAAGGACCTGGCCGAGCGCAAGCGGCTGCTGCTGGAGAAGGCCGACGCGGTGGTGATCATGGTGGGTGGCACCGGCACCCTCGACGAGGCGACCGAGATCCTGGAGCTGAAGAAGCACGGGCGCACCGACAAGCCGGTGGTCCTGCTCAACACGGCGGGCTTCTACGACGGTCTCAAGGAGCAGTTCCGCCGCATGGAGGACGAGGGCTTCCTGCCGCGTCCGCTGGCCGACCTGGTGTTCTTCGCCGAGGAGCCGGTGGGGGCGCTGGCGTACCTGGAGGAGAGCCGGGGCGTGGTGTGACCACCGGGTGATGCGAGCATGGCGGGCATGGCTACACATGTGATCACCGGAGCGGGCTCCGGCATCGGCGCGGCCGTCGCCCGCCGCCTGCACGCGCGCGGGGACGACCTCGTGCTGCACGCGCGCGACGCGGGCCGCGCGAAGGAGCTGGCGGCCGAGTTCCCCGGTGCCCGGACGCTCGTCGGCGACCTCGCGGACCCCGACCGGCTCAGCTGGGCCTTCTCCCACCAGTCGCTCCCGGACCGGGTCGACTCCCTGCTGCACATCGCCGGCGTGGTGGAGCTCGGCCCGGTCGGCGAGCTCACCCCGAAGACCTGGCGCCACCAGCTCGACGTCAACCTGATCGCCCCCGCCGAGCTGACCCGGCACTTCCTGCCCCAGCTCCGCGCGAGCCGCGGCCACGTGGTCTTCGTCAACTCCGGCGCCGGTCTGAACGCCCACGCCCACTGGGCCGCGTACGCGGCCTCCAAGCACGGCCTGAAGGCCCTCGCCGACTCCCTGCGCCACGAGGAGCACGGCAACGGGGTCCGGGTGACCTCGGTCTACCCGGGCCGCACCGCCAGCCCCATGCAGGCCAAGGTGCACCGGCAGGAGGGCAAGGACTACGACCCCGGCAGGTGGATCGACCCCGAGTCGGTCGCCACGACCGTCCTGATGGCCCTGGACCTGCCCCGGGACGCGGAGGTCAACGACCTGACGGTGCGCCCGGGGCGCTGAACCGGGCCGGATCGTTCCGTAGGCTTCTCGGGTGAGCGAAGACAGTCAGTTCAGGTTCGGGCCCGCCACCGGGATCGGGTCCATGCCGGGCGGGGACGCCCGCGAAGCCGCCAAGACCGTCACCGGGAGCTTCGAGGACTTCCCGTTCCTGCCCGAACTCCCCGCCCGGGGACCCGGCGCGGACATGATCGGGCGGACCGCCGGGATGCTCGTCGAGCTGTACGCGCGCGTGGAGCCCAGCGGCTGGCGGATCGGGGACCGGCCGGGGCGGGACACCAGGCGGGCCCGTTCCTGGCTCGGCGAGGACCTCGACGCGCTGGAGGAGTTCACCCAGGAGTACGAGGGACCGCTGAAGGTGCAGGCGGTGGGGCCGTGGACGCTCGCCGCGGGCCTCGAGCTCAGGAACGGCGAGGCCGCCCTGTCCGATCCCGGCGCCTGCCGCGACCTCGCCGCCTCCCTCGCCGAGGGGCTGCGCCTGCACCTGGCCGAGGTGCGGCGGCGGGTGCCCGGCGCGCGGCTCGTCCTCCAGCTCGACGAACCCTCCCTCACCGCCGTCCTGCGCGGCCGGGTGAGGAGCGCCAGCGGCTACCGCACCCACCGCGCGGTGGACCGCCAGATCGTCGAGGCCACGCTCCGGGACGTGGTCGGGGCGCACGGCGGCGGTCCCGTCGTGGTCCACTCGTGCGCACCGGACGTCCCGTTCGCCCTGCTGCGCCGGGCGGGCGCGGCGGCGGTCTCGTTCGACTTCTCCCTCCTCACCGAGCGTGACGACGAGGTGATCGGGGAAGCGGTGGAAGGGGGTACCCGGCTGTTCGCCGGTGTCGTCCCGGGCACGGACGGCCCGTTGTCGGACCCTGCCGGTAGCGTCATGGGGGTCAGGACACTGTGGCGCAGGCTGGGGCTGCGGCCGGGGCTCCTCCCGGAGGCGGTCACCGTCACCCCGGCGTGCGGGCTCGCGGGTGCCTCCCCCGAGTACGCGCGCGCGGCGTACGCCCACTGCGTCCGGGCGGCGAGATCACTCGCGGACAACCCTGAGTAACGGGAGGACACACGGTGGCCGGCGACCAGCAGGCGGAGACGACGAACGTGCCAGCCGAGGCACGGGAGCAGCACGTGCAGCTCGCTGAGCAGATCGAGGAGCACCGCTTCCGGTACTACGTGAACGACGCCCCCGTCATCAGCGACGCCGAGTTCGACCGGCTGCTGCGCGAGCTGGAGGCGCTGGAGGAGGAGTACCCGGAGCTGCGCACCCCGGACTCGCCGACCCAGAAGGTCGCCGGGTCGTACGAGACGGAGTTCACGGCCGTCCGGCACCGCTCGCGCATGCTCTCCCTGGACAACACCTTCAACGACGACGACCTCGCCGCCTGGACGGAGCGCGTCCGGCGGGAACTGGGCGAGCAGGAGTACCACTTCCTGTGCGAACTGAAGGTCGACGGCCTCGCCGTCAACCTCACCTACGAACGCGGCCGGCTCACCCGCGCGGCGACCCGCGGCGACGGCCGCACCGGCGAGGACATCACGCCCAACGTCCGCACCATCGCCGAGGTCCCGGACCGGCTGAAGGGCGACAGGGTGCCCGACCTCGTGGAGATCCGCGGCGAGGTCTACTTCCCGATGGAGAAGTTCGAGGAACTCAACCGCCGCCTGGTGGAGGCCGGTGACAAGCCCTTCGCCAACCCCCGCAACGCGGCGGCCGGTTCGCTGCGCCAGAAGGACCCGCGCGTCACCGCCACCCGCCCGCTGCACCTGGTGGTCCACGGCATCGGCGCCCTGGAGGGCTTCGAGGGCATGACCCGCCTCTCCGAGGCGTACGACCTGCTCAAGTCCTGGGGCCTGCCCACCTCCCGGCACAACAGGGTGGTCGACGACCTCGGCGGCGTGCGGGAGTTCATCGCGCACTACGGCGAGAACCGCCACTCCGTGGAGCACGAGATCGACGGCGTCGTCGTCAAGCTCGACGAGATCCGCCTCCAGGGCCGCCTGGGCTCCACGGCGCGCGCCCCGCGCTGGGCCATCGCGTACAAGTACGCGCCCGAGGAGGTCAACACCAAGCTGGTCGACATCCGCGTGGGCGTGGGCCGCACGGGCCGGGTCACGCCGTACGCCCAGGTCGAGCCGGTCACGGTGGCCGGATCCGAGGTCGAGTTCGCCACGCTGCACAACCAGGACGTGGTCAAGGCCAAGGGCGTCCTCATCGGCGACACGGTGGTGCTGCGCAAAGCCGGTGACGTGATCCCGGAGATCCTCGGTCCGGTCGCCGACCTGCGCGACGGCAGCGAGCGCGAGTTCGTGATGCCGGGCGAGTGCCCCGAGTGCGGTACGCCGCTGAGGCCGATGAAGGAGGGCGACGTCGACCTGCGCTGCCCCAACGCCCGCGCCTGCCCCGCCCAGTTGCGGGAGCGCCTGTTCTACCTCGCGGGCCGCAAGGCGCTGGACATCGAGCACTTCGGCTATGTGGCCGCGGCGGCGCTCACCAAGCCGCTGGAGCCCGCGGACCCGCCGCTGAAGGACGAGGGCGACCTGTTCGACCTCACCGTCGACCAGTTGCTGCCCATCAAGGCGTACGTCCTCGACCAGGACAGCGGTCTGCCCAAGCGGGACCCGAAGACCGGCGAGGAGAAGATCGCCACCGTCTTCGCCAACCAGGAGGGCAAAGCGAAGAAGAACGCGCTCGCGATGCTGGAGAACATCGCGGCGGCCAAGGAGCGTCCGCTGGCCCGCCTGCTCACCGGCCTGTCGATCCGTCACGTCGGCCCGGTCGCGGCGGAGGCGCTGGCCCGTGCCTTCCGGTCCATCGACCGGATCGAGGAGGCCTCGGAGGAGGAGCTCAAGAACACCGAGGGCGTCGGTGAGATCGTCGCCGCCGCGGTCAAGCAGTGGTTCGCCGAGGAGTGGCACCGCGAGATCATTCGCAAGTGGAAGGCGGCCGGTGTCCGCATGGAGGACGAGGGGTCCGGGGAGGACGAGGGGCCGCGTCCGCTGGAGGGACTCACCGTCGTGGTGACCGGCACCCTGGAGCATTTCACCCGCGATGGCGCAAAAGAGGCGCTGCAGAGCCGGGGTGCGAAGGTGACCGGTTCGGTGTCGAAGAAGACGTCGTTCGTCGTCGTCGGGGACAATCCCGGGTCGAAGTATGACAAAGCGATGCAGCTCAAGGTGCCGGTTCTGAACGAGGAAGGTCTCAACGTCCTTCTCGGGCAAGGGCCGGAGGCCGCGGCGGAGGTCGCCCTTTCGGCCGAGGAGTAGCGGTTGAAGACCACCCGTTCGGCGCATACCAGATGCATACGGGTGGCCGGGGCGCATTCGGGCAACCGTCGGCGACCGGTGCCCGTGGAAGCCTTCTGCGGCCTACTGTTGAGATGTGCGCCTGCCGTGCCCAGTCGCGGTCGGGGCAACTCCGCACTCGTGAAGGGGCCGGGGAAGGGCTTTCCACCGCGGAGCCGCTGAGGGTTGTCGGGCATCGGGCCGCGTGGCGTGGGCACCGCCGGCTGTGAGAGGGACGGGAATGGAACCGACCGAGAGCGCCGCCCCGGGCTCACGGCTGCGTCTGCGCCGTAGGGCGGTCGTAGGGCGGCGCGGCCGTGGGGGCGGCCGGCCCGCGGGGCGGCCGGACGCGCGGGGACGCACCGCCGTGGGCACCGCGGACGCGGCCGGCACCGGGCGGCAGGCCCCCGGACACGGCCCCGGGCTGCCCGGGACGGACCCCGAACGGCCCCCGTCCTGGCCCGCGTTGCCCTCGGCGATCGTCGCGGCGGCCGGCCTCGTGCTGGGCGCGGGCCTCCTGCGGGCGTTCACCGGCGGCCACGCGCTCTTCCCGTCCGGGACCGTCGGCTGGTCCCTGGCCGTGCTGACCGGGATCGTCGTCGGCCACCTGGTGATGCTGGGCCGCTCCCGCTGGTGGGGCGGCACCGGCTCGGGCGCCGCCCTCACCCTCGCCGTGCTGCTGCTGTACGGCTGGGTTCCGGCCGGCATGGTCAGCCTCACCGTGGTGGTGCTGGTCGGCGTGGCCCGCAGGGGCCGCTGGCGGCAGGGCGTGCTGCACGGCGCGGTGGACCTGCTCGGCATCGGCGCCGGAGCCCTGGTCCTGGCCGCGTTCGGCTCCGTGCCGTCCGTCGAGTCCCCGGCCACCCCGGACACCTGGACGCCCTACACCGTCCCCGGCGTGGTGCTGGTCGCCGGCGCCTACCTCCTGGTGACCCGCTCCCTGCTCTGGTACCTCCGGACGCCGCGCTCCGGACTGCCCACCGTCGCCCGCACCGCCCTGGCCAGACAGGGCCTGGTCGCGGTCGCCCTGCTCGGCATAGCGCCCCTGGTGTGCGTGGTCGCGGACGCCGAACCGGTGCTGCTGCCGCTGTTCTCCATCCCGCTGATCGCCCTGGACTCCACCCTGTGGATAGCCCGCGCCCGGGCGGAGGAGCAGCTGCGCGACCCGCTGACCGGGCTGCCCAACCGGCAGTGGCTGCAGGAGCGCATCTGGACCGCACTCGACGAGGCCGAGCGCATGGACGCCCGCGCCGCCCTGATGCTGATCGACCTCGACCGTTTCCGGTCGGTCAACGACACCCTCGGTCATCTCGCCGGCGACCGGCTGCTGCTCCAGATCGCCGACCGGCTGCGACTGGCACTGCCGCGCGGGGCGGAGGCCGCACGGCTCGGGGGCGACGAGTTCGCCGTCTTACTGCCGGTCGCCGACTCCACGACGTCCGCGACCCGCATCGCCCGCAGCCTGGTCGGAGCCCTCAGCTCCCCCCTCGACCTCGACGGCCTCACCCTCGTCCTGGAGGCGAGCGCGGGCGTCGCCGTCTTCCCCGACCACGCGGTCGACGCGGAGGGGCTGCTGAGGCGCTCGGACGTGGCGATGTACCAGGCCAAGCGGGACCGCACGGGCGTCGAGGTCTACGAGTCCAAGCGCGACTCCAACACCCCCGACCGGCTCGGCCTGCTGGGTGATCTGCGCCGGGCCCTGGACGCCCACGAGGTCCAGCTCCACTACCAGCCCAAGGTCCGCTTCGACGGCCAGGTCGCGGGTCTGGAGGCCCTGGTCCGCTGGGTGCACCCGGAGCGGGGCAGGGTGCCGCCGGACGAGTTCATAGCGATCGCCGAGTCCTCCGGGCTGATGCCGCACCTCACCGAGTACGTGCTGGAGACCGCGCTCGGCCAGGTCGCCGAGTGGCGTGCGCAGGGCCTGTTCGTACCGGTCGCGGTCAACGTCTCGCCGCGCGACGTCCACATCCCCGGCTTCGCCGGCTCCGTCGCGGCCCGGCTGGCCCGGCACGGCGTCCCGGCGGGAGCCCTCCAACTGGAGATCACCGAGCACGTCCTCCTGGAGGACCCGCAGCGCGCCGCCGACACCCTGAACGCCCTGACCGGGCACGGCGTGAAGATGTCCCTGGACGACTTCGGCACCGGCTACTCCTCCCTGGTGCACCTGCGGCGGCTGCCGGTCAGCGAGCTGAAGATCGACCGCTCCTTCGTGGCCCGGCTGGCCGTCGACACCGAGGACGCCGAGATCGTGCGCTGCACCGTCGACCTCGCCCACTCGCTCGGTCTGCTCGTCGTCGCCGAGGGCGTCGAGGACGACGAGACCTGGGAGCGCCTGCGCGACCTCGGCTGCGACGCGGTCCAGGGCTGGCTGGTCGCGGCCGCGATGCCGCCCGACGAGACCACGGCCTGGCTCCTCGCCCGCGGCTCCCGCGGCTGGCAGCGCCCGGCGGCGGCCCTGCCCGCCGCCGCGGGGGACGACACGGGGCGGGTCGGCTGACGCCCCGGGGGCGGACACCGTGGGGTCCGCCGTCGGCGTGCGGCCTCCCCGCGGCGTGCGCGGATCCCGCGGAGCGCCGGGCGGCGACCGTTTCACGGGCACGGCTCCCGGCCCCATAGGATTGGCCCCAAACCACTCACACTCACCCCAGAGGAACGCTGCATGCCTGGCATCACGCGCGAGGAGGTCGCCCACCTCGCCCGGCTGGCGCGTCTGGAGCTGAAGCCCGAAGAGCTCGATCACTTCGCGGGCCAGCTGGACGACATCATCGGCGCGGTGGCCCGCGTCAGCGAGGTCGCCGACCAAGACGTACCGCCGACCTCGCACCCGCTCCCGCTGACGAACGTCATGCGGCCGGACGAGGTCCGTCCCTCGCTCACCCCCGAGCAGGCGCTCTCCGGCGCCCCGGCCCAGGAGCAGCAGCGTTTCAAGGTGCCGCAGATCCTGGGGGAGGAGTAAGCCATCATGACGGACATCATCAGGCTCACGGCGGCCGAGACCGCCGAGAAGATCGCCTCCGGCGAGCTCACGGCCGTCGAGGTCACCGAGGCGCACCTGGCCCGGATCGAGGCCGTCGACGAGAAGGTGCACGCCTTCCTGCACGTCGACCGCGAGGGCGCCCTCGCCCAGGCCCGTGCCGTCGACGAGAAGCGCGCCCGGGGGGAGAAGCTCGGCCCGCTGGCCGGCGTGCCCCTCGCGCTCAAGGACATCTTCACCACCGAGGGCATCCCGACCACCGTCGGTTCGAAGATGCTCGAGGGCTGGATCCCGCCGTACGACGCGACGCTCACCCGGCGCCTCAAGGCCGCTGACGTCGTCATCCTCGGCAAGACCAACATGGACGAGTTCGCCATGGGGTCGTCCACGGAGAACAGCGCCTACGGCCCGACCGGCAACCCCTGGGACCTCACCAGGATCCCGGGTGGCTCCGGCGGCGGGTCGTCCGCCGCGCTCGCCTCCTTCCAGGCCCCGCTCGCCATCGGCACCGACACCGGCGGCTCCATCCGCCAGCCGGCCGCCGTCACCGGCACCGTCGGCGTGAAGCCGACGTACGGCGCGGTGTCCCGCTACGGCATGGTGGCGTTCTCCTCCTCCCTCGACCAGGGCGGCCCCTGCGCCCGCACGGTCCTGGACGCGGCCCTGCTGCACGAGGTGATCGCCGGGCACGACCCGCTCGACTCCACCTCCATCGACGAGCCGGTCCCGCCGGTCGTCGAGGCCGCCCGCAACGGCTCGGTCGCGGGCCTGCGCGTCGGCGTCGTCAAGCAGTTCCGCGGCGAGGGCTACCAGGCCGGCGTCATCCAGCGGTTCGACGAGTCCGTCGAACTGCTCAAGGGGCTGGGCGCCGAGATCGTCGAGCTGGACTGCCCGTCCTTCGACCTCGCGCTGTCGGCCTACTACCTGATCGCGCCCTCGGAGTGCTCCTCCAACCTCGCCCGCTTCGACGGCCTGCGCTACGGCCTGCGGGCCGGCGACGACGGTGCGCACTCCGCCGAGGAGGTCACCTCGCTGACCCGCGAGGCCGGCTTCGGCGACGAGGTCAAGCGCCGCATCATGCTCGGCACCTACGCGCTCAGCTCCGGCTACTACGACGCGTACTACGGCAGCGCCCAGAAGGTCCGCACGCTGATCAAGCAGGACTTCGACAAGGCGTTCGAGCAGGTCGACGTGATCGTCTCCCCGACGACCCCGACCACCGCCTTCCCGATCGGCGAGCGCGCCGACGACCCGATGGCGATGTACCTCGCCGACCTGTGCACCATCCCGACCAACCTGGCGGGCAACGCCGCCATGTCGCTGCCCTGCGGCCTCGCGCCCGAGGACGGCCTGCCGGTCGGACTGCAGATCATCGCCCCGGTCATGAAGGACGACCGCCTCTACAAGGTGGGTGCCGCCGTCGAGGCCGCCTTCGTGGAAAAGTGGGGCCACCCGCTGCTCGAGGAGGCTCCGTCGCTGTGAGTGCACTGACCAAGGCCAAGGGCTTCAAGAAGTCCAAGTCCGGCACGTACCTGTCCATGGCCGCCACCGCGTTCGGCGCGATCGGCGTCGCCAAGCGCGTCAAGAAGGCCCGGCTGGAGAAGGACACCCTGGTCCTGATCGACGCCACCGTGTCCGCCGCCGCGATCGTCACCGGCCTCGCCATCCTCTACCGCGAGCTGAAGCGGCTGGGCGACGACGACGTCCTGCTGGGCTGAGAGGGAAGTTTCACCGTGACCACCACGACCGACCTGGTGTCGTACGAGGACGCGCTGGCGTCGTACGACCCCGTCATGGGCCTCGAGGTCCATGTCGAACTCGGCACCAAGACCAAGATGTTCTGCGGCTGCTCGACCACGCTCGGCGCCGACCCGAACACCCAGACCTGCCCGGTCTGCCTCGGCCTGCCCGGAGCGCTCCCGGTCGTCAACGCGACCGGCGTCGAGTCGGCGATCAAGATCGGTCTCGCGCTGAACTGCGAGATCGCCGAGTGGTGCCGCTTCGCCCGGAAGAACTACTTCTATCCGGACATGCCGAAGAACTTCCAGACCTCCCAGTACGACGAGCCGATCGCCTTCGACGGCTACCTCGACGTGCAGCTGGAGGACGGCGAGACCTTCCGCGTGGAGATCGAGCGCGCCCACATGGAGGAGGACACCGGCAAGTCGACGCACGTCGGCGGTGCCACCGGCCGCATCCACGGCGCGTCCCACTCCCTGCTCGACTACAACCGCGCCGGCATCCCGCTCATCGAGATCGTCACCAAGCCGATCACCGGCGCCGGCGAGCGCGCCCCCGAGGTCGCGCGGGCCTACGTCCGCGAGCTGCGCGAGCTCATCCGGGCGCTCGGCGTGTCCGAGGCCCGGATGGAGATGGGCCAGATGCGCTGCGACGTGAACCTGTCGCTGATGCCGAAGGGCACCGCCACGTTCGGCACGCGCTCCGAGACCAAGAACGTGAACTCGCTGCGGTCCGTGGAGCGCGCCGCCCGCTTCGAGATCCAGCGCCACGCGGCCGTCCTGAACGGCGGCGGCACGATCGTGCAGGAGACCCGGCACTTCCACGAGGACACGGGGTCCACGACCTCGGGCCGCGTGAAGGAGGAGGCCGAGGACTACCGGTACTTCCCGGAGCCGGACCTGGTCCCGGTCGCCCCGTCCCGCGAGTGGGTCGAGAAGCTGCGCGCGCAGCTGCCCGAGCTGCCGCTGGTGCGCCGCAACCGGCTCCGCGAGGAGTGGGGCGTGAGCGCCACCGACATGCAGGCGATCCTCAACGCAGGTGCGCTGGACCCGATCGTCGCCACGATCGACGCCGGTGCCGACGCGGCCTCCGCCCGCAAGTGGTGGATGGGCGAGCTGGCCCGCAGCGCCAACGAGTCGGGCAAGGCCCTGGACGAGCTGGCCATCACGCCCGGGCAGGTCGCCCGCGTCACCGAGCTGGTGGCCTCCGGCGACCTGAACGACAAGCTGGCCCGTCAGGTCATCGAGGGCGTCCTCGCGGGCGAGGGCACCCCGGACGAGGTCGTCGAGAAGCGCGGCCTGAAGGTCGTCTCGGACGAGGGCGCGCTCACCGCGGCCGTGGACGAGGCCATCGCCGGCAACCCGGGCGTCGCGGACAAGATCCGCGGCGGCAAGGTGGCCGCGGCCGGCGCGCTGGTCGGCGCGGTCATGAAGGCCACGCGCGGCCAGGCGGACGCGGCCCGCGTGAAGGAGCTGATCCTCGAGAAGCTGGGCGTCGGCGAGGGCTGATCCCCCCCAAGACCCCGGGACCGCACCAGGGGGACGCATCGGGTTCGATGCGTCCCCCTGTGCCGTGCGGCCGTGCCGTGCGGCCGTGCCGTGCGGCCGAGTGCGCCGGCAGCGACCCCGGCGCCGGCCGGGGCGCCGGGGTCAGGGGCGGCGGCCCACCACGCGGGCGAAGCCGAGCATGCGGCCCTCGTCCACGCGCAGCATCCGCGCGCTCTCCCGGCTCATCCGCACGTGGAAGTCGTCCGTGCTCTCCTCGGCGACGACGTCGCACCACAGCAGCCAGTCCCGCCAGCCGTCCGGCAGCCAGTCGGCCGCCTCGACCTCCACCGCGGCGCTGCGGGTCCAGTGGCGCCGCCACCAGCCGGGGGTGTGGAAGCACCAGAAGGCGGGGTCCCAGAAGGGCTTCAGGTGCTCCGGCGGCTCGCTGCCCTCGATCTCCTCGCGCAGCGCCGGGACGACGACACCGATCCGCCCGCCGGGCTTCAGCAGCCGGGTCAGCGTCGGCAGGTACAGGTCGTCGGTGCCGAAGTACTGGTACGCGTCGACGGAGACGATCGCGTCGAAGCTCCCCTCGCCGAAGGGCAGGTCGTGCGCCTCGGCGAGGACCGGCAGCACCCGGTCGGCGACGCCCGCCTCGGCGATCCGGCGCGCGTTCTCGTCGGGCTTGACCCACAGGTCGGCGGCGGTGACCCGGACGTCGTACTCCCTGGCCAGGAAGACGGACGTCATGGCGCGTCCGCAACCCAGGTCGAGCACGTGCGCGCCGGGACGCAGGGCGTCGAGTCCGAGCGCCGGCGCCAGCCACTCCAGCAGCCACAGCGCGTGCGGGCCCATCTGGTTCTCGATGGTCCAACGGGCGTCGTAGGAGCTGCTGCGCGGATAGCGGGACAGGGTCAGACGGCTAGTGAGGTCGTCGTGCGGAGGGGGGTTGGATGTGATGTCCGACATCGGTGAACGGGCTCCTCGGGTCCGTGAGGGGGCAAGGGGTGGCGTCGCAACTCGGGCGGACCGTCATCAAAGCACCTGCTCCGGTCGGGCGGCGGCTGCCGCGGAACGTCGGACCGACGGACGGTAACAGGCGGCCGCACACCCCCGCACCAGGGTTTCCGCATGTGAAGCGCTACGCTCCCGCGCCATGGGTGGACGCGCTGATTCCGACACCTCCCCGGACACTCATGCCGAGGACACCGATGACATCCGGGAGCCCCGGGACGCACAGGACACCGGTGACGGCCGGAGCGTCGAGGGCACCGGGGGCATCGGGAACGCAGGGGAGAGGCAGGAGCAGAAGACCGACGACGCCGACGACACCGACGTCGACGACGAGGAGGAAGCGCGACGGGCCCGGCGGGCCCGGTGGGTCGCGGCCGGTACCGGGGCCGTGCTGACCCTGGCGGGGACGGCCGCGGCGCTGCTCCGCCTCACCGGCCCCGCACCGGTCCTCGTCCCGGTCGCCTACGCCTGCGGGGCCGCCGTCTGCGCCTTCGCCGCGCTCCTGGGCTCCCGGGGGCGCACGCGCAGGGCGCTGTGGCTGCTGGTCGCGGGGGTCATGGTCATGGCGCTGGGGGACCAGTTCGACTGAACGGTCCTCCGGCGTCCCCGGTGCTGAGCCCGGTCCGGGTGAGAGGCGTCACGCTCGACCGCGGGACCGGAGTGATCATCGCATGAGTCGTTTTTGTGCACTGTGAATAAGCACACGAATGTGACAAACGATCATTCTTGACTGCAAGAGTGACAGTGCATTGCTCGTGCGTTCTTTGCGGGTTGTCCGTTCCCCGTTCGGCTGTTCCCGGTCAAAGATCCACACGCCGTCACTCCGGGAGCACGTTCGTGGCAGCCCTAGCACGCTGGTGTGTCCAACGCCGTCTGATCACCGTTCTGTTGTGGCTCCTCGCCCTGATCGGGACCGCCGCGGGCGCCGTCGCCGCGGGCTCCGCCTACTCGAACGACTACGAGGTCCCCGGGACCGAGTCCGGGCGCGCCACCGAGCTGCTGCGGGAGGGCTTCCCGGGACTCGGCGGCGACAGCGACACCGTGGTCTGGCACACCTCGTCCGGCACCGTCCGGGACGCCGGCGTCGAGCGGACCATGAGCCGCACCCTGGACCGGATCGAGGGCCTGCCCGGCGTCGCCGCCGTGATCGGCCCGTACGACGAGGCGGGCGCGGGCCAGGTCAGCGAGGACGGCCGCACCGCGTACGCCACGGTCGCCTTCGAGGACCAGGCCAAGGACATCGACGCGGGCGAGGCCGCCGCCGTGGTGGAGACGGCCGAGGCCGCCGAGGCCGACGGGCTCCGCGTCGAGCTAGGCGGCAGCGCCGTCGAGGCCACCGGATCCTCCGGCGGGCACCTCGCCGAGGCCGTCGGCGTGCTGGTCGCCGCCGTCGTCCTCTTCCTCGCCTTCGGCTCGCTCGCCGCCTCGCTGCTGCCCATCGCCACCGCCCTGGTCGGCGTCGGCACCGCCTACGCCGGGATCGGGCTGCTCGGGCACGTCATGACCGTCGCCGACTTCGCGCCCATGCTCGGCATGCTGATCGGGCTCGGCGTCGGCATCGACTACGCGCTGTTCATCGTCACCCGGCACCGGCGCGGACTAAAGCGCGGCCTCACCGTCACCGAGGCCGCCGGCGACGCCGTCGCCACCACCGGACGCGCGGTCGTGTTCGCGGGTGCCACCGTGTGCATCGCCCTGCTGGGCATGCTGATCCTCCGGCTGAACTTCCTCAACGGCGTCGCCGTCGCCGCCTCGCTCACCGTGGTGCTGACCGTCGCCGCCTCGGTGACCCTGCTGCCCGCCCTGCTGTCGTTCATCGGCATGCGCGCGCTCAGCCGCCGCGAGCGGCGCCGGCTGGCCGAGTACGGGCCCGAGCCGGAGGTCCCGACCGGGTTCGCCGCCCGCTGGTCGGCGTTCGTGGAGCGCCACCCCAAGCTGCTCGGCGCGATCGCGGTGGTCGTCATGGCCGTGCTCGCGCTGCCCACCCTCTCCCTCCACCTGGGCACCTCCGACCAGGGCAACGACCCGAAGACCTCCACCACCCGCCAGGCCTACGACCTCATCGCCGAGGGCTTCGGCCCCGGTGCGAACGGCCCTCTCACCCTCGTCACCGAGGTCGACGGCGCCCAGGACCGGCTCGCGCTGGACAACCTCGGCGCCGCCCTGCGCGAGACCGAGGGCGTCGCGTCGGCCTCCCCGGTGACCTACGGCGCGGGCGGCGACACCGCGTACCTCACCGTCGTGCCGGAGTCCTCCCCGCAGTCCCGGCAGACCAGCGACCTGGTCGACCGGCTGCGCGACGACGTGCTGCCCCGGGCCGAGGCGGGCACCTCGCTCGACGTGCAGGTCGGCGGTGTGACGGCCGGCTACGACGACTTCGCCGACGTCATCGTCGCCAAGCTGCCCCTCTTCGTCGGCGTCGTGATCGGCCTGGGCTGCCTGCTGCTCCTGCTCGCCTTCCGGTCCGTCGGCATCCCGCTGAAGGCCGCCGTGATGAACGTGGCCGCCGTCGCCGCCGCCTTCGGTGTCGTCGTGGCGATCTTCCAGTGGGGCTGGGGCAGCGAACTGCTCGGTCTCGGCCGGGCGGGCCCCATAGAGCCCTTCCTGCCGGTGATCATGGTCTCGGTCCTCTTCGGGCTCTCCATGGACTACCAGGTCTTCCTGGTGAGCCGGATGTACGAGGAGTGGCTGGAGACCGGCGACAACCGGCGCGCCGTCCGCGTCGGCCTCGCGGAGACCGGCCGGGTGATCAACTCCGCGGCCGTGATCATGATCTCGGTCTTCCTGGCCTTCGTCCTCAGCGGCGACCGTGTGATCGCCATGTTCGGCATCGCGCTGGCCGTGGCCGTCGCCCTCGACGCCTTCGTGCTGCGCACCCTGCTCGTCCCCGCCCTGATGCACCTGCTCGGCGGCGCCAACTGGTGGCTGCCGCGCTCGCTGGACCGGATCCTGCCGCGGATCAGCATCGAGCCGCCCGAGAGCCGCGTCGCCCATGAGAGGCTGGCCGCCGCCACGGACGCCGAGATGGCGGACGTGCTCACCACGGAGGAACGGCAGCGGGATGTACGCGATACGACTGGGTGACGACGGAGCCGAACTGCGTCCCCTGGAGCCCTGGCACGCCGAGGAGTTCCTCGCCCACCTGGACCGCGGCCGGGAGTTCATCAACCGGTACGTCCCCTTCGGCTCCCGGGCCACGGACGTGGCCGGGGCCCGGGAGGTGCTCCAGCGGTACGCCGACGGGCGCGCGGCCGACACGGCCTCGCTGCACGGACTGTGGCTGGACGGCACGCTGGTGGGCGGGGTGCTCACCCTGAACTTCGACGCGGCGAACGGCACCTGCGAGGTCGGCTGCTGGCTGGAGCCCGCCGCCACCGGCCGCGGGCTCGTCACGCGCGCCATGCGGGTGCTCGTCGACTGGGCGGTCGAGCAGCGCGGCATCCACCGGGTCGAGTGGGTCGCCGCCGCCGGCAACCTGCCGAGCACCGCCGTCGCCCGCCGGCTCGGCATGACCCGGGACGGGGTGCGGCGGGAGGCGCACCTCCACCACGGTGTACGGCACGACCTGGAGGTGTGGTCCGTCCTGGCCCCCGAATGGCGTGCGGCGCGGGCCGCTGCCGACGGTCGGTGACCGGGACGCCCGCCACGAGCCGGACCGACGCGTCCCCGAGGGCCTTAGGGGCTGTCGTTTGGATCTTGCCGCGGGGCGCGGGGTCCGGCACGCACTCCCCCGAGCTCTCGGCTTCGCTCGAGCAGGGGGGACCCCCAGCCGCGTTGTCGTCCCTCGCCGACTCCCCCGAGCTCTCGACGAGCTCGAGCAGGGGGCGCCCCCACCGCGTCGACTCCCTCCTCCGCCTTGCAGCTGCACGCACCGGACCCCGCTCGACTCGGCTGCAAGGCACCGCTCACCGGAGCCGGCCTGATCCAAACGACACCCCCTAGGGCATCCGGTGAGGTGCTTACGGCACCGCCCCGGGCCCTCCTCGCACGTCTAAGGCCCTCGGGGCCGCCGAAGATGCGGAACTCTTCCGATGCGACCGGGCCGCCCGGCGGACGAAGGTGGAGACGTCGCGGAAAGCGACGTCCGACACCGACTCCCCCAAGGGGTACCGCCATGTTCGCGCACCAGCTCCGGCAGTTCCGCCACGACGACCTCGTCCACCGGGCCGAGCAGGAGCGGCAGGCCCGTGAGGCCGTCCGCCTCCGCCGCGCCGCCCGCCGCGAGGCCGCCGCGCGGGACACCGGGCCCGAGAGCCCTCCCCGCCGCCACCGCCGCGACCGGTTCCTCCGAGCCGCGTGAGCCCGGACGCGGGGGGCGGCGGCCGCACCGGGCCCGGCCGCCGTCCCCCGGAGGCCGGCGCCCCCGCGCCCGTCGGACGCGCACACCGCCCGCCGACGCCGGTCCCCGCGGGAACGGGTGCCGGACGGAAAACCGGTGCCGGACGGAAAACCGGTGCCCGGCCGGCGGAGCCGCATGCGATGCTCGGGGCCGTGGAAACCAGGTCCGTCAGTCCCGTGTTCGTCGGTCGCACCACGGAGTTCGGCACCCTGAACGACGCGCTCGCCCGGGCCGCCGAGGACCCGGGCGAGCCGCAGGCGCTGCTGATCGGCGGTGAGGCCGGCGTCGGCAAGACCCGCCTCCTCGAGGAGTTCGCCGCGGCGGCCCGCCGCCGCGGCGCGGTCGTCGCGCTCGGCGGCTGTGTCGAGATCGGCGCCGACGGACTGCCCTTCGCCCCCTTCTCCACCGCCCTGCGCCAACTGCGCCGCGCACTGCCCGCCCAGCTCGCCGCCGCTGCCGCCGGACAGGAGGAGGAACTCGCCCGCCTGCTGCCCGAACTCGGCACCACGGCCGCCCGCGAGGCCCGCCGGGACGAACAGGACATGGCCCGCCTCTTCGAGCTCACCGCCCGCCTGCTGGAACGCGTCGCCACCGAGCACACCGTCGTCCTCGCCCTGGAGGACCTGCACTGGGCCGACGCCTCCACCCGCCACCTGCTCGCCTACCTCTTCCGCACCCTGCGCACCGGCCGCCTCGTCGTCCTCGCCACCTACCGCTCCGACGACATCCACCGCCGTCACCCCCTGCGCCCGCTCCTCGCCGAACTCGACCGGCTGCGCACCGTCCGGCGCATCGAACTCGGCCGCTTCAACCGCGAGGAGGTCGGCCGGCAGATCGCCGGCATCCTCGACCGGGAACCCGACCCCGACCACGTCGACCGGATCTTCGAGCGCTCCGACGGCAACGCCTTCTTCGTCGAGGAACTCTCCGTCGCGGCCCACGAGGGGTGCCGCACCGGCCTCACCGACTCGCTGCGCGACCTGCTCCTGGTCCGGGTCGAACAGTTGCCGGAGAGCGCCCAGCAGGTCGCCCGGCTCGTCGCCGAGGGCGGCTCCACCGTGGAGCACCGGCTGCTCGCCGCCGTCGCCCGGCTCGCCGAGGACGACCTCATCGAGGCCCTGCGCGCCGGTGTGAACGCCGGCATCCTCAGCCCCGCGCCCGATCGCGACGGCTACCGCTTCCGCCACTCCCTGGTCCGCGAGGCCGTCGGCGACGACCTGCTGCCCGGCGAACGCTCCCGCATCAACCGGCGCTACGCCGAGGCACTGGAGGCCGACCCGGTCCTCGTCCCCGCCGACGAGCGCGTGACGCGGCTGGCCAGTTACTGGTACCACGCCCACGACGCCGCCAAGGCCCTCCCCGCCGTGCTCGACGCCTCCGTCGCAGCCCGCCGGCGCCACGCCTACGCCGAGCAGCTGCGACTGCTGGAACGCGCGATGGAACTGTGGGACGCCGTCCCCGACGACATCCGCACCGCGCTGCGCCCCGCCGACTACACCAAGGCCTACCCTCCGCCCCCGCTGCCCGAAGGACACGGGGGCACCCCCGGCGGCCGCGATCCCGGGACGGCCCCGCTGCGCTATCTCGACCTGATGGCCGAGGCCGCCGTCGCCGGCCGGCTCTGCGGGGAGCGCGAACGCGCCATGAAGATCACCAAGCGGGCGCTGTGCCTCCTGGAGGAGGACCCCGACCCCCTGCGCGCCGCCTGGTTCTGGGAGCAGCGCTCGCGGCTGACCCAGTCCCTCGCCCGCGGCGACGGCTGGGCGGAACTCGCCACCGCGCAGGACCTGGTGCGCGGCCTGCCGCCCTCGGAGGTGCACGCCGCGGTGCTCGCCTCCGCCGCCGCCTGGTCGATGCTGCACCGACCGGGCCCGGAGGCCATGGCCGCCGCCGAACGCGCCGTCGAGTACGCGCGCATGGTCGGCGCCCACGACATCGAGCTCCACGCACGCCTCACCCTCGGCGGACTCATGGTGGACGCCGGTGACCTCGAGGCCGGCTTCGCCGAGATGTACCGGGTCAAGGACCGGGGGATGGAACTCGGCGTGGACATGGTGGTGGGCCGCAGCCATGTGAACCTCCCCTCCGTCCTCGAAGGCGTCGGCCGCTCCCAGGAGGCGGCCGAACTCCTCCAGGAGGGCATCCGGATCACCCGCAGGCTCGGCCTGCTGGACTTCGAGGGCTGGGTGTGGGGCAACCTCGCCGAATCCCTCCACTCCCTCGGCCGCTGGGACGAGGCGGCCGAGGCGGCGGCCAACGCGCAGCGTCTGGAGCAGAGCGCCAAGCCGCGCGTCGGGGGATCGGTGCGCCTGGCGCACCTCGCCCACGACCGGGGGGACCTGGCCGAGGCGGCCCGCCGCCTCGCCGAGGCCCGGACCTTCTTCGGCACGCACGACCCGATGCCGCAGTACGCCCTTCCGATGGTCTGCGTCGCCCTCCGCAGCGCCGCCGCCGAGGGCCGCCTGCCCGACGCCCGGGCCGAACTGCTCACCGCCCTCGACGCCGGCCTTCCGCCCGGCACCCAGCGCTACGGCTGGCCCCTGCTGCTCGCCGCCGCGACCGCCGAGGCCGACGCCCACGGCGACCCGGCCACCGAACCCGACCGCCCGCGGATCCTCGAACGCCTCCGCAAGGAGGCCAGGGCCCTGACGACCGGTGCCCCCGTGTGGCAGGCGTACGACCTCTGGCTGCGGGCCGAGCTGCTGCGGGCGGAGGGCGTGCCCGCGCCGGGGGAGTGGAGCACCGCCCTCGCCGCCGTGGAACCACTCGGGCGGCCCTACGACCTGGCACGCGTCCGGTTCCGGCTCGCCGAGGCGCTGCTCGCCTCCGGCGCGGGCGACGACGAGCGCGCCCGCGCCACGGAACTGCTCCGGCTGTCCAAGGCCGTCGCCGATCACCTCGGTGCCGCTCCGCTGGCCCGGTCCGTCGGACTGCTGGCCCAGCGCGCCCGCCTCGTCCTGAGTCCGACCGCCCGGGGGCCGGTCGCTCCCGCCGGTCCGGCCGACGCCCTCGGACTCACCAGCCGGGAGCACGACGTCCTGCGTCTGGTGGCCGCCGGTCACACCAACCGCCGTATCGCCGAGGAACTGTTCATCTCCCCGAAGACGGCCAGCGTCCACGTCTCCCACATCCTCGCCAAGCTGGGCGTCTCCGGCCGTGGCGAGGCGGCGGCGGTGGCCCACCGGCTGGGCCTGTTCCCGGCCGGGGCCGGGAACAGGCAGGTGGCGGGATAATGGCCGGGTCACCCCCGCGGCCCTGGAAAGGGGAGCGATGTTCAACGCCTTCGAGGAACTGTTCGCTCCCGGACGCAAGCACACCCGCGACGAACAGAACCGGCTGGAACTGACCCGCGAGGACGTCGGCGACGCCGACCCCGGACGCGGACCGATAGACCTCGCCTCCGGGAAGGTGGTCGTGCGCCCGTCGGAGCCGGATGAACCGGACGAACCGGATGAACCGGATGAGCCGGACGAGAAGAAGGACGGGAAGGGCGAGAAGAGCGAGAAGGACGAGGAGGAGACGGCCGGGGACTGAGGTGCCGCGGCCCGGCTCAGCTCACCCGCAGCTCCAGGATCCGGTCGTCGCCGTCCTTCGGGTCGCCGCGGCCGTCCGTGTTGCTGGTGACCAGCCACAGCTTGTCGCCGCCCGCCGGGGCCACCGTGCGCAGCCGGCCGTACTCGCCCTCCAGGAAGGCCTGCGGGTCCGCCGATGCCTCGGTGCCCTTCAGGGGTATGCGCCACAGACGCTGGCCGCGCAGGCCCGCCATCCAGATCGAGCCCTCGGCGTAGGCGATGCCGCTGGGCGAGGCCTCGTCCGTGCTCCACTGGTCGACCGGGTCGTGGAAGCCGCTCTCGTCGGACCTGCCCTCCGCCTCGGGCCAGCCGTAGTTGTCGCCCGGCGCGATCGCGTTCAGCTCGTCCCAGGTGTTCTGGCCGAACTCCGAGGCGAACAGCCGCTGTTCGCGGTCCCAGGCCAGACCCTGCACATTGCGGTGGCCGTACGAGTACACCGGGGAGTCGGGGAACGGGTTGCCCGGAGCGGGCTCGCCCTCCGGGGTCAGCCGCAGGATCTTGCCGCCCAGGGAGTCCTTGTCCTGGGACAGCCCCGTGTCACCGCTCTCCCCCGTGCCCACGTACAGCATCCGGTCCGGGCCGAAGGCGATCCGGCCGCCGTTGTGGATCACCCCCTTGGGGATGCCCCGGAAGACCGTGTCGGGTGCGCCCAACTGCTCGCCGGCGGGCTTCCGCTCGTCGTACAGCATGCGGACGACGCGGTTGTCGGAGGCCGAGGTGAAGTAGGCGTAGACCATGCGGTCAGAGGCGTACTCGGGGGAGAGCGCGATGCCGAGGAGGCCGCCCTCGCCGGCCGGTGACACCCCCGGCACCTCGCCCAGCTCCGTCTTCTTGCCGGTCTTCCCGTCGACCCGGGTGATCGTCGCCTCGTCCCGGGAGGACACCAGCAGGTCGCCGTCGGCCAGGGGGGCCAGGCCCCAGGGGGTGCTCAGGCCCGTGGCGACCGTGCGGACCACCTTCACCGAGCCCTTGGCGGGGGGTGTCTCCCCGGCGGTCCGCCCCGGCGACGGCGGCGCCGTCGTACCGCTCGGGGAGGCGCTGTCGTCCTTCCCCGGCGACCCTCCGTCGTCGGAGGAGCAGCCTGCCGTGAGCAGGAGCGCGGCGGTGGCCAGCAGGGCCGTCACGGCTCGACGTTGCACGATCGTGTCCCTTCGACGCGGCGGGTCTCTCCCTTGTCATACACCGCTCGCGCCCTCCGGGTTCCCGATCACGCACACTCCAACCGCGCCCCGGCGCCGCCGTCCGCCCCGGTCCGGCCGCGCCCGCCGGGGCGCGGTTCAGTCCCACGACCCCCGCGCCGCGGGCAGTTCCGCGATCTCCGCGAGGTCCCGCTCCGTCAGGCGCAGCTCCGCCGCCGCCGCGTTCTCCGCGACCCACCGCTCCCGCTTGGCGCCCGGCACCGGGACCACGTGGCGGCCCCGGGCCAGCACCCAGGCCAGCGCCACCTGGGCCGGGGTGACGTGCTCGCCGTGCCGGCGGGCGACGCGGCGCAGGCCGGCCACGATCGGCTGGTTCGCGGCCATCATCTCGGCCGTGAAGCGGGGGTGGCGGGCCCGCAGGTCGTCCGGTTCGAAGCCCACGCCGGGGGTGAGCGTCCCGGTCAGGAAGCCGTTGCCCAGGGGCATCGCGGCCAGGAAGCCGACGCCCCGTGCCTCGCACCACGGCAGCAGCGTCTCCAGCGCCTCCGGCGACCACACCGACAGCTCGGCCTCCACCGCGCTCACCGGGAAGACCTGCTGCACCCGCTCCAACTGCCGGATCGTCGTGTCGTGCAGCCGCGCCCCCGGCCGCCGGGCCGAGCGCGCCCCGACCGCGCACAGCCCCAACGCCCTCACCTTCCCCGCCCGTACGAGGTCCGCCATCGCACCCCAGGTCTCCTCGATCGGGACCTCGGGGTCGGCGCGGTGCAACTGGTAGAGGTCGATGACGTCGGTCTGGAGCCGGCGCAGTGACGCGTCGCAGGCCCTTCTCACGTATCCGGGGCGGCCGTTGGCCACGACGTGCTGGTCGCCCACCAGCAGACCGACCTTCGTGGACACGAGGGCGTCGGAACGCCGCTGCCTCAACACCCGCCCGAGCAGCAGCTCGTTGGTGAACGGGCCGTACATGTCGGCGGTGTCGAGGAGCGTCGAGCCCAGGTCCAGCGCCCGGTGCACCGCCCTGAGCGACTCCTCGCCGCGCTGCCGGGACGTGCTGTAGGCCCAGCTCATCGGCATGCAACCGAGTCCGACGGCCCCCACCGCGAGCGCCGTCGCGCCGATCGTCCTGCGCTCCACCTGGTCGTGACCCTCCCTCTCCCGGCCCCCCAACCTAACCTCTGCGGTCGCGGGCCCCTGAACTAGCCTCCGGACCATGACTGCTGATGTGTGGCTCCCCATCCCGCCGGACGAGATCGAGGGCCTTCCCGAAGGGCCGGACTACCGCTTCTGGGACGGCGGCGAGGACTTCCCCGCCGACCCGGCCGACTGCGTCTTCTACGCCGTGCCCTACATGAAGCCCGGCGGTGTCGGCGTGCGGCCGATGCCGCTGATGCGCTCCGTGCGGGTCGTGCAGACCCTGTCGGCCGGCACCGACCACGTGGAGCCGGGGCTGAAGCACCTGCCCGCCGGGGTGCGGCTGTGCAACGCGCGGGGGGTGCACGAGGCCAGCACCGCCGAGCTCGCGCTCGCGCTGATCCTCGCCTCCCTGCGCGGCATCCCCGATTTCGTGCGGGCGCAGGACAAGGGGGAGTGGCGCGGCGGGTTCCGGCCGGCGCTCGCCGACAAGAACGTGCTCATCGTGGGGTACGGCTCGATCGGCGCGGCGATCGAGGACCGGCTCGTTCCCTTCGAGGTCGCGCGGGTGGCGCGCGTCGCGCGCTCCGCGCGCACCACGGAGCGCGGCCCGGTGCACCCGCTCACCGACCTGCCCTCCCTGCTTCCCCGGGCGGACGTCGTCGTCCTCTCCACCCCGCTGACCGGTTCCACCCGCCACCTCGTGGACGCGGACTTCCTGGCCCGCATGAAGGACGGCGCCCTGCTGGTGAACGTGGCCCGGGGCGCCGTCGTCGACACCGAGGCCCTGCTCACCGAGGTGGAGAGCGGCCGCGTCACCGCGGCCCTCGACGTGACGGATCCCGAACCGCTGCCGGCCGGGCACCCCCTGTGGCGGGCGCCGGGCGTCCTCATCAGTCCGCACGTCGGCGGACCCACCTCCGCCTTCCTGCCGCGCGCCAAGCGGTTGCTGGTGGACCAGTTGCACCGTTTCCTGAACCAGGAGGAGCTCGGCAACGTGATCCTGGTGACGGGAGCGGAATCCTCGTGATCCGCTTCGAGTACCGCCCGCTACTTCCCGGGCGCGGTGGGTACTCGTACGACAGGTGATCGTTACGGAGCGTAGAGAACCTATGTCCCTGAGTGACGATACTGGTGTATCGTCCCGACAGGGGCCGCGCCGCTGACCTACGGCGCCGGGGACGGACAGTGCGGATGGACTGAGGGGGGCGACGGGCGATGCACGGCCTGGTGACGAGCGATCCGACGCGGCGGAGCCGCCGACGGCGACCCTGGCGCGCGACCGTGCGCGGCCGCGGTCACCGCGGCGGCCATCATCTCCGGCACGGCGACCGCCCCCGCGGTCCCGTCCCCCGGCACCGCGGGCCAGCCGACCGCAGGAGGCAGGCCCACCCGGTGCAGCAGGGGACCAGGGACCCCGGCGTGGCGCGGATCGGGAGGTACTGGTGAGCGCGCCCCCCTCCACGTCCACGCTCGACGGGGCGGTGCTGCCGCAGCCCGTCCAGGAGGCGCTGCCGCCCCGGCCGCCGGCCGCCGATCGCCGGCCCGGTCCACTCGCGCAGCTCGTCCTGGCCCTCGTCTGCGGGTCCTACGCCGTCGGTGCCGCGTTCGGCTGGGGCTCGGAGCGGCTCGCGCTCGTCATGGGCGACTTCGGGCTGAGCGCCGCGGCCGCTGTCGCCGCCGTCTCCTGCTTCGTCTACGCCCGCAGTCCGCGCACCCGGTTCCGACCCGCCTGGCTGCTGTTCGGCCTCTCCTCGACCATGGCCTCCCTGGGAAACCTGCTCTGGGGGTGGTACGAGGTGGTCCTCGGGGTCCCGGTGCCCAGCCCCAGCTACGCCGACCTGTTCTTCCTGTGCTTCGCGCCGCCCGCCATCGTGGGCCTGCTGGTGCTCGCCAAACGGCCCGTGACCAGGGCCGGCTGGGTCTGTCTCGCCCTGGACGCCTGGCTGATCGGCGGCTCCCTGCTCACCCTGGCGTGGAGCCTCGCGCTCGCCCAGGCCGCGCGGGCCGAGAGCCCGGACGTCGCGCACACCGCGCTGTCGCTGGCCTACCCGCTGCTCGACATCGCCCTGGTCAGCATGGTGCTGGCGCTGCACTTCCGGCGTTCGGCGGTGAACCGCTCCGCGGTCAACACCGCGATCGGCGCGCTGGCGCTGACCGTGATGTGCGACGCCCTGTTCACCTCGCCGCTGGTGCACAGCAGTTACCGCTCGGGGCAACTGCTCGACGCGGGCTGGTTCGCCGGTTCGCTGCTCCTGGCGTACGCCCCCTGGACCGCGCCCCGCGACGGCCGGTCCGACGACGAGGGGCGCACGCGCGTGGTCCGCGAACACGTGCCCGGACGGCCCGGCGGCCCGGACCTCGACCGGCCGCCCGTGCCCGGCGGTGAGCAGGACCGGTATCCGGTCACCCGCCCCATCGCCGGTTCCCTCGCCGCCCTCACGCCGTACCTCGCCGCGGCCGTGTGCACCCTGGGCATCCTCTACAACGTGCTCAACGGCCGCAGCGTCGACCGCGTCGTCCTGTTCACCGGGAGCACGGTGGTGCTCGCGCTCGTCGTGCGCCAGGCCATCATGCTGCTCGACAACATCACCCTCACCCAGGAACTGGCGCAGAAGGAGAACCACTTCCGCTCCCTGGTGCAGGGCTCCAGCGACGTCATCATGATCGCCGCGCCCAGCGGCATCCTCCGCTACGTCTCCCCGGCCGCCGCCGGGGTGTACGGCCGGTCCGCGGAGGAACTGGTGGGCACGGAACTGGCCGGTCTCATCCACCCGGAGGACCTGGGCTGCGTCGTGCACGAAGTGCGCCGCTTCCTCGCCGCCGACCCGGTCGCCGAACCCACCACGCGCATCGAGTGCCGGTTCCGCTCCGGCGACGACGGCTGGCTCAACGTCGAGTCGACCGTCAACCGGCACCACGGAGGCCTCATCTTCAACAGCCGCGACGTCACCGAACGCGTGCGGCTGCAGGCACAGCTCCAGCACAACGCGGAGCACGACCCGCTCACCGACCTGCCCAACCGCGCCCTGTTCACCCGGCGCGTCCAGCAGGCGCTGTCCGGCCGCCGCGCCTCCGACCGCGGGGCCGCCCTGAAGGGCACGGCCGTGCTCTTCATCGACCTCGACGGCTTCAAGGGCGTCAACGACACGATCGGGCACCAGGCCGGGGACGAACTGCTCGTCCAGGCCGCCCGCAGACTCCAGGAGGCGGTCCGCAAGGGCGACACCGCCTCCCGGCTGGGCGGCGACGAGTTCGCGGCCCTGATCGTCGGGGACGGCGTCCGCGACCGGGACGCCCGGGAGCGCCACATCCTGGAACTGGCCGACCGCCTCAGGGCGACCCTGTCCCAGCCCTACCTCATCGACGGCAACGATGTCCGCGTCAACGCCTCCATCGGCGTCGCCTTCGCCGAACCCGGCCTCGGCGCGGGCGAGCTGCTGCGCAACGCCGACCTCGCCATGTACCGGGCCAAGGCCGCCGGGAAGGGCCGCGTGGAGCTGTACCGGCCGCAGATGCAGCAGGACGTCGTCCGCAGGGCGGAGCTGGCCACCCGGCTGCGCGCGGCGCTGCACGACGGCGAGTTCTCGCTGCTGCACCAGCCGGTGGTGTGCCTGGAGGACGGCCGGATCACCTCGGTCTGCGCACAGGCCCGCTGGCGCTCCTCCCAGGGGGCGCTCTTCACCCCCGCGGAGTTCCTGCGGGTGGCCGAGGACAGCGAGAAGACCGCCGAGCTCGGCCGGTGGGTGCTGGAGGAGGCCGTCGAGCAGGCCGCCGAACGCCACGCGACCGGTCTGTCGGTGCCCGTGGTCGTCCGGCTCGGTGCGCGCCGGCTGCTGGACCGGTCGTTGCCGCTCGGCTCGATCGAGGGGCTGCTCACCCGGCACGGGCTGCCGCCCGGCTCGCTGGTCCTCGAGCTGGCCGACGCCGACCCCCGGGTCGGCCTGGAGGAGCTGGAGCGCCGCCTGGCCGCGCTCAGGCGGGTCGGCGTCCGGATCGCCCTCGACGGCTTCGGCGGCGGCTGCGCGGCGATCACGGCCCTCAGAAGGCTGCCCGTCGACGTGCTGAAACTCGACCGCGGTCTGGTCGACGGCGTGGTGGAGTCCGCCCGGCTGCACAAGATCACCAGTGGGCTGCTGCGCATCGCCTCCGACCTCGGGCTGCAGTCCGTGGCCGACGGAGTGGACCTGCCCGAGCAGGTGGTGGCCCTGCGCGCGATGGGCTGTACGCACGGCCAGGGGATGGCCTTCTCCGGCCCGCTGGACGAGTACCGGCTGCGCCGGGCGCTGGGCACCTGGCGGTACCCGGTGCCGCACGGACCGGCCGAACGCGTGTTCGTCGGCGGGGGTGCCGGCGTGTACTCCGCGGGGATGACCGCCGTCTTCGGAGGTGGCACGACACTCCGCTCACATGATGAGACTCCCGTCCCACCCACTTGACAGTGAGGGTGTGCCGGGAGGAGGGTCAGTTCCATGCGCACCCGAATTCTCGTACTTGGACAGCGCGTCGGCTGACGCTGGGCCTCGACCGCTCAGCGACCACCACCCGGCGCGCTCCCCTCGCTTGCCTTATGGCACGAGGGGTTTTTTGTTGCACAGGCACCTGCCGAGCAGCACGCGTAACCCGCACCAACCTCGCAAAAAACCCTCAGCATCGAGAAGAGAATGCCGATGACCGAGCAGGCCACCGGGGCCCCTCACCCGCAGCCGCGGCCCCGATCCGGAGGACAGTCCGCCCCCGTCGAGCACGTCACGGGTGCGCAGTCCCTCATCCGCTCTCTCGAGGAGGTCGGCGCCGACACGGTATTCGGCATTCCCGGCGGTGCGATCCTTCCCGCGTACGACCCGCTGATGGACTCCACCCGGGTGCGCCACGTCCTGGTGCGGCACGAGCAGGGCGCCGGTCACGCGGCCACGGGGTACGCACAGGCCACCGGCAAGGTGGGCGTCTGCATGGCGACCTCCGGCCCCGGCGCCACCAACCTGGTCACCCCGATCGCCGACGCGCACATGGACTCCGTGCCGCTGGTCGCGATCACCGGCCAGGTCGCCTCCAGGGCGATCGGCACGGACGCCTTCCAGGAGGCGGACATCGTCGGCATCACGATGCCGATCACCAAGCACAACTTCCTCGTCACCAAGGCCGAGGACATCCCGCGGGTGATCGCGCAGGCGTTCCACATCGCCTCCACCGGCCGCCCCGGTCCGGTGCTGGTCGACATCGCCAAGGACGCACTCCAGGCGAAGACCACCTTCTCCTGGCCGCCCACCATGGACCTGCCCGGCTACCGGCCCGTCACCAAGCCGCACGCCAAGCAGATCCGCGAGGCCGCCAAGCTGATCACCGCCGCCAGGCGGCCCGTCCTCTACGTCGGCGGCGGTGTCATCAAGGCCGGCGCCACCGCCGAGCTGAAGGTCCTCGCGGAACTCACCGGGGCGCCCGTCACCACCACCCTGATGGCGCTCGGCGCATTCCCCGACAGCCACCCGCTGCACGTGGGGATGCCGGGCATGCACGGTGCGGTCACCGCCGTCACCGCGCTGCAGAAGGCCGACCTGATCGTCGCCCTCGGCGCCCGCTTCGACGACCGCGTCACCGGCAAGCTGGACAGCTTCGCCCCGTACGCCAAGGTCGTCCACGCCGACATCGACCCGGCCGAGATCGGCAAGAACCGGGCGGCGGACGTGCCGATCGTCGGTGACGCCCGCGAGGTCATCGCCGACCTCGTCCAGGCCGTCCAGAAGGAGCACGCCGAGGGCAACCGCGGCGACTACACCTCCTGGTGGAACGACCTCAACCGCTGGCGCGAGACCTACCCCCTCGGCTACGACCTGCCCGAGGACGGATCGCTCTCCCCGCAGCAGGTCATCGAGCGCATCGGCCGACTCGCGCCCGAGGACACGATCTTCGCGGCGGGTGTCGGCCAGCACCAGATGTGGGCCGCGCACTTCATCGAGTACGACAAGCCCTCCACCTGGCTGAACTCCGGCGGCGCCGGAACCATGGGCTACGCGGTCCCGGCCGCCATGGGCGCCAAGGCCGGCGCGCCCGAGCGCACCGTCTGGGCGATCGACGGCGACGGCTGCTTCCAGATGACCAACCAGGAGCTCACCACCTGCGCCCTGAACAACATCCCGATCAAGGTCGCCGTCATCAACAACGGCGCCCTCGGGATGGTCCGCCAGTGGCAGACCCTCTTCTACAACCAGCGGTACTCCAACACCGTGCTGCACTCGGGCCCCGACGACGTCAACCCGGAGGCCAGGGGCACCCGCGTCCCCGACTTCGTGAAGCTGGCGGAGGCCATGGGCGCCCACGCGATCCGCTGCGAGGACCCGGCCGACCTCGACAAGGTCATCGAGGAGGCGAACTCCATCAACGACCGTCCGGTCGTCGTGGACTTCATCGTCCACGAGGACGCGATGGTGTGGCCGATGGTCGCCGCCGGCACCTCCAACGACGAGATCATGGCCGCCCGGGACGTCCGTCCCGACTTCGGCGACAACGAGGACGACTGAGAGCCGCAGGCAAAGGAACAGGTAAAGGAAGCAGCCCCATGTCCAAGCACACGCTCTCCGTCCTGGTGGAGAACACCCCCGGCATCCTGGCCCGGATCGCGGCCCTGTTCTCCCGCCGCGGCTTCAACATCGACTCGCTCGCCGTCGGCGTCACCGAGCACCCGGACATCTCCCGCATCACCATCGTGGTGAGCGTGGAGGAGTTCCCGCTGGAGCAGGTCACCAAGCAGCTCAACAAGCTCGTCAACGTGCTGAAGATCGTCGAGCTCGAACCCGGGCAGGCGGTCCAGCGCGAACTCGTTCTGGTGAAGGTGCGCGCCGACAACGAGACGCGTTCCCAGATCGTCGAGATCGTCCAGTTGTTCCGCGCCAAGACCGTGGACGTCTCCCCGGAGGCGGTCACCATCGAGGCCACCGGCAGCAGCGACAAGCTGTCCGCCATGCTCAGGATGCTGGAACCCTTCGGCATCAAGGAGCTCGTCCAGTCCGGCACGATCGCGATCGGACGCGGTGCCCGTTCGATCACCGACCGATCGCTGCGTGCTCTGGACCGGTCGGCCTGAGCCGGGAGACGGGCGGCCGGCCCGCATCCGGCCGCCCGTATTCCGAGATCCCGAACCTTCCCCTCCCCTCACCGTCATACGGTGGGACGCAACACCCGCACTCAAGGAGAGAACCCAAAGTGGCCGAGCTGTTCTACGACGCCGACGCCGACCTGTCCATCATCCAGGGCCGCAAGGTCGCGGTCATCGGGTACGGCAGCCAGGGCCACGCCCACGCCCTGTCGCTGCGCGACTCCGGCGTCGACGTGCGCGTCGGTCTGCACGAGGGCTCCAAGTCCAAGGCCAAGGCCGAGGAGCAGGGCCTGCGCGTGGTGACCCCGTCCGAGGCCGCCGCCGAGGCCGACGTCATCATGATCCTGGTCCCGGACCCGATCCAGGCCAAGGTCTACGAGGAGCACATCGCCCCGAACCTGAAGGACGGCGACGCCCTGTTCTTCGGCCACGGCTTCAACATCCGCTTCGGCTTCATCAAGGCCCCGGCCGGCGTGGACGTCTGCATGGTCGCCCCGAAGGGCCCGGGCCACCTGGTGCGCCGCCAGTACGAGGAGGGCCGCGGCGTCCCCTGCATCGCGGCCGTCGAGCAGGACGCCTCCGGCAACGCCTTCGCGCTCGCCCTGTCCTACGCCAAGGGCATCGGCGGCACCCGCGCCGGCGTCATCAAGACGACCTTCACCGAGGAGACCGAGACCGACCTGTTCGGCGAGCAGGCCGTCCTCTGCGGCGGTACGGCCGCGCTGGTCAAGGCGGGCTTCGAGACCCTGACCGAGGCCGGTTACCAGCCGGAGATCGCCTACTTCGAGTGCCTGCACGAGCTGAAGCTGATCGTGGACCTCATGTACGAGGGCGGCCTGGAGAAGATGCGCTGGTCGATCTCCGAGACCGCCGAGTGGGGCGACTACGTCACCGGCCCGCGCATCATCACCGACGCCACCAAGGCCGAGATGAAGAAGGTCCTCGCCGAGATCCAGGACGGCTCCTTCGCGCAGCAGTGGATGGACGAGTACCACGGCGGCCTGAAGAAGTACAACGAGTACAAGCAGCAGGACTCCGAGCACCTGCTGGAGACCACCGGCAAGGAGCTGCGCAAGCTCATGAGCTGGGTCGACGAGGAGGCGTAAGCCTCACCGCCGGGGGTCGGAGCGGCATGCTCCGGCCCCTTCGGCGAACCCGGGGTAACGTCGTACGTGCGGCGTTGTCCATCCCGTCCAGCCACGGACGGGTGATCCTTCCGAAGCGGCGTAAGACGACGCCCTCGGCGCCACTACACTGCTGCACTACATACGCGTCAGGCCCACAGCGTCGTGCGTCTTCCACGCGGCCACTACTCCCTCCACCGCCTGCGGCCGTCGGGACGGCCGTCCGCATTGGACATGTGAGGACTCACGTGAGCTCGAAACCCGTCGTACTCATCGCCGAAGAGCTGTCGCCCGCCACCGTGGACGCCCTGGGGCCGGACTTCGAGATCCGCCACTGCAACGGAGCGGACCGCGCCGAGCTGCTGCCGGCCATCGCCGACGTGGACGCGATCCTGGTCCGCTCCGCCACCAAGGTCGACGCCGAGGCGATCGCCGCGGCGAACCGGCTCAAGGTCGTCGCCCGCGCCGGCGTCGGCCTCGACAACGTCGACGTCTCCGCCGCCACCAAGGCCGGCGTGATGGTCGTCAACGCCCCGACCTCGAACATCGTGACCGCCGCCGAACTCGCCTGCGGTCTGATCGTCGCCACCGCGCGGAACATCCCGCAGGCCAACGCCGCGCTGAAGAACGGCGAGTGGAAGCGGAGCAAGTACACGGGCGTCGAGCTCGCCGAGAAGACCCTCGGCGTCGTGGGCCTGGGGCGGATCGGCGCCCTCGTCGCGCAGCGCATGTCCGCCTTCGGCATGAAGATCGTCGCCTACGACCCCTACGTGCAGCCCGCGCGGGCCGCGCAGATGGGCGTGAAGGTGCTGTCGCTGGACGAGCTGCTCGAGGTCTCCGACTTCATCACCGTCCACCTGCCCAAGACCCCCGAGACGCTGGGCCTGATCGGCGACGAGGCGCTGCGCAAGGTCAAGCCGAGCGTGCGCGTCATCAACGCCGCGCGCGGCGGCATCGTCGACGAGGAGGCGCTCTACTCGGCCCTCAAGGAGGGCCGGGTCGCGGGCGCGGGCCTGGACGTGTACGCCAAGGAGCCGTGCACGGACTCCCCGCTGTTCGAGTTCGACCAGGTGGTCTGCACCCCGCACCTCGGCGCCTCCACCGACGAGGCCCAGGAGAAGGCCGGCATCGCCGTCGCCCGCTCGGTGCGCCTCGCGCTCGCCGGTGAGCTGGTCCCGGACGCGGTGAACGTCCAGGGCGGGGTCATCGCCGAGGACGTCAAGCCGGGCCTGCCGCTCGCCGAGCGCCTCGGCCGGATCTTCACCGCGCTCGCCGGTGAGGTCGCGGTCCGCCTCGACGTCGAGGTGTACGGCGAGATCACCCAGCACGACGTGAAGGTGCTGGAGCTGTCCGCGCTCAAGGGAGTCTTCGAGGACGTCGTCGACGAGACGGTGTCCTACGTCAACGCGCCGCTGTTCGCCCAGGAGCGGGGCGTCGAGGTGCGGCTGACCACCAGCTCCGAGTCGGCCGACCACCGCAACGTGGTGACCGTGCGCGGCACCCTCGCCGACGGCGAGGAGATCTCGGTCTCCGGCACGCTGGCCGGTCCCAAGCACGTCCAGAAGATCGTCGCGGTCGGCGACTACGACGTGGACCTCGCGCTCGCCGACCACATGGTGGTCCTGCGCTACGAGGACCGTCCGGGTGTCGTCGGCACCGTGGGGCGCATCCTCGGCGAGGCGGGCATCAACATCGCCGGCATGCAGGTCGCCCGCGCCGCGGTCGGCGGGGAGGCGCTCGCCGTGCTGACGGTGGACGACACGGTGTCCGCCGCGGTGCTGGGCGAGCTCGCCGCGGAGATCGGGGCGACGTCGGCCCGGTCGGTGAACCTGGTCTGAGGCGACGGGCCCGGGGCCGGGGCCCCGGCACCCGCTCCGGCCCGAACGGGCCTCGTCCTCAAGCACCGGAGGGGCTGAGCCGATCAGCCCCTCCGGTGCTTTCCGCGCACGCCTCCTCCCGCACCCGTACCCCCCGCAGGGCCGTCCCCGCCAGTACCGCGGCGCCCGCCAGCACCACCGCCCCGGCGACCGCCGCCGCGTTCATCCCGCTGGTGAACGCCTCCCTGGCCGCCGTCGCCAGGGCGTCCCCCGCCCCCTCCGGGAGCCGCTGCGCGACGGCCAGCGCGCCGCCCAGCGTCTCTCGCGGGCCGCGGCCGGGGCGGAGTCCGGCATCCCGTCGCGGTAGACGGGCGGTGCCGAGGGAGCCGAGGACCGCCGTGCCCAGCGCCCCGCCGGACTCCGCCCCGGTCTCCATTTCGTCAAAGGCGCCCCGGACGTGCTGGCCGGCCGGGCCGACCGGTACCTCGGCGGCGACGGCGGGTGAGGCGGCGCGGGACGCCGGGGCCGGACGCGGCACCGGGAGCGGACCGGTGAGCCCGCCCGCGCGGGACGGGCCGCGTGCCGTTCAAAGGCGCGCGCCCTTCAGCGCCATGTGCAGCAGCAGCCGGTCCTCCCCGTCGTCCAGGTCCAGGCCGGTGAGCTGCTCGATCCGGGACAGGCGGTAGTAGAGGGTCTGGCGGTGGATGCCCAGTTCGGCCGCCGTGCGGCCGGCCTGGCCCGCGCGGTCGAGGTAGACCTCGGCGGTGCGGGCGAGTTCACGGTGGACGGGAGCGAGCAGGGGGCCGACGGCCGGGTCGCGGACGGCCTGCGGGGGCAGCGCGGTCAGCAGGCGGAAGGGCCCGATGGAGGTCCACGGGGCGACCGGTCCCAGCCGGGGTTCGGCCAGCGCCGCCCGCGCCGCCGCCGACGCCTCGGTCCAGGCGGTGCCCAACTCCGCGAGGCCGCTACGGGGCGCCGCGATCCCGGCGGCCACGGCGGGGGCGGCCCGGCCGCCGGAGCCGCCTTCGCGCGCCCGCTCCAGCAGCCGGGTCGCCGCGGACATCGCCGGGGCCGGGACGTCCGTCGAGCGCAGCCGCAGCAGCAGGGCCAAGGACAGTCCCGCCTCCCGCCACGGCAGGGTGCACAGCGCGGTCGCCCCCGGCACCGTACGGACCGAGGGCGCGTCGTCGGGGTCGGCGGAGGGCCACGGGGCGACGCAGACCACCGTGTACGGGCCTTCGGCGCGGGTGCCGAGGGCGGTGCGCAGCTCGGCGACGGCCATGTCGCGCTGCCAGTCCCGCTCGGCGGTGAGCACCGCCCGCAGTTCGCGCGTGAGACCGGCACCCTGCCGGGCCTCGTCCGCGAGCAGCGCGCCGATCCGGGCCGCCACCCGCATGGCCGCGCCGAGCTGCCGCTCGGTGGGTCCCGGCTCGCCCTCCAGCAGCCAGACGTACCCGAGGACGACCCCCCGGTGGCGCACCGGCAGGCAGATGCGCCCCCGGTGCACACCCGCCTCCGGGGTGCGCGGAATCCGGACCGGGCCGGTCGCCCGTGTGATGCCGAAGCCCTCGAACCAGGCGCGGACGGCGGCCGTCGAGCGGCGGGTGAGGATCGAGCGGGCGCGCACCGGGTCCAGCGCGGACGGATCGAGGGCGCCCTCGCTGTCGTACGCGCCGAAGGCGATCAGCTCGAAGTCCCGGTTCTCCAGCGTCGCCGGCGCGCCGAGCAGCTCCGAGATCTCGTCCACCAGCTCCTGGTAGTCACTCCTGCGTTCCGCCGTCACCCGGGCATTCTCCCCCAGAACCCCACCGCCTTCATACATCTGTCTGAGATCTGCCGCACGGATGCGTGACAGCTGTCGATGGCCGACGATCGGAGGAATCCTTAGGTTTCACGGTGGTTCTCCGTGCCGTGTCCGCGACGTCGGGCGACGGCCTTGTTCAGTAGTTGTGGAGGTGCCCCGTGCTGGGTCCCGTGATTCTCGCCGCGTCGCGCAGTGACCGGATGCGACGCCTCATCTCGGCGGCACCGGTGACCAAGCAGGTCGTCGACCGCTTCATCCCCGGCGAGACCGTCGACGAGGTCCTGCCGATCGTCCGGGAGCTCACCGGCAACGGCCTGGAACTGACGATGGACGTCGTCGGCGAGGACATCACCACCCCCGAGCAGGCCGCCGCCGCACGCGACGCCTACCTGGAGCTGATCGGCCGGCTGGGGCCGCTGGAGCTCGGTGCCCGCGCCGAGATGTCGGTGAAGCTGTCGATGTTCGGGCAGGCGCTCCCCGGCGGCCACGAGCTGGCGCTCGCCAACGTCCGCCCGGTCGTCGAGGCCGCCGCGGAGATCGGCACCACGGTCACCCTCGACGCGGAGGACCACACCACCCTGGACTCGATGTTCGCCGTCCACGAGGAGCTGCGGAAGGACTTCCCGCAGACCGGCTGCGTCATCCAGGCCTACCTCTTCCGCACCGAGGAGGACGCGCGCCGCCTCGCCGCGAGCGGCAGTCGCGTACGGTTGGTGAAGGGCGCCTACAAGGAGCCCGCCGAGGTCGCCTACCAGCAGAAGCACGAGATCGACAAGGCGTACGTGCGCATCCTGCGGACGCTGATGGAGGGCGAGGGCTACCCGATGATCGGGTCCCACGACCCGCGTCTGGTCTCCATCGCCCAGGAACTGGCCCGGACCGCCGGGCGCAAGCTCGACGAGTACGAGTTCCAGATGCTGTACGGCATCCGCAGCGACGAGCACCTGCGGCTGGCCGCCGAAGGACACCGCATGCGCGTCTACACGGCCTACGGCACCGACTGGTACGGCTACTTCATGCGCCGTCTCGCGGAGAAGCCCGCCAACCTGCGGTTCTTCGCCCGGAGCATGATCACCAAGGGCTGACGCCACACCGCTCAAGACAAGGAGTTACGCCACCCATGGACGCTGTGACCCAGGTCCCCACCCCCGTCAACGAGCCGGTGCACGGCTACGCCCCCGGTTCGCCCGAGCGCGCCCGGCTGGAGGCCAAGCTCAAGGAGCTGGCCGACAACCCGATCGACCTGACCTGCACGATCGGCGGTGAGCAGCGGATGGGCGGCGGAGAGCGCTTCGACGTCGTGCAGCCGCACAACCACAAGGCGCGCCTGGGCACCTACGCCAACGCCACCCGGCAGGACGCGCAGGACGCCATCGACGCGGCCCTCGCCGCCGCGCCCGCCTGGCGCGCGATGTCCTTCGACGACCGCGCGGCGATCATCCTGCGCGCCGCCGAGCTGCTGTCCGGGCCGTGGCGCGAGACCATGGCCGCCTCCACCATGCTGGGCCAGTCCAAGACCGCCCAGCAGGCCGAGATCGACACGCCCTGCGAGCTGATCGACTTCTGGCGGTTCAACGTCTCCTACGCCCGGCAGATCCTCGCCGAGCAGCCCCCGGCCAACTCCCCGGGTGTGTGGAACCGCCTGGACCACCGCCCGCTGGAGGGCTTCGTCTACGCGATCACGCCGTTCAACTTCACGGCCATCGCCGCCAACCTGCCCACCGCCCCGGCCCTGATGGGCAACGTGGTGGTCTGGAAGCCGTCCCCGACGCAGACCCACGCCGCCGTGCTGATGATGCGGCTGCTGGAGGAGGCGGGCCTGCCCAAGGGCGTCATCAACCTCGTCACCGGCGACGGCATCGAGGTCTCCGAGGTCGCCCTCGAGCACCGGGACCTGGCCGGCATCCACTTCACCGGCTCGACCAAGACCTTCCAGTACCTGTGGAAGACGGTCGGCAACAACATCGAGAAGTACCGCACCTACCCGCGCCTGGTCGGCGAGACCGGCGGCAAGGACTTCCTGGTCGCCCACCCGTCGGCCGACCGCGCGGTGCTCAAGACCGCGCTGACCCGCGGTGCCTTCGAGTACCAGGGCCAGAAGTGCAGCGCCACCTCGCGCGCCTACATCCCGGCGTCCCTCTGGAACGACGGCTTCAAGGAGGAGTTCGCCGCCGAGGTCGACCACCTCACCATGGGTGACGTCACCGACCTGTCGAACTTCCTCGGCGCCGTCATCGACGAGCGCTCCTTCGCCAGGAACAAGGCCGCCATCGACCGGGCCAAGGAGGACCCGGCCTGCACGATCGTCGCGGGCGGCACCTACGACGACTCGGTCGGCTACTTCGTCCGTCCGACCGTCATCGAGTGCACCGACCCGGAGAACGAGGTGTTCCGCACCGAGTACTTCGGCCCGATCCTCGCCGTGTACGTCTACGAGGACGAGAAGTACGACGAGATGCTGACCCAGATGGAGTCGGTGTCCGACTACGCCCTGACCGGCTCGGTCATCGCCAACGACCGCGCGGCGGCGGCGTACACGATGGAGAAGCTGCGCTACGCGGCCGGCAACTTCTACATCAACGACAAGTCGACCGGCGCCGTGGTCGGCCAGCAGCCCTTCGGCGGCGGCCGCGCCTCCGGCACCAACGACAAGGCCGGCGCCCCGCAGAACCTGATGCGCTGGACCCTGACCCGCGCCATCAAGGAGACCCTGGTCCCGCCGACCGACTACACGTACCCGCACATGGGCTGACACCCACCCGATCCCGGACGGGCCAGGTCTTCCCCGACCTGGCCCGTTCGTCGTCCCCGCCCCCGGAGAGCCCCCCGAACGGCCCGCCCGCCGGAAGGAGTCGACGGACCGGCCGCGACCGACCGGGGAGGAGGACCGGGAGCGGGCGTGGCCGCGGGTGCGGCGGGTGGTGCCGTCCGGGACCGGGCGCCTCGCGGGTGGGGAACCCCTCGGGTCTCCGTGCGGCGGCGGAAACGGCGTTGCGGGATCGCCGCAGGTCAGGGGCGTGTGACGCACTCCACCGTCTCAGATAGTAGGAAGCCCGAGTAATTGTGGAGACAGAGGCGTGGTCCTCCCTTAGTTTTGTAGGAGCCGAACGCCTCGCTCGATCAAGCGAATGGCGGTCGTGAGTCGGGCCCCGTGCAGGCAATCCCTGCGGCCACCGCTCCTCCCCCCTTCCGGGGTCCTCCCGTGCCCATCGGGCAGCGGGGGAGTTCCGTCGCTCCCCTTTTCTGTTTTCCTGCTTTTCCGCTTCTTCCCGCTTCTTCCCGCACTCCGCTCTGTCGAAGGAGTCGATGTCCCATGTCCGAGACGACCGTCCGTCGCCGCGTCCGCCACACCTCCCGCACGAGCGAGTCCGACCGCAGGAACGCAGCCGCCGCCCTCCAGCGCGCCCTCGACCGCCGCGACAACGGCGGTTCCACCGGACACTGAGCACCCGTGCGGGTGTCCGCATCCCGGACCGGGTGTGTCAGAGCATGGGACGAGGAGTAGGGTGCCCGCATGTCTCGCAGCATCAATCTCGCAGTGATCCCCGGTGACGGCATCGGCCAGGAGGTCGTGGCCGAAGGCCTGAAGGTCCTCTCCGCCGCCCTTCCGCAGGATGTGAAGCTGGAGACCAAGGAGTACGACTTCGGCGCCAGGCGCTACCACGCCACCGGTGAGACCCTCACCGACGCCGACCTCGACGAGCTCAAGCGGCACGACGCCATCCTGCTCGGCGCCATCGGGGACCCCGGCGTCCCCTCCGGCGTCCTCGAGCGCGGCTTCCTGCTCAAGCTCCGGTTCGCCTTCGACCACCACGTCAACCTGCGGCCGAGCAAGCTGCTGCCCGGGGTGGCCACCCCGCTCGCCGGACAGCCGGAGATCGACTTCGTCGTGGTCCGCGAGGGCACCGAGGGCCCGTACACCGGCAACGGCGGCACCATCCGCAAGGGCACGCCGCACGAGGTCGCCACCGAGGTGTCCGTGAACACGGCCTTCGGTGTGGAGCGCGTGGTCCGCGACGCCTTCGCCCGCGCCCAGGCCCGCCCGCGCAAGAAGCTCACGCTGGTCCACAAGAACAACGTGCTGACCTTCGCCGGTCACCTGTGGACGAGCGTCTTCGACAAGGTGGCCGAGGAGTACCCGGAGGTCACCACCGAGTACATCCACGTCGACGCCGCGACCATCTACCTGGTCACCCAGCCCGAGCGCTTCGACGTCATCGTCACCGACAACCTCTTCGGCGACATCATCACCGACCTCGCCGCGGCCGTCTCCGGCGGCATCGGCGTCGCCGCGAGCGGCAACATCAACCCGAGCGGCGAGTTCCCCTCCATGTTCGAGCCCGTGCACGGCTCGGCCCCGGACATCGCCGGCCAGGGCAAGGCCGACCCCAGCGCCACGGTCCTGTCCGTCGCCCTCCTCCTGCGCCACCTCGGCCACGACGCCGAGGCGGTCCGCATCGAGGACGCCGTCTCCGCCGACCTCGCGGAGCGCGGCGACCTGCCCGCCCGCAGCACCTCGCAGATCGGCGACGCACTCGCCGCACGAGTAGCCGGCTGATCCGGCGCGCCTCCTCGAGAACATCGAAGCCGCCGGGTCGCATCCGCAACCCGGCGGCTTTCGCATGTCCCCGCCGGGTGCCACCATCGACCACCGGGCCGCATCCACCCCGTTCCTTCCGCCGCCGCCTCCGGGCGATAATCGAACACGGAGCCGCGGAATGGGGGAATGCTCGGACGTCCTAACACCGGCCACCGGCCGTACGGGCGTGTGCGCGGCCCGTCACTACAACCGGTGAAGGACAACCACTCATGACGACGCCCACGATCGAGCTCAAGCCCTCGGCCCACCCGCTCTCGGACGCAGAGCGCGAGGCGATCCTGGCCAGCCCCGGATTCGGCCGCCACTTCACCGATCACATGGTGACCATCAAGTGGACCGAGGGCCGCGGCTGGCACGACGGCCAGCTCGTCCCGTACGCGCCGATCCCCCTCGACCCCGCCACCACCGTGCTGCACTACGCCCAGGAGATCTTCGAGGGCCTCAAGGCGTACCGCCGTCCCGACGGGTCCGTCGCCACCTTCCGCCCCGAGAAGAACGCCGAGCGCTTCCAGCGCTCCGCCCGCCGCCTCGCGATGCCCGAGCTGCCGGTCGAGACGTTCATCGAGGCGTGCGACGTCCTGGTCGCGCAGGACAAGGCGTGGGTGCCGGCGCACGGCGGCGAGGAATCCCTCTACCTGCGCCCGTTCATGATCGCCACCGAGGTCGGCCTGGGCGTCAAGCCCGCCAACGAGTACCTGTTCCTGGTCATCGCCTCCCCGGCCGGCGCCTACTTCCCCGGGGGGGTCAAGCCGGTCTCCATCTGGGTCTCCGAGGACCGCGTCCGCGCCGTTCCCGGCGGCATGGGCGACGCGAAGACGGGCGGCAACTACGCGGCCTCCCTGCTCGCCCAGGCCGAGGCCGCCGCCCAGGGCTGCGACCAGGTCTGCTACCTCGACGCCGTGGAGCACCAGTGGGTCGAGGAGCTGGGCGGCATGAACCTGTACTTCGTGTACGGCGACAAGATCGTCACGCCCGCCCTCAGCGGGTCCATCCTGGAGGGCGTCACCCGTGACTCCCTGCTGACCGTCGCCCGCGACCTCGGCTACGAGGCCGTCGAGGAGCGCGTCTGCGTCGAGCAGTGGCAGCGCGACGCCGAGAACGGCAGCCTCACCGAGGTCTTCGCCTGCGGCACGGCCGCCGTCATCACCCCGGTCGGCACCGTCAAGCGGTCCGGCGCCCAGTGGCAGCACAGCGGCGGCGAGCCCGGTGAGGTCACCATGCGCCTGCGCCGGGCCCTGCTCGACATCCAGCGCGGCACCGTCGAGGACGAGCACGGCTGGATGCACCCGCTCGGCTAGTCGCTCACCGACCCCGTCGGGCCGCCGCGGACCGTGCGTCCGCGGCGGCCCGACGCGTTCCCCGCCCTCTTTGGGACGGGGACGGAGACCCACGCCCACGTCCGCGACCTCCGGAGGGACGTGACCACCCGGATCCTGCACGAGGGCGCGGGCCGGACCGCGTTCCGGTCCGCCACCCGGCTCAGCCCCGACGGCCGGTACCCGGCCTTCCTGCCGGCGTCGGCCCAACCGGCCCCCGGCGGCACCGACGGGCGCGCCGCCGGCTTCGTCCGCCGGCTGCGCCGAGCACCCGCCGCCCGCATCCTGAGACGGACGGTGAGCACGGGGGCGGATTGTGCCAGACTGCCCCCGTGCTCTCGTTCGCCACGATTATTGGCAGCAGGCGCGCCGGTCCGCAGTGACCGCACGTACGACACCGTACGGGCGGACACCGTCGTCCTCGACCCGCGCGCAGACCTCTCGCACCCGCGAGAGGTTTTTCTGTTTCCCGGCCCCACCCGCGGCCGGAAACCGGGCGCGAGGGACCATGGGGGGACGGTGGAACCGGTCATTCCGGTAGACCGAGATCAACACAGGAGCCTTCAGACCATGACCGCAACCAGCGAGCCCGACGACTCGTTCCACGTCTTCGACACCACCCTGCGCGACGGCGCCCAGCGCGAGGGCATCAACCTCACGGTCGCCGACAAGCTGGCCATCGCACGACACCTGGACGAGTTCGGCGTGGGCTTCATCGAGGGCGGCTGGCCCGGCGCGAACCCGCGGGACACCGAGTTCTTCGCCCGCGCCCAGCAGGAGATCCGGTTCCGGCACGCCCGGCTGGTCGCGTTCGGCTCCACCCGCCGCGCCGGCACCACGGCCGACAAGGACCCGCAGGTCAAGGCGCTCCTCGACTCCGGCGCGCAGGTGATCACGCTGGTCGCGAAGTCCCACGACCGCCATGTCGAGCTCGCCCTGCGCACCACCCTGGACGAGAACCTGGAGATGGTCCGCGACACCGTGGCCTTCCTCAAGGGGCAGGGCCGCCGGGTCTTCGTCGACTGCGAGCACTTCTTCGACGGCTACCGCGCCAACCCCGAGTACGCCAAGGCGGTCGTCCGCACCGCCGCCGAGGCCGGTGCCGACGTCGTCGTCCTCTGCGACACCAACGGCGGCATGCTCCCGGCGCAGATCCAGGCCGTGGTCGCCACCGTGCTCGCCGACACCGGCGCCCGGCTCGGCATCCACGCCCAGGACGACACCGGCTGCGCGGTCGCCAACACCCTCGCCGCCGTCGACGCGGGCGCCACCCACGTCCAGTGCACGGCCAACGGCTACGGCGAGCGCGTCGGCAACGCCAACCTGTTCCCGGTCGTGGCCGCGCTGGAGCTGAAGTACGGCAGGAAGGTCCTGCCCGAGGGGCGGCTGCGCGAGATGACCCGCATCTCGCACGCCATCGCCGAGGTCGTCAACCTCACCCCCTCCACCCACCAGCCCTACGTCGGCGTCTCCGCGTTCGCGCACAAGGCGGGCCTGCACGCCTCCGCGATCAAGGTCGACCCGGACCTGTACCAGCACATCGACCCCGAGCAGGTCGGCAACACCATGCGGATGCTGGTCTCCGACATGGCCGGCCGCGCCTCGATCGAGCTCAAGGGCAAGGAGCTCGGGATCGACCTCGGCGGGGACCGCGAGCTGGTCGGCCGGGTCGTGGAGCGGGTGAAGGAGCGCGAGCTCAAGGGCTACACGTACGAGGCCGCCGACGCCTCCTTCGAACTGCTGCTCCGCGCGGAGGCCGAGGGCGGGCCGCTGACGTACTTCGAGGTCGAGTCCTGGCGCGCGATCGCCGAGGACCGCCCCGACGGCACCCACGCCAACGAGGCCACGGTCAAGCTGTGGGCCAAGGGCGAGCGCATCGTCGCCACCGCGGAGGGCAACGGCCCGGTCAACGCCCTGGACCGCGCCCTGCGCGTCGCCCTGGAGCGGATCTACCCCCAGCTGGCCAAGCTGGAGCTGGTCGACTACAAGGTCCGCATCCTCGAGGGCAAGCACGGCACCCACTCCACCACCCGGGTCCTGATCTCCACGTCCGACGGGACGGGGGAGTGGTCCACGGTGGGCGTCGCGGACAACGTCATCGCCGCGTCCTGGCAGGCGCTGGAGGACGCCTACACCTACGGCCTGCTGCGCGCCGGGGTGGCACCGGCCGCCTAGCACCACGGGAGAAAAGGGCCGGCGGGGGCGTCACCGGAAGTCCCCGCCGGGCCCGATGCCCGTTTCGGGGAGGATTCGGGTAGCTTCGAACATATGAAGGCTGCGCCGAAGCGTACTCTCATACGCCTGTTGATCGCGCCGATGGTCGCCGCACTGGCGGTGCTGACGGCCGGTGCGCCCGGGGCGCAGGCGGCCACGGACCTCTCGACCGTCGCCCAGGCGCTGCGCGAGAGCCCCGTCTACGTCGATCCCGAGGCCACCGACATCCTGTCGGAGTCCGACGCCGAGGCCCTCGCCGACAAGATCGAGGACGCGGACAAACCGATCTTCGTGGCGGTCCTCCCGGCGGACTACCCGACCGAGAACCTCTTCCGGAACCTGCGCACGGAGACCGGTGTCACCGGTCTGTACGGCATCCGCCTCGGCAACGAGTTCGACGCGCGCGCCGACAGCAGCGTGCTGAGCAGCCAGGGCGTGCAGAACCTGGTCACGGCCGCACAGGGCGCGGGTGACGCCAAGGCCCAGCTGAACGACTTCGTCGACGACGCGCTGCGCAACCTCGGCGGATCGGCGCCGAGTTCCTGGAGCGGCGGGTCCGGCGGCGTCCCCGTCGGCGGGCTGATCACCGTCGGCACCCTGCTGGCCGCCGGCGGCGCGGGCGTGTACGCCGTGTCCCGCCGCAACCGGCGCCGCCACCAGGAGGAGCAGCGGGCCGCGCTGGAGAAGCTGCGGGTGGTGGTCGACGAGGACATCACCGCCTTCGGCGAGGAACTCGACCGCCTCGACTTCCACCCCGCCGAGCCCGGCGCGGACGACGCGATGCGCACGGACTACGCGCACGCGCTCGACGCCTACGAGCAGTCCAAGCGGTTGATGGCCGAGGCCCGCAGGCCGGAGGACGTACGGGGGGTCACCCAGGCCGTGGAGGACGGCCGCTTCGCCCTCGCCCGGCTCGCCGCGCGCCGCGAGGGCCGGTCGCTGCCGGAGCGCCGCCCGCCCTGCTTCTTCGACCCGCGTCACGGCCCCTCGGTCGACGACGCCGTCTGGACTCCCCCGGGCGGCGCCGCGCGCGAGGTCCCGGTCTGCGCGGCCGACCGGGCCCGTCTCGCCGACGGCCAGGACCCGATGATCCGCGAGGTCGACACCGACTACGGCCGCCGTCCCTACTGGGACGCCGGTCCCGCCTACGGTCCCTGGGCCGGCGGCTACTTCGGCGGCGGCCTGCTGCCCGGCCTCCTCGTCGGCACCCTGCTCGGCGGGATGATGGCCGGCCCCGGCTACGCGGCCGACTACGGCGCCGACTACGGCGACTTCGGCGGCTACGAGGGCGGCGACCTCTCCGGCGCCGACTTCGACGGCGGGGACTTCGGCGGCGGCTTCGGCGGCTTCGGAGGGGGCGACTTCGGCGGCGGCGGGGACTTCGGCGGCGGGTTCTGAACGACGTGCGCCCCGGCGGGCCGGTCCGCCGGGGCGCACCGCGTACGTACCGCGTACCGCTCCCGGCGGCGTGCCACCACCCCGGCGGCAACCCGCCCGGGTCCGGGCGGAGCGGCGGTGACGGTCGCGCCGGCCGTGCTGCCGCTCCGCCCCGCTCGGGGAAGAGGCCCGGACACGCCGAGCGCCCGCCCTCCCGTACGGGGGAGTCGGGGGGCGGGCGCGCTCGGGGGCGGCGCCGACCGGGGCGCCGGCGGCGTCAGGCGTTGCGGATCGCCGAGATGTCGAAGACCAGCTTGATCTTGTCGGAGACCAGGAAACCGCCCGTCTCCAGGGCCGCGTTCCAGGACAGGCCCCAGTCGGAGCGCAGGATCTCCGCCTTGCCCTCGAAGCCGACGCGCTCGTTGCCGAAGGGGTCCTTCGCGGAGCCGTTGAACTCGAGGTCGATGGTGAGCGGCCGGGTGGTGCCCAGGATGCTCAGGTCACCGGTGATGCGGTAGTCGTCGCCGCCGAGGGCCTCCGCCTTGGTGGAGCGGAACGTCATCGTCGGGAACTCGTCCGTCTTGAAGAAGTCCGCGCTCTTCAGGTGGCCGTCACGGTCGGCGTTGCCCGTGTCGATGCTGTCCATCACCACGTCGATGGTGGCCGTGGACCGGGACGGGTCGGAGCCGTCGAGGTGCAGCGTGCCGGTGAAGTCCTTGAAGCTGCCCTTGACGTTGGTGACCATGGCGTGCCGGGCGACGAAGCCGATCGTGGTGTGCGCGGGGTCGATCGTGTAGTCGCCGGAGAGGGCGGCCAGGTCCGGGCTCACGGCGGCGGCGGTGTCCGTGGCGGGCGCGGGCTGGTTGCTCTTGCGGTTGAAGATGCCCATGGTGTTCCTCCTGGGGGGACGGGGAGATCACGTTGAATTTTCAACTAACTCGACGAGGTCCACCGTAGACCTATTCTCTTCAAAGTTCAACATCTTTGGCGAGGTGCCGTGGTCGGACCGCCCGGAGGAGTGGTACCGGCCCGAGCGCGCCCTCCGTCGCCGCCGTGGGCCCGGACCTGACCGTCCACTTCCTCGGCGACCGGGAGCGGGTCGAGTCCCTCGCTCCGCACGACCGGTTCGTCATGCTCCGGTCGGCTCATCGGTTCCGTGCACACACCTACCCCTGCCGGCTTCCGCCCATGCCCGCTGTCCGGCCGGCCGGTGGCCGCCCGGCTCCCGCCCCCGGGTGGACGGCCTCCTCGCGGCCGAGGCGGAGACCCGGCTGCGCCGACGGCGGGACCGGTCGCCGGGGCGGCGAACGCGTGCCGACCCCGGAAGGACGCGGCGGCGGCCCCTTCGGACGGGCCGGGCGGACTAGCCCGGTGCCCGCCGGGCCCGCGCGCCCTGGGTCGCGCTCCGGGTGTGGACGTACAGCTCGCGCCGGTCCCCGACGTCGAGGCGCTGGGGGAGCGGCAGCTCGTAGCGCACCGGCCGGGCGTGGTCGGCGAGTTGACGGCGCGGGTTGTAGACCTGGTTGAACTTCCACAGCATGCGGGCGAAGTTGGTCTGCCCGTGCAGCAGGTTGCGGGTGAGCACCCGCGCCGCGCCGAACGCCGTGCGCAGTCCCAGGTGCTTGCGGTTGATGACGGCCTGGGTGCGCACCAGCTCCTCGTAGAAGCGCTCCAGCGGCAGCGTGGTGGGCACCACCGCGTGCTGGATGTCGAAGAGGCGGTAGTCCCGGGTGGTGAGCCGGCGGGCCTCGGTGTGCCAGATCTCGGTGCCCGGATACGGCGTCATCACGGTGAAGTGCACGATCTCCGGCACGGCCAGCGCGAACTCCCGCACCACGCGGAAGCGCTCCTCGTCCCAGGACGGGTCCACGATCAGGTTGATGGCGGCCTTGATGCCGAGCCGGCGCGCCGTCTCCAGGGCCTTGAGGTTCTCGTCCGGGCTGACCCGCTTGCGGTACAGGTCCAGGCCTTCGGCGTCGATGGCCTCCATGCCGAGGAACATGTAGCGCAGTCCCAGCCGCGCCCACCGCTCGAAGACCTCCGGGTGGCGCAGCAGGACGTCGGCACGCGTCTCCAGGTAGTACCGCTTGCGGATGCCGCGCCGCTCCACCTCCGCCGCGATGGCGTCCCCGTGCTCCGGCCGGATGAAGGCCACGTCGTCCACGATGAACACGTTCGGCTCGCGGACGTTCGCCAGGTCCTGGGCCGCGGCCTCGGGTGAGGCCTTGCGGTAGCTGCGGCCGTAGAACGTCCACGCCGAGCAGAACGAGCAGTCCCAGGGGCAGCCCCGGGTGAACTCGGCGGAGGCGCACGGGTCGAGCTCGCCGATGAAGTAGCGGCGCCGGTTCCGCATCAGGTCGCGGGCCGGGAGCGGGGTGTCGATGCCGTGCAGCATCAGCGGCGCGGGTCCGCGTCCGGCGGTCGTGACGACGCCCGGCACCCCTTCCACCCCGCCGTCGCGCACCGCCTCCAGCAGGGGCGCGACGGCCGGTTCCCCCTCGCCGCGCACCACGGCGTCCACCGCGCCCTCCGCCTGTTCGAGCACCTCCTCGGCGACGAAGGAGACACTGTGCCCGCCGAGGAAGACGAAGCAGCCCGGCACCTCCTGCTTCACCCGCGCCGCCAGCGCGATCGCCTCGGGGATGTTCGCCAGGTAGTTCAGCGAGATGCCGAGCGCCTCCGGGCGGAAGGAGCGCACCTCGTCGCGCAGCCGCCCGAGGCCGAGCACCTGGAGGTCGACGACCCGCACCTCGTGACCCGCCTCGCGGGCGGCACCCGCGACCCGCTCCAGGCCCAGCGGTTCGAGCCGGAGGAAGATCTCGGAGTACATCAGGGCACTGGGGTGGACGAGCAGCAGACGCATGGTGACCTCGCCACGGGGAACCGGAGGGAACCGGAGACGACAGGGTGTTCCCTTCGTATCCCGGAGAACCCGTGCCGCGTGCTTCCGATACACCCGCTTGGCGGCACCGCACGGCACGCAGGGGTGGTTCCGCCGTACGGCACGCGGGGCGCGGGAAGCGGGGACGACACGTGCCGGACCGGGCGGGGAGCCGGGCCCGGCGGACGGCTCCAGCGCTGGCGCGGCGCACCGGAGTGGGGGTGTCCTGGATGCCGAGGACCCGCAGCGACCACGAGACCAGAGCGGACCGACAGCGCAGGGAGACCGACTCGTGACCCACCCCGGTTCCGGCTCCACCTACGACCCCCCGGTGGACCCCGCACACGGTGCCCGCCCCACCGCCCCCACCCCGGCGGGGGCGCGCGGACACGGGTCACCGCCTCCCACGGACCCCACGGACCGGCCGGTCGCCCTCATCACCGGCGCCTCCTCGGGCATCGGCGCGGCCACGGCGCGGCGCTTCGCCGCCGAGGGCTGGCACCTGCTGCTCAGCGGGCGGGACCGGAGCCGGCTGGAGGAGACGGCGGCCGGTGCCTCGGCGGCCCTCCTGCCCGCCGACCTCGCCGCCCCGGAGGGGGCGCGGCTGCTGGCCCAGGCCGCGCTGCGCCGGACCGGCCGGATCGACGTGCTGGTCGCCGGGGCGGGCATCGGCTGGGCGGGGCCGTTCGGGACCATGCCGCACACCGACATCGACCGGGTGCTGTTCCTGGACCTCAACGCGACGCTGCACCTCGTACGGGAGGTCCTGCCCGCCATGGTGGCGGCCGGCAGGGGACGGGTGGTCCTCGTCGGCTCGGTGGCCGGCTGCGTGGGGGTCCGGGAGGAAGCGGTGTACTCCGCGGCCAAGGCCGGGCTCGCCGCGTTCGCCGAGGCGCTCCGGCAGGAACTGCGCGGTACGGGCGTGGGGGTGACGCTCGTCGTGCCCGGCCCCGTGGAGACGCGCTTCTTCGCCCGCCGCGGCCGGCCGTACGACCGTGCCCGACCCCGTCCCTCCTCGCCCAGCAGCGTCGCGGGCGCGGTCTGGGAGGCGGTCTCCCAGGGCCGCGACGACGCCTATGTCCCTCCCTGGCTCACCCTCCCGGCCCGGGTGCGCGGTCTCGCCCCCGGCCTCTACCGGCGGTTGTTGAACCGCTTCGGGTGAGGCCGCAGCAGTGGCGGCACCCATCGGACCGTCACCGTCCCTCCCTCCGGCCCCGGCTCCGGTCCCGCCGCGGCCGTACCGCTACGCTCTGCGTGGCGAAGCGACCCGAACGGGCGAACCGCTGAAGATCATCTGGAAGTACCCCGTACGAGGGGCGCGGTGGACCGGTGATTCCGCGGGGATCCCAGCCGTCGGCCGCCGCCCGGGGGCCGGGCATCACCCGCGGGGAGGTATGCGCCACCCCCGGATGTGAGGTGACTCTCAGCCGACGGCTTTGTGCGACCCCTACAAGCCGTACGCCCTCTGAGCAGTTGGAACGCCTGCATGCGGCCGTGGTTCTGTTCAGGGGTACCAGGAAAACGCCTTGGAGACTGTGAGGAGTCAACGGCTCGCATTCCCCGGTGGGCTTCGTAAGGTCACTACATGACCGTTTTGGATGAGGCGCCGGGTGAGCCGACCGACCTGCCGGGCGAACCGACCGACGCGCGCGGACGCGTGGCCGAACTGCACGGGATCCGCGAGCAGGCGGTGGCCGGGCCGAGCGAGAAGGCGACGGCGGCGCAGCACGCCAAGGGCAAGCTGACCGCACGGGAACGCATCGAGCTGCTGCTGGACCCCGGCTCCTTCCGCGAGGTCGAGCAGCTGCGCCGGCACCGGGCCACCGGCTTCGGTCTGGAGGCCAGGAAGCCGTACACGGACGGTGTGGTCACCGGCTGGGGCACGGTGGAGGGCCGCACGGTCTTCGTCTACGCCCATGACTTCCGCATCTTCGGCGGTGCGCTGGGCGAGGCCCACGCCACGAAGATCCACAAGATCATGGACATGGCCATCGCGGCCGGCGCCCCGCTGGTGTCGCTGAACGACGGCGCCGGCGCGCGGATCCAGGAGGGCGTCTCGGCGCTGGCCGGCTACGGCGGCATCTTCCAGCGCAACACCAAGGCCTCGGGCGTGATCCCGCAGATCAGCGTGATGCTGGGTCCGTGCGCCGGCGGCGCCGCCTACAGCCCCGCCCTGACGGACTTCGTGTTCATGGTCCGCGACACCTCGCAGATGTTCATCACCGGCCCCGACGTGGTCAAGGCGGTCACCGGCGAGGAGATCACCCAGAACGGCCTGGGCGGCGCGGACGTGCACGCGGAGACCTCCGGCGTCTGCCACTTCGCCTACGACGACGAGGAGACGTGCCTGGCGGAGGTGCGCTACCTGCTGTCGCTGCTGCCGCAGAACAACCGGGAGAACCCGCCCCGGGCGGAGGCCGCCGACGCCCCCGACCGGCGCGGCGACGCGCTGCTGGACCTGGTCCCGGTGGACGGCAACCGCCCGTACGACATGGCCAAGGTCATCGAGGAGATCGTCGACGACGGCGAGTACCTGGAGGTCCACGAGCGCTGGGCGCGCAACATCATCTGCGCGCTGGCCCGGATGGACGGCCGGGTCGTCGGCATCGTCGCCAACCAGCCCCAGGTGCTGGCCGGCGTGCTGGACATCGAGGCGTCCGAGAAGGCCGCCCGCTTCGTGCAGATGTGCGACGCCTTCAACATCCCGATCCTCACCTTCCTGGACGTGCCCGGCTTCCTGCCGGGGGTCGACCAGGAGCACGGCGGCATCATCCGGCACGGCGCGAAGCTGCTCTACGCGTACTGCAACGCGACCGTGCCGCGGATCTCGCTGATCCTGCGCAAGGCGTACGGCGGTGCCTACATCGTCATGGACAGCCAGTCCATCGGCGCCGACCTGACCTACGCCTGGCCGACGAACGAGATCGCCGTGATGGGCGCGGAGGGCGCGGCCAACGTCATCTTCCGCCGCCAGATCGCCGAGGCCGAGGACCCCGAGGCCATGCGGCAGAAGATGGTCAAGGAGTACAAGGCCGAGCTGATGCACCCCTACTACGCGGCCGAGCGCGGCCTGGTCGACGACGTGATCGACCCCGCCGAGACCCGTGAGGTGCTCGTCGGGGCCCTGGCGATGCTCCAGACCAAGCACGCCGACCTGCCCTCCCGCAAGCACGGCAACCCGCCCCAGTAACCCGACGGACCCCACGCGGCAACCCCGCGGTCCCCTCTCCCAGGGAGACTGACACCCATGAGCACACCTGACATCCGCGTCGAGAAGGGCCACGCCGAGCCCGAGGAGGTCGCCGCCATCACGGCCCTCCTGCTGGCCCGCGCCGCCGCCCGCCCCGCCGAGATCGCCCCGGCCCACGGCGGCCGCGTCCGCGCCGGCTGGCGGCGCCTGGAACGCGAGCCGGGCTTCCGCGCCCCGCACAGCTGGCACTGACCTCACCGACGCGAAGAGGCCCCTCCGCACGGAGGGGCCTCTTCGCGTGAACGCCCGCCGGAGCCGTGCCCCTTGGGGACCCGGGGGCCCGGGGAACGGCGCGACCGGCCACGGACGGCCCCGCGCCCGGCAGACAAAGACCCCCTGTGGCCCGGAGGCCGCAGGGGGCGTCGCGCACACCGGTCCGCGCTACCGCAGACGCGCCATCAACGCGTGCTCCACGAGCGTGATCAGCGTCGACTTGGCGTCCGCGCGGTGGCGGGCGTCGGTGGTGATGATGGGGGTGTCGGGGCCGATCTGCAGTGCCTCGCGCACCTCGTCCGGCTGGTACGGCTGCTGTCCGTCGAAGCCGTTCAGCGCGATGACGAAGGGCAGTCCGCTGTTCTCGAAGTAGTCGACGGCCGGGAAGCAGTCGGCGAGCCGGCGGGTGTCGACGAGGACGACCGCGCCGATGGCGCCGCGCACCAGGTCGTCCCACATGAACCAGAAGCGGTCCTGGCCGGGGGTGCCGAACAGGTACAGGATCAGGTCCTGGTCGAGCGTGATGCGGCCGAAGTCCATGGCGACCGTGGTGGTCGTCTTGTCCCCGGTGTGGGTGAGGTCGTCGATGCCCGCCGAAGCAGACGTCATGACGGCCTCCGTGCGCAGCGGGTTGATCTCCGAGACGGCGCCGACGAACGTGGTCTTGCCCACGCCGAAGCCGCCCGCCACCACGATCTTCGCGGAGGTGGTGGAGCGGGAAGGACCGCCGCTAGAGCTTGCGAAGTCCACTGAGCACCCTTTCGAGCAGTGTCACGTCTGGCTGGCCGCCGGCGTTCTCGTCGCCGCCGGGCTGATGGATGGCGACCAGTCCCGCCTCCGCCAAGTCGGCGACGAGGATCCTGGCCACGCCGAGAGGAATGGTCAGCAGGGCCGAGATCTCGGCCACCGACTTGATCTCCCGGCAGAGGTTGCAGATCCGCTGATGCTCGGGCAGCTGCCCCTGCATCTGATGCGGCTGCGCAGTGGTGTGCACCAGTGCCTCGATGGCGAGCTGGTACCGCGGCCTGGTGCGGCCGCCCGTCATCGCGTACGGACGCACCAGTGGGTTGCTCGACGACCCGGCGGGCGTCGGCTCGGGGGTGCGGCGCTGCGGCTGCACGGGCTGGACACGCGGCTGGTCGTACGGCGAAGGGCCGGGGCCCTGCGGCGCGTACGGCTGCTGGTGGCCGGGGGAGGGGTAGCCGTATCCGCTCTGGGCGTCGTTCTGGCCCTGGGCAGGGCCGTACGACCAGTTGCCCGAAGACGAACCGCCTGGGGGTGTTGCCACTTTCTCCTCCTCCGACTGTGCCGGGCACCCATGACTGTGGAGCCGCGTCCCGAAACCTTACGGCTCCGGGACGCTCAAGCGCACCGTCCCTTTGTTAGTTGAGAAGGCTTCCCTGGAGCTCCGCCCGGAGATCCGGTGTCAGGACCGTACCGGCCCGGTCGACCAGGAGGGCCATCTCGTACCCGATGAGGCCGATGTCCGCCTCGGGATGTGCGAGGACCGCGAGTGACGAACCGTCGGAAATGGACATGATGAAGAGGAATCCCCGCTCCATCTCCACAACCGTCTGGTTCACGCTGCCGCCCTCGAAGATCCGGGAGGCGCCTGCCGTCAGAGACGTCAGACCGGAGGCGACGGCCGCGAGCTGGTCGGCGCGGTCGCGGGGGAAGCCTTCGGACATCGCCAGAAGGAGTCCGTCGGCGGAGACCACCACCGTGTGGGACACCCCCGGGGTGTTGTCCACGAAGTTGGTGATCAACCAGTTCAGGTTCTGTGCCGCCTGGCTCATCGGGCTCACACTAACGCTCCTGGTTGTAGGTGCTGTCAGGACCGAAGCCCTGGCCGTTCGTTTCACTGCCTGCGGTGCGGCCCCGTTGGACGCCGCGCCGCAGGTTGCTCAGTCTGCCCCGGACGTCCTCCGGGGCGCGGGAGACCTGTGGGCCTCCCTGGGGAGTGGTTTCGGCGGAACCTTGGACCAGGTTGGCCTTGGGCACCCGCCGCGGCAGGCCGGAGGAGGTCACTCCGCCCGCCTTGGGCTTCCGGAGCTGCGAGGCCTGCTGCCAGCGCTCGTCGTTCGCCGAGCGCCAGCCGCTGCCGCCGTTGCTCTCCGGGGTGGAGGCCGGCGGCTCCTGGTTCACGCGCCGTGCGCCGCCCGCGCCGTTCGCGGTGGATCCGCGGCGGGGAAGTCCGGCGTCGGTCAGGTCGTGACCTTCGGAGGGGGCCGGTCCCGGACGGTCGAAGCCTACGCCGTCCCGCTCACCTGCGTCAGCGGCCTGCGCGGATTCCGGTTCCTGGGCACCCGCAGGGTACTGGGCGGGGTAGCCGTTGGGGTAGCCGTCCTGCTGCGGCCAGTCGTCCTCACGGCGCCGCTCGGCGAAGGCCGGGAAGGACTCGGTGGCGGAGGCGTCCGCCGAGCGGTTCTCCTGGGCCGGCTCGGCGTAGGAGGGGTCCTGGTAGCCGCCGGGCGCCGGGAAGCCGTCGTTCTGCGGCAGGTGGCCGCCGGGCGCGTAGTAGTCCTCGCCGTACGCCGCCTGCTGTCCGTTGCCGTACGCCTGCTGGTCGTACCCGGCGGTCCGCTGCTCCTGGTAGCCGTCGTAACCCTGGCCGTTGTCGTAGCCCTGCGGGGCGGCGAACTCGTCGGGGTACGCGGGCGCCTCGGGGGCGTTCTGGCCGTTCGGGGCGCCCGACTCGGGCTGCTGGGGGTGCGCCTGGGCCTCCAGGGCCGCCCGGCGCTCCTCGCGCATCAGGGAACGGCCGACCGGGTCCAGGCCGCGTATGTCGTCCGGGGCCTCGGTGTAGCGGCTGTCGTCGAAGCCGAGCTCCGCCGCGGTGCGCAGGGGCTGGTTGAAGTCCTCGCCCTGGAAGTTCTGTTCCGGGATGATCTGCGAGACGGTGAACTCGTCGGGGCCCATCTGCTGCTCGCCGCCACCGCCGTGGGTGATCGCGTCCGGCAGCATGACCAGCGAGGTCGTACCGGCCTGCTCGCCCGAGGGGCGCAGCTGGACGCGGATGCCGTGCCGGTCGGACAGCCGGCCGACCACGAACAGGCCCATGCGCTGCGAGATCGCGGCGTCCACGGTCGGCGGGTTGGCCAGCTTGTGGTTGATGTCCGCGAAGTCCTCGGCGGTCAGGCCGATGCCCTTGTCGTGGATCTCGATCATCACGCGGCCGTCGGGGAGACGGGTCGCGGTGACGCGGACCTTGGTCTGCGGGGAGGAGAACGTCGTGGCGTTCTCCAGGAGCTCGGCGAGCAGGTGCACGAGGTCGGTCACGGCCCGGCCGTGGATCTCGGCGTCGGGGACGCCGGACAGTTCGATGCGCTCGTACTGCTCCACCTCGGAGGAGGCGGCGCGCAACACGTCGACCAGCGGCACCGGCTGGTCCCAGCGGCGGCCCGGCTCCTCGCCGGCGAGGACGAGGAGGTTCTCGCCGTTGCGGCGCATACGGGTGGCCAGGTGGTCCAGCTTGAAGAGGTTCTCCAGCTGGTCCGGGTCGGCCTCGTTGTTCTCCAGGTCGGTGATCAGGGTCAGCTGGCCCTCGATCAGCGACTGGTTGCGGCGCGAGAGGTTGGTGAAGATCGCGTTGATGTTGCCCCGCAGCAGCGCCTGCTCGGCGGCGAGCCGGACGGCCTCGCGGTGGACCTGGTCGAAGGCGCGGGCGACCTCGCCGATCTCGTCCGTGGAGGTGATCGGGATCGGCGCGACCCGGGTGTCGACCCGGCCGGGGTCGGTGCGGGAGAGCTGGTCGACCAGCATCGGCAGCCGCTGCTCGGCGATGCCGAAGGCGGCGTTGCGCAGCTGGCGCATGGAGCGGCTCATCTGACGGGCCACCATGCCGGCCACGATGAACGCGGCGAGCAGGGCGACCACGACGGCGGCACCGGTGATGTAGGCGTCGCGCTGGGCGTCGTCGGCGATCTGGGAGGCCTCGTTCACCGCGGTGTCGGCGAGGTCCGTCTCGATCCGGCCGTAGCCGTCGAACTTGAGGGTGTTCACCGCCCACCAGTTCTCGGGGGTGATGCCCTGTCCGGCGAGGCCGGCGCGGGCGGCCTCGCCGGTGGTGTCGAGCCGGGCCAGTTCGGAGACCATCGTGACCGGGTTCGCGGGCGGTGCGACGTAGTCCGGGTCCTTGTCCTTGGCCTCCTGGGCCATGGCCTTGCCGTCGGCCTGGATCTCCTGCGTGATCTCGTCCAGCTTGGCGGCGTCGGCCTCGGTGCCACCGCCGAGGTACTCCCGGACGGCGATGCCCTCGAGGTAGGCGTAGGACGAGAGCGCGACGCGCTGGCTGGCGAGCTGGCTGTCGGTGGGGCCGGGCTTCACCAGCATGTGCATACCGATGGACCGCTGCAGCGACACGGCCGCCTTGGTCAGCGAGATCGCGTAGACCGTACGGCCGTAGCTGGTGATGTTGCCGGTGCCCAGGCCGAGTTCGTTGGCGAACTGCATCAGAGGGTTGGCCACCTCGACGTAGCCCTCTTCGGTCTCCACGCCCTTGAGCTTGGAGGTGTACGCGCCCGCGCGCAGCGTCGTGAGCTTCGGCTCGACCTCGCGGAACAGGTTCAGCCGGCGCTTCAGACCCGCTGTGCCCGGCATGTCCTGCGCCGCCTCGTTGAAGGCGTCGGCGGCCTTGTCGGTGGCCTCGCGGGCCTCGGTGACGGTGGAGTCCTGCTGGCCCTTGCCCTGCAGCAGCGGGGTCGCCGTGACGTCCCGCTCGTTGTAGAGGGCGTTGGCGTAGGTGAGGGAGGCCTGCACCAGGCGCGCGGTCTTCTCCGCGTCCTCGGCCTCCTGCCAGGTGTCGATCGAGCCCTTCACCTGGAAGCCGCCCATGACCAGGCCGACCAGCACGGGAAGGAGCAGGATCGCGTTCAGCCTGGTCGCCACCCGCCAGTTGCGCGGGGTGAGGCGCCCGCTGCTGGGAGCGGGCGCGCCCGCCGACTCGGTGTCGGACACGGGGGCGGGTGCCGCTGCGCGCGGCGGCGGGGTGAAGTTGCCCCGGGCCGACGGCTCGGGACTGTTCTTGCTTCGCCTCACTCGACCAACAACCTCTCGGCGGTCGGCACCAACGTTGTGCCGCAGTGTCTCAGAGCCCGACATGCCATCGACTACTGAGTACGTCTTTGACTATTGGGCAGTTCAGGCATTCCAGCATGCCGAGCTGCGCTCTTCCAAACAGTGGAGAGCGGGCATTCCGAGTGATGCAAGCCCCAGATAAAACGGTCATAAAGAGCGAGCCTTGTCAAAAGACAGGAGGTTCGTGCGCACAGTGACACCGATCGACCGCGTCGAGTGGTGGGCTTCGCCCGATTCCTCTGCCGAAACGTTATGAACGCCGAGGCCGGCCGTGTCGAAGGACACAACCGGCTACGGGTCGTCGTCTACGGCAACTGCCGTACGCGGCGCGTGATTTGGATCTACCGCAGGCGCGCCATGAGAGCGTGTTCGACCAGCGTGATCAGCGCACTCTTGGCGTCCGCGCGGTGGCGGGCGTCGGTGGTGATGATGGGGGTGTCGGGGCCGATCTGCAGTGCCTCGCGCACCTCTTCGGGCTGATAGGGCTGCTGTCCGTCGAAGCCGTTCAGGGCGACGACGAAGGGCAGTCCGCTGTTCTCGAAGTAGTCGACGGCCGGGAAGCAGTCGGCGAGCCGGCGGGTGTCGACGAGGACGACCGCGCCGATGGCGCCGCGCACCAGGTCGTCCCACATGAACCAGAAGCGGTCCTGGCCGGGGGTGCCGAACAGGTACAGGATCAGGTCCTGGTCGAGCGTGATGCGGCCGAAGTCCATGGCGACCGTGGTGGTCGTCTTGTCCCCGGTGTGGGTGAGGTCGTCGATGCCCGCCGAAGCAGACGTCATGACGGCCTCCGTGCGCAGCGGGTTGATCTCCGAGACGGCGCCGACGAACGTGGTCTTGCCCACGCCGAAGCCGCCCGCCACCACGATCTTCGCGGAGGTGGTGGAACGGCTTTCGGAGACCGCCCCGCCGCTAGAGGTTGCGAAGTCCACTGAGCACCCTTTCGAGCAGTGTCACATCCGGGGCGCCGGTCGTTTCGTCGCCGCCCGGCTGGTGAATGGCGACCAGACCCGCTTCCGCGAGGTCCGCCACCAGGATTCTTGCCACACCCAGCGGCATGTTGAGCAGTGCCGAGACCTCGGCGACCGACTTCACCTCACGGCACAGGTGGCAGATGCGCTGATGCTCCGGAAGGAGCCCCATGAGCGCTGCCGGATCGGCCGTCGTGCTGACCAGTGCCTCGATGGCGAGCTGGTAGCGCGGCCTGGTCCGGCCGCCGGTCATCGCATAGGGACGGACCAGCGGCTGGTCGCCCTCATCCTCGTACGGCTCCGCGTACGGATCATGAGAGGCGGTGGGCGGGGTCATGAATCCTCCGGGCGGGACAGCAAGTCGGTCAGTCAAGCCGTCTGACGGGGCCGGTGGGGGGAATGTGGCGGCCGGACGGTGATTTGGTGAGACGGGTGGTGCCGAGGCCGATCAGTGGAGCAGACTTCCCTGGAGCTCGGCGCGCAGATCCGGGGTGAGGACTGCGCCGGCGCGATCGACCAGCAGCGCCATTTCGTAGCCGACGAGGCCGATGTCGCACTCGGGATGCGCCAGGACGGCGAGGGACGAGCCGTCCGAGACGGACATGAGGAAGAGGAATCCCCTCTCCATCTCGACGACCGTCTGGGCGACGTTGCCGCCCTCGAAGATCCGGGAGGCGCCGGCCGTCAGGGAGGTCAGTCCCGACGCCACGGCCGCGAGCTGGTCCGCGCGGTCGCGCGGAAAGCCCTCGGACAAGGCCAGAAGAAGACCGTCGGCGGACACGACGACGGTGTGGGACACCCCGGGGGTGTTGTCCACGAAGTTGGTGATCAACCAGTTGAGATTCTGTGCCGCCTGGCTCATCTGACTCAACTAACGCTCCTGCTGGTGAGTGGGCCGCGGGAAGCTGCCGGTCTGGGTGGACCCGGCCTGACGACCCTGTGCGATACCCCGACGGAGATTGGTCAGCCGGCCGCGCACGTCATCGGGGGCGCGCGAGACCTGGGGACCGCTCTGGTGCGGTTGCTGCTGAGCCGTGCCCGGGACGAGGTTCGCCTTGGGCACCCGGCGCGGCAGGCCGGAGGTGGTGACGCCGCCCGCGGCCGGCTGCCGGACGCGTTCGGCCTGCCGGACCAGCTCGTCGTTGGGCGAGCTGCGCCAGGCGGGGGAAGCGGACCGCTGCGGGCCGGTGGGCCCCTGCGGCTGCTGGGACTGCTGCTGGGGTGCCGCAGCGGAGTCGTTGCCCTGTTCCTGGCCACCGCCACCCCCGCGGAACCAGTTGGTCTCCAGGGTGTCGTACAGCGGCGTACGCCCGTCGCCGGGGCCGGGCGCCGGGGGCAGGGCCTCCGGCTCGTGGCGGACCGGTTGCTGCTGCGGGGCGGGCGGACGCGGGGCGCCGAAGTCGGCTCCGTGCGCGCCGTTGCGCTGCGGACGCTCGAACCGGCCGGTGTCGGCCGGGTCCATGGGGCCCGGGCCCTGCGGGAGGGCGTGCCGGCCCGTGGCGCCGTTGTCCTGGCCCGCCACCGGGTACGGGCCGGTGGCGCCGTTGTCGTAGCCCTGCGGGGCCGCGAACGGGCCCGTCGCGGACGGGTCCTGCTGACCGCCCGGCCGGCCCTGGGAGGCACCGAAGACGTCGCTGCGGCTGAACTGGCCCGTGTTCTGGGCGTCGTTCGCGCCGGGCTGGGCGTACTGGCCCGTGTGCTGCCCGGGGTCGGGGAAGCCGTAGCCGGACGGACCGGCGTTCTGCCGGTCGTCGAACCGGGGGATCTCCGCCGTGGCGCCGGGCCCCTGCCGGTCGTCGAACCGGGGCATGGGGGCGGTCCGGGAGACGTCCGGCTCCTCGTGGCCGCGCGGGGCGTCCAGCGAGGCGCGCGGCACCGGGGGCTGGGCGTTCTCGTCGCTCCAACTGGGCGTGCGCTGCTGCGGGTCGCCACCGGGCAGCTCGGCGCGCGGACCACCGCGCGGCGGGAGCTGCGGACGACGGCCGCGCTCGGCGTTGTCGTTGCCGTTGCCGCGCTGCGGGGGCACCTGGCCCCGGCCGCCACCGAAGGCGTCCCGGTCCTGCGCACCGCCCGGACCCGCGGCCTGCAGCCCCTGCGGGGCACCCGGCGCCTGGCCTCCGAAGCCGGCGCCGGCGCCGGCCGGACGGCCCTGCGGCGGCGCGGAGGGAGCACCCCGGTCGAACAGCGACGGCGTGGAGTTGCCCGGCTGGCCCTGCGGCCCCCGTGACCCGTCGGGCCGGCCCGCGCCGTCCCGTCCGGGCAGCGCGGTCCGCGGGCCCTGACCGGCGCCGAGCAGGCCCCCGGGTGCACCGCCCTGACCGCCACCGGCGTTCCGGCGCGCGGCGGCGGCACCGGCGGCCGCCTGCGCGGCGGCGGGGCCACCGACACCCGGCTGGCCCGGCTTGCCCTGGGGCTTCCTGCCGCCCTGGGCGACGTCGACGGGCAGCATGACCAGCGCGGTCGTACCACCGGAGTCGGACGGGCGGAGCTGGATGCGGATGCCGTGGCGCTGCGACAGGCGGCCGACCACGAACAGACCCATGCGGCGGGAGACGGAGACGTCCACGGTGGGCGGCGAGGCGAGCCGCTCGTTGATCGCCGCCAGGTCCTCCGGGGACAGACCGATACCGGTGTCGTGGATCTCGATCAGCACCCGGCCGTCGGGCAGCGCGTGACCGGTGACCTTGACCTTGGTCTGCGGCGAGGAGAACGAGGTCGCGTTCTCCAGCAGCTCGGCGAGCAGGTGCACGAGGTCGTTGACGACCCGGCCGGCCACCTCGGTGGTCGGCACGGAGGACAGCTCGATGCGCTCGTACTGCTCCACCTCGGACGCGGCGGCACGCAGCACGTCGACCAGCGGGACCGGACGGGTCCACCGGCGGCCGGGCTCCTCACCCGCGAGGACCAGCAGGTTCTCACCGTTACGGCGCATACGCGTGGCGAGGTGGTCCAGCTTGAACAGCGAGGAGAGCTGGTCCGGGTCGGCCTCGCGGGACTCCAGTTCGGAGATGAGCGAGAGCTGACGCTGGATGAGGCCCTGGGAGCGGCGCGAGAGGTTGGTGAACATCGCGTTGACGTTGCCCCGCAGCAGGGCCTGCTCGGCGGCGAGGCGGACCGCCTCGCGGTGCACGTCGTCGAAGGCCGCGGCCACTCGGCCGATCTCGTCCCGGGAGTGCACACCGACCGACTCCACGGACGTGTCGACGTCCTGCGGGTCGGACTCGGAGAGCTGCTTGACCAGTTCGGGCAGGCGTTCCTGGGCGACCTTGGTCGCGGTGTCCTCCAGCCGGCGCAGCGAGCGGATCATGGAGCGGGCCACGACGAAGGCGCCGACCAGCGAGACGCCGAGCACGATGAGGATCAGCGCACCGGAGATGATCGCGTCGCGCTCGGTGGCGGCGCGCAGCTCACGGGCCTTCTGCTCCATCTCCTCGAGCAGCCTGTGCTCGATGTTCTTCATCTGCTGGATCTTGGTGGAGCTGTCGTCCAGCCAGTCCCGGTAGGACCGCTTGCCCACCGACTTGAGGCCGAACTCCGAGGCCAGGGCACGCCCGGCGTACTCGTCGGTGGCCTTGATGATGTTGTTGCCGTCCTCGATCGGCAGGAGCAGCTCGGCGGCGGCGGTCTCGCCGTAGATGCTCTTGAAGCTGCGGATCTCGGACTTCTGGTTCGTCAGCGCCGACTCGGCGTAGAGCCGGTCGTTGTCGGAGAGTTCACCGGTGGTGGTGTTGCTGGCGGGCAGCGCCGCCGCGAGGACCGCGCGCTGGATCGAGGCGTACTCCTTGGCGGAGGAGAAGGACGCCAGGGCGCGGGTGCGCTGGATCATCTCGGGGTTGCTGGTCGCCTCCGCCATGTCCTGCGAGAGGTCGATCAGGTTCTCGATCAGGCGGTGGTACGCCTCGACGGTCTGCGTGGAGTTCTTCTCCGACGTGTAGGCCGTGTTGCGGATCTTCGCGATGTCGCCCAGCTCGCCGGTGAGCTGGACCAGGTTGTCGCGGACCCCCTTGAGGTTGCCGTCCTTGGCCGCGTTGTCGATCTCCTCGGAGCTGTCGAGGAAGTTCTCCATCGCACGGTCGGTCTTCTCGCGGTAGCCCTTGACCGTGAAGTCGGTGCTCTTGCCGCCGTGCGCCAGCGGGCCGGCCGACTGGTCGCGCTCCTCCTGGAGCGCGGCGGCCAGTTCGGTGGCCTGCTTGGTCATGTCCGTCAGCAGCTTCATGTTGTCGAGCTGCTGGATGTCGTCCATCGACTGGCTGATGCGCAGCGCACCCAGCGAGGTGGCCGCGACCACCGGGAGCGCGAGCAGCGACACCAGACGGGTCGAGATGCGCCAGTTGCGCAGGGCTATGCGCGGTCCGGGGCCGGTCGGGCCCTTCGGCGCCACCTCGTCGACCGGGTCCGACGTCCCCGCGGACGCGCCGGGACGCCCGGTCCGGTCGCCGCTGTCGCCGGACACGGCCGGGCCCTGGTTCTGGGCGTGCTGGGGCGAGGAGCTGACGGCCATCGGGCCAGTCCCGCCGTGCGGCTCCGGCTCCGCCGAAGCGCTGCCATCCCTCTTGAAACGTCCCTGCACTAGCGTCGCAACCTCTGGACCAGGCACCCCTCCGCGTGAACGACGGGGCACGGTGTCGGCGTCATAGGGGCGCCCTGAATACGCCCCCGTGGTGGTCGTGAGTGACCGGCGCTGGTTCCCCCCATCTCGCCGCCACTCGGCGCGTCTGTGCGCCCCCTGTGCGCCGGCTCGATCCTGCGGCGGTCCGTGGAATTCCAGCACAGTGCCGGATCTCCAACAAGGCCCGTAGGCCCACCCGTGACATACGTGACACCGCGTGAGTGGCGAGTCACCACGGGTAGAAAGGGAGCTCCCCCAAACCGGGCGTACGCTCACGAGTCGACCGGTCGCTCCGGGTGTCCCAGTCGCCATGATCAGGAGCGGAATGGTGGCTTCAGGGGGGCAATGTCCGTTTCGGAGGGGCGGGGCGCCTGTCCGTATTGGTCCATTTGTTCAATAGTTCGTGAGCAAAATCACACCAAGATCCCGGCCTTCGAGCGCCGTCGGCGGGGAATTGCATGTTTAGCCTGACGCTTTACAGGGATGGCAAAACCGACAACCCGCGCCCGTCACCCGGGTCCCCGTACCCCGGTGGGCGCCGCGAACAGGACAAGGTCGAAGTAAACAGTGAAGACGACGATGATGTTCCACAAGATCGCCAACCCGCGACGCACCACGCTGGCGCACCTCGACGGCGCCGACGAACTGCAGACGCCGGTCCAGCAGGAACACCCCGTCGACCTTCCGGCCCAGACCGCCAACCCCAGGCGCACCGTCCTCATGGAGATCCCGGTCACGGCCGGCGCCGCGCACTGACCCGGACGCCGACCGCGCTGATCGCACCGATCAGTACGCACACCGGCCGCGCATCGCTCAACGCCACCGCGTCCGGCCGGTGACACCGGCCCGCCACGCGGCACGAGGGGCGCCCCACGTTCCACCGGGGCGCCCCTCGCCGTGCGCGGGGCGCCCCGCGCACCGGGCGACGGCGCCCGCAATGCGCGAGAACGGGAGGTCGTACCGCGTTAGCCTGGAGCGTCAGACTCCAGCCGCTTAAGTCAAGGGGCCAAGCATCCCGTGCGCATCGCCAGATTCTCCATCGACGGGAACGTCGCCTTCGGCGCGGTCGAGGGCGACCAGCAGGACGAGCTCGTCCTGGACATCATCAAGGGCATCCCGTTCACGGACTTCGAGCTCTCCGGTACGAAGGTCCCGCTGAGCAAGGTCAGGCTGCTGCCCCCGGTGCTCCCCAACAAGGTGGTGGCCTTCGGCCGCAACTACGCCGAGCACGCCAGGGAGATGGGCAACGAGGTGCCCGAGGAGCCGTTCGCCTTCTTCAAGCCCGCCACCTCGGTCATCGGCCCCGGCGACGAGATCCAGTACCCCTCCTTCTCCCGGGAGGTGCACCACGAGGCCGAGCTGGCCGTGGTCATCGGCCGGCTGTGCCGCGAGGTCCCGCGCGAACGCGTCAAGGACGTGATCTTCGGCTACACCTGCGCCAACGACATCACCGCGCGTGACGTCCAGAAGCGCGAGAAGCAGTGGGCCCGGGCCAAGGGCTTCGACACCTCCTGCCCGCTCGGCCCCTGGGTGGAGACGGGCCTGGACCTCGCCGCCGCGAGCGACCTGACCGTCCAGCTCACGGTCAACGGCGCCCAGCGCCAGCTCGGCCGCACCAGCGAGATGATCCACTCCATCGAGGACCTGGTCGTCAACATCTCCGAGGCCATGACGCTGCTCCCGGGCGACGTCATCCTCACGGGCACCCCGGCCGGGGTCGGCCCCCTCAACGTCGGCGACGAGGTCGCCGTCACCATCGAAGGCATCGGCACTCTCACCAACAAGGTTGTCAAGCGTGGCTAGCGCATCAGGCTCCCCCTCCCCCCAGTCCTCGACCCCGCTCGGACAGGGGGCACCCCCACGCGTCCGTTTCTGCCCCTCGCCCACCGGTAACCCCCACGTGGGCCTGGTCCGCACCGCCCTGTTCAACTGGGCGTTCGCCAAGCACCACGGCGGCACCCTGGTCTTCCGCATCGAGGACACCGACGCGGCCCGCGACTCCGAGGAGTCCTACGAGCAGCTGCTCGACGCGATGCGCTGGCTCGGCTTCGACTGGGACGAGGGCCCCGAGGTCGGCGGCCCGCACGCGCCGTACCGCCAGTCGCAGCGCATGGACATCTACCGGGACGTGGCCCGCAAGCTCCTCGACGGCGGTCACGCCTACCACTGCTACTGCTCCCAGGAGGAGCTGGACACCCGCCGCGAGGCCGCTCGCGCCGCGGGCCGGCCCTCCGGGTACGACGGCCACTGCCGTGAGCTGAGCGACGCCCAGGTCGAGGAGTACAAGGCCCAGGGCCGGGAGCCGATCGTCCGCTTCCGCATGCCCGACGAGACGATCACCTTCACCGACCTGGTCCGCGGCGAGCTGACCTTCACCCCGGAGAACGTCCCGGACTACGGCATCGTGCGCGCCAACGGCGCCCCGCTGTACACGCTGGTCAACCCGGTCGACGACGCGCTGATGGAGATCACCCACGTCCTGCGCGGCGAGGACCTGCTCTCCTCCACCCCGCGCCAGATCGCCCTGTACAAGGCGCTGATCGAGCTGGGCATCGCCAAGGAGGTCCCGGCCTTCGGCCACCTGCCGTACGTCATGGGCGAGGGCAACAAGAAGCTCTCCAAGCGCGACCCGCAGTCGTCCCTGAACCTCTACCGCGAGCGCGGCTTCCTCCCCGAGGGCCTGCTCAACTACCTCTCGTTGCTCGGCTGGTCGCTCTCCGCCGACCGGGACGTCTTCTCGATCGACGAGATGGTCGCGGCCTTCGACGTCACGGACGTGCAGCCGAACCCGGCCCGCTTCGACCTCAAGAAGTGCGAGGCGATCAACGCCGACCACATTCGCCTGCTCGGCGCGGAGGACTTCGCGGAGCGCTGCGCCCCCTGGCTCCGGGCCCCCTTCGCCCCCTGGGAGCCGGAGGCCTTCGACGAGGCCAAGTGGCAGGCCATCGCCCCGCACGCGCAGACCCGCCTGAAGGTCCTCTCCGAGATCACGGAGAACGTCGACTTCCTGTTCCTGCCGGAGCCGGTCTTCGACGAGGCCTCCTGGAACAAGGCGATGAAGGAGGGCTCCGACGCCCTGCTGCGCACCGCCCGCGAGAAGCTGGAGGCGGCCGACTGGACCTCCGCCGAGTCGCTGAAGGAGGCCGTCCTGGCCGCCGGCGAGGCCCACGGCCTCAAGCTCGGCAAGGCCCAGGCCCCCGTCCGCGTGGCCGTCACCGGCCGCACGGTCGGCCTGCCGCTCTTCGAGTCGCTGGAGGTCCTGGGCAAGGAGAAGACGCTGGCCAGGATCGACGCGGCCCTGGCCAAGCTCGCCGCGTAGGGCCCGTACGGGCGAGGGGCGGCACCCGGGGGGTTCCCGGGTGCCGCCCCTTTGCCGTGCGGGTCCGGGTACCGTCGGTCCCATGGCGATCCGAGCCGTCGTCTGGGACGTGGACGACACCCTCTTCGACTACACGACCGCCGACCGCGAGGGCATGCGGGCGCACCTCCTGGCCGAGGGGCTGCTCGACGGGCACGCCTCCGTGGAGGAGGCGCTGCAGCGCTGGCGGGAGGTCACCGACCTGCAGTGGGCGCGGTTCGCCGCGGGGGAGGTGGACTTCGAGACCCAGCGCCGCGACCGCACCCGCGTCTTCCTGGACCGGAACCTGACCGACGCCGAGGCCGACGACTGGTTCCGGCGCTACGTGACCCACTACGAGGCCGCCTGGAGCCTCTTCCCGGACGTGCTGCCCGTCCTCGACGCCCTCGCCGCCAGCCACCGCCACGCGGTGCTCTCCAACTCCAGCCTGACCGTCCAGGACCGCAAGCTGCGCCTCCTCGGCGTCCACGACCGCTTCGAGGCCATCCTGTGCGCCGCCGAGCTGGGCGTCTCCAAGCCCGAGCCCGATGCCTTCCTGGCCGCCTGCGAGGCCCTGTCCCTGCCGCCCGACCAGGTCGCGTACGTCGGCGACCACCCGGAGATCGACGGCCGGGGCGCCGCGGAGGCCGGGTTGCTGTCGGTGTGGATCGACCGCGGCGGGGCGTACGCGACCGTCGAGCCGCCCGTGGGACCGCGCCGCATCGCCTCCCTCGCCGAACTGCCCGCACTGCTCGCCGCCGATACTCGTTTTGGAGCGCCGTCCACCTTCGGGTAATGTTCTTCCTGCGCCGCGGAGAGCGGGCCGGAAGGCCGGGACTCCACGGTGCAGAACTAGAACAAGATCCCCTCAGGGGCTTGCGTTCCAGTGGCCTATGGTGTAATTGGCAGCACGACTGATTCTGGTTCAGTTAGTCTTGGTTCGAGTCCAGGTAGGCCAGCTCGCAGAGCTCATCTGCAACCTGCGGATCACATCCGCGAGCCCCCGTTGTGTAGCGGCCTAGCACGCCGCCCTCTCAAGGCGGTAGCGCCGGTTCGAATCCGGTCGGGGGTACAGATCCTTCCCGCGGGAACAGCCGGGTCGCTCCCACTGTTCCCGATGCAGGATCGCTAGGGCCCCCGTTGTGTAGCGGCCTAGCACGCCGCCCTCTCAAGGCGGTAGCGCCGGTTCGAATCCGGTCGGGGGTACTGACTGGTCTAAACCATCATTGGTCTATGGTGTAATTGGCAGCACGACTGATTCTGGTTCAGTTAGTCTTGGTTCGAGTCCAGGTAGACCAGCAGGATCTACGGAAACGTGTGATCCACGCCCCCGTTGTGTAGCGGCCTAGCACGCCGCCCTCTCAAGGCGGTAGCGCCGGTTCGAATCCGGTCGGGGGTACAGATGGCGAGAGCCCTCCACTGCGGTGGAGGGCTCTCGGCGTTCCGGGAGGGCGACGGCGCGAGGCGCCGGACGCCGGCCCCGCCGGGTGACCCGGTTCACTCGATCCCGTGGCGCCGTGCCGACTGCTCCTCCCGTGCCGACCGGTGGAGTGCCCGCGGCGCCGGTGCGAAGAGCACCGCGGAGGCCACCGCCGGCTCCACCCGCTCCGTCCCGGAGACGCGCCTCTCCGGGGAGTCGAGCTGCCTGCGCGCCACCTGGTGGGTCAACTCCCCGAACGGTGCCGTCAGTTCGGCGTCCCGGGAGTGGCCCGGCCGGCGCGGCGGCTCGACGAGCCGTCGCCACCGGCAGGCTCCCACCCGGACCGGGGCGCGCACCGGCCGCAGTCGGCGCGGGCGCTCCTCGCCGTCCCCGGCCGTCGTCGCGTTGATCCGGCGGCGCCGCTCACCGCCTCGCCGCGGACGTACGGCGTCGTCCGACGGCGGGTGGGGCCGGGGAGGGCCTGCCGCGGCGTTGAGGCGGGCCCGTCCCCGACGGAGCGGCGGATGAAGAAGGGGGGCGGTCAGGAGCGGCGCAGCGCCTCGGAGAGGCGGCCGGCGGCGTCGATGACGGCCTGCGCGTGCATGCGGCCCGGGTGACGGGTGAGGCGCTCGATGGGACCGGAGACCGAGACGGCGGCCACCACCCGGTTCGAGGGGCCGCGCACCGGCGCGGAGACGGACGCGACCCCCGGCTCGCGCTCGCCGATCGACTGGGCCCAGCCGCGGCGCCGTACGCCCGACAGGGCCGTCGCCGTGAAACGGGCGCCCTGCAGGCCGCGGTGCAGCCGCTCCGGCTCCTCCCAGGCGAGCAGGATCTGCGCCGAGGAGCCGGCCTTCATCGTCAGCGTGGAGCCCACCGGGACCGTGTCCCGAAGGCCCGACAGGCGCTCCGCCGCGGCGACGCAGATGCGCATGTCGCCCTGGCGCCGGTAGAGCTGGGCGCTCTCCCCGGTGACGTCGCGGAGGTGGGTGAGCACCGGGCCCGCCGTGGCGAGCAGACGGTCCTCGCCCGCCGCCGCGGCCAGTTCGGCCAGGCGCGGGCCGAGGATGAACCGGCCCTGCATGTCGCGCGCCACCATGCGGTGGTGTTCCAGTGCCACGGCCAGGCGGTGGGCCGTGGGTCGTGCCAGTCCGGTGGCGCCGACCAACCCCGCGAGGGTGGCCGGACCGGACTCCAGAGCGCTCAGGACGAGGGCCGCCTTGTCCAGAACGCCGACGCCGCTACTGTTGTCCATGAAACGATACTTGCGTCTCACTCTGTGAAACGCAAGTTCAATTTTCCGTGGAACCCGCCACTCTGGAAGCACGGAAGCAACGCGGCCCGTGGACCACCGGGCCTGGCGGCGGACGCCCGGGATCAGGGGTGCGGGCGCCGTCTCCTCACAGATCTCTAGATGGGCCGGAGGGGTTCGTGCCGGCCGGAGGGAAAGCGATGGGTAGGACACTCGCGGAGAAGGTCTGGGACGACCACGTCGTCCGGCGCGCCGAGGGCGAGCCCGACCTCCTCTACATCGATCTGCACCTGCTGCACGAGGTGACCAGCCCGCAGGCCTTCGACGGTCTCCGCAAGAACGGCCGGAGGGTGCGCCGGCTGGACCTGACCATCGCCACCGAGGACCACAACACCCCGACCCTGGACATCGACAAGCCCATCGCCGACCCGGTCTCCCGGGTCCAGCTGGAGACGCTGCGCAAGAACTGCGCGGAGTTCGGCGTCCGGCTGCACCCGCTGGGCGACGTCGAGCAAGGCGTCGTGCACGTGGTCGGCCCGCAGCTGGGCCTGACCCAGCCCGGCATGACCGTGGTCTGCGGCGACTCGCACACCTCCACGCACGGTGCCTTCGGCGCCCTGGCGTTCGGCATCGGCACCTCCCAGGTCGAGCACGTGCTGGCCACCCAGACGCTGCCGATGGCCCGCCCGAAGACCATGGCGATCACGGTCAACGGCGAATTGCCCGACGGCGTCACGGCCAAGGACCTGATCCTGGCGATCATCGCGAAGATCGGCACCGGCGGCGGCCAGGGCTACGTCCTGGAGTACCGCGGCGAGGCCATCGAGAAGCTCTCGATGGAAGCCCGGATGACCATCTGCAACATGTCGATCGAGGCCGGCGCCCGCGCGGGCATGATCGCCCCCGACGAGACCACCTTCGAGTACCTCAAGGGCCGGCCGCACGCCCCGCAGGGCGAGGACTGGGACGCCGCCGTCGCGTACTGGAGCACGCTGCGCTCCGACGAGGACGCCGAGTTCGACGCCGAGGTCGTCGTCGAGGCCGCCGAACTGTCGCCGTTCGTCACCTGGGGCACCAACCCGGGCCAGGGCGCGCCGCTGTCCGCCGCGGTCCCCGACCCCGCTTCGTACGAAGACCCCTCGGAGCGCTTCGCCGCCGAAAAGGCCCTGGAGTACATGGGGTTGGAGGCCGGCCAGCCGCTGCGCTCCATCGACGTGGACACCGTCTTCGTAGGTTCCTGCACCAACGGCCGCATCGAGGACCTGCGCGCCGTCGCCGAGATCCTCCAGGGCCGCAAAGTCGCCGACGGCGTACGGATGCTGGTCGTCCCGGGCTCCGCGCGGGTGGGGCTGCAGGCCGTCTCCGAGGGCCTGGACGTGATCTTCAAGGAGGCCGGCGCCGAGTGGCGGCACGCGGGCTGCTCCATGTGTCTGGGCATGAACCCCGACCAGCTCGCCCCCGGTGAGCGCTCCGCCTCCACCTCCAACCGCAACTTCGAGGGCCGGCAGGGCAAGGGCGGCCGCACCCACCTGGTGTCCCCGCAGGTCGCCGCGGCCACCGCGGTCCTCGGTCACCTGGCCTCCCCGGCCGACCTCGCCGCCGACGCCCCCACGCCCGCTGGAGTCTGATCAGTCATGGAAGCATTCACCACCCACACCGGCCGGGCCGTCCCGCTGCGCCGCAGCAACGTCGACACCGACCAGATCATCCCCGCCCACTGGCTCAAGAAGGTGACGCGGGACGGGTTCGAGGACGGACTGTTCGAGGCCTGGCGCAAGGACCCGGAGTTCGTGCTCAACCGGCCCGAGCGCGAGGGCGCCACCGTGCTGGTGGCCGGCCCCGACTTCGGCACCGGCTCCTCCCGCGAGCACGCGGTCTGGGCGCTGCAGAACTACGGCTTCAAGGCCGTGATCTCCTCCCGCTTCGCCGACATCTTCCGGGGCAACTCGCTGAAGAACGGCCTGCTCACGGTGGTCCTCGACCAGAAGATCGTGGACGCGCTGTGGGAGCTCACCGAAGCCGACCCCACGGCGGAGATCACCGTCGACCTCGAGGCCCGCGAGGTGCGCGCCGAGGGCGTCACCGCCTCCTTCGAGCTCGACGAGAACTCCCGCTGGCGCCTGCTGAACGGCCTCGACGACATCTCCATCACCCTGCAGAACGAGGCCGAGATCGCCGCCTACGAGGCGAAGCGTCCGTCGTTCAAGCCGCGCACGCTCACCGCCTGACGCGCTCGGCAGGCGGAGCCCTGCCGAGAGGTCGACTTTCGGCCACCCCCACACCCCGCCCGTACCCCCGATCGGCTTGATCGGGGGTACGGGCGTCTCTGTGCCCGACCGGCTCCGCCCGGTGCCCCGGATGCGCTCAACCTCCCACGTTACGGAGGTGATTGCTGGGGTACGTGCGTCATGTACCCACGGCTTCCGCGGGTGTCGGGAAGGACGCCCGAGGCAGCAGTTGCCCCCTGCGCAGGCGACAACTTGCCCCAGATGGCACAATCTGTGCATGGAACACGACGGCCAACTCGAGCTCTATGCGGCGGTCGCGGTCCGGCTCAAAGAAGCGCACTCGAGGGTGCGCGCACTGCAAGTCCCGGAGGGCGTACGGATGGCGCTGACCCGGAAGCTGCTGGTCATTACGGCCGCGGCCAAGCACGATCTCGCCGGTGCGGCAAGGCGTCTGGACCGGTTCGTCGCGGACCTCGACGCGGGGCGATTCCCCGAAGAGGAGCGCTGAACCGGTCGGGACGGTCGAGTCCGTTGCGGCACAAGGGTGATTAGCCCGTTTCGTGTTTGATTTGCGGTATATATCTGCCTAACGTGCGAAAAAGCTTGAACAGTTTCGTTCTGGCGATGTCTCCGAAGGGGAAGACGTGAACAAGGCGCAGCTCGTAGAAGCGATTGCCGACAAGATGGGCGGCCGCCAGCAGGCCGCCGATGCTGTCGACGCGGTCCTGGACGCCATCGTCCGCGCGGTGGTCGCGGGGGACCGGGTCTCGGTCACCGGTTTCGGTTCGTTCGAGAAGGTCGACCGTCCGGCCCGCTACGCCCGCAACCCCCAGACGGGCGAGCGGGTTCGGGTCAAGAAGACCTCCGTTCCGCGGTTCCGCGCGGGACAGGGGTTCAAGGACCTGGTCAGCGGGTCGAAGAAGCTCCCGAAGAACGACATCGCCGTCAAGAAGGCCCCCAAGGGAAGCCTGTCCGGTCCGACGCCCACCATCTCCAAGGCCGCGGGCAAGAAGGCGGCCACCAAGAAGGCCGCGGCCAAGAAGGCGACGGGCGCGGCGAAGACCACGACGGCCCGGAAGACGGCGGCGAAGAAGGCGCCCGCCAAGACGGCGGCGGCCAAGACCGCGGCCAAGAAGGCGCCCGCCAAGAAGACGGCGGCGCCCGCCAAGACCGCCGCCGCGAAGAAGACGACCGCCAAGAAGGCCCCGGCCACGAAGGCACCCGCCAAGAAGTCCACCGCGCGCAAGACCACGGCCAAGAAGACCAGCGCCCGCAAGAAGTAGCCGCGGGCAAGCGGTACTCACGCGCCGGGCCGGACTCCGTCGGGGAGCCCGGCCCGCGGCGTGTCCGGGGTGGTGACGGCAGGAAAACGGCCGGTCAGAACGTCTGGAGCGTCACCAGCGTGATCCGCCGCCCCTCGCCCTCGCCCTCGGTCTCGATCCGCACCCGCTGCCCGGGACGCAGCAGCCTCAGGCCCCCCGCGTCGAACGCCGGAGCCTCGAAGGGCACCGGGGTGCCGTCGTCCAGGAGCACCTGACCGCTGCGGCTGACGGGGTCGTAGGTGTATGCGGTGGCCTGCATACCGGCAGCCTACTGCTCCGGAATCAGCAACCGCGCGGCGGCAGCGGCCGTGTGGGGACCCACCCCCAGTGCCAGCGCCGCCCGCAGATCGTCGCCGGTGTCCACGTCCTGCCGTACGGAATCCACCCCGTCCAGGCACAGCTCCACGGCCCCGGACGCCCGGTGCCGGGCCCGGGAATCGGGCCCGAAGGACGGACGCAATTCCCGGTCCGGGGACGCGGCCAGCAGGGTCGTGCCGATCGCGGCGGTATCCGCGAGAAAAGCACGCGGGAATGCGGCGGCCGTATCGAGAGCGCGGGCCAATTCCGGCGGGCGGAGCGCCGGCAGATCGGCGTTCAGGGCCGCCACCGCGCCGGCCCGCCGGGACGCGCGCACCACCGCCGCCGCGTGGGCGAGGGCGGCGTTCAGGCCGCCGCCCGGCTCGTCGGGGACGATCCCGGCACCCAGTGCCCCCAGCTCGCGGCCCGCCCGGGCGTCGTCCGTGACGACCACCACATCCCGCACCGCCGGGCACGCCAGCGCGGCCGCCACCGTGTCCTGGGCGAAGGCGAGCGCGAGGCCCGGGCGCAGCCCGTCGCCCGCGGTGTCCGACAGCCTGCTCTTGGCCCGGTCCAGCGGCTTCAGGGGCACCACCAAGGTCCACTGCACGAGTGTTACGTCCCTCTCTTGTCGCGGTCATTGTCCCCCGGGGCGCCCGGTGCCCGGAGGGAGGGGGAGGGCGGCGGAGCCCCTCGCGGGGACGGTGACGGAAGACGGGCGGGCGTACGGTGTTCTCGACAGACCGGCGGCCCGGGGCGACACTTGTGCGGCCCGTCCGGCCTCCGGCCCGAGCCCGTGGCCCCGGGGTGATACGAAAGACAGGACCAAGAGGAAGGTGTCCTTGTGCCGCGCCGCAGAATCGGCTTCTGGTACCGCTTCGCCGCGGTGATCTGCAAACCGCCTCTGGTGGTTCTGCTCAAGCGGGACTGGCGCGGAATGGAGAACATTCCGGCCGAGGGCGGCTTTATCACCGCGGTGAACCACAATTCGCACATCGATCCCCTCGCCTATGCGCACTTTCAGTACAACACCGGACGTGTTCCGCGTTTCCTGGCGAAGAGTGGGCTTTTCAAGAAGGGATTCGTCGGCGCCGCGATGCGCGGCACCGGACAGATCCCCGTCTACCGCGAGAGCACGGACGCGCTCAGCGCCTTCCGCGCGGCGATCGACGCCGTGGAGCGCGGGGAATGCGTCGCCTTCTACCCGGAGGGCACCCTCACCCGCGACCCGGACGGCTGGCCCATGACCGGCAAGACCGGTGCCGCGCGCGTCGCCCTGCAGACCAAGTGCCCCGTGATCCCGGTCGCCCAGTGGGGCGCCAACGAGGTGCTGCCGCCGTACGCCAAGAAGCCGCACCTCCTGCCGCGCAAGACGCACCGGGTCCTCGCCGGACCGCCGGTGGACCTGGACCGCTTCTACGACCGGGAGATGACCCCGGAACTGCTCAAGGAGGCGACCGAGGCGATCATGGCGGCCATCACCCGCCAGCTGGAGGAGATCCGCGGCGCGAAGGCCCCCGAGACGCCCTACGACCCGCGTCGCGAACGCATCGAACAGCGCCGCAGGACCCGGTCGCAGAGGCAGCGGACGGGACGGCGCGGCACCCGGTCGCCGGGGACGCCGATGGTGGAGACCGAGCAGGCGCGGAACAGGGTCGTCGCACAAGAAGAAGGGCTGGGCACGTGAGCAAGCCGGTCAAGGCGGCCGTCTTCGGCACCGGATCGTGGGGCACGGCCTTCGGCATGGTCCTCGCCGACACGGGCTGCGACGTCGTGCTGTGGGGGCGGCGCCCCGAACTCGCCGAGGCGGTCAACTCCACCCGCACCAACCCCGACTACCTGCCCGGCATCGAACTCCCGAAGAACCTGCGGGCCACGGCGGACGCCGCCGAGGCCGCGCACGACGCCGACTTCACCGTCCTCGCCGTCCCCTCGCAGACGCTGCGCGGCAACCTCGCCGAGTGGGCGCCGCTGCTCGCCCCCGGCACGGTCCTCGTGTCGCTGATGAAGGGCGTCGAACTCGGCTCCGCCATGCGCATGAGCGAGGTGATCGAGGACGTCGCCGAGGTGGGCGCCGACCGCGTCGCCGTGGTCACCGGCCCCAACCTGGCCCGCGAGATCGCCGCCCGCATGCCGGCCGCCGCCGTGGTCGCCTGCGCCGACGAGGCCGTCGCCCGGCGGCTCCAGACCGCCTGCCACACGCCCTACTTCCGGCCGTACACCAACACCGACGTCGTCGGCTGCGAACTGGGCGGCGCCGTGAAGAACGTGATCGGGCTGGCCGTCGGCATCGCGGACGGCATGGGGCTCGGCGACAACGCCAAGGGCTCGCTCATCACCCGCGGCCTCGCCGAGACCACCCGGCTCGGCGTGGCGCTGGGCGCCGACCCGCTGACCTTCTCCGGACTGGCGGGACTGGGCGACCTGGTGGCCACCTGCTCCTCGCCGCTGTCGCGCAACCACACCTTCGGCACCAACCTCGGCAAGGGCATGACCCTGGAGGAGACCATCGCGGTCACCCGGCAGACCGCCGAGGGCGTCAAGTCCTGCGAGTCGGTGCTGGACCTGGCCCGCCGGCACGGCGTCGACATGCCGATCACCGAGACGGTCGTCGGCATCGTGCACGAGGGCAAGCCTCCCGCGGTCGCCCTCGAGGAGCTGATGTCGCGCAGCGCGAAGCCCGAACGACGCTGAGCGACGACCCCCCTCCGTCCGGCCCACACGCGGCGTTGCGGGCGCTGTCTCCCGGCTCTACCAACGGGTACTCTCGTCGCGATATGAGCACCGAGAACCTCTCCCAGAGCCCCGAGCAGCCGCCGCGCAAGCCGCGGGTGGCCGTCGTGTTCGGCGGGCGCAGCTCCGAACACGGGATCTCCGTGGTCACCGCCGGAGCCGTCCTCAAGGCCATCGACCGGTCCCAGTACGACGTCCTGCCCATCGGCATCACCGCGGACGGCCGCTGGGCGCTCACGGCCGACGAGCCGGAACGCATGGCGATCACCGACCGCCGCACCCCCAGCGTCGACCAGCTCGCCGAGTCGACGGAGGGCGGCGTGGTGCTCCCCGTGGACCCCGCCAGCCGCGAAGTCGTCTACAGCGAGCCCGGCTCGGTGCCCAAGGCGCTCGGCGAGGTCGACGTGGTCTTCCCGGTGCTGCACGGCCCCTACGGCGAGGACGGCACCCTGCAGGGCCTGCTGGAGCTCTCCGGCGTCCCCTACGTCGGCTCGGGCGTGCTCGCCTCGGCCGTCGGCCAGGACAAGGAGTACATGAAGCGGGTGTTCACCTCCTTCGGGCTCAAGGTCGGCCCGTACGTGGTGATCCGGCCGCGCGAGTGGCAGCGGGACGAGTCCGCCGCCCGCAAGAAGATCGTCGACTTCGCCGGCGAGCACGGCTGGCCGCTGTTCGTGAAGCCCGCGCGGGCCGGCTCCTCGATCGGCATCACCAAGGTCGACGACCTCTCCGGGCTGGACGGGGCGATCGCCGAGGCCCAGCGCCACGACCCGAAGATCCTCGTCGAGGCGGCGCTGCGCGGCCGTGAGATCGAGTGCGGCGTGCTGGAGTTCGAGGACGGCCCGCGCGCCTCGGTGCCCGCCGAGATCCCGCCGCCCGACGCGCACGCGTACTACGACTTCGAGGCCAAGTACATCGACTCCACGCCCGGCATCGTGCCCGCGCCGCTGACCGAGGAGGAGACGGCCGAGGTGCGCCGGCTCGCGGTGGAGGCGTTCGAGGCGGCCTCCTGCGAGGGACTGGTCCGCGCGGACTTCTTCCTCACCGAGGACGGCGACTTCGTGATCAACGAGATCAACACGATGCCCGGCTTCACGCCCATCTCGATGTACCCGCAGATGTGGCAGGCCACCGGCATCGGCTACCCGGAGCTGGTGGACCGGCTGGTGCAGGCGGCGCTGCGGCGCTCGACCGGACTGCGCTGACCCACGCGGCGGTCGCGGCCCGCACGGGGGCCGCACCGGTCACGGAGGCCGCGGGGATCGCGGACGACGCGGGGCTTCGGGAGGAGGCCCCGCGGGCAGTGCCTGCCCTGCGGCCGGAACGGGAGCGGCCCGCACGCGCGCGCCGCCGTCCGCTTCTCCGCCGACCGCCCCGGCACCGCGCGGTGCCGCGTCCGGGCCGGTCGTCTCCGGCGGTCGTGCGGCCCCGTACCGCAGTATGATCGCCACGCCGCCCCGACCCGTGGCCGGTTCGGACGCGGGCCGGGACCTCGCGACGCCCACCGCCCGCCGCCGTCCCCGGGGCTCCGTCCGGGATCCGGCACGGCCCGGTGGCCTTCGCGCCCGGGCCGAGAACCACCGCGGACGCGCAGCGGCCCGTGGCGGTGGAAGCGGCGCCGCGGGGGCGGGCAGGGCGGTACGCCGGTGGCGGAAGGAGTCCACCGGCGCAGGGCGGACGGGGGCTACAAATGGACGACCGGACAGGTCAGGGTACGGGTGATCCCGTCCACCTGCTGGACCTTCGCGACCACCATCCGACCCAGGTCGTCGACGGTGTCGGCCTGGGCGCGCACGATGACGTCGTACGGCCCGGTCACGTCCTCGGCCTGGACGACTCCAGGGATCTTGCCGATCAGATCGGCGACGGTCGACGCCTTGCCGACCTCCGTCTGGATCAGGATGTACGCCTGTACCACGGAACCTCCAGGGCGGCCACGAGGATCATGTGGGGAAAAGGAACGCCACGGTATCGCGTCGCCGCTCGTCACGGGGAGATCTGCGGGAACCGGACCTTGCGCGCCGGGGTCCGGACACGAGAGAAGTTGACGGTCACCTCGACCGTAGCGAGCCCACGGACGGCTCGCGACCGGGCACGGTCAGGCACAGGGACAGAAGGGGAGCAAGGGAAATGAAGGGCACTGTTGGTGAGCTCGGGGAGTTCGGGCTCATCAGGGAGCTCACCTCCCGCCTCACCACCACCCCCGCGGTCCGGATCGGCCCCGGTGACGACGCCGCCGTGGTCGCCGCGCCCGACCGCAGGGTCGTGGCCAGCACCGACATCCTGGTGGAGGGCCGCCACTTCCGCCGCGACTGGTCCACGGCCTACGACGTCGGCCGCAAGGCCGCCGCGCAGAACCTCGCCGACATCGCCGCCATGGGAGCCGTGCCGACCGCGCTGCTGCTCGGCCTGGTCGTCCCGGCGGAGCTGCCCGTCACCTGGCCCTCGGAGCTGATGGACGGCCTGCGCGACGAGTGCCAGGTCGCGGGTGCCGCGGTCGTCGGCGGTGACGTCGTGCGCGGCGACACGATCACGGTGTCGATCACCGCGCTCGGTGACCTGCGCAACCAGGAACCGGTGACCCGGTCCGGCGCACAGCCCGGCGACCTCGTCGCGGTGACCGGCTGGCTCGGCTGGTCCGCGGCCGGGCACGCGGTGCTCTCCCGCGGTTTCCGCTCGCCGCGCGCCTTCGTCGAGGCGCACCGGCGCCCCGAGCCGCCGTACCACGCGGGCCCGGCCGCGGCCGGGCTGGGCGCCACCGCGATGTGCGACGTGAGCGACGGACTGATCGCCGACCTCGGGCACATCGCCGTGGCCAGCAACGTGCGCATCGACATCCGTTCCGGGGCGATCGACATCCCCTCGCAGATGAACGACATCGGCCAGGCCGTCGGCGTCGACCCCATGCAGTGGGTGCTGACCGGGGGGGAGGACCACGCGATCGTGGCCACCTTCCCGCCGGACGTGAAGCTGCCCGCCCGCTGGAAGGTCATCGGCGAGGTGCTCCACCTCTCGGCGCTGCCCCAGGTGACGGTCGACGGGGCGCCCTGGACGACCCAGGGCGGCTGGGACCACTTCGGGGACATCGAGTCATGAGCGGGCGGACCGCCCCGCCCCGGGTGCTCACGGTGGCCGGCTCCGACTCGGGCGGCGGCGCGGGCATCCAGGCGGACCTGAAGACGATGCTCGCGCTCGGGGTGCACGGCATGAGCGTGCTGACCGCGGTGACCGCGCAGAACTCCCTCGGCGTGCAGGGCGCCTGGGAGCTCCCCGTGGAGGCGGTGCGGGCCCAGTACCACAGTGTCGTCGACGACATCGGCGTGCAGGCGGTCAAGACCGGCATGCTGGCCTCCGCCGAACTCGTCGAGGCCGTGGCCGACTTGATCGCCGGCACGGACGCTCCGGCGGTCGTCGACCCGGTGGGGGTCTCCAAGCACGGGGACCCGCTGCTGGCGCTCTCCGCACTGGACTCCGTACGGACCAGGCTGCTGCCGGTGGCGACCGTGGCCACGCCGAACCTGGACGAGGTGGCGCAACTCACGGGCCTGCGGGTCGAGTCGGAGTCCGACATGCGCCGGGCGGCTCGGGCGGTGCTGGAGTTCGGGCCGCGCTGGGTGGTGATCAAGGGCGGCCATCTCGCGGCGGGCGCGGACCAGGCGGTCGACCTGCTGACGGACGGCTCGCAGGAGCACTGGCTGCGCGCCCCCCGGCACGACAACCGGCACACCCACGGCACGGGCTGCACGCTCGCGTCGGCGATCGCGTCCCAGCTGGCGAAGGGGCAGCCGGTGCCGGAGGCGGTGGCGGCGGCCAAGGAGTACGTCACCGGGGCGATCGCGGCCGGGTTCGCCCTGGGCGGTGGCATCGGGCCGGTGGACCACGGCTGGGAACTCGGCCGGCGGACCCGCGGCGGGGCGGCCGGTACCGGCTGAGGACCGGTGGCGGGACGGCCGGCCCCGGCCGACGCCCCGGGGCGGCGGAGGGGGTCCGGCCGTCATCCTGTGACGGCGGCGGCCGCCCTCCGTCCCCGCGGCCGCGGACGGTCCTCAGAGCACGGCAAAAAGCCGGTCCACACGAGGTGGACCGGCTCCATGCGGCGAAACCGGTTGTGACCGCGCGCTCAGCGGAAGCGTCAGCGCGAGACCTTGCCGGCCTTGATGCACGAGGTGCAGGCGTTCACGCGCTTCGGCGTCCCGCCGACCACGGTACGCACACGCTGGATGTTCGGGTTCCAGCGACGGGGCGTACGGCGGTGCGAGTGCGAGATGTTGTTGCCGAAGCCCGGCCCCTTGCCGCAGACGTCGCAGTTGGCAGCCACGGGTCACTCCAAAGACTTCAGATGCACTTACGGTTGATCCCGGCTTGCCGGGATCCGGACACCGGGCTCGAGGAGCCCCGTGGAATCCGAGTGGCGTTGCCAGGGGAGAGGCCCGATCGGATCGGGCAACCGGAGCAGCATACAACGGCTGCAGCCGTAGGACGAAACTACCATGGCGGCTCCGGGGCCCGCCCCGGGCCCTCCCGCGGTGGACGAGGTCCCGAGGTCTACGCTGCGTGCCACGTCCAGCAGCTCAGGGAGGCGCAGGTGGCGCAGGTGCCGCAGACGTTCTTCGATGCTCTCGCGGTGCGTGCCTGGTGCGGTCTCGCGCTGGAGGCGCTGGGACGGGCGCGCGAGGAGATCGACGCGATCAATGTCTACCCCGTGGCGGACGGGGACACCGGTACCAACCTCTACCTGACCGTCGAGTCGGCGGCCGCGGCGGTCGAGGCGGTGTTCGCGGGGCACGAGGCGGGCGGCGCCGCGCGCCCCGCCGGGAACCCGGGCGGCGTGGCCGAGGGGCCGACGCTGGCCGAAGCGGTACGGGCGATGGCGCACGGGGCGCTGATCGGCGCCCGGGGGAACTCCGGGACGATCCTGGCGCAGCTGCTGCGCGGGATGGCCCAGGTGCTGGCCGGGGAGGAGACCGCCGTCCACGCCGACGGACAGCGGCTGCGGCTCGCCCTGAGGCACGCGGCCGACTCCGCGCGCGGGGCCGTCGCCCACCCCGCCGAGGGCACGGTCCTCACCGTCGCCTCGGCCGCCGCCGAGGCGGCCGACGGTGCCCCGGGCGACTGCGGGACGGTGGCCCGGGCGGCCTACGAGGGAGCCCGCACGGCCCTCGCCGCGACGCCGGGCCAGCTGGCCGTCCTCCGGCGCGCGGGAGTGGTGGACGCGGGCGGCAGGGGACTGGTCGCGGTGCTGGCGGCCCTGGTGGAGACGTTCACGGGGGAGACGCCGCGCGTGCTGCCCGCGGTGGCGGTGGACGGCGCGGTCGCGGGGGAGCGCCGGGCGTGCGGGGAGGCGCCCGGAGATCTCGCCCGGGCCGCCGCGGGGCCCGGTGAGTGCGCCGACGGCGGGAGCGTGCCGGGGTCCGGCGGGCCCGCCTTCGAGGTGATCTACCTCCTGGAGGCCGACGACGCGGCCGTGGCGCGGTTGCGGGAGCGGCTCGACGGGCTGGGGGACTCGCTCGTCGTGGTCGGCGGCGACGGGCTGTGGAACGTCCACGTGCACGTCGACGACGCGGGCGCGGCGGTCGAGGCCGGGGTCGAGGCCGGGCGGCCGTACCGGATCCGCATCACCCACTTCGGTGCCGGGGACGTGCACACCACGGGAGCCGGGCGCTCGCTCGGGGAACGCGCCCAGCGGGCCGTCGTGGCCGTGGTGCCCGGCGAGGGGCTGGCCGGGCTGTACGCCGAGGCCGGTGCGACCACCGTGCTCGCCCGCCCCGGGGAGCCGCCCGCCAGCGGTGAGCTCGTCCAGGCCGTGCGGCGGGCGCACGCGCGCGAGGTGGTGCTGCTGCCCAACGACGAGAACCTGCGCCACACCGCCGCCGCGGCGGCCGAGCAGGCCCGGACCGAGGGCGTCCGGGTGGCGCTCATCCCGACCCGTTCCGCGGTCCAGGGCATCGCGGCGCTCGCGGTGCACGAACCGGAGCGCCGTTTCGACGAGGACGTGGTGGCGATGACCTCGGCGGCGGGCGCGACCCGGTACGCCGAGGTCACCGTCGCCGAGCACCAGTCCTGGACCATGGCCGGCATCTGCCAGGCCGGTGACGTCCTCGGTCTCATCGACGGGGACGTGGCCGTGATCGGGCAGGACCTCACGGCCGTCGCCGAGGCGGTCCTCGACCGCATGCTCGCGGCCGGCGGCGAGATGGTCACCCTGGTCCTCGGCGACGGGACCCCCGAGGCCGTCGCCGACCGCCTGGAGGCCCGGGTCCGCGAGGGCTACCTCGCCGTCGACACGGTGGCGTACCACGGCGGGCGACAGGGCGCCCTGCTGCTCATCGGGGTGGAGTGACCCCCGACCGGGCCGGCCGCTCCCCAGGGGTCCGGGCGTCCGCCCGTTCCCGCGCCCGCTCCTGAGCGTGCTCCTGTTCCTGTTCCGCCAGGACCCTCAGCAGGTGCTCCGCCTCCGCGCGCCCGGCCCGTCCCCGCCTGCCACCGGCCCTGCCCGTGCGGCTCGTACGCGGGGCAGTCGGCCATGGAGTCCCGGTCGGCGGCCAGCCACGCGGCATACGCCCGCTCGGCCCGCCGCACGTCCCCGATGTGCGCGGCCACACTGAACTCGGCGCCGCGGACCGCCCGTTCGGAGTGACCGACGAGCCGGTAGCGGTGCTCCGTCTCACCGAGCCACTTCTCGACCGAGGCGAGCGGGACGTGCGGCTGGTCGAGCATGCCGGCCGGCATCCACTCGGACACCCAGTGCAGCGAGTGCGTCTCGTACGCGTCGAAGTCCTCGGGCCGCTCGTCCCACAGGCGCGGCAGCCGCGCGAAGGGGACGAACATCTTCGCCTTCTCGGAGCCGTAGTTGTCGACCGTCAGCCGGTGCCCGAGCGCCTCGATCACGGCGAGCGGGACGTTCAGCCGCTCGGCCTCCAGCCGCAGCCGCTCCGCCCGGGCGTTGCGGGCCGGCCCCTCCGGCTGTCCGGCGTTCTCCGCCATCGCCCGGCGCAGGGAGTCGAGGTCCGTGATCCCGCCCATCAGCGACCGCCCCCGCGGAGTCGTCGTGCATGGCCCACTCCAGAAGACCGATGTCCATCGTCACGGCGCCGGTGGTGGGACTCGCGACGGCGCGGGGTCGGACGGTCCCGGTGGGGCGGCGGCCGCGGGAAGGAGGGCCGGGCGCGTCATCCCGGAACTTCGGGCACTGGCCTGACCAGGTATTTCCCGAGAATTCCGGAAAGTGCCAGGACCCGGTGTCCCCGCGCTGTCAGTGCCGTGGTGTGCAATGGACCCCGTGCCCGCACTGGAAGAACCACTGAAGAAGGTGCTCGGCCCCGCCACCGCGAAGGTGATGGCCGAGCACCTCGGCCTGCACACCGTCGGCGACCTCCTGCACCACTATCCGCGCCGGTACGAGGAGCGCGGCCAGCTCACCCACCTCGCCGACCTCCCCATGGACGAACACGTCACGGTGGTCGCCCAGGTCGCCGACGCCCGCCTGCACACCTTCGCCTCCGCCAAGGCCCCGCGCGGCAAGGGCCAGCGCCTGGAGGTGACCATCACGGACGGCAGCGGCCGGCTCCAACTGGTCTTCTTCGGCGCCGGCGTCCACAAGCCCCACAAGGAACTCCTGCCGGGCACCCGCGCGCTGTTCGCGGGCAAGGTCTCCGTCTTCAACCGCCGCCTCCAGCTCGCCCACCCGGCCTACGAGTTGCTGCGCGGCGACGGCGACGGCGCGGAGGAGACGGTCGAGAGCTGGGCCGGCGCCCTCATCCCGATCTACCCCGCCACGGCCAAGCTGGAGTCCTGGAAGATCGGCAAGGCGCTGCAGACGGTCCTGCCCAGCGCCCGGGAGGCCGTCGACCCGCTCCCGGAGTCCCTGCGCGAGGGCCGCGGCCTGGTCCCCCTCCCCGAGGCCCTGCTGAAGATCCACCGCCCGCAGACCAAGGCGGACATCGAGGACGCCCGCGCCCGCCTCAAGTGGGACGAGGCCTTCGTCCTCCAGGTCGCCCTCGCCCGCCGCCGGCACGCCGACGCCCAGCTCCCCGCGGTCGCCCGCAGGCCCGGGCCGGACGGCCTCCTCGCCGCCTTCGACGACCGCCTCCCCTTCACGCTCACCGAGGGCCAGCAGAAGGTCTCCGCGGAGATCTTCGCCGACCTCGCCACCGAACACCCGATGCACCGGCTGCTCCAGGGGGAGGTGGGATCGGGGAAGACGATGGTCGCCCTGCGCGCCATGCTTGCCGTCGTCGACGCCGGAGGACAGGCGGCGATGCTCGCGCCCACCGAGGTGCTCGCCCAGCAGCACCACCGGTCGGTCACCGAGATGATGGGCGAGCTCGCCGAGGGCGGCATGCTGGGCGGGGCCGAGAACGCCACCAAGGTGGTGCTGCTCACCGGCTCCATGGGCGCGGCCGCGCGGCGCCACGCCCTGCTGGACCTGGCCACCGGCGAGGCCGGCATCGTCATCGGCACCCACGCGCTGATCGAGGACAAGGTGCAGTTCCACGACCTGGGCCTGGTCGTGGTCGACGAACAGCACCGGTTCGGGGTGGAGCAGCGCGACGCCCTGCGAGGCAAGGGCAAGCAGCCGCCGCACCTGCTCGTCATGACCGCCACGCCCATTCCGCGCACGGTCGCCATGACCGTCTTCGGCGACCTGGAGACCTCCGTCCTCGACCAACTCCCGGCCGGGCGCTCGCCGATCGCCAGCCATGTCGTCCCCGCCGCCGACAAGCCGCACTTCCTCACCCGCGCCTGGGAGCGGGTGCGCGAGGAGGTGGTGGGCGGCCACCAGGCGTACGTGGTCTGCCCGCGCATCGGCGACGAGGAGGACGACCCGAAGAAGGCCGGCCGGAAGAAACCGGCGTCCCCCGAGGACGAGGCCGAGAAGCGTCCGCCCCTCGCCGTCCTCGACGTCGCCGACCAGCTCGCGAAGGGCCCGCTGCACGGTCTGCGGGTCGAGGTCCTGCACGGCAGGATGCCGCCCGACGACAAGGACGCCGTCATGCGCCGCTTCGCCGCCGGCGAGACCGACGTCCTGGTCGCCACGACCGTCATCGAGGTCGGCGTCAACGTCCCGAACGCCACCGCGATGGTGATCATGGACGCCGACCGCTTCGGCGTCTCCCAGCTCCACCAGCTGCGCGGCCGGGTCGGCCGCGGCTCGGCCCCCGGCCTGTGCCTGCTGGTCACCGAGATGCCCGAGGCGAGCGCGGCCCGGCAGCGGCTGAACGCGGTGGCCTCCACCCTCGACGGCTTCGAGCTCTCCCGGATCGACCTCGAACAGCGCCGCGAGGGCGATGTGCTGGGCCAGGCCCAGTCCGGCACCCGGTCCAGCCTGCGCATGCTCGCGGTCATCGACGACGAGGAGATCATCGCCGAGGCCCGCAGGGAGGCCACCGCGGTCGTCGCCGCCGACCCGGAGCTGGAGCGCCTGCCGGCCCTGCGCACGGCGCTGGACGCCCTCCTGGACGAGGAGAGGGAGCAGTACCTGGAGAAGGGCTGACGCCGGCGCCGCCCGGGGGACACGGGGCGGCGCCGGAGCGCGGCGCCACCGGCGGGCGCGAGCGGCGCCACGACGGACCCGCGGCCACCGACGCGACGCCCGGCGCCCTCGGCCTGCGAGACTGGACCCGTCACCACTCCACGAACGAGGACCCGAGATGACCCGCGTGATCGCCGGCGTGGCCGGCGGACGCCGCCTGGCCGTTCCGCCGGGCAACGGCACCCGTCCCACCTCCGACCGCGCGCGCGAGGGTCTGTTCTCCACCTGGCAGGCGCTGCTCGGCGGCCCGCTGGACGGCGAACGCGTTCTCGACCTGTACGCCGGGTCCGGAGCCGTCGGGCTGGAAGCCCTGTCCCGGGGCGCCGGCCACGCCCTGCTCGTCGAGGCCGACGCCCGGGCCGTGCGCACGGTCCGGGACAACGCCAGGTCGCTCGGGCTCCCCGGCGCCGAGGTCCGCTCCGGCAAGGCGGAACAGGTCATCCGCACGGCGCCGCCGGACGAGCCGTACGACCTCGTGTTCCTGGACCCGCCCTACGCCGTCTCGGACGACGATCTCCGCGAGATCCTTCTCACACTCCGTTCACAGGGCTGGCTCGCGGAAGAGGCCCTCGTCACCGTGGAGCGCAGCACCAGAGGCGGAGAATTCAGGTGGCCGCCCGGTTTCGACGCGCTCCGGGCCCGCCGCTACGGCGAGGGAACGTTTTGGTACGGTCGCGCCGCCTCTACGTGCGAAGACGCACGATGACCGGACCGGAGAGCGAGGGATCACAAGTGCGCCGCGCCGTATGCCCCGGGTCGTTCGACCCGATCACCAACGGACATCTCGACATCATCGCCCGGGCCTCCCGGCTGTACGACGAGGTCTACGTCGCGGTGATGATCAACCAGTCCAAGAAGGGCCTGTTCGAGATCGAGGAGCGGATCGACCTGATCCGCCGGGTCACCTCCGAGTACGGGAACGTACGCGTCGAGGCCTTCCACGGCCTCCTCGTCGACTTCTGCAAGGAGCGCGACATCCCCGCCATCGTCAAGGGCCTGCGCGCCGTCAGCGACTTCGACTACGAGCTGCAGATGGCCCAGATGAACAACGGCCTCTCGGGCGTGGAGACCCTCTTCGTCCCCACCAACCCCACCTACAGCTTCCTGTCCTCCTCACTGGTGAAGGAGGTCGCGGCCTGGGGCGGCGACGTCTCCCACCTGGTGCCGGAGGAGGTCCTCGCGGCCCTCACCGAGCGTCTGCGCAGGGACTGAGGACGCGCACCGCCGGCACCCGGGGGCGGTCCGCCGCCCGGCGAACCGCCCGGCCGGTGTCCCGGCGACGCCCCGGGGTCGTACAGTCGTCCCGTCCGTCTCCAACACAGCTGTAGAGAGTGGCGAGCACACGGTGGACGTGCAGAAGAAGCTCGACGAGATCGTCGCCGCGGTCTCCAGTGCCCGGTCGATGCCCATGTCGGCCTCGTGCGTGGTCAACCGCGCCGACCTGCTCTCGAAGCTCGACGAGGTGCGCGCGGCGCTCCCCGGCTCCCTCGCCCAGGCCCAGGAACTCATCGGCGACCGGGAGCAGATGGTCGAGCAGGCCCGGCAGGAGGCCGAGCGGATCATCGAGAGCGCCCATGCCGAGCGCGGCTCCCTGATCGCCGGCACCGAGGTCGCCCGCCGCTCCCAGGCCGAGGCCGACCGCATCCTCGCCGAGGCCCGCAAGGAGGCCGAGGAGATCCGCGCGGAGGCCGACGACTACGTCGACTCCAAGCTCGCCAACTTCGAGGTCGTCCTCACCAAGACCCTCGGCTCGGTCGGCCGCGGCCGCGAGAAGCTGCTCGGCACCGGCCCCGGTCTGGACGAGCAGGGCTACGAGGACGAGGACGCCCCCGAGCGCAGCCACGACCCGGAGACCCTGCGCCGCACCGCCGACGAGTACGTCGACGCCAAGCTCGGCGCCTTCGAGGCGGTCCTCGCCAAGACCCTGGAGGCGGTCGGCCGGGGCCGCCAGAAACTGCACGGCCGGATCGCCACCGACGACCTCGGCGCCCTCGCCGACGACCCCACGACCGTGCAGCACTCCAGCGACGCCGACTACCTCGCCGACCTCGCGGCGATCGCGGACACCCCGGCCCCGCCGTCCCAGCCGCCCGCGCAGGTCCCGCAGCAGGCCTCCCCGCAGCAGGACTACATCCCGCAGCAGCCGGCCTACGACTACCCGCAGCAGGCCCAGCAGCCGGATCCGTACGGCGGCTACCCGGAGCAGTACGGCGGCGGGCAGGACGCCTACTCCCCCACCTCCGGCTACGCTCCGGCGGGAGGCACCCCCCTCCAGCAGGCCGACCCGTACGCCGCCTACCAGGGCTACGACGCCCCGCAGCAGCCGGCGTACGATCCCGGTCAGGCCCAGCAGGGCTACGTCCCCCAGCAGGCCCAGCCCGCCCTCGACGAGACCAGTCTCTTCGACACGAGCATGATCAGCGCCGAGCAGTTGCGGGCCTACGAACAGGGCCGCGGCAACGGCTGACCGGCCGTCGCCGGCCGTCGGGGACCCGGATTGGGCTGAGAGCGAAAGGTCCAGTATTCTGGCTCTTCGGTCGCGCGTGCGTTCACGCTGATGATGTGGACATCCGCGATCACCGCTGTCCGGACGTACGGGAAGCCCCGGGGGCAGCGTTCCTCCGAGTTCCGCAGACCGAAAGCAGGAATGGCCCTGAACGCCCGCCTCGACCACCGCAACCCCCTTGTGCTCGACACGCACGAGCTGGGTCGGCGGCCCGGTGCGCTGCAGCGCCTGACCCGTACGGTCGACGCTCCCAAGGACTTCGGTATCAAGGGGGTCGTCGGGGTGCCGGAGGGCGCTCCGGTGGAGCTCGAACTCCGGCTCGAGTCGGTCATGGAAGGTGTGCTCGTCACGGGCACCGCCCGTGCCACGGCCGAGGGGGAGTGCGTAAGGTGTCTGGAGCCGCTCGGGCTGGAGCTCGAAGCGGACTTCCAGGAGATGTTCTCGTACCCTGACGCCGACGACCGGGGCCGCGTGATCGCGGAACCGGGCGACGACGCCGAGGAGGACGAGGACAGGCTCTTTGTCGAGGACGGTCTGATCGACCTCGAGCCCGTGCTGCGTGACGCGGTGGTGCTCGCACTGCCGATGCAGCCGGTGTGCCGGGAAGACTGCCCGGGTCTGTGCTCCGAGTGCGGAGCGCGGCTCGCTGACGACCCGGATCACCACCATGACGCCGTCGACATCCGTTGGGCGGCTTTGCAGGGACTCGCCGACACCATGAAGGACGGCGAGAAGGACGAGATGGGCGGCGCCGAACCGGGCGTCGACGAGAAGCAGGAGAAGTAGCCGTGGCTGTTCCGAAGCGGAAGATGTCGCGCAGCAACACGCGCCACCGCCGGTCGCAGTGGAAGGCTGCGGTCCCCACCCTGGTTGCGTGCGAGCGCTGCCACGAGCCCAAGCAGCAGCACATCGCGTGCCCGTCGTGCGGCACTTACAACAAGCGCCAGGTCCTCGAGGTCTGAGCGGCTGGTGAGAGGCACTGTGTCCACTGCCAAGAAGGCGGAAGACGCCGAAACCAGCAGTCCCCGTCGACGCGGGGGTGCTCCGGCGGACAACCAGGCCTCGTCCCACACGCTTCTGGAAGGGCGGCTCGGCTACCAGGTCGAGTCCGCCCTTCTGGTGCGTGCGCTGACCCACCGTTCCTACGCGTACGAGAACGGCGGTCTGCCGACGAACGAGCGGCTGGAGTTCCTCGGGGACTCCGTGCTCGGCCTCGTCGTCACGGACACGCTGTACCGCACCCACCCCGACCTGCCCGAGGGCCAGCTGGCCAAGCTGCGGGCCGCGGTGGTCAACTCGCGTGCGCTGGCGGAGGTGGGCCGCGGCCTCGATCTGGGTTCCTTCATCCGGCTCGGCCGCGGTGAAGAGGGCACGGGCGGCCGGGACAAGGCGTCCATCCTCGCCGACACCCTCGAAGCGGTGATCGGCGCGGTCTATCTCGACCAGGGCCTGGACTCGGCGGCGGAGCTGGTGCACCGCCTGTTCGACCCGCTGATCGAGAAGTCCTCCAACCTCGGTGCCGGACTGGACTGGAAGACCAGTCTCCAGGAACTCACCGCGACCGAGGGGCTCGGTGTCCCCGAGTACCTGGTCACGGAGACCGGCCCCGACCACGAGAAGACCTTCACTGCTGCCGCCCGCGTCGGAGGCGTCTCGTACGGCACCGGCACCGGCCGCAGCAAGAAGGAGGCGGAGCAGCAGGCCGCCGAGTCCGCCTGGCGCTCCATCAAGGACGCGGCGGACGAGCGCGCCAAGGCGGCGGCCGAGGCCGAGGAGGCCGTCCGGGCCGCCGAGGCACGGGCCACCGGCAAGAGCGCCGACGCCCCGTCGGCCTCCGCCTGACCGACAGCACGTCCCGAGCGCCCGTCCCGACCCGGGACGGGCGCTCGGTGTTCGTACAACCGCCCCTGGAGGGGGAACCATGCCCGAGCTGCCCGAGGTCGAGGTCGTACGGCGCGGACTCGAACGGTGGGTCGCCCATCGCACCGTCGCCGAGGCCGAGGTGCTGCACCCGCGCGCGGTGCGCCGCCACCTCGCCGGCGCCGACGACTTCGCGCACCGCCTCGAGGGCCACCGCATCGGCACCGCCGACCGCCGCGGCAAGTACCTGTGGCTGCCGCTGGAGGACACGGACCAGTCGGTCCTGGCCCACCTCGGCATGAGCGGCCAGCTCCTCGTCCAGCCGCACGACGCACCGGACGAGAAGCACCTGCGCATCCGGGTCCGTTTCGCGGACGATCTGCACACCGAACTCCGCTTCGTCGACCAGCGCACCTTCGGCGGCCTGTCGCTGCACGACACCACCCCCGACGGCCTGCCGGACGTCATCGCGCACATCGCCCGCGACCCGCTCGACCCGCTCTTCGACGACGAGGCCTTCCACCGGGCGCTGCGCCGCAAGCGGACCACCATCAAGCGGGCCCTGCTCGACCAGTCGCTGATCAGCGGCGTCGGCAACATCTACGCGGACGAGGCGCTGTGGCGCGCCCGCATCCACTACGAGAGCCCGACGGCCGGCTTCACCCGCCCGCGCACCCTGCTCCTGCTGGGACACGTCCGGGACGTCATGAACGCGGCCCTCGCGGTCGGCGGCACCAGCTTCGACAGCCTCTACGTCAACGTCAACGGCGAGTCGGGCTACTTCGACCGGTCCCTGGACGCCTACGGCCGCGAGGGACTGCCCTGCCGCCGCTGCGGTACGCCGGTGCGCCGACGGCCGTGGATGAACCGCTCCAGCTACTTCTGCCCGAAGTGTCAGCGGGCGCCGCGCGTGTCGTCGTAGCGCTCACGCGCCTCGAGCACGGCGTCCATGCTGTCCTCCACGAAGCGGATGAGGGACAGCAGGCGCTGCGCGACCCCGCGGCCCAGCGGGGTGAGTTCGTAGTCCACGCGGGGCGGGTTGGTGAGCTGCGCCTCCCGGTGCACCAGGCCGTCGCGCTCCAGCGCGTGCAGTGTCTGGGACAGCATCTTCTCGCTCACGCCGTCGACCCGGCGGCGCAGTTCGTTGAACCGGAGCGAACCCTCGTACAGCGCGCCGAGCGTCAGCGCGCCCCAGCGTCCGGTCACGTGCTCCAGGGTGCCGCGGGAGGGGCAGGCCTTGGCGAACACGTTGAAGGGGAGGCCCTGCTCCTCCGGGCGCCGCTGCGTGGTCGTCATGGTTCAAGCCTACTTCAGAGCAGCACCGTCCAGCAGAAAGCACTAACTGAGAGTTAGTGCTTTTACCTGGTGGTTTTCCGGAAAGCGCGGACGGTGGCCCCGGAACGCCCCGCGCCCGCCGCCCCCGCGCGGACCGCGCACCGCGTAGCGCCGGGGGTGTCCGCGCCCTTCCTAGTAGCCGAAGTTCTGGGTCCACCACGGGCCGCCCGGCCCGAAGTGGACACCCACGCCCAGTGTCCTGAAGTCGCAGTTCAGTATGTTCGCCCGGTGGCCGGGGCTGTCCATCCAGGCCTGCATGACGGCCTCGGCGTCGGCCTGGCCGCGGGCTATGTTCTCGCCGCCGAGGTCGCTGACACCGGCCGCCTTGGCCCGGTCCCACGGCGTGTCGCCGTCGGGGTCCGTGTGGTCGAAGAAGTTCCGCCGGGCCATGTCCTTGCTGAACGCGGTGGCCAGACCTGCCAGGCCGCCGTTCGGGATGACGGGGCTGCAGCCCACCTTGGCCCGCTCCTCGTTGACCAGCTTGAGGACCTGGGCCCCGGCGGCGGCCTCCGCCGGCGTGGCCACCGGGCTGCCCGGCTTCTTCTCCGGCTCCGGCTCGGCCGTGCGGGGCGGCGTCTTCCCCGGCTTCTCGCTCGGAGTCGCCGCGGGGGCCTCCTTCTCCGGGGCCTCCTTCTCCGGTGCCTTCGTCGGCGCGGCCGAGGCGGAGGCCGGTGCCGACGGCTCGGGGGAGACCGGGCGTCCGGAGTCGCGGTTCGCCGGGGCGCCGGCGTCACGGCTCGGGGGCTGGGCGCTGCCGGACGTGCCGCCCTGCTCGCTGGGCAGGTTGGTCGCCAGGTCCCCGGCCTGCACCTCCTCACCGGGGGTGCTGTCGCCGCCGAGCTTGTAGTTCTCCAGGCCGGGCACCGCGCCCGTGGCCACCGCGACCGTGCCGAGGGCCACCGCGGCGGAGACACCGAGCAGACCGCTGCGGACCGGTGCCGCGTTCTTCTTCTTCCGGCGCCGGTGCCCGCCCGCACGCCGGGCGCCCCCTTCGGGCGTGAAGCCGTCGTCGGGGGAACGGCCTTCCGGGAAGGAGTCGTTGGGGAAGCGGTTGCTGGGGAAGGGACCGCCCGGGAAGTCGCCGTCCGGGAAACGGTCGTTCGGGAAGGAGCCGCCCGGGAAGGGGTCGTTCGGGAAGGGGCCGCCGGCGGGACCGCCCGCGAACCCGTCATCGGCGAGGACGGCGGTGTCCAGGACCTCGGTCCCGCCGTCCGTCCCGAAGAGGTAGGCCTCGCTCTTCGCGTACGTCTCGGCGTACGCCTCGGGGTTCAGGTACGGCGCGATGCCCATCGTGGGCGGGTCGTCGGTGCGGGCACTCAGCGGATCCCGGTCCCCGCCGTAGGAGCCGTCGTCGTGAGCGACCCCCGGGGCGCGGCCCGTGGCGGCGCGGCCGGCGGCGGAGCGTCGGTGGCGTCCCATGTCCTGGCCTTCCTCGTCCTCGCGGTCGAATCGTCCTCGCGACCTACGCGAAACATGATCGACACGAAACTCACACCAACGAGTGAGTTTCATATGAGATTCATGGGTGGGGACGGTACCGCATGAGGCCTGGGAAGGAAGTGTCCCCAGGGACATTGACCGGTTAGGTTGCCGTCATGAGCGACGACGTGCGACTGGTCGCCTGGGTGCGAGGACGTGTCCAAGGTGTGGGTTTCCGCTGGTTCACCCGGGCCAAGGCCCTGGAGATCGGCGGCCTGAGTGGCTTTGCTCTCAATCTGGGCGACGGCCGGGTCCAGGTGGTCGCCGAGGGCTCCCGCGAACGTTGCGAGGGGCTGCTCGACTGGCTCCGGGCCGGCGACACGCCCGGACGAGTGGACGGTGTCACCGAGATCTGGGACACACCGCGCGGCGGCTACGAGGGCTTCGCCGTCCGCTGAGCCCGCCGCCCCCCGGCGGCTCGGCCGGCGCCCGCCGCGGGCTGCGGACGGGGAAAAAGTCCAGGTGATTGCCAAGAACGGCTTGTCATGGGAAGCTCCACCCGCAAAAATGATCGCCGCACCCCCGAGGACCCGCAGGCCTCGCGGCACCGCCCTCGCCCGGCCGTGCACGCCCGGTTGTCCGCCGATACGGGGCGTGATCGTGTTGACCGTCAAACTTTTTGGTGAGACGCTGAAAGCCCCGCGCACCTTAGCTGTTTGGCATGGCTGAACGGCAGCACAACTCCAGGCCTGCCAAGCACCGCGGGTGCAAATCCCTCACGACCCACACCGCATCGGTCGGTCACTCAGTGTGGAGGACCATCCATCATGGCAAAGGCGCTTCTCGGTTACGTCGGCGGCTCCGACCCTCGACTCCTCGCCGAGATGCGACGGCTCCAGCAGCGCGTCCAGGACCTGGAATCCGAGCTCGTACGCATCCAGGCGGAGAACGACGCGCTGGCGGCTGCCGCTTCTCACGACAGGAGCATGGAGAGCGTTGACGCACACCAGGCGGAGCCTGCGCTCACCTGATCACTGCACCGCTCCACAACGGCACAGCAGTGGTCGGGCCGTCCGTCACAACCGCCAAGCAGTCAGAATTGCAAGGGACGCCCCGGCGTCCCTTCTTTCTTGCCTCCGCGTCCTCGCCCCCGCGTCTTCGCCCCCGAGCCCGGGCCCGTGCCCGGTACTCCTTGTCCCGCGCATCCTTTCACCGTCTTCAACGTCTGGTGTGCCCTGCGCGTTCACCGGCGAAACCGCGCGTTCATGGAGCGAGACCTTCCCGGCGTACGGGTAAAGTCCGACGGCGTGCACCTCAAGGCCCTGACCCTCCGCGGCTTCAAGTCGTTCGCCTCGGCCACCACCCTCCGGTTCGAGCCGGGCATCACCTGCGTCGTGGGGCCGAACGGTTCGGGCAAGTCCAACGTCGTGGACGCGCTCAGCTGGGTCATGGGCGAGCAGGGCGCCAAGTCGCTGCGCGGCGGCAAGATGGAGGACGTCATCTTCGCCGGCACCACCGGCCGACCGCCGCTGGGCCGCGCCGAGGTGTCGCTGACCATCGACAACTCCGACGGGGCGCTGCCCATCGAGTACTCCGAGGTCACCATCACGCGGATCATGTTCCGCAACGGCGGCAGCGAGTACCAGATCAACGGGGACACCTGCCGTCTCCTGGACATCCAGGAACTGCTCTCCGACTCCGGCATCGGCCGCGAGATGCACGTCATCGTCGGCCAGGGCCAGCTCGACTCCGTGCTGCACGCCGACCCCATGGGCCGCCGCGCCTTCATCGAGGAGGCCGCCGGCGTCCTCAAGCACCGCAAGCGCAAGGAGAAGGCGCTGCGCAAGCTGGACGCGATGCAGGCCAACCTCGCGCGCGTGCAGGACCTCACCGACGAGCTCAGGAGGCAGCTCAAGCCCCTCGGTCGCCAGGCGGCGGTCGCCCGCAGGGCCGCCGTCATCCAGGCCGACCTGCGCGACGCCCGGCTGCGCCTGCTCGCCGACGACCTCGTGCGGCTGCGCGAGGCCCTCGAGGCCGAGATCGCCGACGAGGCCGCCCTGAAGGAGCGCAAGGAGGCGGCCGAACGGGAGCTGGGCAAGGCCCTCCGGCGCGAGGCCCTGCTGGAGGAGGAGGTGCGCCGGCTCGTCCCGCGGCTGCAGAACGCCCAGCAGACCTGGTACGAGCTCTCCCAGCTCGCCGAACGGGTGCGCGGCACGATCTCGCTGGCCGACGCGCGGGTGAAGAGCGCCACCTCCGCGCCCCCCGAGGAGCGGCGCGGCCGCGACCCCGAGGACATGGAGCGCGAGGCCGCCCGCATCCGCGAACAGGAGGCCGAGCTGGAGGCGGCCCTGGAGGCGGCCGAGCGCGCCCTGGAGGACACGGTCGCCCACCGCGCCGAACTGGAGCGCGAACTGGCTCAGGAGGAACGGCGTCTGAAGGACGCCGCCCGTGCCATCGCCGACCGGCGGGAAGGGCTCGCCCGGCTCAGGGGCCAGGTGGGCGCCGCCCGTTCGCGTGCCGCCGCCGCCCAGTCCGAGATCGAGCGCCTGGCCGCCGCCCGCGACGAGGCCCGGGAGCGCGCCGTCGCCGCCCAGGAGGAGTACGAGGCGCTCAAGGCCGAGGTCGACGGCCTCGACGCCGGTGACGCGGAACTCGCCGAGCGGCACGAGGCGGCCAAGCGCCGGCTGGCCGAGGCGGAGAGCGCCCTGAGCGCCGCCCGCGAGGCGGCCGCCGCGGCCGAGCGCGAACGCGCCGCGACCCGGGCCCGCCACGACGCCCTCGCCCTGGGCCTGCGCCGCAAGGACGGCACCGGGGCCCTGCTCGCGGCCGAGGACCGGCTCGCCGGACTGCTGGGACCGGCCGCCGAACTCCTCACCGTGGCGCCCGGCCACGAGATCGCCCTGGCCGCCGCCTTCGGGGCCGCCGCCGACGCCCTGGCGGTGACGTCCCCGTCGGACGCCGCCGACGCCATCCGCCTGCTGCGCAAGCAGGACGCCGGCCGGGCCGCCCTGCTGCTCGCCGGCGCCCCCGACGACGTACCGCGGCAGCCGCGGGCCGACGGACCGCCGTACGCCGCCGATCTGGTGCGCGGGCCCGCCGCCCTGCTGCCCGCCGTGCGGCGGCTGCTGCGCGGGATCGTCGTGGTCGGCACCCTGGAGGAGGCCGAGGACCTCGTCCGCGCCCGGCCCGATCTGACCGCGGTCACCGCCGAGGGCGATCTGCTGGGAGCGCACTTCGCCCAGGGCGGGTCCGCCGGGGCGCCCAGCCTCCTGGAGGTGCAGGCGTCCGTGGACGAGGCGGCCGCCGAGCTGGAGGAGCTGACCGTGCGGTGCGAGGAGCTGGCCGGGGCGCAGGCCGCCGCGGCCGAGCGGCGCACGGAGTGCGCGGCCCTCGTCGAGGAGCTGGGGGAGCGGCGCCGGGCCGCGGACCGGGAGAAGTCCGCCGTCGCCCAGCGGCTCGGAGGGCTCGCCGGACAGGCGCGCGGTGCCGCCGGGGAGGCCGAGCGGGCCGGCGCCGCCGCGGCCCGGGCCCAGAAAGCCCTGGACACGGCGCTCGCCGAGGCCGAGGAGCTCGCCGAACGGCTCGTCGTCGCCGAGGAGAGCGCCCCCTTCGGGGAAGGAGGGGCGGAGGAGCCCGACACCTCGGTGCGCGACCGGCTCGCCGCCGACGGCGCCAACGCCCGCCAGACCGAGATGGAGGCCCGTCTCCAGGTCCGTACCCACGAGGAGCGGGTCAAGGGGCTCGCCGGGCGGGCCGACTCCCTGGACCGGGCCGCCCGCGCGGAACGCGAGGCACGGGCGCGCGCCGAGCGGCGCCGTGCCCGGCTGCGGCACGAGGCGGCCGTCGCCGCGGCCGTCGCCTCCGGGGCCCGGCAGTTGCTGGCGCACGTCGAGGTCTCCCTCGCCCGCGCCGACCAGGAGCGCGCCGCCGCCGAGGCCGCTAAGGCCCACCGCGAGCAGGAACTCGCCCGCGCCCGGGCCGAGGGACGCGACCTCAAGGCGGAACTCGACAAGTTGACGGATTCAGTTCACCGGGGCGAGGTACTCGGCGCCGAGAAGCGGCTGCGGATCGAGCAGCTGGAGACCAAGGCGCTGGAGGAACTGGGTGTCGAACCGGCAGGGCTGGTGGCGGAGTACGGGCCGCGGCAGCCGGTGCCGCCCTCGCCCCCCGCCGAGGGCGAACGGCTGCCGGAGGACCCGGAGCACCCGCGCAACAGGCCCCGCCCCTTCGTCCGGGCCGAGCAGGAGAAGCGCCTGAAGGCCGCCGAGCGCGCGTACCAGCAGCTCGGCAAGGTGAACCCGCTCGCCCTGGAGGAGTTCGCGGCGCTCGAGGAACGCCACCAGTTCCTCGGCGAGCAGTTGGAGGACCTGAAGAAGACCCGCGCGGACCTGCTCCAGGTCGTCAAGGAGGTCGACGAACGGGTCGAGCAGGTCTTCACCGAGGCCTACCGGGACACGGCCCGCGAGTTCGAGGGCGTCTTCTCCCGCCTGTTCCCGGGCGGTGAGGGACGCCTCGTGCTGACCGACCCCGACGACATGCTCACCACGGGCGTGGACGTCGAGGCGCGTCCGCCGGGCAAGAAGGTCAAGCGGCTGTCGCTGCTCTCGGGCGGGGAGCGGTCGCTGACCGCCGTGGCCCTGCTCGTGTCGATCTTCAAGGCGCGGCCCAGTCCGTTCTACGTGATGGACGAGGTCGAGGCCGCCCTCGACGACACCAACCTCCAGCGGCTGATCGGGATCATGCAGGAGCTGCAGGAGGCCTCGCAGCTGATCGTGATCACGCACCAGAAGCGCACCATGGAGGTCGCCGACGCGCTCTACGGCGTCTCCATGCAGGGCGACGGCGTGTCGAAGGTCATCAGCCAGCGCCTCCGCTAACTCCGTGCAGATTGCACCTTTCTGGCCCGCATCCTCCCCTTTTTGCTTCAACTTGTGAAGTCAGTCTCTGAGGTAACGCCAAGGAAACTTCTACTTGGCCCCCTGTTGACTTCGAAAATTGAACACATAGTCTCTGCTTCGTTGCTTTTACCTTCAGGCACCTTCAGGTGGACCTCGAAGGGCTGACCCCCCATCCGGCGACGTTGCCGGTGGCCCGAGGAGTACACGTGACCAGCACAGCGCAGGCGCAGAAGTCAGGAGCCGGGGCGGCTCATCCCGAACATCTCGGGCACGTCATCTTCATCGCGGCGGCCGCCGCGATGGGCGGTTTCCTCTTCGGCTACGACAGTTCGGTGATCAACGGCGCCGTCGAGGCCATCCGCGACCGCTACGACATCGGCTCCGCCGCCCTCGCGCAGGTCATCGCCGTCGCCCTGATCGGCTGCGCCATCGGTGCCGCGACCGCCGGCCGCATAGCCGACCGCATCGGCCGCATCCGCTGCATGCAGATCGCCGCGGTCCTGTTCGCCGTCAGCGCCGTCGGATCCGCGCTGCCCTTCGCCCTGTGGGACCTCGCCTTCTGGCGCGTCGTCGGCGGCTTCGCCATCGGCATGGCCTCCGTCATCGGCCCGGCCTACATCGCCGAGGTCGCCCCGCCCGCCTACCGCGGCCGGCTCGGCTCCTTCCAGCAGGCCGCGATCGTCATCGGCATCGCCACCTCCCAGCTGGTCAACTGGGGCATCCTGAACGCCGCCGACGGCGACCAGCGCGGCAAGCTGCTGGGCCTGGAGGCCTGGCAGCTCATGCTCGGCGTCATGGTGATCCCCGCCGTCCTCTACGGTCTGCTCTCCTTCGCCATCCCCGAGTCCCCGCGCTACCTGATCTCCGTCGGCCGCCGCGAGCGCGCCCGGCGGGTCCTCGAGGAGGTCGAGGGCAAGGACGTCGACCTGGACGCCCGCGTCACCGAGATCGAGTCGGCGATGCACCGTGAGGAGAAGTCCAGCTTCAAGGACCTGCTCGGCGGGAGCTTCTTCTTCAAGCCGATCGTCTGGATCGGCATCGGCCTGTCGGTCTTCCAGCAGTTCGTCGGCATCAACGTCGCCTTCTACTACTCCGCGACGCTGTGGCAGTCGGTCGGTGTCGACCCGACGGCCTCGTTCTTCTACTCCTTCACCACGTCGATCATCAACATCGTCGGCACCGTGATCGCGATGATCTTCGTGGACCGCATCGGCCGCAGGCCGCTCGCGATCATCGGCTCCGTCGGCATGGTGATCGGCCTCGCGCTGGAAGCCTGGGCGTTCTCCTTCGACCTCGTCGACGGCAAGCTCCCGGCTACCCAGGGCTGGGTCGCCCTGATCGCCGCCCACGTCTTCGTCCTCTTCTTCGCCCTGTCCTGGGGCGTGGTCGTCTGGGTCATGCTCGGCGAGATGTTCCCGAACCGGATCCGCGCCGCCGCCCTGGGCGTGGCCGCCGCCGCCCAGTGGATCGCCAACTGGGCCATCACCGCGAGCTTCCCGTCGCTGGCCGACTGGAACCTCTCCGGCACCTACGTGATCTACACGTTCTTCGCCGCGCTCTCCATCCCGTTCGTCCTGAAGTTCGTGAAGGAGACGAAGGGCAAGACGCTGGAGGAGATGGGCTGACCCGCCCTCCCGCGCGCCGGACGGGCCCGACCCGTCCCGCGGACCCGGGGAGAAGGGCCCAAGTCCCCGCTGCCCCTCTCCTCGTACCCCCCACCGCCGCCCCGGCCCGGTACCGTCCGAGCCGGGGCGGCGCCCTGTGCGCGCCGCCGTACGCGGGGAGTCCCGGGCCGGGAGCGCCGACCGGGGCGCCGCCGGATCGCCGGGCCGCCGGCACCGTGCGGCACGGGCCGTCCGGGCGGGTCGGCATCGGGGCGAGGGGGGTGCCCATGGCTGATACTGGACCCGTTATGGACATCGTCATCCTTGCTGTAGTCATCGCCGTGGTCGTGCTCGGCGCGCTCAGCGGGCTCATCGTCGGGAGCAGGCGCAAGAAGTCGCTGCCCCCGCCACCGCCCGCCGCGCCCGACATCACCGCCCCCCCGGCCGAGCCGCACGTCGGCGACGAGGCCGAGACGCCGCGGGAGGAACCGCGGCGCACCATCGAGGAGGTTGATCTTCCGGGCGGCCCCGCTCCCGTCACCGTCGAGGAGCCGCCCATCGTCGAGGCTCCCCCGATCGAGATCCCGGAGCCCACCGCCGGACGTCTGATCCGGCTGCGCGCCCGTCTCTCCCGTTCGCAGAACGCCCTGGGCAAGGGCCTGCTCACCCTGCTGTCCCGCGAGCACCTCGACGAGGACACCTGGGAGGAGATCGAGGACACCCTGCTCACCGCCGACGTCGGCGTGCAGCCCACGCAGGAGCTGGTCGAGCGGCTGCGCGAGCGCGTGAAGGTGCTCGGCACCCGTACGCCCGAGGAACTGCGCGGCCTGCTCCGCCAGGAGCTGATCACGCTGGTCGGCCCCGAGATGGACCGCACCGTGCACACGGAGAACGCGGCCGGCGGCCCGGGCATCGTGATGGTCGTCGGGGTCAACGGCACCGGCAAGACCACCACCACCGGCAAGCTCGCCCGCGTGCTGGTCGCCGACGGCAACACCGTCGTCCTCGGCGCCGCCGACACCTTCCGCGCCGCCGCCGCGGACCAGCTCCAGACCTGGGGCGAGCGGGTCGGGGCCCACACCGTGCGCGGTCCCGAGGGCGGCGACCCGGCCTCCGTGGCGTTCGACGCGGTCAAGGAGGGCAAGGAGATGGCCGCGGACGCCGTGCTCATCGACACCGCCGGCCGCCTGCACACCAAGACCGGCCTCATGGACGAGCTCGGCAAGGTCAAGCGCGTCGTGGAGAAGCAGGCCCCGCTGGACGAGGTGCTGCTGGTGCTCGACGCCACCACCGGTCAGAACGGACTGGTCCAGGCCCGGGTCTTCGCCGAGGTCGTCGACATCACCGGCATCGTGCTCACCAAGCTGGACGGCACGGCCAAGGGCGGCATCGTGATCGCCGTCCAGCGCGAGCTGGGCGTCCCGGTGAAGCTGATCGGCCTCGGCGAGGGCGCGGACGACCTGGCGCCGTTCGAGCCGGAGGCGTTCGTGGACGCGCTCCTCGGGGACTGATCCCTCAAGACCCCTGCTGCCCACGCGAAGAAGCGCCCGCTCCCGGATCGTCCGGGGACGGGCGCTTCGCCGTGCACGGGGCCAGCTCGCGGGAGCGGCGTGCCCCCCGGCGGTCGGCGGCGCCGGGGGTCACCTCCGCGACCGGTGCGCCACGTACGCCAGCGTGCCGAGCACCAGCCGGGCCTCGGGCGGCCGGGACGCCGGGTCCAGGGTGGGGGAACGCAGCCAGCGCACCGGGCCGAGGCCGCCCCGGTCGGACGGCGGTGCCGTGATGTGCGTGCCGGGTCCGAGGCCCCGCAGGTCGAGGGCGGCCGGGTCGTCCCAGCCCATGCGGTAGAGCAGCTCGGGCAGCGCGGCGGCGGCGCCGGGCGCGACGAGGAAGTGGGCGCGGCCGTCCGGGGTGGCGGTGACCGGACCGACCGGCAGGCCCATGCGCTCCAGCCGGGCCAGGGCGCGGCGCCCGGCGGGCTCGGCGACGTCGATGACATCGAACGCCCGCCCGACCGGCAGCATCACCGAGGCCCCGGGGAACTCGGCCCAGATCCCGGTCGCCGCGTCCAGCGGTGTGCCGGCGGGGATCACCGGGGCGAAGTCCAGGGGGTGCGCGCCCGGTGCCCGGCAGCCGGTCCGGCCGCAGGAGCAGATGCCCGAGGCGGCCCGGGCGCCCGGCACCACGTCCCAGCCCCACAGCCCGGTGTACTCCGCCACGGCGGTGCCGTCCGACGAGCGCCCCCGGCGGCGCGAGCCGGACCGGATGTCGCGGATGCCCCGACTGATGCCGATCGTGAAGCCCATGCCCCCTCCAACGGGTCCGGCGTACCGCTGGTTACGCAGCGGACGCGGAACGTGACTCTCTGTATTCCGACTTCCCCGCGCCGCACCGCTCAGTCGGCGCTTGGAAGTGTTCGGGGGTGGTGTGTTCCACGGTGCGCGCCCCTGCGCGCACTACTGCACCCATCCCTGACTGTCCTGTGTCAAGTGAAGCGTGGGTCGACGGTCGTGGGTTCATTCGAAGGGGTGGCGAATGGTGGCGATTGTGGTTTCGCCATGGTGAGACGGGTGATCGTAGGACTACGGTGAGTGCACGGCTTCTTGGGGCACATGCACTCGTGGGTATGCCGGAGGCAACTCGGCTTTCCGTTCGAGGGGTGGCAACCGCCGGACGGGCGGCCCCGGCAACCGGCATTCTGATAGGGCTTGGCGCACTCAGCGACAAGTGGTCTTCAGGGATGGGGGCGTTCCAGTGAGCGGCAACGGCGGCGGCGGGACGAATGCTGCGGGCACGGAGAAACGCCCGAACGGACTCCTCGCCTCGTGGTTCGTCCGCAGCGGTTGGTCCAAGGGCGAACTGGCCCGCCAAGTCAACCGCAGAGCACGCCAGTTGGGCGCCAACCACATCTCCACCGACACCTCGCGCGTGCGCCGCTGGCTGGACGGCGAGAACCCGCGCGAGCCGATCCCCAGGATCCTGTCCGAGCTGTTCTCCGAACGCTTCGGCGTCGTGGTCTCCGTCGAGGACCTGGGCCTGCGCACCGCCCGCCCGTCACCCTCCGCGACCGGCGTCGACCTGCCCTGGACGGGCCCGCAGACCGTGGCCCTGCTCAGCGAGTTCTCGCGCAGCGACCTGATGCTGGCGCGGCGCGGCTTCCTCGGGAGCTCGCTGGCCCTCTCCGCGGGCCCGCCCCTCATCGAGCCCATGCAGCGCTGGCTCGTCCCCACCCCGTCCGCCCCACAGCCCCGGCCCGAGCCGGACCCGGTGGCGTCCCCCGGGCGGGCCCGGGGCCGGCTGTCCAAGCCGGAGCTGGACCTGCTGGAGGCCACCACCGTGATGTTCCGCCAGTGGGACGCCCAGTGCGGCGGCGGCCTGCGCCGCAAGGCGGTCGTCGGCCAGCTGCACGAGGTGACGGACCTGCTCCAGGAGCCCCAGCCCGAGACCACCACCCGGCGACTGTTCAAGGTCGCCGCCGAACTGGCCGAACTGGCCGGCTGGATGTCGTACGACGTCGGGCTCCAGCCCACCGCGCAGAAGTACTTCGTGCTCGCCCTGCACGCCGCCAAGGAGGCCGGCGACCGGCCGCTCGGCTCCTACGTCCTCTCCAACATGAGCCGCCAGATGATCCACCTCGGCCGGCCCGAGGACGCCCTGGAGCTCATCCACCTCGCCCAGTACGGCAGCCGGGACTGCGCGAGCCCGCGCACCCAGTCGATGCTGTACGCGATGGAGGCCCGCGCCTACGCCAACATGGGCCAGCCCGGCCGGTGCAAGCGGGCGGTCAGGATGGCCGAGGACACCTTCGCCGAGGCCGCCGAGTGGGACGAGCCGGACCCCGACTGGATCCGCTTCTTCTCCGAGGCCGAGCTGTACGCGGAGAACTCCCACTCCTTCCGCGACCTCGCCTACGTCGCCGGCCGCAGCCCCACCTACGCCTCCCTCGCCGAGCCGCTCATGCAGCGGGCCGTGGAACTGTTCGGCCAGGAGAGCGGCGAGCACCAGCGGTCCTACGCCCTCAACCTGATCGGCAAGGCCACGGTGCACCTGCTCCAACGGGAGCCCGAACAGAGCGTGGTTTTCGCCACCGAGGCCATCAAGGCGGCCAAGAAGGTCCGTTCCGAACGCGTCAACACTCGTATCCGAAAGACGGTCGACACGGCCGTACGCGACTTCGGGGACCTCGCCGACGTCGTCGATCTCACCGAGCGACTCGCGATCGAGCTGCCCGAGTCGGCGGAGGCGGTCTGACACTCCCGAGGAACCGTTGAGCCCCGGCCGCGGCCGGCCCTCCCGAACTGCCCGACTCGGCTCCCCCATGCCAGGTCATTCGGAGGCCGACCGCGGCCGGCCCTTTTCCGCGCCCAGGCCGGCGCCGCCCTCGCGGACGGGGCCGCTCGCCGTGGTCCCTCCACGGGCGGTCGTCGTGCCGTGCGGTGAAGGGGGCGTCACGACAGCGATCGGTGCTGTCCGGATCCGGCGGTTCACCGACCCGTAACACGCCGGGTCCCTTCGTCACGGCGGCGAAACAGCGAGGGGCTTCCACCGAAACCGCGCTGCGCCAATCTCATGGCGCATAACCGGCCCACCCCTCCATCCGCTCAGGCTTCGCCCGCACGGGGCCGTACCAACGACGAGGAGACGCCGATGGCACCAGCCATCACCCTGGCCGCGGAGACGCCCACGCTCTCCGCCGCCAACACAGGGTTCATGCTCATCTGTTCCGCCCTGGTGATGCTCATGACCCCGGGCCTGGCCTTCTTCTACGGGGGCATGGTCCGCGTCAAGAGCACGCTGAACATGCTGATGATGAGCTTCATCAGCCTGGGGATCGTCACCGTCCTGTGGGTGCTGTACGGCTTCTCCCTGGCGTTCGGCACCGACTCCGGCGGCGTCATCGGCTGGAACTCCGACTGGGTCGGGCTCAGCGGCATCGGCCTGACCGAGCTGTGGGACGGCACCACCATCCCGCTCTTCGTCTTCCTGGTCTTCCAGATGATGTTCGCCGTCCTCACGCCCGCCCTGATCAGCGGCGCGCTCGCGGACCGCGTGAAGTTCACCGCCTGGGCGCTGTTCGTCGCCCTGTGGGTCACCGTCGTCTACTTCCCGGTCGCGCACTGGGTCTGGGGCTCCGGTGGCTGGGCCTTCGAGCTGGGCGTCATCGACTTCGCCGGCGGTACGGCGGTCCACATCAACGCCGGCGCCGCCGCACTCGGCGTGATCCTGGTCATCGGCAGGCGCATCGGCTTCAAGAAGGACCCGATGCGCCCGCACAGCCTCCCGCTGGTCATGCTCGGCGCGGCCCTGCTGTGGTTCGGCTGGTTCGGCTTCAACGCCGGCTCCTGGCTCGGCAACGACGACGGCGTCGGCGCGCTGATGTTCGTCAACACCCAGGTCGCCACCGGTGCCGCGGTCCTCGGCTGGCTCGCCTACGAGAAGATCCGCCACGGCGCCTTCACCACCCTGGGCGCCGCCTCCGGCGCGGTCTCCGGCCTGGTCGCCATCACCCCGGCCGGCGGCGCGGTCTCCCCGCTCGGCGCGCTCGCGGTCGGCGCCGTCGCCGGTGTGCTGTGCGCCATGGCCGTCGGCCTGAAGTACCGGTTCGGCTACGACGACTCCCTCGACGTCGTCGGCGTCCACCTCGTCGGCGGCATCCTCGGCTCCCTGCTCGTCGGCTTCTTCGCCACCGGCAAGGGCCAGTCCGACGTCGCGGGCCTCTTCTACGGCGGCGGCCTCGACCAGTTCTGGAAGCAGTGCGCCGGTGTCGCCGGGGTCCTCGCCTACTCCCTGGTCGTCTCCGCGGTCCTCGCCTTCCTCCTCGATCGGACCATCGGCATGCGCGTCTCCGGGGACGACGAGGTGGCCGGCATCGACCGGGCCGAGCACGCCGAGACCGCGTACGACTTCAGCGGCGGTGGCGGCGGCGCGGCCCGCACCGCCGCCACCGCCCCCGCCGCCCCGGCCGAGAGCAAGAAGGTGGACGCATGAAGCTCATCACCGCCGTCGTGAAGCCGCACCGGCTCGACGAGATCAAGGAGGCCCTGCAGGCCTTCGGCGTGCACGGTCTCACCGTCACCGAGGCCAGCGGCTACGGCCGCCAGCGCGGCCACACCGAGGTCTACCGCGGGGCCGAGTACACCGTCGACCTGGTCCCCAAGATCCGCATCGAGGTGCTGGTGGAGGACGACGACGCCGAACAGCTCATCGACGTCGTCGTCAAGGCGGCCCGCACCGGCAAGATCGGTGACGGCAAGGTCTGGTCGGTCCCGGTCGAGACGGCCGTACGGGTCCGGACCGGCGAGCGCGGTCCGGACGCGCTCTGACCGCGGTCCGACGGAACAGGAGTCGCCGGATGACGGGCACGGACACGCACGACGAGACGAAGGACCCGGGGCCCGGCGGCTACGCGGCGGCCCGGCTGCGCCTCCTCACCGGGGGGACGCGGTCCGGGCCGCCGCGCCGTACCGCCCTCGCGGGCCTCACGGACGCCTGGCTCGCCGCACTGTTCGCCGCCGGGGCGCGGGAGCCGCGCGGCGTCTCCCTGGTCGCCGTCGGCGGCTACGGCCGCGCGGAGCTGTCCCCGCGCAGCGACCTCGACCTGCTCCTGCTGCACGACGGCGGCGACCCCGGGGCGGTCGCCGCCCTCGCCGACCGGCTCTGGTACCCCGTCTGGGACCTGGGCCTCGCGCTCGACCACTCCGTCCGCACACCGGAGGAGGCCCGCAGGACCGCGGGCGAGGACCTCAAGGTCCAGCTCGGACTGCTCGACGCCCGGCACCTCGCCGGCGACCTCGGCCTCACGGCCTCCCTGCGCACGGCGGTGCTGGCCGACTGGCGCAACCGGGCGCCGAAACGGCTCCCCGAACTTAAGGAGCTGTGCGCCGAACGCGCCGCACGCCAGGGCGAACTGCAGTACCTCCTGGAACCCGACCTCAAGGAGGCGCGCGGCGGACTGCGCGACGCCACCGCGCTGCGCGCCGTCGCCGCCTCCTGGCTCGCCGACGCCCCGCGCGAGGGCCTCGTCGAGGCCCGCCGCCGGCTCCTCGACGTACGGGACGCACTGCATCTGACGACCGGCCGCGCGACCGACCGGCTCGCGCTCCAGGACCAGGACCAGGTGGCGTCCGAGCTGGCGCTGCGCGACGCCGACGCGCTGCTGCGGCAGGTGTACGAGGCCGCCCGCGTCATCGCGTACGCCGGTGACGTCACCTGGCGCGAGGTGGGGCGTGTGCTGCGGTCCCGGGCCGCGCGGCCGAGGCGGCGCGCCCTGCTGGGCGGGGGCGTGCCCGCCGCCGAGCGCTCCCCCCTGGCCGAGGGGGTGGTGGAGCAGGAGGGCGAGGCGGTGCTCGCGCGCACCGCGCGCCCCGAACACGACCCCGTGCTCCCGCTGCGCGCGGCGGCCGCCGCCGCGCAGGCCGGGCTCCCGCTCTCCCCGCACGCCGTACGGCGCATGGCGGCCGGAGCGCGTCCGCTGCCCACGCCCTGGCCGGCCGAGGCCCGGGAGCAGTTCGTCACCCTGCTGGGCTCCGGCCGCCCCGCCGTGGAGGTCTGGGAGGCACTGGAGGCCGAGGGCCTGGTCACCCTGCTGCTCCCCGACTGGGAGCGGGTGCGCTGCCGGCCGCAGCGCAACGCCGTGCACCTGTGGACCGTCGACCGGCACCTCGTCGAGACCGCCGTGCGCGCCTCCGCGCTCACCCGCCGGGTCGGCCGCCCCGACCTGCTGCTGGTCGCCGCGCTGCTGCACGACATCGGCAAGGGCCGGCCCGGGGACCACTCGGTGGCCGGCGAGGTCATCGCCGGGGACGTGGCCGCCCGCATCGGCTTCGACCGCCACGACACCGCGGTGATCGCCGCCCTCGTGCGCCACCACCTGCTGCTCGTGGAGACCGCCACCCGGCGCGACCTGGACGACCCGGCGACCGTGCGCGCGGTCGCCGGGGCCGTCGGCTCCCAGGGCACCCTGGAGCTGCTGCACGCCCTGACCGAGGCCGACGCGCTCGCCACCGGCCCCGCCGCCTGGTCGTCCTGGCGCGCCTCGCTCGTCGCCGACCTGGTGAAACGGGTCTCGGCGGTGTTCGCGGGGAACGCCCCCGCCGCTTTCGAGGAGAGCGCGCCCACCACCGAGCAGGAGCGCCTCGCGCGCGAGGCGGTCGCCGCGGGCGGCCCGGTGCTGGCGCTGCGGGCGCGGACCGAGCCGCCCGCGAAGCGGCAGGAACCCACCGGTGACCCGGAGCCGCTGGGCGTGGAACTGCTCATCGCCGTCCCCGACCGGCCGGGCGTGCTGCCCGCGGTGGCGGGGGTGCTGGCCCTGCACCGGCTGACCGTGCGGACCGCGGAGCTGAGGGCGGTGGGCCTGCCGGACGGCGTCGAGGGATCGGTGCTGCTGCTGGACTGGCGCGTGGCCGCCGAGTACGGCTCCCTGCCCCGGGCCGCCCGGCTGCGCGCGGACCTCGTACGCGCCCTGGACGGCACCCTGGACGTCGCCGGCCGACTCGCCGAACGGGACGCCGCCCACCCCCGGCGCCGGGGCGTGGTCGCCCCGCCGCCGCGCGTCACGGTCGCCCCGGCCGCCTCCCGGCACGCCACCGTGATCGAGGTCCGGGCCCAGGACGCGCCGGGGCTGCTGTTCCGGATCGGACGGGCGCTGGAGGACGCGGGGGTGCGGGTGCGCAGCGCGCATGTGAGCACGCTGGGCTCCAACGCGGTCGACGCCTTCTACGTGACGACTCCCGCGGGGGCGCCCCTGCCGGGAGACGACGCGGCCTCGGCGGTCGGGAAGCTGGCGGAGGCGCTCCGGGCATGACCTCGCCGGCCGATCCCTCGTGCACCGGGCGTGCTCCCCGCCGACGCGGGATCTCGTCCCTGCCCGCTCTCCGCAGCGGGCAGGGACGATTTGCTTGCCGGGCCGGATACCCTGGAGGACGACCCACACCACTGCCGACGCGAGGACCTACGCCGCCGTGTTCGATACTCTCTCCGATCGCTTGTCAGCCACCTTCAAATCCCTCCGGGGCAAGGGCCGGCTGTCCGAAGCGGACATCGACGCCACGGCCCGCGAGATCCGTATCGCCCTTCTCGAGGCGGACGTGGCCCTGCCGGTCGTCCGTACGTTCATCAAGAACGTCAAGGAGCGCGCGCTCGGCGCCGAGGTCTCCAAGGCGCTGAACCCGGCCCAACAGGTCCTCAAGATCGTCAACGAGGAACTGGTCACCATCCTCGGCGGCGAGACCCGGCGGCTGCGCTTCGCCAAGCAGCCCCCCACCGTGATCATGCTGGCCGGTCTGCAGGGTGCCGGTAAGACCACCCTCGCGGGCAAGCTCGGCAGGTGGCTCAAGGAGCAGGGCCACTCGCCGGTGCTGGTCGCCGCCGACCTCCAGCGCCCGAACGCGGTCAACCAGCTCAGCGTCGTCGCCGAGCGCGCGGGCGTCGCCGTCTACGCGCCCGAGCCGGGCAACGGCGTGGGCGACCCGGTGAAGGTGGCCAAGGACTCCATCGACTTCGCGCGGGCCAAGGTCCACGACATCGTGATCGTGGACACCGCCGGCCGCCTGGGCATCGACCAGGAGATGATGCAGCAGGCCGCGGACATCCGGGACGCGGTCTCGCCCGACGAGATCCTGTTCGTCGTCGACGCGATGATCGGTCAGGACGCCGTCAACACCGCCGAGGCCTTCCGCGACGGCGTCGGCTTCGACGGCGTGGTGCTCTCCAAGCTCGACGGCGACGCCCGCGGTGGCGCGGCCCTGTCGATCCGCCAGGTCACCGGCAAGCCGATCATGTTCGCGTCGAACGGCGAGAAGCTCGACGACTTCGACGCCTTCCACCCGGACCGGATGGCCTCCCGCATCCTCGACATGGGTGACCTGCTCACCCTGATCGAGCAGGCGGAGAAGACGTTCAGCCAGGAAGAGGCCGAGAAGATGGCCTCCAAGCTGGCGTCGAAGAAGGGCCAGGACTTCACCCTGGACGACTTCCTGGCCCAGATGGAGCAGGTCAGGAAGATGGGCTCCATCTCCAAGCTGCTCGGCATGCTCCCCGGCATGGGCCAGATCAAGGACCAGATCAACAACCTCGACGAGCGCGACGTCGACCGCACGGCCGCCATCATCAAGTCGATGACCCCGGCCGAGCGCCAGGACCCGACGATCATCAACGGCTCGCGCCGCGCCCGCATCGCCAAGGGCTCCGGTGTCGAGGTCAGCGCGGTGAAGAACCTGGTCGAGCGGTTCTTCGAGGCCCGCAAGATGATGTCCCGCATGGCCCAGGGCGGCGGCATGCCGGGGATGCCCGGGATGCCGGGCATGGGCGGCGGCCCCGGCCGGCAGAAGAAGAAGCAGAAGCAGGCCAAGGGCAAGCAGCGCTCCGGCAACCCGATGAAGCGCAAGCAGCAGGAGCAGGAGGCCGCCGCCCGCCGCGCCGCCGCCGCGGAGGGGGGCAGCGCCTTCGGGCTGCCGCAGCAGGGCGGCAAGGACTTCGAGCTCCCCGAGGAGTTCAAGAAGTTCATGGGCTGACGCCCGCGCCGTGACCGTACCGGGGCGCCCCTCGCACGGGGGGCGCCCCACAGGCGTGTCCGGCGGTCCCGGGCGCCGGTGGCGTCAGGGCACCGGCACCGGGTTCACGGTGTCCGCGCGATCAGGTACCGGAACACGTTCGGCATCCACACGGTGCCGTCCTGCCGCTGGTACGGATGGAGCGCCTCCGCCAGCTCCTTGTCCACCTGCTCCTGGTCCGTGGCGCTGATCGCCGGGTCGAGCAGCCCCGTCGACCTCAGGCCCCGCACCGCGCTGTCCACGTCGGCGTAGCCGAAGGGGCAGGCCACCCGCCCGGAGCCGTCCGGCGTCAGCCCCGCCCGCCGGGCGACCCGCTCCAGGTCGTCGCGGTGCGCGGGGCGCCAGGTGCCCGCGGCGCGCAGGGGCTCCGCCGACTTGGCGGCCACCCGGAGCACGGACGCCGTGGTGCACCGCTCCGGCGGACCCCAGCCGGCCAGGACCACGGCCGCGCCGCGCCCGGCGAGCGGCGTCGCCCCGGCGAGCAGCTCGCCGAGCCCTTCCGCGTACCCCGCGAGACAGCCGATCGGCTCGAAGGCGGTCAGCACGGTGTACGGGGCCGCGTCCGCGCGGGCCGCGTCCGCGCGGGCCGCGTCCGCGGGCGGGCCGTCCACGAGCCGGGTCTCCGTCCGCGTGCGCGCCTCCCGCTCGTCGGGCAGCAGCCGCTCCCGCGCGAGGGCCAGCCGGTCGGCGGAGGTGTCGACACCGGTGACCGTGGCACCGCGCGAGACCGCCATCAGCAGGGCCAGCCCGGAACCGCAGCCGAGACCGAGCAGTCGCGTCGCGGGCCCCACGTCCAGTCGCTCGTAGACGGCCTCGAAGAGCGGTACGAGCATCCGCTCCTGTATCTCGGACCAGTCACGCGCGCGTGCACGCAGGTCCACGCGGGGGACGGCCCCCGGGTGAGGCAGGTGCTGCCGCACGAGCGTAGGTGTCATAGGTAAGCGCCCCAATCAGCCGAGAGTTGCCGCAGTGCCCGATTCCCTGGCCCCCGTGCAGTGCGCTCGCACTTCCCCCGTATGCCAGGAAACTGCGCCCTCGACGTGTCGTCCAGTGGAACGGGGCGGCGGTTTGGCAGTTGCTCGTGCCAGTGGCAAGAATTCACATTCCGGCAATCCGGGACCGCGCGATCCGGTCGGGTGCGGGGTGGTGCGGATCGGTACGGACCGGGGCGGGGCGGTGCGGAGCGCCGGCGGGGCACCCGGTAGCGTGCGGTCCGGACGGGTGCGGACCGGGCCGAACGGCTCCGCCGCGAGAGCGGCCGAAAACGCCTCTTGCGCATCAGCGGGCTCTCCGCACACCGGCGCGCGGACACTGCGTACGCGCCGGGCCGTACGTCGGCCTACGCACCACCTTGCGGTGAGCTGCGAGGCTTCTCCGCAGATCAGCGCACCCGCCCTCGTCGGCACGCATCAGTGACAACTGACGGGTACGTGCAAATTATTTGGGATGCCCCGGAATCGGAACACAGAGGCACCCCGGCTCGTTGTCATTACGTGAGCACGACACAGACACCACCTGTTCTCGCCGCAGAGCTGGCGCAGGCGTGGGCCGACATTCAGCGGCACCACCCCGAGCTGCCCGATCTTGCCGCGCCCGAGTCCCTGATCGGGGAGTCGTCGTCCGCGTGCGGTCACGAACTCTCCTTCGAACGACTGCTGCACGAAGCAGTCCACGGCGTCGCCGCCGCGCGCGGCGTGCGCGACACATCCCGTGCCGGCCGCTACCACAACCGCAGGTTCCTCGCCATCGCGGAGGAGCTGGGCCTGGACCACCCCGAGGAGCCGCATCCCAGCAGCGGTTTCTCGCTGGTCACGCTCACTCCCGAGGCGAAGCGCCGCTACCGCCCGACGATCGAACGCCTGCAGCGCGCCCTGAAGGCCCACTCCGCGGCGACCGCGGGCGACACCGCCCGCAGCTTCCGCGGCCCGGCCGCCCGGCACGGCTCCTCCGGCGGCGGCGTCCGGGTCAAGGCCGTCTGCGACTGCGGCCGCAACGTCCGCGTCGTCCCCTCGGTCCTGGCCCAGGCCCCCATCGTCTGCGGCGGCTGCGGCAAGCCCTTCCGCATCCCGGAGGTCGTGGGAGCGGCGAGCTGACCCTCTTCGGTATCTCGTGGGTACCGGACGGGCGACGACAGAACCGAACAGGGTGCCGGCGACCCTGCCCGCGCGGCTGGGGGCAGGGTCGCCGGCACCCCTGACACCGGACCGTGCACCCGGCGCGCGGCTCTCGCGGCACCGGGCGGCCCCCGGCGCGCCCCCTCTTTTTCGCGCGCCCCTTCGGTCCGAGGGGCCCCGCGGCGTATGGCACAATGGCTAGCTGTACTCGACAGCCGCACAGGATCCCTCTCTCCTCCGGCTGACGCGTCCATCGGGCACTCGGGTACCGCAACCCCACGCGGCTTCTCTCGCCGTGCCCAACCACGTCAAATCCAGGAGAACCCACTCCCGTGGCAGTCAAGATCAAGCTGAAGCGTCTGGGCAAGATCCGTTCGCCTCACTACCGCATCGTCGTCGCCGACTCCCGCACCCGCCGTGACGGCCGGGCCATCGAGGAGATCGGCAAGTACCACCCGACGTACAACCCGTCGGTGATCGAGGTCGACGCCGAGCGTGTGGCGTACTGGCTCGGCGTCGGCGCCCAGCCGACCGAGCCCGTGCTCGCCATCCTGAAGAAGACCGGCGACTGGCAGAAGTTCAAGGGCGAGCCCGCTCCGGCTCCGCTGCTGCAGCAGGCCGAGAAGTCCGCCCGCCCGTCGTTCGAGGCGCTCGGCGGTGACGACGAGGGCAAGGGTGAGGCGATCACCCAGAAGAAGAAGGCTGAGAAGAAGGACGAGGCCGCCGCCGAGTCCGCGTCGACCGAGGCCTGAGCATGCTCGAGGAGGCTCTCGAGCACCTCGTGAAGGGCATCGTCGACAACCCCGACGATGTGCAGGTCGCCTCACGCAACCTGCGGCGCGGGCGAGTGCTCGAGGTCCGGGTCCACCCGGACGACCTCGGCAAGGTGATCGGCCGCAACGGCCGCACCGCACGCGCCCTGCGCACCGTCGTGGGCGCCATCGGCGGCCGCGGTGTCCGGGTCGACCTCGTCGACGTGGACCACGTCCGCTGACGCTTATCGCAACCGGCTCGGGCCGGGGAGGGCCTTGAGGGCCGTCCCCGGCCCGTAGTCGTGCGGGGGCAGCCGTAGAGGCCAGTCGTAGATCAGGAGAACCAAGCACCGTGCAGCTGGTAGTCGCTCGCATCGGCCGCGCCCACGGCATCAAGGGCGAGGTCACCGTCGAGGTCCGTACCGACGAGCCGGAACTGCGGCTCGCCCCCGGCGCCGTCCTGGCCACCGAACCGGCCTCGGCCGGTCCGCTGACCATCGAGACGGGCCGCGTCCACAGCGGCCGCCTTCTGCTGCGCTTCGAGGGCGTACGCGACCGCAACGCCGCCGAGGCCCTGCGCAACACCCTCCTGATCGCCGAGGTCGACCCGGAGGAACGGCCCGAGGACGAGGACGAGTACTACGACCACCAGCTGATCGACCTCGACGTCGTCACCGCGGACGGCGAGCGGGTCGGCCGGATCACCGAGATCTCCCACCTGCCCACCCAGGACCTCTTCGTGGTCGAACGCCCCGACGGCAGCGAGGTGTTCGTGCCGTTCGTCGAGGAGATCGTCGCCGAGATCGACCTGGTGGAGCAGCGCGCGGTCATCACCCCGCCGCCCGGCCTGATCGACGACCGGGCGGTCCGCGACGAAGCCGCCGACGGGCACGGTGCGTCCCCCCGGGACGAGGTCTAGATGCGCCTCGACGTCGTCACGATCTTCCCCGAGTACCTCGAACCGCTGAACGTCTCCCTCGTCGGCAAGGCACGCGCGCGCGGGCAGTTGAGCGTGCACGTGCACGACCTGCGCTCCTGGACCCACGACCGGCACCACACCGTCGACGACACCCCGTACGGCGGCGGCCCCGGCATGGTGATGAAGACCGAGCCGTGGGGAGAGGCCCTCGACTCGGTGCTGGCGGACGGGTACGAGACCGGCTCCCACGAGCCGGCCCTGATCGTCCCCACCCCCAGCGGCCGCCCCTTCACCCAGGAACTCGCGGTCCACCTCTCCGAGCGCCCCTGGCTGATCTTCACCCCGGCCCGCTACGAGGGCATCGACCGGCGGGTCGTCGACGAGTACGCGACCCGGATGCCCGTGTACGAGGTGTCCATCGGCGACTACGTCCTGGCCGGCGGCGAGGCGGCCGTCCTCGTCGTCACCGAGGCCGTGGCGCGGCTGCTCCCCGGCGTCCTGGGCAACGCCGCATCGCACCAGGACGACTCCTTCGCGCCCGGCGCCATGGCCAACCTCCTGGAGGGCCCCGTCTACACCAAGCCGCCCACCTGGCGCGACCGGGGGATCCCCGAGGTGCTGCTCAGCGGCCACCACGGGAAGATCGCCCGCTGGCGGCGCGACGAGGCGCTGCGGCGCACCACGGCGCACCGGCCCGACCTCATCGAGCGCTGCGCCCCCGAGGCCTTCGACAAGAAGGACCGCGAGATGCTGTCCATCCTGGGCTGGGAACCGGACCCGGAGGGAAAGCCGTACGGTCGATTTTGGCGCAGGACCGACGGCGTGGAAGAATAGGCCGCTGTTGTGCGCCGTCCGGCGTGCGCCCCTGCCGCAGGGGGACACGACGCCCGCCCGGCCCCGCACACCCGTGATCCGAACTCCAGTTGCCGTTGATGACCTGCGGCATCAGCGAAGAAAGCAGACGAAATGTCTCACCTGCTCGACTCCGTCGACTCCGCGTCGCTGCGCAGCGACGTCCCGGCCTTCCGTCCCGGCGACACCGTCAACGTCCACGTGCGCGTCATCGAGGGCAACCGCTCCCGTGTGCAGCAGTTCAAGGGCGTGGTGATCCGCCGCCAGGGTGCCGGCGTGCGCGAGACCTTCACGGTCCGCAAGGTCTCCTTCTCCGTCGGCGTCGAGCGCACCTTCCCGGTGCACACCCCGATCGTGGAGAAGATCGAGCTCGTCACCAAGGGTGACGTCCGTCGCGCCAAGCTGTACTACCTGCGCGACCTGCGCGGCAAGGCGGCGAAGATCAAGGAGAAGCGCGAGAGCTGAGCGTTTTACCGGCGTCGTCTCGCGGCCGGATAACATCTGGCCCCGATGGACACCGAAGCACAGCCGACGGAGCGCGATCGCTCCTCCCGCCCGGCCGCACCCGAGGAGACCTCGGGAGCACCGGGCCCGGAGGGGCGGTCGCGTTCCGCGTTGGGGCCGCGCGTGAGGGAGTGGCTCCCCGGCGGGCGGATCACGCTGACCCTGCTGCTCTGCCTGCTGTTCCTGCTGGCGCTCAACACGTTCGTGGCGCGGCCGTTCCAGATCCCCAGCGGTTCCATGGAGCCGGCTTTGAGGGTCGGCGACCGTGTTCTCGTAAACAAGGTGGTGTACCGCTTCGGCCCCGGACCGCTCCGCGGCGACGTGGTGGTGTTCGACGGCACCGGGTATTTCGGTGAGGCCGACTACATCAAGCGGGTCGTCGGGGTGGGCGGGGACCGGGTGGTCTGCTGTGACGAGGAGGGGAGGATCCGGGTGAACGGCCGGGCGATCGACGAGTCGGGCTTCCTGTTCCCCGGTGACGCTCCCTCCACCGTGCCCTTCGACGTCGTGGTGCCCGACGGGCGCCTGTTCGTCCTGGGTGACCACCGCGGTGACTCCAGCGACTCCCGCGACCACCTCGGGTCGCCCGGCGGCGGCATGATCCCGGTCCGCGAGGTGATCGGCCGCGCCGACTGGATCGTCCTGCCCTTCGACCGGGCCACCCGGCTGCACCGTCCCGACGCCTACGCGCGCGTGCCCGCCCCGGGGACGGACGCGGCGCACCCGGCGGAGGGCGCCCATGGGTAACCGAGGTCGGCCCCGCGGCGTCCCGGCCGAGGCCACGGAGAGCCCGCTGCCCACCGGCTACCGCCGTGCGTCCAGCCCGGCCGCCGGCCGCACGCGCGCCGAGCGGCGCAAGCTCCAGCGCAAGGTCAAGCGGCGGCGCAGGCGCAGCGCCGTCAAGGAGATCCCCCTCCTCGTCGGTGTGGCCGTCCTGATAGCGCTGGTGCTGAAGACGTTCCTCGTCCAGGCCTTCGTGATCCCGTCCGGCTCCATGGAGCAGACGATCCAGATCGGCGACCGGGTGCTCGTCGACAAGCTCACCCCGTGGTTCGGCTCCAGGCCGCAGCGCGGGGACGTCGTCGTGTTCAAGGACCCCGGCGGCTGGCTGCAGGACGAGCAGACCGCCCCGAAGAAGGACGACCCCGTCGGGATCAAGCAGGTCAAGGAAGGGCTCACCTTCATCGGCCTGCTGCCGTCCGACAACGAGAAGGACCTGATCAAGCGGGTCGTCGGGGTCGGTGGCGACCGGGTCCTGTGCTGCGACGCGCAGGGCCGGGTCACCGTCAACGGCGTTCCCCTGAACGAGGACTACCTGTACCCCGGCAACGCCCCGTCCGCGACGCCGTTCGACGTCACGGTCCCCGAGGGGCGGCTGTGGGTGATGGGCGACCACCGGGACAACTCCGCCGACTCCCGTGCCCACCAGGACACCGATTACGGCGGCACCGTCTCCGAGGACCAGGTGGTGGGCCGGGCCATGGTCATCGCCTGGCCGCTCGGCAACTGGAGCACGCTGGAGGAGCCGAAGACCTACGCCTCCGTGTCGGACTCGGCGTCCGGGTCGACCGATGCCGCCCGGCTGTCGCATAGGGTTGCCCCGGACGACCCGAACGGAACGGCCCGGCTCCCGACCCCTGCGGAACTCCCGCTCGTTATGGGAGTGGTGGGCCTGCGTCGCGCACGGCGCGGGCGGCGGCAGAGAGTGAGGAGTTGGCGTGGGGGATGCGGCGGTTGGCGCACGGTCCGGACACGAGGGCGAGGAACGGCACGGGCGTTCCCCGGGAGCGGCCTACCAGGCCGCGGACGACTCCGTGACCCCCGGGAACCACACCCCGGCGGGCGGTGGCGACGGGCCCGGGGACCGGCGGCCCCCCACGGCGGAAGGGGGGCCGGGCGACGGCGCCCCCCAGGCGAAGAAGCCCCGCTCCTTCTGGAAGGAACTGCCGATCCTGATCGGCATCGCGCTGGTGCTGGCGCTGCTGATCAAGACGTTCCTGGTGCAGGCGTTCTCGATCCCGTCCGACTCGATGCAGAACACCCTCCAGCAGGGTGACCGCGTCCTGGTCGACAAGCTCACCCCCTGGTTCGGCTCCGAGCCCGAGCGCGGCGAGGTCGTCGTCTTCCACGACCCCGACAACTGGCTGGCGGGCGAGCCGACGCCCACCCCGAACGCCCTGCAGCAGTTTCTCAGCTGGATCGGTCTGATGCCGTCCGCGGAGGAGAAGGACCTGATCAAGCGGGTCGTCGGGGTCGGCGGCGACACGGTCGAGTGCAAGGGCACCGGCCCGCTGAGGGTCAACGGCAAGGAGCTGAACGAGCCGTACGTCTACCCCGGCAACACGCCCTGCAGCCAGGACGACCAGGGCGGCCAGTTCAAGGTCCAGGTCCCCGAGGGGTACATCTGGGTGATGGGCGACCACCGGCAGAACTCCCGGGACTCGCGGTACAACCAGGCCGACAAGAACCACGGCATGGTCCCCGTGAAGGAGGTCGTCGGCCGCGCCGTCGTCATCGCCTGGCCCGTCAACCGCTGGAACAACCTGCCGGTCCCGGACACCTTCGACCAGTCCGGTCTGGACGCCCGGGCGCCGGCCGGCGCGGTCCTGTCGGTCGCGCCCCAGGGGCTCGCGCTCGCCGGCGCGGCGCCGCTGGTGCTGCTGCGCCGCAGGTGGCGCGGCGACGGCGACGGCCGCTGAGCGGTCCCCGGGAGAGCGTCCCGGGGAGGGCTGCCCCCCGTCCGGTACTGCCGGGTAGGGTGCGGCCATGAGTGGTCGGAGCACGACGCGTACGGCCCCCCGCGGGGGCCAGGCGGGCAGCCGGACCGGACAGCGGCTGTCCGGACTGGCCGTGGCCCTGGGCATGGTGCTGTTCCTCGGCGGTTTCGCCTGGGGGGCGGTGGTGTACCGGCCGTACACCGTGCCCACCACGTCGATGGCACCGACGATCGGCGCCGGCGAGCGCGTGCTGGCCCAGCGCATCGACAGCGGTGACGTCCGCCGCGGTGACGTCGTCGTCTTCAAGGACGAGACCTGGGCGAACGTCCCGATCCTCAAGCGGGTGGTCGCCGTCGGCGGCGACACCGTCTCCTGCTGCCGGGACGGCAGGCTCGAGGTCAACGGCGAGGAGATCGACGAACCGTACCTCTCCGAGGCCACGGCGACCGGGTTCAACGGCTTCCCGGAGGTGACCGTGCCGAAGGGGCGGCTGTTCCTGCTCGGCGACGAGCGCTCCGGTTCGGTCGACTCCACCGCCCGTCTCGCCGACGCCGCGCACGGCACCGTGGCCCGGGGGGCCGTCGAGGCCCGGGTCGACGCCGTGGTCTGGCCGATGGACGGCATGCTGACGGCCGCCACCGGCTTCGAGGAGCTCGGCCCCCTCTCCTCGCCCGGCCCGCTGCGGACGATCACCGCCATGGTGGTCGCCGGTGCCGTCCTCGTCCTCGGTGGGGCCGCGTACGGTCCCCTGGCCCAGTGGGCGGGCGCGTCCCGGGCCCGGACGAAGGCGGGGCCCGCCGGTGCCCGCTGAGCCGATCCCGGTGGCCGGGGACCTCGCCGAGGGCGGACTGCGCAGGGTCGCCCGGGTCGTCCTGCTCGACCCGCAGGACCGCATCCTGCTGCTGCACGGCCACGAACCGGACGATCCGGCCGACGACTGGTGGTTCACGCCCGGTGGCGGCGTGGAGGGCGACGAGACGCGTGAGCAGGCCGCCCGGCGGGAACTCGCCGAGGAGACCGGCATCACCGAGATCGAGCTCGGGCCCGTGCTGTGGAAGCGGCGGTGCTCCTTTCCCTTCGCCGGACGCCGCTGGCACCAGGACGAGTGGTACTACCTCGCCCGCACCGACCGGACGGCCACCGCGGCCACGGCGCTGACCGAACTGGAGCGGCGCAGCGTCGTCGGAGCACGCTGGTGGACGTGCCCGGAACTGACCCGGGCCCGTGAGACGGTGTATCCGACCAGACTCGCCGAGCTGCTGCGCACGCTGCTCGACGAGGGTCCCCCGGCCGGCCCCGTGACCCTGGACACCGAAATCGTCTAGGGGTTCCCGGGACTGGCGCACAATGGGGGGATCGCACGGCTGAAGGGGAACATGCCATGAGCGCCGAGGACCTCGAGAAGTACGAGACCGAGATGGAGCTGAAGCTCTACCGGGAGTACCGCGATGTCGTCGGTCTGTTCAAATACGTGATCGAGACCGAGCGGCGTTTCTATCTGACCAACGACTACGAGATGCAGGTGCACTCGGTCCAGGGTGAGGTGTTCTTCGAGGTGTCCATGGCGGACGCCTGGGTCTGGGACATGTACCGGCCGGCTCGGTTCGTGAAGCAGGTGCGGGTCCTTACGTTCAAGGACGTGAACATCGAGGAGCTCAACAAGAGCGATCTGGAGCTCCCGGGCGGGTGACGGAGTTGTCCACAGCCGCCGGGTTTCCCACCGGGACCCACTCCGCGGGGCGGGATGCGTGACGGTTGGCGCCGGAGGTGGTGCCGACATGAACGCACAACGGGCACGCGGCGCGCTCGGACGGTACGGCGAGGCGCTGGCCGCACGGCGGCTGGTCCAGGCCGGGATGACGGTCCTGGAGCGCAACTGGCGCTGCGGCAGGACCGGCGAGATCGACATCGTGGCCAGGGACGGGGACGTCCTGGTCGTCTGCGAGGTGAAGACCCGCAGGGCGGGGTCCTTCCAGCACCCCATGGAGGCGGTCACGCCGGCCAAGGCGAGCCGGCTGCGCGGCCTGGCGGAACGCTGGCTCCAGGAACACGGGGGAGCGCCGCCCGGCGGCGTCCGCATCGACCTGGTCGGCGTCCTGCTGCCGGCCCGCGGTGCGCCCGTCGTCGACCACGTCCGGGGGGTGGTCTGAGATGGGGTTCGCCCGCACGTGCTCGGTCGCGCTGGTCGGCGTCGAGGGCGTGGTCGTGGAGGTCCAGGCCGACCTGGAACCGGGGGTGGCGGCGTTCACGCTGGTGGGGCTGCCGGACAAGAGCCTGACGGAGAGCCGGGACCGGGTCCGCGCGGCCGTGGTGAACTCCGGTGGGCAGTGGCCGCAGAAGAAGCTCACCGTGGGACTCAGTCCGGCCTCGGTGCCGAAGGCCGGCAGCGGATTCGACCTGGCGGTCGCCTGCGCGGTGCTCGGCGCCGCCGAGCGGATCGACCCACGGGTGCTCGCCGACATCGTCATGATCGGCGAGCTGGGGCTGGACGGCAGGGTACGGCCGGTGCGCGGCATCCTGCCGGCGGTGCTGGCCGCGGCCGACGCGGGTTACGAGCAGGTGGTGGTGCCGGAGTGCGCCGCCGCCGAGGCCTCCCTGGTGCCGGGCGTGTCCGTGCTCGGCGTGCGCAGCCTGCGCCAGCTGGTCGCGGTGCTCACCGACGAGCCCGTGCCGGACGAGGTCCCCGACGAGCAGGGGCGCCCCGATCCGCTCCTGGCCGGGCTGCGCGTCCCCGGCGCCGGGGTGGCCGCCGGCATGCACGGCACCGGCGCGGCGCAGCACGACCACGGCCACGACCTCGCGGACGTCGTGGGCCAGCTCTCGGCACGGACGGCGGTGGAGGTGGCCGCGGCGGGCGGGCACCACCTGTTCCTCGAAGGGCCGCCCGGGGCCGGCAAGACGATGCTGGCGGAGCGGCTGCCCTCGGTCCTGCCACCGCTGGACCGGCAGGAGTCGCTGGAGGTCACCGCGGTGCACTCGGTGGCGGGCCTGCTGCCCCCGGGCAAACCGCTGATCGACGTCGCCCCCTACTGCGCCCCGCACCACTCGGCCACGATGCAGGCGCTGGTGGGAGGCGGCCCCGGGGTGGCGCGGCCCGGAGCGGTGTCCCTCGCGCACCGAGGGATCCTCTTCCTGGACGAAACACCCGAATTCAGCAGCCACGCCCTCGACGCGCTGCGCCAGCCGCTGGAGGCCGGGCACGTGGTCGTCGCGCGCAGCGCGGGCGTGGTGCGCTTCCCGGCGAAGTTCCTGATGGTGCTGGCCGCCAACCCCTGCCCCTGCGGGCGCTTCTCGCGGACGAACGACCTGTGCGAGTGCCCGCCCTCGGCGATCCGCCGCTACCAGGCCAGGCTCTCCGGGCCCCTGCTCGACCGGGTCGACCTGCGGGTCGAGGCCGACCGCGTCACCCGCGCCGAGCTGACGGCGAGCGGTGTCCGCGGCGAGTCCACCGCCGCGGTCGCCGCCCGGGTGCGGGCGGCCCGGGAGCGCGCCGCCGCGCGGTTCGCCGGCACTCCGTGGCGCACCAACAGCGACGTCCCCGGCCGGGAGCTGCGCAGCCGCTGGCACGCCGCGCCCGGCGCGATGGAGGACGCCGAACGCAGTCTGGAGCGGGGGGTGCTCACCGCCCGGGGGCTCGACCGGGTGCTGCGGGTCGCCTGGACCGTCGCCGACCTGGCCGGCCACGACCGGCCCGACGCCGGGGACGTCGCCCTCGCGCTGCAACTGCGCACCGGTGTCCCCCGCGGTGTGCCCATGGCCATCGGAGCGCCGGCATGAGCGCCGCCGACGAGGGCGAGGACGGGCTCCTCGCCCGGATCCTCCTCACCCGGGTCGTCGAGCCCGGGGACGAGACCGGCGGGCGCTGGGTGCGGGAACTCGGAGCGGGGGCCGTGGTGCGGCGGCTGCGGGAACGGGGCGGGCCCCTGCCCGGGGTGAGCGGCAAGCGGTGGGCCGGGATGCTCGCCCGGGCCGAGCGGGCCGACCCGCACAGGGACCTCGCCGTCGCGCGGGAGGCCGGCGCGCGGTTCGTCACCCCCGGGACCACCGAGTGGCCCCGGCAGCTCGACGACCTGGGGGACGCCCGGCCCCTCGGGCTGTGGGTGCGCGGCGGCGCCGATCTGCGGATGTGGGCGCTGCGCTCGGTCGCCCTCGTCGGCGCCCGCGCCTGCACCGAGTACGGCGCCCACATGGCCGCCGTCCTCTCCGCCGGCCTCGCCGAACGCGGCTGGGTCGTGGTCTCCGGCGGAGCCTACGGCGTCGACGGTGCCGCCCACCGCGGCGCGCTCGGCTCGGGCGGCGCCACCGTCGCCGTCCTCGCCTGCGGAGTCGACCGGCCCTACCCGCGCGGGCACACCGGGCTGATCACCAGGATCGCGGAACAGGGACTGGTGATCGGCGAATTGCCGCCCGGCGATCACCCCACACCGAGCAGATTCGTCCTCCGGAACCGGGTGATCGCCGCACTCACCCGGGGCACCGTGGTCGTCGAGGCCGCCCACCGCAGCGGCTCCCTGGTGACCGCCAGGGCGGCCCGGCGGCTGGGGCGCCACACGATGGGGGTACCGGGACCGGCCACCAGCGGGCTCTCCGCCGGGGTGCACGAGCTCCTGAGGCAGGAAGCGGTGCTGGTCACCGATGCCGCGGACGTCGTCGAGCTGGTCGGCGACATGGGCGAGCTCGCGCCGGAACGCCGGGGGCCGGTGCTGCCCCGGGACCTGCTGGAACCGGCCGGCCGCCAGGTCCTCGCCGCGCTGCCGGCGCACGGGGCCGCCCGGGCGGAGGACATCGCGTGCGGCGCGCAGACCACCCGGGACGACGCGATCGCGAGACTGTACGAACTGCGAGCACTTGGTTACGTCGAACGACACGGCGACGGCTGGAAGTTGACACGCCAGGCGCTGATCTCGGCCCGCGGCGGTTCGGACGCGCACTGACGGAGCGTGTTCGGCCGTCCGGGGGAACCCCCGACGCCCCTTGAAAAATACGTCAGTTGGGACACCCGGGTGATCACGCTGAGCGACCGCAATGCCCCGGTGGGGCGGCGCCCGGAACGAATCTGCGCACGGCTCCGCCCCGCCTCTTCGCACACCGCGACGCCCCAGTCACGCTACGCTCACGAGGATTCCGGCACGCACAGGCAACTCGACACGGGACAGACGACTCACCCAGGCAGTACCAGTCCACGGCAGAACGGCACAAGGCGACGAATGCCCCAGCACACCTCCGGGTCCGACCGGGCGGCGATCCCCCCAGCCGCCCGCGACGGTGGCAGCGTGCGGCCGCCCGCTCCCTCGACACTCGACGAGTTGTGGCGGTCGTACAAGGCGACAGGAGACGAGCGGCTGCGGGAACAGCTGATCCTGCACTACTCGCCGCTGGTGAAGTATGTCGCCGGCCGGGTCAGCGTGGGGCTGCCGTCCAATGTCGAGCAGGCGGACTTCGTCTCCTCCGGGATCTTCGGGCTGATCGACGCGATCGAGAAGTTCGACGTCGACCGGGAGATCAAGTTCGAGACGTACGCGATCACCCGCATCCGGGGCGCGATGATCGACGAGCTGCGGGCGCTCGACTGGATCCCGCGCTCGGTCCGGCAGAAGGCGCGGAACGTCGAGCGGGCCTACGCCACCCTGGAGGCGCGGCTCAGACGCACGCCGTCGGAGAGCGAGGTCGCCGGCGAGCTGGGCATCGCCGTGGAGGAGCTGCACGCGGTTTTCAGCCAGTTGTCGCTCGCGAACGTCGTCGCCCTGGAGGAGCTGCTGCACGTCGGAGGCGAGGGCGGCGACCGGCTGAGCCTCATGGACACGCTGGAGGACACCGCCGCCGACAACCCGGTGGAGGTCGCCGAGGACCGGGAGCTGCGGCGGTTCCTGGTGCGGGCGATCAACACGCTGCCGGAGCGGGAGAAGACCGTGGTCACCCTGTACTACTACGAGGGGCTCACCCTCGCCGAGATCGGCAACGTGCTGGGGGTGACCGAGAGCCGGGTCAGCCAGATCCACACCAAATCCGTGCTCCAGCTGCGGGCGAAACTGGCGAGTTTCGGACGCTGAGCCCGTTCGGCCCGGGTTCCGCCGGGGCCCCGTGTGACCTGCGCCTGCGAACGGGAGACTCCCGCCGCGGGTGAGGCGTCCGTAAAGTGGACGACGTGCCAAGGATTCGAGCGGCCTCCGTGGCCGAGCACCGGTCGATGCAACGAGCCGCCCTGCTGGACGCGGCACGCTCCCTGCTGTCCGAGGGCGGGACGGAGGCGTTGACCTTCCCGGCCCTCGCCGAGCGGACGGGCCTCGCGCGCTCGTCCGTGTACGAATACTTCCGCTCGCGAGCGGCCGTCGTCGAGGAGCTGTGCGAGGTCGACTTCCCGGTCTGGGCGGCGGAGGTCGAGGCGGCGATGGCCCTCGCCGACGGAGCCGAGGCGAAGATCGGGGCGTACGTCCGCAAGCAGCTGGAACTGGTCGGGGACCGGCGGCACCGGGCCGTGGTGGCGATCTCCGCCAGCGAACTCGACGCGGGTGCCCGGGAGAAGATCCGCGCGGCGCACGGCGGACTCATCGCGATGATCGTCGAAGCCCTGGGCGACCTGGGCCACGACCAGCCCCGGCTCGCGGCGATGCTGCTCCAGGGCGTGGTCGACGCCGCGGTGCGCCGCATCGAACTGGGCGCGGCGGAACACCCGGACGCGATCACCGAGGCGGCGGTCTCCATGGTGCTGAGGGGAGTGCGGGGCTGACGGACGGAGCGCGCGGCCCGGCCCGGCACGCCTTCGCGGTGCCTTTCGGCGGTGTCCTTCCGGCGGCGGAGGATCCGGCCGTGGCCACTCCTCCGGCGGCCGCTTTCGAGACGCCGGGTCACCGAGGCGACGGCCGCTCCCCGGCGCCGGCCCGGCGCGGAGGGGCCGGCCCCCGTCACCGGGGCACCGGGACCCCGAGCACCGGCAGCAGTCTCGGCGGGCCCCTGTGCAGCAGCCACGGGGGCAGCAGGGTGAGCGGGTCCAGGTAGGCGTCGCCCCTCAGGAGGCCCCAGTGCACGCACGGGGCCGAGCAGTGCGAGCCCGTGGGCTCCACCGCGCCGACCACCTCGCCGGCCGCCACCTCGTCGCCCTCGTCCACCGACGCCCGGACGGGTTCGTAGGTCGTGCGCAACGGGGGATCACCCGTACCGGCCAGTTCCACCGAGACGACGCCCCTCCCGGCGACCCGGCCCGCGAACGAGATCCGGCCCGCCGCCACCGCCCGTACCGGCGCCCCCGGCGCCGCCGCCAGGTCCACGCCCCGGTGCCCCCGCCCGTACACCGTGACCGGCGGCTCCCAGCCGCGCAGCACCCGCGGCCGCGCTCCCACGGGCCACGCCCGTCCCACGGCCGGAGTCCCGCAGTCCCCGCCCGCCGGCACCGCGTTCCCCGTGCCGGTGTCCGTGCCCGGCGCCGGCCACCACGGCGCCGGTGCCGACAGCACCGTCAGCACCGACAGGATCAGGGCCACCCACGGGGCCGCTCGCGCACACGCTCTCGGACATCGCCTCACTCGCATGCGGGAAGCGTTCCGGAAGAACCGTGATCATGGCCGGGACCTGTGGATCGGCCGCCGGTTGTGGACAACGGCGTCACCCGGCACCCCGCCGGTCCCGTACACTTCTGGTGGCGACCCGGGCCACCGGGTCGACTTCGCACGCCCCGACACCGAGACCGGTCACGGCCGGATCCCGATGTCAGCGCCCCTCGGTCCTTCGTGGCAACGGCGCGTCGCGGGCGTCAGGCGCGGAGGCCGGCCGGTCTCCGCGGCACAACCGAGAAATTCAAGGAGATACGGCCATGGCCGTCGTCACGATGCGGGAGCTGCTGGAGAGCGGCGTCCACTTCGGTCACCAGACCCGTCGCTGGAACCCGAAGATGAAGCGCTTCATCTTCACCGAGCGCAACGGCATCTACATCATCGACCTGCTCCAGTCGCTGTCGTACATCGACCGCGCCTACGAGTTCGTCAAGGAGACCGTCGCCCACGGCGGCACGGTCATGTTCGTCGGCACGAAGAAGCAGGCGCAGGAGGCCATCGCCGAGCAGGCCACCCGCGTCGGCATGCCCTACGTCAACCAGCGCTGGCTGGGCGGCATGCTCACCAACTTCTCGACCGTCTACAAGCGCCTGCAGCGCCTGAAGGAGCTCGAGCAGATCGACTTCGAGGACGTCGCGTCCTCCGGTCTGACCAAGAAGGAGCTCCTGGTCCTCTCCCGCGAGAAGGCCAAGCTGGAGAAGACCCTCGGCGGTATCCGCGAGATGCAGAAGGTGCCCAGCGCCGTCTGGATCGTGGACACCAAGAAGGAGCACATCGCGGTCGGCGAGGCCCGGAAGCTCAACATCCCGGTCGTCGCCATCCTCGACACCAACTGCGACCCCGACGAGGTCGACTACAAGATCCCGGGCAACGACGACGCCATCCGCTCCGTCACCCTGCTCACCCGGGTGATCGCCGACGCCGTCGCCGAGGGCCTCATCGCCCGCTCCGGTGTCGCCACCGAGGGCAAGGGCGAGAAGGCCGCGGGCGAGCCGCTGGCCGAGTGGGAGCGCGACCTGCTCGAGGGCGAGAAGAAGGCGGACTCCGAGGGCGCCGCTCCGGCCGCCGCCGAGGGCGAGAAGCCGGCCGAGGCTCCCGCCGCGGAGGCCCCGGCCGAGCAGGCCCCGGCCGAGCAGGCTCCGGCCGAGCAGGCCTGACCGACCCGTCAGGGCCGATGACGGCGGGAGCGGTGTCCTCGTCCCCCTCGCCCCGAGGGCGGGGGAGGCACCCCCATCGCTCCCGCCGTCCGCCCGCAGGTCGGCGGCGCGTCGGAGACCTGCCCCCGGGCGGGCCCCGATCCGCAGATCTTCGAAACTCCAGACTTCGAGAAAGACTCACAGACTCATGGCGAACTACACCGCCGCCGACGTCAAGAAGCTCCGGGAGCTCACCGGCGCCGGCATGATGGACTGCAAGAAGGCGCTGGACGAGGCCGAGGGCAACGTCGACAAGGCCGTCGAGGCGCTTCGCATCAAGGGCCAGAAGGGCGTCGCCAAGCGCGAGGGCCGCTCCGCCGAGAACGGCGCGGTGGTCTCGGTCATCGCCGACGACAACTCCTCCGGCGTCCTGGTCGAGCTGAAGTGCGAGACGGACTTCGTCGCCAAGGGCGAGAAGTTCCAGTCCGTGGCCACCACCATCGCCGAGCACGTCGCCAAGACCTCCCCGGCCGACCTCGAGGCCCTGCTCGCCTCCGAGATCGAGGCCGGCAAGACCGTCCAGGCGTTCGTGGACGAGGCCAACGCCAACCTGGGCGAGAAGATCGTCCTGGACCGCTTCGCGCAGTTCACCGACGGTTACGTGGCGGCGTACATGCACCGCACGATGCCCGACCTGCCCCCGCAGATCGGTGTCCTCGTCGAGCTCGACAAGCCGAACGCCGAGGTCGCCAAGGGCGTCGCCCAGCACATCGCCGCCTTCGCGCCGAAGTACCTCTCCAAGGAGGACGTGCCGGCCGAGGTCATCGAGTCCGAGCGCCGCATCGCCGAGGAGACCACCCGCGCCGAGGGCAAGCCCGAGGCCGCCCTGGCGAAGATCGTCGAGGGTCGCCTCAACGGCTTCTTCAAGGACGCCACGCTGCTCGGCCAGCCCTACGCGCTGGACAACAAGAAGTCCGTCCAGAAGGTCCTGGAAGAGGCCGGTGTCACCCTGAAGCGCTTCGCGCGCATCAAGGTCGGCATCTGAGTCCGTACCGCGACGGGCGCGCGACCCGGATAGGGTCGGCAGCGGTCGCACCGGTACGCCGTCACGTACGCGCGGGTGTCGGGCGACAGCAGATCTGACGAGGAGGCCATTGCCGTATGGGATGCGAACCACGCCCCACCGGCAATGGCCTTCTTCGTATGTGCAACACGTGAAAGAGGCGGGATCCCCGATGACCACCAAGGCTGAGAAGAGCGACGACGGCAAAGTGTGCGGCCGGTTTCTGCTGAAGCTGTCCGGAGAGGCCTTCTCCGGGGGCGGGGGCCTGGGCGTCGATCCCGACGTGGTGCACGCCATCGCGCGCGAGATCGCGGCCGTCGTGCGGGACGGCGCGCAGATCGCGATCGTCATCGGCGGCGGCAACTTCTTCCGCGGCGCGGAACTCCAGATGCGCGGCATGGACCGGGCCCGCTCGGACTACATGGGCATGCTCGGCACCGTGATGAACTGCCTCGCCCTCCAGGACTTCCTGGAGAAGGAGGGCGTCGACTGCCGGGTGCAGACCGCCATCACCATGGGGCAGGTCGCCGAGCCCTACATCCCGCTGCGCGCCGTGCGGCACCTGGAGAAGGGCCGTGTGGTCATCTTCGGCGCCGGTATGGGCATGCCGTACTTCTCCACCGACACCACCGCGGCCCAGCGCGCCCTCGAGATCGACGCCGAGGCCCTGCTGATGGGCAAGAACGGCGTGGACGGGGTGTACGACTCCGACCCGAAGGCCAACCCCGACGCGGTGAAGTTCGACCATCTCGGCTACGGCGAGGTCATCACCCGGGACCTGAAGGTCGCCGACGCCACGGCGATCACGCTGTGCCGTGACAACAAGCTCCCCATCGTCGTCTTCGAGCTCCTGACGGAGGGCAACATCGCGCGCGCCGTCAAGGGTGAGAAGATCGGCACGCTCGTGGGTGACCAAGTCAGCCAGGGCTGATGACCCGGGCCGGGGGATGGACAATGTCCCGCCGGTCGGGAACCGTGCAGGAAGAAGACGCGACGCAGCAGCCGGCCGCCACCCCGACGGGGAACCGCAGCCGGGCCTACTCAAGACACGCAGGAGCAAGTGGTGATCGAAGAGACCCTCCTCGAGGCCGAGGAGAAAATGGAGAAGGCCGTCGTGGTTGCCAAGGAGGACTTCGCCGCGATTCGCACCGGTCGTGCGCACCCGGCGATGTTCAACAAGATCGTGGCCGACTACTACGGCGCGCTGACGCCGATCAACCAGCTGGCCTCGTTCTCCGTGCCCGAGCCGCGCATGGCCGTGGTGACGCCGTTCGACAAGAGCGCGCTGCGCAACATCGAGCAGGCGATCCGCGACTCCGACCTGGGCGTCAATCCGAGCAACGACGGCAACATCATCAGGGTGGTGTTCCCCGAGCTGACCGAGGAGCGCCGCCGCGAGTTCATCAAGGTGGCCAAGGCCAAGGGTGAGGACGCCAAGGTCTCCATCCGCGCCGTGCGCCGCAAGGCCAAGGACGCCATCGACAAGCTGATCAAGGACGGCGAGGTCGGCGAGGACGAGGGTCGTCGTGCGGAGAAGGAGCTCGACGACACCACCGCGAAGTACGTCGCCCAGGTGGACGAGCTCCTGAAGCACAAGGAAGCGGAGCTTCTCGAGGTCTGATGAACGACTCTTCCTGGGGGACGCCGCAGACCGGGTACTGGGGGCCGTCCGACCACGGGCCCGGCGGGGGAGCTGCCCCGGCGGGTCCCGCGTACGATGCGCACTACGCACAGCAGACTCGCCCCATGCCCATCGTGCCCGACGTACCCGAACACGGCGGAGACCAGGATGCGGACCCGGGGGCCGCTCGGTCGAGCGGTCCTCCGTTCCGAGACGAGCCGACGCGGGCCCGCCCCCACCCGGGGGAGGTGCCGCAGAATCCGGAGCCCATGCCCGACGTCCCGCAGCCGGCGCGTGCCCCGCAGAAGAAGAGCGCGGGGCGCGACCTGGGCGCCGCGATAGGCGTCGGCGTCGGACTCGGCGCGGTGATCGTCGCGTCGCTGTTCGTCGTCAAGGCCGTCTTCGTCGGCGTGGTCACCGTCGCGGTCGTGGTGGGCCTGTGGGAACTGACCACGCGGCTGAAGGAGTGCAAGGGCATCAGGGCACCCCTGGTGCCGCTCGCGCTCGGCGGCGCGGCCATGGTCGTCTCCGGGTACGCCCGGGGAGCCGAGGGCGCGTGGGTCGCCATGGCGCTCACCGCGCTGGCGGTACTGGTGTGGCGTATGACGGCGCCCCCCGAGAACTACCTCAGGGACGTCACGGCGGGTCTGTTCGCGGCGTTCTACGTGCCGTTCCTGGCGACCTTCGTCGCGATGATGCTGACGGCGGACGACGGGCCCTGGCGCGTGCTGACGTTCCTGCTGCTGACGGTCGTGAGCGACACGGGCGCGTACGCGGTCGGCTGGCGTTTCGGCACGCACAAGCTCGCCCCGCGCATCAGCCCCGGCAAGACTCGCGAGGGGCTGCTGGGCGCGGTCGCCTTCTCGATGGCGGCGGGCGCGCTGTGCATGCAGTTCCTGATCGACGACGGCAGGTGGTGGCAGGGTCTGCTGCTCGGCCTCGCGGTCGCGGTCAGCGCCACGCTCGGCGACCTGGGCGAGTCCATGATCAAGCGGGACCTGGGCATCAAGGACATGGGCACGCTGCTGCCCGGCCACGGCGGCATCATGGACCGGCTGGACTCCCTGTTGCCGACGGCACCGGTGGTGTGGCTGCTCCTCGTCCTCTTCGTCGGGTCCGGCTGACCCGTTCCCCGGCCGTACCCGTGGTGAGAGGGGCCCGTCCCGGTGGGACGGGCCCTTCCGCGTGCCTGCTCCGGCTCGTGCGCCGGGCCTATTCGGCCGGGTGTGTCCGCGGTACCGGGGCCGGAGCGTCGAAGGGAGTGGGCCCCTCGTCGGCACGGGGGGACTCCGGTGGAGCGGGCCGGGCGCGACGGTCGTCCGCCGACACGCCGTCGGCCGGGGCGCGGACGGGGGAACGGCGCAGCGCCACCATGGCGATGTCGTCCACGATCCGGGCGCCCGCGTACCGCCGCAGGTCGGCGTGGAGGGCGGCCAGCAGCGCCTCGGGTTCCGTGTCCGTCCAGCGCCGTACCCGCTCGGCGAGCGGATAGAAGGCTCCCGACGTGTCGCGGGCCTCGGTCACCCCGTCGGTGTACAGCAGCAGCGTGGCCCCGGGCGGGATGTCGGCCGTGTCCACGACGAGTCCGTCGGCGTTCAGGTCCGCCAGACCCACCGGTGGGGCCGGAACGGTCGGTTCGAGGGCCGTGACCGTGCCCCCGTGCAGCAGCAGCGGGGCCGGGTGGCCCAGGTTCACCAGACGGATGCGGCCGTCGTCGGACAGGTCGGCCGCCACCCCGGTGACGAACGACTCGGTCGCGAGTTGACCGGCCGGACGGACCCCCGGGTCCGTCGCGGCGGTCTGCTCCTGGACCTCCTCGCGGAACGCCGCCTCGATCTCGCCGACCATCTCGTCCAGCGGGAGACCGTGCCGCGTCGACCGCCGGAAGCTGTTCAGCACACAGCTGACCATCTCCAGCGAGGCCAGCCCCTTGCCCTGGACGTCCCCGACCAGCACCCGAGTGTTGCGCCCGCACCGGGCGACACCGTAGAGGTCACCGCCGACGGCGGCCTCCTCGTCCGCCGCCAGGTACAGCGAGGCCACGTCGAAGGGGCCGGACCGGCGCGGCAGCGGGTGGAGCAGCACTCGTTGGGTGACCTCGGCCACCCAGCGGGACGCGGCCAGCCGGCGCTCCCCGCGCACCCGGATCGCGCTGGCCGCCACGGAGGCCGCGCCGATCAGCACCGTGCTGCCGAACTGGACCGGGAAGTTGACGGTGTCCAGGTGCTGGTTCACCGCGGAGGCCGCGACCGAGCACGGGAGGGTCACGGCGAGCACCGCCAGGACGCAGCGGGGGACGCAGAAGATCGCGGCGAAGGCCGGGCCCGCGACCATCAGGGGGCTCAGGCGCACCTTCGGTCCGGTCACCGCGTCCACCAGCAGCAGGAGCAGCGGCAGGAGACAGAAGGCCAGCACCCGGACCGCGGGGCGACGCCAGATATCGGAAGCGGCCAGTCTGTCGACGACAGTCCGCACTCCGACCACCTCCAGCGCCGGCACTCCTGCACGGCTCAGCGCGTTCCTCACGCTCGGGGAGCGGACCACGGGCTCCGCTCCACCGGTGCGTTTCGTCCCTTGTTCCAGCAATTATGAATTATGTCGGCAGGTGCCTTCCTGCGGTGTGCGGGACGGGGAGCACGGCCGGACCGGGGACGGGGAGCGGCGGCGGACCGATCCGGCGCGGAGATGATCACTCTGCACGTCTGCGACACTGGTAGGGCCATGCCTAAGCCCGGAGAACTCACTTTCGTCGCGCCGCGCGGAGCCAAGAAGCCGCCGCGGCACCTCGCCGACCTCACGCCCGCCGAGCGCAAGGAGGCGGTCGCAGCGGCCGGTGAGAAGCCGTTCCGCGCCAAGCAGCTCTCGCAGCACTACTTCGCGCGGTACGCGCACGACCCGGAGCAGTGGACCGACATCCCGGCCGGCTCCCGGGCCCGGCTGCGGGAGGCGCTGCTTCCCGAGCTGATGACGGTCGTCCGGCACCTGTCGACCGACCAGGGCACCACCCGCAAGACGCTGTGGAAGCTGTTCGACGGCACGCTCGTCGAGTCCGTGCTGATGCGCTACCCGGACCGGGTGACGATGTGCATCAGCTCCCAGGCGGGCTGCGGCATGAACTGCCCGTTCTGCGCCACCGGGCAAGCCGGACTCGACCGGAACCTGTCCACCGCGGAGATCGTGCACCAGATCGTGGACGGCATGCGCGCCCTGAGGGACGGCGAGGTGCCGGGAGGGCCGACGCGGCTGAGCAACATCGTGTTCATGGGCATGGGTGAGCCGCTCGCCAACTACAACCGGGTCGTGGGGGCCATCCGCCGCCTCACCGATCCCGAGCCGGACGGGCTCGGGCTGTCGCAGCGCGGGATCACGGTGTCCACGGTCGGCCTCGTCCCGGCCATCCACCGGTTCTCCGACGAGGGCTTCAAGTGCCGCCTCGCCATCTCGCTGCACGCCCCCGACGACGAGCTGCGCGACACCCTCGTCCCCGTGAACACGCGGTGGAAGGTGCGCGAGGTGCTCGACGCCGGGTTCGCCTACGCGGCCAGGTCCGGGCGGCGGCTGTCCATCGAGTACGCGCTCATCCGGGACATCAACGACCAGGCCTGGCGCGGCGACCGGCTCGGCCGGCTGCTCAAGGGCCGGCCCGTGCACGTCAACCTCATCCCGCTCAACCCGACGCCCGGTTCCCGGTGGACCGCCTCCCGGCCCGAGGACGAGAAGGCGTTCGTGGAGGCGATCGCCGCCCACGGCGTGCCGGTGACGATCCGGGACACCCGCGGCCAGGAGATCGACGGGGCCTGTGGTCAGCTTGCCGCGAGCGAGCGGTAGCCTGGCCGGCGTCAGCACAACTTCATAGTCGAGAATCAGACAAGCACATCTTCATATTCCGACAGGGGAGCGCCACAGCGCTGAGAGTGCGGCACCGGCCGCAGACCCTCCGAACCTGGCCCAGGTCATTCTGGGTAGGGAGATCGGTCACCACTCGAGCTGTTGCACCCTGCCCGGGACACCTGTGAGGGGTCCCGGGCAGGGCCGCGTCTCTTCCTGGTCACCCAGGAGGGATCCAGTGAGCATCACCAAGAAGGTCACGATCCTGGCCGTCGGGCTGGGCCTGGTCACCGTGACCGCCTGCGGTTCGTCCGGCGGCGACGACCGGAGCGGCGGCGGGTCGAAGACCGTGACCCTCGTCAGCCACAACTCGTGGGCCGCGTCCGAGGAGGTCGTCGCCGCCTTCGAGAAGGAGTCCGGCTACAAGCTCAAGGTCCTTAAGGACGGCGACGCCGGGCAGGCCGTGAACAAGGCGATCCTGACCAAGGACAACCCCCAGGGCGACGTCTTCTTCGGCGTCGACAACACCCTGCTGTCCCGCGCCCTCGACAACGGGCTGTTCCAGTCGTACGAGGTGAAGGACGCCGACTCCATCCTCCCCGAGTACCGCGTCGACGGGGGCGAGCACCGGGTCACGCCCATCGACACCGGCGACGTCTGCGTCAACTACGACAAGGAGTGGTTCGCCGAGCGGAAGCTGACCCCGCCGCGGACCTTCGACGACCTGACCGAGCCCGAGTACAAGAACCTCCTCGTCGTCGAGAACGCCTCCACCTCCTCGCCCGGCCTCGGCTTCCTGCTCGGCACCGTCGCCGAGTACGGGGACGACGGCTGGACGGACTACTGGAAGAAGCTCAAGGCCAACGGCGTGAAGGTGGCCGACGGCTGGGAGCAGGCCTACAACGAGGAGTTCAGCGGCTCCGCCGGCGGCAAGAAGGCCAAGGCCGACCGGCCGCTGGTGGTGTCCTACGCCTCCTCGCCGCCCGCCGAGGTGATCTACGCCGACCCGAGGCCGGACACCGCGCCCACCGGTGTGGCCGAGGACACCTGCTTCCGCCAGGTCGAGTACGCGGGGCTGCTGAGCAACGCGAAGAACCCCGAGGGCGGCAAGGCGCTGCTCGACTTCCTGGTCGGCCAGCGGTTCCAGGAGGACATGCCGCTCAACATGTTCGTCTACCCGGTGCGCGAGGACGCCCGGGTGCCCGCGGAGTTCACGGAGTTCGGACCGCAGGCGAAGGACCCCCGGACCATGGCCCCGGCGAAGATCGCCGACCACCGTGACCAGTGGGTCAAGTCGTGGACCTCGCTCGTACTGAAGTGAGCGGCGCCGCGCCGGTGAGCCGCACCGCGGCCGGGTGGCGGGGGAACGCGGCGCGGCTCGGTCTCATGGCCGTGCCCGTCGCGTTCTTCGCCGTCTTCTTCGCCTACCCCGTCGCCGCGATCGTCGCGCGCGGCCTCAAGGCCGAGGGGACCTGGCAGCTCGGGCGGGTCGGGGAGGTCCTGGCGCAGTCCGACGTCCGGCAGGTCCTGTGGTTCACCACCTGGCAGGCGCTGGTCTCCACCGCCCTCACCCTGCTGATCGCCCTGCCCGGCGCCTACGTCTTCGCCCGCTTCGACTTCCCCGGCAAGCAGGTGCTGCGGGCCGTGGTCACCGTCCCGTTCGTGCTGCCGACGGTGGTCGTCGGGACGGCGTTCATGGCGCTGGTGGGACGCGGCGGGCTCCTCGACGAGCTGTGGGGCCTGCGGCTGGACACCACCGTGTGGGCGATCCTGCTCGCGCACGTCTTCTTCAACTACGCCGTGGTCGTCCGGACCGTGGGGGGACTGTGGGCACAGCTCGACCCCCGGCAGGAGGAGGCCGCGCGGGTGCTCGGCGCCTCGCGGTTCGCGGCCTGGCGGACCGTCACCCTGCCCGCGCTCGCGCCGGCCGTGGCCGCCGCCGCGCTGATGGTCTTCCTGTTCACCTTCACCTCCTTCGGCGTGGTGCAGATCCTCGGCGGGCCCACCTTCTCCACCCTCGAGGTGGAGATCTACCGCCAGACCTCCGAGATCTTCGACCTGTCCACCGCCGCCGTCCTGACGATGATCCAGTTCGTCGCCGTGGGCGCGATCCTCGCCCTGCACGCCTGGACGGTGCGGCGGCGGGAGACCGCGCTGCGGCTGGTGGACGCCTCGGTGACCGCGCGCCGGCCGCGCGGCGCCGGGCAGTGGGCGCTGCTCGGCGGGGTCGTGGCCACCGTCGGCGTGCTGCTCCTGCTGCCGCTCGCCGTCCTGGTGGAACGGTCCTTCGCGGGCGCCGGACTCGGCTACTACCGGGCGCTGACCCGCGAGGACGGGGGAGTGTTCCTCGTGCCGCCGATCGAGGCGGTCGGCAACTCGCTGCAGTACGCGGTGGCCGCCACCGCCATCGCCGTGGTGATCGGCGGCCTCGCCTCCGTCGCGCTCACCCGGCGGGACGCGGGGCGGCTGGTGCGCGGGTTCGACGCGCTGCTGATGCTGCCGCTCGGGGTGTCCGCGGTGACCGTCGGCTTCGGGTTCCTGATCGCCCTCGACGAGCCGCCGCTGGATCTGCGGGCCTCCTGGATCCTGGTGCCGCTCGCACAGGCACTGGTCGGCGTCCCGTTCGTGGTCCGGACGATGCTGCCCGTGCTGCGGGCCGTGGACGTCCGGCTGCGGGAGGCGGCGGCCGTGCTCGGGGCGTCGCCGTGGCGGGCGTGGCGGGAGGTGGACCTGCCGATGGTGCGGCGGGCGCTGCTGATCGCCGCCGGGTTCGCCTTCGCGGTGTCGCTGGGCGAGTTCGGGGCGACGGTGTTCATCGCGCGGCCCGAGAACCCGACGCTGCCGGTGGCCGTGGCCCGGCTGCTGGGACGGCCCGGCGACCTCAACTACGGCCAGGCGATGGCCCTGTCGACGATTCTGATGATCGTGTGCGCGGTGGCGCTGCTGGTGCTGGAGCGGCTGCGGACCGACCGGACCGGGGAGTTTTAGATGCTGTTGAGCCTTCGGGCCGCGACCGTCCGCTTCGGCGGACGGCCCGTACTGGACGCCGTCGACCTGGAGGTCGCCGAGCACGAGATCGTGTGCGTGCTCGGACCCAGCGGCAGCGGCAAGTCGACGCTGCTGCGGGCGGTGGCCGGGCTGCAGCCCCTCGACTCCGGGCGGGTCGTGCTCGACGGCCGCGACCGGACGGACGTGCCCGCGCACCGGCGCGGGGTCGGGCTGATGTTCCAGGACCACCAGCTGTTCCCGCAGCGGGACGTCGGCGGCAACGTAGCCTTCGGGCTGCGGACGCGCGGGGCGTCGCGCAGCGAACAGGCCGAGCGGGTGGCGGAGCTGCTGGAGCTCGTCGGGCTGCCCGGAGCGGCCGGGCGGGCCGTCGCCGCGTTGTCCGGTGGGGAGCAGCAGCGCGTGGCGCTGGCCCGCGCCCTCGCGCCCAGCCCCCGGTTGCTGATGCTCGACGAGCCGCTCGGGCAGCTGGACCGCTCGCTCAGGGAACGGCTTGTCGTCGAACTGCGTGAGTTGTTCGGCCGGCTGGGCACCACCGTGCTCGCCGTGACCCACGACCAGGGGGAGGCGTTCGCGCTGGCCGACCGGGTGGTGGTGATGCGGGACGGGCGGATCGCCCAGTCCGGTACGCCCCTTCAGGTGTGGCAGCGGCCGGCCGACGCCTTCGTGGCCCGCTTCCTCGGTTTCGAGAACGTGGTCGAGGCGACGGTGGGCGACGCGGTCGCCGTGACTCCCTGGGGCAAGGTCCCCGTGCCCCGGGACGCCCCGCAGGGGACGCGGACGCTCCTCGTCCGGCCCGCCGGTGTCCGCCTGGTCCCGGCCGACACGGGCCTGCGCTGCACCGTGGCCGCGCGGACCTTCCGGGGCACCCATGTCGCCGTCCGCCTCCAGCCCGAGGGCGCGCCCGGGCTGGAGGCGGCCTGCGCACTCAGGTCGGCGCCGGAGGTCGGGGACGAGGTCGGGGTGGAGTTCGACGCCGACGAGATCGCCGTGCTCGGATGAGTGCTCCCGCCCGGGCGAGCGGCACGGAGCCCCTCGCGCATGACCACCACCGCGACGGCACCGCCCCTCGGGCGGGCCGGTCGGGGGCCGGGGTGACCCCGGGCGCCGCTCCGGACGGCACCGCGCCCGCCCCCTCGGACCGGTCGCTCGGGTGAACCGCCGGGAGGCGGCCCGTTCCCGCAGCACGATGGCCCGCCCCCCTCGGGGACGGGCCATCGCATCGCGTCCGTGAGGCGTCAGTCCTCGCTCTTCGCCCCTCGGCGGCGCATGCCGAGGAAGACCGCGCCGCCGCCGACCGCGACCAGCGCGGCCGCGATGCCGACGATCAGACCGGTGTGGGAATTGGCACCGGTTTCGGCGAGGTTCGACTCACCGGCCGGGGAGGGCACGTTGTTCGTCGTGTCCGCCGGAGCGGTGCTGCCGCTCCCCGAGGCCGACGGGGTCGGCGAGCCGGCCTCCTCGGCCGGGGACGGGGCGGCGTCCGACGGGGTCGGCACGGGCTTCGAGGCCGGGGGCTTCTCCTCGCCCTTCTCGCACGCCGTGGCCGGGGTGACCAGGTTCGGCTTGATGTCCTCGTCCACGTGGGGCACGGCCTTGACGTGGATGCGGTACTCGGCGTTCGGCTCCCAGTCCTCCTCGAAGGTGATGGTGGTGCCCTCGGGGGAGCCCTTGACCACCTGTTCGCCGACCTTCTTCACGTCGGCGCCGTTGTTCTCGAGGAACACGCTGACGGTGGCGGGGATGCCGGCCGGGTCCACGTCGGTGACGGTGATGACGCCCTTGTCACCCACGCACTCGGCCCGGGCCGAGAACTCGTCGATGGTGCACGCCGCCGCGCTGCCGGCGGTGCTGAGCGCGAGCGCGGCCGATGCGGAGACGACACCGAGGGCGCGTACGCTGCGCGCGACGGTGCGGCGGGGTACGGACAGAACTGCCACGTTTGTCCTTTGCGGGGGATGCGCAAATGCGGGGGGTTGAGGGAGTGCTGACGGAGCATCACCACTCCCGGGAAGCTCCCAGGTGTATAAGCGCCGCGTAAGGAGTGTCAACGCATGTGCCCGCAGCAGGCTCCGGTTTTGCCTTCTTATTAAGCAACCGGATGTTTCAACGTCGTCAGGGCGGTCCTCACCTCCGTCGGGGAAGCGCTCCTCGCCCCCGACGGGGGGAGGGCGGGACCCGTCCGTGCCCGCCCCCGCCGGGCCCGCCCGTCTCTCATCCCTCCACGGCGGTCGGGTCCATCCACACGACCTCCCAGGTGTGGCCGTCGAGGTCGTCGAAGGCGCGGCCGTACATGAAGCCGTGGTCCTGGGTCTCGCCGGTGACCGAGCCGCCCGCCGCGACGGCCTTCTCCACCAGCTCGTCGACCTTCTCGCGGCTCTCGGCGCTCAGGGCCAGCAGCACTTCGCTGCTCTTCGTGGCGTCCACGATCTCCTTCTTCGTGAAGTCCGCGTACTTCTGACGGGTGAGCAGCATCGCGAAGATCGTGTCACTGATCACGACCGACGCGGCGGTCTCGTCGCTGAACTGCGGGTTGATCGAGTAGCCGAGCTCCGTGAAGAACTTCTTCGACGCCTCGAGGTCGTTGACGGCCAGGTTCACGAAGATCATCTGCTGGTACATGGCGGGGTCTCTCCCATCGGTTCCGTGCTGTTCGGGGGGTGGACCCGGGGGCGGCGCGGAACTCATCGGTGCGCGGAGAACCCGTTCGAGGAATTTTCCGCACGGGCCTCAGCGGGCCAGCGGCCACGCCGACAGTTCGGCCACGGCCAGGGTCAGCGGCCCGAACAGCGCCAGGAGGGCGCCGGCGCGGAGCGCGGCGGCCTTGCGCAGTGTGGTGAGCGGTGCCCCGAGGCGCAGCAGCGCGGCCGTGGTGTCGGCGCGGGCGTGCTTGGCCTCGACGGCGGCCGTCAGCAGGGTCGCCGTCGTGCAGCCGGCCACCAGCAGCACCCCGAGCGTGGTGAGCGGACCGACCGACGGCCCGTCGGACCCGCTCAGCGAGGCCATGGCGCCGGCGGCCGACAGCACCGCGCAGACCACCCCCAGCGGGCGGCCGATGCGGGCGGCCTCCGTCATCAGGATCCGCCCGGCCAGCAGGCGCAGGGCACCCGGCCGGACCGCCTGGAGCAGCAGCCCGCACAGATGGGTGAGACCGGGGCCGGCCAGGGCGAGGCCGACGGCGGTCAGGGCCAGCCCGACCAGCGCGCCGGGCCGGTCGACGGGGGCGCCGTCGGAGCCCGTACGGCTCGCGAAGGCCTCCACGGCCAGTCCCACGGCCAGCACGGAGATGCCCCAGGGGAGACCGGACAGCACCGAGCGGGCGGGGGCGGGCGGGACACCGGTGCCCCCCGGGACCGCCTCGGCGGCGCCCGGGACCGCTTCGGGAACGCCGGAGACCGCTTCGGGAACGCCGGGGACCGCCTCGGGGGTGTCGGGGACGGCCCCCCGCTTCTCCTCCTGCGGTGCGCGGGCCGTCCGCCGCCCGCGCGCCGCCGCTCCCAGCTGCCTGCCGAACCGTCCGTACGCCCCGAAGGTCTCCGGCCCCGCCGGGCGCCGGGCCGCGCCGAACCGTCCGTACGCCCGCGCGCCGCGGGACGCGCCCGGCGCCGGTTCGCGCGGACGCAGCGTCACCGCCACGGCCGCCGACGCGCTCAGCGGCACCAGGGCCAGCAGCGTCAGGGTCGCCGGGAACGGCAGCGGCCGGTCCGCGGCGAGGAAGTCCGCCGCGGCACCGCCGGAGGGCACGCCGGTGAGACCGCCGCGCAGGAACAGGAAGACCAGCAGGGCGAGCAGCGAACCCAGCGCACACGACAGGGCCGTGGTCGTCGCGGAGATCGCCATCAGACGGGCCGGGCCCAGGCCGACCGCCGACAGCCCGGGCCGGGGCCGGGTGCCCGGGTCGGTGCGGGCCACCGCGACCGCGAGGTGCACGGTGGCCGCCATCGGGGCTGCGCACCAGGCCAGCCGGAGCGCCGAGGCGGACGGCGCGCCGGAGTGGCCCAGCGCGTGGCCGAGGGCGCACAGCAGCAGGAAGCCCGTGCCCGCCGACGCGGCCGCGACCAGCAGACGGCGCAGCTGGACGGCGGGGTGGGCGCTTCGGGTCAGACGGAGAGCGAGCACGCCGCCCGGCCTTCCGCCTCGGCGCTCCCGGGGACCGGGGGCAGGTGCACGGTGCGCACGCGCCGTCCGTCGAGCAGCGACACCGTGCGGTCGGCGACGGCCGCGGTGTCCGGGGCGGCGGTCGCGAGGACCACCGTGATGCCGTGCGAACGGGCCGCCGCGGTGAGCGTGCGCAGGACGTGCCGGTGGTCGGCACGGTGCAGCGGGGCGGTCGGCTCGTCGGCGAACACCACCGAGGGCGCCGGGGCGAGGGCGCGGGCGATGCACACCCGCTGCCGCTCCGCCTGCACCAGTTCGTCCGGGCGCCTGCGGGCCTTGTCGCCGATGTCGAGGCGTTCCAGCCACTCCATGGCGGCCGTCTTGGCCCGGCGCCGTCCGGTGCCGCGCATCATCAGTGGCAGGGCGGCGTTCTCCCAGACGTTCAGTTCGGGGATGAGCACCGGGTCGGGGTCGATCCAGCCGAAGCGCTCCCGGCGCAGCCGCTCCCGGGCGACGGGGCCCATGGTGTGCACGGGCACGCTGTTGAACCAGACCTCGCCGCTGCGGACGGGCACCAGTCCCGACAGGCAGCGCAGCAGTGTCGTTTTTCCGCTGCCTCGCGGGCCGCTGACGGCGAGGATCTCGCCCTCCCGGACACCGAGCGAGACCCCGCTCAGTCCGGGTGAGCCGTCGTCGTGCCGGAAGTGCAGGGCACGGGTCCAGAGCACGTCGTTGTCCGGTGGGGCCACCATGGCGTACACCTCGGTTCGGATCGGAAATGCCGTGCGTGGTTCGGGCTAAGTCCCCCGTCCGGGGGAACGAAGGCAGGGCCGATCGGTCACAGGAACGCTAGGCAGGCCACGGCGACGGGCCGGACAGCACGCGGCCCCGGGCCGCCGTTTCTCACTCGAACGGGCGGCACCGGGGCCGTGAATGATCATCCCAACGGAAGATCACAGCCGTCGGCGGCTCACAGCTTCGTCCACGCCTCCGACAGCGTCGCGCGCAGGATCTGCTCGATCTCGTCGAAGGTCCCCTGGTCGGAGATCAGCGGCGGGGCGAGCTGGACGACCGGGTCGCCGCGGTCGTCGGCACGGCAGTACAGGCCGTTCTCGAACAGCTTCTTCGACAGGAAGCCGTACAGGACCCGCTCGGTCTCCTCCGCGTCGAAGGACTCCTTGGTGTCCTTGTCCTTGACCAGTTCGATGCCGTAGAAGAAGCCGTTGCCGCGGACGTCGCCGACGATCGGCAGGTCGTGCAGCTTCTCCAGGGTGGCGCGGAAGGCGCCCTCGTTGTCCAGCACGTGCCGGTTCAGGCCCTCGCGCTCGAACAGGTCGAGGTTGGCGAGGCCCACCGCGGCCGACACCGGGTGGCCGCCGAAGGTGTAGCCGTGCAGGAAGGTGTTGTCGCCCCGGTAGAACGGCTCGGCGAGCCGGTCGGAGACGATGCACGCGCCTATGGGGGAGTAGCCCGAGGTCATGCCCTTGGCACAGGTGATCATGTCCGGGACGTAGCCGAACTTGTCGCAGGCGAACGTCGTGCCGAGCCGGCCGAAGGCGCAGATGACCTCGTCGGAGACGAGCAGCACGTCGTACTGGTCGCAGATCTCGCGCACCCGCTGGAAGTAGCCGGGCGGGGGCGGGAAGCAGCCGCCGGCGTTCTGCACCGGCTCCAGGAAGACCGCGGCGACCGTGTCGGGGCCCTCGAAGAGGATCTGCTGCTCGATCTGGTCGGCGGCCCAGCGGCCGAACGCCTCGGGGTCGTCCCCGTGGATCGGCGCCCGGTAGATGTTGGTGTTGGGCACCTTGTGCGCGCCCGGGACGAGGGGCTCGAACGGGGCCTTCAGACCCGGCAGTCCGGTGATGGACAGGGCGCCCTGGGGGGTGCCGTGGTAGGCGACCGCGCGGGAGATGACCTTGTACTTGGTCGGCTTGCCCACCAGCTTGAAGTACTGCTTGGCGAGCTTCCAGGCGGTCTCCACCGCCTCGCCGCCGCCGGTGGTGAAGAAGACCTTGTTGAGGTCGCCCGGCGCCTCGTGCGCGAGCCGCTCCGCGAGCTCCACGGCCTTGGGGTGGGCGTAGGACCACACCGGGAAGAAGGCCAGTTCCTGCGCCTGCTTGGAGGCGGTCTCGGCGAGCTCCGTACGGCCGTGACCCGCCTGCACCACGAACAGGCCGGCGAGACCGTCGAGGTAGCGCTTGCCCTTGTCGTCGTAGATGTGGGTGCCCTCGCCCCGGACGATGGTGGGGACGGGGGAGTTCTCGTACGAGGACATGCGGGTGAAGTGCATCCACAGGTGGTCGTACGCGGACTTGCTGAGGTCGTTGGGGCTGTCGCTGCTCACGGTTATCGGGTTCCCCACATGTAGGTCTGCTTCTTGAGCTTGAGGTAGACGAAACTCTCGGTGGAGCGCACGCCGGGCACGGCCCGGATGCGTCTGTTGATGACCTCCAGAAGGTGGTCGTCGTCCTCGCAGACGATCTCGACCATCAGGTCGAAGGAGCCCGCGGTCATCACCACGTACTCGCACTCGTCCATGGCGCTCAGCGCGTCGGCCGCGGACTCCACGTCGCCCTCGACGTTGACCCCGACCATCGCCTGGCGTCTGAAGCCCACGGTGAGCGGGTCCGTGACGGCGACGATCTGCATCACGCCCTGCTCCAGCAGCTTCTGGACGCGCTGGCGCACGGCCGCCTCCGACAGGCCCACGGCCTTGCCGATGGCGGCGTACGGGCGGCGGCCGTCCTCCTGGAGCTGCTCGATGATGGCGAGGGAGACGGCGTCCAGGTGGGGACCACCGCCGTTCTTGGACTCGCGGGGGTCCTTCGGGTCTGCGCTTCGACTGGCCACGGGGCCACTGTGCACGACGTATCGACAGTTTCGCAAGGCTCATTCAATGAAATTCGTTGTTATCGGGGTGCGAGTTTGCGGATTTCGCAGGGGCGGGGCGGGTGGGGGTGTTGAAAACGTCAGGGCTCGGTCTAGGGTGGGTGTCTCAGAGGCTGGACACTTCCGGCCCCTCTCGAGACCTCATCGACACCTCACCTCATCGACACTCGGACACCCACAAGGAACACCAGGAGGGCCTGCAGTGAGCACCGAGCTGCGTCGTCTGCGCAACTACATCGGCGGGGAGTTCCGGGACGCCGCCGACGGACGGACCACCGAGGTGGTCAACCCCGCGACCGGCGAGGCCTACGCGACCGCTCCGCTGTCCGGCCAGGCGGACGTGGACGCCGCGATGGCGGCCGCCGCCGAGGCCTTCCCCGGCTGGCGCGACACCACCCCGGCCGAGCGGCAGAAGGCCCTGCTGAGGATCGCGGACGCCTTCGAGGAGCGGGCCGAGGAACTCATCGCGGCCGAGGTGGAGAACACGGGCAAGCCCGTCGGGCTGACCCGCACCGAGGAGATCCCGCCGATGGTGGACCAGATCCGCTTCTTCGCGGGCGCGGCACGGATGCTCGAGGGCCGCTCGGCCGGCGAGTACATGGAGGGCCTGACCTCCATCGTGCGCCGCGAGCCGATCGGTGTCTGCGCCCAGGTCGCTCCGTGGAACTACCCGATGATGATGGCCGTGTGGAAGTTCGCCCCGGCGATCGCCGCGGGCAACACGGTCGTCCTGAAGCCCTCGGACACCACCCCGGCCTCCACCGTCCTGCTCGCCGAGATCCTCGGCTCGATCCTGCCCAAGGGCGTCTTCAACGTCATCTGCGGCGACCGCGAGACCGGCCGGATGATGGTGGAGCACGAGACCCCGGCGATGGCGTCCATCACCGGCTCGGTGCGCGCCGGCATGCAGGTCGCCGAGTCCGCGTCCAAGGACCTCAAGCGCGTCCACCTGGAACTCGGCGGCAAGGCCCCGGTCGTGGTCTTCGAGGACACCGACATCGCCAAGGCCGTCGAGGACATCTCCGTCGCGGGCTTCTTCAACGCCGGCCAGGACTGCACGGCCGCCACGCGCGTCCTCGTCCACGAGTCGATCCACGACGAGTTCGTCTCGGCGCTCGCCAAGGCCGCCGCCGACACCAAGACCGGCATGCCCGACGACGAGGACGTCCTCTTCGGCCCGCTCAACAACCCCCGCCAGCTCCAGCAGGTGGAGGGCTTCATCGAGCGGCTGCCCGCGCACGCGCGCGTGGAGGCCGGCGGCAAGCGCGTCGGCGAGCAGGGCTTCTTCTACGCGCCGACCGTGGTCTCGGGTCTGCGGCAGGACGACGAGATCATCCAGAAGGAGGTCTTCGGCCCGGTCATCACCGTCCAGTCCTTCACCGACGAGGACCAGGCCGTGGAGTACGCCAACGGGGTCGAGTACGCCCTGGCCTCGTCGGTGTGGACCAAGGACCACTCCCGCGCGATGCGCATGTCCAAGAAGCTCGACTTCGGCTGCGTGTGGATCAACACCCACATCCCGCTGGTCGCGGAGATGCCGCACGGCGGCTTCAAGAAGTCCGGCTACGGCAAGGACCTCTCGGCGTACGGCTTCGACGACTACACGCGCATCAAGCACGTGATGACGTCGCTGGACGCGTAGGCGCCCCCGCCGGGCGGCCGGATACCCGGGCACCGTCCGGGAAGTCCGGCCGCCCGGAAGGCCGCGGGCCGTCCGCGGCCTTCCGGGCGGTTCCCCGCGGCCCTAGGCGGTGTCTTCAAATGTCACGCCCACATCAGGAGCGATGCGAGGGTGACGGCTGCTTGGTAGGACTCGGCGGTCTTGTCGTAGCGGGTGGCGATGCCGCGCCACTGCTTCAGGCGGCTAAAGCAGCGTTCGACCACGTTGCGCCGTTTGTAGAGCTGCCTGTCGAAGGCCGGCGGCCGCCCGCCGCGGCGGCCGCGGCGGAGCCGGTTGCGGATCTGGTCGGCCCGCTCCGGGATGGTGTGGCCGATGCCCCGTCGCCTGAGCCAGGCCCGGATCGCCTTGGAGCTGTAGCCCTTGTCGCCGAGCACGTGATCGGGCCGGACGCGGGGCCGTCCCGGTCCGAGGCGGGGCACCCGGATCGCCTCCATCACGGCGGTGAACTGGGTGCAGTCGTTGGTGTTGCCGCCGGTGACGGTGAAGGCGAGCGGGCGCCCCAGGGCATCGCAGGCGAGGTGGATTTTGCTGGTCAGGCCGCCTCGGGAGCGTCCGAGGGCGGGGTTGTGGATCCCCCTTTTCGGGCGCCGGCGGCGTGCTGGTGGGCGCGGACAACGGTGGAGTCGACCGACACCAGCCAGTCGATGTCCCCGGCCGCGTCCGCCTGCGCCTGGGCGGCCCGGAGCATCCGCTCGAAGGTGCCGTCCAGGGCCCACCGGCGAAAACGGGTGTGCAGCGTGGCCCACGGGCCGTACCGCTCGGGCACGTCCCGCCAGGCGGTTCCGGTGCGGAACTTCCACACGATCCCGTTGAGGACCGTGCGGTCGTCCAGCCGCTTCCTGCCCCGCAACGAGGCGGGCAGCAATGGCCGGACGAACTCCCACTCGGTATCCGACAGTTCATGGCGACGTATCACCCGACCATGATCCACCACTCAAGATCATTTGAAGACACCGCCTAGCGGCCCTAACGACCCTGGCGCCCGGCCCCGGTGCCGCGCAGCGCGCACAGGACGTCGATGCGGTTGGTCGTGATCGAGTCGGCGCCCAGGGCCAGCAGGCGGCGCATGGAGCGGCGGGTGTCCGGGGTCCAGACGGAGAGCAGGTGGCCGCCGCGGTGGACGCGGTCGGCGAGGGCCCGGTCCACCAGGCTGAAGCGGTAGTTCAGCCAGCGGGGGCGGATCACCTCCAGGAGGCCGGCGCGCGGCGGGGCCAGCGTGGTCCGGGTGAGGGCGATCTCGGCGGACGGGTCCGCCGCGCGGACGGCGAGCATGGCGGGGGCGTCCGCGCAGTAGGAGACCCGCTCCTGTGCGCCGCAGGCGCGCACCACGTCCACGATCCGGTGCGCGGCACGGACGTCCGGCGTGCCGGGCAGGTCGATCATCACCCGGCTGCCGTCCGTCGCCGCCAGCGCGTCGGAGAGGGCGGGCACCCCGCCGCCGGTGACGTCGCGGACCTCGTCCCACGACAGGGACGGCAGCGGGCGGTCGTGTTCCCACAGGCGCAGGAGCGTCTCGTCGTGCAGCAGCACCGGTACGCCGTCGCGGGTGAGGCGCACGTCGATCTCGACCGCGTCCGCGCCCCGCCGGAGCGCGGAACGCAGTGAGGCGAGCGTGTTCTCGCGGACGCGGTACGGGTCGCCGCGGTGGGCCACGGCGGTCACGTTCGGCATGGCGGCCTTTCGCGGGGCGGTCAGGGGGCGAGCCAGGACGCGGTGTAGCCGTCGATCTCGGCGGCCAGGCGGGCCTTGCCCGCCCGGTCCATGAAGGACGCCTCGACCGCGTTCTTCGCCAGCTCGGCCAGGCCCCGCTCGTCGAGGTCGAGCAGCCGTGCGGCGACCGCGTACTCGGTGTTGAGGTCGGTGCCGAACATCGGCGGGTCGTCGGAGTTGATCGTGACCAGGACGCCGGCCCGCACGAACTCCTCCAGGGGGTGCTCGTCGAGGGTGGTGACCGCACGGGTGGCGATGTTGGAGGTGGGGCACACCTCCAGGGCGATGCGCCGCTCGGCCAGGTGCCGGAGCAGCTCGGGGTCCCGGGCGGAGCTGGTGCCGTGCCCGATCCGCTCGGCCCGCAGCTCGTTCAGCGCGTCCCACACCGTCTCCGGGCCGGTGGTCTCGCCGGCGTGCGGGACCGAGCGCAGCCCGGCGGCGATCGCCCGGTCGAAGTACGGCTTGAACTGCGGGCGGGGGACGCCGATCTCGGGTCCGCCGAGGCCGAAGGAGACCAGGCCCTCGGGGCGCAGCCGGTCGTCGGTGGCGAGCCGCGTGGTCTCCTCGGCGGACTCGAGACCGGCCTCGCCGGGGATGTCGAAGCACCAGCGCAGCACGGTCCCGAACTCGGTCTCGGCCGCCTTGCGGGCGTCCTCGATCGCGTCCATGAAGGCACGCTCGTCGATGCCGCGGCGGGTGGAGGAGAACGGGGTGACGGTCAGCTCCGCGTACCGCACCTGCTGCCGGGCCAGCTCGCGGGCCACCTCGTAGGTCAGCAGGCGGACGTCCTCGGGGGTGCGGATCAGGTCGACGACGGACAGGTACACCTCGATGAAGTGGGCGAAGTCCGTGAAGACGAAGTAGTCGGCCAGGGCCTCGGGGTCGCTGGGGACCCGGGAGTCGGGGTGGCGGGCGGCCAGCTCCGCGACGATGCGGGGGGAGGCGGAGCCGACGTGGTGCACGTGCAGTTCGGCCTTGGGCAGTCCGGCGATGAAGGCGTGCAGGTCGCGGCCCTGCACGGTGGTGGCTGCGTCGAGGCGGTCGGTCAATGTTCCTCCCCGGAACGGCGCCCCGGGCCGGTGTGCGGCGGGACGCGGGTGATCGGCTGATCGGTGGATCGGGGATCATCGTAGGCCGGGTGCACGCGGTGGGGGAGCGCGCCGTAGCATGACGGGACGCTCGACCAAGGAGGCCCAGCGCATGTCCGACGACGCGCAGACGCCGGGGGCGCGGGGGGACACGGGACCCACCGGGGCCGCGGGAGGCGGTACGCCGGCGGACCGGCCGGCCCGTGACGTGTGGCCGGCGCCGGTCGACGGCGGGGCCGCGGACGCGGTGCCGCAGGACGGTTCGCTGGTGGACCTGGGCAAGCCGGACGCGCCGGCGACGACGGGCACCCCCGACCCCTGGGCGCCTCCGGCCCACGGCGCACCGGCCTCCGGCCCGGGAGCGGGCGGACCCGGTCCCGGTGGCCCCGGCGGTCCGGGCGAGACCGTCGTGGCCGGCGACCTCCCGCCCTGGTCCGCCCCCTCCGCCTCCTCCGTGCACGACCAGCAGACGGTCACCTCGTTCCCCGCGATGGGCACGCCCCCCGCCCACGGTTCTCCGCCCGGTCCCTACGCTCCCCCGGCCGCGAGCGAGCCGGTCCCGCCGCCGCCCCTCGCCCCCGACGGCCCCGGCCAGGTCCCGTACGGCTATCCGGGCGGGTACGGCCACCAGGCCGCGCAGCCGCCCGGGTACGGCGGTGTCCCGGGACAGGCCTACTACGGCTGGACCGGCATGGCGCCGGTGCCGAGCAACGGGCTGGGCGTGGCCGGACTGGTGCTGGGGATCATCTCGGCCGTCGTGTTCTGCCTGTGGCCGGTGGCCATCCTGCTCGGCGTCCTGGGCGTGATCTTCGGTGCGATCGGCCGGGGCAAGGCCGCCCGCGGCGAGGCCACGAACCCCGGCCAGGCCCTGGCCGGGATCATCTGCGGAGCGATCGGCACGGTCTTGGGCATCGGCTTCGGCGTGCTCGTCCTCGTCACCTCGCTCTAGGGCTCAGCCGGCGCCCCCGCCCGCCCGGATCCGTCCGCGCGCCTCCATCAGCGCGAACCCCAGCAGGTTCGGTCCCCGCCACCGCTCCGGGTCCGCCGCCCCCTCGTCGGCCGCCGCCAGGCCGATGCCCCACACCCGGTCCACCGGGCTCGCCTCGACCAGGACGCGCTCGCCCGTGTTCAGCAGGAAGGCCCGCAGGCCGTCGTGGGCCGTGAACTTGTGGACGCTGCCCTCGACGACGATGCGGAACCGCTCCTGCCGCCAGAGCGCCTCGTCGAAGCCCCGCACCAGCCGCCCGGCCTTCTTCGCCTGCGCGGGATGGTCCGCGGCGAGCACCCGCCGCTCCGCCTCCGCGTCCGCGAAGAGCCGGGCCTTGGCCGCCATCATCCAGTGCTCGGCCGTCGCGTACTCCACGCCCTCCACCGTGAACGGCGACGGCCACCACTGACTCATACAGCTCGCCCCGATCCGGCCGTCGGGCAGCGACCGATGTCCCCAGAAATGCAGGTACTTGACCCTCTTCCCGGCCCGCAACGCCGCGATCAGCGCCTCCCTGGAGCCGATCGTCCCCGCCGTCCCGCCCACCGCCACCCCGCCCACCGCCACCCCGCCCACCGCCACCCCGCTCACCGCCACCCCGTGGTCCCTTCCGTGCACGCGAGTCTGGCACGCACCACCGACACCTCGTCCTGCCTTTTCCGCAGTCGCTCGACACCCGGTCGACAGAATTCGTCGCGTAACCAAATGGCAACAACGGAATCACTTGTTGGAGTCCCGTCCCTCTGTCAGGATCGGCACTCACATCGAGCTGGAGCCACGCCGCCCCCCTCGGGGACACGGAGGAGAGCGACATGCACAACCCGGACAACGCCACCCCGGACAACGCCACCCCGGAACGATTCCCCGCACGGGAGCGCTTCGCCGACGGGGCGCAGTTCATCGCGGGACGCGTGACGAAGGGGACCTCGGGCCGCACCCACACGGTCGTCGACCCGGCCACCGGTGAGGGCGTCCTCACGTACGAACTGGCCGGCGCCGACGACGTGGACGCGGCCGTCGCCGCGGCCCGTGAGGCGTTCCCGGCCTGGGCGGGCGCCACCCCGGGCGAGCGCTCCGACGCCCTGCACCGGTTCGCCGCCGTCGTCGCCGGGCGCGCCGAGGACTTCGCGCAGGCCGAGTCCCTGCAGTGCGGCAAGCCGCTGAAGCTGAGCCGCGAGTTCGACGTGCCGGGCACGATCGACAACATCACCTTCTTCGCGGGTGCCGCCCGCCACCTCCAGGGGCAGTCGGCCGGTGAGTACTCCGGCGACCACACCTCCTACGTCCGCCGCGAGCCGATCGGCGTCGTCGGGTCCGTCGCCCCCTGGAACTACCCCCTCCAGATGGCCGCCTGGAAGATCCTCCCGGCGATCGCCGCGGGCAACACCATCGTCCTCAAGCCCGCCGAACTCACCCCGCTGACCTCGCTCCTCTTCGCACAGGCCGCCGCCGACGCCGGCATCCCGGACGGGGTGATCAACATCGTCACCGGCACCGGCGCGGAGGCGGGGGAGCACCTCGTCGGCCATCCCGGCGTGGCCATGACCTCCTTCACCGGCTCCACCGCCGTCGGCAAGCGCGTCGCCGAGATCGCCACCGCCACCGTCAAGCGCGTCCACCTGGAGCTCGGCGGCAAGGCTCCCTTCGTCGTCTTCGACGACGCCGACCTCGACGCCGCCGTCAACGGCGCGGTGGCGGGCGCGCTGATCAACACCGGCCAGGACTGCACGGCCGCCACGCGCGCGTACGTGCAGCGCCCGCTCTACGAGGCGTTCGTCGAGCGGACGGCCGCCCTGATGGAGACGGTGCGGCTGGGTGACCCCTTCGCCCCCGGCACCGACCTGGGCCCGCTGGTCTCGCACGTCCAGCGCGACCGCGTGGCCGGCTTCGTCGACCGGGCGCGCGCCTACGCGCGCGTGGTGACCGGCGGTGAGGCCCCGGGGGGAGACCTCGCGAAGGGCGCGTACTACCGCCCCACCCTCATCGCCGGAGCGCCGCAGGACAGCGAGGTCGTGCAGTGCGAGATCTTCGGGCCGGTGCTGGTGGTCCTGCCCTTCGACACCGACGACGAGGGCATCGCGCTGGCCAACGACACCCCGTACGGGCTCGCCGCCTCGGCGTGGAGCCGTGACGTGTACCGCGCGGGCCGCGCCACGCGCGAGATCAAGGCGGGATGCGTGTGGATCAACGACCACATCCCGATCATCAGCGAGATGCCGCACGGCGGTTACCAGGCGTCCGGCTTCGGCAAGGACATGTCCTCGTACTCGTTCGAGGAGTACACCCAGATCAAGCACGTCATGTTCGACAACACCGCGGTGGTCCGCAAGGACTGGCACCGCACCGTCTTCGGGGACCGATAGCAGCCAGGCCGCCCGACCCGCGGCCCTCCTCCCGAAAGGGCACCACGAGCATGGAGCAGTACGAGCCCGACCGCCTCTCCCCGGCCCAGGTGGCCGCCGTGCGGCGCAGCCTCCGCAACGGCCGGGCGTCCCTGACCCGCCGTTCGCTGCTGCGCGCCTCCGCGGGCGGCGCGCTCGCGGTCGGCGGAATCGGGGCGCTGAGCGGCTGCGGCATCCCCGCGGCCGGCACCCCCCAGGGCGGTGTCTCGGCGGAGGACCACTCCGAGAAGGAGAAGACCGTCGCCTTCTCCAACTGGACCGAGTACATGGACGTCGACGACAGCGGCCGCAGGCACCCCACGCTGGAGGCGTTCACCCGGCGGACCGGCATCAAGGTCACGTACACCGAGGACATCAACGACAACACCGAGTTCTTCGGCAAGATCAAGCCGCAGCTCGCCGCCGGCCAGGACACCGGCCGCGACATCATCGTCCTCACCGACTGGCTGGCCGCCCGCCTGATCCGCCTCGGCTGGGTGCAGAAGCTGGACCCCGCCAACCTCCCGCACGCCTACACCAACCTGTCCGCCCAGTTCCGCAACCCCGACTGGGACCCCGGCCGCGCCTACTCCTACCCCTGGCAGGGCATCTCCACGGTCATCGCCTACAACAAGAAGGCGCTCGACGGCATCGAGGTGAAGACCCTCTCCGACCTGCTGGACGACCCGAAGCTCAAGGGGCGCGTCGGCCTGCTCACGGAGATGCGCGACACCATCGGCATGACCCTGCTCGACATGGACAAGGACCCGGCGAAGTTCACCGCCGACGACTACGACGCGGCGACGGCCCGGCTGCAGAAGGCCGTCGACAAGGGGCAGATCCGCCGCTTCACCGGCAACGACTACACCGCCGACCTCACCAAGGGCGACCTCGCCGCCTGTCTGGCCTGGGCCGGTGACATCGTCCAGCTCAGGGCGGACAACCCGGACATCGAGTTCCTGATCCCCGACAGCGGCTACATGACGTCCAGCGACAACATGATGGTCCCCAACAAGGCCCGGCACAAAGAGAACGCCGAACGGCTGATCGACTACTACTTCGAGCCGCAGCCGGCCGCCGAGCTCGCCGCCTACATCAACTTCGTCTGTCCCGTCGACGGGGTGAAGGACGAGCTCGCGAAGCTCGACGAGGACGCGGCGAACAACCCGCTGATCCTCCCCGACCAGGACATGCAGGCCAAGTCCCGTGCCTTCCGCTCCCTGAGTTCCGAGGAAGAGACGGTGTTCGAAGAGAAGTTCGCGAAGCTCACTGGGGCGTGACGAGATGAAGACGACGAAAGACACCACCACGGCCGGCAACGGCGGCGGGGACGTCCGCCTCACCGGCATCAGCAAGACCTACGGCGCCTTCACCGCCGTGCACCCCCTCGACCTGACCGTGCCGGAGGGCTCCTTCTTCGCCCTGCTCGGCGCGTCCGGCTGCGGCAAGACCACCACCCTGCGGATGATCGCCGGCCTGGAGGAGCCCACGAGCGGCACCGTCCGCCTCGGCGACCAGGACGTCACCGCGCTCCCGCCGTACAAGCGGCCGGTGAACACGGTCTTCCAGTCCTACGCCCTCTTCCCGCACCTCGACATCTTCGAGAACGTCGCCTTCGGTCTGCGCCGGCGCGGCATCAAGAGCGTGAAGAAGCAGGTCGAGGAGATGCTGGACCTGGTCCAGCTCGGCGAGCAGGCGAGGAAGAAGCCGCACCAGCTCTCCGGCGGCCAGCAGCAGCGCGTCGCGGTGGCCCGCGCGCTGATCAACCACCCCAAGGTGCTGCTGCTGGACGAGCCGCTGGGTGCCCTGGACCTGAAGCTGCGCCGCCAGATGCAGTTGGAGCTCAAGCGCATCCAGACCGAGGTCGGCATCACCTTCGTGCACGTCACGCACGACCAGGAGGAGGCCATGACCATGGCCGACACGGTCGCCGTGATGAACGCGGGCCGGGTCGAGCAGCTCGGCTCGCCCACCGACCTGTACGAGAACCCGCGGACCACCTTCGTCGCCAACTTCCTCGGCACCTCCAACCTCATCGAGGCCGAGGTCGACTCGAAGTCCGGCGACGAGATCGTGCTGAGGGCGGGCGGCGGCAAGCTCGTCCTGCCCGGGGCCCGCACCAGCGCGCCCGCCGCGACCGGCGGGAAGGTACTGGTCGGCGTGCGCCCGGAGAAGATCTCCCTCACCCACGCCGACGACGCCGGCGAGATACCCGAGGGCCGCAACCGGATCACCGGCCGGATCGTCGACTCCAGCTTCATCGGCGTCTCCACGCAGTTCGTCGTCGACAGCCCGGCCTGCTCCGACTTCGAGGTCTACGTCCAGAACATCGACCGCGACACCCGGCTGGTGCCCGGTACCGAGGTCGTCCTGCACTGGAACCCGGCGCACACCTTCGGCCTGGACGCCGCCCAGTCCCTGCTCGCCGGGACGGTGGGCTCCGCGGGCGTCGAGACGGTCGAGGAAGAGGTCACCCGATGACCACGGTCACCGAGGCGCCACCCCTGGCGCCCGCCCCGGAGGGGAAACCCCCGCGCAGACGGGGCCGCTGGACGCCGTACCTGCTCCTGCTGCCCGGTCTGCTGTGGCTGGTGGTGTTCTTCGCGCTGCCGGTGATCTACCAGGCCTCCACGTCCGTGCAGACGGGCTCCCTGGAGGAGGGCTACCGGGTCACCTGGCACTTCGCCACCTACTGGGACGCGCTGTCCGAGTACTGGCCGCAGTTCGTCCGCTCGGTGCTCTACGCGGCCTCCGCGACCGTGCTGTGCCTGCTGCTCGGCTATCCGCTCGCCTATCTGATCGCCTTCCGCGCCGGACGCTGGCGGAACCTGATCATGATCCTGGTGATCGCGCCGTTCTTCACCAGCTTCCTGATCCGCACCCTCGCCTGGAAGACGATCCTCGCCGACGGCGGCCCGGTGGTCGGCGCCCTGGACGCCCTGCACGTCCTGGACGTCACCAACCTGCTCGGCTGGACCGCCGGCGACCGGGTGCTCGCCACCCCGCTCGCGGTCGTCTGCGGTCTGACGTACAACTTCCTGCCGTTCATGATCCTGCCGCTCTACACCTCCCTGGAGCGCATCGACCCGCGCCTGCACGAGGCGGCGAACGACCTGTACGCCAGACCGTCGACCACCTTCCGCAGGGTCACCTTCCCGCTGTCGATGCCCGGCGTGGTCTCCGGCACGCTGCTGACCTTCATCCCCGCCACCGGCGACTACATCAACGCGGACCTGCTCGGCTCCACCGACACCCGCATGGTCGGCAACGTGATCCAGACGCAGTTCCTGCGGATCCTCGACTACCCGACGGCCGCGGCGCTCTCGTTCATCCTGATGGCCGCGATCCTCTTCATGGTCACGTTCTACATCCGCAAGTCCGGCACGGAGGATCTGGTTTAAATGACCTTCGTCAACTGGCTCAAGCGCCATCTCGTCGTCATCGCGGGACTGTGCACCCTCGCGTACCTCGTCCTGCCGAACGTCGTCGTCACCGTGTTCTCCTTCAACAACCCGAAGGGGCGCTTCAACTACGAGTGGCAGGAGTTCTCCACGGCGGCCTGGAAGGATCCCTGCGGTGTCTCCGGACTGTGCGAATCGCTCTCGCTCAGCCTCCAGATCGCACTGTGGGCGATGCTCGGCGCCACCCTGCTCGGCACGATGATCGCCTTCGCGCTGGTCCGCTACCGCTTCCGCGCCCGCGGCGCCGTGAACTCGCTGATCTTCCTGCCGATGGCGATGCCCGAGGTGGTCATGGCGGCCTCGCTGCTCACCCTGTTCCTCAACATGGGCGCCCAGCTGGGCTTCTGGACGATCCTGATCGCCCACATCATGTTCTGCCTCAGCTTCGTCGTGGTCGCCGTCAAGGCACGCGTGATGTCCATGGACCCCCGGCTGGAGCAGGCCGCGCAGGACCTGTACGCCGGCCCGTTCCAGACGTTCGTCCGGGTCACGCTGCCGATCGCGGCCCCCGGCATCGCGGCGGGCGCGCTGCTCGCCTTCGCGCTCTCCTTCGACGACTTCATCATCACCAACTTCAACGCCGGCTCGACCGTCACCTTCCCGATGTTCGTCTGGGGCTCCGCCCAGCGCGGAACGCCCGTGCAGATCAACGTCATCGGCACGGCCATGTTCGTCGTCGCCGTCCTGCTGGTGCTGGTCTCGATGGCGATCGGGAACCGGCGCAGGCGGCAGAAGGCCTAGCGGCGGAAGGTCCGGAAGCCGCGCACCGGGAAAAACAAACCGCAGTCCCCTGTAGGGAGTTGAAATCATGGCCCCGAGCGCCATGAGCCGTTGGACGCGATCCCTCTCCGAAGCCCGGCCGGTGTCCTACTGGCTGGACGACCCCGGCAGGCCCGACCCCGAGCCCGCCCTCACCGGCGCCGAGACCTGCGACCTGCTGGTCGTCGGCGGCGGCTACAGCGGGCTGTGGACCGCGCTGATCGCGAAGGAACGCGACCCCGGGCGGGACGTGGTGCTGGTGGAGGGCCGCGAGGTGGGCTGGGCCGCCTCGGGCCGCAACGGCGGGTTCTGCGCCGCCTCCCTCACCCACGGCCTGCCCAACGGACTCGCCCGCTGGCCGGGGGAGATCCACCGGCTCCAGGAGCTGGGCGCCCGCAACCTCGACGCCATCGAGGAGACGCTCGCCCGCCACTCCATCGACTGCGACTTCGAACGCACCGGTGAGATCGACGTCGCCACCGAGCCCCACCAGGTCCGGGAACTGCGCGACTGGCACCGGGAGATCGAGCGCGCCGGCCTCGCCGACGGCATCGAGTTCCTGGACGCCGACGCGGTACGGGAGCAGGTGGACTCCCCGACCTTCCGGGCGGGCCTGTGGGACCGGCGGGGCGTGGCGATGCTCCACCCGGCCAAGCTCGCCTGGGGCCTGAAGCGGGCCTGCCTCGACCTCGGCGTGCGCGTCCACGAGCACACCCCCGCCCTCACCCTGAAGCGGTACGGCGCCGGCATGGCCGTCCGCACCCCCTACGGGCACGTCCGCGCCCGCCGGGTGGCCCTCGGCACCAACGTCTTCCCCAGCCTGGTCAGACGGGTCCGCCCCTACACCGTCCCGGTCTACGACTACGCCCTGATGACCGAGCCGCTCACCGACGGGCAGCTGGCGTCGATCGGCTGGAGGAACCGCCAGGGCCTCGGCGACAGCGCCAACCAGTTCCACTACTTCCGGCTCTCCGCCGACCACCGCATCCTGTGGGGCGGCTACGACGCGATCTACCCGTACGGCGGCCGGGTGCGCGCCGAGCACGACGACCGGCCGGAGACCTACGCCAGGCTCGCCGGGCACTTCTTCACCTGCTTCCCGCAACTGGAGGGCGTCCGGTTCACCCACGCCTGGGGCGGCGCGATCGACACCTGCTCCCGCTTCTCGGCGTTCTTCGGCACGGCGCACGCGGGGAAGGTGGCGTACGCGGCGGGCTACACGGGGCTCGGCGTGGGCGCCACCCGCTTCGGCGCCGAGGTCATGCTGGACCTGCTGGCGGGGGAGCGGACCGAGCGCACGGAACTGGAGATGGTGCGCACCAAGCCGCTGCCGTTCCCGCCGGAGCCGTTCGCCTGGACCGGCATCGCCCTCACCAAGTGGTCGCTGGCCAGGGCGGACGCCCGGGGCGGGCGGCGCAACCTGTGGCTGCGGACGATGGACAAGCTGGGCCTCGGCTTCGACAGTTGAGCTGCGCGGGGGCTTGACAACCGAATTGGTCTGGACCAAATTGAGCGCGCTCCACCCTCCCCTTCCCCCCTGCCCGGAGGCTCTTGTGGACCGCTCCAGACCTCTCGCGCGCCGACCCCTCGTCGCGTTGCTCACCGCCACCGCCCTCGCCGCGACCGGGACGACCGCGCTCGCGTCGGCCGCCCGCGCGGCCGACGCGGACCTCGTCAGGAACGGAGGCTTCGAAGCCGGCCTCGACGGCTGGAGCTGCACGGCCGGTACGACCGTGAACGCCCCTGTCCACAGCGGTAGTTCGGCGCTCAGGGCGACACCGGCCGGTGCGGACAACGCCCGTTGCTCGCAGACCGTCACCGTGAAGCCGGACTCCCAGTACACGCTCTCCGGCCACGTCCGCGGCAGCTACGTCTACCTGGGCGCGAGCGGCACCGGCACCACCGACGTCTCCACCTGGGCCCAGTCCGCCCCCGACTGGCAGCGGCTCACCACCACCTTCCGCACCGGCCCCTCCACCACCCGCGTCACCGTCTACACCCACGGCTGGTACGGCACCGGCGCCTACCACGCCGACGACATCTCCCTCGTCGGGCCCGGCGGCGAGACGGGGCAGCCGCCCGCCCCGCCCACCGGCCTCAAGACCGGCACCGTCACCTCGACGAGCGTGGCCCTGTCCTGGTCACCGGTCGCGGGCGCCACCGGCTACGCGGTCTACCGCGACGGCACCAAGGTCCGGACCGTGAACGGCACGTCGGCCACCGTCACCGGACTGTCGCCCTCGACGGCGTACGCCTTCCAGGTCGCGGCCGTGAACGACGCGGGGGAGTCCGCCCGTTCGGCCACCGTCACCGCGACGACCACGGCACCCGACTCCGGCGGCGACTCCGGTCTCCCGCCCCACGCCCTGGTCGGCTACCTCCACGCCAGCTTCGCCAACGGCTCCGGCTACACGCGCCTCGCCGACGTCCCCGACAGCTGGGACGTCATCGACCTGGCCTTCGGCGAGCCGACCACCGTCACCTCCGGCGACATCCGCTTCGACCGCTGCCCCGCCTCGGAGTGCCCGGGCGTGGAGAGCGACGCCGAGTTCAAGGCGGCCATCAAGGCCAAGCAGGCGGCCGGGAAGAAGGTGCTGATCTCCATCGGCGGTCAGAACGGCCAGGTGCAGCTCACCACCACCGCCGCCCGCGACATGTTCGTCACCTCCGTCTCGAAGATCATCGACGAGTACGGACTCGACGGGCTGGACATCGACTTCGAGGGCCACTCGCTCTCCCTGAACGCCGACGACACGGACTTCAGGAACCCGAAGACCCCGGTGATCGTCAACCTGATCTCCGCGCTGAAGACCCTCAAGGCCAAGTACGGCGACGGCTTCGTGCTGACCATGGCCCCGGAGACCTTCTTCGTCCAGCTCGGCTACCAGTACTACGGCACCGGCAAGTGGGGCGGCCAGGACCCGAGGGCGGGCGCGTACCTCCCGGTCATCCACGCCCTGCGGGACGACCTGACCCTGCTGCACGTCCAGGACTACAACTCCGGCCCGATCATGGGCCTGGACAACCAGTACCACTCGATGGGCGGCGCGGACTTCCACATCGCGATGACGGACATGCTGCTCACCGGCTTCCCGGTCGCGGGAGACGCGAACAACGTCTTCCCGCCGCTGCGCGCCGACCAGGTCGCCATCGGCATGCCGGCCACGCCCAACGCCGGCAACGGGCACGTGTCCCCGGCCGAGGTCACCAAGGCCCTCGACTGCCTGACGAAGCGGACGAACTGCGGCTCCTACGCGACCCACGGCACCTGGCCCGGACTGCGCGGGCTGATGACCTGGTCGATCAACTGGGACCGGTTCGGAGGCTGGGAGTTCCAGCGGACCTTCGACGGCTACTTCGGCTGACCAGCAGCCGCAGGCAGATCAGCAGCACCGCGCCGAGGCACCAACTGGCCGCCACGTCCAACGGCCAGTGGTAGCCCCGGCGCACCAGCCCGAAGGAGGCGCCCAGCACCAGGGCGCCGCAGAGGACGACCAGTGCACGGCGTACGGCCGGCGACCGCAGCAGCGGAAGGAGCAGCAGCGTCGCCGCGCCGTACGCCACGACGGCGGTGGCGGTGTGGCCGGAGGGGTAGTAGCCGACCGCCGGGGGCACGGCCGGGGTGCCGGGCCGGTCGGTCCACTCCTTCAGGGGCGCGACCAGCGCCGGCACCAGCACCATCGCCGCGGCCCCGGCGAGCGGCGGCAGCCACCAGCGTGCACGGCCTCTCGCGCGTCCGTGCCACGCGACGTACGCCAGCGCGACCGCCAGGACCGGCACGGCCACCTGGACGTTGCCGAGGTCGGCGAGCAGTTCGGAGGCCCGGTCCGGACGGACGAGGGCCCCGCTCAGCCGCTCGTCGACGTCCACCAGGGGGCCGTCGGCGACGACCTGCCAGGTGATCAGCGCGAAGAGGAGCAGGGGCGGTCCGAGCAGCAGCATGCCGCCCAGCTTCGCAGGTCGGCGACCTCGTGACCTCACCGCCCGTGAAGCGCGGACGAACGGCACGGGACAGCGCGAGACGACAGCTCTTCGCCCGGCTCGAAGAGCTGTACGAGACGGGAGAGTACGAGGAGGCCCCGGCCGAGGCCCCGCACGGTCCGGGGCGCCGCGGCGAGGCCGCGGTGCGGCGCGCGCTCACCGACTGCGGGCACCGCCTGCGTCCCGCCCGTCCCCGCGTCCGGGAGGCCCGCGCCCCGCCGGCCCGTGTCACCGGGGAGGAGTCCCGCCCGTGAACGCCGAAGGGCCGGCGCAAGGGGGGGTGCGCGCCGGCCCTTCGGGGAACGGCGTGCCGACATGCCTGGGCGGCCGTCCGGACCGGAACGTCGCGCGCCCCGGGGGGTTTGGGGCGGGCGACCGTCCGATCGTGAGGAGACCCGGGGCCCTCGGGCCCCGGTTGTGTGCGCGAGGGCACGACCAGGTCGAAGCTGGGGAGGCCTCGGCCCGTGCCGCTCACAGTTCCCTGTGAGCGGGTGTATCTCTCATCCCGGTAGAACCTACGGCAGGGGGCGGACCCGCGACAGGGGCAACGGGCTGCCGTCATCCACCCCGCACACGTTCTTCACAGGCTCTGCGGTTCCGCCCCGGTCCGCCGGACCGGGGCGGCTCACCTGCTCCGATACCGGCTCAGATGCGGGCGAACGCCTGCTCGATGATGTCCAGGCCCTCGTTCAGCAGGTCCTCGCCGATGACCAGCGGCGGCAGGAAGCGCAGCACGTTGCCGTAGGTGCCACAGGTCAGGACCAGCAGACCCTCCTGGTGGCAGGCCTTGGCCAGCGCCGCGGCCGCCTGCGGGGCGGGCTCCTTGGTGGCGCGGTCCTTGACCAGCTCGATGGCGATCATCGCGCCCCGGCCGCGGACGTCGCCGATGACCTCGAACTTCTCCTGCATCGCGGTGAGGCGGCCCTTCATGACCTCCTCGATCCGCTTCGCCCGGGCGTTGAGGTCGAGCTCCTTCATCGTCTCGATCGCGCCGAGCGCACCCGCGCAGGCCACCGGGTTGCCGCCGTAGGTGCCGCCCAGGCCGCCCGAGTGCGCGGCGTCCATGATCTCCGCGCGGCCGGTCACCGCGGCCAGCGGCAGACCGCCCGCGATGCCCTTGGCGGTGGTGATCAGGTCCGGGACGATGTCCTCGTCCTCGCAGGCGAACCACTGGCCGGTGCGGCAGAAGCCGGACTGGATCTCGTCGGCGACGAAGACGATGCCGTTGTCCCGGGCGAACTGGCTGATCGCGGGCAGGAAGCCCTTGGCCGGCTCGATGAAGCCGCCCTCGCCGAGCACCGGCTCGATGATGATCGCGGCCACGTTGTCGGCCCCGACCTGCTTGGAGATCTGGTCGATGGCCTGGGCGGCGGCCTCCGGACCGGCGTTCTCCGGACCGGTCGGCCAGCGGTAGCCGTAGGCCACCGGCACCCGGTAGACCTCGGGCGCGAACGGGCCGAAGCCGTGCTTGTACGGCATGTTCTTCGAGGTCAGCGCCATGGTGAGGTTGGTGCGGCCGTGGTAGCCGTGGTCGAACACGACGACCGCCTGCCGCTTGGTGTAGGCGCGCGCGATCTTGACGGCGTTCTCGACGGCCTCGGCGCCGCTGTTGAACAGCGCCGACTTCTTGGCGTGGTCGCCCGGCGTCAGCTCGGCGAGCGCCTCGGCGACGGCCACGTACCCCTCGTACGGCGTGACCATGAAGCAGGTGTGCGTGAAGTCGGCGAGCTGGGCGGAGGCGCGGCGGACGACGGCCTCGGCGGAGGCGCCGACGGAGGTCACGGCGATGCCCGAGCCGAAGTCGATCAGCCGGTTGCCGTCGACGTCCTCGATGATCCCGCCGCTCGCGCGCGCGGTGAACACGGGCAGCACGGAGCCCACGCCCTGCGCGACCGCGGCGGTGCGGCGGGCCTGCAGCTCCTGCGACTTCGGGCCGGGGATGGCGGTGACGACGCGGCGCTCCTGGGGAAGTGCGGTCATGCGGGGCTCCTGGAGGTGTAACGGACGCTTTTCCGGTCTTTTCTCGCAGGCTAAGACGGTGGGAGGGGGCTGGGCATGCTCCATGTGGGCGTTGTCCGGGGGGCCGGGTTGTCCGCGGTGGACATAGCGGCGGTGCGGCTTCGACACGGGGGCGGGAATTGCGCCGTGGCCGGACCCGGCCGCGTAAACGGTGAACTCGCCCTGCCGGGGCGTTAGATTGACTCGCTGATGGTGGACGGAGCGGCTGGTCAGGGGGCAAGGGCGATGGACAGCGACGGGACCCGGGACACGCGGGGCACGCATGCGAATTCCGTGCCCCGCCCGGCGGGACCTCCGGACGCACCCGCGGTGCCTCCGCGGCCCGCACGGGCGCCGGGCATGCCACCGCCGCCGGACGGGTCGGCGTTCCTGACCTGGCTGCGCACCCCGCGCCCCCAGGCGCTGCCCGGCGTGTGGCGGTTCGGGCACCGGCCGCGGCCGGAGCAGGAGCCGGAGCGGATCCCGGCCCGGCAGCTGCTGAGCGGGGCGCTGATCGCGTTCCTCGTCGGGTGGCTCGTCTGGTCGCTGCTGTGGAACGGCTACCTCGGCGGCTGGTGGCTGCTGCCGCTCTACGCGATGGTCCCCGACTCCTGGGCCGAGCCCCACAGCTTCGGCGCCGTGGTCGTCGTCTACGCCTATTACGCGCTGGTCGCGGGGGTCATCATGGTCGGCGTCGGCCGGCTCGGCCGCTGGGGCGAGATCTGGCACCGCTGGGGCCCGCCCGCCTGGCGCCGCACCCCTCAGCGGGAGCAGCGTCCGCCCACCCCCGAGGCCGACCCCGCCACCTGGCCCGCGCTGCGGGCCGCCGGGGCCGTCGACGCCGCCGAGCGGCTCGCCGCCGACGCGCGCGCCGGGCTCATGCGGGACGTCGACCACGCCCGCATCGCCCGTGCCTGGCAGGGCGTGCGCAACGGCCGCCACAGCCTCGCCGCCTTCACCGGCGCCGTGCTCCGGGACGGCGCCGCCGCCTGCGCCCACCCCTCCGGCGCACGCGACCTGTCCGCCCGGCAGGCCCGGCACGACCTGCTCACCGAGCAGGTGCGGCTCGGCACCACCGCCGACGATCCCCGCAACCCCTACGCCTACCGCGGCACCGGCCTGGCGCTCGGCCCGGACCTGCTCGGCACCTCCCTGCTCGCCGTCGGTCCGGCCGGCTCCGGCAAGACCGGCGGCGTGGTCCGGCCGCTCGCCGAGTCGCTGTGCCTGCACGCGCTCGCCGGGAAGGCCGCCGTGATCGTCGTCGGCGCGGCGGGCGCGGGACTCGGCCCGGCCGACGCCTACGACGTCGTCGTGCGGATCGGCCATCCCGACTCCGTCCACGACCTCGACCTCTACGGCGGCACCACCGACCCCGACGAGGCCGCGGCCGTGCTCGCCGAGGCGCTGGTGGGGGACCTGGCGGATCCGCACCCGGGCAGTGACAGCCGCCGCTCGACCACCGTCCTCGCCCAGCTCCTCGGCCCCTTCCGCGCGGTCCACGGACGCTTCCCCTCCGTCCCCGAGCTGCGGCAGCTGCTCGACGGGGCGCCGGGGCCGCTGGCCGCGCTGCGCCAGGGCCTGACGGAGGCGGGGCAGGAGTCGCTGCTGCGCGAACTCGACGCCCGGGAGCGGCAGATGGCCCACCCCGGCGACATCGGCGGGATCCTCGCCGACCGGGTGGCGCTGCTGGACCGGCCGGCCTTCGCCACGTTCTTCAAGAGCGCGGCCCTCGCCACCCCCGGGCAGCCCCGGCCGTTCTCGCCCAAGGCGCTCGACCACCCGGTGCGGGTGCGCGTCGACCTGCCCGAGCGCGGGCACGCGGACGCCTCGCGGCTGCTGGCCCGGCTGGTGCTCGCGCAGTTCACGGCGAGCGTGACGGCGCGTGAGGACCGGTCGCTGTTCGCCTGCCTGATCCTGGACGACGCCACCGGCGTGGTCACCCCCGAGGCGGTCCGCGGCATCCAGCGGCTGCGGTCGGCCAACGCGGGCGCGGTCCTGACGCTGCGCACCCTGGACGACGTGCCGAGGCCGCTGCGCGGGCCGCTGCTCGGGGCCACCGGCTGCCGGATGGCGCTGTCCGGGCTCACCCCGTGGGACGGGCAGGACTTCGCCGAGGTGTGGGGCAAGGAGTGGACCGAGGCCCGGGACGTCACCGACCGGCAGATCATCGCCGAGAGCCCGGCGGGCAAGGCCGTGCACGCGCTGCGGCGGGCGATCACCGGCAAGGCGCCGACCGCGCGGGCGGTCACCGTGCGGCAGGTGGAGCGGGAGCGGTGGTCCGCCTCCGAGCTGGCGCACGCGGTGCCGGCGGGGCACGCGGTGCTGTCGCTGACGAACGTCAGGGGCGAGCACGCGCCGCCGCTGCTGGTGGACCTGCGGGGCTAGGGCCCGCCGCGCGCCGCCGCACCCGCCGACGGCGGCCCGCGGGGCGGTCCAGCGTGGAGTGCGGCGGGAGGCCGCGTCCGAGGTGCCGCGGCAGGCGGTGCCCGCCACGTGCCGCCTCTCCTCCTCGGTCGGGCCGGGCTTCGAACGCACGGGCCGGGCGGTGGTCCCGACGTTCTCGACGCCCGGATCGTCGGCCGCGTCCGCGCCCCGGCGTCGCCTGCGCACGGCGATGCGGCGACCGTACGATGAGGCAGAATTGACACAGGTCGTTCATACGCAGCGGCCAAAAGATCACGATGATCACCGAACCTCCGCATGCCCCGATGTCCACCGACCTGAAGGCCCCATGCCCCTGACGCTCGCCTCGCTCGTCCACCACTCCGCGCTCAAGCTGACCGTGCGCGCGGGCGAGGACCGCCTCGACGCGCCGGTCCGCTGGGCGCACGCCAGCGAGCTCGCCGACCCCGTGCCCTACATGGAGGGCGGGGAACTGCTGCTGATCACCGCGCTCAAGCTGGACGCGGAGGATCCGGCGGCGATGCGCCGCTATGTGAAGCGGCTGGTGGCGGCGGGGGTCGTCGGGCTCGGGTTCGCCGTCGGCGTCCACTACGAGGACATCCCCGACGCCCTCGTCGACGCGGCCCGCGAGGAAGGGCTGCCGCTGCTGGAGGTGCCGCGCCGCACCCCCTTCCTCGCGATCAGCAAGGCCGTGTCCGCCGCCATCGCCGCCGACCAGTACCGCGCGGTGACCGCGGGCTTCGCCGCCCAGCGGGAGCTGACCAAGCAGGCGCTGACCGACGGACCGGAGGGACTGCTGGCCGCGCTCGCCTCCCAGGTCGACGGCTGGGCCGCGCTCTACGACGCCTCGGGCACCGTCGTCGCGACCGCACCGGAGTGGGCGGGCCGGCGCGCCGCGCGGCTCACCGCGGAGGTGCAGCGGCTGCGGGAGCGGCCCGCGCCCGCCTCCTGCGTCGTGGCCGGGCCGGAGAACGAGGACCGGGTCGAACTGCACTCCCTGGGCACCGGCCGGCGCCCCCGGTCCGCGCTCGCCGTGGGCACGGCCGCGGCCCTGGGCACCGCCGAGCGGTACGCCGTGCACTCCGCCGTCGCCCTGCTCACCCTGACCACGGAACGCTCCCGCTCCCTGCACGCCGCCGAGCAGCGCATCGGCGCCGCCGTCCTGCGGATGCTGCTCGCCGGGGAGCCGGACCACGCCCGCGCGGTGGCCGGGGACCTGTACGGCAACCTCCTGGACGCGCCGTTCCGGATCATCGTCGCCGAGACCGGGACGACCCCCGCCGCCCGGGACCGGGGAGAGGTGAACGGGGACGCCCTCGGCGCCCTGGCCGAGGTCGCGGAGTCCGCCGCCGCCCGCTCCGGCGAGGCGGTCCTGGTGGTGCCGGAGGGCGAGCGGCTGGTGGTGCTGGCCGCCGACGGGGGCACCGCCGCGGCGGCCTGCTGCGACCACGCCGCCGCCCGGGAGGCGGTCCGCACCGGCGCGGGCGCCCACGCGCCCCGGGCGGGCGCCGACGAGGAGGAGCTGGTCGTGGGGCTGTCCGCGCCGGCCGGCCCGATCGCCGCGTCCGCCGCCTACAAGCAGGCCGAACAGGCCCTGTCGGTGGCGCGGCGGCGCGGGCGGGTGCTGGTGGAGCACGAGCAGATGGCCGCCGGGTCCGTGCTGCCGCTGCTCGCCGACGACGCGGTCCGGGCGTTCGCGGACGGGCTGCTGCGGGCGCTGCACGAACACGACGCGACCGGGCGCGGCGACCTGGTCGCCTCCCTGCGCGCCTGGCTCTCCCGGCACGGGCAGTGGGACGCGGCGGCGGCCGACCTCGGCGTGCACCGGCACACCCTGCGCTACCGCATGCGCCGGGTCGAGGAGATCCTCGGCCGCTCGCTGGACGACCCGGACGTCCGCATGGAGCTGTGGCTGGCGCTGAAGGCGACGTCCGCGGAGTGACCCGGCCGCCCCGCCAAAGCGGCGTGCCGGCCCGCCCGACTGCTACGACTCGGACAAACGACCGTCCGTCGTCCCGCCCCTACCGTGAATTTCAGCAATCCATGTACTCACCCCCAAGCGGAAGGGCCGGGACTCGACATGCCCCAAGAACAGAATGTGGGGGCCACCCACGCCTTCTGGATCGCCGGCCGCCAGGCCACCGGCGAGGCCGGCTTCGACGTCACCTCCCCGTGGGACGGCCGGGTCGTCGGCACGGTGAGCGTCCCCTCGGACGCCCAGGTCGAGGAGGCCGTGGCCGCCGCGTACGCCGTGCGGGACGAGTTCGCCGCCACCCCCGCCCACGTCCGCGCCGCCGCCCTGGACCACGTCGTCCGCAGGCTCGTGGAGCGCACCGAGGAGATCGCCCGGCTGATCTCCGCCGAGAACGGCAAGCCGATCAAGTGGGCGCGCGGCGAGGTCGGCCGGGCCGTCTCCGTGTTCCGCTTCGCGGCCGAGGAGGCCCGCCGGTTCAACGGCGGCGAGGCCCAGCGGCTCGACACCGACGCCGGCGGCCAGGGCCGGCTCGCCCTCACCCGCCGCTTCCCCAAGGGCGTCGTGCTGGGCATCGCGCCGTTCAACTTCCCGCTGAACCTGTGCGCCCACAAGGTCGCCCCGGCCATCGCCGCCGGCGCGCCGATCATCCTCAAGCCGGCCCCGGCGACCCCGCTGTCCGCGCTGATCCTCGGCGAGCTGCTCGCCGAGACCGAGCTGCCCGCCGGTTCCTGGAGCATCCTGCCGGTCCCGAACGACCGCATGCCCGCCCTGGTCCAGGACGAGCGGCTGCCGGTGATCTCCTTCACCGGGTCCGAGCAGGTCGGCTACGCGATCATGGACTCGGTGCCGCGCAAGCACTGCACCCTGGAGCTCGGCGGCAACGGCGCGGCCGTCGTCCTCGCCGACTGGGCGAGCGACGAGGACCTGGACCGGGCCGCGAACCGCATCGCGACCTTCTCCAACTACCAGGGCGGCCAGTCCTGCATCTCGGTGCAGCGCGTGATCGCCGACGCCGCCGTGTACGACCGGCTGCTGCCGCGCATCGTCGCCGCCGTCGAGGCCCAGGTCACCGGCGACCCGAACGACGAGGCCACCGACGTCGGCCCGCTGGTCAGCGAGGACGCCGCGCGGCGCGTCGAGGCCTGGGTGCAGGAGGCCGTCGAGGCCGGCGCCACCCTCCTCACCGGCGGCAAGCGCGACGGCGCCTCCTACGCGCCGACCGTGCTCACCGACGTGCCGGCCGACGTGACGATCGCCTGCGAGGAGGTCTTCGGCCCGGTCCTGACCGTGCAGAAGGTGGACGGCGAGGCCGCGGCCTTCGACGCCGTCAACGACTCCAAGTACGGCCTCCAGGCGGGTGTGTTCACCCACGACCTGCAGACCGCCTTCCGGGCCCACCGCGCCCTGGAGGTCGGCGGTGTGGTCGTCGGCGACGTGCCCTCCTACCGCGCCGACCAGATGCCGTACGGCGGTGCCAAGCAGTCCGGCGTGGGCCGTGAGGGCGTGCGGTTCGCGATGGAGGACTACACCTACGAGCGGGTGCTGGTCCTGACCGGCCTCGCCCTCTAGCGGCGACCGGGAGCCGTCTCCCGCGGACCCCCGAAGGGGCCCGGCACCGAAGGCATCGGTGCCGGGCCCCTTCTTCGTGCCGGCCGCGTCCGGACCCTCAACCGGAGAAGCCGGCCCGCGCGAGCCGCAGCGGGCCGCGCAGTCCGAGGCGCACGTCGTGCACGCCGTCCACGGCGGCGGTGACGGGCGCGGTGAGCGTGACGTAGGCGTACCGGCCCGGGGTGGGCGCCCCCGTCGACAGCGCGGCGAGCACCGGACCGCCGTCGAGGGACAGCTCGACCGTGCCCTCGCCGGACACCTCCACCGACACCTCCGCCACGCCGCCGCCGAAGTCGCAGCGGCGGAAGAGCAGTTCCCCGTCCTCGCCGTCCACGGGGGTCACCGCGTCGCCGGACGCCCTGCTCCGGTCGACGATCTCTGTGCCGCTCTGCTCGTCGAAGTCGGCCGCCTCCAGGCCGCGTTCGAGAACGGGGCGCGGGGTGGCGGGCTCGCCGTCGAGCACGACGGCCGCACGGAGCCGCACGTCCTCGGCGGAGGCGCCGGCCAGCAGCTCGTACGGGCCCGGCTCGACGCGCCACCGGCCCACGGCGACGTCCCAGAACGCGAAGGCGGACAGCGGGACCTCGAAGGACAGCTCGGCCGTCTCCCCGGGCGCGAGCGTCACCCGCCGGTGGGCCACCAGCTCGCGCCGCGGGCGCGGGACCGACGGCTCCACGGCCCGTGCGTAGAGCTGGGCCACCTCGTCGGCGGTGACGGACCCGGTGTTGGTGACCGCGAAGGAGACGTGCACCGCCGCCGCGTCGGCCCGGGCCGCCAACGCGTCGTAGGAGAAGGACGCGTACGACAGGCCGTGCCCGAAGGGGAACAGCGGCGTTCCCTCGAAGTAGAGGTAGGTCTGGCGGCCGCCGATCACGTCGTAGTCGAGGAGGTCCGGCAGGTCGGCGTCGTCGGCGTACCAGGTCTGCGGCAGCCGGCCGGCGGGGGAGACGTCCCCGGCGAGCACCCGGGCCAGGGCGGTGCCCGCTGCCTGCCCGCCGTGCGCCGTCCACAGCACCGCCGGCAGGTCCGCCGGGTCGACCGCGTACGGGTAGGCGGAGACCAGCGCCAGCACCGTGCCCGGGTTCGCGGCGCGGGCGGCGCGCAGCAGCAGCTCCTGCTGGGCGGGCAGCCGCAGCGTCGTGCGGTCCTCGGTCTCGCGCCCGTTGACGTGCGGGTCGTTGCCCGCGACCACGACGACCGCGTCGGCGCGGGCCGCGGCCCGCGCCACCGCGTCCTCGCCGCGCTCGGTGACGACCAGCTCGAAGACCTCGGGGTCCTCCTCGGCAACCTTCACGCCGTCGGCGGCGACCTGCACGTGACGTCCTGTCCCCACGTGCCTGAGGAGGTGACCGTCCCCGTGCGGTTCCAGGCGGAACGTCTCCTGGACGACCCAGCCGCCCGGCTGGTCGGCGGAGGCGCGGACGTACCCGTCCTCGGCGACGGAGAGGTAGCGGCCGTCGGGGGCGCGCAGCGTGAGCACGCCCTGGCCCCAGTCGGCCAGGGCGAGTTCGGTGCCGTCCGGGCCGGCGGTGAGCGGGGGCAGATCGGTGCGGCCGGCGAGCAGCGCGGGGTCGAGGGCGCCCTCGGCGCCGCGCGCCGCCCCGAGGGCCTCGGGGGCGGGCGGGACGCGCAGGAACGCACCGGCGGCCGTCTTCAGCAGGACGCGGTCCACGCCCTCGGCGAACTCCACGTGCTCGGCGCCGAACCGCTCGTGGATCCCCTCCAGCGGAGTGGAGCGGTGGAGGAGGGTGCCGCTGTACCAGTCGAGCTTGCACTCGTCGGCGAGCAGCCCGACGACCGCGATCCGGGTGCCGGGGGCGAGCGGCAACAGGCCGTCGTTCTTGAGCAGGACGACCGCCTGCTCGGCGGCCTCCTGGGCGAGCGCCCGGTGCTCCGGGGTGTCGAAGGCGTGCGCGTCGGCGAGCGGGCCGGCGGGGCCGTCGGCGCCCCGGTCGAACTCCCCGAGCCGGAAACGCACCGAGAGCTGGCGGCGGACGGCCGTGTCGACGTCGGCCTCCGTCAACAGGCCCCGCTCCAGAGCCCCCTTGACGCGCGCGACGGTCCTCGAACCGTCCGTGCCGTGGTCGGTGAAGCTGTCGACACCGGCGCGCAGGGCCGCCGCGGTGGCCTCCTCGTGCGTGTCGAAGTAGTGCTCGGAGTCGACCAGGTTGGACGGCGCGCCCGCGTCCGAGCAGACCAGCAGGTCCCGGTCGGTCCAGGCGCGCAACTGCTCGCGCAGGTACGGCGAGACGTGGTTGGGGCGGCCGTTGACCAGGTTGTACGCCGGCATCACCCCGGCCACCGCGCCCGCCTCGACGGTGCCGCGGAAGGCGCGCAGGTCGTACTCGTGCAGCACGCGCGGGCGGACCGAACTGGAGGAGGTGTCGCGGTCGGTCTCGTTGTTGTGCGCGAGCCAGTGCTTGAGGACGGGGGCCGTGCGCCAGTACACCGGGTGGTCGCCGCGCAGGCCGCGGGTGTAGGCGGTGGCGATCGCGGAGGTGAGCTCCGGGTCCTCCGCGTACCCCTCCTCGTTGCGGCCCCACAGGGGGTGGCGCAGCAGGTTGACCGTCGGCGCCCAGACGTTGAGGCCGACCCGCCCGTCCCGGGCGCGCATCGCGCGGGCCTCCTTCGACACCGCCTCGCCCACCCGGCGCACCAGCTCCGGGTTCCAGGTCGCGCCCAGCCCGACCGCCTGCGGGAACACCGTCGCCGGGCCCATCCAGGCGACGCCGTGCAGGGCCTCCTGACCGGTGCGGAAGGCGGCGATGCCCAGGCGCTCGACGGCGGGGGCGAACTGGTGCAGGAAACCGATCCTCTCGTCGAGGGTGAGCCGCGACAGAAGGTCGTCGATGCGCTTCGCGAACGGCAGGTGCGGATCGCGGAAGGGCGGCGTGGTCGGCGTGGGTGCGGTCACGTGGGGTTCCCCTCGGAGTGGAGCGACGAGGCGCTTTCGAAGCGCTTCGATGCTCATGCGGAGCGGAGTCGGGTGTCAAGGGACCGGAGTGCGACAGATCCGGTGACTCCGGTCCGACCCGTGCAGTGCAAGGTGCTCCCGCACTCGTGCGGACCTCCGAGGAATCTTGGGAGTGACCCTTGTGCGCCCTGAGGTGTTCACTTAACCTCGCAGCAACATCGAAGCGCTTCGACTGAGAGGCCCGCCGTTCGGCGCATCCTGAGCCGAACGGCCGCTTCGGCTCAGCCAGTTCCACTGAAGACACCGCAGCCGACGGCCACCGCCGGGTGTCCTGGTGCGCCATGAAGGGTTGACGCAATGACGCCGAACGCCGCCCCCCATTCCTCCGGACCCAGCCGGAGAAGCTTCCTCGCCTCCACGGCGGTCGCCACCGCAGCGGTGGCCGCAGGGATGCCGCTGCTCACCGCCTGCGGGGGCGGGCAGGAGGGCCGCAAGGAGGGCGCCACCTCCGAAAAGGAGGCCGAGAAGCTCCTCCCGGCCTTCGTGGCGTCGAGCGTCGTCACCCCGGACATCCCGGCGAAGAACGGCTCGGCGGCCGGCTTCACCCGGGCCATCCCGGCCGCCGAGCTGAAGACCTCGGTGCCCGAGAAGCTGGGCAGCGGCGGCAGGCTGAAGATCATGTCCCCGTTCTGGGGCACCCCGCCCAAGGGCGACAACCCGTACTACACGGCGATGAACGAGGCCGTCGGCGTCGAGGTCACCTGGCAGAACCAGGACGGCGTCACCTACGACCAGAAGCTCGGCGCGGTCCTCGCCTCCAGCGACATCCCCGACGTCGTGGTCGTGCCCGGCTGGAACCTGATGGGCCGCATCCCCAGCGCCGTCAACGCCAAGTTCGCCGACCTCGGCCCCCACCTGTCCGGCGACAAGGTCAAGAAGTACCCCAACCTCGCCGCCGTCCCCACCGAGGCCTGGCGGCGCGGCATCTTCGGCGGGCAGCTCCGCGCGGTCCCGATGCCCGGCCCGTACGTCACGGACATCGCGCCCCTCTACCGCAAGGACCTGTTCGCCGAGGAGGGCTACAGCGTCCCGGGGAGCCCCGACGCGTTCCTGTCCTGGGCGAAGGAGGCCACCGACGCCAAGGGCAAGCGCTGGGCCTGCGACGACATGAAGTGGACGGCGTTCAACATCTTCGGCGTCCTGTCGGGCAGCGACAAGGCGCTGTGGTGGAACCTCGAGGGCGACCGGCTCGTCAACCGCATCGAGACCGAGCAGTACCTCGAGGCCCTGGAGTGGACGCGCAAGCTCTACGCCGCCGAGGTGGTCCACCCGGACGCGGTCCAGGGCAAGGCGGGCGGCGACGCGGGCAACCGCTTCACCGCCGGGGAGGTGCTGGTCTACAACCAGAACATCTCCGACTGGTGGGGCAAGACCGCCGAACAGCGCACCCAGAACCCGGACTTCGAGATGGCGGCGTTCGACGTCTTCGGCCCCGACGGGGGCGACCCGACGCTCTGGGCGGTCCAGCCGGCCAACATCTTCACCTTCGTCTCCAAGAAGGCGTCGAAGCGGCAGGTCGAGGACTTCCTCGCCCTGTGCAACTTCTGCGCCGCGCCCTACGGCACCAAGGAGTTCATGCTCACCGCCTACGGCGTCGAGGGCACCGACTACGAGATCGAGGACGGTCTGCCGACCAAGACGCAGCAGGGCGTCAACGAGGTCAACGGCGCCTACGACTACACCGGCAACCCCGCCCCGTACATCGCCTACCCGGACCTGCCCGACATCACCCGGGGCATGGTCGAGTGGCAGCAGCGCATGGGCGCCTTCACCAAGAAGTCGTCCTTCTTCGGACTGACCGTCACCGAGCCCAACCGCTGGTCCAACCTCGCCGACGACTTCGAGCAGCTCGAGGACGACGTGGTGCGCGGCCGCAAGAAGATCAGCGACGTGCAGCAGGCCGTGTCCGACTGGAGGAGCAGGGGCGGCGACGGACTGCGCGACTGGTACCGGAAGCTGCTCGACGACAACGGCGCGGCGAAGTGACCCGGAGCTGACGCGAGGAGAAGGCCGTGTCCCACAGCACGGTGCCCCGGAACACGACCGGGGCGCAGACCGCCGAGCAGGCCCCCGAGGGGTCCGGTGACGCCGCCGGGCCCCGGGGCCGGGGCGGGAAGAAGCCCGGCCGGAGGCCCGGAAGGTCCGGGAAGAAGTCCGGGAGGGCGTCCGGGCCGGCCCCGGGCAAGCTGGGCCTGAGGCTCAGGTTCCGGCGTGACCGCACCCTCGTCCTCATGACGGTGCCGACCCTGCTGCTGGTCCTGGTGTTCAACTACATACCGATCCTCGGCAATGTGGTCGCCTTCCAGGACTACGACCCGTACCTCAGCGAGAACGGCTTCGTCGCCATCTTCGAGAGCCCCTGGATCGGCTTCGAGCAGTTCGAGCGGATCTTCGCGGACTCGGCCTTCTGGCACGCGGTGCGGAACACCTTCGTCCTGTTCTTCCTCCAACTGGTGCTCTACTTCCCGATCCCGATCCTGCTCGCGCTGCTCATCAACAGCGTGGTCAGGCCCCGGGTGCGGGCGGTCGCCCAGGCGATCATGTACCTCCCGCACTTCTTCTCCTGGGTCCTCGTCGTCACCGTCTTCATGCAGATCTTCGGCGGCGCGGGCATCATCGCGCAGACCCTCCGCCGGCACGGCTACGAGGGTTTCGACCTGATGACCGACCCGGAGGTCTTCAAGTACCTGGTGACGGCCGAGACCGTCTGGAAGGACGCCGGCTGGGGCATCATCGTCTTCCTCGCCGCGCTCTCCTCCGTCTCCGACGACCTGTACGAGGCCGCCGCCATGGACGGCGCCGGACGCCGGCGGCGCATGTGGCACATCACCCTGCCCGCCCTGCGCCCGGTGATCGCCCTGCTGCTGGTGCTGCGCGTCGGCGACGCCCTCACCGTCGGCTTCGAACAACTGCTGCTGCAACGACAAGCGGTGGGTGTCGCCGCCTCCGAGGTCCTCGACACCTACGTGTGGTGGAACGGCATCCGCAACCAGGACTTCAGCTACGCCGCCGCCGCGGGCCTGATCAAGGGCGTGGTCGGGCTGGCCCTGGTGCTCACGGCCAACAAGGTGGCCCACCTCATGGGCGAGCAGGGGGTGTACAAGAAGTGACCGCCGTCCTCGGCACACCGGCCGGTGAGCAGCCGGCGAAGAAGGCGAAGAGGCCGAGCCCCTGGGCCGCGCCGCCCCGTCCCGTCTGGGAGGAGAAGCCGTCCGGGGCCGGACAGGCGGGCAAGGGCCTCGCCCTGGGCCTGGCCTGCCTGGCGATCCTCTTCCCGCTGTGGATCGTGGTCGTCACCAGCCTCCAGACGAAGAGGACCATCGACGAGGCCGGCGGCCTGGTGGTGATCCCCAAGGGCGTCACCTTCCTCGCCTACCAGGAACTCCTCACCGGCGGCCAGGTGCAGCGCGCCACCCTGGTCAGCATCGGCGTCACCGTCGTCGGCACGCTGTTCAGCATGACCGTGTCCGTGCTGTGCGCGTACGGCCTCTCGCGCAGCGGCTCGCTCGGCCACCGCTGGATCCTGATGACCCTGCTCGCCACGATGTTCTTCGGCGCCGGTCTGATCCCGACCTACCTGCTGGTCCAGGCCCTCGGCCTCACGGACACCTATCTGGCGCTGATCCTGCCCAGCGCGGTGAGCGTCTTCAACATCCTGGTGCTGCGCTCGTTCTTCATGAACATCTCGCAGGAGCTCATCGACAGCGCCCGCATCGACGGGGCCGGCGACTGGCGGATCCTGTTCCGGATCGTGCTGCCGCTGTCCCGGGCGGTCGTCGCGGTGATCGCGCTGTTCTACGCGGTGGGCTACTGGAGCGCCTGGTTCAACGCGTCGATCTACCTGACCGACCAGGACATGATGCCGCTGCAGAACGTGATGATCCAGCTGGTGCAGAAGCAGGAACGGCCGGTGGGACTGTCCGCCCAGATCAACACGGGACAGCTGTCGCCGCTGGCGATCCAGATGGCCGTGATGGTGCTGGCGCTGCTGCCGGTCGCGGTGCTGTCGCCGTTCGTCCAGAAGCACTTCAAGAAGGGGATGCTCACGGGGGCGGTGAAGGGCTGACGCCCGAACGGGGCGTGCGCGGCGCGCCGGCCGCGGCCCCGTCGCGGCCGGTCGCCCCCACGACAAAAGCCGCACACCGGCACGGCCCCGCCCCCGAGATCCCCCCACCCACCCGTAGACGAGGTTCTGTCATGCATGCGTTCCCTCTGAGCCGACGTGCCGTTCTCGCCGGTGCCGCGGCCACCGCCGCCGTCGCCGGTGCCTGTCTCCCCGGCGGGCGCGCCGAGGCCGCCGAGCCCGTGGCCGCCCGCGCCTACCGCTGGCGCAATGTCGTCATCGGCGGCACCGGGTTCGTCACCGGCGTGCTGTTCCACCCGTCCGCGCGCGGGCTCGCCTACGCCCGCACCGACATCGGCGGCGCCTACCGCTGGGACGATCGGACCGGCCGCTGGATCCCGCTGCTGGACCACATCGGCTGGGACGACTGGAACCTGCTCGGCGTCGAGGCGATGGCGGTCGACCCCGCCCACCCCGACCGGCTCTACCTCGCCCTCGGCACCTACGCCCAGCCCTGGGCCGGCAACGGCGCCGTGCTGCGCTCCGAGGACCGCGGCGCCACCTGGCGGCGGACCGACCTCGCCGTGAAGCTCGGCGCCAACGAGGACGGGCGGGGCACCGGCGAGCGGCTGCTGGTGGACCCGCGCGACAGCGACGTCCTGTGGCTGGGCACCCGGCACGACGGCCTGCTCAGGTCGGCCGACCGGGGCGCCACCTGGGCGCCGGTGCGCGGCTTCCCGGCCGCCCCGTCCGCCACCGGCCAGGGCGTCACCCTCCTCGTCGCCGCCGGGCGCGCCGTCTACGCCGGGTGGGGCGACGCGGACGGCGGCTCCGCCCGCCTGTTCCGCACGCTCGACGGCACCACCTGGGAGGCGGTCCCCGGGCAGCCGTCCGGCACCGCCGCCCGGGTGCCGATCCGGGCCGCCTACGACCGGCACACCCGCGAGCTGTACGTGACGTACGCCGACGCCCCCGGCCCCAACGGGCAGTCCGACGGCAGCGTGCACAGGCTGCGCACCGGCGACGGCACCTGGAGAGAGGTCACCCCGGTGAAACCGGGGGGCACGGGGGACGGCGGCGCCGCCGACACCTTCGGCTACGGCGGGGTCGCCGTGGACGCGCGGCGCCCCGGCACCGTCGTCGTCTCCACCAACAACCGCTGGGCGGCGGTCGACACGCTCTACCGGTCCACCGACGGCGGCCGCAGCTGGCGGTCCCTGAAGGACTCCGCCGTCCTGGACGTCTCCGAGACGCCGTACCTGAAGTGGGGCGGAGAGGAACCCAAGTTCGGCTGGTGGATCCAGGCCCTCGCCCTCGACCCGTACGACTCCGCGCACCTCGTGCACGGCACCGGCGCCACCCTCTACGGCACCCGCGACCTCAAGCACTGGGCCCCGTGGATCCGCGGCCTGGAGGAGGCGTCCGTGCGCCAGCTGATCTCGCCCCCGACCGGACAGGCGCACCTGATCAGCGGCCTCGGGGACATCGGCGTGATGTACCACGACCGGCTCACCGCCTCCCCCTCGCGCGGCATGGCGACGAACCCGGTCTTCGGCACGGCGACCGGACTCGCGCAGGCCGCCGCCCGCCCCTCCCACGTCGTCCGCACCGGCTGGGGCGACCACGGCAACGGCGCCCACTCGCACGACGGCGGCCGGACCTGGGCGCCCTTCGCCTCCCAGCCGGTGCCCGCCGAGGACGCCCCGGGACCGATCGCCGTCAACGCCGACGGCACCGTGCTGCTGTGGTCCTTCGTGCACGGGGACGGCACCGGGTACGCGGCCCACCGCTCGGCGGACGACGGCGCCACCTGGTCCGAGGTCCCCACCTTCCCCGAGGGCGCCGTCCCGGTCGCCGACCCCGTCGACCCGGCGCGCTTCTACGCCTACGACACCGGCACCGGCACGCTCTTCGCCAGCACCGACGGCGGGCGCGCCTTCACCGCGCGGGCGGGCGGACTGCCGTCCGGCGACCACCAGTTCAAGCTGGTCGCGGCACCCGGCCGGTCCGGCGACCTGTGGCTGAGCGCCAAGGAGAACGGGCTGTACCGGTCGACCGACGGCGGCGCGGGCTTCACCCGGGTGGAGAGCTGCCGGACCTCCCACACCCTCGGCTTCGGCAAGGCCGCCGGCGGGGCCGCGTACCCCGCGATCTACCAGGTCGGCTCGACGGGGACGAGCACCGCCGTGTACCGCTCCGACGACGGGGCGAGGACCTGGGTGCGGATCAACGACGACGCCCACCAGTGGGGCTGGACCGGCGAGACGATCACCGGCGACCCCCGCGTGTACGGCCGGGTCTACCTCGCCACCAACGGGCGCGGCATCCAGTACGGGGAGCCCGTCTGATGCCCCGCCGCGAAGGACCCACGCTCGCCGACGTCACCCGCGGCCGCATCCTCTACGGCGGCGACCACAACCCGGAGCAGTGGCCCGAGGAGACCTGGCACGAGGACGTCCGCCTGATGAAGGAGGCCGGCGTCAACTCCGTCACCCTCGGCGTCTTCTCCTGGTCGAAACTCGAACCCCGCCCGGGAGAGAGGGACTTCGGCTGGCTGGACCGGCTGATGGACCTGATGCACGGGGCCGGCGTCGGCGTCGTCCTCGCCACCCCGACCGCCTCGCCGCCGCCCTGGCTGGGACACCTCCACCCGGACACCCTGCCCCGCGACGAGGACGGCCGCACCGAGTGGTGGGGCGGCCGCCAGCACTTCTCGCACTCCAGCGCCACCTACCGCCGCCACGCCGCCGCCCTCACCGAGGACCTGGCCGCCCGCTACGCGAACCACCCGGCCCTCACCCTGTGGCACATCAACAACGAGTACTGCACCTACGACTGGGGCGACGAGGCCGCCGCCCGCTTCCGCACCTGGCTGCGCCGCCGCTACGGCACCCTCGACGCCCTCAACACCGCCTGGGGCACCGCCTTCTGGAGCCAGGGCTACGGCGACTGGGCCGAGGTGCTGCCGCCCCGCCGCGCGCACTACCTGAAGAACCCCACCCAGGTGCTGGACTTCAAGCGCTTCACCTCCGACATGCTCCTGGAGTGCTACACCGCCGAACGCGACATCGTCCGCCGGCACACCCCGCACGTCCCGGTCACCACCAACTTCATGCCGCTGTGGGCGGGGCAGGACGCCTGGCGCTGGGCCGAGGAGGAGGACGTCGTCTCCGTCGACCTCTACCCCGACCCCCGCGACCCCCTCGGCGCCCAGAGCGGCGCGCTGGTGCAGGACATGACCCGGTCCCAGGCGCGCGGCCCCTGGATGCTGATGGAGCAGGCGGCCGGAGCGGTCAACTGGCGCGGGGTGAACCACCCCAAGCCGCGCGGCCTCAACCGCCTGTGGTCCCTGCAGGCGGTGGCCCGCGGCGCGGACGCCGTCTGCTACTTCCAGTGGCGCCAGTCCCGGCAGGGCGCGGAGAAGTTCCACTCCGGGATGGTCGGCCACGCGGGGGAGGAGGGGCGCGCGTACCGGGAGGTCAAGCGGCTCGGCGCGGACCTGGCGCGGATCGCCCCGCACGTCGGCGGTGCCCCGGTCGCCGCCGACGTCGCCGTGCTGCACGACTGGCACTCCTGGTGGGCCGGGGACCAGGAGGCCCGGCCGTCGCGCGAGGTCGACTACCCGCGGGTCCTGGGCGCCTGGCACCGGGCGCTGTGGCAGGCGCACCTCACCACCGACTTCGCCCGTCCCACGCACGACCTGTCCGCCTACCGGCTGGTCGTCGTGCCGCAGCTCTACCTCCTCACCGACGCGGCCGTCGACAACCTCCTGGCGTACGTGCGCGGCGGCGGCACCCTCGTCTGCGGCTTCCTGACCGGCGTGGCCGACGAGGACGACCGGGTGCGGCCCGGCGGCATGGACGCCCGGCTGCGCGCGCTCTTCGGCATCCGCACCCTGCACGAGTGGTGGCCGCTGGACCCCGGGGAGACCACCGCGTGCGAAGGCTTCCGCGGCACCCTGTGGTCGGAGGAGCTGGAGGCCGACGGCACCGCCGACGAGACGGTCCCCTACCGGGGCGGGGAACTCGACGGACTGCCCGCCGTCCTGCGCAAGGGCCGCGCCTGGTACGTCTCGACGCTGCCGGAGCCGGAGGCGCTGCGCGCGCTGCTGACCCGCGTCGCGGGGGAGGCCGGCGTCCGGCCGGTGCTCGACGACCTCCCGGACCGGATCGAGGCGGTGCGCCGCGGTGAGGTGCTGTTCCTGCTCAACCACGGCCGCGAGCCGGTCACCGTCGAGGTGCCCGGCACCCACCGCGACCTGCTGACCCGGACGACCGTGACCGACCGGCTCACCCTCGGCCGCTACGGAGCGGCGGTGCTGGGACCATGAGCGCCACCCCCGTCCACGGAACCTGGGAGCCGCGCCCGGCCGCCCGCTGGGAGGACGGCTTCCTGAGCGGCAACGGCCACCACGGCGCCCTGGTGTTCGGCGATCCGGACGACGACCGGGTCGTCGTCACGCACCACACCCTCGTCCGGCCGAACGGGGGGAGCGGCGAGCACCGCCTGCCGCCCCGCCTGGCCGACGGACTTCCCGGGCTCCAGGACCGTCTGCTCTCCGGCGACCCGGCCGCCGCGGAGGACTTCACCGACGGCCGCCCCCTCCAGTGGGTGCAGCCCTTCCACCCGGCCTTCCAGGTACGTCTGCGCGGCCAGGACGGCGAGCGGGACGCCCCGGACGGCGACCGGGGCGGTCCGGACCGGTACCGCCGCGCGGTCGACTTCGCCACCGGCGTCACGGAGGCGACCCGCGCCGGTCGGACCAGCCGCGTCTTCGTCTCCCGCGCCGACGACGTGATCGTCCAGCACGTCACCGCCCCCGCACCCGCCCTCGACGTGTCCCTGGACCACCGCCTGCCCGGCGCCCCCGCCGCGCTGGGCATCGGCCACGGCGCCGTCCTCACCCCCGAGGGCGCCCTGCTGAGCCTGCGCGTCCGCTACCCGGGCAGCGACCTCGCGTACACCGGCGTCACCCTGGTCGCCGTCACCGGCGGCACGACGAAGCTCACCCCGCCGGGGGCCCGGGTCGAGGGCGCGCGGTCCGTGCTGCTGCTCACCCGGGTGCGGCGGCACACCGGGGAGGCGGACGTGGCGGCCGAGGGCCGCGCCCTGCGGGACCTGCTCGACGAGGGGCGGGACGCGTACGACGACCTCCTGGCCCGCCATCTGCCGCACCACCGCACCGCCTACGAACGCGTCACCCTCGACCTCGCCGCCGACCCGGCCGAACGCGCCCTGCCGGGGTCCGCGCTGCTGACCCGGCCGCACAGCGCCGCCCTGCTGGAACGGCTCTTCGCGGCCGGCCGCTACCACCTGCTGTCCGCCGGCGGCCTGCTCCCGCCCCGCCTCACCGGCCTGTGGACCGGCGACTGGGACACCGCCTGGTCCGGCGCCTTCACCACCGACGCCAACCTCAACCTCCAGACCGCCTCCGCCGCGGCCGCGGCCCTCCCCGAGGTCACCGAGGCGCTGGCGTCGCTCGTCCACCGCCAGCTGCCCGACTGGCGGGACAACGCCCGCGCGGTCTTCGGCACGCGGGGCGCGGTCGCGCCCGCGCACACCGACGGCGAGTCCGGGCACGCGTACCACTTCAGCCGCGAGTACCCCCTCCACCTGTGGACCGCCGGCGCCGACTGGCTCCTCAAGCCCCTCGTCGACCACGACGAGACCCGCGGCGAGCGGGACCCGCGCACCGCCGCCGCGCTCGCCGAAGTCGCCCTGTTCTACGAGGACTTCCTCACCCGCACCGACTCCGGGGGCCGACTGGTCGTCGTCCCCTCCTACTCGCCCGAGAACCGGCCCGCGAACGCGAGCTGGGGCACGGTCAACGCGGCCATGGACCTCTCCGCGGCCCGGCACGCCCTGCTGACCGCGGCGACGTACCACCCGGAGCGCGCCGCTGGTTGGCGGGCACTCGCCGACCGGCTCCCGCCGCACCGGACCAACGCCGACGGCGCGCTCGCCGAATGGGCCTGGCCGGGCCTGGAGGACTCCTACGACCACCGCCACCTCAGCCACCTCTACGGCGTCTGGCCCCTGGAGGAGATCACCCCCTACGACACCCCGGACCTCGCGGCGGCCGCCCACCGCGCCCTCGAACTGCGCGGCACCGAGAACGACTCCGCGCACGGCCACCTGCACCACGCCCTGATCGCGGCGCGGCTGCGGGACGGCGAGCGGGTCGCCCACGCGCTCGCCCGGGTGCTGGAGGGCGACTTCTTCCACGTCTCCCTGATGAGCGCGCACTACCCGCACCGGCACGTCTACAACGCCGACGCCGCCCACACCCTGCCCGCCGTGCTGATCGAGGCGCTCGTGCAGTCCACCCCCGACCGGCTGGTCCTGCTGCCCGCCCCGCCACCGGCGTACCCGAGCGGCACCCTGCGCGGGGTGCGCACCCGCTTCGGTGCCGCACTCGACCTCACCTGGTCCCCGGCCGGCGCCACCGCCGTCCTGCGGCCGGACCGCACCCACCGCATCGACCTGTGGACTTCCGCCGGCGCCGAGCCCCTCGACCTCGTCGCCGGAGAAGACCGCGTCCTCACGCTGAGGACGCGGTGATCCCCGCCATTCCCCCCACCCATGGAAGGAACACCATGGCACCAAGCACCCTGAGCAGGGTCACCAAGGCCCTGCTGGCCCCCGCCCTCGCGCTCGGCGCCACCGTCGGCCTCGCCTCCGCCCCGGCCCACGCCGCCGTCTGGCACTCCTGCGACCAGTGGGGCAACACCGGCCTGAACGGCTACACGCTCTACAACAACATCTGGGGCTCCGGCGCCGGCAGCCAGTGCATCTGGGCCAACTCCGGCACCGACTGGGGCGTGTGGGCGAACCACCCCGACACCGGCGGCATCAAGTCCTACCCGAACGCCAAGAAGGTGATCAACAAGCCGATCGCCTCGATCGGTTCGCTCACCAGCAGCTACAACGTCACCGTCCCGTCCTCGGGCGCGTACAACACCTCGTACGACATCTGGGACACGGACTACGACTACGAGATCATGCTCTGGGTCAACGACAACGGCGCCGTGGGCCCGCTCGGCACCGCCCAGGGCACGGTGTCCCTCGGCGGCCACACCTGGAACGTCTACAAGGGCAGCAACGGGCACAACGAGGTCTTCTCGTTCCTGCGCACCTCCGACTCCACCTCCGGCACGGTGAACATCCTGCCGATCCTGAAGTGGATCAAGGACACCAAGGGCTGGATGGGCAACGAGACCATCGGCGACGTCCAGTTCGGGTACGAGATCACCTCGTCGGCCGGCGGGCTGGACTTCCGCACCAACAGCCTGACGGTGTCAGGCGGTTAGGCACCGGCACCGTCTCCTCGCCGCCCGTGCCGGCGCGGCTCCCCGAGCCGCCGGTCCGGGCGGCTCCGGCGTTCCCGGGGACCGGCGTGCCCCCATAACGCCGTGCAGGGGCAGGAGCGGGAGCTCCCCCGCGGCCGCCACCGCGACTACGTTTTCCGGTGATCACCACCGGAGCACGTCCGCGCGACCACAACAGCCCGCCCCGCGAGCGCGGGCGCGCTCCGGGTCAGGCACGTCCCGTCCTTCCCGCCCCCCACCGAGGAGATCGAGGAACCCGCCATGACCCCATCCGACCCCGACGCCCCCGGCGCGTCCGCTCCCGACGCGTCCGGCACCGGTACGGGAACCGGCGCCGACCGCCGGATCAGCCGCAAGAGCCTGCTCAGGGCGGCCGTCGCCGCCGGGGCCGCCGTCCCGCTGCTCGCCACGGGCACGGCGGCGCTCGCCCGGGACGCCGAAACCCAGGGGCGGTCCCTGAAGCCGACGCCCTTCTGCGACGACGGCGACGACCCCACGCCTCCCCAGATGGAGGGCCCCTACTTCAAGCCGAACTCCCCGCTGCGCACCGACCTCGTGGCACCGGGCGCCCCCGGCACCCGGCTCACCGTCAGCGGACACGTCTTCGGCCGGAACTGCGTCCCGCTCGCGGGGGTCCTGCTCGACTTCTGGCAGGCCGACCACGCGGGCGCCTACGACATGGCCGGATACACCTTCCGCGGGCACCAGTTCACCGACTCCTCCGGCGCCTTCACCCTGCGCACGATCGTGCCCGGCCTCTACCCGGGCCGCACCCGGCACATCCACGTCAAGGCCCAGGCGCCCGGCAGGCCCGTGCTCACCACCCAGCTGTACTTCCCCGGCGAGCCCCGCAACAGCACGGACGCGCTCTTCGACCCGGAGCTGCTGATGAACGTCCGCAGTGCCGGCGGCGGCAGGGAGGGCACCTTCGACTTCGTGCTCGACGTGGACGGCCGGCCCACCGACCCGCCCACCGATCCGCCGACCGACCCGCCGAGCGGCAGCTGGGCGCCCGGCCGCGCGTACGCGGCGGGCGACCGGGTCACCCACGGCGGCGCCGCCTACCGCTGTCTGCAGGCCCACACCTCCATGGCCGGCTGGGAGCCGCCCCTCGTCCCCGCGCTGTGGCGCCGCGAGTGACGTCCGTCCCGCGTCGCTTCGGCCGAAGTCCCGTGGCGGTGCACGGAACTTCGGCCGAAGTGCGCTACGCCTCCCGGACCGGCAGGTTCGCCCCGTCCCGCAGGAACAGCGGGATGCGGTCCAGCGGCGCCGCGACCGTCACGGTCGCACCGCCCTCGTAGGTCTCGCCCGTCCACGCGTCCGTCCAGCGCGCGCCCGCCGGGAGATGCGTCGTCCGGGCCGTGGCGCCCGCCGTCAGCACCGGGGCGACCAGCAGGTCGCGGCCGAACAGATACGCGTCGTCCACCGACCAGGCCGCCTGGTCGTCGGGGAACTCCAGGAACAGCGGCCGCATCACCGGCAGCCCCTCCTCGTGCGCCTCCCGCATGACCTCCAGGACGTACGGCTTCAGCCGCTCGCGCAGCCGCAGGTACTTCTCGAGGATCGGGTACGCCTCCTCGCCGTACGACCACACCTCGTTCGGGCCGCCGGTCATGTCCGGGCCCAGGGGCATGCCCGGGTCGCGGAAGCCGTGCAGCCGCATCAGCGGGGACAGCGCGCCGAACTGGAACCAGCGGATCATCACCTCGCGGTAGGCGGGGTCGTCCGGGTCGCCGCCGTGGAAGCCGCCGATGTCGGTGTTCCACCACGGGATGCCGGACAGCGAGGTGTTGAGGCCGGCCGCGATCTGGCGGCGCAGGGTGGCGAAGTCGGTGCCGATGTCCCCGGACCACAGGGCGGCCCCGTAGCGCTGACTGCCCGCCCACGCCGAGCGGTTGAGGGTGATCACCTCGTCCTCGCCGGAGGCCCGGAGGCCCTCGTGGAAGGCGCGGGAGTTCTCGGCCGGGTACAGGTTGCCGACCTCCAGGCCCGGGCCCGCCCAGTAGCGCAGGTTCTCCGGGAAGCCCGGCTTCAGCTCCGGCTCGCAGGCGTCCAGCCAGAAGGCCGTGATCCCGTACGGGTCGAGGTAGTTCTCCTTGATCCTCGACCACACGAACTCCCGGGCCTCGGGGTTGGTGGCGTCGTAGAAGGCGACCTGGACCGTGGAGGCGACCTCCTTGTCCGGCCAGTCGGCGTGCGCCGTCGGACCGTACTGGGTGCCGATAAAGTAGCCGCGCTGGTCCATCACCGGGTGGTTCTCGCTCAGCGGGGAGACCGACGGCCACACGGAGACCACCAGCTTGACGCCGAGCTCGTCCAGCTCGCGCACCATCGCCGCCGGGTCGGGCCACTCCTTCGGGTCGAACTTCCACTCGCCGAGGTGCGTCCAGTGGAAGAAGTCGCAGACGATCGCGTCCAGCGGCAGCCCCCGGCGCCTGTACTCCCGTGCCACGGCGAGGAGTTCGTCCTGGGTGCGGTAGCGCAGCTTGCACTGCCAGAACCCGGCCGCCCACCGGGGCAGCATCGGCGACCGCCCGGTCACCGCGCTGTAGCGGCGCTGGGCGTCCGCCGGGGTGCCCGCGGTGATCCAGTAGTCGATCTGCCGGGCCGAGTCCGCCACCCAGCGGGTGCCGTTGTGGGCCAGTTCCACACGGCCGATCGCCGGGTTGTTCCACAGCAGGGTGTAGCCGCGGCTGGAGGTGAGCACCGGGATGGAGACCTCGGCGTTGCGCTGCACGAGGTCGACGACCAGGCCCTTCTGGTCCAGCCGGCCGTGCTGGTGCTGGCCCAGGCCGTACAGCCGCTCGTCGTCGTGGGCGGCGAACCGCTGTTCCAGCCGGTGGTGGCCGTTGCCGACCGCCGTGTACAGGCGCGGGCCGGGCCACCAGAAGTGGGCGCGCTCCTCGGCGAGCAGTTCGCCCCCGTCGGCGGTGCGCAGGAAGCGGACCATGCCCTCGGCGTCGACCTCGGCGGTGAGCGCGCCGACGGTCAGCCGACCCCGGCCGTCCTCGATCTTCACGGCGGACTCGGTGGCGGGCGCCTCGTCCAGGAGGGCACCGGGCAGGTCCCGGAGCACCGGGCCGCCGAGCCGGGCCCGCACCCGGACCGCGTCCGGCCCCCACGGTTCGATCCGTACGGTCTCCTGACGGCCGCTCCACTCCAGCGCACCGTCCCGCTCACGGAACGTGCCGACGGTGGGGGAGGACTGGGCGAGGCCGACCTTGGGCTGTGTCTCGGCGGACTGGGTCACGAGGCGTGCTCCTGGAGGAGTGCAGACATGGAGGTGCCCCGGGAGGGGCGAGCGTTCGCTGAAACCGAAGAGGGGGAAGTGCGCTGAGGCCGAAGAAGAGCGAAGAAGGGAGGGAAGGGGGAGAAGCGAAAAGGGAAGGAGGAGAGGAAGGGACCTGGCTTACCGGGACTTACTGGGCAGGAGCGGGGCCGGAACTCGCCCGGACCGTCAGCTCGGGGGCGAGCAGCACGACCTCGTCACCGCCCCGCCCGTCGAACTTGGCGACCAGCTGTTCCACGGCGTGCCGGCCCATCTCCTGCGCCGGGATGGCGACGGAGGTGAGCCGCACCGACGCCTGCACGGCGACCTGCTCGGGGCAGATCGCGACCACCGAGACGTCCTCGGGCACGGCCCGCCCCTGCTGCCGCAGCAGGGCCAGCAACGGCTCCACCGCCGACTCGTTCTGCACGACGAACCCGGTGGTGCCCGGGCGCTCGTCCAGGATCCGGGAGAGCGTCACGGCCATCGCGTCGTACCCGCCCCCGCACGGCCGGTGCAGCAGCCGCAGCCCCAGCTCCCGTCCCCGGGAACGGAGCCCGTCGAGGGTGCGCTCGGCGAAGCCGGTGTGCCGCTCGTACACCGCGGGGGCCTCACCGATGACGGCGATGTCCCGGTGCCCCAGCGTCGCCAGATGTTCCACGCACAGCGCGCCGGTGGCCTTGAAGTCGAGGTCGACGCAGGTCAGGCCGGTGGTGTCGGCGGGCAGCCCGATCAGCACCGCCGGCTGGTCGGTCTCCCGCAGCAACGGCAGCCGTTCGTCGTCGAGTTCGACGTCCATCAGGATCATCCCGTCGGCGAGCCCGCTGCCCGAGACGCGGCGCACCGCGTCGGGGCCCTCCTCGCCGGTGAGCAGCAGCACGTCGTAGCCGTGCGTGCGGGCCGTGGTGGCCACCGCGATGGCGATCTCCATCATCACCGGCACGTACATGTCGGTGCGCAGCGGGACCATCAGCGCGATGATGTTCGACCTGCTGCTGGCCAGGGCGCGGGCCCCGGCGTTCGGGTGGTACCCGAGTTCGCGGATGCTCCGCTCGACCCGCTGCCGGGTGGTCACGGAGATGGACCGCTTGCCGCTGAGGACATAGCTCACCGTGCTCGCCGAGACTCCGGCGTGCTGGGCGACCTCGGCGAGGGTGACCATCCGGCTCTCCCAGTGTGTGAAGCGCTTCGACAGTGCGCAGGGCGTACAAGGGCGGGTGAGGGTGGTTCGACAGTATCCCTAGCGAAGGTGGGTGTCCAGAGGATGTCGAAGCGCTTCGACAGCTTTCTTCGGGACCCCGTCGCAGCGGGCCTCGTGGCGCCCCCAGGTTCCCATGCGCGGTGCCCGGCCGGTGCCCGGCCGGCTTCCGGGGCCGGTGTCGGCCGAACGGCCGCACGAAGGGTGGCGGGACGGCTACGAATCGGGTACATACGATCGGGTAGCACCAGTCAGTAACGTAACCCCCGGAAGCATGCGAAAAGATCCCCTCCGGGGGTGTGGACCATCCATTCCGATTCGCGGCGAGGTGAGCCTCATGTCCGCAACACCCGAGACACCCCCGTCTCCGTCTCGACCCACCGTCACCGAACGTGAGGCCCGCCAGGTCGCGGAGGCCGCCCGGGAGCAGGACTGGCGCAAGCCCAGCTTCGCCAAGGAACTGTTCCTCGGCCGCTTCCGGCTCGACCTGATCCACCCCCACCCCCTCCCGGCCGACGAGCACGCCCAGCGCGGCGAGGAGTTCCTCGCCAAGCTCCGCGACTTCTGCGAGACGAAGATCGACGGGGCGCTGATCGAACGCGAGGCGCGCATCCCCGACGAGGTGGTCACCGGGCTCAAGGAGCTCGGCGCCTTCGGCATGAAGATCGACACCAAGTACGGCGGCCTGGGCCTCACCCAGGTCTACTACAACAAGGCCCTCGCCCTGGTCGGCTCCGCCAGCCCCGCGATCGGCGCCCTGCTCTCCGCCCACCAGTCGATCGGCGTCCCGCAACCGCTGAAGCTCTTCGGCACGCAGGAGCAGAAGGAGACGTTCCTGCCGCGCTGCGCCCGCACCGACATCTCGGCCTTCCTGCTCACCGAACCGGACGTCGGCTCCGACCCGGCACGGCTCGCCACCACCGCCGTCCCGGAGGGCGACGACTACGTCCTGGACGGCGTGAAGCTGTGGACGACCAACGGCGTGGTCGCCGACCTCCTCGTGGTCATGGCGCGCGTGCCGAAGTCCGAGGGGCACCGGGGCGGCATCACCGCGTTCGTGGTGGAGGCGGCCTCGGAGGGCATCACCGTGGAGAACCGCAACGCCTTCATGGGCCTGCGCGGCCTGGAGAACGGCGTCACCCGCTTCCACCGGGTCCGCGTCCCCGCCTCGCACCGCATCGGCGAGGAGGGCCAGGGCCTGAAGATCGCCCTCACCACGCTCAACACCGGCCGGCTCTCCCTGCCCGCCATGTGCGTGGGCGCCGGCAAGTGGTGCCTGAAGATCGCCCGTGAGTGGTCGGCGGCCCGGGAGCAGTGGGGCAAGCCGGTGGCGCTGCACGAGGCGGTCGGCTCCAAGATCGCCTTCATCGCGGCGACCACCTTCGCCCTGGAGGCCGTCGTCGACCTGTCCTCGCAGATGGCGGACGAGGACCGCAACGACATCCGCATCGAGGCCGCCCTGGCCAAGCTGTACGGCTCCGAGATGGCCTGGCTGATGGCCGACGAGCTGGTCCAGATCCGCGGCGGACGCGGCTTCGAGACCGCCGACTCCCTCCGGGCGCGCGGCGAGCGGGCGGTCCCCGCCGAGCAGATGCTGCGCGACCTGCGCATCAACCGCATCTTCGAGGGGTCCACCGAGATCATGCACCTGCTGATCGCCCGGGAGGCCGTCGACGCCCACCTGTCGGTCGCCGGCGACCTGATCGACCCCGAGAAGTCGCTCCCCGACAAGGCCAGGGCGGGCGCGAACGCGGGCGTCTTCTACGCGAAGTGGCTGCCCAGGCTGGTCGCGGGTCCCGGACAGCTCCCCGGGTCCTACGGCGGGTTCAAGCACGGCGTCGACCTGTCCGGGCACCTGCGCTACGTCGAACGCACCTCCCGCAAGCTGGCCCGCTCCACCTTCTACGCCATGTCCCGCTGGCAGGGGAGGATGGAGACCAAGCAGGGCTTCCTGGGCCGGATCGTCGACATCGGCGCCGAACTGTTCGCGATGAGCGCCGCCTGCGTCCGCGCCGAGCTCCTGCGCGGGCGCGGCGAGAACGGCCGCGAGGCCTACCAGCTCGCCGACGCCTTCTGCCGCCAGGCCCGCATCCGGGTCGAGGAACTCTTCGACCGGCTGTGGACCAACACCGACGACATCGACCGCAAGGTCGTCAAGGGTGTGCTCTCCGGCACCTACACGTGGCTGGAGCACGGCGTCGTCGACCCCTCGGGCGACGGCCCGTGGATCGCGGACGCCGCACCGGGTCCGAGCACCCGGGACAACGCGCACCGGCCGATCCGCTGAACCGGAGGAGGGGAGGGGCCGCCGCCCGGTCCGGCTCCTCCCCGGCGCCCCTCCGTCCGGCGGGCACGACACGGACACGGGAACGGTGCCGCCGGGGCGGGGCCCCGGCGGCGGCCGCAACCCGACACAATGGGGCCATGACCGACGCTCCAGCCCCCCTCGCCGACCCGCACCTGGTGTACGACCCCGTCGCGGGAGACGGCCCGAAGGACGTGGTGATCCTCGGCTCCACCGGGTCGATCGGCACCCAGGCCATCGACCTCGTGCTGCGCAACCCCGACCGCTTCCGGGTCACCGGCCTGTCCGCCAACGGCGGCCGGGTCGCCCTCCTCGCCGAACAGGCCCGCCGGCTGCGGGTGCGTACGGTCGCCGTCGCCCGCGAGGACGTCGTACCGGCCCTGCGCGAGGCGCTGTCCGCGCAGTACGGCGCGGGTGAGCCGCTGCCCGAGGTCCTGGCCGGGAAGGACGCGGCCACGCAGCTCGCCGCCTCCGACTGCCACACCGTCCTCAACGGCATCACCGGCTCCATCGGGCTCGCGCCGACCCTCGCCGCCCTGGAGGCGGGCCGCACCCTCGCGCTCGCCAACAAGGAGTCGCTCATCGTCGGCGGCCCGCTGGTCAAGGCGCTGGCCAAGCCCGGGCAGATCATCCCGGTCGACTCCGAGCACGCCGCGCTGTTCCAGGCGCTGGCCGCCGGCACCCGCGCCGATGTGCGCAAGCTCGTCGTCACCGCCTCCGGCGGCCCCTTCCGCGGCCGCACCAAGGAGGAGCTGGCGCACGTCACCGTCGAGGACGCCCTCGCCCACCCCACCTGGGCGATGGGCCCGGTGATCACGATCAACTCCGCGACCCTCGTCAACAAGGGGCTGGAGGTCATCGAGGCGCACCTGCTGTACGACATTCCCTTCGACCGCATTGAGGTCGTCGTGCACCCGCAGTCGTATGTCCACTCGATGGTTGAGTTCACGGACGGATCGACACTGGCCCAGGCGACGCCCCCCGACATGCGCGGGCCCATCGCCATCGGCCTCGGCTGGCCCGAGAGGGTCCCCGACGCCGCCCCGGTCTTCGACTGGAGCAAGGCGTCCACCTGGGAGTTCTTCCCCCTGGACAACGAGGCGTTCCCCTCGGTGAACCTCGCCCGGCACGTGGGCGAGCTCGCGGGCACCGCCCCGGCGGTGTTCAATGCCGCCAACGAGGAGTGCGTGGAGGCGTTCCGCGCCGGAGCGCTGCCGTACCTCGGGATCATGGAGACGGTCACACGGGTGGTCGAGGAGCACGGCACCCCGGGAACGGGAACCTCGCTGACCGTGTCGGACGTCCTCGAAGCGGAGACCTGGGCCCGCGCACGGGCCCGGGAACTGACAGTCCGGACGGCGAGCGCGGAGGCGCGTGCATGACGATCCTGATGTTCATCCTCGGCATAGTCGTCTTCGCGGTCGGCCTGCTGCTCTCCATCGCCTGGCACGAGCTCGGGCACCTGTCCACGGCCAAGATGTTCGGCATCCGGGTGCCCCAGTACATGGTGGGTTTCGGGCCGACCCTGTGGTCGCGGCACAAGGGCGAGACCGAGTACGGCGTCAAGGCGATCCCGCTCGGCGGATACATCCGCATGATCGGCATGTTCCCGCCCGGCCCCGACGGCCGGCTGGAGGCCCGCTCCACCTCGCCGTGGCGCGGCATGATCGAGGACGCCCGCTCCGCCGCGTTCGAGGAGCTCCGGCCGGGCGACGAGAAGCGCCTGTTCTACACGCGCAAGCCGTGGAAACGGGTCGTCGTCATGTTCGCGGGCCCGTTCATGAACCTGATCCTCGCCGTGGCGCTGTTCCTCACCGTGCTCATGGGCTTCGGCATCCAGCAGCAGACCACCACCGTCAGCTCGGTCTCGCCGTGCGTCATCTCACAGAGCGAGAACCGCGACGCGTGCAAGAAGTCCGACCCCCAGTCCCCGGCCGCCGCGGCCGGCATGAAGGCGGGCGACCGGATCGTCGCCTTCGGCGGGGTCAGGACCGATGACTGGGCCGTCCTCTCCGACCTCATCCGCGACAGCGCGGGCAAGCAGGTGCCGATCGTCGTCGACCGCGACGGCCGGGAGGTGACCCTCCGGGCGGAGATCGCCACCAACCTGGTCGCCAAGAAGGACGGCAACGGGGCCTACGTCGAGGGCGAGTACGTCAAAGCGGGCTTCCTCGGCTTCAGCGCGGCCACCGGCGTGGTCAAACAGGACTTCGGCGACTCCGTGGTCTGGATGACCGACCGGGTCGGCGACGCCGTCGACTCCCTCGCCGCCCTGCCGTCCAAGATCCCCGCCCTGTGGGACGCCGCCTTCGGCGACGGCCCGCGCGAACCCGACTCCCCGATGGGCGTGGTCGGCGCGGCCCGGGTCGGCGGCGAGATCGCCACCCTCGAGATCCCCGCCTCACAGCAGATGGCCATGTTCGTGATGCTGCTCGCGGGCTTCAACCTCTCCCTGTTCTTGTTCAACATGCTCCCGCTGCTGCCGCTCGACGGCGGGCACATCGCGGGCGCCCTGTGGGAGTCGCTGCGCCGCAACCTGGCCAAGGTGCTGCGCCGCCCCGACCCGGGACCGTTCGACGTGGCGAAACTGATGCCGGTGGCCTACGTGGTGGCCGGGATCTTCGTCTGCTTCACCCTCCTCGTCCTCATCGCGGACGTGGTGAACCCGGTGCGGATCTCCTAGCCCCGCCCCCGACACCTGTCGTTCACGACGGCCTGGAACCCTTTCGTTCCGGGCCGTCGTCCTTTGGACGGGTTTACGAAGGGGATGTGCCCGGGCGTCGGCCCGTGCCGTAATCTCGGAGCCCGGGGCCCGCTGCTCACGGGGAGCCGGAGCTCGATCCACGACTTGGGGTTGCACAGCAGATGACTGCGATTTCTCTCGGCATGCCGTCCGTTCCGACCAAGCTCGCCGAGCGGCGGAAGAGCCGGCGGATCCAGGTCGGGTCCGTGGCGGTGGGCGGGGATGCCCCGGTGTCGGTGCAGTCGATGACGACGACGCGGACCTCGGACATCGGTGCGACGCTGCAGCAGATCGCGGAGCTGACCGCGTCGGGGTGCCAGATCGTGCGGGTGGCCTGTCCCACGCAGGACGACGCGGACGCGCTGGCGGTGATCGCGCGCAAGTCGCAGATCCCGGTGATCGCGGACATCCACTTCCAGCCGAAGTACGTGTTCGCGGCGATCGAGGCGGGCTGCGCGGCGGTGCGGGTCAACCCGGGCAACATCAAGAGGTTCGACGACCAGGTGAAGCAGATCGCCCGGGCGGCCGGGGAGCGCGGCACGCCGATCCGCATCGGGGTGAACGCCGGGTCGCTGGACCGGCGGCTGCTGCAGAAGTACGGCCGGGCCACGCCGGAGGCGCTGGTGGAGTCCGCGCTGTGGGAGGCGTCGCTGTTCGAGGAGCACGGTTTCCGGGACATCAAGATCTCGGTCAAGCACAACGACCCGGTGGTGATGATCGAGGCGTACCGGCAGCTGGCCGAGCGGTGCGACTACCCGCTGCACCTGGGCGTGACCGAGGCGGGCCCGGCGTTCCAGGGCACGATCAAGTCGGCCGTCGCCTTCGGGGCGCTGCTGTCGGAGGGGATCGGGGACACCATCCGGGTGTCGCTGTCGGCGCCGCCGGTGGAGGAGATCAAGGTCGGCATCCAGATCCTGGAGTCGCTGAACCTGCGGCAGCGGGGTCTGGAGATCGTCTCGTGTCCGTCCTGCGGGCGGGCGCAGGTGGACGTCTACAAGCTGGCGGAGGAGGTCACCGCGGGGCTGACCGGGATGGACGTGCCGCTGCGGGTGGCGGTGATGGGGTGTGTGGTGAACGGCCCGGGCGAGGCCCGCGAGGCCGATCTGGGGGTGGCCTCGGGCAACGGCAAGGGGCAGATCTTCGTGAAGGGCGAGGTGATCAAGACCGTGCCCGAGGCGAAGATCGTCGAGACGCTGATCGAGGAGGCGATGAAGATCGCCGAGCAGATGGAGAAGGACGGCGTGGCCTCCGGCGAACCGGAGGTCTCGGTCGCGGGCTGACCGGACTCCCGGCGCCGGCCGGACGATCCGATCGGTCCGGCGCCGGCGGACGCGACCGTTCGACCGAAGCGGGCCCGGGGCGGCAGCCCCGCAGACGGCGTGCCGACCGGCGGTGCCCTTCACAGAAGTGGCACCCCGCACGATGCGGCGCCGTACAGGCTCCGCGGGTACAGTGCGGAAATCAGCAGACCCCAGTGTGTGAGGCCCCCACGCGTGTTGACGCAGACCACATCCAGGGTCCTCGAACCGAGCGACCTGGACGCCGCACTCGCCGTGCTCGACCGCGAGCCGGTGGTGAACGCCTTCGTGGCCGCCCGGGTGCGGGTCGCGGGCCTGGACCCGTGGCGGCTCGGCGGTGAGATGTGGGGCTGGTACGAGGGCGGCGCACTGACGTCCCTGTGCTACGCCGGCGCCAACCTGGTCCCCATCTGCGCCACCCCGAGGGCCGTCCGCGCCTTCGCCGACCGCGCCCGCCGGGCGGGCCGCCGCTGCTCCTCCATAGTCGGGCCGGCCGGCCCGACCGCCGAACTGTGGCGGCTGCTCGAACCCCAGTGGGGCCCGGCCCGCGAGGTCCGCTCCCGCCAGCCCCTCATGGTCGCCGACCGCATGTCCGACACCGTCGCCCCGGACCCCTACGTACGCCGCGTCCGCAAGGACGAGCTGGAGACGATCATGCCGGCGTGCGTGGCGATGTTCACCGAGGAGGTCGGCATCTCCCCGCTGGCCGGCGACGGCGGCCTGCTCTACCAGGCCCGGGTCGCCGAGCTCGTCGGCTCGGGCCGCTCCTTCGCCCGCTTCGACGCCGACGGCAAGGTCGTCTTCAAGGCCGAGATCGGCGCCGCGACGGACCGCGCCTGCCAGATCCAGGGCGTCTGGGTGGCTCCCGAACACCGGGGCGCGGGCCTCGCGGCCCCCGGCATGGCGGCCGTCCTGCGCTACGCCCTGGCGGACGTCGCCCCCCTGGTGAGCCTCTACGTCAACGACTTCAACACCCCCGCCCGCAGGACGTACCGGCGGGTGGGCTTCCGGGAGATCGGCGCCTTCATGAGCGTGCTGTTCTGAGCACGGGCCGACGGCCGCGCGACGGACGGCGCCGGGCGCCGCACACCACGGCCCCCGCACCGGCCCGGGAGACCGTTCTGCCCCGGGGGGCACCCCCTGTAGTCTCCCCGACATGCTGCGCTTTCCCGGTCACGGCCCCTCCCGCCCCGACGACATCGTGATCGGCCCCCTCGACCTCGCCGCCCACGTCGACGCGGCGCTGGCGGTCCAGGCGGTGGCCTTCGGACTCGGCCCCGACGAGGTGGCCGTACGGCGGCAGATCGTGCTGCGCCACATGACCTTCCCGGGCGCCAGGGCCTTCGGCGCCACCGTCAAGGGCCGCCTGATCGGCTTCGTCTACGGCATGCCCAACGACCGCACCCACTGGTGGTCCACCGTCGTCGAGCCCTATCTGCGCGCCCAGGGCCACGACGACTGGCTCGACGGCTCCTTCGTCATCACCGAGCTGCACGTCCACCCGCGCCACCAGGGACACGGCGTCGGCCGCGCCCTGATCACCACCATCACCGACGGCGCCGACGAGCCCCGCTCGATCCTCTCCGCCATCGACGTCGAGAGCCCCGCCCGCCGCCTGTACCGCTCCCTCGGCTACCGGGACCTCGCGCGGCAGGTGCACTTCCCCAGCGCCGTCAAGCCGTACGCCGTCATGGGCGCCCCCCTGCCACTCCCGCGCGGACAGCTCCGCGGGTAGCGGAGAACCGATTTCCGCCGTCCCGTCCCGCCCGGCTAACCTCCTGTCATCACCCAGACATAGCAGGAGTACGAGAACCATGGCGAACGCACCGGTCCAGCGCATGTCCCAGTTGATGGCGAAGACGCTGCGCGACGACCCGGCGGACGCCGAGGTCCTCAGCCACAAGCTGCTCGTCCGCGCCGGCTACGTGCGCCGCACCGCCGCCGGCATCTGGACGTGGCTGCCCCTCGGCAAGAAGGTCCTCGCCAATGTCGAGCGGATCGTCCGCGAGGAGATGGACGCCATCGGCGCCCAGGAGGTGCTGCTGCCCGCCCTGCTCCCGCGCGAGCCCTACGAGGCGACCGGCCGCTGGGACGAGTACGGCCCCGAGCTGTTCCGCCTGCAGGACCGCAAGGGCGGCGACTACCTCCTCGGCCCCACCCACGAGGAGATCTTCACCCTGCTGGTGAAGGACCAGGCGTCCTCCTACAAGGACCTGCCGGTGATCCTCTACCAGATCCAGACCAAGTTCCGGGACGAGGCCCGCCCCCGGGCCGGCATCCTGCGCGGCCGCGAGTTCCTGATGAAGGACTCCTACTCCTTCGACCTCGAGGACGAGGGTCTCGCCCGGTCCTACGCCCTGCACCGCCAGGCGTACCAGAAGGTGTTCGAGCGCCTCGGCCTCGACTACCGCATCTGCGCGGCGACCGCCGGTGCGATGGGCGGCTCCAAGTCCGAGGAGTTCCTCGCCCCGGCCGAGGCCGGCGAGGACACCTTCGCGGACTGCCCGAACTGCGACTTCGCCGCGAACACCGAGGCGATCGCGTACGAGCTGAAACCGGTCGACGCCTCCGGCGCCCCGGCCGCCGAGGACATCCCCACGCCCGACACCCCGACCATCGAGACCCTCGCCGCGTCGCTCGGCGTGCCGGCCTCGGCCACGCTGAAGAACCTGCTGGTCAAGGTCGACGGCGAGATCGTCGCCGTGGGTGTGCCCGGTGACCGCGAGGTCGACATGGGCAAGGTCGAGGCGCACTTCGCCCCGGCCGCGGTGGAACTGGTCACCGAGGCGGACTTCGCCGCCCGCCCCGATCTGGTCCGCGGCTACGTCGGCCCGCAGGGCCTGGACAAGGTGACCTACATCGCCGACCCGCGCGTGGCGCCGGGCACCGCGTGGATCACGGGCGCCAACAAGGCCGACACCCACGCGAAGAACGTGGTCGCCGGACGCGACTTCGAGGTCGACGCGTACGTGGACGTCGTGGTGGTCGAGGAGGGCGACCCCTGCCCCCGGTGCGGCACCGGCCTCAAGCTCGACCGCGCCATCGAGATCGGCCACATCTTCCAGCTGGGCCGCAAGTACACCGACGCCCTCAAGCTCGACGTGCTCGGCCAGAACGGCAAGCCGGTCCGCGTCACCATGGGCTCCTACGGCATCGGCGTCTCCCGCGCGGTGGCGGCCCTCGCCGAGCAGACCGCCGACGACAAGGGCCTGTGCTGGCCGCAGGAGGTCGCCCCGGCCGACGTCCACGTGGTCGCCGCGGGCAAGGCCCTCCAGACGGAGCTCGCGCTCGACGTCTCCGAGAAGCTGGCCGCGGCCGGCGTCCGCGTCCTGGTCGACGACCGCCCCGGCGTCTCCCCGGGCGTGAAGTTCACCGACTCCGAGCTGATCGGCGTCCCGCGGATCCTGGTCGCCGGCCGCCGCGCGGCCGAGGGCGTCGTGGAACTCAAGGACCGCCGCACGGGCGAGCGCGAGGAACTGACCGTCGAAGAGGCGATCGCCCGCCTGACCGCCCACTGACGGGGCACCCGGCCGGCCTCCGGACGGCCGGGGCGGGGCACGGCCGGCGCGGTCCGCGCGCCGGCCGCCGGCCCCGGACCCGAGGGGGCCCACCCCCTGTGTCCGGTGGCCGGCGTCCGTGCCCCGGGCACCCCGCCCGGCGACCGCGCCCTCCCCGCGCGCGTACCCCTGCGCGCAAGCCGCCGCCGCGCACCGCGTCCCCGACGGCGACCCCCCGGACCAGGACGCGCTCCTCCGCCGGCACACACGGCCACCGGCTCGCGAAGGGAACGTGCCGTCCGGTTCCACCGGGGCACCTTGCACCGGGACGACCGGACGGGAGCCGCCGGAACCCCCGGTCGGCCTCCGGACCGCCCCGGCGACGGACACGCGGGACTCCGGCCGGCAGGCCCGGGAGGCACACCGACCGGACCGCCGGCGCCCCCTCGCCGTCCCGGCCGGCGGGGGCGCATCCGCCCGGCCGCCGATCAGCCGTGTGAACGACGCCTCGGGTCCGCACCCGGTCGGTCCCCCGGAGCCGTCCCGCGCCTAGAGCCAGCCCGCGAACTCCAACAGCAGTTCCGCGTCCTGCGCGCGGCCGACCCGGCGGGCCCGTACCCCCGACTCCACCGCGCGGAACAGGGTCCAGCCGCGCAGGCGCTCCCGGTCGACCTCCAGGGACTCCGCGAGGCGCTTCACCCGGCGACGGGTGGTCGCCGCGCCGGAGGGCTGGGCGATGAGGTCCTCCACGCGGTCGCGGACCAGCCGGGCCAGGTCGAAGGCGTGCTCGCCGACCACCGGGTCCGGGCCCACCGCCAGCCACGGCAGCCGCTCCCCGGACAGCACCTTGCTCTGCCGGAACGTGCCGTGCAGCAACCGGTGCTCGGGCGGCGCGGCCAGCAGCTCCTCGCGGGCCGTCAGCGCCGCCTCCACCAGCGGCGCCACCTCCGGGTCGGACGCCGCGCTCGCCCGCATCGCCTCGGCCTGCCGCCCGGTCCGCTCGGCGACGGTCTCGAACGTGTGGTCCTCCGGCGGCTCCACCCACAGCCGGCGCAGCGTCTCCGCCGCCTCCAGCAGCGCCCTCGCCTCCGGGAGCGACCGCACCGACACATCCGGGTGCAGCCGCTCCAGCAGCAGGACGCCCTCGGTGGACGGGGGTGCCTCCCCGCTCACGGGGGTGCCCCCGCTCGAGCGGAGCCGGGAACTCGGGGGAGGCTCCAGCAGCCGCACCGCTCCCCGGCCGCCCCAGTGGGCCAGCGCGGCCCGCTCGCTCTCCGGCCGGGCCCGGCGCGGGGCCAGTTTCAGCACTGCGGGCGTGCCGTCGGCCGTCCGCACCAGCACGACCAGGCTGCTGCGCCCTCCGGGCACCTGCACCCGCTCCACCGCCAACTCGCGCCGGGCGACGGCCTGCCGCGCCAGTTCGGGCAGCCTCTCCAGCCAGTCGTCCCCGTGCGGCGCCGTCTCACCGAGCGCCCTCACCAGACGCTGCGGCGGTTCGAAAACCATGCGCGAGTCGTTCCCTTCGTGCTGTACGCGGTGTCTGCCGCCCCGTCACGCCGTCGGCGGGGAAGCCGGAGCCTTCGAGGCCGGGCCGGCCCGCTCGGCGAGCCCAGGGAAGGCTACGCTCCTGCCGCTCCACCGCACCGACCGCACCGCCGCCTCCCGCATCGCCTCGGCAGCCCCCCGGCGCCGCTCGCCCCCGCTGTCGCGCACCAGATCGGCGTACACCCCGGCCACCCGGCCCTCCAGTTCCGCGGCGAACCGGACCGCCGCCGCGTCCTGCACCGGGAAGGGCAGCGCGTACCCCGCGGCCGCGGCGACGGGCTCGCCCCCCGCGTCCCTCACCTCGCGCACCAGCGCGTCCCTGCGCGCCCGGTGCGCGTCGTACGCCGTACGCGCCTCCGTGCGCCGCTCCTTGGCGATCCGCCCCCCGACGACCCCGTAGCCGTACACCGCCGCGTGCTCCGCCGCCAGGGCCGCCTGCAGGGCCCGCAGCTCCCGGTCCTCCGTCTCGCGCGCCTCGTTCACCGTCATGCCTCCGTCAGCAGGTACACGTGGGCCGCGCCGGCCGCCGCCACCGAGGCCAGCAGCCGGGCCAGTTCGCCCGGCGCGTCCACCAGAGCCCGAGTCCGCCGGTCGGCGACCTCCCGCTCCGCGGCGGCGAGTTGGGCCAGGGCCTCCTTCTCCCCGGCGGGCACGGCGGCGCTCCAGGCGGAGGCGGAGGCCGGTGCGGAGGCCGGTGCAGAGGCGGAGGGCGCCGTCCCGGAGGGCGTCGGCGACGCCGCCGTCGCACCGCCGAACGCCTCCGTGTGCCGGGCGGTCTCCGCACGCAAGGGGGCCAGCCGCCGGGCCAGCTTCGGGTGCGCGGCGATGACCGCGTCGTACCGCCCGGCCAGCTCCCGGCTGTCCCGGGCCGCACGCGCGCGCACCCGGTCGGCGGCCGAGGGGCGGCTGCCCCCGGTGGAGTCGGGGCGCTCGGACTCGGCGGAGCAGCCCGCCACCAGCAGGGCCGCCGGAGCGACGGCGAGCAGGCTCCTTCTGCGCGGCCCCGGACGGACGCGCAAAGACGGGGGGAACGGCACGGCAGACGTCCTCGGGGGGTTCGTACGAACGTGGCGACGGGAGAAGGGCCCCGGGGCGCGCCGGCGACCTCCGCCCGCCCGGCGGGAGGCGGGGAATCGTCGGACAGGCCCTCGGCCCGGGATCACGGTACCCGGGCGTCCGCCCGGCAGCGGTCAGCGGCACCCCCCGCGACCGGGTGGACGGCAACACCCTCCGCGACCGGATACCCTTTGACCAGACACGCGCCCCATCCCACAACAGCACACGCGGCCGAGGAGTCACCCGGATGAGCACCACCCAGAGCGAGAGGCTTCGAGAACTTCTGGAACCGCTCGTCAGCTCACAGGGCTTCGATCTCGAGGAGATCGCCGTGGACTCGGTCGGCCGCCGACGTGTGCTGCGCGTCGTCGTCGACTCCGACACCGGTGCCGACCTGGACCGGATCGCCGACGTGAGCCGTGCGCTCTCGGCGAAGCTCGACGAGACGGACGCGATGGGCCAGGGGGAGTACACCCTCGAGGTGGGAACCCCGGGCGCGGAGCGCCTCCTCACCGAGCACCGGCACTACGTGCGCGCCACGGGCCGCCTGGTGCGGTTCCAACTGGCCGAGGGCGGCGAACTGGTCGCCAGGATCCTCGAGGTCGGCGACGACGGCCTCGACCTCGAGGTGCCCGGGGTGAAGGGCCGCAAGGCCACCGCGCGCAGACTCGCCTTCGACGACATCACCAGGGCGCGCGTCCAGGTCGAGTTCAACCGCAAGGACGACGCGTCCGACAAGAAGGACGACGAGAAGGAAGAGGAGGCGTAGCCGTGGACATCGACATGAGTGCCCTGCGGGGCCTGGTACGGGAGAAGGAGATCTCCTTCGACCTGCTGGTCGAGGCGATCGAATCGGCCCTCCTCATCGCCTACCACCGCACCGAGGGAAGCCGCCGGCACGCGCGCGTGGAGCTCAACCGGGAGACCGGGCATGTGACCGTGTGGGCGAAGGAGGACCCCGAGGACCTCGAGGAGGGCCAGGAGCCCCGCGAGTTCGACGACACCCCGTCCGGCTTCGGCCGCATCGCCGCCACCACGGCCAAGCAGGTCATCCTGCAGCGCCTGCGCGACGCCGAGGACGACGCGACGCTCGGCGAGTACGCCGGCCGCGAGGGCGACATCGTCACCGGCGTGGTCCAGCAGGGCCGCGACCCGAAGAACGTGCTGGTCGACATCGGCAAGCTGGAGGCCATCCTGCCGGTGCAGGAACAGGTCCCGGGCGAGAGCTACCCGCACGGCATGCGGCTGCGCAGCTATGTCGTCCGGGTGGCGAAGGGCGTGCGCGGCCCGTCCGTCACGCTGTCGCGCACGCACCCCAACCTGGTGAAGAAGCTGTTCGCCCTCGAGGTGCCGGAGATCGCCGACGGCTCCGTGGAGATCGCCGCGATCGCCCGCGAGGCCGGTCACCGCACCAAGATCGCCGTCCGGTCCACCCGGTCCGGCCTCAACGCCAAGGGCGCCTGCATCGGCCCCATGGGCGGCCGGGTGCGCAACGTCATGGGCGAGCTGAACGGCGAGAAGATCGACATCGTCGACTGGTCCGACGACCCGGCCGAGATGGTGGCGAACGCGCTGTCGCCGGCCCGCGTCTCCAAGGTGGAGGTCGTCGACATGGCGGCCCGGTCCGCCCGGGTGACCGTGCCGGACTACCAGCTGTCCCTGGCGATCGGCAAGGAGGGGCAGAACGCCCGTCTCGCCGCCCGTCTGACCGGCTGGCGCATCGACATCCGGCCGGACACCGAGCAGGCCGGGGAATAGATCCGAGCCGCAGGCCGCTGAGATCACGACAGGTTCCCGCGCGGCGTGCGTTCGATCCTTGCCCCGAGGGGGTGAGGTCGGTCCGGGGAGGTAGACTGAGGAGTGTCTGGCCGGACACGTACCCGCGCATGCCCTGAGCGCACCTGCGTGGGGTGCCGGGAGCAAGCGTTCAAGAGTGAGCTGCTGCGCATCGTGGCGATCGAGGACGCGTGCGTCCCCGACCCTCGCGGTACGCTGCCCGGCCGGGGCGCCTATGTACACCCCGTCCAGGTCTGTCTCGACCAGGCGGTGCGCCGCAGGGCGTTCCCCCGGGCGCTGCGCGTTCCGGGACCGCTCGACGTAAAGGCGTTGCGCCGCTACGTCGAGCAGACGCAAGGTTGCTGACAGCGACTGACAGCAACACGGTAAGGAAACGTGCCGCACGGAAGCCCCCGTGCGGTCTGGTACCTCGCGAGTCGAAAGCAGGTCGAGATTGCGATGAGCACTCGATGAGTACGCGATGAGTACGCCCATGAACTAGCGACGGTCCGGACGCAACCCGGACCTCAAAGGAGCGAAGTGGCTAAGGTCCGGGTATACGAACTCGCCAAGGAGTTCGGTGTGGAGAGCAAGGTCGTCATGGCCAAGCTCCAGGAACTCGGTGAATTCGTCCGTTCGGCGTCTTCGACGATCGAAGCGCCCGTAGTACGCAAGCTGACCGACGCCTTCCAGCAGGGCGGGGGCAACGGCAAGTCCGCCGCGAAGCCCGGCGCGCCCAGGAAGGCGGCCCCCAAGCCCGCCGCGCCCTCTCCGGTGCAGGCGGGAGGCGCCTCCCGCGCCGCCAAGGCACCGGGGGAGCGTCCGGCCACCCCGAAGCCGCCGGCCGCGCCCAAGCCCGCTGCGGCCCAGCCGCCCGCGGCCCCGTCGGCGCCCGCGCCGACCCCCGGTCCGCGTCCGACGCCGGGTCCGCGGCCCGCGCCGCGTCCGGCTCCGGCGGCCCCGGAGTTCCAGGCCCCGCCGTCGGCTCCGGCCCAGCCCGGTCCGAAGCCCGGCGCGCGTCCCGGTGCCCCCAAGCCCGGCGGTCGTCCCGCCGGTCAGGGCCAGGGCGGCCAGGGCCGTCCGGCCGGCCAGGGTCAGCGTCCCGGTGGCGCCGCACCGCGTCCGGGTGCCCGCCCGGCCGGTCCGCGTCCCGGCAACAATCCCTTCACCTCCGGTGGCTCCACCGGCATGGCCCGCCCGCAGGCGCCCCGCCCGCAGGGCGCGCGTCCCGGCCCCGGCGGCCCCGGCGCCCCCGGTGCCGGTCCGCGTCCGCAGGCCCCCGGCGGCCAGAGCGGCGGCGGTCCGCGTCCGCAGGCTCCGGGCGGTCCGCGCCCGACCCCGGGCTCGATGCCGCGTCCGCAGGGCGGTCCCCGCCCCGGCGGCCCGCGTCCGAACCCCGGCATGATGCCGCAGCGTCCCGCTGCCGGCCCGCGTCCCGGCCCCGGCGGCCGCGGTCCGGGCGGTGCGGGTCGTCCCGGCGGTGCCGGTCGTCCCGGTGGCGGCGGCGGCTTCGCCGGTCGTCCCGGCGGCGGTGGCGGTGCCGGTCGTCCCGGTGGCGGTGGCGGCTTCGCCGGTCGTCCCGGCGGTGGCGGCGGCTTCGCCGGCGGCGGTGGCCGTCCCGGCTTCGGTGGCCGTCCCGGCGGTCCCGGTGGCCGCGGTGGCACGCAGGGCGCCTTCGGCCGTCCCGGCGGTCCGGCCCGTCGTGGCCGCAAGTCGAAGCGGCAGAGGCGCCAGGAGTACGAGGCCATGCAGGCCCCGTCGGTCGGCGGCGTGATGCTGCCTCGCGGCAACGGCGAGAGCATTCGCCTGTCGCGCGGTGCGTCGCTCACCGACTTCGCGGAGAAGATCAACGCCAACCCGGCGTCGCTCGTCGCGGTCATGATGAACCTCGGCGAGATGGTCACCGCGACCCAGTCCGTCTCCGACGAGACGCTCCAGCTCCTCGCCGACGAGATGAACTACACGGTTCAGATCGTCAGCCCGGAGGAGGAGGACCGCGAGCTGCTCGAGTCCTTCGACCTGGAGTTCGGCGAGGACGAGGGCTCCGAGGAGGACCTGGTCGTCCGTCCGCCGGTGGTCACCGTCATGGGTCACGTCGACCACGGCAAGACCCGCCTGCTCGACGCCATCCGCAAGACGAACGTCGCCTCGGGCGAGGCCGGCGGCATCACCCAGCACATCGGTGCCTACCAGGTCACGACCGAGGTCAACGAAGAGGATCGCAAGATCACCTTCATCGACACCCCGGGTCACGAGGCGTTCACCGCCATGCGTGCCCGTGGTGCGAAGTCGACCGACATCGCGATCCTGGTCGTCGCGGCCAACGACGGCGTCATGCCGCAGACGGTCGAGGCGCTCAACCACGCCAAGGCGGCCGACGTGCCGATCGTCGTCGCGGTCAACAAGATCGACGTCGAGGGCGCGGACCCGACCAAGGTGCGCGGTCAGCTGACCGAGTACGGCCTGGTGGCCGAGGAGTACGGCGGCGACACCATGTTCGTCGACATCTCCGCCAAGCAGGGTCTGCACATCGACAGCCTCCTCGAGGCCGTCGTCCTCACCGCCGACGCCTCGCTCGACCTGCGGGCCAACCCCAAGCAGGACGCGCAGGGCATCTCGATCGAGTCCCGGCTCGACCGCGGCCGCGGTGCCGTGGCGACCGTCCTCGTCCAGCGAGGCACCCTGCGGGTCGGCGACACGATGGTGGTGGGCGACGCCTACGGCCGCGTGCGCGCCATGCTCGACGACAACGGCAACAACGTCGCCGAGGCGGGTCCGTCGACGCCGGTCCAGGTCCTGGGCCTGACCAACGTCCCGGGCGCGGGCGACAACTTCATCGTCGTCGACGAGGACCGCACGGCCCGTCAGATCGCCGAGAAGCGCGCCGCCCGTGAGCGCAACGCCGCGTTCGCCAAGCGCACGCGCCGCGTGTCGCTGGAGGACCTGGACAAGGTGCTCAAGGCCGGCGAGATCCAGCAGCTGAACCTGATCATCAAGGGTGACGCGTCCGGATCGGTCGAGGCCCTCGAGTCCTCGCTGCTCCAGCTGGACGTCGGCGAAGAGGTCGACATCCGCGTCCTGCACCGCGGCGTCGGTGCGGTCACGGAGTCCGACATCGACCTGGCGATGGGCTCGGACGCCATCGTGATCGGCTTCAACGTGCGCGCCGCCGGGCGGGCACAGCAGATGGCCGAGCGCGAGGGCGTGGACGTCCGCTACTACTCGGTCATCTACCAGGCGATCGAGGAGATCGAGGCGGCCCTCAAGGGCATGCTCAAGCCGGAGTACGAGGAGGTCGAGCTCGGCACGGCGGAGATCCGCGAGGTCTTCAAGTCGTCCAAGCTGGGCAACATCGCGGGTGTGCTCATCCGCTCCGGCGAGGTCAGGCGGAACACCAAGGCCCGCCTCATCCGCGACGGCAAGGTGGTCGCGGAGAACCTCACCATCGAGGGTCTGCGTCGCTTCAAGGACGACGTCACCGAGATCCGCGAAGGCTTCGAGGGCGGTATCAACCTCGGAAACTTCAACGACATCAAGGTCGACGACGTCATCGCGACGTACGAGATGCGCGAGAAGCCGCGGGCGTAACACCCCACGGCGTGTGCCGGCCGGCGGGACCGCGGTCCCGCCGGCCGGTCCGTGTGTCCGGGGGACGGTGGACCGGGCCCGGAGCCCACGGAGCGTAATATCCGTCGAGCGGCGCGCCCCCTTCGTTGTACGGTTCTGATGTCCCCGCCCATGACGGATGGCGGGGCCATCGATCCCGGACCGGCGGGTGAACCGGTTGCACACATGTATGTGGGGACGCTGTCCTTCGACCTCCTCCTCGGCGACGTACGGTCGCTGAAGGAGAAGCGCTCCGTCGTCCGCCCCATCGTCGCCGAGCTCCAGCGCAAGTACGCGGTGAGCGCGGCCGAGGTGGATCACGTGGACCTCCACCGCAGGGCACTCATCGGCCTGGCCGTGGTGTCCGGCGACCCGGGGCACCTGACCGACGTGCTGGACCGGTGCGAGCGACTGGTCGCCGGGCACCCGGAAGTGGAGCTGCTGTCCGTCAGACGGCGCTTCCACGGCGAAGACGACTGACGACCACAGCTCATCGAAACGCAGACAGGAAAGAACGGGAGACGGACCAGTGGCCGACAACGCGCGGGCGAAAAGGCTGGCGGACCTCATCCGAGAGGTGGTGGCCCAGAAGCTGCAGCGCGGGATCAAGGACCCGCGGCTCGGCACACACGTCACCATCACGGACACCCGGGTCACGGGCGACCTGCGGGAGGCGACCGTCTTCTACACGGTGTACGGGGACGACGAGGAGCGCAAGGCGGCGGCGGCCGGCCTGGAGAGCGCCAAGGGCATCCTGCGCTCCGAGGTGGGCCGGGCGGCGGGCGTGAAGTTCACGCCGACCCTGACCTTCGTCATGGACGCGTTGCCCGACACGGCACGCAACATCGAGGACCTCCTCGACAAGGCGCGCCAGTCCGACGCGAAGGTGCGCGAGGCGTCCGCGGGCGCCACGTACGCCGGGGGCGCCGACCCGTACCGCAAGCCGGGCGACGACGAGACGGACGACACCGCCGAATGACCCAGAAGCACACCGCGCCCGACGGCCTCGTCATCGTCGACAAGCCGTCGGGCTTCACTTCGCACGACGTGGTCGCCAAGATGCGCGGCATCGCGCGCACCCGGCGCGTCGGCCACGCCGGCACCCTCGACCCGATGGCGACGGGCGTCCTCGTCCTCGGCGTCGAGAGGGCGACCAAGCTCCTCGGCCACCTGGCGCTGACCGAGAAGGAGTACGTGGGCACCGTCCGGCTCGGGCAGAACACGCTCACCGACGACGCCGAGGGGGAGATCACCTCCTCCACCGACGCCTCCCGCGTCACCCGCGAGGCCATCGACGCCGGCGTCGCCGAGCTGACCGGCGACATCATGCAGGTGCCGTCCAGGGTCAGCGCCATCAAGATCAACGGCGTGCGCTCCTACAAACGCGCCCGGGAGGGCGAGGAGTTCGACATCCCGGCACGGGCGGTCACGGTCTCCTCGTTCTCCGTGTACGACGTGCGGGAGGCCGTCGCCGACGACGGCACCGCCGTGCTCGACCTGGTGGTCTCCGTCGTCTGCTCCTCCGGCACCTACATCCGCGCCCTCGCCCGCGACCTGGGCGCCGGCCTCGGCGTGGGCGGGCACCTCACCGCGCTGCGCCGCACCCGGGTCGGCCCGTACAAGCTGGAGGCGGCCCGCACGCTCGACCAGCTCCAGCAGGAGCTGACCGTGATGCCGATCGCCGAGGCCGCCGCCGCCGCGTTCCCGCGCTGGGACATCGACGCCCGGCGGGCCCGGCTGCTCACCAACGGCGTGCGACTGGAGATGCCGGACGAGTACGCGGGCTCCGGTCCCGTGGCCGTCTTCGGCCCCCAGGGGCGGTTCCTGGCCCTCGCCGAGCAGCAGAAGGGCAAGGCCAAGAGCCTGGCCGTCTTCGGCTGACCGGCCGCCGGTTCCGCCCGTGGAGCGGCGTCACGGGGATGGACATGCCGCCGCTCCACGGTCCCCCTCGGTTCCCCCACCCCTAGGGTTATCCATCCGTCCCCGCCTGTTCACCCGTAAGTGCGGGCGCTCGGAGTGAACCGGGGGAGTGGAAGGGGGCGCGTTCGCCGAGCGGGCTGTCCCGCCGATCATTCCGGCCGCACCGCCGGGCGCAAGGGCACGGTGGTACGGCGGAGGACTCGACGATGAGGTCGCGGAACCGGTCCCGTCACGGACGGGACACTCCGGGCGCCCCCTCGGACCTCCGCGGCCGCCCGGGCCTCTCGGGCTGCTCGGGCCCCTCCGGCCGCCCGGACCCCTCGGGCCGCTCCCGTGCGACCACGGGGGATCACCCCGGCGACGACGTCCTGGTCCGCGCCCGGGCCCTCGCCGGCCGGCCGCGCGGCACCGGCTTCGCGGCCGACCACCACGGCACGGTGATCACCAGCCACGAAACCGCCGACGGCCTCCCCGGCCTGCGCCACCGTGGCGACGGCGGCACAGGCCCTGCCGCGCACCCACCGGCGCGCGGCCCCGGACGCGCCGGCGGAGGCGCTCGCCGACAGCGCGCACCGGCGGGCCGACCAACTGCTCGCCGTGCCGGCCGAAGCGGAGCCCCCGGCGGTGTACCGGGCGGTCGACCGGTGGGCGCGGGACGAGAGCGGCCCGCGCGCCGGGCCGTGGCTCCGACGTACGGCCTGCGCGTCGCACCGTACGCCCGCACCGCCGGTGACCGCGCGCTCGGTCGGCCGGCGGACGCCCCGCGGGAGTGGGCCGCGGTCGTGGGACCCGGCGCCCGCCGGACGATCGAGGACCTGACGGGCGTAGGCACCCCCGGCCGGGCCCGCACCGCGCGTGTACCCGGTCACAGCTCCATGCCGATGCGGGCCGCGGGTCTGCGGCATGGCACTCTTAGACCTGCGCAGGAGAAGTCCACGGGAGTCCACGGACTCGGGTACGACGAGGTTTCGACAAGGAGCAGGGACAGTGCAGCGCTGGCGTGGCTTGGAGGACATCCCCCAGGACTGGGGGCGCAGCGTCGTCACCATCGGCTCCTACGACGGAGTCCACCGTGGGCACCAACTGATCATCCGGCATGCCGTGGACCGCGCCCGCGAACTGGGCGTCCCCGCGGTCGTCGTCACCTTCGACCCGCACCCCAGCGAGGTCGTCCGCCCCGGCAGCCACCCCCCGCTGCTCGCCCCGCACCACCGGCGCGCCGAACTCATGGCCGAGCTGGGGGTGGACGCGGTCCTGATCCTCCCCTTCACCACCGAGTTCTCCAAGCTGTCCGCGGCCGACTTCGTGGTCAAGGTCCTGGTCGACAAACTGCACGCCAAGGCGGTCGTCGAGGGCCCCAACTTCCGCTTCGGTCACAAGGCCGCGGGCACCGTGGACTTCCTCACCGAGCAGGGACGGATATACGACTTCGCGGTCGAGGTCGTCGACCTGTACGTGACCGGCGAGGCGGGCGGCGGCGAGCCGTTCTCCTCCACGCTCACCCGCCGCCTGGTCGCCGAGGGCGACGTCGACGGCGCGGCCGAGATCCTCGGCCGCCCGCACCGCGTCGAGGGCGTGGTCGTCCGCGGCGCCCAGCGCGGCCGCGAGCTGGGCTTCCCCACCGCCAACGTCGAGACCCTCCCGCACACCGCGATCCCTGCCGACGGCGTCTACGCCGGCTGGCTGCACGCCCAGGGCGAGGCCATGCCGGCCGCCATCTCCGTCGGCACCAACCCCCAGTTCGACGGCACCGAGCGCACGGTCGAGGCCTACGCCATCGACCGCGTCGGCCTCGACCTGTACGGCCTCCACGTCGCCGTCGACTTCCTGGCCTTCGTCCGCGGCCAGGCGAGGTTCGACACGCTCGAGGCGCTGATGGAGCAGATGGCGCGGGACGTCGAGCGCTGCAAGGAACTGGTGGCCGCGGCCGGGAAGCCGTAGAGGCGGCCGGATCCCGCCCCGGACGCGAAGCGGCCCGCGCCGAGTACGGACGGCGCGGGCGGGGAGGGGGACCGGTCCCTCGGGAGGGACCGGTCGGTCGGACGGAGACGCGGGTGCCCCGGCCTACTGCTGCGCGGGCGGCTGCTGGCCGGACTGGGGGTAGCCGTAGCCCGGCTGGGGTTGCTGCGGCTGCGGCTGGGGTTGCGGCTGCGACGGCTGGGGTTGCTGAGGCGGCCGGCCGGGCTGGGGGTAGGGCTGGCCCGGAACCTGCGGATACGCCTGCCCCGGAATCTGCGGATACCCCTGGCCGGGCTGGACCGGCGGCTGTCCCGGCATGGGCTGGCCGGGCTGGGCGTACGGCTGGCCGGGCTGAGGCTGGGGCTGCTGCGGGTACGGACCCGGCTGACCGGGGACGGGCTGCCCCGGAACCTGCGGATATCCCTGGCCGGGCTGGACCGGCGGCTGTCCCGGTACGGGCTGTCCCGGCAGCGGCGGGGCGGCGACCGGCGGCGGGTTGCCGTCGGAGGTCCACAGGCCGTGCGACTGCTGGTGGCGGACGAAGTCCTCGGCGACCAGCGCCGCGAGGTTGAAGTACGCCTCCCGCACCTTCGGCCGCATCATGTCGAGGTCGACCTCCGCACCGGCGGCCAGATGCTCGTCGAACGGCACGACGACCACACCGCGGCACCGCGTCTCGAAGTGCGTCACTATGTCCTCGACCTTGATCATCTTTCCGGTCTCGCGCACGCCGGAGATGACGGTGAGGGACCGCGAGACGAGATCGGCGTACCCGTGCGCCGACAGCCAGTCCAGCGTCGTGCTGGCGCTGCTCGCACCGTCCACGGACGGGGTGGAGATGATGATGAGCTGGTCGGCGAGGTCCAGCACCCCGCGCATGGCGCTGTAGAGCAGACCCGTGCCGGAGTCGGTGAGGATGATCGGGTACTGCTTGCCGAGCACGTCGATCGCGCGCCGGTAGTCCTCGTCGTTGAACGTCGTCGACACGGCGGGGTCGACGTCGTTGGCGATGATCTCCAGGCCGGAGGGCGCCTGCGAGGTGAACCGCCGGATGTCCATGTAGGAGTTGAGGTACGGGATCGCCTGCACGAGGTCACGGATGGTGGCCCCGGTCTCGCGCCGCACGCGGCGGCCGAGCGTACCGGCGTCCGGGTTGGCGTCGATCGCGAGGATCTTGTCCTGCCGCTCGCTGGCGAGGGTGGCGCCGAGCGCGGTGGTCGTGGTCGTCTTGCCGACACCGCCCTTGAGGCTGATGACGGCGATGCGGTAGCAGGACAGCACCGGCGTGCGGATCAGTCCCAGCTTCCGCTGCCGCTCGGCCTCCTCCTTCTTGCCGCCCAGCTTGAACCGCGACCCGCCGGCCGCGGGACGGCTGCTCTTCGCCTTCTGCTTCCTGCTGTTGAGCAGCCGGTCCGACGACAGCTCCACGGCCGCGGTGTAACCGAGCGGCGCCGCACCGGGGTTGGTCGGCTGCCGCTGGTCGTGCTGCACCGGCTGCGGCCAGGCGGCCCCGACCCGCGGATCGACGGGCGGCTGCGGCGGCTGGCCGGCATGCGGGGGTTGGCCGGCGTGCGGGGGCTGCGGCTGCACCGGTTGCGGCTGCGGACCGGCGCCGTACGGAGCCGGTGCGCCCGGCTGGGCCTGCGGCGGCACACCGGGGTGCTGAGGCTGTCCCTGCTGCGGGAGCGGCTGCTGGGGGAAGCCGTAACCGCCGGGCTGGGCCGGGGGGTTCGGGGTCGGGGCGGGACCGGCGGGCGGGAAGCCGTAACCGGGCTGCGGGACGGGGGGCTGGACGGGGGGCTGCTGGGCGGCGGGGCCCGGAGCCCCCGGCTGCGGGAAGCCGTATCCGGCCTGCGGGGCGGGTGGCTGTGCGGCCTGGGCCGGCACCTGGTGCGGCGGTGCCTGCGCACCCGGTGCGTTCCAGGCGGCGGGCGCGGGCTGCGGCGCCTGCGGCTGGAACGGCGGCTGCTGGCCGGGGACGACCGGCCCGCCCTGGGCCGCCGCCGGCTGTGCCGGTGCCTGCGGCGGCTGCTGCGGCTGCGCGGGCCACTGGCTCGCGGGCGCCGGGGCGGCGGGGAAAGCGGGCGGTACCGGAGGCACTCCCTGCGGTGCCGGTGGCGTCCAGGCGGGCGGGGCATCGGGCGCGGCCGGGACGGTGTCCCGGGGAGCGTCGGAGGGGGCCGCGGCGGCGGGCGCGGCGGCGTCGTCCACCGGCTCGGCGTCCTCGGGTCCGGCGGCCGTCGGTCCGTCGTCCGCCGCGGGCACCGCACCCTCGGGTCCGGTCTCCGGGACCGCCGACGCGGTGGCGTCCTCCACGTCGGTGACCGAAGAGCCGGCGTCCCCGTCCTCCGCGTCTGCCGTGTTCTCCCCGTTCTTCCCGTGCTCCGCGTGCTCCGCGTTTTCCAGAGCCTTCGCGTCCGCCGCTTCCTCCTCGTGCTCGGAGGAGACGGCACGGTCGGGACGGCTCTCGTCGGACCCGTGCGGGGCACCGGGAGCGTCGGGCGTTCCGGACCCGTCGGAGGGGCCGGTGGTCCCGGAAACCGCTTCCGGTTCGCCCGCCCCCGGGACGTCCGACGCACCGGCCGGGGCGTCCGTGCCGTCGGTCCCGTCCCGGTCCTCGTCGGCAACCGGCGCGGACGGCGTCCCCGCCTCGGCCTCCCGCTCCTGGATCTCCCGCTTCAACGCGGCGGCGGAGAACCGGATGGTGGCACCGCTCTCGAGGTCCCCGTTGCCGGATTCCTCCCCGGTCACGGGCGAAGACGGAGGCGTCGGCGCCTCGTTGGGCTCCTGCTCTTCCCGAGGCCGAGGCTCGAACCCGCTCCCCACCGGAAGACCGGGCACGGCCACGGGCTCCCCGACCGGCGGCGCGGGCGGCGTGAAGGGCGCCCTCGGTGCCGGAACGGGGGAGGACCCCGCGGCCGGAGGCGAAGCCGGGACCGGGGGCGTGGGGGAAGAGGGGCCGGAAGAAGAACCGGAGGAGGGCGAGGGGTCCGGGGAGGACGACGCGGCGGGCGCGGAGGGCACCCCCGGCCCCGAACTCCCCGAAGCGTTCTGCGTGTACCAGGCCGGCGGTGCGTAGTCGATGGTGAACTCGCCCGTCGCCTCGACGGCGGACTCCGCGTCGGGCTGGTCATCGCCGGGTGTCGCCCAGCCCCCGCGCGTCCCGTCCCGATCGCTGCTCACAGTTCCTCCTGGTGTGGTCGAGCACCCTCATGCCGTGCTGGTGCGACCGTTTCTCGTCATCCGAAGTAGTTCGAGGCCGTCCGAGGCCGCTGTGAGGCCGTCCGATTCACGGTCGACCGATCCACCGGCTCCCCCTGGGGCGTCGCCACCTGGTTCACGGGCTCAGGCGCCGCGCCCGATCCCAGCCTAATCACCACCACCGGTACCCCGGCAGACCCGTCCACCGCTCGGTGCGCGTCCGCTCCGTGGCAATCTGCCCGACGCCGCCGCTCCCGAAGCCCCGGCGCACCGGACGAAAAATGACGGACCGCGCCGAACCACCATGACAGAGAAGGCACTTGCCGGGCCGACTTACCCCTGCCCCTGCGCTTGCCCTGTGCTGTGCCGCCGGCCCGCCGCGGTGTCAGTCCATCCGCCGCGGCGTGCCCAGCAACCCGACCTCCGCATCGGTCGGCTGCGTCATCACGTACTGCCGGTCGCGATCGGAGCACCAGAGGGTGATGCCGTCGGCGAGGGTCGGCAGGGAGTCGACGTCGGCCCGGGGCAGCCCCATCGTGCGGCCCAACTCCCCGGCCTCGTCCGGCGATATCCGCTGGACACCCACGAGCCGGGCCTGCCGCAGCAGCCGGGGCGCGACGGGGCTGAGGTAAGGCAGCAGCGTCAGCACCGACTGCCAGGGGCCGGACACCACACGCCCCCGCGGGGGCCGCATGCCGCAGTCCCGCACCACCAGCACCGGGGTACCGGCCGAAGCGCCCTGCGGGGGCACCCGCCCCACGTCGTACACCGCGAGCCCGTTCTGTCCACCGCCCATGGCGTGCACCATCTGCGTCCAGGCCTGTGCCCGCCCGGTCTCCACGGCCACCCGCGCGCCGGTCGCCGCGGCCCGCAGCGCGAACACCTGGGCCGTCCACAGGCCGCCGATGAGCACGACGTCGTACGGCGTGGGCCGGTTCAGCCCCAGCACGGCGGGCTGCCCCTCGGCGTCCACCCCGATGACGACGCCGTCGTCCCCGATGGGCAGCGCCAGGGTGTCCAGGTCGTCCGCGGACAGGGTGTGCCGTCCGTGGCGCGGGCCGAGCAGACCGAAGCCGGTGCGCAGCAGTTCGTGCGCCCGCCGGCCGGCCGACTGCGATGCCCCGGCCCCGGCCGCGGCCGGCGACTGTGCGTCGCCCGGCACTCCCGGCCCCCCGGCCGCTCCCGGTGCGCCGTACGCACCGGGTCCGCCGGCGGTCCGCGTCGTCATGGCCGTCACCGAGCACCTCCGAGGGGCAGAGTGGCGAGTACACCCGGCAGCTGTTCCCGGTCGAGCCGCGCCAGCGCCGCGCCCGACTCCCGGGCGGCGTCCTCCAGCGCGCGCCGCGCCGCGGTCAACTCCTCGGCGCTGCGCCCGGTCACCCGCAGGTGGCCGCTCAGCGCCATCTCCCGCCGGTCCGCGTGGGCGAGGGTGAGGCTGATGGTGGTGGCGAGCGCGGGCACCGCCGTGACCCGTGCGACGAACTGGGGCAGTGACACCCCGCGGTCCCCGCCCAGCGGAGGCCACCTGCGGATCCAGTACGTGGTGTGCCTGCGGTTGTCGCAGCGCCAACTGCGGCTGGACTCCTCGGTCCGCCGCTCCTGCCGGTCCGCCCGCCCGGCCTCGGCCGTCACCAGCGGGTTGGCGCAGGCCGAGGTGGCGATGGCCGAGGTCAGCTCCTCCTCGTCGAGCACCGTGGCACGGAACCCGGCACCGGTCAGCCGGCTGGCGAGGTGGTCGGCGGCGCGCACGACGCACTTCTGCGCGCCGACCAGACCGCCGCCCCGGGCCGCCACGGCCTCCGGACACAGCTCCGGATCCAGTTTCAGCGCGATCCAGGTGATGCGGACCGCGGGAGCGCCGGTCTGTTCCTGCAACGGCGCGTAATTGCTGACGGCCACGGACTGCCGCGGCAGATGCAGCGCGGGCGCGGGCTGGGTGTGCAGCACTATCTGCGCCGACTCCAGGCGGATCCCGTCCACCTCGAGCGCGTCCCGCACCAGGGCCAGCGGCAGCGGCCGCCGGCTCCGCTCGGCACGCAGGGCCGTGGCATCGGCCTCCACCTGCACCACGGCGGTGACGAAGGTGCCGTCCCCGACGACACCGACGGGACGCCGCTCCCGGCCGCCGTACGCATACGTGCGCAGGCTCGGATCGCACTCCACGGCCGGAGCGAGCCCCGGCTCCGTGCCGGGCGGCACCACCAGCTTCGCGGCGCTCTTCTGCCGGGAGCGCAGGGCCTGTGCCGTGGCGATCCATTCGGGCAGGGAGCGGCCCCGGCGGCGTACGAAGGCCAGCAGGACCAGGACGACGGCGACGACGGCGGCGGGCACCAGGGCCAGGGGGCCGATCACCCACCCGGTGAGGAGGACGGCGGCTGCGAGCTCCAGCAGGACGATACGTTGCAGCCGGAACGAACCCGGCCGACCCGTGCGCACCTTGAGGTGGAGGCCGCCCCGCGCGGACGCCTGCCGTGCCGCTCCCGCCCCGGGTTCGGCGGAGTCGCGCGCCCGGGTCCGGCCACGGCGCGGCGCCCGCGTTCCGGAAGCCATCACTCCATCCCCCCCATTTGTTTACAACTCGCTGGAATTCCAGCACGGCACCAGGCCCTTGAGGGCCCAGGCACCCTACCCGCTCCTCAAGTCGCTTCCCGTACCAGGCATAGTAGGGGGCCGGTCCGACATCGGCGGGCGGGGGACGGCGGCCCCCGGCGCCACCCGGGCGGAACACGGGCGGAACACGGGGAGAGACACGCATCCATGGCATCTCGGCGGGACCAGCTCAATGCCTACACCTTCGCGAAGCGCCGCTTGCTCGCGGCCTTCGTCCAGTCGTTCCCGCAGGGCTCTGAGGAAGGAGCGCCGCGCCCGTTGCGCGGCGTCGTGCCCGGGCTCGTCATCGGTGTGATCATCATGGCCGTTTTCGGCGCCTGGGGCATGTTCAAGCCGACCGCACCCAAAGGCTGGGACACCCCGAACGAAAAAGTGATCATCGCCAGCGAGTCGACCACCCGGTACGTCGTGCTGAGGACCGGTAAAGAGGTCCAGTTGCACCCCGTGCTCAACATGGCGTCCGCCAAGCTCCTCCTGGCCCCCGGCAAGGGCGACGTCGTCACCGTCAGCGAGTCGCTCCTCGACAACGGCAAGATCCCGCACGGCGCCACCATCGGCATCCCGTACGCCCCCGACCGCCTGCCCTCCGGGAAGGAGGCGGGCGCCGCCAAGCGGTGGGTCGTCTGCGAGCGCCCGAGCGCGGGCGGGGGGTCCGTCCAGAAGGCCGCGCTGGTCCTCGCCGACCGCGAGAAGGAACTGACCGAGGACAAGCAGAAACTGACCGGCGGTCAGCTTCTCTACGTGGCGGACCCCGACGGCAACCGCTTCGTCGTGGACCCGGGCGGTACGGCGTACCGGGTCGACGAGGTGGACACCGGCGACGAACTGGAACTGCTGCTCCGCACGGTCGTCGGCTCCGGCCGCGAGCCCCAGCGGGTGTCCCGGGAGTGGCTGGCGACCCTGCACCAGGGCGACCCGATCACCTTCCCGGAGATCGATGGCTCGCCCGGCGCACCGGCGAACGCCCCCGGCCAGCTCGACGAGTCGGCCGACAAGGTCGGCACCGTGCTCAAGGCGTTCGACAACAACAAGGAGCAGTACTACGTCGTGCTGCCCGACCGGGTCGCCCCGGTCTCCGCCTTCGTCGCCCAACTGCTGCTGTTCAGCAAGGACCTGGCACAGGTCGGGCAGGCCGGTCAGGCGCTGGAGACGAGCCCCGGAGCGATCGTCCCGGGCAAGCCCTTCGGCACCGAGCACGACTGGCCCACCGGCACCCCCCAGCCGGTCAACGAGGCGTCGGACGCCCCGGGCAGCCGCAACACGGTCTGCAACGTCCTGCGCGGCGTCGGCGACAAGGGCGCCACCACCCTCAGCACCTGGGCGGGCACCGACTTCCCGGCCGACCTCCCCACCGGTTCCTCCAGTGCCTACGTCACCCCCGGATCCGGCCAGCTCTACCGCCAGTTCCAGGGCACGGAGACGAAGGCGGGCCCCGTCTTCCTGGTGACCGACACCGGCCTGCGCTACGTGCTGCAGTCCAACGCGGACAGCGCCACCGACGACGCCGGCATCGGCATGTCGGCCGAGGAGAGGAAGCAGTTGGAGCAGGAGGCCCAGCAGGCCCAGACGCGCCTCGGCTACGCCGACGTGGACCCCGCGCCGATCCCCGCCGCCTGGTCCGCGTTCCTCCCCACGGGCCCCCGCCTGTCCACGGCAGCGGCACGCCAGCCGCAGGGCTCGTAGCAGGGGGCGCCGCCATGCGACACACACGCCTGCCCCTCCTCCGGACGGCGGCCGCCGCGGCCCTGCTGACGGTTCCCGTGGTCCTCGCACCGCCGTCCGCCGCCGCGGACTCCTTCTCCGGCCAGTGCGAATACCCCAACGCGCCCTATCCCGGCCGCCCTTGGTCCCTCCAACGCGTCCAGCTCGACGAGCTGTGGAGCCAGTCCAAGGGCAAGGGCGTCAGGGTCGCCGTCATCGACACCGGCGTCGACGTGAGGAACCCGCAGCTGAAGGACGCGGTGGACGTGAAGAGCGGCCGCAACTTCCTGCCCAAGGGTCTTAAGGACGAGGACGGCGACCCCATCGAGCGGGGCAACGAGAACGGCACCACCGACACCGTCGGCCACGGCACCAAGGTCGCCGGCATCATCGCCGCCCGTCCCGCCGACAAGACCGGCTTCGTGGGCCTGGCCCCCGAGGCGACCATCATCCCGATCCAGCAGAACGACGCGGAGGGCCACGGCGACACCGACACCCTCGCCGCCTCGATCCGCCACGCCGTCCAGGCGAAGGCGGACGTCATCAACATCTCCCAGGACACCTCGGACGCCGCCGAGCCGGCCCCGGACCTGGAAGCAGCCGTCAACGAGGCCCTGGAGCAAGAGATCGTCGTCGTCGCCTCGGCGGGCAACGACGGAGCCGGCGGCAACGTCAAGAAGACCTACCCCGCCTCCTACGAAGGCGTCCTCGCCGTCGCCGCCTCCGACCGCAACAACGAGCGCGCCTCCTTCTCCCAGTCCGGCGACTTCGTCGACGTGGCGGCCCCGGGCGTCGACATGATCTCCACCGTCCCCCGAGGGGGTCACTGCTCCGACAACGGCACCAGCTTCTCCGCGCCGTACGTCGCGGGCGTCGCGGCGCTGATCAAGGCCAAGCACCCCGACTGGACGCAACGTCAGATCGTCGCCCAGATCGAGCAGACCGCGGAACGCACCGTCGCCGGCCACGACCGCCTGGTCGGCTGGGGAGTGGTGGACCCCGTCCGCGCGCTGACGGAGGACGACCGGCCGATCGAGTCCCCCCGCCCCCGGGAGGGCCTGGTCAAGGCCGAGGCCCCCGCCGCGGCGGAATTCCCGCTCGGCGAGACCGCCGACGAACGCAACGCCCGCCTCGCGACCTACGTGGCCGTCGGCGCGGCGATCCTGGTCGCGGGTCTCGGCGGGACGGCGGTGGCGATCCGGGACGCGCGCGCAAGGGCCCGTGGCACGGGCGTTCGCAGGGGCCGCACCGCAACGTGACGAACACCGCTCGACCGTCGCCCGGACATCCGTGACCCTTGTGGGAACCGTATCGGCCGGGTGAAGAAGGGGAGTATGTCTGTCAGTTGACAGTACTGCTCCTGCATAAGGCAGTTGGGGCTGTCGGTGTCAGTCACTAGAGTGGGCCGTAGCGGTCGTGATCGCTTCAGTGGTGTACCCACCCGGCGACTTGCGCAGGACCGACCGCGACACGGGGAAAACGGGGAGGAATAACGTGGGGCTTCCTGAAGACATGGTCGGAGGCGCCGCGGACGTGCGCCGCGGCGTGATGGCACTGTCGACGTTCAAGAAGCGCGTGGACGACCTGCTCGCCACCTTCGAGGAATCGGCGGGCGGCCCGTCCAAGGTCGGAGCTCACAGCCTGTCGGAGAGCGCCTTCGGCAGCGGTGCCTTCCCGGAGGGCAAGCGGCTCCACCTGGAGTACGAGCGGGTCCACGAGAGGATCACCGCGCTCTCCAAGTCACTGGGTCTCCAACTGGAGGCCATGCGGATCGCCGTGCACGGCGTGGACGTCACCTTCGACAACCTCGAAGAGGAACAGCGCCGGCGGTTCCACGAGATCCGATTTGAGATCAATCAGACGCGGGAGAAGATGCTGGAACAGCAACTCCAGCGGGACAACCGCGCCGATCGCACCGACGCGGGGTACTGATGAGCGGAGACAAGAAGACGCCGGACCCCTACCAGGAGGAGCGCCAGGAGGCCCAGGCGCAGAACGGCGCGCTCGACGCGTTCACGCACATGACGAGGTTCGTCAGCCCCTTCGGCCCCTTCTCCCCCAGGGGCTTCCACTTCGGCTCCACCAGCTTCGAGGGCTACGACCTCAACGACATGGTCGACATCGTCGAGTCCGCCAACCCGGCACTGCTGGAGTCGGCGGCCGAGGCACTCGTCGCCGCCAGCAACGCCATCCAGAAGGCCGCCGGGGAACTCAACGGCAACCTCAAGGGCATTGATTGGAAGGGCGAGTCCAACACCGCCTTCACTAAATGGGCCACCAGCCTCGTCGAAACCGCCAAAGGCATCGCCGACTACGCCGACGTCGTCGGTACCCAGGTCCTGGCCGCCAGTTCCGGCCTCGCCTCCGTCCGCAAGTCCATGCCTCCGCGTGATACCCGCAGCAACCCCAAGGCCATTGACGACATCCCCGAGGCCAAACGGGTCGACAGCAACGACGAGTACACAGCGGCTGTCAAGGCGGAGAAGCACCGTCAGGAGGCCATCAACCAGATGTACCGCCTGGCGTCGTACTACACGGTGTCGGCGGGGGCGATGCAGGCGGCCGAGGAGCCGGTGTTCCCGAAGATGCCGGATGTGGGGGTGCCGCTGCCGTCGCCTTCTACTGGAAACCCGATTGAACGAGGTGCTCCTCATGAGGTATTGACACCTCAGGGCGCCCCAGAGAGCTCTGTGCGGAATTCCATGGTGACCGCAGTAAAGGAGCAAGGGCCAGGGGACCAGTTGTCGGCGCTCAAAGAAGCTGACAGACCTGTCCCGCAGGCAGTTGGTACGGAGATCAACAGCGTCGGTACGCTGCCTCCCCAGGAATCCATGAGGCCGACCAACGTCGCGCCGCCGTCGACGACCGGCCCGGCTGCCGCAGGAGTCTTTCCACCTGTGGCCTCGGGCGCGGTCCCACCTGTTTTTCGCGGGACCACCGGGCGCGCCACAGGATCCAGTGGCGCGCCCGTGACCAAGATTCCTCCGTCGGTACAGGGACGAGTGGGGGGTGCGGCAGGCAGCAGCCCGACAGCTCGTACGGGACCCGGCCCTCTGGGACAAAGCCCACGTGCCGCCACACCTGGATCGGTGGGGGGTCGGGGGACCGGCCCTCTAGGGCAAGTAGGACGCACCGCTATGCCGGGGCAGGCAGAGAGCCGCGGAACTGGTCCTGTGGGACGTGGCATCATCGGCGGCATGCCGAGGTCCGGGGGAGCGGCGACTGGACAAGTCGGCAGTGTTCCACGCAGTCCCATGGGGACTGTGGGCGCCACACCCCCCAGTCGCAGCGGCTCCGGACGCACCAACGATGGCGTTGTCGGCGGTCGGCCGGTCACCGGCGCTGCGCCCGGCGGCAACAACTCCAGACCGCCGCGCGGCACGGTCATCGGTGGTGAAGGCGTGCCCGGCCCGCGCACGACCGGACAGAGGCCCGGTCAGCACGGTGTGATCGGAGCGCCTCCTGCGACGCCGAACACGGGGCAGGCACCCCGTCGCTCCGTCAGCAGTCCTGACGGTGTCGTCGGAACGCCCAACGGAATGGTTCCCGGTACAAGGAACAACGGACGTACCTCTGAGGGTTCCGGGGCACAACGTGGTGCCGCAGGCAACCGCGGCTCCAGCGCGGGTCGTTCACGTCGCGATGAACGACGCGATACATCGGCGACCGATTGACCGGATTGAAGAAGGACAGACAGAGCATGGTGTCAAGGTTCAGCCGACGTGTTAGGCGGAGCGCGCCCTCTCCGAGGCGATACAGGAGACGGGTTGCCGGTACCTGTTCAGTGCTTGGTGCCGTGGCCATCCTGTCGGTAGGACTGACGCCTGGTGCAGCAGCTGCAGACGTCCAGCCGAAACAGTGGTATCTCTCGGCGATGAAGGCCGAGGAGATGTGGAAGGCGAGCACCGGCAAGGGCGTCAAGGTCGCCGTCGTCGATACGGGAGTGAATCCCGATACCCCCTCATTGAAGGGGCAAGTCCTCACTGACGAAGTCCCGAAAGAGGTCTCTTATAAGGCCACCGAAGATTACGACGGCCACGGCACCAGTATGGCTGAGCTGATCGCAGGTACTGGTGCCGACGGCACGCTGAGAGGTCTAGCTCCCGACGCCAAGATTGTTCCTTACCGGGTCGCGCTTACGGGCCTCGACAAGGCAGAGATGCAGAAGGCGCCCCACCTGGCGAAAGTCATCAGGGCGATTGCCGACAGCGATGTGAAGATCATCAATATGTCCTTCGGTGGAAAAATAGATCTCCCCGATGTTCGTGAAGCGATGAAGTACGCCCACGACAAGGGGAAATTGATGTTTGCCGGTACGGGTAACGATGCAATGGAGACGGAGTTTACCGGTTTCCCAGCCGCCTACCCCTATGTAGTCGGTGTTGCTGCTTCGGACGAGTCCGGCGTCGTAGGGGAGTTCTCACAGCACGGCAACTACGTTGACCTAGCTGCCCCGGGGCTCGACGTACCCACCTGGTGCGACAAGACTTTCCGTTCCTATTGCACAGGTGAAGGAACGAGTATGGCCTCCGCAATCGCCTCCGCCTCTGCCGCCCTTGTCTGGTCCGCCCACCCCGACTGGACCGCCAACCAGGTCCTCGCCAGCCTCATCGACACCGCCGGCCGCGACTGGGCCAGGGACGACCCGAGCACATACCTCGGCTACGGCCTGATCCGTCCCCGCAAGGTCCTGGAGAACAAGGACTTCAACCCCGGCCCGGCGGACACCGACCCTCTGGCCAAGGAGAACTTCAGGGGCGTCGTGGACGAGTCGGGCAAGCCGGTGGCTGCCTCCCCCTCTCCGTCGACCGAGCCCTCGAAGGGAACAGAGACGTCGGACGGCGATGACCAGGGCGACCGGGCATCAGCAACCGCCTCCGAGACGGACACCTCCGGCAACACCACCCTCTGGGTGGCCCTCGGAGCCGCAGCGGCGGCCCTGGTGATCGGAGGCGGCGCCTTCGCCGTGATCCGCTCACGGCGAGGCGCGTAGGGAAAGGCGCACAGAGCAGCCGACCCGGTACGGGCACAACCGACCACCCACCACCACGCGGTGCCACGCCGCACCGCACCACCGCTCTCACGAAAGGGACCGCCGACATGGCTGACGGCCGCAAGCTTTATGAGGCCCAGGTACAGAAGCTCCAGACGAACGTCATCGACCGGTACGACTCCATCAGGCAGTCTCTCGCCCGCCTCCAGGGGACGATCGACATGATCGAGAAGAACTGGACGGGTCAGGGCGCCATCGCCTTCGACAAGAAGCAGACGGAGATCAACCGCCACATGGCCGCGATCGGCCGGATGCTCGACGACTTCCTCGAGGGCATCCAGCTGAACAAGAAGGACAAGCAGAACCTCGAGAGCCAGATCGAGGCCGACATCGCCAAGATCTCGGTGGAGGACCTCGGCGGAAAGACCTCGGCACTCAGCAGCTACTGACGCGAGCCACCGACCACCTTCCGGTCTTCAACGAAACGAGGAAAACATGTCCGGAGCCCACTACGACGAGCTCGCCGTCTCCTACGGCACCATGGACGCGCTCGCCACCGAACTCGGCGACCAGGCCAGGAAGCTCGAGGAGGACCTCGAGGCCCTCAAGAAGGCCGTGCTCGACGCGGCCGCGGGCTGGGGCGGCGAGGCGTACGAGGAGTTCACCAAGAAGACCAAGGAGTGGGACCGTCACGCCAACGGCATCCACCAGGCCCTGGTCAGCATCGCCCAGCGGGTCGGCACCGCCGGCGGTGACTACCGCGGCGGCGATCTGAAGGGCGCCAGCTACTTCCTGTAGACCGGCCGCAGGAAGCGCGCAGAGCGCGCACAGCGCACGCAGAGAAGCGAACAGGGTGGACACGCGCGGGAGGTGTCCACCCTGTCGTGCGTCATGGCGCGGCAGGACCGGGCTTTGCCCGAAGTATCAGCCGCGCAGGTCCCGCAGCGTCGAATCCTGTGCGGACCACGCTGCGCCACGTGCGTCGTTGACCAGAGAAGCCTGGACCTTGCTGCTCGTACCCAGAGCAGTGCTCCACACCCGGACCAGTTCGGTGCTCTGTGCTTCGAGGACTTCGATAAGATCGTCGGGCGGGTCAGAGGGAAGGCTTTTCCTCCAGGTGGCGACGATGTGTCCAGCCGGGTCTTCGTCGAAAGAAGGCACCTGACCTGCTTTCTTCGACGACAGGCGAGTGAAGGTCTTCTCCTCCCAATCTTTCGAATTCTCCTTGCCTGCCTTTTCCCGTGCGGCATTTGCTACTGCGTCCATGGTGCCGAGCGTCCACGCAGTAATCGGAGGATAAGGAGACAAGGCTTCCTTGGATTTACTGCGGGGCGCGGCAGCGAACTCCTGAGCCGCTTGTTGGGTCATTGCATCGCGCAGAGTCGCGTAGGCCTCGGGGTCGACGGAAAGGGACGTCATAATGCGCACCAGCGATTTAAGTGGGATCGACATGTGCACACCTTCGGAATCCGTCCATGCCTTTTCAGAGGGCAGCGCGCGGCGGGCGTACTCCGTGTTGCCGGGTGTCAGCATCGCGTGCATGTCCTCGGCATAGTCCGCCAGTGCCATCGAAACGGGACCGGTCAGTTGCTGGTCCAAGGGGGCGGGACCTTCCCCGATGACGTTGTCGATTGCCACCAGGACATTCTTCATCGCCTGAGCCTGATCCAGCGAATGCTGCTCGGTCTGTGGTCCGGTCGTCGCACGCTTGATGGCAGCACCGAGCTCCGCACAACTCAAGTCGGACTCGTAAGCCAATTCGAGAGTTGCGGGAATGCGCTCGTGCTGCAGAAGTTCCTGGCAGGAGTCCTGCTCGCCACGAGAATCGATGTACAGCCATGTGCCCAGCCCTGCCACGAGGCCAATGACGCACAGAATGACGATGAGTGACTTGGCGCCCGGGCGCCTTGCTCCGTTCACATTTTCTTCCATGAGTTGGCCGGTCGTGCGGGTTTTCGTACTGCCGCGGCAGTACTACCGCCGTGTGGCAGAGAGACGTTTCAGTGCCGCTGGTGTCAGTTCGTCGTGTCTGTCAGGTACTTTCCGGCGGTCTCGGCCCCCCGACTGCGGCCTTGGAGCATGTTGGTGGTGAGTGCCTGGCTCTCCGGACTGTCGGCCTCGATGTCCGACCGTCCCTGCGCCCAGCCGTCGACGATGTAGGCGGCCTGTTGGTTGGCATTGAGATAAGTGTCAGCGATCTGAGCGTTCGCTTCGGCGTCCGCATCTGCCTTCATGGAGTTACCCAGGTCCCAGGTCAGAGTGTCCACACCACGCTGGAGGGCGTCGCCGTAGGCGATGGTGACTGGGCCTGTCGTGACGTACAGAGGAGTGAGCGCGCCACCGATGAAGTGGTAGGCGGCCTTCATCTTCCAGTCGGCTTCGGAATACTTGTCCATGCGCTTGTCGTTGATCACGTCTTCCTTGATGGCCGAGTACGTACCCAGACCGCTGCCCAGGTTCTCCAGCTTCTCGTCGATGTCTCCGTGGGCCGCCCCTTCCGGCATGGTTCCCAGCACATTGCTGATGTGGCGGAGTTCTGCCTTTTCCAAAGTCGAGTACGCCGCTGGGTCCTCGGAGAGGCCACGCAACACCTGTACAAGGCTCTTCGCGTCGGTGGCCAGGTGGGTCGAACTGTCTTCGGTGAAGTAGCCGTTGCCTCCGGCAGCACTGATGTAATCGATGTCCACACCGACGAGAATGTTGTGCGTGTCCGATCCGTACTCGCCGAGTGCGTTGGCCAAAGGCTGACGTAGGTTCGCGTGAATGCCCTCATCCGTGTCCACGACCGGTGCGAGCTCCTTGATGATGGAGTTCATGACACGCGCTTGGGCTTCGGTGTGCTTCATATCGGGCCAGGGATCCTCTCCAGTTCGAAGAGGCGGGTGCCCGGTCGCCGCCGCTTCCAGTGCCGCGCCGAGCCCCATGCGGCTGAAGGGGTCGTCGGTAGTGATGACCGTAACAGAGGCGGGGACGCTGATCTGCGGCCACTCACGCTCGTTCAGCAGATACTTCAAGTGGCTGTTGCCGACATGGTCGGAGCCCGAGCCATTGCCCGCCGGGTCGAAGAAGGCGGTGGCCGCGTCGGGGTTCTTGCTCATGATGCCGAGAAGTCCGTCGAGGGCGTCCGCGCGGACCCCGTCGTGGCTGGCCCCCCACGGAGCGAAGATGTTGGACTGTTCCTTCTCTGCCGCTATCAGGTCGTCGCCCAACTCGTAAAGGAACTGGTCGTCGTACTTGACGCTACTGTGCTGCATCAGGCTGACGAACGACTGGTAGCCGTAGAGCGGATGGTCGCCGGCCCCGTAGTTCTTGGTGCCGTGCTTGTCGAGGCTGTCCATCCACTGCCGGTAGAACCTGCCATCGTCGCTGGCGAGCCAGTCCTTGAACTTCTGGGATCCGGGAGGAGCGTCGGTGACCGAGCCGGGCACCTGGGTGGCCTTGGCGATGGTGTCGGCCAGACCGCCCTGCAGTTCCAGGTACTGGGCCTTGTTCTTCTTGTCGTCGTCATAGGCGAGCTGGTTCAGCTCGTTGGTCAGCTTGATGGTGCCGTCGGGGCCGAGTCCCTTCAGGAGGGCCTGGCTGAACACCTTGCTGTCGGAGTTGTCACGGAAGGCGCGGTCGAGTTCGGCGAGTTCGGCGGCGGACACCTTCTTGCCGTCCACAAGGCGGGTGGCGATGTCCTCGGCGTTCTCCGCCTCGTACTTCTCGATGTCACCCTGTGCCCGGCCGTTGAAGCCGTTGGACGTGCCGTCGAGGAGATCGGAGTCGACGACGACGGCCTTGAAGGCGATCTCGACGCCCTTGTCGGCGTCGGTGACGTCCTTGACGAGCTGGTCGATGCGGTCCTGCCAGGAGCGGATGCTCTTGCGGACGCTTTCCTGGAAGTCGGGGTCGTGGCGGTAGGCGTTGCGGGTGCCTTCGTCGAGCTGTGTCGTGTCGTAGGAGACGACGCCCTGGTCGGACACCTTCAAGCCGGCGTCGACGGCACCCTGGCGGGCGGCCTTGAGCTTGCCGCGCAGATCGACGAACTGGGTGTGGGCGTCCCGCAGGAGGGAGGCGATGGCCTTCGCCTCAATCTGGGCGCTCTGGTACTCCTTGAGCGTGATGTCGAAGCGGCGGTTGGCCGCGTCCGCGCTCAGGCCCAGCCAGGTCTGGCCCATGGACACGCCGTGCACGTCCCGCTTGTAGGCCTTCTCCTGCTTGTTGAACTCCTTGGCCATGTCGTCCCAGGCGTCGGCCGCCGTGGTGAGCGTGGCCAGGTCGGTCGTCATGATCTCGTGGTACGTCGGCATGCGTCCCCCGCGGTGCGCGTCGGCGTGAACAATCGGCGGTGGGCGGCTCAGTAGCCGTCCAGGCTGGAGGACTTGCGGATCCCCAGGCCGACGTTGAAGTCGTTGTTCTGGAACAGGATGTTGGTGCTGCGCAGGGCTTCCTTCTCGGAGCCCAGGCGGTTCATCAGGTTCTGCACCTGCTCGCCCCAGGTCTTGTGCGCCTTCTTCAGCGCCGCGGAGGTGACCCACCCGTGGCCGTCCTTGGCGGCGAAGGCCTTGACCGCGGCGCCGGTCTCCTCGTCCGCCCGGTCGCCGGCCTTGCGGGTGTCGGGCTCGAGGTGCTCCTCGATGGCCTTGGCCGCGGCCTTCTTCTGCGCGGGACTGGACGCCAGGTCCCTCTGGCCGCCGATCACGGGCCCGGGCGCGCCTCCCGGGTCCGCCGGGTACTGGTTCAGCCGCATCCCGACCGGCTGCCCGACCCCGCCGTCGTTCCCGTACCGCTCCGCGACAGGCTCCGTCATGCCTTCTCGTCCCCGTTCACTCGATCGGCGTGCGCCCGACAGGCTAACAATCAGGCCGACTTGTGGATCACGAGGGCACCTGTTGACACAGGGTCGACATCAGCCCGCCCCGACCTCCTCACGAAGCTCCTCCCACAACCGTGTCCTGGCCGGCCCGGGCTCACCCAGGCTCCGATGCCCCCGGCACCCTTGCGGAAGGTCACCGGCGGGATCCGGCGCTCGCGCAGCTCCCGACGGTTCTTCCGGCGACCGGCCACCGGTTCGGCCGCACACCGGCAGGCTGCCCGGCCCGACCGTCGTTCCCGTACCGCTGCGGCACAACCAGGAGCACTCAACCCAGCAGATCCAGCGCGAGGAAGGTGCCCCCTCACGAAGATCCAGATCCGTCCCATGATGCGGAAGACGACCGGGGCACCGATCATCGGTGTGCGACGGGAAGCGAACCGGTGAGTCCGATGCGCGAACCCCATGATGTTCAGTGCGAAGAACCAGCCGACGACGAAGAAGAGCAGTGGCCCCGGGGCGATGCCGATCACCGGTCCTCCCTCCTGCTTCCGTGGTGGTGGGCCTGTCGGCCATCGCGGTCGATGCTGCCGTCGTTGTCCTGAGCGGTGCGGCCCTTGTCGACCCGCCGGTGGGAGCGCAGCCGGTACCGGAAACCGCCCGGCACCGTCGCGGCCGGGACAGTTGTGATGACGTTCAGTGGTGTCGGCAGGCGACGCTCCGCCCGGAGCCGCTCCGGGAAGCGCCGGGCCCGAAGCCCGCCCACGAGTCGCGGGCCGCACAGGGACGGGGCCCAGTCGTTCACCGGGCCGCCGGAGGCGCTCGCCTGCTCCTGTGGACTTCAGTCCGCGTCCACCTCCGCGCGGAACTCCTCCATGGTCATGACCCGGTCGGTGTCCGGCAGGGTCACCGTGGTCGCCTTGCCGAAGTCGACGTACGTCGTGCCGCTTCTGCGCCCGTTCCGCACCGACTCCATCCTCAGCAGGCGCGCAGGGTCCTTCTCGCTGAGGTAATACACGTCTGAGGCGGCCCCCGAGGACGCCACGACGGCCTGTGCCGGGACCCCTTCGATCTCCTTGTCCTTGTCGGGGGCGAAGACGCCGGACGGCACCGCGAAGTAGGAATCGCAGCCCTGCTCGCTCTCCGTGGTCACATAGACGTCGTCCAGCCGGGCCGGGACGGTGATCCGTACGCCTTTGGACTCCAGGCTCAGCGCCAGCAGACCCGCACTCGTGTAGGTCACGCCGTCCTTGCAGTACATGTCGTCGCCACTGATTCCGGTGAGCTTGATGTGCAGACCCTGCTCGGGGTTCCACCGGATCTGCTGCAGTCCTTCATCGAAGGCCGTCGTCGTGCCGATCCCGCTGAACGGTGTGTTCCGCATGGTCTCGTTCACCTGGTCGATGCGTGCTTCGGCAGAGGTCCCGCCGGGGCCCGAGCCGTCGGTGGCCGTGGGGGAGGAGACCGGGGCGCGCTCAGCCTCCTCCCCTCTGCCGGAGTCGGCCCCACAGGCGAGCGCGGGTAGCGAGAGCAGCGCTGCCAGGGCAAGCGCACGCGCCACCGCACGGGGACGATCCGGTCCCGTGCCGGCCCGCTGTGTCCGGTTCCTGCGCGTCAGCGAACTCATGTGTATCAACCGCCTTCCTGAAGAAGGTCACGGCCCGTCGACGGGCGGACCACTGGCCGGCGCGGCACCGGGCAAGAATGGCTACGAGGCGCACGTGCTGCGCGCCGCGCCCTGATCCCGCCGGCCCCCGCTCGTTGCGCCGCCGCACCCCGAAGCGCCATCACGGCGCCGACCCCGACCATCAGAACCCCTCCTCCGCCACCAGCCCCGTCTGCACCAACGGCCGCCCCCGCCGCCGGGAAACGAACACGCCCCGCCCCGGAGGCATCGGCCGCGGCCGCACCCCGCCCAGCACGTCGCCCTCGGCCGGGTCGCCGGCCAGGACGACACCCTGGGCCCCCAGCTCCTTGATGCGCTGCGTGAACGCCTCGTACGAGGCACGGCTCGCGCCGGCCGTGGACCGCGCGATGATGAAGCGCACGCCCACGTCCCGGGCGAACGGCAGCAGCTCCGTCAGGCCGCTCAGCGGGTTGCCGCTCGACGTGGCGACGAGGTCGAAGTCGTCGATGACCACGTACACCGTCGGTCCCCGCCACCAGCTCCGGTCCCGCAGTTGCTGCGGGGTCACGTCGGCGGTGGGGGTGCGCCGCTTCATCAGGTCGGCCAGGGCCGCCATGTGGTGGTCCATGGCGTTGGACATCGGGATGTACTCGGCGAGGTGGGAGTCCGGGGTGACACCCAGCAGGGAGCGCCGGTTGTCCACGACGAACAGCTTGCACTCGTCGCCGGGGTAACGCGTCGTCAGCTGGTTGATCAGCAGGCGGAGCAGGTTCGACTTGCCGGACTCGCTCTCGCCGAAGACGAGGAAGAACGGGTCCTGGTCGAAGTCGACGAAGACGGGCTCCAGGTTGTCCTCGTCGAGCGCGAAGGCGATGCCGCGCTTCGGGAAGCGGTCGCCCGGAGGAAGCCGGTCCGCCGGGAACTCGCGCGGCAGCAGACGGACCTCGGGGGCGCCCGGAGCCTCCCAGTGCCGGGACACCTCGGCCGCCAGCGCCGCCGTGGCGTCCGCCAGGTCGGTGTCGGAGGTCAGGCCGTCGATGCGCGGCACGGCCGCCATGAAGTGCAGCTTCTGCGGCGACAGACCGCGGCCGGGCACACCGGTGGGAACGTTCGCGGCCACCTTGCGGTCCAGTTCGGAGTCCATCGGGTCGCCGAGCCGCAGCTCCAGCCGGTTCAGCAGGTTGTCCTTGAGGGCGGAGCGGACCTCCATCGAGCGGGAGGCCGACAGGACCAGGTGGATGCCGTAACCGAGGCCGCGGGCGGCGATGTCGAGGATCACCTGGTCGAGTGCCTCGTAGTCGGCGCGGAAGTTGCCCCAGCCGTCGATGACCAGGAAGACGTCGCCCCACGGCTGATCGGTGGCCGAGATGTCGCCGCGGGCGCGCCGGGTCCGGAACTCGGCGATGGACGAGATGCCCGACGTGCGGAAGTACTCCTCACGGCGGGTCAGGACGCCGTAGACCTCCGCCACCGTGCGCCGCACCTTCTCCGGGTCCAGACGGGAGGCGATGCCGCCGACGTGCGGCAGTCCGGCCAGCGAGGACATGCCGCCACCGCCGAAGTCCAGTCCGTAGAACTGCACTTCGTGCGGCGTGTGCGTGAGGGCGAAGGAGCAGATCAGCGAACGCAGCAGCGTCGACTTGCCGGACTGCGGGCCGCCGAGGACCTGCATGTGGCCCGCCGCACCCGAGAAGTCCACCCACAGCGGGTCGCGGCGCTGCTCGTACGGCTTGTCGACGAGGCCGACCGGGACCACCAGTCGTCCGGCGCCCTCGTAACCGGGCTGGGTGAGACCCCGGCCCTCCACGGCGGTGAGGCCGGGCAGCAGCCCGTCCAGGGACGGCGGGCTGTCCAGCGGCGGCAGCCACACCTGGTGGGCCGCCGGACCCTGGGCCTCCAGCCGGCGCACGACGACGTCCAGCACGGTGTCCGCCAGCGCGTCGTCCACCTCGCCGGCGCCGTCCGCCGCGTCCGTCCGCTGCCGCGGCACCGGGGCGTACCGCACCGGCACCTCCGCCGCCGTGAACAGCACCGGTCGGCGGTCCACCGGCAGCGGGCCGCCCGCGGACGCGTCCCGCCGGCCCCCGGCACGGTAGACGCCCGAGACGTACGCCGCCTTGAACCGCACCATCTCGTCCGTACCGAACTTGAGGAACCCCGATCCCGGCACGTTCGGCAGTTCGTACGCGTCCGGGACCCCCAGGGCCGCCCGCGACTCGGCGGCGGAGAAGGTGCGCAGACCGATGCGGTACGACAGATACGTCTCCAGGCCGCGCAGCCGGCCCTCCTCCAGCCGCTGCGAGGCCAGCAGCAGGTGCACGCCCAGCGACCGGCCGATGCGGCCGATCTGCACGAACATGTCGATGAAGTCCGGCTTCGCGGTCAGCAGTTCGCTGAACTCGTCGATGACCAGCAGCAGGGAGGGGATGGGCTGGAGCGGCGCGCCCGCCGCACGCGCCTTCTCGTAGTCGTGGATGTTGGCGTAGTTGCCCGCGTCGCGCAGCATCTCCTGGCGGCGGTTCAGTTCGCCGCGGATGGAGTCGCCCATGCGGTCGACCAGGGTCAGGTCGTCCGCCAGGTTGGTGATCACGGCTGCCACGTGCGGCATCTGCGCCATGCCGGCGAAGGTGGCGCCGCCCTTGAAGTCCGCCAGGACGAAGTTCAGGGTCTCGGAGGAGTGGGTGACCGCGAGGCCCAGCACCAGGGTGCGCAGCAGTTCCGACTTGCCGGAACCCGTGGCACCGACGCACAGGCCGTGCGGGCCCATGCCCTCCTGGGCCGCCTCCTTGATGTCGAGCATCACCGGGCGGCCGTCCTCGCCGACGCCGATCGGCACCCGCAGCCGTTCCGCCTGCGACCGCGGCCGCCAGGTGCGCCGGGTGTCGACGGAGGCGGCGTCGCCCAGGTTCAGCAGGTCCGTGAACTCCAGGTTCGCCAGCAGCGGTTCGTCGTCGTCCCCGCCGGACGCCATCCGCAGCGGCGCCAGCTGCCGGGCCAGCGCCTCCGCGGACTCGTACGACAGGACGTCGGGCGTTCCTTCGTAGACGACGCCGTGCGCCGACTCCAGGTGCAGCGAACGCGGCCGTACGACGACGGAGAGGTCGCCGCGGACACCGGACGGCTCCCCCTCGGCCACCTCGACGACCGTCACGCCCTGCAGGCCCTCGGGGCTCGCCAGCAGGGAGTCCGGGGGCAGGGACACCCCGTCGAGCACGACGACGACGTGTGGGGTGTCCGGTAGGGGCGCGGCGTTCGGATGGAAGCGGGGGCGTCCGGTCAGGCGCGGGGCCAGCAGGTCCTCGAGCTCACGGGGGTCGCCGCTGATCAGACGGCGGGAGCCGGCACCGTCCGTGGTACCGGGAAGCTGCACGTGCGGCAGCCACTTGGCCCACTCCCAGTGCGGCAGCGCCTCCCGGCCCGCCGCGACCGCGACGACCAGGTCCTCGGGGGAGTGCAGCGAGGCGAGCGAACCGGTCAGGGCGCGGGCGGAGGACCGTACGGACTCCGGTTCGCCGCCGAGCACGACGTGGTAGAAGGCGCGCAGGGAGACCGCCATCGGCAGGTCGTCCAGGGTGCCGTGCACCGCGACGAACCGCTGCATCGCGCCCGCGGTGAGCGGCTCCAGCTGGTCGACCGGGCCCGTCTCGGGGGCGATCAGCGGGGTGGCCAGGGACTGCGGGCCCAGACCGATGCGCACCTGCGCGAAGTCCTCGTCGCCCGGCCGCCGTTCCCACACCCGGCTGCCCTCGGCGACCAGCGCCCACAACTGCTCGGGGGAGGGGTGGAGGTAGTACTGGGCGTCACGCTGCGCCCGCGCCGTCTCCTGGGTGGTCCGGCGGGTCCGCGACAGGTAACTCAGGTAGTCGCGGCGCAGATCGGCGAGCTGGCCCTGGGAGCCGCGGCGGAAGCGGACCACCATGGCGATCGACATGGCGATCGTCGACGCGATCATCACCATGCCCATGATCCGCATGAACGGCTGCCCGCTGGTGAAGAAGAAGACGACCGAGCCGCCCATGCCGAGCGTGGGCAGCAGTTGCATCAGCACGCTCTCCTGGTGCCCCCGCGGCAGTTCGGGCGGCGGCTGCACGACGACCTCGCCCGTGGGCACCTCCGGCGGCAGCGCCCGCGGCGGACGCTTCACGACGATCTGGCTCACTGCTCACCAATTCCCTTGCCGGCCCGCCGGGTTTGTCGTCCGCCACCCCGTGTCAGGCGGACGAGGGCCGCCGCGTGATCCTACTGATCCCGCCGCGCACCGGCGGGCGGTAGGGTGCCGGATGTTCGCGTGAGCACAGGTGAACCGGACGGATGTATGGGGCATTCCGTGAGATGCGGTGCGGCACGGAGGCGCCGGGCTCTGCCGGACGGCCCCCCGTCCGTCCCGTGCCGCCCCGTCCTGCGGCGGACGCCGGGAAAGAGGCGCAGGACCTTCACACCGCAGACACAGCAGCAGCACTGAGGGGGAGCAGCAGGTGAGCACGACGGCCTCCACGGCGGCCACCGGCACGGGCGGACCGGGCCAGGGAGCCCTTCCCGGGGCGGTGACGGGGCTCGGCTTCTGCCGGGTCACCATCGTCGCGCCCGACAGCCGGATCGATGTGGCGCTGCCCGACGACGTACCGGTCGCCGATGTCTACCCCGAGATCCTCCGGCTCTCCCGGCAGACCGCCGCCGAGGGCGCCCCGGTCGGCTACCACCTCGTCCGCCGCGACGGGACCGTCCTCGACAGCTCCCGCTCCTTCGCGGCGCAGCGCATCCTCGACGGTGAACTCCTCACCCTCCGCCCCTTCTCCGAATCGCTGCCGCCGGCCGTCATCGACGACGTCTCCGAAGCGGTCGCCTCCGCGGTGACCCGGGACCGCTCCCTGTGGCGCGGCGACCTCACGCGTGCCGCGGGCCTCGTCGGCGGCGGTGTGCTGCCCGCCCTGCTCGCCTTCGTCGCCTGGTCCGCCGACCCGCGGCACGACATGCACGGCCTCCCCGGCATCCTCGCGGGCATCGCCGGGGTCCTCCTCGTCGTCCTCGGCTGCGTCCGCGCCCGCGTCTACGACGACCGGGCCGCGGCCGTCGCGCTGGGCCTCGGCGCCCTCCCCAACATGGGCGTGGCGGGCTCCGGCCTGCTGTCGCTCTCCGAGGGGCAGGGCGTCGGGAAGCTCCAGTTCCTGCTCGCCTGCGCGGCGGTGCTGGTGGCCTCGGTGATCCTCACCCTGTGCTCCCCGCGCGGCGACGGCCCGTTCGTCGCCTTCGCGGTCGCCTCGGGCCTCGCCCTGGTCACCACCTTCGTGGCGCTCCTGAGGAACTGGACCCCGGCCGAGAGCGCCGCCCTGTGCGCCCCCGTCGCCATCGGCGCCCTCGCCTTCCTGCCGGGCATGTCCCTGCGCTTCGCCCGGCTGCCCATCGGTTTCGAGGCACCGGACACCGCCCCGCGCAGCGTGTACGGCGCCGACCCCGAGCCCCACGAACCGGTGGACGCCGAACGCATCGAGGCCCGGGCCCGGCGCGGCCACGAACTCCTCGTCGGCCTGGTCGGCGGCTGCTCGCTGGTCGCGGTCGGCGCGGCCCTGGTGCTCGGCTTCTCCGACGACCTCTGGGCGCAACTGCTGGCCCTCGCCACCGGAATCGCCCTGTTGATGCGCGCGCAGCTGTTCCGCTACACCGCGCAGGTCGCCACCGTCCTGGCCGCGGGCCTCGGTTCCCTGGTCGCGCTCGGCCTCGGCCTGGCGCTCAACCCGCCGAACGCCCTGGTCCGCGAGGCCCTGGCGGGGGACCGCACCGACCTCGACATCCGCACGGTCTGGCTGGTCGCGGCCATCGCGGCGGCGGCCGCGCTGATCACCGCCATCGGCCTGATGGCCTCGCGCAGCGGACTCACGCCCTTCTGGGGCCGCTTCCTGGAGATCGCCGAGGGCTTCGTGCTGCTGACGCTGGTGCCCCTGGCACTCGCCGTCTTCGACGTGTACACGACGGTGCGGTCGATGACCGGCTGACGCGGCGCGACGCCCGGCGGGCGCACCCGTGCGGGGAGCCTGCCGGGCGTCGCGCCGCGGTCACTTCGCGTCGGGACCCGACGGCTCCAGGTCGAACTCCCCGTCCCGCGCGCCCAGCACGAACGCCCGCCACTCCGCCTCCGTGTACCGCAGCACGGTGTCCGGGTCGAGGGACGACCGCATGGCCACGGCGCCGCCCGGCAGGTAGGCGATCTCGACGCGCTCCTCGTGCTCCTCCGTACCCGGCGCGCCGTGCCACTCGACGCCGGAGATGTCGAGTGCGTACAGCTCGTCCCTCTCCCGCTCCTTGCGCGCCTTGATCTCCTCAGCCGTCTCCGCCATGCCGCAGCGTTCCCTTCCGTCGTTTCCGCCGTATCCGCCGTACGAACGACTCCGAGCGCTCACCCTAGTGGCCGCCTCCGTCCGACCCGGGCGGTTCGACGGACCCGGGAAAAGCGCCCGCCGCTGCCTGGTAGTCTGGCTGACGGCCGTTTGTGTACGCACCCCCGGAGCGCCCGCTCTGGAGGCCGCGCTCAGCGGATCCCCGCCTTCCGAGTCATGGAAGATCCCCCGAGACGAAGACCGGGGGCACTCGGTGGCCCTTTATCCAGACCATGAGGAGTACGCGTGTCGCTCGACGCCGCCACGAAGAAGCAGATCATCTCCGAGTTCGGTACCAAGGAGGGTGACACCGGCTCCCCCGAGGTCCAGGTCGCTCTGCTCTCCCGTCGGATCTCCGACCTGACGGAGCACCTCAAGACCCACAAGCACGACCACCACTCCCGCCGTGGTCTGCTGATCCTGGTCGGTCAGCGCCGCCGGCTGCTGCAGTACCTCGCCAAGAAGGACATCCAGCGCTTCCGTGCGCTGGTCGACCGCCTCGGCATCCGCCGCGGTGCGGCGGGCGCCAAGTAAGACGCCGTGAGGGGAGCGGTTCCCGTGACGAGGGGGCCGCTCCCTTTGCTGTACGTGCGGAGTGCCGCCGCATCTTTGTAGTGTGGTAGCACAACGCATGAAGTACGACTCAGTGTGATGACCCGTGCCGCATCGGGTATGCGGTTCCACGGGTGTCACGACGGACGTCCTCCGGACGTCAACGACGCACGAGGAGAAGCGCGCCTCGCCGCCGGTCCTCGGTAGTGGCCCCCGGGAGAGTGAACCCGGGTGCTTCGATCGAAGACCGGCCCGCACCAGTGGAGCGCTTCTCCGCCACCGTCCCCCCGCCACACGGGCGCGGCGGGACCAAAGACGACAAGTAACGGAGAAAACGCTAGTGGAGAACGAGACCCACTACGCCGAGGCCGTCATCGACAACGGCTCCTTCGGCACCCGCACCATCCGCTTCGAGACGGGCCGCCTCGCCCGGCAGGCCGCCGGCTCCGCCGTGGCCTACCTGGACGACGACACCATGGTGCTGTCGGCCACCACCGCCTCCAAGAACCCCAAGGACCAGCTCGACTTCTTCCCGCTCACGGTGGACGTCGAGGAGCGGATGTACGCGGCCGGCCGGATCCCCGGCTCCTTCTTCCGCCGTGAGGGCCGGCCCTCCGAGGACGCGATCCTCACCTGCCGCCTCATCGACCGCCCGCTGCGCCCGTCCTTCAAGAAGGGCCTGCGCAACGAGATCCAGGTCGTCGCCACGATCATGGCGCTCAACCCCGACCACCTGTACGACGTCGTGGCGATCAACGCCGCCTCCGCGTCCACGCAGCTGGCCGGCCTGCCCTTCTCCGGCCCGATCGGCGGCGTCCGCGTCGCGCTGATCCGCGGTCAGTGGGTCGCCTTCCCGACGCACACCGAGCTCGAGGACGCCGTCTTCGACATGGTCGTCGCGGGCCGCACCCTGGAGGACGGCGACGTCGCGATCATGATGGTCGAGGCCGAGGCCACCGAGAAGACCGTCAAGCTGGTCGAGGGCGGCGCCGAGGCACCCACCGAGGAGGTCGTGGCCGCCGGTCTGGAGGCCGCGAAGCCCTTCATCAAGGTGCTGTGCCGCGCCCAGGCCGACCTCGCCGCGAAGGCCGCCAAGCCGACCGCCGAGTTCCCGATCTTCCTGGACTACCAGGACGACGTCCTCGAGGCGCTGACCGCCGCCGTCAAGCCCGAGCTCGCCCAGGCGCTCACCATCGCCGGCAAGCAGGAGCGCGAGGCCGAGCTGGACCGCGTCAAGGCGCTCGCCGCCGAGAAGCTCCTGCCGGAGTTCGAGGGCCGCGAGAAGGAGATCTCCGCCGCGTACCGTTCGCTGACCAAGTCCCTGGTCCGCGAGCGCGTCATCAAGGAGAAGAAGCGCATCGACGGCCGCGGTGTCACCGACATCCGCACCCTGGCCGCCGAGGTCGAGGCCATCCCGCGGGTGCACGGCTCGGCGCTGTTCGAGCGCGGCGAGACCCAGATCCTGGGCGTCACCACCCTCAACATGCTCCGCATGGAGCAGCAGCTGGACACCCTCTCCCCGGTGACCCGCAAGCGCTACATGCACAACTACAACTTCCCGCCGTACTCCACCGGCGAGACCGGCCGCGTCGGCTCCCCGAAGCGCCGCGAGATCGGCCACGGGGCCCTCGCCGAGCGCGCCCTGGTCCCGGTCCTGCCCTCGCGCGAGGAGTTCCCCTACGCGATCCGCCAGGTGTCCGAGGCCCTCGGCTCCAACGGCTCGACGTCCATGGGCTCGGTCTGCGCCTCCACCATGTCGCTGCTGAACGCCGGTGTGCCGCTCAAGGCCCCGGTCGCCGGTATCGCCATGGGCCTGATCTCCCAGGAGATCGAGGGCGAGACCCACTACGTCACCCTCACCGACATCCTCGGTGCGGAGGACGCCTTCGGCGACATGGACTTCAAGGTCGCCGGCACCAAGGACTTCGTGACCGCCCTCCAGCTCGACACCAAGCTGGACGGCATCCCCGCCTCCGTCCTCGCCGCGGCCCTCAAGCAGGCCCGCGACGCCCGCCTTCACATCCTCGACGTGATGATGGAGGCCATCGACCGGCCCGACGAGATGTCCCCGCACGCCCCGCGGATCATCACCGTCAAGATCCCGGTCGACAAGATCGGCGAGGTCATCGGCCCCAAGGGCAAGATGATCAACCAGATCCAGGAGGACACCGGCGCCGAGATCACCATCGAGGACGACGGCACCATCTACATCGGTGCCGCCGACGGCCCCTCCGCCGAGGCCGCCCGCACCACGATCAACGGCATCGCCAACCCGACGATGCCCGAGGTCGGCGAGCGCTACCTGGGCACGGTCGTGAAGACGACGACGTTCGGCGCCTTCGTCTCCCTCCTCCCCGGCAAGGACGGCCTGCTGCACATCTCGCAGATCCGCAAGCTGGCCGGCGGCAAGCGCGTGGAGAACGTCGAGGACGTCCTCGGCGTGGGCCAGAAGGTCCAGGTCGAGATCGCCGAGATCGACTCCCGCGGCAAGCTCTCCCTGGTCCCCGTGATCGAGGACGAGGAAGGTTCCGAAGAGCAGAAGGACGACGCCGACAAGTGACGTCCCACGGTTTCAACACGACGGCCCGCACCTCCTCGGAGGTGCGGGCCGTCGCCCGTACCCAAACCCTGATCAAGGGGGAGAACGGCATCGGCACCGTCCGCAAGACCACCCTTCCCGGGGGCCTGCGGATCGTCACCGAGACCCTGCCCTCGGTCCGCTCGGCGACCTTCGGCATCTGGGCGCACGTCGGCTCCCGCGACGAGACCCCGGCCCTGGGCGGCGCCACCCACTACCTGGAGCACCTGCTCTTCAAGGGCACGGCCCGCAGGTCCGCCCTGGACATCTCCTCCGCCATCGACGCGGTCGGCGGCGAGATGAACGCGTTCACGGCCAAGGAGTACACGTGCTACTACGCGCGTGTGCTCGACACCGACCTGCCGCTCGCCATCGACGTGGTCTGCGACATGCTCACCGGCTCGGTGATACGTGAGGAGGACGTCGACGTCGAACGCGGCGCCATCCTCGAAGAGATCGCGATGACCGAGGACGACCCGGGCGACTGCGTGCACGACCTGTTCGCGCACACCATGTTCGGCGACAACCCCCTCGGCCGTCCGGTGCTCGGCACGGTCGAGACGGTCAACTCCCTCACCGCGGACCGCATCCGCCGCTTCTACCGGAAGCACTACGACCCCACCCACCTCGTGGTCGCCTGCGCCGGCAACATCGACCACGGCAAGGTCGTACGCCAGGTCCGCGCCGCCTTCGAGGCGGCCGGCGCCCTCAAGGACCCCGGCGCCCGGCCGATCGCCCCGCGCGGCGGCCGGCGCGCCCTGCGCACCGCGGGCCGCGTCGACCTCGTCGACCGCAGCACGGAGCAGGCGCACGTCATCCTCGGCATGCCGGGCCTGTCCCGCACCGACGAGCGGCGCTGGGCCCTCGGCGTGCTGAACACCGCCCTCGGCGGCGGCATGTCCTCCCGCCTGTTCCAGGAGGTCCGGGAGAAGCGCGGTCTGGCCTACAGCGTGTACTCGTACACCTCCGGCTTCGCCGACTGCGGCCTGTTCGGCGTGTACGCGGGCTGCAGGCCCTCGCAGGTCCACGACGTGCTGAAGATCTGCCGCGACGAACTCGACCACGTGGCCGAGCACGGACTGCCGGACGACGAGATGGAGCGCGCCGTCGGTCAGCTCCGGGGCTCCACCGTCCTCGGCCTGGAGGACACCGGCGCGCTGATGAACCGCATCGGCAAGAGCGAGCTGTGCTGGGGCGAGCAGATGTCGGTGGACGACATGCTGGCCCGGATAGCCTCGGTCACTCCGGACGACGTCCGCTCGGTCGCCCGCGACGTCCTGGGACAGCGGCCCTCCCTGTCGGTCATCGGCCCGCTCAAGGACAAGCAGGCGTCCCGGCTGCACGACGCCGTCGCCTAGCCGCGGGACCTGCCGGCAGGCCCCACCCCCCGACAAGGAAGCAAGGAAGATGAGCAAGCTGCGCGTGGCGGTCCTCGGTGCCAAGGGCCGGATCGGGTCCGAGGCGGTCAGGGCGGTCGAGGCCGCCGAGGACATGGAACTGGTGGCCGCCCTCGGCCGGGGCGACAAGCTGGAGGCCCTCGCCGAGACCGGCGCCCAGGTCGCCGTGGAGCTGACCACCCCGGCCTCCGTCATGGGCAACCTCGACTTCTGCGTGCGCCACGGCATCCACGCGGTCGTCGGTACGACGGGCTGGACCGACGAACGCCTCGCGCAGCTGAGGGGCTGGCTCGCGCAGTCCCCGGAGACGGGCGTGCTCATCGCGCCGAACTTCTCCATCGGCGCCGTGCTGACCATGAAGTTCGCGCAGATCGCCGCCCCGTACTTCGAGTCCGTCGAGGTCGTCGAGCTGCACCACCCGAACAAGGTGGACGCCCCCAGCGGCACCGCCACCCGCACCGCCCAGCTCATCGCCGAGGCCCGCCGCCGGGCCGGCAGCGCCCCCGCCCCGGACGCCACCACCACCGCCCTGGACGGCGCCCGCGGCGCGGACGTGGACGGGGTCCCGGTGCACGCGGTCCGGCTGCGCGGCCTGCTCGCCCACCAGGAGGTCCTGCTCGGCGGCGAGGGCGAGACCCTCACCGTCCGCCACGACTCCCTGCACCACAGCAGCTTCATGCCGGGCATCCTGCTCGGCGTCCGCCGCGTGGTGACCACTCCCGGCCTGACCTTCGGCCTGGAACACTTCCTCGACCTGAACTGAGCCCGAGCCGACCCCATGCGCGCCAAGATCTCCTACGCCGTCACGGCCGCCGTCCTGGTCGTCTACTTCGTCCTGGTCGGCAGCCGCGGTGTGCTGCTCATCGAGACCGGTACGCCCCTCACCGTCGTCTTCGGCGTCGCGGTGCTGATCCTGCCGGTCATCGGTGTGTGGTTCCTGTGGAAGAACACCGAGTTCGTCCGCCACGCCAACCGGCTCGCCGCCGAGCTCGACGCCGAGGGCGGACTGCCCGTCGACGAGCTGAAGCGCCTCCCCAGCGGCCGCATCGACCGCGACTCGGCCGACGAGGTCTTCGCCCGGCGCAAGGCCGAGACGGAGGCCGCCCCCGACGACTGGCGCAACTGGTTCCGGCTCGCCGTCGCCTACCACGACGCCCGCGACACCCCGCGCGCCCGCAAGGCCATGCAACGGGCGATCGCCCTGCACAAGACCTCCCACTGAGCGTGGGCGCACCATGCGTCGGGGCCCGGTCCGTCTGTACGGACCGGGCCCCGACGCATGGTGCAGGGGTCCGCGTGCTCAGCTCCGCCGGTACTCGTCGGCCCAGGCCTCCACGGAGTCGGCCGCCCGGTCGAAGGCCAGCGGGTCCCGCCCCAGGAAGTCCGCGTTGTGCGAGGTCAGCAGGGGCGGCAGGGTCTCCGCCGCCCGCCCCCGCCGGACGAGGAGCAGTGCCTGCCCCTGCACCGTGCGCGGCAGCCCCAGCCAGCGCACCGGCTGCTGCACCGTGCGCACGGAGGCCACCTGCTCCCAGGGCGTCGTACGGGTGGTGAGGAAGGCCACGTGGCGCAGGCCCCGCGCGCTCACCCAGACGCCCGTGCGCAGCATCCGCAGCGCGCAGCCGACGACGACCAGTGCTATGCCGAACACGGCACCGGCGGACGACAGCGTCGCCGTCGCCGCGATGACGACCCCCGCGAACAGCACGAACGAGGCGAGCAGCAGCAGAATCGCCGCCGCACCCACCCGCCACGGCCCGGGGCGGTACGGGCGCCGCCAGCGGTCACGGTCGTCGTACGGCAGAGCGGCGTCGTCCGCCGTGTCGAACGCGCGGTCGGCCGTCAGGAAGGGCAGGGGCACGGCTGGTCCTCACTCGATCCATGCGTGGGCAGTGCCCGGTGAGGCTACCGACCTGTGTTCGCAGTCACCACCCTCGGGGTCCGGACGGGACCGGTGCGGCCGACCCGGCGGCTCAGCGCCCGTCGGTGGCCTGTGACTGCTGGGTCCCCGTGCCCGCGGGATCGGTGGACAGCGCGGGCGTCCCGATGATCAAAGAGCCCACCAGTCCGGCGACGACGGTGAGCCCCAGCAGACAGCGCCCGGCTATCTGACCGACGGTCGCCCGTTCACGGGGCGGGGGAGTGACATTGCTGCGGAACCTCTCGGCCTCGGCGAGGAAGGCGAACGGTACGGGCTCACGCCGACCGAACATCAGGGGTACCTCTCCCTTCGGGTCGAACGAATCACTGTCACCAACACAGACGAACGGACGCCCCGAAAAGTGCCCACTTTCGCCGAGTACGCAGAAGTTCGATGATGTTCGCAGCCGTTCGGTGGCGTATGTCGTGGCCCGACGTCGAACGTCCCGTCGAACGATCCGCTGTCGGAGCCGGGCCGTAGAGTGGGCGCCGCCCGCGAGATGTGATGGAAGGACCTCCGCGCCGTGACCGACACCCCCGCCGACGACCTCAAGCCCGACTTCCGCAGCGATGTGACCGTCGAGCTGGTCAAGCACACCGCGTCCGACGCCGACGTGCTGTTCGCCGCCCGCGTCTCGACCCTCGGCGAGCAGTCCCTGGACGAGCTGAACAAGGACCCCGAGCGTTCCAAGGGCTTGATCAACTACCTGATGCGGGACCGGCACGGCAGCCCCTTCGAGCACAACTCGATGACCTTCTTCATCAGCGCTCCGATCTTCGTCTTCCGGGAGTTCATGCGGCACCGCGTGGGCTGGTCCTACAACGAGGAGTCGGGCCGCTACCGCGAGCTCCAGCCGGTCTTCTACGTCCCCGACGGGTCCCGCAAGCTGGTGCAGGAGGGCCGCCCCGGCAAGTACCGCTTCGTCGAGGGCACCGAGGCCCAGCAGGAGCTGGTGGGCCGCGTCATGGAGGACTCCTACCGGCAGGCGTACGAGGCGTACCGGGAGATGCTCGCCGCCGGCGTCGCCCGCGAGGTCGCCCGCGCGGTGCTCCCCGTCGGCCTGTACTCCTCGATGTACGCCACCTGCAACGCCCGCTCCCTGATGCACTTCCTCGGACTGCGCACCCAGCACGAACTGGCGAAGGTCCCGTCCTTCCCGCAGCGGGAGATCGAGATGGTCGGCGAGAAGATGGAGGCCGAGTGGGCCCGGCTCATGCCGCTCACCTACGCCGCCTTCAACGCCAACGGCCGTGTCGCACCGTGAAGGAACTCCCCGTTCGCGCGCTGGGCGCACATCTGCGGGTCAGCCCTCCGCGGTGTCCGTATTGCGGCATTTCGTGAAGTTCATCTAGCCTGATCAAACGGGCCCGGCACTGCCTGAACCCCCGAGCGGGCAGTGCCGGGTCCCCCTTTTGCCCCAGTTTGCCGTCTCCCCCGAGGGCAGACCCCGACCTGAGCAACGAGTAGCGTGTAACCCATGGCTCCGACCTCCACTCCGCAGACCCCCTTCGGGCGGGTCCTCACCGCCATGGTCACGCCCTTCACGGCGGACGGCGCACTCGATCTCGACGGCGCACAGCGGCTCGCCACCCACTTGGTGGACGCAGGCAACGACGGCCTGATCATCAACGGCACCACCGGCGAGTCCCCCACCACCAGCGACGCGGAGAAAGCGGATCTCGTACGAGCGGTCCTGGAGGCGGTCGGCGACCGCGCCCACGTCGTGGCCGGAGTCGGCACCAACGACACCCGGCACAGCATCGAGCTGGCCCGCGCCGCCGAGCGCACCGGCGCGCACGCTCTGCTGGTCGTCACCCCGTACTACAACAAGCCCCCGCAGGAGGGCCTCCACCGGCACTTCACCGCCGTCGCCGACGCCACCGGGCTGCCGGTCATGCTCTACGACATCCCCGGCCGCAGCGGCGTCCCGATCAGCACCGAGACGCTCGTCCGCCTCGCCGAGCACCCCCGGATCGTCGCCAACAAGGACGCCAAGGGCGACCTCGGCCGCGCGAGCTGGGCCATCGCCCGTTCGGGCCTGGCCTGGTACTCCGGCGACGACATGCTGAACCTCCCCCTGCTCTCCGTGGGCGCCGTCGGCTTCGTCTCGGTCGTCGGCCACCTCGTCACCCCCGAGCTGCGCGCCCTGGTCGAGGCGTACACCTCGGGGGACGTCCAGAAGGCCACCGAGATCCACCAGAAGCTGCTTCCGGTCTACACGGGGGTGTTCCGTACCCAGGGCGTGATGACCACCAAGGCGGCGCTCGCCCTCAAGGGCCTGCCCGCCGGGCCCCTGCGTGCCCCCATGGTCGAGTGCGCGCCGGAAGAGGTCGAGCAGCTCAAGATCGATCTTGCTGCCGGCGGGGTACAGCTTCAGTAACCAGACTTCGCGCGACCGCCCGCGCACCGGCTTCACAACTGAATAAGCGGGCCACCGGTGCCCGCGCACCCCACAACGACAACTGCTTCTGCACGAACGTCACGCGCGCCACGTGCCCACCGGTACGTGGCGTGTGTGGTGAGGAGAGTCTTTTGAGTCATCCGCATCCTGAACTCGGTCCGCCCCCCGCGCTCCCCGAAGGCGGTCTGCGCGTCACGCCGCTCGGCGGCCTCGGCGAGATCGGCCGGAACATGACGGTCTTCGAGTACGGCGGCCGTCTGCTGATCGTCGACTGCGGAGTGCTCTTCCCCGAGGAGGAGCAGCCCGGAATCGACCTGATCCTGCCGGACTTCTCGTCCGTCCGGGACCGTCTCGACGACATCGAGGGCATCGTCCTCACCCACGGTCACGAGGACCACATCGGCGGCGTCCCCTTCCTCCTCCGCGAGAAGCCGGACATCCCGCTGATCGGCTCCAAGCTGACCCTCGCCCTCATCGAGGCGAAGCTCCAGGAGCACCGCATCCGCCCGTACACCCTGGAGGTGGCGGAAGGACAGCGCGAGCGCATCGGCCCCTTCGACTGCGAGTTCATCGCGGTCAACCACTCCATCCCCGACGCGCTCGCCGTGGCCATCCGCACCCCCGCCGGCATGGTGGTCCACACCGGCGACTTCAAGATGGACCAGCTCCCGCTGGACAACCGCCTCACGGACCTCCACGCGTTCGCCCGACTCAGCGAGGAGGGCATCGACCTCCTCCTCGCCGACTCGACGAACGCCGAGGTCCCGGGATTCGTCCCGCCCGAGCGGGACATCTCCAACGTCCTGCGCCAGGTCTTCGCCGGTGCCCGCAAGCGGATCATCGTGGCCAGCTTCGCCAGCCACGTCCACCGCATCCAGCAGATCCTGGACGCGGCGTACGAGTACGGCCGCCGGGTCGCCTTCGTCGGCCGCTCCATGGTCCGCAACATGGGCATCGCCCGCGACCTCGGCTACCTCAAGGTCCCGCCGGGCCTGGTCGTGGACGTCAAGACCCTCGACGACCTCCCCGACAGCGAGGTGGTCCTCGTCTGCACGGGCTCCCAGGGCGAGCCGATGGCGGCCCTGTCCCGCATGGCCAACCGCGACCACCAGATCCGCATCGTCGAGGGCGACACCGTGATCCTGGCGTCGTCGCTCATCCCCGGCAACGAGAACGCGGTCTACCGCGTGATCAACGGCCTGACCCGCTGGGGCGCCAACGTCGTCCACAAGGGCAACGCCAAGGTGCACGTCTCCGGCCACGCGTCCGCCGGCGAGCTGCTGTACTTCTACAACATCTGCCGCCCGAAGAACCTGATGCCGGTGCACGGCGAATGGCGCCACCTGCGCGCCAACGCGGAACTGGGCGCCCTGACCGGTGTCCCGCACGACCGCATCGTCATCGCCGAGGACGGCGTGGTCGTCGACCTCGTCGAGGGCAAGGCGAAGATCGCAGGAAAGGTCCAGGCGGGATACGTCTACGTCGACGGCCTCTCCGTCGGCGACGTCGGCGAGCCGGCCCTGAAGGACCGCAAGATCCTCGGGGACGAGGGCATCATCTCGGTCTTCGTGGTCATCGACTCGTCCACCGGCAAGATCACGGGTGGTCCGCACGTCCAGGCCCGGGGCTCCGGCATCGAGGACTCCGCCTTCGGCGGGGTGATCCCGAAGATCACGGAGGTGCTGGAGCGCTCGGCCCAGGACGGCGTCGTCGAACCCCACCAGCTGCAGCAGCTCATCCGCCGGACGCTGGGCAAGTGGGTCTCCGACACGTACCGGCGCCGGCCGATGATCCTGCCCGTGGTGGTCGAGGTCTGACGGTCCGTCCGACCCCACGCACGAGCGAACCCGGAGCGGGGCACCCCGATTTGCATCGGGGCACCCCGCTCCAGTACGTTTACAGCTCCCCCCGATCGGGAACCCGACCATCTCGTGCGTCGGAACCGCTCCCGGAGGGGCGAGAAAATCCGACTCAGAAACTTCTGATAAAGTCGGGTCCGCCGGAAAGGGAAACGCGGACGCGGGACCCCGGAAAGCACCGAGGAAATCGGATCGGAAAGATCTGATAGAGTCGGAAACGCAAGACCGAAGGGAAGCGCCCGGAGGAAAGCCCGGAGGGGTGAGTACGAAGGAAGCGTCCGTTCCTTGAGAACTCAACAGCGTGCCAAAAGTCAACGCCAGATATGTTGATACCCCGTCCATCGGGTACACCGATGGCCGAGGTTCCTTTGAAGAAACACAGCGAGGACGCTGTGTGCGAGGGGACTATTCCTCCCCTCGCACCGCTCTCGTGATGTGTGCACCGGATCACCGGTAAACATTCACGGAGAGTTTGATCCTGGCTCAGGACGAACGCTGGCGGCGTGCTTAACACATGCAAGTCGAACGATGAACCACCTTCGGGTGGGGATTAGTGGCGAACGGGTGAGTAACACGTGGGCAATCTGCCCTGCACTTCGGGACAAGCCCTGGAAACGGGGTCTAATACCGGATACGACGCGCTCGGGCATCCGATGCGCGTGGAAAGCTCCGGCGGTGCAGGATGGGCCCGCGGCCTATCAGCTGGTTGGTGAGGTAACGGCTCACCAAGGCGACGACGGGTAGCCGGCCTGAGAGGGCGACCGGCCACACTGGGACTGAGACACGGCCCAGACTCCTACGGGAGGCAGCAGTGGGGAATATTGCACAATGGGCGCAAGCCTGATGCAGCGACGCCGCGTGAGGGATGACGGCCTTCGGGTTGTAAACCTCTTTCAGCAGGGAAGAAGCGCAAGTGACGGTACCTGCAGAAGAAGCGCCGGCTAACTACGTGCCAGCAGCCGCGGTAATACGTAGGGCGCGAGCGTTGTCCGGAATTATTGGGCGTAAAGAGCTCGTAGGCGGCCTGTCGCGTCGGTTGTGAAAGCCCGGGGCTCAACCCCGGGTCTGCAGTCGATACGGGCAGGCTAGAGTTCGGTAGGGGAGATCGGAATTCCTGGTGTAGCGGTGAAATGCGCAGATATCAGGAGGAACACCGGTGGCGAAGGCGGATCTCTGGGCCGACACTGACGCTGAGGAGCGAAAGCGTGGGGAGCGAACAGGATTAGATACCCTGGTAGTCCACGCCGTAAACGGTGGGCACTAGGTGTGGGCGACATTCCACGTCGTCCGTGCCGCAGCTAACGCATTAAGTGCCCCGCCTGGGGAGTACGGCCGCAAGGCTAAAACTCAAAGGAATTGACGGGGGCCCGCACAAGCGGCGGAGCATGTGGCTTAATTCGACGCAACGCGAAGAACCTTACCAAGGCTTGACATACACCGGAAAACCGTGGAGACACGGTCCCCCTTGTGGCCGGTGTACAGGTGGTGCATGGCTGTCGTCAGCTCGTGTCGTGAGATGTTGGGTTAAGTCCCGCAACGAGCGCAACCCTTGTCCCGTGTTGCCAGCAGGCCCCTCCGGGGGTGCTGGGGACTCACGGGAGACCGCCGGGGTCAACTCGGAGGAAGGTGGGGACGACGTCAAGTCATCATGCCCCTTATGTCTTGGGCTGCACACGTGCTACAATGGCCGGTACAATGAGCTGCGATACCGCGAGGTGGAGCGAATCTCAAAAAGCCGGTCTCAGTTCGGATTGGGGTCTGCAACTCGACCCCATGAAGTCGGAGTCGCTAGTAATCGCAGATCAGCACTGCTGCGGTGAATACGTTCCCGGGCCTTGTACACACCGCCCGTCACGTCACGAAAGTCGGTAACACCCGAAGCCGGTGGCCCAACCCCCCTGGGGAGGGAGCCGTCGAAGGTGGGACTGGCGATTGGGACGAAGTCGTAACAAGGTAGCCGTACCGGAAGGTGCGGCTGGATCACCTCCTTTCTAAGGAGCACTTCTCACCGCGTCCCTGCGGGATCGCGGTCAGAGGCCAGTCCATCGGCGCACGTCCGATGCTGGTGGCTCATGGGTGGAACGTTGACTACTCGGCATCATCAGCCGCCTCGGGCTGCCAGTACTGCTCTTCGGAGCGTGGAACGCAGGCCACGGGTGGGGCGGGGGTGTCGGGCACGCTGTTGGGTGTCTGAGGGCACGGCCGCACGGCCGGGTCTTCGGTCGCCGGCCCCGGTGCAGCGCCGCGTGAGCGGTGTGTGACGGGTGGCTGGTCGTTGTTTGAGAACTGCACAGTGGACGCGAGCATCTGTGGCCAAGTTTTTAAGGGCGCACGGTGGATGCCTTGGCACCAGGAACCGATGAAGGACGTGGGAGGCCACGATAGGCCCCGGGGAGCCGTCAACCAGGCTGTGATCCGGGGGTGTCCGAATGGGGAAACCCGGCAGTCGTCATGGGCTGTCACCCGCTGCTGAACACATAGGCAGTGCGGAGGGAACGCGGGGAAGTGAAACATCTCAGTACCCGCAGGAAGAGAAAACAACCGTGATTCCGGGAGTAGTGGCGAGCGAAACCGGATGAGGCCAAACCGCAGGCGTGTGAGACCCGGCAGGGGTTGCGCATGCGGGGTTGTGGGATCTCTCTTCCACGGTCTGCCGGCCGTGGGACGAGTCAGAAACCGTTGGCGTAGGCGAAGGACATGCGAAAGGTCCGGCGCAGAGGGTAAGACCCCCGTAGCCGAAACGTCAGCGGCTCGTTGGAGAGACACCCAAGTAGCACGGGGCCCGAGAAATCCCGTGTGAATCCGGCGGGACCACCCGCCAAGCCTAAATATTCCCTGGTGACCGATAGCGGAGAGTACCGTGAGGGAATGGTGAAAAGTACCCCGGGAGGGGAGTGAAATAGTACCTGAAACCGTGTGCCTACAAGCCGTGGGAGCGTCGCGTTGAGTGCTTGCGCTCAACGTCGTGACTGCGTGCCTTTTGAAGAATGAGCCTGCGAGTTTGCGGTGTGTTGCGAGGTTAACCCGGGTGGGGAAGCCGTAGCGAAAGCGAGTCCGAACAGGGCGGTTTCAGTAGCACGCTCAAGACCCGAAGCGGAGTGATCTAGCCATGGGCAGGTTGAAGCGGAGGTAAGACTTCGTGGAGGACCGAACCCACCAGGGTTGAAAACCTGGGGGATGACCTGTGGTTAGGGGTGAAAGGCCAATCAAACTCCGTGATAGCTGGTTCTCCCCGAAATGCATTTAGGTGCAGCGTCGTGTGTTTCTTGCCGGAGGTAGAGCACTGGATAGGCGATGGGCCCTACCGGGTTACTGACCTTAGCCAAACTCCGAATGCCGGCAAGTGAGAGCGCGGCAGTGAGACCGTGGGGGATAAGCTCCATGGTCGAGAGGGAAACAGCCCAGAGCATCGACTAAGGCCCCCAAGCGTACGCTAAGTGGGAAAGGATGTGGAGTCGCAGAGACAACCAGGAGGTTGGCTTAGAAGCAGCCACCCTTGAAAGAGTGCGTAATAGCTCACTGGTCTAGTGATTCCGCGCCGACAATGTAGCGGGGCTCAAGCGTACCGCCGAAGTCGTGTCATTGCGATATGTACCCCCAACGGGGATCGTGATGGGTAGGGGAGCGTCGTGTGCCGGGTGAAGCAGCCGCGGAAGCGAGTTGTGGACGGTTCACGAGTGAGAATGCAGGCATGAGTAGCGATTCACACGTGAGAAACGTGTGCGCCGATTGACTAAGGGTTCCTGGGTCAAGCTGATCTGCCCAGGGTAAGTCGGGACCTAAGGCGAGGCCGACAGGCGTAGTCGATGGACAACCGGTTGATATTCCGGTACCCGCGGTGCAGCGCCAGACACCGAGCATCGTGATGCTAAGGCCGTGAAGCCGCCCCGGAGCCTTCGGGTGAAGGGGAGTGGTGGAGCCGCCGGCCCAAGCGGTCAGTAGGTGAGTGATGGGGTGACGCAGGAAGGCAGTCCAGCCCGGGCGGTGGTTGTCCCGGGGTAAGGGTGTAGGACGTCAGGTAGGCAAATCCGCCTGGCACATCGTCTGAGACCCGATGCCGAGCCGATTGCGGCGAAGTGGATGATCCTATGCTGTCGAGAAAAGCCTCTAGCGAGTTGCACGGCGGCCCGTACCCGAAACCGACTCAGGTGGTCAGGTAGAGAATACCGAGGCGTTCGGGTGAACTATGGTTAAGGAACTCGGCAAAATGCCCCCGTAACTTCGGGAGAAGGGGGGCCATCACTGGTGATCCGGCTTTGCCCGGTGAGCTGGGGGTGGCCGCAGAGACCAGCGAGAAGCGACTGTTTACTAAAAACACAGGTCCGTGCGAAGCCGTAAGGCGAGGTATACGGACTGACGCCTGCCCGGTGCTGGAACGTTAAGGGGACCGGTCAGCTCCACTTCGGTGGGGCGAAGCTGAGAACTTAAGCGCCAGTAAACGGCGGTGGTAACTATAACCATCCTAAGGTAGCGAAATTCCTTGTCGGGTAAGTTCCGACCTGCACGAATGGCGTAACGACTTCTCGACTGTCTCAACCATAGGCCCGGTGAAATTGCACTACGAGTAAAGATGCTCGTTTCGCGCAGCAGGACGGAAAGACCCCGGGACCTTTACTACAGTTTGATATTGGTGTTCGGTTCGGCTTGTGTAGGATAGCTGGGAGACTGTGAAGCGGCCACGCCAGTGGTCGTGGAGTCGTCGTTGAAATACCAGTCTGGTCGTGCTGGATGTCTAACCTGGGTCCGTGATCCGGATCAGGGACAGTGTCTGATGGGTAGTTTAACTGGGGCGGTTGCCTCCTAAAGGGTAACGGAGGCGCCCAAAGGTTCCCTCAGCCTGGTTGGCAATCAGGTGGTGAGTGTAAGTGCACAAGGGAGCTTGACTGTGAGACCGACGGGTCGAGCAGGGACGAAAGTCGGGACTAGTGATCCGGCGGTGGCTTGTGGAAGCGCCGTCGCTCAACGGATAAAAGGTACCCCGGGGATAACAGGCTGATCTTCCCCAAGAGTCCATATCGACGGGATGGTTTGGCACCTCGATGTCGGCTCGTCGCATCCTGGGGCTGGAGTCGGTCCCAAGGGTTGGGCTGTTCGCCCATTAAAGCGGTACGCGAGCTGGGTTTAGAACGTCGTGAGACAGTTCGGTCCCTATCCGCTGTGCGCGCAGGAGTCTTGAGAAGGGCTGTCCCTAGTACGAGAGGACCGGGACGGACGAACCTCTGGTGTGCCAGTTGTCCTGCCAAGGGCATGGCTGGTTGGCTACGTTCGGGAGGGATAACCGCTGAAAGCATCTAAGCGGGAAGCCTGCTTCGAGATGAGGACTCCCACCCACTTGATGGGGTAAGGCTCCCAGCAGACGACTGGGTTGATAGGCCGGATCTGGAAGCACGGTAACGTGTGGAGGTGACCGGTACTAATAGGCCGAGGGCTTGTCCTCAGTTGCTCGCGTCCACTGTGTTGGTTCTGAAACCACGAACAGCCAACGGTTGTTGATTGTTTCATAGTGTTTCGGTGGTCATAGCGTAGGGGAAACGCCCGGTTACATTCCGAACCCGGAAGCTAAGCCCTACCGCGCCGATGGTACTGCAGGGGGGACCCTGTGGGAGAGTAGGACGCCGCCGAACAATTCTTGATAAGGGTTGGATCCCGAACTTCGGTTCGGGGTCCAACTCTTTTTTGTTTGCCGTCACTTGACGTTCACGTGGCGCAACGAGCATCCACCCCATGGGTACTGCTGCACTGCTCAGAGCCGCCGGCGTCGGCTTCGGTGACGAGGTCGTCGTACCGGCTTTCGGGAACGTGGAAGTCGCCGAAGCCGTGGTGATGGCGGGAGCGCTGCCGGTGTTCGCCGACATAGATCCGGCGTCGTACTGCCTCGAGCCGGCCGCCGTGGAGGCGGCCGTAACTCCCCGGACGGCGGCCGTGGTTGTCGTCCACCGCTTCGGCAGGCCCGCCGAGCTCGAGCGGTTGCACGCCCTCGGCCGCCGGCACGGGCTGCTGGTGCTGGAGCACGGAGAGCCCGAGGCGCCGTACGAGGAGACAGCACGGCGCCGGGAGCGGGCGGCGTTCCTCGACGCGAAGTTGAGGGGGGTGCGGACGCCCGAAGGCGGGGTCGGGCACACCTATCGGCAGTACGTGGTGCGGGTGCCGGGGAACGGACGGCCCGACCGGGATGCCTTCGCACGGGCCATACGTGCCAAGGGCGTTGACTGCCGGGTGCCGGTGAAGACGCCTGTGCACCGCCTGCCCGAATTCCGGCGGTGCGTGTTCCTGCCGGAGACCGAGCGGGCCGCCGACGAGACGCTCGCGCTTCCGGTGGACGCCTCGCTGACCAAGCGGGACATGCAGCGGATCGCGTCCGCGTGCAATGCGCTGGGCGGGTTGCTGCAGCCGACCTCTTGAGCGTGGTTGGGAACACGGGTCTGTTCAGGGTATGATCTATTTCGTTGCCGCGAGGGAAACCCCGCACACGGCAACAGGCCCCTATAGCTCAGTCGGCAGAGCGTCTCCATGGTAAGGAGAAGGTCAACGGTTCGATTCCGTTTGGGGGCTCCGACAGAAAGGCCCCGCCCTCCCGGGCGGGGCCTTTCTCATGCCCTGCTGCTCACTGGTCCTGGTGGAGGCCCGGGACGCGCATGGCGAGGATGGCCATGTCGTCGGAGGGAGCGTCGGAGGCGAACCGTTCCACGGCGCGCATGATGCGGGCCGCGACCGCGCCGGCCGTCAGGCCCGTACAGGTCGTCAGGACGTCGGCGAGACCGTCGTCGCCCAGCATGCGGGGGCCCTCACGGCGTTCGGTGACGCCGTCCGTGACACAGAGGAGGACGTCGCCGGGGTCGAGGGTGACCGTCTGCTCGTACAGTTCCAGGTCCTCCAGGACACCGAGGAGCGGCTGGGGGTCGGCGGCCGGTTCGACCGTGCCGTCCTGACGCAGACGCAGGGGGAGGGGATGACCGGCGCAGACCACCTTCAGTTCCGCGCTGCCGTCCTCCTGCGGACGCAGCTCGCCGTAGAGCAGCGTGAGGAAGCGGCTGCGGGCGCCTTCGTCGAGGATCGCGGAGTTCAGGCGCTCCAGGACCGCCGGGCCGCTCAGGCCCTCGCGGGCCAGCAGCCGGAGCGCGTGCCGGGCGAGGCCGGTGACGGCCGCCGCGTTGGGGCCCGTACCGCAGACGTCGCCGATGGCGAAGCCGTAGGCGCCGTCGCTGATGGGGAAGAGGTCGTAGAAGTCGCCGCCGACCTCGTTGCCCTCGCCGGCCGCGCGGTAGATGACCTCCACCTCGACGCCCTCGACGGTCGGCAGTTCGGGGGGCAGCAGGCTGCGCTGGAGGGACTGGCTGATGGCCGTGCGCTCGGAGTAGAGGCGGGCGTTGTCCAGGGCCAGGGCGGCCCGTCGGGAGAGGTCCTCGGCGAGTTCCAGGATCTCCTGGCGGAAGTGCTCGTCGGTCGGCTTGCCCAGGGTCAGCATGCCGATGACGCGGTTGCGGGCGACCAGGGGGAGGACCACGGTCTCGCCGCCGACGGCCGCGGCCGTGGCGAGGGTCGGGCCGATGCCCGGAGTGACCTGGTGGGCCGGACCGCCGCTGAGGCCGAGGCTGCGCATGGACGTGCGCAGGGCGGCCTGGTGGGCGATCTCCGCGGGGGCCGACCAGACGCGGGCGCCGGGGGTGGGCACCGGGTCGGGCGGGGGGATCTTCGACAGCAGGGACTTGATGCCGTCGATGAGCTCCTCGTCCTCGTGCAGCACGTAGGAGAGGTCCGGTTCGGAGGCCTGGTCGGCGATCGTGTAGACGGCGCACCAGGTGGCGAGGGTCGGGACCGTCATCTGGGCCATGAGGGCCAGCGTCTGGTCCCGGTCCAGTGTGCCGGCGAGCAGGTCGGAGGCCTCGACGAGGAAGCTGAGCGAACCCCGGCGCAGGCGCTCCAGTTCGCCCAGGCGGGCCGACTCGACGGCGAGCGCGATGCGGTCGGCCGCGAACTGCAGGCGCAGGGCCTCCTCGTTGGAGTACCTGCCGGCTCCCTCGGCGGCGACGCCGAGGGAGCCGGTGAGGCGGCCCTCGACCTTCAGCGGGACGGTGACGACCGAGCGCATGCCGGTGCCGTTGAGGAGGGGGACCGCGCCGGGCATGGCGGTGAGGTCCTCGTGGACGGCCGGCATGCGGGCGGAGCCGTAGCGGCCGGGGCCCGCCTCGACGGGGACGCGGGCGAAGCGCTGGCGGGCCGAGGGCAGTCCGGTGGAGGCGCGGACCTCCAGTTCCGTCTCGTCGTCGGTGGCGAGGAGCAGGAAGGCGGAGTCGCCGTCGAGCATGTCGCGGGCGCGCTCCACCGTGCGCTGGAGCAGGCCGTCGAGGTCGTCCGGGGCGGGAGAGCCGATGAACACCTCGAAGGGGTCGGTGCTCTGGCCCTCGGAGCCGCCGGACGTCTCGGAGGCGGGTCCGCGCAGCGGCGTCTGCAGGACCGCCCGTTCGTGGTCCCTCACCAGCAGGCAGACCGTTGACGGCTCGCCGTCGGTGTCGCGGACCCGCAGATGGGAGGCGTACACCGGGATCACGCGGCCGTGGGCGCCCCTGATGCCGTAGCTGCCCTCCCAGCGGGAGAGCTGGAGCGCCTCGGCGATGCCGGTGCCGGTGCCCGGGGTGTGCGGCCAGGCGGCGAAGTCGGTCAAGGGCTTTCCGGTGACCTGCTCGGCCGTGTAGCCGAAGAGTTCCTCCGCGTCCTCGTTCCAGGCGGTGACGGAGCCGGCCCGGTCGATCTGGACGACGGCCACGCGGACCCGGGTGTCGGCGAGCGGGAGGAGGTCGGGCGGCAGGGACGGACCGGCGGTGCGGGTCCCCACCGGGCGCTCGGGGAGGTCAAGCCGGAACCAGACGGTCTTGTGGGTGGGGGTGTACTCCACGCCCCAGCGGCCGGCCAGGGCCGCGCACAGCTGGAGGCCGCGGCCTCCTTCGCGGTCGGGGCTGCCCATGTTGACGGCCGAGCCCTGGACGGGGATCTCGCGCTCCGGATACCGGTCGGACACCTCGATCCGCACGCCGTCGTCGCCGCGCAGGCACAGCAGGTCGGCGGAGGTGCCCGCGTGGACCACGGCGTTGGTCACCAGTTCGCTGGTGAGAACCACCGCGTCGTCCACGATGTCACCGAATCCCCAGCCCTGGAGGGTGTCGCGGACGAAGGAGCGGGCGCTCGCGACCGATCGTCCGACGGGCTCGAAGCTGGCGGCCGCGCGCGCGGTGATCACAGAACTCCTCGACCGGTCGTCGGCGGACATGGTTCCATGGCCGTCGGGCTCGTGCCGCTGTTGCGGCAGGCCGCCCGTCGGCCGAGGCTCCGGGGGCTGCTCCCCGGGGATCAGTCCGGTGGTCATGTGTGCGGCCGCCCCTCCGATGCCCGCTCGTCTCCCTGCCACCGGCCAGGCCGGACGGACCGGCGTGGCTGGGCAGCCGGATGCAAGGTTACTTACCCTCGCGCCCCCAGCGGATGCCGGTCCGCTGTGTTTCCGTCCGGAGGGGTCTCACGTCCGGAGGTGTGCGGACGATGTGCGAAGCTGCCGAACTGTTATGGCCTGGTTCGGCGAGGGTGAAACACTGGGCAGGCTTGTCGTGAAGGTCCTGGCGGACCGGGTGTTTTCCGCGCCGGGTGGGCAGCAGCCCCCTTGGCGGCGTCTTGGTGCGCCGGGCGGGAATCGCAGTACGGCATTGCAGTGGTACGCAGTAGTACAGGCACTGGGCAGGAATCGGGTACGTCCTCCGGGGCGGTACCCGAGAGCACAGCGGTAAAGGTCGACCCCTGCGGGAGGGACACAGTGGAGTCTGGCGCAGCGACGCGGGGCACGAAGGCGCGCGCGAAAGGCGGACAGTCCCTGAGCAACCCACGCAAGGCGAAGGGCGGGACCACGGTGGTGGACACGGCGGCCCTGAATCGGCTGCTGGTGGCTCTCGTGGCGATGCGGGACGGGAACTTCCGCAAGCGGCTCACGGTGTCCGGCGACGGTGTGATGTCGGAGATCGCGGCGGTCTTCAACGAGGTGGCCGACCGCAATCTGCACCTGACGGGTGAGCTGGCGCGGGTGCGGCGCATGGTCGGACGTGAGGGAAAGCTCACCGAGCGGCTGGAGACGGGGGCCTCCGTGGGCTCCTGGGCGACCGCGATCGAGCACTCGAACGCGCTGGTGGACGATCTCGTGCGGCCGGTGTCCGAGGTCAGCCGGGTGCTGTCCGCGGTGGCCGAGGGCGATCTGTCGCCGCGCATGGAGCTGCGGGCCCAGGCGCCGGACGGGACCGGGCACCCGCTGCGCGGTGAGTTCCTGAAGGTCGGGCGCACCGTCAACAACCTGGTCGACCAGTTGTCGACGTTCACCGACGAGGTCACGCGCGTGGCCAGCGAGGTGGGTACCGAGGGCAAGCTGGGCGGGCAGGCCCGGGTGCGCGGCATGTCCGGTTCGTGGAAGGACCTCACGGACTCCGTCAACACCATGGCGGAGCGGCTGACGGCGCAGGTGCGCGACATCGCGCTGGTGACGACGGCGGTCGCCCGCGGCGACCTGTCGCGCAAGGTCACCGTGCACGTCGAGGGGGAGATGCTGGAGCTGAAGAACACCGTCAACACGATGGTGGACCAGCTCTCCGCGTTCTCCTCCGAGGTGACCCGGGTCGCGCGCGAGGTGGGCACCGAGGGCGCGCTGGGCGGTCAGGCGCAGGTGCCCGGGGTGGACGGCGTCTGGAAGGAGCTCACCGACTCCGTCAACACCATGGCCGGGAACCTCACGGCGCAGGTGCGCGAGATCGCCGAGGTGACGACCGCGGTCGCCAACGGGGACCTGTCGCGGCAGGTGACCGTGCCGGCGCGCGGCGAGGTCGCGCAGCTGGCCAAGACGATCAACCAGATGACCGAGACGCTGCGGATCTTCGCGGACGAGGTCACGCGGGTCGCCAACGAGGTCGGCGCCGAGGGCCGGCTGGGCGGTCAGGCGAACGTGCCGGGCGCCGCGGGCACCTGGAAGGACCTGACGGACTCCGTCAACACGGTGTTCCGGAACCTGACCACCCAGGTGCGGGACATCGCCGCGGTGACGACGGCGGTGGCCAACGGCGACCTGTCGCAGAAGGTCACCGTGGACGTGGCCGGCGAGATGCTGGAGCTGAAGAACACCGTCAACACGATGGTGGACCAGCTGTCCGCCTTCGGTGCCGAGGTCACGCGCGTGGCGCGCGAGATCGGGGTCGAGGGCGAGCTGGGCGGCCAGGCGCAGGTGCCGGGGGCGGCGGGGACGTGGAAGGACCTGACGGACTCCGTCAACACGGCGTTCCGCAACCTCACCGGACAGGTGAGGAACATCGCCCAGGTGACGACGGCGGTGGCCAACGGCGACCTGTCGCAGAAGGTCACGGTCGACGTGTCCGGCGAGATGCTCCAGCTGAAGAACACCGTGAACACGATGGTGGACCAGCTGTCGAGCTTCGCCGACCAGGTCACGCGGATGGCCCGGGACGTGGGCACGGAGGGCCGCCTGGGCGGCCAGGCCCGGGTGGACGGGGTGTCGGGCACCTGGAAGGAGCTCACCGACTCCGTCAACTCGATGGCCGGGAACCTCACGGCCCAGGTGCGCGGCATCGCCGAGGTGACGACGGCCGTCGCGCGCGGTGACCTGTCGCAGAAGATCGACGTCGACGCGCGCGGGGAGATCCTCGAGCTGAAGAACACCATCAACACGATGGTCGACCAGCTGTCGTCCTTCGCCGACCAGGTCACCCGCGTGGCGCGCGAGGTGGGCACCGAGGGCCGGCTCGGCGGCCAGGCGCAGGTGCCGGGGGTCGCCGGTGTGTGGCGGGACCTGACCGACTCCGTGAACGGCATGGCCGGCAATCTCACCGCGCAGGTGCGCAACATCGCCCAGGTGGCCACCGCGGTGGCCCGCGGCGACCTGTCGCAGAAGATCACCGTGGACGCGCGCGGGGAGATCCTGGAGCTGAAGAACACGCTGAACACGATGGTGGACCAGCTGTCGTCGTTCGCCCAGGAGGTCACGCGGGTGGCCCGTGAGGTGGGTACGGAGGGCATCCTCGGCGGCCAGGCCGAGGTGCAGGGCGTCTCCGGCACCTGGAAGGACCTCACGCAGTCGGTGAACGGCATGGCGAACAACCTGACCCTCCAGGTGCGCAACATCGCCGAGGTCACCACCGCGGTCGCCAAGGGCGACCTGTCGAAGAAGATCACCGTCGACGCCAAGGGCGAGATCCTCGAGCTGGTCACCACCGTCAACACGATGGTGGACCAGCTGTCGTCGTTCGCCGAGCAGGTGACCCGGGTGGCCCGCGAGGTGGGCACGGAGGGCATCCTCGGCGGTCAGGCCAACGTGCCGGGCGTGACGGGCATCTGGAAGGACCTGAGCGACAACGTCAACCTGATGGCCAAGAACCTGACCACCCAGGTGCGGAACATCTCCCAGGTCTCCGCCGCCGTCGCCAACGGCGACCTGACGCGGCAGGTCAGCATCGAGGCGCGCGGCGAGGTGGCGCAGCTCGCCGACACCATCAACACCATGGTGAAGACGCTGAGCGCGTTCGCCGAGCAGGTCACCAAGGTGGCCCGCGAGGTGGGCACGGACGGCATCCTCGGCGGTCAGGCGCAGGTGCCGGGTGTGGCCGGCACGTGGAAGGATCTCACCGAGTCGGTGAACCAGATGGCGTCCAACCTGACCGGTCAGGTGCGCAACATCGCCATGGTGACCACGGCCATCGCCAAGGGCGACCTGACGAAGAAGATCGACATCGACGCGCGCGGGGAGATCCTCGAGCTGAAGACGACCATCAACACGATGGTCGACCAGCTGTCCTCGTTCGCGGAGGAGGTCACGCGAGTGGCCCGCGAGGTGGGGACGGAGGGCCAGCTGGGCGGCCAGGCGCGGGTGCGTGACGTCGACGGCACCTGGCGGGACCTGACCGAGTCCGTGAACGAGATGGCCGGGAACCTGACCCGGCAGGTGCGTGCCATCGCGCGCGTGGCGACCGCGGTGACCCGCGGCGATCTGAACCTGAAGATCGACGTGGACGCGTCCGGGGAGATCCAGGAGCTCCAGGACTACATCAACAAGATGATCGCCAACCTGCGCGACACCACGATCGCCAACAAGGAGCAGGACTGGCTCAAGGGCAATCTCGCCAGGATCTCCGCGCTGATGCAGGGCCGCCGCGACCTGGAGGACGTGGCCTCGCTGATCATGAGCGAGCTGACGCCGGTGGTCTCCGCGCAGCACGGCGCGTTCTTCCTGGCGATGCCGCTGGTCGACGGCGAGGACGTGAGCGACGCGGACGACGACCAGTTCGAGCTGCGCATGCTCGGCTCGTACGGCTACTCCATGGGCTCCATGCCGACGTCGTTCCGGCCCGGCGAGGGGCTCATCGGGACGGCGGCCGTGGAGAAGCGCACGATCCTCGTGGAGAACGCGCCCACCGGTTACCTGAAGATCTCCTCGGGGCTCGGGGAGGCGCCGCCGGCGCAGGTGATCGTGCTGCCGGTGCTGTTCGAGGGGAAGGTGCTCGGCGTCGTCGAGCTGGCGTCGTTCACGCCGTTCACGGCGATCCAGAAGGACTTCCTGAACCAGATCGCCGAGATGATCGCGACGAGCGTCAACACCATCTCGGTCAACACCAAGACGGAACGGCTGCTGAAGCAGTCCCAGGAGCTGACCGAGCAACTGCGGGAGCGGTCGGCGGAGTTGGAGCAGCGGCAGAAGGCGCTCCAGGCGTCCAACGCCGAACTGGAGGAGAAGGCCGAGCTGCTGGCGCGGCAGAACCGCGACATCGAGGTGAAGAACACCGAGATCGAGGAGGCGCGGCAGGTCCTGGAGGAGCGGGCCGAGCAGCTCGCGGTCTCCATGCGCTACAAGAGCGAGTTCCTGGCCAACATGTCGCACGAGCTGCGGACGCCGCTCAACTCGCTGCTGATCCTGGCCAAGCTGCTCGCCGACAACGCGGAGGGGAACCTCTCCCCGAAGCAGGTCGAGTTCGCCGAGACCATCCACGGTGCCGGGTCCGACCTGCTCCAGCTCATCAACGACATCCTCGACCTGTCCAAGGTCGAGGCGGGCAAGATGGACGTCTCCCCGACGCGCATCGCGCTGGTCCAGCTCGTGGACTACGTGGAGGCGACCTTCCGGCCGCTGACCGCGGAGAAGGGCCTGGACCTGTCGGTGCGCGTGTCCCCGGAGCTGCCGGCCACCCTGCACACCGACGAGCAGCGGCTGCTCCAGGTGCTGCGGAACCTGCTGTCCAACGCGGTGAAGTTCACCGACTCCGGATCGGTCGAGCTGGTCATCCGGCCGGCCCGGGACGACGTCCCGCAGGCCATCCGGGAGCAGTTGCTGGAGGCCGGTTCGCTGACCGACCCGGACGCGGACCTGATCGCGTTCTCGGTGAGCGACACGGGCATCGGCATCGCGGCCAGCAAGATGCGGGTGATCTTCGAGGCGTTCAAGCAGGCCGACGGCACGACCAGCCGCAAGTACGGCGGCACGGGTCTGGGGCTGTCCATCTCGCGGGAGATCGCGCAGCTCCTCGGCGGTGAGATCCACGCGCAGAGCGAGCCGGGCCGCGGCTCGACGTTCACGCTGTACCTCCCCCTGCACCCGAGCGAGTTGCCCCCGCACGGCTACCAGCAGGCCCTGCCCGCCCCGGAGACCGGTGGCCTGGTGGCACCGGCCGGGCCGGAGGCCGGGGCGCCCGCCGAGGTGACGTCGTACCGGGAGACCCAGAGCGGTCCGGCCGCGTTGTTCCGGCGCCGTCGCCGGGCCCTGCCCCGGGCGGAGCAGCGGCCCGCTCCGGAGCAGCGGCCCGCGCCGGAGCAGCGGCCCGCGCCGGAGCCGGAGCAGTGGTCGGGCGCGGAGCAGCCGGAGCCGGCGCCCCGGTCGCACCGGGGCATCCGCTTCGGCGGGCAGAAGGTGCTGATCGTCGACGACGACATCCGCAACGTCTTCGCGCTCACCAGCGTGCTGGAGCAGCACGGCCTGTCCGTGCTGTACGCGGAGAACGGGCGCGAGGGCATCGAGGTGCTGGAGCAGCACGACGACGTGGCGGTGGTGCTGATGGACATCATGATGCCCGAGATGGACGGGTACGCGACGACCACGGCGATCCGCCGGATGCCGCAGTTCGCCGGGCTCCCGATCATCGCGCTCACCGCGAAGGCGATGAAGGGCGACCGGGAGAAGGCGATCGAGTCGGGCGCCTCCGACTACGTGACCAAGCCGGTCGACCCCGACCACCTGCTGTCGGTGATGGAGCAGTGGATGCGGGGGGAGTGAGGCGGCGTCCGAGGGGGCGCGCGACGGGCCGGGGCTTCCGCGTTCGCACGGAGTTGCTCACGCGGTGTGCGCGAAGTCGTGTAGAAGTGCGGGATTCGGGGAACCTTCTGGTCTCCCGCCGCGTTTCTGCTATGTGCACAGTGACATCACGGTGACAGGGTGTGGCGACGGGCGGGGTGCGGCTACGATGACCGGCACAAGGACGGACGGCGCAAGGGAGTCGTCGTCTGGGGTGGTACCGACCAGTGCCTCCCCAGGTCCTGCGGACAGGGGAGGCCCCAAGCCGGGGCGAGGAGGGCGGGCCATGGTGCAGAAGGCCAAGATCCTCCTGGTCGATGACCGGCCGGAGAATCTGCTGGCGCTGGAGGCGATCCTCTCGGCGCTCGATCAGACACTGGTGCGGGCATCGTCCGGGGAGGAAGCGCTCAAAGCACTGCTCACGGACGATTTCGCGGTCATTCTGCTGGACGTCCAGATGCCGGGCATGGACGGCTTCGAGACCGCCGCGCACATCAAACGGCGGGAGCGGACCCGGGACATCCCGATCATCTTCCTCACCGCGATCAACCACGGCCCGCACCACACGTTCCGCGGCTATGCGGCGGGTGCGGTCGACTACATCTCCAAGCCGTTCGACCCGTGGGTGCTGCGGGCGAAGGTCTCGGTGTTCGTCGAGCTGTACATGAAGAACTGCCAGCTGCGGGAGCAGGCGGCGCTGCTGCGGCTCCAGTTGGAGGGCGGCGAGAAGGACACCGGCGAGCCGAAGGAGCCGGCGGGGCTGCTCGCCGAGCTCTCGGCGCGCCTCGCGGCCGTCGAGGAGCAGGCCGAGGCACTCACCAAGCAGCTCAACGACGAGTCGACCGACGCGGCCGCGGTGGCCACGGCGGCACATCTGGAGCGCAAGCTCACGGGGTTGCGGCGGGCGCTGGACGCGCTGGAGCCGGGTACCGGCAGCGCGTCGTCGGTGCCGTCGCAGAACTGAACCCGGCCGCAGGGGGTTTGGCCGGTCTCCGGGTGGGTCCGGACATGAGCCCGGGTCAGTTCCGCGGACCCGCACGCCTTTCCGTGCCGGTCCACAGCCCTCGTTGTCAGCTTCACGCCTCCAGAAGAGCGACACGAACGGGTGAAGCATCCGCCACGCGTGTCCCCTGCCTCCTCCAGCGGTAACCTCACACCCATGGCCTCACGTCCCTCCGCAGCCAAGAAGCCGCCCGTGAAGAAGGCGGCCGCTTCCGCGAAGGCTCCGGCGAGGAAGGCTCCCGCCAAGAAGGCCCCCCCGAGGAAGGCTCCCGCCAAGAAGGCGGCGGTGAAGAAGCCCGCGCCCAGACCGGCACCGAGCCCGACCGGAGGCGTCTACCGCCTCCTGCGTGCCCTGTGGCTGGGCCTGGCGCACGCCGTCGGCGCCGTCTTCCGCGGCATAGGGCAGGGCGCCAGGAACCTCGACCCCGCGCACCGCAAGGACGGCCTGGCGCTGCTGCTGCTCGGCATCGCGCTGATCGTCGCCGCGGGCACCTGGGCCGACCTGGAGGGACCGGTCGGCGACCTCGTGGAGATCCTGGTCACCGGCGCCTTCGGCCGGCTGGACCTGCTCGTGCCGATCCTGGTCGCGGTCGTCGCGGTGCGGTTCATCCGGCACCCGGAGAAGCCGGAGGCCAACGGCCGGATCGTCATCGGCCTGTCCGCGCTCGTCATCGGCGTGCTCGGCCAGATCCACATCGCCTGCGGCTCGCCCGCCCGCGACGACGGCATGCAGTCCATAAGGGACGCCGGCGGCCTCATCGGCTGGGGCGCGGCCACCCCGCTGTCGTACACCATGACCGACGTACTCGCCGTGCCGCTGCTGGTGCTGCTCACGGTCTTCGGTCTGCTGGTCGTCACGGCCACCCCGGTGAACGCCGTCCCGCAGCGGCTGCGGATGCTCGGTGTGCGGCTCGGACTCGTCCACGAGGTCGTGCCGCAGGAGTTCGGCGAGGACGACGAGCGCTACGAGGAGCAGTGGCGCGAGGTGCTGCCCGCCAGTCGCCGCGGGCGACGGCCCGCGCCCGGGGAGTACGACCCGGACGGCGCGGAGCAGGAGGCGCTGTCCCGGCGCCGGGGCCGGCCCCGCCGGCCCGCGACGCCGCAGCCCGACGGGCACCGGTCGATGGACGCCGTGGACGTGGCCGCCGCCGCGGCCGCCGCGCTCGACGGAGCCGTCCTGCACGGGATGCCGCCCTCGCCGGTCGTCGCCGACCTGACCCAGGGCGTGCGCGTCGGGGACCGCGAGCCGACCACGCCGACACCGGTCCCGGCCGCCCGCCCCCAGCCGGAGAAGCCGAAGCCGGACACGACGAAGGCGGACGGGCCGAAGCGGGACCAGCCCGTGGCCGGCGTCCCGGACCTGACGAAGGCCCCGCCCTCCGAGCCCCGGGACCTTCCCGCGCGCGCCGAGCAGCTCCAGCTGTCCGGCGACATCACGTACGCCCTGCCCTCGCTCGACCTGCTCACCCGGGGCGGCCCGGGCAAGGCGCGCAGCGCCGCCAACGACGCCGTCGTCGCCTCGCTCACCACCGTCTTCACCGAGTTCAAGGTCGACGCCCGGGTCACCGGCTTCACCCGCGGACCGACGGTCACGCGCTACGAGGTCGAACTCGGGCCCGCCGTGAAGGTCGAGCGGATCACCGCGCTGACCAAGAACATCGCGTACGCCGTCGCCAGCCCGGACGTACGGATCATCAGTCCGATCCCCGGCAAGTCCGCGGTCGGCATCGAGATCCCGAACACCGACCGGGAGATGGTCAACCTCGGCGACGTACTGCGGCTCGCGGAGTCCGCCGAGGACGACGACCCGATGCTGGTGGCCTTCGGTAAGGACGTCGAGGGCGGCTACGTCATGCACTCGCTGGCGAAGATGCCGCACATGCTGGTCGCCGGCGCCACCGGCTCCGGAAAGTCGTCCTGCATCAACTGCCTGATCACCTCGGTCATGATGCGGGCGACCCCCGAGGACGTCCGGATGATCCTGGTCGACCCCAAGCGCGTCGAGCTGACCGCGTACGAGGGCATCCCGCACCTGATCACACCGATCATCACGAACCCCAAGCGGGCCGCCGAGGCGCTGCAGTGGGTGGTCCGCGAGATGGACCTGCGCTACGACGACCTGGCCGCCTACGGCTACCGGCACATCGACGACTTCAACCGCGCGGTGCGCGAGGGCAAGGTCAAGGCGCCCGAGGGCAGCGAGCGCGAGCTCCAGCCGTACCCGTACCTGCTGGTGATCGTCGACGAGCTGGCCGACCTGATGATGGTCGCCCCGCGTGACGTCGAGGACGCCATCGTGCGCATCACGCAGCTCGCGCGGGCGGCCGGCATCCACCTGGTGCTCGCCACACAGCGGCCGTCGGTCGACGTCGTCACCGGTCTGATCAAGGCGAACGTGCCCTCCCGGCTGGCGTTCGCCACCTCCTCGCTCGCCGACTCGCGGGTCATCCTCGACCAGCCCGGTGCCGAGAAGCTGATCGGCAAGGGCGACGGGCTGTTCCTGCCGATGGGAGCGAACAAACCGACCCGTATGCAGGGCGCGTTCGTGACCGAGGAGGAGGTCGCGGCGGTCGTCCGGCACTGCAAGGAGCAGATGGCGCCCGTCTTCCGGGACGACGTGGTCGTCGGGACCAAGCAGAAGAAGGAGATCGACGAGGACATCGGCGACGACCTCGACCTGCTGTGCCAGGCGGCCGAGCTGGTCGTCTCCACCCAGTTCGGGTCGACGTCCATGCTCCAGCGCAAGCTGCGCGTGGGCTTCGCCAAGGCCGGCCGGCTGATGGACCTGATGGAGTCCCGGAACATCGTGGGACCGAGCGAGGGTTCGAAGGCTCGTGACGTTCTTGTGAAACCCGACGACCTGGACGGCGTGCTCGCGCTGATCCGGGGGGAGTCTGAAGGGTAGGCGCACGGGGCACGGGTGACGCCCCGGAGCGTCCGGACGGTCGATCGTGACCCACCCGTGAGGGGACGGCGGGCAACCGTTTCCCCTCGGCGTACGTCAAGTTGAGGAAAGCCACAAGCAGCAGGTCCACCATCGGGATGTCGGGCCATTCCGATGGCGTACAAAGTCCGACCGCCCGGTTGCCCCACCCATTTGTACCCCCCCTAGACTGAATCTCCAGCACAGGCGGCTACACGCTCGAAAGGCGCCCCCGTGTCCATCGGCAACTCCCCTGAAGACGAGCGTCCGTTCGAAGACGTTTCCGAGGAAGCCCGCCCCTCCGTCGGCCGTGCACTGCAGCAGGCGCGCATCGCCGCCGGGCTCACCGTCGACGACGTCAGTACCGCCACCCGGGTCCGTATCGCCATCGTGCACGCCATCGAGGCGGACGACTTCGCGGCCTGCGGCGGCGACGTCTACGCGCGCGGGCACATCCGGACCCTGGCCAGGGCCGTGAACCTCGATCCGGCTCCGCTGATCGCCCAGTACGAGACCGAGCACGGCAACGGCCGCCCGGCCCCGACCCCGGCCGCGCCCCTCTTCGAGGCGGAGCGCATCCGTCCGGAGCGGCGCGGACCGAACTGGACCGCGGCCATGGTCGCCGCGATCGTCGTGGTGATCGGCTTCGTCGGGTTCACGATGGTCAAGGGCGGTGACGACGGCGGGAAGGAGAACGTCGCCGACGGCACCGCGTCCACCGAGTCCGCCTCGCCCACGCCCAAGGCGGAGAAGCCCGCCGTCCCCGAGCCCGAGCCGTCGGACAGCGCCATCGCCGCCGCGCCGCAGGACAAGGTGACGGTGCAGGTGAGCGCCGTCGACGGACGCAGCTGGATCTCGGCCAAGGACCACAACGGCCGGCTGCTGTTCGACGGCCTGCTCAAGCAGGGCGAGTCCAAGACCTTCCAGGACAGTTCGAAGATCAACCTGGTGCTCGGCGACGCCGGCGCGATCGACCTGTTCGTGAACGGCAAGAAGATCGAGGACGACTTCCAGCCGGGAGCCGTCGAGCGCCTCACCTACACCAAGGGCGACCCGCAGGCCGGATAAACAGCCCCAGGCGGTACATCGACGACGGGGTCGGCCAAGCTCGGCCAACCCCGTCGACGTGGGCCGTCTGCGGGACGAAGTAGTCTTGAGCCCATGCCTGAACGCCGTACCGTCGCACTCGTCACCCTTGGCTGCGCCCGTAACGAGGTGGACTCGGAGGAGCTCGCAGGCCGTTTGGAGGCGGACGGCTGGCGGCTCGTCGAGGACGCCGCCGAAGCGGACGTCGCCGTCGTGAACACCTGTGGTTTCGTCGAGGCCGCCAAGAAGGACTCGGTCGACGCCCTCCTGGAGGCCAACGACCTCAAGGAACACGGGAGAACGCAGGCCGTCGTGGCGGTGGGCTGCATGGCCGAGCGGTACGGCAAGGAACTCGCCGAGGCCCTCCCCGAGGCCGACGGCGTGCTCGGCTTCGACGACTACACCGACATCTCGGACCGGCTCCAGACCATCCTGAGCGGCGGCATCCACGCCTCCCACACCCCGCGTGACCGGCGCAAGCTGCTGCCCCTCAGCCCGGTGGAACGGCAGGCGGCGGGCGCGTCCGTCGCGCTGCCCGGCCACGGTCCGGCGGACCTGCCGGAGGGCCTCGCCCCGGCCTCCGGTCCCCGCGCGCCCCTGCGCCGCCGGCTGGACGGCTCCCCGGTCGCCTCGGTGAAGCTCGCCTCGGGCTGCGACCGGCGCTGCTCCTTCTGCGCCATCCCGTCCTTCCGCGGCTCCTTCATCTCACGCCGCCCCAGCGACGTGCTGAACGAGACGCGGTGGCTGGCCGAACAGGGGGTGAAGGAGATCATGCTGGTCTCCGAGAACAACACCTCCTACGGCAAGGACCTCGGTGACATCCGCCTGCTGGAGTCCCTGCTGCCGGAGCTCGCCGAGGTCGACGGCCTCGAGCGGGTGCGCGTCAGCTACCTCCAGCCGGCCGAGATGCGGCCCGGTCTGATCGACGTCCTGACCTCCACGCCGAAGGTCGCCCCGTACTTCGACCTGTCCTTCCAGCACTCCGCGCCCGGCGTGCTGCGCGCGATGCGTCGTTTCGGCGACACCGACCGCTTCCTCGAGCTGCTCGACACCATCCGGAGCAGGGCGCCGCAGGCCGGTGTGCGCTCCAACTTCATCGTCGGTTTCCCCGGCGAGTCCGAGGCCGACCTCGCCGAGCTGGAGCGCTTCCTGAACCACGCGCGGCTGGACGCCATCGGCGTCTTCGGCTACTCGGACGAGGAGGGCACGGAGGCGGCGACCTACGACACCAAGCTGGAGGAGGACGTCGTCGCCGAGCGGCTGGCACGTGTCTCCCGGCTGGCCGAGGAACTCGTCTCGCAGCGCGCCGACGAGCGGGTCGGCGAGACCGTGCACGTGCTGGTGGAGTCCGTGGACGAGGAGGAGGGCGTCCACGGCCGGGCGGCGCACCAGGCCCCCGAGACGGACGGCCAGGTGCTGCTCACGAGCGGCGGGGGTGTGGGCGTCGGCCGTATGGTCGAGGCGAAGGTGGTCGGTACGGAGGGTGTCGACCTGGTGGCCGAGCCGCTCTTCCAGGGCTCGCTCGCGTGTAGTGAGGAGGCGGGCAGATGACGGGTGTCCCGGCATCGGCGGCAGGAGGCCCCTCCGGCACGAGGAGGGCGACGGCGAACGCGGCCCCCGGGACCGTCCCGGGGACGGCGGCCGGTCGCACGGCCGCGCGGGAGGCCCGGAGCTCGACTCCGGGACCGCCCGGCGGCGGCCCGGGGGCGGGCGGACGGTCCGGCCGTGGCCAGGGCGGGGAGCAACTGCCCGGCGGGGAGGTGTCCGCGGGCGTCTTCGACGGCGCCGTGGACGCCGTGGACGGGGCGAAACCGCCGCGCGGCGGGAAGATCGCGGCGGCGGCCGTCAACCAGGCCAGCGTCTGGAACATCGCCAACCTGCTGACCATGCTCCGGCTGCTGCTCGTACCGGCCTTCGTCGCGCTGATGCTCGCCGACGGCGGATACGACCCGGCGTGGCGGTCGCTCGCCTGGGCGGCGTTCGCCGTCGCCATGATCACCGACCTGTTCGACGGTCACCTGGCGCGCACGTACAACCTGGTCACCGACTTCGGGAAGATCGCCGATCCCATCGCCGACAAGGCGATCATGGGGACGGCGCTGATCTGCCTCTCGGCGCTGGGCGATCTGCCCTGGTGGGTCACCGGGGTCATCCTCGGCCGGGAAATCGGCATCACGCTGCTGCGTTTCCTGGTCATTCGCTACGGCGTGATCCCGGCCAGCCGCGGGGGCAAGCTCAAGACCCTCACCCAGGGCGTGGCCGTCGGCATGTACGTACTGGCGCTCACGGGATGGCTGGCCACCCTGCGGTGGTGGGTGATGGCCGCCGCGGTCGTGCTGACCGTGGTGACCGGACTCGACTATGTGAAACAGGCCATTGTGCTCCGCAGGCGGGGAATTGCCGAGCGCAAGGCGGCGTTGGAGGAGACGGAAGCGTGAGTTCCACGGCCACCGAGGTGGTGCGACTACTCACCGTGAACGGCGGAACGCTCGCTGTCGCCGAGTCGCTGACCGGTGGCCTGGTGGCGGCGGAGATCACCTCGGTTCCCGGGGCCTCCAAGGTCTTCCGTGGTTCGGTGACGGCGTACGCCACCGACCTGAAGCACGGACTGCTCGGCGTGGACGCCACTCTGCTGGCTCAGCGCGGAGCGGTGGATCCGCAGGTGGCGGCCCAGATGGCGGCCGGCGTGCGCAAGGCGCTGGGTGCCGACTGGGGCGTCGCGACCACCGGCGTCGCCGGCCCGGACCCGCAGGACGGCCAGGCCGTCGGGACGGTCTTCGTGGCCGTGGACGGTCCCTCCGGAGTCGGTTCCGGTTCCGCCTCCGGCGGAAAAGTGGAGCGCCTGCGGTTGAACGGCGACCGCGCGGAAATTCGTATGGAGAGTGTACGGAGCGTACTCGCACTGCTTCTGACGGAGCTTGTGGGCGAACAGACCGGAAATGAGCGGGCACAGGATACGGAACGGAACGGGGGGTTTTGATGTTTGCAGCCCAGAGTGAACACGACATCGCTCCCCGCACGGCCGCAGCACGAGGCGGTACGGTGGGGCGAGAAGGATGCGGCTACGCGGTCCGAGGAGGGAGCCACCGATGATTCTGCTCCGTCGCCTGCTGGGTGACGTGCTGCGTCGGCAGCGCCAGCGCCAGGGCCGTACTCTGCGCGAAGTCTCCTCGTCCGCCCGAGTCTCACTCGGCTATCTCTCCGAGGTGGAGCGGGGGCAGAAGGAGGCTTCCTCCGAGCTGCTCTCCGCCATCTGCGACGCGCTGGACGTACGGATGTCCGAGCTCATGCGGGAAGTGAGCGACGAGCTCGCCCTCGCCGAGCTGGCCCAGTCTGCTGCAGCGACCCCCAGCGAGCCCGTACCCACGCCGGTTCGTCCGATGCTGGGTTCCGTTTCGGTGACCGGCGTGCCACCGGAACGGGTGACCATCAAGGCGCCCGCCGAGGCGGTGGACGTCGTCGCCGCGTGACGCGGTTTCGCGCACGCGCGGTGTGAGGGTGTGAGAGGCCCCGGTCTGGGCCCTTCCGGGAGATCCGGAGGGGTGCTGCCGGGGTTTTCGCATGTCCGGGGCGTCCGCGTGCGTTTGCCGGTGCGGCATGCGGCGGTCATCGTTGAGTGAGGAGGCGGGGGACGGCTACGGAGGTGCGGATGTACGTCGTGAAGAGTCCATTGTCCGACGCGAACCTGAAGACGGTGTCCGAGGCGCTGCAGGGCGCCCTGGTGGATCTGGTGGATCTCGCCCTCGTGGCGAAGCAGATCCACTGGAACGTGGTCGGACAGCGCTTCCGTTCCGTCCACCTCCAGCTGGACGAGGTCGTGGCCGTCGCGCGCAAGCACGCCGACACCGTGGCGGAGCGCGCCGCGGCACTGGGCGTCTCGCCCGACGGGCGCGCCGCGACGGTGGCCGTCGGCAGCGGGATCGGGGTGACGCCCGAGGGCTGGGTCGACGACACGACCGCGGTGGGAACGCTCGTGGAGGCGCTGGGCGCGGTGATCGCCCGCATGCGGGAGCGGGTCACGGCGACCGGGGAGGCGGACCCGGTGAGCCAGGACATCCTCATCGCGGCCACGGCGGACCTGGAGAAGCAGCACTGGATGTTCCAGGCCGAGAACGGGTGACGTGACCCCGGAGGGTCGCGCGGCTTCCGGTCGGCGGTCCCGCGGCATCCGGCCGGGGAGGCGGGGCCCATGACGGGACGGATGGTGTGCCGGGGGGCCGCCGTGGGGCTCGGGGCGCTGTGGTGGTGGTCCCTGGCACGGCTGCTGCTGGTGCCCGGCGCCGGTGCGCTGGAAGGGGCGGTCGCGGCCGGCGGGTGGGGGCTCAGCCTGCTGCCGGTGCACTGCATGCCCAGGGGCCGGGCGGAAGGGGTGATGGCCGCCGGCCGGTGGCGGCGAGCCTGGCGCGCGGGCACCGCCTCCTCCGCGACGGCGGTCCCCCAGGAGGCGCCGCGCCCCCGTCCGGACGGGGAATCCGGCCGGCGGTGACGGCCGTGGTGCCGGAGACCGGGGACGGGACCGTGCGGGCGGACGGCCTCCGGGCTGTGCCCGTCACCACCGCGGGGCTGCGGTGCGGCGCGGCCGGGACGGCGTGGGAGCCGGGCCCGGCTGGCAGACCGGGCACCAGTAGGTGGGACGCCCGCGGGAGCCGTCGCCCTGGTCGGCGAGGCGGATCGGGGTGCGGCAGCGCAGGCAGGGGCGGGACGCGCGACCGTACACGAACAGGTCCGGGTCGCTCAGGCCCGTCGTGTTGCGGACCGGGCGCTCGCGGTTGGACTCCAGCAGCTTCCTGGCGAGTCCGGGCAGTTGTGCGGCGCGCTCGGCGGGCAGCTCCCCCGTGGGGAGCCAGGGGGTGACGCCGAGCAGGAAGCAGAGCTCGCTCTTGAACACGTTGCCGATGCCGGCGAGGTTGCGCTGGTCCAGCAGGGCCTCGCCGAGGGGGCGGGACGGGTCCCCCAGGAGGTTGGCCAGCGCCCGGTCCGGGTCCCAGTCCGGGCCCAGGAGGTCGGGGCCGAGATGGCCGACCGCGCGGTCCTCGTCACGGGTGCGCAGGAGTTCCACGACGGGGAGCCGGTAGCCGACGGCCGTGCGGTCGGCGTTGCCGAGGATCGCGCGGATCTGGTGGGCGGGGCCGCCGCCCCAGCGCTGCCCCTCCGCGTACACCCGCCAGGAGCCGTCCATCCGCAGGTGCGAGTGCAGGGTCAGCCCGCCCTCGATGCGTGCGAGCAGGTGCTTGCCGCGCGCGGTGACGTCCAGGACGGTCCGGCCGGTGAGGTCGGCCGTGGCGTACTTGGGCACCCGGAGGTCGCTGCGGGTCAGCACCCTGCCCGCGAGGGCGTCGTGCAGCCGCCGTGCGGCCTGCCGGACCGTGTCTCCTTCGGGCATGCGTCAAGGGTGGCACGTCGGGCCGGACGCGGTGTCCGGCCCGGCCGGGCCACCGGCCCGGGTCAGGCGCGCAGGCGCAGGCCGCGCGGGGTGGCGACGAAGCCCGCGGACTCCAGGAGGGCACCGAGGGGGGAAGTCAGGGCCGGGGCGCCGTTGACGCGCTCCACGGTGACCGTGCCGAGGGAGCCCGCGCGGGCGGCCGAGGCGAGGGCTTCGGTGGCGGCCGGGAGGCGGGGGTCGTCGACCGGCCGGCCGTCGGGGTCGGCGGGCCAGGCCAGCAGGGTCTTTCCACCGCGTTCCAGGTAGAGCGCCAGTTCGCCGTCGACGAGCACCACCAGGGAGCCCGCCTTGCGGCCCGGCTTGTGCCCCGCGCCGGTCGGTGGCTCGGGCCAGGCCAGGGCGGCACCGTACGCGTTGGCCGGGTCGGCGGCGGCGAGGACGACGGCCCGGGAGGCGGCCGGGCCGGTACGGCGGCCCGCGAAGGGGTCGTACGACGCCCGCCCGCCGTTCCACCAGGGCGGCGGGGCCTGCGGGGCGATGTCGCGGGGGGAGAGGTAGTCGCCCGGCGCCGGAACCGGGTACGGCGCGTCGTCCGAGCCGGGGGAGCCGTCGTGGCCCGCGGCGGTCGTACGGGAGCCGTCGGAGGCGTCGGCGAAGCCGTGGGCGGTGAAGGGTCCGGAGCCGCCGTCGAACGGGCCGGGCCCGCCCCCGCCGGGGCCGGGGAGGCCGTCATCGCGCTCGCGGGCGCCTGCCACGGCGCGGAGGCGGTCCACCGCGCCGTCCGTCGCGAACTGGGCGGCGCCCAGCCCCTCCACCACGTAGCCGCGGCGGGCCTGCCCCGTCTCCTCGAAGGCGGACAGGATCCGGTACACCGCCGAGAAGCCGCCCTCGACGCCCTCCGCGGAAACGGCCCCCCGGGTCACCACGCCGTGCCGGTCGAGCAGGGTGCGGGCCAGCGCGTGGGCGCGGACCGTCGGGTCGTCCTCCCGGTCCGGGAGCAGGGACCAGCGGCCGGCGACGGTCGGCGGACTGGTGCGGGAGGCGGCGCGGGCGGCCGCCGTGAGCGAGCCGTAGCGCCCGCGCGGGATCGAGCGCCTCGCGCGGTGGGCCGTGGAGCCCGCGGTGCGGCCCGAACCCAGCAGGGAGCGCAGGGGGGCGAGGGTGTCGTTGGTCAGCCGTCCCGACCAGGCCAGGTCCCAGAGGGCGTCGGAGAGTTGCGGATCGGTGACCTCCGGGTGGGTGGTGGCGCGGACCTGGTCGGCGATCTGACGGAAGAACAGGCCGTAGCCGCCGGACAGGGCGTCCAGCACGGACCGGTGGAGGGCGGTCGGCTCCAGGGGGTGCGGGGGCGGCAGGAGCAGCGGAGCCGCGTCCGCCAGGTACAGGGAGACCCAGCCGTCCTTCCCCGGCAGGGCGCCGGCGCCGGCCCACACCACCTCCCCGGCGGCGGTGAGTTCGTCCAGCATCGCGGGGGCGTAGTCCGCCACCCGGGACGGCAGGACCAGTTTCTCCAGGGCGGACGCGGGCACAGCCGCGCCCTGCAGTTGCTCGACGGCGCGCACCAGGCCGTCGACGCCGCGCAGCGCGTGCCCCTTGCCGAGGTGCTGCCACTGGGGGAGGAACTGGGCGAGCGCGGCCGGCGGGGCCGGCTCCAGTTCGTGCCGCAGGGCGGCCAGGGAACGGCGGCGCAGTCGGCGCAGCACGGCCGCGTCGCACCACTCCTGGCCGATCCCGGCCGGGTGGAACTCGCCCTGGACGATCCTGCCCGCCGCCGCGAGCCGCTGGAGGGCGCCCTCGGTGACCGCCACGCCCAGCCCGAAGCGGGCCGCCGCGGCGGCCGACGTGAACGGGCCGTGGGTGCGCGCGTACCGTGCGAGGAGATCGCCGAGCGGGTCCTTGACCGGCTCGGTGAACGCCTCCGGCACGCCGACCGGCAGCGCCGTGCCCAGCGCGTCGCGCAGCCGCCCGGCGTCCTCGACCGCCGCCCAGTGGTCGGCGCCGGCGACACGGACCCGGATGGCACGCCGCGCGGCGGCCAGCTCCCGCGCCCACTGCGGCTCGGCCCCCCGCTCGGCCAGCTCGGCCTCGGTGAGCGGCCCGAGCACGCGCAGCAGGTCGGCCACACCCTCCACGTCCTTGGCGCGCCGGTCCTCGGTGAGCCACTGCAGCTCGCGCTCCAGCTCGGCCAGCACCTCCGCGTCGAGCAGCTCGCGCAGTTCGGCCCGGCCGAGCAGCTCGGCCAGCAGCCGCGAGTCCAGGGACAGGGCGGCGGCGCGGCGCTCGGCGAGCGGGGAGTCGCCCTCGTACAGGAACTGTGCGACGTACCCGAAGAGCAGGGAGCGGGCGAAGGGGGACGGCTCGGGGGTGGTGACCTCGACGAGCCGCACCGCGCGGGACTCCAGGTCGCCCATCAGCTCGGCGAGACCGGGAACGTCGAAGACGTCCTGGAGGCATTCGCGGACCGCCTCCAGGACGATCGGGAACGAGCCGAACTCGCCCGCCACCCGGAGCAGCTGGGAGGCGCGCTGGCGCTGCTGCCACAGCGGGGTGCGCCTGCCGGGATTGCGGCGCGGCAGCAGCAACGCGCGGGCGGCGCACTCCCGGAACCGGGACGCGAACAGCGCCGAGCCGCCCACCTGGTCGGTGACGACCTGCTCGACCTCGCCCTTGTCGAAGACGACGTCCGCCGCCCCCACGGGGGCCTGTTCCGCGTCGTACTCCGCGCCGGCCTTCACCGGCTCCTGGTCGAGCAGGTCCAGGCCCATCAGATCGGCGTCCGGCAGGCGCAGCACGATGCCGTCGTCGGCGTGCATCACCTGGGCGTCCATGCCGTACCGCTCGGAGAGCCGGGCGCCGAGCGCCAGCGCCCACGGGGCGTGCACCTGGGCGCCGAACGGCGAGTGCACGACGACCCGCCAGTCGCCGAGCTCGTCGCGGAAGCGCTCCACGACGATCGTGCGGTCGTCCGGGACGTGGCCGCAGGCCTCGCGCTGCTCGTCGAGGTAGGACAGGACGTTGTCCGCGGCCCAGGCGTCCAGCCCCGCCGCGAGGAGCCGCCGGCGGGCGTCCTCCCGGGTGAGCGAGCCGACCTCGCGCAGGAAGGCGCCCACCGCGCGGCCCAGCTCCAGCGGACGGCCCAGCTGGTCGCCCTTCCAGAACGGCAGCCGGCCCGGCACCCCCGGTGCCGGGGAGACCAGGACGCGGTCACGCGTGATGTCCTCGATGCGCCAGGAGCTGGTGCCGAGCGTGAAGACGTCGCCCACGCGGGACTCGTACACCATCTCCTCGTCGAGTTCGCCGACCCGTCCGCCGCCCTTCTTGGGGTCGGCGCCCGCGAGGAACACCCCGAACAGGCCCCGGTCGGGGATGGTGCCCCCGGAGGTGACGGCGAGGCGCTGGGCCCCGGGGCGGCCGGTGATGTCGCCCGTCACCCGGTCCCACACCACGCGCGGACGCAGCTCCGCGAAGGCGTCGGACGGATAGCGGCCGGCGAGCATGTCCAGGACGCCCGTGAAGGCGGACTCGGGCAGCGAGGCGAAGGGCGCCGCCCGGCGGACCGTGGCGAGCAGGTCGTCGAACTGCCAGGTGTCCATGGCCGTCATGGCGACGAGCTGCTGGGCCAGGACGTCCAGGGGGTTCGCGGGGACGCGCAGGGACTCGATGGCGCCCGCGCGCATCCGCTCGGTGACCACGGCCGCCTGCACGAGGTCGCCCCGGTACTTCGGGAAGACCACGCCCGTGGAGACCGCGCCCACCTGGTGCCCCGCGCGGCCGACGCGCTGGAGCCCGGAGGCGACGGACGGCGGCGACTCGACCTGGACCACCAGGTCGACGGCGCCCATGTCGATGCCGAGCTCCAGGCTGGAGGTGGCGACCACCGCGGGCAGCCGGCCGGCCTTGAGGTCCTCCTCGACCAGGGCGCGCTGCTCCTTGGACACCGAACCGTGGTGGGCGCGGGCGAGGACCGCGGGGGCGCCCTGGGCGCTCCCGGAGCCGCCCATGAGTTCGGCGGGGGAGTGGTGCTCGCCCAGGGGCTCCCCGGTGGCCCGTTCGTGGGCGATCTCGTTGAGACGGTTGCACAGGCGCTCGGCGAGGCGTCGCGAGTTCGCGAACACGATCGTCGAGCGGTGCGACTGGACCAGATCGGTGATCCGCTCCTCGACGTGCGGCCAGATCGACGGGCGTTCGGCGCCCTCGGAGCCGTCGGCGACCGGGGAACCGCCCAGTTCGCCCAGGTCCTCGACCGGCACCACGACGGAGAGGTCGAACTCCTTGCCCGACTCCGGCTGGACGATCTCCACCTTGCGGCGGGGCGAGAGGAAGCGGGCCACCGCGTCGACCGGGCGGACGGTCGCCGAGAGGCCGATGCGGCGGGCCGGCGCGGGCAGCAGTTCGTCCAGCCGCTCGAGGGACAGCGCGAGGTGCGCTCCGCGCTTGGTGCCGGCGACCGCGTGCACCTCGTCCAGGATCACCGTCTCCACGCCCGTCAGCGCGTCGCGCGCGGCCGACGTCAGCATCAGGAACAGGGACTCGGGGGTGGTGATCAGGATGTCCGGCGGGCGGGTGGACAGGGCGCGGCGCTCGGCGGGCGGGGTGTCGCCGGAGCGGATCCCGACCTTCACCTCGGGCTCGGGCAGGCCCAGACGCACGGACTCCTGCCGGATGCCGGTCAGCGGGCTGCGGAGGTTGCGCTCGACGTCGACCGCCAGGGCCTTGAGGGGGGAGACGTACAGAACGCGGCAGCGCTTCCTCGGATCGGCGGGCGGGGGCGCGGAGGCCAGCTGGTCCAGGGCCGCGAGGAAGGCGGCCAGCGTCTTCCCGGAACCGGTGGGGGCGACCACCAGGACGTCCGAGCCCTCGCGGAGGGCCTGCCACGCGCCGGTCTGGGCGGGGGTGGGCGCGGAGAACGCCCCCGTGAACCAGCCGCGGGTCGCGGGGGAGAAGCCGTCCAGGGCCCGGTGCGGTGTGCTGACCATGCGTCCATCGTGCACCCGGGCACTGACAAGGGGCCTGACCTGGCCGGACGGGGTGTCCCGGCCTGCGGGCCGGCACCGGGGCTGCGTGACAATGGCCGCATGACGGGATCGGGCGGGGAGCGTGCGCGGCACTGGCAGTACGCCGAGCTGCCCGGTGTCGACCTCCTGCGGGCCCGCTACATACGGAAGGCCTTCGTCCGGCACACCCACGAGCACTTCGTGATCGCCGCCATCTCCGACGGGGTGGAGGTCTTCCACCACGGCGGGAGCGACCAGTACGCGGGCGCCGGGGCCCTCGCGCTGGTGAACCCGGACACCGCGCACACCGGGCGGGCGGGCGTTCCCGAGGGATGGCGGTACGGGGCGGTGTACCCGTCGCCGGAGGTGGTGGCCGCGATCGCCGCCGAGACCACCACGTTGCGCGGCACGCCGGGCTTCGTGTCACCGGTGCTCGACGATCCGTACACCGTCCGCCTGGTGCACCAGGTGCTGCGGGCCACCGACGAGGGCAACGCGCTCGCCGCCGACACCCTGCTGAGGGTCGCCGTGACCCGGCTGCTGCGGCTGAACGGCGGGTCGCTGCCGCGCCGGGAGGTGCGGACGGCGGGCGCCCGGACCGCCGCCCGCGCGCGTGCCCTGCTGGAGGAGCGGATGGCCGCACCGCCGACGCTGGAGCAGCTGGCCGGTGAACTCGGCACCGGCCCGTTCGCCCTGCTGCGCGCCTTCCGGGACGCCTACGGGATGCCGCCGCACGCCTGGCTCACCGATGCGCGGGTGCGCAGGGCACGGCGGCTGCTGGACGCGGGGACGGCGCCGTCGGCGGCGGCCGTCGCGGTCGGGTTCACCGACCAGCCGCACCTGAACCGCCACTTCGGCCGGATCGTGGGCGTGCCCCCGGGCGCCTACCAGCGCGAGCGCAAGAACGTACAAGACCCACCGCGCGAACCGTTCGTACCGTTGGAGGCGTGGCAACGGAACAGACAACTCTCACAGACGTACGGGACACCGGGGGAGGGAAGCCGGACGGCGCCGTCGTACGGGACGCCCTCGGGGTCGGGGTCGCCGTCGGACTCTCCGGGTTCGCCTTCGGGGTGACCTCGGCGGGCAGCGGGCTCACGCTGCTCCAGACCTGTGCGCTCAGCCTGCTGGTGTTCACCGGTGCGTCCCAGTTCGCGCTGGTGGGGGCGCTGGCGGCCGGTGGGGGTCCGTTCACGGCCGCCGCGGGGGCGTTCTTCCTGGGGGTGCGCAACGCGTTCTACGGGCTGCGCCTGTCGCAGCTGCTGGCCCTTCCGCGCATGGTGCGGCCGTTCGCCGCCCAGTGGGTCATCGACGAGACGGCCGCCGTCTCGCTCGCCCAGCCCGACCGGCGCAGCGCGCGCATCGGGTTCCTGGTGACCGGGCTCAGCCTGTACCTCCTGTGGAACCTCACGACCCTGCTCGGCGCGCTGGGCGCCGAGGCCATCGGGGACACCGACGCCTGGGGCCTGGACGCGGCCGGTCCCGCGGTCTTCCTGGCGCTGCTCGCACCGATGCTGCGGACCGGCACCGAGCGGGCCGTCGCCGGTGTCGCCGTCCTCCTGGGGCTCGGTCTGCTGCCCGTGCTGCCCGCCGGCGTGCCGGTCCTGGTGGCCGCCCTGGCGGCACCGGCCGTCCTGTGGGCACAGGGCCGCCGGAAGGGCGCGGCGCGCGGTGACGTGCCGGAGGAGAACCGTTGAACATCTGGATCGCGATCGGCGTGACCGTCCTCGGCTGCTACGCCGTCAAGCTGGCCGGGCTGCTGGTGCCCGCCGGAGTCCTCGAGCGCCCTCTGGTCAGGCGGCTCGCCGCGCTGCTGCCGGTCGCCCTGCTCGCCGCCCTGACGGCCCAGCAGGCCTTCGCCGACGGCCGGGCGCTGGTGCTGGACGCGCGGGCGGCGGGGCTGGCGGCCGCCGCCGTGGCGCTGGTGCTGCGCGCCCCGTTCCTGGTCGTCATCGGGGCGGCCGTGGTCGTCACGGCGGGAGTGCGCGCTCTGGGCGGGTGAGGCGGTCACCGGCCGACCTCCGACGGCGGTGCCGTGCGGGGGCGCGGCCGGGTCCGGAGCGGGCCGGTCCGCGTCCTCCCGGCCCCCGGGGCACGCGGTCCGGAGGCCCACCGCCGGATGTGCCGGTCCGGCGGTCAGCCGATCGGGCGGCCGTACGCCACCAGCGTGCGCAGGGCCTCGATCGTCACCATGGGGCGGGCCTCCAGCACGGGCGCCGGTGCCCACCGGCGCCCGCGGACGGGCCAGCCGCCGTCCTCCTGCTGCCCGGCCGCGAGGAAGTCGAGGGAACGTGCCATCTCCTCGTCGGTGAACCAGGCGCGTGCGAGTGACCGCGGTGTCCTCGCGTAGTCGTGGGGGAAGTGGTGCTCGCCCGGGGCGCAGCCGGGCGCGACCGGGTACGCGTCGAGGTCGTCCGGGTCGAGCACCGCGAGCCGCCGCCTGCGCACCAGGCGGCCCAGCCGCTCGGCGGCGGCCTCCGCGCGGGCGCGGTCGGGGGCCCGGTCCAGGAAGGCCACGGCGGCCCGGACCTCGTACGGACGGGCCCCCTCCAGCGACTCGACGGCCTGCCAGCAGAAGTCCGTGGCCCGGAACAGCCAGGCGTGCCACACCTCGTTGCGGTGCAGCAGGCCCACCACCGGCCCGGTGGCCAGCAGCCGGCCGAGCGGGTCCTCCACCGACGGGTCCTCCACCGCCGGTACGAAGGGCGCCGTCGGACAGTCGCGCCGACGGGGGTGCACCGCCGGGAGCGCGCCGTCCGCCGTGGAGACGGACGTCAGGTAGCGGCACACCCGCTCCGCGCGCCGTCCGTCGCACCGCCCCAGGGCGTCCAGCACGCCCAGGGCGCGGGCGGTGTGCAGGGGCCGGCTGACCGGACCGCGCAGATCGGGCTCCAGTCCGTGGCCGTATCCGCCGTCCTCGTTGCGGTAGGCGTCCAGGGCCGTCTCCACCGGATCGGCGGCGCCGTCCCGGAACTGGTGGGCGAAGAGGCGCTGTTCGAGCACGCGCGCGGTGAGCCAGACGAACCGCTCCGCCCGTGCGAGCGGGCTGTCGTGCGCCGGGGAGGTCGGGGTCGGTGGGGCAGCTCCGGGATCGGCCATGGATCCGACCGTAGGGCGGGAAGCGGGCCCGGCAGGCCGTCCGGCTCGGGGCCACCCCCACACGCGGGATACTGGGGGCATGCGGTTGACGGTCTTCTGGGAGCGGATGGCGGAGCACTTCGGGTCGGGCTACGCCGACACCTTCGCACGCGACCATGTCATGTCGGAGCTCGACGGGCGCACCGTGCACGAGGCGCTGGCGGCCGGCTGGGACGCCAAGGACGTCTGGCAGGTGGTCTGCGCGGTGATGGACGTTCCCCGGGAAAAGCGCTGATCGTCACAGAGATCGCCGGGGGGCGGACGGCCGGTGGGGGCATGGGTCAGACTTGCCCCCGTGGCATCCACTGACGAGACCGGGCAGGCAGCCCAGCACACCTCCGCGCCAGGCGCACCACCGCCCGCCGGCCCCCCGGTGGACCCCGTGGCCGGGCCGGGCGCCCGCATGCCGCGCTGGCTGCCGCGCGCCATGGTGCTCGCGCTCGCGCTGGTCGCCGTGTTCCAGCTGGGCAGCTGGGCCTTCCACCAGCTCACCGGTCTGCTGATCAACGTCCTCATCGCGTTCTTCCTGGCGCTCGCCGTCGAACCGGCGGTGAGCTGGATGGCCGCGCGCGGGGTGCGCCGGGGGCTGGGCACCTTCCTGGTCTTCCTGGCGGTGCTGATCGGGGCGGCGGGTTTCGTCACGCTGCTCGGTTCCATGCTGGCGGGACAGATCATCAAGATCGTCGAGGACTTCCCGGAGTACCTCGACTCCGTCATCAACTGGTTCAACACGCACTTCCACACCGAGCTGCGGCGGGTGGACATCCAGGAGGGCCTGCTGCGCTCCGACTGGCTGCGCACCTACGTGCAGAACAGCGCCACCGGTGTCCTGGACGTCTCCGCGCAGGTCCTCGGCGGCCTCTTCCAGCTGCTGACCATCGGGCTGTTCTCGTTCTACTTCGCCGCCGACGGCCCGCGGCTGCGGCGCGCCCTCTGCTCCGTCCTGCCGCCCGCCCGGCAGGTCGAGGTGCTGCGCGCGTGGGAGATCGCCGTGAACAAGACCGGCGGCTACCTGTACTCGCGCGGTCTGATGGCGCTGGTCTCCGGCCTGGCGCACTACGTACTGCTGGAGTTCCTCGAAGTGCCCTACGCGCCCGTGCTCGCGGTGTGGGTGGGCCTGGTGTCGCAGTTCATCCCGACCATCGGCACCTATCTCGCGGGCGCCCTGCCCATGCTGATCGCCTTCACGGTCGATCCCTGGTACGCGCTGTGGGTGCTGATATTCGTGGTGGTCTACCAGCAGTTCGAGAACTACGTCCTGCAGCCCAAGCTGACCTCCAAGACCGTCGACATCCACCCGGCGGTCGCCTTCGGCTCGGTCGTCGCGGGCACCGCCCTGCTCGGCGCCGTGGGCGCGCTGATCGCCATCCCCGCGATCGCCACCCTCCAGGCGTTCCTCGGCGCCTACGTGAAGCGGTACGACGTCACCGACGACCCCCGTGTGCTCGGCCACCGCGGTTCCGGCCGGGGGCCGGGGGCCCTCGCGCGCGCCCGGCGCCTGTGGGTCCGCCGCCCGGGGGCGGGCACCCGGGGCGAGGACGCCGGGGCCGACTGACGGGGAGGCGGTGTCGCGCCGGCTTTCCGGGGCACCGGACGCCGGCCCGGGTGCTCCGGGCGCGCTTGACACAAAAATCGAACGTCCATTCTCATAGGGGTGCCGGTGGGGCTCGATGACGGGTGGTTCGTCATGTTTCGAGGCGATATGCACCTGAGTTGTCCACAGGCCGGACGTGCGTCGGGACGCGTTGTCAGTGGCAGGCGTTAGCGTCTTTGACGTGAAGCGATCGACTCAAGCAAATCGGGTGGAACCCATGGCAGGAACCGACCGCGAGAAGGCGCTCGACGCCGCGCTCGCTCAGATTGAACGACAATTCGGCAAGGGCGCGGTCATGCGCATGGGCGAGCGGTCGAAGGAGCCCATCGAGGTCATCCCGACCGGGTCGACCGCGCTCGACGTGGCCCTCGGCGTCGGCGGCCTGCCGCGCGGCCGGGTGGTGGAGATCTACGGGCCGGAGTCCTCCGGCAAGACGACCCTGACCCTGCACGCGGTGGCGAACGCCCAGAAGGCCGGCGGCCAGGTGGCCTTCGTGGACGCGGAGCACGCCCTCGACCCCGAGTACGCGAAGAAGCTCGGCGTCGACATCGACAACCTGATCCTCTCCCAGCCGGACAACGGCGAGCAGGCCCTGGAGATCGTGGACATGCTGGTCCGCTCCGGCGCCCTCGACCTCATCGTCATCGACTCCGTCGCGGCGCTCGTCCCGCGCGCGGAGATCGAGGGCGAGATGGGCGACAGCCACGTGGGTCTGCAGGCCCGCCTGATGAGCCAGGCCCTGCGGAAGATCACCAGCGCGCTCAACCAGTCCAAGACCACCGCGATCTTCATCAACCAGCTCCGCGAGAAGATCGGCGTGATGTTCGGCTCCCCGGAGACCACCACCGGTGGCCGGGCGCTGAAGTTCTACGCCTCGGTGCGCATCGACATCCGCCGCATCGAGACCCTGAAGGACGGCACCGAGGCGGTCGGCAACCGCACCCGCTGCAAGGTCGTCAAGAACAAGGTGGCGCCCCCCTTCAAGCAGGCCGAGTTCGACATCCTCTACGGCCAGGGCATCAGCCGCGAGGGCGGCCTGATCGACATGGGCGTGGAGCACGGCTTCGTCCGCAAGGCCGGCGCCTGGTACACGTACGAGGGCGACCAGCTCGGCCAGGGCAAGGAGAACGCCCGCAACTTCCTGAAGGACAACCCCGACCTCGCCAACGAGATCGAGAAGAAGATCAAGGAGAAGCTGGGCGTCGGGGTGCGGCCCGAGGAGCCCGCCACCGAGCCGGGCACGGACGCCGCGGACTCCGCAGCCCCGGCCGAGGCGGCCGCGGTGCCGGCTCCGGCGGTGAAGGCCGGCAAGTCCAAGGCCGCGGCGGCCAAGAGCTGACCCGTGACCCGACGAACCGACTGGGCCGAGTACGAGTCCGCCGCCACCGGTGTCCCACGGGGGAGGGGCACCGAGGGCGGCGAGGGCTCGGCCGTGGGCGGTGACGAGGTGTACGACGACAGCACCGGTGCGGACGGCCGCCCCCCGGACTCCGGCAGCAGCCGACGGTACGGGGGCGGCGCACGGGCGGGCGGCTCGCGTGACGGCGGGGCGCGCGCTGGACGCGGGCGCAGGCGCCGGGCTTTCGGCGAGGCGGCCGCGGAGGACGGGGGCGACTCCTCCTCGTCGAGGGCCGGGCAGGAGGAGCCCCCGGGGGACCCGGTGGAGCGGGCACGGGCGATCTGCCTGCGCCTGCTCACCGGGACCCCGCGCACGCGGAAGCAGCTCGCCGACGCCCTGAGCAAGCGGCAGATCCCGGACGAGGCCGCCGAGGAGGTGCTGTCCCGGTTCGAAGAGGTCGGGCTGATCGACGACAGTGCCTTCGCGGACGCCTGGGTGGAGTCCCGGCACCACGGCCGAGGGCTGGCCCGGCGCGCGCTCGCCCAGGAGCTGCGGACCAAGGGCGTCGACCCCACGCTGATCGACGCGGCCGTCTCGCAGCTCGACTCCGAGCAGGAGGAGGCGACCGCGCGCGAACTGGTCGCCCGCAAGCTGCGCTCCACCCGGGGACTCGACCGCGACAAGCGGATCCGTCGCCTCGCGGGCATGCTGGCCCGCAAGGGCTACCCCGAGGGCCTCGCCCTCCGCGTGGTCCGGCAGGCGCTGGAGGAGGAGGGCGAGGACACGGAGTTCCTCGGCGACGAGGGGTTCTGAGGCGACGAGGGGTTCTGAGGAGGCGGGACAACGGGGCGTGGTGGTCGGCCCGGTGATGCGGGCGCCGGCGTCCCCGCCTTTCCGCCCGCTCCTACTCCGGTACGGGCAGCACCGGCAGCCCCGCCGCCCGCCAGGCCTGGAAACCGCCGATCAGGTCGGTGGCCCGGTGCAGCCCCAAGCGGTGCAGGGACTCCGCCGCCAGGCTGGAGGCGTACCCCTCGTTGCAGATCACGACGACGCGCAGGTCATGGCTCGTCGCCTCGGGGAGACGGTGGCTGCCCCGTGGGTCGAGGCGCCACTCCAGCTCGTTGCGCTCGACGACGACGGCGCCGGGGACGAGCCCGTCCCGGTCGCGCAGGGCGGCATAGCGGATGTCCACCAGCAGTGCCTCGCCGGCCCGGGCGGCCTCGTGGGCGCGGATCGCCCCGATCCGCTCGTAGCCCGCGCGTACCCGCTGTAGGAGTTCGTCGATTCCAGGGGCGTCGACGGCCCGCTCGGGTGTCCCGCTCACTGCCAGTCCTCCGGGCGTTCGACCTGCTCCAGGCGCAGCATCCGACCGCTGCGACTGTAGCGGCGGATCAGCGGCAGAGGTGGGTGATAGGCGTGCACGGAGACGGCGTGTCGGTCCGGGGACTCGTTGAGCACCTCGTGCACATGGTGCCGGCCGAAGGCGCGGCCCTGCCCGGCCGGCAGACGGCGTTCCCGGTCCACCCCATCGGCCAGTTCCAGGGCCTTCCAGCCGTCGGCGGGCAGCCGCGCGGTGAGCGAGTTCTCCTTCAGTTCACCCGACGCGGTCATGAAGGCACCGACGGATTCGGCGTGGTCGTGCCAGCCGGTTCCGGTGCCGGGCGGCCAGCCGATCAGCCAGGCCTCACTGCCACCGGGCCCGTCGAGCCGTACCCAGGTACGGCCCTCCGGGTCGAGGGGGAGCGAGGCGATCAGCTCGTCGTCGGCGGCGATACGGCGTACGAAGGCGAGGAGGTCCGCCTGGGTGGGGGAGGCGGCGGGAGGCGTGGCGGGGGAAGAGGCGGCGGGGAAGACAGACACGTGCACCGTCCTGGAGAAGGGTTCGCGGAGGCGCGCGGCGGCGGCATGCGGAGCGGCGAGCGGCGCGCGGGAAGTGAGGGGGAACGCGAAGTCAGCAGGACGGGCGACACACGCAGCCCGCGTAGCGGACGAGGTCCATGTGGACCCTCCGCCACAGGCGCACACAGGTGTCGGTCACGGTGCGGAGTAGACCATGAAGCGGCATATCGCTTCAACCCGTCCTCACCCTGCGGACGCAGGGTCCTTCGGACGCACGAGCCTGCGTGCGTACGGGCCTTCGGGCGCACGGTGAGGGCGACACGACCGGATGCGGCGCGAGCCGCCCTTCGCCACGGACCTCAGCCCGTCGCAGCCCCGGCCTCCGCCTCCGTCTTCGCCTTCGCTCTGGTCTCCGTCGGTCCTCCGACGACCGCCTCCGCCGCCGCGTACAGGTCCGCCGGGCGGACCCCGCCCAGTGCCGTCACCAGATGGCCGTCGGGGCGTACCAGCAGAACGGTGTGGGCCGCCGCCCCCGGATAGCTCTCGGCGACCAGCAGCTCGGCCGGATGCGGCAGCGCCGAGACGGCCGCCGCCAGCCGGGGCATGATCCCGGCGGACATCCAGTGCCTGCGCTCCCACACCCCCGTGCCCGGCGCGATCAGCACCACCAGCAGCGCACCCCGGCCGAGCCGGTCCCGCAACCGGACGAAGGTGCCGTCCTCCGCCGTGACGCGCACGTCCGTCACCGCCGCCCCGGGAGGTGTTCCGACGGGCACCTCGCCCTCGAGGCGGCCGGGTGCGAGCGGCGAGTCGGCGTACGTCCCCGGCGCGCCCAGCGCTCCCCGCCCCAGATGACCGTCCGTCAACAGCGCGTCGTGCCCCCGGGCGGCCCCCGGGACATAGGAACGCAGCCCCCCGCCGCCTCGCAGCAAAGGCAGCACCTGGTCGGCGGCGCGCAGCCGGCCCGAGACGATCGCGCGGCGCTCGGCCTGGTAGCTGTCGAGCAGCGCCTCGTGCGGACCGTGGTGCCAGGCCAGCGCCAGCTTCCAGGCGAGGTTGTCGACGTCGCGCAGTCCCTCGTCCAGCCCGTGCGTGCCCAGCGAGCCGAGCAGGTGGGCCGCGTCCCCGGCGAGGAACACGCGGTCGGCCCGCCAACGCCGGGCCAGCCGGTGGTGCACGGTGTGGACCCCGGTGTCCAACAACTCGTAGGGCGGGGTCTCACCGTGGTTCCAGCCGGCCAGCGTCTCCCGGACACGGGTCAGCAGCAGCTCCGGCGTGACCAGTTCCTTCCCCGGCGGCAGCAGCCAGTCCAGCCGCCACACCCCCTCCGGCAGCGGACGCGCGCTGATCTCCCCGGCCGAGGGACCGGTCGTGCGCCACGGCGGCATGCGGTGCAGCAGCGTCTCGCCGTCCCAGGGGAATTCCGTGCGCAGCGCGGCCACGGCGTATCGTTCCACCGCCGTGCGGCCGGGAAAGCGGATGTCCTGGAGCTTGCGCACGGTCGAGCGGGGGCCGTCGCAGCCGACCAGGTAACTGCCGCGCCACCAGGTCCCCCCGGGGCCGCGGGTGTGGGCGGTGACGCCCGAAGGCTCCTGTTCGAGGGAGTCCAGACGGCTGTCCACCGCGACCTTGACGAGCCGTTCGCGCGCGAGGGCGGCGCGCAGGACGCCCGTCAGGACGTGCTGGGCGATGTGCAGGGGCGCGGGCCGGGCGTCGTCGTAGGTGATCTCGTGCACCACCTGTTTGCGCCGCACCGACCGCCATACGGCCGGGCGGAAGCCGGCCCGGGCGAGCGGCACCCCGGTCAGCCGCTCCATCAGCGCGGCGGTGTCCTCGCGCAGCATGACGGTGCGCGCCGGGCGCGGCTCGTCCTTGCCCGGCCCCTCGTCGAGGAGCACGCACGGCACCTCCTGGCGCGCCAGCGCCAGGGCGAGCGCGAGCCCGACGGGCCCCGCTCCGACGACGATCACCGGGTCCACGGCGCGGCTCCCCCTGCTCGAAGTGACGTCCGTAGGGACGGGGAGGAACAGAAAGACGGAGCAGGGTGCACGATCACAGAACGTATGCAACCCATTGCCGGTGCTTGCGTCAAGTGACCGAAGGCCGGTGGCGATCATGAGAGGGCGCGGGAGCCGTCCCCCTACTTGACTGCTCGTCATATGAGTCCGGGGCGCACCGTTCACCCGCACCGGCGATGCCGGCCGGTCACCCGACACGACTGTGGCCCGCCGGGAAACGGCGGGCCACAGTCGTGTCGTACGACAGGGCGTCAGGTGGCGCCGCCCGCACCGGTTCCGTGGGATCCCCCGACCTCGGCCGCGTTCAGCTCCTCGACGTCCTCGGCGCCGAGCACCGCGCCCGTGCTGCGCTTGCTGCGGCGCAGCCGCGCCTCGAGCCAGGAGGCGAAGGAGGTGAGGGCGAAGTTGAGCGCGATGAAGAGCACGGACACGACCGTGAGGCTGGCGATGACGTTGGCGCCGTAGTAGCCGCTCATCGTGTTGGCCGAGGCGAGCAGCTCGGGGAAGGTGAGGACGGCGCCGCCGAGGGCGGTGTCCTTCACGATGACGACGAGCTGGCTGACGATGGCCGGGAGCATCGCGGTGACCGCCTGCGGCAGCAGGATCAGCCGCATCACCTGGTTCTTGCGCAGGCCGATCGCCATCGCTCCCTCGGCCTGGCCCTTGGGCAGGGACAGGATGCCGGCGCGCACGATCTCCGCGAGGACGGAGGCGTTGTACAGCACCAGACCCGTGACGACCGCGTACAGCGGACGGTCGTCGGAGCTGACGTTGGTGTACTCGGCGAACAGGGCGAGACCGAAGATCATCAGGACCAGGACGGGGATGGCCCGGAAGAACTCGACCACGATCCCGGCCGGGACGCGGATCCAGGCGTGGTCCGACAGCCGGGCGATGCCGAAGACGGCACCGAGCGGCAGCGCGATGACCACCGACAGCGCGGCGGCCTTCAGCGTGTTCTGCAGACCCGGCCAGATGTACGTGGACCACGGCTCGGCGCTGGTGAAGAACGGCTTCCACAGGAACCATTCCAGCTGGCCCTTGTCGTTGAGGGTGCTGAACACCCACCACAGCAAGGCCGCGAGGACGACCAGGAAGACCGCCGTGAAGACGACGTTGCGTCGCTTGGCGCGAGGGCCTTGAGCGTCGTAGAGAACGGAGCTCACCGCTTCACCGCCACCTTCTTGCCCACCCAGCCGAGGAACAGGCCGGTCGGCAGCGTCAGAACCACGAAACCGAACGCGATGACCGCGGAGATCAGCAGCAGCTGCGCCTCGTTCTCGATCATCTCCTTCATCAACAGGGCCGCCTCGGCGACACCGATCGCGGCAGCCACTGTGGTGTTCTTGATGAGCGCGATCAGCACGTTCGCCAGCGGGCCGACGGACGAGCGGAACGCCTGGGGCAGCACCACGAGGCCCAGCACCTGGTTGAAGCTGAGGCCGATCGCGCGGGCCGCCTCGGCCTGGCCGACCGGCACCGTGTTGATGCCGGAGCGGATCGCCTCGCACACGAAGGCCGAGGTGTAGAGGATCAGGCCGAGGACGGCGAGCCGGAAGTTGATCGTCTCGAAGTCGTCCGCGCCGAGGCTGATGCCCAGGGTCTGGTTCAAGCCGAGTGACGTGAACAGGATGATGACGGTCAGCGGGATGTTCCGCACGATGTTCACGTACGCGGTCCCGAAACCGCGCATCAGCGGCACCGGACCGACGCGCATGGCGGCCAGTAGGGTGCCCCAGATCAGGGAGCCGACGGCGGAGAGCACAGCGAGCTGCACCGTCGTCCAGAAGGCCCCCAGCAGGTCGTAATCTTCAAGAAAGTCGAACACGATCTCCCGCGCTTCCGCGTGTAGGGATGCCCGCACCGGTGCGCCGCCCCGCATCCGGGGCGGCGCACCCTGTCAGGCGAGGCCTCAGCTCTTGACGTCGCCGATCTTCGGCGCGGGCTCGTACTGGTAGTTGGCCGGACCGAAGTTGTCCTTCACGGCCTTCTCCCAGGAGCCGTCGGAGACCATGGCCTCCAGCGCGTCGTTGATCTTCGCCTTGAGGTCGCTGCCCTTCTTGACGCCGATGCCGTAGTTCTCGTTGGTCAGCTTGAAGCCGCCGAGCTTGAACTTGCCCTTGAACTGATCCTGGGCGGCGTAGCCGGCGAGGATGGAGTCGTCGGTGGTCAGCGCGTCGACGGCACCGTTCTGCAGGCCGGGCAGGCAGGCGGAGTACGTCGGGTACGGCTGGAGCTGCGCCTTGGGCGCCAGCTTGTCCTTGACGTTCTGCGCCGAGGTCGAGCCGGTGACCGAGCACAGCTTGGCGTCGTTCAGGTCCTCCGGCGACTTGATCGAGTCGTCGTCGGCACGGATCAGCACGTCCTGGTGGGCGAGCAGGTACGGGCCGGCGAAGTCGACCTTCGCCTCGCGCTCCGGGGTGATCGAGTAGGTGGCGGCGATGAAGTCGACGTCGCCGCGCTGCAGCATGGTCTCGCGGTCGGCGCTCTTCGACTCCTTCCACTCGATCTGCTTCTCGTCGTAGCCGAGCTTCTTGGCGACGTACGTGGCGACGTCCACGTCGAAGCCCGCGTAGCCCTGCGGGGTCTTCTGGCCCAGGCCCGGCTGGTCGAACTTGATGCCGATGGTGATCTTCTTCTTGTCGCCGCCCGACGACCCCGAGCCGTTGGAGTCGCCGCCGTCACCATCGCCACAGGCGGTCGCGGTCAGGGCGAGGGCGAACACGGCGGCCGAGGCGGCGGTGACCTTGCGGAGGTTCATGGTGCACATCCTTATGACTGGTGAAGTGATGCGGTCCGGTCGAATGTCCGGTGACGCAAGTCGTCAGGGCGCGGGGTGCGCCGTCAGTGGTGAAGGATCTTCGACAGGAAGTCCTTGGCGCGGTCGCTGCGCGGATTGCTGAAGAACTGTTCCGGCGCGGCCTGTTCGACGATGCGGCCGTCGGCCATGAACACCACGCGGTTCGCTGCCGAACGGGCGAACCCCATCTCATGGGTGACGACGATCATGGTCATGCCGTCGCGGGCGAGCTGCTGCATGACCTCCAGAACCTCGTTGATCATCTCCGGGTCGAGAGCCGACGTCGGCTCGTCGAAGAGCATGACCTTGGGCTCCATCGCCAGGGCCCGTGCGATGGCGACACGCTGCTGCTGGCCACCGGAGAGCTGCGCGGGGTACTTCTCGGCCTGCGCGCCCACGCCGACCCGGTCGAGCAGGGCGCGGGCCCGCTCCTCGGCGGCCTTCTTGTCCTTCTTGCGAACCTTGACCTGGCCCAGCGTCACGTTCTCGAGCACGGTCTTGTGCGCGAAGAGGTTGAAGGACTGGAAGACCATCCCCACGTCGGCCCGCAGCCGGGCGAGCTCCTTGCCCTCGTCGGGCAGGGGCTTGCCGTCGATCGCGATCGACCCGGAGTCGATCGTCTCCAGACGGTTGATGGTGCGGCACAGGGTGGACTTCCCGGACCCGGAAGGCCCGATGACCACGACGACTTCGCCACGAGTGATCGTCAGGTCGATGTCCTGGAGTACGTGCAACGCGCCGAAGTGCTTGTTGACGCTCTTCAGGACGACCAGATCGCCGGTCGCGGCCACATCTTCCTTGGCCACCGCTACTTCGGTCATCGCTCTCAGGCTCCGTCCTCCTCGGTTTCGGAGGACAGTAGTAACCCTTCAGGCCTGCGTCATTACATCTGAGGGGAATCTGAGCATCACGATCCGATAGCAATCGGACACATGTCGTAGCACTTGTGAGCAGGGCGCATTTCGGCCGGGTAACGGTACGAAAGCGCAACCGGAATCCTCTTGACGCCGTCGTCGTCCATCGGCGTCACTGCAAGGTGCATGCGCGCGTCCATGCGTTTTGTACCCGGGAAGATCGTACGGCCGATGAACGGAAAGGGGACCCGGTGAGACTGCTCCTGGTCGAGGACGACAACCACGTCGCCGCCGCCCTGTCGGCGGTGCTGGCCCGGCACGGGTTCGACGTCACCCACGCGCGCAGCGGCGAGGAGGCCCTCCAGGCGCTCGTCCCCGAGGGCAACGGCTTCGGCGTCGTCCTGCTCGACCTGGGCCTGCCCGACCAGGACGGCTACGAGGTCTGCGGCAGGATCCGCAAGCGCACCAGCACACCGGTGATCATGGTCACTGCCCGCTCCGACGTGCGCTCCCGCATCCACGGCCTCAACCTCGGCGCCGACGACTACGTGGTCAAGCCGTACGACACGGGGGAGCTGCTGGCCCGGATCCACGCCGTCAGCCGGCGCACCGTCCACGAGGAGACCACCGGCGCCGCCGAGGCCGAGCTGCGCCTGGGCCCGGTGCGCATAGAGCTGCCGACCCGCCAGGTCAGCGTGAACGGCTCGGTCGTCCAGCTCACCCGCAAGGAGTTCGACCTGCTGGCCCTGCTCGCCCAGCGGCCGGGGGTCGTCTTCCGCCGGGAGCAGATCATCAGCGAGGTGTGGCGCACCAGCTGGGAGGGGACCGGCCGCACCCTGGAGGTGCACGTCGCCTCCTTGCGCGCCAAGCTGCGCATGCCGGCCCTCATCGAGACGGTACGCGGAGTCGGCTACCGGCTCGTCGCGCCCGCGGCCTAGCGGGGCCGGGTGCACACACGTCTGCTTCCGCTGCTCATCGTCCTGATGGCGGCCGTCCTCCTCGCGCTCGGCGTCCCGCTCGCCGTGAGCCTGGCCGGCGCGCAGCAGCAGAAGGTCGTCGTCGACCGGATCGACGACACGGCGCGCTTCGCGGCCCTCGCCCAGTTCGTCACCGAGCCGTCCGACCCGGCCACCGGGGACATCAACGAGCGCCAGGAGACGCTCCGCAACGAACTGCGCAGCTACTACGAGGTCTACGGCATCCGCGCCGGTGTGTTCTACCGCAACGACTCGTCCATGGCGCACGCCCCGGACAACTGGCTCCTCCCGCGGTCGGGCGAGGTGCGGGGCGCCTTCCAGGAGGCCCTGCTCAGCCGCCGCAGCCACGACCCCGAGCAGGTGTGGCCCTGGCAGCGGCACAGCCTCGTGGTGGCCTCACCGGTCATCCGGGACGGTGATGTCGTCGCGGTCGTCGTCACCGACTCGCCGACCGGGCCCATGCGCTCCCGCATCCTGCAGGGCTGGCTGGTCATCGGCGCGGGCGAGGCCGCGGCCATGCTGCTGGCCGTCGGCGCGGCCCTGCGCCTGACCGGCTGGGTGCTCAGACCAGTGCGGGTGCTGGACGCCACCACCCACGACATCGCCACCGGGCGGCTGAAGTCCCGGGTCGCCGTGGCGGGCGGCCCCCCGGAGCTCAGACGCCTCGCCCGGTCGTTCAACGAGATGGCGGACCATGTCGAAAGCGTGCTGGAGCAGCAGCGCGCCTTCGTCGCCGACGCCTCCCACCAACTGCGCAACCCGCTCTCGGCGCTGCTGCTGCGCATCGAACTGCTGGCCCTCGAGCTGCCCGAGGGCAATGAGGAGATCGCCTCGGTCCAGGCCGAGGGCAAGCGCCTGGCACAGGTCCTGGACGACCTGCTCGACCTGGCGCTCGCCGAGCACAGCGAGGCCCAGCTCCAGGTCACCGACATCGGCGCGCTGACCGGCGAGCGCGTCGCGGCCTGGGCTCCCACCGCCGAGGCCAAGGGGGTCCGCCTGGTCGGGAACTGCCCGCCGACCACGGCATGGGCCGACCCGGTCGCGCTCTCCAGCGCGCTGGACGCGATCATCGACAACGCGGTGAAGTTCACGCCCGGGGGCGAGAGCGTCGAGGTGGCCGTCACCTCCAACGGCGACACCTCCACCGTCGTCGTCACCGACAACGGCCCGGGCCTGACCGACGAGGAACTCACCCGTATCGGCGACCGCTTCTGGCGCAGCGGCCGGCACCAGAACATCAAGGGCTCCGGTCTGGGCCTGTCCATCTCCCGGGCGCTGCTCGCGGCGGGCGGCGGCTCCCTCGCCTACGACCGCCACGAGCCGCACGGGCTGAGGGTGACGGTGACGGTACCGAGGAACGCCCCCACGAGTGAGACGGCGGCTCAGGGCTTGACGGACCGGTAGTAGCGGCGGGCGCCCTCGTGCAGCCGGAGCGGGTCCGTGTAGATGGCGGTGCGTACGTCGACCAGCTGCGCGGAGTGGACGTCCGCCCCGATGCGGTCCCGGCTCTTGAGCACCACGCGGGTCAGCCACTCGGTGAGCCGGGGATCCGCGTCCGCCCTGGTGATCAGGAGGTTGGACACCGCCATCGTCGGGACGGCCGCGCCGGACTGGCTGCCGGGATAGGCCGACTCCGGCATGTTGGTGGCCCGGTAGTAGCGCGCGGCACCGCCCTGCTTGTGCAGCTCGGCGACGAGGTCGGCGCCGATCGGGACGAACCGCAGAGTGGAATCCTCGGCGAGCGTCTTCAGGCCGTCCGTGGGCAGTCCACCCGACCAGAAGAACGCGTCCAGCCCCCGTCCCAGCCGCCCCGGCCCGGTGTCGATACCGTCCGAGGAGGGCCTGATGTCCGTCTCCGGGTCGATGCCGGCCGCCCTGAGCACCCGGTTGGCGATGAGCCGGACCCCCGACTTGGGCGACCCTATGGCGACCCGCTTGCCCCGCAGGTCCGCGACGGAGCGGATGCCGGAGTCGGGCGGGACCACGAGCTGCACGTAGTCGTCGTACAGGCGTGCCACCCCGCGCAGCCGGTCGGCGCCCGACAGGCCGCTCAGCCGGTACGTCTCCACCGCGTCGGCCGCGGCGATCGCGAAGTCGGCCTGCCCGGTCGCCACGCGCCGTACGTTCTCCTGCGAGCCGTCACTCGTCTCCAGCCGGACCTCGAGGTCGGGCATGTGCGTGCCGAGCGAGGTGCGCAGGAGTTCGCCGTACTTCTGGTAGACCCCCGGGCGCGTTCCCGTGCTCAGCGTGATCGTCCCGCCGGGCGGCTCTTCGCTCCAGGGCGCCAGCCACCACAGCAGCAGCCCGAGCGCCACGAAGCCGGCGACCGCGCCCCGCAGGGCCCGGCGCCCGCCGATCCGGGACAGCGCGTGGGACATGCGCGCGATCCTGCCAGCCCGGAGCCCCGCTGACCAGGGCGGGGCTCACAGCCCGGACCCGTGCGCGGGCCCAAGGGTGTCCGAGGCGGCCGCTACAGTCGCCGCATGAGTCCTTCGCCCGCCGACCTGGTCCGTGAGTTCCACCGCGCCTTCGGGCTGGACGTCCGCGACACCCCGTCCGAGGTCTCGCCGGATCTGGCCGCCCACCGCGGCGAACTGCTGGCCGAGGAGGCCGCGGAGGTCGCCGAGGTGTCGGTGGAGGGCCCGCTCGACCGGCTCGCCCACGAACTGGCCGACGTCGTCTACGTCGCGTACGGCACGGCACTCGTCCACGGAATCGACCTCGACGCGGTCATCGCCGAGATCCACCGCTCCAACATGACCAAGCTGGGCCCGGACGGACAGATCAGCCGCCGCGCCGACGGCAAGGTCCTCAAGGGCGGGCACTACGAGGCCCCGGACGTGTCGGCGGTCCTGCGGCGACAGGGCTGGGCGCCGCGCGGGGAGGACTGAGCGACTGAGCGGCACCGCCCGGTCGTACGGTCGATTCCGTGTGCGCCGGGAATTCCCGGCGCACACGGAGGAAACCCGGCGGCTCGCTCGCGTCCCCGTGGGCACGACACCCGTGGTCCGCTCGTTTCCCGCGGTGCCCGACCGGATCCGGCGACGTCTCTCCTTCGCCCGGTGGCGGAGTTTCCCGGCCCGCTCCGGGCCGCCGAGGAAATGATCGAGAACTCCCGGCGACCCGGATCACCGTCGTACCCGTCCGCCGACGGTGCCCGCGCCCCGTCACGCCCCCGGCTCCGCCCACCGCGTACCGCCCGGCCGTGCGGGGCCGGCGCACGTCCCGGGAACGCCGGACCCGGGAGCACGGCCTCGACGGCGGAGGCCGTCCGCGGCACCGCCTACCCTTAGGGCATGAGCAGCATCGACCGGAGCCAGTCAGTGGGCGGCACGCGCACCTATGAAGTACGCACCTACGGGTGCCAGATGAACGTCCACGACTCCGAGCGGTTGGCCGGGCTGCTGGAGGACGCGGGCTACGTCCGCGCCCCCGAGGGCTCCGACGGCGACGCGGACGTCGTCGTCTTCAACACCTGCGCCGTGCGCGAGAACGCCGACAACAAGCTGTACGGCAACCTGGGACACCTCGCCCCCAAGAAGGCGCGGCGCCCCGGCATGCAGATCGCGGTCGGCGGCTGCCTGGCCCAGAAGGACCGCGACACGATCGTGAAGCGCGCGCCCTGGGTCGACGTGGTCTTCGGTACGCACAACATCGGCAAGCTGCCCGTCCTCCTGGAGCGCGCCCGCGTCCAGGAGGAGGCACAGGTCGAGATCGCCGAGTCGCTGGAGGCCTTCCCCTCCACGCTGCCGACCCGCCGCGAGAGCGCGTACGCGGCCTGGGTGTCGATCTCCGTCGGCTGCAACAACACCTGCACCTTCTGCATCGTCCCCGCGCTCCGCGGCAAGGAGAAGGACCGGCGCCCCGGCGACATCCTCGCCGAGATCGAGGCCCTGGTCGCCGAGGGTGTCTCGGAGATCACCCTGCTCGGCCAGAACGTGAACGCCTACGGTTCCGACATCGGCGACCGCGAGGCGTTCAGCAAGCTGCTGCGGGCCTGCGGGAGGATCGACGGCCTGGAGCGCGTCCGCTTCACCTCGCCGCACCCGCGCGACTTCACCGACGACGTCATCGCCGCCATGGCCGAGACGCCGAACGTGATGCCGCAGCTGCACATGCCCCTCCAGTCCGGCTCGGACGCGGTCCTGAAGGCGATGCGCCGCTCCTACCGGCAGGAGCGCTACCTCGGCATCATCGAGAAGGTCCGCGCCGCCATCCCGCACGCGGCGATCAGCACCGACATCATCGTGGGCTTCCCCGGTGAGACCGAGGAGGACTTCGAGCAGACCCTGCACGTCGTCCGCGAGGCCCGCTTCGCGCAGGCGTTCACCTTCCAGTACTCCAAGCGCCCGGGCACCCCGGCCGCCGAGATGGACGGCCAGATCCCCAAGAAGGTCGTCCAGGAGCGGTACGAGCGGCTCGTCGCCCTCCAGGAGGAGATCTCCTGGGAGGAGAACAAGAAGCAGGTGGGGCGCACCCTGGAGCTGATGGTCGCCGAGGGCGAGGGCCGCAAGGACGACACCACCCACCGTCTCTCCGGCCGTGCCCCCGACAACCGTCTGGTGCACTTCACCAAGCCGGAGCAGGAGGTCCGCCCCGGCGACGTGGTCACCGTCGAGATCACCTATGCCGCCCCGCACCACCTGCTCGCCGAGGGACCCGTGCGGGACGTGCGCCGCACCCGCGCGGGTGACGCCTGGGAGAAGCGGAACGCCGCCGAGGCCGCCAAGCCGGCGGGCGTCATGCTCGGCCTGCCCAAAGTGGGCGTGCCCGAGCCGCTGCCGGCGGTCACCGGGGGCTGCGCCGTCGACTGACCGGTCCGCGACGAGGGGGCGGACGCACGGCTCGGCGGGCCGTCGTGACGGAGTCGGACGCCGGGCTCCGGCCGGTCGCACGCGCCGGGGGCACGCGCGAGGAGGCGCGTCGCGGACGGTACGGCGTGCACGCACGGAGTCGGTCAGTGCTTCGCCGAGCGCTGCCGGAACGGCGCCCCTGAGGCGGGGGCGCCGTTCCGGGCCGCCGCAGTAGGCTGCCGATCATGCTAGTCGCCGCCGCAGTCTGCCCCTGTCCGCCGCTGCTCGTTCCCGAGGTCGCCGCGGGTGCCGCCGCCGAGCTGGACGCCGCGCGCACCGCGTGCACGGACGCGCTGGGCGTGCTCGCCGCCGCCCGGCCCGACCGGCTCGTGGTGGTCGGACCGGCGGCGGCCGCCGGCCCCGAGAGCTACCCGGAGGGCACCCCGGGGTCCTTTCGCGGCTTCGGCGTCGACCTGGACGTACGGCTGGGTCCGGACAGGGGCGGGCCGGCCGGGCCGGAACTCCCCTACGGACTCGCCGTGGGCGCATGGCTGCTGGGCAGGGCCGGGTGGGCGGACGCCCCCGTCGAGGGGCTGGGAGTGGGGGAACCCCTGACGGCCGAGCGGTGCGTCGAAGAGGGAGGGGCGATCGCCACGCGAGCGGAGCGGGTGGCGATGCTGGTGCTGGGCGACGCCAGCGCCTGCCGCACCCTCAAGGCGCCGGGCTACCTCGACGAGCGTGCGGCCCCCTTCGACGCGGAGATCGCGCGCGCGTTGGGCGCTGCCGACACCGCGGCCCTGCGCGCGCTGGACACCGGCCTGGCACGCGAGCTGAAGGCGTCCGGCCGTGCCCCCTGGCAGGTCCTCGCGGGCGCCGCGGCCGGAAACCCGGACCTGGAGGGGGCGCTGCTCTACGAGGACGCCCCGTACGGGGTGGGCTACATCGTGGCCACCTGGTCGTAGGAACCGGCCGGGCCGGATCCGGCCGGAGCAACGGCGGACGGCCGTGGAGCCCTCGAGGTGCTCCACGGCCGTCCGGCGTCGTACCGCTCAGGAGGCGGGCGGTGGTCCGGCCGGCGGCGTCGTGTCGCCCTTTCCCGGACCGGGGTCGTTCTTGTGCGCGAGTCGGTCCATGGCGCTCTTGGCCTTTCCCGTGCCCGTCTGGATCCTGTCGCGGTACTTGCCCTTGGTCCGCTCGTCGACGGCCCGCGCGGCCTTGTCCAGACCGTGCTGGATCTTGCCCCCGTGCTGGTGCGCGAGGTCGGAGACCTTGCCCTTGGCCGGGTCGAGTTTGGTCCTCAGATTGTTCAGGAGACCCATGATGCACCTTCCCTCGCGGGCGTCTACGTGCGGGCGCCCTTGTCGGCCTCGCTGCCGACGGCCTCGGAGGACTGCTGCTTCGGGATCTCGACGCCGTCGGTGCCGGTGACCCCGTCGGCCTCCTGCACCGCCGGCCCGTCGGTCTTCGGCGTCTCGGCCGATGCCTTCGACTGCGCGGTCCCGGCCGTGTCCTCCGTCTGCGGCCCGGCTGCCGTCCGGCCGTCCCGGGCCTCGTCGGTCCGCGTCTCCTCCGTGGCCTTCGACCTCCGAAAAATCCGTGCAAAAACGCCCATATCCACTCCATACGTTACTCGTGCGAGCGACATTCCGCGTGACCCGGTGGGCCCGTTCGCGTGACCCGGGGTCGCCGCCGCCGTGCTCCGGCGGCAGGAGACTCGCAACGGGCAACGACCCCGTGACGGCCGCGTCACGTAACTCGTTCGAGAGCGGGCCGAGAGGTTTGGGAGACTGGATCGGTGAGCAGCGCACCCCTCGCCCCCCGCGTCATCGCCGTCGTCGGTCCCACTGCGGCCGGAAAGTCCGATCTGGGCGTTTTCCTGGCCCGGAAGCTGGGCGGTGAAGTCGTCAACGCGGACTCCATGCAGCTCTACCGGGGGATGGACATCGGCACCGCCAAACTGACGCCCGAGGAGCGGGGCGGCGTTCCGCACCATCTGCTGGACGTCTGGGACGTGACCGTCACCGCGTCCGTCGCCGAGTACCAGCGCCTGGCGAGGGCCCGGATCGACGCGCTGCTCGCCGAGGGGCGCTGGCCCGTCCTGGTCGGCGGCTCCGGCCTCTACGTCCGCGGAGCCATCGACAACCTGGAGTTCCCGGGCACCGACCCCGGGATCAGGGCCCGCCTGGAGGAGGAGCTCACCCTGCGCGGCCCGGGCGCGCTGCACGCGCGCCTCGCCGCCGCGGACCCCGAGGCCGCGCGGGCCATTCTGCCGAGCAACGGCCGCCGCATCGTCCGGGCACTCGAAGTGATCGAGATCACCGGCCGGCCCTTCACCGCCAACCTCCCCGGCCACGACTCGGTCTACGACACCCTCCAGATCGGCGTCGACGTGGCCCGGCCCGAGCTGGACGAGCGCATCGCCCGCCGGGTCGACCGGATGTGGGAGGCGGGTCTGGTGGAGGAGGTGCGCGCACTGGAGGCGCAGGGGTTGCGCGAAGGGCGTACGGCCTCGCGCGCGCTCGGCTACCAGCAGGTCCTCGCCGCGCTCGCCGGCGAGTGCACCCTGGAGGAGGCGCGGTCCGAGACCGTGCGTGCCACCAAGCGCTTCGCGCGCCGTCAGGATTCGTGGTTCAGGCGCGATCCCCGGGTGCACTGGTTGAGTGGGGCCGCGGCCGACCTCGGGGAACTTCCGCGGCTCGCGTTGTCGTTGGTCGAACGACCGGTTACAGCCTGATCACGTCATGGCATCGGGACGCCCAGGCCGTCATCGGGGCCTGTGACGCCGTGCCATCATCGAGCTTCGATCGACCAGTGGAGTCCAAGTTGGGAGGGCGCGTGGCGATGGAGGCCGGCCCTCGTGACACCGCACACGGCACCGAGCACCTCACCACCGAGCGGGGTGCGCCGGAGCAGGAGACCGACCGCCTCAGCCCCGACGGGCCCGAGGAGGTGCAGGGCGGTGTGACCGACGACGGCCCCGAGCCGGACCAGATGTTCACGGGCGGTGACGAGGTCGAGGTCGAGCTGCGCCCGCAGCGCCGACTGCGCATCTGGCAGCTCGCACCCATCGTCGGCCTGGCCGGGGTCGGTTCCCTGATGTTCGCCTTCCCCCTCGCCTTCGACTTCGGCGACAGCGGGGCCGTGATCGCCATGCTGGGCCTGCTGATCTGCTCCTGCTCGGCCGGGTGGGGAATGATGGCCGCCCGCCGGGTGGGCTACACCTGGCCGGGCCTGCCGGCCAGGGGATCCGGAGGCAGACCCGACTGGCGGGTCGTGGCCGGCTACGCCGTGATGGTCGCCGCGGTGGTGGCCCTGGCCGTCTGGCGGGTCGCCCGGCTCCGCTGACGCCCGGCCCGGTCGCCGGCGGGGAGGGCGCTGCCGCGCCCACCCCGTACGATCGAGGAATGAGCACGCGGATCGCCTTCCTCAAGGGGCACGGCACCGAGAACGACTTCGTGATCGTCCCGGACCCGGAGAACGCCCTCGACCTGTCCCCGGCCGCCGTCGCCGCCCTGTGCGACCGCCGTGCGGGCATCGGCGCCGACGGACTGCTGCACGTGGTGCGGTCCGAGGCGCACCCCGAGGGCCGGGCCATGGCGGACGAGGCCGAGTGGTTCATGGACTACCGCAACGGCGACGGCTCGATCGCCGAGATGTGCGGCAACGGGGTGCGTGTGTTCGCGCGCTATCTCCAGCGCGCCGGACATGTGGCCGAGGGGGATCTCGCGGTCGCCACACGCGGAGGCGTGAAGACCGTGCACATCGCCAAGGACGGTGACGTCACCGTCGGCATGGGCAAGGCGCTGCTTCCCGAGGGCGACGTCACGGTGAGCGTCGGCGAGCGCAGCTGGCCCGCGCGGAACGTGAACATGGGCAACCCGCACGCGGTGGCCTTCGTGGACGACCTCGCCCACGCCGGCGACCTGCTCGCCCCGCCCCCCGTCAGTCCGGCCTCCGCCTACCCGGACGGCGTGAACGTCGAGTTCGTGGTCGACCGCGGCCCGCGGCACGTGGCGCTGCGGGTGCACGAGCGCGGTGCCGGCGAAACCCGTTCGTGCGGCACGGGCGCCTGCGCGGTCGCCGTGGCCACCGCCCGCCGGGACGGCGTCGACCCGAGCGTCACCGGCACCCCGGCCACGTACACCGTGGACGTGCCCGGCGGCACCCTGGTGATCACCGAACGGCCCGACGGCGGGATCGAGATGACCGGCCCCGCGGTGATCGTCGCCGAGGGGGAGATCGAAGCGGAGTGGCTGGAAAACGCCCTCCGTTGAGCGGGGCGGCGGACCGGTGCCCCGGCCCCGGGCCGGTCGGACGCGGACATAAGTGGGTGCGGGACCGTATCTCTCTTCGAGACCACGGTGGACCGTCGACCGGGTGGCGTGAAACCGCCCCGGGAAGGGCCTTCGCTCGAAGGAGTGATCCGTTTCACGCTCGACGGGAGGCGGTCGGTCGCACCGGGTCGGGCTGGGTAGCATCAAGCACCGGCCCGGACGGGGGAGGCGCACGCCGCCTCCCGAGCCCGAGTCCGCCCTGGGGCGCGCCGTCCACCGGTCCACGCAGCCGGAGGTGCCCATGAACGCGGAGGCCGCCAACCCTGCGACCCCGGGCTCCGTGACGTCTGGTCACGCCACACCCGCGGGGTCGCGCAGAAAGGCCCGGCCCCGGATCGACCTGCGCCGACTGGGACGCGCGGCGCTGCTCGGCCCCGCCACCCGCGACCGGCTCCCCGACGCCATCGGCCACGTGGTCGACGCCCACCGCGCGCACCACCCCGACGCCGACCTCGAGCCCCTGCGCCGCGCCTACCTCCTGGCCGAGTCCTCCCACCGCGGCCAGATGCGCAAGAGCGGCGAGCCGTACATCACCCACCCGCTCGCCGTGACCCTGATCCTCGCCGAACTCGGCGCGGAGACCACGACCCTGACGGCCTCCCTGCTCCACGACACCGTGGAGGACACGGACGTGACGCTCGACCAGGTGCGGGAGCAGTTCGGCGAGGAGGTCCGCTACCTCGTCGACGGCGTCACCAAGCTGGAGAAGGTCGACTACGGCGCCGCCGCCGAACCCGAGACCTTCCGCAAGATGCTCGTCGCCACCGGCAGCGACGTCCGCGTGATGTCGATCAAACTCGCGGACCGCCTGCACAACATGCGCACCCTCGGAGTGATGCGCCCCGAGAAACAGGAGCGCATCGCCAAGGTGACCCGGGACGTCCTGATCCCCCTCGCCGAACGCCTCGGTGTCCAGGCGCTCAAGACGGAACTGGAGGACCTGGTCTTCGCGATCCTCCACCCCGGGGAGTACGAGCGCACACGGGAGCTGGTCGTCCGCAACGCCGCCCGTGCGGACGACCCGCTCGCCGAGGTCGCCGAGGACGTGCGCAAGGTGCTCCGCGAGGCCGACATCGCCGCCGAAGTCCTCATCCGCCCCCGCCACCTCGTCTCCGTCCACCGCGTGTCCCGCAAACGCGGGCGGCTGCGCGGCGTCGACTTCGGCCGCCTGCTGGTGCTGGTGAACGAGGACGCCGACTGCTACGGCGTCCTCGGCGAGCTGCACACCTGCATGACGCCCGTGGTGTCGGAGTTCAAGGACTTCATCGCCGTACCGAAGTTCAACCTGTACCAGTCGCTGCACACCGCCGTGGCACGCGAGGACCGCCAGGTCGTCGAAGTCCTCATCCGCACCCACCAGATGCACAAGGTCGCCGAGGCCGGAGTCGTCGCCCTCGGCAACCCCTACGCGGCCCCGTCGGAGGAACAGCCCGCGAGCGACGGCGAACGCGCCGACCCCACCCGGCCCGGCTGGCTCTCGCGGTTGCTGGACTGGCAGCGGGCCGCGCCCGACCCCGACACCTTCTGGTCCACCCTGCGCGAGGACCTCGCCCAGGACCGCGAGATCACCGTCTTCCGCCCCGACGGCGGCACGCTCGGCCTGCCCGAGGGGGCGACCTGCGTGGACGCCGCGTACGCGCAGTACGGTGAGGACGCCCACGCGTGCATCGGCGCCCGGGTCAACGGCCGTCTGGCGACGCTGAGCACCGTCCTGAAGGACGGCGACACCGTCCAGCTCCTCATGGGCCAGGACCCCGCCTCGGAGCCCTCCAGGGAGTGGCTGGAGCACGCCCACACCCCCGCGGCCCGCATCGCCATCCAGCGGTGGCTGGCCACCCATCCCGCGCAGGACGCCGCCCCCGCGGCGGAACCCGCGGCGGACGCGCGGCCGGCCGCCGGCGACCCCGCCGCTCCGCAGGCCCCCCAGGCGCCGGACACGGTCCCCGGCCGTCCCGCCGCCGCCCAGGTCCTGGTCGACCGGCCCGGCGCGGCCGTGCGGCTCGCCCGCTGCTGCACGCCCGTGCCGCCCGACGAGGTGACCGGCTTCGCCGTGCGCGGGGGAGCCGTCACCGTGCACCGGGTCGAGTGCGCCGCGGTCGCGCGCATGACGGGATCCGGGCGCGCGGAGGTCGGCGTGCGCTGGGGGGAGGGTGCCGAGTGCCGGGTCACGCTGGTCGCGGAATCGTTCGTCCGTCCCCACCTGCTCGCGGACCTCACCGAGGCCATGGCCCTCGAAGGCGCCGAGATCGTCTCCGCCACCGTCGAACCGCCGACCCGGCAGCAGGTGCGGCACACGTACACCGTGCAGCTGCCGGACGCCGCGGGGCTGCCCGCCCTCATGCGCGCGATGCGCAACGTGGCCGGCGTGTACGACGTGAGCCGGGCGCAGCCGCAGACGCCGGGCGCCTGACGCCTCCCGAGCGGGGGCGGGCCTCCCGTACATCCGGTGGCCGTCCCGGCCGCGGACAGCCGGTGCGACGCCTCGCCCGGCCGGTCGGGTGGGCCCGGAGCGCGCCGTCGCCGCAGCGCACGCGCGCTGACGGCCGCGGGGCCGCGCTGCTCACTCCACCCGGCCGGACTCCGCGGCCGGGCCCCGCGGTCAGGCACTTCGCGGTCGGGCCCCCACGTCCGCCGTCGGCGGGCGGCCACCGCGCTGCTCGCCTCCGCCCAGGCCGACGCCGCCCACCTGGTGCTCCCGTGCGACGACCACCCCTCCGACAAGGCGGTGTTCCCCCACCGGGACGACACGGCCACGACCGCCGACTCCGTCCGGCTCGCCTCCGCAGTCGCCGGACGCGACCCGGTCGGCTTCCCGGACCCCCGGCTCCACGGAGCCACGACCCCGACGGCGCCCGGACACCCGCAGGGGGAGCCCGCGCCGCGGGCCGTGACACCCGCCCACGGCCGGGCGCGCCCGTGCATCGACCGGGCGAGGACCGGGAATAACACGATGACGAGACGGGCCGTCCCGTGCGACCATCGTCAGGTCCGCACGGCGCGGGACACGGGAATCTCCCGGGGTACCCGTACGTTGAGGACAGTGACGGAAGGTTCCGGGGACAGGTCCCACCGACCGGACCCGGAGCCCGACGGGCAGCCGAAGCCCACTCCGTCGCCGCAGACGGCTTCCCATCGACGTAAGGACCCAATGACCTCCTCTTCTTCCCCTTCCCAGGACACCAAGCGCTTCGCGCACACCCACCCCGAGGGTCTTCGGGCCGATGCCCTGATGGAAGAGGACGTCGCCTGGAGCCTCGAGATCGACGGAGAGCGGGACGGCGACCAGTTCGACCGCTCCGAGCGCGCGGCCCTGCGCCGTGTCGCGGGACTCTCCACCGAGCTCGAGGACGTCACCGAGGTCGAGTACCGGCAGCTCCGCCTGGAGCGGGTCGTACTCGTCGGCGTGTGGACCTCGGGAACCGTGCAGGACGCGGAGAACTCCCTCGCGGAACTCGCCGCCCTCGCGGAGACGGCCGGCGCCCTCGTGCTCGACGGCGTGATCCAGCGCCGCGACAAGCCCGACGCGGCGACCTACATCGGCTCCGGCAAGGCCGAGGAGCTGCGCGACATCGTGCTCGAGACGGGCGCGGACACCGTCATCTGCGACGGTGAGCTCAGCCCGGGCCAGCTGATCCACCTCGAGGACGTCGTCAAGGTCAAGGTCATCGACCGTACGGCCCTGATCCTGGACATCTTCGCCCAGCACGCCAAGTCCCGAGAGGGCAAGGCGCAGGTCTCGCTCGCGCAGATGCAGTACATGCTGCCGCGGCTGCGCGGCTGGGGTCAGTCGCTGTCCCGGCAGATGGGCGGCGGCAAGGGCGGCGGCCTCGCCACCCGCGGTCCCGGTGAGACCAAGATCGAGACCGACCGGCGCCGGATCCGCGAGAAGATGGCGAAGATGCGCCGCGAGATCGCGGAGATGAAGACCGGCCGTGAGGTCAAGCGCCAGGAGCGCAAGCGCAACAAGGTGCCGTCCGTGGCCATCGCGGGCTACACCAACGCGGGCAAGTCCTCGCTGCTCAACCGCCTCACCGGCGCGGGTGTACTGGTCGAGAACGCCCTGTTCGCGACCCTCGACCCGACCGTGCGCCGGGCCGAGACCCCGAGCGGACGGCTGTACACGCTGGCCGACACGGTCGGATTCGTCCGGCACCTGCCGCACCACCTGGTCGAGGCCTTCCGCTCCACGATGGAGGAGGTCGGCGACTCCGACCTGATCCTGCACGTGGTGGACGGTTCGCACCCGAACCCGGAGGAGCAGCTGGCCGCGGTGCGCGAGGTGATCCGGGACGTCGGCGCCACCGACGTGCCCGAGATCGTCGTGATCAACAAGGCCGACGCGGCCGACCCGCTCACCCTCCAGCGACTGCTGCGGGTGGAGAAGCGGTCCCTCGCCGTCTCGGCCCGCACCGGCCAGAACATCGAGCAGCTGCTCGCGTACATCGACGCCGAGCTGCCCCGCCCCTCGGTGGAGATCGAGGCGCTGGTGCCGTACACCCACGGCAAGCTGGTCGCCCGTGCCCACGACGAGGGCGAGGTGATCTCCGAGGAGCACACCCCGGAGGGCACCCTGCTCAAGGCGCGGGTGCACGAGGAACTGGCGGCGGAACTCGCGCCGTACGTTCCGGCGGCGGCCGGCTGACCCTTCACCCGGTGCGAAGGCCCGCCCCCCGCTCACGGCGGGGGGCGGGCCTTCGGCGCGTCCGGATCACCGGCCGCCGCAGGTCTCGCTCATGTTGCGGTAGAGCGCCTCCGCGTCCTTGCCCAGCAGCGGGCCCGCCAGCCAGGTGTTGTCGAGCGGGCCGATCGAGGTGCTGGAGACCAGCACGGTCTCGCCGTCGACCACGCGGCCCCAGCCACCGCCGGACGAACCGCCGGTCATGGTGCGGCCGATGCGGTGCATCGTCGGCAGGTTCGGGCCGAGCGAGAACCGGCCCGGGGCGTCGAGGCACTTGAACATCCGCGGACTGTCGTAGGGCGGCGCGGCCGGGGAGCCCCAGGCACCCATCATGCCCGCCTCGGCCGCCGAGGGGGCGGAGAAGTCCACGTCGAGCGCGGCGCCGACCGTCTCCTCCAGGGACTCGGCCCCCTGCTCCGGCTTCACGTGCGGCACGGCGTAGTCGTACGCCGCTCCGTCACCGCCGCTCTTCGAGCCGCCCCGGGTCCAGCCGCCCGAGGTCGAGGCCCAGTCCGCCCACCAGTTGCTTCAGGGCGCGATCTCGGAGGCGCCCGCGTCGGTCAGGTCCGCCTCGGACCTGCCGAGGTCGTCGGAGGCCGGGACGAAGACGATGTCGCGGTACCAGCCGCCGTCGCCGTCGGCGTGCACGCGGTGCCCGGCCGCCCACACGAGGTCGGGCTCGCCCGGGTGGTTCACGTCCTTGGCGACCGTGCCGGAACAGACGCTCGGACCTTGGGGGGAGTCGAAGAAGACCTTGCCGACCGGGGCCGCGTTGTCGTGGTGGGGCGTCCTCTCGGCCTCCGCCCGGACCGGGGCCGGCTCCGGGCCGCTGACCCCCTGGGCCGCCTTCGCTTCCCTGGTCGAGACGGCTTGTCGGCCTCCTCGGCGGAGCGCGTCCGCTCCGGCTTCCACAGGCCCTCGATCACCGGGTTGACGAAGTCCCCGGCCTCACTGAGCCACTTGTCCTCGTCCCAGTCCTGCCACGCGCCGCCCTTCCGCCGGTCGACGCCAACCCCGTGCTCCTTGAGCCTGTCCGCGGTGTCGGACGGGATGCCGATCCCGCCTCGCCGCTGCCGTCGGAGGCCTGCGAGGCGGTGGCGTCGGGCTTGCCGCTCGCGGTGTCCTCCCCGTAACCACCGCACGCGGTCGCGGTGAGCACCAGGACGGTGAGGAGCCCGGTGGCGGCGAGGACGGTGCGCCGCCCTCGCCCGGGCGGTGCGGACGGGCGCGTGGAACGCATGGTGCGACGGCCCCCGTCGAAGCGGACGAACGTGGTGCCGCACGTGAGCGCGTGCGGTGGTGCCGGCGGTCCGGTGCCCCGCGGCGTCCCTTCCCGCGGGCCCGGCGGCCCGCGGGAAGGGACGGGCCGGTCACTGCCCGGCGAACTTCTCGCTGACCGCGTCGTACACGCCCTTGGCCTCCTCACCCAGCCGCGGACCGGCCAGCCAGCCCGATGTCACCGGGCCGATCGAGGTGTTGGACACCAGGGCCGGCTTGCCGTCCGAACCCGTCGCGACCCAGCCACCGCCGGACGAGCCGGCGGTCATGCTGCACCCGATGCGGTACATCGTCGGGTCGGACGCGGCGAGGGACAGCCGGCCCGGGCGGTCCTGGCAGCGGTACAGCGTCTGGCCGTCGTACGGCGGAGCGGCCGGGTAACCGATCGCCGTCATCTCCTTCATCTGCGGCACGGCCGGGGCCTTGAAGTCCACCGGCAGTGCCGAACCGACCGTCTCCTCCAGCGACTTGCCGCCACTGCCCTTCTCCGGCGTCACATGGATGACGGCGAAGTCGTACGCGGCGCCGTCACCGCCCGTCGAGCCGCCCTGCTCGATCCACTGGTCCGACGTCTGCGCCCAGTCACCCCACCAGATGCCGTACGGAGCGATCTCCTCCTGGGTGGCGCTCTCGAGCTCCTTGGCCGACTTGCCCCCGTCGTTGTACGACGGCACGAAGGCGATGTTGCGGTACCAGCCGCCCTTCTTGCCGGCGTGCACGCAGTGGCCGGCCGTCCAGACCATGTTGGACTTGCCGGGGTTGGCCGGGTCCTGCACCACCGTCGCGGAGCAGACCATCGTGCCCTCGGGGGAGTCGAAGAAGACCTTTCCGGCCGTGGGGGCGTTGGCGTGGTACGACGGCGGAACGGCCTGCGCCTGCACCGGCTCCGGGGTCGGGTCCGTCACACCCTGGTCACCGGAGATGTCGCTCTCGTCGACTTCCTGCTCTGGTTCCTCGGCGTCCCGCATGCGGTCCGGGTCCCACAGGTCCTCGATGATCGGGTTGATGAACTCGTTGGCCTCGCGCAGCCAGTCGTCCTTGCTCCAGTCCTTCCACGCGCCGTCCCGCCACTTGTCGAGGTCGATCCCGTGCTCCTTGAGCCGGTCCTTGATGTCGTCCGGGATCTTGAGCTTGCCGTCGTCGGCGGCGGCGGTCGCGGAGGTGTCGGAGCCCGCGTCGGCGTCCCCCGAACCACAGGCGGTGGCGGTGAGCGCGAGCGCCGAGGCGAGCGCCACGGCGGCCAGGACGGGGGAGGTTCCGCGCCGCGCCCTCCCCTCTCGTCGAGCGGTGGACGACGGCCGTATGGATCGCATGATCTGACTCCCCCTGAGGTGGACGAACGTGGTGCTTCGACCGTGTTCGCACCTGAACCGACGCGCAGTTCACAGGCGCTCTCACGGCCTCCGGGAACGGCACCACACACTATGTGCTCGCCGTGGGGGACACCCGACGGAACGGCAACGGTTCCGTCACGGCAGGGATCTTGAGGCAACCCGTAACCCGGTGAGCGGTCCGGGGTTGGTAGCGGTGGGACCCGCCGTCCGCGCGGCGTGCCCGTGCCCGTGGTCGGCGGGAGCGCCGTGGAGGACGGAGGACGGTGGTGGAATTCACCTACGAGGGGCGGAAAGCGACCAGCCCGGCCGTCCGGGCCGCGGCGGGGGACACCACCGCGCGCGAGGGCGTCCCGCGCCGACAGCCCGCGCGGGAGCCCACGGCCCACACCTACGCCCGTGCCCTGCCGGTCGTCCCGGTGAGAGCGCGCGGAATGACCATCGAGGGCGCGGACGGACGGCGTTATCTCGACTGCCTCTCCGGCGGCGGAACGCTCGCGCTCGGGCACAACCACCCCGTGGTGCTCGAGGCGATCCGCAAGGTCATCGACTCGGGTGCGCCCCTTCACGTCCCCGATCTGGCGACCCCGGTGAAGGACGCCTTCGTCACCGAGCTGTTCCGCACACTGCCCCCGGGACTCGCCGACCGCGCACACGTGCGTTTCTGCGGACCGGCCGGCACCGACGCCGTGGCGACCGCCCTCCGGCTCGTACGCGCGGCGACCGGTCGCACCGGCGTCCTCGCGTTCACCGGCGCCCACCCTGCGCCGGCCGGCGGATCTCCGGATGCGACCCGCGCCGCACCCTCCGATGCGCAGACCACCCTGCTGCCCTATCCGCAGGACTACCGCTGCCCCTTCGGCATCGGAGGCGAGCGCGGAGCCGAACTGGCCGCCCGTTGGACCGAGACCGTCCTCGGCGGTCCTGCCACCGGCGTACCGCTTCCCGCCGGGATGATCCTCGAGCCCGTGCAGGGCGACGGCGGGGTGCTTCCGGCACCGGATGCCTGGCTGCGGCGCATACGGCGTCTGACGGCCGACCGGTCCGTCCCTCTGATCGTCGACGAGACTCTGACGGGGGTCGGACGGACCGGCGCCTTCTGGGCAGTGGAGCACAGCGGAGTCACGCCCGACGCGATGGTGCTGTCCGCGGCCATCGGGGGAAGCCTGCCGCTGACCGTCGTGGTCCACCGGGACGACCTCGACGACCGCGCCCCCGGTGCCGGGACCTTCCCCGGCAACCAGCTCGCCATGGCCGCGGGCACGGCGGTCCTCGGCCACGTCCGCGAGAACGGCCTCGCCGCACACGCGGCCGGGCTGGGCGCCCGCATGCTGGACCGGCTGCGGACACTCGCGGGTGAGCTCGCCTGTGTGGGGGAGGTACGCGGGCGGGGGCTGATGATCGGGATCGAGCTGGTGGATCCGGAGGGCGGGGACGACGGCAGCGACCGCGGCACCACCGGTCCGGGGCCGGCCGTGGCGCCGGACGGCACGGCCGGGGGCCGGCCCCGTCCCGCCGCGCCCGGACTCGCGGCCGCCGTACGGCGGGAGTGCCTGCGGCGTGGCCTGATCATCGACCTGAGCGGCCCCTGCGCGAGCGTCGTACGGCTGCTCCCGCCGCTGACGACCACCGATGAGCAGGCGGGCGTGGTGCTCGACCGACTTGCCGATGCGCTCCAGACGGCGGCGCGCGACCGCTTCGCCCACCGCCGGACGGAACAGCCCCGCCACCCGCACCACGCACCCCCTCGCCCCGCGGGCGGCACCGAGCCGCCGGGGTGACGTGACCGCGGCGCACGAGCGCCCCGGTACCCCTTCCCGGCGGACGCCCGGGCGGCGGATCCTCACGCACAGGGTGAGCACGACCGCCACCGTCCCCGGACCGAGACCGCATGACCACGCGCCATTCCCCGAGGATCCGCCGTGCACTCGACCCCCACTCCCGACGACCGCACCCCGGAACAGCCGTGCGGCCCGAGCACCGACGACACCCGGTCCGCTGCCGGGAGGACGAGTACCGCGGTACCGCGCCAGTGGAGGGAGCCGCCGCACGACGGGCGGCTCCCGGGCCCCGGCACGGATCCCCTGGAGCATCCCGACCCGCACAGGGCGGCCCGGGCCGCAGCGGTGGAGAACCTGCTGCGCTGCTGGGTCCGCGAGACCGGCCTGACCGCTCCCGACGGCGGGGTGCTGCGCATCCCCCTGCCGGCCAGCGGCACCGCCCTGCTCGTCCCTGTCCTGTACTGGTCGCCGACGGGCTGGCACCGCTTCGGCCCGCCCCGCCTGGGCCACGTCCCGGAGCCCGTCCCACCGGTCGACGCCGTCCTCCTCGCCGCCCTCCTGGGCAGGGAAAGCACCGGCATTCCGAAACCGGCTCCGACCGATCCGGCCGCCCTCGGCCCGACGGCCCACGACCCGGCTGCCGCTCCCGGGCCCCTCCTCCCCACCCCCGTCACCGGCCCCGAATCCGGGGGGCTCCCCCCGGCCTCCGCTCCCGAGGTCGGTGACGCCACCGACCTCGCCTCGTGCGTCGCCGACTCCCTCCGGCGCGTCGCCGCCTTCCTCACCGATCGGCGGAAGAATCCGGCAGACGTCCCCGACCTCTTCCTCGCCGCGGAACAGGCCCTCCTCCTCGGCCACCCGCTGCACCCGGCTCCGAAAAGCCGCGAGGGACTCTCCGACGCCGAGGCACGGCGGTACTCACCCGAGGTGCGCGGCTCCTTCCCCCTCCACTGGATGGCTGTGGCTCCCTCCCTGCTCGTCACCGACTCCGCCTGGACCGAGCGCGGACGCCGGATTCCCGCGCCCCGCCTCACCGCACGTCTCGCCGGACCCGGACTGCCGTTGCCGGACGGATACGCGGCTCTCCCCGTGCACCCCTGGCAACTGCGCGAGATCCGGCACCGTACCGGGACCGCCGCTCTGCTGGACGCCGGGCTGCTCCGCGACCTCGGCAGCCACGGCACCCCCTGGCACCCCACCTCCTCCGTACGCACCGTCCACCGGGCCGACGCCCCCGCGATGCTCAAGCTGTCGTTGGGCCTGCGCATCACCAACTCCCGCAGGGAGAACCTCCGCAAGGAACTCCACCGTGGTGTCGAGGTCCACCGTCTGCTGCGCACCGGACTGGCCCGGCAGTGGCGGGCCGTGCACCCGGGCTTCGACATCGTCCGCGATCCGGCCTGGCTCGCCGTGGACGGGCCGGCCGGCGATCCCGTGCCCGGGCTGGACGTCGTGATCCGGCACAACCCGTTCCGGCCCCACCACGACGTCGCCTGTGTCGCCGGACTGGTCTCGCCGCGCCCTTGCCCACGACCGGGCACAGGCGCCGGTCCCACGGCGCATGCCGCCGTCACCGACACCGCCCGGAACCGTGCGGGCACGCATGCCCCGGTCATGGGATCCCGACTGGCGGAACTCGTCACACGTCTCACCGCCCGCACGGGACGCTCTCGCGATGCCGTGGCCGCCGAGTGGTTCCTGCGGTACCTCGAGCACGTGGTGCGGCCCGTCCTGTGGCTCGACGGAGAGGCCGGCATCGCCCTGGAGGCGCATCAGCAGAACACCCTGCTTCTGCTGGACACCGACGGCTGGCCCGCGGGCGGGCGCTACCGGGACAACCAGGGCTACTACTTCCGTGAGTCCCGCCGCGCGGAACTCGACGCCCGACTGCCCGGTATCGGCGAACACAGCGACACCTTCGTCTCCGACGAGGTCACCGACGAACGGTTCGCGTACTACCTGGCCGTCAACAACGTGTTCGGCCTCGTCGGGGCCTTCGGCTCCCAACGCCTCGCCGACGAACGGCTGCTGCTCGCCGCCTTCCGCCGCTTTCTCACCGCGGTCTCCTCCGGCCCGGCACGCACCCGGAGCTCGCTGCCCGCCCGCCTGCTGGACTCGCCCGTCCTGCGGTGCAAGGCCAACATGCTGACCCGGCTGCACGGCCTCGACGAACTCGTCGGCCCGGTCGACACCCAGTCCGTCTACGTCACCATCGCCAACCCCCTGCACTCCTGATGGCCCACCCGTTCCCCCACACGACCGCCGCCGGCGGCACCGCGGCCCCCTCGGACGAGGCGGGCCTCCACGACCTCCACGACCTGCTCGACCGCATCGGCGACTGGGGCCCGGTCCGCACTCCCGCAGGCCTGTTCCGACTCGTCCCCGTATGCGTCGAACGCGACCTGCCGCTCCTCGCACGGTGGATGAACGACCCCGCCGTCGCCGCGTTCTGGGAGCTGTCCGGGCCGCCGGCCGTGACGGCGGACCACGTGCGGGCCCAACTCGCGGGTGACGGACGCAGTGTTCCGTGCGTCGGCGTGCTGGACGGTACGCCGATGAGCTACTGGGAGGTCTACCGGGCGGATCTCGACCCGTTGGCCCGCCACTACCCGGCCCGGCCCCATGACACCGGGCTCCACCTCCTCATCGGTGCTCTCGGCGACCGGGGGCGGGGTCTGGGCGGCACGCTGCTCAGAGCCGTCGCCGACCTCGCCCTCGACAGGCGCCCTGCCTGCACATGCGTCGTCGCGGAACCCGACCTTCGCAACATTCCCTCCGTCGCCGCCTTCCTGCGCGCCGGTTTCCGCTTCTCCGCCGAGCTCGACCTGCCCGGCAAGCGGGCCGCCCTCATGGTGCGGGACCGGTGCCTGCGTCATCTCCTGTAGCGCTCCGTCACCGCGCTCTCACATCTGGTACACCGCTCGCGCCGTCCCGGTTCCCCGCACCGCGGCAATTTCTTCCGCGCCGGTCCCGGACGCCGGGTGCCGGCGCCGATCACCGCGTCGGCGCCGGACCGCGACCGGTGGCCGCCGCCCCGATCCGAGGAGTCCCCGTCTTGATCGCACCCCCCGACCTCGCCGTGATCACTCGAATGTCAGCTCCGGGCCGTAGGGTGGTCGCGCTATGACGAAGCCCTCACTCCCCGAACTCCTGCATGCTGCCGTCACTGCCGTCGGCGGCACGGAGCGCCCCGGCCAGGTGGCCATGGCCGAGGCCGTCGCCGAGGCGATCGACGACGGCACCCACCTGCTGGTCCAGGCCGGCACCGGTACCGGAAAGTCGCTGGGCTACCTGGTGCCCGCGCTCGCGCACGGGGAGAGAGTCGTCGTGGCGACGGCCACCCTGGCCCTGCAGCGCCAGCTCGTGGAGCGCGATCTGCCGCGCACGGTCGAGGCGTTGCACCCCCTGCTGCGTCGCCGCCCCGAGTTCGCGATGCTCAAGGGCAGGTCCAACTACCTGTGTCTGCACCGTCTTCACGAGGGGGTGCCGCAGGACGAGGAGGAAGGCCTCTTCGACCAGTTCGAGGCGGCCGCGCCCACCAGCAAGCTGGGCCAGGACCTGCTGCGTCTGCGCGACTGGTCGGACGAGACGGAGACCGGCGACCGGGACGACCTCACGCCCGGAGTGTCCGACCGGGCCTGGTCCCAGGTGTCGGTGTCGTCGCGGGAGTGCCTGGGCGCCACGAAGTGCGCCTACGGCGCCGAGTGCTTCGCCGAGATGGCCCGTGAACGCGCCAAGCTGGCCGAGGTCGTCGTCACCAACCACGCCCTGCTCGCGATCGACGCCATCGAGGGCGCGCCGGTGCTCCCGCAGCACGAGGTGCTGATCGTCGACGAGGCCCATGAGCTGGTCTCCCGGGTCACCGGAGTCGCCACCGGGGAGCTCACCCCGGGGCAGGTCAACCGCGCGGTGCGCCGTGCCGCCAAGCTCGTCGACGAGAAGGCCGCCGACCAGCTCCAGACCGCCGCCGAAGGTTTCGAACGGCTGATGGAGCTGGCGCTTCCGGGTCGGCTGGAGGAGATTCCGGAGGACCTCGGGTACGCGCTCATGGCGCTGCGCGACGCCTGCCGGACAGTGATCTCCGCGATCGGGAACACCCGCGACAAGTCGGTCCAGGACGAGGACGCGGTCCGCAAGCAGGCGCTGGCCTCCGTGGAGAACGTCCACGAGGTGGCGGAGCGGATCACGAACGGCTCCGAGTGGGACGTCGTCTGGTACGAGCGCCATGACCGGTTCGGTGCCTCCCTGCGCGTCGCCCCCATGTCCGTCTCGGGTCTGCTGCGGGAAAAGCTCTTCGCCGACCGCTCCGTCACCCTGGCGTCCGCGACGCTGAAACTGGGGGGCGACTTCAACGGCGTGGGGGCCTCTCTGGGCCTCGGCCCCGAAGGAGTCGAAGGCGATGACCTTCCTCAGTGGAGGGGCATCGACGTCGGCTCGCCGTTCGACTACCCCAGACAGGGCATCCTGTACGTCGCCAGGCATCTGGCCCGCCCCGCCCGTGACGGTGATCGCGCGGACATGCTCGACGAGCTCACCGAGCTGATCCAGGCGGCGGGCGGCCGCACACTGGGGCTGTTCTCCTCGATGCGGGCCGCCCAGCTCGCCGCGGAGGAGCTGCGCTCCCGGATCCCCGAGTTCCCGATCCTTCTGCAGGGTGAGGAGACGCTCGGGGAACTGATCAAGAACTTCGCGGCAGACCCCAGGACCTGCCTCTTCGGCACGCTGTCGCTCTGGCAGGGCGTCGACGTCCCGGGTCCGAGCTGTCAGCTGGTCGTCATGGACAAGATCCCGTTCCCGCGCCCGGACGACCCCCTGATGAGCGCCCGGCAGAAGGCCGTGGAGGAGGCGGGCGGCAATGGCTTCATGGCGGTCGCCGCCACCCACGCGGCGCTGCTCATGGCGCAGGGAGCCGGCCGTCTCGTCCGTGCCTCGGGGGACCGGGGGGTGGTGGCCGTACTGGACCAGCGGCTGGCGACGGCCCGCTACGGCAGCTATCTCAAGGCCTCACTGCCCGACTTCTGGTACACCACGGACCGCAACCAGGTGAGGAAGTCGCTGGCCGCGATCGACGCGGCGGCGAAGCAGGCCGAAGCCGAGGTGGAGGCGTAGGGGAGCGGGGTGTGCCGCGGGTCCGTGGCACACCCCGGCTGCGGCCGAGGACCGTCGCCGTCCGCTGTCGGCGCCCGTCACCGGATCCGGACAGCACAGGGCCCCGGAACCGGCGCAGGGGTCCCGGGGCCCGGTCGAGGGGCGGGGCGGCGGTCGAGGCCGGCCCGCGCCGTGTTCAGACGCGCCGCAGAACGGCCACCACCTTGCCCAGGATGGTCGCGTCGTCGCCGGGGATCGGCTCGTAGGCCGCGTTGTGCGGGAGGAGCCAGACATGGCCGTTCTCGCGCTTGAAGCGCTTGACGGTCGCCTCACCGTCGAGCATCGCCGCCACGATGTCACCGTTCTCGGCGACGGGCTGGCGGCGCACCGTGACCCAGTCGCCGTCGCAGATCGCGGCTTCGATCATGGAGTCGCCCACGACCTTCAGCACGAACAGCTCACCGTCCCCGACGAGCTGCCGGGGGAGAGGGAAGACGTCCTCGACGGACTCCTCCGCGAGGATCGGCCCACCGGCGGCGATCCGGCCGACGAGCGGCACGTAGGACGCGGCCGGCTTGCCGGCGGTGTCCGCGGGCTGCACGGGGGCGGCCTGGTCGGAGCCGCGCACCTCGTAGGCGCGCGGGCGGTGCGGGTCGCGGCGCAGGAAGCCCTTGCGTTCCAGCGCCATCAGCTGATGCGCTACGGACGACGTGCTGGAGAGGCCGACCGCCTGTCCGATCTCACGCATCGACGGCGGATAGCCGCGTCGCTGCACCGAATCCCTGATGACCTCGATCACCCGGCGCTGGCGGTCGGTGAGCCCGGAGCTGTCCGCCCGGATGCCGGGAGGCCTGCCCGGCAGGGAGCGCTTGTGTCCCTCGGGATTCACGGCTTCGTTCATCGCGTGCACCGGCTCGAGTCGGCCCTGGGAGCGGTCCTGGGCAGTGATGGCGGCACTGTCTGCGGTGGTGGTCACGTCGGCCCCTCTCGATGGTCTCCCTGCAGCACAACGGTAGTTGCTTTCGAAAGGTTGCGCCAAACACACGTTCGAGTGAAAATTCGCGAATTGCTGTGCGTGATCTCTTGCTGGGGTGTATTGGCCGCCGTGCTCCCCACTGGGCGAACGAGCCCGTTGTTGTACTCTTCACCGCCGAGGTGAGGGCCTCGTGCCGGCGGACCTCAGTCTGCCATCGGGTGCCCCGCCCCGGAGGGAGCGGCCCCGGCCCCCCTCGGGAGTCGCGCCCCTCCTCCCCGCGCACGGCGCCTCCCCGTGCGCGGTGCCGGTGTGTGGCGCATCCGGTGGCCCCGGAGGGGTTCGAACGGGCGTGTTCGGGTACTGCGGAGGCGGTCGGACGGCCGTGTCCGGCCCGCCGCGCACGACACGCACGCAGGACGTGCATGTATGAGCCAATCCCCACATCTAGTGGTTGGATTGCGGTAGTGGCCCAGAAGTTGTGGTCCCCGGGTCTTCGGGCCCTCGGAGATCGCCTATGCTGGAGCTGCTTCGTGAGGCCCGTGAGGCCCAGCGAGGCCGTTGAGTCTGCTGTGAGGAGGGTTGGAGTCCATGCACTGCCCCTTCTGCAGGCACCCCGACAGCCGTGTCGTCGACAGCCGTACGACCGACGACGGCACGTCGATCCGCAGGCGCCGCCAGTGCCCCGACTGCTCCCGTCGATTCACGACCGTGGAGACGTGCTCGCTCATGGTGGTCAAGCGGTCCGGAGTCACCGAGCCCTTCAGCCGCACCAAGATCATCAATGGTGTGCGCAAGGCGTGCCAGGGGCGGCCCGTCACCGAGGACGCGCTCGCCCAGCTCGGCCAGCGCGTCGAGGAGGCGGTGCGGGCCACCGGAAGCGCCGAGCTGACCACCCATGACGTGGGGCTGGCCATACTCGGCCCGTTGCAGGAGCTCGACCTCGTCGCTTATCTGCGGTTCGCCTCCGTCTACCGGGCGTTCGACTCGCTCGAGGACTTCGAGGCCGCGATCGTGGAACTCCGGCGGGCGGAGCAACCCGCCGCGGACGGCGGGGACCGCGAGGGGGCTGTCGCGGAGAGCCGGGAAGACGACGGCGGGTCCGGAGGGGCTGTCCAGGTCCCCGAACCCGCCCGCGCCGCCGACTGAACCGGCGGGCCGGTCCCGTACGCCAGGTGCGGGGAGCGGCCGGGCGGCGGCGATGAGAAGACCTGTTGCGGGTGGACCAGTGGGCGCCCGCAGCACCAGACAGAACACCGTGCCACGGAAACAACGGGGCACTTCAGGGCGTTTCAGCCTGTACAGGGAGGCGGCATGACAGAGACGGCGAGCGGTCCGGCACGGAGTTCCCGAGCCAAGAGCAACAAGGCCGGCAAGGGGCTGCGTGTCGAGCGCATCCACACCACCCCAGGGGTCCACCCTTACGACGAGGTGGCCTGGGAGCGCCGTGACGTCGTCATGACCAACTGGCGCGACGGCTCGGTCAACTTCGAGCAGCGCGGCGTGGAATTCCCCGACTTCTGGTCGGTGAACGCGGTCAACATCGTCACCAGCAAGTACTTCCGCGGTGCCGTGGGCACCCCGCAGCGCGAGACCAGCCTCAAGCAGCTGATCGACCGCATCGTGAAGACCTACCGGAAGGCCGGTGAGGACCACAAGTACTTCGCCTCGCCCGCCGACGCCGAGATCTTCGAGCACGAGCTGGCGTACGCACTCCTGCACCAGATCTTCAGCTTCAACAGCCCCGTCTGGTTCAACGTGGGCACGCCCCAGCCGCAGCAGGTCTCCGCCTGCTTCATCCTGTCCGTCGACGACTCCATGGAGTCGATCCTCGACTGGTACAAGGAAGAGGGCATGATCTTCAAGGGCGGCTCCGGCGCCGGCCTGAACCTCTCCCGGATCCGCTCCTCCAAGGAGCTGCTCTCCTCCGGCGGCAACGCCTCCGGCCCGGTCTCCTTCATGCGCGGAGCCGACGCCTCCGCAGGAACGATCAAGTCCGGTGGTGCCACCCGCCGCGCCGCCAAGATGGTCGTCCTCGACGTGGACCACCCGGACATCGAGGACTTCATCGAGACCAAGGTCAAGGAAGAGGAGAAGATCCGCGTCCTGCGCGACGCCGGCTTCGACATGGACCTGGGCGGCGACGACATCACGTCCGTCCAGTACCAGAACGCCAACAACTCGGTCCGCGTCAACGACGAGTTCATGCAGGCGGTCGAGCAGGGCGGCAAGTTCGGCCTGCGCGCCCGGATGACCGGCGAGGTCATCGAGGAGGTCGACGCCAAGGCGCTCTTCCGCAAGATCGCCGAGGCCGCCTGGGCCTGTGCCGACCCCGGCATCCAGTACGACGACACGATCAACAACTGGCACACCTGCCCCGAGTCCGGCCGGATCACCGCGTCGAACCCGTGCAGCGAGTACATGCACCTGGACAACACGTCCTGCAACCTGGCCTCGCTGAACCTGATGAAGTTCCTCAAGGACGACGGCAAGGGCAACCAGTCCTTCGAGACCGAGCGCTTCCAGAAGGTCGTCGAGCTCGTCATCACCGCGATGGACATCTCGATCTGCTTCGCGGACTTCCCCACCCAGAAGATCGGCGAGAACACGCGCGCGTTCCGCCAGCTCGGCATCGGCTACGCCAACCTCGGCGCCCTGCTGATGGCGACCGGCCACGCCTACGACTCCGACGGCGGCCGCGCCCTCTCCGGCGCGATCACCTCCCTGATGACCGGCACCGCCTACCGGCGCTCCGCCGAGCTCGCCGCGATCGTCGGCCCGTACGACGGCTACGCCCGCAACGCCGACGCGCACCAGCGCGTCATGAAGCAGCACGCCGACGCCAACGGCACCGCCGTGCGCATGGACGACCTGGACACCCCGGTGTGGGCCGCCGCCACCGAGGCATGGCAGGACGTGCTGCGCCTCGGCGAGAAGAACGGCTTCCGCAACTCCCAGGCGTCCGTGCTCGCCCCGACCGGGACGATCGGCCTGGCGATGTCCTGCGACACCACCGGTGTCGAGCCCGACCTCGCGCTGGTCAAGTTCAAGAAGCTGGTCGGCGGCGGCTCGATGCAGATCGTCAACGGCACCGTCCCGCAGGCCCTGCGCCGCCTGGGCTACCAGGAGGAGCAGATCGAGGCGATCGTCGCCCACATCGCCGAGCACGGCAACGTGATCGACGCCCCCGGCCTCAAGCACGAGCACTACGAGGTGTTCGACTGCGCCATGGGCGAGCGCGCCATCTCCCCGATGGGCCACGTCCGCATGATGGCCGCGATCCAGCCCTGGATCTCCGGCGCCATCTCCAAGACGGTCAACATGCCGGAGACGGCGACCGTCGAGGAGGTCGAGGAGATCTACTACGAGGCCTGGAAGCTGGGCGTCAAGGCCCTCGCCATCTACCGCGACAACTGCAAGGTCGGCCAGCCGCTCTCCGCCAAGAAGAAGGAGGACGAGAAGAAGGCCGAGATCGCCGAGAAGACCGAGGAGACGATCCGTACCGCGGTCGAGAAGGTGGTCGAGTACCGCCCGGTCCGCAAGCGCCTCCCGAAGGGACGTCCCGGCATCACCACCTCCTTCACGGTCGGCGGCGCCGAAGGCTACATGACCGCCAACTCCTACCCGGACGACGGGCTCGGCGAGGTCTTCCTGAAGATGTCCAAGCAGGGCTCGACGCTCGCGGGCATGATGGACGCCTTCTCCATCGCCGTCTCGGTCGGCCTCCAGTACGGCGTGCCGCTGGAGACGTACGTCTCGAAGTTCACCAACATGCGCTTCGAGCCGGCCGGCATGACGGACGACCCGGACGTGCGGATGGCGCAGTCGATCGTCGACTACATCTTCCGCCGCCTGGCGCTGGACTTCCTGCCCTTCGAGACGCGCTCCGCGCTGGGCATCCACTCCGCGGAGGAGCGTCAGCGCCACCTGGAGACCGGTTCGTACGAGCAGTCCCTCGACGACGAGGTCGACGTCGAGGGACTGGCCCAGTCGGCGCCGCGGGCCCAGGAGCTGAAGGCGATCGCCACGCCGAAGGTCGAGACCGAGGCGGCCAAGCCCGCCCCGAAGCAGGCCCACACCAGCGCCGAGCTGGTCGAGATGCAGCTGGGCATCCAGGCCGACGCTCCGCTGTGCTTCTCCTGCGGCACGAAGATGCAGCGGGCCGGTTCCTGCTACATCTGCGAGGGCTGCGGCTCGACCAGCGGTTGCAGCTGACGCGTCCGGGCACGGCCCGGGGGTCGAGGTCGTGAGCGAGGGCGGTGGCACCGGCGTACCGGTGCCACCGCCCTCGGCGTCGTGGCGGGCCGGGCCTCACCGACCCGCTCGCCGGGTCACGGCCGGCGCGCCGCTCCCATCGTGCGGGCGAAGGCCGCCGGGTCGCCCTCGAAGCCCTGGACCCCGGGACGGAAGGCCCAGGCTCCGGAGCCGTCGCGGACGAACTCCGCGACCGTCGCCGCCGTGGCCCCGGGGACACCGCCGAAATCGTCCTCGGCCAGGACGGTGTACCCCTCGCGGATGCGCAGACCCGGGCTGCTCACACCGGAGAACGTGCGCGGCGCCCGGTGCTGCTGGACGACGACGCCGACCACCACGCGCCCGTACCGTGCGTCGAGGCGGTCCAGCTCCAGCGTCATGACCTCGTCGTAGCCGAAGCCCTTGCCGTCCTTGCTGTCCCGGTTGAGCGTGATGGTGCCGTCGGGGGAGCGGCTGTCGAAGTGCACCACGTAGGCGGGGTCGCCGTGCGGGTCGCTCGCCGGATAGGGCGCGGCGACGAGATCCAGGTCGGTCGACGGCTCCCCCGAGGGACTCGGGTCCCACCGCAGTGCGATCTCGACCTTGCGGATGCCCTTGCTGAGGCCGTTCACCAGTTCTCCCCTTCCCCGCGACGGTCCTGCCGTCCGCCCCAACCACCGGGCGATCCCGGCGGGTTGTCCATCCTGCCACGCACGCGGTGGCGGAGGAGGGGAAGCGGGCCACCCGAGGGTGACCGACGCCACGCTTCCTGGCCTTACGATGGCGCAGTGCTGGTCAAGTGGATTCGCTGCACCGTGGTGGACCGCCGAGGGTTCGAGCGGGGGCAGCGGAAGTGGGCGGGGCTTCTGGGGGAGCCGGGGTTTCGCGGACAGGGCGGGGGCTGGAGCCGGGGGCGGCCGGACGTGGCGCACATCTTCTCCTTCTGGGAGAGCCGCGCCTTCTACGACTCCTTCATGGCGCGCTCCCACGACCGGCTCGCCTCGGCTCAGTCGGGCACCTTCAAGGACGCCCGGGTCAGACTCTTCGACCACCGCTTCGACGTGAAGACCGGCTTCGAACCGCGCTTCACGGACGCCGACCTGCTCAGGGCGGCACTGTGCCGGGTCCGTGAGGAGCGGGCGGAGCACTTCGTGCTGATGCAGGAGAAGGTCTGGAATCCGGCGATGGCCGGCTCGCCCGGAATGGTCCGCGGGCTGTTCGGCGAGGCGCCCGGCAACGAGTTCCTGGTGCTGTCGATGTGGCAGTCCGCGGCCGAGCACGGCAAGTACCGCACCGAGAGGGTGGAACGCCTCGCCCTGCGGGCGCAGACGGAGGCCGACGTCGTGGCCCTCACGGGGGACGTCGTGGACATGGAACAGGCCTGGACGGTTTGATGCCCGGACGCACCGAGAACGCGCCCGGGGGCGGCCCGCGGCGCAGGACGGATGTGACCTACGCCGTAAGGGACCCGCACGGTTGCTCGTCGGGCCGTCCCCCGATCTAGGGTTTCGGCATGGCACGACCACGGCGCATCGTTCTTGTCCGGCACGGCGAATCGACGGGCAATGTCGATGACTCCGTCTACGAGCGCGAACCCGATCACGCCCTGGCCCTGACCGAGCGGGGCTGGCGGCAGGCGGAGGAGACGGGCAGGCGGCTGCGGGAACTGTTCGGACGGGAACGCGTCAGCGTCTACGTCTCCCCCTACCGCCGGACGCACCAGACGCTGAGGGCCTTCGACCTCGACCCGGATCTCATACGGGTGCGCGAGGAGCCGCGGCTGCGCGAACAGGACTGGGGCAACTGGCAGGACTGCGAGGACGTACGTCTGCAGAAGGCCTACCGGGACGCCTACGGGCACTTCTTCTACCGCTTCGCCCAGGGCGAGTCCGGAGCCGACGTCTACGACCGGGTCGACGGCTTCCTGGAGAGCCTGTTCCGCAGCTTCGACGCCCCCGACCATCCGCCGAACGTCCTGATCGTCACGCACGGTCTGGCCATGCGGTTGTTCTGCATGCGGTGGTTCCACTGGACCGTGGCGGAGTTCGAGTCGCTGTCGAACCCGGGGAACGCCGAGACGCGGATGCTCGTCCTGGGGGAGAACGGCAAGTACACCCTCGACCGGCCCTTCGAGCGCTGGCGAGACCCGGAACCGTACGGGATCACCGGATAGAGTGACGGGGCGATGACCGCTGACTCCTCCTCCGCTTCCGCCGGGCGCCTGGATCGCGCCCTGGCCAGCCTGCGTGGCCTGTCGGTGGGGGACGCGCTCGGCTCGCAGTTCTTCGTTCCGGTGAACTACCCGCTGCTCAAGCGCCGCGAGCTGCCCGACGGTCCCTGGCAGTGGACCGATGACACCGAGATGGCCTGTTCCGTCGTGGCCGTCCTGGCCGCCCACCACCGGATCGACCAGGACGCCCTCGCACGGTCCTTCGCCGAGCACCAGGACTTCGACCGGGGTTACGGCCCCGCCGTCGGCCGGCTGCTGCGACTGGTCCGTGAAGGGGGCGACTGGCGCGAGCTCGCCGCCGCGCTCTTCGACGGGCGGGGTTCCTGGGGCAACGGCGCCGCGATGCGGATCGCGCCGCTGGGCGCCTGGTACGCGGACGATCCGGAGCAGGCCACTCACCAGGCGGAGATCTCGGCCTACCCCACCCACCAGCACCGCGAGGCCGTGGTCGGGGCCATGGCGGTCGCCGCGGCAGCCGCACTCGCCGCCGCCCCCGGCGGGCCGCCCGGTGCGCAGGCCCTCCTCGACGGCGTCATCGCACTGGTGCCCATGAGGAGCGCGGTCGGCGCCGGGCTGCGCCGCGCCCGGGACATGCTCGACTACGGCGACGCGGCCACCGTCGCCGCCGTGCTGGGCTGTGGGCGGCGTACGACGGCTCATGACACCGTGCCGTTCGCGCTCTGGTCGGCCGCCCGGGCACTGGGTGACTACGAGCGGGCTTTCTGGACGACCGCGCAGGTGGGCGGGGACGTCGACACGACCTGCGCCATCGTGGGCGGGGTGGTCGCCGCCGGGAAGGCGGGGGCGCCGCCCGCCGAGTGGGCCGGCCGGGTCGAGCCGCTGCCGGACTGGCTGCCGGCCGGGGTGTGAGGGCCGGTCCGCCGGATCGGCCCGACCGGCGGCTGCCCGAAGAGCGCCGGTGAACCCCGGGGCGGTCGGGACGAGCCCCCGCGATCGTGAACTCTCCGTGTGCTCCGGGAACTCTCCGTGACCGTCGCGCGTTGTCGAGACATCCGCCGTGTGAGCCGTGGGGTCCGACAGCCGCAGGTGGATCGTCGGGAGCGTCGTCGAAGAGTGCCGTAGGACCCGGTACGTCCCCCGTAGGTGCCGAGCGGCGTGTGTCCGTCCCCGCGCTGCCCGCTTCCCCCGCTCGTCGGAGAGTCGGATGGTTACTTCGCGCCGGGCGACCGCCCAGGCTCGGACGGCCGCTTCCCGTCGGCGTGGTGCCGTACGGGAACGCGCGATCCTCGATGCCGCCCTGGAACAGCTCAGTGCGGTCGGCTGGAGCGGCCTGACGGTGGAGGGTGTCGCCGCCGGCGCCCGGACCGGGAAGGCCGCCGTCTACCGCCGCTGGCCGTCCAAGGAGGATCTGGTCGCGGACGCCCTGCGGGCCGGCCCGCCGCGTTTCGAGGCGGCGCCGGATCGGAGGAGCGTGCGCGAGGACCTACTGGTCCTGTGCCGGCGGGCGCGCGACGCGATGTTCTCCCAGTCGGGACTGGCGGTGCGTGCGGTGGTTCACGAATGCGACACCACGCAGGCCGAGCGCTTCCACGGCGTGATCTTCGAAGGGGTCGTGGAGCCGACGCTCACGATGCCGCGTGAGGTGATCGAGCGTGGTACCGAGCGGGGAGAGGCGCGCCCCGACGCCGCGAACGGATATGTCTTCGACGCCATCCCCGCGATGATGACGTACCGCTCCAAGATGTGCGGAAGCGAATGGACGGATGCCGACCTGGAGGAGATGATCGACCGGTTGATGGTTCCGCTGCTGCGCTCGGGCGGCTCCTGACCGGGGTCCGCGGGGGCGAGGGCGCCGCTCGGGGAACCGGGGTGTCGCGGGCCGTTCCGGGCGGCGTACGCTATGGGCGCCATGCCGTACGAACCACCTACTCACACCGTCGAGCGCTCTCTGCGCGCCACGACCGGGGCGAAGGTCATTGCGGGTGTCGACGAGGTGGGGCGCGGTGCGTGGGCCGGCCCCGTCACCGTCTGCGCGGCGATCACCGGACTGCGCCGGCCTCCCGAGGGGCTCACCGACTCCAAGCTCCTCACCCTCAAGCGGCGCACCGAGCTCGCCGAGACGCTGCGGAGCTGGGTGACGTCGTATGCGCTCGGGCACGCGTCTCCGGAGGAGATCGACGTGCTGGGGATGACGGCCGCCCTGCGGCTGGCGGCGGTGCGGGCGCTGGAAGCGCTGCCGGTCCGGCCCGACGCGGTGATACTCGACGGCAAGCACGACTACCTCGGCACGCCCTGGAAGGTCCGTACGGTGATCAAGGGCGACCAGTCGTGCGTGGCGGTCGCGGCGGCCTCGGTGATCGCCAAGGTCCAGCGCGACAAAATGATGGCCGAACTGGGTGTCGACCATGCAGACTTCGGTTTCGCGGACAACGCCGGGTATCCGTCGCCCGTGCACAGGGCCGCACTGGAGGTTCGGGGACCCACCCCGCACCACCGGTTGTCATGGGCGTATCTTGATGCGCTGCCCCGGTGGCGGCACCTCAAGAAGGTCCGCGGCGGGACGGACGGAAGCGCTCCGGGAATCGAGGGTCAGCTCGGCTTCGATTTCTGACAGTTCCGCTCGCACTGATGTGCCACCCGGCGGCGCGAGCCGTACCAACGTTTGATAAAAATCAGCTCATGCCTCTCATTCCCGAGGAGCCTCAGATTCACGAGAGTGCCCAGGGTCCCCGCACCGCGCCGACCCCCCGACCCGTACCCGGTCCCCGCCCCGCGGCTCCGTCGCGTCCCGGACGCCCCGGCCCGCCGCGGCCCGTGCCGCCGGTGCAGCGTACGCCGCGTGACGCGGCCACCCCGGCCAAGCCCGGTCCTTCGGGACCGGCGGCGCCCGCCGGGACCACCCCGCAGATCCAGTTGATCCCGGCCTCGGCCCAAGGGGCGCTCGACGCCGCCGAGGAGGCCGTGGACCTGCTGCTGGAATCGGGCCGTGCCCCCGGTGACGTGCTGGTGATCACCACCGGTGCCCCGCACCCGTGGGCCACCCACGAACTGTCCTTCGGCGAGGTCTCCTACTGGGCCCAGCACGATGCCGGTGACGACGTCTTCTACACGGACGCCGGCGTCGCGGAGCGTGCCGGGGCGCGGCCCGTCGTGGTGGTCGCCGTCAACGGCGGCTCCCGGGCCGTGGCCGCCTCCGCCCTGTCGGTGGCCCATGCCAGGGCCGGCGCCCTGCTGATCGTCTGCGGTGATCCGCAGCAGATCAACTCGGTGCTGGGCACGGGCGTCTGAGTCGGCATCACGGCGTCGGGACGGACGACGAGGAGTGACGCGAGCGCCGCGATCGCGGCGTCCGCACCCTCAGGGTCCGGTGCACCGCAGGACCGGCCGGGCCGATGTGCGCGTGGTCGTTGCCGTTCCCGCGCCGGGCCGAGTGCGGTGGCGTGCGGGCGCACCGCGCCCTTCCGCGGTTCGTCCTGCCCCGGGGAGCAGGACGGAGGCGGCGAGCGGTCCGTGCGCGGCGTCAGCGTGCCGCCGCGCGGCGCAGGATCTCCGACGGGACGCCGCCGGTGCGCGGTATTCGGGGCGGTGCCTCGGACGTGGCGAACGGTTCCGGTGTCGATCCGGCGCTGGGGTGGCGCCCGCCGCGACCTTCACCGAGCACCTGCCAGCCGTCCCGGGTGAGGGTGATGTACGCCCCGCAGCGCAGCCCGTGCAGGGTGCAGGCGTCCCGCAGCCCCCACATCCACGCACCGTCCTCCTCGGTCCACCGCGCGTCGCCGTCACGGCAGTAGAGCAGCACGGCGGTGCGCACCGGTGTGCGGCGCCGGAGGTCGTGCGGGATGATCCGGCGCAACTGGGCCAGCAGCACGTTGCGGAACATCCAGCCGTCCGCGGGGGCGGGGCGGCGGGTGAACGAGGCGCTCGCCCGCAGCCGCTCGTCCAGGTCGAGCACGGCGACCACCGCGGTCGCCGGCCCGGGACGGTGCCGGACGTGCAGTCCGCTGACGACCTCGCGCGGGTTGCGCAGCAGCGGGATTCCCGCGGTGGCCCACTCCGCGGGTTCGAGCACACGGTTGGTGGAAGCGGCGGACGTCGACAGCGGTGCCGCCGAGGACGGAGCGAATCCGAAGGTCACGGTCCTCCCTTCGGCTACGCCCGTACTGCGGGCGGGGTCGGATTCGGGGGAGCGCGCACGCAACGGAGCCCTACCTGATCGGCGGGTGAGCCGTGCGGGTGCGGACTTCAATTCTTCCTGTCGAACTTGGATGCGGCAACGAGCAATTGGAGCAGCAGCCCGTTATCGGGGGAAGCGCGGCTTATCTCCCCACACGCTGCCTCCCGGACCGCGCACGCGGCGTTCGAGCACGACACGTTCGTACGCCATGAGGGGGCGGACTTCCAGAGGGGCGCGTTCCCGAGGAGCGTGCGCGAGCGGGCCGTCACACAGGGTGAGGTGGCCGATTGTCCGTGCCGTCGGGTTGCATGGGGGCATGGACGACCTGGAGCTGCGTACCGAAGCCGATGCCATCCTCGCCGAGCTCGTCGGTGCCCCGGAAGGGTCGGCGCGGCTGCGGGAGGACCAGTGGCGGGCGGTGGCGGCCCTAGTGCGGGAGCGCCGGCGGGCCCTGGTGGTGCAGCGCACGGGCTGGGGCAAGTCGGCGGTGTACTTCGTGGCCACCGCCCTGCTGCGCCGTCGCGGCTCCGGCCCGACGGTGATCGTCTCGCCGCTGCTGGCGTTGATGCGCAACCAGGTCGAGTCGGCCGCGCGGGCCGGTATCCGGGCGCGCACCATCAACTCGGCCAACCCGGAGGAGTGGGACGCCATCCACGAGGAGGTCGAGCGCGGCGAGACCGACGTTCTCCTCATCAGTCCGGAACGCCTCAACTCCGTGGAGTTCCGCGATCAGATGCTGCCCAAGCTCGCGGCCACGACCGGCCTGCTGGTGGTCGACGAGGCGCACTGCATCTCCGACTGGGGCCATGACTTCCGGCCCGACTACCGTCGGCTGCGGGCGATGCTCGCCGAACTCGCCCCCGGTGTGCCGGTGCTCGCGACGACGGCGACCGCCAACGCGCGGGTCACCGCGGACGTGGCCGAGCAGTTGGGCACCGGCGGCGGCGAGGCCCTGGTGCTGCGGGGGCCGCTCGAGAGGGAGAGCCTGCGGCTCGGAGTCGTCCGGCTGCCGGACGCCGCGCACCGCCTGGCCTGGCTCGCCGAGCACCTGGACGAGCTGCCGGGATCCGGGATCGTCTACGCGCTGACGGTGGCCGCGGCCGAGGAGACCACGGACTACCTGCGCCGGCGCGGTTTCCGGGTGGCCTCCTACACGGGGCGCACGGAGAACGCCGACCGGCTGCAGGCCGAGGCCGACCTGCTGGAGAACCGGGTCAAGGCGCTGGTGGCGACATCGGCACTGGGCATGGGCTTCGACAAGCCGGACCTGGGCTTCGTGGTCCACCTCGGTTCGCCGTCCTCGCCGATCGCCTACTACCAGCAGGTGGGGCGGGCGGGCCGCGGTGTGGCCCACGCCGACGTGCTGCTGCTGCCGGGCAAGGAGGACGAGGCCATCTGGCGCTACTTCGCCGACACCGCCTTCCCGCCCGAGGCGCAGGTCCGCCAGACCCTCTCGGCCCTCGCAGGTGCGGGACGCCCCCTGTCCGCACCGGCCCTGGAGGCGACGGTGGACCTTCGGCGCACCCGTCTGGAGACGATGCTGAAGGTGCTCGACGTCGACGGCGCGGTCAAGCGGGTGAAGGGCGGCTGGACGGCCACGGGAGCCGACTGGGCGTACGACGCCGAGCGCTACGCCAGGGTGGCGCGGCAGCGCGCCGCCGAGCAGCAGGCCATGCGCGATTACGTGAGCACGGACCGGTGCCGGATGGAGTTCCTGCGCCGGCAGCTGGACGACGAGGGGGCGGCCCCGTGCGGCCGTTGCGACAACTGCGCGGGCGCCTGGGCCGACCCCTCGGTCTCGGCGGAGGCGTTGACGGGGGCGGCGAAGGAGCTGGACCGCCCGGGGGTGACGGTCGAGCCGCGCCGGATGTGGCCGACGGGGATGCCCGCGCTCGGCGTCGACCTCAAGGGCCGCATCCCGGTCGCGGAGCAGTGCTCCACCGGACGCGCCCTGGGGCGGCTCTCGGACATCGGCTGGGGCAACCGGCTGCGCCCGCTGCTGGCCGAGGACGCGCCCGACGGGCCGGTCCCCGACGACGTCCTGCGGGCCGCGGTGACGGTCCTCGCCGATTGGGCGCGCTCCGCGGGGGGCTGGGCGTCGAACGACCCGGACGCCCCCGCCCGGCCGGTGGGCGTCGTCGCCGTACCGTCCCTGACCCGGCCCCTGCTGGTCGCGTCGCTGGCCCGGGGAGTGGCGGACATCGGGCGCCTGCCCTTCCTGGGCACCCTGGCGTACACGGGCCCGAGCGGCGCGCACGCGGCCCGGCGGAGCAACTCGGCCCAGCGCCTCCGGGCGCTGTCCGGGGCCTTCACCGTCCCCGGGGAACTGGCCGACGCACTGGCCGGTGCCTCCGGGCCCGTCCTGCTCGTGGACGACAGCACGGACTCCGGCTGGACCCTCGCCGTCGCCGCCCGCCTGCTGAGGCGGGCGGGGGCCGACCAGGTCCTGCCGCTGGTGCTCGCCACGGCGGGCTGACCGGCTCCCCAAAGCCCCCTGCTTCCAAGCCACTTGGAGGCTCTCGGGTTCTTGTCCGCGCGGAAGCCGCTAGGAAGCCTCTCGGCCTCGCCGAAAGGCTTCCGGGGAGGAATGCATGGCCCCTGCAGGTAGCCATTTAGGTAAGGCTATCCTTATTCCTGCAGGTCACCGGTTCGCCGCCGGCGGCTTTGCCGTGCCCGGCCGTCCCCAGGTCCGTGCTGTGCCTCCGCGCCGCTCGTCGGCGTCCATGACCAGAAAGCAGATCATGCCCCAGTCCCGGCCCCGCTCGTCCCGTCCCGCCCGTCCGCTGATCGCCCTCGGCGCCGTCGTCGGCTCCGTGGCCCTGCTGGCGGCCTGTTCCTCCGGCACCGACTCCGAGAAGAAGGACGGCGCCGCGGGCGCGGAGCAGATCACCCTGACCACCAACCTCGGCGAGAAGAAGGTCGCGAAGAACCCCGAGCGGGTCGCCGCGCTGGACAACACCTCCTTCGCCACCCTGAAGGCCCTGGGCGTCAAGCCGGTCGCCGCGCCCAAGGGGCTGCTGCCCGCCACCGGGTACGACGACTGGAAGAACGACGACTCCATCGCGGACGTCGGCACGCACCGCGAGCCGAAGCTGGAGGAGCTGAACGCCGCCGAGCCCGATCTGATCATCGGCGGTTACCGCTTCGGCGAGCAGCAGGACGAGCTGGAGAAGATCGCGCCGACCATCGACATCTCCCCCTCGGACGAGGCCGAGGGCGGGTACGTCGCGTCGCTGAAGACGCAGACCGAGCAGCTGGGCGAGCTCTTCGGCAAGGAGCGGGAGGCCGCGAAGATCGTCGACGAGCTGGAGACGGCCGAGCGGGCCGCCGTCGAGGCGACCGGCGGGGAGACCGTCTTCCTGGCCGTCGCCAACGGCGGCAAGATCGACAACGGTGCGAGCCGCATCGGTCGGCTGGCCGAGCCGCTGGACCTGAAGAACGTGCTCGCCGCCGAGGGCCAGGAGGACACCGCGGTCCACAACGACTCCGGCCTGGCGCCCGAGACCGTCGCCGAACTGAACCCCGACTGGATGATCGTGATGGACCGCGACGCCGCCGTCTTCAAGGGCGAGGGCGAGGCGCCGACCCCGGCCAAGACCCTGGTGAAGGGGCAGGACGCCTGGAAGAACGTCACGTTCCTGGTCAAGGACCAGATCGTCTACCTGCCCTCGGACTTCTACGTGACCGAAGGCGCCCAGGCCTACGCGGCGAGCTTCAACCTGATCGCCGAGGCCTTCGCCAAGGCCGCCGAGTAGCCCCGGACCCATCCCTTCACGGACCCGAGCGGAGGTGCGCATGCTGCGCCGTCTCGCCCTGCCCTGCGCCGTGCTGGTCGTCCTGGGGCTGGTGGTGGCGTCGCTGCTGACCGGCGGTTACGACATCGATCTGCACTCCCTGCTGCACGACCCCGAGGCACGGCGGATGTTCCTGATCTCCAGGGTGCCCCGCACCCTGGCGCTCATCCTGGCCGCGGCCGCCATGGCGGTCTCCGGGGTGATCATGCAGATGCTGGTGCAGAATCGTTTCGTCGAGCCGACCACCACCGGCACGGCCGAGTGGTCGGCGCTGGGCGTGCTGCTGCTCACCCTGGTGGCGCCGGGCGCTCCGGTGCTGGTGAAGATGGCGTGCGCCGCGGTGTTCGCCTTCGTCGGGTCCGTGCTCTTCCTGAGTCTGCTCGGCAGGCTCGCACTGCGCTCCCAGGTGATCGTGCCGATCGTCGGCATCATGCTGGGCGCCGTGGTCGGCGCGGTCACCACCTACATCGCCTCCTCCGCCAACCTCATGCAGACGCTGTCGGCCTGGCGCTCCGGCGGCTTCAGCTCGGTGGTCAAGGGCACCTACGAGCCGCTGTGGGTGGTCGGCGTGCTGGTCGTCGTGCTGTACACGGTGGCCGACCGGATCACCATCGCCGGTCTCGGCCGGGACATGGCGGTGAGCCTGGGCCTGTCCTACCGCCGGATCCTGTACCTGGGCCTGGCGATGGTGGCGCTGGCCACCGGTGTGACCTCCATCGTGGTCGGCTTCCTGCCGTTCCTCGGACTGGTGGTGCCCAACCTGGTCTCCATGGTGCGCGGCGACGACGTGCGCTCCAACCTGCCCTGGGCGGTGCTGGGCGGTGTCGCCCTGCTGACGGTGTGCGACCTGATCGGCCGCACCGTCGTCGCCCCGCTGGAGATCCCCGCCTCGGTGATCCTCGGTGCCGTGGGGGCCGTCATCTTCCTGAGCCTGATCCTGCGCCGGTTCGTACGAGGGGGAGCCGTCCATGCCTGAGTCCGCAGCCGTTCGGGTACCGGCCGCCCCGGACCCCGGCACCTCCGGCCCGGCGGCCCCCGGCCGTCACCCGCGGTCGGCGCCGGGCGCCTCGGAGAAGGGGCGCCGCCGCGGCCCGAGCCCGCGCACACGCCTCCTCGTGGCCGGCGGCGCCGTCGTGGTGGCCGCGCTCTGCTTCCTGTTCCTCTTCGTCAAGGGGTCGTTCGACTTCGCGATCGAGCGGCGGCTGACCCTGGTCGGCGCCATGGTCGTGGCGGCCTTCGCCCAGGGCGTGGGAACGGTCGTGTTCCAGACCGTCACCCACAACCGGATCCTCACCCCGTCCTTGATGGGCTTCGACGCCGTCTACACCTTGATGCAGACGCTGATGGTGTTCTTCTTCGGCGGCACCGTACTGGCCGCGACCGACGGGCTCGCGAAGCTGGTCGTGCAGACGGTGCTGATGGTCGCCTTCACGACGGTGCTGTTCCGGTGGCTGTTCAGCGGTCCCACCGGCAATCTCCACGTGCTGCTGCTGGCCGGCGTGGTGCTGGGGGTGGCCTTCGAGAGCCTGTCGCTGTTCCTCCAGCGCATGCTCGCCCCCGCGGACTACGACGTGCTCTCCGCGCGGCTGTTCGGCCGCCTCGGATCGGTGGGGGCGGAGCACCTCCCGTTCGCCTTCGCCGTGTGCGCCGCGGCCGGCCTCTACCTGTGGCGGCGGCGGCACCGGCTCGACGTGCTGCTGCTGGGCCGGGACGCGGCCACCGGACTGGGCCTGAACCACCGCGGGGAGCTGACCGGCGCGCTGATCGTGGTCTCGCTGATGGTCGCGATGTCGACCGCGCTGGTCGGTCCGATGACCTTCTTCGGGTTCACTGCGGCACTGCTCGCCTACCAGTTCTCGGGGACCCACCGGCACGCCGTCGTCCTGCCGATGGCCTTCCTGATGGGCCTGCTCACCCTGCTCGTCGGCCAGTTCACGATGGAGCACATCGTGTACGCGTCCGGCATGCTCACCACCGTCATCGAGTTCCTCGGCGGCGTGGTCTTCCTGGCCTACCTGCTCAAGAAGGGCACCCTGTGATCGAGTTCCGTGATCTGGTCAAGTCCTACGGGGACCGCACCGTCCTCGGTCCGGTGAGCGGCCGCATCGAGGAGGGCGGCATCACCTCGCTGATCGGGCCGAACGGCGCGGGCAAGTCGACGCTGCTCACTCTGCTCGGCCGACTCGCCGCCCCCACCTCCGGCACGGTGCTGCTGGACGGCACGGACGTGCACCGCACGCCGTCGGCCGAGATGGCCCGGCGGCTGGCGATCCTGCGCCAGGACAACCACTTCACCGCCCGGGTCACCGTGCGGGAACTCGTGGCCTTCGGCAGGTTCCCGCACAGCCGGGGGCGGCTCACCGCCGAGGACCACGAGCACATCGACCGGGCCCTGGACTTCCTCGCCCTGGGCGACCTGGCCGGCCGCTACCTCGACCAGCTCTCCGGCGGTCAGCGGCAGCGCGCCTACGTCGCCATGGTGCTGGCCCAGGACACCCGCTACGCGCTGCTCGACGAGCCGCTGAACAACCTCGACATCAAGCACGCGGTCCGGATGATGGAGCAGTTGCGCTCCGCCGCCGACGAGTTGAACAAGACCGTGGTCCTGGTGGTGCACGACATCAACATCGCGGCCGGTTACTCCGACCACATCATCGCCCTGCGGGACGGCGCGATCGTCGCCAACGGCACCCCGGCCGAGCTGATGGATCCCGATCTCCTCACCCGGATCTTCGACACCCCGGTCCAGGTGCACGAGGTCGACGGCCGTCCGCTGGCCGTCCACCACCGCTGAACCGCCGGCCCGGATCCGGTGCGCGGACGGGCACGCCCGCCGCTCATGAGGTGTCCCTGACCGGACTTGTCCACAGAGGGAAACGGAACAATGAATTCCGCGAGATCGTCTCCCCATGACGAACCACAGCGAAATGGTCGGACCCTCCGGAAACGGCGACATTCCCGGGTGTGACGGACGAGAACACCCCGGTTCCCCGGAGCGCGATGCACCCGCGGGCCGCACCGCGCCTCCCGGCCCCCGCGGGCCCGGAGACGAGGAAGGCGGCGCACCGCGCGCCGCGGACATCACCTGCACCGCGTACGAGCACCACGGCGACGCACGGCAGGTCACCCTGCGCACACCGGCCGAACTCGCCGATGCGCTGCCCTACCTGCTCGGGTACCGCCCCGAGGACAGCATCGTGCTGGTCGCCCTGCACGACAAGGACGGGCGGGGCCGGTTCGGCGGCCGTGCCCGGCTCGGCATCCCCGCGAAACCGGACGACTGGCCCTGTGCCGCCCGGCAACTGGCCCACGGCCTGGTGACGGGCAGCGAGCGCCGAGGCGCCCGGCCCGAGCAGATGGTCGTCTTCCTCTGCCGCGAGCCGGCCGAGGGCGAATCCGGCCGCCAGGTCAAGGAGCGGCTGGGACCGCTCGCCCACGCGCTGCGCCTGGAGTGCGGCGCCCTCGACGTCCCGGTGGTGGAGGCCCTGTGCGTCTCCGGCGGCCGTTTCTGGTCCTACTGCTGCGACAACGAGGGCTGCTGCCCGGCCGAGGGGACGCCGATGGGCCTGCCCGGCACCTCGGTCCTGGCCGCCGCTGCCGCCTACGCGGGGATCCAGGTCCGCGGCACACTGCGCGAGCTGCGCGCCAGGCTCCTGCCCTGGGAGAACCCCGCGGCCCTCGAACAGGAGGCCGCCCTGGACGCCGCCGGCGCGGCCCTGATCCCCAGGATCCTCGACGCGGCGGGACGGCACGAGGTCGCCGAGGAGACGTTGGAGCTCGCCGAGAAGATCAGGGACCGCCTCGCCGGCGCTCCGGCTGTCACCGGCGCGCTCCCGGCGGACCTGCGGGACGACGCGCTGCTCGGACACGACGAGGCCGCGACACTGATTCTGGGCCTGCAGGACCGCACGACGCGCGACCGCGCGGCCGAGTGGATGGAGGGGGACGAAGCGGGCGCCGCCCTCCGTCTGTGGCGGGCCCTGGCGCGCCGCTGTGTGGGGGCGTACGGCGAACACGCGGCCGCTCCCCTGACCCTCGCCGGATGGGTCGCCTGGTCCACGGGTGACGAGTTGGAGGCCCGGGAGGCGCTCGCCATGGCCCTGGGCGCCGACCCCGACTACCTCTTCGCCCGTCTTCTGCACCAGGCCTGCAACGAAGGGCTCGACCCGGAGTCGATCCGCCGTTGCCTGCGCGAGGAGCGCGAGGAACGTGCGGAGCGCGGGCGGGCGGCCTCCGACGGGCCGGTCGCGGACATCGAAGGGAACAGCGGGTGCGGGCCCGAGGTCTCGGAGCCCGCGGACCCCCGACCCGCCGCGCCCGGACGCACCGCACCCGACCATGCGGCTTCCGGTCCGGGTGGGACCTCCTCGCGCCGCCGGCGCCGCACGCGCACCTCCGGCTCCGGCGACTGCTCCCCTCTCCGGGTGCGGGCGGAGGGGACCCGCCGGAGCACCCGGGTCCCGCGTCCGCGCGCGGCGGCGGGGGGCACGCATCCCGGGGCCGGGAGCCGTACGCGTCCGGGCGGCGTGCGTCCGGGCCCGGTGAAGCCGGACGCCCCACGCCGTCGCGACGCCTCGCCGGGAGGCGCACAACCCGGGGGCCGGAGCGGCGAAGGGAACGAGTGAACGGGCGGGGGGACCGGTGACCGGGGCGGCGGGACCGGAAGGGGCCCGGGAGGCGGCCGGCTCGGCCCCGCCACGGACGGGGAAGGGGCCGGCGGGCTCCGGCCGGGGCGTGGCCGGGCGCGACGCGCTGCCGCAGGCCGCTCCGCGGGGTGTGCCGAGAACCGTGCCGGAGCGAAGCGGACCAGCGGTCGATGCGGACGGCGAAAGGAGTGCTTATCGTCAGGCAGACGACTATGATCGCCACATGCCCTACGATCCGTCAGCCTTTCCGCCCTTCGCCGTCACCGTGGACCTGGTCGTGCTGACCGTGCGCCGTCATGCTCTGTGCGCGCTGGCGGTGCGCAGGGGAGAGCCGCCCTTCCAGGGGCGCTGGGCCCTCCCCGGCGGCTTCGTACGGGCCGACGAGGACCTGGCGCAGGCGGCGGCGCGGGAACTGGCCGAGGAGACGGGGCTGCGGGTGCACGACCCGGCCGTGCCCGCCCAGGACAACGGTGCTCATCTCGAGCAGCTCGCCACCTACGGCGATCCCAAACGCGACCCCAGGATGCGTGTCGTCAGCGTCGCGCACCTGGCCCTGGCCCCCGACCTGCCCGCACCCCGGGCGGGCGGTGACGCCAGCAACGCGCGCTGGGCGCCGGTCGAGGAACTGCTGCAGCAGGGCGGTTACGGCCGGGACGGCGAGCCGGTCGCGCCGCTCGCCTTCGACCACGCCCAGATCCTGGCGGACGGGGTGGAGCGTGCCCGGTCCAAGATCGAGTACTCGTCCCTGGCGACGGCCTTCTGCACGTCCGAGTTCACCGTCGGCGAGCTGCGCCGTGTCTACGAGGCGGTGTGGGGCGTGGCGCTCGACCCGCGCAACTTCCACCGCAAGGTGACCGGCACGCCGGGCTTCCTGGTCCCCACCGGGGGGACGACCACCCGCCAGGGCGGTCGTCCCGCGCAGCTCTTCCGGGCCGGCGGAGCCACCCTGCTCAACCCCCCGATGCTGCGTCCCGAGGTCTGACGCGAAGAGCGCGGCCGCGCGGGGAGGCGGACGGCGAACACGGGTTGACGAGGGTGTTCTCCCCGTCGGCAGCGGTCCCTGCGGCGCCCGGAAAATCCGATAGGGCGCGCTGCCTTGCTTCGGGTGATCCAGGCCATCGGACCGACCAGCGGCCCCGCAAGGAGCTTCCGCCCGCCGTCGACGACGTCTCCTTCGAGGCGCCCGCGGGGCGCGTCACCGTGCCGCTCGGAGCGCCGGGCGCCGGCAGGACGACAGCGCTCGGCCTCATGCCCGAACCCCGACCGGGGCGCGGCGTCACTCACTTCAGGGGCCGTCCGCTGCACCGCATCGCGCATCCCTCCCGTGAGGTCGGCGTTCTGCTGGGTGGCGTGCCCGGCCATCCCGCCCGAACGATCCGCGGACACCTCCGCGTGCTGTGTGCCGCCGCGGACGTCCCGGTCCGCCGTGCCGACGAAGTCCTCGAAGCCGTGGAACTGGTGAACCCGCGGGACGAACGCCTCGGCCCGCTGTCGCGCGGTACGGACCGCCGACTCGGACCGGCCTGCGCGTTGCCGGCGGACCCGCACACGCTCGTGCTCGACGAGCCCGGGCACGGACTCTCCGTCCGCGAGAACCGATGGCTCCACGGCATGCTCCGGGCGTACGCGGCCCAGGGGGCACCGTCCTGTGCACGACGGCCGATCCCAAGGAGACCGCAGGGACCGCGGACCGTGTGGTCACGCTGGAGCGGGGGAGGGCCGTCGCCGACCAGGAGGCCGGGGACTTCTCACGCACCCGACTGCGCCCCCGCGTCGCCGTCCGCGGTCCGCACGCCGCACGCCTCTCCGCGCTGTTCGCGAAGGAGGCCCGCACCGCACGGCGCTCCGTGGAGGTCGTACCGGAAGGCGGCAACCGCCTCCGCGTCTACGGCAGTACCTGTGCGGAGGTCGGCGAGACCGCGTTCCGGCACGGCACCGTCGTGCACCGACTCGCCGCGAGGTGGGAGGCGTGGGGCCCGGAGCGGACGTCGCCGACCCGCCCCGGGCCGCCGGTGATGACGCGCGGGCCCGGACCGGTCACCCGCAACGGGCCACCGGCGGACCGGCGGCTCCCGCCATCGGCGGACCGGCGCTCTCGGCCGTCGACGCACCGGCGCCCCCAGCCGTGGACACCCCGCCGCCCTCCACGGCGGAAGCACCTGAGAACCCCGCCGCCGTCCCGCCGCCCTCCACGGCAGCCGCTGCGGAACACGCGGCGGACGACCGGCGACCGGCGACCGGCGCCCGCCGCCGCCCCGCGGCACCGCACCGGCGCTCCGGCCGGTGACGGCCGGCCCGCCTCCCCGCACTCCGGCCTGCGGGAGCCGGAAGCCCCCGCAGGGGGAGAAGCCCACCGCCCCGCCGCGGCCCCCGCGAACCGGTCCGAGCGCACCTGCGACGCCCCGGCGGAGCTTCCGCCGCCCCTCTCCGTCCGGTCCGCCCCAGCCCCCTCCGTCCTCTTCGCTACGAGATCCGCCGTCCCGCGGGCGTCGGCACGGGGCTCCTCATCGGGGCCGGTGTGCTCGCCGTGCCCGCGCTCACCGCCGTACCGCTGGCACGCGTCGGGCACACTCCGCAGCCACGTCTGCTGGCCGCGTGGCCGCGCCGGTTGCCGCTGCCGCCCGCGGCGCGGGGCTGCTCGGCGCGCCGGCCTTCGGCGACGAGTTCCGCCACCCCACCCTGGCGGCGGACCGCGGCACCGTGCCCCTGCGGCTGGGGCTGCTGACCGCCGAATTCCTGGTCGCCTCGGGCGCCGCGCTGGTGCCGGCCGTCCTGACCGTCGGGTGCGATGCCGAACTGCTCCACCTCGTCCACGGGCCGGAGGTCGTGGAGGTTCCGGCCGACTGGTTCCCGCTGGGCGCCGGCCGGCTCGGGCTCGTGGTGGGATGTGCCTGTGCCGGTGTGCTGGCCGCGGGCGTCTTCCGGTCCGCCACCGCCGGACTCGCCGTGGTCGTCGCCGTCCCCCTCCTCGCCGTCCCCTCGTGCACAAGGTGGCGGAAGGACCGTCGGCGCGCGCCACGACCGGGTTCCCGGCGCGGGTGCGGGAAGACTGTCGCTCCGGTGGCCTTCCGGGGGAGAGCGCCATCTGGAGACGGTGCTGCGGGTGGTCGCCCAACCCGTGGGCGGTGCGCTGGTGTTGTCGCTGGCGGTGCTGCTCTGCGCCTGTCTGCTCACGACCCCGCGGAGCAGGGTTCGATGACGGCCGCCCGTGCACGGATCGATGCGTCCGTGGCCACAACTCCCCGGGAAAAGTCCGTTTCTTTCCGATAAGGCGTCAATTGCGACGAGGTGAGCGATCACCCTTTCGTGTGCTTTTCACCAAAGCCCTCAAGGGAGTTGGGGCTGACGCCGACAAAGGATGCGTGAGTACCCTTGCGCACACCATGATGACCGCCGCCCGCTCCGCAGACTCCGGCCTCGCGAACTCGGGCGGGCTCGACCGCTACCCCTACGCCGAGGCGTCCGCCGACCGCGTCGGGGCCCCTGCCTGGGAGGGGACGGATCCGGAGCTGGGCCGCGTGAGCCGTCGTGCCGCGGGCAGCCGTGGACGCGGGCTGCACGGCCAACTCGTCCAACAGCTGGGTCAGATGATCGTTTCCGGCGATCTGGGCGCCGACCGTCCGCTGGTGCCCGAGGAGATCGGCCAGCGCTTCGAGGTCTCCCGCACCGTCGTGCGCGAATCGCTCCGCGTCCTGGAGGCCAAGGGCCTGGTCAGCGCGCGCCCGAACGTGGGCACGCGGGTGCGCCCCGTCAGTGACTGGAACCTGCTCGATCCGGACATCATCGAGTGGCGGGCCTTCGGGCCGCAGCGCGACGACCAGCGCCGTGAGCTCAGTGAGCTGCGCTGGACGATCGAGCCGCTCGCCGCCCGGCTGGCGGCCGGCCATGGACGCGAGGACGTCCAGCAGCGTCTGTCCGACATGGTGGAGATCATGGGCCACGCGATGGGGCAGGGCGACGCGCTCACGTTCGCCCGTGCCGATGCCGAGTTCCACTCGCTGCTCATCCAGGTCGCCGGCAACCGCATGCTGGAGCACCTCTCCGGGATCGTGTCCGCGGCGCTCCAGGTGTCGGGTGGCCCGGTCACGGGCTGTGAGCGGCCGAACGAAGCGTCGTTGGCGCACCACGGCAGGATCGTCGACGCCCTCGCCGACGGCGACGGCGCGGCGGCCGAGGCGGCCATGCGCCAGCTCCTCACGGTTCACCCCGAGGTCGAACGCGTGGTGCCCGCTCCGCGCGAGCACTGAACGCGTTCCGCGGACGGTGCGGTCCGGCCTGCCATCCCCTCCTGTGGCAGCGCCCCACCGATGAGCCGTCCCCCGCCGGACCCCGCGGGATCGTCGACGATCCCGCGGGGTCCGACGGCGAAAAGGGGGTATGAGGCCCGAAGAGGTACCCCCCTCGTCCCGAATGAAAGTTTTTGCACCTGTCTGACGGTTTCTGAATACTTACGGGGTGTGACTCGGGCCACGCGGATTGGGCGTAACGCTCCTGGGAAGAACGCGATGACCTAAGAGGTGACAGCCGCGGAGGAATACGGACGCCGTCGAAGGCGCTGTGCATCTCCCGGCCCCCGCCCGCACCGTCGGCCCATCCCCAAGCCGGTGGTCGGCTCCTGTCCGTCGTGGACGGGGCCGGAAGCCGTTTTCCAACGTTCCGAGAGGTTGTTCGTGTCGGCCAGCACATCCCGTACGCTCCCGCCGGAGATCGCCGAGTCCGTCTCTGTCATGGCGCTCATTGAGCGGGGAAAGGCTGAGGGGCAGATCGCCGGCGATGACGTGCGTCGGGCCTTCGAAGCCGACCAGATTCCGGCCACTCAGTGGAAGAACGTACTGCGCAGCCTCAACCAGATCCTCGAGGAAGAGGGTGTGACGCTGATGGTCAGTGCCGCAGAACCCAAGCGCACCCGCAAGAGCGTCGCAGCGAAGAGCCCTGCCAAGCGCACCGCCACCAAGACGGTCGCGGCCAAGGCGGCGACCACCCGGAAGGCCACAGCCACCGCCACGCCCGCCGCCTCCGCCGCCGACCCCGCCGCCGAGGGGGAGGCGCCCGCGAAGAAGGCGGCCGCCAAGAAGACCACCGCCAAGAAGGCGGCGGCGAAGAAGACCACGGCCAAGAAGACGGCCGCCAAGAAGACCACCGCCAAGAAGGACGACGTCGAGCTGGTCGACGACGAGGTCCTCGAGGACACCAAGGTCGCGGAGGAGCCCGAGGGCGCCGAGAGCGCCGGTTTCGTGCTCTCCGACGAGGACGAGGACGACGCCCCCGCCCAGCAGGTCGCCGCCGCCGGCGCCACCGCCGACCCGGTCAAGGACTACCTCAAGCAGATCGGCAAGGTGCCCCTGCTCAACGCCGAGCAGGAGGTCGAGCTCGCCAAGCGCATCGAGGCGGGCCTGTTCGCCGAGGACAAGCTGGCCAACTCCGACAAGCTGGCACCGAAGCTCAAGCGCGAGCTGGAGATCATCGCCGAGGACGGGCGCCGCGCCAAGAACCACCTGCTGGAGGCCAACCTCCGTCTGGTGGTCTCCCTGGCCAAGCGCTACACCGGCCGCGGCATGCTCTTCCTGGACCTCATCCAGGAGGGCAACCTCGGTCTGATCCGCGCGGTGGAGAAGTTCGACTACACCAAGGGCTACAAGTTCTCCACGTACGCCACCTGGTGGATCCGCCAGGCGATCACCCGCGCGATGGCCGACCAGGCCCGCACCATCCGCATCCCGGTGCACATGGTCGAGGTCATCAACAAGCTCGCGCGCGTGCAGCGCCAGATGCTCCAGGACCTGGGCCGCGAGCCCACCCCGGAGGAGCTGGCCAAGGAACTCGACATGACCCCGGAGAAGGTCATCGAGGTCCAGAAGTACGGCCGCGAGCCCATCTCGCTGCACACCCCGCTGGGCGAGGACGGCGACAGCGAGTTCGGTGACCTCATCGAGGACTCCGAAGCGGTCGTCCCGGCCGACGCGGTCAGCTTCACGCTTCTGCAGGAGCAGCTGCACTCCGTCCTCGACACCCTGTCCGAGCGCGAGGCGGGCGTCGTCTCCATGCGTTTCGGTCTCACCGACGGTCAGCCGAAGACCCTCGACGAGATCGGCAAGGTGTACGGCGTCACGCGCGAGCGCATCCGCCAGATCGAGTCCAAGACCATGTCGAAGCTGCGCCACCCGTCGCGTTCCCAGGTGCTGCGCGACTACCTCGACTAGTCGGTCCGGTCGTCGCGCGGCGCGGGCGTACGACGTGTCCGCACAAGGCCCGGCCCCCGTTCCCGGGGGCCGGGCCTTCGCGGTGCGCGCGGGTGCGCCCCACGGCGGGGTGGATCACTCTGGGTGTTCCACGACCACCCCAGTGTGAGGAGCGTGCATGCGTCGTCGTCTCGTCCGGGCCCTGGCCCGGCCTCTGGTTCTCGCGGCCGTCACGACCGTCATACCGATGGCCGCCGCCGCTCCGGCGGCCGCCGACAGCATCGTCGTCGGCGGCTTCCCGGTCGATGCGGTGGAAAGTCCCTGGACCGTGGCACTGTCCAGCCGTGACCGGTTCGGGGGTACGCACGCCGGTCAGTTCTGCGGAGGTGTGGCGGTCGGCCGGACCACCGTGCTCACGGCGGCCCACTGCATGGACGAGGAGGTGCTGGGAGCGCCGCCGGACCGGATACCCGACCTCAGGGTCATCACGGGGCGCGCGGACCTGCTCTCGGACCGGGGCCAGGAGATAGCGGTGCGCAAGACCTGGGTGAATCCGGCCTACGACGGTGCCACCAACTCCGGCGACTTCGCCGTGCTCACCCTGGCCGAGCCGCTTCCCTCGGGCGCGGTCATCGAGATGGCGGGGGCGGGCGACCCCGCGTACCGGGTGGGTACGCGGGCCACCGTCTACGGGTGGGGGGACACCACGGGCTCCGGCGCCTATGCGGGCAGTCTGCACGCGGCACGCGTGCGTGTGCAGCCCGACACGCTGTGTGAGAAAGCCTATCCGGGGGGTCCTGCCGGGACGTACCGCGCCGAGACGATGCTGTGCGCGGGAGAGACGGCAGGGGGCCGGGACGCCTGCCAGGGGGACAGCGGCGGGCCGCTGGTGGCCCAGGGGCGGCTGATAGGCCTGGTGTCCTGGGGAGCGGGCTGCGGCTGGGCGGGCAGCCCGGGGGTGTACACGCGGGTGTCCGCCGTCGTGCGGGCCCTCGGGTAGGCGGCGCACAGGCCGACAGGAGGGCCGCAGGGGCGTCCGACGGGTCCGAGCGGTCCCCGGAGGGCTCCGGGGCGCGAGACGGGCGGCTGCCTCCCGGGAAAGGGGGGAGCCGCCCGTCCGCCGGCCTGTGCCGGTCGGCTCGTCGTCGGACGCGAGGCGTCAGCGCTCTTCGTCGGGAGCGGTCGCCCGGGGAGCGGTCAGCCGCTCCGTCTCGTCCTGTATCTCAGCGGCGATCTTCTTGAGTTCCGGCTCGAACTTGCGGCCGTGGTGGGCGCAGAAGAGCAGTTCTCCGCCGCTCAGCAGGACGACGCGCAGGTATGCCTGGGCGCCGCAGCGGTCGCAGCGATCGGCGGCCGTCAGCGGGCTCGCGGGGGTCAGAACAGTAGTCACGTCGCCTCTTCTCTAGCTCGACGAGCTGTCGTACCAGGGTCAACATCCAACCAGCCCCAAACGTTCCCGCTCGCGGCTTCTCCTCGAAAAAATCTTCCGAGACGGCTGGCTGCTGCCGGTTGGCGGCGAATGTGCCGTAGTGCGTGTCTGATGTGTCGTACGGATTCGCGTTCTTATAGGTGGTCCGCCCTCCCGGCAGGGTTGCCGGTTGTTCATGAGGACGTGCCCGGAGCCTAAATGGTTCATGCCTCGAAGGGAACGTGATGTGTGCTTCACCCCATCGAGCGATCGAACAGGCATGCGACTCTCGACTAGGGTGGACTCGGGCGAGGGTGGCGTTACAACGGCTCTACCAGGCCTCGGTACCCTCTCACCGTTAACCGAAGTCGCGCCCTTACCCATGAGGGCCCCACCTGAAATTCAGCGAGGAGCGAACCGCGTGACCGCCGATACGTCCGTGCCGTCCACAGCTCTGCTGGCAGGAGCAGACCGGGACGGTTCCAACTACACCGCGCGGCACCTGCTCGTCCTCGAGGGGCTCGAGGCCGTGCGGAAGCGCCCCGGCATGTACATCGGATCGACCGACAGCCGGGGTCTGATGCACTGCCTCTGGGAGATCATCGACAACTCCGTGGACGAGGCCCTCGGGGGCTACTGCGACCGCATCGAGGTGGTCCTCCACGACGACGGCTCGGTGGAGGTCCGGGACAACGGCCGCGGCATCCCGGTCGACGTCGAACCCAAGACCGGCCTCTCCGGCGTCGAGGTCGTCATGACCAAGCTGCACGCGGGCGGCAAGTTCGGCGGCGGCTCGTACGCCGCCTCCGGCGGTCTGCACGGCGTCGGCGCCTCCGTCGTCAACGCCCTGTCCGCGCGGCTGGACGTCGAGGTGGACCGCGGCGGGCACACCCACGCGATCAGCTTCCGGCGCGGTGTCCCCGGAGCCTTCGCCGCCGGGGGCCCGGACGGGAAGTTCGAGGCCGGGAACGGACTGCGCAAGGTCAAGAAGATCCCGAAGAGCCGCAGCGGCACGCGTGTGCGCTACTGGGCCGACCGCCAGATCTTCCTCAAGGACGCCAAGCTCTCCCTGGAGACGCTGCACCAGCGCGCCCGCCAGACCGCGTTCCTGGTGCCCGGCCTGACCATCGTCGTCCGCGACGAGTACGGGCTCGGCGAGGGGGGCAGCAAGGGCGAGGAGTCGTTCCGCTTCGACGGTGGCATCAGTGAGTTCTGCGAGTTCCTGGCCACCGACAGGCCCGTCTGCGACACCCTCCGGTTCACCGGGCAGGGCACCTTCAAGGAGACCGTCCCCGTCCTCGACGAGCACGGCCAGATGACGCCCACCGAGGTCACCCGCGAGCTCGGTGTCGACGTCGCGCTGCGCTGGGGGACCGGCTACGACGCGACGGTCAGGTCGTTCGTCAACATCATCGCCACCCCCAAGGGCGGCACCCACGTCGCCGGCTTCGAGCAGGCCGTCGCCAAGACGATGAACGAGGTGCTGCGCGCGAAGAAGATGCTGCGCGTGGCCGAGGACGACATCGTCAAGGACGACGCCCTGGAGGGCCTCACGGCGGTGGTCACGGTCCGCCTGGCCGAGCCGCAGTTCGAGGGCCAGACCAAGGAGGTCCTCGGCACCTCGGCGGCCCGCCGCATCGTGAACACCGTCGTCTCCCGCGAACTCAAGGCCTTCCTGACCTCCACCAAGCGGGACGCCGCCCAGCAGGCGAGGGTCGTCCTGGAGAAGGCCGTCGCCGCGGCCCGGACCCGCATCGCGGCCCGTCAGCACAAGGACGCCCAGCGCCGCAAGACGGCTCTGGAGTCCTCCACGCTGCCCGCCAAGCTGGCCGACTGCCGCAGCGACAACGTCGACCGCAGCGAGCTGTTCATCGTCGAGGGCGACTCCGCGCTCGGTACGGCGAAGCTCGCCCGGAACTCGGAGTTCCAGGCGCTGCTGCCGATCCGCGGGAAGATCCTCAACGTTCAGAAGTCGTCCGTGACGGACATGCTGAAGAACGCCGAGTGCGGTGCGATCATCCAGGTCATAGGAGCGGGGTCGGGGCGGACCTTCGACATCGACGCGGCCCGCTACGGCAAGATCATCATGATGACCGACGCCGATGTGGACGGCTCCCACATCCGCACCCTGCTCCTGACGCTGTTCCACCGCTACATGCGGCCCATGGTCGAGGCGGGCCGGGTGTTCGCCGCGGTGCCGCCGCTGCACCGCATCGAGCTGGTCCAGCCCAAGAGGGGGCAGGAGAAGTACGTCTACACGTACTCGGACCGGGAGCTGCGCGACAAGCTCATGGAGTTCCAGAGCAAGGGCGTCCGGTACAAGGACTCGATCCAGCGCTACAAGGGCCTCGGCGAGATGGACGCCGACCAGCTGGCCGAGACGACCATGGACCCGCGCCACCGCACCCTGCGCCGGATCAACCTCACCGACCTGGAGGCCGCCGAGCAGGTCTTCGACCTGCTCATGGGCAACGACGTCGCCCCCCGCAAGGAGTTCATCTCCAGCTCCGCGGCGACCCTGGACCGGTCCCGCATCGACGCCTAGCGGCCGCCCGGACGCCCACGGGGGCCGGATCGCCCGAGGGGGCGCCCGCGAGGCCGGGTCACCTGATGGGGTGAAGAGGAACGGGAAGAAGAGTCGGGGATCTTCCCGTTCTGTCCATCCTTGGGCATGCAGTCGAGCGACGGCCGTACCCGCGCGGGCGGGGACGGCCATGTGAGTTTTGCCGGGCACGTCGACGACCACCCCCCGGTTCCCGGCGGGGGAGCCGGGGACATGAGGTACGACGATCCCTGGTACGACGCCCTGGCCTCGGGCTGGGGCGAGTCGGCCGACGCGGGGGCGTCGGCGGCGGTGCCGGCGACGCGGGGGGAGGACCGGGCCCCGGCCGACGTCTACCTCGAGGTCCAGCGCAGCGAGGCCTTCCGGGAGGTGCGCAGCCGGTACCGGAGGTTCGTGGTCCCGGCGGTCGCGCTCTTCTTCGCCTGGTACGTGGCGTACGTCGTGACGGCCACGGCCGCGCCGGAGTGGATGGCGCGGCCCGTGGCGGGCGCGGTGAACGCGGGCATGCTGGCGGGGCTCGCGCAGTTCCTGACCACCTTCCTGCTCACCTGGGCCTACGCACGGCACGCGCGGCTGCGCAGGGACCGGGCGGCGCTGGAACTGCGCTGGGACACCCAGGAGCTGGCGCGGGAAAGAGGTGGCGCGGCATGACGGGCGACCACCAGACGTTGGCCCTGCTGCTGTTCAGCGCGTTCGTCGCGGTCACGCTGGGCATCACGACGTGGGTGAGCCGCCACCGGCACGGCTCCGCGGAGGAGTTCTACGCCGGCGGCCGGCTCTTCTCGCCGATGGAGAATGGTTTTGCCCTCGCGGGCGACTACATGTCGGCCGCCTCCTTCCTCGGCATCTCCGGACTCATCGCGCTCGTCGGCTACGACGGGATGCTCTACTCGGTGGGCTTCCTGGTGGCCTGGCTGGTCGTCCTGTTCCTGGTCGCCGAGCTGGTGCGCAACTGCGGGCGGTTCACGCTCGCCGACGTGGTCGCGGCGCGCATGCGGGAGCGTCCGGTGCGCGTCGCGACCGGAACCTCGTCGGTCACGGTCTCCGTCCTGTACCTGGTGGCGCAGATGGTGGGCGCGGGCAGCCTCGTCGCGCTGCTGCTCGGGGGCACCGGCGAGGCGGCGCGGGCCTGGACCGTCATCGGGGTCGGCGCGCTCATGGTGATCTACGTGTCGCTGGGAGGCATGCGGGCCACCACGTGGATCCAGATCGTCAAGGCGGTCCTGCTGCTCGGCGGCACCGTCGCGCTGACCGTCCTGGTCCTGCTGCGGTTCCACGGCGACGTCAACCGGCTGCTGCTCACGGCGGCCGAGCGCAGCGGTCACGGGGAGGCGTTCCTGGCACCCGGGCTCGCCTACGGCGGGGACTGGACCGCGCGGCTGGACTTCATCAGCCTGGGACTCGCGCTGGTCCTCGGCACGGCCGGGCTGCCGCACATCCTGTCCCGCTTCTACACCGTCCCCACCGCGCGGGCGGCACGGCGCTCGGTCGTCTGGGCGATCGGGCTCATCGGCGGGTTCTACCTGATGACGATCGTGCTCGGGTTCGGCGCCGCCGCCCTCGTCGGTCCGGACGCCGTGCGCGCCTCGAGCACGTCCGGGAACACGGCGGTGCCCCTCCTGGCGCTCGACCTGGGCGGCGGGGCCGGATCCACGGGCGGAACGGTGCTTTTCGCGATCGTCGCCGCGGTCGCCTTCGCCACCATCCTCGCCGTGGTCGCCGGGGTCACGCTCGCCTCCTCGGCGTCGGTCGCCCACGACCTGTACGCCTCCCTGCGGCGGCGGCGCGGGGAACCGCGCAGCGAGGTGGCCGTGGCCCGCCTCGCCGCCGTCGGCATCGGCGTGGTCGCGATCGCCCTCGGCCTGCTGGCCCGCGACCTCAACGTCGCCTTCCTCGTGGGCCTCGCCTTCGCCGTCGCCGCGTCCGCCAACCTGCCCGTGCTGCTCTACTCCCTGTTCTGGCGCGGCTTCACCACACGGGGTGCCGTGTGGGCCGTCTACGGGGGCCTGGTGCCGGCCGTGGTGCTGGTGCTGCTGTCCCCCGTGGTGTCCGGCAGCCCCGAGGCCCTCTTCCCCGGCGTCGACTTCCAGCTCTTCCCGCTGCAGAACCCGGGCCTGGTCTCCATCCCGCTGGGCTTCCTCGCGGGCTGGATCGGCACGGCCACCTCGGCCGAGGTCCCCGACGAGGCCAGGCACGCGGAGACCGAGGTCCGCTCACTGACCGGCGCGGGAGCGGTGTAGGCCACCGGCGGGGACGGACGGCGTCGGTATTCGCAGGGAGGAGGGCACGGTTCCTTTCCCCTCCCCCACGGGCCGTGCCCTCAGGCGCGGGTCGCCCACGCGTAACGGTGCTCCGGGCGGCCCGCGTCGCCGTACTTGAGGGTCAGCGTGGCCCGTCCCGTGCGCTCCAGGAGCTTCAGATAGCGCTGGGCGGTCTGGCGGCTCACCCCGGTGCGTTCGGCGATCTCCTGGGCCGACAGCGGGCCGTCGGCGTGCAGCAGGGCCTGCCGCACCAGCTCGGCGGTGGTGGGCGAGTGCCCCTTGGGCAGTCGGGGCTCGGCCGACGCCGACAGGGTGCCGAAGATGCGGTCCACTTCCGCCTGCTCCGCCTCGCCGCCCCCGTCGAGGGTGCGGCGCAGCTCCGCGTACGCCTCCAGCTTGGCGCGCAGACCGGCGAAGGCGAACGGCTTGACCAGGTACTGCAGGGCGCCGTGGCGCATCGCCGCCTGCACGGTGGACACGTCGCGCGCGGCCGTCACCATGATCACATCGCTCGGGTGGCCGCGCCGGCGCATCTCCCGGACGACCTCGAGCCCCGTCCCGTCGGGCAGGTAGTGGTCCATGAGAACGAGGTCCGGCCGGGGCGGCGCCTCCAGAGCGGCGAGTGCCTCGGCCGCGCCGTGCGCCGTCCCGGCGACCCGGAAACCGGGCACCTTCTCGACGTAGGCGGCGTTGACCCGCGCGACCCGGACGTCGTCGTCCACGACCAGAACTTCGATCATCACGTTTCCTCCGTGGTGGACCGCGGGGCGGGGCCCCCGGTGAGAGCGGGTGCGGCGGCCGGCTCGGTCAGGGCCTCGGGCAGGACGACGGTGAACTCCGCGCCTCCGCCGGGCGCCTCCGCGACGGCCGCGCTGCCGCCCTGCCGCTCGGCGAACCTGCGCACCAGGGGGAGCCCGATGCCGCGCTCGCGGTGGGCCGGCGGTTCCTTGGTCGACCAGCCCTCGGTGAAGACCGACTCGCGGTGCTCCGGCGGAACTCCGGGCCCGGTGTCCCGCACCACGAGCACCACCGTGCGTCCCTCCGCGCGCAGTTCGATCTCCACGCGCGCGTGCGGGGTGCCCGCGACGGCGTCGAGGGCGTTGTCCACCAGGTTGCCGACGACGGTGGCGAGTCCCCGGGAGTCGACCAGCCGGTCCGGCAGCCGCGTCCGGTCCGCGACCCGCAGGGCGACCGAGCGCTCGGCCGCGACCGTCGCCTTGCCCACCAGCAGGGCGGCCAGCAGGGGGTCCCGGATCTTCTCGGTGACCTGCTCCGCCGTGGCCCGGTGCTCGCCGACGACCTCGCCGACGAACTCCACGGCGTCGTCGTACATCTCCAGTTCGAGCAGTCCCAGCAGCGTGTGCATGCGGTTGGCGTGCTCGTGGTCCTGGGCGCGCAGCGCGTCGATCAGGCCGCGGGTGGAGTCCAGTTCCCGGCCCAGCCGGTCCAGTTCGGTGCGGTCGCGCAGGGTGGCGACGGCGCCGCCGTCGTCGGTCGGCATGCGGTTGGCGACCAGGACGCGCTGCCCCCGGACGGTGAGCAGGTCGGTGCCGGTCACCCGCCCGGCCAGCACATCGGCGGTCCGCCCCGCGCCGAGCGCCCCGTCGGGGGAACGGCCCAGGGCCTGCTCGCCGATGCCCAGCAGGCGCTGCGCCTCGTCGTTCAGGAGGCGGATGCGGCCGCCGCGGTCGAGGGCGACGACGCCCTCCCGGATGCCGTGCAGCATGGCCTCGCGCTCCGCGAGCAGCGCCGAGATGTCGGAGAAGGCCAGGTCGCGGGTCTGCCGCTGCACCCGCCGGGAGATGAGCCAGGCCGCGAGCGCGCCGACGGCCAGGGCACCGCCCGCGTACGCGAAGAGTCCCGGGACGGCGTGGATCAGCCGGTCCCGGACGCTGTCGTAGGCGATGCCGACCGAGACCGCCCCGACGATCTCGCCGGCCTCGTCGCGCAGCGGTACCTTGCCGCGTGCGGAACGGCCCAGGGTGCCGTCGTCGATCTCCATGACCTCGCGGCCGGCCAGGGCCTCGCCCGGGTCGGTGGAGACCGGACCGCCGATCCGCCGGGGGTCGGTGTGCGACCAGCGCACCCCTCGCCGGTCCAGCACCACGACGTACTCGGCCCCGGTGGCCTTCCGGATCCGTTCCGCCTCCCGCTGCACCGGTCCGTCCGGCGACGGCGGGGTGCTCCGCAGGTCGTGGGCGAGCCGTGGCCTCTGGGCGGTGGTCTGCGCGATCGCGAGGGCCCGCCGCATCGCCTGGTCGTCCAACTGTTCGCCGAGCGGTGCCAGGAAGAGCCCGGTGGCGAGCACCGCGACCCCCGCGGCGATCGCCAGCTGCATCAGCAGGACCTGCGAGAACACCCGCCGGGGCAGGCCGAGGCGCAGACGGCGTGCGGGGGGAGTGGGGCTCATGCCCCCTGACGGTACGCGGGTGGGTGCGGGGCGCCGCGGGGGTGGGGTGCGGATCTCGTGCCCACCCGGCGGGGAGGACGGGCGCGTGCGCGGGACGGTCAGCTCGCCAGCGCCGTCACGGCGACCTCGCGGACCGCCACCACGTCCATCCGCGCGGGCGAGCCCAGCGCCGACCCGCAGCTCTCCGGGCGGGGCGGGAGGGACGCGCCCTGGGCGACCTCGACCAGCCACCGGCGTCCGTCCGCGTGGGCGACGGTCACCTCCCAGCGCCCGGCCGCACCGTCCGTCCGCACGACGCTCAGGGCCTGCGCGGCGTACTCGCCGACCGCACCGCGCACGGCCAGTTCGGCCGCCTGGCCGGGACGCTCCCAGGCGGAGCTCCCGCGGCACCCCTCGACCACGACCCGGCCCTCCCGCACGCCGTGCAGCACCTCCTTGACGGCATGCGCCCCGGCCCTGCCGTACGCGTAGCCGTACGGCAGGACGAGCACCGTGGGGGAGAAGCGGTGACCGCCCAGATGGGTGACCTCCCAGACGCCCTCGACGCCGGAGGCGGTGAGTTCGGCCGCCAGGGGCCGCCCGAGGAGGGCACAGCAGCGGTCACGCTTGCCGTTGGTGCAGACGAGGGCGAGGGGGTCGCCTTCGTGGGGCCGTCCGTCGAGCGCGGTGTCGAAGCCGGCGGGTTCGCCCCGGCCGAGTGCGGCGAAGTCGAGGTCGAGCAGCCGTGCGGGGTCCGTGATCGTGGCGGTGTGCAGCCAGGTGCGCCCCGGGACGGTGTGGCCCGCGTACACCCGGCGCGCGGCGGGTGTGCGGCGGTCCGCGTGACGCCCCGGACGGCGTATGAGCGCGATGCGCACCCTGGTGTCCCGCGCGGCGGCCTCCAGGGCGCGACCGAGTGCGGGATCGAGGTGGCTCGAGGTGAGCGCCTTGGCACCCCACGGGCCGGGCTGCTCCAGCAGCAGCCAGGTCCTCGCGGTGGCCGCGGTTCCCGCGACCGGCTCGTCGAGCTCGCGGGAGGTGGTTGAGCACGTACTCACACAGGTGAGCCTAACCTGACTTGCTCACCGGGGCCTCTCGGCCCCGTCCGTGTCCTGCTCCGGCAGCGGCCGGGGCGGCTTCGGTCCCGTGTACAGCCCGCTGGGGCGCATGCGCAGGGGACGCTCGCCGTACTCCTCGAGGGCGTGGGCGATCCAGCCCGCCGTACGGGCGACGGCGAAGACCGTCTCTCCCGCGGTGGCCGGCATTGCGCATGAGACGGTCAGGACGGCCAGGGCCAGGTCGACGTTGGCGTGCAGGGGGGTGCGGCGGGCGGTGGTGGCCACGATGTCGCGGGCCGCGGCGAGGGCGGGTGCGGTGTGCGGGATCTCCTCCAGGAGGGAGAACAGGGCACGCGCGCGGGGGTCCTCACCGGCGTAGAGACGGTGTCCGAGCCCCGGGACGCGGCGGCCGGCCCGCAGCTCCTCGGCGATCACCGGTGCCGCGCTGCCCCGGTCGAGCACCTCGAGCAGCAGTTTGTGCGCGAGTCCGCTGGCCGCACCGTGCAACGGGCCCTCGAGCACGCCGAGTCCCGCCGAGACGGCCGCGTAGGCGTGCGCGCGGGCCGACGCGGCGACCCGGACGGCGAGCGTGGAGGCCGCCAGGTCGTGGTCGACGAGGAGGGCGAGGGCCGTGTCCAGGACGCGCAGCTCCGCTTCGTCGGCCTGACGGCCGGTCAGCCGCGCCCAGAGGCGGTGGGCCAGCGGTCCGGTGTCGCGGTGGCCGGGCCGCACGGGAGGCAGGGCGGCGACGAGCGTGGGGATGAGGGTGCGGGCGGTGCCGAGCACGGCCGCGTCGGACAGGTCGAAGCGCAGGGGGTCCGCGGTCGCCGCGGCGATGGCCGCGACCCGCAGGCGGTCGGTGGGCGTGGTGTGTTCGGGCAGCGCGTCGACCGCGCGACGGGCCACCGCGACGGAGGCCTCGGGCGCGGCGAAGGCGGCTCCCGGGCGGAACCGGCCCGTCCACAACCACTCGGCGACCTCCTCGTAGGTGTACCGGGTGGCGAGTTCGACGGCGTCGACGCCCCGGAAGTAGTACCGGTCGGTGTCGATCAGGGTGAGGCGGGTCCGCACGGACAGTTCGCCGCCGGGGCCACCCGAACCGCTGCCCTCCCGCCGGTTGCGCCGCGCGAGCGCCGCCACCTCCTCGGTGGCGAAGGTGCTGCCCCGCCCGCCCGCCGCCCGGCGGCTGCTGAGCAGGCCGCGGCTCACGTAGGCGTACACGGTCTCCGGCTTCACGCCGAGCAGTTCGGCGGCCTCCCTGGTGCTCAGGCGCCGGTCCGCGTCGGCCGGGGAGGGGTCTTGGTCGCGCATGGGGCCCACCGTATCCGTCCCGTCGTGTCTCTCTGCTTGCATGGACTGACGTGTTGACTCAATCAATATTGACAGGGATCGCATCAAGGATGGAGGGTCGAATCAAGTTCGAGGAGGTAATCATGTCCGTTCATGGGGCCGTGGCGGAGCGCGTCGAGGTGCCGCGGGGGCTGGCCGGTGTCGTCGTCACCGACACCCGGATCGGTGACGTCCGGGGCACCGAGGGCTTCTACCACTACCGCCAGTACTCGGCCGTCGACCTGGCGCGGTCGCGTTCGTTCGAGGACGTGTGGCACCTGTTCGTGCACGGCGAACTGCCCGACGCGGACCGGAGCGCGGCCTTCACCGCCGAGACGGCCGCCCTGCGGCGGCTGCCGGACGGGCTGCGGGCGGCGCTGCCCGTCATCGCGGCCGCCGGCGGACGGTCCGGTCCGCTCGCCGGGATGCGCACGGCGCTGTCGCTGCTCGGTGCGGCGAAAGGCTTCGCGCCGGTGTACGACATCGACGCCGGCCGGCGTCGCCGGGACGCACTGGAGGCGACCGCGGCGGTGCCGACGCTGCTCACCGCGCTGCACCGGCTGGGGCGGGGGCTGGAGCCGGTGGAGCCGCGCACGGACCTGTCGTACGCGGCGAACTACCTCTACATGCTCACGGGTTCGGAACCGGACGGGGAGCGCGTGCGGGCGCTCGAGCAGTACCTGATCTCCACCATCGACCACGGCTTCAACGCCTCGACCTTCACGGCCCGGGTCATCGCCTCGACGGGCGCGGACGTGGCGGCGTGCCTCGCGGGGGCGGTGGCGGCGCTGTCGGGGCCGTTGCACGGCGGTGCGCCGAGCCGGGCGCTGGACACGCTGGACGCGATCGGGACCGCGGAGCGCATCGACGCCTGGGTCCGTGAGCAGGTCCTCGCGGGTGAGCGGATCATGGGTTTCGGGCACGCGGTCTACCGCACGGAGGACCCCCGTTCGCGGATGCTGCGCGAGGTGGCGCAGCGGTTCGGTGGCCCTCGGGTCGACTTCGCCGTGGCGGTCGAACGGCGGGTGGAGGCGATCCTGGCGGAGCTGAAGCCGGGGCGGGAGCTGCACACCAATGTGGAGTTCTACGCGGGCCTCGTCATGGAACTCTGCGGCCTGCCGCGCGAGATGTTCACTCCCACGTTCGCGGCGGCACGGGTGGTGGGGTGGAGCGCCCACATCGTGGAGCAGGCGGAGGACTCCAAGATCATCAGGCCGGCGGCCCGGTACACGGGGCCGCCGGCGCCGGTGGAGGTGCCCAGGAGGTGAGAGCGGCCGGCCACAGGGCCGGCGCCCCTGCCGGGGCCCGCTCCGCGCACGCCGCCGGCAGCCGTTCGCCTCGCGGCCGTTCCCGGCGTTCGTATCCTGGTGCGTCGGTCGGTCCTCGTCCGTACGCCCGGGCGCGAGCCGGTGTACGCGTGGGTGGGAAAAGGGAAAGAGGTCGTGCGGTGGTGCGGAGCAGCGGTCGGCAGATTCCGGTGGTCGTCCTGGCCGGATTCCTCGGCTCCGGGAAGACCACCGTGCTCAACCACCTCCTCCACCACAGCGGCGGAAGCCGCATCGGCGCCGTCGTCAACGACTTCGGCGCCATCGAGATCGACGCCATGGCCGTGGCCGGTGCGCTCGGGGACTCGACGGTCTCGCTCGGGAACGGATGCCTGTGCTGCGCCGTCGACGGCAGCGAGCTGGACGAGTACCTCGAGCGGCTGGCCCGGCCGTCCGCCGGCGTCGACGTCATCGTCATCGAGGCCAGTGGTCTCGCCGAGCCGCAGGAACTCGTGCGGATGGTGCTCGCCAGTGAGCACCCCCAGATCGTGTACGGCGGGCTCGTCGAGGTCGTGGACGCCGCCGAGTTCGACGCCACCCGGGCCCGGCACCCGGAGATCGAGCGGCACCTCGGCCTCGCCGATCTCGTCGTCGTGAACAAGCTGGACCGGGTCACCGACGCCTCACGCGTGCTGGACCCGGTCCGCTCGCTCGTCGACCGCGCGGCCGTCGTCCCCGCCACGCACGGGCGCGTCGACCCCGAGCTCCTCTTCGACTGCAGGCCGAGCGAGGAGCGCGTCGGGCAGTTGTCGTTCGACGACCTGCACCGCCACGACCGCGGGGAGGAGGAGCACACCGGGCATCTGCACGCCGCGTACGACAGCCTCTCCTTCGTCTCCGGGCGGCCGCTGGACCCGCGGCGGCTGATCCGGTTCCTGGACAGCCGGCCCGAGGGGCTGTACCGGATCAAGGGGTACGTCGACTTCGGGCCGTACGACGCCCGCAACCGGTACGCCGTGCATGCCGTGGGGCGGTTCCTGCGGTTCTATCCCGAGCCCTGGGCGGCCGGCGAGGAGCGGCTCACCCAGCTCGTCCTCATCGGGACGGGCCTCGACACCACCGCCCTGCGCGAGGAACTGGAGGCGTGCGGGAGCGACGGCGCCCCACACGTCGACGAGCACGGCATGTGGGGCGTTCTGCGCTATGTGCAGGAACCCGGAGATCCCGGTGATCCCGGAGAGTTCGGGGAATCCGGGGATCTCGGGGAGCCCGGCGAACCCGCGGCCTAGACCGGCCCCGCCACCACCGACACCGTCTTCGGCAGCGACACGCCCGAGCCGTCGCGGCGCGGGTCGGGCTCCGGGAGGCTCACCGGCGTGCCGTTCTTCTGGGCGGCACGGGCCGGGACCGGGCCCACCCAGGCCAGGGCCAGGCAGTCCTCGCCCTTCAGGAACCGCTGGCAGCGCACGCCGCCGGTGGCCCGGCCCTTGCGCGGGAACTGGTCGAACGGGGTCAGCTTCGCCGTCGTCTGGACGGAGTCGTCCAGGGTGCCGCGCGAGCCCGCGACCGTGAACACCATCGCGTCCGCCGCCGGATCGACCGCCGTGAAGGCGATGACCTTCGCGCCCTGGGCGAGCTTGACGCCCGCCACACCGCCGGCGGGCCGGCCCTGCGGACGGACCTGCCCGGCCTGGTAGCGCAGCAGCTGGGCGTCGTCGGTGACGAAGACCAGGTCCTCCTCGCCCGTGCGCAGCTCGATCGCGCCGACGATCCGGTCGCCCTCCTTGAGGGTGATGACCTCCAGCTCCTCCTTGTTGGAGGGGTAGTCGGGCACCACGCGCTTGACGACACCCTGTTCGGTGCCGAGCGCCAGCCCCGGCGACGACTCGTCGAGCGTCGTCAGGCACACGACCTCCTCGTCGTCCTCCAGGGAGACGAACTCGGCCAGGGGCGCCCCGCCCGAGAGGTTCGGCGTCGGCATCGCCTCCGGGAGCACGGGCAGGTCGACGACGTTCAGCCGGAGCAGGCGGCCGGCCGAGGTGACCACGCCCACCTCACCGCGGGCCGTCGTCGGCACCGCCGAGACGATCACGTCGTGCTTGACCCGCTTGGCGGCGTCCTGCGCGAACGGCTCGTCGTTCGCCGTGCGGGCCAGCAGACCCGTGGAGGACAGCAGCACGCGGCACGGGGCGTCCTCCACCTGCAGCGGCACGGGGGCGGCCGGGACGTCGGCCGACTCCAGCAGGAGCGTACGGCGGTCGTTGCCGAACTTCTTGGCCACCGCGGCCAGTTCGCCGGAGACCAGCTTGCGCAGCTCGGCGTCCGAGTCCAGGATCCGGGTGAGTTCCTCGATCTCCGCGTTCAGCCGGTCCCGCTCCGTCTCCAGCTCGATGCGGTCGTACTTGGTCAGCCGGCGCAGGGGCGTGTCCAGGATGTACTGGGTCTGGACGTCGCTGAGGGAGAAGCGCTCCATCAGGCGCTGCTTGGCCTGCGCGGAGTTCTCGCTGGAGCGGATGAGGCGGATGACCTCGTCGATGTCCACCAGGGCCGTGAGCAGGCCCTCGACCAGGTGCAGCCGGTCCCGCTTCTTGCCGCGGCGGAACTCCGAACGCCGGCGGACGACGTCGAAGCGGTGGTCGAGGTAGACCTCCAGCAGTTCCTTGAGGCCCAGGGTGAGCGGCTGGCCGTCCACCAGCGCCACGTTGTTGATGCCGAAGGACTCCTCCATCGGCGTCAGCTTGTACAGCTGCTCCAGGACCGCCTCCGGCACGAAGCCGTTCTTGATCTCGATGACGAGCCGCAGGCCGTGCTCGCGGTCGGTGAGGTCCTTGACGTCGGCGATGCCCTGGAGCTTCTTCGACCCGACCAGGTCTTTGATCTTGGCGATCACCTTCTCCGGGCCGACCGTGAAGGGCAGCTCGGTGACGACCAGGCCCTTGCGGCGCGCCGTCACCTCCTCCACGGTGACCGTCGCACGGATCTTGAACGTGCCGCGGCCCGTCCGGTACGCGTCCCGGACGCCGGACAGGCCGACGATCCGGCCGCCGGTGGGCAGGTCGGGGCCGGGGACGTGCTTCATCAGGGCGTCGAGATCGGCGTTCGGGTACCTGATCAGGTGGCGCGCGGCCGCGACGACCTCGCGCAGGTTGTGCGGCGGCATGTTGGTGGCCATGCCGACGGCGATGCCCGACGCGCCGTTCACCAGCAGGTTCGGGAAGGCGGCGGGCAGCGCCACCGGCTCCCGCTCCTGGCCGTCGTAGTTGGGCGCGAAGTCGACCGTGTCCTCGTCGATGGACTCGGTCATCAGGCTCGTGGCCTCGGCCATCCGGCACTCGGTGTACCGCATGGCGGCGGGCGGGTCGTCGTTGCCCAGCGAGCCGAAGTTGCCGTGGCCGTCGACCAGGGGCACGCGCATCGAGAACGGCTGGGCCATGCGCACCAGGGCGTCGTAGATCGAGGCGTCGCCGTGGGGGTGCAGCTTGCCCATCACCTCGCCGACGACGCGGGCGCACTTCACGTAGCCGCGCTCGGGCCGCAGACCCATCTCGTTCATCTGGTAGACGATGCGGCGGTGCACCGGCTTGAGACCGTCGCGCGCGTCCGGCAGGGCGCGGGAGTAGATGACCGAGTACGCGTACTCGAGGAAGGAGCCCTGCATCTCGTCGACGACGTCGATGTCGAGGATCTTCTCCTCGTACGAGTCGTCGGGCGGCGGGGTCTTCGTGCTGCGGCGGGCCATCGCTGCCGGCTCCTTGCTGAAGCGTGTGACGGGATCTGACGCGGACCATTGTGGACCGTCGCACTGACAAGCGGGACCAGGACCTGGCTCAGTCCGTCCGGCGCGGACGGGCAGGGGCGGCGCGAGCAGGGTACGCGCACGGGCCGCGAACGCCGCGCACGGGGGGCTGCGGTCCGCCCCTCGGGGCGGGGCGGACCGCGCGGCCCGACCGCACGCGGGACGGCCTCCACGAGTGCCTCGGCCGGCCGGGCCGGGGCTCGCGATCCGGCCCGTGCCCCGCGCGGTCCGCCGCCCGCCGGCGCGCGTGCCGCGCCCGCGGACCGGTACCACAGGTGCCCCATTCGTCCCACGGCCCACACCGGCACCGTCAACGGCCCGTACCGCTTCTCGCTCTCGGCGTAGCCGGCCCCGCCCGGGAACTTCACCGGTGGTCCGCGCGCTTGCATACAGTGGCAGGACCGGCAGAAACGGCGGTGACGACGACCGCCTCCGCGATCGAAGGGACGTACATGCCCATGGGTCACACGGCCACAGCCCAGGCAGGCTCCGGCGGCCTGACAGCGACCGAGCACCGCCTGGCCAACGGCCTGCGCGTGGTGCTCTCCGAGGACCACCTGACCCCGGTCGCCGCGGTGTGTCTCTGGTACGACGTCGGTTCACGCCACGAAGTCAAGGGGCGTACCGGTCTGGCTCACCTTTTCGAGCACCTCATGTTCCAGGGGTCCGCCCAGGTGAAGGGCAACGGCCACTTCGAGCTGGTGCAGGGCGCCGGCGGTTCGCTCAACGGCACCACCAGCTTCGAGCGCACCAACTACTTCGAGACCATGCCCGCCCACCAGCTGGAGCTCGCCCTCTGGCTGGAGGCCGACCGCATGGGCTCCCTGCTGGCCGCCCTGGACGAGGAGTCCATGGAGAACCAGCGGGACGTGGTCAAGAACGAGCGCCGCCAGCGCTACGACAACGTGCCCTACGGCACGGCCTTCGAGAGGCTGACCGCCCTCGCCTACCCGGAGGGCCACCCGTACCACCACACGCCGATCGGCTCGATGGCGGACCTGGACGCGGCCACCCTGGAGGACGCCCGCCAGTTCTTCCGCACGTACTACGCGCCGAACAACGCCGTGCTCTCCGTCGTCGGCGACATCGACCCGGAGCAGACGCTCGCCTGGATCGAGAAGTACTTCGGCTCCATCCCGTCCCACGACGGCAAGCCCGAGCCGCGCGACGGCTCGCTGCCCGACGTCATCGGCGAGCAGCTGCGCGAGGTCGTCGAGGAGGAGGTCCCCGCGCGCGCCCTGATGGCCGCCTACCGGCTGCCGCAGGACGGCACGCGCGCGTGCGACGCGGCGGACCTGGCGCTCACCGTGCTCGGCGGCGGCGAGTCCTCGCGGCTCTACAACCGGCTGGTACGGCGCGACCGTACGGCCGTGGCGGCCGGGTTCGGCCTGCTGCGGCTGGCCGGGGCGCCCTCCCTGGGGTGGCTGGACGTGAAGGCGTCCGGCGACGTGGAGGTACCGGTGATCGAGGCCGCGATCGACGAGGAGCTCGCCCGGTTCGCCGAGCAGGGCCCCACGGCCGAGGAGATGGAGCGCGCCCAGGCCCAGTTGGAGCGCGAGTGGCTGGACCGCCTCGGAACGGTCGCGGGCCGCGCCGACGAACTGTGCCGGTACGCCGTCCTGTTCGGCGACCCGCAGCTCGCCCTGACCGCCGTCCGGCGCGTCCTGGAGGTGACGGCGGAGGAGGTGCAGGAGGTCGCCAAGGCCCGCCTGCGCCCCGACAACCGCGCGGTGCTCGTCTACGAGCCCGTCGCCCCCGAGGCGCAGGACGCAGAGGAAGCCGCCGCAGTCGCCGGCACCGACGAGACCGAGGAGACGGCGAAGTGACCGAGCTCGCCACGATGGACTTCCACCCCCGGCCGCAGGCGGGCGAGGCCAGGCCCTGGGCCTTCCCGGCCCCCGAGCGCGGCGCGCTCGACAACGGCCTGACCGTCCTGCGCTGCCACCGCCCGGGCCAGCAGGTCGTCGCCGTCGAGGTGCTCCTCGACGCTCCGCTCGAGGCCGAGCCGACCGGACTCGACGGTGTCGCCACGGTCATGGCGCGGGCCTTCTCCGAGGGCACCGACAAGCACTCCGCCGAGGAGTTCGCCGCCGAACTGGAGCGCTGCGGCGCCACCCTGGACGCGCACGCCGACCATCCCGGCGTCCGGCTGAGCCTGGAGGTCCCCGCCTCGCGGCTCGCCAAGGGGCTCGGGCTGGTCGCCGACGCCCTGCGGGCGCCCGCGTTCGCCGACAGCGAGGTCGAGCGGCTGGTCCGCAACCGCCTCGACGAGATCCCGCACGAGCTGGCCAACCCCGCCCGCCGGGCCGCCAAGGAACTCTCCAAGGAGCTGTTCCCGGCGAGTTCGCGCATGTCGCGCCCGCGCCAGGGCACCGAGGAGACGGTCGCCGGCATCGACTCCGCGGCCGTGCGCGCCTTCTACGAGAAGCACGTCCGGCCCGCCACGGCGACCGCGGTGGTCGTCGGCGACTTCACCGGGATCGACCTGGACGCGCTGCTCGGTGACACGCTCGGAGCCTGGACGGGCTCCCCGGCCCGGCCCCGGCCCGTTCCGCCGGTGGTCGCGGACGACACCGGCCGGGTCGTGATCGTGGACCGTCCGGGCGCCGTCCAGACGCAGTTGCTGATCGGCCGGGTCGGTCCGGACCGGCACGACCGCGTGTGGCCCGCACAGGTGCTCGGCACGTACTGCCTCGGCGGCACCCTCACCTCCCGCCTGGACCGCGTCCTGCGCGAGGAGAAGGGCTACACCTACGGCGTCCGGGCCTTCGGGCAGGTCCTCCGGTCCACCGCACCCTCCTCCTCCGGAGGGGCCGCCGGCGCCGCGATGCTCGCCATCAGCGGCTCCGTCGACACGCCGAACACCGGGCCCGCCCTGCAGGACCTGTGGACGGTGCTGCGCACGCTCGCCGCGGAGGGACTCACCGACGAGGAGCGGGACGTCGCCGTGCAGAACCTGGTGGGCGTGGCACCGCTCAAGTACGAGACCGCCGCGGCCGTCGCGAGCACCCTGGCCGACCAGGTCGAGCAGCAGCTGCCCGACGACTACCAGGCCGAGCTGTACCGGCAGCTCGCCGCGACCGGCACCGTGGAGGCGACCGCCGCGGTCGTCAACGCCTTCCCGGTGGACCGTCTGGTGACCGTCCTCGTCGGCGACGCGGCGCAGATCAGGACGTCCGTGGAGGCCCTCGGGATCGGTGACGTCGCCGTGGTGACGGCCGAGTAGGCGGCCGCGGAGGACGCGCACGCGCGGGGCCCTGGTGACCCACGGGTCACCAGGGCCCCCTTATGCCCGAATTGGGGTGGAGGTTGCCCATCTGCCCTGTGGGATGCGCTACAAAACCCGGGTTCCGGTTGGGAATTGAAAGCCCGCCCGCTTAGCGTCTTCCGGGCTGTTCGTCGGGCAGTGCGCCGCACCCGCGGCACCGGGCAGCCATCGCCGAATCCCCTGCGGCGCGAGCCGGGGGGAGCCGGGGACCCGCATGCAGTCCCTGGGGTGAATCGGACGCCCGCGCGTGTCGCGAGGGGGTCCGTAGGAGACCTTCCTGCTCCGAACCCGTCAGCTAACCCGGTAGGCGAGAGGGAAGGAAAGGACCAGCCTGCACATGGCGTTCACCCGCGCCACCGGGAAGCACCGTCGTCCCCGCCGGATCGAGCGCGGCACCGCCCGCGCGGCGGGCGTCGCGGCCCTCACCACCACCGGCGTCGTCGGCTCCTTCGCGGCCCCCGCGCTCGCCGCCGAACCCGCCGCCGCGCAGACCGGCCTCACCCCCGTCATCACCCTGGGCGACGAGGTCGCCGCCCAGGTCGACGCCCAGGCGGCCGCCCAGCACGAGGCCGCCCGGGAGGCCGCCGAGACCGCCGCGCGGAAGGCGGCCGAGGAGGCCGCGCGCGAGAAGGCGGCCGAGGCGGCCGAGGAGGCCCGCGCGGAGGAGGAGCGCGCCGCGCGGGAGGCCGAGCGCGCACGCCTCAACACCTTCGTCTCCCCGATCCCCGGCTCCTACGTCTCGACCGGCTACAAGAGCGGTGGCGCCGTCTGGTCCTCCGGCAGCCACACGGGCGTCGACTTCCACGCCGCGAGCGGCACCCCCGTCCAGTCGGTCGGCATGGGCACCGTCGTGGAGGCCGGCTGGGGCGGCGCGTACGGCAACCAGGTCGTCATCAAGATGCACGACGGCACGTACACCCAGTACGGTCACCTGTCGTCCATCGGGGTCTCGGTGGGACAGCAGGTCACCGCGGGGCAGCGGATCGGCCTGTCCGGCGCCACCGGCAACGTCACGGGCGCGCACCTGCACTTCGAGGCCCGTACCGGCGCCGAGTACGGATCCGACCTGGACCCCGTCGCCTACCTCCGCGCGCACGGCGTGAACCTCTGACGCGCGTCCGCCTCCGGCACGGAGTGCGCCCCCGCTTCCCGGCCCCGGCTTCCGAGCCGGGGCTTTCGGCGTCGCTAGGGAAGGGGCGACCGAAAAACAAGCATGGATTCCGGCCCGGCATCGGAAATTCCCGCCGACTGCAATAGAGTCACGTGCAATGGAGTCACGGAACGCACGTCAATCGTCGGCGTGTCACGGGAATTGATCCGGAGGTCGGTCATGCGCATTCCCGCGCACTCGGTGTGCACGGCGATCCGGGACGACATCGTCGCGGGTGTCCTCGGGCGCGGCAGCCGGCTCACGGAGGAAGTGCTCGCCCGCCGTTACGGCGTCTCCCGCGTCCCCGTCCGGGAGGCCCTGCGCACGCTGGAGGCCGAGGGCTTCGTGGTGACCCGGCGGCACGCGGGCGCGTGCGTCGCGGAGCCCACCGAGCAGGAGGCCGCCGACCTGCTGGAGATGCGCCTGCTCCTCGAGCCGCTCGGCGCCCTCCGCGCGGCCCAGCGCCGCACCGGGGCCCACGTGAAGGTGCTGCGCGGTCTGGTCCGCCTGGGGCAGGAGCGCGCCCGCCGGGGCGCCGGCGACGACCTGCGCTCCCTGGGCGGCTGGTTCCACGAGACGCTCGCCCAGGCCTCCGGCAGCCCGGCGCTGGCCTCGACGCTGACCCAACTGCGGCACAAGATCGCCTGGCTGTACGCCGTCGAGGGACCCGCCGACCCGGTGGAGCACTGGACGGAGCACGGCGCGATCGCGGACGCCGTGGCACGCGGCGACGGCGAGCGCGCGCGGGCCGTCACGGCGCTGCACGCCGAGCGCGCGACCGCCGCGCACCGCCTGCGCTCCGCCTCCGGCGCCGACCGGACGGACCGCGCGGAGCGTGTGAGGAACTCGCAACATCCCGTAAACACGCCGAGCCTGCGCGCTTAACACAAAGGCCGTATAAAAAGAGAAGGAATCGGCGAGGGATTTGTTCCGCTGCCCTTTTCCGAGGGTGCGGAGAATGCGCGGCCACCTCTCCCGCGGCCGTGCCCTCCGGGGTTTCCGAATGCCCGTGAAGAAAAGCGGAGGCGGAAACGGGGCCGCCGGTCCGGAAGGGAAACGACGGAGCCGCGCCGCCCGGAACGGACGACGCGGCTCCGCCGCTGTCGGGCACTCGCTCAGACGGTCTCGGGGAGTTCCTCGAGACCCTCGGCGACCAGCTTCGCCAGACGGTCCAGGGCGGCGTCCGCGCCCTCCGCCTCGGAAGCCAGGACGATCTCCTCGCCGCCCTGGGCGCCCAGGCCCAGAACGGCCAGCATGGAGGCGGCGTTGACGGGGTCGCCCCCGGCCTTGGCGATCGTCACCGGGACGCCTGCGGCCGTGGCGGCCCGGACGAAGATGGAGGCGGGGCGGGCGTGGAGGCCCTCGGCCCAGCCGACGTTGACGCGGCGCTCAGCCATGTGTTGCTGCCCTTCAGTTTTCAAGGTTGTCTAGACCAGTTTCCCATACCGTGAAGCATGCCGGGAGTGGCACCTGCTCCCGCTCCCGGGTGGGTTCCGGACCGCGGCCTCGGTCCGGTGCGTCGCCCTCCACAGACTGCCTCGCGCCGTTGCCGTGCGCGAGCCGTACTCTGGGGCCCATGCAGACCACGTCGGACCGGCACGAGTACCCCGCCCACTGGGAGGCCGACGTGGTGCTGCGCGACGGCGGCACCGCGCGCATCCGCCCCATCACCGTCGATGACGCCGAGCGCCTGGTCAGCTTCTACGAGCAGGTGTCGGACGAGTCGAAGTACTACCGCTTCTTCGCGCCCTACCCGCGTCTGTCCGCCAAGGACGTCCACCGCTTCACGCACCACGACTTCGTGGACCGGGTGGGACTCGCCGCCACCGTGGGCGGCGAGTTCATCGCCACCGTACGCTACGACCGGATCGGCGCCGACGGGGCGCCCGCCTCCGCGTCGGCCGACGAGGCCGAGGTCGCCTTCCTCGTGCAGGACGCCCACCAGGGCCGGGGCGTCGCCTCCGCCCTGCTCGAACACATCGGCGCCGTCGCGCGGGAGCGCGGCATCCGCCGGTTCGCCGCCGAGGTGCTGCCCGCCAACACCAAGATGATCAAGGTGTTCACCGACGCCGGGTACACCCAGAAGCGCAGCTTCGAGGACGGCGTCGTCCGCCTGGAGCTCGACCTCGAACCCACCGACCGCTCCCTGGCCGTGCAGTACGCGCGCGAGCAGCGCGCCGAGGCGCGCTCCGTGCAGCGGCTGCTCGCCCCCGGGGCGGTGGCCGTCATCGGCGCCGGCCGCACCCCCGGCGGCGTGGGACGCAGCATCCTCGACAACATCCGGGACGCCGGGTTCACCGGCCGCCTGTACGCCGTGAACGGGGCCCTGCCGGAAGGGCGGAAGGAGCTCGACGGGGTGCCCGCCTTCCGCTCGGTGCGCCAGGTCGACGGCCCCGTCGACCTGGCGGTCGTCGCGGTGCCCGCCGAGCGCGTCCCCGAGGTGGTCGCCGAGTGCGGCGAGCACGGCGTGCAGGGGCTCGTGGTCGTCTCCGCCGGCTACGCCGAGTCCGGCCCCGACGGCCGGGAACGCCAGCGCGCCCTGGTGCGGCAGGCGCGCACGTACGGCATGCGGATCATCGGTCCGAACTCCTTCGGCGTCGTCAACACGTCCCCCGACGTACGGCTGAACGCCTCGCTCGCCCCCGAGATGCCCCGCCCCGGCCGGATCGGGCTGTTCGCCCAGTCCGGCGCCATCGGCGTCGCCCTGCTGTCGCGCCTGCACCGGCGCGGCGGAGGCGTCACCGGCGTCACGGGCGTGTCCACTTTCGTGTCGTCCGGCAACCGCGCCGACGTCTCCGGCAACGACCTCCTGCAGTACTGGTACGAGGACCCCGACACCGACGTCGTCCTCATGTACCTGGAGTCCATCGGAAACCCCCGCAAGTTCACCCGCCTCGCCCGCCGGACCGCGGCGGCGAAGCCCCTGGTCGTGGTCCAGGGCGCACGCCACGGAGCCGGGCCGCGGGGGCACGCGGTACGGGCGACCCGGCTGCCGCACGCGACGGTGTCCGCGCTGCTACGGCAGGCCGGGGTGATCCGGGTGGACACCATCACCGAACTGGTCGACGCGGGCCTGCTGCTCGCCCGCCAGCCCCTGCCGGCCGGACCCCGGGTGGCGATCCTCGGCAACTCCGAGTCCCTGGGCCTGCTCACCCACGACGCCTGCCTCGCCGAGGGACTGCGTCCGCACCGCCCGCTGGACCTCACCACCGCAGCCTCGGCGGCGGACTTCCACGCCGCGCTGTCCCGGGCGCTGGCCGACGACACCTGTGACGCGGTGGTCGTGACCGCGATCCCGGCGGTGGGGGAGGGCTCGGTCGGCGACGCGGCGCTGGCCGAGGCCCTGCGCTCGGCCGTCGCCGCGGCACCGTCCAAGCCGGTCCTGGTGGTCCACGTGGAACTCGGCGGCCTCGCGGAGGCCCTCTCGGCCGCCGCGAGCACGGCACCGCAGACGGCGACGGCGGCCACCGCGCCGCAGACGCCGCCGGGCACGCCGCCCCGGCCGCCGGCGGCCGCGTCCCCGGCGGCCGCGTCCGGCCCCGCGGACGGCGCCCCTCCCGGGCCCCCCGCCGCGGACGGCCCGTCCGTCCCCGCCGCGCCCCCCGAAGGCACCCACCTCATCCCGGCCTACCCCGCCGCCGAACGCGCGGTGCGTGCCCTCGCCCAAGCCGTCGCGTACGCGCAGTGGCGGCGGGACGCCGCCGACCCGGGCAAGGTGCCCGGGTACGACGACATCGACGAGAGGGGCGCCGCCGCGCTCATCGAGGGGCTGCTCTCGCGCGGGCAGGGCCTCACCCTCGGCGGCGAGGAGACCTGCGACCTGCTCGGCACGTACGGCATCCACGTCCACCGGGCGCTGCCCGCCCCCACTCCCGACGCCGCGGCCGAGGCCGCGCGCACCCTCGGCTACCCCGTGGCCCTCAAGGCGACCGCGCCGCACCTCAGGCACCGCGCCGACCTCGGCGGCGTCCGTCTGGACCTCGCGGACGAGGAGCAACTGCGCCGGGCGTACGCCGAGTTGACCGAGCTGTTCGGCGCGCCGCAGGAGCTGCGCCCCGTGGTGCAGCGGATGGCGCCGCGCGGTGTCGACACCGTCGTCCGGGCGGTCATCGACCCCGCCGCCGGGGCCGTGCTCTCCTTCGGCCTGGCCGGGGCAGCCTCGCAACTGCTCGGGGACATGGCGCACCGGCTGATACCGGTCACCGACCGGGAGGCGACCTCGTTGGTGCGATCGATCCGGACGGCCCCGCTCCTGTTCGGCTGGCGCGGCTCGGCACCGGTCGACACCCCCGCGCTGGAGGAGCTGATGCTGAGGGTGTCGCGGCTGGTCCACGATCACCCGGAGGTCGTGGCGGTCACCCTCGAGCCGGTCGTCGTCGCCCCGCACGGCGTGAGCGTCCTCGGCGCCTCCGTGCGCCTGGCCCCGCCCCCCGCCCGCGACGACCTCGGGCCGCGGACCCTCCCGGTGGCGTACTGAGGGCGCGCGGGGCGGCCGGGAGCCCGGGGGAGAGGCCCGGGACGAGGCCCCGCGCACGCGGAGTGCCCCGAGCGGTGCCTCGCAGTCAGCGGCCCCCCGTAGGATGGGCGTCATGGCCAAGACCAGTACGACGACCCAGGGGCTGCGGGCGGCGATCGAGCGCAGCGGCTACTACCCGGCCCTCGTGGCCGAGGCGGTGGAGGCCGCCGTGGGCGGCGAGCCCGTCCGGTCGTACCTGGTCCACCAGGAGACGACGTTCGACCAGAACGAGGTGCGGCGGCACGTGACCGTGCTCGTCCTCACCGGCAACCGCTTCATCGTCAGCCACACCGACGAGCAGGCCGCGGACAACACCTCCCCGACGCCCTACGCCACCACGTCCACGGAGTCGGTCAAGCTCGACCGGATCTCGTCGATCGTGGTCAGCCGCGTGGTCGCCAACCCGGAGTCGTACAAGCCGGGCACGCTGCCCCGCGAGATCGTCCTCACCATCGGCTGGGGCGCCGTCTCCCGCATCGACCTCGAGCCGGCCGCCTGCGGCGACCCCGACTGCGAGGCCGACCACGGGTACACCGGCAACTCGACGGCGGACGACCTGAGCCTGCGCGTCAGCGAGGCGGGTGACGGACCGGAGACGGTGCGTCAGGCGCTCGCCTTCGCACAGGCCCTCTCCGAGGCGACCGCGGACCAGACGCGCTGATGGCGCACCCCACGCAGCCCGCACGGCCCACGCCGTCCGCGTCCCCCGCCCCGCCGCTGTCCTCCGCGCACACCACCGCCTGGGACCCCCACCCGCAACCCCTCCCCCTGGACTCCGCGCCCCGGCCCGAGTACGGCACCGGTTCGCTCGCCGACCTGCTGCCCACGCTCGCCGCGGGGATGGGCGTCCCCGGGACGACCGCCGCGATCCCCGAGCTGGCCCCCGCCGACCGGAACTGCGTGTTCCTGATCGACGGACTGGGCTGGGAGCAGCTGAAGGCGCACCCGGAGGAGGCCCCCTTCATGACGTCCCTGCTGGCCGCCTCGCGCGGCGGCACCGGACGTCCGATCACCGCCGGCTATCCGGCGACCACCGCCACCTCCCTGGCCTCCGTCGGCACCGGCCTGCCGCCCGGCGCGCACGGCCTGCCCGGCTACACCGTGCGCAACCCGGACACCGGCGAGCTGATGAACCAGCTGCGTTGGCAGCCCTGGGCCCCGCCCGGCCCGTGGCAGCCGTACCCCACGGTCTTCCAGCTGGCCCACCGGGCGGGCGTGCACGCCGCCCAGGTCACCTCCCCGGCCTTCGAGAACACCCCGCTGACCAAGATCGCGCTCAGCGGCGGCACCTTCCTCGGACGGCTGTCCGGCGAGGAGCGCATGGACGCCGCGGCCGAGCAGCTGGCCGCCGCCGACCGCTCCCTGGTCTACACGTACTACGCCGAGGTCGACGGCGCGGGCCACCGCTTCGGCGTCGACTCCGACACCTGGCGCGGCCAGCTCATGTACGTCGACCGCCTGGTCCAGCGCCTGGCCGAGCAACTGCCCCCGCGCAGCGCGCTCTACGTCACCGCCGACCACGGCATGGTCGACGTCCCGTTCGACGAGGAGCACCGCATCGACTTCGACGAGGACTGGGAGCTCGGCGCCGGCGTGGCGCTGCTCGGCGGCGAGGGGCGCGCCCGTCACGTCTACGCCGTGCCCGGAGCCGAGAACGACGTGCTGACCTGCTGGCGCGAGGTGCTCGGCGAGCAGTTCTGGGTGGCCTCGCGGGACGAGGCGATCGAGGCGGGCTGGTTCGGGCCGTCGGTCGACGCACGCGTGTACCGGCGGATCGGCGACGTGGTGGCCGCCGCGCGGGACGACGTCCTGCTGATCGCCTCCGAGCGGGAGCCGAACGAGTCGGCGATGGTCGGCAACCACGGTTCGATGACCCCTGCCGAGCAACTGGTCCCGCTGCTCGAAGTACGCTCCTGAAGCCCGCCCGACCCACCGTCCCGACCCACCGTCCGACGTCCCGTCCCCGACGACCCAGGCCGAAAGGTGCCCGACCCCCCATGCCAGAGCTGGTGTTCTTCTCCGGAACGATGGACTGCGGGAAGTCGACACTGGCTCTCCAGATCAGCCACAACCGGTCGGCGAGAGGCCTGCAGGGTGTGATCTTCACCCGCGACGACCGCGCGGGGGAGGGGAAGCTCTCCTCGCGGCTGGGCCTGGTCACGGAGGCCGTCGAGGTCACCGAGGGCATGGACATGTACCGGTACCTGGTCGACCGGCTGTCCCGGGGCGGCAAGGTCGACCACGTGATCGTGGACGAGGCCCAGTTCCTCGCGCCGGAGCAGATAGACCAGTTGGCGCGGGTCGTGGACGACCTCGGGCTCGACGTCTTCGCCTTCGGCATCACCACCGACTTCCGCACCAAGCTCTTCCCCGGCTCGCAGCGGCTGATCGAGCTGGCCGACCGGATCGAGACCCTCCAGGTGGAGGCCCTGTGCTGGTGCGGCGCCCGGGCGACGCACAACGCCCGTACGGTGGACGGGGAGATGGTGGTCGAGGGCGCCCAGGTGGTCGTGGGCGACGTCAACCGCCCGGCGGAGGAGGTCGGTTACGAGGTCCTGTGCCGCCGCCACCACCTCCGCCGGATGACCAGGGCCTCGGTCCGCGCGGGCGTGCTGTCCCCCGACGTCCTGCCGGTGACGTCGGTCTGACGCACCGGTGCGCGCAGCGCCCCCGCGGGGGGTCCCGCACGGTACCCTGCGCGGGTGACCCCGCGACCTCCCCCGTTCGCGGGGTCACGCGCGTACGCGCCGCCCGCCTCCGCGACGAAGTCACGCGCGCCGGGCGTGGACGGGCCGCCGCCGGAGCAGAATGCAGGGGCGTGCGCATCGGCGTCAGGACGGCGCCGGCCGCCTCCAGGCCGTGACGCTGCCACAAAGGAGGGGGCCCGGCACCGGTGTTGACGTGCCGTCGGATGCCCCGCGTCACCGCCGCCGTCCCGCTCCCACCCGATCCGGAGAAGGCATGGAGCCCCGTTCCCGACGTCCCGTCCGAGGCCGCCGCCGTGCCGCCGCCGCGCTCGCCGCCGCCGTGCTCGCCACGGCGGTACCGGCGGCGGCCGCGGACGCGGACTCCCCCGGGGCGCGGGCCCCGTCGGTGCCGCTGCGGGTGGCGACCTACAACATCCACGCCGGGGCCGGTGCGGACCAGGTCTTCGACCTCGACCGCACCGCGCGGGCCGTACGCGACCTGAGGGCCGATGTGATCGGTCTTCAGGAGGTCGACGTGCACTGGGGCGCCCGCAGCGATTTCGTCGACGAGGCCCGCGCGCTCGCCGGGAAGCTGGGCATGCGCGTGTTCTTCGCACCGATCTACGACCTGGACCCGGCGACCCCGGGCGGGGAGCGACGGCGGTTCGGCGTCGCCGTGCTGAGCCGCTACCCGGTGCTCGAGGCGGAGAACCACGAGATCACCCGGCTCTCGACCCAGACCCCCGATCCGGTGCCGGCCCCGGCGCCCGGCTTCGCCGAGGTGACGGTCGCCGTGCGGGGCGCGCACGTGCACGTCTACTCCACGCACCTGGACTACCGGGCCGACCCGTCGATCCGCGCGGCCCAGGTCGCGGACATGCTCGAGGTGCTCGCCGCCGACCGCGGACCGAAGGTCCTGGTCGGCGACTTCAACGCCGAGGCCACGGCTGCGGAGTTGGCGCCGCTGTGGCGGCGCCTGCGGGACGCCGCGCCCGGCGGGGGCGGGACGTACCCGGCGGTCGACCCGGTCAAGCGCATCGACCTGGTCACCGTCTCGCCCGACATCACCGTGGTCGGCGCCGAGGCGGTGGCGACGCGGGCGTCGGACCACCGCCCCGTGGTCGCGGACCTGAGGCTGCACCGGCGCGGCCGCTGAACCGGGCCGGCGCAGCCTTCGGTGAGGCGGTGCGTCACTCCTGCCCGGAGACGCTCATCTCGCCCAGCAGCGACCAGTCGTCCTGCGGAACCGTCGCGTTCACGATCCGGGGCGTCTCGACCAGGTGGGGCGGCAGCGTCCGCTGTGCGGTCCTGAAGTGCTCGGACTGCACGTGGGCCGCCCCCGCCTCGTCGTCGCGGAAGGCCTCGACCAGGACGTACTCCGTCGGGTCCTCGACGCTGCGCGACCAGTCGAACCACAGGCACCCCGGCTCCTCGCGGGTGGCCGTGGTGAAGTCGGCGGCGATCTCCGGCCACCGGTCGGCGTACTCGGGGCGGACACGGAACTTGGCGGTGATGAAGATCATCGGTCTCCCTGGTCGGTCTTTGCGCGCGGTCGCGCCGCGGGACGTACAGCAGGCTATGACGGCCGTGGTGGAAGCGGAGCGCCCACCCCCGCCGTCCGCGACGACGGGGTGCCCGGCACCCCGCGGCTCATTCGACGCCGCTGGGCGTGGGCTGCGGCGTCCGGCCCGCCAGGACGTCCTCGAGCCGCGGGGTGCCCTGCTCCACGGCGGCCCTGGTGGTGTCGTGGTCGGCGCCGTCGAGCCCGCCGTTGGTGACCGTGATCGCGTCCGCGCCGATCCGGACCGCGGCGACGTCCAGGGTGAGGGTCACGGGGTCGCCGCCGCTGGTGCCCTTCACCGTCACGGTCAGTCCCTGCCGGTCGTCGCCCTCCTCGGGCAGGGACGCCTCGACGACCTGGACGGTGCGCTGGCCGCTGCCGCTCCCGGTGAGGGTGAACTGGTCGCAGGTGTCCGGCAGTGACTTCAGCCACGTCATCGAGTCGTCGAGATCGTCCTTCTGGTAGGCGGCGACCTGGTAGAGCAGCCGGGAGTCGCCCTCCTGGAAGCCGGTGAGCGCCGACGCCCCGGACGGACTGCCCAGCAGGGTCTCGTCGTAGAGCGCGTTCACGAGGCGCTGGCAGGCCTCGGCGTCGCTCTTCCCGGTGAGGAACGCCGCCACGTCCACCTGTCCGACGAGCAGGGAGTCCCGCCAGGACCGCGGGTCCTTCACCTGGGTCCACTGGTCCTCGATGTCCGACTCGGTGATCAGCGCGTTCCGCGCGTCGGTCTCGGTGAGGTCCGAGGTGGGGGAGGCGGACGGCGTGGACGCGGTGGCCTGCGCGGCGAGGGGCCGCTCGGCGACGGTGGGGGCGGTCTCCGACTCGGCCACCGTACGGTCGTCCCCGCCGGAGCAGGCCACCGTGAGGAGCAGCGTCCCGCCGACCAGAACGGCGGCCGGCGCACGGGCCGACCGGGCGGCCGGACGCGGCGCGCACGCACGAGCCGTGGCCCCGCGGGGCGAGCGGGGGTTCGGGCGAGAGGTGGTCACGAGGGCCTCCTGGGAACGGGACGGTCGCCCGGCGCCTGCCTGCCCGAGCGGCTCCCCCCTTGTCCCTCCACCGCACCACCGGCCCGCCCGGGCGACCAGCACAGCGGGGTCATACGGGTGAAGGCCGACCGCCGTCCGGCACGACCCGCCGCCCACGGTTCCACGGTGGCCGCTCCCGGACGGGGCGGGGCCGGAGGCGACGGGGTACGGCGCGAGGCCGGCGTACGGGACGACCGCGTCCCCGCCTGACGGCCGGCCGCGGGCCCGGCCGGCGAACGGTCCGGCAGGAGGGCCGAGGGGGAACCGGGGCGCGGAACGGCCGCCTCGAGCCGCGTGCCCCGGTTCAGTGCGCGTCGTTCGGCGGCGCCGCGCCCGGTGACGGGGGAGCGGGACGCTCCAGAGCGGAGCGGAGCGCTGCCAGCCTCCTGTGCAACTCCGGGTCGTGGGCCGGCTCCGGGATCCGCAGCGGGTGCGGGAGAGCCGACCGGAGTCCGGGGGAGCCGGGCAGGCCCGCACGCGCCGCACCGGCCAGGACGTGCAGGAAGACCCCGGCCCGCGCGCCGTCGTCGGGGGCGGGTGGTGTGGGGCCGCCGAGGAGGTTCCAGGAGAGCAGGCGGCGGACCGCCAGCAGGGTCGGCCACAGCCGGTCGGCGGTGCCGGTGGAACGGATCTCCTCGGCGGGCACCGAGGCGTGCATGGTCCACAGGTCCGCCGTTCGCTGCCAGGCGGTCCCCTCGGACACGGCGTGGGCCGTCCCCGTGCGCAGGCGTTCCCGCACGGCCGGCCCCGTCGCCGACACGGCCGCCGAGACGGCGGCGCACACCCGGCGCAGCGGCACACCGCGCACCAGCAGCAGGGCGGCGGCCATGCCGAGACACATGCCGAGGGTGAGGTCGAGCAGCCGGTACGCGGCGAGCGGCCCCAGACCCGGTCCCGAGACGAGGGCGGCGTTGACGAGCAGCAGCGCGACCGGGGTGTTCAGCAGGGTGCGGGCGAGGAGGGAACCGGGGGGCAGGGCGCGCGAGACCCCGTGCACGACCGTGGCCAGGGCCACGGTCGCCCACACGCCGGGCCGGTAGACCTGGGCGACCAGAACCGTGACCACCACCCCGGCCACCGTCCCGACGAACCGTGAGCCGACGCGCTGCGAGGGCTGCTGACCGGGTCCGCCCTGGAGCGCCGCGGCCGCTCCCACCGCCACCCACGCCGGGTGCATCAGGGGGAGCGCCCAGCCCAGGACGGTGCCCACCGCGACGGCGAGCCCGACCCGCAGGGCGACCGTCGGGGCGGGGGAGGCGGAGGACAGCACGAGACGCAGTTCGGTGCCCAGGCTCTTGCGCGGCGGCAGCGGCGCCGGCCAGAGCGCGTGCACGGACTCCGGGAGCGCCGGTGACGCCGGTGTCCGGTCACCGGCCCCGCCCGGCGACCAGGCGGCCCCGACCCCTGTCTCGACGGGCCAGGACGCCGGTGTCCGGCCCGCCCTCACCGTCGCCGCCGCGCCCCGGAGCCAGGGGCCCCATGCGGCCGGTACCGGCTCGCCGCCCCGCTCCGCCGCGTTCTGCACCGTGTCGAGCACGACCTCCAGCCGGAGCATGAGGGCGTGGAGCGCCAGCCGCCGGGGAGCCGGCGCAGTGCGCCGGCCCAGGGCGTCGTCGAGCGCCGACCAGGTCGCGTGCACCGCCGTGTAGGCGCTCCGCTGGGCGGTGGTGGTGTCGCCCGGCGGGTGCCCGGCCGCGGCCCGGCGGGTCGCGTCCGCGAACGCCGCGACCGACCGGAAGGCGGCCGCGACCGAGCGTTCCTCGGGGCCGTACGGCCGCACGAGCCGGCCCGACATGGCGGACAGCCACGACGCGGACGCACCGAGGGCGACGTAGCCGGCCCGGGTCGCCGTCTCCGCGAGGTCCACCGGAGGCAGGAAGGCCGCCAGGGCGGAGACCAGGACGACGAAGTAGCTGCCCGGCCCGCTCAGATGGAGCGTCCGGACGACCAGGGTGGCCGTGACCGCGACGACGGCGAGCACCGCCGTCATCGCCCACGCGTCTCCCGCGGCCAGTGAGCCCGCCGTGAACGCCAGGACGAAACCCCCGCAGAGCAGGGCGAGGACCGGGCCCCGCCGGGGGTAGGGGTCCCGGGCGCCGTAGGCGTCGACGTAGCAGCCGATCGCGGCGAACACCCCGTTGCCGATGCCGGCGACCGCCGTGACGACGCCGAAGCAGAGCCCGAAGGCCAGTGTCGACCGGACGGCGCGCCACCGGTCGAGCGCGGGCAGCGCGGCGCGCCACCGGTGCGCCTTTCGGGTGATCGCCGTGATCACCACAGGGTCTGGGCGACGGCCGCGCCCGTGAACGACAGGGCGAGCCCGAGGGCGACCGTCACCAGCAGGTAACTGGCGGCCTGGGCGACCCGCAGGGAACTGGCCGTGGACATGAGCTCGTTGGAGAACGTGGACCAGGTGGACAGGGCGCCGCAGAACCCCACCGAGAGCAGTGCCTGCCCGGTGCTGCCGAGCGCGCCTTCGGTGCCGGCCTCGACCAGGAAGCCCAGGACCAGGGACGCGGCCATGTTGGCGAGGAAGGTGCCCCAGTGGAACGCGGACGGCAGGCGTGCGCGCGCCGCCTCGCCGATCAGGTAGCGGGCCGGTGCGCCGATCGCGCCGCCGACGAGGACCAGGAGCCATTCACCCATCAGGCGGCCCTCCCCGGCGCGGTCGCCGTGCGCCGCGGACGTGTCAGGACGATGCGTGCCAGGGCCACGCCGAGGGCGACACCCGCCAGGGCTCCGGCCGCGGTCAGGACGAGGTAGCCGATGGCGGCGGCCGCCTGGTCGTTCTCGAACAGCCTGCGGGCGTCGTCCGTGTAGGACGAGAACGTGGTGAAGCCGCCGAGGACGCCCGTGCCCAGGAAGGGGTTCAGCAGCCGGGGGGAGCGGGTGAACCGCTCCTTCAACGCGACGGTCAGCACTCCCATGAGGAAGCAGCCGACGACGTTGATCACCAGGGTCGTCCAGGGGAAGGCGGCCTCTCCGGTCCGCCAGACGGCATGGGCGTCGCTGCCGTTGCGCCACAGGCGGGAGACGCCGTAGCGCAGGAGGGCGCCCACCGCCCCACCCGCCGCCACGACCGCGACCACGGGCCACCGCGTGCCGGGCGTGTGGTCCGGGTGCGGGTGGAGATGTGTACCTCCCATAAGGTGCATATCGTCACATTAGTGTTCCGGCGATGACGCGGCGCTGGACGCATCACCCTCGTTCCTCCCCATCCGGCGAAGGAGTGCGTGTGGCTTCCCAGCTCACCGAGGCCGCCCCCGTGTCCACGCAGGGCTCCCTGAAGGACACGGCTCTCGGCACCCTGCGGGGCGTGGGCCAGGTCGACTTCCAGGCCAGTGTCCTGACTTCGTTGGTCATCCTGGCCGCCCTGTGGGTGGAGAGCTGGGAGATGGGGCTCTTCGCCACCCTCGGCGCGGTGGTGTCGACCCTCACCGCACGCCTCCTGGCCGTCCCGCACGACACCCTGACCCAGGGGCTGATGACCTACTGCGGCGTGCTCGGCAGCATCGCCATGGTGGTGTACCTCGGCAACCACCCGTCGACGTACGTCATGGCGGTGGCCGCCGCCGTCATGTGCACCCTGGTGACCGCGACCCTCAACCGCCTGCTCAACCCCTTCGGGCTAAGGGCGTTCACCGGACCGTTCTGCCTCGTCGCCCTCGTGATGGTCCTGGGGGCCCCTTCGTTCGAGCGCGTCTGGCACGGGACGCCGGAGACCGCCGTCACCCCGGCGACCCCCAGGAGCCCCGTCGTCAGCTGGACCGACCTGTGGCAGGGCTTCTTCACGAACGTCTCCCAGATCTTCTTCGCCGGGACCTGGTACGTCGGGCTGATCATGCTGGTCGGCCTCTTCCTGGCCGGCTGGAAGGTGGGCGTGTTCGCCGTGGTGGGCAGCGTCGTCGGTCTCCTCACGGCGTGGGCGCTCGGTGCGCCCGCCGTCCTGATCGGCGAGGGGATCTACGGCTACAACGCCGTCCTGACGAGCCTGGCGTTCGGCGTCGTCCTGCTGCGCCCCACCGCGTGGAACTACGGCTTCACGGTGCTGGCGGCCGCCGCCAGCACGGCCCTGACGGCCTCCCTGTCGGTGCTCTTCGAGACCTTCGGCAGCCACACCTTCACCTGGCCGTTCAACATCACGACCTGGGCGCTGCTGGCGGCCGTGCCCTTCCTGCCGCGCATCACCCCCCTGGCCGACGACTCCTAGGCCCGTCCGCCCCGAGAGCCGGGCCCGCACCCATTCACCGAGGAAGGCGTTGCCCCATGAACCTGGCCCCCCGAGAGATCGACAAACTGCTCGTGTACGTCGTGGCCGACCTGGCCCGCAAACGCCGTGAGCGCGGACTGAAGCTCAACTACAGCGAATCGGTGGCGCTCATCACCGAGGCCATCCTCGAGGCGGCCAGGGACGGCAAGAGCGTCGCCGACTGCATGGAGCTGGGCCGGAACGTGGTCGACGAGGACAGCACCATGCCGGGCGTGCGGGAGATGCTGCCGCTGCTCCAGGTGGAGGCGACCTTCGACGACGGCAACAAACTCGTCTCCTGCCACGACCCGGTCGGCGGCTGAGCCGTGTCCCCGGGCGAGGTGGTCGCGGTCGGCGGGCACGAGAGCGACGGCGGACGGGCCCTGCGCGGCCTGCTGGGCCCCCGGGTCTCCTGTGTGTCCGGCGGACGCGAACTGTTCCGGCGCGTCAGCGCGTTGCGCGCCCGGGGCGAGCCCGTCTGCGTGGTGCCGATGACCCTGGGCAGGGACCCGGAACTGGTCGCCGACGCCGCCCGCACCCTGCTGGCCCTCTCCGCCGAGGACCGCGCCGGGACCGTGCTGGCCGAGCCCTTCGGCACCGCGGACCACCTGGTCGGCTGGCTCCGCGCGGCGGCCTCGCGGGTGGCCGCGGACAAGGCGCTGCTGGTCACCGCCCCGTCGGGCGACCCGTTCGTCGACGCGGACCTCTTCCGGATCGCACGCCTGGTACGGCAGTACGGCCGGCACCGCACGGTCGAGGTCGCCCTGATCGGGGGCGACCCGGACCCGGCCGAGGGCGTACGGCGCTGCCGCGCCCTCGGCGAGCGGCGTGTCGTCCTGCTCCCGGCCGCATGGGTGACGCCGCGGGTCCCCGACCCCGAACACTGCGAGCCGGGCGGGCCGTTGCTTGCGGCGCCCGCTGTGGCGGGCGTTCTCGACGCACGGGTGCGCGAGGCGTGGGAGCGGCACGACCGGCTCGGCGACGACGGCCTGTCCCGGGGGCTCCGGGCGGCCCACGACCACGGTCACGCCCACACCCACGGCCCGGGCGGCCACGCCCACACCCACGGCCCGGGCGACCACGCCCACGGGCCCCCGCACACCGACGAGTCGCACGGCTCCCACGGACCGCACGGCCCGCACACCCACGTCCACGGGACGCACCACGACCCCCGCACGCACCCCCACGGGCCGGACGGCGCGGCGGCCTCGCACCGCGGCCACCGCGCCCCCTACGGCCACCCGCCCCCGCACCACCGTGCCGACGCCGTCGCGCACCGGGGTGCCGATCCGCACCTCCTCCCCTCCCACAGGAGTCCTCGATGACGCTTCCCCCGCGCTACCAGTACGGCGACGGCCCGATCGAGATCAACGCCGGCCGGCGGACCGTCAAGGTCACCGTCCGCAACACGGGCGACCGGGCGATCCAGGTCGGTTCGGACTACCACTTCTTCGAAGTGAACTCCGCCCTCGAATTCGACCGCGACATCGCGCTCGGCATGCACCTCAACATCGCCGCCGGCACCGCCGTCCGCTTCGAACCCGGCGGCACCCACGAGGTGGAGCTGTGCACGTACGCGGGCACCGGGCGCCTGCACGGCTTCAGCGGCCTCCTCAACGGCAGCGTCAAGTCGCACCCCGCCCGGGTCGAGGCCGTCAGCCGGGCGCTGCGGCGCGGATTCCGCGGAGCGGGCCAGGAGGGGGACGGGGAGCACGGGACCGGTGACGCGGCCGGCAAGTCGGGCTCGGGCAAGTCCGGTGCCAAGAAGAACACGAAGAAGGGATCCCACTGACATGCCGACCCTCTCCCGCAAGCAGTACGCCGACCTGTTCGGCCCCACGGTGGGCGACCGGTTCCGGCTGGCCGACACCAACCTCGTCGTCGAGGTCGAGAAGGACGTCCGCGAGGGCACGTACGGCGACGAGGTGGTCTACGGCGGCGGCAAGACCATGCGCGACGGCATGTCCTCCGACCCGCAGGCCACCGCCGCGCAGGGCGCCCTCGACCTCGTGATCACCAACGTCGTGGTCATGGACCCGGTGGTCGGCGTGGTCAAGTGCGACATCGGCGTCAAGGACGGCTTCATCGCGGGCATCGGCAAGGCCGGCAACCCGCAGACCCAGGACTCCGTCGACCCCCGGCTCGTCATCGGCACCGGTACGGAGGTCATCGCCGGCGAGCACCTGATCGCGACCGCCGGGGCCATGGACGCGCACGTCCACCTCATCACCCCCCAGCAGTGCCAACAGGCCCTCAGCAACGGCATCACCACGCTGTTCGGCGGCGGCACCGGGCCGACGGACGGGACCAACGGCACGACCTGCACCCCCGGCCCCTACAACCTCGCCCGCATCCTGCAGGCCGCCGAGGACCTGCCGGTCAACCTCGGCGTCATGGGCAAGGGCAACGGCAGCCTGCCCGGCGCCCTGGACGAGCAGATCGAGGCCGGTGCCGCCGCCCTCAAGGTCCACGAGGACTGGGGCTCCACCCCCGCCGTCATCGACAACGCGCTGGCGGTCGCCGACCGGCACGACGTCCAGATCGCGATCCACACCGACACCCTCAACGAGGGCGGCTTCTTCGAGGACACCCGTTCCGCGATCGACGGCCGCACCATCCACACCTTCCACAGCGAGGGCGCGGGCGGCGGCCACGCCCCCGACATCCTGCGGGTCACCGGCGAGCCCAACGTCCTGCCGTCCTCCACCAACCCCACGCTCCCGTACACCAAGAACTCCGTGGACGAACTGCTGGACATGGTGATGGTGTGCCACCACCTCAGCCACGGCATCCCCGAGGACGTGGCCTTCGCGGACAGCCGGGTGCGCGCGGAGACCATCGCGGCCGAAACGGTTCTGCACGACCGGGGCGTCATCAGCATGATCTCGTCCGACTCCCAGGCCATGGGCCGCATCGGCGAGTCCGTCACCCGCGCCTTCCAGATCGCGCACGTGTGCAAGGAGGCCTTCGGGCCGCTGCCCGAGGACTCCGAGCGCAACGACAACCGGCGCGTCCTGCGCTTCCTGGCCAAGGTCACCATCAACCCGGCCATCGCCAGCGGCATCTCGGACTACGTCGGGTCGATCGAGCCGGGCAAGCTCGCCGACATCGTCCTGTGGCCGATGCACTCCTTCGGCGCCAAGCCGAAGATGGTCATCAAGGGCGGCATCGTCTCCTGGGCGCAGATGGGCGACCCCAACGCCTCGCTGCCCACCCCGCAACCCGTCTACTACCGGCCGTCGTTCGGCCACTACGGGCGCGCCATGCAGGCGACGCACGTCACCTTCATGTCGCAGGCCGGCATCGCGGCCGGAGTGCCCGAGAAGCTCGGCCTGGAACGGAAGGTGCTCCCGGTGCGCAAGACCCGCACCATCGGCAAGCACAACATGATCCGCAACGACGTCGTGCCGAAGATCGAGGTCGACCCGGAGACGTACAAGGTCACGTTGGACGGTGAGGTCGTGACCATCGACCCCGCCCAGAAACTCCCCCTCAACCAGCTGTTCTTCCTGGTCTGAGCGCATGTACCGCGACGAGACCGCCGAGCCGGGCGGGTCCGCCCGGGGCACCGAGGCACCCGACACGGACCTGGGGCACCTCCTGGTCAGCCTCCAGTTGACCGACTCGGCGTTCCCCAGTGGTTTCTACACCCTGTCCCACAGCCTTGAGGGCTTCGTCCAGGAGGGAGCCGTCGACCGCGGCTCCCTCCCCGCGCTGCTCCACGACCTCCTCAGGCACGGCGTCGGCCCGTCCGACGCCACCGCGCTGGCCCTGGCCCACCGGGCCGCCGCGGCGGGGGACTGGGCGGCGGTGGCCGCGACGGACCGGCGGCTGCACGCCACGAAGCTCAACCGCGAGATGCGGCAGGCCGCCACCCGGACCGGGCGCCAACTGCTGGACCTCGCCGCCGAGGTCTTCGGCACACCCGGGATCGCCGGCTACCACCGGACGGTGACGGCCCGTCGGGCGCCGGGCACGCAGGCCGTCGCCGCCGGGGTCGTGTACGCGGAGACCGGGGTGCCCGTGCGCCAGGCCGTCGCCGCCGACCTGTTCGCGTTCTGCGCGAGCTTCGCCGGCGCGGCGCTGAGACTGCGGCTGACCGACCACCGCCTGGCCCAGGTCCTGCTGCGGCGGACGGCCCCGGTCATCGAGGAGACCACGCGTCAGGCACTGACCCGGGGCCTCGACGACCTCGGGGCGACCACCTTCGCCGCGGACGTCATGTCCGCCCGCCACGAGCGGGCCGAGGCCCGCCTCTTCGCCAGCTGACCGCCCCGTTACCGGGAGGAAGAGAACATGCGAGACAACGTCCTGCGCGTCGGGATCGGCGGTCCCGTCGGGTCGGGGAAGACCGCCCTCATCGAGGCGCTCGTCCCGATCCTGATCAAGCAGGGCCACCGGCCCGGCGTGATCACCAACGACATCTACACCCAGGAGGACGCCCAGCACGTCCGCCGCACGCTCGAGGGGGTGCTGGAGGGCGAACGCGTCGTGGGCGTGGAGACGGGGGCCTGCCCGCACACCGCCGTGCGCGACGACCCGACGATGAACCTGGCGGCCGGCGCCGAGATGCTCGAACGCTGCCCCGACATCGACGTCCTCCTCTACGAGAGCGGCGGCGACAACCTGACCCTCACCTTCAGCCCGGCCCTGGTGGACGTGTTCGTCTTCGTCCTGGACACCGCCGAGGGCGAGAAGATGCCGCGCAAGCGGGGACCGGGCATCACCGACTCGGACCTGCTGGTCATCAACAAGATCGACATCGCCCGCTACGTGCGCACCGACATCGACGTCATGGAGTCCGACGCCCACCGGGTGCGCGGCGACGGACCGGTGGTGCTGACCGACTGCCTGACCGGCAAGGGCGTCGACGAGGTCGCCGCCTTCCTCGAGTCCCGGCGCAAGGTGCTGATCTGACGTGCCGGCCGTCCGCGACCGGCTCGTGCCGGAGTACTACGAGCCCGTCCGGCTCCCGCCGGAGCTGGCCGCGTTCTCGGCGGCGCCCGAGACCCTCGGCCCGGGTTCGCCGGCCAAGGTCGGCATCCTCGACCTCGGGTTCGCCCTCCGCGGGGACCGGACGGAACTGGTCGAGCGGTACCAGAAGTCACCCCTGGAGATCATGCGCCCGCTCTACGTCGACCCGGCGCTGCCCGGCATGGCGTTCACCTACGTGATGGCCACCGGCGGCGGCATCGCCCAGGCCGACCGCTACCGCCAGGACCTCCGGTGCGGCCCGGGAACCCGGGTCCTGTTCACCACGCAGGCGGCCACCAAGGTCTACCGGATGGAGCAGGACTACGCGACGCAGCGCGTCCACCTGACCGCGGCCGACGGCGCCTACGTCGAGTACCTGCCCGATCCGCTGATCCCCTTCGCGGGGGCGCGCTTCCACCAGGGCGCGGTGCTGACCGTCGACGAGAACGCCACGGTGGTGTACGGGGAGACGGTCACGGCGGGCCGGATCGCCCGGGGCGAGCGGCACGAGTACACCGTGCTCACCAACGACCTGGAGATCCGCCGGCCCGACGGGACGCTGCTGGCGGTGGACACCCTGCGGCTGCGGCCGGAGCGGCCCGGCGGGGTGAGCGGACCGGGCGTCTTCGCCGGGCACGACCACGTCGCCTCGCTGTTCGTGGTGAGCGGCCGGCGCCCCGCCGCCGAGATCGCCGACACCCTGCACCGGGCCCTGACGGACCGTGAGGTGCTGCACGGGGCGAGCGTGCTGCCGGACGACTGCGGGGCCTGGGTGCGGATCCTCGCCCGTGAACAGCCCCGCGTCGCCGACGCCGTCCGCGCCGCGTGGGACGCCGTGCGGCGGCTGCTCATCGGTCACCCCGCCCCCGACCTGCGCAAGCCGTAGCGTGCGCCCGACGCGATCAGGAGACCATGCCCGTGATCACCGCACCCGCCCCCATGCCGCCCGGCTACGACTCCGGCGACACCGCCTGGATGCTGGCCGCGACCGCCATGGTGTTGCTGATGACCCCCGCCCTCGCCTTCTTCTACGGCGGCATGGTCCGCACCAAGCACATCCTGGTGATGCTCAAGATGAGCTTCGCCTCGCTGTGCTTCGTGAGCATCCTCTGGTACATGGTCGGTTACTCGCTGGCCTTCGGCCCGGACGTCGGCGGCGTCGGCCTCATCGGCAACCTGGACCACGCCTTCCTGTGGGACATCGAGCCGAACACCCTGACCGGGTCCATCCCCACCTACGTCTACACCACCTTCCAGATGGGCTTCGCCATCGTCACGGTGGCGCTGATCAGCGGGTCCATCGCCGGCCGGGCCACGATGCGGGGGTGGCTGGTCTTCTCGGTGCTGTGGCTGCTGATCGTGTACGTGCCGGCCGCGCACTGGGTCTTCGACACGGAGGACGGCTGGATCACGAAGCACCTGGGGGCGCTGGACTTCGCCGGCGGGCTGCCGGTGGAACTCAACTCGGGCATCGCCGGGCTGGCCACGGCCCTGGTCATCAGGGGCCCGGCGGACTTCCGGCGCAAGGAGCCGAGGCCCAACAACATCCCCCTGGTCATGATCGGTGTGGCCCTGCTCTGGTTCGGCTGGCTGGCCTTCAACGCCGGCTCGGCCGTCCGTGACACCGGCACCGCCGCCACGGCCCTCATCAACACCCAGCTCGGCGCGGCCGGAGCCATGGTCACCTGGCCGCTGGTGGAGTACTGGCGCACCCGCAGGGTCACCATGATGGGCGTGGGCTCGGGCGCGGTGGCCGGCATGGTGGCCATCACCCCCGCGTGCGGCGAGATCGACCCCACCGGCGCGCTGGTGACCGGGCTCGTCGCGGGTGCGGTCTGCGCGTACGCCGTCACCCTCAAGTACCGCCTGAACGTGGACGACACGCTCGACGTGGTCGGGGTGCACGGCGCGGGCGGCCTGGTCGGGCTGATCATGGTCGGCCTGTTCGCCACGGCCCAGGTGAGCGGCAAGGAAGGACTCTTCTACGGCGGCGGCCTCTCCCTGCTCTGGCGGCAGGTCGTCGCCATCCTCGCCGTCGCCGCGTTCTCCTTCGTCATGACCTGGATCATCGCCAAGGTCGTCGACGTCGTCATCGGCTTCGCGGAGAAGGAGACGTACGCCGCGGTCCCGGGCCAGGACGAGGAACGCGCCTACGACCTGCGCACCGCCGAACGCCTGGACGCCCTGACGGCCGGTGGCCGGGGCCCCGACCGGGAGACCCTGACCGAGATCCAGCGGCTCCTGCAGGACCGCCGGGAGAGCTGAGGGGTTCCGGCACGCGCCCCGCACGCGCCACGGCCGGCGGACGGGCGCGCCGGCCGCCCGAAGCCGCCGCGGGACAGCGGAAGGCCACCTTCCGCTCCGGGCTCCACCGCTGTCCGGCCGTGGCCGCGGGGGACGGCCACGTCACCGCGCGGCGGGACGGCCGGCGGCTTCCGGGACCGTCCGCGCCGCGGCGGGCACGGAAGGCGACGACGGGAGAGAACGACGGAAGGCGACGGCGGAAGGCGGTGACGGGGGGGGGAACGGACGAGGGCGGGCCGCGGGTCCGGCGCGCCGCCCGTGCACGGGCTACGCCGCCGTGCCGGCCTCGCTGATGTCCTTGTGCAGATGGTCCATCAGGTCGCCCATCTCACCGGTCCCGGGGGACGAGGGGGCCGCCCGCCGGGCGGCGCTGCGCAGCCAGTCCGTCGTCGCCAGGGCGAGCCGCGCCGCGTCCTGCGGGTGCCGTTCGAAGAGGAGTTCGTCGATGCGGTAGGAGATGTCGCTGAGCGTCTCCTCGTCGGTCTCCGGCGGCAGGACGCCCTCCAGCCCGGCGGGAAGCGGCTCCTCGGCACGGGACGAGCGCAGGGCCTCGACGACCCCGGCGTCGTCGCTGTACCGGTCGAGGATGCCCGTCAGCACGACCAGCCGTGCGGTCAGGCGCGGAAGGCCGGGGTGGCGGTCCAGCCACTCCAGCAACCGGAGTTCACCGCCCAGGTGTTCGGTGACCGTGTACAGCCGTTCCTTGGCCCTCGGCGACAGGGACCAGCCCAGGGGGAGGACCTCGGCGACCTCCTCCGCGAGCCGCGGCTCCTGCGCGGGGTCCAGCGTGCCGTCGGCGAACCGGAGGACCCTCTCCTCGTCCAGGCCGAACGTGTCCGGCCCGACCCGGTGCCGCGTGGGACGCGAGGCGCCCGGCCGCCGGTGCAGCAGGTGACCGGCGAGCTTGCTGAGCGGCTTGTCGTGCACGGATCCTCCCGGCGGACCGCTGTGGTGACGTCTTCCCGGCCGACGAGTCCCCTGCCGGGACGGCCGCCGGCTGCGGCCCCGTTCCCCGCGTTCGACGACGGCTGCACCCCCACTGTGCCCTCGGGCGTGCGCGGGCGCGCGCCCGGTGACCCGGTCGGGCGACGGCCCGCGCGGCGGCCCTGTCGCCGGACGTGCTCCCGGCGCGTCCACCCGGCCGGTGCGGTTCAGCGCGGCCCCTGCAGCAGCGCGAACCGCGCCCCCTCCCGGTCCGCCACCGTGGCGACGCGGCCGTGGGGGGAGTCGCGGGCCGGTGTGAGGATCCGGCCGCCCAGGTGCCGGACGTGGTCGACCGCGTCGTCCGTGTCGGTCACGGTGAAGTACGTCGTCCAGTGCGGCCCCCGGTCCCGGGGCACGGCGCGGCCCACCCCTCGGACGCCGGCCACGGGGCGGCCGTCCAGGCGCAGGGTGATGTGGTCGAAGTCCGCGGAGACCTCCGGCTCCTCGTCGTAGCCGAACACCGTCTCGTAGAACTTGGCGACGGTCTGCGACTCGAAGGTCGTCAGCTCGTTCCAGGCGGGGGTGCCGGGGACGCCGGTGACGGAGGTGCCGAGAGGGTCGGCGGCCTGCCAGACGCCGAAGACGGCGCCGCAGGGGTCGGAGCAGATCGCCAGCCTCCCGGCGGCGGAGACGTCCAGCGGGCCGACCCCGACCGTGCCGCCGCGGGAGCGCACCGCCTCGGCCGTCGCGTCCGCGTCGGCCGAGGCGAAGTAGGGCGTCCACGCGACCGGCAGGTGGCGGTCCGGCGGCAGCAGGCCGATACCGGCCACGTCGTGTCCGTCGAGCAGGGCGCGCACAGAGGGGCCGAACGGTTGGGGGCCGGGCCGGAACTCCCAGCCGAACAGCGCTCCGTAGAACTCCTCGGTCGCGTCCAGCGAGCGCACCATCAGGCTCACCCAGCAAGGTGTGCCGGGCGCGTGCGGCGTTCCGCCGTTCGGGCGGGCGGCCCCCCGTGCGTCGGTCATCGTCACTCTCTCCTCGGCCGCCCTCACGGCGGCCGTGCTCTTCTCGACCCCGGAGGGGGGCCGTGCCGCGTCCGCTCCGCGGACCGTCCCCGCGCCCGCGCGACGGTGTCTGCTCCCGGAGGATGCCCGATGCGCGGGCCCTCGTCCTCTTCGGCGCGCTGGCCGACGGGTGTCGATCGGTTGTACAGCATGTGCCCGATCCCGTACGCCTCGTGACCGGAGCTGCTCGGCCGAGCAGAGTAGCCGGACCGGGACGACTCGGCCACCCCGTGCGCGAGGATGGGGTCATGAACGCCACCATCTCCGCATCCGAACTCGCGCGGGAACTGACGGCCGGGAACCCGCCCGTCCTGCTCGACGTCCGCTGGCAGCTCAGCCTGGCCAAGGCGACCGGTGAGCCGCCGTTCGACGGACGGGCCGCCTACCGGGCGGGACACCTTCCCGGCGCCGTCTTCGTGGACCTGGACGGGGAGTTGGCCTCCGCGCCGGGTGAGCGCGGACGCCATCCGCTGCCCGACCTCGCAAAGTTCGGCGCCGCGATGCGCCGGGCGGGCGTGTCGTCGGGAACACCGGTGGTCGTGTACGACGGGGGCATGGGGTGGGGGGCCGCCCGCGCGTGGTGGCTGCTGAGGTGGACGGGTCACCCGGACGTGCGGGTCCTCGACGGCGGGTTGCCGTCCTGGGAGGGGCCGCTGGAGACGTCGGAGCCGTCCCCGGCCGAGGGCGACTTCATCCCCGTGCCGTCGGCGACCGGGCTGCTCGACGCCGACGGCGCGGCGGCGCTGGCGCGCTCCGGGGTGCTGCTGGACGCACGCGCGGGGGAGCGGTACCGGGGCGAGGTGGAGCCGATCGACCGGGTCGGCGGGCACATCCCCGGCGCGGTCTCGGCGCCCACGACGGAGAACGTCGGCCCGGACGGCCGTTTCCTGCCCGCCGGGGAACTGCGCGCGCGTTTCGAGGAGTTGGGCGTGTCCGAGGACGTGCCGGTCGGTGTGTACTGCGGCTCCGGGGTCTCCGGGGCCCACGAGGTGCTGGCGCTGGCGGTCGCGGGCATCCCGGCGGCGCTGTACGTCGGCTCCTGGTCGGAGTGGTCCTCGGACCCGGAGCGGCCGGTCGCGGTGGGGCCCGACCCGCAGTGACCGGGAACGGGAAGGGGGCGCTCACCGCGCGGTGAGCGCCCCCGGGTCCGTCGTCCGCACCCGCCGCCCGTACGGCGGCAGCGCACGGAACCGGGCCGCTCCCGTCCTCCGGGCTACTCCTGCTTCTTGCGGCGCGTCCCGAACACGATCTCGTCCCAGCTCGGCACCGCCGCACGGCGGCCCGGCCGGACGCCGTCCGCCTCGGCCTGACGGTCGGTGGCACCGATGAGGCGGTCCCGGTGACTGCCGACCGAACGGGGCATCAGCACGTCCGCGTAGGCGGAGCCGGCCGAGGCCGCGGGGGCCGGCGGCTCCTCCGCCTCGGACTCGGAGTCGGGCTCCTCGGAGTCGGGCTCGGGCGTCCGCTCGGGGACGACCAGGTCGCCCCGGAAGCTGGGCACCGCCTCCAGCAGGCTGGTCAGCGAGTCCCGTTCGCCCGAGGCCGTGACCGCCGTGGACTCCTCGGCGGGCTCGGACGCCTGTGCGGGCAGGTTCGGCCGCTCGCGGTCGCCGGAACGGTCGCGCGGCAGCCGGGCGATGCGCGGGACGAACGGGAAGCTGGGCTCGGGCGCGGCGAGGTCGTCGGACTCGCCGATCAGCGAGCGCGCCTCGTCGTCGACGGCCTGGACGAGCCGCCGGGGCGGGTCGTAGGTCCAGCTCGCCGAGTGCGGTTCCCCCGCCACCCGGTAGACCAGCAGCACCTCCCAGGTGCCGTCGTCGCGGCGCCAGGAGTCCCACTGGACGGTGTCCTTCTCCGCGCCGCGCAGCAGCAGCCGCTCCTGGACGGCCTCGCCGAGCGGGGGGCCGGAGTTCTCGCCGGGGCGGCGGACCGGGGTCTTGCGGGCGCGCTCGGCCATGAAGGCGCGCTCGGCGAGGACGGGGCCCTCGAAGCGGCGTACGCGGTCCACGGGGATGCCGGCCATCTGCGCGACCTCCTCCGCGGTCGCGCCGGCCCTTATGCGCGCCTGGATGTCGCGGGGGCGGAGGTGGCTCTCCACCTCGATCTCGATCTGGCCGAGGCGGGGACGGTCGCCGCGCACGGCGGCGCGGAGCCGTTCGTCGATCGGAAGCGTGTACTCCGTGCTGTCCGCAGCCTTCAGCACCAGCCGTGTGCCGTCATTCGAGACGGCCACGACACGCAGTTCGGGCATGGGGACCTCCCGGGTGGTGCCTGCCGACGTCACGTGCGTCGCTGCTTCCGCTAGTCGAGTGTGGCCTGCCCGGGTGCAGCCTGCCACAACCTTGCCGAGTTGCCCGGCGTGTCGGGCGCGGGCCCTGGATCGCCGTTATGGCACGGTTACCTGTTCGCAACGCTAAGTGACCAACTGCGTCACCCTGTGCAACTAGCCCCCTCCCGGCGGTCCTCGGGGACCCGGGCACCCTGACGGGAGACCGGACCCAGGGCTCGCCACAGTACTCCATTCGGGCCACGTGCGTGGATGGGCGCGCCGACCGACTTCTGGCGAGGGGTCGGACTTGGCCGCCGTTGCCCAACTGTCCGTATCTCGAACGTGGGAAATTTCACCCCACCACCAGAAACGGAACCTGTGATTTCGCTCGTACGTCCCTTTCTCGTACGGTTGATCGCTCACATTCGGGAAAAAGCGAACAAGGTCCAGTAATGCGCGGAAAGTCGGAAGGTGCGGGAGAGTCGAGTGTCCCGGAGGAGGGGAAACGGCGGCGGGTCGAGCTGAGCGTGCCGCAGGTCGCGGGCAGTGCCGCGGCCACGGTGCTGGGCGCCCAACTCGCCTCGTCCTTCGGTGTCTACGGGACGATCCTGGGGGCCGGCGTCGTCAGTGTCGTCGCCACCTGCGGCGGAACGCTCTTCCAGCACTTCTTCACGCGCACCGGTGAGCAGGTGCGGGGGGCCACCGCGAGGGCCGGGCGGACCGGCGAGCGGACGCCGCCCGCGCCCGGGGAGTTCACCGAGGGCACGGTGTACCGGGCGAAGCGCCGGGCGGGAGCCGGGAACTGGAAACGGCCGGTGGCCGCGGCGTTCCTCGTCTTCGCGGTCGCGATGACCGGGATCACCGCCTACGAGCTCGCCTCCGGCCGCAGCCTCAGCGGCGAGCGGGGCACCACGGTCGGTGACGCGGTCTCCGGGTCCTCCGGCTCCACCGGGCGGGACCCCGGCCCCTCCGACGGGGAGTCCGGGACGTCCGGGCCCTTCGAGGATCCCGACCGGGACGAGCCGGCGCCCACCCCGACCGGCATCCCCGGCGTTCCCGAGGGGACCGGCCCCACCGACGGCGCCTCTCCCGAGGGGACGTACGGCCCGGTGCCGTCGCCGGAGATCACCGGAACGGAGGACCCCGGCGTCACGAGCCCGGACCCCGGCACGTCCCTCACGCCCCCAGGACCCTCCGCAGATGGTCGTTCCGAAACCGGCGCTCCGGGTCGAGACGGTCCCGCAGTGCCGTGAACTCGGCGAAGCGCGGATACACCCGGGAGAAGTACGCGGCGTCCCGGGTGTGGATCTTCCCCCAGTGGGGTCGCCCCTCGTGCGCGGTGAAGATGCGTTCGGCCGCGGTGAAGTACCCCTGATAGGGGGTGCCCCTGAACATGTGGACGGCGATGTACGCGCTGTCGCGCCCGGACGCCGTGGACAGGGTGATGTCGTCGGCCGGGGCGGTGCGCACCTCGACGGGGAAGCTGACCCGCAGGGGGGAGCGGTCGACCATCGCCTTCAGCTCGCGCAGCGTCTCCACCAGGGCCTCGCGCGGGACGGCGTACTCCATCTCCACGAAGCGCACCCGGCGCGGTGAGGTGAACACCTTGTAGGGGATGTCGGTGTAGGTCCGCGCGGACAGCGCCCTGCTGGAGACCTGCGCGATGGCCGGGACGGCCGCGGGCACCGCGCGGCCGACCCAGTTGACCACCTGGAAGACGCCGTTGGAGAGGAACTCGTCCTCGAACCATCCCCTGAGCTGCGGCACCGGCCGTTCGGGCCCCGCGCTGCGGTTGTTGCGCTTGGTGTTGGTGTTGCCGGTGTGCGGGAACCAGTAGAACTCGAAGTGCTCGTTCTCGGCGTGCAGTTGGTCGAACTCGGCGCAGACCCGGTCGAAGGGCATCGGCTCCTCGCGGGCGTGGAGCAGGAAGATCGGCTCCACCGCGAAGGTGATCGCGGTGACGATCCCGAGGGCGCCGAGGCCGATGCGGGCGGCGGCGAAGACCTCCGGGTTCTCCTCCCGGGAGCAGGTGAGCACCGAACCGTCGGCGGTGACCAGTTCCAGGCCCCGGATCTGGGCGGCGAGGGAGGCGGAGTCGCGGCCGGTGCCGTGGGTGCCGGTGCTGGTGGCCCCGGAGACCGTCTGCTCCATGATGTCGCCCATGTTGGCCAGCGACAGGCCCTCGCGCGCGAGGGCCACGTTGAGCCTCCTCAGCGGAGTGCCGGCCTCGACCGTGACGGTGCCGGCCTCGCGGTCGACGTCGCGTATGCCGGTCAGCAGGTGGGGGCGGACCAGCACGCCGTCGGTGGCGGCTATGGAGGTGAAGGAGTGCCCGGTGCCCACCGGCTTCACCGTCAGGCCGTCCTCGGCGGCCCGGCGCACGGCGGCGGCCAGTTCGTCGACCGAGGCGGGCGTGACCTCCCGGGCGGGACGGACGCGGACGTTGCCTCCCCAGTTACGCCATGTGCCGTTCCTCGCGCTCGCTGTGCTGCCCAACGGAGCCTCCCCGACCCGGAGCCGGCCGCTTGAGCCGGCGGTACCCGAGGAAACCGACCACGACCGCGACGGCCCCGGACACCGCCGGGACCCCGTACCCCGCCCGCGCCCCGGCCGCGTCGATCACCCAGCCGGCCACGGAGGAGCCGAGCGCGACACCGACCGCGAGCCCGGTGCTCACCCAGGTCATCCCCTCGGTGAGCTGCGCTCGGGGTACGTGCTCTTCGATGAGGGACATCGTCGTGATCATCGTGGGAGCGATGGACAGACCCGCAACGAACAGCGCCACGGCCAGAAACGGCAGGTTCCCGACCAGTAGGAGGGGGATCATACTCACGGCCATCGCACACACGCCCAGCAGCCACCGGCGTTCCGCCGCCCCCGCGAAGCGCAGCAGCCCGAACACGACGCCCGCCGCGCAGGAGCCCAGCGCGTACACGGAGAGCACCACACTGGCCGCGGCCTTGTGCCCCTCCTCCTCCGCGAAGGCCACGGTGACCACGTCGACGGCCCCGAAGATCGCCCCCGTCGCCACGAACGTCGCGACCAGGACCTGCAGGCCGGCGGAGCGCAGCGCGGTGCCGCCGCCCGAGCGCTCGCGCGGATGGGGCGCGGGTTCGGTGGCGCGCTGCTCGGTCAGCCAGAAGACGCCGACCGCGAGGAAGCACGCCGCGAGCAGCGGACCGGCCTCCGGGAACCAGGCGGTGGACAGCCCGATGGAGATGATCGGCCCGAAGATGAAGCAGATCTCGTCCACCACGGACTCGAAGGAGTACGCGGTGTGCAGGCGCGGGGTGCCCCGGTACAGGGCGGCCCAGCGGGCCCGGACCATCGCGCCGACGCTCGGCACGCAGCCGATGCCGGCGCAGCAGACGAACAGGACCCAGTCCGGCCCGTCGTGGTGCGCGGCCAGCAGCAGCCCCGCCGCGGCGACGAGCGAGATCAGCGTCGCCGGGCGCAGCACCCGCCGCTGCCCGTACTGGTCCACCAGACGGGAGACCTGCGGGCCGGCCACGGCGGCGGCCAGCGCGATGGTGGCCGCCAGGGCACCGGCCAGGCCGTAGCGTCCCGTGAGCTGGGAGACCATGGTCACCACGCCGATGCCCATCATGGACAGCGGCATGCGGCCGAGGAACCCCGCGGCGGAGAAGGCCTTGCTGCCGGGAGCGGCGAACAGGGCGCGATAAGGGCTGGGCACGGGAGCTCCGAAGGTCTCAGTAAGGTGCGACCGCAGTCGGTACAGCTTACTGGTTAGGTCACCCTAACGCACCCGGAAAAACCGCCCCGCACCCCGCCCTTCCCCGGCCGTCGGCGCCGAGTGGCAGGATCGAGACATGTCTGACCTGCTCGATGCCACCCCCTATGACGCCCTGCTCCTGCTCTCCTTCGGCGGCCCCGAAGGCCCGGACGACGTGGTCCCGTTCCTGGAGAACGTCACGCGCGGACGCGGCATCCCCAAGGAACGCCTGAAGGAAGTCGGGCAGCACTACTTCATGTTCGGTGGGGTCAGCCCCATCAACGACCAGAACCGTGCCCTGCTGGACGCGCTGCGCAAGGACTTCGCCGACCACGGCCTGGACCTGCCGGTCTACTGGGGCAACCGCAACTGGGCGCCGTACCTCACCGACACCCTGCGCGAGATGGTGCGGGACGGCCACCGCCGCATCCTCGTCCTGGCCACCAGCGCCTACGCCTCGTACTCCGGCTGCCGCCAGTACCGCGAGAACCTCGCCGACGCGCTCGCGGCCCTGGAGTCGGAGGGCCTGGAGCTGCCGAAGCTCGACAAGCTGCGGCACTACTTCAACCACCCCGGCTTCCTGGAGCCCATGATCGACGGGGTGATCCGGTCGCTCGCCGACCTCCCCGAGGAGGTCCGGGACGGGGCGCACCTCGCCTTCTGCACCCACTCGATCCCCACCTCCGCCGCCGACACCTCCGGCCCGGTCGAGGAGCACGGCGACGGCGGCGCCTACGTCCGGCAGCACCTGGACGTGGCCCGGCTGATCGCCGACGCCGTCCGGGAGCGCACCGGCGTGGACCGCCCCTGGCAGCTCGTCTACCAGTCCCGCTCCGGCGCCCCGCACATCCCCTGGCTGGAGCCCGACATCTGCGACCACCTCGAGGAGCGGCACGCGGCCGGGGCCCCGGCCGTGGTGATGGCCCCCATCGGCTTCGTCTCCGACCACATGGAGGTCATCTACGACCTCGACACCGAGGCCAGCGCCAAGGCGGAGGAGTTGGGCCTGCCGGTGCGCCGCTCGGCGACCGTCGGCGACGACCCGCGGTTCGCCGCCGCGATCCGCGAGCTGGTCCTGGAGCGCGCCGCCACCGAGCGCGGGCAGGACGTCACGCCGTGCGCCCTGGGCGCGCTGGGCGCCAGCCACGACCTCTGCCCGGTCGGCTGCTGCCCGGCCCGCACCCCGCACCCCGCCGCCGCGGGCGCCGACAGCCCCTACGCATGAGGAGCCCCGTGACCGACCCCCTGCACGCGGAACTGCTCCACCTCGCCCGCGAGGCGGCACGGCGCGCGGGCGAGCTGCTGCGGGACGGCCGACCGGCCGACCTGGCGGTCGCCGCCACCAAGTCCAGCCCGATCGACGTCGTCACCGAGATGGACCTCGCGGCCGAGAAGCTGATCACCACGCTGATCGCCGAGCGCCGTCCGCAGGACGGCTTCCTCGGCGAGGAGGGCGCCACCAGCGAGGGCACCAGCGGCATCCGCTGGGTGATCGACCCGCTCGACGGCACGGTCAACTACCTGTACGGCCTGCCCACCTGGGCCGTCTCCATCGCCGCCGAGCAGGACGGCGAGACGGTGGCCGGAGCCGTCGCCGCCCCGATGCGGGGCGAGGCCTACCACGCGGTGCGCGGCGGCGGCGCCTGGGCCACGGGCGCCTGGGACGGCGAGCGCAGGCTCACCTGCCGGCCCGCACCGCCCCTGGACCAGGCCCTGGTCTCGACCGGCTTCAACTACGTCGCCGGGGTCCGCACCCACCAGGCCGACGTCGCGCAGCGGCTGATCCCCCTGCTGAGGGACATCCGGCGCGGCGGTTCGGCCGCGGTGGACCTGTGCGACGTGGCCGCGGGCCGCCTCGACGGCTACTACGAGCGCGGACTGCACCCCTGGGACCTCGCCGCAGGTGACCTGATCGCCCGCGAGGCGGGCGCGCTGACCGGCGGGCGCCCCGGCCGGCGCCCGTCGTGGGACCTCGCGGTCGCGGCCGTCCCGGGCGTCTTCGAGCCCCTCCAGCGGCTCCTGGAGGACTTCGGGGCCTGGCACGACTAGAACCGCGGAGCACGGGCCACCGGCCCCGGCACGGGCCCACAGGTCCCCGGCACGGGCCCACCGGCGCCGCCGCCCCGGAGGGGACGAAGCGGAGAAGGGGAACAGGAGGGCGGACGAACAGGAAAGCGGGCCCCGGCGCAGGATCCGCCGGGGCCCGCTTCCCACGGGCTGATCAGACGCCGGACGCGCCGACCTCCACGCCATGCTCGGCGGCGAGGCGGCGCAGGTCGTCGAGCTCGCCCTGCTCCACCTCGACGAGGAAGTCGTCGCCCTCGTCACGAGCCCGCGTCAGGTCGGACTCGGTCGCCTTTATGCGCTGCAGAAGTCCTGCGGTGAATGCGTCCATGCTGCGCCCCCTCGTCCTGGGTCGGTGGGTCGGTGGCACGGGGGTGTGCCGTTCGGAAGGGATGATCACGTCTGAAGCGGATGCCCGGTCCCGCACGGCCGGAGGCGACGGTGCCGGGCATCCACGCCCGCTCTGCGGAAGCAATTCGATGCGTACCGCATGGTGGTGCGGTACGTGCAGAGCGTGATCGCGGGATGTAAGACCCGTCCTCCCCAAGCTGCCTTCCGGGGAAACCTCACCGCGCGAGAAAATCTTGTATTCGCGTCCCGTTCCCCCGGACGTCTCCCGGCCCCGTACCTCTTCGCCACCGTGCCCGCGCCGGTCGCCCACTTGCCTTACCGCCGACTTATGGACGGAAAAGGCAGGATGGAGGCCGACACACCCACGGCATCCCTGCAGGCGTGCGCCCACCGGCGCCGCCCGGCAGGACATGAGGAAGGACAAGCGACGTGCGCGTACTCGTCGTCGAGGACGAGCAACTGCTCGCCGATGCGGTGGCCACCGGACTGCGCCGGGAGGCCATGGCCGTCGACGTCGTGTACGACGGTGCGGCCGCCCTGGAGCGCATCGGCGTCAACGACTACGACGTGGTGGTCCTCGACCGCGACCTCCCGCTCGTGCACGGTGACGACGTCTGCCGCAGGATCGTCGAGCTCGGCATGCCCACGCGCGTACTGATGCTCACGGCGTCCGGTGACGTCAGTGACCGCGTCGAGGGGCTGGAGATCGGCGCCGACGACTACCTGCCCAAGCCCTTCGCGTTCAGCGAGCTCATCGCACGCGTGCGGGCCCTCGGACGGCGTACGAGCGTGCCGCTGCCGCCCGTTCTGGAGCGCGCCGGGATCAAGCTCGACCCCAACCGCCGCGAGGTCTTCCGCGACGGCAGGGAGGTCCAGCTCGCGCCCAAGGAGTTCGCCGTCCTGGAGGTGCTCATGCGCAGCGAGGGCGCGGTCGTCTCCGCGGAGCAGCTGCTGGAGAAGGCCTGGGACGAGAACACCGACCCCTTCACCAACGTGGTGCGGGTGACCGTGATGACCTTGCGCCGCAAGCTGGGCGAGCCGCCGGTCATCGTGACCGTGCCCGGCTCCGGTTACCGGATCTGATGAACGATGGCTGCCACCCCCGCGCCCCCCACCGCGCCCCCCAAGCCCACCTGGGACCCGAGGAAGCCGGAGCCGCCCTTCCCGTGGCTGCGTCCGACCATCCGGATACGTCTCACGCTGCTGTACGGCGGCATGTTCCTGATCGCCGGCATCCTGCTGCTGTCGATCATCTACCTGCTGGCCGCCCAGGCCCTGCACGACGGCAGCGGCCAGTCCTTCAAGGTGATCGGCACCAACATAACCATCACCAGCGAGACCTGCCCGCAGTTGCAGGGCGCGACCGACAACAGCCAGCTCAACGAGATGTTGAAGCAGTGCAACGCGGTGCAGCGCCAGCACGCCCTGGACGACCTGCTCAGCCGCTCCCTGGGGGCCCTGCTGGGCCTCGCCGTCATCGCCTTCGCCTTCGGCTACGCCATGGCGGGCCGCGTGCTGTCGCCGCTGGGCCGGATCACCCGCACCGCCCGTGCGGTGGCGGGCTCGGACCTGTCCCGCCGGATCGAGCTGGACGGCCCGGACGACGAGCTGAAGGAGCTGGCCGACACCTTCGACGACATGCTGGAGCGGCTCGAGCGGGCGTTCACCGCCCAGCAGCGCTTCGTCGGCAACGCCTCGCACGAGTTGCGCACCCCGCTGGCGATCAACCGCACGCTCCTGGAGGTGCACCTCTCCGACCCGACCGCGCCGGTGGAGCTCCAGCAGCTCGGCAAGACCCTGCTGGCCACCAACGAGCGCAGTGAACAGCTCGTCGAGGGCCTGCTGCTGCTCGCCCGCAGCGACAACCAGATCGTCGAGCGCAAGGCCGTGGACCTCGCCGAGGTGGCCTCCCAGGCCATCGACCAGGTGCACGCCGAGGCGGAGGCCACGGGCGTGGAGATCCGCTCCAGCAGTGAGCCCGCGGTCGTCCAGGGCAACGGCGTGCTGCTGGAGCGGGTCGCCCTGAACCTGGTGCAGAACGCCGTGCGCTACAACGTGCCCGAGGGCGGCTGGGTCGAGGTCACCACCCGGGTCCAGCACGGCCAGGCGGTCCTGGAGGTGTCCAACACGGGCCCGGTCGTGCCGGCGTACGAGATCGACAACCTCTTCGAGCCGTTCCGGCGGCTGCGCACCGAGCGCACCGGCAGCGACAAGGGCGTGGGACTCGGGCTGTCCATCGTCCGGTCGGTGGCCCGGGCGCACGGCGGGCACGTCTCGGCCCGCCCGCGCGAGGGCGGCGGGCTGGTGATGCGCTTCACCCTGCCCGTCTGAGACCATGCCGTCGACACACGGGGATGTTCGCTTCGCGCGGAATTCTCGGACCACCTTCCGGACGTTCTCGTGTGTGATCGATCACACGGGCGATTTTCCGGCCATCTACTCTCCGTGATCATGCGACCCGTGGAAAGGCCGGGAAAATCCCGGTTTTCAGGTCCCCTGATCACGGGAAGTACAGGGTGAGGCGGCTTTGAAGTGCGGCATTCGGACCGTGTACGGTCCCCTTCGCCATCCAAGCCGATCACTCATGAGGAGTCCGGTTGGGTGTCGATTGAGTAACAGACCTTGATGTGAGGCAAAATCTCCGCCTCAGGTCGGGCACAAGTCCGGCCTCTCACGCGTTACGTGCGCTGGAGACACCGCAGACACCCAGAGGGGGAGAGCGACATGGCAACCGATTACGACACTCCACGCAAGACCGACGACGACGTCGACTCGGACAGCCTCGAAGAACTGAAGGCCCGCCGGAACGACAAGTCGGCCTCCGCCGTGGACGTCGACGAGTTCGAGGCCGCCGAGGGCCTCGAACTGCCCGGGGCGGACCTTTCGAACGAGGAACTGGCCGTCCGGGTACTTCCCAAGCAGCAGGACGAGTTCACTTGCATGAGCTGCTTCCTGGTGCACCACCGCAGCCAGCTGGCCCGCGAGAAGAACGGCCAGCCGATCTGCCGCGACTGCGACTGAGGAGGGGTCGGCCGTGACTGGCTCGACCCCTCCCCGGAAGCGCCGCTTCCTCCAGAGGGGAGCGGACAAAGGGCCGCAGGACGGCCCGCAGCACGACACGCGTGACGACGAGCGGGGCTCAACCGGTACCGGGGCGGCCTCGCTCGAATCGGCAGTCGACCGGGGTGACCTCCCGGTGTCCGTGGAGGTCACCGCCCCCGTGGCCCGTCGGCGGGCCGCGGCGTTCCGGGAGAAGGCCAGGGAGGGCGCCCGCAAGGGCGGTGCCCGCGCGCGTGCGGGGCTGGCGCACCTCGCGGACCGGATCGTCGAGATCGCCCCGCGCGTGCCCGTACGGGACCTGGGGACGCTGCGCGACCAGTTCCCCGGACTCGGCCCGGAGGAGCTCGCCGACAAGCTCGTGGCGGGAGCCACGAGGGCCACGGCGACCGTCGGGGCCGGAGTCGGTGCGGCGGCGATGCTTCCCGTGCCGCCCGCGATACCGGCGGAGCTGGCCGCCGAGATCACCGGCGTCGCGGCGATCGAACTCAAGCTGATCGCCGAACTCCACGAGGTCTACGGCGTACGGCCGGCCGGCGGCCTCACCCAGCGCAGCACCGTGTACCTGAACTCCTGGTCGCAGGAGCGCGGGATCGAGGCGACGAAGCCCTCGACCGTGAGCGCGGCGATGAACAGCCGCATGAAGCGCGAACTGCGCCAGCGGATCATGAAGCGCACGGTCCGCAACCTGCCGAACCTGATGCCGTTCCTGGTGGGAGCCGCCGTCGGCGCGGTCATGAACCGCCGGGACACCAGAAAGCTCGCCGACCGCGTCCGGACGGACCTGCGCAGGATCCAGGTGCCCTGGGACGCGCTGCCCGCGCTGCCCGCCCTGGAGCGGCCCGCGGACGCCCTGGACGTGGACCGCCTTCCCGAGGACGCCCTCAAGGAGCTCGGCGGCCGCACCGCAAGGACGAGGAAGGGCGAGGGGCACGGGAGAGCGTGAGGCGCCTCCCGGGTGAGGCCTCGCCCGCGTGTTCCCCGGGCGACCCCGGGTGACCCCGCGGTACGGCTACGCGGCGGCCTTCGCCGCCCGCAGCGCCTCGGCCAGCCGCTCCGGCTCACGGGTCGACAGGAAGACGTAGGGGGTCGGGTCCTCCGGGTCCGTGATCTCCACGCGCAGCGCCCCGGGGATGTAGGCGCGCAGCAGCATGAAGGAGCGCGGGTCGGCCTTGTGGGTGCGCCAGGCGCGGGCCTCCTCGGCGTCCAGGACCTCCGCCTCGCCCAGCGCCGTCACCGGGATCCTCGCCTCGCCCGCGATCAGGCTGCCGCCCACGACCCGGATGCGCACCGCGCCGTAGGAACTGGCCACGACCGCCGCGACGGCGGTGCCGCAGGCCAGACCGCCGAGCATCGGCAGCGTGCCGAACGGCAGCAGGATCAGCGCCATCGAGACCCCCACCAGGAAGGAGATCAGCCACCAGGAGCGGGGAGCGGTCAGGCGTTCTTCGTACGGGGCGGCGGAGAGCTGCATGGATCCAAGCTTGGCACGGTGCCGGGGCGGGACCGCCATCAGGGCGGCCGGGGTGAAGCACTGCCCGGCGGGGCGGGGATGGGCGGCGGACGGGCGGGTAAGGTCTGCGGCTGTGAGTGGTACTTCCGCAGCCCTTCAGCCCCCGGCCGACGCCGCGAAACCGGTGCGCCACCCGGACGCCCCCGCGCCCGGCGAACTCCTCGGTGCCCACTACGGCCAGTGTTTCGGCTGTGGTGAGGAGCAGGCCCACGGGCTGCACCTCCAGGCCCGGGCCGGCCAAGGGGTGTCGATCACCGCCGAGTTCACCGTGCAGGCCGCCCACCAGGGCGCCCCGGGCCTCGCGCACGGCGGGGTGCTCGCCACCGCCCTGGACGAGGCGCTCGGCTCGCTGAACTGGCTGCTGCGCGTCATCGCGGTGACCGGCAGGCTGGAGACCGACTTCGTCCGCCCCGTGCCGGTCGGCACGACGCTGCACCTGGAGGCGGAGGTCACGGCGGTGGCCGGACGGAAGATCTACAGCAGCGCCACCGGACGCATCGGCGGCCCGGACGGACCCGTCGCGGTCCGTGCCGACGCGCTGTTCGTCGAGGTCAAGGTCGACCACTTCGTCGACCACGGCCGCGAGGAGGAGATCCGGGCCGCGATGAACGACCCGGACCAGGTCCGGCGGGTCCGCGCCTTCGAGGTGAACCCGTGAGCGAGCCCCGCGGCGGCGGGCTCGAGGTACTGATCCGGCGCGTCGACCCGGACGTACCGCTCCCGGCGTACGAGCACCCGGGTGACGCGGGAGCCGATCTGCGGACCACCGAGGCGTGCCGGCTGGCTCCCGGCGAGCGGGCGGTACTGCCCACCGGGGTGTCTGTGGCGCTGCCCGAGGGGTACGCGGCCTTCGTGCACCCGCGGTCCGGTCTCGCCGCCCGTTGCGGCGTCGCCCTGGTGAATGCCCCGGGGACGGTTGATGCCGGGTACCGTGGGGAGATCAAGGTGATCGTGGTGAATCTCGACCCGCGCGAGACCGTGCGGTTCGAGCGCTTCGACCGGATTGCCCAACTGGTCGTCCAGCAGGTCGAGAGGGTCCGCTTCGTGCCGGTGGCGGAGCTTCCCGGCTCGGCGCGGGCCGAGGGGGGCTTCGGGTCCACCGGCGGGCATGCCTCGGTGGAGGGCGAGAGAGGCACAAGCGGTCAGGCCGCCCTGGGCGGCACAGCGGGTGGGAATCGATACGCTTCGGTCGTATCCGACCGGGAAGGACAGTGACGTGTTCGGACGTCGCAAGAAGAGGGATGCCGCCGAGGGTGCGGCCGGCGAGGCCGAGCAGGTCGTCGACGGTGTCGACACTGAGGCGGACGGTGAGGCCGGGCGGCTGAGGCTCGAGCCGGCCCCGCGGCCCGACGGGCCCTGGGACAGGTCCGAGGTCCGTGAACCCGGCGAGGGCCGGGTCGACCTGGGCGGCCTGTTCGTGCCCGGCGTCGACGGCATGGAGCTGCGGGTCGAGGTCGCGGGCGACGCGATCGTCGCGGCCACCGTCGTGCTGCGCGACAGCGCCATCCAGCTGCAGGCCTTCGCCGCTCCCAAGCGCGAGGGCATCTGGGGCGAGGTGCGCGAGGAGATCGCGGCCGGGATCACCCAGCAGGGCGGCATCATCGACGAGGTCGAGGGTCCGCTGGGCTGGGAGCTGCGGGCCCAGGTGCCGGTGCAGCTGCCGGACGGGACCGGCGGCTTCCAGGTCGTGCGGTTCGTCGGCGTGGACGGCCCCCGCTGGTTCCTGCGCGGAGTGATCTCGGGCCAGGGCGCGGTGCAGCCGCAGGCCGCCGGGCTGCTGGAGCAGATCTTCCGGGACACGGTCGTGGTGCGCGGCGACGGGCCGATGGCACCGCGCGACCCGATCGTCCTGAAGCTGCCGAACGACGCCCAGATGGTCCCGGAGAACGTCCAGCAGGAGGAGGGCTCCCGCTTCGCGGGCGGCATGGGCCAGCTGCAGCGCGGGCCGGAGATCACCGAGGTCCGCTGACACGAGGGGATTCCGACCGGGGCCGCACCCACCGGGTGCGGCCCTTCGTGGTGCGCGGCCCCTTTGGCACCGGCCACCTCTTCGTCGCCCGGGAGACCCTCACCCACGGGGGACGACCCGGCCCCGACCGTTGATCGACCGGGCGTCCGGTGGCGATACTGGCGCCCGGTCCACGGGGGAGGTCGTCCGGATGAGTCAGGTGAGCACCGAGACCATGGTGCGCGTGGCGGACGTGCACCGTTCGTACGGCACCGGAGCCGCCGCGGTCCACGCGCTGCGCGGCGTCTCCTTCGACGTCCCGCGCGGTGAGCTGGTCGCCCTCAAGGGGCGCTCGGGCTCCGGCAAGACCACGCTCCTGAACATCGTCGGCGGCCTCGACGCGCCCGACCGGGGGCGGGTCGAGATCGACGGACTCGACCTCGCCGGACTCGACGAGAACGGGCTGCTCGCCCTGCGCCGGGACCGCGTCGGCTTCGTCTTCCAGTCCTTCGGCCTCATCCCGATCCTCACCGCGGCCGAGAACGTCGGCGTCCCGCTGCGGCTGCGCCGGGCCGACCCGCGCGAGCGCGAGGAACGGGTCGAGCTGCTGCTGTCCCTGGTGGGCCTCGCCGACCACGCGGCACAGCGGCCCGGCGAGCTGTCCGGCGGCCAGCAGCAGCGGGTCGCCATCGCCCGCGCCCTCGCCAACCGGCCCTCCCTCCTCATCGCCGACGAGCCGACCGGCCAGCTGGACGCGGAGACCGGGCACGCCGTGATGGAGCTGCTGCGCGCGGTCGTCCACAGCGAGCGGGTCACCGCGCTCGTCGCCACGCACGACGCGACCCTGCTCGACCTCGCCGACCGCGTCCTGGAACTGAGCGACGGTGAGATCGTCGAGCACCGGGGAACCGGCCCCGGTACGCCCCGCACCGGCGCCGGGGCCGCACCGGGGACGGGCCCCGAACCCCGGCCCGGGCCCCCGGACCGCGGCGCCCGGCCGTAAGGTCGACTGCGCCCAGCCAAGTTCGACCGGAAGACCATGAGGCCATGGGACGCGGCAAGCTTCGGATCCACCTCGGTGCGGCACCGGGCGTCGGCAAGACGTACGCGATGCTGTCCGAGGCGCACCGGCGCGCCGAGCGCGGCACCGACTGCGTGGTGGCGTTCGTCGAGCACCACGGCCGGCCGCGCACCGAGGCGCTGCTGCACGGCCTGGAACGGATCCCGCCCAGGGAGCTGGAACACCGCGGGAGGGTCCTCCCCGAGATGGACCTCGACGCCGTCCTCGCTCGCCGCCCCCAGGTGGCCCTCGTCGACGAGCTCGCCCACACCAACGTCCCCGGGTCCCGCAACGCCAAGCGCTGGCAGGACGTGGAGGAACTGCTGGCCGCCGGGATCGACGTGCTGTCGACGGTCAACATCCAGCACTTCGAATCGCTGGGCGACGTCGTGGAGTCGATCACGGGCGTACGGGAGCGGGAGACCGTGCCGGACGAGGTGGTGCGGCGGGCGGACCAGATCGAGCTGGTCGACATGGCGCCCGAGGCGCTGCGCCGCCGCATGGCGCACGGCAACGTCTACCAGCCGGACAAGGTCGACGCGGCCCTGTCGAACTACTTCCGCCTCGGCAACCTCACCGCGCTGAGGGAACTGGCGCTGCTGTGGGTGGCCGACCGGGTCGACGCCCACCTCCAGCGCTACCGCAGCGAGCACGAGGTCTCCGCGATATGGGGCTCGCGCGAGCGGATCGTCGTCGGCCTGACCGGGGGGCCCGAGGGCCGGACCCTGATCCGGCGGGCCGCGCGGCTGGCGGAGAAGGGGGCCGGCGGCGAGGTCCTCGCCGTCTACATCGCCCGCGGCGACGGACTCACCGCCGCCTCGCCGAAGGAACTCGTCGAGCAGCGCGCCCTGGTGGAGGACCTGGGCGGCACCTTCCACCACGTCGTCGGCGACGACGTACCGGCCGCCCTGCTCGCCTTCGCCCGCGGGGTGAACGCCACGCAGATCGTGCTGGGCTCCTCGCGCCGCAAGACGTGGCAGTACGTCTTCGGCCCCGGGGTCGGCGCGACCGTCGCGCGGGACTCCGGGCCGGACCTGGACGTGCACATCGTCACCCACGAGGCGATCGCCAAGGGGCGCGGGCTGCCGGTGGCCCGGGGCGCCCGGCTCGGGCGGTCGCGCACGGTGGCGGGCTGGGCGGTCGGCGTGGCCGGTCCGGTGCTGCTGGCCGTGCTGATCAGCGCCGTGAACCCGGGGTTCGCCAACGACATGCTGCTGTTCCTGGCGCTGACCGTCGCGGCGGCCCTGCTCGGCGGACTGTGGCCGGCCCTGGGCTCGGCGGTGGTCGGCTCCCTGCTGCTCAACTACTTCTACACCCCGCCCCTGCACACCTGGACCGTCTCCGATCCCAAGAACCTCGTCGCCATCGTGGTCTTCGTCGCCGTCGGCGTGGCGGTGGCCTCCGTCGTCGACCTCGCCGCCCGCCGCACCCACCAGGCGGCCCGGCTGCGCGCCGAGTCGGAGATCCTGTCCTATCTCGCCGGGAACGTGCTGCGCGGCGAGACCGGCCTGGAGGACCTGCTGGAACGGGTGCGCGAGACCTTCGGCATGGAGTCGGCGGCCCTGCTGGAACGCGCCGCCGACGTCGCACCGTGGACCTGCGCCGGACGCGCGGGCCGCGGGCGGCCGGTGGAGCGGCCCGAGGACGCGGACGTGGACGTGCCGGCCGGCGACCACATGGCGCTCGCGCTGACCGGCCGGGTGCTGCCCGCCGAGGACCGCCGGGTGCTCGCCGCCTTCGCCGCGCAGGCCGCCGTCGTGCTGGACCACCGCCGGTTGCGGGAGGAGGCCGACCGGGCCCGCGCCCTCGCCGAGGGCAACCGCATCCGCACCGCGCTGCTGGCCGCCGTCAGCCACGATCTGCGCACCCCGCTGGCCGGGATCAAGGCGGCGGTCTCCTCCCTGCGCTCCGAGGACGTCGACTGGTCGCCGGAGGACACCGCCGAACTGCTCGCCAGCATCGAGGAGGGCGCCGACCGGCTGGACCACCTGGTGGGCAACCTGCTCGACATGTCACGGCTGCACACCGGAACGGTCACCCCGCTGATCCGCGAGATCGACGTGGACGAGGTGGTGCCGATGGCGCTCGGCGGGGTGCCCGAGGGCAGCGTCGCCCTGGACGTCCCCGAGACCCTGCCCATGGTCGCCGCGGATGCCGGGCTGCTGGAGCGGGCGATGGCCAACGTGGTCGAGAACGCCGTCAAGTACAGCCCGCCCGGCGTCCCCGTGCTGGTCGCCGCCAGCGCCCACGCCGACCGGGTCGAGGTGCGGGTGGTCGACCGCGGGCCCGGAGTGCCCGACGAGGCGAAGGGCCGCATCTTCGAACCCTTCCAGCGGCACGGCGACGCCCCGCGCGGAGCCGGGGTCGGTCTCGGGCTGGCCGTCGCGCGCGGCTTCGCCGAGGCCATGGGCGGCACCCTCGACGCCGAGGACACCCCCGGTGGGGGCCTCACCATGACGCTCACCCTCCGCGCGGCGGCGGCGGAGTGCCCGGAGCCCGTCCCCGCCGCAGAACCGGAAAGGCAGCCCTCATGACCCGTGTGCTGGTGGTCGACGACGAGCCGGCGCTCGTGCGCGCCCTCGTGATCAACCTCAAGGCACGTTCCTACGAGGTCGACGCGGCCCACGACGGAGCCGGCGCGCTGGAGCTGGCCGCGGCCCGCCACCCCGACGTGGTCGTCCTCGACCTGGGCCTGCCCGACATGGACGGCGTCGAGGTGATCAAGGGGCTGCGCGGCTGGTCCCGGGTCCCGATCCTGGTGCTGTCCGCGCGGCACGCCTCCGCGGAGAAGGTCCAGGCGCTGGACGCGGGGGCCGACGACTACGTCACCAAGCCCTTCGGCATGGACGAGCTGCTGGCCCGGCTGCGGGCCGCCGTGCGCCGCGCCGAGCCCGTCGGCGACGAGGGCGACGTGGTGGTGGAGACCGGCACGTTCACCGTCGACCTGGCCGCGAAGAAGGTCAACCGCGACGGCAAGGACGTACGGCTGACCCCCACCGAGTGGCACCTGCTGGAGGTGCTGGTGCGGGCCGGCGGTCGCCTGGTGGCGCAGAAGCAGCTGCTGCGGGAGGTGTGGGGGCCGTCGTACGGGACGGAGACGAACTACCTGCGCGTGTACATGGCGCAGTTGCGCCGGAAGCTGGAGGCCGACCCGTCCCGCCCGAAGCACTTCATCACCGAGCCGGGCAGGGGCTACCGCTTCGAGAGGTGAAGGCCGGGGCGGTGCCGGCGCGCGACGCGGGAGAAGCCGGGCGCCGGCCGGTTCGGGCGGGTGGAGCAGCGGGTACGGAACCCTCGGGGCACCCCGGTACGCTTCACGTATGAGTGCTGTTCCTCGTCACGAGAAGCCGACGGGCCGGTTCCGGCGCATGCTCGACCGGCTCTCCTCGTCGCAGGAGGACCTGGAGTCCGAGGAGCTGCGCGAGGACGCCGAGACCGCCGGCTGTACCCCCATAGACGACTGTCAGGACCGTCAGATCGTGACGGTTACTGGTACCTTGCGCACGGTCACGCTGCGGCCGCGCGCGGGCGTCCCGGCCCTGGAGGCCGAGCTGTTCGACGGCTCCGCCGCGCTGGACGTGGTGTGGCTCGGCAGGCGCTCCATCGTGGGGATAGAACCGGGGCGCAAACTGATCGCATCGGGCCGGATCTCGATGAGCCGGGGCCGCCGGGTGCTGTTCAATCCGAAATACGAACTGAGACCCCTCGGACGGGAGTAGCCGGTGACGTCGCTCGACAAGCCGACAACCGAAGACACATCCGCGGACGACGCCCGGGCGGTGACCGAGGCCGCGTTGTTCGAGGCGTTCGGCGGAGTGCGGGGCATGGTCGAGACGGTACTGCCCGGCCTCCTCTTCGTCAGCATCTACACGGTCAACAAGGACCTGCACATGTCGGCGATCGCGGCGCTCGCCGTGTCGCTGGTGCTGGTCGTGGTCCGGCTGGTGATGAAGGACACCGTCAAGCACGCCTTCAGCGGGGTCTTCGGCGTCGGCTTCGGCGTGGTCTTCGCGATGATGACCGGCAACGCCAAGGACTTCTACCTGCCCGGCATGCTCTACACCCTGGGCCTGGCCCTGGCGTACATCATCACCGCGATGGCCGGTGTCCCGCTGATCGGCCTGATGCTGGGCCCCGTCTTCCGGGAGAACCTCTCCTGGCGCACCCGCAACCCCGGCCGGAAGAAGGCCTACACCAAGGCCAGCTGGGCCTGGGGGCTGATCCTGCTCGGCAAGAGCGCGATCCTGTTCCCGCTGTACTGGTGGGCGGACACGACCCAGCTGGGCTGGGTGCTGGTCGCGCTGAAGATCCCGCCGTTCCTGCTCGCCGTGTACCTGACGTGGGTGTTCCTGGCGAAGGCGCCCCCGCCGATCGACGTGTTCGCGGAGATGGAGGCGAAGGAGCGCGAGGAGGAGGAACGCGAGGAGGAGCGCAGGGCCGCGGCCGCGCAGGAGAACGGCGGGGCGACGCCGGCCGGCCGGCACCGACGGCAGGGGTAGCCCCCGGCGGGGCGAGCCCGCTGCGGCCCGTACGTGCACGAGGGCGCCGGGAGATCACGGGATCTCCGGGCGCCCTCGCGTCGTCGACGGCGGTGCTCAGCGCGCCGTCTCGTCCCGGCGCACCGAGAGCAGGTCCTCCAGCTGTTCCTCGCGGGCCTGGGCGGCCACGAAGAGCAGCTCGTCGCCCGCCTCCAGGGAGTCCTCCCGGGTCGGGGTCAGCACGCGCGTGCCGCGGATGATGGTGACCAGCGAGGTGTCCTGCGGCCACTGGACGTCGCCGACCCGGGTGCCGGCCAGCGCCGACTCCTCGGGCAGGGTCAGCTCGACGAGGTTGGCGTCGCCGTGGCTGAAGCGCAGCAGCCGCACCAGGTCGCCGACGCTGACCGCCTCCTCCACCAGCGCCGACATCAGGCGCGGGGTGGAGACGGCGACGTCCACGCCCCAGGCCTCGGTGAACAGCCACTCGTTCTTCGGGTTGTTCACCCGGGCGACGACCCGCGGAACCCCGTACTCGGTCTTGGCGAGCAGCGAGACGACGAGGTTGACCTTGTCGTCCCCGGTCGCCGCGATGACGACGTTGCAGCGCTGGAGCGCCGCCTCGTCCAGGGACGTGATCTCGCAGGCGTCGGCGAGCAGCCACTCGGCCTGCGGGACGCGCTCGACCGAGATGGCGGTCGGCGCCTTGTCGATGAGCAGGATCTCGTGGCCGTTCTCCAGCAGTTCGCCCGCGATCGAGCGGCCGACCGCCCCGGCTCCGGCAATGGCGACCCTCATCAGTGACCGCCCTTCTCTTCGGGGCCCTTGGCGAACGCCGCCTCGACCCGGTCGATCTCGTCGGTGCGCATCATCACGTGCACCAGGTCGCCGTCCTGCAGCACCGTCTGCGAACTGGGCAGGATCGCCTCGCCGAGCCGGGTCAGGAACGCGACGCGGACGCCGGTCTCCTCCTGCAGCCTGCTGATCCTGTGCCCCACCCAGGCCGGGGAGGTGTGCACCTCGGCGAGCTGCACCCCGCCGGTGGGGTCGCGCCACAGCGGCTCGGCTCCCGAGGGGAGCAGCCGGCGCAGCATCTGGTCGGCCGTCCACCGGACCGTCGCCACGGTGGGGATGCCGAGGCGCTGGTAGACCTCGGCGCGGCGGGGGTCGTAGATGCGGGCGGCGACGTTCTCGATGCCGAACATCTCCCGGGCCACCCGCGCGGCGATGATGTTGGAGTTGTCGCCGCTGGAGACGGCGGCGAAGGCGCCCGCCTCCTCGATGCCCGCCTCGCGCAGGGTGTCCTGGTCGAAACCGACCCCGGTGACCCGGCGTCCGCCGAACGCGGAGCCCAGCCGGCGGAAGGCGGTGGGGTCCTGGTCGATCACGGCGACCGTGTGACCCTGCTCCTCCAGGGTCTGGGCCAGAGCGGACCCGACCCTTCCGCAGCCCATGATGACAATATGCATCGCGTCACACCGCGCTTCCTGCAGGCCCTTCGACCTTCATGGCTCTCGTGCTCATGTCTCTCTTTCGGCTCGCCAGGCAACACGTCGCGGCCTGAGTGCGGGCCGCCGGGCAACATCATGCCGGGGGAACACGGTTTCGAAGCCCTCCGGGGCCCGGCCACCGCGTCCACCTGCCCGAGTCCAACGTATCCGCACCCCGTGGGAGTGCCCGGCGCCCGGACGGACGGGCGGAGCCGGAAAGGGCCGGAAAGGGCCGGGAAGGGAGCACACGAGAGGACGCGGGAGGGCGCGGGAGGGCGCGAGAGGGCGCGAGAGGGCGCGGGGGAACACCGCGGGGCGTGCGGTCAGCGGCGCGTGATGCTCCGCACGCTCGCCAGCGCGAGGAATCCAAGGCCGACGAGGGCGGCCACGGCACCGATCAGTTCTGCGGGCGTGGGCATGGAACCTCCACGGAGCGGCGACGGACGAGGGCAACCGGAGGGGCGGCCGGGCGACGGGCTGGGCTCGGCCCTCACGGACAGGGCTCAGTCATATAGGCATGGAAGTGCCCCGACCTGCTGAATCCACGAGTCGATCATCCGGTGATTTCACCCGGAGGGCAGAGGCCGTTCGAACGCGGGGAGGAGGCACCCCCGCCCGAGCGAAACCGGGAGCGGGGGAGGGTGGGCGGTCCCTCCTCCGAAGGCTTACGATCCTCTGTTGTGTCCAAACTGACCGACGTGCCCAAACGGATTCTGATCGGGCGCGCACTGCGCAGCGACCGGCTGGGGGAAACACTTCTGCCGAAGCGCGTCGCACTCCCCGTTTTCGCCTCCGACCCGCTGTCCTCCGTGGCGTACGCGCCCGGTGAGGTGCTGCTGGTCCTGTCCATCGCGGGCCTGTCGGCGTACCACTTCAGCCCCTGGATCGCCGTCGCGGTCGTCGTGCTGATGTTCACCGTCGTCGCCTCCTACCGGCAGAACGTCCGCGAGTACCCCAGCGGCGGCGGCGACTACGAGGTGGCCACCACCAACCTCGGCCCCAGGGCCGGGCTGACCGTCGCGAGCGCCCTGCTCGTCGACTACGTCCTGACGGTCGCCGTGTCGATCTCCGCCGGCATCGAGAACCTGGGCTCGGCGATCCCGTTCGTCGTCGAGAACAAGGTGGCCTGCGCGATCGGCGTGATCGTGCTGCTGACGCTGATGAACCTGCGCGGGGTCAGGGAGTCGGGCACCCTCTTCGCGATTCCGACGTACGTCTTCGTCGCGGGCGTCTTCACCATGATCGTGTGGGGGGCGTTCCGCGCGGTGGTGCTCGGCGACGAGATGCGGGCGCCGACCGCGGACTTCGAGATCAAGCCCGAACACCCCGGCCTGGCGGGCTTCGCCCTGGTCTTCCTCCTGCTGCGGGCCTTCTCCTCCGGCTGCGCCGCGCTCACCGGCGTCGAGGCGATCTCCAACGGCGTCCCCGCCTTCCGCAAGCCCAAGTCGCGGAACGCGGCGACCACGCTCGCGATGATGGGCCTGCTCGCCGTCAGCATGTTCTGCGGCATCATCGCGCTGGCGGCGGCCACCCGCGTCCGCATGGCCGAGAACCCGGCCGTGGACCTGATCCACGACGGCGTCCCGCTCGGCCCGGACTATGTGCAGGACCCGGTGATCTCGCAGGTCGCCGAGGCCGTCTTCGGCCACGGCAGCCTCCTGTTCATGATCCTCGCCGCCGCCACCGCGCTGGTGCTGTTCCTCGCCGCGAACACCGCCTACAACGGCTTCCCGCTGCTCGGCTCGATCCTCGCCCAGGACCGCTACCTCCCCCGTCAGCTGCACACCCGCGGCGACCGCCTCGCCTTCTCCAACGGCATCGTGCTGCTCGCGAGCGCCGCGGGACTGCTGGTGTGGATCTACGGCGCCGACTCCACGCGGCTGATCCAGCTCTACATCGTCGGCGTGTTCGTGTCCTTCACGCTCAGCCAGACCGGCATGGTCCGGCACTGGAACCGCCTGCTGGCCACCGAGAGGGAGCAGGCCAAGCGGCGCCACATGATCCGCTCGCGGGCCATCAACGCCTTCGGTGCCTTCTTCACCGGCCTGGTGCTGGTCGTCGTGCTCGTCACCAAGTTCAGCCACGGCGCCTGGGTCGCGCTGCTCGGCATGTGCATCTTCTACGCGACGATGACGGCGATCCGCAGGCACTACGACCGCGTCGCCGAGGAGATCGCGGCCCCGGAGATCCCGAGCGACGACATGGTGCGGCCCTCCCGGGTCCACTCGGTCGTCCTGGTCTCCAAGATCCACCGTCCCACGCTGCGGGCGCTCGCCTACGCCAAGCTGATGCGCTCGGACACCCTCGAGGCGCTCAGCGTCAACGTGGACCCGGCGGAGACCAGGGCGCTGCAGGCGGAGTGGGAGCGGCGCGGCATCGACGTCCCCCTGAAGGTGCTCGACTCCCCGTACCGGGAGGTCACGCGGCCGGTCATCGAGTACGTGAAGGGCCTGCGCAGGGAGTCGCCGCGCGACGTCGTCTCGGTCGTCATCCCCGAGTACGTGGTCGGCCACTGGTACGAGCACCTGCTGCACAACCAGAGCGCGCTGCGGCTCAAGGGCCGGCTGCTGTTCACCCCGGGTGTGATGGTGACCTCGGTGCCGTACCAGCTGCAGTCCTCCGAGGTGGCCAAACGGCGTGTCCGCAGGCGGCAGGAGTGGGCCGCGCCCGGCTCGGTGCGGCGCGGTCCGGCGGAGCGGGCGAAGGACACCTCCACGCACACGTAGACTGGTGGGCTGTTGTCACGGGCCCACGGGCCCACGGGCCCGCCCGCCCGCTCTCGATGTTGTGGAGTCACCCCGCCATGCAGGCAGAACCGAGGAAATCACTGGTGGGGGAGGAGTACGAGGTCGAGGTCGGCCCCGTCGCCCACGGCGGCCACTGCATCGCCCGTACGTCCGCCGGACAGGTCCTCTTCGTCCGGCACGCCCTGCCCGGTGAACGGGTCGTCGCGCGGGTGACGGAGGGCGAGGAGGGGGCCCGCTTCCTGCGCGCCGACGCGGTGGACGTGCTGGACGCCTCCAAGGACCGGATCGACGCTCCCTGCCCCTTCGCCGGCCCCGGCCGCTGCGGCGGCTGCGACTGGCAGCACGCCAAGCCGGGGGCGCAGCGGCGCCTGAAGGGCGAGGTCGTCGCCGAGCAGCTGCGGCGCCTCGCCGGGCTCACGCCCGAGGAGGTCGGCTGGGACGGCACGGTGATGCCCGCCGAGGGCGACAAGGTCCCCGCGGGCCAGGTCCCGGCGTGGCGCACCCGCGTGCAGTACGCGGTGACCGCCGACGGCCGCGCGGGACTGCGCCGGCACCGTTCGCACGAGGTCGAGCCGATCGACCACTGCATGATCGCCGCCGAGGGCGTCAGCGAGCTCGGCATCGAGAAGCGGGACTGGACGGGCATGGACTCCGTCGAGGCGATCGCGGCGACGGGCTCCCAGGACCGTCAGGTCGTCCTGACCCCCAAGCCGGGCTGCCGCCTGCCGCTGGTCGAACTGGACCGCCCGGTCTCGGTCCTGCGGATCGACGAGCGCTCCGGCCAGGTCCACCGCGTCCACGGCCGCCCCTTCGTCCGCGAGCGCGCGGACGGCCGCACCCACCGCGTCGGCGGCGGAGGCTTCTGGCAGGTCCACCCGCAGGCCGCCGACACCCTGGTCACCGCGGTGATGCAGGGCCTGCTGCCCCGCAAGGGCGACACGGCCCTCGACCTGTACTGCGGCGTCGGCCTGTTCGCGGGCGCCCTGGCCGACCGGGTCGGCGACCAGGGCGCGGTCCTCGGCATCGAGTCCGGCAGGCGGGCCGTGGAGGACGCCCGGCACAACCTCGCGGACTTCCCCCGCGTCCGCATCGAGCAGGGCAAGGTCGAGTCCGTCCTGCCCCGCACCGGCATCACGGAGGTCGACCTCGTCGTCCTGGACCCGCCGCGCGCGGGCGCCGGCCGGAAGACGGTGGAGCACCTGTCGTCGCTGGGCGCCCGGAGGATCGCCTACGTGGCCTGCGACCCGGCCGCCCTGGCCCGGGACCTGGCGTACTTCCGGGACGGGGGGTACCGGGTGCGGACGCTGCGGGTGTTCGACCTGTTCCCGATGACGCACCACGTGGAGTGCGTGGCGATTCTGGAGCCTGCGGCAAAGGGCCTATGACCTGCCGTTCCTTCTGCTCCTGCTAGCCCCGGGCGGTGGCCCCGACCTGTTTCCGCGGGCGCGTGACGTGGACTGTGCCGAGGTGTCGGATGGAGCCGGCGACGGGCGGTGTGCCCGCTCGTCGCCGGTTGCTGCCCCGCGGTCGAGGGAGCCGAGGCGTCCGTCGGGGCGGGGCATGACGGATGCGAGGGTCCGCGCGCGGCGCCGCACCTCGGCGTAGGCGACGGTCGCGGATTTCGCCGCGTCGTACGCGGTGACCCAGGCCAGGCCGTTCGCGCGCAGTCGTTCCCGGTGGGGCCGCCGCAGTCGCGCCCACGCGCGTTCGAAAGTTTCGAATGCCGCGCACATGCTTGCGTTGCGTACCTTCCTCGCCTCATTCCGTCCCTCGCGTCGGTTCGCGTGAGGGTTGGTTTGACCAGCGAAGGTGTACTCGACAAGACCTCTTCTGGTGAAAGAAGTCTTTCCGAAAGGCTGTCGAAAGTGTTGACAGGGTCATGGCGCTCTACGAAAACTGTGGCCACCGAACGACAGGAGACCGTCGTTCCTCTCGCGTCACGTGACCGGGGGCGGCGGTCGGTCGTTGCGGCACGACGACGGGTGACCCCCGCCGTGTTCCATGCAAGGCCGCGGGCAGCAGAAGCCGCCCGCCCCCCACCAGCCTTCATCGGGAGGACGCATGCAGCAGGACCAGATCCAGCAGAACCCCGCTCCCTTCAGCGGCTTGAGCCGACGAGGCTTCCTCGGCGGCGCCGGCACCGTCGCGCTCGCCACCGCGTCCGGACTGCTGCTGCCCGGCACCGCCCACGCCGCCACCACCATCACCACCAACCAGACCGGCTACGACGGCATGTACTACTCGTTCTGGACCGACGGCGGCGGCTCCGTCTCCATGACGCTCAACGGCGGCGGCAGTTACAGCACCCGGTGGACCAACTGCGGCAACTTCGTCGCCGGCAAGGGCTGGAACACCGGCGGGCGCAGGACGGTCCGCTACACCGGCTACTTCAACCCGTCGGGCAACGGCTACGGCTGCCTCTACGGCTGGACGTCGAATCCGCTGGTGGAGTACTACATCGTCGACAACTGGGGCAGCTACCGGCCCACCGGCGAGTACAGGGGCACCGTCTACAGCGACGGCGGCACGTACGACATCTACAAGACGACCCGGTACAACGCCCCCTCCGTCGAGGGCACCCGCACCTTCGACCAGTACTGGAGCGTCCGGCAGTCGAAGGTGACCAGTGGCTCCGGCACCATCACCACCGGCAACCACTTCGACGCCTGGGCACGCGCGGGCATGAACCTGGGCCAGTTCAGGTACTACATGATCATGGCCACCGAGGGTTACCAGAGCAGCGGAAGCTCGAACATCACGGTCAGCGGCTGACCTCTGTCCGGCGAACGACCGGCTGCGGGACCCGTCCTCGTGGCGGGTCCCGCAGCCGTGGCGAACCCGCCACCGCGGTGGGGCACCCCCGGCCGAAGGCCGGGGAGGGTCGACCGGTCCGACAACCAGCACCTCCACCCAGCGATCGGCGACATCCCACCCCACGAGCACGGGACCCACCACTACGCCCAGCACCCGCCCCAACCGGCAGCACGGCCTGGCCCGCGTTGGTGATTTCGTACGGTTCCAAGTCACCGGTCGGCTCGTCGAAACGGATGGGCCGGGGGACCGTCACGCCGTTGTAGGTGACGGTGCACCGTGTGGCCACGCCCGGCTCCTCGCTCACCTGGCCGCCCTCGCACGTGGCGCTGGTCCTCCCCGGTGTCCCGGCCATGGCCACGGTGCGTTTAGGCATCGTCCACAGCACCCGTTCGGTGAACGCGGCGTCGTCGGTGGGTTCCGGCGGCAGAGCGCCGAGCAGCGTCTTCACCGTCAGGGGTCCGGGCTCGGCCGAGGTGATCGCGGCGGGGAGTTCCTCGCCGCTCTTCGGCGGCGCGGTGTCCGCAGGGCGAAAGGCGCTGCCATCCGATCCCGGCCCGCCGCAGCCCGCGGTGACGAGAGCGATCACGGCTGTGCCCGGGAGAGTTCCCCCGATGCGCACGCAGCCCGACTCCAGCCAGACGCATGGCCGGTCGAGACGGTCGCAGTGAACAATGTCGGCAGGCTCCGGTGCTGCACCGAACGCCGGAGAACGGCCGTCGAGTTCTTCCTCGCCCCGGCCGGCACCGACGGCGACTGCGCCTGTGATCCCACACTGCGCCCGTGATCCCGCCGGGCCGGGCACCATCCGGCGGATGATGTGAGGGGTCCGACGAATCGCGAGTGGTCGTTTCCGGGGCCGCGTCTGCCGCCTTCGGGCGGACGGGGAGGCCGGATCAACGGGGCATGACCCTGCCGGGATTGGATCGTTGGCGTCCGGGCTTCGGGGAATCAGCCACCGGCCGCCCGTGGGCGGGTGATGATGCAAGCGACAGGCGATCAGGTCGGTGGCCGTGCGCATACGGTGGAGCGGCCTGCCCTGATGGACTTGGGGGACTTTATGACGTTCGAGCAAGAGTGGGCCGAACTGCGCGCGGCGGCGGCCAAGCGGACGGGCCTGCAGACCAACAGCGTTCCGGCCGCCGGCGGCGGAGGCGGTGGCGAGAAAGACCTGGTGGTCAATCGGGACGACCTCGGCGCCATCGGCAATGACGCGTATGACTTACTGGGAAGGCTGGCGAAGGAGGGTGACATCGCCCGTTCCTCCACGTTCGACGCGGCGACGGCGCTGACCAACGGCAACTTCGTGAGCGGTTCGGCCGTGCTGAAGGTGCACGACTTCTGGCGGACCCACCTGAAGACGCTGCTGGACGCCTGCGCGCAGATCTCGAATCACCTCGATTACAGCAAGGCCCAGCACGCCAAGGACGAGGCGAAGATCGAGGGAGACCTGATGCGGATCTCCGTGCTCACGGAATACATGAAATAGGGCTCGGGGGAACGCGCGACATGCTGAAGTACGAGGACATCATCGACGCCCCGGTGGCGAAGCTGAAGGCCGCCGCCGACGACTGGTCGGAGATGGCGGGGAAGCTGGACAAGCTCGCCACCGATGCCGCCGACGGAATGAAGGCCAAGGCGGACAGGGCGGCCTGGGAGGGCGTCAACGCAGGGGTCACCAAGGCGTTCATCGGCAAGACGGCCAAGGAGTTCGCGGACGCCGCGGCCGAGGCCAAGGGTGTGAAGCTGATCCTGGAAGAGGGCTACGCGGCCATCAAGAAGGCCAAGGACGACCTGATCGGCATCCGGGACCACGAGGGGCCCGCGGCCGGTATCCGCGTGGACGGCAACGGCAGGGTCACGGCGCGGAACCCGTTGTCCGAGAACGAGGCGGCGCGGCACGACCCCGACTACAGCGAGCTCCTGCGGGAGGAGAAGCGGAACATCGAGTCGTGGCAGAAGAGGATCGACCTCATCGTCGACAACTGCAACGACACCGACCTCGCCCTCAAGAACACCCTCGAGGCCAACGTCACCGACCGCAAGGACTTCAGCGCTCCGACGTACACGAAGCTGGACCAGGAGGAGGCCGCCCGCGCCGCCGCTCTGGCGGCCAAGGGCCGGGACATCACACACGCCGAACTTCAGCAGCTCAACGAACTGCTGAAGGACAACAGTTCGTCGGTGGAGTTCTCCAAGGGCTTCTACGGGAAGCTCGGCCCCGAGAAGTCGCTCGCGTTCTTCGGACAGCTCTCCATGGACACGTACGAGTACGGCAAGGTCGACCCGGAGCGCCTCAAGGACGTCCAGGAGCTCCAGCGGAACCTGGGCCTCAACCTGGCCACCGCCTCCCACGACAGGGAATTCACCGACAAGTGGGGACCGGAGCTCCGCAAGTTGGGTACGGAGCGTGTTCCGTTGGCCAAGCACGACTACGGCGGGCCGTTCGGATACCAGCTGCTCGGCGGGATCATGCGGTACGGGAACTACGACGCGAAGTTCCTCAACCCGATCGCCGAACACGTGGCGCAGCTGCACCAGAAGGATCCGGACATGTTCGCCGGGAACAAGATGGTGAACAGTCCGTTCAAGAACCCGTTCAACCCCTCCGGTGTGAACGGGGCCGGCTACGACCCGGCCACCGCCATGCTGGAAGCGCTCGGCAACAGCCCGGAAGCGGCGAAGAAGTTCTTCGCCGACCCCCCGACCGCCTACAACGAGGACGGCACGGTCAACCACGGTGCCACGGCCGACCTCGGCAAGGACAAGGACGGCGAGGCGATCGACAACTACCTCGACTTCTTCGGCAACGAGGAGTGGGAGTCCTTCCCCGACGTCAACTCGCTCGACCAGAAGGAGCTCGAGGCGTCGCTCGACCAGATGCCCGACGCCCTCGGCCACGCCCTGGAGGCGGCGACCCTCGGCTACCCGGCCGGGCACCCGGACGCCGGCGTGGTGCGGGACGCGGACAACGCCGCGGTCATGCAGAAGGTCATGGAGAAGTACGGTGCGGACCCGGGCCTGCTCAAGGAGCACCACGAGGCGATGGCCGACAGCCTGGGCGTCATGGGCGCCGGCTACATCGACGACATCAATTGGGCGTTGGCCAAGAACGATCCGGACAGCGTGTTCGCGCCGGGCAAGAACCCGGACGGGCACATCGACTTCGCGGACACCGCGGACGGGAACGGGCGGAGCGTCGTCCGGAGCTTCCTCAGCACCCTGGGCCAGCACCCGGACGCCTACGCGACGGTCTCGACCGCGGAGCAGGTCTACACCCGCAGCGTGCTGGAAGGGACCGTGGGCCCGGACGGGAAGATCACCGAGGCGGTCGAGGCCAGGGCCAGGGCGGCCGTGCGCGTGGGCGCCGAGGTGCAGGGCATGCTCGACCAGTCCCGGGCCGACCAGGTGGAGGCGACGAACCTCAAGACCCACGAGGACTACGAGAAGGCGGTCGCCAAGCGGGCGGGCTGGATCGAGTTCGGTGCCACGGCGGGCATCGCGGCGGGCGTCGCCTTCCTGCCCGCGACCGCGGCCGTGGGCACGGCCGCGGTGCTCGTCCCGCTGGCGACCGACACCGCCAGTGGCGCTGCCGAACAGGTCATAGGCCAGATGGTCGGCGATATCTCCGACAACTCGGTGGACGAACACAAGGAGAAAATGGAGGAGCTCACCGACGAGGAGAGAATGGAGATCTTCTCGGCCGGTGAGACCCTGGCCGAGGCACCGATGGAGGAGTTTCTGCGGCGGCACGTCCCGGACCCCGGGAACAGCACGTTCGCACAGGACCTACGCGAATCGATGCTGATCGGCTACGGGGTCGGCAACGACCGGGAGAACCAGCAGGGCAACGACCCGGAGACCGGCTGAGGCCGGCGGCCGAGGACACGTAAGGATGCGGATAGTGATCAGTCGTAGGCCGGTGCCCGTTGGACTCCTTGCCACGGCCGTGGCCGGCTTGTTGTGTCTCGGGGCCACCGGTTGTGGTGGGGACGGAGACGAGGAGGCGGCCGACAAGGCTGTGGCGGGGACGCAACTCTGCGGTGGCGACGCCGTGTCCGCCCAAGCGTCCAAGGCGCTGAAGGTGATCACGGGGTCGTCGCGGTTCGGGACGACGGCGGAGAAATCCACCGTCGCGCGGGCCGCGACGGACCTCGTCGAGGCGTTTCCGGTCGCCACCGGGGGGCGCGACGACGTCTGCCGCATCTACACGGCCGACGGTACGGCGGATTTCGCGATCCGAGTCACCTGGGGGCTGGTTGACGGCCCCCCGACGGGAACTCCGGCCCCGGATTTCACCGTGCTGAAGATGGGGGAGCGCACCCTGGCGGCGGCGAACAGGGCGTCGGTCCGGTTCGCGTGCCGGAGCGACAGGTTCCCCAACTCGACGAACGCGGCTCACGTCGCCATCGGTGTGGAGCGCTGGGGTATGCCGAGGGAGCCCGAGGGTGATGTCGAGGCGTTGAAGGACGCCTACGCGACCGTGGCCCACTCCGTCTCGCTGGCCATGGCCAAGGAACTGGGCTGCGAGAAGAACGGCGGGCTCCCCGCGCGGCCCGTGCTGGATCCCGCGTAGCCGCTGACGTACGCGGAAACGACCATGATCAGGCGGCCTTTCCTGTCCGGAGGAGGGGTCGTCTGCCGTATGCGGTGCGCCACGGACGAGCGGTGCACGGATCTCGTCTCCGAGGGGCGCCGACCTCGCGCTCGCCCACGATTCCGGCCCGGCCCGGCTCCCCGTGCCGGACGGTGCGGAGAAGCCCTCCTCGGCGAAGACCCGGTCGAGATCTGCGTACCGGTCGCCCGCCCCTCGCCGGCCCATGCCTTGCAGGCCGCAGCCGCGCCTCTCGGCCCACCCCGCTCGCCGCCTCTTCTCGAGCGTGACCTTGCGGTGCCGTCCCCCGGCCACGGTGGCATCGACCGGACGGCACCGCTCATGGCCGTCGTGGGACGGGGAGGCAGGGTCGCCCGTTTCGTTCAGATAGTCCTCGAAATCGTGTGTAAATGCCCCATAAGTAGCTACTCGGCCCGGGCGAGGCCCGTGACGTCCATGGGCCGACGGCGAGGAGTGAACAACTCGCTACCTGCAGGCAAAGAGACAAGAGGCAAGTCATGTCCACTTCCGCTTCCCGGTCATCCATGGAGATGCACCCGGACATCATCGATATGCGTGAGCGCCATGAGATGGCCGAGCGTGCGACCAGCACGCCGCAGGGGCAGGCCGTGGGGACACTGGCCTTCCTCACCGGTATCTACCTGGCGGCTTCCCCGTGGATCACGGGCTTCAACGGCCTGTCGACGCTCGCCGTCAACAACCTTCTCGTCGGTCTCGCTTACGCGCTGCTGATGAGCGGCGGGTTCGGCCGAGCCTACGAACGCACCCACAGTATGGCGTGGGGCGCGTGTGCCCTGGGTCTTTGGACGATCGTCGCACCGTGGGTGGTGGCGGGTGACGTCAGCACCACGAAGACCATCGTCAACAACGTCATCACAGGGGTGATAGCCGCTCTGCTGGCCCTGGCTGCCAGCGCAGCCGCCCGTGCAGCCGAGTCCGGCAAAGCCCGAGCGGGCACGGCGGCACCGCACACACGGCGCGGCTGAAACCCGCCCCACCGGATCGGTCGATCGGGGGGCCGGGACGAGAGCGGCTGCAGCGTCCTGGAACGCCTCCGGACCCGGCCCGCCGCCGAAGCCGTCACTCTCCTCGGCGGCGACCCCGACGATCCGGCCCGCGGCGTCGTCCCGGCGGTCACCTCCGCCGACCCCACCATCGACGGGTCCGGCGTTCGCCACAGCCCGTCCAGCGTGCGGGGGACGAGTGGCCCCCGCTTGCGGCGTGAGCGGGTCGGGGCGCTCACTGCCGCTTCCGCTGCTTTCACTGCGCCGGGACGATCGCGGGGCGGCGGCGAGCATCCCGGCCGGGTCGGTGATCACCTTCTGCGTGGCGGAAGGGATCTTTTGACGCCCGGGACGTCACGCACGGGGTCGTAGACGCTCAGTGGCACACCGGGAAGGCGTCCGCGGGCGGCCGTCGGGGTGGGAAGGGGTGGGTGTGGTCCGTCGAGGGCCGCAGCCGGAGCGGTCTCCAGCGCGTTCCGCGACCGGGGGAGAGGAAGATCCTCCTCGACCCGGACCGTCAGTTCCCCGCCGTCCGGGACCGAGGCTCGTACGGCGGGCCGCAGCACCGTCTCCTCCGCGGGTGCAGGCGATGACCCGCCGCCGCGAGAGGGTCACAGGCTCGGCCGACTCGAACATTCCGGTCAGCCGCCGCGGTACCCGTGACGGCGGGGATCGATCCGAGGAGGGAAACGGTGCCGCAGACCGACGACGAACTGCTCGCCTTCGACACCAGTGACCTGGAGGACTGGGACGAGCAGCGTGCGCGAGCCGCCCTCGGCGGAAGGCACGGCGCCTTGTACCGCAACCACCTGCGCATCGCTCTGCACCTCGACTCCTGGGCGGAGGCCGAGGGCCGCCGGACCGATGTCGACGCACACTACAGAGCCGGATACAGGCAGGCCCTGCAGGACATGGCCGCGTTCCTCAGGCAGACCTACTACCTGCCCCGCGACCCGGATTGAAGCCCGTTCACGCCCGGCTCCGTGTCGATCCGTCGCTCGCATGCGGGGAATCCCCCGGCAACCGAAGGAGGCTTCAGATGAACGCCCTTCCGCATTCCGGCACGATCCAGCGCCGCCCCACCGGACGGCGTGCCGACAGGAAGCTGCTCGGCATCTATCTCAACGACCACCTCGCCGGCGCCACCGCCGGCACCGCACGCGCCACCCGCCTGGTGCGCACCGCCCGCGGTTCCGCGCTCGGCCGCGCGATCGAGCCCGTAGCGGCCGAGATGGCCCGGGACCGGGCAGCGCTGCTGGACATCATGCGGGATCTCGGCGTTCCCGTTCGCCGTTACAAGGTGTGCGCGGGCTGGGCGGGCGAGAAGCTGGGACGGCTGAAGCCCAACGGCCACCTGGTACAAGGCTCCCCGCTCGGCGTCGTACTGGATCTGGAAGCCCTGCGGCTGGGGGTCGAGGGAAAGGCGGCCGGCTGGCAGACCCTGCGCCGACTCGGCGCAACCGACGAGCGCCTGGACCCTGCCCGGCTCGACACCCTGCTCGAACGAGCCCGGCGGCAGCAGGAGAGGATCGAGGAGTGGCGCGTCCGCCGGGCCGAGGAAGTACTGGCCGCAACAGTCGGCTGAGTCCCTGCGTCAGGGAGGCGGTGGCCCGCCCCGCGAAGTCGTCAGGGGCGGGCGTCGAGCAACTCCTCGACCAACGACATGGCGCCCTCCGTACCTCGCGAGCAAGGGGCGGAACCGTCCGGTGAAGTCCGGTTCGTTCCTACGGTGCGCCGAGTCGGGGGCCCGTCGGCGGAGGCGGACCACATGCCCGTGGCGAGGGCTTCCGTCGCGGTCGTGCCAGGTCGGCCACTCGGACGGACCCGCCGACGGACGGGGCCGGCCCGTCGTCCGGGCGCTCACTGCTTCCTCCGTGGGTGTCAGTCGGGGCTCTCCTCGGACTCCGCTCGCTCCTCCAGGGTCTCGTCGGTGGTCTCGCCGGACGTGTCGGGCTCGGGGTGCCCTTCCTCCTCCGGATGGACGTCCCGCTCGTCCGTCTCCCGCTCCAGAGGCGACGTGGGTTCGCGCTGTGCTTCTCCGGAACTGCTCATGGCTGCCTCCCTCGGGCGCCGCTGCGGACGTACCGGGTCCCCCCGGGGCCGTGGCGCAAAACGAGTTCCGGAGAGGCTGCATGGCCCGGCTCGGCCCGTGGGGACTCCGCCGTCTCCCCGGTGGGGGGCGACGTGCCCTGCGGATCCGCACACCGGACGATGCCCGCGGTGTCGTGGGAGGCGATGCCCGGCCTCGAGTACTCGTGGCGGCAGCGGCCGGGGACGGCGGATCGGCGCGACGCCTCGTCCTCATGCCCACGTCGGCGGGCGGCTGCCCGGTCACGTCCACGACGCGAGACGGCCGGCGTCGCCCGGCGGGTGCGGACCTGCTCGGCGCGGCCCACGGACCGGTCGGCGGCCCACGGACCGGCCGGCGGCCGGGGAACTGAGCACGCTCACCTGGCGATCCACAGCCTGTCCCCGGACGAGGCGCCGCGGGTCCACCGGGTGTTCGAGGAGAAGACGGACGGCTGCGGGCGCGCGGTGATCCGGCCGGGCGACTGACCGTGGTCCACCGCAGGCGGCCCTTGCTCCGTTTGCCTTCCGCGCAGGCGGGGACCCGGCCGATCATGAGCGCTACGCCACGCCGCCGCCCACGGATGCGGCAGAGCCGCGTCCCGTCGCTGCCGGACCGGCTGGAGCGGGATCCTCGCCGGGCCGCTCTCCGGGGGCACGGTCACCGGCGGATGCGTCCGGTGCCCGTGGCACGGCAGTGCCTTCCGGCTCGCGGACGGCTGGACGTCCGCGGCCCGGCCACCGCACCGCAGCCCGCCTTCGACGCCCGGATCCTCGACGGCCACGTCGAGATACGCCTGCGCCGGGCCGACCGGGACGAGCGCGTGCCGAACGACCGGGAAGCGGAGCGGCAACGGGTCGGAACAGGAGGGGGCACCACTCATGGACACAGCAACTGACAGCCGCTTCGCAGGACGCCTGCACCGGCTTCTCCAGCGCACCGGACGAAGCTACTCAGCAGGGAACGACCGGCCGTTGGGCGGCTACCTCGCGGCCATGACGGGCTTCGCGGCGTACACGGCGGCCTGGGCCACGGCGGTACGGCTGCGCGGCCGCCCCCTGCCCGACCGGCCCGAGCCGTGGGACGTGGTCCTGACCTCGGTCGCCACTTTCCGGCTCAGCCGGCTGCTGAGCAAGGCCTCGGTGACCAGCCCGCTGCGGGCCCCCTTCACGCGGTACGTCGGCCCGCAGGGCCCGGCCGAACTGCACGAGGAGGCGCAGCCCGAGGACGGCAAGCGGACCGTCGGCGAGCTGGCGACCTGTCCTTTCTGCATGAGCGTCTGGGTCGCCTCGACCCTGACCGCCGGCCAGTTGCTCTGGCCGCGCGCGACCCGCACCGCCATGGGCGCGCTCGCCGCCGTGGCCGGGGCGGACACGCTGCAACTGGCGTACAGCGCGCTGGTCGAGAAGACGACCGGCGAATGACCCGGCCGCGGAGACAGCGGTGCGGGCCGGCCGGCCCGGCGCGGCCTGCGGCGCCTCGGCCCGGAACGCGTCTGCCGGGAGTCAGGAGGCCGGCGAAGACACCCGCCCTGGGACGCAGGGCATGGGGAGCCCGAGCCGTACGTGCCTGACGCCTTCCGAGAAGTGCACCACGGGCTCGCCGAGCGGAGCCTCCCCCAGGCCCGCCGCGGTGGTCAGGGTCTCCTCCAGTACCTCGACGGTGGCGTGGGCCAGCGGCCACGGCTCATGCTCGACGGGCGTCTCCCAGAGCACGCCGAGCCGACGGGTGTACGCCCGCCAGCGCGAGGTCAGCCACACGTCCCGCTCCGTCGGCTCGATCGGGTCGCCGCGACGGACGAGAACGCGGTAGGAGGCGTCCCCGTTCCCTCTCGTACCGGAGTACGCGACGGTGTCCCCGTCCGTGGAGACGCTGAGGCTGCCCGGGTTGTACGGCGCACCGATGGCGCGGGCCGCCAGCATGAGGGGGAAGGCCACCTCGAGGGACAGGAACCACAGCCCGTCGCGCCCGTCACGGCACCGGACGTAGGTCCGCAGGTTCGTCTCCGCGAACGTCGGGAGGCCGGGCAGCGCGGCCGGGACGCCGGGCAGGCGTACGTCCGCCATGACGAGGGGCGTGAGCCCCACCCATGCGGCGCCGTCGTACTCGTCCACCACCAGTTCCTCGGGCAGCAGCGCCTGTACCGCCTCCGGCCGGAAGGGCCGGTGGACGAACGTCTGCGTCAGCCAGCCGGCCCGCAGCGCGGGCAGACGCACCCGCTGTTCCGCTTCCCGTGCCACCACGGGCGGCGGGTCCCCGCGCACGGTCGGGGAAAACACGGCATGGACCTGGGGGGCCGCCCGGCCGCGGCAGCGGTCCGTTCCTCCCGCCCGAGCGATGAAAGCGTCACCGTCCGCGGCCGTGTCGAAGCAGGGCGGGCAGCCGCCGGGAGCGACGGGGCCCCCGTCCCCCCGCCCCCCGTCCGTCCGGTGGGCCCGGGTCAGTCCGGGGTCACGCCGGTCCCGGCCCCCAGCAGGCGCTCGGCGAGGGCCTCCGCCTCGCGGGCCTTCGGGGCGTTGAAGAACAGCACCCGGCCGACGACCGGGTCGCCGGTGTAGTAGCGCTCGTAGAGCGCCTGACGGGCGGCGAACGGGCTGCAGGTCATGTCCCAGACCATCCGCATCACCTGAAGACGGCGCTCGGCACTGATCTCCGGGCCGTGGACGTACTTCTCGACGAGGTGGCCGATCTCCTCGTGCCGCAGCTCGCCCTCGGTCATCACGATCGCGCCGCTGCCCGCGACCGTCCGGAGCACCTCGACCGCCTTGGCGATCGCGTACGGGAAGAAGAACGTCAACGCCGCGATGCCGACCCGCGACTCCTCGCCCGGGTGGCCGTGACCGCGCAGCGCCGATGCGGGGTCGCGACGCTCGCCGATCCGGCGGCTCAGGTCGAGGGCGGCCCCGTCGAGGAGGCCCTCGGCGACGTTCAACAGCCCCATGATCTCGCCGAGTTCCTCCTGGTAACGCGGAGAGGCCGCCCGGCCCGTCGTCCGGGCGGCCACCGTGGCCAGGCCGGCGAGGAACTTCAGTTTGGAGGTGCTGCGCGCCGCGCCCTGGAGCGGGCCGTAGCCGACCGCGTTGCGCACCACGTTGTTGTAGGCGTCCAGGTCGCCGGCGACGACGACCCGGTCCTCGGGGACGAAGACGTCGTCGAAGACGAGGATCGCGTCACCCTCGTCGAACCGACCGCTCAGCGGGGTGTCGAAGAGGCCGTCCCCGCGGTCGTAGGCCTGCCGGCAGACGATCTTGAGGCCGGGTGCGTCGAGCGGCAGCATGCAGACCAGGGCGTAGTCCTCCTGGCCGGGCCGGCGCGGTGCGTACGGGCCGACGAAGACCTCGTTGGCCACCGGGGCAAGGGTGGAGAGCAGACGCGCGCCGCGGATCACGATGCCGTCCGCGCGGCGCTCCACGATGCGCACCGCCTCGGGCGGGGCGTCCTGCGTCGAGCGGTCGCTCTGCGGGTCCACCAGGGTGTGGGTGACCGCGAGGTCCTCCCGCCGCAGCCGGGCGAGACAGGCGTCCATCCGGGCCGCCTCCTGGTGCTTGCCGACGTGCTCGAGGCTGCTCTTGACGTCGAGCAGGTAGGCGTTCATGAAGTCCGGGAGCCGGCCCATCAGGCCGTAGGTGAGCTCGGTCCGGAGCCGGTCGCAGCGCTGCCGGGCCAGCACGTCCCCGTGGTCGCGCGCCTCGAGCAGGGTGGTGCTGCAGGCCTCCCCGCTCGCGGCGTCCCACACCGTCAGCACGTCGGCGAACTCCGGGTCCAGCTGGGCGTCGTAGAGTCCGGCGAGCGTCGTGAGCACGCCCCGGAAGGCGGGGTGGGCGGTGACGTCGTCGACCCGCTCACCGTCGATGTACAGGCTGCGCCCGTCCCGCAGGCTCTCCATGAACGCGGCACCCGAACGAAGTCCCATGTCGTCACTCCTTGTCTCCTCGGGATGAGGCTTGGCGCGTGCGTCCGCCGGGGACGCGACGTGGTGGCCCGGCTCCCGGACGCTGGGGCAGGGGGGACCGCCGCCGGGCCGCCGCGGTGGCGGCCCGGCCGGGGGAGCGGAGGTCAGCGGCCGAGCAGGAAGTCGAGCTGGATCCGGTTGAAGGTCTCGGTCTGCTCGTACTGGGGCCAGTGGCCGGCGTTCTCGATCACCGCGAGCCGGCCGCGCGGGATCAGGTCGGCGATCCGGCGTCCCTCGTCCACCGGACCCGAGGGGTCCTTGGTGGTCCACACGACCAGCGCCTCCGCCTCGATGGCGCGCAGGTCGTCGTCGGTGAGCATGTTGCGCCGCCGGGTCTCCAGGTCCTGCAGCGCCATGTTCATCCGGCAGGCCATCTTCCAGTCCGGCTGCTCGAAGATCGCCTGCCGGGTCCTGATCAGGTCGTCGGTGACCATCGACGGGTCGGCCATCAGCCACTCCAGGCGGGCCTTGACCCGCTCCCAGGAGGGGTCCTCGGCGGCCTGCGTGGACAGCGTCAGCAGCCGCTCCATCACCTGCGGGTTGGCCATCGTGCCACCCATCGTGTTGAGCACGATCCGCTCGGTGCGCTCGGGGTGCAGCTGCGCGAACCGCGCGGTCACCCAGCCGCCCAGCGACTCCCCGCTGAAGTACGCGCTGTCGTACCCCAGCGCGTCCAGCAGCCGCTGCACCTGGTCGAGGTAGTGCGGGATCTCCAGCGGGTGCTCCGGCTTGGTGGAGTAGCCGTGGCCGATGAAGTCGACGGCGTAGCAGTTGAAGTGCTCCGCGTGCGCGGCCAGGTTCCGCACGTACGCCTCGGCGTGCCCGGTGATCCCGTGCAGCATCAGCAGCAGCGGCTTGTCCGGGCTGCCCGACTGCAGGAACCGGGTCCGGTACGGCCCCGTCTCCAGGTATCCCTGCCGGAACTCGACCTGCGCCAGGTCGGACCACACGCTCGTGTACGACATCGTCTCTCCTTGTGTTTCTGGCGGGGCGCCCCGGGCGGGCCCGGGCGGCCTCAGACGGGGGCCGGGGCGGCGGGGCGTTCGGCGAGGAACCCGAGCACCAGCCGGGTGAACTCCGAGGCGCGCTCGTGGGGCACCCACAGTCCGGTCCGCTTGAACAGGTGCAGCTGGGCGTCCGGGATCTGCTTGAGCAGGAAGAGGGCGTTGTCGAAGCCCTGCACCCGGTTCTCGGTCCCCCAGACGATCAGCGTCGGCGCCGCGATCCGGCCCAGTTCCTGCCACAGCGGCTCGGCCGGCACGCCCGCCGACTCGGCGGCGGCCCGGCGCTCCTCGCCGCCGGCGACCGACTCCAGGTACCGCTCCTCGACGAGTGCGTCGGTGACCAGTCCGGGGTCGAACATCATCATCCGCAGGTAGGCGCGCATCTTCTCCCGCGACGGGCCCTCGCCCGCGTAGTAGGAGCGGATGGCCTTCTGGCCCTCGGACGGCATCGTGCTGAACAGCGGGACCCCGCCGGCGCTGGAGACCAGGACCAGGCGGTCCACGCGCTCGGCGTGGTGCAGGGCCATCGCGATCGCGACCGCGCCGCCGGTGGCCAGACCGACCACGCTCGCCCGCTCGATGCCCAGTTCGGTGAGCATCGCGGCGAAGACGTCCGCGTGGGGCCGGTACTTGCCGCCGGTCAGGTCGATGGTGTCGGACCGGCCGTAGCCCGGCAGGTCGACGACCAGGACCCGGGCGTGCCGGGACAGTTCGGCGAGGTTGGTGCCGAAGTTGCCCCAGCCCGAGGCCCCGGGCGCCCCGCCGTGGATGCACAGCAGCACCTCCGGTCCGGTGCCGGCCTCGTGGTAGTGCAGGCGGGTGCCGTCGACGGTGACGAAACGGGAGGTGGACTCCCGGGTCGGCGGATGGGGGGCGGCGGGCATCAGACCTTCACCGCCGCCGGCATCTCGCCGCCGAAGAAGTCCATGCCGTAGGCCTGGTACAGCGGACCCGCGTAGTTCTGCACGTGGTGCAGGGCGCTCTGGCAGTCGCGCCACATCCGCTGCATGGGGTTCTTGGCGTGCAGCTGCGAGCCGCCGCTGACCTTGAAGACCTCGTCGGCGGCCGCGGCCGCGCGGTGCGAGGCGGAGACCTGGTTGCGGCGGATCCCGGCACGCTCGGAGAGGGTCAGCAGCCGGCCGGAGGAGACGATGTCGAAGGCCCGGTCCACGTCGTGCAGGACGTGGCGGAGGCTGGCGTCGATGTCGGCGGCGGCCGGAGCCAGGGCGGAGAGCTGGAACGGGTCGCGGCTGGCGGAGCCGAACCGGCTGCTGCGCTCCCGGGTCCACCGGACGTACGCGTCCAGGGTGCCCTGGGCCAGGGCGATCGTCGCCGTGGTGATCGCTCCGGAGAAGATCACGTTGCGCGGCATCGAGTACAGCGGCGCGTCCCGGCCGGCGATCGGCCCGGCGCTGCCGTCGGTGACCGGGTCGGTCCGGATCAGCCGGTGCCCGGGCACGAAGGCGTCCTTGACCACGATGTCCTTGCTGCCGGTGCCGCGCAGCCCGATGACGTCCCAGGAGTCGTGCAGGATCTCGTAGTCGTCGCGCGGGAGGACGAAGTGGATCGTCTCCCGGTCGGTGACGTTGCCCTCCTGGTCGGTGATCAGGCCGCCGATCATCACCCACCGGCAGTGGTCGGTGCCCGAGGAGAACGGCCAGCGTCCGTTGAAGACGTAGCCGCCCTCCACCGGTCGCGCCCGGCCCATCGGGGCGTACGGCGAGGCGACCCAGGTGTCCGGGTCCTCGCCCCAGATCTCGCGCTGCATCCGCGGGTCGCCCTGGGCGAGCTCGTGCGGGTGGACGCCCACCACGCCGGCGACCCAGCCGGCCGCGCCGTTGCGCCGGCCGATCTCGTGGACGACGCGCAGGAAGTCGGTCGGGTGGGACTCGAAGCCGCCGAAGTCGCGGGGCTGGAGCATCCGGATCACCCCGGACTCGCGCAGCACGGCAGCGACCTCGTCGCTGACCCGGCCGAGTTCCTCGGACACGGGTCCGTCGCCCTCCAGCAGCTCGGCGTGCTCCAGCACGCGGTCAAGCACGGGGTTCATGGCGCCTTCCTCTCTGGTGTGGCAGACGGGTCAGTGGTGGTCGACGGAGTGGTGGCCCCAGAAGTGCGCGGTGTCGTACCGCGTGGGCGTCCAGGTCTCGTCGTCGATCTTGATGCCGCCGGTGCCGAACTCGAGCCCCACGTCGGACGGGGTCAGCAGGTAGAAGCTGACCATCCGGTCGTTGCTGTGCCGGCCGAACGTCTTCAGCAACCGGTGCGGTTCGTCCTCGATGTGCTCCATGGCCCGGCCGATCACGTCGAGGTCGGTGACCTCGAGCATGAAGTGGCCCACGCCCAGCGGGCGGCCCTCCACCTTCGGGGTGAAGGCGAAGGAGTGGTGGCGGCGGTTGCAGTGCAGAAACGTTGCTGCGAGGTTCGGGGCGAGGTCGATGTGGTCGGAGAGCCGGAAGCCCAGGACGTCGAGGAAGAGCGACTCGTAGCGGGCACGGTCCGAGACCACCTGCAGGACGTGGCCCACGCCCTCGGTCCCGGCGACGAACTCCGCGCCGATCGGGGAGGCGAACCGCGCCGAGGAGGTGCTCAGCCCCCAGAAGATCTCGTGGTCGTAGCAGTCGTCGGGGTCGCGGAAGCGGATCAGGTCCGAGACCATCCGTTCCCGGGCGACCGCCTCGCCCGGGCGGGTGACCTCGTACCCGGCGGCGACCAGGCGCTCCTCCAGCTCGGCGAGCTCGGCGGGGCCCCTGGTCTCCCAGCCGACCGCGCGGACGCCGCCGGTCTCGCCGGGACGCACCTCCAGCCGGTAGGCCTTCTCGTCGATGCGGAACAGCAGGCGGTCGTCGCCGCGGCGGTCGGCCATCAGCCCGAGCACCCGCTGGCCGAAGTCCTGCCAGTGGTCGAGGTCGGTGGCGGTGAACTGCAGGTAACCGAGGGCGGTGACGCGGGCGGTCATGTCTCTCCTTCGCGGTTGTGCGGTCGTGCGGCGCGGAGCGGGGCGGGTTCAGCCGAGCACGCGGTCCTGTCCGAACCGGATCTGGATCAGGTCGGCGACCTCGGCCGCCCGGTCCCGTACCTGCGCACTCCACCGGGCGACGGTCCGCCCGTCGGCCCCGGCCGGCGGGAAGGACATCCGGACCGCCAGCCGCGGGGTGCCGGCCATCGGCACCGCCACGGTGATCGAGCGGACGTCGTAGGTGCCGTCCGGGTCGAGGTCGGGTTCGTAGTAGTCGAGGCGGTCCAGGTGCATGCTGAGCACCTGGCGCTGGCGGCGCGGGGTCGGCTCGCCGTGGATGTAGCGGGTGACGTCCTGCCAGGTGTCCTGGTCCGGGGCGTGGCCGACCAGGCAGAGCGAGTAGCCCTGGACGGCGACCCGCTCCGCGAGCTCCCGGCAGCGCTCGCGCGCCGCCTCGTCCTTGCGCGGCAGCCGGTCGAGCCAGCGGGCGAGTCCCGTCTCGTCGGCGGGGTCGAGGTGGACCGCGCCGATGGGCGGCAGGTGCGGCAGCCGCAGGCCGATCTCGAAGTAGGTGGGTGTCGCCGAGCCCCGCTCGGTGCCGATCACCACGTCGTGGTCGCCGATCGACGCGAGCAGCGAGACGTCGGCCGACTCCTCGGCGGCCAGCGCGGCCAGCGGCTCCATCGCCGCCTCGCTGAGCCGGGCGGCCCGGATCAGGTCGTGCTCGCCCGGCACCAGGAACGACGACGGTGCGAAGCCGCCGAAGCCGCCCTGGAAGAAGAGCAGCGGAGAGGTCGGACGCTGCACCTGGAGCGCACGGACCTCGCCGAGCACGATGTAGTGGTCGCCGGCGTCGACCAGTCGGTGGTAGGAGCAGTCGACCCAGGCGACCGAGTCGCGCAGGATCGGCGCACCGGACGGCGACGGCTGCCACTCCACGCCGGCGAACGACTCCGGGCCGCGCCAGCTCGTGACGAGGTCGGCCTGGTCGGCGGCGAGCACGTTGACGCAGAAGGTGCTCGCCTCCCGCAGCCGGGCGAAGGTGCGCGAGGCGCGGTCGGGCATGAACCCGACGAGGGGCGGGTCGAGCGAGACGGAGGTGAAGGTGCCCACCACCATCCCGATGTGCTCGCCGCTGTCGAGGGTCGCGGTGATCAGGGCCACCCCGGTCGGGTAGTGCCCCAGCGCCTCGCGGAACGTGTGCGGGTCTATCGCGGTCAGGGCCGCGCCCGTGGTCGTCTCAGACATCGCGGATCAACCTGTAGACCTGGCTGCGCAGTTCGGCGAACCGCGGCAGCGACTTGGTGGCGACCTGCTCGCGCGGGGCGGGCAGGTCGACGGTGAGCAGACTGCGGATACCGGCCGGCTTCCCGCCGAGGGCGAGCACCCGGTCGGAGAGGTAGACGGCCTCGTCGATGTCGTGGGTGACCAGCAGCACCGTGATGCCGAGGTGCTCGCGCACCCGCAGCAGCAGGTCCTCCAGGTCCGCCCGGGTCTGGGCGTCCACCGAGGCGAACGGCTCGTCCATCACCACGACGGCCGGCCGGTAGGCCAGCGCCCGCGCGATCGCGACCCGCTGCTGCATGCCGCCGGAGAGCTGCCAGGGGTAGTGGCCGGTGAAGTCCGACAGCCCGACCTCGGCCAGCGCCTCCCGGGCGGTCCGCTCCCGCTCGTCCTTGGCCACGCCCGCCGAGCGCAGCGGCAGCACCACGTTGTCGAGCACGCTGAGCCACGGCATCAGCGACCGGCTGTAGTCCTGGAAGACGATGGCCAGCCCGCGCGGGGGAGCCTCGATCCGCTCGCCGTCGAACAGCACCTCGCCCTCGCTGGGGCGGCGCAGCCCGGTCAGGCACTCCAGGAGCGTGGTCTTGCCGACGCCCGAGGGGCCCACGACGCACATCAGCTCGCCGCGGCCGACCTCGAAGTCCAGGCCCTTGAGGACCTCGCGCTCGCCGTAGCTGTGGCCCAGCCCGCGGACCCGCATGATCGGGCCGGAGGCGCCGCCGTCCGGCTCGTCCTTGCTCAGGGTGGTCTGCGTCTTCATCGCTGGTCCTCCTTCTGCTTGGTGGAGCCGCGGTGCCAGGCCAGCACCCGGGCCTCGACGAGGCCGAACGTCTTGTTCGCCGCGTAGCCGATGAGGCCCAGGACGATCAGGCCGGTCCACATCGCGACGATGTCGAACGTGCGCTGCGAGTCGAGGACGAAGTAGCCCAGCCCGCCCGGACTGCCGACCATCTCGGTGAGCACCATCGCCACCACCGACATCGACAGCGCCACCCGGGCACCGGCGAAGATCTGCGGCATGGCGGCGGGAACGACGAGGTGGCGGATCCGGTGCCAGGCACTGAGCCGGTAGCCGGCCGCGACCTGGTGCAGCACCGGGTCGACGGAACGGACGCCCTCGACCGTGTTGAGCAGGATCGGCCAGGTGGAGACGAAGGCGATGGTGATCACCTTCATGTCGTCGTCGGTGCCGAGCAGCAGCATCATGATCGGCAGCAGCGCCACGCTGGGCAGCGCGCGCATGAACTCCACCAGCGGCCGGGTCGCGTCCTCCAGGGCCGGCACGGACCCGAGGGCCAGACCGAGCACCACGGCGACGGCGAACCCGATGCCGAACCCGGAGACCAGCCGGATCACGCTGGGCAGCGCGTCCTCGACGAGGTGCTCGAAGAACCACAGGTCGACGAAGCGGTCGGTGATCTCGGCGAGTGGGGGCCAGTAGAGCGAGGTGCTGCCGGCACTGAGCCACCACCAGGCGGCGACCAGGAGCACCGGGAGCCACAGTTCCCGTGCGACGGCGGTGACGACGCGCAGCGTCCTGCTCATGACGCACCTCCCTTGCGGACCGAGGGGTGCCACCACAGCAGGCGGCGCTGGAGCAGCACGAAGACCAGGTTGAGCACCAGGCCGAGGAGCGCCGCCGTGAACGAGTAGACGAACGCCCGGTGGGTGTCGTTGATCTGCATCGCCTGCAGCAGCAGGTAGCCCAGTCCGTCGGAGCCGCCGAGGAACTCCGAGCTGATCGCCATCAGCAGCGAGATCGTCGCGGCGATCCGCAGGCCGACGAAGACGAAGGGCAGCATGGACGGAGCGATCAGGTGGCGCAGCCGGTGCCACCGGGTGAGGTGGTAGGCCTGCCCCACCCGGCGCAGCTGCGGCGAGATCTCGCCGACGGCGTACGAGGTCTGGATGATGACCGGCCAGACCGCGGACACCACGATGAGGACCAGGCCGAGGCTGCGGGTCGCGCCGAACATCAGCAGGAACAGCGGCAGCAGCGCGATCGCGGGCACCGTCCGGCCGAAGTCCAGGATCAGCTGGGTGCTGCGCCGGGCGCGTTCGTCGGCCCCGATCAGCAGGCCGACGGGCAGACCGACCAGGACGGCCAGGCCCAGGCCCAGCAGGGCGGTCTCGACCGAGGTGGCGATGTTCGACCAGTAGACGGAGGTGCCGGCCAGGTCGACCGCGGACTCCATGCTCTCCAGCGGCGTGGGAAAGCCGCTGGAGGATCCGGGTCCGCGGGCGAACAGGTGCCAGACGACGAACGCGACCAGGAGCGCCAGGAGCCTGTTGACCAGGCGCCGGACGCCGGGTGGCGCCGTCCGGAGCGGGGTGCGGGTCACGGCAGGATCAGCTTCCCCGCGTCCGGGGCGGCCTTCTCGAACATGTCGTACTTGTCCATGTACTGGACCGAGAACTCGATGTCCTCCTGGGTCAGCGGCTTCTCCGCGTAGACCGGGAAGGCCGCCTTCTCCAGCAGCGCCGCGTCCGCCTTGAGTACCTCGGCGGCGGTCTTCACCAGCAGGTCGCGGTCGCCGTTGACGGTCTTGTTGCCCTCGCGCACCGCCTCCGCGAACGCCTTCACCTTGTCCTGGTTCGCGTCGGCGAAGGCCCGGGTGGTGACCCAGACGTACGCCGATCCGCCGCCGCCGGAGTTCACCGGGCCGAGCGGGTGCAGCTCGCCCTTGGCGCGCTCCACGGTGCCCACCGGCTCGGGCGTGGTGGTCGCGTCGACCTGGCCGGACTTCAGGGCGGCCAGCGGGTCCGGGGACTCGACGAACTTGATGGTGGAGCTGTCGCCGCCGGCCTCGTCGACCGATCCGCGCAGGTCGACCCAGGGCGCGCTCTTGATCTGGGGCACGCCGACGGTCTTGCCGGTCAGGTCGGCCAGCGACTTGATCGGGGAGCCCTTCTTGACCCACACGTTGGCGAAGCTGAAGTCCTCCTGGCCCTCGGGGATGCCTCCGTCGGTGGCCGCGGCGACGTAGACCAGGTCGACACCCTGGCCCGCGGCGACGAGCGAGGTGGCGGTGTCGAGCAGGGCGAGGTTCACCTTGCCGCCGAGCAGCTGCGGGACCATCTCGGTGGACGTCTTCGCCGTACTGATCTCGACGTCGAGGCCGTGCTTGTCGAAGACGCCCTCGTCGTCCGCGGCGAAGGCCGGGACACCGTTGAGCGAGGCGAAGACGGCCAGCTTGAGCGGCCCGTCACCCGACGACTTCGAGCCGGAGTCGTCGGAGGAACAGGCGGTACACAGGGCCAGCGCCGCGACGGCGGTCGTGGCGAGAGCGCGAAATCGAGTGGAAGCCATGAGGGTCCAGTCCTTCTGTCGTGCCCGAGAGCTCGGCTCGTGCGGAGGATGTGTCCGTGACGGGCACGACGACAGTGACAAAGCAGGGCCCGTGAGTGGCCCGATCCCTCACCAATCGGAATTTCATCTCGGCTGACTCGGAAACCTCGACGTAACGGAAGACGTCACGTACGTTCCGTGTGCACACATCTTTCACATGGCTGAAACTGTTCCCTCTCCGGGGAACGTCGGGTGACGGGAGGAAGCCGAGATGAGCGAGATCAACGGCAAGCGCGGAGTGCTGGCGCGGGCCTTCGACATCCTCGGCTGTTTCACCGGAGGCGTGCCCGAGCGCTCGGTCGCCGACATCTGCGCGGTGACCGATCTGCCACCGGCCACCGTGCACCGGATGCTCGCCACCCTCTCCGAGCACGGCGCGATCGAGCGGACCGGCCGTGGCCGCTACCGGCTCGGCCCGCGCCTGTGGCGGCTCGGCCACGGCGTCCCGGACATCCGGCTGTTGCGCGACTGCGCCCGCCCGGCCCTGGTCGACCTGCACGCGAGCACCCGGCTGCCGGTCGCCCTGGCGACCCGTGAGGGCGACCGGCTGCACATCATCGACAAGATCGCCGGACGGAACACCGTCCGGGTCTGGGAGCAGCTCGGGGCGCCGGTGCTGGACGAGCACCCCGCCGGTCTGGTGCTCCTGGCCTGGGGCGGGGACTCGGACCGCCGGCCGGCGTCGCGCCCGCTGCGCAGCGAGGAGCAGTTCGCCTGGCGGCAGAAGCTGGCCCAGGTGCGGCAGCTCGGCTTCGCGCACTCTCCCACCGGCACGCAGCACACCTCCCCGCTGGTCTGGGCGGCCGCCCCCGTCTTCGCCGAGGACCAGTCGGTGAGCACCTGTGTGATGATCGGCGGCCGCCGGGGCCAGCACCCGCCGGTGTCGCTGGGGCGCCTGGCCCGTACGACGGCCCGGGACATCTCCGCCGGTCTGCGCAGCGGCGCGGACGACACCCCGCTCAGCCGCACGCACGCCTGAACCGGCGGACCGCACCGGGAGGCCGGCCGCGCCGCCCGGGCGGGCGGCGCCCTCGGGGCCGGCGCACGGTGCCGGTGCGGCCGGACCCGTGGGACGGGCCGCCGACCCTCGGGCGATCGGCCTCGTCGTCCCGCCGACACGGCCACCGGCCCAGGTGCCGGCCGAAACGCTCCGGGCGCCGGTTCCCCGACGAGCCGATCGGCCACGACCGCCGCGCCGCGCACCGCGCGGCCCCGGCGTCGCGGCCGCTTCCTCCCTGCGCCTCCGGCCGGCGGACCGGGACCGGTCCCGGTCCGGTCCCGGTCCCGGGCCACCGGCCGGAGGTGAGGCGTCCGGCGCATCGCCCCGCCGCATGTGCGACGGCTCCCGGCCGACCGCGGTGAGCACCGGCCTCCTCGGGGCGGTTCCCCGGCCCCGCGTGGCCGCCGAGGACTCGTGTGTCCCGAGGCTCGCGTGTCCCGAGGCTCGCTTGTCCCCTCCGGGGCGAGGTCGGCCGTACGGCGGCGGGGGAGGGAGGGCGTGGGCGGTGGCCACGCGGGCCCGGCGGTCCGGCCTGCCGCCCTCGGCCGACGGGGCGCCGCGTGTCCGCCGGCCGATCGGCCCGGGGAACCGCCGCCCGGTCCACCGGTCGCCCGCGCCCGGTCGGATCAGCCGCCCGGCCGGATCAGCCGTCCGGCCGGATCAGCCGTCCGGCCGGACCAGCCGGACGAACCGGACCACCCGACCGATCGGCCACCCGATCACCCCGACAACCGGACACCGGGGCCGGCAGTACCCGCGGCACCCGCCTCTCCGGCCGACCGCCGCACGTGTCCGTCATGCCCGGCCACCAACTCGCTTTCCGCTGGATGCGAGCCGGGGACCGCTCGGCCCGCACTGCTCCGACACTGGTCACCGCGGGTCGCCGAGGAGCCCCGCGGATCCACCGTAGAGAGGACAGCTGTGAGCGTCGCCCCTCCCACGCCGCAGCAGGCCGGTGCCACCGCGCAGCTGGTCGGCTTCGTCTGCCACCGGGACCACCGGGCCGAGCCCGCCCCCCGGGTGGCCCTGCGCGGCCTGGTGGTCGACACCGTCGGCGTCGCCGTGGCCGGGCTCACCACCCCCGCGGCGGTGCTGGTGCGCGACTGGGTCGAGGACCAGTCACCGTCCGGCGCGCTCGCGCCGGACGGGACGGCGGCCGTCTGGGGCACCGCGGGCAGGCTCGGACCGGCCGACGCCGCCCTGGTCAACGGCACCGCCGCGCACGCCCTGGACTGGGACGACGCCGCTCCCTCCATGGCGATGCACCCCGCGGCGGTCCTGCTGCCGACGCTCTTCGCGCTCGCCGCCCGCCGTCCGGTGACCGGTGCCGGTCTCGTCGCCGCCTACAGCGTCGGCTCCGCCGTCTTCCGCGCGGTCTCGGAGGTGCTCCCGCACGCCGTCCACTACGGCCGCGGCTGGCACAACACCTCCACCACCGGACGGCTGGCCGCCACCGCCGCCGCCTGCCGGCTGCTCGGCCTGGACACCGGCGCGACCGCCCACGCCCTGGGCATCGCCGCCTCCCAGGCGGCCGGGAGCCTGGCCAACTTCGGCACGATGACCAAGCCGATGCACGCCGGCCTCGCCTCCCGGGACGCCGTGATGGCCGTCGGGCTCGCCACGCGGGGCTTCACCGCCCATCCCGCCCAGCTGGAGGCGCGCGGCGGCTTCCTGGACCTCTTCGGCGACCACGACCCGGAGCGCACGGCGCTCCTGGGCGAGCGCCTGGAACACTGGATGACCGGCTGGACCGACGACTACGCGCTCAAGGCCTACCCCTCCTGCTTCGCCACCCAGCGCGCGATCGACGCGGGGATCTCCCTGCGCGAGGAGCTGGGCGCCGATCCCGGCCGGATCGCGCGGGTGGAGGTGACCCTCGAACACGGCGGCACCCGACCACTGCGGGACACCGGGCCGGGCAACGGGCTCGAGGCCAAGTTCTCCCTGGAGTACACCCTCGCCGTCGCCCTGCTGACCGGGGACGTGCGGCTCGCCGACTTCACCGACGAGGCCCTGCGACGTCCGGGCGTGGCCGAGCTGATGGCCCGGATCGAGCTCGCGGAACGGCCGCCGGCCGCGGAGCCCGGCCACACCGTCGTCCGGCTGCACACCGACGACGGCCGGGTCCTGGTCCGCGACGTCCACCACTCCCGCGGCGACTCGCACCGGCCGCTCTCCCGCGCCGAACTGGCGGCGAAGTTCCACCAGTGCGTGGGGCACGGCCCGGCCGCCCGGTCCTGGTTCGAGGCGCTCCACGCCGTCCCGGACGCCGACGACCCCCGGGACCTGCAGGCACTCCTCGCCGGCCCACCCGCACGCGACTGACCCGGCCCCGCCCTTCACCGGCCGCATCCCGCAGCGCGCCGTACCCGAGACCAGGAGGATCCCGATCATGACCGACACCTTCACCGAGGAAGCGACCAGCCGCTTCGTGGAACTGCCGAGCGGACGCGTCCACTACCACGAGTACGGGGAGGGGCATCCGCTCGTGCTGCTGCACGGCTCCGGCCCCGGCGCGACCGGCTGGAGCAACTTCGCGGCGAACATCCGCGAGCTCGGCGAGCGGTTCCGCTGCCTGGCCGTCGACATGCCCGGCTGGGGCAAGTCCGACCCGGTCGGCTACGACGACCGCGACCACGCCGCGACCGCGCTGGAGTTCCTCGACGCGCTGGGGATCGAGCAGGCGGCGTTCATCGGCAACTCGATGGGCGGCGCCACCTCGATCATGTTCGCCGCGACCCACCAGGAGCGGGTCAGCCACCTGATCACCATGGGCGCCGGGGTCGGCGGCGCCCACCTCTTCGTGCCCGGCGGCGGGCCGAGCGAGGGCGTGAAGGTGCTGCAGCGGACCTACCGCGAGCCCACCGAGGAGAACTTCCGCGACCTGGTCGAGGTGATGACCTTCGACCCGGCGCACGCCTCGGAGGAACTGGTCCGGCTCCGCCACAAGGCCGCGGTGGAACGCCCGGACCACCTCGCCAACTTCGCCGCCGGCATCGGCAGGCCGCGCCCGCACATGGCCACCCACGCCCAGATCGCCGGCATCACCGCACCGTCCCTGTTCTTCCACGGCCGCGACGACCGGGTCGTGCACTACGAGAGCTCGCTGAAGCTGGTCTCCCTGGTGCCCCGCTCCCGGATGGTGCTGCTGGCCGGCTGCGGCCACTGGGCCCAGCTCGAGCACGCCGACGAGTTCAACCGCACCGTCACCGACTTCCTGCTCCACAACTGAAGAAGAAAGGGCTTCCGCCATGCACGAGGTACACGAACGGATCCTGGCCCGCGCCGAGGAGATCGCCGCCGAGGCCGCGCCCAGCGACGAGCTGGGCCGACTGACCGACGAGGCGGCCGAGGTGCTGCGCTCCAGCGGCGTCATCCGGATGCTGCAGCCGGCCGAGTTCGGCGGCCACGAGGCCAGTCCGGTCGACTTCTTCCGCACCCTGCGGGACATCGGGGTCCAGTCCTCCTCCGCGGGCTGGGTGGCCGGCGTGGTCGGGGTCCACGCGTTCGAGGTGGCGCAGATGGACATCGCGGTGCAGAAGGAGATCTGGGGCGAGGACCCGGACACCTGGATCGCCTCGCCGTACGCCCCGCTGGGGCGCGCGACCCCGGTCGAGGGCGGGTTCCGGTTCTCCGGTCGCTGGCCGTTCTCCTCGGGCACGGACCACTGCCGGTGGATCATCCTGGGAGGCCTGATCGTGGACGAGGAGGGCAGGCCGGTCCCGGGCGGACTGCGCCACTTCGTCCTGCCGCGGGCGGACTACGAGATCATCCAGGACTCGTGGGACGTGGTCGGGCTGCGCGGCACCGGCAGCAAGGACATCCTCATCGAGGACAAGTTCGTCCCCGAGCACCGGATCCTCGACCCGGTTCCGATGGAGGACGGCGGCCTGGCACACCGGGTCGGACGGGGCGACTCGCCGCTGTACCGGATGCCGTTCCACCCGATGTTCACCGCGGGCATCACCACCGCGACGGTCGCGATGGCGCAGGGCGCCCTGGCGGCGTTCGTCGCCTCGATGCGGGGCCGGGTCACGGCCCGCGGGGTGCGGACCGCCAGCGACCCGCACCAGCTCGCCGTGCTGGGCCGGGCGATCTCCGACCTGGAGGCCGGCGAGGTCCAGCTGTTCGGGGACATCGAGCGGATGTGGGAGCGGGCACAGCGCGACGAGCGGTTCCCGGCCGAGGAACGGCTTCGGGTCCGCCGCAACCAGGTCCGCATCGCCCGCCGCGCGGTGGACGCCGTCGACGAGCTGTTCCTGCACGCCGGCGGCTCGGCGCTGCGCAGCGACTCCGCCCTGCAGCGGTGCTGGCGCGACATCCACGCCGCGATGAACCACGCCAGCAACAACGCCGACCCGATCTACCAGGCCTACGGCCTGAACACCTTCGGTCACCCGGTACCGGCCTCCGTGCTCTTCTGACCCGCCCCGCACGCCGGTCACGCCGCATCCCGGCCCCCGCGCCCCTGCCGGTGATGCGTGCACGCGGCCCCCGCGTGCCGTCCGGCGACCACGCCACCACCCCGTTCGTCCCCTCCCGGAGGTAGCCCGCATGTCCGTTCCGCACCGCGCCCCTCTTCCCCCGGACAGGAGGCACGCATGAGGAGGCACGCATGAGCGCCCCCGAGTACACCGCCGCCGTGACCGAGGCGGCGGCCGTCCTGGAGGAGGCCGCCCGCACGGCGTCCCCTGTCCCCCGGTGCGTTCGCTTGCGGGGCCGCCGAGCGCGGTGGCCCCGCACCGGGTGGTGACGGTCGTTCCAGGAGACCGGCGCCGGGCCCCTGTCCGCCGCGCCCACCGCGGCGTGGAGCGCACGGTCGGACCGGCCCGGCGCGGTGGAGCCGCTCCGGCGGCTGCCCGCACGCTCCTCCCGGTCGGCGACGGGGCGGGGCCCGCAGGAGCACTCAGTGCCAGTCGTCGTCCCCCGGCAGCAGCACCATGTTGTGCGCGCCGAGGACGTCCACGAGCTCGTTCAGCTTCTCGTCGGGCCAGGGCTTTGGAGCGCGGTCCGTCTCGCCGTGGGCCAGGAAGAACGACTCGGGCCCGGCGGGCGTGTAGAAGATCAGGAGCCGGGCCGCTTCCTGCCCCAGGTTCCTGAAGGCGTGCCGTGTGCCCTTGGGGATGTAGACGAAGTCCTCGGGGCCGGCCGTGAACCTCTCGGACCCGTTGAGGAACTCGAACTCGCCGGACAGGACGTAGAAGGCCTCGTCCTCCTTCGAGTGGATGTGCGGGACGTTGCCGTGGCCGGGCTCGATGAGTCCGTCCATGAACGCGAGGGCACCGTCCGTCTCCTCCCCCGTGACCTTGACCGACATCGTCTCGTGCCCCGTGAGCCGGACGACCCCCTCGTCCTTGCGGACGACGAAGCCGTTGGCGGACGTCCAGACCGGGTCGTCCTCGTCGGGGAGCGGTAAGCGGAAAACCATGGCGCGGTCCCTTCTCGCGGCGTCGCCCGGGCGGCATGCCGCGACGTACGTTGAATGTAAGTCATTGAATGGCAATCAATCAAGGGTCCCGGGGCGGGCGGTCGCCCGGGTCTCGCCTACGCTGCTGGATCACAGATCGTCGCCGTCATCGCCGGGAGGTACGGACGTGGCCCCGCCCGAAGCAGCCAAGCCGCCGACCCGGCGGCAGGCGGCCGCCCAGGAGACACGCCGGAAGCTGCTGCACGCGGCGCTGGAGAACTTCTCCCGGCGTCCGTACGGCGAGGTCACCGTGGGGGACATCGCCCGGACCGCGGGTGTCGCGCACGGGCTGCTGTCCCACCACTTCCAGGGCAAGGAGAGCCTCTACGCGGAGGTCGTGCGGGAGATCGACCAACAACTGCGGGCCGCCACGGAGTTCGCCTCCGAAGGCCCGGTCGTCGACCGGCTGCGGCAGCACTTCACCGCGCATCTGCGCTTCCTGGCCGCACACGAGGACGTCGCGCTGCACCTCGTCCTGCGCCGTGCGCAGGCCACCGACCTGGCGTCGGCGGCCTTCGAGGCGACACGGGAGGAAGGGGTCCGGACCATCTGCGCGGTGCTCGGCCTCGACGCCGACGACCCCGCCCTCCTCCTGGCCATGCGGGGGTTCGGCGCCGCCTGCGACGAGATGTCCCTCCTCTGGCTGAGGAACGGCCGTCCCGTGGAGGCCGGCGCGCTGGCCGAGGCCTGGATCGCCCTGCTGGCGGGCTCCCTCCGGGCCGCCCACGCCCTCGCCCCGCGCCCCGCCCTGCGCGAGGCGCTCCGCACCCTCGGGCAGGAGGACGCCGCAGCGACGGCGGACCCGTCGCCGGAGGAGACACCGGGCAGCCGGAGCTGACAGCGGGCCGAGTCGGTACGGCTTGCCCGGAGCCCGCCGAGGGGCGGCCGACGAGCGGCCGGTCGCACCTCCCGGAGTCAAGGGCCGCGGCGGCCCGGCGCGGTGACGACGCGGCGGAGGACCGTGCGGCGTTCCGCCGCGGGCCGGTGGCTGATCGAGCGGGGGTCGACGAGCGCCACCGTCCGGGTCCGCCGCGGCGGCCGCGTGCTGTGGGACGGCGCCGCCGAGTGCCGCATCGACACGCCGCTGGAACTGGAATGGCTCCGGGCCGGCGGGCTGTTCGGCCACCTGCTGGCCGCCCGGACGGGCGGCCAGGACCCCTCCGGCGCCGGCTCCGGATGAGCGGACCGGCGGCCCGGCGGGCCACCGGTCACGTCCTCCTGTCCGCCGCGGCGGAGGGTCCCGGCGCCGAACGGCTCCCTCCCGCGTGCGCGGGAGGGAGCCGTCGTCCTGAGGGCGGGCGGGGGAGGCCGGCGGCCCGCCTACCGGGCGGGAGCCGGCGCCGGGACGTCGTCGAGCCCGGGCGACCGGGGCGCGGAGTCCGCGCCCGTGGCGGAGTGGTCGGAGCGGAGTCCGATCATGCCGAAGGCGGTCAGCGCCGCGGCGACGAGGGCCGCCGCACCGCACACCAGGTAGGCGGTGCTGAAGCCGCTGCCCAGGGCGTCCAGGGCCAGGCCGTGCGCCGAGGAGCCCGGGGCGCCGGGCGGCAGGCTGTTCACCGCGATGGGCCCTCCGGCCCGGCCGATCTCCTGCGCCGCCGCCAGCTCCCCGGGCGTCAGGTCGGCGCCGGCCAGCTTCTCCCCGAACGCCGAGCCCGCGTTGCTGAGGGCGACCGCGCCGACGACGACCGGACCGAGCGCGAAGCCGAGGTCGCGCAGCATGTTGGTGGTGGCGCTGGCCATGCCCGCGAGGTGCTGCGGCACGCTGTTCAGCGCCACGGCCGTCACCGAGCTGACGGTCAGGGCGAAGCCGATGCCGATCAGCAGGGCGGGCGCGACGAACGCGCCGAGTCCGGTGTCGGTGACGTCCAGCCGGGTGCACAGCAGGCAGCCGATCGCCATCAGGACGAATCCGGAGGTCAGCAGCCAGGAGGCGGCGACCTTGTGCAGGAGCCGCGAGACGACCGGGATGAGCAGGAAGGCGGGGCCCTGGAGGAGCAGGAAGGGGACCGCGACGCGGATCGGGTCCTGGTGCTGCACCGGCCCCAGCCACATGCTCGTCGCGAAGCAGGCGCCGAGGAAGGCCAGCATGCCGATGACCGCGACGACGGACGACACGGTGAAGGCCCGGTTGCGGAACAGCTTCAGGTCGAAGATCGGGGACGAGGCCCCCAGCTCCACCAGCACGAACGCGGCGAGGAAGCAGGCGCCGAGGACGAAGGCGAGCAGGACGGGGAGGGTGGTCCAGCCCGACTCGGGCCCCTCGACGGCGCCGTACAGCACCAGGATGAGGCCGAGGGCGAAGGTGATCTGGCCGGGGACGTCGAGCGAACGGCCCTCGGGCGCCTTCGACTCCGTGGCCAGCACCAGGGTGACCACCATGCTGACCAGGGCGAGGCCGACGAGCACCCAGAAGGAGCCGCGCCAGGACCCGACCTTGGCGAACATGCCGCCGAGCAGCGGTGAGACGGCGGCGCCGGCGGACAGGAAGCCGCTCCAGAGCGCCACCGCCTGCGCCCGTTCCCGGGCGGTGCGGGTGACGGCGGTGATCGCGGTCAGCGAGCCGGGGAACATGGCGCCGGCGCCCAGACCGTTGAGGGCGGCGCCGATCCACAGCACCTGCACGCTGGGCGCGAGCGCGGCCACGGCACTGCCCGCGGCGACCAGGGCGGTGCCGGCCGCGACGAGCCTGCGCCGACCGAAGAGGTCACCGAGGACACCGAAGGTGAACTCGAAGCAGACCACGGCGATCATGAACGCGGCGGTGATCCACGTGAGCTGGGATCCGTGGGTGTTCAGGTCCTGCTGGAAGAGACCGTTCAGCGAGGCCGGCAGCGCGTTCGCGACCTGGGCCACGAAGACCGCGCCGCAGGCGGCGGCCAGTGTTCCCGCGTAGCCCGGCATCCGGGCGGCCCCCGCGGTCGGGCCCTGGGACGTCGTCGTCCCGTTGTTGAGCGTCATTGCTGTTTCTCCCCGGCTGGGAAAGACGGGCGTCCCGGGAACGGGAGCCTCGGGAGGGCGGAACGGCTCGACCCTGCGTGCGCGGTGGGGGGCGGGACGCGCACGGTACGGATCGGCCGCGATGCCGTGGAGAATGACACTCGCTTTACGTCGCGTCAATGATGTGTTCGCGATTTAAAGCAAACAGTCCCCCTGTAAGCCTGGCGTCCTCGCTGTCGCGCGATCGGGGGAAACGGTTCAGTGCTGCTCGGCCAGGTCCTCCTCCAGGGCGCGCGCCGTGGTCTCCAGGACGGCGACCAGGGGCTGGAGGCGGTGCGGGTCGTAGCGCACGCCGGGCATCGACACCGACAGGCCGGCCAGCGAGGTGCCGTCCCGGTCGCGCACGGGGACGCCGACGGCGACGAGGCCGCGTTCGGAGCGCTCCTTGTTGACGGCGAACCCGTTGCGGCGCAGCCGCCTCAGCTCGGTCCGCAGCCGGGCGAGGTCCGGGCGCTCGGCCGGGCGGTCGCGGTAGCGCTCGGGGGCGTAGACCTCCTCCAGTTCCTCGTCGGTGAGCTCGGCGAGCAGCAGCAGCCCCGTCGTCGTGCGGTGGGCCGGGAACACCATGCCCTCCCGGGAGCCGACCCGCAGTGCCTGCCGGCACTCCACGCTGGCGATGAACCGGGTCGTGTCCCCGGTGCGCACGATCAGGTTCGTGGTCTCGTCCAGCAGGTCGACGACCCGGTGCAGATGGGGCAGGGCCGCCGCGCGCAGCCGCGACACCAGGGACTGGGAGTGCGCGGCGAGCTCCAGCACCGGTCCCGCGCGGTAGACGCGGTCCTCGTCCTGCACGGCGAAGTCGCGGTAGACGAGCATCGCCAGGAGCCGGTGGGCGGTCGACCGGGCGACGCCCAGCCGCTCGGCGATCTGCGACACGGTCGCGCCGCCCTCCATCTGCAGGATGGTCGCCGCCCGCAGCGCGTGGTCCACGCTGGCGATGGGGTAGGGCGGCGGGGTCTTCAGCGGTTTGTCCATGGCATGCCCTCCGGATTCTGCTCTCCAGAATCTACATGTTCATCTGGAAGACACCAGGCACGCTGTGGCACATGGCTCAGTCCTCCTTCGCCCCAGACACCGCTACGGGTTCCCCGGTCCGGCTCCAGGCCGTCTCCGCGGAGGGACAACCCGAGGTCACCCCGGCGCTCGAAGAGCTGTACCGGGGCTTCGAGCAGGAACTGCTCGTCCCGTTGTGGACCGAGATCGGTGACCTGATGCCGGCCCACCCGCGCTCGCGTGCCGTGCCACACCTGTGGCGCTGGGAGAAGCTGCGGGAGCTGGCGGACCGGGCCGGCGACCTGGTCCCCGTCGGCCGCGGCGGTGAGCGCCGGGCCATCGCGCTGGCCAACCCCTCCCTCGGCGGGCGGCCGTTCGCCACCCCGACCCTGTGGGCGGCCATCCAGTACCTCATGCCGGGGGAGGACGCCCCCGAGCACCGCCACACCCAGCACGCCTTCCGCTTCGTCGTCGAGGGCTCGGGCGTGTGGACGGTCGTCGGCGGCGACCCGGTGCCGATGAACCGCGGTGACTTCCTCCCGCAGGCGGGCTGGAACTGGCACGCCCACCACAACGCGACCTCCGAGCCGATGGCCTGGATCGACGGTCTGGACATCCCCTTCCAGTACGTCACCGAGGCGCAGTTCTTCGAGTTCGGCCGCGACGAGATCAGTGACGCCGAGCGGACCACCCCCGAGCGGTCGCGCTCCGAGCGCCTGTGGGGCCACCCGGGCCTGCGCCCGCTGTCGGCCGCCCCGGCCACGCCGGGCAGCCCGCTGCTGTCCTACAAGTGGGAGTACACCAACGCCGCCCTGGCCGACCAGCTGCTGCTGGAGAAGGAGGGCTTCGGCGGCACCGTCGAGCCCGGCCATGCCGCGGTGCGCTACTCCAACCCGCACGACGGCTCCGACGTCCTGCCCACCCTCCGCGCCGAGTTCCACCGCGTCGCCCGGGGCGCCGAGACCGCGCCGGTGCGCGAGACCGGTTCGTCGGTCTACCAGGTCTTCGACGGCTCCGGCGTGGTGACCGTCGGCGGGAAGTCGTGGACGGTGACCCGCGGCGACCTGTTCGTCGTCCCGTCCTGGGAGCCGTTCTCCGCCAAGTCCGAGGCCGGCGCGACCGACTCCGACGAGGGCGCCCTCGACCTGTTCCGTTTCTCCGACGCGCCCGTCTTCGAGGCGCTCAAGCTCGACCGCACCCAGAAGGACGCCTGACCATGAAGCTCGCCACCATCCGCACCGCCGACGGGACCCGGGCGGTCCGCCTCGACGGTGAGACCCTCGTCGACCTCGGGTACGCCGACCTCGGCGAGCTGTTCGCCGAGGCCGACTGGCAGGCGAAGGCCGCCGCCGCGTCCGGCACCACCCACCCGGTCGAGGGCGCGGACTTCGCGCCGGTCGTCCCCAACCCGTCCAAGGTCATCTGCGTCGGCCACAACTACACCAACCACATCAAGGAGATGGGCCGGGAGCTGCCGAACTACCCGACCCTCTTCCCGAAGTTCGCCGAGACCCTGCTGGGCGCGGGCGACGACATCGTCAAGCCGGCCGAGACCGAGGCGTTCGACTGGGAGGTCGAGCTGGCCGTCGTGATCGGCAAGGCGGTGCGCCGCGCCGACGAGCAGCAGGCCGCCGACGCCATCGCCGGCTTCACCGTCATGAACGACATCTCGGTGCGCGACTGGCAGTTCCGCACCATCGAGTGGACCCAGGGCAAGATCTGGGAGGCCTCCACCCCGGTCGGCCCCTACGTCGTCACCCCCGACGAGGTCGGCGGCGTCCGCCCCGCCCTCGAGGTGAAGACGACCGTCGACGGCCAGGTCATGCAGCAGGACGACACCGGCACGCTGCTGTTCGACCCGGTCTTCCTGGTGCAGTACATCTCCACCGTCATCACCCTGCAGCCGGGCGACATCATCGCCACCGGCACCCCGGCCGGCGTGGGCAACGCCCGCGACCCCAAGGTCTTCCTGCTCCCCGGCCAGACCGTGGTCACCGAGATCGCCGGCCTGGGCGCCTGCACCAACAAGGTGGTCGAGGGATGACCGGCACGCGGACGTTCGCCGACGCGCGCGCGTGGGCCCGCACCGGCACCGAGCTGATGCTCGACGCCGTCGCGGGCCTCGACGAGGCCGCCTTCTCGGCCCCCAGCGTGCTGCCGGAGTGGACCCGCAAGCACCTCGTGGCCCATGTCGCCGCCAACGCCGACGCCCTGGGCAACCTGGTGCACTGGGCGGCCACCGGCGAACAGACGCCGATGTACGCCTCCGCCGAGGAGCGCGCCGCCGGCATCGCCAAGGGGCCGACCCTGTCGGCCGACGAGCTCCGCTCCTGGCTGACGACTTCCGCCCACGAGCTCGCCGAGGGACTGGACCGGCTCACCGACGAGCAGTGGCACCGCGAGGTCGTCACCGCCCAGGGCCGCACCGTCCCCGCCACCGAACTCCCGTGGATGCGCGCCCGCGAGGTGTGCGTCCACGCCGTCGACCTCGGCACCGGGGTCGTCACCTTCGCCGACCTCCCGAAGGGCTTCCTGACCGCCCTGGTCGGCGAGATCCGCGCCAAGCGCGGACTGACCGAGCTCCCCGACGGCCCTCTGCCCGAGGTCGCCGCCTGGCTGGCCGGCCGCCCCCACACGCTCGCCGACGCTCCCGAGCTCGGCCCGTGGCTGTAGTAGAGGAGTGAAGTCATGTCCCACCCTGATGTGATCGTCGTCGGCGGCGGCATCGGCGGCCTCGGCGCGGCGTTCTCGCTGACCCGCCAGGGCCTGAGCGTCCGCCTGCTGGAGCGCGCCCCCGCCTTCGGCGAGGTCGGCGCCGGCATCCAGCTCGCCCCCAACTGCACCCGCATCCTCGACGACTACGGTCTCCTGGAAGAGGCCAAGGGCCTCGGTGTCGTCCCGGACGCGATGGTCATGCGCGACGCCGTCGACGGCGACGAGCTGACCCGGCTCGACCTGCGGGACCTGGAGAAGCGCTACGGCTACCCGTACATGGTCATCCACCGCAGCGACCTGCACGGCCTGCTGCTGCGCGCGTGCGAGCGCGCCGGTGTCGAGCTGATCACCGACGCCCAGGTGACCTCGTACGAGAACACCGACGGCGGCGCCCGCGTGACCCTCGCCTCCGGCGAGACCCACGAGGCCGGTGTGGTGATCGCGGCCGACGGCCTGCACTCCGTGGCCCGCAAGCTGTTCGTCGACGACGAGCCCGTCTCCTCGGCGTACGTCGCCTACCGCGGCACCGTCCCGGCCGAGCAGCCGCGGGTGCGGTCCGTCGACCTCAGCGAGGTCGTGGTGCACGTCGGCCCCGCCTGCCACTTCGTCCACTACGGACTGCGCGGCGGCGAACTGCTCAACCAGGTCGCGGTCTTCGAGTCGCCCAAGGCGCTGGCCGGCCGGGAGGACTGGGGCACGCCGGACGAGCTCGACGCCGCCTTCGCCCAGACCTGCGACTTCGTCCGGGACGGTCTGCAGTTCATGTGGCGGGACAAGTGGTGGCGGATGTTCGACCGCGAGCCGATCATGAACTGGGTCCACGGCCGGATCGCGCTGCTCGGCGACTCCGCGCACCCGCCGCTGCAGTACATCGCACAGGGCGCGATCATGGCCATCGAGGACGGCTGGGTGCTGGGCGAGCACGTCGCCCGCAACCGCGCCGAGGACGGCACGGTCGACTGGGGCGCCGCGCTCGCCGCCTACGAGGCCGTCCGCCCGGAGCACTGCCGCCGCGTGCTGACCACGTCCCGCAAGTGGGGCGAACTGTGGCACCTCGACGGCGTCGCCCGTGAGCAGCGCAACGTGCTGCTGCGCGCCCGCGACACCTACGACTACGCGTTCACGGACTGGCTGTACGGCCCGACCGCGCTGACGCCGGACGAGGAACCCCCCATGTTCACGCCGATCCCGCTGTCCTCGGCGGCCGTCGAGGACGCCGGACGCGCCGAGGGCGAACCGCTGACGGTGGTGGGGGACGCCGCGTGAGCGACGCCTACCTGTACGCCGCGGTCCGCACCCCCTTCGGCCGGTTCGGCGGAGCCCTGGCCGGGGTGCGCCCCGACGACCTCGCCGCCACCGCGCTGACCGGGCTGCTGGACAAGGCCCCGGACCTGGACCGCGCCGCGATCGGCGACGTGGTCTGGGGCAACGCCAACGGCGCCGGCGAGGACAACCGCAACGTCGGACGGATGGCGGTGCTGCTGGCCGGACTGCCGGTGGGCGTGCCCGCCACCACCGTGAACCGGCTGTGCGGCTCCAGCCTGGACGCGGCGATCATCGCCTCGCGCACCCTGGAGTCCGGCGACGCGGACGTCGTCGTCGCCGGCGGTGTGGAGTCCATGACCCGCGCGCCCTGGGTGCTGCCCAAGCCGGAGAGGGCCTTCCCGGCCGGCGACGTCACGGCCGTCTCCACGACGCTCGGCTGGCGGCTGGTCAACCCCGCGATGCCGAAGGAGTGGACGGTCTCGCTGGGGGAGAGCAACGAACTGCTCCGGGAGAAGTTCTCGGTCTCCCGGGAACGGCAGGACGCCTTCGCGGTGCGCTCCCACCGGCTCGCGGACCGCGCCTGGGACGAGGGCTTCTACGACGACCTGGTCCTGCCCGTGGAGGGGCTCACCCGCGACGAGGGCATCCGCCCCGACACCTCCCCCGAGAAGCTGGCGGCCCTGAAGCCGTCGTTCCGCCCGGACGGCACGATCACCGCCGGCAACGCCTCCCCGCTGAGCGACGGGGCGTCGGCGGTGCTGCTGGGCACCGGGGCGGCGGCCGACCGGATCGGACTGGCGCCGCTCGCCCGCATCGCCGGGCGCGGCGTGCACGCCGTCGAGCCGCAGATGTTCGGCCACGCCCCCGTGGAGGCCGCCGAGCGGGCGCTGCGCCGGGCCGGGATCGGCTGGGGCGACGTCGGCGCGGTCGAGCTGAACGAGGCGTTCGCGGTGCAGTCGCTCGCCTGTGTGGACGCCTGGGGCATCGACCCGGAGATCGTCAACACCCGGGGCGGCGCCATCGCGCTCGGCCACCCGCTGGGCGCCTCGGGCGGCCGGCTGCTGGGCACCCTGGCGAAGGTCCTGCGCGAGCGGCGCGAACGCTGGGGCGTCGCGGCCATCTGCATCGGCGTGGGCCAGGCCCTCGCCGTGGTCCTGGAGAACGTCACCGAGGAGGTGGGCCGGGGATGACCACGACCATCGCCGCCACGGCCGACGAGGCCGTGGCGGGCGTCGAGGACGGCGCGACGGTCCTGGTGGGCGGGTTCGGACTGGCGGGCATGCCGTTCGACCTCATCGACGCCCTCATCCGGCAGGGCGCCACGGACCTGACCGTGGTGTCCAACAACGCCGGCAACGGCGACGTGGGCCTGGCCGCGCTGCTCAAGGCCGGCCGGGTGCGCAAGGTGATCTGCTCCTTCCCCCGGCAGAGCGACTCCTACGTCTTCGACGACCTGTACCGGGCCGGCCGGGTGGAGCTGGAGGTGGTGCCGCAGGGCACCCTCGCCGAGCGGATGCGGGCCGCCGGGGCGGGGATCGGCGCCTTCTACAGCCCCGTCGGCGTCGGCACCCCGCTCGCGGAGGGCAAGGAGACCCGGGAGATCGGCGGGCGCGTCCACGTCCTGGAGCACCCGATCAAGGGGGACGTGGCCCTGATCTCGGCGCACCGGGCGGACACCGTGGGCAACCTCGTCTACCGCAAGACCGCCCGGAACTTCGGCCCCGTCATGGCCACCGCGGCCACCACGGTCGTCGCCCAGGTCACCGACATCGTGCCCGTCGGGGAGATCGACCCGGAGACCGTGGTCACCCCGGGCATCTACGTCGACCGTCTGGTACGGGCCGAGGCCCGACGGCTCACCGTGCAAGGAGCCCGCTGATGACGGACACGAACACCACACCCGCCGCGGCCCCCGTGGAGCACACCGGCCGGGGCCCGCTCACCACCGACGAACTCGCGGCCCGCATCGCGCGCGACGTCCCGTCCGGTTCCTACGTCAACCTCGGCATCGGGCAGCCGACCCGGATCGCCGAGCACCTGCCGGCGGACGCGGGGATCGTGCTGCACACCGAGAACGGCATGCTCGGCATGGGCCCGGCCGCGGTGGGCGACGAGGTGGACCCCGACCTCACGAACGCCGGGAAGGTACCGGTCACCGAACTGCCCGGGGCGGCGTACTTCCACCACGCCGACTCCTTCGCGATGATGCGCGGCGGCCACCTGGACGTGTGCGTCCTCGGGGCGTTCCAGGTCTCGCAGCACGGGGACCTGGCGAACTGGCACACCGGCGACCCCGACGCCATCCCCGCCGTGGGCGGCGCGATGGACCTCGCCGTCGGGGCGCGGCAGGTCCTGGTGATGATGAAGCTGTTCACCCGGGACGGCGACCCCAAGCTCGTCCCCGCGTGCACGTACCCGCTCACCGGGGCCGCCTGCGTCCACCGGGTCTACACCGACCACGGCGTCTTCGTCCCCGGCCCGGACGGGCTCCGGGTCCTGGAGACGTACGGCACCACGGTCGCGGAACTGCGGGAGCGGCTCTCCGTCGACCTGCTCCCGTGAGCCACCGGAGCCCGGGGCCCCGACGGTGACGTCGGGGCCTTCGCCGTGCGCCCGTCCGGGCGGTTCGAACACCTGGCCTATGATGACGGGGCCGGCAGTCCGCCCGACGAGATGTCCGTCCGGCGCACGAACCGGCAAACCATGGGAGGCGACGAAGGTGGCGGGTCTGCGAGCCGCGCAGAAGGAGATGACCCGGAAGATCCTCGTGTCGGCCGCCATGGAACTCTTCCAGTCCAAGGGTTATGCCGCCACCACCGTCAACGACATCGCCGCCGCGGCCGGCACCACGCGCGTCACCTTCTACGCGTACTTCTCGTCCCGCAGCGACCTGGCGCGGGCCCTCATCGGCGAACTCAACGACATCCTCGGCCGCAGCCCCTCCCCGGAGCACAGGTCCACGGCCGGCCACCTCGTCCGGGCCGTGCGGGAGGGCACCCGCACGTCCCTCGGGCAGTGGCTGCGCGAGCGCTCCGAGCAGTGGGACACGATCCGGCCCTACATGAACGTCACCATCGAGGCGTCCACGGTCGACCCGGAGCTGCGCGGCCTGGTCGAGGAGTGGTTCGAGGAGGTCACCGCCGACATCGAGCAAGGGCTCGACGAGGCGGGACGGTTCGAGCCGAAGACCCGGCACACCCGCGCCGTCCTGGCCTTCGCCCAGTTGCACGAGGTCGGCCAGCACTGGCGTGAGGGCCGCTGGCAGATCGACCGCGACACCCTCATCGAGCTGCTCACCGACAGTTGGCTGAGCCTGCTGGCGGACCGGGACGCCCCGGTCTCCTGACCCTCGGTCGTCCGCGGCGACTCCCGTCCCCCCGTTCCCCCGTCCCCCCGAAGCCGTGCGCCCGCCGCCCGCCCGGCCGTCCCGTGGTGACGTGGCCGGGGCCGAATGCCCCGCTCCGCTTCGGGCGGTCGCTCATTCCCCGTCATGTCGCCGTGAGAATGCGGGACTTGGGGGTACATGGGGTCCTGCGTCCGCAATGTGCGGATGTCACGGGACGAGGTGTGGCCGGCACGAGGACCGGCCGGAAGGAGCGGGAGACATGGCGGTGGCCAGGACACGGACCACGTGGGTGCTCGGCGCGCTCTGCTCGGGGGCGCTGCTCGTCTCCGGGTGCGGGGACGACTCCTCGGAGGAGGCCTTCCCGGGGCAGAAGGCCGACGACATCGCGGCCAAGGCCGTGGCCGCGACCGACAAGGCGTCCTCCGTCCACCTGAAGGGGACCGCGCGGACCGAGGGGGCGGGCAGGATCGAGCTCGACGTACGGGTGGACGACCAGGGCAACTGCACCGGCACCATCAGCGGGGACGGCGCCCGGGCCGAGCTGCTGCGCAGCAAGGGCGGCGACGTCCTGATCAAGGGCGACCGCACCTTCTGGACCAACTCGGCGCGGGCGGGGGGCGCCGACGGCAAGCAGGGCGAGGAGCTCGCCGGCGAGCTGGCGGGCAAGTGGGTCGCCTCCCCGGCCGACAGCCCGGACGCGGCCTTCTGCGACAAGAAGCAGTTCCTGGCCTCCATGGACCAGGACAAGACCGAACGCCGGGGCATGAAGCGCGGGGAGACGACCGAGGTGAACGACGAGGACGCCCTCGCCCTGGAGAAGAAGCAGGGGGACACCCGGATCAGCATGCACGTCGCGACCGAGGGGGAGCCCTACATCCTGAAGGCCACCACGGAGGGCTCCGAATCCAGCAGCGTGACCTTCGACGACTACGGCGAGAAGGTCGAGGTGCGGATGCCGCCCCAGGAGGAGATCGTGGACCCGGCGGACTCCAAGGCGTGACGCGTCCGGCGTCGGAGGAGGGAAGTCCGGAGTATGACGGGGGCGCCGTGGGGCTCGCGGGGCGCGTCAAGGGAGACGGCGACATCCACGTCGGCACCATGCACCGCGTCAAGGGCCTCGGATACCGGAGGCTCGCCCTCGTCGGTGCCCGTGACGGCAGCACCCCCCGCGCGTCCGTCGTCCAGCGCTACCGCGACACCCTGCGCATCTGCCCGGGGAGCGGTGTGGGAGAGCCCTGCCGCCCGAGGGGGACGGCAGGGCTCTCGCTTCACGCGTGACCCTCAGGCTTCCCTGACGAACCCCGCCCACGCTTCACGTGACACGCGGATGACGGGTCCGGCCACGGCCTTGGAGTCCCGGATGTGCACAATTCCCGTACCGGCGGCGACCTCGACGCAGTCGCCGCCCTCCGCTCCGCTGTAGCTGCTCTTGAACCAGGCGAGGCCGGACGCGACGGCCGAGGACTCAGCGGTGTTCATAGCTCTCCCAGCAACCTCTCGATGAACTCCAGGGACTCTCGCGGAGTGAGAGCCTGTGATCGGATAATCCCATAACGGGCGGCGGCGAGTGCTGCCTGCTGCGGGTCGGTCTGAAGAGTGCTGGTTCCCTGCGCTTCGGTGTAAGCGAACTTCCTGCCGTCATCACGCGTGACGACCGTGAACGGCCCGTCCACGCCGGCGCTCTCCTCGCAATCGAGCGGGATGACCTGAATCTCGACGTTTCGCTTCTGGCCAACGAGTAGTAGGTGCTCCAACTGCCCTCGAAGCACGTCCGTTCCGCCAAACCGACGCCGCAAGACCGACTCATCCATCACGAAGCTCAGCAGCGGTGCAGACTGGCGGTCGAAGATGTCCTGACGAGCAAGTCGCGCTGCCACCCGTTGCTCAGTCGTCTCTTGGTCCAGAGGCGGTCGCCGCATGGCCAGCACCGCCCTCATGTACTCCTCGGTCTGAAGCAGGCCTTTGACCACCAGCGTGTCGTACGAGAGCAACTCGATCGCCGTCTTCTCCAGAGCTGCCATTCCCTGAAAGAACACCGGATACTGAGCCCGCTCCACCTGCTCCTTCCACACCGTCAGCAATCCACCCGCGTCCAGGACCTCGTCCGCCCGCTCGATGGTCCTGGGCGACGGGATCCGCCGCCCCTGCTCGTACGACGCGATCGTGGACGCGGAGTATCCGATCCGCCGCCCGAACTCCTCGCGCTCCAGACCCGCCCGCACTCGCAGCGTCTTCATCGTCTGCCCGAACGCGACGACGACAGCCTGGCCGGACGTGTCCGCCGTCGCCCCTTCCGCGTCGCCCGCCATCACGGCTCCGGCCCCCTCGCCCACGTCTTCGTTCATCGGCATCGCCTCCCTGGCTCAACGCAGCCCCGACGGCCTCGTCACGCCGCGCGCCTCGTACCGGAACCGCCACCGCGCGTACATCGGACCGCGTCGTTGAGTCACCACTGGTCACGTTGAGCGACCGGGAGCACCGTTGGCGGCATGGCGAACCAACTCCCCAGCCCCGTCAGCACCTCCCGACCCACAGCTCCCGTCGATGACTTGAGCCGCACCTTCGAGATGCGCTTCACCTCCACCCCGCGCGGCGCCCGCCTCGCCCGCCGACTGGCCGCGCACCGGCTGGACACCTGGGGCATCCCGTACGGCAGCGGCCCGCACGAGGAGATCGTGCTGGTCCTCGGCGAGCTGACCGCCAACGCCGTACGGCACGGCCATGTCCCCGGCCGGGACTTCCACCTGCTCCTGCACGTGTGCGCACTTACGCGTACGGCCAGGATCGAGGTCACCGACACCCGTACCGAACGCACGCCGCCCGACCCCGCGAAGTTGCACGCCCCCGGTGCGGAGGACACCGGCGGCCGAGGGCTGCTCCTCGTCGCGGGGCTCGCCACCCGCTGGGGTTGGTACCTCCGGTCCGACGGTCCGGGCAAGACGGTGTGGGCGGAGTGCGTGTGCGCGACTCCCACGTGAGTTCGTGAACGGAGTGGAAGAATGTGCCGAGACGACCTCTGCCGACTGCACCCCCTTCGCCCACCTCACCACCCCCAACGCCCCCTCTACCGTCAGGTGATGCGCGCCTTCCTCGCCGCCGAGGAGCGGTTCGCGGTGCACCTGCGGCCCGAGGACGGGTACGCCGCCCTGGACGCGGGGAGCCGGCCCGCTGAGCCCGAGGGGTGACGCAGGCGCTGGACGAGCTGGTGGAGTGGGGCAACCCGCGGGCCGATCCGGACCACGCGCGGGTGGCGGAGGTCGAGGATCGGAGCCAGTCCGAGCCACCGCGCCCTCTGGCAGCGGCTCCGGGGCTTACGGGACAGATCCCCGGTGCGGAGCGTCTTTCCCGTCGAGGATGCCGCCGGCCATCTCGAGTCCGCGAGACCGGCCGCGCCGGCCTCCTGCCCGGTCGCGCGGTCCTCCTCCGTCGACGTCCCCGGCGTGCCGCCGGCTGGGGGAGTCGGGTGGTTCAGCGGCCCCCGCGACCGTCCCGTTCCGCCGACCCGACGGCGCCCGCCGGACCGGCCGCCGTGACCGCGTCCACCGGCCGCCGCCCCGGCCCTCCACCGAGCGGTGCGGTGCTCTGCCGTACGACGAGGTGCGTCGCCAACTCGATGCGCCGGTCCGCCCTGCCGGGGTCGGCCGGGCCCAGGAGCATGCGGGTCGCCTCCTCGGCCATCCGGCGCAGCGGCTGGTGGACCGTGGTCAGCGGCGGGCTCGACCACTGGGCCAGCGGCACGTCGTCGTAGCCGACCACCGAGAGGTCCTGAGGCACCCTCAGCTTCCTGAGCCGGGCCGCCTCCAGCACCCCGAGGGCCTGGAGGTCGCTGCCCGCGAAGATCGCCGTCGGCCGGTCGGGTCCCGCCAGCAGGTCCATGGCGTGCTCGAAGCCGCCCTGCACCCGGAAGTCGCCGAAGCGGACGAGGCGCGGGTCGATCGTCAGGCCCGCCATCGTCATGGCGGAGCGGTACCCGTCGAGGCGGGCCAGCGAGCACAGCATGTCCTCGGGCCCGGTGATGACCGCGATGCGTTCGTGCCGCCGGTCGGTGAGGTGGCGCGTGGCCGCGAGGCCGCCGGACCAGTTGGCGGAGCCCACGGACGGCACGCCGGGGTCGGGATCCCCGGCCGGGTCGATGACGACGAAGGGGATGCCCTGCGAGCGGAGCCGCCGCTTCACGTCCTGGGGGAGCGACGAGAAGACCAGCACGACGCCCAGCGGCCGGCGCCGCAGCACGCCCTCGATCCAGTCGGGTGCGGGGGCGTGCCGCGTGCCGCTCCGGGTGAGCACCACGGTCGCCCGGTTCTCCTGGGCGACGCTCTCCACGCCCCGGACGATCTCCATCGCCCAGACGCTGTCCAGTTCGTGGAAGACGAGTTCGACGAGGGGGGAGTGCGGCGCGCCCGGGTTCCGGCGGCGGTAGCCGTGGGTCTCCAGGAGCCGCTCGATCCTGGTCCGGGTGGCACGGGAGACGTCTGAACGGCCGTTCAGGACCTTCGAAACTGTCGGTAGGGAGACTCCCGCTTCTTTCGCCACTTCGGCCAGCGTCACTCTTGCGCCCACCCCGTCAACACCGTGCATGTCAGCAGGGTATGCCATGTACTCGATAACGGTTTGGGACAGGGGCTGCACGACCATTGACCCCAAATCCGGTCTGACCTTTACTGTCCGACAGCATGGACTTTCGGCAAAGGTGTCGAAACTTTCGAAAGGCGAACGATGAAGACACGTGCGCGCTTGCCCAGACTGGTCGCCTGCGGTGCGACGCTCGCCCTGGCCCTGGGGCTCTCGGCCTGCGGCGGCGACGGCGGCGGGGGGTCGTCGGACGACGGCAAGATCCGTGTCCTGGTCTACGGGGACGCCACCAACAAGGTCGAGAAGCGGATCGTCGACACGTTCAACAAGACGTCCGACGTCAAGGTCGTCCTCGACACCATTCCCGGTGCCGACTACCAGAAGAAGCTCCAGACGATCATCAGCACCCCGCAGGCCCCGGACGTCTTCTTCAACTGGGGCGGCGGCAGCATCAAGCCGTTCGTCAAGGCCGACCTGCTGATGCCGCTGGACGACCTCATCAAGAAGAACCCGGACCTGGAGAACAAGTTCCTGCCGTCCGTCTTCAACAACGCGGTCGTCGACGGCAAGCCGTACGGCGTCCCGATGCGCGGCACCCAGCCGGTCCTGCTCTTCCACAACAAGAAGGTCCTCGACGAGGCGGGCGTGAAGCCGCCGAAGACCTGGGACGAGCTGCTCGACGCGGTCGGGAAGCTCAAGGACCGGGGCGTCACGCCGATCGCGCTCGGCGGCGGCGACATCTGGCCGACGCAGATGTGGTTCCAGTACCTCTACGACCGCGTGGCCGGCCCGGAGCTGTTCCAGAAGGCCGTCGGGGGCGACAAGAGCGCCTGGGAGAGCGCGGACAGCAAGAAGGCCCTGAGCATGATCAGGGAGCTCGTCGACGCCGGCGCCTTCGGCAAGAACTACGACTCCGTCAAGTACACCAACGGCGGCTCGCCCGCGCTGCTCGCCTCCGGCAAGGCCGGCTTCGAGCTGATGGGCTCCTGGTACTACTCCCAGCAGCAGACGGACGCCGAGAAGTTCGCCGAGAAGGACCTCGGCTACACCCCCTTCCCGACCGTCGAGGGCGGCAAGGGTGACCCGGCCAACGTCGCCGGCAACACCAACAACTACTACTCGGTGATGAAGAAGACCAAGCACCCCGAGGCCGTCGCCGAGTTCCTGAAGCTCATGTACTCCGACGAGTTCGTCAAGGCGCAGCTGGACATCGGCAACCTGCCGACCACGACCAACACCGACCAGTTCATCGACTCCTCGGCCACCCCCGAGTACTCGCGTTTCCAGTACGACCTGGTCGCCGACGCCCCGTCGTTCCAGCTCTCCTGGGACCAGGCGTACCCGCAGAAGGCGAGCTCGTCCATGCACCAGGCCATCCAGCAGTTCTTCAACGGACAGCTCGACGCGGACGGCTTCATCAAGGCCATGCAGGCCCTCCCGACCGAGTGACGAAAGGCCCATGACCACACAGATCACGAGCGCTCGGCCCGCCGCCGGACCCCGCAAGGAGTCCCGGCGGCGGCCGGCCGCCTCGTCCGCGACGCAGGTGGGGCGCCCCGGCTTCGCCTGGGCGCTGCCCGCCGCAGTGTTCTTCGCCCTCTTCGCGATCGCCCCGCTGATCATGGTGGCGGTGCTGTCCTTCATGAGCTGGGACGGGATCGGCTCGCCCGAGTTCGTCGGCACGGACAACTGGTCGCGCCTGATGGACGACCCGGTGATGCTCAAGAGCGTCTGGCTGACCCTGCTCCTGACCGTGCTCGGCGTGGTCCTCCAGACGCCGCTGAGCATCGTGCTCGGCGTCTGGGCCGCCGGCCACCAGCGCAACCGGGCCGTCCTGTCCGTCATCTACTTCCTTCCGCTGCTGCTGTCCGCGACGGCCGTGTCCGTGCTGTGGCGGGCGCTGCTCGACCCCAACTTCGGCATCCCGGCCGACGCCGGCTGGCTGTTCGGCGACGGCAACCTGTTCGGTGAACAGGCCACCGCCATCGGGGTGCTGGCGTTCGTGAGCACCTGGCAGTTCACCCCGTTCCACACCCTGATCTACCAGGGCGCCGCCCGCGCGATCCCGCAGGTGCTCTACCAGGCGGCGGAGATCGACGGGGCGGGCCGCTACCGGCAGTTCTTCCACATCACGCTGCCGCAGCTGCGCAACTCGATGATCACCTCGATGATCCTGATGATCGTCGGTGGTCTGACCACCTTCGAGACCGTCCTCATCCTGACCCAGGGCGGCCCCGGCACCGACACCACGATCAGCGCCTACTACATGTACGACAAGGCGTTCAAGGGATTCGACTTCGGCGCCGGCTCCGCCATCGCCCTCGCCCTGGTCGTCGCGGCCACCGTCATCTCGCTGATCGTCGTCCGGGTCTCCGGCTACGACAAGATGCGCAGCTCCATGGAGGGTGTGTCATGAGGCGCCGCCCCAACTACCTGGCCGGTGCCGGCTCGCTCCTCTGGCTCTTCCTGGTCGGCCTGCCGCTGTACGTGATGCTCGCCGCGACGGTGCGCACCCGGCAGGACTACGCCGAGAACGGCCCGGTATCCCTCCCGGGCACCTTCACCCTGGACAACTACACCGGAGCCTTCGACTCGGGCTTCGGCCAGTACTTCCTCAACACGCTCGTCGTCACCGCCTGCGTGATCGGCATCGTGCTGCTGCTGGTCCCGCCGCTCGCCTACGCGATCGTGCGCAGCCGCGGCAGGGCCACGTCGGCCGTCTTCCGGCTGTTCCTGCTCGGACTCGCCATCCCGGCCCAGGCCGTGATCGTGCCGATGTTCTACCTGATCAGCGAAGCCGGGCTGTACGACAACCTGCTCGGCGTCATCCTGCCCACGGCCGCGTTCTGCCTGCCGATGTCGGCGCTGATCCTCAGCGGCGCGATGCGCGACATCTCCCCGGAGCTGTACGAGGCCATGGCCATGGACGGTGCCTCCCCGCGGCGCATGTTCTTCCAGCTCGTGCTGCCGCTGTCCCGGGGCGGACTGTCCACGATCGTCGTGTTCTCCGCCCTGCAGGCGTGGAACGGCTTCCTGTTCCCGCTCGTCCTGACCCAGTCCGACTCCACCAAGGTGGTCACCCTGGGTCTGTACAACTTCCAGACCGAACACGGCATCGACATCCCCGGTCTGCTGGGAGCCGTGGTGCTGTCCATGGTGCCCGTCCTGCTCATCTATCTGTTCGCCCGTCGCGCCCTGGTCCAGGGCCTGATGGGCGTCGGAGGAAAGTGACCGCCAACGTGGCCGTTGAGACCACCCCCGAAGTCCCCCTCTGGAACGACCCCGCCCGCTCCGTCACCGCCCGGGTGTCCGCGCTGATGGAGGCGATGACCCTTCAGGAGAAGATCGCCCAGCTGTACGGCGTGTGGGTCGGCGCGTCCGACGAGGGCGGTGAAGTCGCCCCCCACCAGCACGACATGGAGGAGGCCGTCGACCTCGACGCCCTCCTGCCCGCCGGACTGGGCCAGCTCACCCGCCCCTTCGGCACCGCCCCCGTCGACCCGGCGCTCGGCGCGCTCTCCCTGATGCGCACCCAGGCCCGCATCACCTCGGCGAACCGCTTCGGCATCCCCGCCGTGGCCCACGAGGAGTGCCTGGCCGGCTTCGCCGCCTGGGGCGCCACCGCCTATCCCGTCCCGCTGTCCTGGGGCGCCACCTTCGACCCGGACCTGATCCACCGCATGGCCGGCGCCATCGGCCGCGACATGCGGTCCGTCGGCGTCCACCAGGGCCTCGCGCCCGTCCTGGACGTGGTGCGCGACGCCCGCTGGGGCCGCGTGGAGGAGACCATCGGCGAGGACCCGTACCTCGTCGGCACCATCGGCACGGCCTATGTGCGCGGTCTGGAGGAGGCCGGGGTCGTCGCCACCCTCAAGCACTTCGTCGGCTACTCGGCCTCCCGGTCCGGACGCAACCTCGCCCCCTCCTCCATGGGGCCGCGCGAGCGCGCCGACGTCCTGCTGCCGCCCTTCGAGATGGCCGTCCGCGAGGGCGGCGCCCGGTCCGTGATGCACTCCTACACCGACACCGACGGCGTGCCCGCCGCGGCCGACGAGGACCTGCTGACCGGACTGCTGCGCGACACCTGGGGCTTCGACGGCACCGTCGTCGCCGACTACTTCGGCATCGCCTTCCTCAAGACGCTGCACGGCATCGCCGCCGACTGGGCCGAGGCCGCCGGTGCCGCGCTGCGGGCGGGCGTCGACGTCGAACTGCCCACCGTCAAGACGTTCGGCGCGCCCCTGGTGGAGGCCGTCGCCGCCGGGCGCGTACCGGAGTCGGTGATCGACCGCGCCCTGCGCCGGGTGCTCACCCAGAAGGCGGTGCTCGGGCTGCTCGACCCGGACTGGAGCCCCGTGCCGCCCGCGCTGGAGGGCGCCGACCTGGACGACCCGGACGCCCTGCGCGGCAGGATCGACCTGGACGGTCCGCAGAACCGCGCCCTCGCCCGCAGCGTCGCCGAACAGGCGGTGGTGCTCCTCTCCAACGACGGCACCCTGCCGCTGGACCGGCCGCGCCGCATCGCCCTGGTCGGCCCCAACGCCGACGAGCCCACGGCCGTCCTGGGCTGCTACTCCTTCCCGCTGCACGTCGGGGTCCAGCACCCCGGCACCCCGGTCGGCATCGACCTGCCCACCCTGCGCGACACCCTGGCCGCCGAGTTCCCCGACGCCGAGTTCACGGTCGTGCGCGGCACGGGCGTCGACGACGGCGACGCCCTCGGCATCCCCGAGGCCGTCCGGGCGGCCCGGGACGCCGATGTCGTCGTCGCCGTCCTGGGCGACCGCGCCGGGCTGTTCGGCCGCGGCACCAGCGGTGAGGGCTGCGACGTCGAGTCGCTGTCCCTGCCCGGCGCCCAGCAGCAACTCCTCGACGCGCTGCTCGACTCGGGGACACCGGTGGTGACGGTGCTGCTCGCGGGCCGGCCCTACGCCCTCGGCCGCGCCGTGGAGGAGTCCGCCGCGATCGTGCAGTCCTTCTTCCCCGGCGTCGAGGGCACCGCTGCCCTCGCCGGGGTGCTCAGCGGGCGGATCGACCCGTCGGGCCGGCTGCCGGTGAGCGTGCCGCGCGGGGCGGGCACCCAGCCGGCCACCTACCTCGGCGCGCGGCTCGCGCACGCCAGCGAGGTGTCCAACGTCGACCCGACGCCCGCCTTCGGCTTCGGCCACGGCCTCACGTACACCACGTTCGCCTGGAGCGACCTCGCGGTGGATGCGAAGGAGGCGGCCACCGACGGCGAGTTCGCGCTGGCGTTCACCGTCCGCAACACCGGCGCGCGGCACGGCACCGAGGTCGTCCAGCTCTACCTGCACGACCCGGTCGCCTCCGTCGTCCAGCCGGTGCAGCGCCTCATCGGCTACACGCGGGTGCCGCTGGCCCCGGGCGAGGCGTGCCGGGTGCGCGTCACCGTCCCGGCCGACCTCGCCTCCTTCACCGGCCGCGACGGCCGCCGCGTCGTCGAGCCGGGCGATCTGGAGCTGCGGCTCGCCGCGTCCAGCGCCGACCCGCGCCTGACGGCGACGGTCACCCTGACCGGCCCGGAACGCCCGGTGGACCACACGCGGCGCCTGCACGCCGTCTTCGCCCGGGAGGCCGCCGCCGGCGCCTGAGCCGCCGACGGCGCGGTGAGCGGTGTCCCCCGGGGAACTCCCCCGGGGGACACCGTCGTTCGGGGGCGTTTCCTGTTCCCGTCAGCGGTCCGGACGGGTCAGGACCGCCGTGAACCGGTAGCGCGAGCCGCGGTACACCGAGCGGACCCACTCGACCGGCGTTCCCGTCCCGTCCCGGGAGTGGCGGGACAGCAGCAGCATCGGCAGGCCCACGTCGGTGGCCAGCAGTCCGGCCTCCCGGGGGGTGGCCGGGGAGGTCTCGATGGTCTCGTCGGCCTCCGCCGGGCGGACGCCGTACACCTCGGCGAGGGTCGTGTAGAGCGAGGTGTGGCGGGCCAGGTTGCGGCGCAGGCCGGGGAAGCGCCGTGCGGACAGGTGGGACGTCTCGATGGCCATGGGCTCGCCGCCGGCCAGCCGCAGCCGCTCGATGCGCAGCACCCGGTCGCCCCGCTCCACCTCGAGCAGGGCCGCCAGTTCCCGGTCGGCGGCGATGTACCCGAGGTCCAGGACCCGTGAGGCGGGATCGAGGCCCTGGGCCCGCATGTCCTCGGTGTACGAGGTGAGCTGGAGCGTCCGGTAGACCTTCGGACGCGCGACGAAGGTGCCCTTGCCCTGGATGCGGTCCAGGCGGCCCTCGCTGACGAGTTCCTGCATGGCCTTGCGGACGGTGGTGCGCGAGGTGCGGAACTCGATGGCCAGGAGGCGCTCGGCCGGCATCGGCGAGCCCGGCGGGCGCGCCTCGGTCATCCGCAGGAGCCGCTGCTTGATGCCGTAGTACTTCGGAACGCGGCCGGTACGGCCGGGCGCTCCCGACCGGGCCTGGGCGCTGCTGACGTCCGTGCTCATGACCTGCCTTCCGGCTGCGGTGTCCGGCGCGCGGACGGCAGGGGCCGGCCGCGGTGCACGTCGGCGGACCGCCGGGTTCGGCGCCGCACGCTCGGCGAACCCGTTATAACCGCAGGTCCCCGTTTGGTCTAGTCCAACTGTCGAGGCGTGGGGGTTTGGGAGGGGTTCGAAGCGCTCGGCGAGGTGTCGGAGTCGTTATCGGCGAGGGTGGGCACGACCCTTGACAGGGTCATAGGTCTAGGCCAAGCTCCCCTTGCTGGTCTAAACCATTTAGGGGAAGCCGGGTCCCGACCCGCCGAGCTGTTGCGCCGTTCGTGGGAGTCACCGCCGAGGGTGTGGGTGCGGGTGTGCAAGGCAATTCCTGAGGAGGGGTGGCGCATGAAGCGCAAGCTGGTAGCCGCGATCGGGGTCGCGGGCATGTTGTTCTCCGTCGCCGCGTGCGGCGGCGGCGACGACGGTGACGGGGGCGGGAAGGCCGGTGCGGACGGCTACGCCGGCCAGACGCTCACCGTGTGGGTGATGGACGGCTCCTCGCCGGACCAGTGGCAGAAGGACCTCGCCGCCGAGTTCGAGGCGAAGACCAAGGCGAAGGTCAAGTTCGAGAACCAGCAGTGGAACGGCATCCAGCAGAAGCTGACCACCGCGCTGTCCGAGGAGAACCCGCCGGACGTCTTCGAGATCGGCAACACCCAGACCCCGGCCTACGCCAAGACCGGCGGCCTCGCCGACCTCGCCGACCTCAAGGCCGAGATCGGCGCCGACTGGACCGAGTCCCTCAACCAGTCGTCGATCTACGAGGGCAAGCAGTACGCGGCACCCTGGTACTTCGCCAACCGCGTCGTCCTCTACAACAAGAAGGTCTGGGCGGACGCCGGCCTCAAGGACACGCCCAAGACCCGCGACGAGTTCTACGACGCGCTCAAGACCATCGGTGACAAGACCGACGCCGAGCCGATCTACCTGCCCGGCCAGAACTGGTACCACTTCGTCGGCCTGGTGATCGGCGAGGGCGGCGAACTGGTCAAGAAGGACGGCGACAAGTACGTCTCCAACCTCGACGACCCGAAGGTCGTCGCCGCCGCGGAGACCTACAAGAAGTTCCAGGCCCTGTCGAAGGCGCCCAAGGACAAGGACGAGGCCACCCCGCAGCAGGGCGAGGTCTTCGCCAAGGGCAACGTCGGCGCCTTCATCGGCATGGGCTGGGAAGCCGGCATCGCCATCAAGGCCAACCCGAAGATCGAGAAGGAGATCGGCTACTTCACCATCCCGGGTGAGACCGCCGACAAGCCCGAGGGCGTCTTCCTCGGCGGCTCCAACCTCGCCGTCGCCGCGGGCAGCAAGAAGCAGGACCTCGCCAAGGAGTTCCTGAAGCTCGCCCTCTCCGACAAGTTCGAGGGCCAGCTCGCCAAGCTCAACGGCGTCATCCCCAACAAGGAGTCGCTGCAGAGCAACCTCAAGGGCAACGCCCCCGCCGAGGCCGCCGCGCCGGCCGCCGCCGTCGGCGGCACCACCCCGCTGATCCCGGAGTGGGCCGCGGTGGAGAACGCCCCCAACCCGATCAAGACGTACCTGACCGCCGTCCTGAACGGAAAGTCCCCGGTCGAGGCGGCCAAGCAGATCGAGGGCGAGTTCAACAAGCGCCTGGAGCAGCAGCAGTAGGAGCGCACGCGCTCCGACCGGAGCGGGGGCCGGCCACGTGACGGCCCCCGCACCGCGTTCGGGCACGTCGAGAAGAGAGATCGCGAGCATGACCGTGCAGACCGAACGGCCGCCCTCCGGCCCGGCGGACGTCCGCAAGGCGGACGACGGGGGACCCGGCACGCCGACCCCGCGAGCGGCGTCGCGCGCCGGCGCGCTCGGCCCGTACCTGTTGCTGCTGCCCGCCTGCGCGGCCACCGTGCTGCTGCTCGGCTGGCCGCTGCTGAAGGACGTGCTGCTGTCGTTCCAGAACCTCAACATGGCGCAGCTGATCCAGCACGCCACCGAGTGGAACGGCGTCGACAACTACAAGGAGACCCTCACCAGCGAGGACTTCTGGCGGGTCACCCTCCGCTCGATCCTGTTCACGGCGACCAACGTCGCCCTGATCATGATCCTGGGCGCGCTGATCGGCCTGCTGCTCGCCCGCCTCGGCAAGCGGATGCGGTTCACCCTGCTGATCGGCCTGGTGCTGGCCTGGGCCATGCCGATCGTCGCCGCCACCACCGTCTACCAGTGGCTGTTCGCCCAGCGCTTCGGCGTCGTCAACTGGGTCCTGGACAAGCTCGGCTGGCACTCCATGGCCGACTACAGCTGGACCAGCAGCCAGATGTCGACCTTCTTCGTCGTCACCGTGCTGATCGTGTGGATGTCCGTCCCGTTCGTCGCCATCAACATGTACGCGGCGACGACCACCATCCCGAACGAGCTCTACGAGGCCGCGTCCCTCGACGGCGCCGGCACCTGGCGGAGCTTCACCGCGGTCACCCTGCCGTTCCTGCGGCCGTTCCTCTACGCGACGACCTTCCTGGAGGTCATCTGGGTCTTCAAGGCGTTCGCCCAGGTCCTCCTCTTCAACGGGGGCGGTCCCGACCGGCTCACCGAGATCCTGCCCGTCTACGCCTACGTCGAGGGCATCGGCAACCAGCACTACGGCATGGGCGCGGCGATCGCCGTCCTGACCATCCTGATCCTGCTCGGCCTGACCGCCTACTACCTCAGGATCGTGCTCAAGCAAGAGGAGGACGAGCTGTGAGGCGCTCGCTCTTCGGCCGCCTGTGGCCCAACGTCACGGCCGTCGTCCTGTTCGTCGGCTGCGTCTTCCCCGTGTACTGGATGTTCGCCACGGCCTTCAAGCCGACCGGCGACATCATCGCGGAGGACCCGGTCTGGTTCCCGACCGACGTCACCCTCGAACACTTCAGAACAGCGACCGGCGTCGAGCACTTCTGGACGTACGTCCGCAACTCGCTGACCGTCACCGTCCTGGCCGTCACCTTCTCGCTGATCATCGCGCTGGCGGGTTCCTTCGCCCTGGCACGGATGCGGTTCAAGGGGCGGCGCGGCTTCGTCATCGGCTTCATGCTGGCCCAGATGGCGCCCTGGGAAGTCATGATCATCGCGATCTACATGATCGTGCGGGACGCCTCGATGCTGAACAGCCTCGTGCCGCTCACCCTCTTCTACACGATGATGATCCTGCCCTTCACCATCCTGACGCTGCGCGGCTTCGTCGCCGCCGTGCCGAAGGAGCTGGAGGAGTCGGCGATGGTCGACGGCTGCACCCGCGCCCAGGCGTTCCGCCGGGTCATCCTGCCGCTGCTCGCCCCGGGTCTGATGGCCACCTCGCTGTTCGGCTTCATCACCGCCTGGAACGAGTTCGCGCTGGTCCTGGTGCTCAACAAGGACGCCGGGGCGCAGACCCTGCCGCTGTGGCTGTCCCGGTTCCAGACCCAGTTCGGCAACGACTGGGGCGCCACCATGGCAGCCTCGTCCCTGTTCGCCGTCCCGATCCTGATCCTCTTCGTCTTCCTGCAGCGCAAGGCCGTCAGCGGCCTCACCGCGGGCGCAGTGAAGGGATAACGCCACCCGATGACGACATTCACCACCGGCACCGACACCCTCACCCGGGACGCGCTGGCCGTGCTGCAGCCGGGCTTCGACGGCACCACCGCGCCCGACTGGGTGCGCCGCCGGCTGGGCGAGGGGCTGGCCTCCGTCGCCCTCTTCGGCCGCAACGTCACCGGCGCCGAGCAGGTCGCCGCGCTCACCGCGCAACTGCGGGCCGAGCGGGACGACCTCCTGGTGGCCATCGACGAGGAGAGCGGCGACGTCACCCGCCTGGAGGTGCGCACCGGATCCTCCTTCCCCGGCAACCACGCCCTCGGCGCCGTCGACGACACCGACCTCACCCGGGACGTCGCCCGCGAACTGGGCCGCCGCCTGGCCGCGTGCGGGGTCAACCTCAACTGGGCGCCGTCGGCCGACGTCAACGCCAACCCCGACAACCCGGTGATCGGCGTCCGCTCCTTCGGCGGGGACCCCCACCTGGTGGCCCGGCACACCGCCGCCTACGTCGAGGGCCTGCAGTCCACCGGCGTCGCCGCCTGCACCAAGCACTTCCCCGGCCACGGCGACACCGGCGTCGACTCGCACCACGCGCTCCCGCACATCGACCTCGACGCCAAGACCCTCGACGAGCGCGAACTGCGGCCGTTCCGGGCGGCGATCGAGGCCGGCACCCGCGCCGTCATGAGCGCGCACATCCGGGTCCCCGTCCTCGACCCGGACCGCCCGGCCACGCTCTCCCGCCGCATCCTCACCGACCTGCTGCGCGGCGAACTCGGCTACCAGGGCCTCATCGTCACCGACGGCATGGAGATGCGGGCCGTCTCCGCGACCTACGGGCTCGAGCACGGCGTCGTCCTGGCCATCGCCGCCGGCGCGGACGCGATCTGCGTGGGCGGCGGTCTCTGCGACGAGGACACCGTGCAGCGCCTGCAGGACGCGCTCGTCACGGCCGTCCGCTCCGGCGAACTGCCCGAGGAACGGCTGGCGGACGCCGCCGCCCGGGTCCGCGCCCTGGCCGACTGGACCACGAAGGCACGGCCGTCCCCGCTCCCGGCGGACGCGTCCGGGCCGGAGGTCGGCCTCACGGCGGCCCGCCGCGCGGTGACCGTCACCCGCTCCCGGCCCACCGCCCCGCCCGCCGGGCCGGTCTACGTGGCCACGTTCACCCCGGTCGCGAACATCGCCGTGGGCGACGAGACGCCCTGGGGCGTCGGAGCGGAGCTGGAACGGCTGCTGCCGGGCACCACCACCGGCTTCTTCACCGGCCCCGACGCCGGTGAGCAGGCGCTGAAGGCGGCCGGCGGCCGGCGGGTGGTCGCCGTGGTCCGCGACGAGCACCGGCACCCGTGGATGCGCACGGCCCTGGACACCCTGCTCGCCGCCGACCCGGACACCGTGGTCGTGGAGATGGGCGTGCCGCAGGCCTCCCCGCGCGGCGCCCCGCACATCGCCACCCACGGCGCGGCCCGCGTCTGCGGCGTGGCGGCCGCGGAGGCGGTCGTCGCGGGCTGACCCCCCACGGAAGAACCGGTCCCGGGCGGTGGACGCCCGGGACCGGTTCTCCCGTTTTTCCCGTGTCGGGTTCTCCGTCCCGGCGGAGGGGCGCGGGCCCGCCGGCTCAGCCCGCGGCCGGCTGCACCAGCCGGGCCAGCAGGTCGTCCAGCGTGATCATGCCCGTCAGCCGGCCCGTGCCGTCGCGGACCACCGCCAGGGTGGCCCGGCGGCGGCGCAGCGCGTCGATCGCCTCGGCGACCGTCGTGCCGTCCGTCACCTCCGGCACCGGGCGGGCCAGGTCACGGGCGTGCGTGGCCCGGCCGCGGGCCCGGGCGACCAGGGCGTCACGGGCGTGCACCGTGCCGAGCACCGCGGCGCCCTCGCGGACCAGCAGCCGGGTGCGGTCGTGGGCGGTGGCCACCCGCAGCAGCTCGTCGATGCCGGCGCCGCCCTCGACCGAGGTGATCCGCTCGGCCGGGACGCACAGCGCACCGACCGGTGTCCCCGGCTCGGTCAGCGAACGCGTCAGCAGCTGCGAGTCGGCCGCGCTGATCAGACCGAGCCGCTCGGACTCCGCCACCAGGTGGGTGAGCTGCTCGCGGTCGTGGACCGGGGCCAGCTCGTCGCGCGGGGTCACCCGGCACAGCCGTACGAGCCCGTTGCTCACCGAGTTGAGCAGCCGGATCAGCGGCCGTACGGCCTTCACCAGCGCCCTGAAGAGCGGGGACAGCAGCATCGCGGAGCGCTCCGGGTGGGCGATCGCCCACGACTTGGGCGCCATCTCGCCGACCACCATGTGCAGGAACACCACCACGATCATCGCGACGGCGAACGCCACCCCGTAGCTGAGCGCGCTGGGCAGCCCCAGCCCGTGCAGCAGCGGGTCCAGCTGGTGGGAGATCGCGGGCTTGGACACCGAGCCGAGACCCAGCGTGCACACCGTGATGCCCAGCTGGGCACCGGCCAGCATCAGCGACAGCTCGCGCATCCCGGCCAGCGCGGCACCCGCGCCGCGCCGCCCCTCGGCCGCCGCCTTCTCCATGCGGTGCCGCTTGGCGGCGACCAGCGCGAACTCGGCGGCCACGAAGAACCCGCTGCCGATCAGCAGCAGCACGGTCACGAAGAGGGCCATCGGGAAACTCATGCGGGCTCCTCCGTCGTCTTCCGCTCCTCCACCAGGGGGGTGATCCGCACGCGCTCGGCCACGTGCCGGTCGAGCGTGCGGACGTCGATCACCGCGCCGCCGCCCGCGGGCAGCGCGACGGTGATCCGGTCACCGACCGCGGGGAAGCGGCCCAGCCGGTCCACGATCAGCCCGGCCACCGTGTCGTAGTCGTCCTCCTCGGGCAGGTGCACACCGGTCGCCTCGGCCACCTCGTCCAGCCGGCGGCCGGCGTCCACGAGCCAGCCGTCGCCGTCCGCGACCGCCGCCTCGGTGACCCGGTCGGTCTCGTCGGCGATGTCCCCGACGAGCTCCTCGGCGATGTCCTCGTAGGTGACGATGCCGGCCACGCCGCCGTGCTCGTCCAGGACGACGGCGAACTCGTCGTCCTGCTCGCGCATCCGCGCCACCGCGTCGGGCAGCTCGAGGGTGTCCGGCAGCAGCAGGGGCAGGCGGGCCACCGCGCCCGCGGTGGTGCCGGCGAACCGGTCGGCGGGCAGCGCCATCAGCTCGCGCACGCCCAGCACGCCCGCGACGTCGTCGGGGTGGTCGCCGAGCACGGGGTAGTTCGAGTGGCCGTGGGCGGCGATCAGCCCGACCGCCTCCTCGGCGCTCGCGTCCCTGCGCACGAACACGGCGTCCGCGCGCGGCACCATCACCTCCCGCAGGGTGCGCTCGGAGAAGTCCAGCGCGTGGTCCAGCAGGGTGGCGGTGTCCCCGGGCAGCGCGCCGCTCTCGTGGGACTCGCCGATCAGGTGGCCGAGCTCCTCCAGCGTGGCGCCGTGGTGCAGCTCCTCGACCGGCTCGATGCCGACGCGGCGCAGCAGCCTGTTCGCCGCGCTGTCGAAGATCCGCACGAGTGGCCCGACGACCTTCAGGTACGCCAGGGTGGAGCCGGCCAGCGACTTCGCCAGCCGTTCCGGCACGGCGATCGCGAGGTTCTTCGGGGCCAGCTCGCCCAGCACCATCTGCACGACGGTGGCGAGGACGAAGGCCAGCACCACGGAGATGCCGCTCACGGCCGCGTCCGGCAGGCCGAGGCCGGACAGCGCGGGCCTGAGCAGCGCGGACACCGACGGCTCGGCGATGAAGCCGACGACCAGGCCAGTGACGGTGATGCCGAGCTGGGCGCCCGACAGCATGAACGACAGCCGCTGCAGCACCTTCAGGGCGCGGGCGGCCTTGCGGTCCCCGGCCTCGGCCTCACGGGCGAGTGCGAGCCGGTCGGCGGAGACGTAGGCGAACTCCTGGGCGACGAAGTAGCCGGTGCCGGCGGTGAGCACGAACACGGCGAGCAGGCCCAGCAGCGCCTCGGCGGCACTCACCGAACACCACCCCGCCGGGTGCCGCGGTCAACAGTGCTGTGGCGGGATGGTCCGGGACTGTGTCCCGGGGGGTCCGTCGGTCTGGCGGACAAGCAGGTGACTCCTCACGTGTGGTCGGTACGGGGTGCAACGATTGTCACCCGGCCCGTGTTCCCGGGACCACCGGCCGGTGTCCTCGGCACCGGCCGGTGGGCACCCGCGCCGCTCGGAAGGTCGAATCAGAGGTCGAACTCGTGCGGTGCCAGACCCAGCGCGAAGCACGCCTCGCGCACGACCGCCCGCTCGTCCTGGTCGAAGTGGCCGTCCGCGCCGCCGATGACGATGCCGATCTGGACGACCGCCCGCGCCTCGGCCGGCTTCTTCTTCGCCTTGGCGACCTCCTGGAGCACGCTCACCTTGCCGAAGGCGAAGTCCGCGGCCAGCTTGTCGAGGTTCGCCTCGAAGCGGCGGCGCAGGTCGTCGGCGGGGAAGTTCCGCAGCACCTCGTTGGTGGCGATGAGCTGCGCCACACGCTGCCGCTCGGACGGGTCGACGGAGCCGTCGGCGGCGGCGACCAGGGCGCACATGGCCATGCTCGCGTCGCGGAACGCGCCGCTCTTCAGGTCGTTCTTCTTCGCCTCCAGCTGCGTCTGCATCTGCGACGCGGACTCCTTGATGCGGTCCCACAGGGCCATGCGCACTCCAGTGATCGGGCGGGGCCGGCCGCCTCGCGGCGCACCGCGGCCCCGGAATATCTACAACAATGTAGAACTTAGCAGCGCGGCGGAGAAGTCCCCGGCCCACGGGCGGTCCGGCAGGAGTGCCCCGAGATGGCGGAGCGTGTCGTTGTTGAGCCGAACGGGTGACCATGCGTAAGAATTGACCGATGCAGACAGCCAGCGCGACCCAGGACGGAGCATGCCGGTGAGCAGCCGCGATGTCACCGACGAACAGTGGGAGGGGCTCGCCCAGGTCGTGCCGCTGCGGGGCCGTGACGCCTGGCCGTCCGCGGTGGATCACCGGGCCGTGCCCGAAGCCGAGACCGAGGCGCGACGCCGCTTCGTCGTCCTGCGGGTGAACGTGTTCGCGGACGCCCGCGACGTCGCCGAGACGCTGATGGCCGGGATACCGGTGCTGCTCGACCTGACGGGGGCGGAGACGGAGGTCGCCAAGCGGGTCCTGGACTTCAGCACGGGGGTCGTCTTCGGCCTGGCGAGCGGCATGCACCGCGTGGACCGCAACGTGTTCCTGCTGTCCCCGGCCGGCACGGAGGTGACCGGCCTGATGGAGGGCATCGGGGTTCCGGGAGCGTGAGCGGCGTGCCGCCGGGTGCCAGGAGGCGGGCAGAGGCGCGCGAGGCGTTCGGGGGAGTGAGCGCTCATGGCGGACGCGCCGCCCGAACGTGGGAAGACGGCCCGAGCGGAACGGTTCGCCCCGCATCGGCGCCCTAGCATCCCCGCACATGACCCCGCCTCCCCCGACCTCCCCGCCCCACCCGGACACGAGCCCGTCGATCGAGCCCCCGGCCCCCGGCGCGGGCCCGGCGCCGTCCCCCGCCGACCGGGACACGGCACCGGCCGCACCGCCCACCGGGCCCGCCGACCGTCCGCTGCCCCGGTCGGGCACCCGCCCCGACGGCACCGTGGGACACCCCGACCGGCCGCGCGTCACCGAGCTGCTGCTGTCCGCCTTCGCCGGGCACCGCGGCGTCGGTCTCCCCCTCGGGGCGCTCACCCTGCTCGCCGGCCCCAGCGGCAGCGGCAAGACCAGCGCCCTGCGCGCCTACGAGGCCCTCGCCCGGCTCGGCGGCGGGGCCGGACTCGACGAGGCGTTCCCCGACCCGGGCGCCTGCGTGCCGGAGCGGGCCCGGGCCGACGCCCAGCGCCGCCGCGGCTTCCGCATCGGCTGCACCGCCGACGGCCCCGAGGGCCCCGTCCGGCTCGAGATCGCCGTCCAGGCCGAACCGGAGCTGCGGATCGTGGGGGAGCGGCTCACGGCGGACGGGCAGGTCCTGCTGGAGACCGCGCTGCGCGATCCCCGGCGCCGCACGGTGCAGGCCGCCTGGCACACGGCCGGGGCGACCCCGGTGACCCGCGCCCCCCTGCCGGACGACCGCCTCGGCACCGCGCTGCTGCCGCTGCGCGTCGCCGGCACGACGCCCGGACAGCGCAAGGTGCTCGCCGCCGCCGAGCAGATGGTGGTCGCCCTGCGCTCCGTCTTCCCCTGCGACCCCCGCCCCGACCGGATGCGCGCCCCCGTGCCGGCCGGCACCGGCCGGCTGCTCGGCGGCTGCGACAACCTCGCCGAGGTGCTGTGGCGCACCCGCGTGGAGTGCGGACGCCGGCACGCGCTCCTCGTGGCCGCGGTGCGCGCCGGATGCGCCGGACCGGTCGCCGACCTGCTCGCCGAGCCCTACGGCGCGGGACGGGTCCGCGCCCTGCTCGCCCGGGGCGACGGCACCCGTACCGACCTGCGGCTGCTGGGCGACGGCGAGCTGCGCTACACCGCCCTCGCGCTGGTGCTGCTCACCGGACCCGGCGTACTGGAGGTCGACGCGCCCGGCGAGGTCCCCGCCGCGCTGCAGACCCTCACGGTGCTCGCCGACGGCCTCGACCGGGCACTGGACCCGCTCCAGCGCGCGGAACTGCTGCGGCTGGCGGCGCGGATGTGCGAGCGCGGGCACATCCGGCTGGTCGGCGCGGTGAGCGACGCCTCCTGGGCCGCGGAGGTGGACGGGGTGACGGTGGTACACCTGGACCGTGACTGATCCGGACGACGACACCGCCCCGGTCCCGCCCGCCGACGGGGACCCGCGCGAGCCCCTCGACGTGGCGGGACTCCAGCGCCGCCTCGCCGAGTTCGCCGCCGCACGGCACTGGCAGCCGTACCACACCCCGAAGAACCTCGTCGCCGCGCTCAGCGTGGAGGCGTCCGAGCTGGTCGAGATCTTCCAGTGGCTGACGCCGGAGGAGTCCGCCCGCGTCATGGACGACCCCGGCACCGCGCACCGCGTCACCGACGAGGTCGCCGACGTCCTCGCCTACCTCCTCCAGCTGTGCGAGGTCCTCGGCATCGACCCGCTGGCCGCCCTGGCCGCCAAGATCGACCGCAACGAGCACAGGTTCCCCCGTTGACGGCGCCCCTGGGAAGGTGTCCCGCGAGCCTCGGAGGAGGGAACCCACTCTCACTCTCCGTAGTCGGTGAAGCGGTTGAATGGGTACGAGTGTCCGAAGATTTCGGTCTTCCTCTGGCTTTTTGTCTCACACTCCCTCACTCTGGGTAGTGGACAAGGGAGTTCGGGCGGAAGAAGGCGGGGCGGCGCATGGACGCTGTGCGGCTCATCGTGACGAGCAGGCGGGCCCTGGCCGCGGGCGGGGGCGTGCCGGAACTGCTGACCGAGGTGTGGCAGGCGCAGGCCCTCGCGCAGGCGATAGGCAGCCGCCTCGCGGTCGCCGGGCCACCGGAACTGCGCGGCGAGGCACTGGGGCTGACGGAGCTGGCGGGCCGCGGCTGCGGTGTGCTGGGCACCCCCGATCTCGGCCCGGGGGAACTGCGCGCGGCCCAGCTCACCGAACTGGGCGAGGCCCGCCAGTGCCTGCTGTACCTCGGAGGTCTGCTCGGCGAGGTCGGCATCGCCCTGGTCGGCCTCGCCTGCTCCGCGGACGACGAGGCCATGTACTGGCAGTGCATGGAGGCCATCGACGCGGCGGACGAGTCCCGGGACCGCGTCCTGGAGATGCTCCGCAAACTGGCCGACCGCGAGCAGGCCCTGTCGGAGCGGGAGGCCGGCTGACCGCGCCCCCGGCGCCGGCCGCGGACCGCGGGGCACACCGGGGGCCGGGCGCAGCCGGGACACCCCGGCGTGCAGGATGGACCGTATGGATCTCCGCATCTTCACCGAGCCCCAGCAGGGGGCCACCTACGACACCCTCCTCACCGTCGCCAAGGCCACCGAGGACCTCGGCTTCGACGCCTTCTTCCGCTCCGACCACTACCTCAAGATGGGCTCCGTGGACGGTCTGCCCGGCCCCACCGACGCCTGGATCACCCTCGCCGGCCTCGCCCGCGAGACCGAGCGCATCCGGCTCGGCACGCTGATGACCGCCGGTACCTTCCGCCTCCCCGGAGTGCTCGCCATCCAGGTCGCGCAGGTCGACCAGATGTCCGGCGGCCGCGTCGAACTGGGCCTGGGCGCGGGCTGGTTCGAGGAGGAGCACAAGGCGTACGGCATCCCCTTCCCGAAGGAGAAGTTCGGCCGCCTCGAGGAGCAGCTGGAGATCGTCACCGGCCTGTGGGCCACCGAGGTCGGCGAGACCTTCGACTTCCACGGCACGTACTACGACCTCACGCGGTCCCCGGCGCTGCCCAAGCCGGCCCAGCGCAAGGTGCCGGTGCTCATCGGCGGCCACGGCGCGACCCGCACCCCGCGGCTGGCCGCACGGTTCGCCGACGAGTTCAACATCCCCTTCGCCTCGCTCGAGGACAGCGAGCGCCAGTTCGGCCGGGTCCGCGCCGCGGCCCAGGAGGCCGGCCGGGACCCGGACGACCTCGTCTACTCCAACGCCCTCGTCGTCTGCGTCGGCAAGGACGACCAGGAGGTCGCCCGCCGCGCGGCCGCCATCGGCCGCGAGGTCGACGAGCTCAAGGCGAACGGCCTGGCGGGCTCCCCGGCCGAGGTCGTCGACAAGATCGGCCGCTACGCCGGGATCGGCTCCGGCCGGATCTACCTCCAGCTCCTCGACCTGGACGACCTCGACCACCTGGAGCTGATCTCCTCCCAGGTCCAGGCCCAGCTGTCGTAACACGCGCACGGCCGCGACGACCCCGTGCGCGCGGGCGGACGCCGGAACGGGCGCGAGCGGCTCTCTCCCGGCCTTCTGGGGAAGGGGAGGCCGGGAGGGGGGAGTCCTCGTCGGGCCCGGTCGGCGCTCACACGGGCGTCTGCGGCCGTCGGGCCGATCCCGCGCTCACCGCGGAGCCGCAGACCAGGACCGCGGACAGCGCGATCAAGTCGGTCAGGACGTCCTGGATCTGTGCGACGGGGACGCAGACGACCACGATGACGACGAGGACGGCAGCCCAGTGTCGCGGTCGGGGGATGGGAAGTGGGTTCGCCGGGATCACACTCATGGCAGTACCTCCTGGGTGCCCGCTCACCGAACGCCGCTCCTGCCGGGAAGTCCAGGCGGCGACCGGTGTGCTTGTGCGTCGGGCCACTGTGAAGTGGGTCTGCCCTCAGGATGCGGCGAAGTAACGGTGCGTAAGAGTGATATGACACATGGTAATAGCGTGCGGAGGGGGCGCGCCGTCACGCCGTCCGCGAGGTGAACGGCGAGGCCCGCCCGGCGGCCCGAGCCCCCGGAGGTGACACGAGGGGGTGTCCGGCTCCGCTGCGTCTCCGGGACCCGGGACCTCGGTCGGCCGCCCTTCGCAGAGCCCTGCGGGTCCCCCGCCGACAGGGCCGGGGCCCTCCTGCCGCCCTGGGATAATCCAGTACCGCCCCGGCCCGCCGGCACCCATACTCGGACAGGTGTTCCTGACGATCTCGACCACGGGTGACGAGCAGTACCCGGCCACCGACCTGGGTTTCCTCCTCCACAAGCACCCCGACAACCCGTTCTCGGCCACGCTGTCCCACGGCACGGCGCACGTCCTCTACCCCGAGGCGGACGCCGAGCGCTGCACGGCGGCGCTGCTGCTGGAGGTGGACGCGGTGGCACTGGTCCGGCGCGGCAAGGGCAAGGGCCGCGGCGGCGCACCCGACGCGGCGCTCGCGCGGTACGTCAACGACCGCCCGTACGCGGCCTCCTCCCTCCTCGCCGTGGCGCTGAGCGGCGTCTTCTCCAGCGCGATGCGCGGTGTGTGCCACGTCCGTCCGGAACTGCCCGCGCGGCCGCGCCCGCTGCGCATCGAGGTGCCCGCGCTGCCCGCCCGCGGCGACCCCGCACTGGTGGGCCGGCTCTTCGGACCGCTCGGCTGGACGGTCACCGCCGAGCCCGTGGCGCTGGACGCGGAGTTCCCCGAGTGGGGCGACTCGCGGTACGTGCACCTGGTCCTGGAGGCGGACACGCTCACCCTCGCCGAGGCCCTGCGCCACCTCTACGTGCTGCTCCCCGTCCTCGACGACGCCAAGCACTACTGGGTCTCCTCCGACGAGGTGGACAAGCTGCTGCGCGCCGGCGAGGGCTGGCTGCCCGCGCACCCGGAACAGCAGCTGATCACCAGCCGCTACCTGTCCCGCCGCTGGTCGCTGACCCGGCAGGCCAGGGAACGGCTGGAGCTGGTCCGGCTGGCCGAGGCGGACGACACCGACGTCGAGGAGATCGACAACGCCGTCGAGGCGGAGACCGAGGAGGGCGCCGAGCAGAAGCCGGCCCCGCTCGCCGTGCGGCGGCGGGAGGCGATCGTCGCCGCGCTGCGCGCCTCGGGCGCCGCCCGGGTGCTCGACCTCGGCTGCGGCCAGGGCCAGTTGGTGCAGGAACTGCTCCGGGACCCGTCCTTCACCGAGATCGTCGGCGTCGACGTGTCGATGCGGGCGCTCACCATCGCCTCCCGGCGGCTCCGACTGGACCGCGTGGGGGAGCGGCAGGCGGCGCGCGTGAAGCTCCTCCAGGGCTCGCTCACGTACACCGACCGCCGGCTCAAGGGCTACGACGCCGCCGTGCTCAGCGAGGTGATCGAACACCTCGACCTTCCGCGGCTGCCCGCCCTGGAGTACGCGGTGTTCGGCGCGGCCCGCCCCCGGACGGTCCTCGTCACCACCCCCAACGTCGAGTACAACGTGCGCTGGGAGAGCCTCCCGGCCGGCCACGTCCGGCACGGCGACCACCGCTTCGAGTGGACCCGCGGGGAGTTCCGCGCCTGGGCGGGGAAGGTGGCCGAACGCCACGGCTACACGGTGGAGTTCGCACCCGTCGGACCCGACGACCCCGAGGTCGGGCCGCCCACCCAGATGGCCGTGTTCACCACCGGGACCGCGCAGGAGGCGCAGGCCGCATGACCACCACCGAGACGACCCCGCACACCGGGAACCCGCAGCCGCGGGGCCGGGTCCTGCCCGTCACCGACCTGTCCCTCGTGGTGCTCGTCGGCGCCTCCGGCTCGGGCAAGTCCACCTTCGCACGCCGCCACTTCAAGCCCACCGAGGTGCTCTCCTCCGACTTCTGCCGCGGCCTGGTCGCCGACGACGAGAACGACCAGAGCGCCTCCCGCGACGCCTTCGACGTCCTGCACCACATCGCCGGCAAGCGCCTGGCCGCCGGCCGCCGCACCGTCGTCGACGCCACCAGCGTCCAGCAGGACGCCCGGCGCCAGTTGATCGACCTGGCCAGGCAGCACGACGTGCTGCCCATCGCCATCGTGCTCGACGTGCCCGAGGAGGTGTGCGCCGAGCGCAACGCCACCCGCGCCGACCGCGCCGACCTGCCCCGCCGGGTCGTCCGGCGCCACATCCGCGAACTCCGCCGCTCCCTGCGCCACCTGGAGCGCGAGGGCTTCCGCAAGGTGCACGTCCTGCGCGGCGTGGAGGAGGTCGAGCACGCCACCGTCGTCACCGAGAAGCGGTTCAACGACCTCACCCACCTCACCGGGCCGTTCGACGTCATCGGCGACGTCCACGGCTGCTCCGCCGAACTGGAGGCACTGCTCGGCAAGCTGGGCTACGTCGACGGCGTGCACCCCGAGGGCCGCACCGCCGTCTTCGTCGGCGACCTCGTCGACCGCGGCCCGGACAGCCCCGGCGTGCTGCGCCGCGTGATGGCCATGGTGAAGTCGGGCGACGCGCTGTGCGTGCCCGGCAACCACGAGAACAAGTTCGGCCGTCACCTCAAGGGCCGCAACGTGCGGCACACCCACGGACTCGCCGAGACCATCGCCCAGATGGAGGGGGAGAGCGAGGAGTTCCGCGCCGAGGTGCGGGAGTTCATCGACGGTCTGGTCAGCCACTACGTCCTCGACGGCGGCAGGCTGGTGGTCTGCCACGCCGGCCTGCCGGAGAAGTACCACGGCCGCACCTCCGGCCGGGTCCGCAGCCACGCCCTGTACGGCGACACCACCGGCGAGACCGACGAGTTCGGCCTGCCGGTGCGCTACCCCTGGGCCGAGGACTACCGCGGCCGGGCGGCCGTCGTCTACGGCCACACCCCGGTCCCGGAGGCGACCTGGCTGAACAACACCATCTGCCTGGACACCGGCGCCGTCTTCGGCGGCAGGCTCACCGCGCTGCGCTGGCCGGAGCGGGAGCTGGTCGACGTACCGGCCGAGCGGGTCTGGTACGAGCCGGTCCGCCCCTTGCGCACCGAGGCCCCCGGCGGCCACGAGGGGCGCCCGCTGGACCTCGCCGACGTGCACGGCCGCCGGGTGGTGGAGACCCGGTACGCGGGCCGGGTGTCCGTCCGCGAGGAGAACGCCGCGGCGGCCCTGGAGGTCATGAGCCGCTTCGCGATCGACCCGCGCCTGCTGCCGTACCTCCCGCCGACCATGGCGCCCACCGCCACCTCGCGCCTCGACGGCTTCCTGGAGCACCCGGTCGAGGCCTTCGCCCAGTACCGGGAGGACGGCGTCGCGCGGGTCGTGTGCGAGGAGAAGCACATGGGCTCTCGCGCGGTCGCCCTGGTCTGCCGGGACGCCGGCACGGCCCTTCGCCGCTTCGGGGCGGAGGGCGCCACCGGGTCCCTGTACACCCGTACCGGCCGCCCGTTCTTCGACGACGCCGCCGTCACGGAGGAGATCCTCGGCCGGCTGCGCACGGCGGTCACCGGGGCCGGTCTGTGGGACGAGCTGGAGACGGACTGGCTGCTGCTGGACGCCGAGCTGATGCCGTGGTCGCTGAAGGCGTCCGGGCTGCTGCGCTCGCAGTACGCCGCCGTGGGCGCCGCCTCCGGCGCGGCCTTCCCGGCCGCCCTGGCCGCCCTGGAGGGCGCGGCGGCCCGGGGCACGGAGGTGGGGGACCTGCTGGAGCGCCAGCGCGAACGGGCCGGCGCCGCCGCCGCGTTCACCCGGGCGTACCGCCGCTACTGCTGGACCACCGACGGCCTGGAGGGCGTGCGCCTGGCGCCGTTCCAGATCCTCGCCGTCCAGGGCCGCAGCCTCGCCGCCCTGCCCCACGACGAGCAGCTCGCCCTGCTGGACCGCCTGGTCGAGCACGACGCCACCGGACTGCTGCAGGCCACCCGCCGCCTCCACGTCGACACGGCCGACCCCGAGTCGGTGCGGGCCGGCGTCGACTGGTGGCTGGAGCTGACCGGACGCGGCGGCGAGGGCATGGTCGTCAAGCCGGTCGGCGCGCTGGTCCGGGACACGGAGGGCCGCCTGGTGCAGCCCGGCATCAAGTGCCGGGGCCGCGAGTACCTGCGGATCATCTACGGACCCGAGTACACCCGCCCGGAGAACCTGGCCCGGCTGCGCGCCCGGTTCCTGAACCACAAGCGGTCGCTCGCGATCCGCGAGTACGCGCTCGGCCTGGAGGCCCTGGACCGGCTGGCCGGGGGCGAGCCGCTGTGGCGGGTGCACGAGGCGGTCTTCGGCGTCCTGGCGCTGGAGTCGGAGCCGGTGGACCCGCGCCTGTAGCGCACGGTCCGGGCCGGGCGGCCACCGCACGGGGCCGCCCGGCCCGAACGGGGCCCCGGGGCCGCCCCGGGGACACGGGCCGGTCCCCGACCCGACCGCAGAGGGGTGAACACCCGCCCGGGTGGTCAGGATGGAGGCATGACCTACCACGTCGACTCCGAGGCCGGACGGCTGCGCCGCGTCATCCTGCACCGGCCCGATCTCGAGCTCAAAAGGCTCACCCCCAGCAACAAGGACACCCTGCTCTTCGACGACGTGCTCTGGGTGCGCCGGGCGCGCGCCGAGCACGACGGGTTCGCCGACGTCCTGCGCGAGCGGGGGGTCGCCGTCCACCTCTTCGGCGACCTCCTCGCCGAGACGCTGGACATCCCGGCGGCGCGTGCGCTCGTCCTGGACCGCGTCTTCGACGAGAAGGAGTACGGTCCGCTGGCCACCGACCACCTGCGGGCCGTCTTCGAGACGTTTCCCGCGCGCGAGCTGGCGCAGGCGCTGGTCGGCGGGATGACCAAGCGGGAGTTCCTGGACGCCCACCCGGAGCCGGTCTCGGTGCGCTTCCACGTCATGGAGCTCGACGACTTCCTGCTCGATCCGCTGCCCAACCACCTCTTCACCCGCGACACCTCCGCCTGGATCTACGACGGCGTCGCCATCAACGCGATGCGCTGGCCCGCCCGGCAGCGCGAGACGGTGCACTTCGAGGCGATCTACCGGCACCACCCGCTGTTCCGCGCGGAGTCCTTCCACGTCTGGTCCAGGGGGCAGGCCGACTACCCGTCCACCATCGAGGGCGGTGACCTGCTGGTGATCGGCAACGGCGCGGTACTGATCGGGATGAGCGAGCGGACCACGCCGCAGGCCGTGGAGATGCTCGCGCACAAACTCTTCGCGGCCGGCTCCGCCGAGACCATCGTCGCGCTCGACATGCCGAAGCGGCGCGCCCTCATGCACCTCGACACCGTGATGACGATGATCGACGGCGACACCTTCACCCAGTACGCCGGGCTCGGCATGCTCCGTTCGTACACCATCGAGCCGGGTGTGGAGGAGAAGGAGCTGAAGGTCACCGACCATCCGCCGGAGCACATGCACCGGGCGATCGCCGCCGCGCTGGGGCTCAGCGAGATCCGGGTGCTGACCGCCACCCAGGACGTCCACGCGGCCGAGCGCGAGCAGTGGGACGACGGCTGCAACGTCCTGGCCGTCGAGCCGGGCGTCGTCATCGCCTACGAGCGGAACGCCACCACCAATACGCACCTGCGCAAGCAGGGCATCGAGGTGATAGAGATCCCGGGCAGTGAGCTGGGACGGGGCAGGGGAGGGCCGCGCTGCATGAGCTGTCCGGTCCAGCGGGATCCCGTCTAGACCGGCGGACCGCGGGACCGCGGGATCGCCGGACTGCCGGACTGCCGGACTGCCGGACTGCCGGACTGCCGGACTGCCGGACTGCCGGACTGCCGGACTGCCGGACTGCCGGACCACGGGGCTGCCTGACCAGGAGCCTGCCGGACCGCCCGGGACCCGTCCGGTCCCGATCACGGCACCCGGTCGCATAGAAATTCTGCCACTCGTATAGAATTCCAGTCGTCCCTGTTCCTGCACCCCTGGAGCGCCCCATGGCGACAGTTCCGACCGCCCTCGCCGGCCGCCACTTCCTCAAGGAGGTGGACTTCACCGAGGAGGAGTTCCGCGGCCTGCTCGAGCTGGCCGCGGAGCTGAAGGCCGCCAAGAAGGCCGGGACCGAGATCCGGTACCTGGGGGGGAAGAACATCGCGCTGATCTTCGAGAAGCCCTCGACGCGCACCCGCTGCGCCTTCGAGGTCGCCGCCGCCGACCAGGGCGCCTCGACGACGTACATCGACCCGAGCGGCTCGCACATCGGGAAGAAGGAGTCCGCCAAGGACACCGCGCGGGTGCTCGGCCGGATGTTCGACGCGATCGAGTTCCGGGGCGACGCCCAGGCCACCGTCGAGACCCTCGCCGAGCACGCCGGGGTGCCCGTCTACAACGGCCTGACCGACGACTGGCACCCCACGCAGATGCTCGCCGACGTGCTCACCATGACCGAGCACAGCGCCAAGCCGCTCGAGGAGATCTCCTTCGCCTACCTCGGCGACGCCCGCTTCAACATGGGCAACTCCTACCTCGTCACCGCGGCCCTGCTGGGCATGGACGTCCGGATCGTCGCCCCGAAGGCCTACTGGCCCGCCGAGGAGGTCGTCGACCGGGCCCGGGAGCTCGCCGCGTCCAGCGGGGCCCGCCTCACGCTCACCGAGGAGGTCGCCGAGGGCGTCGCGGGCGCCGACTTCGTCGCCACGGACGTCTGGGTCTCCATGGGTGAGCCCCAGGAGGTCTGGGACGAGCGGATCGCCGCCCTCGCGCCGTACGCGGTGACCATGGACGTCCTGCGCGCCACCGGAAACCCGGACGTCAGGTTCCTGCACTGCCTGCCCGCCTTCCACGACCTGGGCACGAAGGTCGGCCGCGAGGTGTACGAGACCCACGGCCTGTCGTCGCTGGAGGTGACGGACGAGGTGTTCGAGTCGGCGCACTCGGTGGTCTTCGACGAGGCGGAGAACCGCCTGCACACGATCAAGGCGGTCCTGGTGGCGACCCTGGCCTGAGCCCCGGCCCCGCCGCGGAGGGGTCCGGTCAGGCGGGGCGCCGCTGGCTCGGGATCGCCGACAGCCGGAACCACACCGCCTTGCCGGACGCGGTGGGGCGGTGGCCGCACGACGCGCTCAGGGCGCGGATCAGCAGCAGTCCGCGCCCGTGCTCCTGCCAGGGGTCCGGCGCGCCGAGGTCCGGGCGGGTGAGATCGCCGGGCGGCGCCGGATCGGCGTCGTGCACCTCCACCTGGCAGCCGGTCGGCAGCAGCTCCACCACCAGCTCGATCGGGCCCCTCCCCGAGGTGTGCTCCACGGCGTTGGCCACCAGCTCCGCGGTCAGCAGCTCCGCCGTGTCGCTGTCGGCGGCGTGCTCCCGCTCGGCCAGCGCCGTGCGGACCAGCGCACGGGCCACCGGCACCGCCGCGGTGGTGTGCGGCAGCGCTACGCGCCAGGAAGCGGAGGTTCGGGGGAGTTCGTACACAGCGGATCCGTTCGGGGAGCAGGCTGTCCTGCTTTCAAGCGGCCATGGTACGGCGCGCCCGACGGGGCCCGACGCGGGGGCGTCGAACCGGTGAACCGCGCGGTTTATCGCGTACTCGTGACGACGGTCACCAATAAAAGACAGCTTCTCCGGGTAGGGCTCAGTGAGCAGTGCCGTGCCCGCCCGAGGAGGCCGCCCCCATGAGTCCCTTCACCGGCTCCGCCGCCCGCACCACCCGCTGGGAGCATCTGCGCGTCGACCTCGCCGACGGCGTCGCCACCGTCACCCTCGCCCGCCCCGACCGGCTCAACGCGCTCACCTTCGGCGCCTACGCCGACCTGCGCGACCTGCTCGCCGAGCTGTCCCGGGAACGGGCCGTGCGGGCCCTGGTGCTGGCCGGCGAGGGACGCGGCTTCTGCTCCGGCGGCGACGTCGAGGAGATCATCGGCGCGACCCTCTCCCTGGACACCGCCCAGCTGCTCGACTTCAACCGGATGACCGGGCAGGTCGTCCGGGCGGTACGGGAGTGCCCGTTCCCGGTGGTCGCCGCGGTGCACGGGGTGGCGGCCGGCGCCGGTGCGGTCCTCGCCCTGGCCGCGGACTTCCGGGTGGCCGACCCCAGCGCCCGCTTCGCCTTCCTCTTCACCCGGGTCGGCCTGTCCGGCGGCGACATGGGCGCCGCCTACCTGCTGCCCCGGGTGGTCGGCCTCGGGCACGCGACCCGGCTGCTCATGCTGGGCGAGCCGGTGCGGGCGCCCGAGGCCGAACGGATCGGCCTGATCAGCGCGCTCGCCGAGGAGGGCGGCGCCGACGAGGCCGCCCGGGCCCTCGCCCGCCGCCTGGCCGACGGTCCGGCGCTGGCGTACGCCCAGACCAAGGCACTGCTCACGGCCGAGCTGGACATGCCGCTGGCCGCCGCCGTCGAACTGGACGCCGCCACCCAGGCCCTGCTGATGAACGGCGAGGACTACGCCGAGTTCCACGCGGCCTTCACCGAGAAGCGCCCCCCGAAGTGGCGGGGGCGGTAGCCGTGAGGGTCGCCGTCATCGGAGGCGGGCCCGGCGGGCTGTACGCCGCCGCGCTGCTCAAGCGCCTCGACCCCGCCCGCGAGATCACCGTCTGGGAGCGCAACGCCCCCGACGACACCTTCGGCTTCGGCGTCGTCCTGTCCGACGAGACGCTCGGCGGCATCGAGCACGCAGACCCGGTGGTCCACGCGGCCCTCCAGCGGGACTTCGTGCGCTGGGACGCCATCGACATCGTGCACCGGGGCGTGCGCCACACCTCCGGCGGACACGGCTTCGCCGCCCTCGGCCGGCGCCGGCTGCTGCGGATCCTGCACGAGCGCTGCCGCTCCCTCGGGGTGGAGCTGCGCTTCCGGGCCGAGGCGCCCGACGCGGAGCGGCTGGCGCGGACGCACGACCTGGTGATCGCCGCCGACGGGGTGCACAGCACCACCCGCGCGGCCTTCGCGGACGTGTTCCGGCCCCGGATCACCGGGCACCGCTGCCGCTACGTCTGGCTGGCCGCCGACTTCGCCTTCGACGCCTTCCGCTTCGAGATCGCCGAGACCGAGCACGGCGTGATGCAGCTGCACGGCTACCCCTACGCCCGCCCGTCGTCCGGCCCCCGCCCCTCGACGAGGACTTCCGGACCGCAGGACCAGGGCGCCTCCACCGTGATCGTCGAGATGCGCGAGGAGGTCTGGCGCGCCGCCGGGCTCGACGCGGCGGACGAGGGCGAGACGGTCGAACGCTGCGCCAAGATCTTCGCCGAGGCGCTCGGCGGACGCCCGCTGAGGTCCAACAACTCCGCCTGGACCACCTTCCGCACGGTCGTCAACGCCCGCTGGTCGCACGGCAACGTCGTCCTCCTCGGCGACGCCGCCCACACCGCCCACTTCTCCATCGGCTCCGGCACCAAGCTCGCCGTCGAGGACGCCCTGGCGCTGGCCGCGGCCCTGCGCGAGCAGCCCTCGGTACGGGAGGCGCTGACCGCGTACGAGGCGGAACGGCGGCCCGTCGTCGAGTCCACCCAGCGCGCGGCCCGGGCCAGCCTGGAGTGGTTCGAGAACCTGGACCTGTACCTCGGCCAGCCGCCCCGCCGGTTCGCCTTCAACCTGCTCACCCGCAGCCGCCGCGTCACCCACGGCAACCTGCGGCTGCGCGACGCGCGCTTCGTCGGGGCCGTGGAGCGCGAGTTCGGCTGCCCGCCCGGCACGCCCCCGATGTTCACCCCCTTCCGGCTGCGCGGCCTGACGCTGCGCAACCGGGTCGTCGTCTCCCCCATGGACATGTACTCCGCGGCGGACGGCGTCCCCGGCGACTTCCACCTGGTCCACCTGGGCGCCCGGGCCCTGGGCGGGGCGGGACTGGTGATGACCGAGATGGTCTGCGTCAGCCCGGAGGGACGCATCACCCCCGGCTGCGCCGGCCTCTGGACCGGCCGCCAGGCCGAGGCGTGGCGGCGGATCACCGACTTCGTGCACACGCGGGCCCCCGGCACCGCGATCGGCGTGCAGCTCGGCCACAGCGGGCGCAAGGGCTCGACCAAGCTCATGTGGGAGGGCATGGACGAACCGCTCGACGACGGCAACTGGCCCCTCGTCGCCGCCTCCCCCCTCCCGTACAAGCCCGGCAGCCAGATCCCCCGCGAGCTGTCCCGCGCCCAACTCACCGACCTGAGGGAACAGTTCGTCTCCGCCGCCGTGCGGGCCGCGCGCGCCGGCTTCGACCTGCTCGAACTGCACTGCGCCCACGGCTACCTGCTCTCCGGCTTCCTCTCCCCGCTGACCAACCACCGCACGGACGCCTACGGCGGCTCACCGGAGAAGCGGCTCCGCTTCCCGCTGGAGGTCTTCGACGCGGTGCGCGCGGTGTGGCCCGAGGAACGGCCCATGACCGTCCGCCTCTCCGCCACCGACTGGGCCGACGGCGGCACCACGGCCGAGGACGCGGTGCACCTCGCCCGCGCCTTCGCCGCGCACGGCGCCGACGCGATCGACGTCTCGACCGGGCAGGTCGTGGCCGACGAGCAGCCGGAGTTCGGGCGCTCGTACCAGACCCCGTTCGCCGACCGCATCCGCCACCGGGCGGGTGTCCCGGTGATCGCGGTCGGCGCCATCTCCTCCTGGGACGACGTCAACTCCCTGATCCTGGCCGGGCGCGCGGACCTGTGCGCGCTGGCCCGCCCCCACCTGTACGACCCGCACTGGACGCTCCACGCGGCGGCCGAGCAGGGCTACACCGGGCCCGGTGCCGACTGGCCCGCCCCGTACCGGGCCGGGAGCCGGCCCCCGCGGACCGGCCGCACGGACGCGCCCAGGCCCCGGCTGTCGCTCGGGAGCTGACGGCCTCGCCCCCGCCGCCGGTCACAGTCCCGCGAACACGGCCCCCGCGTCCCGCAGACGGTCGTGCAGGCCCCGGAACACGGCGGCCGAGCGGGTGCCGGGCCAGTCGGCGGGGAGCAGGGCGGCGGGCAGGCCGGGGTCGGCGTAGGGGAGGTGGCGCCAGGAGTCCAGGGCGAGGAGGTAGTCCCGGTAGGCCTCCTCGGGCGGGGTGTCCGCACGCCGCTCCCAGGCGCGCAGCACCCGCGCGTGGCGGTCCAGGAACGCCTCGTGCTGCTCGGCGATCCGGTCCAGGTCCCACCAGCGGGCGACCGCCTCGGCGGTGGGCGCGAAGCCGAGGTGCTCGCCGCGGAAGAAGTCGACGTAGGTGTCGAGGCGCAGGCGCTCCAGGGTGTGCCGCGTCTCCTCGTACAGCCGCGCGGGGGCGAGCCAGACGCCGGGCGCCGCCGTTCCGAAGCCGAGGCCGGACAGCCGGGAGCGCAGGACGTGCCGCTTCTGGCGCTCGGACTCCGGCACGGAGAACACGGCGAGCACCCAGCCCTCGTCCCCGGGCGGTGCGTCGGCGTAGATGCGCCGGTCGCCGTCGTCCAGCAACTGGCGGGCGTCCGGGGAGAGTTCGTACCCGGCCGCGCCCTGCGCGGTGCGGGCCGGGACGAGCAGCCCGCGCCGCTTGAGCCGGGACACCGAGGAACGGACGGAGGGGGCGTCCACGCCGACCGCGGCCAGCAGCCGGATCAGCTCGGCGACGGGCACCGGTCCCGGCGCGAAGCGGCCGTACGCGCCGTAGAGCGTGACGATGAGGGACCTCGGGGCGTGCTGGTCTTGCTGGTCGGACACGTTGATCATCTTAGGTGGTGCCGCTCGGTTCCGTTCTCCGGCATCACGCCTGGTCATCTCCGGTGCCGGCCGGGGTGCGCAGCCGGAACCGCTGGAGCTTGCCGGTGGCCGTGCGCGGCAGCGCGGCCAGGAACACGATCTCGCGGGGGCACTTGTACGGCGCGAGTTCGGACTTCACGAAGGCGCGCAGGCGCTCGGCGTCCCGCCGCGCGCCCTCCCTGAGGACCGCGTACGCCACCACGACCTGGCCGCGCGCCTCGTCCGGCCGCCCGACCACCGCCGCCTCCACGACGTCCGGGTGGCGCAGCAGGGCCTCCTCCACCTCCGGGCCGGCGATGTTGTACCCGGCCGAGACGATCATGTCGTCGGCGCGGGCGACGTACCGGAAGTAGCCGTCGGGCTCGCGGACGTAGGTGTCACCGGTGATGTTCCAGCCGCCGCGCACGTACTCCCGCTGCCGCGGATCGGCGAGGTAGCGGCAGCCGATCGGCCCGCGCACCGCGAGCAGCCCCGGCTCCCCGTCCGGCACGGGACGGCCCTCGGCGTCCTGCACGCGCGCCTGCCACCCGGGCACCGGGACTCCCGTCGTGCCGGGCCGGATCCGCTCGTCGGCGGCGGAGAGGAAGATGTGCAGCAGTTCGGTGGCGCCGATGCCGTTGATGATGCGCAGCCCGGTGCGCTCGTGCCAGGCCCGCCAGGTGGCGGCCGGCAGGTTCTCGCCCGCCGAGACGCAGCGGCGCAGCGAGGCGATGTCGTGCCCGTCCAGCTCGCCGAGCATGGCGCGGTAGGCCGTGGGCGCGGTGAACAGCACCGAGACCCGGTGCTCGGCGATCGCGGCCAGCAACTGCCGGGGACGGGCCTGTTCGAGCAGCAGCGCGCTCGCCCCGGCCCGCAACGGGAACACCACGAGCCCGCCGAGGCCGAAGGTGAAGCCGAGCGGGGGGCTGCCGGCGAACACGTCGTCGGCGGTCGGCCGCAGGACGTGCCGGGAGAAGGTGTCCGCGATCGCGAGCACGTCCCGGTGGTAGTGCATGCAGCCCTTGGGCCGCCCGGTGGTGCCGGAGGTGAAGGCGATCAGCGCGATGTCGTCGGACGCCGTGTCCACGGCCGCGTAGGGCGTGCCGGGCGCCGGGCGGTTCAGCAGGTCCTCGGGGGAGTCGCCGCCGTACACGGTGATCGCCAGGCCCGGGACCCCGGCCTCGGCGAGGTCGTCCACGGCCCGGACGTCGCACAGGGCGTGGCGGACCCGGGCGATCTCGCAGACGGTGCTCAGTTCGTGCGGGCGCTGCTGGGCCAGCACGGTGACGGCGATCGCGCCCGCCTTCAGCACCGCCAGCCAGCAGGCCGCCAGCCACGGCGTGGTGGGGCCGCGCAGCAGCACCCGGTTGCCGGGGACCACCCCGAGGTCGCCGGTGAGGACGTGCGCCAGCCGGTCCACCCGGGCGCGCAGTTCGCCGTAGGTCCAGTCGGCGCCGTCGGGGGTGCGGAAGACGGGGCGGTCGCCGGGCGGGCCGTGCAGCAGTTCGGCGGCGCAGTTCAGCCGCTCGGGGTAGGCCAGCTCCGGCAGGTCGAAGCGGAGCTCGGGCCACTGTCCGGGTGGCGGGAGACGGTCGCGGGCGAAGGTGTCGACGTGCGCGGTGGCCCGTGGGTTCATGTCGGTGCGCCCCCTCGGAGTGGTGGGCTCGCACCAGGAGCGTATCGCGTTGGTGACGGCAGTCAACGGTACGCGATAGCCTCGGGAGGGGTCGGCGGCGAGGGAAGGAACCGGCGATGACCGCATTCTCGCTCGAACCGGAACACATCACCTGGTGCGCCGAGCTGCGCGCCCTGGCCGCCGAACGCCTGCGCCCGCTCGCCGAGAAGGGTGCGCCCGGCCGTGTCAACCGCCCGCTCGTCGCCGAGCTCGGCGCCCTCGGCCTGCTGCCCCGGCTGTTCACCTCCGGCGCCCTCGACCTGTGCCTGATGCGGGAGTCCCTGGCCCGCGTCTGCACCGAGGCGGAGACCGCCCTCGCCCTCCAGGGCCTGGGCGCCCACCCGGTGCACGCCCACGGCACCGCCGCCCAGCGCGCCCGCTGGCTCCCCCGGGTGGGTGACGGCAGCGCGGTCGCGGCGTTCGCGCTCAGCGAGCCGGGGGCCGGCTCGGACGCGGCGGCGCTGTCGCTCGCCGCTCACCCGGACGGCCCCGGCCGCTGGCGGCTCACCGGCGAGAAGTGCTGGATCTCCAACGCCCCCGAGGCCGACCTCTACACCGTCTTCGCCCGCACCACCCCCGGCGCGGGCGCCCGCGGCGTCACCGCCTTCCTGGTCCCCGCCGACCGCCCCGGCCTCACCGGCCGCGCCCTCGACATGCTCTCCCCGCACCCCATCGGGAGCCTCGGCCTCGACGCCGTGCCGGTGACCGCCGACGACCTCCTCGGCGAGGTGGACGGCGGCTTCCGCGTCGCCATGGGCACCCTCAACCTGTTCCGCCCCAGCGTCGGCGCCTTCGCGGTCGGCATGGCGCAGGCGGCCCTGGACGCGACCCTGGACCACACCGCCCGGCGGGACGCGTTCGGCGGCAGGCTGAAGGACCTCCAGTCCGTCGCCCACCAGGTCGCCGAGATGGCCCTGCGCACGGAGTCGGCCCGGCTGATGGTGTACGCGGCGGCCACGGCGTACGACGCGGGCGCGCCGGACGTCCCGCGGCGCGCCGCCATGGCGAAGCTGCTCGCCACCGAGACCGCGCAGTACGTCGTCGACCGGGCCGTCCAGCTCCACGGCGCCCGGGCCCTGCAGCGCGGGCACCTGCTCGAACACCTCTACCGCGAGGTCCGCGCGCCCCGGATCTACGAGGGGGCGAGCGAGGTCCAGCGGGGCATCGTCGCCAAGGAGCTGTACAAGAGTCTGGAGGACCGGTGAGCACCGAGCGCGTCAACCCGCCCGACCTCTCCCCGCCGGCCGGCTTCTCGCACGCCGTGGTCGCCACCGGCACCCGGATGGTGTTCCTGGCCGGCCAGACCGCCCTCGACGGCGACGGCAAGGTGGTCGGCGACACCCTGCCCGAGCAGTTCTCGCGGGCCCTGGCCAACCTCCTCACCGCCCTGCGCGCGGCCGGCGGCACCCCCGCCGACCTGGCCCGCGTCACCGTCTACGCCACCGACGTCGCCGCGTACCGCACCCACGCCCGCGAGCTCGGCCGGCGGTGGCGGGAGCTGGCGGGCCGCGACTACCCGGCGATGGCGGTCGTCGAGGTGGTCCGGCTGTGGGACGAACGGGCGCTGGTGGAGCTCGACGGATGCGCGCTGCTGCCCTGAAGGGTGGGGCGCCCTAGCCTGTCACCATGCCGGAGATCACGCTCAGCGCGGGCACCGTCGAGTACGAGGACACGGGGGGCGGGGGCCCGGTCGTCGTCCTGCTGCACGGCCTGGTGCACGACGCCTCGGTCTGGCGGAAGGTGATCGCCGAGCTGCGGACCGACCACCGGCTCCTCGCGCCGACCCTGCCGTACGGCTCGCACCGCAGGCCGATGACCCGGCCGCCCACGCCCGACCTGGTCAACGAGCTGGTCGCGGAGTTCCTGCAACGGCTGGACCTGTGGGACGTCACCCTCGTCGAGAGCGACTGCGGACGCGCCCAGACGGTCGCGGCCCGGCATCCGCGGCGGCTGGCGCGGCTGGTGCTGATCTCCTGCGAGGCCTTCGACAACTACCCGCCGGGCCTGCCCGGCAGGATGATCGCCGCGGCCTGCAGGGTGCCCGGCGGCATCCCGCTCATGGTCCGCGTGCTGGGCCTGAAACCGCTGCGCAGGCTGCCGGTCGGCCTCGGGGCGCTCACCAAGCGCCCCGTGCCGGACGAGATCGTCGACCGCTGGCTGCGTCCCCTGCGCACCGACCCGGCGATCCGGCGGGACTTGCGGCACTACGGGACCCACGTCCGGCGGACCGAACTGCTCGAGGCCGCCCAGGGGCTGCGGTACTTCGACCGGCCCGCGCTGGTCGTCTGGGCGACCGAGGACCGGATGATGCCCCGCGAGCACGGCCGCCTTCTGGCCGAGCTGCTGCCGCGGGGCCGACTGGTGGAGATCAACGACACCCGGACGCTGATCGCCGAGGACCGGCCGGAGCGCCTCGCCTCCCTGCTGCGGTGGTTCGTCGCGGAGGGGTGAGCGGTGTGCGGCCGGGGTCAGGCGGCGACCGCGAGGCGGTCGGCGGGCGCCCGGTGCGGGGCGACCACCCGGCCGTCGGGGAGCAGTTCGCCGGTGTCGTCGAAGACGATCGATCCGTCGCAGAGCAGGCTCCAGCCCTGCTCGGGGTGGGCGGCCACCACGTGCGGGGCGGGGGAGTCGGTCCGTCGGCAGGAAGGCTGGTGGGCACACATGGCGCACCTCCACATCGGTGTGGACGATCCGAAGGGGTCGTACAGGGAGGACCGTGCCCGCGTCGCGAACTCATCGCAACGGCCCGCCGGAAAACGTGACGGATCCCGGACCGTCCCGGGACGGTTCCCCGACGGCCGGTGCGGACTCGCCACCGAAGGAGTGAGGATGACGGCCCCGGACCCGCTCGCCCGGTACTGGTGGACCCCTCAATCCGCTCACTTCGGGAGGTTTCCCCATGTTCGCATCCCCTGTCCTCGGCGTGGCGACCGGTGCCGCGCTGCTGCTGCTCGGCTCCGCCGCGGCGGCACCCCCGGAGGCGTCGGCCGCCCCCTCGGAGACCGTGACGGTGGACTCCGTGGGCCGGATCGCCGGCAACTCCGTCACCCTCTCCGGCACGTACCGCTGCACCGACGCCACCGGGTCGGTCTACATCAGCTCCGCGGTGCACCAGGGCCCGTCCGCGGAGAGCCACTCCATCGGCGGCACCCAGGCGGTGTGCGACGGCCGGGAGCACCGCTGGGAGAACACCGGCAACGTGCCCGACGGCGCGCTGAAGGCCGGCGAGGCCCGGGTGGAGGCCACGATCCTGGAGATGTCCCCCTCGGGCGTCCTCCTGGTGCCGACCTTCCACGCGGTGCAGCACCAGGACGTCACGCTGGTCCAGGACTGACCGGCGCCGGGCCCGGCCGTGCCGGAGTTCCGCCGGGCCCCGGAAGGTCTTCGGCGCCGGCTCCGCCCCGTCCGGGCGCGGACCGCCGGGCGGTGACCGCTGCCCGGCGGCACGGTCGCCGCGCCCCGGACACGCCCTCCCTCACAGCTCGTTCGCCGGCCACTCCAGCAGGCGTGCGCCGATCACCGCCGTCTGGAGCATGTAACGGTGGGACGGGTCCGAGGGGTTGGCGCCGGTGAGCCTGTGGATGCGCTCCAGACGGTAGGTCAGGGCGCGCACGCTCAGGGAGAGGCGGCGGGCCGCCTCCGCGGAGACGCAGCCGGAGTCGAAGTACGCGGTGAGCGTGTCGAGGAGGGGCTCGGCGCCGCCGCGGGCCGTGGTGAGCGGGCCCAGGGTGTTGCGGACCAGGTCGGCCATGGCCTGGCGGTCGCGGGCCAGGACGGGGTAGACGAGCAGATCGGCGGCGCGCAGCACCGGATCGTCCAGCTCCAGCCGCTCGGCGATCTCCAGGATGTTCAGCGCCTCCTCGTAGGAGTGGACGACCCCGCCGGGCCCGGACCGCGGACGGCCGACGGCGACCTGTCCGCCGTCGGTGGCGGCGTGCGCCTGCTTGGCGAAGTGGAGGAGGACGTCCTCCTGGTACCCGGGGGCGATGCACAGCAGCCGCCCGTCCTTGGTGGTGAGCAGGATGCTGCGGTTGCCGAACCGGGAGAAGAGGGAGCGCTCCACCTGCCGGGGCACCGGGTCGCCCTCCTCGTAGGGGACGGCCCCCCGGGCGACGGCCACCGCGTGCTCGTGGGACAGCCGCAGCCCGAAGCGCTCGGCACGCTCGGCGAGCCGCCCCAGGTCGCTGCGGCCGTAGAGCAGGTCGTCGATGAACTCCCGCCGGGCCGCCTCCTCCTGACGCACCGCCAGTCGCTGCGCCCGCTCATAGCCCTCGGCGAAGGCGTCCACCACCTGTTGTACGGCCGCGAGCGCGCCGTCGGCCGATTCGGAACCGCGGGGCCACGCCTCGCGGGCGGCGGACAGGTGCACCCTGACCAGGGCGCGCAGACCGAAGCCCGCCTCCGCGGCCCGTTCGCCCAGGGCCCGCCGGGAGGCGATCTCGTCCCGGGTGAGGCGTCTGCCCGTGGCCGCGACCTCGGTCAGAATGTGGGCATAGCCGTTCAGATACTCCTCCGGGATCTCCCGTTCTGTCACGCCATCCCTCTCGATTTTGACGCTCTCTTAGCGCGTCGTCGGCATGGAGATCCTAGGGAACATTGCCGGGATCCGGCAATGCGCTGATGGATTCCGCTGCGGCAGGATGGTCCGCGGGCAGCACTGCGCAAGGTCTTGGTGCCGGGCACCGGCAGGTATCCGTGCCGGAACCGGAGGGGAGCAGTGCTGCCGCCGAAAAGCCGGCAGTCAGCAGCGGGCGGAACAGGGGGTCGGAATGCGTACGTTCGTGGAAGCCGCCGCGGGCCTGCCCACCCTCCTGTTCACCGCCGCCCTCGTCGTGGTGATCTGCTTCTGGCTGCTGGTGGCCGCCGGTGTCGCCGGCAGCCGCAGTTTCGACTCCGACGCGGATCTCGACGCCCTCGGGATGGGCGGGGTGCCGGTGGCGGTCGCGTTCTCGCTGCTGACGGTCTTCGCCTGGCTCCTCGCCACCGGCACGGGCGTCCTGCTGGCCGCGGCCGTCCCGGAGAGCTCCGCCGGACTGCTGCGCCCCCTCGTCGCGTGCGGCGCACTGCTCGTCTCCTGGCGGCTCACCTGCCTGTTCGTGCGGCCGCTGCACCGCCTCTTCCCGGACGAACCCGGCCCGTCCCGGTCCGCCCGCGCGCTCGGCGAGGACCGGGACGGTGCACCGTACCCGCTCCGCGACGGGGCCGAGCGGTCCCGCCCGCGCGTGCCGCACGACCGCGCCGCCTGAGGCGGAACCCCGCGGCGGGACGTCCTCGTCCCCCTGTGCGACCCCCGGGGCGCCGGCCCCGCCACCCAACCGTTCCTTGCCGTTCCTTCTCGTTTCCTCCCGCTTCCTCCCGCTCCTTTCCGGTCTTTTCCGTCCTTGTCCGTTCCGGCTCGTCACCAACCGCTTCCGACCAGCCATCAGCCCTGAAGGACGTGTCCCATGGATGCCGCCACCGTGGGCATCGCCGTGTTCGTCGGCGTCTGCCTGCTGCTCGTACTCGTCGTGCTGTTCGCCTTCTCCAAGCTGTTCCGCAAGGTGGAACAGGGCAAGGCGCTGATCGTCTCCAAGACGCGGAAGGTCGACGTCTCCTTCACCGGGCAGGTCGTGCTGCCGGTGCTGCACAAGGCCGAGGTGATGGACATCTCGGTGAAGACCATCGAGATCACCCGGGCCGGCAAGGAAGGACTGATCTGCCGGGACAACATCCGCGCGGACATCCGCATCACGTTCTTCGTCAAGGTCAGCAAGACCGTGGAGGACGTCATCAAGGTCGCCCAGGCCGTCGGCACCGCGCGGGCCAGCGACCGGAACACGCTGCAGGAGCTGTTCCACGCCAAGTTCTCCGAGGCGCTGAAGACCGTCGGCAAGCAGATGGACTTCACCGACCTGTACACCAAGCGCGAGGAACTGCGGTACCGGATCATCGAGGTCATCGGCGTCGACCTGAACGGCTACCACCTCGAGGACGCCGCGATCGACTACCTGGAGCAGACGCCGCTGACCCAGCTCGACCCGGGCAACGTCCTGGACGCGCAGGGCATCCGCAAGATCACCGAGCTGACGGCCGTGGAGCACATCCGCACCAACGAGGCCCAGCGCGGCGAGGAGAAGGAGATCACCCGGCAGAACGTCGACGCGCGCGAGGCGATCCTGGAGCTGGAGCGCCGGCAGGCCGACGCCGAGATCAAGCAGCGCCGGGAGATCGAGACCGTGCGGGCCCGCGAGGAGGCCGAGACGGCGCGGGTGGTGGAGGAGGAGCGGCTGCGCGCGCAGAGCGCCTTCCTGCGCACCGAGGAGCAGCTCGGCGTGCAGCGGGAGAACCAGGCCCGTGAGGTCGCCGTCGCCGCCAAGAACCGCGAGCGGGTCATCGCCGTCGAGAGCGAGCGCATCGAGAAGGACCGCCTGCTGGAGGTCATCGCCCGGGACCGGGAGACCGAACTGACCCGGATCGCCGCCGAGAAGGAACTCGAGGTGGAGCGGCGGGAGATCGCCGAGGTCATCCGGGAGCGGGTCGCGGTGGACCGCACGGTCGCCGAGCAGGAGGAGTCGATCCTGAAGCTGCGGGCCGTGGAGGAGGCGGAGCGGCAGCGCCAGGCCGTGGTCATCGCCGCGGAGGCCGAGGCGCAGGAGAAGCTCGTCAAGGACATCAAGGCCGCCGAGGCCGCCGAGCAGGCCGCCGCGCACCGCGCGGCCGAGGAACTCACCCTCGCCGAGGCCCGGTTGAAGACCGCCGACCTGGAGGCGCGGGCCAAGCTGCGGATGGCCGAGGGCGTCCAGGCGGAGGCCGCGGCCGAGGGGCTGGCCGCCGTCCAGGTCCGCGACAAGGAGGCCGACGTCATCGAGAAGGCGGGCCGTGCCGAGGCCGAGGCCGCCGAGGCCCGGATGCGCGCCGAGGCCGAGGGGGCGCGGGCCAAGGCGCTGGCCGAGGCCGAGGCGATCGGCGGAAGGCTCCGTGCGGAGGCGGCCGGCCTCACCGAGAAGGCGGCGGCGATGGCCGCCCTCGACGAGGCGTCCCGCGGCCACGAGGAGTACCGGCTGCGCCTGGAGGCGGAGAAGGACGTCCGGCTCGCCGGACTGGAGGTGCAGCGGCAGGTCGCCGAGGCGCAGGCCACGGTCCTGGCGACCGGGCTGGAGAACGCGGACATCAACATCGTCGGCGGGGAGTCCGTCTTCCTCGACCGGCTGGTGTCCTCGATCGCGCTCGGCAAGAGCGTGGACGGCTTCGTCCAGAACTCCGAGACCGCCCGGGCCCTCGCCGGTCCCTGGCTGGACGGCTCGGCGAGCTTCACCGACGACCTGAGCCGGATCCTGGGCTCCGTCTCCACGGCCGACGTGCAGAACCTCACGGTCTCCGCCCTGCTGATGAAGCTGATGAACACGGGCGCCGACAACAGCGATCGGTTGCAGCAACTGATCGAGAAAGCCGGTGAGTTGGGTCTCGCGGATACTCCGCTGGCCGCGTTGAACGGCCACCCCAGGGCCTGACCACCCCCAGGTCGGGAGCCGCCGCACAGGGGACGGCGGCTCCCGACCGCTCCTTTCCGAGAGGCAGCCATGACCACCGGCACCCACGAGACCGCCGACACGGCCCCGCGCCAGACGCCCGGCGCCGGCGACCTCCACGGCACGCCCGACGCCGACGGCGGCCACGGGACGGTCGACGCCGGCACCTACCAGGTGCTGCGCGACCGCCTCGCCGACCGGGCCGCGGAACTCGCCCGCCGCGCCGAGGCGCTGAACCGCCGCCGGGCCGATGAGTTCGGCGCCCCGGAACTGCGCCTCACCGGCACCGAGCGGCTGCGCACCGAGCGCACCGGGGTGCCCCGCGACATCGTGGCCGTGGGCGACGTGCTCCTCTTCGGCTACGGCGCCCGGCCCCGGCCGGAGGGGGACACCGCGGTCGGCGACGTCCTCGTGCCGCACGACCGCGCCCTGAACCGGCTGCCCGACGACGCCGTGCCCGGACTGCTCGACGACCCCGCCTTCCTGCACGAGTTCGCCGCCCTGCACCGCTACTACCGCCAGGCACGCCTGCTGCGGCTGCGCCGGGTCGAGGGCAAGCTGCTCGCCGTCTTCCAGACCGGCGAGAAGGTCGGCGACATCCGCGTCCTGCGCTGGTCGGTGTCCGAGGACGGCCGGGCCGCGTTCCTGGACGCGCGCGGCGACCGCGACCACGCGGCCGCCCCGCCGGACGACATCGACTGGACGCCCACCACCCGCGAGGACCACGTCCTCGGCCGCCATCCGCACGTCTCGGTCCAGGGCGAGGTCTTCGTCGACACCCTCGGCGGCACCCTCACCGTCAAGACCGAGAACGACACCGGCACCGCCGAGGGCATCCACACCGAACCGGTCGACGAGCCCCTGCAGTCCCTCGCCGACGCCGAGATCGCCCACGCGCGCGTCGGTCCCCTGATCCTGCTGCGGATCCTGCCCTACAAGGAGACCGCGCACCGCTACCTGGTCTTCCACACCCTCACCCGGTCCGTCGTCCGCCTCGACGGCATCGGACAGGGCTGCCGCCGGCTCCCCGAGGACCAGGGCATCGTGTTCCCCGGCGGCTACTGCCTGGCCGCCGGCCCCCACAAGACGTACGAACTCGACACCGACGGCATGGAGTTCGAGCGCGAGGTGCGCTCGCCGTACGGCGAGGACGTGCTGTACGCGTTCCACGCGCCCGAGCGCGGACGCGGACTGCTGCTGTCGTACAACCTGATCCGCGAGGCGGTCGCCACTCCGCTGACCTGCCACGGCTGGGCGCTGTTCGACGACGGACTGCTCGCCCTGCTGCGGCCCGACGGCGACGAACCCGCCCGCGTCCACCCCCTCCAGCTGTGGCACTCGCCCTACGTCTCCGACACCCACGCCGCCGCCCTGCCCGCCGACGGGAGCGCGCTGGCCCGGGTCGGCAACGCCGACCTCGTACGGGGCGTCTCCGACTGCCTGTCGCTGGCCCGCTCCGTCACCGAGACCACCCCCACCGCCGAGGTGTACGCGGCCCTGGCGGCCGCCTGCGTCCGCGCCCTGGACACCCACCACTGGCTGGGCGAGGACGAACTCGGCGACCTGCGCACCCCCCTGGAGCAGGTGCGGGAGGCCGCCGAGCAGGTGCTGGTCGAGTTCGAGACCGTGCGGGACCTCACCCGCCGGGCCGCCGACGCGCTGGAGGAGGCGGCGGACCGGATCGCCTCGGTGGTGCGCCGGCTGCGCGGCGAGCAGCCCCGCGAGGCCGCCGCCTGGGTCACGGGCCTGACCGAACTGCGCCACGCCCAGGGCCACTTGCTGACCCTGAAGGACATGCGGTACGCGGACCGCGCCCGCATCGACGACCTGGCCGCCCGGGCCGAGACGGACCTCGCCTCCTTCGGCCGGCGCGCGGTCGCCTTCCTGGCCCGGGAGGACGCCTTCGCCCGGCACCACGCCGACGTCGAACGGCTCGTCGCCGACGCCGAGTCGATCACCACCGCCGCCGAGGCCGGCCCGGTCACCGCCCGCCTGGAGGAACTCGCCGACGGACTGCGCACGGTGACCGAGGTCGTCGCCGGCCTCGACATCGGCGACGCCACCGTCCGCACCGCGGTCCTGGAACGGGTCGCCGAGGCCCTGGGCGGCGTCAACCGCGCCCGCGCCACCCTCGACGCCCGCCGCCGCGGACTCCTCGACCGGGAGGCGCGTGCCGGGTTCGCCGCCGAACTCGCCCTGCTCGGCCAGACGGTCACCGGCGCGCTCGCGGCGGCGGACGACCCCGAGGCCTGCGACGAGCGGCTGACGCACGTGCTCACCCAGCTCGAGACGCTGGAGTCCCGGTTCGCCGAGTTCGACGACGTCCTCGGCGAACTCGCGGACCGGCGCACCGAGATCTACGAGGCGTTCTCCGCGCGCAAGCAGAGCCTCACCGACGCCCGCGCCCGTCGCGCCGAACAGCTCGCGTCCGCCGCCGACCGCGTGCTGGAGACGATCACCCGGCGCTGTGCCGCGCTCGCCGACACCGACGCGGTGAGCACCTACTTCGCCTCCGACCCGCTCGTCACCAAGGTCCGCCGCACCGCGGACGAACTGCGCGGACTCGGCGACCGCGTGCGGGCCGAGGAGCTCGACGGACGGCTGCGCTCCGCCCGGCAGGAAGCCACCCGCGCCCTGCGCGACCGCGCCGACCTCTACGCGGACGGCGGCCGCACCATCCGCCTCGGCGGCCACCGCTTCGCCGTCAGCACCCAGCCCGTCGACCTCACCGTCGTCCCGCACGGCGACGGCCTCGCCCTCGCCCTCACCGGCACGGACTACCGCGCCCCCGTCACCGACCCCGCCCTCCTCGCCGACCGCTCCCTGGGGAACCGGCACCTGCCGTCCGAGTCGCCCGAGGTCTACCGCGCCGAGCACCTCGCCGCCCGGCTGCTGCACGAGCACGGCGCCGCCGCCCTGGCCGGCGCCGACGACCTCGCCGCGCTGGTCCGCCGGGCCGCCGAGGAAGCGTACGACGAGGGGCACGAGCGGGGCGTCCACGACCACGACGCCACCGTGATCCTCCAGGCCCTGCTGCCCCTGTACGACGGCGCCGGGCCCCTGCGCCACGAGCCCGCCGCCCGCGCCCACGCCCTGCTGTACTGGGCGCACGGCACCACGGCCGAGGAACGCGCCGACCTCACCCGCCGCGCCCGCTCCCTGGCCCGGGTCCGCGACGCCTTCGGTCCGCCGCCCGCGCTCGACGCGCTGCGGACGGAACTCGCCGAGGCCGTCGAGCGGTGGGACGGCGCCACCGCCGTACGGCCGCGGGCCTGCGCCGCGTACCTCTTCGAGGAGCTGACCACGGGCCCCGAGGGCTTCGTCATCGGCGCCCGGGTCCGCTCCCTGCTCGACGCGTTCCACGGCGCGGTCCCGACCGGGGCCTACGACGAGGACCTCCCCGCCCTCGACGGCCTGGCCGCCCGCCGGCAGCTGGTCGAGGCCTGGCTGTCCGCGTACACCGCCGCCACCGGCGCCCCCGTCACCGACGGCGACCTCGCCGAGGCCGTGGCCGCCGAGCTCTGCCCGGACCTGCCCCGCCACACGTCCGACGCGCCGCTGACCGCCACCGCGGAGGGGCTGCTCGGCACCCACCCCCGGATCACCGACCGCCGCCTCACCCTCCGGCTGGACGAGTTCCTCGCCCGCACCGCGGAGTTCAGGGAGCGCGGCGTCCCCGCGTTCCGCGCCTTCCAGCGCCGGCGCGCCGCCCTCGTGGCCGCCGAGCGGACGCGGCTGCGGCTGGACGACCACCGGCCGCGGGTGATGGCGACGTTCGTCCGCAACCGCCTGGTCGACGAGGTCTACCTGCCGCTGATCGGCGACAGCCTCGCCAAGCAGCTCGGCACCACGGGCGAGTCCGGCCGCACCGGCACCGGCGGCCTGCTGCTGCTCGTCTCCCCGCCCGGTTACGGCAAGACGACCCTGATGGAGTACGTGGCCCACCGGCTCGGCCTGATCCTGGTGAAGATCAGCGGCCCGGCGCTCGGTCACACCGTCACCTCGCTGGACCCCGCCGAGGCGCCGAACGCCACCGCGCGCCAGGAGATCGAGAAGATCAACTTCGCGCTGGCCGCCGGCGGCAACACCCTCCTGTACCTCGACGACATCCAGCACACCTCGCCCGAACTGCTGCAGAAGTTCATCCCGTTGTGCGACGCCACGCGCCGGGTGGAGGGCGTGTGGGAGGGCGAGCCGCGCACCTACGACCTGCGGGGCAAGCGGTTCGCCGTCTGCATGGCCGGCAACCCCTACACCGAGTCGGGCGAGGCGTTCCGGGTGCCCGACATGCTGGCCAACCGCGCCGACGTGTGGAACCTCGGCGACGTCCTCACCGGCAAGGAGGACGTCTTCGCGCTCAGCTTCCTGGAGAACGCGCTCACCGCCAACCCGGTGCTCGCCCCGCTCGCCGGCCGCGACCGCGCCGACCTCGACCTGCTGATCCGCCTCGCCGAGGGCGACCCCACGGCCCGCCCCGACCGGCTCGTCCACCCCTACGCCCCCACCGAGCTGGACCGGATCCTGGCCGTGCTGCGCCACCTGCTCACCGCCCGCCGGACGGTCCTCGCGGTCAACGCGGCCTACATCGCCTCCGCCGCCCAGTCCGACGACGCGCGCGCCGAGCCGCCGTTCCGGCTCCAGGGCTCCTACCGCAACATGAACAAGATCGCCCAGCGGATCCAGCCCGTGATGAACGACGCCGAACTCGCCGCCGTCGTCGAGGACCACTACGCGGCCGAGGCGCAGACCCTCACCACCGGCGCCGAGGCGAGCCTGCTGAAGCTCGCCGAGCTGCGCGGCACGCTCACCGGTGACCGGGCCGACCGGTGGGCCGAGGTGAAGGCCGCCCACGTCCGCACCCGGGCCCCGGGCGGCGCGGACCAGGACGCCCTGGCCCGCGCGGTGGCCGCCCTCGCCCTCCTCGGCGACCGCATCGCCGCCGTCGAGTCGGCCATCACCCGGGCGGCCGACCCCCGCCGCCTCCTGGCCGACCCGACGGGCCGTCACGTTCCGCAACTGGCACCGCAGTCCGCACCGCGGTCCGCACCGGGGGAGGGCCCGGGGACCGGGCGGGGCGACGAGGGCTGAGGGGGCCACGGCGCCCCCGTTCCGGACGCCGGGCGGGCGGGCGGGACGCCCGCCCGGCGCGGGGGACGGGGGCGCACAGGAGTCTCGAATCTCACGTCCCCGAGCGCCGATTGAAGGTTTGTCTACGCGCGGAGCTCACTTCACCGAACGATCATTCGGGCATTACGGACGGCTTTTCTCCAGGGAGTTACCGAGGGGTATCAGGGCCTGCTACAAGCATGCTTGCACGTTTAACCACCCCCGCGATCCCCACCTTCGAAGGGCGGACCGTCGTGTCAGTGCGTTCTGTTCGGGCAACCCTGGCGACCCTCGCCATGAGCGCCGCAGCCGTGTTCGGTCTGGCACAGCCGGCTTCGGCCGCCGGCGACAACTACGTGGCTCTCGGCGACTCCTACTCCTCCGGAGTGGGCGCCGGGAGCTACACCTCCGAGAGCGGCACCTGCAAGCGCAGCACCAAGGCCTACCCGTCGCTCTGGGCCACCGCCAACTCCCCGTCCTCGTTCAGATTCGTCGCCTGCTCGGGCGCGACGACGGCGAGCGTGGCCAGTGGCCAGTTGAGCGCGCTCTCCTCGTCGACCACGCTCGTCAGCGTCACGGCGGGCGGGAACGACGTCGGCTTCGCGGACGTCATGCAGACCTGTGTGCTGCAGAGCGAGGCCACCTGCGTCAGCCGCGTCAACACCGCCGTCTCGCAGATGCAGAACTCCCTCCCGGGCAAGCTCGACTCGCTGTACGCCGGCATCCGCTCCCGCTCCCCGCAGGCGCGTGTGGTGGTGCTGGGGTACCCGCGCTTCTACAAGCTCTCGGGCAACTGCATCGCCGGACTCACCGAGACCGAGCGCGGCGCGATCAACAACGCCTCGGACGTGCTGAACGGGGTGCTCGCGAAGCGGGCGGCCAACGCCGGGTTCACCTTCTCCAGCGTGGTGGACGAGTTCACCGGACACGAGATCTGCTCGGGCGACGCGTGGCTGCACAGCGTGGACTGGCTCAACATCAGCAACTCCTACCACCCGAAGGCCATCGGCCAGTCGGGCGGCTACCTGCCCGCCTTCCGCTCCGCGGTCTGATCCTCCGGTCGGTGGCGCCGCCCGCCCGGGCGGCGTCACCGCACCAGGGGGAGCGCCGGACAGGGCCCCCGGCGCTTTTCGGTCAACGACCGCCCCGCACCCGACCGCTGACGGAGCAGGTCTGTTCCGGCCGGTGAAGGGTCAATACCCTTGCGCGGTACATCAGTTGATGAACCGAGGGAGTCTCATGTCCACCGCGCAGCAGGTGACCGACATCCTCTCGCCCGAGTTCGCCGCGGACCCCTATCCCGCCTACCGCGTGATGCGCGACAGCGCGCCCCTCCTCTGGCACGAGGCCACCCGGAGCTACATCGTCTCGCGCTACGAGGACGTGGAGCGCGTCTTCAAGGACAAGGACGACCAGTTCACCACCGGCAACTACGACTGGCAGCTCGAGCCGGTGCACGGCAGGACGATCCTCCAGCTCAGCGGGCGCGAACACGCCGTGCGCCGCGCCCTCGTCGCCCCCGCCTTCCGCGGCAGCGACCTGCGGGAGAAGTTCCTGCCCCTCATCGAGCGCAACTCCCGGGAACTCATCGACGCCTTCCGGCACACCGGCTCCGCCGACCTGGTCACCGACTACGCGACCCGGTTCCCGGTGAACGTGATCGCCGACATGCTGGGCCTGGACAAGACCGACCACCCCCGCTTCCACCGCTGGTACACCTCCGTCATCGCCTTCCTCGGCAACCTCTCCGGGGACCCGGAGGTGGCCGCGGCGGGGGAGCGGACCCGGGTGGAGTTCGCCGAGTACATGCTGCCGGTCATCCGGCGGCGCCGCGAAAACCCCGGTGACGACCTGCTGTCCACGCTGTGCGCCGCCGAGATCGACGGCGTGTCGATGAGCGACGAGGACGTCAAGGCGTTCTGCAGTCTGCTGCTCGCCGCCGGCGGCGAGACCACCGACAAGGCCATCGCCGGCATCTTCGCCAACCTGCTGCTGCACCCCGAGCAGCTCGCCGCCGTCCGCGAGGACCGCGGCCTCATACCCGCCGCGTTCGCCGAGACGCTGCGCTACACCCCGCCCGTCCACATGATCATGCGCCAGTCGGCCACCGAGGTCACCCTCAGCGGTGGCACCGTACCCGCCGGTGCCACCGTCACCTGCCTGATCGGCGCCGCCAACCGCGACGAGAGCCGCTACCGCGACCCGGACCGCTTCGACGTCTTCCGCGACGACCTCACCACCACGACCGCCTTCTCGGCCGCCGCCGACCACCTCGCCTTCGCGCTCGGTCGGCACTTCTGCGTGGGGGCCCTGCTCGCCAAGGCCGAGGTCGAGACCGGCGTGAACCAACTCCTCGACGCCCTGCCCGACCTACGGCTCGCCGAGGGCTTCGACCCCGTCGAGAAGGGCGTCTTCACCCGGGGACCGCAGTCCCTGCCGGTACGGTTCACCCCGGTCACGGACTGAACCCCGGGGAGCGACGGGCACGGGCCCCGGCCCAGGGGCCCGTGCGCCCGCTACTGCACCACCGGCGTGAACTCCACCGGCAGCGCCGTCAGTCCGCGCATCCAGATCGACGGGCGCCAGGTCAGTTCGTCCGGCTCCACCGCCAGCACCAGGTCCGGCAGCCGATCCAGCAGCGTCTCGACGGCGGTGCGTGCCATCACGTCGGCCAGCAGCGGGGCCGGATAGGGGCAGCGGTGCTCCCCGTTGCTGAACGACAGGTGCGCGCAGTTCTCGGCGCCGACGTGCCCCTCGGGCCAGATCTGCGGGTCCGTGTTGGCCGCCGCCAGCCCCAGCACCAGGCAGTCGCCCGCCCGGATCCGCCGCCCGCCGAGCTGCGTGTCCCGCACCGCCCACCGGCCGATGAAGTTCTGCGTCGGCGTGGCCAGCCACAGCACCTCGTTCAGCGCCTCGGCCACGCTGAGCCGCCCGCCCGAGACGCCCAGCGCGAACCGCTCGTCGGTGAGCAGCAGCCTCAGCGTGTTGCAGATCCAGTTCGCCGTGGGCTGCTGGGCGGCGGCGATCACCGAGATCAGGTCCTGGACGACCTCCTCGTCGGTGAGTTCCGCCGGGTGCAGCAGCATCCGCGAGGTGACGTCCGGGCCCGGCAGCTCCCGCTTCTCCTTCACCAGCCGCGCCAGACGCTCACCCACCCGCCCGTACGCGGCGACCGGGTCGTCGCCCTCCGCCGCGTCCAGCGAGATGCGCAGGTCGTCCACGAGCCGCTGGGTGTCGGCGGCGTCGAGCGGCATCCCGCACATCTGCACGGCGGCACGCGCCGGCACGGCGTGCGCGTACTGGCCCATCAGTTCCGCCTGCCCGCTCCCCGCGAACCCCGAGATGAGCCGGTCGGCGATCCGCCGGCAGTCCCGGCCCAGCTCGAACTGGTCGACGCCGTCCAGCGCCAGCGTGATCACCCCGGCCCGCCGCCGGTGCTCGTCGCCCTCCGTGAACAGGACCGACGGCTGGTACCCCACGTACGGCAGCAGCGGCCAGTCCGGCGGGATGTTCGGCCACTGGTTCCAGCGCCGCGAGTCCCGCGCGAACAGCTCGTCGTGCCGGGTCACATAGGTGACCTCCGGGTAGCCCAGCACCAGCCAGGCCGGGACGTCGCCGTCGAGCAGCACGGGGGCGACCGGGCCGTGCTCCCGGCGCAGCGCGCGGTACAGCTGCGCCGGCGTCCGCTGGTACTCCAGCCCGGCCAGGCGCACCGCGTCCGCGGGGGCGGGGCAGCCCGGCGGGGCCGGACGGGCGAAGGATCCGGTGTCGGTCACGGTGTCGTCTCCCGGGCCATGGCCAGTGCGCGGAGGTGGTCCACGAGGGTGATCAGTACGTTCTTGCCGGACCGCCGCAGCCGCGCGTCGCAGTCGATCAGCGGCACGTGCCCGGGCAGCGCGAGCGCCTGCCGTATCTCGTCCAGGGAGTAGTGGCTCGTGTCGTCCTCGAACCGGTTCACGGCGACCACGAACGGTGTCCGGTGGTGTTCGAGCCGGTCGATCGCGTACCAGGAGTCGTCCATCCGCCGGGTGTCGACGAGGACGACCGCGCCGAGCGTGCCGGAGAACAGCCGGTCCCACAGGAACCAGAAGCGCCCCTGCCCCGGAGCGCCGAACAGGTAGAGCACCATGCGTTCGTCGAGGCTGATCCGCCCGAAGTCGAACGCCACCGTCGTGGTGGTCTTCGTCGTCACCCCGCCCGGCTCGTCCACGCCCACTCCGGCCTGCGTCATCACCTCCTCGGTGTTCAGCGGCCGGATCTCGCTGACCGAGCGGACCAGAGTGGTCTTGCCGACCCCGAAACCGCCCACGACCACGATCTTCAGGCCGGTCTCGGCGGTGTCGGACAGGGGCGTGCGGTGGGAGGGGAGCTCAGAGGTTGCGGAGCCCATGGAGCACCTCCTGGAGAAGGGCGGAATCGGGCAGCGAGGCGACGGACCGCGCCGCGCGCGGGTGACGGGCGGTGATGCGGCCCGTGGCGAGCAGGTCGCCGAGCAGGATCCGCACCACCGTGATCGGCAGGCCCAGTTCCGCGGCGATCTCGACCACGGCCGTCGGACGGCGGCACAGATCAAGGATCCGGGCATGCTCCGACTGCATCCCGGAGGCGGGCTCGCACTCGCTGACCACGAGGGTGACCAGGTCGAACGAGTCGTCGGCACGGCTGCGCCCGTTGGTGACCAGGTAGAGCCGGTCGGGGGCGCCGGTGTCCACGGGCCCGCGCGTCACGACGCGGCGCTTTCCCGGGCGGGCCGCCGGGGCTCGGCCCGCAGGTGCTCCCCGATCTGCTCGACCAGCTCCGTCATCTGGTGCCCCACCACACCGGGGTCGGCGTTCTCGTGCGCGAGGGCCGCCAGGTGCGCCCCCTCACCGGCCTCCACGACGAACAGCAGGCCGCCGTGGAACTCGGTCATGGAGTGGCGCACCCCACCGGTCCCGTCGCCGAACTCGACGGAGGCGCCCTGGGCGAGCGCCTGGATCCCCGAGCAGATCGCCGCCAGTTGGTCGGCCTGGTCGAGCGTCAGGTGCTCGGTCCAGCACAGCTTGAGACCGTCCCGGGACAGCACCAGCGCGTGCCGGGTGCCGGGGGTGCGCTCCAGGAGACTCTGCAGAAGCCAGGTGAGGCTGTTGTCGGTGGTCTGCATGGTGGCTGTCGGGACGGTGGCGCCGGACCGGCCGGTCACCGCCCGTTTCTCCAATCTCACGAACTCGAGCGGGGGCGGGCGCCGGTGCCCCGGACGCCCTGCGGGTACGCGACGGGACGGGCCTACGGAGCGGTCGCCGGGCCGGCGTCCGGCCCGGCGGCGGCCGCGCCCGCGGACCGGCGGCCGCGGTGGAAGGCGCCGAAGCGGGCGCCCGCGTCACGCGCCGGGTGCTCCGACGGGGTGCCGGTGACGGGCCGGTGCCGCTCGCGCTCGCGTTCCGCCTCGGCCATGGTGCGTCCGGGCGTGCGGACGGGCAGCCCGTTCGGTGTGGCGTCGAGGGGCCTGCGGTGCCTGCCCTGCTCGGGCGGTCCCGCGGGCAGGGCGGCGGGGTGCCCGGCGGTGGGCGGCGACACCTCCGCGGCGGGCACGGGCCGGGGTGCGGGCGGGGCGGCCACCGGGTGGCCCGCGCCCCGGGCGGGGCCCGGGTCCCGCTGCTGGGCGAGCAGTTGCGGAGGCAGCAGGACGACGACACCGGTGCCGCCGCGCGACGACGGCCGGAAGTTCACGGTGATGCCGTACTTCACCGCCAGCAGGCCCACCACGGCCAGACCGAGTCGCGTGCCCTGCAGCGAGGAGAGGTCGGGCAGCAGGCCGGCCACCGCCTCCTCGGCGCGGCGCATCGCCGCGTCGGCCATCCTCAGGCCGCTGTCCTCGATCGTGACGACGATGCCGGCGCTGCGCTCCTCCACGTACACGTGGACCTCGTCGATCGGCGGCGAGAAGTTGGCGGCGTTGTCCATCAGTTCGGCGAGCAGGTGCATCACGCCCTCCGCCGCGAACCCGGAGACCGCCGCCGTGCTCGAGGAGTGCATCCGCACCCGCCGGTAGGCGGCGATCCGGCCGACCGCGCCGCGCAGGATGCTCTCCATGACGATCGGCTTGTTCCACGCCCGGCTGGACCGGCCGCCCATGAGCAGTGCCAGCCGGTCCGTCATGAGGCCCATCTGCGAGGTGGTGTGGTCCAGCTTCAGCAGGTCGCCGAAGACCTCCTCGCCGTGCCGCTCCTGCATCTCCCTGAGGTCGGCGAGCAGGGCGACCGTCTTGGCCTGCACCCGGCTCAGGGCCTTCGCCGAGGTGACCTGTGCCGCGACGGCCCGGCGCTCGCTGAGCGCGAGCTCCCGGACGAACGATTCGGCGGGGGCCCTCAGCAGCGCGCTGCGCGGCCGGTCGAACGAGGCGAGCACCTTGTCCGCCGAGCGGCCCTCGCGCAGCTCCGCCACGACGGCCGGCAGCGTCCTGAGGGTGAGCCGTTCCAGCTCGGCGGCGATCTCGTCCAGCTCCCGCCGGGCCTGCCGGCGTTCGGCGTCCAGGGCCGCGGCGTGCCGCACCGACTCCTCGACGACGGCGGCGAAGGTGTGCGCGACCCGCCGCAGCTGCGGGTCGGACGGCGGCGTCACGCCCGCGAGGGCGTCCTTCGCGTCGGCCCCGTCGCGCAGCCGCTCGGCGACGGCGGGCATCGTGACGGTCACCAGGTGCGCCGACTCGGCGGCGACATGCGCCAGTCGGGCCTTCAGCCGGTCCGCCTCGCCGCCCCGTGTCCAGGACGCCTGCCGGGCCCGGCGGACGAGCAGGGCGCCGACGGCGACCGCGGCGGCCACGCAGCACCAGGCGGTCAGGGCCGTCACCAGTGTCCACGCGGTGGCGCCGGCCGGTGCCACCGCCACCGCCGCCCCGGCTGCCGCCGCGCTCACCCCCAGGACGGCCGCGGGTACGGCCGGCGAGGCCGGTGGCGCCTTCGCCGGCCGGTGCTGGCTGGGTGGTGCAGGCACTGACATTCCGCGGCCCTTCGGTGCTCGGGTGCAAGAAGAAGACGGGCCGGCCGGCGCATGCCGACCGCGGGTCGGGACGGAGCCGCCGGGAGGGCGGTCACTCTCCGGATCGAAAGCCTGACCCATGGTAGTCATCCCGTCGTGCGCCGGGGCGGGAGCGGCTGCATGGTCCAACCATGGAATCAACTTCGCCGGGAACGCTCCGTGGGAACGGCGGTGACGTGATAAGGCGGTTGAATGCCCGTCGGTATGCCCCTCGGTATGTCCGTCGGTATGCCCGAGCGGCCCGCGGGACGGGTCCGGCCCGCTCCTTCCCGCCCCGGAGCGGGGCGGGACGGGTGCGCCTCACGGCGTCGCGCCCCGCACGGCGGGAGCGCCGGCCGGGCGACCGCCTTCCGCCCGCGTGGTGTCGTGTTCGTGCGCGCGTGCGGTCGGGGTCCGTTCGGACCACCGGGAAGGCGGGCCACCGGGGAAGGCGGCGCACCGGACGGCGCGGTCAGCGGCCGGAGGGCCGGGGATCCGCCGAGGCCGCCGCCGGCAGTTCCTCCGGGGTGCGGGGGCCGGTGGCGGTGTCGGCCGACAGTCCCCGTGCCCGCAGGAGATGGGCCGCCGCCACCCCCCACGGCAACCGCAGCCCCGCCGCCGCGAGGAGGTCCGTGCGGGCCAGCACCGTGGCGGCCGGCCCGGTGCGGGCGCCGGAGGGCGTGAGCAGCGCCGCGTCGTCGGCCCAGCCCAGGGCGAGGTCCACGTCGTGGGTGGCCATGGCGACCGTGGTGCCGTTCGCGCGCAGCCCGTCGAGGGTGGCGAGCAGCCGCTCCTGGCCGTCGGGGTCGAGGCCCGCCGTCGGTTCGTCGAGGATCAGGACGCGGGGTCGCACGGCGACCGCGCCCGCGATCGCCGTCCGCCTCCCCGGACGGCGGCTCGTACAGCGGCGAGAACCACGGCTCGTAGTCCGGGTCGAGCTCGGTGATCGCCGTCTCCGCCTCGGCGTCGGCGCCGCGAACGGCTCCTCCTTGTGGTCGCCGAGCCCGGCGGGCCGGCGTACCGGCGCGCACCCGCGGGCCCGACACCGGCCGCACGCCCCGCCGAAGGGGGAGGACTGGGGGAGGCCGGTCCTGGGTAGGGCCCTGCTGCAACTAATATGCAACAGCGATGACCGGGCAGCAGGGATGTGAGGTTCGATGACGACCCGACGAATACACCGACGGGCGCGGGGCGCCGCCGTCGTGGCGGCGACGGCCGGCGTGCTCGCCGCGTGCTCGGCGCCGGGTGGCGGCACGGCCGGCGGCGTGGCCGCCGATTCGGTGGTGATCGGGGTCTCCACCGAGCCGGACACCCTGAGCCCGCTGCTCGGCTACGGCAAGGACGGCAACTCCAAGATCTTCGACGGGCTCCTCGCCCGTGAGGCCGACCTGGAGCTGAAGCCCGCGCTGGCGAAGGCGCTGCCCGAGATCGGCGACGGCGGCCGCACCTACACCTACACCCTGCGCGACGGCGTGAAGTTCAGCGACGGCGAGCCGCTCACCGCCGAGGACGTCGTCTTCACGTACCGCACGGTGCTGGACGGCAGGACCAACAACACCGCCAAGAGCGAACTGGACGCCATCGAGAAGGTGCGGGCGGACGGCGACGACAAGGTCGTCTTCACGCTCAAGTACCCCTACGCGGGCTTCGCCGCCCGCACGGTGCTGCCCATCGTCCCCGAGCACGTCGCCGGCGGTCAGGACCCCAACACCGGCTCCTTCAACACCGAGCCCGTCGGCACCGGACCGTACGTCCTCACCGGCTGGAGCAAGGGGGAGAAGCTCACCTTCAAGGCGAACCCGGACTACTGGGGCGGCGCGCCGAAGGTGAAGAAGCTCACCATGGCGATCATCGCCGACGACGACGTCCGCGCCACCCGGCTGCGCTCCGGCGACCTCGACGGCGCGGTCCTGCCGCCGAACCTCGCCGCCACCTTCAAGGACGACGACGGCAGGAAGACGTACCGGGCGACGTCCTACGACTTCCGCGCCGTCACCCTCCCCACCGGGAACCCGGTCACCGGCGACACCGCGATCCGCCGCGCCCTGGACCTCGCCGTGGACCGCGAGGCGATGGTCGACAAGATCCTCGACGGGGCCGGCCGCCCCGCCTACGGCCCGCTGCCCCTGGACGACGACTGGTTCGCCCGGGACGTCGCACGCGACCGCGACCTCGACGAGGCGGGGCGCGTCCTCGACGACGCCGGCTGGAAGCCCGGCAAGGACGGCGTCCGCGCCAAGGACGGCCGCCGCGCCTCGTTCACCCTCTACTACCCCTCCGGCGACAAGGTCCGCCAGGACCACGCCCTCGCCTACGCCTCCGACGCCAAGAAGGCCGGCATCGAGGTGAAGGTCGAGAGCGGCACCTGGGAGGTCATCGAACCCCGGATGAAGAGCTCCGCCGTCCTCGCCGGCTTCGGCAGCACCGGCGACCCCGACTTCGGCCTCTACACCCTGCTGCACTCCTCCCTCGCCGGCGACGGCTTCAACAACATGGCCCGCTACGACAACCCGGCCGTGGACGAGGCGCTCGAGACCGGCCGCCGCAGCCAGGACCCCGCGGACCGCAAGGCCGCCTACGACGACCTCCAGCGCGCGCTGGTGAAGGACCCCGGCTACACCTTCCTCACCCACATCGACCACCTGTACGTCCTCGCCGACCGCTGGGACGGGCTGACCACGCAGACCGAGCCGCACGAGCACGGCTTCGCCAGCGGCCCGTGGTGGAACGTCGAGGACTGGCAGCCGAAGAAATGACGTCCCTGCCCTGGGGAGCGATGGCGCGGCTCGTGGCACGGCGGGCCCTGCTCGCCGTGCCCGTGCTCCTCGCCGTCACCTTCGGCGCGTTCGCCCTCGCCGCCGCCTCCCCCTTCGACCCGGTCAAGGCCTACGCGGGCACCGCCGCGCTCGGCGCCGACCAGGAGACCCTGGACCGGCTGCGGGAGAACCTCGGCGTGGACCGGCCGTTCACCGCACGCTGGTGGGAGTGGCTGACCTCCGCGGCCACCGGTGACCTCGGTCACTCCGGCGTGATGCGGCAGCCCGTGGCCGAGGTGATCGGCGAACGGCTGGTGTGGTCGGTGCTGCTGTGCGCCGTCGCGTTCGCCGTCGCCGTCCTGCTCGGCACCGTGCTCGGCGTGCTCGCCGCCCGCCGCCCCGGCTCACCGCTCGACCGCGCCGTCACCTCCCTCTCCTACGCCCTGGAGGCCGCGCCGGTCTTCTGGATCGCCCTGCTCGCCGTCTGGCTGTTCGCCCTGCAACTGGACGTCCTCCCGGCCGGCGGCCTCACCGACACCGGCAGCGAGCACGTCACCGCCGGACAGCTCCTGAGCCACCTCGTACTGCCCGCCGGCGTCCTCGCCGTCTCCCAGCTGCCCTGGTTCACCCTCTACGTCCGCCAGGGCGTCGGCGACGCGCTCGCCGAGGACCCGGTGCGCGGCGCCCGGGCCCGCGGCCTGAGCGAACGCACCGTCCTGCTCGGCCACGCCCTGCGCTCCGGACTGCTGCCGGTCCTCACCCTGATCGGCTCCCGCGTCCCCGAACTCATCACCGGCGCCCTGCTGGTGGAGACCGTCTTCAGCTGGCCGGGCATCGCGGCGGCCACCGTGGAGGCGGCCACCGCCGTGGACTTCCCGCTGCTGGCCGCGCTCACCACCCTCGCCACCGCCGCCGTCCTCGCCGGAAACCTGCTGGCCGACCTGCTGTACGGACTGACCGATCCGCGGGTGAAGCTGAGTGAGATGTGATCCCCATGGCTGACACCACCGTCGAGAAGGCGGACACCGCCGGGCCCGCGGCCCCGACCGCGTGGCGCGGGCACGGCACCGCCCGCCGCTCCACCCACACCCTGCGGCTGCGCACCTCCGCCGCGCTGGTCGGCGTGACCGTCCTGGCGGTGCTGCTCGTCCCGCCGCTGGTCCAGCTCGACCAGCAGGCCGTCGACCTGGCCGCCAAACTCCGGCCGCCCACCTGGGCGCACCCCTTCGGCACCGACGACGTCGGCCGGGACCTGCTGCTGCGCTGCGTCTACGGCCTGCGCGTCTCCCTGCTCGTCGGCGTGGTGGCCGCGCTCACGGCCACCGTGATCGGCACCGCCGTCGGCGCCACCGCCGGGGCGCTCGGCGGCCGGGTCGACCGCGTCGTCATGCGCCTGGTCGACACCGTGGCGTCCGTCCCGCACCTGCTGCTCGGCATCTTCATCGTCGCCATGTTCCGCCCGGGGGTCTGGCCGGTGGTGGTCTCCGTCGCCCTCACCCACTGGCTGTCCACCGCCCGCATCGTGCGCGCCGAGGTCCTCTCACTGCGCTCCCGCCCGTACATCGACGCGGCCGTCTCCGGCGGCGCCTCCCGGTGGCGGGTGGCGGTCCGGCACCTGCTGCCCGGGGTGCTGCCCCAGGCCGGGCTCGCCGCCGTCCTGATGATCCCGCACGCCATGTGGCACGAGTCGGCGCTGTCCTTCCTCGGCCTCGGCCTGCCCACCCACACGGCCAGCCTCGGCACCCTCATCCAGGGCGCCCGGGGCTCCCTGCTCGCCGGCCAGTGGTGGCCCACCCTCTTCCCCGGCCTGTTCCTGATCATCCCCACCCTCGCCATCGCCGGGCTCGCCGGAGTCTGGCGGGAGCGGATCAACCCGCGGCGCCGATCGGAGCTGATGCTGTGACCGAGCTGACCGAGCTGACCGAGCTGACCGAGCTGACCGAGCGAACCGAGCGGGCCGAGGGGACCGGGCGCGCCCGGCGCTCTCCCGTGCTGTCGGTCCGCGGGCTGTCGGTGCGCTTCCTGCTGCCCGGCGGGGGCCGGGTCGCCGCCGTCACCGACGCGCACTTCGACGTGGCGCCCGGCGAGTGCCTCGCCCTGATCGGCGAGAGCGGCTGCGGCAAGTCCGTCCTCGCCTCCGCCCTCCTCGGCCTGCTCCCCGCCAACGTGCAGACCGCGGGCAGCGCGCTGCTCGGCGACCTCGACCTGCTCACCGCCGGCGAACGCACCCTCGCCCGCACCGTACGGGGCCGCCGGATCGGCCTCGTACCGCAGAGCCCGGCCGCCCACCTCACCCCCGTCCGCACCATCCGCTCCCAGCTGGAGGAGACGGTCGCCCAGCTCACCGGCGTCCGGGGCCGCGCGGCCCTGCGCGCCGCCGCCGAGCGGGCCGCCGAACGCGCCGCCTTCCCGCCGGACCACCTCGACCGCCACCCCCACGAGCTCTCCGGCGGCCTCGCCCAGCGCGCCGCCACCGCCCTCGCCCTGGTCGGCGGGGCACCCCTGCTGCTCGCCGACGAACCCACCACCGGCCTGGACCGCGACCTGGTGGACCACACCGTCGACGAACTGCGCCGCCACGTCGACGCCGACGGCGACCGGGCGCTGCTGATGATCACCCACGACCTGGCGGCGGCCGAACGCATCGCCGACCGGATCGCCGTCATGTACGCGGGCCGCATCGTCGAACTCGCCGACGCCCGCACCTTCTTCGGCGCCCCCGGCCCCCGCCACCCCTACAGCCGCGGCCTCCTCGACGCCCTCCCCGACCGCGCCTTCACCCCGATCCCCGGCATGCCCCCCGAACTCGGCGCCCTCCCCGGCGGCTGCGCCTTCGCCGCCCGCTGCACGCGGGCCACCGACACCTGCGCGACCCTCCCACCCCTGACCGGGCCGTCCGCGACCGGGCCGTTCCCGACCGGGGAGGTCGCCTGCCACCATCCGCTCCCGGTCCACGACGGGAAGGGCGAGAGCCCGCGCACCGCGGCCCCGGAGGACGTCCATGCTTGAGCTGCGCGCCATCACCGCCGGATACGACCGGCGCGCCCCCGTCGTCCGGGACGCCTCCCTCGCCGTCGCCCCCGGTGAGGCCGTCGGCCTGCTGGGCCCCAGCGGCTGCGGCAAGTCCACCCTCGCCCGCGTCGCCGCCCTGCTGCACCGCCCCGACGCCGGCACCCTCCTCCTCGACGGCACGCCCGTACGCCACTGGCGCCACCGCGCCCCGCGCGAGCTGCGCACCGCCTTCGGCGTCGTCTTCCAGCAGCCCCGTCTCTCCGCGGACCCCCGGCTGCGTCTGGCCGACCTGATCGCCGAGCCCTTGCGCGCCACCGGCCGGCGCGAGGAGGTCCCCACCCGGGTCCCCGAACTCGCCGGCACCGTCGGCCTGACCCCCGACCTGCTCACCCGCCGTCCCCACGAGGTCAGCGACGGCCAGCTCCAACGCGCCTGCCTGGCCCGCGCGCTGGTGCTCCGCCCCCGCTGGCTCATCTGCGACGAGATGACCGCGATGCTCGACGCCTCCACCACGGCCGCGCTGGTCGCGGTCGTCGAGGACTACCGCGCGGCGACGGGCGCGGGCCTGCTGGCCGTGGGCCACGACCGGGCCCTCCTCGACCGCTGGTGCGACCGCACGGTCCACTGGGACACGGTCATCGAATGCTGATCCCGTTCCCCTGAAGGATGGTGGAGAGGTCTCCGGCTTTCGCCGTCCTCCGGTCATGATCCGGGCCGGGGCCGTCGCCCCCGGGGCGGCCCCGCTCCCAGGACCACCGGGAGAACCCTCCGGTGTCCCCGCCGCGCCGGCGGTACGGGGCAGCAGCACCGCGCCACGCCCGACAGGGGCCGTCCCCGGTGACGCCACGCGTGCCTCCTGGGACGGCAGGCGCCTCACCGGCCGCACCCCGCGCCCGCGCGCTCCGCCCGGATGCTCCCGTTGCGACCGGATCGCGCCCTACCCCCCGCCTGCGGCGGTGCCGACCCTCGAAGCCATGGGGGATACACACGAACCGCACCTCGTCCCACTGCCCGGCCCCGACGCCCACCACCGACCGCCCGCCGGCACCCGCCGGCCGTGGGAGAACATCGACCAGGCCCAAGCCGCCCTCGACGGCGCCACCGGGCCCGAACCACCCGCACCGCCCCTGTGCCCCGAATGCGGCCTGGCCGGCGAACGCCGGCCCACCCACACCGGACAGCACGTCCTCCTCGAACCCGGCTACCCCCTCCCCGCCCACCTCGTGCCCGGCGGACACCGCTGGTACCTCGGTGGCGACGGCACCGCCTGGAACGGCGGCCTCGACGAGCCCCCGCCCGGCGCCACCTGCCGCATCCCGCACCGGCTCGCCTGCCCCGGCCTGACCCTCGACGAGATCCGACCGTGGCGGTGGCTGGAGGCGGTCCGGGAGTTCAACACGGACCGGGCACGGCGGAAGGCGGACGAGGACGGCTTCCCGGGAGCACTGCCCGACGTCGGCTGACCGCCCCGGGCACCGCCGTCCCCACCGCCCCGTTCGGGGACGTCGGCCACTGCGGCGCGGCGGAGCCGCGTTCCGGCTCCGCCGCGCCCCCTCCCGGAGTCACCGGGGTCCACTCCGTACCGGAGTCGGCCCGGGCCGCCGCCGCTGAGACCCTTCCCTCGGAGGAGTTGTGCGATCTCGTTCCCCTCAGGTGGTCAGCGGCCCTCGCCCATGGCCCTGCGCACCGCGTCCTTGGTGCGGTCCATGAGTGCGGCGACGGGACCGAGGGCGACGTTGGCCGCCGCGGACTGGACGCCGGGGTGCGGCCGGGTGGGCGCCATGGCCTCGGCCGCCTTCACGGCCTTCGCCATGGCGGCCAGGGTCTTGGCGTCGGCGTTGCGGTAGATGTGGGTGAACTCGTAGCGTTCCTCGGCCCGGGCGTGCTCCTGGACGTCCGTGCGGAGCTTCACGAGACGGGGCATGAAGGTCGGGTCCTCGGTGTCCATCTCGTCCATCTCGGCGAGGGTCTCCTTGGCCGTCTTCTCCTCGGCGAGACGGTCCTCGACGACCTGCTCGCCGCCGGGAAAGGCGCGGCGGGCGTAGGGATGGACGACCTCCTGCTCGGCGGTCTCGTGCACGGCCAGCAGCCGCACCAGTCGGCGGAACGCGTCCTGGCGCTCCGCGCCGGTGCAGGCCTCCACCTCGTCGAAGAGGTTGCGGATGTCACCGTGCTGGCGCTTCAGCAGCGCCACCACGTCGTCGTCCGGGGCGTGGTCGTCGCCGGCGTGCGGGGTGTGCAGCTCGGACATGTGCGCCCCTCACTTCTCGCGCATGGCGGGGTCGGGGTGCTCGCCCTCGGACTGCACGCGGTACTCGCGGCCGAACATGTCGTCGTGCTGGGCCATGACCCGCTCGCTCGGCGGCTGCTCGCCGCCGTGGATCTGCTCCTGCAGCTTCTCGAACCGCTCGTGCGCCTCGCGCACGTAGCCCGCGCCCAGCGTGGTCAGGTCCATCTGGGTGTCCAGCAGCTCGCGCAGGTACTGCTTGTTCGGCTCGAAGGTGAGCACGTTCGGCAGCTCGGGGGCCAGGACCTCCTGCGGTTCGCGGCCGTCGTGCCGGCGCATCAGGTCGCAGGCGGTGTGCAGGTGCTCCAGCTCCATGTTCAGGTGCAGCTCCCAGATCGCCTTGACCTTGGGGTCGCTCTCCTGCTGCATGAACGAGTAGTACAGGTAGCACTCGTTGTACTCGTGGTTGACCAGCTGCTCCCACCACGTCTCGCCCGGGTCGACCAGCGACTCGTAGTGCGTGACGTGCTCCTCCTCGATCAGCCCGATCTCCTGGTAGAGCTGGCGGGCGATCGGCTCCATGTAGGTGGGGCCGGTGTTCATGTAGAAGTTCATCGTCTGCTGCTCCGCCGACATGATCGTCAACGCGTGCAGCTTCGACAGCGGATGCGCGACGTTCCTGTCGTAGGGGTCGCGGACGTTGTCGACCGGGTTGCGGTGGTGGTACTTCGTCGGCCGGCCGGGCATGACCTCGGTGAGGTTGTCGACGATCGACTCCGCCTTGCGGTGCTCGATCATCTCGTACAGGTTCGCGTACCGGTACAGGTGGTCGAAGTCCTCCAGCACACCGAACTCGTACGCCTGCTTCAGGTACGGATCCGGTTCCATCCGCGCCACCCATGCCGTCAGGTCCACCGCGACCTGCTCGTAGGCGATCGTCGTCTCCAGCACGGAGGAGACGCCGGGAAGGAGCCAGTTGACGGCCTTCTGCTGCTGGGCCTCGATGTAGCGGGTCTGGGCCAGCTGCCGCTTGATCTCGGGGTCGGGCGTGTGGCGGGCGAGCTGGTGGCTGAACAGGATCGCCTCGACCTCGATGCCGTTCATCGTGATGATGCGGCACCGGGTGTACGGGTCGCAGCGGTCCGGGTCGATCGGGTCCACGTTCAGCTCGCGCCAGCTGCGCAGTTGGCGGTCGAGCGGGATGCCCCGCTGTTCCAGGGGATTGAACGTCACGGGCACTCTCCTCGTCGAAGGGCCGAGCGGGCGGAGTGCCCCGTGACCGTCGTCCCTGTCCTGGAGGAGGCAGAGGCACCGGTCTCATGCTTGGGCCGTTCGGGAGGGCCTGCCACCGCGGTCGCCCGTACGGGTTACCCGGGCCCCGGGGACGGGGGTGGTGCCGTTCGCCCAGGAGGCACACGGCACCACGGCGTTCCGCGCGTCCGCCTACTTGGCCGCGTTCAGGGCGGCGAGTGCCTGCGCCCAGCGTGCGTACTTCAGCTCGGCCAGGTCGGCCACGGTCTTCACCCCGAACGCCTCCTGGAGCAGTTCGCCGTCACGGTCGGACACCCCCTTCAGCGCCGCCACCGGCGCGGCCAGGATCTCGGGCAGGCTCTTGTCCGCCCACGCCTTGTCCAGCACCTTGTCCAGGTCGATCGAAGCCATGTGTGTCGTCTCCCAAGGGATGAGGCGCACCCTGCGCCAACTTCTACAAATCTGTAGAAGTATAGGGCTGCCGGCGACCGCGCAGGACGCGGTTTTCGGCCGTTCGGCACCTCAGCGCGCGGGGGGCCGGAACTCCGGCCGGTCGATCAGGCGCAGCCAGCTCCCGTCGGGCCGGCGGCGGACCACCTGGGCGCGGGCGCCCGCGCCGTCGCGGGGCGGGGTCGAGGTGAGGGCGATGTCACCGCTGACCAGGGTCGGCAACGGCTCCTCCGGCTCGAAGTGCGGCGCGTCGGCGAGCACCTTCTCCCACAGCCGGCGGATGGCGTCCCGGCCGACGGTCACGGTGCCCGGCGGATACGCCATGACGGCGTCCTCCTCGTAGAGCGCGGCGATGCCGGCGGCGTCACCGGCGTTGGCGCGTTCGACGAAGAGGCGGGTGAGGTCCTCCGGCTTCATGGCCTTCTCGTAGGCGTCCACCACTGTCCTTTCCACGGGCCGATTCCTGGTGCACCCATGCTCCGTCGGCGCCCCGCCACAAGTCCAAGCAATGGTTCTGATCGGATCTACAATCAACGGTTATGGAACTGAGGCAGTTGAAGTACTTCGTGGCCGTCGCCGAGGAGGCCAATTTCACGCGCGCCGCGGAGCGCGTCCACATCAGCCAGCCCGGCATCAGCGCCCAGATCCGTCAGCTCGAACAGGACCTCGGCGCCACCCTCATCAACCGCTCCGGCCGCACGGCGGCACCGACCGCGGTCGGTGAGGTCGCGCTGGGCCACGCGCGGGCGGTCCTGGCGGCGGCACAGGCGCTGCGGGAGGCCGTCGACGAGATGAACGGGCTCGTCCGGGGCAGGCTCGTGGTCGGCATGGTCACCGCCTGCACCGTCACCCCGCTGTTCGACGCCCTGGCCGCGTTCCGCCGGGCCCACCCCGGCGTGGAGATCAGCCTGGTCGAGGACGACTCCGCCGTCCTCGTGGAGCGCGTCCGGGAGGGAGCCGTCGACCTGGCGCTGATCGGCGCGGCCGGCCGGCCGCCGCAGGACCTGGACGGCTGGCCGGTCGTCAGCGAACCCCTCGTCGCCGCCGTCCCGTCGGACCATCCGCTGGCCGCCCGGGAGGAGATCACGCTTACCGAGCTGTGCGGCGAACCGGTCATCTGCCTCCCTCCGGGAACCGGTGTCCGGGCGGTGCTGGACCGGACCGCCGCCGAGCACGGCCTCTGCCCGGCCGTCGCCCTCCAGGCGAGCGCCCCCGACGCGGTGATCGACCTCGCGCTGCGCGGGCTCGGGGTCGCCGTGCTCTCGCGGTCCATGGTCGCCGGGCGCACGGACCTGCGCGCCCTCTCCCTCACCGGCGCCGACCTCCCCGCGGTCCTGGCGCTGGTCTCCGCCCCCGCCGCGAGCCCGGCCCTGCGCGAACTCCTGGTGCACTGCCGCGCGTCCTTCCGCCTGCCCGCCGAGGACCGCTGAGGAGCCGCCACCGGGACGCCGACGTCCCCACCGGGCGGGAGATCACCGGGCCGTCGCTGCCGGACCGCGCCGCCGCGGCCGTCCGCAGGCCGCTCCCCGTCCTCCTCGGAACCGCGGGTCATGAAGGGCCTTCCCGCCGGTACGGGGCACCGCGACCGCGGGTGTTCGCCGGGCTCACAGGGCGGCGTCGGACCACTGCGCGAGCAGGTCGTCGTCGCTCAGCGTCCCCTCGGGCTCCCCTCGCCCGCCGTCCAGGAGCTGCTCGGTCCAGATGACCTTTCCCGTGGCGGTGTACCGGGTGCCCCAGCGTTCGGCGTACCGGGCGACGAGGAACAGGCCGCGTCCGCCCTCGTCGGTGGTCGCCGCGTAGCGCAGGTGGGGGGAGGTGCTGCTGCCGTCGGACACCTCGCAGATCAGATGGCGGTCCCGCAGCAGGCGGACGTGGATGGGGGTGCTGCCGTAGCGGATGGCGTTGGTGACCAGCTCGCTGAGGATGAGCTCGGTGGCGAAACCCACCTCCGTCAGGCCCCATGCCTCCAGCTGCCGGGAGACGTCCGCGCGGACGCGGGACACGTCCGAGGCCTCGCGGGACACGCCCCAGTCGGCGACCTGATCGGTGCCGAGCACCCGGGTGCGGGCGACCAGCAGGGCGATGTCGTCGCTCGCGTGGTCGGGGGGAAGGGCGTCGAGGACGGCCCGGCAGGTCTGCTCGGGGGACAGGTCGGGCTGGGACAACGCGTTCTGCAGGAGCGCCAGGCCGACGTCGAGGTCCCGGCCGCGCTTCTCGATGAGCCCGTCGGTGTAGAGCACGAGCCGGCTTCCCTCGGGCACCTGGACCTCGGCGGCCTCGAAGGGCAGGCCGCCCAGGCCCAGCGGCGGGCCGGCGGGCAGGTCCGGGAAGGTCACGGTGGAGTCCGGACGGACGACGGCGGGCGGCGGGTGGCCGGCCCGGGCCATGGAGCAGGTGCCGGAGGCCGGGTCGTAGATGACGTACAGGCAGGTGGCCCCGAGGATCGTCTCCTCGTCGTCCAGCTCCACCTGCTCCCGGTCGAGACGGGCCACCAGATCGTCCAGACGGGCCAGCAGCTCGTCCGGGGGGAGGTCGAGGGTGGCGAAGTTGTGCACCGCGGTGCGCAGCCGTCCCATGGTGGCCGCCGCGTGCAGCCCGTGCCCGACCACGTCCCCGACCACCAGGGCCACCCGGGCACCGGACAGCTCGATGACGTCGAACCAGTCGCCGCCGACCCCCGCCCGGGCCGGCAGGTAACGGTGCGCCACGTCCAGGGCGCTCAGTTCCGGCAGGCCGCGGGGCAGCAGGCTGCGCTGCAGGGTGACCGCCATGGTGTGCTCACGGGTGTAGCGGCGGGCGTTGTCCAGTGCCACCGCGGCCCAGGCGGCCAGCTCCTCGGCGAACGGCACGTCGCTCTCGTCGAACGACTCGGCCCGCCGCGAGCGCCAGAAGTCCACCACCCCCAGGATCGTGCCGCGGGCCCGCAGCGGCACCGCGAGCAGGGAGTGGATGTCATCGTCCAGGGCGCGCTCCGTGCGCCCGGCATCCAGCGTCCGCCACGTCTCGGCGGCGCCCGGACCCGTCTCCAGCACCGCCCGCCCGCTCTTCATGCACCGGGCCTGGGGCATGTCGGCGGCGATGGGGATCCTCTCGCCCACCGCCACCGGTGGCTGGTCGGCATAAACGCTGCTCAGAGCGACCCGGCACATCCCGGTGGGCACCCCGGACGGCTCCTCCCCGCGCAGCACCTCCTCGGCCAGTTTGACGGTGACCAGGTCGGCGAAGCGCGGCACCGCCACGTCCGCCAGCTCCCGCGCGGTGTGCACCACGTCCAGGGTGGAACCGATCCGCGACCCGGCGTCGTAGAGGAGCGTCAGGCGCTCGCGCGCCATCTCGGCCCTCCCGGACAGCTTCCGCAACTCGGTGGTGTCCCTGAGCGTCACCACGTTCCTGGCGCGTCCGTCACCGGGGGCCGTGCGCCGCTTGTTGATCGCCAGCAACCGGTCGGCCGAGAGACGCACCTCGTCGGTGACCGTTTCCTCGGACAGCAGCAGTTCGACGATGCCCGGATCCAGGCCCAGGTCGCCGACGTCCCGCTGCTCCGCGTCCGGCGGGAGGTTCAGCAGCCGTAGTGCCTCGTCGTTGGCCAGCACCAGCCGCCCGTCGTCCTCCGTGATCAGCACGCCCTCCCGCACCGCGTGCAGCACCGCGTCGTGGTGGTCGTACATCCGCGTCATCTCCTCCGGGCCGAGACCACGGGTCTGGCGCAGCAGCCGCCGACTGACCAGCGCCGTGCCGCCCGCGCTCAGGGCCACCGCCCCGGCCGCGGTCCCCAGGAGGACCGGAAGCTGCTCGGCCGCGGCGCTCGCCACCTTCTGCACCGTGATCCCGACCGCCACCGAGCCGAGGACCGTCCCGTCCGCCCCGGTGACCGGCACGAACGAGACCTCGGAGAGCCCTTCACTGGTCTCGATGGCGTCCGTGCGCGGAGCGCCCACGGGCCTGTGCGGGGCCGGTACGAGTGTCCCGATCAGCGAGGGATCGGGATGGGCGTAGCGGACCCCGTCCGGCGAGAACACCACGACGAGGTCGACACCGGTTCCCCGCCGGATCCTCTCGGCGAGGGGCTGGAGCGTCCTGGCCGGATCGGGGCCGGCCAGCGCCGACGACGTGTCCGGGGAGTACGCGAACGTCTTGGCGATGTCCATGGACCGGAGCCGGGCCTCACGGGTGCTGTTGTGCTGAGCCTGGAGCACGAGCACCACCAGCGCGGCGGCGACGACCAGGACCGTGACCACCACCTGCAGCAGGAACACCTGGCCGCCGACGCTGCGCACGCGGAACAGCGACCGCAGCCACCCCGCGGGCCGCCGTGGCCGGGAGCGGCCGGCATCCCGGCCCCGCTCCTTGCTCTCGCCCCGCCGCCGGTCGGACACCGGGCGTGCCCGGCGGCGGACGGTGAGGCCGGACGACGGGGCCGGAGGGCGACGGGGATGTGCGCTCACTGCTGCGTCTTCCTCCTCCCGATCGTCCGACCCGGGCGAGGTACCGGAATGTTCTTCGTATTCCTCACGAACAAGTCAAAGGTACTCTTCCCGGCCCACCCCGGTACGGTCACGGTCGGTCACCGAAGACGTCCGCCGCGACGGTCCGGCCCCCTTCCGCGGAGGAACGGACCGCGGCGCTTCCCGCGGTCCCCGTCCCCGGGCCCCCACCTCGGCCTCCCCGAACCGGCGGACGCCGTCGGCCCTTCCCCTTTCCCCCGGGTGGGCTACGATCTTGGCCGGCGTGCCGAGAAGTCCGGTCGGCCACGTGGTCCACGGTCCCCGGGAGTCACCCCATGACGATGTACTCCGCACGACGCGCGCACGCGTGGTGGGCGTCGATCGCGGCCGTCCTGCTCACCGCGGCCGGGCTGGTGACATGGGTCCTGCCCGGGCCCGGACTGCCGGTCCTCGCCCTGGGGCTGCTGTGCTCGGCCGTCGCCGGCGTCCTCTGGTTCCGCGCCCGATCGCGGTGAACGCGACACGGCCCGGGTCCACGCCGTCCCCCGGACGGCGGGCGTGTGTCCTCCTGGGCTTCTTCTGGCTCGCCCTCGCCCTGTCGTACGCGGCGCTGACGCTGATGGGGGAGGCGCAGCTCCCGGTCGTGGGGCCCGCGGCGATGACGACGGCGATCGTGTTCTTCCCCTGGCTGCGCGCCCACGGCCGGGCCTCGCTCGGTGCGGGCGCGGTCGGTGCCGTGGCGGCCTTCTCCCTGCTGGACGTGTTCAGGGAGCACGCGGAGAGGCTGACCGCCGACGCCGTCACCTGTGCCGTGGCCGCCGTGCCCGCCGTCGTGGTCTACGGCGTCCTGGCCGGACGCTTCCCGCGCCGCGCCCCCCGCTGAGCGCCCGGAGGACTCACCGGGGGCGGGAGCCGGGGCCGCCGACGGTGGCACGGCGGGCGGGTGCGCGGACGGGGCGGGCGGCCACCCGGCCTTCGTGTGCGCCGCCCCGCGCGTCACCCACGACGGGTGTCAGCCCTGTGCGTCCTCCGGGAACTCCTCTTCTCCGAAGCCCTCCTCGAAGCCCTCTTCTTCGAAGCCCTCTTCCCCGAACGCCTCCTCCGGGATGCCGCCGAAGAAGCCCTCCATGAGCTCGTCGATCCGCACCTCGGTGGCTCCCGCCGGGGCCGCGGCCTTCTCGCCCTTCCCCATGCGCAACACCAGCGCGAACTTCTTGACCTTCGCGTTCTCCGCCAACTTGGCCAGGTCCACGGAGACTTCGGTCAGCTCGCCGTTCTTCAGCGTGAAGTCGGCCGTGACCTTCTTGTTCGGCGCGTCCTTGAAGTCCTTGGCCGTCGGCAGCTCGGCCCCCGGCGGCAGTTCCTTCGCCAGCGGGCGGAGCTCCTCGAACAGCTCGGTCATCAGCGTGCGGAAGGGGGCCGTGGCCTTGATGTGCTCGGTGCCGTCCGACCCGCCGGAGGTCTTGAAGTCGACCTCCTGGGCGATGACCCGGCGCAGTGCCTTGACGATCTTCTTCTGCGTCCTGGCGTCGAGCGTGGGTTCCGCCGAGGGCGCCCCGCCCTCGGGGTCCTCGGCCCCCGCCATGCCCTCGCCGACCTCCTCCAGCTCCTTCGTCGCGATCTTGATCCACTCGCCCTCGAGGAGCTTCTTGAACGCCCCGGCGCTGTCGGGAAGTTCGTCGACGGGCGGCATCGGGGCGCCCATCATCTGCGGGAACGCGTCCACGTCGACGCGGAGGTAGGTGTAGTCGCCGACCATCCGGTACTCGAACAGGGCCCCGTCCGGGCCGCTGAGCTTCACCGCCACGGCGCTGAGGTCCTTCTCCTCGGACTTCTCGAGCGGCTTCTTGGACTGCACGGAGAAGGAGATCCGCGCGTCGCTGAACAGTTCGGCGATTTCGTCGGGCATCTCCTCGCCGGGCTCCGCCTCGGCGTCCATCGCCTTCAGCGTCGCGGCGTCGGCGTCCAGGTCCAGCTCGAAGGAGAGCGAACGCTCCTTGCCGAGCTTGTCGAAGGCCCGGTCGAGCTTCTGTCCGGCGGACAGGTTCTCCACCGTTCCGCAGGCAGCGGAACCGGCCAGGACCGCGGTGGCGACGGCGGTGGCGGTGAGGGTCTTGCGTATGGCGGAAATGATGGTCTCCTCATGCATGCGATCAGGAAGATCGCTGAGGAGACCGCTCACCGCCCCAAAAGGTTGCACGCCGCGTGCGGGCCGAGCCGCCGACGCGGAACCGGGAGAGGTCGTACCGGAGTTCGAACGGGGTGCCGTGCCCCGGGGAAGAGGTCCGCCGCGCTCCCGACGCGGAGCGGCTCCGGCCGGCCCGCCCGCACGGCCGCATGCCGCGTCCGGGGCCCCCGAACTACCCAGGTGTCCACCTACTGAGACATGTTTCTCAAACAGGTACGTTTGCAGGACACCTCGGCGTTTCGTCGGGGTCCGTAAGAACGAATGCAAGAAAAGGAAACCCGCATGTCTCACCCCCTGCTGGTGGACCCGGCCTGGCTGCACGAGCGCCTCGGGGACCCCGCGATCCGGATCCTCGACGCGACCACTTTCCTCACCCAGCCCGAGGGCGACGGCTACTACGACGTCGAGTCGGGCCGCCAGGCGTACGAGAAGGCCCACATACCCGGTGCCGTCTTCGCCGACCTGCTGAACGACCTCGCCGACCCCGACGCGGCCACCACGTTCACCGCGCTCGACAGCGAGACGTTCGCCGCCCGGCTCGGCGCTCTCGGCGTCGGCCCCGGCACCCACGTGGTCGTCTACGACCAGGGCCCGAACATCTGGGCCACCCGGCTGTGGTGGAACCTGCGGTACGAGGGCTTCGACGACGTGTCCGTGCTGAACGGCGGTCTCCCCGCCTGGATCCGGGCGGGTCACGAGGTCAGGAGCGGCGTGGAGTCCAACGAGCCCGCCGTGTTCACCGCCCGGCGCCGTCCCGAGCTCCACGCCGACAAGGACGCGGTCCTCGCCGCGATCGAGGACCCCGGCACCCGGCTGGTGAACTCCCTCGACCGGCCGACCTTCGCGGGCACCCGCCAGACCTACGCCCGGCCGGGCCGCATCCCCTCCAGCACGAACGTCCCCTTCCCCGACCTCGCCGACTCCGACGGCCGTCTCCGCGGTCCGGACGAGGTCCGCGGGCTCTTCGAGGAGGCCGGAGCCCTGGACGAGTCCAAGAAGGTCATCACGTACTGCGGCAGCGGCATCGCCGCCACCGCTCTGGCCTTCCAGCTGGCCGCCCTCGGCCGCCCCGACGTCGCCGTCTACGACGGCTCCCTCACCGAGTGGGCCGCCGACCCGGCCCTCCCCCTCGAAGTCGACTGACGCGGCTCACCCGGCCTCCCCGGACCCGAACCGTCGGGGGAGGCCGCCGGCCGCAGGCCGTCCGGCGGCCCGACCGGTTCCGGCCGGCCGTCCGGCGTGCGGGAGTGCTCTCCCCCCGCTCACCGCGTACTGCACACCCGCTTCGGCGCCGCTCTGCTGTCGACGCCTTGCGCGGACTGCGCGTCCTGCACCCTCTGCACATCCCGCAGGAGGCCCGGGATGTCGGGGTCCTGACCGTCGGCGGTCCTCGCGATGGTCAGCAGGACGGCCTCGTAGAAGGCGTCCCGCACGGCGGGCGCCATGACGTCCGAGGCGTCCAGGCAGCGGGGCCCTTTCCCGAGCCGCCGGGCGATCTCGCGTTCGACCGCGTCGCCCGGTGGTCCCACCCGGCGGTTCGCCGAGAAGACGTTCGCCCGCTCGGCCCACTTCTGCTGGCCCTCCTCGGAGGCCAGCCGCCGGATCAGCGCACGGGCCTGGGGGCGGTCGCTGAACAGCGCCGCGAAGTCGCCGGTCACCTCGTGGGCCCGGGCCCGGTCGCCGCCTCCGGGCAGCAGCGGAGCGGAGTCCGTCAGGCCGGCGTGCTCCGCGTCGTCCCGGTAGAAGGAGAGCGCGAAGGAGCCCTGGTGCTCCAGGGTGCACCCGCCCCGGTCGTCGAACAGCAGCCCGTTGCCGTCCGGGGCGCCGCGGTGGTCGGTGAGCAGGGCGTTCTCGGCCGCCTTCTCGTCCTGTCCGAGCAGATCGGCCCACGCCTCCCAGGCGGTGACTACCGGAGCGCTGCGCCACCACTCCACCTCGCCCGTGTCCAGCGCCCACTTCTCGTAGACCTTCGGGCCCGCCCGTTGCAGCACGAGGTCCTCGATCCAGTCGGTGCCGGGCCAGCCGGAGGCGCCGTCATCGCCCATGCCGATGCACCAACTCCTCATCGGGGCCGGTGCGTCGTCCGGCCGGTGCCCCTTGCGGTACCAGACGATGCTCTTCAGGTCCGCCTTGACCGGGACCCAGTAGACGTGTTCGGAGGGCGAGCCGGTCGACTTCCAGGGTGCGCCGTACTCCCGCGGGTCGTAGAGGCCGTCCAGCGGTTTGAGGAGGTTCTGGTCGGCGTACTCGGCGAGTTCGCCGAGACCCGGCATGATCACGATGTCCGGGGGCTCCCCCGACTGCACCTGGGAGAGCAGCACCTCCCGTTGGGCCGCGGTGCCCTGGTAGCGGAAGGGGATGCCGAAGTCCCGCAGCACGGTTTCGAACTGCTCCGCCTGCTTGGCCGTCCACGTCCCGAGGATGGTCACCGGTTCCTCCTCGTCGTGCTGGGCCCAGACCACCACCATGCCGCCGGCGGTGATCAGCAGCATGACCACGACGAGGACCAGCATCTTGAACCGTCGGGTCACCGCCGCCTCCAGTAGTCGTTGTCGAGCCGGAGACCGAGCCCCAGCGCGGGCAGGACGATGGCCAGCAGGCTGCCGACGAGAGCGCCCCGGTACACCCGGTCGGTCCAGGCGCCGTCGGCCATCTTCTGCCGGACGCCCTCCGACACCTCCGTGACGGACTGCTGCGCCTCGGCCGGTTCCGGGCCGCTCTGCCAGGACGTCTCGGTGATCTGCCACAGATCCCCGATCACCCCGTCGAGGTCGTCCTGGGTGGAGGACGTCGCCATCAGCGGGACCACCGCGAGCAGCACGGTGAGGACGAAGGCCGCGAGCAGGTACGGGTTCCAGTCGCGGCCGCAGCGGTCGCGCAGCACGAACAGCGCCGAGAGCAGGGTCAACGCCACCAGGACCAGGGAGAGTTCGGCGAGCCACCACCCGCCGCGCTGCCACCGCCCCATGGTGACCGTGGCTTCGGCGTGCTTCATCTGGACCTGCTGCAGTGCCTTCAGGCGGGGCGCGAGCCCCACCCCCTCGCGGGTGAGCAGCGAGTCCGCTTCCACGAGCTTCTGCTCCTGCATCAGGGGCTGGTCGCGGTAGCGGGACGTGCCGAGGCTGAGCGAGTCGCTGTAGGTGGCGAGCAGTCCCTTGACCGTGCCGAGGTCCTGGTCCGTGCGGTCGGCGATCCGGGACAGGCCCTGGTCGGCGGCCGAGAGCTGGGACCGGTAGGTCTCGCCCGAGCCCGCGACGCCGATGAGGTCCATCTCCACCAGGGCGTGGGCCTCCTGGTTGGCCCGCAGGGCCGCGAGCCGGGTGGCGGCGAGCCCCTGCACGGCCGGTGCCTCGCGGGACGCGAGGGCTTCGGCGCCGTGCTGGGCCTGACGGCAGGAGAGGAACAGGGCGGTCGACGCCACGGCCGTGAGCAGGAACAGGACCAGCAGGTGCACCTCCAGCAGCCGGCGGGTCCGCCAGGGGCGCAGACGCCGGCGCCAGAAAGCGGCGGGGGAGAGCCGGCGCCAGAAGGCGGCGCGTTCGGTCGTCACAGCAGCCTCTCCCCGCACGCGATGCAGTAACGGGCCTCGCTCCCGGCCGGGGTGCCGCAGTCGCCGCAGCGCGGGCCCGGCCGCGCGCCGACGGCGTCGGCCAGGGGGCCGCCGGGACGGGACCCGGCGCGCAGGATCAGCGGGCCGAGGGTACCGGCGTCGACGGCGCGCAGCCGGACCCGCCCCGCGGCCGCGTCCTCGATGTCGGCGACCGTGCGGATCTCGTCCAGCACCCAGTCCGTGCCGAACCGCGCCGCCAGCCGGGCGGCCTGCCCCAGGCGGTCCTCGGCGGTGTCCCGCTGGTGTTCCTGGAGGGCGACGAGCCCCTGGCGCAGAGCGCTCCGCATCCGGGCGGTGGCGTTGAGGCCCCGCACGCTGTCGGCGCCCGCCGGGTCGTGGGGCGGGGACTGCCCGGGCAGGTGCCAGCGCGCGGTGACGGGCGCGTGGACGTCGCCGATGGAGACCATGGCGAACTGCAGCTCGGTCTCCAGCGGATCGGCGTCGGAGTCGGCGACCAGGGTGAGCAGGTAGTCGCGTCCGCCCTGCTCCCACTGGTAGGTCGGGAAGCTCCAGCGGTGCGGCCGGCCGGGCTGGAGCAGCCCGCCGAGGCGGTGCGGCCGGGGCGCCTTCTCGCTGAGCGAGACCTGGCGTACGGAGGGCCGCACGGTCACTTCGATCGGAAGGTGGGGCGTGTGCACCCGGCGCAGCCGGTGGATGGCGGCAGTGATCGCATGGCCGAGACCGTCGTCCACGAACTCGGCCGTGCCGTGCAGCCGTTCGGCGAGGGTCAGCAGCGGATCGGGAGCCCAGTCCGCGCCCACGGCGAACACATCACAGGTGAACTGTCCCGCGCAGGCGTCCAGTTCCTCCTCGAGACGGGTGTCGCCGGCGGCGCTGCTGCCATCGGTGATCAGCACCAGATGGCGTACGGACACCGGTCGGCCGGCGAGCAGGGCGCGCGCACCGGCCACCCAGGCGGCGTACCCGGCAGGACGCGGCCCCTCCCGGTGCAGCGGGAGCGATCCGGCGACGAAGGCGGCCCGGCGCCGCTCCTCCCGGTCGGCGACGGCCCACTCGTCGTCGCCCCGCGGATAGCACCGGACCGGCTCGGGGCCGCTGCCGAGCACGGCGAAGGAGATGCGGTCGGGCAGGGCGCGCAGCGCCGACGGCAGGGCGTGCCGGACGGCTGCCCGGTTGTGTTCGGCGACGTCCACCGCGATGATCACGGCGAGCTGGACCGCGGGCAGGTCGGTGGGAGCGCCGTCGGCGGCCACGTCGACCCGCAGATGCGCCTCGATCTTCGCGCTCCGGTGCGGGCGCAGATCGCCGCCGAGGTCGACGCGCAGTCGGATGCCCGGCTGCGGCGGCCGGGTGTGGCTGCTCATGTCGTACGTCACCGCTCCTTCGCCTTCGTCGCCGCGGCACACCGTGTGCCGGGTGCCGATCCGGTCGGTCGTGCCGTGCGGTCGGTCGGTCGTACCGGGGGTCGATCTGTGGTGCGGTCGGTCGGTCGTGCCGTGGAGCCGATCCGGGGTGCCGTGCGGTCGGTCCGGGGTGCCGTGCGGTCAGAACACGGTCTGGGGCCGTACCGCGTGCATGAGGTCCACCAGGTGTTCGTGGGCGGCGGCCGGCTCCTGGTGGCGTGCCGCCAGCCGCCGGTAGAGCGACTCCATCTGTCTGCGCAACTCGCGCTCCGGCGTGCTCAGACGCCGCAGACCGCGGGCGTCGAGCCGTCCGGCGCCCCTTCCCGGGGAGCCGGGCCGGTCGCTGAGGCCGTGCACCGCGTCCAGTTTCCACTCGTGGAGTTCGGTGCTCAGGCGCAGCGCCTCGTCCTCGGACAGGCTCGGCTCCCCGGCGCCCGGTCTTCGGCCCACGAGGCCGCGCAGTTCGGCCAGCGCCGCGTCGACCTCGGCGGGCGCGGGCAGCGGATCACCGTCTCCGGGCAGCCGCGCCGCGCGGATGCGCAAGGAGGCGATCCGGGCGACGGTGTGGTCCAAAGTGCCCTGCCGGACCCGGCCGAGCACGTCGATGGCCGCCCGGCGGTCGCCCGCCCGGAGCGCGAGCCTGGCCAGGCCGAGGGCGGCGCCGCCGTGCGCGGGGTTGCGGGCGAACACCGCCTCGTACAGTTCCTCGGCCGTGGGCTCGGCCGGGTCGTCGCCGAGCCGCTCCGTGCAGTAGGCGAGGGCCAGTTTGGGCGCGTACTCGCCGGGCAGTTCGAGGTGGACCTGCGTGAAGTGGCTCCTGGCCTCGGCGACCTGCCGCGGGTCGTCGTCGAGGCCGGCGCTGCGCAGCGCGAGCAGGGCGCGGTGCCACTCCAGCCGCCACCGGCGCACGGCGGGCGGCCCGGGGACGGAGTCGGCCGTGTCGAGTTCCTCCTGGGCCCGCTCCAGGTCCTCCCGGGTGTTCCGGCCCAGCAGGACGCGCACGTTGTGCAGGCAGATCTCCACCGAGCGCGGCCTCACGCCCTCCTGCTCGAGGAGCTGGCCCGGGTCGTAGCCGCTGCTCACCTCGAACCGCGCCGTCTGCGGATCGCCCGGATACGGCCTCGGCACCGGCAGACAGGCGGCGATCTCGGTGGGCGTGGGGGCGCCGAGGTCGAGGGCCGGTGCCACGGGGGGCTCGTACCGGTCGCGGCGGGGGCGGTCCAGCCAGTGCTCGATGCCGGGCACCGTGCCGAGCCGGGCGCCGAGCAACTGGGTGGACGGCCGGAAGTAGTCGGAGGGCTCGGGCGGGTCGCTCTTGCCGCGCAGCGCACGGATCTCCCGCAGGGCGCCGCGCAGTTGGCCGACCATCTCACGGGCGTCGGCGAAGCGCCGGCCCGGGTCGGTCCGGACGGCACGGTCGACGACCCGCTCGAAGGAGGCGGTGCCGAGGCCGGGCACCTCGGTGACGGCCCAGCGGGCGAGTTCCCGCAGGGTGACGCCGACGGTGTGCAGGTCGTGGGCGACGGTGGGCACGGCCGACGTCCCGGTCTCGGGCGCCATGTAGTCGGGGGTGACGTGGGCGGGCGGCTGGGTCTGGCCCTGTTCGCGCATGCCGCCGAGATCGATGACCTTGATGCCGTCCCTGTGGTGCACGACGTTGGAGGGCTTCATGTCCCCGTACACGAAGACCCGTTCGCCGTCGGCGTGCAGGTGGTCGAAGGCTTCGAGGATCTGACAGCCGTACGCCGCGACATGCTCGATGTCGAGGACGGATTCACCGCGCCGGACCTCCTCGACGACTTTCGCGAGGGTGCCGTCACCGACGTCGTCCATGACGATGTAGCCGCCGGTGATCTGACCGGTGTCGTCGCTCCGGGCGACGAAGTCGCGGATCTGCACGATGCGGGGGTGGCGGATGGCGACGAGGTTGCGGCGTTCGACGTCGGCGAGCCGGGCGCCGTCGTGCTCGTACCGGTTGAGCAGCCCCTTGACGGCGACGACGTCTCCGAGATGGGTGTCCTCGGCGAGGTAGACCCAGCCCTGGCCGCCGTGCGCGATGGGCCCCATGATCTTGTACTGGTCGCGCAGCGTGTCGCCCTCGGTGAGTTCGGGCCGGTAGGAGTAGCGCGCGCCGCAGGCCGGGCAGAACCCCGTGACCGGCACCGGGCCCTCGGTGTAGGGCGGGGCGAAGGTGATGCCGCAGTCGGCGGACGAGCAGCCCATGCGGATGAGCAGCGGTGCCTCGGGGCGGACGAGGCGTTCCTCGGCGGGGCGGGGCTCCCGCTCGGGGAGGGCGAGGAGTTCGCGGGGGCCGAGTTCCCGCGGGTCCTCGGGCAGGGCGGGCAGCCCGGGGTCGTTCTCCGCGCGGCCGCACACGGCGCAGTGGCCGGTGGGCAGCACGGTGCCGCCGCAGGGGGCTCCGGTGAAGCACCGGTGCGGGCAGGTCGTCATCCTCTCGTGGTCCTCCTCCCCGGCCCGGGCCGGGCGGAGCACCGCATCACCGGTCCCCATGGCGGCTCAGGTCGGCGCGCAGGGTCCTGATCAGCGCGCGCAGCCGGGTGAGTTGCTGCTGCGGGTCCCGCACGTCCTCGATCAGGCGGAGCGTGGCCCGGTGCCGGTCGGCCGTCTCGGTCACGGAGCCGAGGGAGGCGCTGTCCACGACGTCGCGGCGGATCGCCCGGCTGAACTCCGCGCGCCGCAGGCGGTCGAGCAACATGTCCGCGTGGCGCAGGAGCGCGGGCCGCAGGAGCCGGTCGCGGGACGCGGTCCAGCCGGGGCCGCCCTCGTGGCGGAAGACGAGCAGCAGCCGGAAGCCGAACAACCGCAGCCGGGCCAGGACGTCGATCAGGGGACCGGGCCGGGGCTCCTCGTCGAGACCGTCGACGAGGACCGTGACCGGCCGGACGGGCGCGCGGTCGGCCGCCCGTGCGGGCGGGGGCTTGGCGCCGCGCAGCCAGTCCCAGTACGCCAGGTACTCGCCGGCCGGGAAGGTGACCTGGTCCAAGGCGTGGTCGATGAGGTCCGGCCTGCTGGCGCCGCCGCGGTGGACGACGTGGGCGCGGTGCGTCAGATGGCGCAGCGAGCGGTCCCTGCCGCTGCCCGGAGGCACCACGGTGATCTTCACCGGGTCCTCGTCCGGGTCGTCGAACCACCGGGTCAACCGCTCCTCGAAGCCGTGGTCCCAGGCGTGCGGGCTGATCAACTCCTTGATGAGCGGCGATAATTCGGCGATGCGGTCGAGGGGGATCAGATAGGAGAAGGAGAGCCGGTTGTCCTCGGGCAGCAGTCTGCCGAGGTCGCCGCGCCAGCTGACGACGAGGCCGACCACACGGGTGGGGCGGCCTTCCTGGGGCCGGGTGCACACGGCGGCGCCGCTGAAGCCGGCGCGCACCACCTCCGCCCTGGTGACGGCGTCGAGCTGCACCCGCTCACCGCTGGCGCCGCCGATGCGCCCCCACAGGCTCATGCCGTCGTCGAAGCCCTCCGCGTAACCGGTCGCGTAGACCTCCATCCCGCCCCACAGCCTGGGCTCCAGCGGGGCGCGGCGCGCCTGCGGGCGGGGACTGTCCAGACGCAGCACGGCGACGTCCTCGCCGCTCGCGCACTCCGGCAGCCAGCCGCCGGGCATGACGCGTGCCGCGACCGGTTCGAGCGCGCTGTTCTCGGCGAACTCCAGCCACATGACGGCGTCCGGGTGGCGCACCACGTGCGCGCAGGTCAGCGCCGTGTACTGGTCGACGAGCACACCGGCGCCACAGACGGGGCCGTTCGCGTCCTCGCGCCGCAGCCTGAGTCTCCAGTCCGCACGCAGTTCCCCCATGCTTCCTCACATTACGTGCAAAGCACGGTGCGTCCCTAGACTCGTGAGCCGGGTGGATCGGTCGACCGCCTCGTCGCAGGGCGGCGGCCGGCCCGGCGGGCCGAGCACGTACCGGGCGGTGGAGGCCGCGTCCGTGCCGTCGCCCCGGACCGTCTCGACGTCGCCCGCCCGGGGGTGGTCGAGGAGCCTGCCGGGGAAGCGCGTGCTCGGCCTCCCGCCCACCCGGTGCGCCGGGCCCGCCCCGCGACATCTCCCGCCGAAGGTATCGGGCGGTGTCCGCACCGCCCGCGCACCCGCTGCCGGCCCGGGGACGCGGCCCCGTCACCGGAAGGCGCCCGGCACCGACGGGCTCCGGCACCCGGGCCGGCCGGACGCGTCCGCCGCGCTCGACAGCACCGGCCGGCTACCGCGCGTCCCCGTCCGGCAGGTCCCGGCCGGGCCGGGACCTGGAGGCCGTCCGACCGGTCCGGCCGTCCGCGCCCAGGACCCCCGTGGCCTCGAACGGCTCGACGGCGGCCAGCCGCGGCAGTTCGCGTCGCGACAGCATCGTCACCACCGAGGGCATCGCGGCGCGGACGAGTTGGGCCGACCGGAGCCAGCCGGGCACGTACACCGACGGGCGGCGCCGTTCGATCGCGGTGACCAGGCGGCCCGCCACGTGCTCGACGGAGTACACCCTGCGCGCCGGCGGCGGCATGTGGCCGCGGAGCTCGCGCAGCACCGCGTACTCGTCCACGTCGCGGACCATGTCGGTGTCGGTCCAGTTGATGTAGGCGATGCCCACGCCCACGCGCCGGTGGGCCACCTCGGCCCGCAGCGCGTGGGCGAAGGACTCGACCCCCGCCTTGGAGGCGCAGTACGCGCTCATCATCGGCGCCGCACCGAGGGAAGCGAGCGACGCGACCTGGAGGAAGTAGCCGGAGGTGTCCAGCAGGTCCCCGATGAACGTCCGGGCCGTGGCGGCACTGCCGATGAGGTTCACCTCGACCACCCGGCGCCACACCGCGGGATCGGACTCGGCGAACGGGCCGCCCTCGGCGATGCCCGCGTTGGCGACCACGACGGAGGGAGGGCCGAGCCGCGCGCGGACGCCCTCGCCGGCCCGGGCCAGGCCCCGGTCGTCCGTGACGTCGGCCTCCCAGCACTCGCAGACGCCCGGCAGGGAGCGCTGGACCCGCCTCAGCGTCCGTTCCTCCCGCCCGAGCAGCGCCACCCTCGCTCCCCGTGCGGACAGTTCCCGTGCGATCGCCGCTCCCAGACCGCGTGCCGCTCCGGTCACGACGGCGGTCCTTCCCCGCAGAGGACTCTCGGTGCCCGGCACGGCGGCTCCTCTCACGCGGTGCGGACGGCCTTCTCCCGACCACCGTAAACACGGACGAAGCCGACGGCATGCCGGCGGCCCTGCTCCCGCCCCGCGCCCGAAGGCCACGGGCGGGGCTCCGGGCGGTCCGGGCGGTCCTCGGGCCCCCGTGGCCCTCACGGCCCGGCGTGCCGCCCCGGCCGCGACCGGGTCCGTGCGACGCGAGGCGGACGGGCTAGGGAAGCATGGCGCGGCGTCCGGGCGCGGCGCAGGACTGCATGGTCATGCCTCCGTCGACCACCAGGAGCTGGCCGGTGAGGTAGCGGGACTCGTCGGAGGCGAGGAAGACCATGGTGTGGCCGATGTCCTCGGGGGAGCCGAGGTAGGGGAGGGCGTTGCCGCTCCTCAGGCTGTCGACGACCTCCTGGGGGAGGTTGTCCTCCAGGGCGGGGGTCATCACGGCGCCGGGCGCGATGGCGTTGCAGCGGATGTTCCGGGGTCCGTACTGGGTGGCGACGGACTTGGTGATGCTGACCACGGCGGCCTTGACGGCGCCGTAGGAGGTCTGGAGGACGTCACCGACGAGTGCGGCGACGGACGCGGTGTTGATGATCGAGCCGCCGCCGGCGCGGATCATGTGGGGAACGGCGTACCGGGAGCCCAGGAGGGTGCTGCGCACGTTGAGGTCGACCGCCCGGTCGAACTCGGCCATGTTCATGCGGAGCAGGTCGAGGTCGGTGCGGGGGTCGGTGCCGCCGACGTGGTTGCACAGGACGTGCAGGGCGCCGTACGCGTCGACGGTGGCGGTGATCATGTCGGCGATGGAGTCCTCTTCGAGGACGTTCACCCCGAGGGGCAGGGCCTGGCCGCCCGCGGCGGTGATGAGGTCGGAGGTCTCCCGGGCCGCCTGCGTGTCGTGGTCGGCGACGACGACGCGGGCGCCCTCCCTGCTCATGAGTTCGGCGGCGGCGCGGCCGATGCCGCTTCCGGCTCCGGTGATGACGGCCACCTTGTCCTGCAGACGGTTCACGGTGGTGCTCCTTGCTGGTGGGGGATGCCCGTGTCGGTTCAGTGCTTCCCGGTCACGGCCGGCTTCCCGCGCGTCGTACTGCAAGTCGTACTGCAACCGGCGCCGCCGCCGTTCCGTCCCCGGCCACTTCGCACCGGCCGGGGGCGACCAGCACATGATCACGTCACGCACGCCGCCACCCGTCGCACGGGACCGGCGGGAGCGCCGCGCCGGACCGGAGCGGCCTCCGGGATTCTTCCGGACCCGCAGGCAGCGGCCACCCTCGCCGCCCCGCGCGACCGCCGCACCACGGCACCGTCACCGCGTCCGCAACGACGGTGGCCCCGGGGAGCGCCCCGGGGCCACCGTCTGCGCGACCGCCCAGGCGAACGGAGAGAGCGTCAGTCGCCCGCCACCGGACCGGGGGCAGTCTCACCGGTTCCGTCCTGCGCACGTGCGCGGTCCGGCCGCAGCAGGACGACCAGAGCTGCCAGAGCGCCGATCCCCGCGAGGACGAGCAGCACGACACGGTCGGAGACCGCGCCGCCGACACCCGACAACCACTCCTCCAGGGCGAACTCGCTGTCCACGCTCAACAGCGACGGCAGCGCCGACGTCCCGTCGAACGCGAGGAACGCGGCCCCCAGGACGATGAACAGCGTGCCGCCGACCAGAGACGTGCTGTGCAGTGACAGACGCCCCACGGTCAGCGTCCTCCCGCGCAGCCACCGCTTCCTGCCGAGGTCGAAGCGGTCCCACAGGCAGGCCAGCACGAACATCGGCAGGGCCATCCCGAGCGCGTAGACGGCGAGCAGCAGTCCGCCGTGTGCGGGGTCCCCGTTCACGGCGGCGACCGTGAGGATCCCGCCGAGGATCGGCCCGGCGCAGAACCCGGCCAGCCCGTACACCGCGCCCAGCACCACGACGGACACCGCCGATCCCGAGCGGCGCTTCCCGGCGGCCTGCTGGAGCCGGCGTGAGCCGAACCCCAGACCGAGGATCTGGGCGGCTCCCAGCACGATGACGGTCCAGCCGCCGACGGTGACCAGCACGTCGCGGTGCCCGTAGAACAGGCGGCTGGCGAAAGCCCCGGCGACCCCCAGCGGCACCAGCGTGGTGCACAGTCCCGCGTAGAACAGCGCCGTGCGCGCCACCAGCCTGGTGCGGTTGCTGAAGGAGTAGGCGAAGAACGCGGGCAACAGCAGGGCGCTGCACGGACTGAGCAGAGCGAGCAGTCCGCCGCCGAACGCCACCAGCAGCCCCACCTCGCTCATCGCCCGGCCGCTTCCGCCGCCGCGTCGACGGCCTCCTCGAAGGTGTCCGTGGGCTGCGCGCCCAGAACCGGCCGGCCGTTCACCAGGAACGCCGGCGTGCTGGCGACCCCCAGCGAGTAGCCCTCCTCCCGATCGCGCCGCACGGCCTCACGGGCTTCGGCGGACGCCATGTCCGCCCGGAACCGGCCGATGTCGGCGACGCCTGCCTCCCGGGCCATGCCGACGAGCCGGTCCTGGCTGAACTCGTCGGCGTTCCGCGCACGCGGCTTGCCGTACACCACGTCGTGGAACTCCCAGAACTTCTGCTGCCGCCCGGCCGCCCAGCCCGCCAGGGCGGCCCGCTCCGACTCCTCGCCGAAGACGGGAAAGTTGCGCCACTCGATCCGCAGAACGCCCTTGTCGACGTACGAGCGCAGCAGTTCGGGCTTGGTCTCCCGGGCGAACTTCCCGCAGAACGGACACTGGAAGTCGGAGTACTCGATCATCACGACCGGAGCGTCGGCCCGGCCGATCGCCAGGGCGTCCGACGGCTCACGACGCGCCAGGGCCAGCAGGCCGTCCTCGACCGGCGGCATCCGGCTGGGCTCGCTCACGACGGCCGGAGGCTGCTCGGACCGCGTGCCGCCCCCACTGCTCGTGCTGTCCAGGGTGAGGGCGAAAACCGCGGTCGCCGCCGCCACGACGAGGGCGGCGGAGGCCAGAACGGTCCGTCGACGGCCTGTACGGAGTGAACGCGGAGTGTTGTTGGTGGGCATGACATGCCTCTCCTGATGCGGAGGAAGAACGAAAGGAGGGGGAGCCCGACGTCAGGCGGAAGCCGGCACGGGGCACACGACCTGCGCCGACAAACGGCGCAGCGCGGCTTCGGCGAGCAGGGCAGCGGAGACGAGGGCCACCAGCGGCTGCACGGGGGCCCAGTAGCTGAGCGCCCCGGAGGCGCCGAGCAGCAGCAGGACCACCTTGTTGCAGACCGGGCAGCCGACCGCCAGGAACGACAGCAGACCGCCCAGCCATCCCAGACGGTCGCCGCGCGGGGGTCGCTCCGTTCCGGCCGGGGAGGGCCGGCGCACATAGGTGCTCAGCACGAGGCCGGCCAGGACGGCGGTGACGGCAAGTGCCGGGTAGTTCCACCACGGCACGGGAACCGACCGGGAGAACAGCGGGCTGGGGACCACATCGGTCGGCACGCCGATCACCACCGCGGTCATCAGCGCCCCGGCCCCGGCCGTGGCCCACTGCCGGGGCCGCCAACCGCGTAGCGCCGTACCCGCCCGGCTCAGTGAGCGCGCGGAAGAGGACATGTTCGGTTACTCCGTTCTGCGGGATTCAGGGACACGACGCAGCGGTCGGCCTAGATCCGCAGAACGGAGAGGAGCACAAGGGGGGAAGGAGGCGCGGGCCCCGCGGGCGGGGGCCGGGAACCGAAGGCGGACCTCGGCGTGGATGCCGGCTCCCGGGGGGACGGGCAGGACGCGACAGCCACGGGAGAATGGCCGTCGGCGCGGGGGGCGCTCTGCTCGAGAACCGCCTTCTTGCCGCACGGCGGCGCGGAGACGTCACCTTCCGCGACGCGTGAGGCCTGCCCCTGGAGCCGCACCTGTTCGGCGCCGACGGAGAACCCGGTCTGCGCGACTCCGTGCTCGGCCCGCCCCGCTTGGCGGGACACGCACAACAGCGCCACCACGGCGACGAGCAGGCCCAGCAGGGCGCCGAAACCGGCGAACGCCGGTCCACGTGCCGCTGGCCGCCTCATCATCACCCATCCACAGGTCGTACGAGCACAGCCACCATAAGCCAGCCGATCCGGCTCCCCCGCACCCCCGCCACCCCGTGTCCGCGTCCGTCTCGTCCCCGGCACCGCTTCCTTCTCCCTCCTCCTCCTCTGCTGCTGCCGTCGGCGTGCGCAGCGCGGATCGCCTCCCGCCCGCCCGCTCCACGCCGGTGGTCATGAGGGCTTTTTCTCCGCGGCGTCGCGCCTTCCGTGGCTGACATCCTCGACCCTGGTACCCCCTAGGGGTATGGCGGGAGAGTGCGGTGGGCGCTTGCCATGCATACCCCTAGGGGGTATACCTATGAATGTCATCAGTACCCCCCAGGGGTACCTGTACGCTCGCATTCTCCAGGAGGAACCATGTCCTGCTGCACCCCCGACGGCGGCTGCTCCACCGGCACCGCACCGGCCGAGGTCACCACGGGCAACACCACCGTCTACAACGTCTCCGGAATGACGTGCGGGCACTGCAAGGCCACGCTCACCCAGGAGATCGGCGCCCTGGACGGCGTCCTGGCGGTGGACGTCGACGTCGAGGCCGGCCGGGTCTGCGTCACCACCTCGAGCGAGCCCGACGACGCGCTGCTGACGAAGGTCGTCGACGACGCCGGCTACGAGCTCGTCGGCCGCGCGGCCTGAAGGCTCCGCCTGCCTGCCGGGCCCGCCCCCGGGCCCGGCTCCTTCTTCCCGTTTTCTGCACACCCACTTTCCTGCACACCCCACCCGAGGAGCGGTGATGGCCACCACGGTCCCTGACACAGCCGAGGTCGAACTCGCCATCGGCGGTATGACCTGCGCCTCGTGCGCGGCCCGGATCGAGAAGAAGCTCAACCGGATGGACGGGGTCACCGCCACCGTCAACTACGCCACCGAAAAGGCGAAGGTCACCTTCGACGCGGACGTCACCGTCGACGACCTGATCGCCACCGTCGAGGCCACCGGCTACACCGCCCGCGAGCCCCAGCCGGAATCCGCGCGCGGCGCGGCCGGTCCCGGCCAGGACGACGACTCGGGCCAGGACGACGAACTGCGGCCGCTGCGGCAGCGGTTGGTCACCGCGGTGCTGCTGTCGGTGCCCGTCGTCGCGATGGCGATGGTGCCGGCCCTGCAGTTCGAGTACTGGCAGTGGCTGTCGCTGACCCTGGCGGCGCCGGTCGTCACCTACGCCGCCTGGCCCTTCCACAAGGCGGCCTTCACCAACGCGCGGCACGGCGCGGCCACCATGGACACGCTGATCTCGGTCGGCACCTCGGCGGCGTTCCTGTGGTCGTTGTGGGCGCTGTTCTTCGGCACCGCCGGCACCCCGGGCATGACCCACCCCTTCGAGCTGACCATCGCCCGCACCGACGGCGCCGGCAACATCTATCTGGAGGCCGCCGCGGGCGTGACCGCGGCCGTCCTGGCCGGCCGCTACTTCGAGGCCCGCGCCAAGCGCAAGGCCGGCGCCGCGCTGCGGGCGCTGCTGGAGCTGGGCGCGAAGGACGTCACCGTGCTGCGCGGCGGCCACGAGGAGCAGATCCCGGTCGGCGAGCTGCGGGTCGGCGACCGCTTCCTGGTCCGCCCGGGCGAGAAGATCGCCACCGACGGCACGGTCGTGGAGGGCACCTCCGCCGTCGACGCCTCGATGCTCACCGGCGAGTCGGTCCCGGTGGAGGTGGGCGCCGGGGACGCGGTCACCGGGGCGACCGTGAACGCGGGCGGCCGCCTGGTCGTGGAGGCCACCCGGGTCGGCGCCGACACCCAGCTCGCCCGGATGGCGAAACTGGTGGAGGACGCGCAGAACGGCAAGGCCGCCGCCCAGCGCCTGGCCGACAGGATCTCCGCCGTCTTCGTCCCCGTGGTCATCGCCCTGGCCCTGGGTACCCTCGGCTTCTGGCTGGGCAACGGCGCCGGACTCACCGCCGCCTTCACCGCCGCCGTGGCGGTGCTGATCATCGCCTGCCCCTGCGCCCTCGGGCTGGCCACGCCCACCGCGCTGATGGCCGGCACCGGGCGCGGCGCCCAGCTCGGCATCCTGATCAAGGGCCCCGAGGTGCTGGAGAGCACCCGCAAGGTCGACACCGTCGTGCTGGACAAGACCGGCACCGTCACCACCGGCAAGATGACCCTGCTCGCCGTCCACACCGCCGACGGCACCGGCGAGGACGAGGTGCTGCGGCTGGCGGGCGCGCTGGAGCACGCCTCCGAACACCCCATCGCCCGGGCGGTGGCCGCGGGCGCCGCCGACCGGGTCGGTGACCTGCCGACACCGGAGGACTTCGCCAACGTGCCCGGCCTGGGCGTGCAGGGCATCGTCGAGGGCCACGCCGTCCTGGTGGGCCGCGAGCGGCTGCTGGCCGAGTGGGCCATGGGCCTGCCGGCCGCCCTGGCGCGCGCCAAGACCGAGGCGGAGTCCGCGGGCCGCACCGCGATCGCGGTCGCCTGGGACGGCGAGGCCAGGGCCGTGCTCGAGGTCGCCGACGCGGTCAAGCCCACCAGCGCCGAGGCCGTCGCCCGGCTGCGCGCCCTGGGACTGACGCCGATCCTGCTCACCGGCGACAACAAGGCCGTCGCCGAGGCGGTGGCCGCCGAGGTCGGCATCGACGAGGTCATCGCCGAGGTCCTGCCGGAAGGCAAGGTCGACGTCGTCGAGCGCCTGCAGGCCGAGGGCCGCAGCGTGGCGATGGTCGGCGACGGGGTCAACGACGCCGCCGCGCTCGCCCGGGCCGACCTCGGGCTGGCCATGGGCACCGGCACCGACGCCGCCATCGAGGCCGGCGACCTCACCCTGGTCCGCGGCGACCTGCGCGCCGCCGCCGACGCCATCCGGCTGGCCCGCAGGACGCTCGGAACCATCAAGTCCAACCTGTTCTGGGCCTTCGCCTACAACGTCGCCGCCCTGCCGCTGGCCGCGGCCGGACTGCTGAACCCGATGATCGCCGGAGCCGCCATGGCGTTCTCCTCCGTCTTCGTCGTCGGCAACTCCCTGCGCCTGCGCACCTTCAAGGCCGCCGCCTGAAACCCCGCCCGCACCCCCGCGGACGAGGGGCGGACCCGGTCCACCGGGCCCGCCCCTCGTCCGCGCACCGGCTCCCCGGCGGGACAGCCGCTCGGACACACGCGAAGGACGCATGCGCGACTTCATGCACAGCGAGCAGCGCGGGCCCGTGCCGGGTGAGCATGGTTCCGGCCCTTTTCCCGGACTCGCTCCGGCTCACCGGATGACGCCTTCGGTCCCGACCAAAAGTTCCAGAGGCGCCACCCTGCCTCTTCTGAACTCGCGTGAACTCGCCGGCGAACTGGAGGACATCCTCAAGAAGCTCAACGACAAGCTCGACGACCTCTATGACCGTGTCGTCCCGGTCGTGCTGTCCTGGGAAGGCGAGGCCCGCGAAGTCTTCGTCGACAAACTCGACGAGTGGGACCGCTCGGCGCAGGACCTGCGGGCGGCGCAGAAGTGGCTTCACGCCTGTGCGACCACCAGCCACGCCAATTGCACGGCCGCGCATCGGGCCGTGCTGCGGGGCTGGGGTGCGCGCTGATGGCCGGCCCACAGCCGGGCGCACAGGGGCCCGGAGGGCAGAACGGCACCATCGACGTCAAGCCGTCTGACCTCTACCGGGTGTCGGCGGGTGTCGCCGCCCAGCAGACGCCGATGGACAGGGGGGCCAAGACCCTTCTGGACGAGCTGAACAAGTACCCGGACGCCGGCGGTTACGGTACCGCTCCGCAGGCGTTCGCGACCTCGTATGCCAAAGTGGGCAATCGCCTCCACGTACAAGGACCTGACGTCCGCGCAGCGCCTGACTCAGGCGGCACTCGACGGCATCGACAACGCCCAGCGCGTCGAGGACTGGATCAAGATGGTGGAGAGGCGGATGGCCAACAACCCGAACTGGAACCCCGACAACTCGAAACTCGACCCGGCTCTCAAACTCACCGTGAGCGAGGTGACCGGTCGCACGGTGGAACGCGGTGACTACACCTCGCACGGTATGAATGCCTCGGCAAGCGAAGTACATTCCGTGCAGGTCGCGCTGAAGTACAAGAGGGGTATCGACCCGCCCTTCGTCGTCGTCACGTCGTACCCTGTCAGTCCTTAGTAGGTCGTAAGTTCGTTCGTGCTTCATGTTCGTGGCAACGAGGATGGCGACAGCTTGATCCCGCACACCGGAGCTCTCTTCACCGATGGTCCGGTGAGGAGGGTCCTGGACCTCGCCGCCGCGGTGCGGAACTCTGAGGGAGCGCTGTCCCTCGACGCCGAGCTGCGGCGTTTCATCCGGACCACGCGCGTAACCGTTGCGACGGACTGGGTGTGTCCGATCGAAACCGTGACCGCGCTGCTCGACCATGTCGCCGGTCTCTGCGCCGACGCTGCAAAAGCCGCGCCGCAGGAGTTACATCGGCTCCTGGAACGAGTCGGCGCCGGAACGGACGCCGCCGCGTACCTGCATTCCCTGGCGGAGAGGATCCGGGTCCTGGCACAGGATCCGCGGGACGACTACGACGAGCTTCCGTTGACCCGCTGGGAGATCGACGTCAGATTTCCCCGGCTTTCCGGATTCGGGGTCAACTGGGTGTACGAGGGGGAATACGCGACCCTTCAGGATTCCATTCAGGCCGCGATCGATTCCGAGCACCCCTACTGTGGCGAGTTCCTGGCCCCGCTCGCCGCCGAGGCCCAGTCCGCCCTCGTGCTCTTCCCGGGAGAGCAGGCGATGGCGGACGGCCTGTCCGCTGTCGTCGGCTGGACGTCCCCAACGGCGCTGCGTCACCTGCTCCGGGCCGTCGACGAGCACATGCAGCGGGAGCACACCGCCCTGCCATGACCCCCCATCTTTCGGAGGCTCCCTCCGCCATGCCGTCCCGGAACCGGTCCGCCACCTACCCCGACCGTGAAACCGCCCAGTGGGCCACCTACCGGGCCTCCACCGACCCCCAACTCGTCGCCCGCCTCGTCGGCGAGCTGCACGAGTTGCTCGCCCTCGACCTCGACGAGTCCGACTGCGCCCTGGCCGTCGCGGAGCTGGGCATGGAGGTCGACCCCCCCGGCGCCGTACGCCCCGAGCGGTTGGCTCGCCCACCTTGCCGACCGGCTCGCCCGGTCGAGCGCGGAGTACGGGCCGTCATCGCGGGCCGGGCAGGAGTAGCCCGGCTCCTGCACACATATCCGCCCGTCCGGAACTACCGGACCACACCGCCGTCGTCAGAAGAACAGATAGACATGGCCCAATCAAGCCCAGTAGCGCAGAGAGCTGCGGGTCCGGGGGCCGGCAGTGGGGGTTGCCCCGCCGGAGGTGGGGAGCGGCGACATCCCCGGCATCCGCCTGCGCAGACGCGTCCGCACCACCGTCCCGGACCCGGCGGCCTCATGGGTTCCCGACCTGTTCCAGCGGGATTTCACCGCCGCCCGGCCCGGCCGGAAATACATGGGCGACATCACCTGCCTCCCCCCTCGCGGGCGGGGAGTTCCTCCATCTCGCGACCGTGCTGGGCTGCTTCAGCCGCAAGGTCGTCGGCGCCACCTGCAGAAGAACGGTCTTCGTCTGGCTGACCCGCTGCAACACCCGCCGCCGGCACTCCGCCGACGGCCATCTCAGCCCCGACGCATACGAACGCCGACACCACGCCGTTGAACTCACGCTCGCCGCGTGATCAATGACCGCGTGCCTACCATCACGGGGGAAGGTCCGGGAAGGCCTCCTCATGTCGAGTGCGCGGAGACTGGAAGCCTTCGGTCCCGGCCGAAAGTCCCAGAAAAGTCCCAGAGGCGCCGCCACCGCCCCTCCCACCTCGCTTTCACGCAGGTCAGCATGGGCGTGACGGCGCTTTTTCTGAAGAGTCTCAGATGTCCCGGAAGGTCTCGATCTGTGCCCCGATCGAGTTCAGGCGTTCCGCCAGGTCCTCGTAACCGCGGTTGATGACGTACACGTTGCGCAGGACGGACGTGCCCTCCGCCGCCATCATCGCCAGCAGGACGACCACCGCGGGGCGCAGGGCCGGCGGGCACATCATCTCGGCGGCACGCCAGCGGGTCGGGCCCTCGACCAGGACGCGGTGGGGGTCCAGCAACTGCAGGCGCCCGCCGAGGCGGTTGAGGTCGGTCAGGTAGATCGCGCGGTTGTCGTAGACCCAGTCGTGGATGAGGGTCTTGCCCTGGGCCGCCGCCGCGATCGCCGCGAAGAACGGGACGTTGTCGATGTTCAGGCCGGGGAACGGCATCGGGTGGATCTTGTCGATCGGCGCCTCCAGCTTGGAGGGGCGCACGGTGAGGTCCACCAGCCGGGTGCGGCCGTTGTCGGCGAAGTACTCGGGGGAGCGGTCGTGGTCGAGGCCCATCTCCTCCAGGACCGCCAGCTCGATCTCCAGGAACTCGATGGGCACCCGGCGCACCGTCAGCTCCGACTCGGTGACGACGGCGGCGGCCACCAGGCTCATCGCCTCGACCGGGTCCTCGGAGGGGGAGTAGTCCACGTCGACGTCGATGGTGGGCACGCCGTGCACGGTGAGCGTGGTGGTGCCGATGCCGTCGACCTTGACGCCCAGGGCCTCCAGGAAGAAGCACAGGTCCTGGACCATGTAGTTGGAGGAGGCGTTGCGGATGACGGTGGTGCCGTCGTGCCGGGCGGCGGCGAGCAGCGCGTTCTCGGTGACGGTGTCCCCGCGCTCGGTCAGCACGATCGGGCGGTCGGGGCGGACGGCGCGGTCCACCACCGCGTGGTACTGGCCCTCGGTCGCGGCGATGTCCAGGCCGAACCGGCGCAGCGCGATCATGTGCGGCTCGACGGTGCGCGTGCCGAGGTCGCAGCCGCCGGCGTAGGGCAGCATGAAGCGGTCCGTGCGGTGCAGCAGCGGGCCGAGGAACATGATGATGGAGCGGGTGCGGCGGGCGGCGTCCGCGTCGATGGCCGCGAGGTCCAGCTCGGCCGGGGGGACGATCTCCAGGTCGACGCCGTCGTTGATCCACCGGGTGCGCACGCCGATGGAGTGCAGCACCTCGAGGAGGCGGTACACCTCCTCGATGCGGGCCACGCGCCGCAGCACCGTGCGCCCCTTGTTGAGCAGCGAGGCGCACAGCAGTGCCACGCACGCGTTCTTGCTCGTCTTCACATCGATGGCCCCGGAGAGCCGGCGGCCGCCCACCACGCGCAGGTGCATCGGCCCGGCGTAGCCCAGGGAGACGATTTCGCTGTCGAGTGCCTCTCCTATACGGGCGATCATCTCAAGGCTGATGTTCTGGTTCCCGCGCTCGATGCGGTTGACGGCGCTCTGACTGGTGCCGAGTGCCTCGGCGAGCTGCGCCTGCGTCCAGCCACGGTGCTGCCGGGCGTCACGGATGAGCCTGCCGATGCGTACGAGGTAGTCGTCTGCCATGGGGTTGAGGCTATCTCAGATATGAGATGGCACCTCTTGGGGGGTCCATTCGGGTGACGTGATGTCAGTATCCCCTGTCGCGCCCCTTGCTGTGGCGCGTGCGACGCCATCCGAAAGGTCCGGGCAAATCCATCGATGTCGTACGACGTCCGGTACTGCTCCGGGTGTAGCGCGGCCCGTTCCTGCTGCCCGTGGTGATGGACCACGAGCGCTTGTTGATGTTCAGCCGCACTCCCGGAAGGATCCGAAAGCTCTTGCGAAAAGTGAGCGGCATCCTGCCTCCCTCCGTATTCCGTGCCGTGGGAAGTGACCCTGTCTCAGCTCGGTTACCCCGCCGGGGCGGGGTCATGAGGGTGCGCGGCCGAGTCTCGCGGGCGGATCGGGTGGTCCGGCCGGGCGGGTCGGACCGTTCGGCTGGGCGGATCGGGCCGTCCGGCCGGGTGGGTCGGGCGGTCCGGCTTCGGGTGGGTTGGAACGTCCGGCGCCCCGGAGGGCGGCCGGTGCGCCGCGCCGGGTCGGGCCGGTCCGTCCGCGGTGGCGCCGGCGGGGTGGCTCGGCGGCGCGGCGGGGCCGTGAGGCGGCCGGGCCGGGACGGCGGGAGCGGGTGGATGGGACAGCGAGACGGCCGGGACGGGGCGGTGAGGTGGCCGGGGTGGGGAACCCGGAGCGGGGCGTGCGGAGCGAGTGCCGGGCCGGATGTGCCGGGTCCGGGCATGACCATTCGAGCGCCGTGTACTAGAGTTATCTCGACATCGAGATATCTGCCGAGGAGCACCGCAGCTGCCACACCGGTAAGGGTTACCTAACTTAGCCATACCTTAGCGGATCGGCCGAGATGCCGTGGCGGCAGGATCGTGGTGGTACGCGCACATCAATGAAGGAGACTGTCGTGTCGGCGAACAGCTTCGACGCCCGCAGCACGCTGCAGGTGGGCGACGAGTCGTACGAGATCTTCCGGCTGGACAAGGTCGAGGGCTCCGCGCGCCTTCCCTACAGCCTGAAGGTGCTGCTGGAGAACCTGCTCCGCACCGAGGACGGCGCGAACATCACCGCCGACCACATCCGCGCCCTGGGCGGCTGGGACTCGCAGGCCCAGCCGTCGCAGGAGATCCAGTTCACGCCGGCCCGCGTGATCATGCAGGACTTCACCGGCGTGCCCTGCGTCGTGGACCTCGCCACGATGCGCGAGGCCGTCAAGGAGCTGGGCGGCGACCCGGCGAAGATCAACCCGCTGGCCCCGGCCGAGCTGGTCATCGACCACTCCGTGATCGCCGACAAGTTCGGCACCAACGACGCCTTCAAGCAGAACGTCGACCTGGAGTACGGCCGCAACCGCGAGCGCTACCAGTTCCTGCGCTGGGGCCAGACCGCGTTCGACGAGTTCAAGGTCGTCCCGCCCGGCACCGGCATCGTCCACCAGGTGAACATCGAGCACCTGGCCCGTGTCGTCATGGTCCGCGACGGCAAGGCGTACCCCGACACCCTGGTCGGCACCGACTCGCACACCACCATGGTCAACGGCCTCGGCGTCCTCGGCTGGGGCGTCGGCGGCATCGAGGCCGAGGCCGCCATGCTCGGCCAGCCGGTCTCCATGCTGATCCCGCGCGTCGTCGGCTTCAAGCTCACCGGTGAGCTCCAGCCGGGCACCACCGCCACCGACCTGGTGCTCACCATCACCGAGATGCTGCGCAAGCACGGTGTCGTCGGCAAGTTCGTCGAGTTCTACGGCGAGGGCGTCGCCGCCACCTCGCTGGCCAACCGCGCCACCATCGGCAACATGTCGCCGGAGTTCGGCTCCACCGCCGCGATCTTCCCGATCGACGACGAGACGCTGAGCTACCTGCGCCTGACCGGCCGCAGCGAGCAGCAGGTCGCGCTGGTCGAGGCGTACGCCAAGGAGCAGGGCCTCTGGCTGGACCCGAAGGCCGAGCCGGACTTCTCCGAGAAGCTCGAGCTGGACCTGTCCACGGTCGTCCCCTCCATCGCCGGCCCGAAGCGCCCGCAGGACCGCATCGTCCTCGCCGACGCCAAGGCCCAGTTCGCCCAGGACGTGCGCAACTACGTCAAGGACGGCGGCGACGTCGACGAGGCCAGCAAGGAGTCCTTCCCGGCCTCCGACGCCCCGGCCATCTCCAACGGCGCCCCCTCCAACCCGGTCGAGGTCACCGCCCCCGACGGCACGACCTACACGCTCGACCACGGCGCCGTGACGGTCGCGGCCATCACCTCCTGCACCAACACCTCCAACCCGTACGTCATGGTCGCCGCCGCCCTGGTGGCCAAGAAGGCGGTCGAGAAGGGCCTGACCCGCAAGCCGTGGGTGAAGACCACCCTCGCCCCGGGCTCCAAGGTCGTCACCGACTACTTCGAGAAGGCGGGCCTGACCCCCTACCTCGACAAGGTCGGCTTCAACCTCGTCGGCTACGGCTGCACCACCTGCATCGGTAACTCCGGCCCGCTGCCGGAGGAGGTCTCCCAGGCGGTCAACGAGCACGACCTCGCCGTCACCTCGGTGCTGTCCGGCAACCGCAACTTCGAGGGCCGGATCAACCCCGACGTCAAGATGAACTACCTGGCGTCCCCGCCGCTGGTCGTCGCCTACGCCCTCGCGGGTTCGATGAAGGTGGACATCACCCGGGAGTCGCTGGGCCTGGACCAGGACGGCAACCCGGTCTTCCTGAAGGACATCTGGCCGTCCGAGGCCGAGGTCAACGACGTCGTGGCGAACGCCATCGGCGAGGACATGTTCTCCAAGTCCTACGCCGACGTCTTCGCGGGCGACGCCCAGTGGCAGGCGCTGCCGATCCCGACCGGCGACACCTTCGAGTGGGACCCGGAGTCCACCTACGTCCGCAAGCCCCCGTACTTCGAGGGCATGGGCATGGAGCCGGCCCCGGTCGAGGACATCGCCGGCGCCCGCGTGCTCGCCAAGCTGGGCGACTCGGTCACCACCGACCACATCTCCCCGGCCGGTGCCATCAAGGCCGACACCCCGGCCGGCCAGTACCTCACGGAGCACGGCGTCGAGCGCCGCGACTTCAACAGCTACGGCTCGCGCCGCGGCAACCACGAGGTCATGATCCGCGGCACGTTCGCCAACATCCGCCTGCGCAACCAGATCGCGCCGGGCACCGAGGGCGGCTACACCCGCGACTTCACGCAGGCGGGCGGCCCGGTCTCCTTCATCTACGACGCCTCGCAGAACTACCAGGCCGCCGGCGTCCCGCTGGTCGTCCTGGCCGGCAAGGAGTACGGCTCCGGCTCGTCCCGCGACTGGGCGGCCAAGGGCACCGCGCTCCTCGGCGTCAAGGCCGTCATCGCCGAGTCCTACGAGCGCATCCACCGCTCCAACCTCATCGGCATGGGCGTCCTGCCGCTGCAGTTCCCGGAGGGCCACTCCGCCGACACCCTCGGCCTGACCGGTGAGGAGACCTTCTCCATCTCCGGCGTCACCGAGCTCAACGACGGCACCACCCCGCGCACGGTGAAGGTCACCACCGACACCGGCGTCGAGTTCGACGCGGTCGTCCGCATCGACACCCCCGGCGAGGCGGACTACTACCGCAACGGCGGCATCATGCAGTACGTGCTGCGCAGCCTGATCCGCAAGTAAGCAGGCCACGGCCGCAACCAGGCGGTCGCGCAGGACGGTTGAGGGCCGCATCCCCGGTGACGGGGGTGCGGCCTTCGCCGCTGTGGGCGTTTACAACGGGAGCGCTCGGCGCTACCTTCCCCTCACGGGTGAGGTGGGAGCGCTCCCATCCCCGGTGGACCGGAACCCGCCGTCGGAGCGCCCCCCTCGCCCGGCTCCGCGGACCCATGCGCACGACCCGACAGACCCGCAGCGAGCGACAGGTGTGTCATGACCACGACGAGCCCTCGAGGTGAGCCCGTCCTCCGACCGGCCCTCTCCCGACCGGCCCTCTCCCGACCGGCCCTCTCCGTCCGTGCCAGAACCCTCTTCCTCGTCCTGGTCGTCCTGCTCGCGGCCCTGCCGGCCGCCGGGCTGGCGGTGGCGACGGGCGGCGGGGCCGGCGGCCACCGGTCCGAGGTGACCGTCACCGGCAACGGCACCGGCATCGGCGACGTGCCGGTGCCCGGCCGGCCGGCCGACCGGTCCCTCCCCGGCCCCGGCGGGGACGGCGGGACGCTCCTGTCCTGCCGGGCGGCCGAACCGCCGCACGGGGGACCGTCCCGGTGACGGCCGGACGCGCCGTCACCGCGGCGGCCCCGCTCAGGGACCCAGCAGGGAGCGCAGCCAGTCCAGTTGGCGCCGCACGTGCACCGCGTCCCCGCCCTCGTGCCCGTTGAACGGGTAGGCGTGGATCTCCTTGGCCGGCTCCGCGCCCGTCAGGCCCGCGTAGTGGTGGAACGCGGCGTACGCCCCGCTCGGCGGACAGACCGTGTCGCGCAGGCCGACCCCGAAGTGGGCCGGGGCGTGGGCGCGGCGGGCGAAGGAGACGCCCTCGACGTAGGAGAGCGTGCGGCGGGCGGCATCCTCGGCGCCCCGGTGGACCGCGAGGTAGGCGGCGATCTCGCCGTACGGGCCGGTGTCGGTGAGGTCCAGGGCGCGGGGGATGCCGCACAGCAGCGGGGCGGTGACCAGCACCGCCGCCAGGTCCGGCACCAGCCCCGCCACCGCCAGCGCGAGCCCTCCGCCCTGGCTGTTGCCGACCACCGCGACCCGTGAGGGGTCCACGCCCGGCAGGGTGCGCACGGCGGCGACCGCGCGCACCGCGTCGGTGATCAGCCGGCGGTAGTGGTAGTCCCGCGGGGCGAGCAGCCCGCGGACCGCCGGGCCGGGACCGCCCGGCGCGGTGGCGTGCGGGTCGGGGGTGTCACCGCCGCAGCCGTACTGGTCGCCCTGGCCCCGGTTGTCCATCAGCAGATGCGCGTACCCGGCGTTCACCCAGGTCAGCCGCTCGTGCGGCAGACCGCGTCCGCGTCCGTAGCCGGCGTACTCGACGACCGCCGGTACGGCGCCGGCCCGGCGGTCCGCGGAGTTCCCCCCGGCCCGGGCGGAGCCGGGGGCGCGGGGGAGGCTGAACCAGGCGCGCACCGGGTCGCCGGCGAAGCCGCGGAACGTCACGTCCCAGGTCTCGGTCAGCCGCAGCCCGCTCTCCACCGGGCGGGCCGAGACCAGCGGATCCCCCTCGGCCGACGCCTCCTCCAAGGTGGCCTCCCAGAAGGCGTCGAAGTCGGCGGGCTCCTCGATGTCCGGGCGGTGGCGCTCCAGTTCCGCCGGGGGCAGGTCGAACGCGGGCACGGGGGCACACCTCGCAGGGTCGGGGCGGACAGGAGGGCCGATCGTTGCGGGATACTGCCAGAAAGTTCCGGGGAGCGTAACGGGGCGGAGCCGCCCTTCGCCCCGGGTGCGATACCGGTCCGACCTTGCTCAGTCCTCTCAAAAACCCAGCGTGCACCACCCATTGACAGCGCTTACTGCTCCCCTTAGGTTGCCGCGAGGTTACCGACAAAAGCTCGAAAGTTTCGGTTCTGCGTCCTACGGCACGGAAGGCCCGAGCGCTATGAGCACCCCCACCACGTCGGCTCCGCCCCCCGGCACGCAGGACCCCCCGCCGTCGAGGACCCCGCCGCGCCGCACGCGTTCGCCCTCCCGCACCGGGTGGCGGCGGGCGCTGCGCAAGGACTGGCAGCTGTACTCGCTGGCCGTACTGCCGCTGCTGTTCTTCCTGGTGTTCCGCTATCTGCCGATGATCGGCAACGTGATCGCCTTCCGCCGCTTCGAGCCCGGCGGTTCGATCCTCGGCGAGCACTGGGTGGGCCTGCGCTACGTCGAGATGTTCCTCAGCGACCCCACCTTCTGGCAGGTGTTCAGGAACACCCTGTGGCTCGGCGGCCTCACCCTCGTCTTCTGCTTCCCGATCCCGATCGTGCTCGCCCTGCTGCTGAACGAGGTGCGCAGGAGGTCCCTGAAGCGGTTCGTGCAGTCGGTGTCCTACCTGCCGCACTTCCTGTCGATCGTGATCGTCGCCGGCATCACGCTGCAGATGCTCGCCACCGACGGCCCGGTCAACCACGTCCTGGGCTGGTTCGGGCACGACCCGATCCGGTTCATCCAGGAGCCCGAGTGGTTCCGCACCCTCTACGTCGGCTCGGAGATCTGGCAGACCGCCGGCTGGGGCACGATCCTCTACCTCGCCGCGCTCACCACCATCGACGAGGACCTCTACGAGGCCGCCCGCATCGACGGCGCCAACCGCTGGCAGCAGACATGGCACGTCACCCTGCCCGGCATCCGCCCGACCATGGTCACGCTGCTGATCCTCAACATCGGCACCTTCATGGCCGTCGGCTTCGAGAAGGTCCTGCTGCTGTACAACCCGCTGACGTACCCGACCGCCGACGTGATCTCCACCTACCTCTACCGGACCGGTGTGGAGTCCAACAGCTTCAGCTACGCCGCCGCGATCGGCCTGTTCGAGGCGGTCATCGGCCTGGTGCTGATCACCTCGGCCAACCAGCTCTCGCGCCGCACCGTGGGGACGAGCCTGTGGTGAACACCGTGACCTCCGGCCGCCGCGACCGAGGCCCCGGGGCCGCCCGCCGCCCCTTTGTGACCAGTCCCTCGCGCGGCTACCGGATCTTCCAGGGCGTCAACGGCGTCGTCCTCACGCTCGTCGTGCTGGTGACTCTGTACCCGTTCGTCAACATCATCGCCCGCTCGTTCAGCGGGGAGCGGCAGATCCGCTCCGGCGAAGTGACCCTGTGGCCCAAGGGGTTCAACCTCACCACCTACGAGATCGTCGTCTCCGACCCGATGTTCTGGCGGAACTACGGCAACACCGTGCTCTACACGGCCGTCTCCACCGCCGTCGCCATGGTGCTGACCACCTGTTACGCCTACGTCCTGTCGAAGAAGAACCTCAAGGGGCGCGGCGCGCTGGTCGGGATCGCCGTGTTCACCATGTTCTTCACCGGCGGCCTGATCCCCCACTACGTCCTCGTCACCAGCCTCGGCCTGAAGAACAGCGTGTGGGCCATCGCGCTGCCCAACGCGATCAGCGTCTTCAACCTGCTGGTGATGAAGGCCTTCTTCGAGAGCCTGCCGACCGAACTGGAGGAGGCCGCGCAGATCGACGGGCTCAGCACCTACGGCATCCTGCTGCGGATCGTGCTGCCGTTGTCCAAGGCGGTCGTGGCGACCATGGTCCTCTTCTACTCGGTCTCCTTCTGGAACTCCTGGTTCTCGGCGTTCCTCTACATGGACCGCACCGAGCTGATGCCGGTCACGGTCTACCTGCGCAACCTCCTCGCGGGCGCCACCGGGGGCACCGGCGCCGGCGCGGCCACCGAGCAGCTCACCCAGGTCTCGGCGAACATCCAGGCGGTCACGATCGTGCTGACCTCGCTGCCGATCCTCTGCCTCTACCCCTTCGTCCAGCGCTACTTCGTCTCGGGCGTGATGCTCGGCGCGGTCAAGGGCTGACGCCGCACCCCCGGTCGACCCGCCGACGGAACAAAGGAGTCCTCGTGAACCACAACGGACGGCTGTCACGGCGCCAGATCCTCGCCGCCGCCGGATTCATCGGCCTGGCCGGCCTCACCGCCTGCGGCAGCGGCGACGACGGCGACGGCGGCAAGGACCTGTCGAAGAAGCGGAACGGCGCCATGAAGGACTACCGCGTCGGCGACCAGTTCAAGGCCACCGAGCCGCTGTCCTTCAGCCTCCTGCACAACGACAACCCGGTCTACCCGATGAAGGGCGACTGGCTGTTCTGGAAGGAGCTCACCCGGCGCACCGGCGTCACCCTCGAGGCCACACCGGTCCCGCTGAGCGACTACGAGAAGAAGCGCAGCCTGCTCATCGGCGCGGGCGACGCCCCCCTCCTGATCCCCAAGACCTACCCGGGTGCGGAGACCGCGTTCGTCTCCTCGGGCGCCGTCCTCCCGGTCAGCGAGTACGTGCACCTGATGCCCCACTTCCAGGCCAAGGTGAAGAAGTGGCGCCTCCAGCCGGAGGTGGACTCGCTGCGCCAGTCCGACGGCCGCTACTACCTGCTGCCCGGCCTGCACGAGAAGGTCAAGGCCGGCTACTCGCTGGCCTTCCGCACCGACGTCCTTGAGCGCCACGGCCTGAGCCTGCCCACCACCTGGGACGAGGTGTACCAGGTGTTCAGGGCGCTCAAGGAGGAGTACCCCGACCGCTACCCCTTCTCCGACCGCTGGAGCACCAACACGCCGTTCCCCGCCGGCGCCCTGTTCCAGTACCTCGGCCAGGCGTACGGGGTGCGGGCCGGCTGGTCGTACCTGAACACCAGCTGGGACGCCGAGGCGGAGAAGTTCGTCTTCACCGGCGCCACGGACGCCTACCGCCAGGTCGTCGAGTACCTGCACACACTGGTCGCCGAGAAGCTGATGGACCCCGAGAGCTTCACCCAGACCGACGACGAGGCGGTCAAGAAGCTGCTGGCCCAGAGGTCCTTCGCGATCAGCGCCAACCCTCAGGAGCTGGTGCAGAACTACCGCTACAACCTCGGCAAGCAGGTCGAGGGCGCCACCGTCGAGATGATCCCGGTGCCGCTCGGCCCCGCCGGACCGGTGGTGCTGGGCGGCTCGCGCCTGGAGAACGGCATGATGATCTCCAGCAAGGCGCTCGACGGCGACGACTTCGTCGCCCTGATGCAGTTCGTGGACTGGCTGTGGTACTCCGACGCCGGCCAGGAGTTCTGCAAGTGGGGCGTGGAGAACGTCACCCACACCCGCTCCGGGCCCGGCGCGTACGAGCTGAAGCCCGGCATCAGCCTCATGGGCTCCGACCCCGACGCGCCCGAGGACCTCCAGAAGGACTTCGGCTTCTCCAACGGCGTCTTCGCCTACGGCGGCAGCTGGGCCCTGGTCTCCTCCTCCTTCGGCCCGGACGAGAAGGAGTTCCAGGACGCCATGGCCGGCCGCGAGCAGCTGCCCGTCGACCCGCCGCACCCGCTGCGCGCCGAGGAACAGGAGCGGGCCACCCTGTGGGACACCCCGCTGAAGGACCACGTCACCCAGAACACCCTGCGGTTCGCCCTCGGCAAGCGCCCGCTGTCCGAATGGGACGACTACCTCGCCGAGCTGCGGGCGAAGAACATGGATCAGTTCATCGACCTGCACAACCAGGCCCACGAGCGGTTCCGGAAGGAGAACGGATGATCCGCGTCCCCGCCGGGCCGGGCGACCGGCTGCCCGGCGCCTGGCGGAGCTGCGTCGGCACCGGCCGCCTCGACCTCGCCCTGCGCCGCGACTACCAGGACTCCCTCGCCCTCCTCCAGCGCGACATCGGCTTCGGGTACCTGCGCGGCCATGGCCTGCTCAGCGACGGCCTGGGCATCCACCGCCCCTACGCGTGGCAGGGCGTCCACCGCACCCACCACTCGTTCACCTACCTCGACCAGGTGATCGACGCCTGCCTCGGCCTCGGCATCCGCCCCTTCCTCGAACTCGGCTTCATGCCGGACCGGCTGGCCTCCGGGGAGCAGACGGTGTTCTGGTGGCGGGGCAACGTCACCCCGCCCGCCGACGAGAAGGAGTGGACGGCCCTGGTCCGCGCCGTCCTCGCCCACCTCGTGGACCGCTACGGCGCCGACGAGGTGCGCACCTGGCCGGTCGAGGTGTGGAACGAGCCCGACCTCCCCGACTTCTGGCAGGACGCGGACGAGGCGGCCTACCACCGGCTGTACGAGGCGACCGCGCACGCCGTGAAGGAGGTGGACGCCGCCCTGCAGGTCGGCGGTCCGGCGCTCTCGCCCGGCGCGGACGGCTGGCTGGAGCGGTTCGCCGAGTTCGCCGAACGCCGGGACGTGCCCGTCGACTTCGTCTCCCGGCACGCCTACACCTCCGGCCCCGCCCGGCACGTCCCCTTCGGCGTCCACCAGACCCTGGCCCCGGCGAGCGCCCTCCTGGACCAGTTCGCCGAGCCCCGCAGGACGCTCGCGGGCACCCGCCTGGCCGGACTGCCGGTGCACATCACCGAGTTCAACTCCTCCTACCGGCCCGACAACCCGGTCCACGACACCGCCTTCCACGCCGCCTACCTGGCCCCGGTGGTGGCGGCCGGCGGCGACCACGCCGACTCCTTCTCCTACTGGACGTTCAGCGACGTCTTCGAGGAGACCGGCATACCGACCGCGCTCTTCCACGGCGGCTTCGGCCTGCTCACCCACCGCCAGGTGCGCAAACCCACCTACCACCTCTACGCCTTCATGGCCCGCACGGGTGAGGAGCGACTGGCCCGGGGAGAGGACCACCTGGTGACCCGGCACCCCGACGGCCGGGTCACCGTCCTCGCCTGGGCCCCCGTCGACGAGACCGGCCGGACCCCGGGCCCGGACCGGCACACCGTGCGCCTGTCGGTGCCGGTCGGCACCGCCCCGCGCGGCGAGGCGTTCGTCCGCCGCTCCTCGGTCGACGAGGAGCGCGGCAACGCGTACACCGCCTGGCGGCGCATGGGCAGCCCGCGCTCGCCGCGCCCCGGGCAGCTCGACGTCCTGCACGAGGCCGCCGAACCCGCCCGCACCCACCACCGGCTGCCCGTCGAGGACGGCCGCGCCGTCCTCACCCTGACGCTGGCCCGCCACGAGATCACCCTCGTCGAGCTGACCCCCCTCCTCGACGAGACCCCGCCCTGGTGGGACGAGCGGCGGCTGCTCGGCGGGGAGGCGCCGTGAGCACCGCGGGGGCCGACGCCTTCGGCACCGGGGTCCTCTCCCGGGCCGCCGCCCTGATCCACACCCTCGTCACCGTCGAGGCCCTGCTGCTGCTCGCCGCCTCGCCGGGCCTCGCCGGCCTCCTCCTGCTCGGCCCCGACCCGGCCAACCTGCCCCTGGCCGCCCTCTGCCTGCTGCCCCTGGGCCCGGCCGTCTGCGCCGCCCTCCACGCCCTGCACCACCGCGGCCACGACCTCACCGACCTCCACCCGGCCCGCGCCTTCCGGCGCGGCTGGCGGCTGGGCGCCCTCCCCGTGCTGAAGCTGTGGGCACCGCTGCTCGGCTGGCTCACGGTCATCGCCTTCACCCTCACCCACTTCTCCGCCACCGGACTGCCCCGCTGGTGGGCGGCCCTGCTGGCGCTGACCGGCGCCGGCTCCCTGTTGTGGGGCGCGCACGCCCTGGTCCTCACCGCCCTGTTCGCCTTCCGCGCCCGCGACACCGCCCGCCTCGCCGCCTACTTCCTGTTCCGGCACCCCCGCGCCACCCTCGGCGCCGCCTCGCTGCTGGTGCTGACGGCCGCCGGGACCGTCCTGCTCACCGAGGCCCTGCCCGCCCTGCTCGCCGCCCCGCTGCTGCTGTCCCTGCTGCACGGCAGCCGTCCGGTGATCGCCGAGACCGAGAAGGACTTCACCGCATGACGCCCCGCACCCCGAAGATCCCCCACGGCGGCGACTACAACCCCGAGCAGTGGCCCGAGGAGGTGTGGGACGAGGACCACCGGCTGTTCACCCGGGCCGGCATCGACACCCTGACCGTCGGCGTCTTCTCCTGGTCTCTCACCCAGCCCGCCGAGGACACCTACGACTTCACCGTCCTGGACCGCGTCCTGGCCCGCCACGGCCTCCTCGGCCCGTACGCCGGACACCCCGGCCTGGAGACGGCCGCCCGGGTCGCCCCCGACGGCACCCGCCTGCTGTTCCTGCTCAACCACTCCACCGAACCGGCCCGCCCCACCGCCCGCGACACCGTCACCGACCTGCTCACCGGCAAGCGCACCGAGCGGGGCGAGCCCCTCGGTCTCGACCCGCTCGGCGTGGCGGTCCTGCGCCTGGAGTAGGGGCGCCCCGGACGGAGGTCAGTGGATGGTCCGCCCCCGCGCGTCCGGCACCCCGGACTTGCGCAGGAAGTAGCTGTTGACCTGGTCGCGCCACTCCCGGGCGCTGCGGAGCTGCTCCTCGTACCGCTCCGCCACGCGCGCGTGGCGCGCCGGGTCCACCAGGTCCGCGAGCCCGGCCCACACCCGCCGGGCCTCCTCCACCTCCGCCACGCCCTCGAAGCGCGTGTCGTAGATGTGCTGGATCACCGTCCGCCCGCTGTGCAGGACGTGCCCGTACGGCACGTGGTGGAAGAACAGCAGCAGTTCGTCCGGACAGGTCTCCACCGACCCGTACACCTCGGCCCACGGCCCGGCGTACTGCCCCGCGTACCCGGTGCCGGTGGCCGTGCTGCGGTCGACGCCGACGCCGTCCCGGTCGGCGAAGTGGTAGGTGCCCCAGGGGCTGTACTCGTAGCCGTCGACGCTCGGGCCGTAGTGGTGGCCCGGCTGCACCATGAAGCCGACGCCGAGCGGCGCGGTGTACTTCTCGTACGTCGCCCACGACCCGTCGAGCACGGCGTGCAGCCCGTCCGTCAACCGGACCGGATCCGCGCTCCGTTCGGGGGTGAAGGTGAGCCGGATCCACTCGTCGAGGACCGCGCCCGGATCCGCCCGCGGATCCCAGGCCAGCCGGCCGAAGGTGTACAGGTTGGCCTGGGCCAGCGGATGCCCGGTCCAGAACGGGTCGTCGCCGGCGTTGGACACCGCCACCAGCCCGCCCCGCGCCAGCTCGCCGACCCGGGGCCCCGACCCGCCCTCCGGCCGGAACCGCAGCACCTCGCTCCACATCGGGCCCAGCCAGCACACGTGCCGCTGCTGCCCGGTGTACTCCTGGGTGGCCTGCACCTCCACCGCGAGCCGGGTCCGGGGCATCGCGCCGATCAGCGGGGAGACCGGCTCCCGCACCTGGAAGTCCATCGGCCCGTGCTTGACCTGGAGCACGGCGTTGGGGGCGAACTCCCCGTCCAGCGGGGTGAAGTGGTCGTACGCGGCCCGTGCGCGGTCGGTGCTCCGGTCCCGCCAGTCCTGGTGGTGGTCGTAGACGAACGTCCGCCAGTGCACGGTGCCGCCGTACGGCTCCAGCGCGGCGGCCAGCGCGTTCGCGCCGTCGGCGTGCGAGCGGCCGTAGGCGAACGGTCCGGGCCGGCCCTCCGAGTCGGCCTTCACGACATAGCCGCCGAAGTCGCCGATCGCCTCGTACACCCGCGCCGTCGCCCCGCGCCACCAGGCGCGCACCGCCGCGTCCAGCGGATCGGCGGTGGGCAGCGAGCCCAGCACCATCGGCGCGGCGAAGGTGACCGACAGGTGCGTGCGGATGCCGTACGGGCGCAGCGCGTCCGCGATCGCGGCGACCTCGCCGATCCGGTCGGTGAGCAGGTGCGCCTCGGTCTCGTGCACGTTGACGTTGTTGACCGCGACGGCGTTGACGCCGCAGGCCGCGAGCAGCCGGCCGTACGCCCGCACCCGCCCGAGATCGCCCCGCGCCCGGCCGTCCGCCCAGAACAGCGAGCCGCCCGCGTACCCGCGTTCGACCTGGCCCATGACCGGGTGCACGGCCACGTTGTCCCAGTGGTCCAGCATGCGCACCGCGAGCGCCGGGCGGTGCTCCTCGCGGGGCCGTTCACCGCGGAAGGCGTCCTCCCCGAGCCGCACCACGTGGAACAGGCCGTACAGCAGCCCGCGCCCGCCGGACGCCGTGACGGTCGTCGTGCCGCCCCGCCGGGCCAGCGCGAACCCCTCGTCCCCGAGCCCGGCGCCGGCCGGTCCGCCGGTCACCTCGAGGACCAGTTCCGCGTCCTCGCCGCCGTCCCGCACGACCCGGCCGCCGAACCGCCCGCAGGCGTCGGCGACCTCGCCGTGCACCGTGTCCACCAGCGGCCCGTCGCCGGCGCGCAGGAGCGTGCGCCGGCGGCCGACCGCACGGAACGCGGCGGGCGGCAGCCAGGCCGCGTCGAAGTCCCCGGTGCGCATGTCAGGCGATCGCCCCGCCCGCGCCGCGCGCCGCCGTCACGAGCGGTCCCGTGCCCCGTCCGCCGATGGCCATCCGCGTCCTTCCCCCCGCCGTGGGCGTACCGCCCGCCGTGCGCCCCGCGCCGGCGGTCCGCCCCATTCTGGGGCACCGGACACGCGAGAGGTAGCTGTTGTGCCGGGGAGACGCACGGCGGGGGCGGGTTCGAGCCAGGCCCGTACCCACCCCCGCCACAGCGCCCTCGGACGCGTCAGCCCAGCAGCTCCACCTCCGTCAGCGCGGCCTCACCGGTCAGCACCAGCCGGTAGTGGCCGTAGGCCTTCGGCTCGGCGATCGAGAAGGCCCGGGTCTGCCGGTCCCAGCGGAAGGACTCCTCCGCCCGCTCGTCCAGGTCCCTCCACGTCGTCCCGTCGGCCGATCCCTGCAGCACCCAGCCCGTGGGCGCCTCGGCGCGGTCCGCGGACGTCAGCGTGTACTGCACCGCCTTCGTCTCCCCGGTGACGGGCAGCTCCACGGTGGACACCGTGGCGCCGGTCGCCGACGTGTCGTCGAACAGGGCGCCCCCGCCCTTCAGCGCGTCCTTGCGGGGCGTGGGCACCTCGTCGTCCCGGGTGATCGACACGGGGGCGGCGTCCTCGCCCGTGCCCCACGCCGACGGACGCGGGCCCATGTCGAACTCCAGGACGCCGCCCTTCGCGATCAGCGCGTGGGGGAGCGCGGTGGAGTTCCAGCGCTTGCCGTTGACCTTCAGGCCCTGCACGTAGACGTTCTCCGCACTGTTCTTCGGCGCCTTGACGACCAGGTCGCGGCCGTTCTCCAGGTGCACGGTCGCCTTCTTGAACAGCGGGGAGCCGATGGCGTACTCGCCGCTGCCCATCACCAGCGGGTAGAAGCCGAGCGAGGAGAACAGGTACCAGGCGGACTGCTCGCCGTTGTCCTCGTCGCCGTGGTAGCCCTGCCCGATCTCGCTGCCGGTGTAGAGCCGCGACAGCACCTCGCGCACGTTCTTCTGCGTCTTCCAGGGCTGCCCGGCCGCGTCGTACATGTACAGGGCGTGGTGGGCGACCTGGTTGGAGTGCCCGTACATGCCCATCCGGACGTCCCGCGCCTCGGTCATCTCGTGGATGACGCCGCCGTAGGAGCCGACGAACTCCGGGGAGGCCGTCTCCGGGGTGGCCAGGTACTCGTCGAGCTTGTCCGCGAGGCCGTCCCGGCCGCCGTAGAGGTTGGCCAGGCCGCGGCTGTCCTGCGGGGCGGTGAAGGCGTAGCCCCACCCGTTGGTCTCGGTGTAGTCGTGGCCCCACACGCGCGGGTCGTACTTCGAGGACTCCACGCGCCAGTCGCCCTCGGCGTTCCTGCCCTGGAAGAAACCGGCCTCGGAGTCGAAGAGGTTGACGTAGTCCTGGGCGCGGTCGAGGAAGTAGGCCGATTCCTCCTGGTAGCGCTTGTCGCCCGTCTTCCGGTGGAGGGCCTCGCCCATCTTCGCGATGCCGTAGTCGTTGAGGTAGCCCTCCAGCGCCCACGACAGGCCCTCGTGCGTCTCGGTGCCGGTGTAGCCGAGGAACGGCGAGGTCGCCATGCCCTTGCGGCCCACGCCCGAGGACGGGGGCACCACGGTGGCGTTCTTCACCGCCGCGTCGTACGCCGCCTCCGCGTCGAAGTCGACGCCCTTGACGTACGCGTCCGCGAACGCGACGTCCGAGGAGGTGCCGGTCATCAGGTCGGCGTAGCCGGGGGAGGACCAGCGCGAGGTCCAGCCGCCGTCCTTGTAGTGCTGCACGAACCCGTCGACCAGCTCACCGGCCTTGGAGGGGGTCAGGAAGGAGTACGCCGGCCAGGTGGTCCGGTAGGTGTCCCAGAAGCCGTTGTTCACGTACACCTTGCCGTCCACGATCCTGGCGCCGGTGTGCGTCGGGGTGTCCGGCTGCGGCATCCTCGAGAACGGGGAGGCGTACTTGTAGGTCCCGCCGACCTTCTCGAAGCCCGAGTTGGGGTAGAGGTACAGCCGGTACAGGCTGGAGTAGAGGGTGGTCAGCTGGTCCGGCGTGGCGCCCTCCACCTCGACCTTGCCGAGCAGCTCGTCCCACTGCCGCTGGGCGCTGCGCCTGACCGACTCGAAGGACCGCGAGCGGGGCAGCTCCTGGCGCAGGTTGTCCTTCGCCTGGTCGACACCGATCAGCGAGGTGGCCAGGCGCAGCGTCACGGTGCGGTCCTCGCCGGCGTCGAACCGCAGGAAGCCCTTGACGCCCTCCGCGGAGCCCTCCGTCACCGGCTTGTCGAACTCGCCGTACACGAACAGCCGGGTCGCGCCGGTGGACAGCCCGGACTTGACGTCCGAGTAGCCGGTTACGGTCCCGTTCTCCCGGTCGAGCGTCAGCCCGGCCTGGTCGGTGACGTTGTCGAACAGCACGGCCGCGTCGTCGCCGGGGTAGGTGAAGCGCAGCGCCGCCGCGTGGTCGGTGGGCGTCATCTCGGCCTTCAGGCCGTTCTCGAACCGCACCCCGTAGTAGTACGGCCGGGCGGTCTCGTTCTCGTGCCGGAAGGCCAGTTCGCGTTCCTCCCGCCCGAGGGCGGGGGTGCCGCCGGCGACGGACGGCATCACCTGGAAGGTCTGCCGGTCGCCCATCCAGGGGCTCGGCTCGTGGCTCGCGCTGAACGCCTGGATCGTCGGCAGGTTGTCCGCGTTGTTGCCGCGCGCGTAGTCGTACAGCCAGCTCAGCGAACCGGCGTTGGTCACCGGGGTCCAGAAGTTGAAGCCGTGCGGCACGGCGGTCGCGGGGAAGTTGTTGCCGCGCGAGAAGGCGCCGCTGGAGTGGGTGCCCCGGGTCGTCACGGCGTAGTCGGAGAGGTGGGCCCTGGGCCGTTCGGGGGCCACCCGCCGCAGCGCCACGTCGTCCAGCCAGCCCCGGAACTTCGCCGGGCCCTCGGGGGAGTCGTACGCCACCAGGATCCGGTCGACGGTCCTGCCGGCGGCCACCGAGCCGATCCGGGAGACCACGTTGTTCCACTGGTTGACGTAGAGGACCTTCGACGCGCCCTGTCCCCGCGGGGTCAGCGGGAACCCGTGCTGGTCGGTGGCGCGCAGGTCGCTCAGGTAGGTGCCGTCGGTGAAGGCGAGGTCCACGGAGACGTGGGTGGCGTCGTAGTCGAGGTCGCCGTCGGCCATCGAGGGGAAGATCCGGTACGACAATTGGGTGTTCCGGTCGACCGCCACGTGGACGTCGAACACCTTGTTGTACGAGTACGCCCGCCCGTCGGCGGTGTGCCGGCCGGCGTAACGCAGGGCACGCTTTCCGGTGAATCCGGCGCCCGCCTTGGCCGTGGGCGATCCGCTCGGGCCGCGGTCGACCAGCGAGAGCATGTCCTGCGGAACGGGTCCCTCGCTGTCGCCGGTGGAGAACTGGACGTCGGCCAGCTGGATGATGTCGCCGCCGTGGTTCTTCGTGAACTCGAGGCGGAAGTGCCGGTGGGCGGCGACGGCCGACGCGTCGAGGTCGTAGGTCTTCGTCTGGAACCGCTCCGCGAAGGACTCGCCCGAACGGGTGTCGAGGGTCTTCCACTCCTTGCCGTCGGCGGAGCCCTTCAGGGTCCAGTCCCGCGGGTCGCGTTCGGCGTGGTCGTTGGCCGAGGTGAGCGCGTACCGGACCGTCTCGACCGGTGCGTCCAGGTCGAACTCCACCCAGCCGGTGGGCGCGAAGGCCAGCCACTTGGTGCCGGGCTCGCCGTCGACGAGGTTCTCCTTCACCTCCCCGCCACCGGTGTTCTCCGCGCTGGCGCGGACGTCCGTGACGTGGTCGGTGACGTTGCCCGGAATGCCGGTGCTGTACCCGCCGTCGACGCCCGAGGCGCGTTTGCCGCCGCGGCGTGTGGTGTCGACGGTGTTCAACCAGTCCGGAGCGGGGTCCCCGGACTCGAACGACGAGGCGAACTCCCGGTCCGCCTTCGGCGGCGCCTGGGGCAGCGCCACCGCGACTCCCGGTGAGCCCGCGGCCAAAGCGAAGGCGGCCGCCGCGACGACCGCCGTTCCCCATCCGTGCCGAACCCTGTGCTGCATGCGCGAGCACCCTCCCTGCGCTGGACAACGTTGTCAGCCTCGATGCGCAAGCACCAGTAGTGGTCCAAGTGGCTTCTGGTGTCAAGGGTGTTGAATGCGGGATTCAGGCCCGGCGGCGAGGTTTTCTCCTTCGGGGGGACACGCCGACCGCTGGTATTCCCGTGAGGTCTCAACTCGGAAAAGACCCGCGGGGAACCTTGCATTCGATCTTGCTCCGTTGGCGGGAAGTGGACTATACCTGTCGGCACTCCGGGGCATCTTCACAGCACCCGATCGTCACCGACGCGTACCACGAGGAACGTCCCGCACCCGCGGCGCCGCGGCGCCACCGGTGCACCCCGTACGGCCGCACTTCCTGCACGACCCAGCTTGACCCGAACGCGGTGCCGGGAAGGATCCGGTTCACCGCCTGAGTCCTGGAGAAGGCGAGGACTTGAGCATGGGATCCACTTCCGCCGAGAACACCGGCGCCGGCGACAAGAGCACCACCGGCGTCGGCCGCCGCGCTCTGATCAAGCGGTCCGCCGCGCTCGGCCTGTTGTCCGTACCGACGATGAGTTTCCTGTCCGCGTGCGCCAGCGGGGGCGGGGAGGACCAGGAGAAGGCCAAGGCGGGCAAGAAGACCGCGAAGAACCCGCTGGGCGTCAATGACGGCGCGCAGATGGAATTCGTGCTGTTCGACGGCGGTTTCGGCAAGGAGTACGCCGAGGACGCCGTGAAGGTCTACGAGAAGAACTTCCCCAAGGCGAAGGTCGATTTCTCCGCCACCCAGAAGATCCAGTCCACCCTGCAGCCGCGGTTCAACCAGGGCAATCCGCCCGACCTCATCGACAACTCCGGCGCCGAGCAGATGGACATGGGCGTACTGGTCGGCAAGAACCAGCTCGCCGACCTCACCCCGCTGCTGGACGCCCCCTCGTACGACGACCCGGGCAAGAAGGTCCGGGACACCCTGCGCCCCGGCATCGTGGAGATGGGCCAGTTCGACGGCGAGAAGGTGTGGATCCTCTACTACGCCTACACGGTGTACGGCGTCTGGTACTCGCAGAAGGCCCTGGACTCGCTCGACGAGCAGTACCCGGAGACCTGGGACCAGATGCTCGCGGTCTGCGCGAAGGCCAAGAAGAAGGGCATGGCGGGCTGGACGTACGCGGGCAAGTACCCGTACTACCTCCCCTTCTCGCTCTACCCGATGATCGGCAAGGTCGGCGGCCGCGAGGTGCTCGACGCCATCGACAACCTCGAGCCGAACGCCTGGAAGCACCCGGCGGTCAAGGCGTGCTTCGAGGCCTACTACGAGCTCTACAAGAAGGGATACGTCCTCAAGGGGACCCCGGGCCTGGACCACATCCAGTCCCAGACCGCCTGGGCCCAGGGCAAGGCGCTGTTCCTCCCGAACGGCTCCTGGGTGGAGAACGAGTCCGCGAAGGTCATCCCCGCCGACTTCGGCCTCGCCGTCTCCGCCCCCACCGGTCTCGACTCCTCCGACAAGCTGCCCTTCGGCACCATCTGGGCCTCCGGCGGCGAGCCCTTCATCGTCCCGGCCAAGGCGAAGAACGGCGCCGGCGGCATGGAGCAGCTGCGCATCATGCTCAGCGAGGCGTCCTCGAAGAACTTCACCAGCAAGGTGAAGTCCCTGACGGCGTACAACGGCGGCACCGACGGCATCGAGCTCACGCCCGGGCTGCAGGCCGGTGTCGCCGCGTTGGACAAGGCGGGTGACAACGTGGTGAACCCGCGCCTGCAGGACTGGTACGTGCAGCTGCAGAAGGAGAAGATCGGTGTCTCCGGGCTCGGCGAGATGATGGCCGGCCGCATCACCCCGGCCGAGGCCATCAAGAAGATCCAGGGCTTCGCCGACGAGACGGCCAAGGACTCGTCGATCAAGCACTACAAGCACCAGTGAGGACCCGTCACCGGGGTCCGTCCGGCGCGTCCGCGCCGGGCGGACCCCGGCGGCACCCGCGCGCAGAACGGGGTCGGTAGCAATGCAGCACGGCAAGTACCGGTTCATCGTGGGGTTCCTGACGGTTCCCCTGGGGCTGTACGCGCTCTTCGTCATCTGGCCGTTCATCCAGTCGATCTACTACTCGTTCACCGACTGGACCGGCCTGAGTCCCGATTTCACGATGGTGGGGTTCGCCAACTACGAACGGATGCTGGACGACGACATCTTCTGGAAGTCGTTGCAGCACAGCCTGCTGTTCGCCCTGCTGCTGCCGGTGGTGACGATCGGTCTGGCCCTCTTCTTCGCCTTCATGATCAATGTGGGCGGCCGGCGGCGGCGCGGCGGTCCGGTGATCTCCGGGGTGCGCGGCTCCGCCTTCTACAAGATCGTCTACTTCTTCCCGCAGGTGCTCTCGATCGCGATCGTCGCCCTGTTGTTCGCGTTCGCGTACAACCCGGACAGCGGTGCGATCAACTCGGTCCTGCGGGCGGTCGGGCTCGACGGGGTCCAGCCGCTCTGGCTGGGCGACCCCGACCTCGCCCTGTGGGCCGTCATGGCGGTGCTCGTCTGGTCCACGGTCGGCTTCTTCGTGGTCCTCTTCTCCGCGGGCATGGCGTCCATCCCGGCGGAGCTGTACGAGGCCGCGCTGCTGGACGGCGCCAACCGGGTCACCACCTTCTTCCGCGTCACCCTGCCGCTGCTGTGGGACACCGTGCAGTCGGGCTGGGTCTACGTGGGCATCCTCGCCCTGGGCGCCGAGTCGTTCGCAGTCGTACAGATCATGACGACCGGCCCGGGCGGTCCCGACTACTCGACCACGGTCCTGGTCCTGTACGTGTACCAGAAGGCCTTCCGCGACGGCCAGGCCGCCTATGCCACCACCATCGGTGTCGCCCTGCTCGTCGTCACGCTGGCCTTCGCCGCCGTCGTGATGCGGCTGGGGCGGCGCGAGCGGCTGGAGTACTGAACGATGAAGACGACCGAGACGCCTCCTCCCGTCCCCGCCGAGCCGGGCGCCGCCCTCACCAAGACCGGCGTCCCGGCGGCCGCGCCCCCGAAGGAGAAGAAAGAGGGCACCGTCCTCAACGTCTTCTCGCACGGGATCCTCGTCATCTGGGCGATCATGGTGGTCATGCCGCTGGTGTGGGCGGTGATGACGTCCTTCAAGGACGACGCCTCCATCTTCGGCTCGCCCTGGTCGCTGCCGGACAAGCTGCACTTCGACAACTGGTCGCGGGCCTGGACCCAGGCCCACATGAGCGACTACTTCCTCAACACCGTGCTGGTGGTGGGGGGTTCCCTCATCGGCACGCTGGTGCTGGGGTCGATGGCGGCCTATGTGCTCGCCCGCTTCGACTTCCCGGGCAACCGGTTCATCTACTACCTGTTCATCGGCGGCATGAGCTTCCCGATCATGCTCGCCCTGGTCCCGCTGTTCTACGTCGTCAACAACATGGGACTGCTGAACACGATCCACGGGCTGATCCTGGTCTACATCGCCTATTCGCTGCCGTTCACGGTGTTCTTCCTCACCGCGTTCTTCCGGACCCTGCCCAGCTCGGTGGCGGAGGCCGCCTTCGTGGACGGGGCCTCGCACACCAGGACGTTCTTCCAGATCATGCTCCCGATGGCCAAGCCGGGCCTGATCAGCGTGGGCATCTTCAACTTCCTGGGGCAGTGGAACCAGTACATGCTGCCCACCGTGCTGAACACCGACGAGGACAAGCACGTCCTCACCCAGGGCCTGGTGCAGCTGGCCGTCAGCCAGGGCTACAAGGGGGACTGGTCCGGCCTCTTCGCGGGCCTGGTGATGGCCATGCTCCCGGTGCTCGCCGCGTACATCGTCTTCCAGCGCCAGGTGGTGCAGGGCCTCACCGCGGGGGCGCTGAAGTAACCCTCCGGAACCGCTTCCGCACACGCCGCTCCCGCCTTCGGGGGCGGCGTTCGTGTATGTGTCCGGGTACTCGGATGTGCCCGGAAACGGTTCAACCTCTTGACGGGAGGCGACACGAACAGCTCAGCTTAGAGTTCACTAGTTGGACATGAACGGGGTCTCGTCGAAGCGGCCCCGCGCGCAGGAGGTCGTCGTGGAGACTCCGGGGTCGCAGTCGTCGCTGCACCGAGCCAACCTGGAGCGGGTCGTCCGAGCAGTACGTCTTGCGGGTTCCCTCACCCAGGCCGAGATCGCGAGGACGACGGGCCTGTCCGCGGCGACGGTCTCCAACATCGTCCGGGAACTGAAGGGCAGCGGGACGGTCGAGGTCACGCCCACGTCGGCGGGCGGGCGCCGGGCGCGCAGCGTCTCGCTGAGCGGGGACGCCGGCATCGTCATCGGCGTCGACTTCGGGCACACGCACCTGCGGGTCGCGGTCGGGAACCTCGCCCACCAGGTGCTGGCCGAGGAGTCCGAGCCCCTGGACGTGGACGCCTCCTCGACGCAGGGCTTCGACCGGGCGGAACAGCTGGTCAACCGGCTGATCGCGGCCACCGGGGTGGACCGGTCCAAGATCACCGGGATCGGCCTCGGCGTGCCCGGCCCGATCGACGTGGAGTCCGGGAGCCTGGGCTCGACCGCGATCCTGCCGGGGTGGACCGGCACCAAGCCCGCCGAGGAGCTGCGGGGGCGGCTCGGCGTACCGGTGTACGTGGACAACGACGCCAACCTCGGCGCCCTCGGCGAGCTGGTCTGGGGCAGTGGCCGGGGGGTGCGCGACCTGGCGTACATCAAGGTGGCGAGCGGCGTCGGCGCGGGCCTGGTGATCAGCGGGAAGATCTACCGCGGTCCCGGCGGCACCGCGGGAGAGATCGGACACATCACGCTCGACGAGTCCGGCCCCGTCTGCCGCTGCGGCAACCGCGGCTGCCTGGAGACCTTCACGGCCGCACGCTACGTACTGCCGCTGCTCCAGCCCAGCCACGGGAGCGACTTGACGATGGAGGGCGTGGTGCGGCTGGCACGGGACGGCGACCCGGGGTGCCGTAGGGTGATCGCCGACGTCGGCCGCCACATCGGCAGCGGGGTCGCCAACCTCTGCAACCTGCTGAACCCGAGCCGGGTGGTGCTGGGCGGTGACCTCGCCGAGGCCGGTGAGCTGGTGCTCGGGCCGATCCGGGAGTCCGTCGGCCGTTACGCGATCCCCAGTGCGGCACGTCAACTGTCCGTTCTCCCCGGGGCGCTGGGGGGCCGGGCGGAGGTGCTCGGAGCACTGGCCCTCGCGCTGAGCGAGATGGGCGATTCGACCCTTCTTGACGGCACCGCCGCCGGGTCGCCGGCGATGGCCACTCCTGCCTTCACTTAGAGAACGGATGGCACCGTTGCCATCTCGTTAAGGATTTACTTCTTGACGTCGCACATGCGGCCGAGTTGACTTCCATCCACCTCGGCCGCAACGACGCGGCCTCGTCAGGGAGGTTTGAAGAAGTGAACAAGCGTATGCGTCGTGCCGCCGTCGCCATCGCCGCGGGTGCGATGGCCGTCTCGCTGGCCGCCTGTGGCAACGCCGCCGAGTCGGACGGCAAGAAGGACTCCGGCGACGCCGCTGCCAAGGGCAAGGGCGACGCCATCAAGGTCGGTCTGCTCCTGCCGGAGAACCAGACCGCGCGGTACGAGAAGTTCGACAAGCCCTTGATCGAGAAGAAGGTCAAGGAGCTGACGAACAACAAGGGCGAGGTCGTCTACGCCAACGCCAAGCAGGACGCCACCCTGCAGAACCAGCAGGTCGACACGATGATCACCAACAAGGTGGACGTGCTGATCCTGGACGCGGTGGACGCCGCCGCCATCAAGAACTCGGTGCAGAAGGCCAAGGACGCCGGCATCCCGGTCGTCGCCTACGACCGACTGGCGCAGGGCCCGATCGACGCCTACACCTCGTTCGACAACGTGACCGTGGGCAAGACCCAGGGTGAGGCCCTCCTCGAGGCGCTGGGCGACAAGGCCAAGGACGGCCAGATCGTCATGATGAACGGGTCCTCCACCGACCCGAACGCCGCCCAGTTCAAGCAGGGCGCCCACGAGGTGCTCGACGGCAAGGTGAAGATCGGCCGCGAGTACGACACCAAGGAGTGGAAGCCGGAGAACGCCAACGCCAACATGGAGGGCGCCATCTCCGCCCTCGGCAAGAAGAAGATCGTCGGCGTCTACTCCGCCAACGACGGCATGGCGGGCGGCATCATCACCGCCCTGAAGGCCGCCGGCCTCAAGGACATCCCGGTCACCGGCCAGGACGCCGAACTCGCGGGCGTGCAGCGCATCGTCACCGGTGAGCAGTACATGAGCGTCTACAAGCCGTACGGCCCGGAGGCCGCCGCCGCCGCGGAGATGGCCGTCGCGCTCGCCCAGGGCAAGTCGCTGGACCCCATCGCCAAGGACAAGGTCGACAGCCCGACCACCAAGGGTGTCCCCTCCGTTCTCGTCCCGGTCGTCTCGCTGACCCAGGAGAACATCAACGACACCGTGATCAAGGACGGCGTCTACACCGTCCAGGAGATCTGCACGGGCAAGTACAAGGCCGCCTGCGACAAGATCGGTCTGAAGTAAGCAGTCCCGAAGTCCCGTGACCCGAGCGGGAGTCCGCGATCCGGGCTCCCCGTACGGGACCGACTGCCACGCGCTCCGCCGGCGCCCCGCACACACCAGCCCCGCAAGCTACGCGGGGCGCCGGACGGAACACCCCCCCCAATTCTCTGCACAACCTTCCGCCGGGTCAGGCGGCGAAGGAGATGGTTCACGTGTCCGCTACGCCCGTGCTGGCGTTGCGCGGGGTCTCCAAGCGGTTCGGTGCCGTCCAGGCGCTCACCGACGTAGAGCTTGAGGTCCACGCCGGTGAAGTGGTCGCCCTGGTGGGCGACAACGGCGCCGGAAAGTCCACGCTGGTCAAGACGATCGCCGGCGTGCATCCCATCGATGAGGGCGTCATCGAGTGGGAGGGCAAGGCCGTACAGATCGGCAAGCCGCACGACGCCCAGAACCTGGGCATCGCGACGGTCTACCAGGACCTCGCGCTGTGCGACAACATCGATGTCGTCGGCAACCTCTACCTGGGCCGGGAGCTGCGCAAGCGCGGCGTCCTGGACGAGGTGGAGATGGAGCGCCGCTCCCGCGAGCTCCTCGACACCCTCTCGATCCGCATTCCCAGCGTCCGGATCCCGATCGCCTCGCTCTCCGGTGGTCAGCGCCAGGTCGTGGCCATCGCCCGGTCCATGCTCGGCGAGCCCAAGCTGGTGATCCTCGACGAGCCCACCGCCGCCCTCGGCGTCGAGCAGACCGCGCAGGTCCTCGACCTGGTCGAGCGGCTGCGCGAGCGCGGCCACGCGGTCATCCTCATCAGCCACAACATGGCCGATGTGAAGGCCGTCGCGGACAAGGTCGCCGTGCTGCGCCTCGGGCGCAACAACGGTGTGTTCGAGGTCAAGTCGACCTCGCAGGAAGAAATCATCTCCGCCATCACGGGCGCCACGGACAACGCCGTGACCCGTCGTGCGGCGCGCACCAATGGGGAGATCAAGAAGTGAGCACCGACAAGACCACGACGCCCGCCGAGGAACCCGTCGTGGAGAACCCCGAGGCGGCCCCCGCGGCGGTCGCCGCCGTCGACCCCCGGCTGCTCGTGCGCGAGCAGGGTCTCGCCGGCTACGTCAACGAGTTCAAGCGGAAGACGAAGGCCGGTGACCTCGGCTCCCTCCCCGTCGTGGTGGGCCTGCTGATCATCTGGGCCATCTTCACCAGCCTGAACTCCAACTTCCTCACCGCGGGCAACTTCTCCGACATGTCGGTCGCCATGGTCGGCACGGGCATGATCGCGGTCGGTATCGTCTTCGTCCTGCTGCTCGGCGAGATCGACCTGTCGGTCGGCTCGGTCAGCGGTGTCGCGGGCGCCACCTTCGCGGTGCTGAGCGTCACGCACGGGATGAACGAGGTACTGGCCCTGGTGCTGGCCATCCTCACCGGCACCGTGGCCGGAGCCATCCACGGCTTCGTCTTCGCCCGCATCGGTGTCCCGGCCTTCGCCGTGACGCTGGCCGGACTGCTGTTCTGGCAGGGCTTCATGCTGCAGATCCTGGGCGACAACGGCACCATCAACCTCGACTCCGAGGGCCTGGTCGCCCAGCTGACCAGCTACTACTTCTCCGACGTGGCCGCCGCCTACGGCCTGGCGATCGTCGTGACCGCGGGGTACTTCCTCACCGCCTTCTTCGACAACCGCCGCCGCGAGGCCGCCGGTGTGCCGTCCCGGCCGCTCAACGAGATCATCGTGCGGACCGTGCTGCTCGCCGTCCTGGCGTTCGCCGTGGCGATCGTCTTCAACCAGTACAAGGGCCTGCCGCTGGCCGTGGTGATCTTCCTCGCGGTCCTGCTGCTCACGGACTTCGTGCTGCGCCGCACCGCCTACGGCCGCAAGGTCTTCGCGCTCGGCGGCAGCGTCGAGGCGTCCCGCCGCGCCGGCATCAACGTGGACCTGGTCCGGATCTCGGTCTTCGCGATCGCCGGCACCTTCGCCGCGATCGGCGGTCTCTTCGTCGCCTCGAAGATCGCCTCCGCCAACCAGGGCGCGGGCACCGGTGAGTTCCTGATGAACGTCATCGCCGCGGCCGTGATCGGCGGTACGTCCCTCTTCGGCGGCCGCGGCCGCACCTGGGACGCGCTGCTCGGTGTGATGGTCATCATCTCGATCCAGTACGGCCTCGCGCTGGAGGGCATCGCCTCCCCGGTGCAGTACATGATCACCGGTGGCGTGCTGCTGGCGACGGTCGTCATCGACGCGGTCACCCGCAGGACGCAGAAGACGGCCGGGCGGGCCTAGGAACGCCGCTCCGGGACGCCGGTGACCCGCTCGCCGGGCGCTGGAACGAGTGAGGGCCTTCCGGGGCCGGTGTGGATCACGACATCCACCACCGGCCCCGGAAGGCCCTCGTGTTTGCCCGGGACGGCCCGCCGGCACCGACCGGCGGGCCGCCTCCGTCCCCGGGAGACGGACCCGGCACCCGGCCGGACCGCCGGGTGCGGTCCGGCGGTCCGGGCGGGCAGCCGCGGCCCCCGGCCGCCACGGCCCGGAGCCGTCGTCGGCCGTCGTCAGCCGCGGACCAGCAGGACGATGCCGGCGACCACGGCACCGAGGACGACGGCGGCGACGCCGTGCGTGAGCCGGTGGACCCGCAGCACGGGCAGGAAGCGGTCGACGGCGAGCCGGCCGGGGCCGGTGAGGGTCAGTCCGGCCGCGGCGACGGCCAGGAAGAGCTCGTACTCGACGCCGTCGGGGGCGAAGAAGCCGCCGCCCCACTTGACGGCCATCGCGTTGATCATGGTGCCGAGAACGGCGGCGCCGGCCAGCGGAGTGAGCAGGCCGAGGGCGAGAGCGAGCCCGCCCAGGGTCTCGGAGAGCCCGGCGATCAGGGCCATGGCCTCGCCCGAGGGGTAGCCGACCATCGCGAAGAACTGTCCCGTGCCCTCGATCCCGCCACCGCCGAACCAGCCGAACAGCTTCTGCGCGCCGTGCGCGGCCATGATCAGCCCGAGGCCCACCCGCAGGACCAGCAGCCCTGCGTCGTAGGCGGGCGAGGAGGTGCCCTCGACGCCGACGGCGGCGGAGGAGCTGGTGCGGTCGAGCGTGGAAGTCATCGCAGGGGTGCCCTTCTGGACGGAGAGATCAAAGGTTGAACTTTCAAATTCGACATCGACACTAACCGATGCGTGAAGTTTCAACAAACAGGGGTCCGTGCGCCCGCCGCGCCCCCTCGTCGGCGCGCGCCGCTCCGGCTTCGGGCCGGCGGAGCGGGCGTGGGGATGACGTGGGGGTGAGGGCCGGTCAGTCCGCCGCGCCGGCACGGCCGTTGGGCCCGAAGGGGTCGTCACCGCACTTCGCGGCCCGTTTCGGAGCGCCCGGCGGGGCGCCCCGCGGAAGTACCCGGCCCGCCCGTGGCGCCCGGCGCGCCCTCCCGGGCCCCGCGGGCGCCGGACGCCGTGGGGAACCTGTCGTAGGACGGGGCGATCCTGGGTACTGCCGAACGCGTGACGTACGACGCACCGCCCGGGCACCGCCCGCGGGAGCGGAACATTAGACTCGACCCGCCCGGCAACAGCTCGATCAGCTCTTACTGCAAGGAGGCACGGGTGCCGCTGCTGACCCGCATCAGGGGACCGCGCGATCTGGACCGGCTCAGCCTGGAGGAGCTGAACCAGCTGGCCGAGGAGATCCGGACCTTCCTGGTCGACGCGGTCTCCAAGACCGGCGGCCATCTCGGCCCCAACCTCGGCGTGGTGGAGCTCACCATCGCCCTGCACCGCGTCTTCGAATCCCCCAGGGACAAGGTCCTGTGGGACACCGGCCACCAGTCCTACGTGCACAAGCTGCTGACCGGCCGGCAGGACTTCTCCAAGCTGAAGATGAAGGGCGGCCTGTCCGGCTACCCCTCGCAGGCCGAGTCCGAGCACGACGTCATCGAGAACAGCCACGCCTCCACCGTCCTCGGCTGGGCCGACGGCATCGCCAAGGCCAACCAGCTGAAGAAACGCGACAGCCACGTCGTCGCGGTCATCGGCGACGGCGCGCTGACCGGCGGCATGGCCTGGGAGGCGCTGAACAACATCGCCGACGCCAAGGACCGCCCGCTCGTCATCGTCGTCAACGACAACGAGCGCTCCTACTCGCCCACCATCGGCGGCCTCGCCAACCACCTGGCGACCCTGCGCACCACCGACGGCTACGAGCGCTTCCTGACCCGCACCAGGGACCTGCTGGAGCGCACCCCGGTCGTCGGCCGCCCCCTCTACGACACCCTGCACGGCGCCAAGAAGGGCCTGAAGGACTTCATCGCCCCGCAGGGCATGTTCGAGGACCTGGGCCTGAAGTACGTCGGCCCCATCGACGGCCACGACATCGAGGCCCTGGAGTCCGCCCTGGCCCGCGCCAAGCGCTTCGGCGGCCCGGTGATCGTGCACTGCCTCACCGAGAAGGGCCGCGGCTACCAGCCCGCCCTGGCGGACGAGGCCGACCGCTTCCACGCCGTCGGCAAGATCCACCCCGACACGGGCCTGCCGATCGCCAGCTCCGGCGCCGACTGGACCTCCGTCTTCGGCGAGGAGATGGTCAGGCTCGGCGAGGAGCGCGAGGACATCGTCGCCATCACCGCCGCGATGCTCCAGCCGGTCGGCCTCGACAAGTTCGCCAAGCGCTTCCCCGAGCGGGTCTACGACGTCGGCATCGCCGAGCAGCACGGCGCCGTCTCCGCGGCCGGTCTGGCCCACGCGGGCGTGCACCCCGTCTTCGCCGTGTACGCCACCTTCCTCAACCGCGCCTTCGACCAGGTGCTGATGGACGTGGCCCTGCACAAGTGCGGCGTGACGTTCGTCCTCGACCGGGCCGGCGTCACCGGCACCGACGGCGCCTCCCACAACGGCATGTGGGACATGTCGATCCTCCAGGTGGTCCCCGGGCTGCGCCTGGCCGCCCCGCGCGACGCCGACCAGGTCCGCGCCCAGCTGCGCGAGGCCGTCGCCGTCGAGGACGCCCCGACCGTGGTGCGCTTCTCCAAGGGCGCCGTCGGCCCCGCCGTGCCCGCCGTGGGCCGCGTCGGCGGCATGGACGTGCTGCGCGAGCCCGGCACCGACACCCCCGACGTGCTGCTGGTCTCCGTGGGCGCCCTCGCCCCGATGTGCCTGGAGATCGCCTCCCTCCTCGACCGGCAGGGCATCTCCACCACCGTCGTCGACCCGCGCTGGGTCAAGCCCGTCGACGAGGCCATGGCCCCGCTCGCCGAGAAGCACCGGGTGGTCGTCACCGTCGAGGACAACTCCCGCGTCGGCGGTGTCGGCTCCGCCGTCGCCCAGGCCCTGCGCGACGCCGGCGTGGACGTGCCGCTGCGCGACTTCGGCATCCCGCCGCGCTTCCTCGACCACGCCTCCCGCGCCGAGGTCCTGGCCGAGATCGGGCTCACCGCCCCCGACATCGCCCGCCAGGTCACCGGCCTGGTGGCCAAGCTCGACGGGATCCCCCACTCCCGGCTCCGCTCGGGCGGGGGCGCCCCCGCCGAGCGCTCCGCCGCCGGCGCGGTCGACCCGGTGGAGTCGGCCCGCGACTGACCGACCGCCACGCGTCGCCCGGATGGGCCGCCCGTGCCACTGTGAGGAGTGGCGGGGGCGGCCCGTTTGCGTGAGGGTTCCTGTACCGGGGCATGCGACCTACGCCCCTCTCGATCATGTCGAGGACGACAAGCGTGGGAGGTACCCGTGACCAGCCCTCTCTTCCGGACGAAGAACGTCGAGCAGTCCATCCTCGACACCGAGGAGCCGGAGCACGCGCTCAAGAAGTCCCTGTCCGCGCTTGACCTGACCGTCTTCGGCGTCGGCGTCATCATCGGCACCGGCATCTTCGTCCTCACCGGTACGGTCGCCAAGAACAACGCCGGACCCGCGGTGGCCCTGGCCTTCCTGGTGGCCGGGGTCGTCTGCGCGCTCGCCGCGATCTGCTACGCGGAGTTCGCCTCCACCGTCCCGGTGGCGGGCTCCGCCTACACCTTCTCGTACGCCTCCCTCGGCGAGCTGCCCGCGTGGATCATCGGCTGGGACCTGGTCCTGGAATTCGCGCTCGGCACCGCGGTGGTGGCCGTCGGCTGGTCCGGCTACATCCACTCGCTGCTGGACAACGCGGGCTGGCGGCTGCCCGCGGCGCTCGGCACCCGGGACGGCGCCGAGGGCTTCGGGTTCGACATCCTCGCCGCCGCCCTGGTGCTGGTGCTCACCTGCATCCTCGTCCTCGGCATGAAACTGTCCGCCCGGGTCACCTCGATCGTCGTCGCCATCAAGGTGACCGTCGTCCTCGTCGTGATCGTCGCGGGTGCCTTCTTCATCACCGCCGACAACTACGACCCCTTCGTCCCGCAGGCGCAGCCCGTGCCGGCGGGCGACAACCTCGCCGCCCCCCTCATCCAGCTGATGTTCGGCTGGGCGCCGGCCAACTTCGGCGTCATGGGCGTCTTCACCGCCGCCTCGGTGGTCTTCTTCGCGTTCATCGGCTTCGACATCGTCGCCACCGCCGCCGAGGAGACCAGGAACCCGCAGCGCGACATGCCCCGCGGCATCCTCGGCTCCCTGTTCATCTGCACCGTGCTGTACGTCGCGGTGTCCCTCGTCGTCACCGGCATGCAGAAGTACACCCAGCTGTCCGTGGACGCCCCGCTCGCGGACGCCTTCAAGGCCACCGGGCATCCCTGGTTCGCGGGCTTCATCAGCTTCGGCGCCGCCGTCGGCCTGACGGTCGTCTGCATGATCCTGCTGCTCGGCCAGACCCGCGTGTTCTTCGCGATGAGCCGCGACGGGCTGCTGCCCCGGTTCTTCTCCCGGGTCCACCCCCGGTTCAAGACCCCGCACCGGCCGACCATCCTGCTCGGCGTCGTCATCGCGGTCCTCGCGGGCTTCACCCCGCTGAACGAGCTCGCCGCGCTGGTGAACATCGGCACCCTGTTCGCCTTCGTGATCGTCGCGATCAGCGTGATCATCCTCCGCAGGACCCGCCCCGACCTGCACCGCGCCTTCCGGGCCCCGCTGGTGCCGTTCCTGCCGATCCTGTCGATCGCCGCGTCGCTGTGGCTGATGCTGAACCTGCCCGCCGAGACCTGGCTCCGGTTCGCCGTCTGGATGGTCCTGGGCTTCGTCGTCTACTTCCTCTACGGCCGGAACCACAGCCGCCTGTCCCGCGGCGCGGGGGTGCGGCCGGGGGAGCCGCTCGAGCCGTCCGGCCCGGGCTCCCCCTGAACCGACGGGCCCCGAACCGACGGTCCGGCCCGGAACCGCCGGGCCTTCCGTCCGGACCGGGCCGGGCCGTGGTGCCGGTCAGGAGGCCCTGGCCAGGACCAGGACGACGTTGTGGCCGCCGAAGCCGAAGGAGTGGCTGACGGCGACGCGGACGTCCTGCCGACGGGGCTCCCCGGTGACGCAGTCGATCGTGAACCCGGGTGCCGGGGCGTCCAGGTTCGCGATCGGCGGCACCGTGCCGTGCTGGAGGGTGAGCACGGTCAGGGCCGCCTCGACGGCACCCGCCGAGCCCAGGCCGTGGCCGAGCACGCCCTTGGGCGCGGTGACGCTGGGGCGGTGCGGCAGCACCCGGGCGATCAGGGCCGCCTCGCCGGCGTCGTTGAGGGGGGTGGAGGTGCCGTGGGCGTTGACGTGGTCGACGTCGTGCGGGGCCAGGCCCGCGTCCGCCAGGGCGGTGCGCAGGGCCGCCTCCGCGCCCCGGGCGTCCGGAGCGGGCGTGGTGGGGTGGTGGGCGTCCGAGGTGCTGCCGCAGCCCACGAGCCGCGCGCGGACGCGTGCACCGCGGGCGGCCGCGTCCTCGGCCCGCTCCAGGACGAGGACGCCGGCGCCCTCCGCCAGGACGAAGCCGTCGCGGTCGGCGGCGAAGGGCCGGGACGCGGCGGTGACCGCGCCGGTGCGCCCGGACAGGGTGCCCATGCGCCAGAAGGCGGTGGCCGCCAGCGGGGTGACGGCGGCTTCGGTGGCCCCGGCCACCGCGATGTCGCACCGGCCGGAGGCGAGGAGGTCGCGGGCCACGGCGACGGCGGTGGCGCCGGAGGCGCAGGCGGTGGCCGGGGCGAGGCCGGGGCCCCGCGCCCCGAGGTCGATGGAGACCTCTCCGGCCGCCATGTTCGGGATGATCTGGGGGACGGTGAGCGCGGAGACCATGTCGGCGCCCTGTTCCTCCAGGCGCCTGGCCTGCTCCTCGCGCACCGCGTCCGAGCCCAGCCCGCAGCCGATGACGACGGCGACCCGGTCGCCGTCCCACGTCCGGGGATCGAGGCCGGCGTCGTGCACCGCCTCGCGGGCGGCGAGCACCGCCAGCACGGCGTTGCGGGACATGCGCCAGGCGGTGCGCCCGACACGGCGGTCCAGGTCGTCGCGGGCGAGGGGGACGCGGCAGGAGAAGTCCACGGGCAGGCCGGCCAGCGTCGGGTCACGGTCCGCCGCGGTGCCCGCACCGCGGCGGACCGCCTCCCAGGTGGTGTCGGCGTCCTCCCCGGCGGGGGTGATCAGGCCGAGGCCGGTGACGGCGACGGGCCCGGTCACGAGGAGGTCACCGCCCCCGTGCCGCCCGCGCGCAGGGCGTCGAGGCGGGCGACGACCTCGGCGAGGGTCGTGCCGCGGGAGGCGTGCTCGCTGCTGACCCTCACCCCGAGGCGTTCGTGGAGGATGAGCACCAGCTCCGTCAGGGCCAGGGAGTCCAGGTCCAGTTGCTCCAGGGTGAGTTCGGGCCGGATCTCGTCCTCGGGGACGCGGAAGGCGTCGGTCAGGATGGAACGGAGGGTGTCGTAGGTGTCCGGCATGCTGTGTCCTAGCTGCGGTCCGGGGAGGGGGAGGCGGAGCGGGTGAGCTCCGCGATGCCGGCCTCGAATCCGATCGGCGGCTCGAAGCCCAGGTCGCGGCGTGCCGCGGTGAGGTCGAAGTGGTGCGGATGCAGTAGTTCCGCGACCAGGAAGCGGCTCAGGGCGTGGGTGCGGGGGCTGCGGACCGCGCGCAGGAGCGCGTCGCTGATCGCGGCCCCGGCGGTGGCCAGCCGGGGCGGGACGGCGCACCAGCGGGCGTCGATGCCGGCGGCCCGCAGGAAGTGCCGGACGATCTCGCGCAGGGGGCGCGGGTCGCCCTGACCGACGAAGTAGGCCCGGCCGCCCGCCGCCGGCGACTGCCGCAAGTGGTCCAGGGCGAGCAGGTGGGCGTGGGCGGCGGTGCGGACGTGGGTGGTGTCGACGAGGTTGCCGCCGTCGCCGGGCATCGGCAGGAGGCCGGCCCGCACGGTGCGGGCGAGGGCGGGGGCGAAGTGGGGGTCGCCCGGCCCCCAGATGATGTGCGGGCGCAGCGAGACGGTGGCCAGCTCCGGGCCGTGGGCGGCCAGGACCAGGGCCTCGGCGCGCGCCTTGGTCGCGGGGTAGGCGGCCAGGTGGTGGAGGGCGAAGGGGAGGTCCTCGGTGACGCCCTCCAGGCCGCCGGGCCGGAAGGCGACGCTGGCGGTCGAGGTGTACAGGAGCGTGCGCACCCCGTGGGCGCGGCACTGCTCGAGCACGTGGCGGGTGCCGACGACGTTGGTCCTCCAGTAGGGCCGCGCCGGGCCGCTGACGCCGGCCAGGGCGGCGTTGTGGACGACGGCGTCGCAGCCGGCGACGGCACGGGAGACCGCGGCCGCGTCGGCGAGGTCGCCCAGGTGCTGGTGGACGCCCAGCCGTTCCAGCGCGGTGCTGGGGCGGCGCCCCAGGGAGGAGACGACGTCGCCGCGTGCGCTCAGTCGCCGGCAGATCTCCAGGCCGAGGAAGCCGCTCCCCCCGGTGACCAGTACCTTCATCGGACCCTCCCGCGCAGGCGCCGGGCGGCCCAGCCGGCCAGGCGCATGCGGTCGATCTTGGAGTTGTGCCGGGGGTCGGTGGGGAAGCCGGAGCGGATCAGCAGGGCGCCGACGCGGTGCCCTTCCGGATGGTCCTCCAGGGCGGCGCGGACGGCCGCCAGGACGGTGGCGCGGGGCGTGGCGGGCAGGGGCTCCACGCACAGCACGGGCAGTTGGCACACGGCCGTGCCGACCCCGACCAGGGCGGTGCGGCGGACGCCGGGGGCGGCGTCCGCCGCGGCCTCGATGTCCTCGGTGGCCAGGGTGAAGCCGGTGCCGGTGATCAGGTGGGCCCTGCGGCCGAGGAACCACAGCCGTCCCTCGTCGTCGAGCCGGCCGAGGTCCCCGGTGCGGTGCAGCACCCCGTGGTCGGTGGTGCTCTTGGCGGCGGCGTCGGCGTCGGGGCGCGCGTGGTAGGCGGGGCTGACGGTGGGACCGGCGACGGCGATCTCGCCGAGCCCGGTGGCGTCGGCGTCCAGGATCCGGGCGCGGACGCCGGGCAGCGGCTGGCCCAGGCAGGTGCCGGCGTGCCCGCCGGGCGGCCGGACCCGCGCGGCCCGCAGCTCGTGGTCGCCGATCGCGGAGACGGGCAGGCACTCCGTGGCGCCGTACACGCTGAGGATCTCGGCGTCGTCCGGCACGGCTTGGCGCAGGGCGTCGGCGAGACCGGTGCGCAGCGGGGCGCCGAAGGACAGGATCTGCCGGACCGAGGGCAGGGTGATCCCGCGGCGACCGCAGTGACGGGCGATCAGGGTGAGGACGGCGGGCGAGGCCAGGACGATGCTCGCCCCGTGTTCCAGGATCGGCCCGACGAGTTCCTCCGGCGAGGTGCGGGCCGGGGCCAGGTGGTTCACGGCCGGGGCGACGGTGGTCAGGCCCAGCAGCGGGCCGAGCAGCGCGACCGGCAGGAATCCGGCGAGGAGTACGTCGTCGGGCCGGGGGCCCATCAGTGCCGTCAGCGCGTCGAGCTGTCCGGCCAGGGTGGCGTGGCGGTACTCCGCGCCCTTGGGCCGCCCGGTGGAGCCGGACGTGAAGGCGATCATGGCCAGCTCGTCGCCGTCGGACTCCCGCACCCGCAGGGACGGGATGCCGCCGGCCGGTGCCCGGGTGGCCAGCCGCTGTCCCGGAAGGAGCGGCGCGGGACCCGTGACCAGGGGGATCCGGACGTGCGGACGGCCCCACCGCAGGGCCCGGCGCCCGAGGTGGGCCAGGGGTTCGCCGATGAAGACGTCCGGGGCGACGTCCTCGAGGCAGCGTCCCACCCCGGCGCGCGGTTCGATCAGGACGGGGACGGCGCCGAGGGCGACGAGGGCGTACGAGACGGCCGTGAGGTCGTAGGCGTCCCGGGTCATCACGACGGCCTTGTGGCCGGGCCGCACACCGGCGTCCCGCAGGGCCTGCGCGATGCGGTGGCAGCCCCGCACCAGTTCGCCGCGACTGATCCTCCGGGAGGTCCCCTTGCGGCACTGGACGAGGGCGAGGGTGTCGGGCCGTTCGGCCAGGTGTGCGGCGATGCCGGGAACGGTCACGGTCATGAGGCTCCCTGGAGGAAGTCGCGGACGAGGTCGCTCAGTTCGACGGCGGCGTCCTCCATCACGAAGTGCCCGGCGTCGGGGAAGCGGTGGATGACGGCGTGGGGGTGGCGGCGCGCCCACTCCTCCAGCAGGACCGGAGTGAAGACGGGATCGCGCATGCCCCAGCCGATGAGCAGGGGCAGTTCCGACAGTCCGGCCCCGGCACCGGGAGGTTCGAGCAGCCGCCACGCGGGGTCCGCGGGGTCGCGGGGGATCGCGCGGACGGCGTCGGTGACCGCCCGGCGCTCCGCGCGGCGGGCACAGGGCCTGAGGTAGGCCCGCCGCTCGGACGGGAGCAGCGGGCGGTGGACCCCGGCGCGCACGGCGATGCGGGCGAACGCGTTGGTGGCGTGGACGAGTTCGGCGACCGGCCGGTGGTCACGGATCCAGCGCAGGTAGAACGGCAGCCGGAAGCCGTCCGGGAAGGGGAAGGCCACGGTGTTGCAGACGACCAGCCGGGCCACCACGCCCGGATTGCGCAGTGCCCAGGCGACGCCGAGCGGACCGCCCCAGTCGTGCAGGACGAACGTCCAGCCCCGCCCGGGCAGGCCCTCGTCGCGCACCAGGTGCCGGTGGAGGATGTCCAGGTTCTCCAGCTGGGCCTCGTAGGGGTCGGGGACCCCGTCCGACGGCCGCAGGTGCCGGGACAGCCCGAAGCCCGGCAGGTCGGGTGCCAGGCAGCGGGCGTGCGGGGAGAGCCGGTGCAGCAGCTTGCGCCAGACGTAGCTCCACGACGGGTTGCCGTGCAGGAACAGCACCGGCTGCCCGGAGCCGAGGTCGAGGTAGTGCTGTCCGGTGACCGGCACGCGCCGCCAGTGCCGGGGCGCGGGGTAGTCCGGCAGCAGCCGCTCCAGGGAAGCGGGATCCGGGACCGGGACGTGCCCGGTTCGTGCGCTCACCACCGGACGAGGGCCAGGCCGAAGCTGAAACCGCTGGCCAGACCGATCATCGCCACCAGGTCCCCGCTCTCGATGCGGTCGGCCTCCCGCGCCTTGACCAGTTGCAGGGGGAGGGAGGCCGCCGCGCAGTTCCCGTGCTCGGCCACCGCGGGCATGCACCGGTCCTCGGGGAGGGAGAACAGCTCGAGCATCTCGCGGTACTGCGGCATGGCGATCTGGTGGAAGGCGACGAAGGCACTGGTGCGCACCGTCTCGAGTTCTTCGCCGGCGGTGGCCAGGATCCGGGGGGCCGCGTCGAGTGCCCCCTGGCGCAGGTCCCCGTTCAGCCGCAGCGTGGTGTGGTCGTCGTGCACGGAGAGGTGGTGCATGCTTCCCCCGCCGGCCACGGTGCAGGCCTCCCAGGCGTCGGAGTTGCTGGCGAACCGCAGGGCCAGGACGCCGGGGTCGCGTTCGCCCGCGGGACCGGCGGTGAGCACCATCGCGGCACCGGCGTCGGAAGCGGTGTAACCGGGCAGGGCCCTGAGGAGGTCCTGCCGGTCGGGGACGTGCCAGCGGGTGGCCAGGGTGGAAAGTTCGCCGCAGGCGATGAGGACCGTGCGGTAGCGGCCGTTCTCGATGAACGAGGCGGCCACCTCCATGGCGTTGAGGAAGCTGTTGCAGGCGTTCTTGACGTCGAACACCGGGCAGGAGGCGCCCAGTTTGGTGGCCACGAGGTGGGCCGTGGCGGGTTCGATCAGATCCTGTGAGGTCGCGGCGAACAGCAGCAGGTCCACATCGCCGACCTTCAGGCCGGCTTCGTCGAGCGCGCTGCGGGCGGCCGTCACGGCGAGGTCGGAGGCGTTCGCGCCGTCCTCGTGCACATGGACTCCGCGCACCCCGGTGAGATCCTCCAGCAGGCCGGGCGGCGGCGCGTAGCCACCGGTCTCGGCGACCTTGACGCGGGTCTCGTCCAAGGTCCGGTAGCGGGACGGCAGATGGGCGGAAACAGCTGCGATACGGGCACGGAGGGCTTCGGGCACCGCGTCACCGTAGCGGCGTCACGACCGCCACCGGGCCGTAATGCCGTTTGTACGACGTTCTCCACTCCAACGAGTGACCCACAGTGGATTTTTCACCCGTCACCCCTTTTCAATCCGCACAAAGGACGTGCAACCGGCGTGCGGAGGCGGGGGACTTGACGATGCATCGACTCGAGCGGGCCGTGGCGGTGGTGGGTGTCGGTTGCCGGCTCCCCGGCGGCATCACGGACCTGGACGGACTGTGGTCCGTGCTGCGCGACGGGCGGGACGTGGTCGGCGAGATGCCCGCCGACCGACTGCCCCGCGACCGGACGGTCGACCCGGGGACCGTCCGGCCCGGCCGCAGCTACACCGCCGCCGGCGGCTTCCTCGAGGACGTCGCCTCGTTCGACGCCGCCTACTTCGGCATGTCCCCCGCGGAGGCCCGGCACGTCGACCCGCAGCAGCGGCTGCTGCTGGAGATGGCCGCCGAGGCACTGGACGACGCGGCCGTCCCCGCCGAGTCGCTGGCCGGGTCGGACACCAGCGTGTACGTGGGCGTCTCCGACGTCGGCTACGGCACCAACATGATGATGATGCAGGACCACACGAGCCCGCACACCATGCCCGGCGCCACCCTGTCCATCACGGCGAACCGGATCTCGTACGCCTTCGACCTGCGCGGGCCGAGCATGGCCGTCGACACGGCCTGCTCCTCCGCCCTGGTCGCCCTGGACCGGGCCTGCCGCACCCTGCACGAGGGCGTCGGCCGCGTCGCCCTGGCCGGCGGCGTCAACGTGCTGTCCACCCCGTACCCCTTCGCCGGGTTCTCGTACGCGGGCATGCTGTCGCGACGCGGACGCTGCGCGGCGTTCTCCGCCGACGCCGACGGCTTCGTCCGCGCGGAGGGCGGCGCGGTGCTCGTCCTCAAGCGCCTCGCGGACGCGGTGGCGGACGGCGACCGCGTCCACGCCGTGCTGGCCGCCACCGGCAACAACACCGACGGCCGCAGCACCGGCATGATCGTGCCCAGCGCCGAGACGCAGGAGGCGCTGCTGCACGCGGTCTACGCGGAGGCCGGGATCGACGCGGACGACCTGGTCTACGTCGAGGCCCACGGCACCGGCACCCAGGTCGGGGACCCGGCGGAGGCCGAGGCCATCGGCCGGGCGCTGGGCCGGCGCCGCCGCGGCGGCCCGCTGCCGATCGGCTCGGTGAAGTCGAACCTCGGCCACCTGGAGCCCGCCTCCGGGATGGCGGGCCTGCTCAAGGCGATCCTGGTGCTGCGCCACCGGCTGGTGCCGGCGTCCCTGCACGCCCTCCCCCTCAACCCCCGGATCGACTTCGACGGCCTGGGCCTGGCCCCCGCCGTCGCCCCCGTCCCGCTGGACCCGGGGGAGAGGGCCGCCGTGGGCGTGAGCTCCTTCGGCTTCGGCGGGGCCAACGCCCACGCCGTCGTCACCCCGCCCCCCGCCGCGCCGCGGCCCGAGCCGGCCCCGGTGCCGGAGGGGCGCCCGCTGCCGCTGGTCGTCTCCGCACGGTCCCCCAAGGCGCTGAAGCAGATGGCCGCCCGCCTGGCGGAGCGGCTGCGCGAGACGGAGCCCGGGGACTTCTACGACCTGGCCCACACCAGCACCGTGCGGCGCACCGCACACCCGCACCGCGCCGCCGTACTGGCCGCCGGCCCGCAGGACGCCGCCCGGCAGCTGGACCGGCTGGCGGCCGCGGAGCCCGCCCGCGGAGCCGTGGTGCGCACGAGCGAACGGGACGGGACCGCGTTCGTGTTCTCCGGCAACGCCTCCCAGTGGCCGGGCATGGCCGCCGACCTGCTGGAGGGCGAACCGGCCTTCCGCCGGGCCGTCGAGGAGGCCGACGCGGCCCTGGCACCCCACCTGGGCTGGTCGGTGGCCAAGGAACTGGCCCACCCGTCCCCGGGGAAGTGGCGGCGCACCGAGGTGGCCCAGCCGGCCCTGTTCGCCGTGCAGGTGGGCCTGACCGCGCTGCTGGCCTCGTACGGCGTGCGCCCCCGGGCGGTGGCCGGGCACAGCGTCGGCGAGGTCGCCGCCGCCCACGCCGCCGGGGCCCTGACCCTGGAACAGGCGGCGCGGGTGATCGCCGAGCGCAGCCGCACCCAGGGCGCCACGGCGGGCCGGGGCCGCATGGCCGCCGTCGGCCTGCCCGAGGAACGGGCCCGGGAGGAACTGCTCCGTCACCACGACGTACTGGAGATCGCGGGGATCAACAGCGAGGGCGACGTGACCGTCGCCGGGGACGCCGACGCGCTGGCGGCCTGGGGAGCCGAACTGACCGGCCGCGGCGTCTTCTTCCGCGAGCTGGACCTCGACTACGCCTTCCACAGCCGGGCCATGGACCCCCTGAGGCAGCCGCTGCTCGACGCGCTCGACGGGCTCGAACCCGCCCCGGCCCGGATCCCGTTCGTCTCCACCGTCACCGGCACCCCGCTGAACGGGCCGGAACTCGACGCCGCGTACTGGTGGCGCAACGTCCGCGAGCCCGTCCGGTTCGCGGAGGCCGCCGCCCACCTCGCCACCGAACACGCCGGCGTCCTGGTCGAGATCGGCCCGCACCCGGTGCTGCGCCCCTATCTGCGCCGCACCGGCGCCACCTGCGTCACCACCCTGCACCGCGACGGGGACGGCCCCCGCGAGACCGCGGCGGCCGTCGCCGCCGTGCTCGCCGCCGACACCGCGACCGACTGGCGGCACCACTTCCCCCGCCCCGGCCGGGTGGTCGACCTGCCCGCCTACGCGTGGCAGCACGAACGGTACTGGCACGGCACCGCGCAGGACCGGGTGGTGGGCACCAGCGGCAGCGGCCTGCTGGACCACCCCCTGGTGGGCGAGCGGATGCCCGCCCCGCACCCCGTGTGGCACGGCACCGTCGAACCGCAGCTGGTGCCCTGGCTGGGCGACCACCGGATCGGGGACGACGTCCTCATGCCGGCCGCCGCCTACGTGGAGATGGCCCTGAGCGCCGGCCGGCGGGCCCTGGACCGCCCGGTGGAGGTACGGCACCTGGAGATCGGCCGCCCGCTGTCCGTGCCGTGGCCGGACCCGACGCCGGTCGCCCTGCAGACCGCGGTCACCCCCGACGACGGCCTCCTGACCATCAGCGTCCGCGAGGAGCACCGCGGGGAGTGCCTGCCCGTCGTACGCGCCCAGGTCCGCACCCTGCTCGGCACGGCACCGGACCCGCTCGACGTCGGCGCGCTCCGGGCGCGCTGCGACCGGCGCGTCGACGGCCCGGACTTCTACCGGACGTGCCACGGCATCGGCCTGAACTGCGGGCCGGACTTCCAGCTCATCGACCGCATCGACGCCGGCGACGGTGAGGTGCTGGTCAGCTACCGGCTGGAGCACACCGCCGACGCCTACACCGCCCACCCGGTCCTGATCGACGCGCCGTTGCAGGCCACCGTGGCCCTCGCCGGCGCGGAGGCGGAGTCCGCCGCGTTCCTGCCGACCGTGTTCGGCTCCGTACGCGTGTGGCGCACCCCCGCGCCCACCGGCGTCGTGCACCTGCGCCGCCGCAGCCGCAGCGCCAACGAGATGTGCTGGGACATCACCTACGCCGACGAGGACGGCACGGTCACCGCCGAGATCGAGGGCTGCCGCACCCGCCGCGGCCACCTGGCCGGGCGCACCCCGCTGACCGTCCAGCGCACCGTCCTGAGGGCCGCCCCCCACCGGGGGACCCCCGCCCCGCCCTCCCCGCTCCCCGAGCCCACCGAGGTGGCGCGCGCCGCCGGGCCGCGCATCGCCGCCGCACGCGCCGCCCTGGACGACAGCGGCCACCACCGCTTCACCACCGCCGCCGAGCAGGCGGGCGCCCACTGCTGGGCCCGGACGCTGCGCGGCCTCCTCACCGACCCCGCGGCCCCGTTCTCGATGGACGACCTGGTGGCCGGAGGCCTGCAGCCCCGGCACCGCCGGCTGGTGCGTCTGATGCTGCCGCTGCTGGCCGAGCACGGCCTCGCCCGGCCGGTGGGGGAGGTCTGGCAGCTGACCGGCGCGGAGGTGCGGGCCGAGGCGCTGCTGCGCGGCCTGGTCGAGGACCACCCCGCGTACGGCGCCGAGACGCTGCTCCTCAACCGGCACCTGCGCCGGCTCCCCGACGTGGTGCGGGGACGCGCCGACGCGCGGGAACTCCTGCCGGCCGGGGACAGCGCCCACGAGCAACTCCGCGAGACCGGCCCGGCCCACCGCTTCGCCCACCGCGCCGTGCAGGCGCTGCTCGGCGGCATCGTCGCCCGCTGGCCCGCCGACCGCCCGCTGCGCGTCCTGGAGATCGGCGCGACCACCAGCGCCCTGACGGCCGCGGCCCTGCCCGTGCTGCCGGCCGACCGGACCCGCTACACCTGCGCGGCCGCCACCGGCAGTGTGCTCACCCGCGCCGAACACCGCTTCGCCGCCCACGACTTCGTCGACCACCGCACCCTGGACCCGGACGCCGACCTGATCGGCCAGGGCCTGCCCCGGGGCGGTTTCGACCTCGTCCTCGCGGGCGACGCCCTGCACGCCACCACCGACCTGGCCACGACCCTGCGCCGGCTGCACGCCGTGCTGGCGCCCGGCGGGCACCTGCTGGCCACCGAACCGCACCACGCCCCGCTCCAGGCCCTGCTGTCCGGCACGCTGAACGACTTCTGGGAGCGCGGCGACCACACGCTGCGCCCCGTCTCCCGCGTCCTTCCCCGCGACCGATGGGCGCCGCTGCTGCGGCAGTGCGGCTTCTCCGGCGTGGTGCAGACCGGGCCCGAGGACCGCTCCGTCCTCCTCGCCGCGGCGGACCACGGCCACGGGCCGGCCCCCGAGCCGCTGCGGGCGGTTCCCGGCACCGCCTGGGTGGTCGCGGTCGAGGACGGCACCGAGACGGCGACCGCGCGGGCGCTGGCCGCACACCTCGGGAAGGCCACCGTCGTCACCGCACCGGACGAGGCCGCCGTCTGGAGCGAGTCCCTGCCCACCGGAGGCGATCCGCACGTCGTCCTGCTGCTCGCCGAACCCGGCCCGCACGAGGCCGTCCCCCGGACCACCCGCCGCGCGGCCCTCCTGCGCTCCCTGGCCACCGCCTGCGACGGCCTGGAGGGCGCCGCGCGCCCCCGGATCTGGCTCGTCACGCGCCCGACCGGCCTGTTCCCGGCCCCGGAGCAGCCGGCGCACCCGGTGGACGCGGCCGTCTGGGCGGCCTGCCGCACCCTCGCCAACGAGCGCCCCGACCTGTCCCTGCGGCGCCTGTCGTGCCACCGCACCGGTGACGCCGACGCCGACGCCCGCCGCCTGGCCGGCGAGCTCCTCGCCCCCGGCGACGACGACCGGAGCGCCCAGGAGGACGAGATCGTCCTGACCGCCCGGGGCCGGTTCGTCCCCCGGCACCTCCAACACCCGGCGGACGAACCCCCCGGCGTCCCCGCCGGCACGCCGTTCCTCCTGGAAGTCCGCGACCCCGGCCTGCGCCGGCGGCTGGTCTGGCGGCGGACGGACATGCCCGAACCCGGGCCGGGCGAGGTGGCCGTCGAGATGCGGGCCGTGGCCCTGAACTACCGCGACCCCATGCGGGCCAACGGCCTGCTGCCGCCCGAAGCGGTGGAGAACAGCCCCCTCGGCCGCGGACTGGGCACCGACGGCGCCGGCGTCGTGCGCGCCGTGGGGGAGGGGGTGCGGGGACTGAAGCCGGGCGACCGGGTCTGCGGCCTCGTGCCCGCCGCCCTCGCCTCCCACGCGACGACCTCCGCCACCGCCGTCGTCCGCATCCCCGACGGACTGGGCTTCACGGAAGCGGCGACCTTCCCCGTCGCCTTCCTGACCGTCCACCAGACCCTGGTCAACCAGGCTCGCCTCGCTCCCGGGGAGACCGTGCTGGTGCACGGCGGAGCCGGGGCGGTGGGCCTGGCCGTCCTGCAGTGCGCCCGCCGCCGGGGCGCCCGCGTCATCGCCACCGCCGGCACGGAGACCAAGCGGGACCTGCTGCGCACGCTCGGCGCCGAGCACGTGCTCGACTCCCGCAGCCTGGACTTCGTCCCCCGCGTGCGGGAGCTGACCGGCGGCCGGGGCGTGGACGTGGTGGTGAACTCCCTCAGCGGCGAGGCCATCACCCGGGGGATCGATCTCCTGCGTCCCAACGGCCGCTTCGTCGAACTCGGCAAGAAGGACATCTTCCTCAACAACCCGATCACGCTGCGCCCCTTCGACCGCAGCCTCACCTTCATCGGTTTCAACCTCGACGCCGTCATCGGCTCCCCGGAACTCGGCGCCCTCCTCCTCACGGACTTCGAGGCGGAGGCCGCCTCCGGCACCTACCGGCCCCTGCCCCACACGGTCTACCCCGCCGCCCGCATCGAGGAGGCCTTCCACCTCCTGCAGCACTCCCGGCACACCGGGAAGGTCGTCGTCACCTTCGACCCCCTGGACGAACCCGTCCCGGTGGAACCCGCACCCGGAACCCTCCGCCCGGACGGCGAGGGCACCTACCTGGTCACCGGCGGACTGAGCGGACTCGGGGCCGCCACCGCCCGTCGGCTGGCCGACCGCGGGGCCCGGCACCTGGTCCTGCTCTCCCGTCGCGGACCCGACGCCCCCGAGGCGCCCGCCCTGCTGCGGGAACTCGCCGACCGGGGCGTGCACGTCACCGCCCACGCCGCCGACGTCACCGAGGAAGCCGCGGTGCGCCGGGTCATCGAGGCCGTGGACGCCACCGGGCACCCCCTGCGCGGCGTCGTGCACGCGGCGATGCACATGGACGACGCGGTGCTGTCCGACCTCACCGACGACCGGTTCGCCGCCGTGCTGGCGCCCAAGGCGGCGGGCGCGGCCCTGCTGGACCGCCTCACCGCCGACCGCGACCTGGACCTGTTCCTCGTCCACTCCTCCGTCTCCGCGGGCATCGGCAACCCGGGGCAGGCCGCCTACGCGGCGGCCAACGCCTACCTGGAGGCCCTCGTCCGGGCCCGGCGCGGCGCCGGCCGGCCGGGTACGGCGCTGGCCTGGGGGCCGGTCGGCGGGACCGGCTACGTCGCCCGCAGCGGCACGGGAACCGCCATGACCGAGCGCGGCCTCGAACTCCTCACCCCCGACGAGGTCCTGACCACCACCGATCGCCTCCTGGCCGCCGGCACCGACGTCGCCGGAGCGGGCCGCTACCGCTGGGGAGCCGCCCGCCACCTGCTCCCCGCCCTGGCCGCCCCCCGGTTCGCCCCGCTGGTCCCGTCGGCCTCCGCGGCCTCCCCGGACGCCCGCGACGAACTCCTGCGCGCGCTGGCGGGCCTTCCGGCGGACGAGGCGGTGCACAGGATCACCGACGCCCTCGCCCAGCTCCTCGCGGGCGTCCTGCAGACCGATCCGGCCGACCTGGACCCCGCGCGCAACGTCACCGACTTCGGACTGGACTCGCTGCTGGGCATGCAGTTCCTGGTCCAGGCGAGGGACCTGCTCGGTGTCCGCCTCTCACCGGCCGACCTGGCCACCGGACGCACCCTGGCCCACTTCGCCCGCCTGGTCCACCAGCGGCTGGAGCCGGCCGTCGGCGAGCGGGAGTAGACGCGGGCGGGCGTCCGCCGCACCTACCGGGGCCCCGGTACGGCGGGCGGGCCCGCGGGCCTCAGCGGGGCACGGACCGCGGGCCGGTGACGTCCGCTCCCAGGGCCGTCACCCTGCGGCGCAGTTCGCGGTCGGCCGTGACGACCAGGACGGGGCGGTCGCCGGCCCCGTCCACCAGGGCGACCAGGTGGTCGTCGCCGCTGCCCGGGGCGGACTCCACCCGGACGCCCGGCACCGACTCCACCCCGCGGGCCGCGCCCTCGACCACCAGGACGATCTCCACCGGGCCGCGGCGGCCGGGCAGACCGTCCGACGCCAGCCGGTCGCGCAGGCGTTCCGCGGCGCCCCGGCGGTCCCGCCACCAGCCGTCGGGCACCGACCCGACGACGTTCGCGGCGTCGACGATCACGAGCGGGGCGGCGGTGTCGTCCATGCCGTCAGGGTCCCACGGAACGGCCGCCGCACCGGGACCGGACCGTCGTGCGGGGTCCGCCTGCGCGGGGTGAAGCGGTGGACGGCGCCCGGCTCCCGCGCGGCCGCGACGGCCGCCGCACCGTCCACCTGCCGTCGGACGGCGCCGTCCTGCGTCGTGCGGAGCCCGCCCCCGGCGGACCGCGGGAGGCGCCGCGCGGGATCGGCGGCATCCGGAGGCCGCGCTCCTCTCGTCGCCCGGCGGCCCCCTCGCGCCCGGCCTCGCCGTCTGCCCCACGGTGGACGGCCGCTGGCAGATCCACGCCGAGCGGCTGTCCCGCCTCGCCGCGGGCCCCACCCCGAGGCCGGCACGCTCGTCGCCTGCCGCAGCGACCTCGGCGGCGTGGCCCACCGCTTCCTGCCCGGTGACCGGCCCTGGCGGGAGCTGTCCGTCGCCGTCCTCGGCGGCACGTTCACCGGCGCCCCCGCCGCCGCCTTCGACGCCCTGGGCCGCGCCACGATCGCGGTCGTCGGCGCCGACGGACGCCTGGCCGTCGCCCGTCGGGCCGCCCCGGCTCCGCGGAGTTCGGACCGTGGACGGTGACGGGCTGAGCCGAGGGCACGGCTCGCGCGAGGCGGGACGGCACCGCGCAGCAAGAGGGCCCCCGCGGAGTGCGGGGGCCCTCTTCAGCCGTGTGCGACAGCCGTGTGCGACGGCGACGGCTACGCCGGGACCGAGGCCACCCCGGGCTCCAGGAACCGCTTCCCGTTCACCCGCTCCGAGACGCCCTCGCGGTCCAGGTACGGCGTGATGCCGCCCAGGTGGAACGGCCAGCCGGCGCCCGTGATCAGGCACAGGTCGATGTCCTGGGCCTCGGCGACGACGCCCTCCTCGAGCATGAGCCCGATCTCCTGCGCCACCGCGTCGAGGACGCGGGCGCGCACCTGCTCCTCGGTCAGGACGGTGTCGCCCTGCTCGAGCAGCGCGGCGACCTCGGGGTCGAGCTCGGGCTTGCCGCTGTCGTAGACGTAGAAGCCGCGCTTGCCCGCCTCGACGACCGCCTTGAGGTTCGGGGAGACCGTGAAGCGGTCCGGGAACGCCCCGTGGAGCGTCTCGGAGACGTGCAGGCCGATCGCCGGGCCGACCAGCTCCAGCAGCACCAGCGGCGACATCGGCAGACCGAGCGGCTCGACCGCCTTCTCGGCGACCTCGACCGGGGTGCCCTCGTCGATGACGTTCTGGATCTCGCCCATGAAGCGGGTCAGGATGCGGTTCACGACGAACGCCGGGGCGTCCTTCACCAGGACCGCGGTCTTCTTCAGCTTCTTGGCGACACCGAACGCGGTGGCCAGCGAGGCGTCGTCGGTCTTCTCGCCGCGGACGATCTCCAGGAGCGGGAGGATCGCGACCGGGTTGAAGAAGTGGAAGCCGACGACCCGCTCGGGGTGCTTCAGCTTCGAGGCCATCTCCGTCACCGACAGCGAGGAGGTGTTGGTGGCGAGGATCGCGTGCGCCGGGGCGACCGCCTCGACCTCCGCGAACACCTGCTGCTTGACGCCCATCTCCTCGAACACGGCCTCGATGACGAAGTCGGCGTCCGCGAAGCCCTCGGCCTTGTCCAGGACACCGGAGACCAGCGCCTTGAGGCGGTTGGCCTTGTCCTGGTTGATGCGGCCCTTGCCGAGCAGCTTGTCGATCTCGGCGTGGACGTAGCCGACGCCCTTGTCGACGCGCTCCTGGTCGATGTCGGTCAGCACGACCGGCACCTCCAGGCGGCGCAGGAACAGCAGCGCGAGCTGGGAGGCCATCAGACCGGCGCCGACGACGCCGACCTTGGTGACCGGGCGGGCCAGGTTCTTGTCCGGGGCGCCGGCGGGGCGCTTGCCGCGCTTCTGCACCAGGTTGAACGCGTAGATGCCGGAGCGCAGTTCGCCGCCCATGATGAGGTCGGCGAGCGCCTTGTCCTCGGCGTCGTAGCCCTGCTGGAGGTCGCCGTTCTTGGCGGCGGCGATGATGTCCAGGGCGCGGTAGGCGGCCGGGGCGGCGCCGTGCACCTTGGAGTCGGCGATGAAGCGGCCGCGCTCGACGGCCTGGTCCCAGGCCTCGCCGCGGTCGATCACCGGGCGCTCGATCTCGATCTCGCCCTTGAGGACGGCCGCGGTCCAGATCAGCGACTGCTCCAGGAAGTCCGCGCCCTCGAAGATCGCGTCCGCGATGCCGAGTTCGTAGACCTGCTTGCCCTTGAGCTGCTTGTTCTGGTTGAGGCTGTTCTCAATGATCACCGAGACGGCCTTGTCGGCGCCGATCAGGTTCGGCAGCAGCGTGCAGCCGCCCCAGCCGGGGACCAGGCCGAGGAAGACCTCGGGCAGCGAGAACGCCGGGAGCGCCGCGGACACCGTGCGGTAGGTGCAGTGCAGACCGATCTCGACGCCACCGCCCATGGCGGCGCCGTTGTAGTACGCGAAGGTCGGCACGGCCAGCTTCGACAGCCGCTTGAAGACGTCGTGGCCGCCCTTGCCGATGGCGAGCGCGTCCTCGTGCCGCTTGAGCAGCTCGACGCCCTTGAGGTCGGCGCCGACGGCGAAGATGAACGGCTTGCCGGTGACGCCGACGCCGGTGATCTCGCCGTCCGCGGCCTCCTTCTCGACCTGGTCGATGGCGGCGTCGATGTTCGCCAGCGACTGCGGGCCGAGGGTGGTCGGCTTGGTGTGGTCGTGACCGTTGTCGAGGGTGATCAGGGCGAAGCGCCCGGCGCCCAGGGGCAGGTCGAAGTGGCGTACGTGCGCGCTGGTGACGACCTCGCCGGGGAACAGCTCGGCCGCGCCCTTCAGAAGCTCTGCGGTGGTGCTCACTTGTCCCCCTCGAAGTGCGGGTTCTCCCAGATGACCGTCGCGCCCATGCCGAAGCCGACGCACATGGTGGTCAGGCCGTAGCGGACGTGCGGCTGCTCCTCGAACTGGCGGGCCAGCTGCGTCATCAGCCGGACGCCGGAGGAGGCCAGCGGGTGGCCGAAGGCGATGGCGCCGCCGTACTGGTTGACGCGCGCGTCGTCGTCGGCGATGCCGTAGTGGTCCAGGAACGCGAGGACCTGGACGGCGAAGGCCTCGTTGATCTCGAACAGACCGATGTCGGAGATGGACAGGCCCGCCTGCGCGAGGGCCTTCTCCGTCGCCGGGATCGGGCCGTAGCCCATGACCTCGGGCTCCACGCCGGCGAAGGAGTAGGAGACCAGGCGCATCTTGACCGGCAGCCCATTCTCGCGGGCGAAGTCCTCGGAGGCGATGACCGAGGCGGTGGCGCCGTCGTTCAGACCGGCCGCGTTGCCGGCGGTGACCCGGCCGTGGACGCGGAACGGCGTCTTGAGGTTCGCCAGGTTCTCCAGGGTGGTGCCCGGACGCATCGGCTCGTCGGCGGTGACCAGGCCCCAGCCGGTCTCCCCGCCCTCGGGGCTGGTGCGGCGCACCGAGACCGGCACCAGGTCGGCCTGGATCTTGCCGTCGGCGTACGCCTTGGCGGCCTTCTCCTGCGAGCGCACCGCGTACTCGTCGGCACGCAGCTTGGTGATCTGCGGGTAGCGGTCGTGCAGGTTCTCCGCGGTCATGCCCATGAACAGGGCGGACTCGTCGACCAGCTTCTCGGAGACGAAGCGCGGGTTCGGGTCGACGCCCTCGCCCATCGGGTGGCGGCCCATGTGCTCGACACCGCCCGCGATGGCGACGTCGTACGCGCCGAAGGCGACGGAGCCGGCCACCGTGGTGACGGCGGTCAGGGCGCCCGCGCACATGCGGTCGATGGAGTAGCCCGGGACCGAGGTGGGCAGGCCCGCGAGGATGCCGGCCGTGCGGCCGATGGTCAGACCCTGGTCGCCGATCTGCGTGGTCGCGGCGATGGCGACCTCGTCGATCTTCTGGGGGTCGAGACCCGGGTTGCGGCGCAGCAGCTCCCGGATCGCCTTCACGACGAGGTCGTCGGCGCGGGTCTCGTGGTAGACGCCCTTCGGGCCCGCCTTGCCGAACGGGGTGCGGACGCCGTCGACGAAGACGACGTCCCTGACGGTACGAGGCACGATGGCTCTCCTCCAGGGTGCGGGGTGGCACTGCTGCGTTGCGCTGAGCGCGCGCTCAGGACCCATGCTACTTGTGGGTAACGTAACAGCCCAGTCCCCCCGCCCCAAGCGGTGAAGGTCACACCTTCGGCGGAGCCGTCGAGCCGCGCGGGGTGAGGACGGGGGTCGGCACCGGGTGCGATCCGGGCCCCTCACCGGTGATCACTTCGAACAGCGTCCGCGCCACGTCCGCGCCGAACCCGTGCACGTCGTGGCTCATCGCGGAGAGCGTCGGATGGGTCAGCCGGCACAGCTGGGAGTCGTCCCACGCCAGCAGGGACACGTCGTCCGGGACCCGCAGCCCCATCTCCGCCGCCACCGACAGCCCGGCCACCGCCATGATGTCGTTGTCGTACACGATCGCCGTCGGCCTCTCCGGCGGCGCGGCGGTCAGCAGCGAGCGGGTCGCCCGCGCGCCCGCGTCCCCCGAGAAGTCGGTGGCCACCTGCCAGGCCCGGGCGGGCGGATCCAGCGCGCGGACCGCCCCGTCGAACGCGGTCGTGCGGATCGCGGTGTGCCCGAGCGCCGCCGCGCCGCCCACCCGGGCGATCCGCCGGTGCCCGAGCGCCGCCAGATAGCGCACCGCCTCGGTCACGGCCGTGGCGTCGTCGGTCCACACCGAGGTCAGCCCGCCGGTCAGCGAGGGGTGCCCGACGGCGACCACCGGCAGCCCGAGCCGCCGGGCCACCGCCGGGCGGGGGTCGTCGGCCCGGAAGTCGACCAGGATCGACCCGCCGATCTGCCGCCCCCGCCACCACGACTCCAGCAGCCCGGCCTCCTCGTCCTGGCCGCGCACCAGCCGCAGCAGCAGCGAGCAGGACCGCTCGACCAGGACGCTCTCCACGCCCGAGACGAACTCCATGTAGAAGGGCTCCAGACCGAGCAGCCGGGCGGGCCGGCAGACCGCCAGACCCACCACGTCCACCCGCGAACCGGCGAGCGTCCGCGCGGTCGGGCTCGGCGCCCAGCCCAGCTCCCGCGCCGCCCGGAAGATCCGGTCCCGGGTCGCCTCCGACAGGCCCGGCTTCCGGTTGAAGGCGAGGGACACGGCCCCCTTGGACACGCCGGCGCGCGCGGCGACGTCCTTGATCGTGACGCGGGGGGTCGGCGATGCCGTCATCGAGTGGGCTCCACGCAGTACAGGGCGCAGCGGGCGCTGTCCGGGTCCGGAGTCTTCCAGCCCCGCACCCCTATCGTCACCCGCTCCCCGGGCAGCAGGGTCACCAGCCCCCGGTCGGCCCGCGCGCCGGGGTCCAGCCGGTCGGCCTGCAGCAGCAGGTCCCGCACCAGGGTGCGGGCCGTCACCGTGATCCCGCCCGGTGCGAGCGCGACCTCGAACTCCGGCCGGGGATAGGCGACCTCCCGGTCCGGCACGGGGAAGTACAGCGCCCGCAGCCCTTCCCCGCTCCCGGCCCCGCCCGCGCGGGGGGACTCCGGTGCGTCGGCGACCAGGAACTCCTTCGGGCCGGACGGCACCAGCTCCGCGGGGACGCCGATCCGGGCGACGCTCCGCGCCCCGGCGGCCAGGTCCGGGTCCGCCCGAGCGATCACCGCGCCCTCGACGGACATCCGCCGCAGCCGCAGCGCGCCGTGCCACGCCTGTGCGCACTGGTTGACCGCGGCCAGCACCAGGCCCCCGCCCGCGCCGTCCGGGCGCACGGTCAGCAGCCGGTCCGCGTACAGCCGCCGCAGCTCGTGGTACAGCGGCTTCTCCCGCCCGTCCCCGTCGATCGCGGCCCACGACGTCACCGGCCAGCAGTCGTTGAGCTGCCAGAGCACCGTGCCCGCGCACACCGGCCAGTGGGAGCGCCAGTGCTCGATCCCGGCCGCCACCGCACGGGCCTGGTTGACCTGGGTCAGGTAGTGCCAGCGGTCGAAGTCCCCCGTCGGCACCGCGAAGTGGCGGGCCAGCCCGCGCTCCAGCTTGCCGTTGCCGTCCTCCGCCTTCTGGTGGTGCAGCATGCCGGGGGAGTCCGGCGCGAGCTCCTCCCCGGGCAGCGCCCGGCGCAGCGTGGCGTACGCGGGCGGCGCCTGCCAGCCGAACTCGGCCACGAAGCGCGGCACGTGGAGCCGGTAGTCGGCGTGGTCGGCGCGGTTCCACACCTCCCAGGAGTGGTGCGTGCCGTGCGCCGGATCGTTCGGGTGGTGGAGCCAGGACCCGGACCAGGGACTGCCCGCCGTGTACGGCCGCGTCGGGTCCAGCTCGGCCACCACGCGCGGCAGGACGCCCAGGTAGTACCCCTCGCCCCAGGAGTCGCCGGCCAGCCCCGGCTCCCAGTCCCAGTCCCTGAAGCCCCACAGGTTCTCGTTGTTGCCGTTCCACAGCACCAGCGAGGGATGCGGCATCAGCCGCACCACGTTCTCCCGGGCCTCCGCCTCCACCTCCCCGCGCAGCGGCTGCTCCTCGGGGTAGGCCGCGCACGCGAACGGGAAGTCCTGCCAGACCAGCAGCCCCAACTCGTCGCAGGCGTCGTAGAAGTCCTCGCTCTCGTAGATCCCGCCGCCCCAGACGCGGACCAGGTTCACGCCCGCGCCGGCCGCCTGCTCCAGCCGCCGCCGGTAGCGCTCGCGGGTGATCCGGGACGGGAAGACGTCGTCCGGGATCCAGTTGACGCCCCGGGCGAACAGGCGCTCGCCGTTGACGACCAGGGTGAAACCGGTGCCGTGCGCGTCGGGCGAGGTGTCCAGCTCCACGGTGCGAAATCCGATCCGGCGCCGCCAGACGTCCAGCGCCCGCTCGCCGTGCAGCAGCGTCAGCTCCACGTCGTACAGCGGCTGTTCGCCGTACCCGCGGGGCCACCACAGCCGTGCGTCCGGCACCTCGAGCCGTACGGTCCCGCGCGCCTCGCCGATCTCGGCGCGGGCGCGCACGCCGCCGACGACCGCCTCGACGGCGAGCGGCGCCCCGGTCCGGGTGCGCTCCACCTCGACCGCCAGCTCGACCCGGCCCGTGCCGTCCTCGACCGTGACGAGCGGGCGCACCCGGGCGATCCGGGCGGTCGACCAGTGCTCGAGCCGCACCGGCCGCCAGATCCCGGCCGTCACCAGCGTCGGCCCCCAGTCCCAGCCGAACGAGCAGGCCATCTTGCGCACGTACGGGTAGGGCTCGGCGTAGGCACCGGGCCGCTCGCCCAGCCGGCCGCGCACCGCCTCGGCCTCGTCGTGGGCGGAGGCGAACCGCACCGCGAGCCGGCCGCTCGTCCCGGTCACGTCGAAGCGGTACGAACGGTGCATGTTGCGCACCCGGCCCAGCGGCCGGCCGTCGAGCAGGATCTCCGCCACGGTGTCGAGCCCGTCGAAGACGAGGTCCGTCCGCTCGTGCGCGCCGGGTCCGGCGGCCAGCTCCGTCTCGTACGTCCAGTCCCGCCGTCCCACCCACGCCACCTCGGTCTCGTTGCGGCCGAGGAAGGGGTCGGGGATCAGCCCGGCCGCCAGCAGGTCGGTGTGCACGCACCCCGGCACCACGGCGGGGAGCGGCTCCCCCGAGCCGTCCGCCTCGCGCAGACTCCATCCGTCGGTGAGCGGTGTGACCTGACGCATGCGCACTCCTTAACCGGTTCAGAAATATCCGGGCAACGCTCTGGCATCGTTGGCGCAATAGAGACTTTACCGGTTCAGTAACGGGCTGCCAGAGTGCCGAACCAGCCATCCCACCCGTGCTCGTCCGCCCCGTGAACGGAGCTGGTGCACATGAACCGCCGCAAGGTACTCGCCGGATCGATCGCCGCCCTCGCCCTCCTGGCCTCCGCCTGCACGGGCACGGGGGGCTCCGCCGAGGGCGCGGACGCCGAGGCGCCCGCCGACCCGTCCGAGGTGAAGGGGTCCCTCACGGTCCTCACCCACCGGACCGACCTGGTGCAGGACGGCACGATGAAGAAGTACGCCGCCGAGTTCAACCGGACCTACCCCGGGGTGAAGGTCGAGTTCGACGCCCTCACCGACTACGAGGGCGAGGTCAAGATCCGGATGAACACCGAGAACTACGGCGACGTCCTGATGATCCCCGCGGTGATCGAGAAGAAGGACTACCCGAGGTTCTTCGCCTCCCTGGGCGGCGAGGCGGAGCGCAGCGCCAAGTACCGCTTCACCGACTACTCCACCGTCGACGGCAAGGTCTACGGCCAGAGCCCCCTCGGCGTCGTCCCCGGGTTCGTCCACAACAAGAAGGTCTGGAGCGAGGCCGGCGTCACCGACTGGCCCACCACCCCCGCCGAGTTCCTCGACGACCTGAAGGCGATCGGGTCGAGGACCGACGCGGTGCCGTACTACACCAACTTCAAGGACATGTGGCCGCTGACCCAGTGGACCAACGTCAACGGCTCCGTCGGCTGCGACCCGGCCGCCACCACCGAGCTCGCCGAGGGCGACCCGTGGGCCGAGGGCGCCGACCTGCGCGCGGCCGACACCCTGCTGTACGACATCGTGCGCGGCGGCCTCGCCGAGAAGGACCCGACCACCACCAACTGGGAGGCATCCAAGCCGAAGCTGGCCAGGGGCGAGATCGCCACCATGTGGCTCGGCTCCTGGGCCGTCGTCCAGATGCGGGACGCCGCGAAGCAGGCCGGTACCGACCCCGCCGACATCGGCCTCATGCCCTTCCCGGCGCAGCGGGACGGCGCGTTCTGCGCGGTGACCTCGCCGGACTACCAGCAGGCCGTCAACGTCCACTCCGACAACAAGACCGCCGCCCGCGCCTGGATCGACTGGTTCACCGACGAGTCCGGCTACGCCGAGGCCAACCTGGCGCTCTCCCCGCTCAAGGACGCCCCGCTGCCCGAGGTGCTGAAGCCGTACGAGGAGGCGGGCGTGAAGCTGCTCGACCTCGACGACGCCAAGGGCGCCGAGGTGAAGTCCCTCGACAACCGGTCCGAGGTCGGCATCTACAAGCCCGACTACCGCCAGGACCTCGTCGACCTGGCCCGCGGCGCGCGCAAGGGCAGCCTGGACGGCTTCCTCGGCGACCTCGCGAAGCGGTGGGCCGAGGCGCGGAAGTCCCTGGAGCCCTGATGGCGGACACCACCCGCGAGGCGGCGCGGCCGGTGCTCCCGGCCGCCCCCGCCGGGCCGAAGCGGGCACCCGCCCCGCGCGGCGCCCGGCTGTCGCGCCGCCTCACCCCCTGGCTGTTCCTGATCGCACCGCTGGCCCTGCTGCTGACCTTCACCTACGCGCCGATCGCCAACATGGTCGCGTACAGCTTCACCGACTGGGACGGCGTGAGCCCGGAGCTGACCTACACGGGCATCGGGAACTACACCGAACTCCTCACCCGGTCCGAGCTGTTCGAGGTGTTCTTCGTCAGCGGCTACTACCTCGCCGCGTCCGTGGTGCAGATCGTCGCCGCCCTCTACTTCGCCACGGTCCTGAGCTTCGACGTGCGCTTCCGGAACTTCTTCAAGGGCGTGCTGTTCTTCCCGTACCTGATCAACGGGGTGGCGATCGGCTTCGTCTTCCTCTACTTCTTCCAGGACGGCGGCACCCTCGACTCCGTGCTGGGCCTGTTCGGCGTCGAGACCGACCACGCCTGGCTGGGCACGCCGCTCTCCGCGAACACCTCGCTCGCCGGCGTCTCCGTCTGGCGCCACCTGGGACTGAACTTCGTGCTGTTCCTCGGCGCCATCCAGTCCATCCCGGGCGAGCTGTACGAGGCGGCCGAGATCGACGGAGCGAGCCGCCGGCAGCAGTTCCGGCACATCATCGTGCCCGGCATCAGGCCCGTGCTGAGCCTGAGCGTCATCCTGTCCGTCTCCGGCTCGCTGTCGGTCTTCGAGATCCCGTACATCATGACCGGCGGCGCCACCGGCACCGAGACGTTCGTGATCCAGACCGTGAAGCTGGCCTTCCAGTTCAACAAGACGGGGCTCGCCTCGGCCGCCGCCGTCGTGCTGCTGCTGATCGTCCTGGCGGTCACCTGGGTGCAGCGGCGCATCGTCCCCGACGAGAAGGTGGATCTCGTATGACCCGCCGTACCGTGGCCCGCGCCCTCGTCCACCTGTCGCTGGTGCTCGCGGCGCTGGTCGTGCTGCTGCCGCTCACCGTGGTCTTCCTGACCTCGCTGAAGTCCTCCGGGGAGATGGCGAACGGCAGCGGGGCGCTCACCCTCCCCGACGACCCGCTGAACCTCGACAACTACGTGACGGCGTTCCGGGACGGCCGGATGCTCTCCGCCTTCGGGAACACGGCCGTCATCCTGGTCGCCGCCGTCGGCGGCACGGTCCTCATCGGCTCGATGACCGCGTACGCGATCGACCGCTTCCCCTTCCGCTTGCGGAAGCTGGTGGTCGCGCTGTTCCTGCTCGCCGCGCTGGTCCCCGGGGTGACCACCCAGGTGGCGACCTTCCAGATCGTCAACGGCCTCGGGATGTTCGACAGCCTGTGGGCGCCGATCGCGCTCCACATGGGCACGGACATCGTGTCGATCTACATCTTCCTGCAGTTCATCCGCTCCATCCCGGTCTCCCTGGATGAGGCGGCACGGCTCGACGGGGCGGGCGCGTTCACCGTCTACCGCAAGGTGATCCTCCCGCTGCTCAAACCGGCGATCGCCACCGTGGTGATCGTGAAGGGGATCAACGTCTACAACGACTTCTACCTCCCCTTCCTCTACATGCCCTCCGAGGATCTCGGCGTGATCTCGACGTCGCTGTTCCGCTTCAAGGGCCCCTTCGGAGCGCACTGGGAGACGATCTCGGCGGGCGCGGTCCTGGTCATCCTGCCCACCCTGATCGTCTTCCTGTTCCTCCAGCGCTTCATCTACAACGGCTTCACGCGGGGGGCGACGAAGTGACGGCGGGCCCGCAGGCGCGCCGCGGAAGGCCGTGGCCGCCTACGCGCGCCAGTAGCCTCGGCGCAGCAGTACCGCCAGGGGAACGATCTCGATGCGGCCGAGGAGCATGAGAGCGGTGAGGACCGCCTTCGACAGTTCCCCGAGCGGCGCGTAGGAACCGAACGGGCCGACCTCGCCGAACGCCGGGCCGACGTTGCCGAGGCAGGCCGCGGCGGCGCCGAGCGCGGTGAACGCACCGGTTCCGGTCGCGCTCGCCTCGGCGTCGAGGGCGAGGCCGAGCGTCCCGAGGGCGAGGGCGAGCAGGTAGAGGAGGGCGAAGACGAGCGCCGAGCGGAGCGTGGGGTTGTCGACCACCCGGCCGCTCACCCGCACCGGGAGGACGGCGTCGGGGTGAACGGCCTGTTCCAGCTCGTGGCGGGCGAAGCGGAAGAGGACGAGATGGCGAACGACCTTGATCGAGCCGCTCGCCGACCCGGCGCAGGCCCCGACGAACATCAGCGCCAGCAGGGTGAGCGTCGCGAGCGTTCCCCAGTCCGACCAGTTCAGCGTCGCGAAGCCGGTGGTGGTCATCACCGAGACCGTCTGGAAGGCCGCGTGCCGGACGCCGTCGAGTCCGGCCACCGTGCCGGCGACGAACAGCTCGACCGCCATGACGGACGTGCTCACGACGAGCAGGCCGAGGTACAGGCGCAGTTCCTCGTCGCGGGAGACGGCCCGGAACTGACGCAGCGCGGCGAGGCGGTACAACCGCAGCAGGTTCACCCCGGCCACCGCCATCAGCCCGCACAGCACCCACTGCGTCACCGGCGCGAGGCCCCGGGCCGAGTCGGCCTCCGGGGTGAACCCGCCGAGGGAGACGGCGGACGTCGCGTAGGAGAACGCGTTGAAGAGGTCCATCCGCCGGTCCAGCCCGGCCCACCCCAGGGCGGCCAGGAGCAGGACGCCGAGCGCCGTCACCGCGAGGTAGACCTTCCACAGCCGTCGGGCGGTCCCGCGGACGGTCGCGCCGAGCGACTCCACCTCGACCGGTCCCGGCAGCTCGGAGCGCAGGAGTTCGCGGCCTCCGATGCGCAGCCGGGGCAGCACCGCGAGCGCGAGCACGATGATTCCCAAGCCCCCCAGCCAGTGGGTGAGCTGACGCCAGAACAGCATGTCGGGTCCGAGCGCGCCCACGTCGGTCAGGACCGTCGCGCCGGTGGCGGTGAACCCCGACATCGACTCGAAGTAGGCGTCGACCGGGTGATCGAGCTGCGGCACGTGGCCGAGCACGAACGGCAGCGCGCCGAACGCGGGCACGAGCAGCCAGACGGCGACGACGACGAGGAACCCCTCCCGGACGCCCAGCGGGGGCCGCTCGCCCGTCAGCCGCTTGAGCGCCAGGCCCGTCAGGGCCACGGCGAGCCCGGTGACGAGGAAGGGCCACGGGGGCTCACCGGCTGCGAGCGCGACGGCCGCCGGCGCGACGAGCGCGACCGCGAACCACGCGAGCAGGGCACCGACGACGCCCAGCGCGGTCCGCACGTCGACGCCGACGCGTCCGCGCGGACGCCACCGGCGCGGACGCGGCGACGAGCGCGGGGGCCTCACAGGTCGTGCTCGATCTCGGGGACGCGTTCGGGTTCGGTGAGGACGACGGCGCGGTCCCCGGGCCGCAGCTCGTCCTTCCCGTCGGGGAAGAACACGGCGCCGTCGCGGACGATCGCGCCCACGCCGGCCCCGGGAAGCGCGTCGACCGGGGCGTGCGCGAACCGGCTGTCGGGCCGGACGGTGATGTCGATCACCTCGAAGCGGTCGTCCCCCAGCATCGCCATCTGACGGGTGCGCTCGTCGAACGTGAAGCGGGTCATCTTCTCGGCGGTCTCGTCACCCGGATCGATCGTCACGTCGACGCCGGCGGCCTCGAAGACTTCGGCGGCAGCGGGATCGTCGAGGACCGTCAGCGTCAGTGCGACCCCGTGGACCTTCGCGAGCACCGCCGCGTGCAGGTTGCGCGAGTCGTCCCCGCCGGCGAACACCGCCGCTCCTGCCGTACCGATGCGCTCCTGGCGCAGGAACGCCGGGTCGAGGCCCGACGCGTGGAACACCCGCGCCCGGTCGAGTGCGCCGGCGGCCGCGCGCGCCCGTGCCGCGTCCGGCTCGACGAGCCGTACGGAGATCCCCCTGTCGAGCAGCACCCGGGCGATGGCCGTCCCCATGCGCCCGGCGCCGAAGAGCGCGACGTCGTCGACGGGATCGGCCCCGGTGACCAGACGGCTCCAGGTGCGCGCCGCCTCGGGCGACGCCATCGCGATCACCCAGTCGCCGGGCCGCACCACCTCGTGCGCGGTCGGTCTGATCCAGTTCCCGTCGCGCACGACGGCGACCACCCGCGACGCCGCGGGCAGGCCCGCGGCGCTCAGGGGGCGGCCGGTGAGCCACGGCGACTTCGCCTCGCGGACGTCGATGCCGAGCACGACCACCTCGCCGCCGGCGAAGAAGTCCACGTGCCGGGCGCCCGGCACGTGCAGGACGCGCTCGACGGCGCTCGCGGTCTCGAACGCCGTCGAGACGAGGAGGTCCACGTCGAGATCGCCCGCCCGCCAGGCCGCCAGGTAGTCCATTCCGGTGGCCCGCACGACCGTCCGCGCCGACGACAGCCGGCGGGCGAGCATGGCGGTCACCAGGTTGACCTCGTCCCGCGACGTGCAGGCCAGGACGAGCTCGGCGTCGGCCACACCGGCTTCGAGGAGCGTCTCGCGCCGGGTGCCGCTGCCGTGCGTGATCCGCACGTCGTAGGTGTGCGACAGGGCCTCCAGACGCGCCTCGTCGACGTCGATCACCGTGCACTCGTGCACCTCGGCGAGCGACTTGACCACGGTGTGGCCGACCTGGCCCGCACCCACCACGATGACCCGCATGCCAGCATCGTGGCACGCGGCCCGACCGGTCGCCCGGCACGGGGCCCCGGCCGCACCGCCTTGCACGTGTCGACCGGTCGGGGCGGGGCCGTCGGCTTTCCCCGGACGGCCGGGGCCCCGCCAGGACGGGCGCGGCGTCGGCGTCCACCGCCGTGGCGCCGGGAACGGCCCCGCGGCTTCCGCGGGGCCGTTCACCGCCGCGACGTCGCCGGACGCCGCTGCACCACCGCGAGAATGGCGCGGTATCGCCGCCCGGCAGGGGAGACGGTCCGGCCGTTCCCCTGGCGCCGTCCCTCCGGCCGGCCCGCTCGTCGGGCTCGGCGCATGACCGTCAGGGCACGCCTAGGCCCCCTGGTCGGCGCCGGAGGCCAGCGCGGTGACCAGCACCGGCGTCACCTGCTCCACCTGCCAGGCCCGCGCCCCGTACTCCGTCAGCACCGCGGCGACCGACCGGGCGTCGGCCGGCTGCGGCGGCTCCCAGCACACCCGGCGCACCGTGTCCGGGGCGATCAGGTTCTCCGGAGGCATGTTCAGCCGTTCGGCGAGCGCGGCGACCCCCGCCCGGGCCGCGGAGAGCCGGGCCGCGGCCACCGGGTCCTTGTCGGCCCACGCGCGCGGCGGCGGGGGGCCGGTCACCGGCTGGCCGGGCTGGGGCAGCTGGGACTCGCTCAGCGCCTTGGCCCGGTCGACGGCCGCCTGCCACTGCTCCAGCTGGCGCCGCCCCGCGCGCTGCCCGAACCCGTTCAGCGCGGCCAGGGCCCGGGCGTCGGCCGGCAGGGCGAGCGCGGCCTCCACGATGGCCGCGTCCGGGAGCACCTTGCCGGGGGAGAGGTCACGGCGCCGGGCGATCCGGTCGCGGGTCTGCCACAGCTCCCGGACGACGGCCATCTGCCGGCGCCGGCGCACCTTGTGCATGCCGGAGGTGCGCCGCCAGGGGTCCTTGCGGGGCTCCGGCGGCGGTGCCGAGGCGATCGCGTCGAACTCCTGCCGGGCCCACTCCAGCTTGCCCTGCCGGTCCAGCTCCTTCTCCAGCGCGTTCCGCAGGTCGACCAGGAGCTCGACGTCGAGGGCGGCGTAGCGCAGCCAGGGCTCGGGCAGCGGGCGGGTGGACCAGTCGACGGCGGAGTGGCCCTTCTCCAGCACGTAGCCGAGCACGTTCTCGACCATCGCGCCGAGGCCGACCCGGGGGAACCCGGCCAGGCGCCCGGCGAGCTCGGTGTCGAAGAGGCGGGTGGGCAGCATGCCTATCTCGCGCAGGCAGGGCAGGTCCTGGGTGGCGGCGTGCAGCACCCACTCGACGCCGGAGAGCGCCTCGCCCAGGGCGGACAGGTCGGGGCAGGCGACGGGGTCGATCAGCGCGGTCCCGGCGCCCTGGCGGCGCAGCTGGACGAGGTAGGCGCGCTGGCCGTAGCGGTAGCCGGAGGCGCGTTCGGCGTCCACGGCGACGGGGCCGGTGCCCGCGGCGAAGGCGGCGATCACCTCGGCCAGGGCGGCCTCGTCCGCGATCACGGGCGGAATGCCCTCGTGCGGTTCGAGCAAGGGGATCGGCGCCTCCGTAGCAGAAGATCCGTCGTCGTCCGGAGGGGCGCCTCCGGTGGTTCGCAGTGAACTGTCTGCTGCGGTGTCGTGGGCGTCGGTCACCTGTCAAGGGTATCCGTGTCACGAAGGCGCCCGTCGACGGAACGTTCCGTCGACGGGCGTCGGAGGGGCGTAAACCGGTCAGTGCGGTGAAGGACCGGGTCCACGGACCCGGGGGAGAGCGGAGCGGGAGCCGCGGCCGGTCCCGTTCACGCCGTGAACCGGCGGGCCGGGGCAGCGGGCGGGAACGGGGGGCGGGGGAGGAAGGGGCGGGCGGCGGGGGTCAGTGGATGATGCCGGTGCGCAGGGCCACCGCCACCATCCCGGCGCGGTCGCCCGTGCCGAGCTTGCGGGCGATGCGGGCGAGGTGGCTCTTGACGGTCAGCGCGGACAGGCCCATCGAGACGCCGATCGCCTTGTTCGACTGGCCCTCCGCCACCAGTCGCAGCACCTCGACCTCGCGGCCGGACAGTTCGCGGTAGCCGCCCGGGTGGCTCGGAGCACCCGGGGGGCGGCGGTGCAGGCGTGCGGCGGCGGCGCCGATGGGAGCGGCACCGGGACGGGTGGGGAGCCCGAGGTTGGTGCGGGTGCCGGTGACGACGTAGCCCTTCACCCCGCCGGCGAGGGCGTTGCGCACGGCGCCGATGTCGTCGGCGGCGGACAGGGCGAGGCCGTTGGGCCAGCCCGCGGCGCGGGTCTCGGACAGGAGGGTGAGGCCGGAACCATCCGGCAGGTGGACTTCGGCGACGCAGATGTCGCGGGGGTTGCCGATGCGGGGACGAGCCTCCGCGACGGACGAGGCCTCGATGACATCGCGCACACCGAGCGCCCACAGGTGGCGGGTGACGGTGGAACGGACGCGGGGGTCGGCCACGACCACCATGGCGGTCGGCTTGTTCGGGCGGTAGGCGACCAGGCTTGCGGGCTGCTCGAGGAGAACGGACACCAGGCCTCCTGGGGTGCGGGACGGGGCCGGCTCGTGGGGGTGAAGCCGGGACTAACCGTGCTTTCAAGGTCACAGTCGTCTTCGGCAACAAACCTGGTGTCCTTTAGGGAATGATCACGATCTGGTGAGTAACAATCTGCGCAATTCGGACGCGCGATCGATCATTCGAAGATCGAACGGTTTCGCTCCGCGTCGCAACGCTTCCGAAAGTGGCCGTATCGACAAAGAGATCGGCAAGGAGGGCGGCGTCGGGGACTGCCGGGGACCCGGAGGGGAAGCTCACCGCGACTGCGGTCCCCGGCGCTGCGGCAGCGTCACCACGGAGGAGTCCCCGGGGGAGGCCGGCGGCAGCCCCGCGACCTGGGCCAGCAGATCGCACCACGCGGCCAGGTGGGCGGCCGCGTCCGGCGCCCCGCCCCGGCCCTCCCGGGGCGTCCAGGACGCACGGATCTCGATCTGCGAGGCGGCCGGCCGCGCCGACAGCCCGCCGAAGTAGTGGGAACTCGCGCGGGTCACCGTGCCGCTCGGCTCGTCGTACGCCAGTCCCCGGGCCGTGAGCGCGCCGGTCAGCCAGGACCAGCACACGTCCGGCAGCAGCGGGTCCGCGGCCATCTCCGGCTCCAGCTCGGCCCGCACCAGGGTCACCAGGCGGAAGGTCCCCCGCCAGGCGTCGTGACCGGCCGGGTCGTGCAGCAGCACCAGCCGGCCGTCGGCCACGTCCTGCTCGTCGTCGACGACGGCCGCCTCCAGGGCGTGCGCGTACGGTGCGAGCCGCTTGGGCGCGGGGGTCGGCTCCACCTCGATCTGCGGCCGCAGCCGGGCGCCGCGCAGCGCGTCGACAGCGGCCCGGAAGGGCGGCGGAGGTGCGCCCCCGTGTCCGGGATCCGTCCCGGTCCCCTTCGGTTCGTCCATTCCGCCAGCGCCGTCCGACAGTCGTCCCTGAGCCGCAGCCATGCGGGGAAGATTAAGCGGAACGGGCGCCCGGCGCGGGGAGGGACACCCGCGCCGCCCCGCGGTGTCCGGATCGTGTCCCGCGGGCGCCGGGCGCCCCGGGGCGCGGGGGTGCCGGAGGACCAGGTGCGGGGGCGCCGGAGGACCATGCGAGACTTGCCGGTGTGAGTGCCAACGTAAGCCCGACGGCGGGGATGCAGCCGACCGCGACGTACGACAGTCCTTTCCTGAAGGCGTGCAGGCGCGAGCCGGTGCCGCACACCCCGGTGTGGTTCATGCGGCAGGCCGGGCGCTCACTGCCGGAGTACCGCAAGGTGCGCGAGGGCATCGGGATGCTCGACTCCTGCATGCGCCCCGAACTGGTCGCCGAGATCACGCTGCAGCCGGTGCGCCGCCACCGGGTCGACGCGGCGATCTTCTTCAGCGACATCGTCGTCCCCCTCAAGGCCATCGGCATCGACCTCGACATCAAGCCCGGCATCGGCCCGGTCGTCGAGCAGCCGGTCCGCACCCGCGCCGACCTCGCCCGGCTGCGCGACCTCACCCCCGAGGACGTCTCCTACGTCACCGAGGCGATCGGCCTGCTGCTCCCCGAGCTCGGCTCCACTCCGCTGATCGGCTTCGCGGGCGCCCCGTTCACCCTCGCGAGCTACCTCGTCGAGGGCGGCCCGTCCCGCACGTACGAGAACGCCAAGGCGATGATGTACGGCGACCCCGAGCTCTGGGCCGACCTGCTCGACCGCCTCGCGGACATCACCGCCGCGTTCCTCAAGGTCCAGATCGAGGCCGGCGTCTCGGCGGTCCAGCTCTTCGACTCCTGGGCCGGCGCGCTCGCCCCGGCCGACTACCGGCGCTCGGTGCTGTCCGCCTCGGCGAAGGTGTTCCGCGAGGTCGCCGACCACGGCGTCCCGCGCATCCACTTCGGCGTCGGCACCGGCGAACTCCTCGGCCTGATGGGCGAGGCCGGCGCGGACGTCGTGGGCGTCGACTGGCGCGTCCCGCTGGACGAGGCCGCCCGCCGCGTCGGCCCCGGCAAGGCGCTCCAGGGCAACCTCGACCCGACGGTGCTGTTCGCCGGCCGCGAGGCCGTCGAGGCCAAGGCGCAGGAGGTGCTGGAGTCGGCCGCCGGCCTGGAGGGCCACATCTTCAACCTCGGGCACGGAGTGATGCCGTCCACCGAGGCGGACGCGCTGACCCACCTCGTGGAGTACGTCCACACGCGCACCGCCCGCTGAGCCACCGCGGACACCGGGGCCGGCCGCGGCCCCGGTGACGCCGGCCGCGAGTCGGTCCCCGGACGTGGGGTACTGGGCCTACACACCGCCCACCACGTTCGCTCCCGGGCACGGGCGGCTGGAGGCCCCATGAGGCTCGAGATGTTCGACCCCGCTCCGATCGGCGTGGTGCTCACCCAGGGACCGGAGCACCGGCTCGCGTACACCAACACCGTCTACCGGAACACCTTCGGCGACCGTCCGCTGGGCCGGCCCATCCGCCGCACCTTTCCCGACCTCGAGCAGTCCGGCTACTTCGACATCTTCGACCGGGTGTTCGCCACCGGGAAGGCCGAGGTGCTCACGGCCGTCCCCATCGACCTGTCCTTCCCGGACTCGGCGGACACCGGAACGCGCTACTTCACGTTCAGCATCTCGCACGCCACGATAAGTGACGGCCGGCAAGGGGTGCTGGGCGTGATCGTGGAGGTCACCGACCAGGTGACCGTCGCGAAGCGGATCCGCGTCCTGTCCGAGGAACGCCGCCGCGCGATGCTGCGCTACCGCAGTCTGGTGCGGGCCGGATCCGAGATGGTGTGGGTGACGGACCCCGCGGGCAGGATCATCGAGCCGAGCCCCGGCTGGCAGCGGGTGACCGGGCAGAGCTGGGAGGAGTTCCGCGGCGACGGGTGGATCGACGCGGTCCACCCCGACGAACGCGCCGCCGTCCTCGAGACGTGGGGCCGGGCCCTGAAGGAGGGGCGGCCGCTGTTCGCCCAGACCTACCGGCTGCGGCTGGCCGAGGGCGGCTACCGCCACTTCGCCGTCAACGCGGCACCGGTCCGCGACGAGGACACGGTGATCGAATGGGTGGGCACCTGCCGCGACATCGAGCAGGAGTGGCAGAACACCCGCCGCGAGGAACTGCTGGCCCGCGCGACCGCCGTCACGGCCGACACCGCCCGGCTGGACGAGATGCTCGCCGCCCTCACCGGGGTGATCGTCCCCGACATCGCCGACAGCTGCACCATGTACCTCCTCCCGCAGGCCCTGCACCGCACGCCGGGGACCGCGCTCACCGCCGAACGCGTCGCCGCCGTCACCCGCGAGGGCCGCCCCGGCCCGCCCCCGCACCACGCGGAGCACCTGGGGCCCGGCAGCCCGCTCGCCCGCGCCGCCGACCGGCGCCGCCCGGTCCACGCCGTCTTCCCGCCCGGCTCACCCCCGCCCGACCTCGCCCCGCCCGGCACCGAACCCTGGCTGGCCCACGACGCCAACAGCGTCGTCCTGCTCCCCGTCGTCGTCGACGGCACCACCGCCGCCCTGGTCGTCGCCTCCGTCAACGGCGACCGCCCGCCCCTGGGGCAACCCGAGATCAGCCTGCTGCAGACGCTCCTGGAGCGGGCCCACACACCACTGAGCAACGCCCTGGAGTACCAGCGCACCCGGCAGGTGGCGCTGGCCCTCCAGCGCAGCCTGCTCACCGACCCGCCGGACGTGCCCGGCCTCGACATCGCCGTCCGCTACCGGCCCAGCACCTCGGCCGCCGAGGTCGGCGGCGACTGGTACGACTCCTTCGTGCTGCGCGACGGCGCCACCGTCCTCACCATCGGTGACGTCGCCGGCCACGACCTGCCCGCCGCCGTCACCATGAGCCAGCTGCGCAACATGCTGCGCGGACTCGCCCTCGACCGCCAGGAACCCACCGGCGAGATCCTGCGCCGCCTGGACGTCTCCGTGCAGACCCTCTACCAGGAGTGCACCGCCACCTGCGTCCTGGCCCGGGTCGAGCGCCCGGCGCCCGGCCGCTTCCAGCTCCACTACTCCGTCGCGGGACACCCCCCGCCGCTGCTGGTCGAGCCGGACGGCACCGCGCGCTTCCTGACCGGGGGCCGCTCCCCGATGCTCGGGCTGGCCCCGTACCCCGACTACGGCAGCGCCCTGGAACCGCTGCCGCCCGGCTCGACCCTGCTGCTGTACACCGACGGGCTGGTGGAGCGCCGCGAGGAGGACCTCACCGCCGGTCTGGAGCGGCTGCGCCACCACGCGTCGGCCGCCGCCCGGCGCCCGCTGGAGGCCTTCTGCGACGACCTGCTCGACGGCCTGTCGGAGGTCGGCAACGACGACGACGTGGCCATGGTGGCCGTGCGGCCGCCCGCGTCCCCGGCCGACGACCGCGACCGCCGGGACGACGGGGCCCACGAGGACCACGGGGGACCGGACCGGTAGCGGGCGCGCCCTACCAGCCCGGCCGGGCCCGCCTCCCGTAGAGCGCGCCGCGCGGCTCGGGCGGGGGCGGTGTGCCCGGCTTGAAGGGCCAGGCGATCAGCATGCCGACGACGAAGCCGACCACGTGGGCCGCGTACGCCACCGTCCCGGCGGCGGTGACGCCCGCGCCGGACGAGTACACCGCCTGGAGGACGAACCACAGGCCCAGCACGGTCCAGGCCGGCAGGCGCAGGGGCAGGAAGATCAGGAACGGCACCAGGACCCACACGCGTGCCCTCGGATACAGCACCAGGTAGGCGCCCAGCACCCCCGCCACGGCCCCGGAGGCGCCGATCAGCGGGGCGGCGGAGCCGGCGTTGAGCAGGGCGAAGCCGTAGGCGGCCGCGTAGCCGCAGACCAGGTAGAAGAGCAGGAACCGGACGTGCCCCATGCGGTCCTCGACGTTGTTGCCGAAGATCCACAGGAACAGCAGGTTGCCCAGCAGGTGCAGCCAGCCGCCGTGCAGGAACATCGACGTCAGGACGCTCAGCTCGGGGACCTTCGTGTAGCCCGGCGGCGCCACCACACAGCCCGGTCCCTGCGGCCCGACCCCGGTTGCGCCCGTGGGCACCAGGTGGGGCATCCGGTGGTGGATCAGCTCCTGCGGCACCACCGCGTACCGGCCCAGGAACGCCTCGAGGTCGCACAGCTGCGCGAGGGATTCCCCCTCGCCCGTCAGCGAGCCGGAGACCCCGGGGGTGAGGAACACGAAGACGGCGAAGTTGACGGCGATCAGCGCGTACGTCACCCAGGGGGTGCGCCGCGCGGGATTCACGTCATGGACGGGGATGACCACATCCCCCCAGGTGCCCGGGCGGCGGCCGGTGAATCCGCGGCGGCGCTGAACACCACCGTCCGGCCGTGCGTATCCCTCGTCAACCGCCCGCGGCGCGGGGAAGGGGTCGCGGGGCCGACGTGAGGAACAGGCGATGGACGACCGAGTGACCCCCGCGATACACGCGCTGCCCGACGGCGAGGCCGAGCTCACGCTCGTGGTGCGCCTGCCCTGGGAGGACGTCGCCCGGCTGGGCCAGGAGGCGGGGCGGCTCGCCGCCCAGACGCGGCGGCCGGTGACGCTGGACGAGGCGGTGAGCCACCGCCTGCGCTCGGTGCGGAGCGCGGCGCACGCCAGGCCGGCGGGGGAGCAGCCGCCCCCGGCGCCCGCGAGCGCGTCCGTGCCGGGCGCGTCCGTCCCGAGCGCCTCCGTGCCGAGTTCCTCCGCGTCGAGCGCCTCCGTGTCGTCCCTGCCCCCGCGCCCTCCGGCCGAGCAGGCCCGCCAGGCCATCGAACGGATCAACGGCACGGCGTAGCCGGACCCCGTCCGGGGCCCGCCGGCTCACCCGGCTCCGCTCACCCGGTGCCCCGGATCCTCCCCGCCGCCTTGCGGGCCGCCACCAGGACCGGGTCCCAGACCGGGGAGAAGGGCGGCGCGTACCCCAGGTCCAGGGCCGTCATCTGGTCCACCGTCATTCCGGCCGTGAGGGCGACCGCGGCGATGTCGACCCGCTTGCCCGCGCCCTCGCGGCCGACGATCTGGACCCCGAGGAGCCGGCCGGTGCGCACCTCGGCGAGCATCTTCACCGTCATGGGGGAGGCGTCCGGGTAGTAGCCCGCCCGGCTGGTCGACTCCACGGTGACGGTCTCGAAGCGCAGCCCCACCCGGTGGGCGTCCTTCTCGCGCAGGCCGGTGCGCGCGATCTCCAGGTCGCACACCTTGCTGACCGCCGTGCCGACCACGCCGGGGAAGGTGGCGTAGCCGCCGCCGACGTTGGCGCCGATGACCTGGCCGTGCTTGTTGGCGTGCGTACCGAGCGGGATGTGCCGCTGCTGCCCGGAGACCAGGTCGAGCACCTCCACGCAGTCGCCGCCGGCCCACACCTCCTCCTGCCCGCGCACCCGCATGGACCGGTCGGTGAGCAGTCCGCCGTGCTCGCCCAGCGGAAGTCCCGCCGCCCGCGCGAGGGCCGTCTCGGGCCGCACCCCGATGCCGAGGACGACGACGTCGGCGGGATGTTCGGCGTCCTCGGTGGCGACGGCCCGCACCCGGCCGTCGTCCCCGGTGAGCAGCGCGGTGACCTCCGCGTCGTTCACCATGGTGATGCCCAGGCCCTCCATGGCCTCGTGCACCAGCCGCCCCATGTCGGGGTCGAGGGTGGCCATCGGCTCCCTGCCGCGGTTGACGACCGTCACCTCGTAGCCGCGCTTGATCATCGCCTCGGCCATCTCCACGCCGATGTAGCCCGCCCCGACCACCACCGCGCGCCGCCCGCTCGTGCGGGCCAGCGTGTCGAGCAGCGCCTGGCCGTCGTCCAGGGTCTGCACCCCGTGCACCCCGGGGGCGTCCATGCCGGGCAGGTCCGGGCGGATCGGCTGCGCACCGGTCGCGATCACCAGCTTGTCGTACGACGTCCAGGACTCGGCCCCGGAGTCGACGTCACGCGCGCGGACCCGCCCCCGGTCGAGGTCGAGCTCCGTCACCTCGGTGCGCAGCCGCAGGTCGATGTCCCGCGCGCGGTGCTCCTCGGGCGTGCGGGCGATCAGCCGGTCCCGTTCGGGAACGTCGCCGCTCACCCAGTACGGGATGCCGCACGCCGAGTAGGAGGTGAAGTGGCCGCGCTCGAACGCCACGATCTCCAGCTCGTCCGGGCCCTTCAGCCGGCGGGCCTGCGACGCCGCGGACATCCCCGCGGCGTCGCCGCCGATCACGACCAGACGTTCCCTCGCGCCCCGCGCACCGTTCATGCTCATGCGGACACGCTACGGGGCACGGGGCGGTCCGGGCCCGCCCGGCCCCCGGCTAGCCCTTTCCGCCCTCCTCCGTGTCCTCCCCGCTGTCACCGCGGGCCGGCCGGGACGCCGACGGGAACACCGGCAGCGGGCCCGGGGCGCCCGGCGCGGGCACCGGCTCCGGCCGGCGCGGCAGCCGGGGGCGTACGGCCTTCAGCCACAGCAGGACGAGCAGGGCGGCCACCACCGCGAACGGCAGCACCGCGCCGACGGCCACCGCCAGCCAGCGCAGCATCGTCACGAACGCGTCCCAGCCGCCCGCGAGCGCGTCCAGGAAGCCGGGGTCGTCGTCCTTCGCGGCCTTCTCCACCGGCGTCTCGGACAGGGACAGGGTGACGGTGGCCAGGCTCGTGCGGTCCTTCAGCGACTCCTGACGGGCGAGCAGGGACTCCAGGTCGGCCTGGCGGGTGCTCAGCTCCCCCTCCAGGGTCACCACGTCGCTGAGCCGGGTCGCCCGGTCCATCAGCTCGCGGATGCGGGCCACGCTGGCGCGCTGCGTCGTGATCCGGCTCTCCACGTCGACCACCTGGTCGGTGACGTCCTGTGCCTTCGCCCTGCGTTCGAGGAGCTTGCCCGTGCCCTCCAGGTCGGCGAGGACCTCCTCGTACCGCTCGACGGGCACGCGCAGCACCACGCGCGTGCGCTCGCGGCCCTCGTCGTCCCGGGTGGTGGTCTCGTCGCCGACGTGGCCGCCCGCGTTCTCCGCGGTGGCGCGGGCCTCGGCCAGGGCCTTCGGGACGTCCTTCACCCGCACGGTCAGCGAGGCGGTACGGATGACGTGCTGCGCGGCGGCCTCCGGCGGCGCGGTCGCCCGGCCCGCGCTCGCGCCCGCGCCGTCCGCGCCGGACGCGCCCTGCTTCGCGCCCTCCGGCGCCACGGCCCGCTGGTCCGCCGGGGCCGCCCGGTCGGCGGCCGTGTCCGAGCCGCCGGAGGCGCCGCCCGCGCCGCTGCACCCGGTGACCGCGAGGGCCGCCGTCAGCAGGACCGCGGCCAGGACGCGGGCCGGTGGTACGGAACGTCGTGTGCGCATCTGGATCTTCCCCCCGGGGGTCGTGGCGACTGACGCTCCTACGACGCCGCAGCGGCACGGGACGACGACGCGGAACGGTCCCGATGCGGTCACGGTAGGGACTCGGCGGGGACTGCCCGGGGCGGCTCGGGGACCCGTCGGGGCCACATGGCCCTGGTGGGGCCGCCGGTGGCGTCTGAGAAGCTGGAGCCATGAGCGGATCAGGTACGGGCGCCGGCCGGCGGGTCGTCGTCATCGGAGCCGGCGTCGCCGGGCTGGCCGCCGCGCACCGGCTGCTGGAGCGCGGGGCGCGGGTGACGGTGCTGGAGGCAGCGGACCGGGTCGGCGGAAAACTGCTGCCCGGCGAGATCGCGGGCGCGCGGGTGGACCTCGGCGCGGAGTCGATGCTGGCCCGCCGCCCCGAGGCGGTGGACCTCGCCCGCGAGACGGGCCTCGCCGACCGGCTCCGGCCCCCGGCCACCGCGACGGCCTCGCTGTGGACCCGGGGCGCCCTGCGCCCGATGCCCAAGGGCCACGTCATGGGCGTCCCCGGCACCGCCGCCGCCCTCTCCGGCGTGCTCTCCGACGAAGGGCTCGCCCGGATCGAGCGCGACGCCGACCTGCCGCGCACCGAGGTCGGCGACGACGTGGCGGTCGGGGAGTACGTGGCGGCGCGCCTGGGCCGCGAGGTCGTCGACCGCCTGGTGGAGCCCCTGCTGGGCGGGGTGTACGCGGGCGACGCCTACCGCATCTCGATGCGCTCGGCGGTCCCGCAGCTCTTCGAGGCCGCCCGCACCCACACCTCCCTGACCGAGGGGGTCCGCGCGATCCAGGCGAGGTCCGCCGCCGCCTCGCAGACCGGTCCCGTGTTCATGGGCATCGAGGGCGGAGTGGGCACCCTGCCGCTCGCCGTCGCCGCGTCGGTGCGGGCGCGCGGCGGGGACGTCCTCACCGGCACGCCGGTCACGGAGCTGCGCCGGACGCCGGAGGGCGGCTGGCGGATCGTCGCCGGGGACCGGAACCTGTCCGCCGACGCGGTCGTCGTCGCCGTCCCCGCCCCCGCCGCCGCCCGCCTCCTGCGCGCCGAGGCCCCCCGGGCCGCCGCCGAACTGGCCGGGGTCGAGTACGCCTCCATGGCGCTGATCACCCTCGCCTACCGCCGCGTGGAGACCCGCCTCCCCGAGGGCAGCGGATTCCTGGTGCCGCCGGTCGACGGCCGCACGATCAAGGCGGCCACCTTCGCCTCGAGCAAGTGGGGCTGGATCGCCGACGAGGACCCCGGTCTGGTCGTGCTGCGCACCTCCGTCGGCCGCCACGGCGAGACGGAGGTCCTCCGCCGCGACGACGCCGACCTCGTGGAGGTCTCCCGGCACGACCTGAAGGCGGCCACCGGCCTGGACGCCACCCCGGTCGCCACCCGCGTCACCCGCTGGGACGACGGCCTGCCCCAGTACCCCGTCGGCCACCACGCGCGCGTGGCCCGCGTCCGCGAGCACCTCGCGGGCCTCACGGGGCTGGCCGTGTGCGGCGCGGCCTACGACGGCGTCGGCATCCCCGCGTGCATCGCGAGCGCGTACGCCGCCGCCGACCAGATCCACGGTGACCTGCGCGCCGCGCAGCAGCTCACCGCCGACCCGGTGCAAAGCCTCCACGGAGGAGCAGGAGAATAAGGGACATGAGCGACGCCACCACCCCCGCCCCCGACCGGATCCCGAACAAGGGCAAGCTGGCCAAGGACCTCAACGAGGTCATCCGCTACACCCTGTGGTCCGTCTTCCGACTGAAGGACGTGCTGCCCGAGGACCGCGCCGGGTACGCCGAGGAGGTCCAGGAGCTGTTCGACCAGCTCGCCGCCAAGGACGTCACGATCCGCGGCACCTACGACGTGTCGGGCCTGCGGGCCGACGCCGATCTGATGATCTGGTGGCACGCCGAGACCGCCGACCAGCTGCAGGAGGCGTACAACCTCTTCCGCCGCACCCGGCTGGGCCGCGCCCTCGCCCCGGTCTGGTCGAACATGGCGCTGCACCGCCCCGCCGAGTTCAACCGCGCGCACATCCCGGCGTTCCTCGCCGACGAGACGCCCCGCGACTACGTGAGCGTCTACCCCTTCGTGCGCTCCTACGACTGGTACCTGCTGCCCGACGAGGACCGCCGCCGCATGCTCGCCGACCACGGCAAGATGGCCCGCGGCTACCCGGACGTGCGCGCCAACACGGTCGCCTCCTTCTCCCTCGGCGACTACGAGTGGATCCTCGCCTTCGAGGCCGACGAACTGCACCGCATCGTCGACCTCATGCGCCACCTGCGCGCCTCCGAGGCCCGGATGCACGTCCGCGAGGAGGTCCCGTTCTTCACGGGCCGCCGCAAGGACGTCGCGGAACTGGTCGCGGGCCTGGCCTGACCCGTCCGCCCGCCCGGCCGCCCGACCGTCCCCGGTCAGGCGGCCGGCCGGGCGGCGGGCGCCTTCCGGACCGGCCCGCCCGTCGGCCTCGGTTCCGGCTCCGGGCGCGGCGCGCAGGACGCGTGCCGCCCCGGCACCCGCCCCTCGAGCAGATACGCCTCCAGGTGCCCGTTCACGCAGGCGTTCGGCCCGCCCGCGACGCCGTGGGTGCCGGCGTCCCGCTCGGTCACCAGCGCCGATCCCGCCAGCCGGCGGCGCAGTTCCAGGGCGCCGTCGTACGGAGTGGCCGCGTCCCGCTCGGCCGCCAGGATCAGCGTCGGCGGCAGCTCACCCTGCCCGGCGCGCACGTCCAGCGGCTGCTGCCGGGGCGCCCGCCAGTAGGCGCAGGGCAGATTGGTCCACACGTTGGCCCAGGTCTCGAAGGGCGCCCGGCGCGCGAGCCGGGTGTTGTCCCGGTCCCACACCGCCCAGTCCGTCGGCCAGGGCGCGTCGTTGCACTCCACGGCGAGGTAGACGGCCCGCGCGTTCTCCTTCTCCGCCGCCGCCTCCGGATACGCCCGGGCCTGCTCGACCAGCGGCCCGGGGTCGCCCTTCAGATACGCCGACAGGGCGTGCGCGCGGTGCGGCCAGTGGTCGTCGTAGTACCCGGTCTGCAGGAACGCCTCCTGCAACTGCCCCGGCCCGACCTCCCCGCCGGCCGGTTCCTTCGCCAGCCGCGTCCTCGCCCGCTCGTAGCTGCGCTGCACCTCGTCCGGCGTGCCGCCCAGCCCGTACACGTCGTCGTGCCGGGCGGCCCACGCCCGGAAGTCCGCCCAGCGGTCCTCGAACGCGGCCGACTGGTCGAGGTTGTTGCGGTACCAGATCCGCTCCGGGTCCGGGTTCACCGCCGAGTCGAACACCATCCGCCGCACGCGGGAGGGGAACATCGTGGCGTACAGCGCCCCGAGGTACGTGCCGTAGGACGCGCCCAGGTACGTCAGCCGGTTCTCGCCGAGCGCGGCGCGCAGGACGTCCAGGTCGCGCGCGTTGTTGAGCGAGGTGTAGTGCCGCAGCGCGTCCCCGGCCCGCTCGGCGCAGCCGCGCGCGTACGCCCGGGCCTGCGCGACGCGCTTTTGTTTGTACGCCTCCGAGGGGTGGACCGGTGCCTCCGTCGGCCCCTTGGCGAACTCCTTCGGGTCCGTGCAGGACAGCGGTGCGGAACGGCCCACCCCGCGCGGGGCGTAGCCGACGAGGTCGTAGGCCGCGGCGATGCGCTTCCACTCGGGGAGCGCGCCCAGGAGCGGGAAGGGCACGCCGCTCGCGCCGGGCCCGCCCGGGTTGTAGACCAGGGCGCCCTGCCGGGGCACCTCGCGCCTGCCGCCGGCGGGGTCCTCGCCCGTGGCCCGGACCCGGCTGACGGTGAGTTGGATCCGCTTGCCGTCCGGCCGGGCGTAGTCGAGCGGAACGGTGACCGTGCCGCACCGGACGGTGCCCGGCAGGCCCTCCGCGGCGGGGCACGCGCCGAACTCGATGCCCTCGCGCGCGGCGCGCGCGACGGCCACCGCGGTGCCGCGCAGCTCGGCCGCGGAGGGGGCGGCCGGGGTGGCGCGGGGAGCGCCGCCGGCCGGCGCGGCGGCCAGGGTGGTGAGCAGCAGGGACCCGGCGGCCACGTGGACGGCGGCGGTTCTCATCACATATCCCTTCGGTGCACGACGGCGACAAAAGGGATGTTTCGGTTGGCGGTTGGACAAGGCAAGCACCGTGCGCGGGTGTCGCCGTCAGCACTCCTGTTCGCCCCCGGCGCGGCGGTCGTGCCCCCCGTGGGCGAAGGCGGCGCGCAGGTCCGGTTCACCGACGGCGCGGATGCCGCGCACGGCGACGGAGGTGAGGTACGTACGGTCGTCACCGGCGCCGCCGGCCCCGCGGCGCAGGGCCCCCAGCAGCCGCTGGCCGGCGGGGGAGGCCCAGCGCGAGTACGGGTGGACCTCGAACCGGGCCGTCGCCAGGCAGCCCAGGGTGAGGACGAGCGGCAGGGCGAACCACAGGGCGACCAGGTGGCGCGGCGTCTCCGAAGGGGTCGGCAGCAGCAGGGCGGCGGCGCCCAGAGCGGCCACGGCCGGCGCGGCGAGCCGCACCTGGCGGACCGCGTCGGCGATCGTCGTCCCGGTGTGGCCCTCGGGCACGGCCAGCCCCGCCCGGACCAGCCGGTCGGCGAGGCCGCGCACCGGGTCGGCGGTCGCCGCGGCGGCCCGTACGGGCGCTATGGGGGACTGGCCCTCCGGCCCGATCGCCCCTATCACGGACCGCTCCATGTCGTCCCGGCCGTGCGGGTCGACCACGGTCGCCCAGCCGGTGCGCGCCAGCAGCAGACGCCGCTGGCGCGCCATGGAGACCAGGGTGAGGTCGGCGACCCGCCGGGGGCCGCCGGACAGGAACGCGGCCTCGTACAGGGTCAGGGGGGCCGCCACCGGATCGCGCTCCTCGCCGTCGGCCGCGCCGGAGCGCTCGACGGCCGCCGCGCGGACGGCGGCCAGACACAGCCGGGTGCACGCCGCACCGGCGACGACCCAGGCCAGCAGCAGGAGGAGGACCCAGAACATGGACCGTTTGTAAGGGACACGGTCGCGAAAACACCATGCCCCGTTCACGATCCGGGACGGAGTGCTGTCGATATGCGGTGTTCCGCCGGGATGTCCGGACGGGGCCGCGGAGGCTCACCGCCGCAGCAGCACCCGCCGCGTCGCCCGGGCCAGCCGCACCGCCGGCCGCCGTGACCGGGGCCTCGGCCCCGACCGCTCCAGCCACCACTCCCGCAGCTCACGCCGCGCCCGCGCTTCCCCGGGCCGCCCGGCCTGCAGCAGGTGCTCGGCGAAGTCCAGCGCGTCCCGCCGGTAGCCGCCGCCCATCGGCTGCTCCTGTGCGTACGCGAGGAAGGCGGCCCGGTACTCCGCCCCGAGGATCACCGGCAGTTCGGGCGCGACCTTGGCGACGACGTCCGCCCGCTTCGCGGCGAGCGCCCGCGCCTGCACCCCCATCCGCACCCGGTCGAACCCCTCGGGCACGGGCGTCCCGGCGACCAGCGCGGACAGCAGCGCGGTCTGCGCGAGGGCGAGCCGCTGCCGGGCGGGTTCGAGGGAGCCCCCCTCCGGCCCGGGACGGGCGGCGGGAGCACCCGCGGCCCCCGCCGCCACCTCGACGCGCTCCCTCGCGCCCTTGCCCGACGCCCCTTTCTCCGACGCCCCCTTCTCCAGCGCGTCCCGGATGGCTGCCAGCTCGCCTTCCAGCTCGGCCGGTTCCGGGAAGTTCTCGTCCCGCTCCAGCAGCACGCCGGGAGGGGAGACCCGGGAGGCGAGGTCGGTGAGGATGTCGAGGACGGGCCGGGGGACGGGGTGGGCGTGACTGTCGTGCCAGACGCCGTCCCGCTCGACACCGCCGGCGACATGGACGTACGCGAGGGCCTCCAGGGGCAGTTCGGCGAGGGCCTCGGCCGGGTCCTCGCCGCGGTTGACGTGGTTGGTGTGCAGATTGGCCACGTCGACGAGCAGCCGCACCCCGGTGCGGTCGGCCAGTTCGTACAGGAACTGGCCCTCGGTCATCTCCTCGCCGGGCCACGAGATCAGCGCGGCGATGTTCTCCACGGCGAGCGGCACGGGCAGCGCGTCCTGGGCGATGCGGACGTTCTCGCACAGCACGTCGAGGGCGTCGCGGGTGCGCGGCACGGGCAGCAGGTGCCCGGCCTCGAGCCGCGGCGAGGCGGTCGGCGCCCCGCCCGCCCGTACGAACGCGATGTGCTCGGTGACCAGCGGCGCCCCGAGGGCCGTGGCCCGCTCGGCGAGGGCGGCCAGCCGCTCCGCGTCGGGCCGCTCGGCCCCGCCCAGCCCCAGCGAGACCCCGTGCGGCACCACGGTCACCCCGCGCCCGCGCAGCCGCAGCAGCGACTCGGGCAGGTGCCCGGGGCAGACGTTCTCGGCCACGACCTCCACCCAGTCGATCCCCGGCATGCCCTCCACGGCGTCCGCGATCTCCGGCCGCCACCCGATCCCCGTCCCCAGCCGCACCGTCGTCCCCCTTCTCCACCGGGCTTCCCGGGCGCCCGGCCCCTCCGGCCACCCGGCCCCCGCCGGACGTCCTCCCGGACGTGACGGGGATATGGCCCCCGGGCCCGCCCCCGAACCCTGCGGCGGGCACCTTCAGAGCAACATTTGAGCTTCGGGGCGGACCGCCCGCACACCGGCCGGCAGCCGACCGGGCGCGAGAGGAAACGGCCGGAAGCAGGTGCTCGACTCGGGCCGGGGACAACCGACCTCGCGTGTCGTGGGACCATCCCGGTGAAAAAGAGGAGGAGTGATGCACCTGCGCGATGTATCGCCGGACGACGTCGACGCCTATGTCCGGATGCGGTGCGATCCCATCATGATGGCCGACCTCGGCGGGCCCCTGCCCGCGGAGGGGATGGCGGACAAGGTCCGGCGGGACGCCCGGCAGGCGGCGGCCGACCTCGGGTGGTTCAAGATGATCGTTCCCGACGGGGCCGGTCCCGACGTGGTGGCCGGGACGGTGACCCTTCGGTCCTGCGACACCGATGAGGGACCGATCTCCGAGATGGGCTGGATGGTCCTTCCCGCGTTCCAAGGACAGGGTCTGGGCAAACGCGCCGTCCGCACCCTCCTGGAGCAGGCCCGGGAGCAGGACCGCTGGGGACTCGTCCACGCCTTCCCGGCGACGGGCAACGCGGCGTCGAACGGCATCTGCCGGTCCGTCGGCTTCCGCTTCCTGTCGGAGGTCGACGTGTCCTTCGCGGGCCGGGCCCTCAGGAGCAACCACTGGGTCGTGGATCCGGGAACGGATCTGGCCTGAGGGCGACAGCCGCCGGGCGACCCCGGAAGGCGACGACGAGGTGCGGGTGTTCCACGGGGCGTGGGCCTCCGCACGAGGCCCGAGGTGCCCTTCCCCTGGGTTCCGGACGATGCGGAGCGCGTACCGGAGCAGGAACGCACGGCCTCACGTGCGCGGCCGGAGCCGGGCGGTGCGGTGACCCGTGCTCTCCGGACCGGGTCAGCGCACCGTGAAGGCCGGGGAGGTGCCGGTGAACGGGGTGACGGTGCCGGTCACGCCGCGCGCGTCGCCGTGGTAGACGATCCGGTGAGGACCCGGGGCGGCCCCCCGCGGGACGTCCCAGGTGACGGTGACCCGGGAGGCGGCGATCCCGTCGCGCTTCCAGTGGAACCGGGTCGCCCAGTCGCCGTCGTCGGCCACGGTGCGCCAGGTCCCGCCGGGCTCCTGGCGCTGGACCTCCAGGTACGTCTCCCCCCGGTGCAGGTCGTTGCCCGGGTGGGCGCCCGCGAAGACGACCTCGACGCGTTCGCCGGCCCGGTAGTTCTCCCGCGGCCCCACCAGCACGTCCCCGAACCTCCTGAAGAGCGGCGGTGCGTCCAGCACCACACCGGGCTGCAGGGAGAGCGCCTTGCCGGACAGGTCCGGCGCCTCGGGGCCGAGGGGCAGGTCCGTGCCGTCGCGCAGCGCGGTGGCCAGTTCGGCCGCGGTCTGCTGGAGCGCCGGGAGCTGCCAGCGGCCGAAGAGCGTGCTCCCGCCCTCGTACTGCTGCGCGTCGTACTCCTCGGGGGTGGTGAGGTAGTGGAAGTACGCGTTGGCGTACCCGGCGACCAGCACGTCGTCCAGGTCCGCGCCCACGATTTCGGCGACCGTGCGCCGCAGCCGCAGACCCGCGCAGATGGTGACCTCGCCCGGGATGCCGATGAGGTGGAGCCGGCCGATGCGGACCAGCATCACGGGCACCCGCTCCTGCACCCAGGGGTAGACGCGGTTCATCTCCCCGAGGGGCACGAAGACGTCCTTCGGCGCCTGCGCCCGGGCGAGCTCCGGTGAGACCGTGTAGACCACGGAGTCGGAGACGGCGTCCCAGAAGGGGTTCTCCCCTTCCGTGAACCCGGGGAAGGCCGGTCCGTCCTCCAGACTGCCGGCCGCCATGGAGGCGCCGACGCAGGGCTTGGAGGTCCGGTGGGTCCGTCCGTCGCCGGTGAACTCGGGACGCACCGTGACGTCGGAGAGGTCGACGTACACCAGCCGGGAGTCCACCGGGCCGGACAGTTCGACGCCGGGCTGCCGCAACTGGGCCGCGGCGGCCTCGTACTGCCGGAGCCCGTTGGCGCGGGTGCGGTCGAAGTCCTCCGGTGTGGTGGGCGGTTCCAGCTCGAGGTTGGGCGACATGTCGCCGCTGTTGGTCTGGGCGAACGCGGAGACGAACGCCGGGGAGCCGTCGGACAGGTAGTCGACGTCGTGGACCTCGCGCTCCCAGTGGTAGGCCGCGTACCCCTTGTTGTCCGCGCTGATCAGGCGGTTGTCCCCGGACATGCTGGTGCTGTGCACCGGGAACCAGTTGACGGCGCCCACCACCCGTCCGGCCCGCTCCACCCGGAGCAGGGTGGTGTGCGGGTCGACGGCGTCCGGGAAGTGGTCGCGGTCGGCCTTCGGGTTGCGCTCGAAGGCCGACCGGGAGCGGTTGACGCTCGCCCCGGTCAACGTGCCGTGGCTGAGCACCAGTTCGGAGGGCGCCAGGTCGTCGTGGGCCCGCTGCGCGGCTTCGAACAGGCCGTCCGCCACCGCCTCGAAGGTCTTGCGGTGGAAGCCGAACGTGGTGGTGTTGTACAGCAGGTGGTGCGCGTAGCCGCCGGGGCCGGCGTGGGTGTGGGTGGCGGTGATGAGCACGTTCTGCTCGGTGTAGAGGTCGCCGTACGCCTCGCCGAGCCGCCGCAGCACCGCCTGGTGCACGCTGGAGAAGATCATCGGCGAGTCGGCGACGATCAGCATGACCCGCCGGCCGCTCGCCTCGTCGACCACGACGAACGCGCGCGCCCGCAACCGGGTGTGCAGCCCGGCGGCCTGCTGGTCGAACCGGCCGTAGCCCATCATCCCGACCTCGGCCACCTCACCGGTGGCGTCGGCCAGACCCCGGCCCACGAGGTAACCGCCGCCGTCCGCGGGCGCGGCGGCGGCCCGGCTCGGGCCGGCCACGGCCGAACCCGCCAGCCCGAGGCCGGTGAGGGCTCCGGCCCGCAGGACCGTACGCCTGCTGTGCGGGGGGTGTTCCGTGGTCATCTGCTGCTCCTCCGGCTCGGTCGGGCCCGACGGCACAGGGGCGGAGCGTGTGCCTGCGTGTCCGCGCGGTCGCACCGCCCCGCCCGGGGACCTGACGGGGTGCAACGGGAGCTCGCGCGCGAGGACGCACACGCGGATGTGAACAACGTTCATGTTCCGCGTCGCCATTGGTACACCGCGCGCCACGGCCGTCGCAAGAGGTCTGCCGCAACGCCTGCGGCGAGCGGCGGCCGGGCCCGGGTGCGCCCTCCTCGCGCGGCCGGCGGACGACGCGGCCGGCGAGGTGCCGGCCGCCCTCCTCGCGCGGCCGGCGCCTCGTGATCACGCCAGGGCGAAGTAGCGCAGCCACACGTATGCGGCCGCCACGGTGGCGGTGACGGCGGTGACGACCAGTCCGTAACGGCTGAACTGCCAGAACGAGATGTGGTGGCCGGAGCGTTCGGCGATGCCGATGACGACGACGTTGGCCGAGGAGGCGATGATCGTGGCGTTGCCGCCGAGGTCCGCGCCGAGCGCGAAGGCCCACCACAGCATCCCCGCCTCCTCGGTGCCGCCGGCCGAGGCCACGATCTCGGAGACGATCGGGCTCACCGACGCCACGAAGGGGATGTTGTCGATGATCGCCGAGGGCACCACGGAACCGAACACCAGGGTCATCGCCGTCGCCAACAGGTTGTCGCCGGTCGCCTCGGCCGCGGCCTCGCCCAGATCGCCGATGACCCCGATCCGCACCATGGCGCCGACCATGACGAACAGTCCGGTGAAGAACGCCAGGGTCTCCCACTCCACGTCCTTCACCACGTCACCGGGGTCGAGCCGCGAGACCCCGAGCAGCAGCAGCCCTCCGCTGATGGCCACCACCGAGGGCTCCAGGTGCAGCCAGGTGTGGAGCACGAAGCAGGTCATCACGGCGAGGATCACCACGCCGCTGATGACGAGCAGCCGGACGTCCTTGATGGCCTCGCGCGGGTCGAGCTCCATCACGGACGCGGCGCGCTCGGGGTCGTGGGTGAACGCCTTGCGGAACATCACCCGGCTCATCAGGATGAACACGATCATCAGCACGATGACGACGGGCGTCATGTGGAGCAGGAAGTCGTTGAAGGAGAGGTTCGCGCGGGAGCCGATCATGATGTTGGGCGGGTCCCCGATGAGGGTGGCGGCCCCGCCGATGTTGCAGGCCATCACCTCGGCGATGAGGTACGGGACCACCGGCAGCCCGAGCCGCCGGCAGACCAGGATCGTCACCGGCGCGATGAGCAGCACCGTGGTGACGTTGTCCAGCCACGCGGACAGGAAGCCCGTCGTCACGACGAGCAGCACCATCAGCCGGTACGGCCTGCCGCGGGCCCGGCGCGCCGCCCAGATCGCGACGTACTCGAAGATCCCGGTCCGTTTCAGCACGGCGACGATCAGCATCATGCCGAGCAGCAGGAAGATGACGTTCCAGTCGATGCCGGCGTCCTCGGAGAAGAACGCGTGCTCGGCGTCGGTGGCCCCGATGAGCAGCATCACCACCGCGCCGCCCAGCGCGGCGGCGACCCGGTGCACCCACTCCGTCGCGATCAGCACGTAGACGGCGACGAACACGGCCACCGCCATCCACGTCGTGACGCTCAACGGGCCACCCGCCGGATGCTCCGCGGACCCGGCACGGCCGTACCGGCCGGACTGCGCACGGATAAGGCTGCCGCACGACGCGACAACGGCACGGGATCGGAAATCGCCTCGGAGTGATCAGGCCGCTGTGGCGCTGCGTGCATGGGTGCGGGGCCCCTCTCGTCGTCCGACGGCCCGCAGCACCTCCGCTTCCGCCATGGAGCCCCCTACCGCGCCCCCGCTCGGGGGAGGGCGGACGGACAGGTCCGTACGGCGCTTCACGGTTGTCGCAACCGAGGGCGCCGGCAGCCCGTGTCACGAGCGTTCGCCCTCACCGCACGACGGTCACTGGGCTGGGGCGGTGATGTCGTTTCACTTTCCCCCGCCTCCGGGAACACGTGCCATCAGGGTCAACACCCATATGGGGCAGCGGCGGACCTGTAGAGCCGATGGGGGTCGGACCCGGGGAACGCCCGCCCCGTCGGTGGCCGAAAGCCGGTCGGTCACCCGGCTCCGTCCCGCGCTCGGTGGGCGCACCGCGCGGCGGCCGGCGCGGGAGGAGGGGGGGCTCCGGCGACGGGGCCCGCTCCCGCTCAGTCTCCGTGAACGTCGGCGAGGAGGGGGCCCAGGGGGCCCAGGTCGAGGTTGAGGTCGCTGCGGCTCAGGCCGTGCCGGGCGCACAGGTCGTCCATGCGCCGGTCGAGCAGCATGAGCGCCGTACCGAGCCGTTCCTCCTGCTCCGGGCTCAGCGTGCCCTCGTCGAAGCGGCGTACGGCCTGGCGTTCCATGAGCTGGCGCAGCAACTCCACGACGGTGAGCACCAGGGCGGCCAGGTCGTTCGCGGCCCGCTCGGGGTCCAGGTCGAGGGCGTGGGCCCGGGGCGCCGTCACAGCGGCCCGCTGTCCGGCCAGGGTGCGGGCACCCGCTCGTTCACCGACGACAGCAGGGCGTGCAGGGAGATCCGCACCAGCGGCACGTCGGCGATGGCCAGGACCAGGTCCCCGCTGACGACGACGCCGGTCGCCAGGACGCGGTCCAGGAGGTCGACCAGGGGCACCCCGATCGGCGCGTACGGCTCGGGACCGTCCCAGGGCACCGGTGCCGGGCCCGGAGTACGGAGGTCCGGGCCGGTCACGAGCGGGACCCCTGCCCCGCACGGTCCTGTCCCGTGCGGTCCGGATCCGTGAGGCCCTGTTCCGTGCGGTCCTGTCCCGTGCGGTCCGGGCCCTCGTCCCACCGGGCGAAGGAGTACGGGATCCAGGGGCCCGACACGCCGACCTCCACGGCCGGATGCCGGCCGTCCGCGGCGATCCGGGCCAGGGCGCGGGTGAAGCGGGCGCGCTCCGCGTCGTCCACCAGGTAGGCGGCGTTGAGCAGTTGCGGGGCACGACGGCCCGTCAGCCGCTCGCTCTGCGGACGGTGCCGCACCGCCGCGACGGCGTACCGCCGCAGTTCCGCGTCGACGGCCTCCGCCTCGGCCAGGGCCCTGCCGTGCGCGTCCTGACGGTCGCGTCGCCGCGCGCTGGCCCGGCTGAGGTAGGCACGTCCACCGGTGTCCGCCCCGGCACCGGCGCCGCTGGCGGCGGCGTCCGCCGCGCGCTCGGCGGCGTGCACCTTCACCGCCCATTCCGTGCGGTCCCGGAGGCGGTCGAGCAGCGCGTCCAGCACCGTCTCCCGGGAGGTGACGGCCCGCTTCGCGGTCCGGTCGCCGCGGTACAGGGTCGCCATCGGCAGCGGAACGACGGGGCCCCGCCCGTGCGCGGCCTCGACGCCCCGGTGGTGGGCGCGGGCGCAGCGTTCCAGGTCGCCGGGCCGGTTGAGCCGCTCCGCCAGCGCCTCCTGGTCGAACAGCGCCGCGGGGACGTCCTGGACGACCAGGCACAGGCCGCCGGCGCGCAGCACGCGCAGCGGGCCGCCCTCCTCGTGACCGGTCGCCGCGGCCAGCGCGGCGGCGTCCGGCGGGGTGCGGGTGACGGCGAACGCGCAGACCAGGGCGGGTGCCGCCGGTCCGGCCGGGAGCCCGCTCACCGGGCGGCCCCCGCCGTCTCCTCGACGGACCCCTCGAGGGCGTCGAGCCGGGCCCGCAACTGCGCGTTCTCCTCGGCGAGCGCGTCCCGCGCGGCCCGGGACGACAGCGCCGGGTCGGTCTCCCACCAGTCGATGCCCGCCTTCTTCGCGGTGTCCACCGAGGCGATGAACAGGCGCAGCCGGATGGTGAGCAGCTCGATGTCGAGCAGGTCGATCTTGATGTCGCCGGCGATGACGATTCCCTTGTCGAGGACCCGTTCGAGCAGGTCCGCGAGGCTGCCGGAGGGAGGTCCGTAGAGCTGCGTCTCCTCCGGGCCCGGGTAGGGGTGGTCGACCGCTGTCACCGCGCACCCCCGAAACCGGCGGCGGGGGCGGTCCGTTCGCCCCGGCGGGGGGCCTCGCCGCCGTGGTGCCGGCGCCCCGCCCTGCCGCCGCTCATACGCGCCTCCTCTTCCTCTTCGCGGGGGCCATGAGGGCCGCGGGGGCCGTGGCGGTCGTGTGCCCGGCGGGCGGGCGGGCCGGGTGTTCGAGGAGGGCGAGCAGCCGCTCCTCCTCCCGCTCGAAGGCCGCCTCGTCGATGTCGCCCTCGTCCAGGGCCCGGTTGAGCGCGCTCAGGCGCGCCTGGACGGCGCGCGGGTCGTAGAACTGGCGCCGGGCCTCCTGGAGCAGGTGGTCGGCGATCCACGCCGTGCCCCGCACCGGGGCCAGCGGCAGCAGCAGGAGACCGCTCACGATGCCCACGGCGTCACCGCCCGGCCGGTGCGGGACGGGGGTCGACGAAGCTGTAGCAGGGCAGGGGCCCCGTCACGCTGAGCGCCAGCCGGTCCCCGCAGTCGCGGGCCCGCGCGGCCACCACCTGCCGGAACCGCCCTTCGTCGGCGGAGCGCAGCAGGAACGACGTGCTCAGCACGTGCTCGTCGTCGGTCGGGCCGTGCACCGTGCGCAGGGCGAGCGGGGTCAGATGGGCGAGCACGTCCCGCGCCGCGCGCCGCGCCTCGCGGCGGACACCCCGGGCGAGCGCCTCGCCGAGCCGGACGTTGGCCTCGTAGTCCGGCCGGCGCCGCGTCCGGCGGGCCAGCTCCCGCAGCTTCTCGTCCCGGCGCACCAGGTCGGCGAAGCAGCCGGGGACGACCGCGCCCTTGACGTTGAGCTCGACGCACCCCCGGACGCCGTCGAGCTGCCGCGTCAGGCGGACGGCGTCGGAGCGCAGTTGGGCCAGCAGGGCGTCCGGGTCGGGGCTGAGGACCGCGAACCGCATGGGCAGCAGGGGCCCCTGCGCGGCCAGTTCGTCCAGTACCGCCTGATGGGCCAGCAGATCGCGGCGCCGGGGCCGCAGCCTCGCGGGCGCGTCCGAGACCGCCGCGCACAGGCCGGACCCGGTCAGCAGCCGCACCGGGGCGCCGTCCACCCCGGGGTGGCGAGGGGCACGGACGCCGGCGGGGGCGATGCCGTAGACGTACAGGGCGTCCACGGCGGTGGTGGTGGCGGGCACGGTCACTCCTCCTCGTCCTCCTTCTCCGTGCGCCGGCGGCCGCGCGGGCGGTCGTCGTCCTCGGCGTCACCGCGGGGCCGCGCGGCCGTCCGGCTCCGGGAGCGCTGCGGGCTCCGGCCCCGCTCCTCGCGCTCGCGCGTGCGGGGCGGCTCCTCCGGCCCCTCCTCCTCGGTCTCCTCGGCCTCCTCGGGGGTGAGGAGGTCCCGCACCTTCTCGGTGAGGGAGTGCGCCTTGCGCTGGGCGCCCTTGCGCACGGTCCTGGAGACCGGCCCGCCGAACAGCTCGGGAACGGTCTTGGACCGCACGTCGTGCTCGAGGTCCAGGCGGTTGCAGGCCTCCGCGAACCGCAGGTACGTGTCGACGCTCGCGACCACGATGCGGGCGTCCACCTTGAGGATCTCGATGCCGACCAGGGAGACGCGCACGAAGACGTCGATGACCATGCCGCGGTCGAGGATGAGTTCGAGGACGTCGTAGAGGGTTCCGGCGCGGGGCGCGCAGACGACTTCGTCGTCGTAGGTGATCATGCGGTCGTCCTTCCGGATGCGGGCCGGGGTCCGGTCACTGGTCCTGGGCACCGCGCCGGTAGCGGGAGATCCGGCGGTACTGGAGCAGGTCGCCCGCCGGGTCGAGTTCGACCTCGTAGGTGGCGAGCAGACTGGTGGTGTCGGGGATGCGCGCCACCTCCAGCACGTCCACGTTGACGATCCAGCCGTCGTCCTCGCTCCGGCGGACCGCGGAGACCCCCTCCGTGCGGTGCCGGACGAGTTCGGCCAGGGCGTCCGCGGCGCGCCGGGCGGCGTCCCGGGCGTCCCGCACCCCACGCCCGCGCGTGGTGGTCCGGGACGCCGTGCCGTGCCGTCGCCCGCCAGGTTCTGTCACGCTGCTCACTCTGGCCCCGGACCACGGTCCGCGCACGCGCGGTTACCCCATCCGGGTCGGAGGGGCGGGCGCTCACCGCCCGCCGGTGCCGGACGCCCGGCGCTACCGCAGTGCGGGGTGGTCCGCGACCACCGTGCAGGAGCCGGGGGCGATCTCGGTGAAGCCCGCGTCGCGGACCGTGGGGAGGCCGCCGGTCGTCAGGTCGTTCCAGCGGGACGGGTCGGCGGTGCGGACGGCGAGGGGGAAACCGGCGTCGTGCCAGGCCGTGCGCTCCTCGTCCGGGAGGTCCCACCAGGCCAGCTGGGCGCCGTGGCCGACCTGGGCCATGGCCTTGCCGGCCGACATGTCCAGGTCGGGGTTCAGCCAGAGGACGGGGGCGGCCGGGTCCGCCGGGGGCGGGGCCCCGGGGTCCTCGAGGTCGGTGCCGGAGACCTGGAGGCGGGCCAGGTCCTTGGGCCAGCCGTCCAGCGGGACGGGCGGGAAGACGCGGACCTCCGCCGACTTGCCGGTGACCGTGATGCCCGGCAGGGCCTCCGCGCGGCGCCACTCCGCGCCGCGTGCCCGGCGCACCACCTTGCGGATCCGGGCGTCCTGCCAGTCGCGCACCGCCCGCGCCCACTCGCCCTCGCCGGTCGCACGCTCGTCGGCCAGCATCACCAGGACCGCGCGGGCCGCCGTCTCCAGCGCGTCCGTGCGGGACGGGGGCGCCGCCCGCTCGATGCGGACCACCAGGGGCAGGACGAACTGGGGTGCCGCGTCGCGGGCACCGGGGGCGGGTCGGAAGGGGCTGTCGGCGGCAGGGGTCTGATCAGTGCTCACGGGCCCAGTCTGCCAACCCGCCGCACACCGCCGTCAGCCCGAGCAGGAGGTGCGCTCGGCCTCCCGCCACTCACACGGGGGGCACAGGGTGACGCCCTTGTACGACTCCGGGTACTCCGTCGGCTCCCGGCACAGCACGCACTCCGCGTACGGCGGCCCGTCGGCCTTCGGCGGCCTGGACACGTCGATCAGGCAGTAGTCGTTGTCGTCCATGCGTCCAGCGTAGGGCGCTCAGCCCCGTCCGCCCGCCGTCGCGATCAGCTCGGAGACCTTCACGAAGCGGTAGCCCCTGCGGCGCAGCTCCGGGACGATTCTCCGCACCGCCCGCTCGGTCGCCGGAGCCGCGCTGCGCGTGCAGTGCAGGACGACCACCGAGCCCGGCCGCACCCCGTCCAGCACCTGCCGGGCCACCGCCGCCGCGTCCGTGGCGAAGGCGTCGCCGCCGACCACGTCCCACTGCACCGCCGTGACGCCGGTCGGGGCCAGCGCCCTGAGCGCCGCGCGGTCGTGGCAGCCGCCGGGGAAGCGGAAGTACGGCATCGGGTTTGCCACCCCGACCTCGCGGAAGGCGGTGTACGCCCGCTCGACGTCCGCCCGCATCCGGTCCGCGGAGACGGTCGGCAGGCCGTAGCAGTCGTCGGTGAAGGCGTAGTGGCTGTAGGAGTGGTTGGCGACCTCGAACAGCGGGTCCCGGCCGATGGAGCGGGCCTGGTCCGGGTACTCCTCGGCCCACCGGCCCGTCATGAACACCGTGGCCGGGACCTCCAGCGCGCGCAGGGCGGCGATCAGCCGCGGGTGGTCGAAGCGCTCGCCCGCCGCCGCCCGCGGGCCCTGGTCGGCGGTCATGTCGGCGTCGAAGGTGAGGGCCACCGTGCGGTCGTCGGGGGTGCGGGGGCCGTTGCGGAACACCGGGGTCAGGCCCGAGGGGCCCGGGGCGAGGGTGGGCGGTGACGACGGTGCGGCGGGGGAGGTGGGGGGCGCGGGACGGGGCCGCTGCTGAGGGGGCTGGACGGTGGCGCAGGCGGTGAGCGCGGTGCCCAGGACGCAGACGGCCGCCGCCCGTCGTACAAGAAGGATCACCGCATGAAAATATGATGATCTTTACGGTGTTCTGTCCGGTGCGGAGCGGGGCGCGGCCGGGTGTCACCCGGCCGGGGCACGCCCCTCCGCGTCGCCTCCGATGTGCCGCCGCTCCAGCGGCTTGGTCGCCGGTCCCTGGACGACCTTGCCGTCGATGTCGAAGCGGGAGCCGTGGCAGGGGCACTCCCAGGCGCGTTCCGCGGAGTTGAAGTCGACCAGGCAGCCCAGGTGGGTGCAGCGGGCGGAGACCGCGTGCAGGGCGCCGTCCTCGTCGCGGTAGACCGCCAGCCGGCCGCCGTCGGCGCGGACCACGGCGCCCTCGCCGGGGGGCAGGGCCTCCACCGGCGGTGAGGGGCGCAGCCGGTCACCGACGAAGTGCCGGGCGACCTCGGCCTGGGTCTTGAGGAAGGACGGCGCCTCGCGGACGGCCGGAGCCAGCCGGCGCGGGTCGTACAGCCCGCTCCACGCGCACTCCTCGCCGGTGATCTGCGCGGTGAGCAGCAGGCTCGCCATCATCCCGCCGCTCATGCCCCAGCCGGCGAAGCCGGTCGCGACGTAGGTGTGCCGGGCGCCGTGGTGCAGCGGACCGACCAGCGGCACGGTGTCGGTGGGGCTGTTGTCCTGGGTGGCCCAGCGGTGGGTGAGCTCCACGTCGGGGAAGTGCTCGCGGGCCCAGGCGGCCAGGCGGTCGAAGCGGGCCCGGGTGTCGCCCGTGCCCGGGGTGAAGTGCTCCCCGGTGATCATCAGCAGGCGCCGGGTGCCGTCCTCGCCGTAGGGGGCGGTGCGCACCGAGCGGGTGTTCTCGTCGGGGGTGATGTACATGCCCCCGGGGTCCTGGTCGGCGGGGACGGTCCCGGCGACGACCAGCTCGCGGTGCGGGGAGAGGCGGGTGAACAACAGGGCCCGGTCGAAGATCGGATAGTGGGTGGCGACCACGACGTCCCGGGCGGTCACCGTGGCCCCGCTCTCGGTGGACAGGCGGCAGGGCTCGCCCTCGTCCAGGCCGAGGACGGTGGTGTCCTCGTGGATGCGTCCGCCGCGCGCCACCAGGTCGTCGGCGAGGGCCAGCAGGTACTTGCGCGGATGGAACTGCGCCTGCCCGGTCACCTCGACCGCGCCCGCCACCGGGAACGGCAGGCCGGTCTCCGTCACGAACGAGGCCGGCAGCCCCGCCTCCCGCGCGGCCCTCGCCTCCGCGCGCAGCTCCTCGACCCGGCCCGCGTCACGGGTGAAGGTGTACGCGCTGCGGCGCTCCCAGTCGCAGTCGATGCCGAGCCCCGCCGCCACCTCGGCGGCGTGCTCGATCGCCTCCGACTGCGAACGGGCGTAGAGCCGCGCGCCCTCGCTGCCGCGGGTGCGGCGCAGCTTGTCGTAGATCAGCGAGTGCAGGGCGGTGACCTTGGCGGTCGTGTGTCCGGTGACACTGGCCGCGATCCGCCCGGCCTCCAGCACCGCGACGCTCTTCCCGGCCCGCGTCAGCTCCCACGCGGTGCACAGTCCGGCGATTCCGCCGCCGATCACCGCCACGTCCACATCGAGGTCCCCGGTCAGTGCGGCATGCCGGCCACCCGGTGCGGTCTGGAGCCAGTACGAGCCGCTGACCTGCTGATTCTCCGTCATGGGCGTCGAGTACCCCGGCGCGCCGGGTTCAGTGGCACCGCGGTGGGGGCCGCACCCGTTCCGCTTGCGCGCGGGAGCGGGCGGGGTTAACGTACAACCACATGGTTGTAGATGGAGTGGCCGCCCGATCCGGCGGGACCGACGAGGCCGTGGACCGGCTGTTCCACGCCCTGGCCGACGCGACGCGCCGCGACATACTCCACCGCTGCGTGCGGGGTGAGCTGTCCGTGTCGCGTCTGGCCGCGGCGTACCCGATGAGCTTCGCCGCGGTGCAGAAGCACGTCACGGTGCTGGAGCGGGCCGGTCTGGTCACCAAGCGGCGACGCGGACGGGAGCAGCTCGTGCGCACCGATCCCGACGCGGTGGGGCGTGCGCGGCAGGCCCTCGACGAACTGGAGTCGGCCTGGCGGGCACGGGTGGACCGGATGTCCGGCCTGCTCACGGACGACGCCGCCGGAGCCGGGCCGGGACACGGCATCGGCCCCGCCCCCGACGACGCGAGGACGAACACGGAGAAAGGACCGGACGGATGACTGTCACCAGTGTGGACAAGGACGTCGACCGGCTCACCCTCACCCTGATCGCCGACTTCACCGCCCCGGTCGAGCGGGTGTGGCGGCTGTGGGCCGACCCGCGGCTGCTGGAGCGCTGGTGGGGGCCGCCCGGCTACCCGGCGACCTTCGAGGAGCACGACCTGACGCCCGGCGGGGAGGTCAGGTACTTCATGACCGGCCCGGAGGGCGAGAAGTACGGCGGCTGGTGGCGGATCACCTCGGTGGCGCCGCCGGCCTCCCTGGAGTTCACCGACGGCTTCTCCGGCGAGGACGGCAGGCCGGACCCCGAGATGCCGACCACCGCGGTGCGGATGACCCTGACCGAGCGCGACGGCGGCACCCGGATGGAGCTGCGCTCGGTCTTCGACAGCCGGGAGCAGATGGACCGGCTGGCCGAGATGGGCATGGTCGAGGGACTGACGGCGTCCCTCGGGCAGATGGACGCCGTCCTGGCGGGCTGATCCCGCCGGCGGCCGGGACGGGCGGGCTCCGCGCCCCCGCGTCCCGGCCGCCCTCCGGTCATCTGCGCCACGGCCCCGTCACCGCGAACGTCGTGCCGGGGTCGTAGCAGTTGACGTACATCGTCCGGCCGTCCGGGGAGAAGGCGACCCCGGCGAACTCGCCCCACTCCGGGGCCTCGGGCGTGCCCGTGTTCTGGCGGTTGCGGGCCATCGCGTAGACCTCGCCGCGCCGGGTGACGCCGTAGACGTGCTGGGCCCCGCCGCCGTCCTCGCAGACCATCAGGCCGCCGCTCGGGGCGAGGCAGATGTTGTCCGGCGACTCGCCCGGGAGCTGCACGTCGGTGTCCGGGCCGAAGACGATCACCAGGGTGAGGCGGCGCCGGTCCGGGTCGTAGCGCCAGATCTGCCCGTAGTGGTCGCCCGCCGAACCCTGGTCGCTGCGGGCGAAGGACGACACGAAGTACACCGACCGCCCGCCCCAGTAGCAGCCCTCCAGCTTCTGCGCGTGCGTGATGCCCCCGCGGCCGAAGTCCTGGAACCGGATGGGGGTTTGGACGGCCAGCGGATCCGGTACGTCGACCCACTCGACGCCGTCGAAGCGGGCACCGGTCTCCCGGATCGAGGACAGGTCCGGCACCCCGGGCACCCGCATCGCCTGCAGCCGGCCGCCCGCGCGCAGCGAACCGGTGCCGCCCAGCGGCTTGTCGGGCAGGAAGCGGTAGAACAGGCCGAAGGGCCGCTCGAAGGCGTCCTCGGTCTCGTAGACGACGCCCCGCTTCGGGTCCACCGCGACCGCCTCGTGCTGGAAGCGGCCCATCGCGGTCAGCGGTACGGCGCCCGTGCGGCGCGGGTCGGCGCCGTCGACCTCGAAGATGAAGCCGTGGTCCTTGGTGTAGCCGTTGGTGCCCGCCCGGTCCTCGGTCTCCTCGCAGGTCAGCCAGGTTCCCCAAGGAGTCGGTCCACCCGCGCAGTTGACGGCCGTGCCGGCGATGGCGACCCGTTCGGACAGCACCGTGCCGCGGGAGTCCAGGGTGAGCGCCGTGCAGCCGCCCTTGCCCTCGGGGTCGTAGGTCAGGCCCTCGACCGCCGGGACCGGGATCCTGCCGTTGTGGCGGTTCTCGTGGTTGCGGACGAGGTGCACGCGGCCGTTCCTGCCCGCGAGGGCGGCCATGCCGTCGTGGTTGGAGGGGACCGGCCCCTCACCGGAGCGCAGCCGGTCGCCCTCGCGCGAGAGCACCCGGTAACGGAACCCCTTCGGCAGGTCGAGCAGCCCGTCGGGGTCGGGGACCAGGGGGCCGTAGCCGCCGTGTCCGAGGTCCTGTGCGGTGGCGGTGCCGGTGAACAGTTCGGAGAGGGCGCCGGAGAACGCGATGCCGATGCCCAGGGCACCGGTCCTGGCGAGCACCTGACGCCGGGTCGTGGGGGAGTCGTCCGTGGGCGCGGTTTCTGACATGGGGAAACCTTCCTGCTGGCGGACAGGAACTTATGACCCGCCGTGTCTATCACCTGGCGCGGGTCACGGGAACCACGCGTGTCGCACGCGTCACGAGCCGGGGGCGCGGTTCCCGGCCTCCCTCAGGATCTCCCCCAAGGTCTCCACCACGGGCTCGGGCGGTGTCCCCTGGGCCCGTTCCAGGAAGCGCAGCAGCTCCACCGGGAAGGGCAGCACGAGGGTGGAGTTCTTCTCCGCGGCGACCGCCACGATGGTCTGCAGCAGGCGCAGTTGCAGTGCGGAGGGGGTGTCCGCCATCTGCTGGGCCGCCTCGGCCAGCTTCCGCGACGCCTGCAGCTCGGCGTCGGCGTTGATGATGCGGGCCCGGCGCTCGCGGTCGGCCTCGGCCTGCCGGGCCATGGACCGCTTCATCGTGTCGGGCAGGGAGACGTCCTTGATCTCCACCCGGTCGATCTGCACGCCCCAGCCGACCGCGGGGCTGTCGATCATCAGCTCCAGGCCCTGGTTGAGCTTCTCCCGGTTGGAGAGCAGGTCGTCCAGGTCGCTCTTGCCGATGATCGACCGCAGCGAGGTCTGCGCCATCTGGGAGACCGCGAACCGGTAGTCCTCGACGTTGACGACCGCCGCGGTGGCGTCCACCACCTTGAAGTAGACCACCGCGTCGACCCGCACGGTCACGTTGTCCCGGGTGATGCCCTCCTGGGCCGGCACCGGCATCGTGACGATCTGCAGGTTCACCTTGTGCAGCCGGTCCACGAACGGCACGATCATGGTGAATCCGGGCCCGCGCACCCGGGGGCGGAGCCGGCCGAGCCGGAGCACCACGCCCCGCTCGTACTGCTTGACGACCCGCGCCGCCGCGACGAGGTACGTGGCGCCCGCGGCACCGGTCGCGACGGCCGCGGTGAGCAGCTCCTCGAGCATGACGACCTCCCGTCCAGAGGCCAGTTCCGTGCGCTTTCATCCGCTTCTGCAACGATATGCCCGCCCTCCGGCCCGGGGCCATGCCGCCCCCCCCGGACCGGCCGGCGGCACGGCGAGCCGTGCCGCCGGCGGATCACGCCGGAGGCGCGGGGGCCGGTTCCTCGCTCTCCGGCAGCGCGGCCCTCCCGTCCCCGGTGACCCTCACCGGTGCGGTGCCGACCGCGCCGCGCCGCTCGGCCCAGTTCTCCAGCGCCGTACGGCAGGCGTGGTCGAGGTGGTGGACCTCGGACAGGTCCAGCTCGACCGGGCGGTCCTCGGGCAGCGCCTCCAGGGCGTCGAGGATCCTCGGCAGCCGCAGGAAGGTCGCGTTGCCCGAGAGGTGGACCCGGATCGGTCCCGCGCCCTTGTCCGTGACCTCCAGCCTCGCGTGCGAGGCCTCCCAGGCCGTCTTGACGACCGACAGGGCCAGACCGATCAGCACGCCTTCGAACATGTTCACCACGACGATCGACACGGCGGTGACCACCAGGATCAGCGCCTCGCCCCGGTGCGCCCGCCACAGGGCGACGGTCCGGCGGAACGGGATCAGCTTCCAGCCCGCGTGGACCAGGACGCCCGCCAGCGCGGGCAGCGGGATGAAGGCCAGCACGGACGGCAGCAGGGCCGCGAACAGCAGCAGCCACACGCCGTGCAGCACCCGGGACGCCTTGGTCCGGGCGCCCGCCTGGACGTTGGCCGAGCTGCGCACGATGACCGCGGTCATCGGCAGTGCGCCGAGCGCCCCGCACACCGCGTTGCCCGTGCCCTGCGCCATCAGTTCCTCGTCGTACCGGGTGCGCGGACCGTGGTGCAGCCGGTCCACCGCGGCGGCGCTGAACAGGCTCTCGGCGGAGGCGATCAGGGTGAAGGCGACGACCGTGCCGATCAGGCCGATGTCCGCCAGTGCGCCGAAGGCGTCCGCGCCGGGCGGCTGGAGGGAACCCAGCAGGCCCCGCACCTCGACCGTGGCGACGGGCAGGCCGAGCGCGAGCGCCACCACCGTCGCCAGCAGGACCGCCGCGAGCGCGCCCGGCACGGCCCGGGCCGGACCCGGCGCCCACCGCCACAGCACCATCACCACGACGGTGCCCGCCCCGACCGCGAGCGAGGCGAGCGCCTCCGTGTCGGCCAGCGCGTCCACGGCGGCCCCGGGCAGTCCCAGGACCTTGTCGAGACCGGAGGCGGGCGCCCGGAGCCCGGCCGCCGCGTACAGCTGGCCCGCGATGATCACGAGGCCGATGCCGGCCAGCATGCCCTCGATCACCGAGACCGATATGGCGCGGAACCAGCGCCCCAGTCGCAGCGCGCCCATGACCAGCTGGAGCAGCCCGGCGGCCAGCACGATCACGCCGAGCGCGGGCAGCCCGTACGCGTCGACGGCCTCGAAGACCAGCACGGCCAGACCGGCCGCCGGGCCGGACACCTGAAGACTGCTGCCCGGCATCAGGCCGGTGACGATCCCGCCCACGATGCCGGTGACGAGGCCGAGTTCGGCCGGGACGCCGGAGGCGACGGCGATGCCCACGCACAGCGGCAGGGCGACCAGGAACACGACGAGCGAGGCGGCGACGTCCTGCCGCAGGTGGGGGAACCTGCCCACGGCCCGGCTCACAGGGCCTCGAACACGTCGGTGGCCGCGCGGTGCGCGCGCACGGCTCCGGTGTGCACCTCGTAGTACCAGCCGTGCAGCCGGAGCCGCCCGTCCGCCAGCCGCTTCCCGACGCACGGGTAGGAGCGCAGCCGCAGCAACTGCGCCAGGACGTGGTGCTGGACGGCCTCGGCGCAGGCCGGGTCCGTCGCGTCGGCCGCGGCGGGCCCGTCGGCCGCGTGCGCCAGCCAGTCGCGCACGGCCGGTACGGCGTCCAGGTCGTCGCCGCGCACGAGGGCGCCGACGGCGCCGCAGTGGGAGTGGCCGCAGACCACGATGTCGCGGACGCCGAGGACCTCCACGGCGTACTCGACGGTGGCCGCCTCCGCGGTGGGGCGGTCGGAGGCGTAGGGCGGGACGATGCTGCCCGCGGTGCGCAGCTCGAAGAGCTCGCCGGGCCGGGCGCCCGTGATCAGGGCCGGGACGACCCTGGAGTCGGAGCAGGTGATGAACAGGACGTCGGGGGACTGTCCCTCGGCGAGGCGGGCGAACTCCTCGGGGCACCGGCCGAAGGTGCGGGCGTTGTCGATGAGGGGTTGCATCTGGTGATCCTCCTGGCGCGCGGTGGGGCGCGTCGCACGGGCATGACGAAGGTGGGGGGACCCGCGGGTTCCTGGATGAGCCTTGGCCTTTACGTGACGGGCCGTATGTGCGGGCGTGAAGCGTGCGAAAGCGGAGGAAGGTGAAGCGCGGGTAAAGCGGCCATGCGGGCCGGGAATGCGGCCGGAGCCGTCCTACCTCGTAACATGCCTCTCCCTCGGGGTGAAGCACACCTCTTCCGCACGTCAACGCTTGGTCAACGGATGGTCAAGAAACACGTTAACCCTGCAAAGGGCTTTGCAGGGTCAATTTCACGTTTCGTGCCGCCGAGAGCCTGAAAAGTGGAGGAGGATTGGCGCGAACGGACCCCTGGGAGAAGGGAATTCGATCGGGTGTCGGAAAAGGGGTTACCGGTTTCCGGCGAGCCGTCCGGCGTCGCGGGCCAGGGCGGTGAGCCGTGAAATGGCCCGGAAGTACTTCTTGCGGTAGCCGCCCTTCAGCATCTCCTCGCCGAACAGCCGGTCGAACGGCAGCCCCGAGGCGAGCACCGGCACCTCGCGGTCGTAGAGCCGGTCCGCGAGGACGACGAGCCGCAGCGCGGTCGACTGGTCCGGCACCGGCCGCACATCGGTCAGGCACACCGCGCGGATTCCGTCGGTGAGGGCGCCGTAGCGGCTGGGGTGGATCCTCGACAGGTGGTCCAGCAGGTCCGGGAAGGCGTCGAGGGAGGCGCCCTCGGTGGCGTGCGCGGCCTTGGTCACCAGCTCGTCGGAGTACGGCGGCGGCGCCTCGGGCAGGCCGCGGTGGCGGTAGTCCTCGCCGTCGATGCGCAGGGCGCGGAAGTGGGCCGACAGCCCCTGGATCTCGCGCAGGAAGTCGGCGGCGGCGAACCGGCCCTCGCCGAGCTTGCCCGGCAGCGTGTTCGAGGTGGCGGCGAGCGCGACGCCCGCCTCGACCAGCTTGCCCAGCAGGGTGGAGACCAGCACGGTGTCGCCCGGGTCGTCCAGCTCGAACTCGTCTATGCACAGCAGGCGGTGCCCGGAGAGGGTCTTCACGGTCTGCTGGAAGCCGAGCGCGCCGACCAGGTTGGTCAGCTCCACGAAGGTGCCGAACGCCTTGAGCGCGGGCTCGGCCTCGGTGGCGTGCCACAGGGAGGCCAGCAGGTGGGTCTTGCCGACGCCGTAGCCGCCGTCGAGGTAGACGCCGCGCGGGCCGGCCGGGACCCGCTTCGGCGCCTTGCCGAAGCCGAACAGCCGGCGCCGGCCCGGGGCGCCGGCCGGCGCCCCGCCGAGGCCCGCCGCGAAGTCCTCGAGGACGCGCACGGCCTCGGTCTGGCTCGGCTGGTTCGGGTCCGGGACGTACGTGCCGAAGCGGACCGCGTCGAACCGCGGCGGCGGCACCATCTCGGCGACGAGCCGGTCCGCGGGGACGTGCGGCTCGCGGGCGCACAGGGACAGCGGAGCCACGTCGGCCATCGGACCGGGACGGGAGGCGGAGGAGGAGGACGACACGGTTCCCCATGCTAAGGGGCGTGGAACACTGCACGGCATGCGACGCCTGTTCCCCGTGACCGACGTGACCGACGAAACAGCAGCTCCCGCCGGGGGTGCCCGGGAGTGGAGCCTGGCCGAGCTGGCCGCCGCCTACGCCTACCCGGGGCCGGGTCCCCGGGGCCGGGAGCCGTGGCTGCGGGCCAACATGGTGTCCACCCTCGACGGCGCCGCCCAGCACGAGGGCCGCTCCCAGCCCATCTCCTGCGCGGCCGACATGCGGATCTTCGGCACCCTGCGGGCGCTCGCCGACGTCGTGGTCGTCGGCGCGGAGACGGTGCGCCAGGAGGGCTACCGGCCGGCGCGCGCCCGCGCGGAGTTCGCGGCGATGCGGGAGGCGGCCGGGCAGGGGCCGGCGCCCGTGATCGCGGTGGTGACGGCCGGTCTGGACCTGGACTTCTCCCTGCCGCTGTTCACCTCACCCCTGGTGCCCACCCTGATCCTGACGGGCGCCGGGGCCGCCCCGGACCGCGTCGCCGCCGCCGAGCGGGCGGGCGCGCGGGTGGTGACCGCGGGGGAGGGCGCCGGCGTGGACCCCGCACGGGTGGTGCCGGCCCTGGCGGACCTGGGGCACACCCGGCTGCTGACCGAGGGCGGGCCGCGGCTGCTGGGGCAACTGGTGGCGGCCGGGGCCCTGGACGAGCTCTGCCTGACCGTCTCGCCGATGCTCACCGCCGGCGACGCGCAGCGCATCGCCGGCGGGCCCCCGGTGACACTTCCGCGGCGTTTCGCGCTGAAGTCGATGCTGGAGGAGGACGGTTTCCTGTTCACGCGCTACCAGAGGGAACGGCGGGGGCAGCGGTCCTGACCGGAGGTCCGGAAACGTCCGCGGAGGTGTCCGGCGGTGGCCGTCGGTCCGGTGATCGGCGGAACAGCCCGGGCCGCCGGGCGCGGTGACGGGCACACTGATTCCGGCGGTACCCGTGCGCACACGGGGAGGACGGTTTCCGCAGGGCCTGGCTCGGTCCGCGGAGCGGCGAGGGCCCGCGGGCCCTCCGAGGAGAAGGGGCGCCTGGTGTTCACAAGCGTACTGATGATCGAGAAGGCCCTGACGTCCGCCGACGTGGAGTTCGTCACCACCCTGCACGGGGACGAGCCGGTCTCCTTCCACGTGCTGCTCCAGCCGCGCGGCGAGCAGGCGGACCGGCTGCTGCGGGCCATCGACGACGTCGCGCTCGGCGAGCTCGACGAGGCCGTCCGCGAGGGCGAGACCCCGGAGGGCGAGGAGGCCAAGAGCATGGGGCAGCGGGCCCTGGAGGTGTCCCTGCAGGCCCTGCGCGCCTCCGGCGACGAGGCCGAGGGCCGCCTCGTCGAGGACCACCCCCTGGACGCGCTGAAGACCCTGGTGGGGGAGGTCGGGGCGGACGAGGTGATCGTCCTGACCGACCCGCACTACGTGGAGGAGTTCTTCCACCGCGACTGGGCCTCCCGGGCCCGGCACAAGGTGGGGGTGCCGGTGCTGAAACTCTTCTCGCACAGCAAGGCATAGGCTGGGGCGGCGCCTTCCCGCGAGGGCGCGCACACCGTCGTCCCGCTCGTCGCACCACTGGGAGAACACGCATGGCACCCGGCCTTCCCACCGCCATGGACCGACCGCACTTCATCGGCATCGGCGGAGCCGGGATGTCGGGGATCGCCAAGATCCTCGCGCAGCGCGGCGCCGAGGTGGCCGGCAGCGACGCCAAGGACTCCGAGACCGCCGAGGCCCTGCGCGCGCTGGGCGTCACCGTGCACATCGGGCACGCCGCCGGGCACCTGGCCGACGACGCGAGCTGCGTGGTCGTCTCCTCCGCGATCCGCGAGGACAACCCCGAGCTGCGCCGCGCGGCCGAGCTGGGCATCCCGGTGGTCCACCGCTCCGACGCCCTCGCCGCCCTGATGGACGGCCTGCGCCCGATCGCGGTGGCCGGCACCCACGGCAAGACCACCACCACCTCCATGCTGGCCGTCTCCCTGGCCGCGCTGGGCCGCCGGCCGTCGTACGCGATCGGCGGCGACCTGGACGCCCCCGGCTCCAACGCGCTGCACGGCGAGGGCGAGATCTTCGTCGCGGAGGCGGACGAGTCCGACCGCAGCTTCCACAAGTACGCCCCCGAGGTCGCGATCATCCTCAACGTGGAGCTGGACCACCACGCCAACTACGCGTCGATGGAGGAGATCCACCAGTCCTTCGAGACCTTCGTCGGCCGGATCGTCCCCGGCGGCACGCTGGTGATCTCGGCGGACCACGAGGGGGCGCGGGAGCTGACCCGGCGGCTGGACGGCGCGGTGCGGACGGTGACGTACGGCGAGGCCGAGGACGCCGACGTGCGGGTCCTCTCGGTCGTCCCGCAGGGGCTGAAGAGCGAGGTGACCGTCGAGCTGGACGGCGCCCCGCTCACCTTCACCGTGTCGGTCCCCGGCCGGCACTACGCCCACAACGCGGTGGCCGCGCTCGCCGCGGGTGCGGCGCTCGGCGTCCCGCCCGCCGAGCTGGCCCCGGCGCTGGCCGCGTACACCGGGGTGAAGCGGCGCCTGCAGCTCAAGGGCGAGGCCGCGGGCGTCCAGGTCGTCGACTCCTACGCGCACCACCCGACCGAGATGACGGCCGACCTGGAGGCCATGCGCGCCGCCGCCGGGGACTCCCGCATCCTCGTCGTCTTCCAGCCCCACCTGTTCTCCCGCACCCGGGAGCTGGGCAAGGAGATGGGCCGGGCCCTGGCCCTGGCCGACGCCTCGCTCGTGCTGGACGTCTACCCGGCCCGCGAGGACCCGATCCCCGGCGTCACCAGCGAGCTGATCATCGAGGCGGCCCGCGCGGCCGGCGCCGACGTCTCCGCGGTGCACGACAAGGCGGAGGTCCCCGAGGCCGTCGCGGGAATGGCGAAGCCCGGTGATCTGGTTCTCACCATGGGAGCGGGCGACGTCACCGACCTCGGCCCGCTGATCCTGGACCATCTGTCGAAGTAAGGGGCTCGGAGCTCATGCCGTACGACGTGGAGAAGCCGGACGAGCAGTGGCGCGCGGAACTGTCCCCGACCGAGTACGCCGTCCTGCGCCAGGCGGCCACGGAACCCGCCTTCACCGGTGAGTACACCGACACCAAGACCGAGGGCGTCTACTCCTGCCGCGCCTGCGGCGCCGAACTGTTCACCTCGGGCACCAAGTTCGAGTCGCACTGCGGCTGGCCGTCCTTCTACGACCCGAAGGACACCGACGCCGTGGAGCTGGTCGAGGACCGCTCCCACGGCATGGTGCGCACCGAGGTGCGCTGCGCCCGCTGCGGCTCGCACCTCGGACACGTGTTCGAGGGCGAGGGGTACCCGACGCCCACGGACCAGCGGTACTGCATCAACAGCATCTCGCTGAGGCTGCAGCCCGCCGAGGGCTGACCCCGCCGGTGACGCGCCCCGCGCGTCACCGGTCCGCGGGCCCCGCGGCCCGGTGGAGGCGGCCGAGGATCCGAAGGCGGTGCGCGGCTTCGCCGCCTCCGGGCCGCCGTCCCGGCCAGGCCGCGCACGGCGTCGCCGTGCGCGGTGTGCGCGGTGTGCGCCGTGCCGCTCGGCGGCTCCGGCCCGCGCCGCGGCGTCCGCACGGACGGTGCACCGCCGCTCCCCGACCGGCCCTCCGCTCGGCAAGGACGCGAAGGCCGGCCGACAGGAGAACGACGAGGTGCCGCGGACGGCGGGTTTTCCCGGGACGGGGCCGGGCAGGTGGTGGCTCGGCGCGCGGATCGCGTCCCCGGGGGGTTCTGTCGCAGGTGCCGTCTACACTCGACCGGCGACGGACCGACAGATCGACGAACCGTGCGACCCCGGCCGAAACCCGCCACCCGAAGGGCATTCCGCGTCTTGATACGGATCGACTCAGTCACGAAGCGGTACCCGGACGGCACGGTGGCGGTCGACCGGCTCTCGCTGGACGTCCCGGACCGCTCGATCACCGTTCTCGTCGGTCCCTCGGGCTGCGGCAAGACCACCACCCTCCGCATGATCAACAGGATGGTCGAACCCACCGAGGGCACGATCCTCCTCGACGGCGAGGACATCCGGCGGCGCCCCGTCACCGACCTGCGCCGGTCCATGGGGTACGTCATCCAGAACGCCGGGCTCTTCCCGCACCGCACCATCGTCGACAACATCGCCACCGTGCCCCGCATGCTCGGCTGGGGCAGGCGGCGCGCCCGGGAGCGGGCCGCGGAGCTGATGGAACGGGTGGGCCTGGACACCTCGCTGGCCGAGCGGTACCCCTACCAGCTCTCCGGCGGCCAGCAGCAGCGCGTCGGGGTGGCGCGGGCGCTCGCCGCGGACCCGCCGGTGCTGCTGATGGACGAGCCGTTCTCCGCCGTCGACCCCGTGGTGCGCAAAGGGCTGCAGGACGAACTCCTGAGGATCCAGGAGGAACTGGGCAAGACCATCGTCTTCGTCACGCACGACATCGACGAGGCGGTCAAACTGGGCACCATGGTCGCCGTCCTGCGCGAGGGCGGCCGGCTCGCCCAGTACGCCTCGCCCGCCGAACTGCTCTCCGCCCCCGCGGACGGCTTCGTCGAGGACTTCCTCGGCGCCGACCGCGGCATCCGGCGGCTGTCCTTCCTCCCCTCCGCCGCACTGGAGCTGACCACCGACGCCGTGGTCCCGGCCGACGCCTCCGCCGAGCGGATCGCCGCGTCGGGTGCCCGGTACCTCCTCGTCACCGACCCCGACGGCCGCCCGCTCGGCTGGGCCGAACCGGGCGAGCTGATCGCCGGGGACATCAGCACGGACCGACTGCTGCCCCCCGGGCGGCCGTTCGTGCCCGGCACCGACTCCCTGCGGGTCGCCCTCGACTGCGCCGTGCTCTCGCCCACCGGCTGGGCCGTCGCCGTGGACGCCGGCGGCCGGGTCACCGGGATCGTCTCCCAGCAGGCCATCGGCGAGGCGATCCGCGCCGCCCACGCCCGGGGCCGTACGGACCAGGCCGGGGTCGCCCCGTGAACGGCTTCTTCGACATCCCCAGCGACCTCCAGCACAGCTGGTCCGGGCTGATCGGGCTGCACCTGAGGGAGGCCCTGCTGCCGGTCGCCGCCGGGCTGCTGCTGGCCCTGCCGCTCGCCCAGCTGTGCGTGCGCTTCCGCCGGCTGTACCCGCCGATGCTCGGGGCGACCACCGTGCTGTACGCGATCCCCTCGCTGGCGTTCTTCGTCGTCCTCATCGACTACACCGGCCAGAGCGAACTCACCGTGATGATCCCGCTGGCCGTGTACAGCCTGGTGGTGCTGGTCCCGGCGATCGTCGACGGGGTGCGCTCGGTGCCCGGGGAGACCCTGGCGGCGGCCACCGCCATGGGCTTCGGCCCCGTGCGCCGCTACCTGCAGGTGCAGTTGCCGATCGCCGCGCCCGCCATCGTCGCCGGTCTGCGGGTGGCCACGGCGTCGAGCATCTCGCTCGTCAGCGTCGGCGCCCTGATCGGCAACCAGGGCGCCCTCGGCAACCTGCTCGCGGCCGCGCAGAAGTACGACCGGCCCGAGCTGGCGGTGAACGCCGTGATCACGATGGCCGCCCTGGCGATCCTGTGCGACGCCCTGCTGGTCCTGCTGCGCACCCTGCTGACGCCGTGGATGCCGCGCGGCACACGGCGTCCGAGACCCGCCGCGCGGTCGCGACGACCCGAACCGGAGGCCGCGGCCCGGTGAACGTCCTCCACTTCATCAACGCCTTCTTCAGCGACGGCGCCCACTGGCACGGCTACGACGGCATCCCGCAACGCCTCCTCGAGCACGTCCGGTACACGCTGCTGGCCCTCGCCCTCGCCACCGCGATCGGCCTGCCCGTCGGGCTGGTGACGGGGCACACCGGGCGCGGCGGGAACGCGCTCGCCTTCGTCGCCAACGCCGCCCGCGCGCTGCCCAGTTTCGGTCTGCTGGTGCTGGCGGTCCTGCTGATCGGGTTCGGTCTGCTGCCCGTGATGATCCCGCTGGTCGTGCTCGCCGTCCCGCCGATCCTGGTGACCACCTACGAGGCGGTCCGCTCCGTCGACCCCTCCCCGGTGGACGCCGCCCGCGGCATGGGCATGCGGGAGTCGCGGATCCTCCTGAGGGTCGAACTGCCGGTGGCGCTCCCGCTGATCCTCAGCGGCCTGCGCTCGGCGGCCATCCAGATCGTGTCGACGGCCACCATCGCCGCGTACGTCAGCCTCGGCGGCCTGGGGCGGTACATCGTCGACGGGCTCTACCAGCGCGACTACGAGAAGGTGGTCGGGGGCGCCACGCTGGTCGCCGTCCTGGCGCTGCTCACCCTCGCGGTGTTCTGGGCGGTGGGCAGGCTCGCGGTGTCGCCCGGGGTGCGCGGGCGCTGATCCGCGCTCACGCGCGCGACAAACCGTAATCAGCACGTTCTTGACGGGCCGTGAAACGGCTGGATTGGATCGACGGATGACTTCCACCGCGCAGAGCAGCAGGTCCACGACGAGGTACACCGGTGCGACGGCCGTCTCCCTCGCCGCCGCGGCGGCGCTGCTCGCGGGCTGTTCCTCCGGCGACACCTCCGACAACCCCCTGGCGGAGGAGAAGACGGAGGCCGGCACCGTCGTCGTCGGCTCGAACAACTTCGCCGAGAGCACCCTGCTCGCCGACATCTACGGCGAGGCGCTCCGGGCCAAGGGCATCAAGGTCACCTACAAGCACAACATCGGCAGCCGGGAGACGACGTACGGCCTGATGAAGAACGGCTCCCTCACGGTCCTGCCGGAGTACAACGGCTCGCTGCTCGCCTACCTCGACCCCGAGGCCGAGCAGGAGTCCCCCCGGGCCGTGAACGAGGCCGTCGAGGAGAAGCTGGACAAGGAGCTGACGCTGCTGGAGCCGTCGCCGGCCGAGGACAAGGACTCGGTGAGCGTCAACGCCGAGACGGCGAAGAAGTACGGCCTCACCACCTCCTCCACCCTCGCCGACCTCAAGGACGTCGCACCGGAGCTGGTGATCGGCGGTTCGCCCGAGTTCCAGACCCGGCGGCAGGGGCTGAAGGGCCTGGAGTCCGTCTACGGCCTGAAGTTCAAGTCCTTCAAGGCGCTCGACGCGGGCGGGCCGCTGACCCAGGCGGCGCTGGCCGGGAACACCGTGCAGGCGGCGGACATCTTCACCACCGACCCGACCATCGTCAAGGAGAAGTTCGTCGTCCTGAAGGACCCGGAGAACCTCTTCGGGTTCGCGAACGTGACCCCGCTGGTGCGCAAGGACGGGCTCCCCCAGGAGGGCGTCGACGCGCTCAACGCGGTCTCCGCGAAGCTGGACACCGAGACCCTCCTCGAGCTGGACGCCCAGGTGCAGCTGGAGAAGAAGGACCCGCTGGACGTGGCCAGGGCCTGGCTGGAGTCGGCCGGACTGTCCTGACGCCCGGCCGGACCCGGTGGGCGCGGCGGCCCCGCGGGCGCCCATCGGGCGGCCCCACCGCGCCGCCCGTCCGGCCGCCCCACCGCCCGGCCCGGCCGTCTCACGGCGCCGGGGCCGCCGCGGCGATCAGCCGGTCGATCAGCGCGATCAGCACGTCCCGGCACGACTCCCGCTCCCGCGCGTCGCACAGCAGCACCGGCACGCCCTCCGGCAGCGTCAGCGACTCCCGTATGTCCTCGGCCGGGTACGGGTGCTCCCCGTGGAAGCCGTTGGCGGCGATCACGAACGGGATGCCCCGGCGCTCGAAGAAGTCGATCGCGGCGAAGCTGGACTCGGGCCGGCGCACGTCCACCAGGACCACCGCGCCCAGCGCGCCGAGCGCCAGGTCGTTCCACATGAACCAGAACCGCTGCTGGCCCGGGGTGCCGAAGAGGTACAGCACGAGGTCGTCGGAGACGGTGATCCGGCCGAAGTCCATGGCCACGGTGGTGGCACGTTTCTCCTCGATGCCGTTCAGGTCGTCGACGTCCAGGCCCGCCATGGTCAGCGGTTCCTCGGTGCGCAGCGGGACGATCTCGCTGACCGAGCCGACCATGGTGGTCTTGCCCACGCCGAAGCCTCCGGCGATCAGGATCTTGACCGTGTCGGGTGCCGAACGCCCGGCGGGCTCCCGGGCGATGGTGTCAGAGCCGGCCAAGGCCGTCCCTCACTTTCTGCAGCAGGTCCAGGTCCGGGGTGGTGCGGGTGACGGGGTGCGGCGGGCGGGCGGTGATCCGGCCCGCCTCCAGCAGGTCGCAGAGCAGGATGACCACCACGCTCACCGGGAGGTCGAGACGCGCGGCGATCTCGGCGACCGCGACCGGCTCGGCGCACAGCCGCAGGATCCGGGTGTGCTCGGGCTGCGGGCGGGGAGCCGTCTCGGGCTGCGGATCGACCGCCGTCACCGTCGTGATGAGCGTGAAGTCGGCGCGGCTGGGCCGGGTCCGGCCACCGGTCAGGGTGAACGGCCGGACGAGCCGGCCCGCCGAATCGCCTCCGCTCACCTCACGCGCCGGGGTCGACGGCGGGGCCGACCGTGCCGCGCGGCGCCGCGCTGAGGTGCTCGCCGATCTTCTTCACCAGCATGTTCATCTGGTACGCCACCACGCCGACGTCCGCGCCGGGGCCGGTGAGCACCACGAGATGGGCACCGGGACCGGCCGAGGTGAGGATCAGGAAGCTGTTGGCCATCTCGATGAGCGCCTGACGCACCGGGCCGCCGCGGAAGTCCATGCTGACGCCCTTGCTGAGACTCATCAGACCGGAGGCGGTCGCCGCCAGGCGTTCCGCGTCGTCGCGCAGGAAGCCGGTGGACTTGCTGACCACCAGTCCGTCCTCGGAGAGCACCACGGCCTGGTTCACGTCGGCGACGCGTTCCACGAGTCCGGTCAGCAGCTGGTCCAGCTGGGTGTGCGTGGCGGGGATGGGGCGTGTCATGACGGAGTTCCTTCGTGAGCGGTCGGCGTCGGCGTTCGGTGGTCGGTGTTCCGGGGGTCAGCGGTCAAAGGGCGGGGGCGGGAGCTCGGGGGAGACGGCGGGCGCGTGTGCCGGTGCCGCCGTGCCGTCCTCGGCGTCGCCGGTCCCGTCGTCGTCACGTGCCTGGAGCGTGCCGCGCTGGAAGCCGGAGAGGGAGGCGGCGGCCTCTTCCGCGCCGAAGCCGTCGCCGGGGTCGTCCCCGGCGTCCGCGACGGGCTCCTCGCGCAGCTCGGCGGCCAGGCTGGTCTGCGGCACCCGGCGGGGGAGCGGAGTGAGACCGTCCCGGCGGGCGCCGGGCACCCCGGCGGCCGGTGCGGAGGCGGCCCGCGCGGAGGCGGCCCGCGCGGAGGCGGCCCGCGCGGCGGCCGCGGACCGGCACGCCGCGGACCGGGAGGCCGAGGGCCGCCCGCTCACGGCGGGGTCCGCGCCCGCGGAGGTCCCCGCGCTCCCGCGGTCCGCCGTGCCGTTCACGGCCGCCGGGTCCTCGGCGCTCCCCTCGTCCGCGGCTTCCGGCCCGGTGCCGGAGGGCACCTCCCGCACCACGATCTCGTGCGGGACCAGCACGATCGCGGTCGTCCCGCCGTACGGCGAGGAGCGCAGGGTGACGGCGATGCCGTGGCGGTGGGCGAGCTGGGAGATCACGAACATGCCGAGCCGGAGGTCGTCGGCGAGCGCCACCACGTCGAACTGCGGGGGCCTGGCCAACTGGTCGTTGAGGGAGGCGTAGTCCTCCTCCGACATGCCGAGGCCCCGGTCCTCGATCTCGACCACGAGGCCCTTGGCGACCATCGCGGCCCGCACCCCGACGGGGCTCGGCGCCGGCGAGTACGCCGTCGCGTTGTCGATCAGCTCGGCCAGCAGGTGGATCACGTCGGCCACCGCGGGCGGGGCCAGGGCGACCTCCTCCTCGGTGTGCACCTCCACCCGCTGGTACTCGGCGACCTCGCCGACGGCGCTGCGCAGGATGTCGATCAGCGCGACCGGCTCGCTCCAGGAGCGGCCGGGCCGCTCACCGCTGATGATGACCAGGTTCTCCTCGTAGCGGCGCAACTGGCTCGCCGTGGAGTCCAGTTCGTACAGGCCTGCGAGGATCTCGGGGTCGGTGTGCCGGCGTTCCAGCTCGTCGAGCTTGCCGAGCTGGAGGTTGACCAGGTTCTGGCTCTGCCGTGCGATGCCCAGGATGACCTTCTGGAAACCGCGCCGGGTGTCGGCGAGTTCGACCGCGGTGTGCACGGCGGTGCGCTGCGCGGCGTTGAACGCCTGGGCGACCTGGCCCAGTTCGTCGTGGCCGTAGTCCAGCGGGGTCGTCGCCGACTCCGGGTCGACCTTCTCGCCGCGCTCCAGCCGGGCCACCACGTCGGGCAGCCGCTCCTCGGCCAGGCCGAGGGTGGCCATGCGCAGGCCGCGCAGCCGACGGGACAGCGAGCGGGTGATGCGCCAGGACATGCCGACGCACAGCAGCAGCGCGAGCAGTCCGCCGGCGCTCAGGGAGGCGGCGGTCAGCAGCAGGCCGCGGGCCTCGTCGGCACTGCGGGTGAGCAGCGCGTCGGTTTCCTGCCGGATCATGGCGGAGTACTGCGAGGAGACCTCGGCCATCGCGTCGTCCCACCGCTCCTGCAGGTCCGGCAGCTCGACGCGGCGCTCCTCGTCCGTGGGCCGGGTGGCGAGCACCTGGTCCTCGACCGCCAGCAGGGCGCGCCACTCGGGGCTCTGCAGGATCCGCTCGGCCCGCGTCTTGGTGCTGCCGCGCAGGGACGGCACGATCTGGTCCGCGACCAGCCAGCGGCGGGTGTGGACCAGCTCCGCGAAATCGTTCCAGCCCTGCGCGTCCAGGCTCCCGGAGGACCAGGCGAGGGTGAGCCGCGCGTCCTCCTGGGAGACCAGCTCCGCCGCGTGCTCCAGCGAGACCAGCGGCCCGGCCTGCGAGGTCAGGTCCCCGTCGTCGACCTGGGAGAGCTCCTGGAAGGCGTGGATCTGGTCGTCGATGATCGAGGTGTACTGGTCGAGCGCCTGCTCGGCGGTGATGTCGCTGGGGTCGTCCATCTGGTCCCGGTAGTACTCCAGGCTCCCCACCGAACCGAGCACCGAGTACAGCTGGTCCGAGACGCGCGCCGGGGCATCGGCGATCGCGTCCGCCTGCCCGACCAGCTTCGCCACCGCCGCGTCGGTCTTCTCGCGCTGCGCCTCGAGGGCGGACCGGGAGCTCTGCGGATCGGCCAGCCACGCGGCGGTCAGGCTCCGCTCCCGCTGCAACGCCAGCGCGGCGTGCGTGCCCATCGCGCCGGTCGACCGGCTCAGTTCTGTCTGGGAGCGCAGCCGCAGGCCCTCCGAGAACATCTGGATCGTGGTCACGCCCCACATGGCCGCGAGGGTGACACCGGGCACCAGTGCCAGCAGGACCAGCGAGAGGCGTATGGAGCCGAGACGGCGCCGGGCACCTGTCCGTGGAGACATCGTCGTCCTAGAGCGGTCGGTTCAGAAGGGGGGCGAGCGGGTGGGGGGCGGCGGGGCCGCGGGGGGACGGGCGCGAGGGGTGGACGCGCGTCCGGTACGGCACGGGTGGTGCGCAGGATGCTATCCGTACCCGCGGCCGTACGGTCCGTACACGACCGGATCCCGAGAGGGCGTCCGCACCGGAGGTCTCCGTCAGCGGGTGCCGTTGGCGGCGAACCCGGCGACCGAGGCGGCGTTGGTCTTCGTCACGAACGCCGGTCCGGTGAGCACGGGCGCGCCCCCGCCGCTGACGTTGCCGTTGGCACGGTGCAGCCACAGCGCGTCCACGGCGAGGTAGCCCTGCAGATAGGGCTGCTGGTCGACGGCGAACTGCACGTCGCCCTTGCGCACGGCGGCGACCAGCTCCTCGGTGAGGTCGAAGGTGGCGACCCGGGCCTTGCTGTCGGCCTTCTCGGCGGCCTCGACCGCGATGAGGGCGTACTCCGCCCCCATGGTGACGACCTCGTCGATGGTCGGGTCCTGCCGCAGCCGGGCCGTGACGATGCCGGAGACGGTGCGCATGTCGGTGCCGTTCACGTAGAGGTTCTCGGTCGTGCCGCCGAACGCTTTCTTCATCCCGGCGCAGCGGGCCTCCAGGGAGACGTTGCCGCGCTCGTGGACGACGCACAGGGCGTGCTCGGCCCCGAGGTCGTCGAGCTTGTCGCCGACGGCCTGGCCGGCCCCGCCCTCGTCCTGGCCGAAGTACCCCAGCAGCCCCGCCGGCTTCCAGGCGTCCATGCCGGAGTTGAGCCCGACCACGGGGATGCCCGCGGCCCGTGCCTCGCCGACCGGCCCCTTCATGGCCTGCGGCTTGGCCAGCGTCAGCGCGATGCCGTCGACGTCGTCCCGGACCGCGTTGCGCACCAGTTCGGCCTGTCCCGCCGGGTCCGGGTCGCTCACGTACGTCAGGTCGATGCCGTCCTTCGCGGCCGCCGCCTCGGCGCCCTTCCTCACCCGGTCCCAGAAGGTGTCGCCCTCGGCCCCGTGGGTGACCATCGTGACCCTCATCCGCCCGGCGCCGGCGGCCCCCGCGCCGTCCGGCCCCGAGGCGCCGTCGGCCCCGCCGAACGACGAGCAGCCGGCCACCAGCAGACCGACGGCGGCGGCCAGGGCCGCGAGGCGGAGGGGACGTCCGGGGAAGCGGTGCGACGGGGGACGAGTGTTCATGAGGGGTGCGGACCTCGCTGTGCGGCAGAGCAAGAGCAGGGGAGAGCGCGGACGGAACCACGGGGTGTGCGCCGGCCGGATGACTCTCACTGGCCCGGAGCCAACCGTGTCGCACCACCGGTCGTCAAGTGAACGGCCACGTGAAGTGAGGTGTCGCTGCCGCATTGTGATGAATCGTGGGGCACGGGGGAGAGCGGTGACGGCGCCGCCGCGCCCGGACCGCCGGACGGCGCGGAGCGCCCGGCGCGACTTCCGTCGTCCGCACCACCGGCCGACGGGCGCTGTCATAGGGTGAGATATCGTGTACGCGCAGTGAAGGGCAAGCGGCACGCCCCGTTCGTTTCCGGCTCAGGAGTCCAGTCGATGGCGAGGCAGGTACGCGCCGAGCAGACCCGCGCGACGATCATCACGGCGGCCGCCGACCTGTTCGACCGACAGGGGTACGAGGGGACCAGTCTCGGCGACATCGTCGAGCACGCCCGGGTCACCCGGGGCGCCCTCTACTTCCACTTCGCCGCGAAGGAGGACCTCGCCCACGCCATCCTGGAGCTCCAGTCCGCCACCTGCCGCCGGCTGGCCAGGGACACCGAGGTCCGGGGCCGCACCTCCCTGGAGGCGCTGATGCGCCTCACCTTCTCCATAGCCCGCAGGTCGGCCAAGGACCCCGTGCTGAGGGCCGGCCTCCGGCTCGCCACCGGCGGCGCCCGGCCCCGCCCGCCGCTCAGCCATCCGTTCACCGAGTGGACGGACATCGTCGCGGCCCGGCTCCTCGGCGCCGCCGAGGAGTCCGACGTCCAGCCGGACGTCGACCTCGACGTGGTGGCCCACTCCCTCGTCTGCTTCTTCGTCGGCACCCGGGTCGTCGGCCGCTCCCGCGAACCCGCCGCCCGGCAGCCGCGCCGCACGGCCGAGATGTGGCAGATCCTCATCCGGGGCCTGGTCCCGGTGACCCGGCGCGCGCGTTACCTCAGCCTGGCCGCACGGCTGGAGCGGGAGACCGCGCCGGTGTGACGCGCGGCCCCCCGGCGACGGGCGCGTTACGGTGAGCCGCATGCCCGACAACCCCACCGCCCCCGTGATCCTCGGCAACGAGCCCGGCTCGTTCCCCCACGGCGTGCTGGCCGAGCGGCACCCCGCGATCATCCGGCAGGTGCGCGAGGCCTTCCCGTACGAGCCCCGGCAGCGGCGCGCGCTCGACGCCCTGCTGGCCAACTGCACCGAGGGGGAGGTCGAACCGCTCCCCGCCGACGCGCACGACCGGGAACTGTGGGAGGCCTGGGGCATGGACGCCCACGCCGGACGCTCCTGGTACGACGTGCCCTGGCTGTGGTCCGAGAGCTGGTTCTACCGCCGACTGCTGGACGCGGTGGGCTACTTCGGCCCCGGACCCTGGCAGGGCATCGACCCCTTCCGCCCCTCCAAACTCGCCGAACTCCACTCGCCCGCCACCGACGAGGAGCTCGCGGCGCTCGACGACCTCGCCGCCCGGCCGGCGCAGGAACAGGCCCGCGCCCTGCTGCACGGCTCCCTGTGGGGCAACCGCGCCGACCTGAGCTTCCGGCTGTCCGCCGAGGGCGCCGAGGAGACGACGCCCGTGCCCGGTCTGGTGGCCGACGACAGCGAGCGCCTGTGGTCGCTGCTCGACGCCGCCGGCGGCGGCACGCTGTGCCTGGTCGCCGACAACGCCGGACGCGAACTCGTCCCGGACCTGCTGCTCGTCGCCCACCTGCTGGCCCACGGCCGGATCGGCCGGGCCGTGCTGCACGTCAAGCCCCACCCGTACTACGTCTCCGACGCCACCCCCGCCGACGTCGTGGACGCGCTGCGCCGGCTCACCGCCGCGGGAGGCGCGGCGGCCGGGTACGGGCGCGGTCTGTGGACCGCCCTCTCCGAGGGCCGCCTCACCCTCCGCGCGCACCCGTTCTCCTGCTCCCCGCTGCCCTACGACCGGATGCCGGACGACCTCCGCGCCGACTTCGCCCCGGCCGCGGTCACGCTCGTCAAGGGCGACCTCAACTACCGCCGCCTCGTGGGCGACCGGCACTGGCCGCCGACCACGCCGTTCGCGGACGTCACCGCCCACTTCCCCGGGCCGGTCGCCGCCCTGCGCACCCTGAAGTCCGACGTGATCACCGGGCTGGCCCCCGAGACCGAGGCCGCGCTCGTCGCCGCGGAGGGGCAGCGCTGGCGCACCGGCGGCACGCACGCGCTGATCCAGGTCCGGGCCTAGGGCCGAACCGGCGGGATCTCGCGGCGATATGACGCCGGTTCACGCGATGGTGTGATCATGTCCGGGCCGGTGGATGCCGCCACCGGCCCACGGGTAGGGCCCGGCCATGACGCAGCCGTTCGAACTCCCGCACTTCTACCTGCCGCACCCCGCGCGGCTCAACCCGCACGTCGACGAGGCCCGGGCCCATTCGACGGCGTGGGCGCGCGGGATGGGCATGCTGGAAGGCTCCGGGGTCTGGGAGCAGGCCGATCTCGACGCGCACGACTACGGCCTGCTCTGCGCCTACACCCATCCCGACTGCGACGGGCCCGCCCTCTCCCTCATCACCGACTGGTACGTGTGGGTCTTCTTCTTCGACGACCACTTCCTGGAGAGGTTCAAGCGCACCCAGGACCGGGACGGCGGCAAGGCCCACCTGGACCGGCTGCCGCTGTTCATGCCCGCGGACCCGGCGGCGCCCGTCCCCGCACCGGAGAACCCGGTCGAGGCCGGCCTCGCCGACCTGTGGGCGCGCACCGTGCCGGCGATGTCCGCCGACTGGCGCCGCCGGTTCGCCCTCTCCACCGAGCACCTGCTCAACGAGTCCCTGTGGGAGCTGTCCAACATCAACGAGGGGCGGATCGCCAACCCCGTCGAGTACATCGAGATGCGCCGCAAGGTGGGCGGCGCCCCCTGGTCGGCCGGGCTGGTGGAGTACGCGACCGCCGAGGTGCCCGCCGCCGTCGCCGGGACCAGGCCGCTCAGGGTGCTGATGGAGACGTTCTCCGACGCCGTGCACCTGCGCAACGACCTGTTCTCCTACCAGCGGGAGGTCGAGGACGAGGGCGAGCTCAGCAACGGCGTCCTCGTCCTGGAGACCTTCTTCGGCTGCAGCACCCAGGAGGCCGCCGACACCGTCAACGACGTGCTCACCTCGCGGCTCCACCAGTTCGAGCACACGGCGTTCACCGAGGTCCCCGCGGTCGCCCTGGAGAAGGGCCTCACCCCGGACCAGGTCGCGGCCGTGGCGGCGTACGCGAAGGGGCTGCAGGACTGGCAGTCCGGCGGCCACGAGTGGCACCTGCGCTCCAGCCGCTACATGAACCAGGGCGCGCGGACGACCGGCCCCTGGGCGGCCCCGGTCGGGCCGGGCGGGCCCGGGACCTCCGCCGCCGACGTACGCGCCCTGCTCGCCGCCCCGGGGGCTCCGGGGGCACCTTCCGCGCCGTCCGCGCCGTGGCGCAGGACGCGGGCCCACACCCATGTGCCGTACCAGAAGGTCGGCCCGTCCCTGATCCCCGACATCCGCATGCCGTTCCCGCTCGCACTCAGCCCGCACCTCGACGCCGCCCGCGCCCACCTGGTCGACTGGTGCCACGGCACGGGCATCCTCCACGAGGGCGTGTGGGACGAGGACAAGCTCGCCGCCTACGACCTCGCGCTGTGCTCGGCGGGCCTCGACCCGGACGCCACACCGGAGGCGCTCGACCTCAGCGCGCAGTGGCTCGCCTTCGGCACCTACGGCGACGACTACTACCCGCTGGTCTACGGCCACCGCCGCGACCTGGCCGCCGCCCGGCTGACCACGGCACGGCTGGCGGACTGCATGCCGGTCGACGGCGAGCCGGTGCCGCCCCCGGCCAACGCCATGGAGCGCGCCCTGACCGACCTGTGGGCGCGGACCACGGCGGCCATGACGCCCGAGGCGCGCGGCACGCTGAAGAACGCGGTGAACGTCATGACCGAGAGCTGGCTGTGGGAGCTGGCCAACCAGATCCACCACCGCGTCCCCGATCCGGTCGACTACCTGGAGATGCGCCGCCAGACCTTCGGATCCGACCTCACCCTGAGCCTGTGCCGCATGGGCCACGGCCCGGCCGTCCCGCCCGAGGTCTACCGCAGCGGTCCGGTCCGCTCCCTGGAGAACGCCGCCATCGACTACGCCTGCCTGCTGAACGACGTCTTCTCGTACCAGAAGGAGATCGAGTACGAGGGCGAGATCCACAACGCGATCCTGGTCGTGCAGACCTTCTTCGGCTGCGACTATCCGAGGGCCCTCGGCATCGTCCACGACCTGATGGACCGGCGCCTGAGCCAGTTCGAGCATGTCGTGGCGCACGAACTGCCCATCCTCTACGAGGACTTCGGGCTGTCCGGGGAAGCCCGGGCGATCATGGGGGAGTATGTGACGGACCTGCGGAACTGGCTGGCCGGCATCCTCAACTGGCACCGCAGCGTGGACCGTTACAAGGCCGAGTGGCTGGCCGGACGGGTCCACGGCTTCCTCCCGGGCCGCCCGCCGGCGCTCCCCGTCCTCGTCTGACGCCCGCGGTCGCCCCGTGGGTTCCCGCCGCGGGGCGCCGGTCGGTCCCACTCGTGCGCGGTTGGTCGCCTCCCGGTGCTCCGGGCAGCACTCCTGCCGGAGGAGGGGCGGACCGGGGAACGGACGGTGGTGCGGCCCGAGCCGATGCCCGGCCGGCAGCCGGGCGGGAGGGACGGGGGCAGGGGGACCGGTCCGGACCCGCGGGCGGCTCCGGGCCGGGCGGGAGGCGTCCAGGGCCCGCCCCGACGCGGAGGTGACCCTGACGGGACGTCACCGCGGCGGTGGTCACCAGCGGATGGCGGTCGTCCCCGGCACCGTCACGTGACCACGCGGAAGTGGCTCGTCAGCCGCTGCTCGTCGTCCAGCACGTGGAACGCGAACCCGACCGGGGCGTCCCGGTCCGCGGCCCCCTCGCCCTCCCAGGGCAGTCGCAGCGTCCAGGTCACGCCGGGGCCCACCACCAGGGGGCGGCCCGCGAACGTCGTGGCGGCCGCGGTGTGGGCGTGACCGGTGATCAGCCCGGCGATCTCGGGCCGGCGGGCCAGCAGGGCGGCCAGCCGGTCGGGGGCGCGCAGGGAGAAGGAGTCGGGCAGCGGATGGTGCAGCGGGACCGGCGGGTGGTGGAAGGCCAGCAGGACCGGAAGGGCGCCGTCGAGTTCGTCCAGCGTCGACTCGATCCAGGCGTACGTCCGCGCGTCCAGCTCCCCGTCGTCACGGCCCGGGACGCTGGAGTCGCACATCAGCACGGCGCCGCCGTCCAGCACGTGCGCGCTGTCGACCGGCCCGTCGGCGGCCGCCCGTCCGAGCAGGGCCTTGCGGTACGGCGCGCGGCTGTCGTGGTTGCCCGGGCAGGTCAGCACGGGGAACGGGGCGCTGCCGTCGTGCAGCCCCAGCAGGCGGGCGGCCTCCTCGTACTCGGCCTCCGTGCCGTGGTCCGCGATGTCGCCGGTCACCAGCAGCGCGTCCGGCCGGCGCGGCAGCTCCCACAGCCGGTCGCGCACCCGCCGGGCACGCTCCGTCGCCCGCGCGGTTCCGTCCAGGTGCAGATCGCTGATGTGTGCGAGTACGAGCACGGCCGTACGCCTCCCGGATCCCGGATGGTGCGGTGAGTTAATGGATGAACGGCATCCAAGCATTAGAGGTGTCGGGCGGGCAAGACCGTGCCACGGGGCGGGTCGGGCCCGCGGCCGGGTTCCGCGGGGCGCGCAACCGCTCGGGGGGCGCCTGCCGTGCGGCGCGCTGCCCGGACGAACACCGTGAACCGGCTCGCGCCGCCCCCGCCCGCCGGGCAGGATGCTGCCCGTAGTCCCTACGTCCGCCCCGGGAGGCCCGGATGACCGGCACCGCGCCCGCACCCTTCACCGCCGACGACTACCGGGCCCGCATGGAGCGTGCGGCACGGCAGGCCGCCGAGGCCGGACTCGCCGGGCTGCTCGTGGCCCCCGGCCCGGACCTGGTGTGGCTCACCGGGTACACGCCCACCGCGGTCACCGAACGGCTCACCCTGCTGGTCCTGGCCGCGGGCCGGGACCCGGTGCTGGTCGTCCCCACCCTGGAGGCCCCGGACGCCGAGCGGGCGCCCGGCGCCCGTGCGCTGACCCTGCGCGACTGGACCGACGGCAAGGACCCCTACGCGGTCACCGCCGCCCTGCTCGACCCCGAGGGCCTCCTCCGCGGCCCGAAGGGCGGGGGAGGCGCCCTCCTCGGCATCAGCGACAACACCTGGGCCCTGCATCTGCTGGGGCTGCAGAAGGCGCTGCCCGGCACGTCGTACGCCTCCCTCACCGAGGCCCTGCCGATGCTCCGCGCCGTCAAGGACGCGGCGGAACTGGACCTCCTGGCCGCCGCGGGGGCCGCCGCCGACGCCGCCTTCGAGGAGATCCGGCAGGTCGCCTTCGCCGGCCGCCGGGAGTCCGACGTCGCCGCCGATCTCGCCGCGCTGCTGCGGCGGTTCGGGCACTCCCGGGTCGACTTCACGATCGTCGCCTCCGGCCCGAACGGCGCCAACCCGCACCACGAGGTCGGCGACCGCGTCATCGAGCGCGGCGACATGGTCGTCCTCGACTTCGGCGGCCTGAAGGACGGCTACGGCTCCGACACCTCCCGCACCGTCCACGTCGGCGAACCCACCGACGAGGAGCGCCGGGTGCACGACCTGGTGCGCGAGGCCCAGGAGGCGGGCTTTCGCGCGGTGCGGCCCGGCGTCGCCTGCCAGGAGGTCGACCGGGCCGCCCGCGCGGTCATCGCCGACGCCGGGTACGGGGAGTACTTCATCCACCGCACCGGGCACGGCATCGGCGTCACCACGCACGAGCCGCCGTACATGATCGAGGGCGAGGAGCGGCCCCTGGTGCCCGGCATGTGCTTCTCCGTCGAACCCGGCGTCTACCTGCCCGGCCGGTTCGGCGTGCGGATCGAGGACATCGTGACCGTGACCGGGGACGGCGGACGGCGCCTGAACAACACCGCGCGGGAGATGGTCATAGTGGACTGAGAGGTTCCGCCCGCCCCCTCCCCGCCCCTCGAAGCCCCTCGAACGGCAACGGCACGACCATGACCCAGGCACCGACACCCACCGCGGACACCGTCCGCCGACTGGCCCGCTCCCTGCTGAAGGACGGCGGGGGCGGCAAGGGCCGCGGCGCGGAGGCCGCCGCCGGACCCGAGGTCCGGCCCGCCGTCGGCGGCGCCGGGCCCGCCACCTGGTGGGTCGGCACCCGCCATGTGCTGCGGCTCGCCCCGGACCACGAGACGGGCGTGCGGTACCGCCGCGAACTGCGCCTGCGCGAACTCGTCCGCCCGCACGTCCCGGTCGCGCTGCCGGTGAGCGTGGCGCACGGCGAGTGGGCGCCCGGTCTGTTCTGCACCCTCGACACCAGGGTGCCCGGCGGGACGGGCGAGGAGCACGCCGTGTCCGCCGTTGGCGAGGCCGACCTGGCCGGACTGCTCACGGGACTGCGCGAGGCGCCGGTGCGGCAGGCGGAGACGCTCGGTGTGCCGCGGGTGCCCCCCCGCCCCCTGGAGACCCTGCGCCGGGCCGCCGGACGGGCCGCCGAACGGCTCGCCGAGGCCGACGAGTTCGACCCCGCCCGCCTGAACCAGCTCACCCCGCCCGCCACGGTCCAGCTCGCCGCCCAGTCCGGCCCGGCGGTCCTCGTCCACCACGCCCTCACCGGCGGGCACCTCGTGGTGAGCGCCGACGGCCGGGTGCGCGGCGTCCTCGGCTGGGACGCGGCGGTGATCGGCGACCCCGCCGAGGACATCGCGGCCCTCGCGCTCGCCGTGGGGGCCCCGGCCGCGGTGCGCGCGGCCACCCTGGCCGGCTACGGCGCCCGCCCCTGTCTGCGCGGCCTGTGGCTGGCCCGCTGCGACTGCCTCCTCGGCCTCGCCGAGGGGCTCGCCGGCCGGGGCGCCGGCCCGCTGCCCCTGCTGCGCACTCGGCTGCGGCGTGCCTGGGAGCCGATCCTGCTGGAGCGGGTGACGGACTTCGGCCACGGGGACGACGTGCTCTAGGGGGGCGGCAGGGCGCCGCCGGCCGTCATTCCTGGAGCAGGACCACCGCCGACTCCCCGGGCAGGTGCAGCACCCCGTCCGGACCGGGCGCCCGCACGGGCTCCCACGCGGCGAGCACGCGCGCGCCGGGGGCGCCCAGCGGGACCGCGGCCGGTTCGCCGGCGAGGTTCACGGCCACCCGGACGTCCCCGCGCCGGAAGGCCAGCCAGCGCCGCTCCTCGTCGTATGCCACCTTGGTGTCGCCGAGGTCGGGGTCGGTGAGGTCCGGCTGCTCGTGGCGCAGGGCGACGAGCAGCCGGTACCAGGCCAGCACGCGCGCGTGGGGCTCGCGCTCCGGCTCCGACCAGTCCAGGCAGGAGCGGTCGCGGGTGGCGGGGTCCTGCGGGTCGGGCACGTCCTCCTCGGCCCAGCCGTGCGCCGCGAACTCCCGGCGCCTGCCGTCGCGCACCGCCCTGGCCAGTTCCGGGTCGGTGTGATCGGTGAAGAACTGCCAGGGCGTGCCGGCCGCCCACTCCTCGCCCATGAACAGCATGGGCGTGAAGGGAGCCGTCAGGGTGAGGGCCGCCGCGCACGCCAGCAGTCCGGGGGAGACCAGCGCGGCCAGGCGGTCGCCCCGGGCGCGGTTGCCGACCTGGTCGTGGGTCTGGCTGTAGCCGAGGAGCCGGTGCCCGGCCACCCGGTCGCGGTCCAGGGGGCGGCCGTGGTGCCGGCCCCGGAAGCTGGAGTACGTGCCGTCGTGGAAGAAACCGCCGGTGAGCGTCTTGGCCAGGGCCGCCAGGGGAGCGCGCGCGAAGTCGGCGTAGTAGCCCTGCGACTCGCCGGTCAGCGCGGTGTGCAGGGCATGGTGGAAGTCGTCGTTCCACTGGGCGTGCACCCCGAACCCGCCCTCCTCGCGCGGTGTGACGACCCGGGGGTCGTTCAGGTCCGACTCGGCGATCAGGAACAGGGGCCGGCCGGTGTCGGCGGCGAGGGTGTCCACGGCCTCGGACAGCTCCTCGAGGAAGTGGTGCGCGCGGGTGTCCACCAGTGCGTGCACCGCGTCCAGCCGCAGCCCGTCGATCCGGTAGTCCCGCAGCCACGCCAGCGCGCTCTGCACGAGGTACGACCGCACCTCGTCGGAGCCGGGGGCGTCCAGGTTGACCGCCGCGCCCCACGGGGTGTGGTGGGTGTCCGTGAAGTACGGGCCGAACTCCGGGAGGTAGTTGCCGGACGGCCCCAGGTGGTTGTGCACCACGTCGAGGACGACGCCCAGGCCCAGCGCGTGCGCCCGGTCGACGAACCGTTTCAGCCCCTCGGGCCCGCCGTACGGCTCGTGCACCGCCCACAGCGACACCCCCTCGTACCCCCACCCGTGCCGGCCCGGGAAGGGGCACACCGGCATCAGCTCCACGTGCGTCACGCCCAGCTCGGCGAGGTGCCCGAGCCGTTCGGCGGCCGCGTCGAAGGTGCCCTCGCGCGTGTACGTGCCGACGTGCAGCTCGTACAGCACCGCGCCGGGCAGCGGGCGCCCGCCCCACTGCGCGCGCCAGGCGAACCGCGCGTGGTCGACGACCGCGCTCGGCCCGTCGGGGCCGTCCGGCTGCCGGCGCGAGCGCGGATCGGGCCGCACGGGGCCGCCGTCCAGCGCGAAGCCGTACCGGGAGCCGTCGTGCGCCTCGGCCTCCCCCCGCCACCACCCCTCCCGTTCGGGATCGCGTTCCATCGCGCGCGTGACGCCGTCGCACTGGAGCGTCACTCGGCCGGCCTGCGGTGCCCACACCTCGAACTGCACGGACGGTTCCCCTTCGTCTGCTCACCGTGATGTAGCCCGTCCATCGTGCTGCATGAATGATCGCGGTGCCGGTGAATCCTCCCTTTCGCGGCGGGTGTCGCCGGACGCGCGCGGGGCGGCCGTCCCCGGGTTTTCTGGACAGCCCGGCCGCGCTGACCGACAATCAGCGACGTGACGTCGTCCTTCGAGTTCCCCACCCACCCCGCGCGGGTCTCCGACGCGGAGCGCGACAAGGCGCTGGAGGTGCTGCGGGACGGCGTCGCGGCGGGCCGACTGTCCCACGACACGTACATCCGGCGCATGGAACTCGCGCTCACCGCCCGCCGCCCCGACGAGCTCGCCGCGCTCACCGCCGACCTGCCCACGGAGGGCCGGCTGTCCCGTCTGGTGTTCGGCACCGTCGAGGCGGTCTCCGGGTTCACCGTGCGGCTGCGCAGGGCCTGGCGGGCCGAGCGGCTGCCCAAGCTGCTGCTGCCGCACCCGGCGACCGGTCACCCGCTGCGCATAGGGCGCGACCCCGGCTGCGGGCTGCGGCTCACCCACGAGACGGTCTCCCGGGTGCACGCCGAGCTCCGCCACCAGGGCGGCATGTGGGTGCTGCGGGACCTCGGTTCGACCAACGGCACGACGGTGAACGGGCGCCGGGTGATCGGCGCGGCCGTCGTCCGGGAGGGCGACCAGGTCGGCTTCGGCCGGATCAGCTACCGCCTCTCGGGCAACTGACGTGCACCGCACGGAACTTCGCCCTCCACGCCTTCGTGGGCGGTGCCGCCGGGCCGGCCGTGCGGCACCCGGGCGCACGCTCCCGTTCGGGTGAGCCGGGCTGGGGTTCGGCGGCCGTCGTGCCGATGCACCGGACATGACGCACTCCTCAGTGAACGTGGTACGGGGCGGACTGCTGGCCGCCGTCGCCCTGCTCGCCTGCGCCGCTCCCGCACCGGCGGACACCGGACACACCGCCCGGGACAACTGGCTCCTGCTCACGGTCGAGCGGGGGGAGAAGAGGTCCGCCGAGTCGAGCGGCGACCTGCTGCTGTGCGACCCGCCCCGGGGCCACCGGCACGCCGCCGAGGCGTGCGCGGAACTGGCCGCGGCGGACGGGGACATCGCGGCCATCCCGCCGAAGGACGTCCACTGCCCGATGGTGCACGCCCCGGTGACCGCCCGCGCGCACGGGCAGTGGGGCGGACGGTCCGTCGCGTACACGGAGACCTTCCCGAACCGCTGCGTGATGACCGCCCGCACCGGCTCGGTCTTCGCGCTGGACGGCCCGTAGGGCTCGCCCGGCACCGCCCGCAGGACCGGGGCGGGGCGCCGGGGCGCCGGGCGGTCTCAGACCGCCCGCTCGCGCGCGTGGAGCGCTGCCGCGACCACCGTGCGGGACTGGTGCTCGACCTGGTGCTCCACGGGCACCCAGCGGGCGCGGAAGTGCACGGCGAAGGCGTCGCTCCACAGCGCGACCAGGTGCTCGAGACGCGCCGCCGCGTGCGCGTCGGTCCCGCTCAGCGCCCGCCGCAGCATGGCCGCCGCCCTGAGCGGCACCCGGCGCGCGAACGCGTCCACGCTGCCCACGTACGCCCTCGTGCCGTCGGCGGGCGGTGTGCGGACCAGGTCGGAGGCCAGGCCCGGCACCAGATCCAGCCCCCAGACGGCCGCCCTCAGCAGGGGGTCGTCGGTGTCCCCGGGCCGGGGCCGCGCGTCCCGCAGCACCCGGCGCACCTCGCCCGCGTCGCGCAGCAGCCGGTCCGCGAGCACCTGCAGCGCGGCGGCCGGCGCCGGGTGCGGCGCCGGGTCGTCCACCACGGCGCCGGCCCACATCGGCACCTCGACCACCGCGGTCAGACCGCCGTACCGGTGGGCGTGGTACCAGGTGCTGTGCCGGGCGTCGTCCGGCAGGCTCGGATAGGCCGGTCCGGCCTCCGGCGCGGGCATCACCCGCACCCCGGGACCGGACGCCGGCCAGCCCGCCGCGTCCGAGGCGCCCGTCTCCACCGGGATGTGCAGCTCCGCCGCGGACTTGGCGAACGGCTCGGCGAGCCCCGGCACGTCCCGCGTCAACTGCACCCAGCTGCCGCCCAGGTCGGTGCCGTGCAGGGACACCTGGAGATAGGGCCGCAGCTCGTCGATGACCCCGAGCAGGGCGCGGGTCTCGGGCGGCAGCCGGTCGGGCGGCAGCACCGACGGCGCCCACTCCGGCTGCTCCGGCCCGGCGGGGCGGAAGAACCCGAGATGGTAGTCGTACAGACTGCGCGGTGCCGCCATCACATGGAGGCTCGCCCCGTCGGGGTCCGCGCACAGCAGGAAGTGCCACGACGTGCCGTTGCGCAGCTCCCGCTCCTGCAGGACCCGCCGGGCCAGCGCCAGCAGCGTGCTCCCGCCGGCCGGCTCGTTGGCGTGGGCACCGGCGACCACCAGCACGGCACGCCGGGCACGGCCCACGGACAGCAGGTGCAGCGGACGGCCCGCGCGGGAGGCCCCCACCTGCCGCAGCACGCACAGATCGGGCCGCTGCGCGGCCAGCGCACGGGCGGAGGAGACCAGTTCGGCCACCGTCGGATAGCACCGTTCGGGCAGCGGAATCACCCCCCGTCACGACCACTGACTCCGCTCTGCGCAGTACCCCACGGCCACGGGGTGGTGTCAAGAGCGCGATGAGGCTCCGGGCGGTCCGCCGCCCACCACCTCGTACCCCCGCGCGAGCCTCCGCCTCGCCCGGGACCTCCGGGACCGGCGTCTCCGGCCGGTCCCGGCGAGCCGGTGCGCCCCGCCGGCGCCGCCGGGGCCTGTGTCGGCCCGTTCGAGGAGGCCCGGCCGCTTTCGGAGGCACCCGCCGCGCCCGCCGGTTCCTACGAGGCCTGCGCGCCGTCCGCGCCGGCGTCCCGACGGGACCGGACGCGGCCCGTGTGCGCGGCCGGCCGTCCTGTCAGTCGGCCCGTTCCAGCAACGCCACCGGCCACCGCTCGAACAGCTCCGCCACGCGCGCGTGCCCGGCGAACTCCCGTCCCGGTTCCAGCGCGTCGGCCCACCGGCCCGGCGGCAGCGGCAGGCGCGTGTCCCGCCAGCCGCCCGCCTCCGCCAGCCGCAGCGACAGCCGGGTGACGGCGGTCAGCGCCCGCCCGGAGCGCACGAACGCCACGCAGTGCGCCGCCGCGGGCCCCTCGGGGGTCAGCGGCTCGTACGACGCCGTGTCACCGAAGACGTCCGGCCGCCGCGCCCGCAGCCGCAGCGCGGCCCGCGTCACCGCCTCCTTGCCGCCGCCGTCACCGGACGGCCCGGACGGCTCGAGCGGCCCGGGCGGGAAGTCCACCGTCCGCCGGTTGTCCGGGTCCACCAGGGCCCGGTACTCGCCCTCCGTGCCCTGGTAGACGTCGGGCACCCCCGGCATCGTCAGGTGGACCAGCGCCGTGCCCAGGACGTTCGCCCGGATGTGCGGCTCCAGCGCGGCGCGCAGCGCCGCCACCCGCTCGCCCGGCGCCCCGCACGGCCCCGCCGCCACGAACCGCGCCACGGCCTCCTCGTACGCCGGCTCCTGCTCGGTCCAGCTGGTGTGCATCCCCGCCTCGCGCACGTGCTTCAGCAGCGCCCCCCGCACCCGCTCCTCGTCGGCGGGCCCCAGCCCGAACACCGTCTGCCAGGCCGCCCACGCCAGCTGGGCGTCCGGCGCGCCCCCGCCGGTGCGCGTCACCTCCGCCAGCACGTCCGCCCAGCGCCGCGGGCACTCCGTGAGGACGTGCAGCGCCGCCCGCACGTCGGCGCTGCGCTTGGTGTCGTGCGTCGAGACGACCGTCCCGGTGGCCGGCCAGTCGCGCTGCACCCGCGCGCAGTACGCGTGGAACCGCTCCGGGGACACCGCCGGGTCGCCGGGGTCCTGGCCCACCTCGTTCGCCGACAGCAGCGGGACGTAGCGGTAGAACGCCGTGTCCTCGACGGACTTGGCCCGTAGCGCCGACGCGGTCTGCGCGAACCGCGTACGGAACTCCACCTGCCCCGGCCCGTCGCCGTACCGCCCGAGCACCAGGTCCCGTACGACGTCCACCGCCCCCGCCTCCTCCGGGACGGAGAAGGCGAGCCGGGCCTCGGCCGCGGCCTCCTCGGTGACCACGGCGGACGCGTCCACCGACGCGTAGGGGCGGTACACCTCCAGCCGGACCAGCAGCTCCTGGAGCGCGGTGCGCAGCGCCCAGGGGGCGCGGTCGCGCAGCGCGGGATCCGGCGAGGTCGCGCACAGCCGGTCCGCCACCCGGGTCAGCCGGTCGACCTCGGTGGCCAGCTCGTGCGTGATCACCTTGTACGCGGCCCGCCGCGCGGTGGCGTCCCAGTCGCCGCCCCGGTCCGCCTGCGGGGCGGCGAACCGCCGGTACCGGTCGAGCAGCTCCCCGAGCCCCGCCGGGTCCGTGAACAGGCCGTCCACGTGCCGCAGGGCGTCGTAGCCGGTGGTGCCCGCGACCGGCCAGGAGGCGGGCAGCGGTTCGCCGTCGGCGAGGATCTTCTCCACCACCGTCCACCGGCCGCCCGTGGCCTCGTGCAGCCGCCGCAGGTAGCCGTCCGGGTCGGCGAGCCCGTCGGGGTGGTCGACGCGCAGCCCGTCGATCACCCCCTCGCGCAACAGCTCCAGGACCTTGGCGTGCGTGGCCTCGAACACCTCCGGGTCCTCCACCCGCACCCCGATCAGCTCGGAGATGCTGAAGAACCGCCGGTAGTTGAGTTCGGTGCGGGCCAGGCGCCACCACACGGGGCGGTACCACTGCGCGTCCAGCAGCTGCGGCAGCGGCAGGTGGGCCGTGCCCTCCCGCAGCGGGAACGCGTGGTCGTAGTAGCGCAGCACGTCGCCGTCGGTCTTCAGCCGGTCGATCTCCGCGCCGAGCGGGCCGCCGAGCACGGGCAGCAGCACCTGGCCGCCCTGGGCCTCCCAGTCGATGTCGAACCACCGCGCGTGGCGCGAGGCGGGCCCCTCGCGCAGCACCTCCCACAGGGCGCGGTTGTGGCGCGGGGACATCGCCATGTGGTTCGGGACGATGTCCACGATCAGGCCGAGCCCGTGCTCCCGCGCGGTGCGCGCCAGGGACCGCAGACCCTCCTCGCCGCCCAGCTCCGCCCGCACCCGCGCGTGGTCCACCACGTCGTAGCCGTGCGCGGAGCCGGGGACGGCCTCCAGGACGGGGGACAGGTGCAGGTGGGACACACCGAGCGAGGCCACGTACGGCACGGCCGCCGCCGCGGCCGCGAACGGGAAGCCGGGCTGCAGCTGCAGCCGGTACGTGGCGGTGGGCACCGCCGGGTCAGGTTGCTCGAGGGTCATGGGAACCTACGTACCCGCCCCGCCGCCTTTCGTGCCCCCGCTCGCCCCACCGGGCCACCCGTCGCCCGGACGGGTGGCCCCCGGGTGCGCTACACCGGCCGCTGCAGCACCGTCAGGCTCCGGTCGGTCAGTGTCAGCCGGGCACCGGCCTGCACCTTGGGACCGGTGCCCGGCGGGACGCCGTCCGCACGGGCCGTGTCCACGACCACCTGCCACTGGCGGCCGTGATCGACCGGCACCACGAAGTCCAGCGGCCTGGGCGAGGCGTTGAACATCAGCAGGAACGAGTCGTCGGTGATGCGCTCCCCGCGCTGCCCCGGCTCGGAGATCGCGTTGCCGTTGAGGAACACCGTCAGCGCCGACGCCCGCGCCGAGTCCCAGTCCCGCTGGGTCATCTCCTTGCCCTCCGGGGTGAACCAGGCGATGTCGGACAGGTCGTCGTGGGTGCCCTCCACCGGCCGTCCGTGGAAGAAGCGGCGCCGGCGGAAGACCGGGTGGTCCTTGCGCAGCCACACCATCGCGCGGGTGAACTCCAGCAGCTGCCGACGGGCGTCGTCCTCGCCGTCCCCGCCCTCCTCGGGCCAGTCGAGCCAGGCCAGCTCGTCGTCCTGGCAGTAGGCGTTGTTGTTGCCGCGCTGGGTGCGGGCCACCTCGTCGCCGTGGCTGATCATCGGCACGCCCTGGGAGAGCATCAGCGTCGCGATGAAGTTCCGCATCTGCCGGGCCCGCAGCCGCAGCACGTCCGGGTCGTCGGTCTCGCCCTCGACCCCGCAGTTCCAGGACCGGTTGTGGCTCTCGCCGTCCCGGTTGTCCTCGCCGTTGGCCTCGTTGTGCTTGTCGTTGTACGACACCAGGTCGTGCAGGGTGAAGCCGTCGTGGCAGGTCACGAAGTTGATCGAGGCCAGCGGGCGCCGCCCGTCGTTCTGGTACAGGTCGGAGGAGCCGGTCAGCCGGGAGGCGAACTCCGCGAGCGCGCGCGGCTCGCCCCGCCACAGGTCCCGCACGGTGTCCCGGTACTTGCCGTTCCACTCGGTCCACAGCGGCGGGAAGTTGCCCACCTGGTAGCCGCCCTCGCCCACGTCCCACGGCTCGGCGATCAGTTTCACCTGGGAGACCACCGGGTCCTGCTGCACCAGGTCGAAGAACGACGACAGCCGGTCCACCTCGTGGAACTGCCGGGCCAGGGTCGCCGCGAGGTCGAAGCGGAACCCGTCCACGTGCATCTCGGTGACCCAGTACCGCAGCGAGTCCATGATCATCTGGAGGACGTGCGGGGACCGCATGAGCAGGGAGTTCCCGGTCCCCGTGGTGTCCATGTAGTAGCGGGGGTCGTCGGTCAGCCGGTAGTACGAGGGGTTGTCGATGCCCTTGAAGGACAGGGTCGGGCCCAGGTGGTTGCCCTCGGCGGTGTGGTTGTAGACCACGTCGAGGATCACCTCGATCCCGGCCTCGTGCAGCGCCTTGACCGCCGACTTGAACTCCAGCACCTGCTGGCCGCGGTCGCCCCAGGACGCGTAGGCGTTGTGCGGGGCGAAGAAGCCGATGGTGTTGTAGCCCCAGTAGTTGTTCAGGCCCATGTCCACCAGGCGGTGGTCGTTCACGAACTGGTGCACCGGCATCAGCTCCAGCGCGGTCACCCCGAGCTCGGTCAGGTGCTCGATCACCGCCGGGTGCGCGAGGCCCGCGTAGGTGCCGCGCAGTTCCTCCGGCAGCCCCGGGTGGCGCATGGTGAGGCCCTTGACGTGGGCCTCGTAGATCACCGTGTGGTGGTACTCCGTGCGGGGGCTCCGGTCGTCGCCCCAGTCGAAGTACGGGTTGACCACGACCGACGTCATCGTGTGCGGCGCCGAGTCGAGGTCGTTGCGCCGCTCGGGCGCGTCGAAGTGGTAGCCGTACACCTCCTCGCCCCAGCGGATCGACCCGCTGATCGCACGCGCGTACGGGTCGAGCAGCAGCTTCGCCGAGTTGCAGCGCAGCCCGCGCTCCGGGGCGTACGGCCCGTGCACCCGGAAGCCGTACCGCTGCCCGGGCATGATGCCGGGCAGGTACGCGTGCCGCACGAACGCGTCGCTCTCGCGCAGCTCGACCGCCGTCTCGGAGCCGTCGTCGTGCAGCAGACACAGCTCTACTCGGTCCGCGGCCTCCGTGAAGACCGCGAAGTTGGTTCCGGCGCCGTCGTACGTGGCACCGAGTGGATACGCCTCGCCAGGCCAGACCTGCATGGATACGACTCTTTCAGGTGTGCGGCGCCAGTGGGGACGCCTTGGCTCCGAGTGTCCCCGAGTCTCCCCGAAAGGGCGGGAACCACCTCGTATTCCTGCCCCTCCGCCCGACTACCCGTGCATCCGTTTGTCAGTGGTCCCGGTCCCGGGGAAACAACGGGGGTGTTTCACGCCTCCCCGGGGGCAGCGGGGCCAGAGGTGCGGGGGAGGAGGACGGGAACACGGAGCGGGACGGGAATCGGGGGGTGTGAAGGAGCGGGAAGGGCGCAGAGGAACAGGGGAGCGGGAAAGTGCGAAGGGGAACAGGGGAGCGGGAGAGTGCGGAGGGGAACAGGGGAACGGGAGAGTGCGCAGGGGAACAGGGGAGCGGGAGAGTGCGCAGGGACACAAAGGCGCAGAGGGGGCAGAGGTGGCGGGAAGGACGATCGGGGCGACCGGGGCGGCCGGGAAACGGGGCGGACCCGGGGGGCGGAACCGGAGGGCCGGAGGGCGGCGAAGATGGCCGATTCCCTTCCTCCGCTGGGGTGTTGCCCTCACCCGGCCCGGCGTCACCGTTATGAAACCGCTCACTCCCCGGGGGTCGGTCGAGGGGAACGGTCGTGCGGGAGAAGGAAGTTGGGAAACGACCCTGTCCATCGGGCTGCACCGCGCGCCGCAAGCGGAGTAGTCTCCTTGATCGTTGGGACGGGAATGCTCGGGGGAGCGGAAGGCGGTGCGCGGGTGGGCTCGGGAGGGCTGGAGCTGCCCCCTGGTGACGAGGGTCGCGAGGGGGTCTCCACGGACGTCCCGCCCGGTGCGGTGTCGCTGGCGCGTCCGATGGACGCGGGGTCGATCGGGCCGGAACTGGACTGGGGCGCCGACGCCTGGAGCGAGGTGCGCACCCGCGCCCAGCGGGCCGGCCGGGCCTACATCTGGCTGAACCTGGTCGAGCAGCGGCTGCGCGCGGTCGTGGCCGCCGTGCTGCGCCCCGTGTACGAGCCCGTGCACGGCGACGACTGGGTGGTCGCCGCCGCCGGGCCCACCGGGCAGGAGTGGGTGCAGCGCGCGGTCGCGGTGCGCGAGGTCAGCCGCCGCAAGGGCTACCTGCTCGACCCGGCCGACGACAACGTCCTGTCCTTCCTCACCCTGCCGCAGCTGCGCGAGCTGATGGTGCAGCACTGGCCCTGCTTCGAGCCCTACTTCGACGACCGCCGGGACGTCGAACTCGCCCTGGACGAGCTGGAGGTGACACGGAACGTCGTCTCCCGCAACCGTGCGCTGTCCGAGGCGGTCCTGAACCAGGCCGAGCGGGCCTCCGCGCGGCTGCTGGAGATGCTCGGCGCCGGCGGCGACGTCCCGTCCGCGCGCCGGCTGCCCGTCGACGCGGTCGAGGACCTGGTGGGCGACCGGTACGCCGACGTGGTCGCCGTGCACCCCGACCGGGTGCGGCTGCTGCGCCAGTTCCCGGCGGAGGACATCTTCGGCGGCGCCCGCCGTCTCGACGCCATCGGCATCGGCCTCAACCTGCTGGTGCAGAACTTCTCCGGCCGCCGCCTGGTGCGGCTGGCCGAGTCGGGCAGCCGGGTGCGGCTGCTGTTCCTGAACCCGGCCTCGAGCGCGGTCAAGCGCCGCGAGCGCGAACTGGGCATGAAACGCGGCGAGCTCGGCCGCGCCGTCGAGATGAACATCCTGCACATGCGCCGCGTCCGCGCCCGGTTGCGCGACCCCGGCGCCTTCGAGATCCAGGTCTACGACGAGACGCCGCGCTGCACGGCCTACCTCGTCGACGGGGACGGGGCGGACGGGATCGCCGTCGTGCAGAACTACCTGCGCCGCACCCGGGGGATGGAGGCGCCGGTGCTGGTCCTGCGCAACGGGGACAAGGTGGTCAAACCGGGGGAGATCGAGGTGGGCGGGCTGTTCCCCACCTACCGCGAGGAGTTCGAGCAGATGTGGGCGGATTCGCGTCCGGTGTCGTGAACGTCCCGTGCCGGTGCGGTCCGGGGGGACGGGTCCCGACGGCAAGCGGAATGTGATCCTCTGATTGTCAGTGGTACGTGCGAGGGTGGAGGCCACTGGGGGAACGCACCACATGGAAGGGGGCAGCCCATGGGCTGGCACCGGGAGCCGCTGGTCGGCTTCGACCCGGAGACGACGGGGACCGACCCGCGCGAGGCGCGGACCGTCGCGGGCACCGTGAGCGAGGTCGGGGACGGGGGACGGCCGGGGCGCCGGGAGCGGCCGGCCGGTCCGGGGGCGCCGGTCCCCGCGGACGAGGTCCCGGCCCGCGCCGGAGCGGTGGCCGCGTGACGGGCTGGATCACGGGGCCCTTGGCGGCCTTCGACCTGGAGACCACGGGCACGGACATCGAGACCGATCGCATCGTCACCGCGGCGGTCGTGCGCCTGGAGCCGGACGGGGCCGTCTCGGCGGAGCGGACCTGGCTGCTCGACCCCGGCGTGGTGATACCCGAACAGGCCGCGGCGATCCACGGCATCCCGACGGAGCACGCCCGCGCCCACGGAGTCCCGGCCCCGCGCGCGATCGAGGAGATCACCCGGGCCGTCGCCGAGGTCCTGCGCGCGGGGACGCCCCTGGTCGTGATGAACGCGCGCTACGACCTGTCCCTGCTGGACCGTGAGTGCCGGCGGTACGGGCTGGAGTCGCTCAGTGAGCGCCTGGGCGCCGTGCCCTCGCCGGTCGTCGATCCCCTGGTGATCGACAAGCACGTCGACCAGTACCGGAAGGGCAAGCGTGCCCTCCACGCGTTGTGCGCGTACTACGGGGTGTCGCTCGACGAGGCGCACGACGCGAGGGCGGACGCGGTGGCCGCGGCCCGCGTGGTGCGACGCATGGGCGAGAAGCACCGACACGTCGGGACGATGTCCTTGACCGATCTGCACGACCTCCAGGTGAGGGCGGCGGCCGCGCAGTCGGCCTCCCTGCAGGCGTACCTGCGGCGGACCACGAACCCGACGGCCGTCGTCGAGCCGGCCTGGCCGGTCGTCCCGCGCAGCCGATGACCCGGACCGGGGGAAAGGCGTTCCCCGCCGCGCCGCCGCGGTCCGGGACCTCCCGCGCCGCAGGGGCGGCGCCACCGCGGTGACGGACGGGTCCCGGCCGCCGCGGGAGCCGGCGGGCGAGCCCGCCCGGCCGTCCCCGCCGGTACCGTCTCAGAACGGATACCAGCGCACCGTCGTGTCCCCGTCCCGCAGGGACGCCACCCGGCGTTCGAACTCGGCCAGCGCCTTGGGGTTGCCCGGCGCGTGCTGGGCGACCCAGGCGCAACTGGCGGTCTCCCGCGCGCCGCGCAGCACCGCGCAGCCCTCCCAGGCGCGCACGTCCCAGCCGTAGGTCTCGGTGAAGGACGCGTACGCCTCCTCCGGCAGCCCGTAGCGGTCGTGGGAGAGGGCCATGACGACCAGGTCGTGCTCGCGCAGATCGGTCGAGAAGGTCTCCAGGTCCACCAGGACCGGCCCGTCCACGCCGACGTGCACGTTCCGGGGCAGCGCGTCCCCGTGGATCGGGCCCGGCGGCAGGTGGGGCGTCAGCTCCGCGGCGGCCGACGCGAAACCGTCGCGCCGCTCGCGCAGGTACGCCGCGTCCGCGGGGTCGATCACCTCGCCCGCGAGCCGCAGCCAGCGCTCCACGCCGCCCAGCAGATCACGGGGCGGCAGCGGGAAGCGAGGAGCGGGCAGCGCGTGGACGAGCCGCAGCAGTTCGGCCAGGTCCCGGGGCTCGGTGGGCCGTACCGGGGCGGGCAGCCGGTGCCACACGGTCACCGGGTGGCCCTCGATCAGCAGCGCCTCCGGCCCGGCCGACCGGACCGCCGGCACGCCCGCCTCGGCCAGCCACCCCGCGACGGCCAGCTCCCGGCGGGCCCGGTCGAGCAGCCCGGCGTCCCGGCCCACCTTGACGACCAGGTCACCGGCGGTGAACACCGCGTTCTCGCCGAGCGCGAGCAGCCGCGCGTCCCGTGCCGCACCGGGCAGCACGTCCGCCGCGGCCAGTACGTCCCGCGCTCGTGCCTCGTCCATCCGTCCGCCTCCGTGTCCGTCCGTGTCCGGCCCGCCAGGACTGCCCGGCCCGGCCTGTTCGTTCCGTTCGACCCGTCCGGCCGTCCCGCGCGCGGCCGGCCTCGCGACTCCTCGCGCGCGGACACCGCGCGGATCCGGCCGTCCACCGGTCAGTCTCCCATTGGCACAGGTGGGGCGGTGTGCGCGGTACGCGGAGCGCTCGGCCCCCACCCGGAAAACCCGTTGCGCGCCGTCACGGCGGCCCCCTAGCGTCCTCGTCGTGGGAGCTTTCGACGCGATCTTCATCTCCGGCCTCGGCCGGGGCTGCGCGCACTCCGTCCGGATGCGCCGCGGCCCCGGAGCCCTGACCGGTCCGGGGAGCCACGCCCGCTGATCAGCGCGGCGGCCATCCGCACGCCTCCCCTTCCTCTCTCCTCTTCTCCTTCCCCTGTCTTCCGGTCAGGGCCGTCGTCCGCCCTTTTCCCCTCACGGAAGACAAGGACCGCAGGCCATGGCCCGCCCCACCGCCACCTCCCGCGCGCTCTCGCAGAACTTCCTCGCCGACCGCGCCACCGCCCGGCGTTTCGCCCGGCTCGCCGTCCCGCACGGCGGACCCGTCCCCCTGCTGCTCGAAGTCGGCGCGGGCAAGGGCGCGCTGACCGACGTCCTCGCCCCCCTGTGCCGGGAGCTGCACGCCTATGAGATCGACCCGCGGCTCGTGCCCGCGCTGCGCGGCCGTTTCTCCGGCACGCCCCACGTGCGCGTCGTCGGCGCCGACTTCCTCGCCGCCCACCCGCCGCGCACGCCGTTCGCCGTCGCCGGGAACGTGCCGTTCTCCCGCACCGCGGCCGTCGTCGACTGGTGTCTGCGCGCACCCCGCCTCACCGACGCCACCCTCCTCACCCAGCTCGAGTACGCCCGCAAACGCACCGGTGACCACGGCCGCTGGACCCGACTGACGGTGCTGACCTGGCCCCGCCACGAGTGGCGGCTGCTCGCACGGGTCGACCGGCGCTCCTTCCGGCCCGTGCCGCGGGTCGACGCCGGTGTCGTCCGCATCGAGCGCCGCCGTGTCCCGCTGCTCGACGCCGCCGCGTCGAGCAGGTGGCGGCACCTGGTCGACCTGGGGTTCTCCGGGGTCGGCGGCTCGCTGCACGCCTCCCTGTGCCGGGCGTGGCCCCGGCGGCGGGTGGACGCCGCGTTCCGGGCGGCACGGCTGGACCCGGGCGTCCTGGTGGGCCAGGTGGCGCCGGAGCGGTGGCTGCGGCTGCACGAGGTGCTGGCCCGGTGACCGTTTTCCAGTTGCACGAGACGTATCGTCTCGCCTATGGTCGGCGCATGACCACTCCCGCGCACATCGCCATGTTCTCCATCGCCGCGCACGGCCACGTGAACCCCAGCCTGGAGGTGATCCGCGAGCTCGTCGCGCGGGGGCACCGGGTGACGTACGCGATCCCGCCGCTCTTCGCGGAGAAGGTCGCCGAGACGGGCGCCGAACCCAAACTGTGGAACAGCACGCTGCCGGGTCCCGACGCCGACCCGGAGGCCTGGGGCACCACGCTGCTGGACAACGTGGAGCCGTTCCTCGAGGACGCCGTCCAGGCGCTCCCGCAGCTCATCGAGGCGTACGAGGGGGACATCCCCGACCTCGTCCTGCACGACATCGCCTCCTATCCGGCGCGCGTGCTCGCCCACCGCTGGGGCGTGCCCGCCGTCTCCCTCTCACCGAGCCTCGTCGCCTGGGACGGGTACGAGCAGGAGGTCGCCGAGCCGATGTGGGAGGAGCCGAAGAAGACCGAGCGGGGCCGCGCCTACTACGCCCGCTTCCAGGCCTGGCTGGAGGAGAACGGGATCACCCAGCACCCCGACCTGTTCGCGGGCCGCCCCGCCCGCTCGATCGTCCTCATCCCCAGGGCGCTGCAGCCGAACGCCGACCGGGTCGACGAGACCGTGTACTCCTTCGTCGGCGCCTGCCAGGGCGATCGCACGGCCGAGGGGGAGTGGCGGCGGCCCGCCGGCGCCGAGAAGGTCGTGCTGGTGTCCCTCGGCTCGTCCTTCACCAAGCAGCCCGCCTTCTACAGGGAGTGCGTCCGGGCGTTCGGCGACCTGCCCGGCTGGCACCTGGTGCTCCAGATCGGCCGGCACGTCGACCCGGCCGAACTGGGTGACGTCCCGGCCAACGTCGAGGTGCGCTCCTGGGTGCCGCAGCTCGCGGTCCTGAAGCAGGCCGACCTGTTCGTCACCCACGCCGGGGCCGGCGGCAGCCAGGAGGGACTGGCCACCGCCACGCCGATGATCGCCGTACCGCAGGCCGTGGACCAGTTCGGCAACGCCGACATGCTCCAGGCGCTCGGCGTCGCCCGGCACGTCCCCACCGACGAGGCGACCGCCGAGACCCTGCGGAGCGCGGCCCTCGCCCTCGTGGACGACCCGGAGGTCGCCCGTCGGCTGAAGGACGTCCAGGCCGGCATGGCCGAGGAGGGCGGCACCCGCAGGGCGGCCGACCTGATCGAGGCGGAGCTGCCGCGGCGGCGGTAGCGACCGGCGCCCGCCGTCCTCCCCACTGGGGAGGACGGCGGTCCCTTACATCCACCGGGGGCCGTCGGGGGCGGGGATCGGGGTGCCGGTCCCGGCACCCCGTGCCCGGCGCCCCACAGCGTCCGGTCCGTCGGCAAAGATCCGCCCGGTCTTCCGCGGCTTCGTCGAACAAGTCACGGGCGCGTGTGACGGTTGCTCCGCGGCCCGTCGTTCCGCCGGCGTCCCACGGAGTCCGCCCGCGCGGACCCGGCCGCCGAGTTGGAAGCCGAACAGCTCCACGTCACCTGCTTCTCCGCGCCCGTCGGCCCCGAGCGCTTCGCCGGGATCGGCCGAGCGGCCTTCCTCCCCGAGGAGTTCCGCCCGGGCGCCCGCGCGCCTACCTGTACGCGCCGAACGGCCTCGGCCGCTCCAAGCCCGTCGAGCAGCTCGCCAAGCCCCGCGTCACCAAGGGCGTGACTGTCACCACCCGCAACTGGAACACCGTGGCCGAGCTGGTGGAGCTCACCCGCACCTGAGCGGAACACCGCCGCGGACGCCGCCGGGGGCGAACGCGGCTGCCGGAAGCGGCAAGTGGCCCCCGCGGCCCCGGACGGGCGGCCTGTCCTTCGGCTGGGGCCGGACGTCCGTCCGGGAGGCGCGCCGTCAGGCCCCGACCGCCGCGAGCGCCGGCAGCCGCGCCTCGTCGTACCGTTCCAGCAGCAGCCGCGCCACCTCCGGTGCCGGGCCCAGGACGTCCGCCAGGACGTTCGCCTCCGCCGCGCCCCGGGCGATGCGGTCCGGCAGGAAGCCGGGGGCCAGGACGTACGGGGCGACGGCGACGCGCGCGCAGCCGAGGGCGTGCAGCTCGCGCACCGCCTGCTCGGTGCGGGGGAGGGAGGCGGAGGCGAACGCAGGCCGCACGGCGCACCAGCCGGTGTGCCGCCACTCCCGCGCGATACTTGCGATCACTGCGATCGCCTCCGGGTCGGTGGACCCCGCCGAGGCCAGCACGACCCCGGTCGAGGGCTTGTCGGCGGGCGTCAGGCCCGCCTCGTACAGCCGGCGCTCCAGTGCCGCGAGGAGCAGCGGGGACGGGCCCAGCACCTCGGCCTGCCGGATGCGCAGCCGCGGCGGCGCCTGGGCGAGCACCGCGGGGATGTCCGCCTTGGCGTGGAAGGCGCGGGTCAGCAGCAGGGGGAGGGCGATCACGTCGCGGACGCCCTCCGCCGCCAGGGACTCCAGCACCCCCGTCACCGAGGGCACGTTGAAGTCCAGGAAGCCGGTCTCCACGCGCAGCCCCGGCCGCAGCGACCGCACCCGCCGCACCAGGGCGTGCATGGTCGCGGCGTGCCGCGGGTCGCGGCTGCCGTGGGCGACCACCACAAGGACGGGGCGGACGGAGCGGACGGGGCGGACCGGACGGTGCATGGTGTGCCTCAGCCCTTCACCAGCAGACCGCGGCCGCGCAGCACCCACCGCTCCAGCGGACTGAAGATCAGCAGGTCGACGGCGATGCCGACGGTCAGGATCAGCAGGATGGCCTCGAAGACCATGGCCATGTCGCTGGCGTTGCGGCCGTTCTCCAGCAACTGGCCCAGGCCCACGCCGAGGTCGGGGAAGGACGCGATGATCTCCGCGGCCATCAGCGAGCGCCAGGAGAACGCCCAGCCCTGCTTCAGGCCCGCCACATAGCCGGGCAGCGCGGCCGGCAGGACGATGTGCCAGGTGCCCTTCAGCCCCGTCGCGCCGAGCGTGCGGCCGGCCCGCAGGAACAGCGGGGGCACCTGGTCGACGCCGGAGACCAGGCCGTTGGCGATCGAGGGGACCGCGCCGAGCAGGATCACCGCGTACATCATCTGGTTGTTCAGGCCCAGCCAGATCACGGCCGGCGGCACCCACGCCACCGACGGCAGGGACTGCAGGCCGGACAGGATCGGGCCGATCGCCGCGCGCACGAACTTCACCCGCGCCACCAGCAGCCCCAGCGGGGTGCCGATCAGCAGCGCGAAGAAGAAGCCGAGCAGACCGCGCGAGACGCTGGTCCAGATGTAGCCGAGCAGCTCGCCCTGGAGCCACGCCTGACGGACGACGTCCCACACCGCCCCCGGCGAGGGCAGCTTGGTCGGATCGTCGACGATCCGGAAGGAGACCAGCGCCTGCCACACCCCCAGCACCAGGGCGACGGCGACGACCGGCGGGAGGACCTTCTCCACGACGGTCCGCCGCAGCGGCCTGCGGCCGGTCTGCACCGTCTCCAGGGCGTCGAGTCCCGCCTCCAGACCGGCGAGGTCGCTGCCGTCCTTCCCGGTCGTGTCAGTGCTGGCCATGGCGGCGGATCTCTCCTCGGAGCTGTTCGGTGATCTCGACGGACAACTCCGCCACGGCGGTGTCCTCGATACGGCGCGGGTGCGGGATGTCGACCGTCCACTGGCGGGCGACGCGTCCCGGGCGGGAGGACAGCAGCACCACCCGCTGGGCGAGCCGGACCGCCTCGCGCACGTTGTGCGTGACGAACAGGACGGAGAGCTGCGTCTCACGCCAGATCCGGGTCAGTTCGTCGTGCAGCACGTCCCGCGTGATGGCGTCCAGCGCCGCGAACGGCTCGTCCATCAGCAGCAGCTTGCTCTCCTGGGCGAGCGCCCGGGCCATGGCCACGCGCTGGCGCATGCCGCCGGACAGCTCGTGCACCCGCTTGCCGTGCGCGCCCTTCAGCCGGACGAGCTCGAGCAGCTCCTCGGCCCGTCCGCGGCGCTCGTTCTTGGCGACGCCCCTGAGCTTCAGGGCGAGTTCGATGTTCTTGCCCGCGGTCAGCCACGGGAACAGCGCGTGCTCCTGGAACATCAGCGCCGGGCGGCCGTCCGTGGTGATGGTGCCGCCGCTGGGCCGGTCCAGCCCCGCGACCAGGTTCAGCAGCGTGGACTTGCCGCAGCCCGAGGCACCCAGGAGGGTGACGAACTCGCCGGGTGCGACGTCGAGGCTGATGTCGTCCAGCACGAGCTGCTGCCCGGCGGGACCCGGGTACCACTTCGAGACGTGCTCGATCCGGGCGGCGTGCGTGGCCGCCTCGGTGCCGTCGGCGGCCTTGGCGAGGGTCGTGGCCATGGTCGTCACCTCCTGGGGAGTCTTCGGTGTCCGCGGTCACTCGGCGCCGAGGCCGGCGTCGTCGACGGCGGGCGCGCCCTGGGCCTCGAGGACCTTGTTGAGCGGCGTGAGGTCGTAGATGCCGGCCAGGTCGGGCCGGTCCAGCAGGCCCGCCCGCACGGCGTGCTCCGCCTGGGCGTCGAGGGTGGCGGCCAGCGGGTCGTCGGTGAACCGGATCGACTTCCACGCCGGGTCCAGCACCTCGGCGGGCAGTGCCTTGCCGGAGTCCGCCTCCAACTGCTCGTTGGCGACGGCCTTCGCCTCGTCCGGGTGGGCGTTGATCCACGCGTTGGTCTCGACGGACGCCCTCAGCACCGCCTCGACCACCTTCGGGTGCTCCTCCAGGAACTCCTGCCGCACGACGACGTTCGTGATCACGAACTCCTCGTCCGGCCACAGGGAGGTCTCGTCCAGCAGCACCCGGCCGCCCTGGGCGACCAGCATCGACGCGGTCGGCTCCGGCACCCAGGCGCCGTCGATCGCACCGGACCGGAAGGCGCCCGGGGTGACCTTGTTGTCGCTGCGGACGACGGTCACCTCGCCCTTGCCGCTCTGCGCGTCGATCCTCCAGCCCTGCTCGGCGGCCCAGTTGAGGAACGCGACGTCCTGGGTGTTGCCGAGCTGCGGGGTCGCGATCCGCTTGCCCTCGACGTCCGCCAGGGACTTCACCCGGTCCGGGTTCACCACCAGCTTCACGCCGCCGGAGGCCGAACCCCCGATGATCCGCAGGTTCTCGCCGTTCGCCTTGGTGTAGCCGTTGATCGCCGGGGAGGGCCCGATCCAGCCGATGTCGAGGGACCCGGAGTTGAGCGCCTCGATCTCGGACGGCCCGGCGTTGAAGACCGCGTACCGCGCCTCCGTGGCGCCGAGCTCCCGCTGGAAGAACCCCTTCCTGTTGCCCACCAACGCGGTCCCGTGGGTCAGGTTCCCGAAGTAACCGATCCGGACGCTGTCCAGGCCGTCGATCTTCTTCGCCCCGGCGGCGACCCGGACGGTGTCGTCGTCCTTGGCCTGGGACCCGTAGCCGCAGGCGGCCAGGGTCAGCAGGGGCAGGGCGAGCAACACCGCGAGGGCGCGGCGCAGGGCGGGGGTGGCAGGCACGGGAGGTGTTCCTCTCGGAGGACCCGGCGGTCGCGGGCTCTTACACCGCGGCCGGGAGGTCGGCAGGTGGTCGCCGGTGGCGGGGGAGGGCGGGGGCGTGCGGGCAGCGCGCGTGCGTCACCGCGCACATCGGGCCACCCCGCCCCGCCCGCTTCCCCGGAGACCTCTGCCGGACTCCGCCCGGAGGGTCCCCCGGCCGACGCGCCCGCGCTCCTCGGCGAACGTGACGTGGAGAACGGCGGGGCTCATGCTCAGAAGTCCCATCCGTCGTCCTCGGCCGTGTTCTCGACCGGCTCCGGGGCGGCGAAGGACTCGCCGACCATGCCCGCGGTGAGCGTGGTGCCGTCGCCGGGGTCGATGAGGATGAACGAGCCGGTGCGCCGGGAGTCCGCGTAGGAGTCGGCCGGCAGCGGCTCGGCGGTACGGATCTTCACCCGGCCGATGTCGTTGGCGGCGAGGGTGCCGGGGTGCGGGTGCAGGGACAGGTCGTCGAGCGTCAGCCGGGACGGGATGTCCTTGACGATCGCCTTGACCGTGCGGGTGCCGTGCTTGAGCAGCACCCGGTGGCCGACGGTCAGCGGCTGGTCGGCGACGTGGCACACGGTCGCCTCGACGTCCTGCGTGGTGGCCGGGGCGTCCTCGCTCGGGACGATCAGGTCGCCGCGGGAGATGTCGATGTCGTCGGCCAGCAGCAGCGTCACCGACTGCGGGGTCCAGGCGACGTCGACGGGCCGGCCCAGCAGGTCGATCCCGGTGATCGTCGTCGTCCGGCCGGACGGCAGCACGCTCACCCGGTCGCCCACGCGGAACGTGCCGGCGGCGATCTGGCCGGCGTAGCCCCGGTAGTCCGGGTGCTCGGCGCTCTGCGGCCGGATCACGTACTGCACGGGCAGCCGGGCGTGGCACTGCGTCAGGTCGTGGCTGACCGGGACGGTCTCCAGGTGCTCCAGCACGGTCGGGCCGCCGTACCAGTCCATGTGCGCGGACGGTTCCACGACGTTGTCGCCGACCAGCGCCGAGATCGGGACCGCGGTGACCTCGGGGACGCCCAGTTCGGTCGCGTACGCCGTGAACTCCTCGGCGATGGCGGCGAAGACGGACTCCTCGTACCCGACCAGGTCCATCTTGTTGACGGCGAGGACGACGTGCGGGACGCGCAGCAGGGCGGCGATGGCGGCGTGCCGCCGGGTCTGCTCGACGACGCCGTTGCGGGCGTCGACGAGGATCACGGTCAGCTCGGCCGTCGAGGCGCCGGTGACCATGTTCCGCGTGTACTGCACGTGGCCCGGGGTGTCGGCGAGGATGAACCGGCGCCGCGGCGTGGCGAAGTAGCGGTAGGCCACGTCGATGGTGATGCCCTGCTCCCGCTCGGCCCGCAGGCCGTCCGTCAGGAGCGCGAGGTCGGGGGCCTCCTGGCCCCGGTTCGCCGACGCCCGCTCCACGGCCTCCAGCTGGTCGGCGAGGACCGACTTGGAGTCGTGCAGCAGCCGGCCCACCAGGGTGGACTTGCCGTCGTCGACGGAACCGGCGGTGGCGAACCGCAGCAGGGTGGTGGCCGAGAGCTCCTCGGTCGTGGTCGTGCTCATGCTTAGAAGTACCCCTCGCGCTTGCGGTCTTCCATCGCGGCCTCGGAGAGCTTGTCGTCGGCGCGGGTGGCGCCGCGCTCGGTGAGCCGGGAGGCGGCGATCTCGGTGATCACCTTCTCGATGGTGTCGGCGTCGGAGTCGACCGCGCCGGTGCAGGACATGTCGCCCACGGTCCGGTAGCGGACGAGCCGCTTCTCGACCCGCTCGCCCTGCTTCGGGCCGCCCCACTCGCCGGCGGTCAGCCACATGCCGCTGCGCCGGAACACCTCGCGCTCGTGCGCGTAGTAGATCTCGGGCAGCTCGATGCCCTCCCGGGCGATGTACTGCCACACGTCCAGCTCGGTCCAGTTGGACAGCGGGAACACGCGGACGTGCTCACCGGGGGCGTGCCGGCCGTTGTAGAGGTTCCACAGCTCCGGGCGCTGGCGGCGCGGGTCCCACTGGGAGAACTCGTCGCGCAGCGAGAACACCCGCTCCTTCGCCCGCGCCTTCTCCTCGTCCCGGCGCCCGCCGCCGAAGACGGCGTCGAACCTCTCGCTCTGGATCTTCTCGGTGAGCGGCAGGGTCTGCAGCGGGTTGCGGGTGCCGTCGGGGCGCTCCTTGAGCACCCCGCGGTCGATGTAGTCCTGCACGGACGCGACGTGCAGGCGCAGCCCGTGCCGGGCGACGGTGCGGTCCCGGTAGTCGAGGACCTCGGGGAAGTTGTGCCCGGTGTCCACGTGCAGCAGCGCGAACGGCACCGGCGCCGGCGTGAACGCCTTCAGCGCCAGGTGCAGCATGACGATGGAGTCCTTGCCGCCGGAGAACAGGATCACCGGGTTCTCGAACTCGCCCGCCACCTCGCGGAAGATGTGCACCGCCTCGGACTCGAGGGCGTCCAGGTGGGAGAGGGCGTACGGGCTGTCCGTGCCCTCCCGCAGCGCGGCCACGGTGGTCATGCCAGTCCCCTTTCGCTGAGCAGGGCGTACACCGACGCCGCGGACTCCTGCACGGTCTGGTTCTGCGACTCGATCCGCAGATCGGGCGCCGCGGGCTCCTCGTAGGGGTCGTCCACCCCGGTGAGCCCGGTGAGTTCGCCCGCCGCCTGCTTGGCGTACAGGCCCTTGACGTCCCGCACGGAGCACACCTCGACCGGCGTCGCCACGTGCACCTCGACGTAAGGCGTGCCGTTCGCCTCGTGCCGCTTGCGCACCGCGTCCCGGCTGTCGGCGTACGGCGCGATCACCGGGACGAGCGCGGTGACGCCGTTGCGGGCGAGCAGTTCGGCGACGAAGCCGATCCGCTGCACGTTGGTGTGCCGGTCCTCGCGGCCGAAGCCGAGGCCCGCGGAGAGGAACTCGCGGATCTCGTCGCCGTCGAGCACCTCGACGCGCCGGCCCTGCTCGCGCAGTCGGCCGGCCAGCTCGTACGCGATGGTGGTCTTGCCGGCGCTCGGCAGACCCGTGAGCCATACGGTGGCTCCGGTCGTCACGTCGTTCTCCTGGATCCGGGGGTGGTGGCGATGGACCGTCATCCGTGCAGCCCGCACTCGGTCTTGCCGCGGCCGGCCCAGCGCCCGGCCCGGGCGTCCTCGCCCTCCAGCACCCGGCGGGTGCAGGGGGCGCAGCCGACGGAGGCGTAGCCGTCCGCCAGCAGGGGGTTGGTGAGCACGCCGTGCTCGGCGACGTAGGCGTCCACGTCGTCCTGGGTCCAGCGGGCGATGGGGGAGATCTTCACCTTCCGCCGCTTCTCGTCCCAGCCGACGACCGGGGTGTTCGCCCGGGTCGGGGACTCGTCGCGGCGCAGGCCGGTCGCCCAGGCCGCGTAGCCCGCCAGACCTTCCTCCAGCGGCTGCACCTTGCGCAGCCTGCAGCACAGGTCGGGGTCGCGGTCGTGCAGCTTCGGGCCGTGCTCGGCGTCCTGCTCGGCGACGGTCCGGCGCGGGGTCAGCGTGATGACGTTGACGTCCATCACGGCCGCCACCGCGTCCCGGGTGCCGATGGTCTCCGGGAAGTGGTAGCCGGTGTCGAGGAACACCACGTCGACGCCGGGCAGGGCGCGCGAGGCGAGGTGGGCGACCACCGCGTCCTCCATGGAGGAGGTCACGCAGAAGCGCTTGCCGAAGGTCCGGGCGGCCCACTGGAGGATCTCCAGCGCGGAGGCGTCCTCCAGGTCACGGCCCGCCCGCTCGGCCAGCTCCTTCAATTCCTCCTCGGTCGCCTCTTCCTGAAGGGCGGTCATATCCGGTCACCTTCCGTGTCGGGTCGCCGCAGCCCGCGGGCCAGCAGCCCGCGGAACTTCAGCTGAAAGACTCGGTTGCACGCCCCGCACTCCCAGACGCCGTGGCCGTCCTCGCCCGGACGCAGGTCCTCGTCGCCGCAGTAGGGGCAGTGGAAGGGCGCCGCGCGCTCGCTCACGACAGGGCCTCCTCGGAGGCGCGCGTGACCCAGGCGGCGAACCGCTCGCCGTCCTCGCGCTCCGCCTGGAACCGCTTGAGGACCCGCTCGATGTAGTCGGGCAGTTCGTCGGCGGTGACCTTCAGGCCGCGCACCTTCCGGCCGAAGCCGGCCTCCAGGCCGAGCGCACCGCCGAGGTGCACCTGGTAGCCCTCGACCTGACGGCCCGTGGAGTCGAGCATCAGCTGGCCCTTGAGACCGATGTCCGCCACCTGGATACGGGCGCAGGCGTTCGGGCAGCCGTTGAGGTTGATGGTGATCGGCTCGTCGAAGTCCGGGATGCGGCGCTCGAGTTCGTCGATCAGCGAGGCGCCGCGCGCCTTGGTCTCGACGATGGCGAGCTTGCAGAACTCGATGCCGGTGCAGGCCATGGTGCCGCGCCGGAACGGGGAGGGCCGGGCGCTGAGGTCCAGCGCCTCCAGGGACTCGACGAGGGAGTCGACCTGGTCCTCCTCGACGTCGAGGATGATCATCTTCTGTTCGACGGTGGTCCGCACCCGCCCCGAGCCGTGGGCCTCCGCGAGGTCGGCGATCTTGGTGAGCGTGGTGCCGTCGACGCGGCCGACGCGCGGGGCGAAACCGACGTAGTGGCGGCCGTCCTGCTGGCGGTGCACGCCGATGTGGTCGCGCCACTGCTGCACCGGCTGCTCCGGCGCCGGACCGTCGGTCAGCCTGCGCTTCAGGTACTCGTCCTCCAGCACCTGACGGAACTTCTCCGCGCCCCAGTCGGCGACCAGGAACTTCAGCCGGGCCCGGTTGCGCAGCCGGCGGTAGCCGTAGTCGCGGAAGATCGACAGGACGCCCTCGTAGACGTCCGGGACGTCCTCCAGCGGCACCCAGGTGCCCAGCCGCACGCCCAGCTTGGGGTTGGTGGACAGGCCGCCGCCGACCCACAGGTCGAAGCCCGGCCCGTGCTCGGGGTGGCGGACGCCGACGAACGCGACGTCGTTGATCTCGTGCACCACGTCCAGGGCCGGCGAGCCGGAGATGGCCGTCTTGAACTTCCGGGGGAGGTTCGAGTACGCCTTGTTGCCGAGGACCCGGCGCTTCATCTCCTCCAGGGCCGGGGTGCCGTCGATGATCTCGTCCTCGGCGATGCCGGCGACCGGCGAGCCGATCATCACGCGGGGGGTGTCGCCGCAGGCGGTGACCGTGGACAGGCCGACGGCCTCGAGGCGGTTCCAGATCTCGGGCACGTCCTCGATGCGGATCCAGTGGTACTGGACGTTCTGCCGGTCGGTGATGTCGGCGGTGCCGCGCGCGAACTCCTGCGAGACCTCGCCGATCACCCGCAGCTGCCGGGTGGTCAGCGCGCCGCCGTCGATGCGCACCCGCATCATGAAGTACTCGTCGTCCAGCTCCTCCGGCTGCAGGATCGCGGTCTTGCCGCCGTCGATCCCGGGCTTGCGCTGGGTGTACAGCCCCCACCAACGCATGCGGCCGCGCAGGTCGTTGGGGTCGATCGAGTCGAATCCGCGCTTGGAGTAGATCGTCTCAATACGTGTCCGCACATTGAGACCGTCGTCGTCCTTCTTGAACTGCTCGTTGCCGTTGAGCGGGGTGAGGTGACCCACGGCCCACTGTCCCTCTCCGCGGTGACGGCTCACCTTGCGGCGGGGAGTCGCGACGGCAGGCTGCTGCGCGGGGGCAGGCTTCTGCGGGGTGGCGGCCATGGTTGACACGTCCTTCGGGACAGGCGGGAATGCGGCTCTTACCTGCGCATACGGGCGCACGGGCAGACGTGCGCGGCATTGCGCGGGAGTGAAGCGGGAAAGGGGGGAGGAAGGTTGTCGGGCGCTGTCGGGTGTTCTCAGCGCGCCGGACAGATGGCGCTGGACATGCGGCCGAGGTCGACGTGCCGCCGACTCACCAAGGCGATTCCAGTTCCAGGCATGGCGGAAGCCTGGCACGGCGATCTGGACTCAGTCCAGCTTCATCCAAAAAGTGGACACCCTTGTCTCGGAATGAGAGACGAGGGTGTCCTCGGTCACAAGCGGCGCGGACGGTCTTGTCCGTGCTGGTCAGGCGGGGTGGGCTCCGGGCCACGGGCCCGGAGTGGCCACTTCCGGCTCCTCCTCCACCTTGGTGTCGAACAGCTTGAAGCCCCGGCGCAGGTAGTTGTCCATGGCGTGCTCGCCGTCCTTGCTGCAGGTGTGCAGCCACACCCGCGTGGTCGGCTTCACCCCGGGCCGGCGCTCCGCCATGTCCCAGGCGCGGGCGGTCCCGTACGACAGCAGGTGCCCGCCGATGCGCCGGCCCCGGAAGGCGGCGACGAGGCCGAAGTAGACGATCTCCACGACCCCGTCGTCCTGGGACTCCAACTCCACGTACCCCGCGGGCGTCCCGCGGTCGTAGGCCACCCAGGTCTCCACCCCGGGCCGGTCCAGGTGCTCCAGCCACTGCGCGTACGTCCAGCCCAGCCGGTCGGTCCAGCGGATGTCACCGCCGACCGCGGTGTACAGGAAGCGGCTGAACTCGGGCGAGGGCACCTCGGAGCGAACCACCCGCACGTCCCCCTCGGGCACGGCGGCCGGCAGGAGATCGGTGGGCGAGGTCTGCTCCAGGGACCAGGTGGTCACGGCGATGGTCGTCATGTCCGAAAGAGAACCATCCGCTCCGCGTTCCTGTCGAACGCCTGACCACAGCGCGGACGGCGGGCTGTCCGGCCGCGTCACGCCCGGTGCCGGCGGAGGGCGGCACGTCCGGCTCGCACGGCGCCCCCGGCGGCGGCAGGACGCCGTCGACGAGGGGGCGGCTCATGTGGTCGTCGACGCGGCGGCCGGGGTTGAGCAGCCCAGTCGTCCGCATGCCACGTCCTCTCACGCCCGAGCACCCGACGGCGCTCGGGCGCGGGCCGTCGGCACGCCTGCGTGCCACCGGCACCGCGCCCGGTCACCACCTGCCGGCCGACCGCGCCCGAACGGGCCGACCGGTCCGCGAAGGCCCTGGCCGAAGACCCTGACAGGAGGCCCAGGCGGAAGGGCCTAGTCCAGGGACCGGTCGACCGAGTCCAGGGGCAGGGCGAACAGCATCCGGCCGGACTGGGACCAGAGCTCGCCGGTCTCCTGCCAGTAGGAGAGGGACGCCGCCTGGCCGCTCCAGCAGCGGTACGTCTCGTCCGCCCCGCAACGGGTGGGCCGGGCCCCCTTCGCGTCCTGCCGCCACAGCGATCCGCGCTCGTCCGGCGTCGCGGTCATCCGGCCCAGGTACCAGGCCGACCGGTACGACAGCACACTGCGGACGTCGCCCAGCTCGGTCTCGTACGCCTCGACCGCGTCCGCCCGCGACACCGGGTCCGTGGCCAGCAGGCCCGCCCGTTCCGGGGCGTCGCCGAACGCGTACCGCCACAGCCGGGTCGGTCCGTCGGCGTCCTCGGGCATCGCCTCGTGCGCGACCAGGCTGTCGGGCGCGGTGCTCCGGTCCAGGGAGATGCCCCCGGGCCGCGGGGCGTCACCGCCGGCCGCCCGGTAGGAGGCGACGGCGGGCAGGACGTACCGCGCCCCGGCCGCCGACCAGCCGCCGGGCACCCGGCCGACCGACGAGGCGTCGTCCACGGTGGCGCGCTGGATCCGGCCCACGTCGTACACGTACAGCGCGCTGCTCTCGCCCCGGTCGGCGGTGACCAGCAGCTTGTTCTGGTACCAGACCATGCCGGACACCGTGGAGACGAGCCCGCGGTAGTCGTGGCCGCCGTCCACCGGCACGGCGAGCAGGACCCAGGTGTAGCGGAGGGCGCGGGGGTCGTCGGCGTCGACGAAGGCGACCCGGGCGAGCCCCCGCCCGTCCGTCGTCGGGGTGTCCTGGCTCCAGCCGGAGAGGACCACCCGGTGCTCGCCCCAGTGGCCGTCGTCGTCCGCGTCCCCGGAGGTGGTGACCCCGCCCGGCCGCCAGCCGTCGGTGTCGGCCTCCTCCCAGCAGTACGCGCGCGTGGCGGCCGGTTCCACGGGCAGGGCCCGCTTGCCGTCGGACGGACAGGTGTCCGCCTCGCGCAGGGAGCCGTCGGTGTCGGCGAGCACGGTGTCGACACCGACCGGCCGGCCCATCCCGGAGGAGAGCCGGTCCAGCCACTCCCGCGGCACGCTGTGCTCGGTCAGCCGCAGCGGCGCGGTCTCGGCGGACGTCGTGAGCGGCTCCAGCGCCCCCGGGTTGTCGGCGACGTCGGCCTGCGAGGTGCTGATCATGGTGGCGGCGGCGGTGAGCGCGAGGGCGGTCCCGGCCAGCGCCGCCCGCAACGCCCGGCCCCGTCTGCGCCGGCGGTGTCTGCCGCGATGCTTCATAACGTCCTCCCGAGACGAGCCAACTGCGTCCGGCGATCCGCGCGTTGACCGAAAGCAGGTGGGGTGGCCCGTAACGGGATGCTACGGCAGGAGGGCGGTGCCGGGGAGGAGGACCCTGCAAATATGCCTCATCCGTAACCCGTTGGGGCGGCAGTGCGCGGATCCCCAGCGCCCGCCGCCGACGCCCGGTACCTGCCGAGCGCCGGGGCGGTCGAGCGGGGGAGGAGGTCGCGGGGGTCGTCCGGGAGGAGGACGTCCACCTCGGCGTCGTCCGCGAAACGGTACGGGCGGTGCTCCAGGAGGCCGCCGAGGTAGCGCCGGACCCGGGACATCTCCGCACGCACCGTCACCCTGCGGGCCGGGTCGCCGAAGACGTCCTGCGCGAGGCCGGCGGCGCTGCGGCCGGCGCGGTGCACGGCCAGCAGGTACAGCAACTCGGCGTGCCGGGGACTCAGTTCCCGCGTCCACGGGCCCGCGCCGCCGGACACCTCCACCGACCAGCGGCGCGGCCCCCTGAGGTCCAGCACGATCCGGGTCGCGTCGCGCGCCGCCGGTTCGTCCGCCGCCCGCACCAGCCAGCCCCCGGCCAGCGGCTCCAACGAGCACGGCCCCAGCGCGGGCAGCCACCGGGTCCCGGCCGGCACCGACTCGGGCAGCGTCAGCCGTCGTACGTACGGCATCCCCGTGACCGCGGCCGTCCACCCGTGCCGGTCCGTCACCAGCGCACGCCCGTCGATCCGGGCCAGCACCGGCGCCGCCACCGCGCGCAGCCGTTCCAGCGACTCCAGGTGCATCTCCCGCAACCGCGCCTCGGCCAGCTTGGCCACCGAGTCGACCCAGGCCAGCGTGGCCGGGTGCATCGTCTCCAGCGGCCCGCTCACGTCCACCACGCCGATCAGCCGCCCGTCCCGGGGGTCCGTGATCGGCGCCCCGGCACAGGTCCAGGCGGCGTGCGAGCGCACGAAGTGCTCGGAGGCGAAGACCTGCACCGGACGCCGGGCCACCGCCGGGGTGCCCACCCCGTTGGTGCCGACGACGTCCTCGCGCCAGTCCGCGCCGACCTCGAAGCCCAGCCCGTCGGCCTTGCGCAGCACCGGCGCGCTGCCCTCCCGCCACAGCACCCGGCCCTCCTCGTCGGCCACCACCATGATGTGGTGGGCGACGTCCGCGACCGACAGCAGCCCCTCCCGCAGCACCGGCAGCACGTGCCGCAGCCGGGAGGACTCCCGCCGCCGCCGCACCTCCTCGCGGGACAGCAGCTCGCTGCGGACGTCGCGGTCCGGATCGACGCCCCGGCGCAGCATCCGCTCCCAGGACTGCCCGATCACCGGGCGGGGGGCCACGGGCGCGCGCTGTCCGGCGAGCGCGGCGGAGCGGACCTCGCTCAGCACCCGGGCCGCACGCGTCGTGTCGACGGCGGCCAGGTGCGCCACGTCCATCGGCGAGAGCGCCACCGGTCCTCCCGGGGGATGGGATCGGAGGCCGACCGCCCGGACGACCTGCCGGCCGCACCCCCGAGATCCGTTCTGACTGTCGGTCTCATCCTGCCGTGTGCCCCCGACGGACACGTTCAGTACGGGCACGGCGGCAGCAAGTTGCAACCCCCTGCAACCCTGGTGGACGGGCCCGCTCTGCCCGAAGCTTGAGCAACGCCGTCCCGAGCGGCGCTCACGGCTCGCAAGAGGCCCGTGTGGCGGGGGTGGTGCCGTGTCGGCGCAGCACCACCCCCGCGTCGCACCGCCGTCTCAGGACACCGGCCGGGCCCGCTCCACCACCGACGCCAGATCGAGGGTGTGCGGCAGCGTCCCGAAGGCCGCGCCCCCGTCGCCGCCCAGCCGCGCCGCACAGAACGCGTCCGCCACCTGCGGCGGGGCGAACCGCACCAGCAGGGAGCCCTGGAGCACCAGCGCCAGCCGCTCCACCAGCCGCCGCGCCCGCCCCTCGACGCCCTCCAGATCGGCCAGTTCGGTCAGCAGGTCCTTGATCGCGCCGTCCAGCCGGTGGTCCGCCCCGCGCGCCTGCCCGACCTCCCGCAGGTACGCGTCCAGCGCCGCCGGCTCCCGGCGCAGCGCCCGCAGCACGTCCAGCGCCTGGACGTTGCCCGCGCCCTCCCAGATCGAGTTCAGCGGCGACTCCCGCACCAGCCGGGGCAGCCCCGACTCCTCGACGTACCCGTTGCCGCCCAGGCACTCCGCCGCCTCCACCGCCACCGGGGGGCACCGCTTGGTCACCCAGTACTTGGCCGCCGGCACCGCGATCCGCAGCAGCGCCCGCTCCTGCTCCCCGCCGTCGTCGTACGCCGCGGCGAGCCGCAGCCCCAGCGCGGTGGCCGCCTCCGACTCCAGCGCGAGGTCGGCCAGGACGTTGCGCATCAGCGGCTTGTCGACGAGCTTCCCGCCGAACGCCTCGCGGTACGTGCAGTGGTGGACCGCCTGCGCCACGGCCTGCCGCATCAGCCCCGCCGAGCCCAGCACGCAGTCGAGCCGGGTCGCCGCCACCATCCCGATGACGGTGCGCACCCCGCGCCCCTCCTCCCCGACCCGGCGCGCCCACGTCCCGTCGAACTCGACCTCGGCGGAGGCGTTGGACCGGTTGCCCAGCTTGTCCTTGAGCCGCTGGAGGAGGAACACGTTGCGCGTGCCGTCCGCCAGCACGCGCGGCACCAGGAAGCAGGTGAGGCCCCCGGGCGCCTGGGCCAGCACCAGGAAGGCGTCCGACATGGGCGCCGAACAGAACCACTTGTGCCCGGTCAGCTCGTACGCGCCGTCCTCGGCCAGCGGCCGGGCCGTCGTCGTGTTCGCCCGCACGTCGCTGCCGCCCTGCTTCTCCGTCATCCCCATCCCGAACAGGACACCGGGCTTGAGGTGGGCGGGCCGCAGGGTGCGGTCGTAGATCACCGAGGTCAGCAGGGGTTCCCACTCCGTCGCCAGGGCCGGGTCCGTGCGCAGGGCGGGGACCGCCGCGTGGGTCATCGACAGCGGACAGCAGGTGCCCGCCTCCACCTGCGTCCACATCAGGAACGCCGCCGCCCGCCGCACGTGCCCGCCCGGCCGCCCCCAGGCCGCCGTCAGCCCCGCCGAGACGCCCTTGCCGAGCAGCCGGTGCCAGGCCGGGTGGAAGTCGACCTCGTCGATCCGGTGACCGTAGCGGTCGTGGGTGCGCAGCCGCGGCGGATGCTCGTCGGCCTGGACCCCCCACTCCTGGACCTGGGCGGACCCGGCGGTCCGCCCGAGCCCCGACAGCTCGGCCAGCGCCTCGTCCCGCACCTCCGGCCCCAGGTGCCGCCCGACCGCCTCCGCCAGGGCCCGGTCGGCGCCGAACACGTCGTACTGCACCAGCGGCGGAGCCTGGTTGGTCACGGTGTGCGTGGTGCGTGCCATGCGTCGAACGTACCCCGCGGCAAGCGTGCCGCACCCGGTGACTCCGCCTGAGGGTGAGTGCGACCAGGCACGACGGATACCTTTAGGACGTGCAGCCAGCAAGTGAACCCCCCGACGAGATCTCCGGCCGACTCCACCGGGCCCGGGCCCTCTATCGGAACGTCTCCAAACGCAGGACCGCCTGGCTGCTGCTCAAGGACACCGTCAATTCGTGCATGGAGTACCGCATCCTGGGCCTGGCGGCCGAGGCGGCGTTCTTCACGCTGCTGTCGGTGCCCCCGCTGCTGCTCAGCCTGATCGGCCTGCTCGGCTACGTCGACGCCTGGACCGGCGCCGACACCATCCAGAGCGTGCAGCGCAATCTCCTGGACGCCTCCCGTACGGTGCTGTCCGACCGGGGCGTGAAGGAGATCGCGGAGCCGATCCTGCGGGACGTGACCAAAGGGGGCCGGCCCGACGTCATCTCCCTCGGCTTCCTGATCGCCGTGTGGTCGGGCTCCCGCGCGGTGAACGTCTTCATCGACACCATCACCGTCATGTACGGCCTCGACGGGGTGCGGGGCATCGTCAAGACCCGGCTGCTGGCCTTCCTGCTGTTCATCGTGGCCCTGCTGATCGGGTCGGTCGCGCTGCCGCTGATGGTGGCCGGCCCGGACGCGGTCGTCCGGATCGTGCCCTGGTCGACGACGCTCGTCCAGATCCTGTACTGGCCGGTCGTGATCCTGCTGTCCGTCGCCTTCCTGACCACGCTGTACCACGTCTCGGTGCCCGTGCGCTCCCCGTGGATCGAGGACGTGCCCGGCGCACTGGTCGCCCTCGCCATGTGGGTGCTGGGCAGCTTCCTGCTGCGGCTCTACCTGACCAGCACGGTCGAGGGCCCCACCATCTACGGATCCCTCGCGGCCCCCGTCGCCGTGCTGCTGTGGATCGGCGTGTCCGCGTTCGCCGTCCTCGTCGGCGCCGCGGTCAACGCCGCCATCGACCGGGTCTGGCCGGCCGCGGCGACGGCCGCGGCCCGCGAGGCCAACGAGCGGGTCCGCCAGGCCCAGGTCGCCGAGTACGTCGCCCGCACCGCCGCCGCGGCCGACGAGGCCGACCCCGACATGCCCGCCGAGTTCCCCGAGCGCTGGTCCCGCTTCCTGCCGCCGGAGGACGTCACGGCGCGGCTGCGCGCCCACCACGCGAAGAGCACCCACCCGAAGAACGGGGAGGAACCGCCGGACGAGGAGCAGTGAGGCGCCGGCTCCCCGCCCCCCTCGTCCTCCGTGCCGCGCGCCTCCTGTGCCGTGCCGCCCGGTGAAGTACCGCGCGCCGCGAGGGGACGTCGTCGAACGGGGCCCGTCCCCCTGAGCCCGCGTCTACGCTGCCTGCATGGACGCTCTCACCGGCCTGCTGGAGGGCCCTCGCGCGCGGGGCGCGTTCATGATCAGGGCGTGTTTCGACCCGCCGTGGGCGGTCCGCGTGGAGGACGAGGCCCCGCTGACGGTGATGCTGGTGGCCCGCGGCGAGGCGTGGATCCTGCCGGACCGGGGCGAACGGCTCCGCCTGGGCCCCGGCGACCTCGCCGTCGCGCGCGGTCCGGACCCCTACACCTGCGCCGACGCCCCCGGCACGGCACCCCGGGCGCTGATCCTGCCGGGCGGGGAGTGCCATCACCCCGACGGCCTCCCCCTCAACGGGGTCATGGACCTCGGCGTCCGCACCTGGGGCGACCGGCCGGACGGCGGGACGGTGATGCTGATCGGCACCTACCGGATGCGGGGCGAGATCGGCGGCCGGCTGCTGGACGCCCTGCCGCCGCTGCTCTCCCTCACCGCCGACATGTGGGACTGCCCGCTCACCCCGCTCCTCGCGGAGGAGGTCGTGCGCGACGCGCCCGGTCAGGAGGTCGTCCTGGACCGGCTGCTCGACCTGCTGGTCATCGCCGCGCTGCGGGCCTGGTTCGCCCGGCCGGAGGCGGAGCCGCCCGCCTGGTACCGGGCCCGGGCGGACCCGGTGGTGGGCCCGGTGCTGCGCCTGCTGCAGGACGAACCCGCGCACCCCTGGACGGTCGCCGCGCTCGCCGCGAAGGCCGGGGTCTCCCGCGCGGCCCTGGCCCGCCGCTTCACGGAACTCGTCGGCGAACCCCCGATGACGTACCTCACCGGCTGGCGCCTCGCCCTCGCCGCGGACCGGCTGCGCGACACCGACGACACGATCGGCGCGATCGCCCGCCGGGTCGGCTACGGCAGCGCGTTCGCCCTGTCGACGGCCTTCAAGCGGACCTACGGGGTCAGCCCGCAGGAGTGGCGGACGCGGGCGGCCTGAGCGTTCCCCCGCGAACGGTGCCGCTGCGCGGGGATTCGGGCCGCGGCCGGCGCGGCCCCGGTACCGAAGGCCGTGGGGCGGCCGCGGGGCGAGGCGGCGTTCGGGACCACCTCGGCGGGGCCCGGCGCCGGCGCCGTCGCCCGGAACACGTCGCAGGCCCCCGTGCGCACCGGCCGGGACCGCCGGCGCCGCCGGGCCGCACGCCCGGGGGCGTAGCCTGGCGGACGTGTACAGCGAACGGGCGTCGCGGCTGACGGGAGCGGTCGTGTGGACCAACACCCCGTCCGGGACCGAGGGGGGCCGGGTGCTGCCCGACGGCTGCATGGACCTCCTCTGGCACGAGGGGCGCCTGCTGGTCGCCGGCCCCGACACCCGCGCGCACCTCACCGAGGGGCCGCCGAGCACCTGGGCGGGCATCCGCTTCGGTCCCGGCACGGCCCCCGCCCTGCTCGGCGTCCCCGCACACGAACTGCGCGACCGCCGCGTCGACCTGGCGGACCTGTGGCCGGCGGCCGACGTGCGCCGCATGACCGCCCGGGTGAACGCGGCGGACGACCCGGCACGCGGCCTGGAGGACCTGGCCCTGCGCCGGGCCGCGGAAACCACCCCTCCCGACCCCGTGCTGGGCCGCATCGTGACCGCCCTGGACGCCGGCCGCCCGGTCGCCGCGGCCGCCGACGGACTCGGCCTGAGCGCCCGCCAGCTGCACCGCCGTTCGCTGGCCGCGTTCGGCTACGGCCCCAAGACCCTGGCCCGCATCCTCCGGCTGCGCCGCGCCCTGGCCCTGGCCCGCTCGGGCACCCCGTTCGCGGAGACGGCCGCCCGGACCGGCTACGCGGACCAGGCCCACCTGTCCCGCGAGGTACGGGACCTGACGGGGCTGCCGCTGGGCGAGCTACTGGCCGCCCGCGGCTAGCGGAGCGAACAGATCGACCCCGTTCCCGTCCGGGTCGAGCACCACCGCGTACCGCTGGCCCCACACGGCGTCCCACGGCTTCAGCTCCCCGTGGTGTCCACCGGCGACCAACTCCTCGTACAGGGCGTCCACCTCCTGCGGACCGTCGCACCGCAGGGCGAGGGAGGCGCGCCCGCCGCCGGTGGGCGCCCGCCACCCGGCGTGGAACGACCGGACCACGTCCTCGGTGTCCAACAGCAACCGCAGCCCGCCGGGCAGCTCCGCCTCCGCGTGCCCCTGCTCCTCGGCGCCCTCGGGGAACGCGAACCCGAGCCGGCGGTAGAAGGCGACGGAGGCGGCCATGTCGGAGACGACCAGCCCGATGGCATCGAATCGTGCACTCATACGGCCACCGTAGGGACGCTTCGCCGACGCGGTCTTGAAGAAACCGGACACCGGCGGCCCGCGTCCGCTTGGATGGGCGCATGATCCCTACCGTGCGTTCGCTGCCGCTGTTGCTGCTCGCCCCGCTGCTGCTCACCGCCTGCGGCAGTGAGCGGAGCGGGCAGGGGGAGACACGGGACGACGGCGCCCCCACCGCCGAACTCGTCGCCCGCGCCGGTGCGCTGGGCATCGCCCCGGAGCTCGTCTACGTCACCGGGGCCCCCGGCTTCACGCTCGCCCGGCAGTCCGTCGGGGTGTACGGCGGGGACGGCTTCTCCGCCACGTACGTCTCGCGGCAGGAGGGCGGGCAGCTGCGGCTGTACGTCGACCGGGGCACCATGTCCGCCGCCGAGTGCGCCGCGGGGCAGCAGATGTGCGAGTTGGTGGAGGAGGGAGTCTGGTACCGCTCCGGACGGGGGGCGCACGAGTACGCCGTCGTGAAGGAGGACCACGTCGTACGGCTCGAGGGCGATGCGGACGTCTCCCGCGACGTCCTGCACGAGGCGGCGCGGGAGGCTCACCGGCCGTCCGGTGAGGAGGTCACCGAGCTGCTGCCGCCCGCGCCCGCCGACGACGGCGCGGCGCCGACCGGACCCGTCGAGCGCGGCGATCTGCCGCCGGCCGGTGACGGGGCGCCCCGCAACGACGTGGACGCGGGCGGCTGAGGGTGCGGGCCGGCCGGCGCGGGCCCGGGCGCACGTCCGCCCCCGCGCTCCTCGTCCACACCCGCACCACCGACTACCGGCACGACTCCATCCCGGCCGGCGTCGCCGCCCTGCGCGCCCTCGGCGGCTTCGACGTCGACACCACCGAGGACCCCGCCGCCTTCGAGGAGCCGCTGGACGGCCGGTACGCCGCCGTCGTGTTCCTGTCCACCAGCGGCGAGGTGCTCACCCCGGCCGGACGGGAGCGGCTCGCGGCGTACGTCGAGGCGGGCGGCGGGTTCGTCGGGGTGCACGCCGCCGCCTGCACCGAGTACGACTGGCCGTACTACGGCGAGCTGCTCGGCGCCCGCTTCGACCGGCACCCGGCCCACCAGCCGGGACGCGCCGTGGTCGAGGACCGCGACCACCCGGCGACCCGGCACCTGCCGCCGGTGTGGGAGTTCACCGACGAGTGGTACGACTTCCGCACCACTCCGCGTCCCACCGCGCGGGTCCTCGTCTCCGCCGACGAGTCGTCGTACGACGGCGGCGGCATGGGTGACGACCACCCGCTGGCCTGGTGCCGCGAACAGGGCGCCGGGCGGGTCTTCTACACCGCGTTCGGGCACGCCGCCGAGGCCTACGACGACCCCGCCTTCCGCGCCCACCTGCACGGCGGGATCACCTGGGCGGCCGCGCCGCGCCCCTAGGAGGCGGAATCGCCCGTGCGGTGGGCCGCCGGAACGGGGCCGGCTTCCGTGGCGGCCCCCGCGCCGGACGAAGTGATCACCTCGGAGCGGCGGCCGTCCCGGTTCAGGAGGCCGCCCGTGAGGGCGAGGCCGAGGCCGGCCAGGGCGAGCGCGGCACCGACCAGGGCGGGGGAGGTCCAGCCCCAGCCCGCCGAGAGGGCCAGGCCGCCGAGCCAGGCGCCGCCCGCGTTGGCCAGGTTGAAGGCGGAGTGGTTGGAGGCCGCCGCCATCGTCGGGGCGTCCTTCGCCTTGGCCATGAGCAGCATCTGGACGGGCGTGGTGATGAAGGAGCCCAGCGCACCGATGAAGGTGATCGTCACCAGGGCGGGCACGGTGCTGTGGACGGTGAAGGAGAACGTCACCAGCGCCGCGGCGAGCAGGGCGAGCCCCGCGTACAGCGTCGGGCGCAGGGCGCGGTCCGTCAGGGGGCCCGCGACCAGCGTGCCGAGCGTCATGCCGACGCCGTAGAGCGCGAGGACCAGGGTGGTCGAGGAGTCGGAGAGGCCCGTCACCTCCGTCAGGATGGGCACCAGGTAGCTGTAGACGGCGAAGAAGCCGCCGAATCCCACCACGGCGACGGCCAGGCCGATCGCGACCTGCCGGTTGCCCATCGCCCGCAGCTCGTGCCGGATGCCGGACTGCCGGCCGCGGGGCTGGTGGGGCACGAAGAGGGCCAGCGCGGCGAGGGCGACGAGACCGATGACGGCGATCGCGAGGTAGGCGGACCGCCAGCCCAGCTGCTGGCCGAGGGCCGTGCCGGCCGGGACGCCGACGATGTTCGCGACGGTGAGACCGAGGAACATCCTCGAGACGGCGCGTGCGGCCCGTTCGGGGGCGACCAGCCGGGAGGCCACGACGGCGCCGACGCCGAACAGCGCCCCGTGCGGCAGCCCGGTCAGGAAACGCGCGCCGAAGAGCAGGCCGAAGCCGGGGGCGAGCGCGGACGCGACGTTGCCGACCACGAACAACCCGGACAGGAGCAGCAACAGCCGCTTGTGGGGTACGCGCGCACCGATGCCCGTCAGCAGGGGGGCGCCGACGACCACCCCGAGCGCGTAGGCCGAGACGAGGTTGCCGGCGTCCGGTACGGAGACGCCGACCCCGTCGGCGATCTGGGGCAGCAGCCCCATCGTGGCGAACTCGGTCGTGCCGAGGCCGAACGCGACGACGGCCAGGGCCAGCAGAGCCAGTGGCATGGTGCGGAGGAACCTTTCGAAGACAGCGGGCCGGGATCGGGGGAGAGGGGAGGACCGAGGTCGTCCCCGGCTCTCGTGGCCGGTCGCGCTGAGCACCGTTGCCCGACGCGCCCAGGGCAGGGCAAGCCCACGAGGAGTGGAGCAAGAGCGGCGCGCCGCGCATTCCAAGATCGGGCCCGCACCGCCGTGACCTGTGTCACGCCGTACCGGGCGGGGTCTCATCGGCCGGATCCCGCCCCCGGCCGGGCGTCGCGGCGCGGCCGTACCGGGGCACGGCGCCGTCCGTCAGCCGTGAGCGCCCGGACGGGACCCGGGAGGCGCCGTGCTCGAGCGTTCCACCAGGCGCGTCGACAGTTCCGTGCGGGTGCTCTCCGGGCGGTGGCCGTCCGCCATGCGCAGGAGCAGGCGCAGCGCCGTCGCCGCCATCTCGGAGCGCGGCCGGCGAACGGTCGTCAGGGCGGGCGTGAGCCAGCGGGCCTCCGGGAGGTCGTCGAAGCCGACCACGCTCAGGTCGTCCGGGACGCGCAGGCCCCGCTCGGCCAGGGCCCCGTAGACGCCGGGCGCCATCCGGTCCGAGCAGACGAAGACGGCCGTGGGCGGCTCGGGCAGGTCGAGGAGTTCACGCGTGCGGTGGCGGGCCGCGGCCGCGTCGTGCGCGGCGTGCCGGACGTACTCGGCGCGGTGCCGCGCGCCCGCCGCGACGAGGGCCGAGTGGTAGCCGGCGAGCCGCGCGTCGCCGGACGCCGTGGACCGTTCGCCGGTGATGACGGCGATGCGTCCGTGGCCCAGGGACAGCAGGTGCTCCGTCGCCGTCACTGCGCCCTGCCAGTTCGCCGCGCCCACCGAGACGACGTCCGCCGGGGGGTCGAGGACCGGATCGATCACCACGAAGGGGATGCGGTGCTGCTCCAGCCACCTGCGCTGCGGCGCGCTCGGCCCGGTCAGATGGAACAGCACCCCGGACGAGCCGCGCACGACGAGCCGGTCCAGCCAGCTCCGCTCCGGACCGTCGGGGCGGCCGCGGCGGGTGGCCGTGGAGACCACGATCTCCAGGCCCGCGTCGTGCGCCGCCTCCTCCGCGCCGTGCAGCACCGCCCCCGAACCCGACTCCTCCAGCGACGGCACCACGAGATCCACCAGGTGCGGCATCCTCCCGTCGCCGAACCGGGGTCTTCTGACGTACCCCAGGCGGTTCAGTGCCTCGGTGACGCGGCGGCGGGTCTCCGGGGCCACGTCCTGGCGGCCGTTGACCACCTTGGACGCGGTCGGCACCGACACCCCCGCCTCGCGGGCCACGACCGCGAGCGTCGGCCCGGCCGCCGTGCTCGCACTGCCCGTACGGGCCATCGGAGATCCCACCCCTCCCGCGGATAGAAAGCGCTTCCTACTCTAGAACCGGCCGACACTTCCGGGAAGGACGCGTACGGGTGCAGGGGAATACCGATGAGCACTGTGGTGCTCTTGTGCTACCGGCGAAGAGAGCCGGTGCGTGAGCACGGTGCGTCGAAGGGCTGGTGGGCACATGACGGCGGACCGGATGAACCCCGTGGCCAGGACGCCGTACGGAGCCGTGCGCGGCCGGTGGGAGCAGGACGTCGCCGCGTTCCGGGGCATCCCCTACGCCGCGCCCCCCTTCGGCCCCCGCAGATTCCGGCCGCCCGTCCCGCCGGAGCCGTGGGACGGCGTGCGCGACGCCGGGGCCTTCGGGCCGACGGCCCCGAAGCCGCCGTACTCCGAGGCCTTCGCGCGGTACCTGTCCGACCCGGTGGTGCCCGGCGACGACTGCCTCAACCTGAACGTGTGGACCCCGGACCCGTCCCCCAAAGCCCGGCTGCCGGTGTTCGTGTGGCTGCACGGCGGCGCCCTGACCAGGGGCTCCTCCGCCGTCCCCGTGTACGACGGGCGGACCTTCGCCCGCGACGGCGTGGTGTTCGTGTCGGTCAACTACCGCCTCGGCGTCGAGGGCTACGGCCTGTTCCCGGACGCCCCCGCCAACCCCGGCCTGCGCGACCAGCTCGCCGCCCTGCGCTGGGTCCACGAGGCGATCACGGCCTTCGGCGGCGACCCCGACCGCGTCACCCTGGGCGGCCAGTCCGCCGGGGCGATCAGCGCCGGCGCGCTCGTCGCCGCCCCGCAGACCCGGGGGCTGGTCCGGCGGGCGGTCCTGCAGAGCGGCCCGCCGGAGGCGACCGACCGGGACAAGGTGCGGCGAGTGGTCCGCCGCATGGCGAACCGGCTGAAGGTCCCCGCCACCGCCGAGGCCTTCGCCGCCGTCGACCGCGGGCACCTGCTCCGCGTCCAGGCCGACGTCGGCCGGCTCGGCAGCCCGCTGCTCGGCGGCCCCGCCTTCGGCATCGTCATCGACGACGACCTCGTCCCGCGCGACCCCCTGGAGGCGCTGACGGACGGCGCGGCCCCCGGTGTCGGGTTCCTGACCGGCTGGACCCGCGACGAGTACCGGCTCTGGCTCGTCCCCGGCGGCCTCCTGGACCGCGTCGACCGCCTCGGCGCGGTCGCCCTGGCCGGCGCGATGGCCCGCTGCCGCTGCGGCAGCGAGGTCCCGCGCGGCTACCGCGCCCTGCACCCGGAGGCCGGCACCGCCGAGATCGTCGGGCAGATGGTCACCGACCACCTGCTTCGCCTCCCGCTGCACCGCCTCGCCGACGGCCGCACGGAACCGTCGTACGTCTACGAGTTCGCCTGGCCGTCCGGCCGGCCCCGCCTCGGGGCCTGCCACGCCCTGGAACTGGGCTTCGTCTTCGACAGCGGGGACGAGCCCGACGCCCGCAAACTCGCCGGCGAGGGCGCGCCGCGGGAACTGGCCGAGGCGATGCACGGGGCGTGGGTGCGTTTCGTCTCCGACGGTTCGCCCGGGTGGGAGCGGTGGGACGCCGGACACCCCGTCCGGGTCTTCGGCGACGGCGAGCCGCACCTCGCCCACGGCCCCCGGGACCGCGAACTCGCCCTGTGGACCGCGACCGCCACCGCCCCCGGGGAGCCCGCGCCCGCTTCGGCCCCGGAACTCCGGTCGGTGGTCCGCCGACTGCGCCGCAGCGGTGCGCTCCGCCGGAGCTGAGGGGGAGGGGACCGTGGGTCCGGCGCCGGGACGCTGTTCCCCGACCTGCGGCACCGGGCGGTACGGCGGCCCGGCACCCGGGGGGAGCGCGGGCCGGGACGGTGGCCGCCGACGGGGGAGCGCCCGAGGAGGCGCGCCACCGGAAAGCGCGGTGCCGCGCGCCCGTCAGGCGTCGAAGCGGCGGCGCGCGTCCTCGATCTGACCGAGGTACCGGTGGGTCCAGCCGCACAGGGCGTCGACCGTGGCGCGCAGGGCCCGGCCCGGTTCGGTGAGGGTGTACTCGACCCGCGGCGGCACGGTGGGGTGCACCTTCCGGCTGACCAGACCGTTGCGCTCCAGCATGCGCAGGTTCTGGGTGAGCATCTTGTGGCTGACGCCCTCGACCTCGTCGCGCAGTTCGCTGAAGCGCAGGGTGCGCTCGCCGAGCGCCTCGATGATCAGGAGCGCCCACTTGTTGGCGACGTCCGAGAAGATCTCCCGCGCCAGGGAGTCCGCGCGCCTCAGGTCGGCGTCCTCGGGCAGACCCTCGAGCAGCTGCTTGGTCACCATGAGGTTCCCCTGTCACTGAAAAGTGCGTTCTTCCAGGTCGGCCGACACTCTCCTACAGTTCCCGAGTAACCACAAGAGAGCGATACGAAAGGGCGGGCACCATGGCCACCATCGACGTCTTCCACCACGACGTACCGGCCGAGAGCGACTTCGGCTACGCGCAGGCGATCAGGTCCGGCGAGCTGATCCACGTCTCCGGACAGCTCGCGCTCGACGGGACGGGCGAGTTCCGCCACGCGGACGACTTCACCGCCCAGCTCGAGCAGACCTACGCCAACACGGACAAGGTCCTGGACCACTACGGGGTCACCCGGAACCAGATCGTCTCGCAGGTCCTGTACGTGGTGGACCTGCGGCGGAACGCCGCGGCGACGGCGAAGGGCAACCGGGCGTACTTCGGCGACCACCACCCGGTCAGCACGGTCCTCGGCGTCACCGAACTGACCTTCCCCGGCCAGGTCGTCGAGATCAGCTTCGTCGTCGACACGAGGCTGCCCGCCTGAGTCCGCCCGCAGCGCGCGGCCCGCCCTTCGGGCAGCCGCGGTTCGACTGGTGGGTGCCATCCAGTACGAGGCGGGCCGGGAACTCGTCGGACACGACCCGGCCGGGGAGGCGGGGACGGTGGCAGCCCGGCGGACGAGCGGCCGCCTCCCGCTGGGGCGGGAGGGCACGCGGCCTTCGCTCGGCCGTGGAGGGCGTCGACCGGCGGGTCCCGCCGGGGTGCACCGCCCCGACGGTCGGGGCGGCGCACCCCGGCGGGGCGGAGATCACCCGGCCTGTTCCCGCGGGCGTGCTGCGGGAGCCGGCGCGGGCATGCGCCGGGCCACGACCGCACCGGTCACGAGCCCCACGGTGGCCAGCAGGGCGGCGACCAGGAACGGGTCGAGGGAGTGCAGGGTCGGAGCGAACCCGACCCCGACGCAGACGGCCACCCCGGTCGCACCGCCCAGCTGGTCAGCCGCGCGCTGGACGCCCGAGGCGATCCCGGCGTCGTCCTCGGTGACGCCGCTGACCGCGACGTACTGCAGTCCCACGATGCCGAACCCCATCCCGGCCGAGATCAGGAGCATGGCCGGGATCATCGCCGCCCCGCCCGCCCGCAGGGTCGAGACGAGCGCGATCGCGGCCATCGCGGCCGCGGTGAACCCGATGCCGGCCAGCACGCACGCGCGCGCTCCCCAGCGGCCCAGCAGCCGGGGCACGAGCACGGAGAACACGATCAGTGAGACCGCCAGGGGCAGCATCGTCAGGCCCGCGCCCAGCGGGCCGATGCCCAACCGGTCCTGCAGGTAGAAGGTGAACAGCAGGAACGAGGTCGACAGCCCCCCGCTCAGCAGCATCGTGGTCAGGTTGGCCGCCACACGCGTGCGGTGGGCGAAGAAGCGCAGGGGCAGCAGCGGGTTGCGCGAGCGTGCCTCGACCCGCACGAACCCGGCCCCGGCGGCCACCGCCCCGGCCAGCGCCGCCGGGACCACCCATGCGGGCGTTTCGGGTTCACCGGCCTCGACCACGCCGAAGATGAACAGCAGCGGGCAGGCGGTCAGCAGCAGCGCGCCCGGAAGGTCCAGCGGCGGGGCGTCCTGGGCCACGGGCCGGCCCCCCTCGACCAGGAAGACGGCCGCCGACAGCACGACCAGGAGGAACGGAACCGAGATCAGAAAGATCCACCGCCACCCCAGGTGGGCGGTGAGGAGCCCGGACAGGAGGAAGCCGAGCACGAGGCCGCAGCTGGCCACCGCCGCCCACACGCTCAGGGCCCGCGACCGACGCGGGCCGTCGGGGAACAGCAGGACGACGGTGGCCATCGCGGCGGGCAGCGCGAGGGCCTCACCGGCGCCCTGCAGCAGGCGCGCGACCACCAGCAGAGCAAAAGTGGGTGCCAGGCCTGCCAGCAGGGAAGCGGTGCCGAACAGGCCGGTGCCGAGCAGCAGCACGCGCCGCCGCCCGAGCAGGTCGCCCAGTCGGCCACCGAGCATCAACATCCCGCCCCCGGTGACCGTGTACCCAACCACGACCCAGGTCAGAGCGTGCCCGTCAACGCCGAAGTCGGTGCCGATCGAGGGCAAGGCGATGTTGACCACGGTCACGTCGACCGCGATGAAGAACTGCAGCATGGACATCGCGCACAGCACCAGCCATGCGCGCGCAGGGGACGGGCTGTGCCCGCGTGGAGAAGGGTTGTCTGGGAACATCAGGTGCTCCGTTGCTCAGAGGAAGCTCTGAGCAGCACGAACGTGCCGCTCCGGTCCGATCACGAAGCGGCTGGACGTCCGGGAAGACGTGAGTCGAACGCCCCGCCGCTAGCGGGACGTCCTGGTCACTGCGGCACAAGCGGCCGCGCACGAAGCAGCAGACATGCCGCGCACGTTATCAGGAAGGGGCACTCGGGTCAGGTGCCCGCCTGATGCCTCGTGCCCTCGCCGTGCCCTTGCTCGGGGATCCGTTCGCCGGAGCTCCCGGGCACGAGGAACTCGTCGCCACGGAGTACCTGTCCGCACGACCTTTCCGGCGGCTTTCGTCTTCGCTCCGGGGAGCCCGCCGACGGCCGAGCCCGAGGCCGCACCGTAACTGACCTGCGAGGTCAGAGGAAAAGCTGAGATGATCATCGCGGGATGATCAAGGGGGGCGCATGTCCACGTTCTTTCTGGCCGTCGGTCTGGTGATGGCGCTGGTGCTCGGGGTGGCGGGTTCGGTGGCCCTGGTGGCCGGCCGGATCGTCCTGCCCTGGTTCCGCGACAGTGTGAGCCGTCCCGGGTTGTGGGGGGCCGGCGCGCTCCTGCTGGCCGGAGGGCTCGCGGCCACCCGCGCCATGCCTTTCGGGGGCAACATGCCGCTGATCCTGGTCGGTCTCTCCCTGATGACGGCGTCGCAGTTCATCGAGGAGCCCCGCCGGGCACGCACCGGCCGGACCAGGGGTCCGCGAACCGTCCGGAAGTAATCCCCGAGAGGGGTCGTGGCTCCCTTCCTGTCGGCTTTCCCGTCGGCTTTCCCGTCGGCCCAGGATCGAGGGGGAGGGCCCGGAACGAAGGCGCCGTTGCCCACGGGCGCTCCGGAACGGACGGCGACCGTGCGACAGCGGGGTGGTGCCGTGCCCACAGCGGGGTGGTGCTGTGGCAGGCGGAGCGGGCGCACGCTGCCGGGTTCGGGCATCGTGATGCGCCAGGATTCCTGAGAGGATCACCGCAGGAGTGATCAAGGGGGGCGCGTGTCCACGTTCTTTCTGGCCGTCGGTCTGGTGATGGCGCTGGTGCTCGGGGTGGCGGGTTCGGTGGCCCTGGTGACCGGCCGGGTCGTACTGCCGTGGCTCCGCGGCAGTACGAACCGGCCCCGGCTGTGGGGCGTCGGCGCGCTTCTGTCGGCCGGTGGGCTCGCGGGAGCACGCCTCATGCCTTTCGAGGTCGACGCGCTGCTTGTCCTGAGCGGTCTCGTCTTCATGGGGGCGTCGCAGTTCTTCGGGCCTCGAAGGACACAGCCCGACCGGACCACGACTCCGTGAACCGCCCGAGTCCCCCTGGCCGTCGGCGCCGACGGCCAGGGCTTCACCCGTCTCACCACTTCCTGCGGGACGGAGCTGTGGGGACACCGCGGCGGTGACGGGCCCGGCGCCCTCTCGATCACCACCCCCGGCGCCCGCCGTCGGAAGAACGCGTACTTCCCTACCGAAGCCCCGGCGCCGGAGGGAACGGCGGTCGGGGCAGCGCCGGCGCGGAGTTCCGCCGGCCCCCTAGGCTCGGCGGTCGGCCGACAGGACGATCGCCGCGGCGGGGCACAGGTCGGCGGCCTCGCGAACCGAGTCCCGCGTTCCCGCGGGCGGCTCGGGGCGCAGGACGATCGCCCTGCCGTCGTCCTGACGCTGGTCGAACACCTCGCCGGCCGTCAGCACGCACATCCCGGAGCCGATGCAGCGCTCGGCGTCCACGGTGACCCTCATCGGTCACACGTCCCAGGTGACCGGGAGGCTCTTCACCCCGTGGATGTCCGCGGTCTCCGGACGCAGGGCAACCTCTTCGGCCGGTACGGCCAGGCGCAGCGTGGGGAAGCGGCCGACCAGCGCGGGGAACGCGACCCGCATCTCGACGCGGGCCAGTTGCTGCCCCAGGCACTGGTGGATGCCGTGGCCGAAGGCCAGGTGCCCGCCCTCCTGCCTGCGGAGGTCGAGCACATGGGGATCGGTGAAGCGCTCGGGGTCGCGGTTGGCGGTGTTGTACGACAGGATCACCGGCGAACCGGCCTCTATGGTCAGGCCGCCCACCTCGACGTCCTCCAGCGCCGTCCTCATGAACGTCTTGGCGACACCGAGGTACCGCAGCAGCTCCTCCACGGCCCGGTCGGTGAGCGCGGGATCGGCGCGCAGCGCGGCCAGTTGCTCCGGGTTGCGCAGCAGCGCGAAAGTGCCGAGGGCCAGCATGTTCGCGGTGGTGTCGAGCCCTGCCGCCAGCAGGATCAGGGCGATCCCCTTCAGCTCCTCATCGGTCAGATCGCTGTCGGTGAGGTCGCTGAGCACGTCGTCGGTGGGGTGCGCGCGTTTGGCGGCCACCAGCTCCGCGAGGTAGTCCTGGGTCGCGGTGTAGGCCGCCACCAGGTCCTCGTCGCTCGTCTCCCCGTTCATGAACGAGTCGACCTGCTCCTGGAAGGACCCCCGGTCCTGGTACGGCACCCCCAGCAGCTCACAGATCATGACGGCGGGGATGGGCTTGGCGAACGCGGTCACCAGGTCCGTCGGCGGCCCGGCCTTCTCCATGGCGTCCAGGTGATCGGCGGTGATCTGCTCGACGCGCTCGGTGAGCAGCCGCATCCGCCGTACGGTGAACCTGCCCATCAGGGGCTTCCGGTAGCGGCCGTGCCGGGGCTCGTCCATGAGGAGGAACTCGCCGGGCGGCGCCGGGGGGACCTCGATGTCCCCGTAGTCGATGGTCGGGTGGAGCATGAGCTCCTTGCGCGAGCTGAACCGCGCGTCGGCCAGGACCGACCTGACCAGGTCGTATCCGGTGATCAGCCAGCCGGGTCTCCCGCCGGGGAAGGTGTAGCGGCTGATGGGGCCGTGCCGGCGGGCGTCGATCAGCTCGGCCGGCGGATCGAAGGGGCAGCCGGGCCGACGCGCCGTCGGCATCGTCGTGACGGTGTGCGGGGATTCACCCATGGCCATTCCTCGTCTCGCGATAGTACGCGTTCGGCAATACTCGAAAGCTACGTTGCATTCAGAATGACTGTCAATCGTCGAAAACGCATTTTTCCAGGTGAATGAAGGGATATTGATGCAATGACGCTGAAGTCGAATGCAATGGCGCGTTGCAATGAATGACGGTGAAGGCAATACTGGCGGCATGCCAGGAGGACGGTTGACCCAGCAGGACCGCCGGCGCATCGCGGCCGGACTCGCCGACGGGCTCTCCTACGCCGAGATCGCGAGGCGGCTCGACCGGCCGACCTCGACGATCAGCCGGGAGGTCGGACGCAACGGCGGCCCCGGCGGCTACCGGCCCGAGCAGGCGCACCGGGCGACGACCCAGCGGGCGCGGCGCGGCACCCCGGCGCCCCCGCGTGCGGCCGGACCACCGGGCGGCACACCGGGAGAGGAGATCGTCGAGATGGCGGTCCGGACGGGGCTGCCGAGGATGACGGCGCGCGTGCACGTCGACCTGCTGCTGTCCGAGGACGGCAGGCGCACCGCGGCCGAGCTGGCCCGCAGACTGAAGGTCAGTCCCGCCTCCGTCTCCGTGGCCGTGAACTACCTCGTCCAGCACGGCTATGTCCGGCGCGAGCGCGATCCGCAGCGGCGTCGCGACGTCTACGTGGTCGACGACGAGGCCTGGTACCACTCCGTCGTGCTCGGCACGCGGCAGACACTCGAGGCGGCGCGGGCCGCGACGGCCGGGGCGGAGACGTACGGGCCCGACAGTCCCGTGGGGCAGCGGCTGGCCAGGGCAGGGGCGTTCCTGGAGCGGATCAGCCTGGACACGATCGCGTCGGCCGACCGCTGGCGCGACCTCCTGGCGTGACGGGGGGGAGAGGGGCGGCCGGCCGGTTCCCGCTGATCGTCGCCGGCCCGCGCCCCGTGCCCGTCGGCCGGGCCGCGGGTGAGTACGGCCCGCCGGCTCTCGTCCACGGACGGTCTCACCGCTTCCGGTCGCCGACGGCCGCGACGACCGTCGCCGCGACGCCGACGAGGAGGGGCAGGACCATCGCCGCGAAAAGCCACGTGGGCACCTGCGGGTCCGGCGCGGAACGCCAGAGCATCCCGCAGCCCGCGAGGAAGGAGATGCCGATGCAGGTGTTGAGCAGCAGCAGGGCGCGTGCGATCCGACGTGCCGAGGCCCGGCTGCTGGGCCGGTTGAGCAGGGACGAACCCGCCCGCGCGGCGGCGGACGGCGCGGGGCCGGCGTTCGGCAGCTCGTCGTGCGGTGTCACGCGCAGGGTGAGTTCCGCGCAGCCGGTCATCAGCACCGTCATTCCCGCGTACAGGAAGACCAGCACGAACGCGCTGCCGATCGACTTGTCCGCCCAGGCGTCCACTCCGTCGACCCCGATGTGCCGCGGTATCCGTTCCGGCAGGTGGGGGTAGCGGAGCGCGCCCCAAGTCGCCAGCGCGACGGACAGGACGGCATTGGGGAGCAACCACAGCCGGACGGGAGAGGAGAACACCATGGGGCCGATCATCCGACGGGAACCCGGAGGGGGAAAGGGCCCGGTGTCACGCCGTGCCGGTGTCCTGCGACGGTGTCGTGCCGATGTCCTGCGACGGTGCGGACGGGAAGGGCCCTACGCCGCCCGCACCGCTTTTGCGATCGCCGAGATCGTCTCCGGTCCCACCCGGCAGCACCCTCCGACCAGCCGCGCCCCGGACTCCCGCCACCCCGCGACCCGCCCGGCGGTGAAGGTCGGCCGGCCGGTCCACGCCCGTGCCCCGGTGTCCCAGGTCTCGCCGCTGTTGGGGTAGACCACGACCGGTTTGCCGGTGACGCGGGCGGCGAGGGCGACGGCGTGGTCGGCGTCCTCGGGGGTGCAGCAGTTCACGCCGACGGCGATCACCTCGTCCGCGTCGGCGGCGAGCGCGAAGGCGTCCTCCAGCGGCTGTCCGGCGCGGGTGCGGTCGCCGGCCGCCGAGTACGACAGCCAGGCCGGTGTGCCGAGGCCGCGCAGTACCCGCAGCAGGGCCTCGGCCTCGTCGGTGTCGGGGATCGTCTCCAGGGCGAGGACGTCGGGGCGGGCGGCGGCCAGGACCTCCGTGCGGGGGCGGTGGAAGCGCTCCAGCTCCGCCACGCTCAGCCCGTAACGGCCCCGGTACTCGGAGCCGTCGGCGAGCATCGCCCCGTACGGGCCGACGGAGGCCGCCACCCACAACGGGCGGGCCGCCCGTGCCCGCCGGGCCGCCTCGCGGGCGCACTCCACGCTCAGGGCGAGCAGCTCGGCGGCCCGCCCGCGGCCGATGCCGCGCCGGGCGAAGCCCTCGAAGGTGGCCTGGTAACTGGCGGTGATCGCCACGTCCGCGCCCGCCTCGAAGTAGGCGAGGTGCGCCGCGGTCACCGCCTCGGGGTCCTCGGCGAGCAGCCGGGCCGACCACAGCTCGTCGCTCAGGTCGTGCCCGGCCGAGGCGAGCTGGTTGGACATGCCGCCGTCGAGGACGACCGTGCCGTCGGCGAGGGCGTCGGCGAGGGCGTCGGCGAGGGCGTCGGTGAGGGCGGGAGGGGTGCTGCTCATGCGGACGACGCTAGTCGAGCCCTCTCCCGCAGCGCGCCCGCGCCGCGGGGCTGGGATGCTGGGAGGGCGCACGGCCGTGGTCGGACCGAACCGGATGAACCCTGGTGAACCCTGATGAACCCTGATGAACAGGGACGGTGAGCGCCATGACGGAACTCGAAGGGGACGGCCCGCCGTCGACGGGCCCCGTGGCCGACCCGCAGGGGGACCCGTTCCTGCACACCCGGTTCGCCGTGCCCGCGAGACCGGTGACGTTCCTGCGGCGGGAGCGGCTGACCCGGCATCTCGACGAAGCCCTCCGGACGCCGTTGACCATGGTCAACGGCGCCGCGGGCGCGGGGAAGACACTGCTGGTGGCGGACTGGGCGCAGACCCGCGACGGGCCGGTCGTCGCCTGGCTCACCACCGATGCGGCCGGTCAGGGGCCGGGGATGTTCTGGGCGTACCTGCTGCGGGCCCTGAGCGCCTCCGGCATCGCCCTGCCCGAGGACATCGGCTTCCCGGCGGACGCGAGCCGGGTGCCCCCGACCCTGCCGGCCCGGCTCGCCGCCGGGCTGAGCGCCCGTGAGCAGCCCGTGGTCGTGGTGCTCGACGAGTACGACCGGGTCGCCGCACCGGAGATCGCGGAGCAGCTGGAGTTCGTGCTGCGCCACGCCGGGCGGGGACTGCGGCTGGTCCTCGTCACCCGGACCGAGCCGCTGCTGCCCCTGCACCGCTACCGCGCCGCCGGTGAGCTGACGGAGATCAGGGGCGCGGAGCTGGCCTTCGCTCCCGGGGAAGCGGCCGAACTGCTGGAGCTGCACGGGCTGCGGCTGCCCCCGGCCGCCGTGCGCGCGCTTCTGGAGCGCACCCGGGGGTGGGCCGCCGGGCTGCGGCTGTGCGCCCTGGCGGCACGGCAGAGCCCGGATCCGGAGAGGTACCTCGAGGAGTTCGAGGTCGATCACAGCACGATCGCCGACTACCTGCTGGCGGAGGTGCTCAGGCGGCAGGACGACGAGACCCAGGACCTGCTGCTGCGGGTCAGCCTGCTCGACCGGTTCCGCCCCGAGCTCGCCGACGTGCTCACGCGCCGGTCCGACGCCGGGGCCATCCTGGCCCGGCTCAGCCGTGGGAACGCGTTCGTCGAGCACCTCGGGCACGGCCAGTACCGCCTCCACCCCTTGTTCCGGGAGATCCTCCGCGCCCATCTGCGGATGCAGCGGCCCGGTCTGGAACCCGAGCTGCACCGGCGGGCCGCCGAGTGGCTGCGGCGGTCCGGATCCCTCGCCGAGGCGCTCGGACACGGCGCCGCCGCCGGTGACTGGGAGTTCACCACCGGTGCCCTGGTCGACGACCTCGCCATCGGCCAGTTCTTCACCGGCCCGCGCTCCGGCGCGGTGACCGAGCTGTTCTCCCGCATGGGGCAGGACACCACGGGCCCCGCCGCGCAACTGGTGCGGGCGGCCCGTGAACTGTCCCGGAACGGAGACGGCGGGGGCCGCGCCCACCTGCACCGCGCGGAACGACGCCTGGCGGACTACGACGGCATGGTGGACGGCGCGGCGGACCGGGCGGCGGTCGGGCTGAGCCGTGCCCTGCTGGAGGCCCTGGCCGCCCGGTTGGCCGGTTCACCGGGCCGGGCGGAGAACGCGGCGCGGGCCGCCGGGGAACTGCGGGAGGCCGTGCCCGACCAACTCCTGGACCGGCACCCCGAGCTCACCGCCCTCCTGCTGGACCACCTGGGCTCGGCACGGCTGTGGGCCGGGCGCTTCGAGGCGGCACGGGAGGCCCTGTCCGCCGTGGCCGGCTCCGAGGCGGGAGCGACGACGGCCCTCCCGCGCGAGGACTCCCTCGGCCGCCTCGCCCTGATCGACTATCTGGACGGCTGGCTCGGCAGGGCGGAGCGCACGGCGCGGACGGCCCTCGCCGAGACGGAGCGGTTCGGTCTGCCCCGGCCGTCCGGTTCCGGGGTGGAACGGCTGGTCCTGGCCGCCGTCGCCGTGGAGCGCGACGAGCTGGAGCAGGCGCAGGCCCTGCTCGACGCGTCGGCCGAGGCGCACCCCGCGATGCGGGACCCGGTGCTGGAGGCGGGACGCGCCCTCGTCACCGCGCGCCTGCACCTGGCGCGCGGCGACCCGCGGGCCGCGCTCGCGGCCGTGGAACCGCAGGTGCCGGCCGACGTCGCCTCGCCCTGGGTCCAGGGGCAGGTCGCACTCGTCGCGGCCACCGCCCATCTGTCCGAGGGCCGGACGGAGGCGGCCGCCGCGCTGCTGCGGCGGGTGCCCGACGACCAGGCGGCGTGCGCGGTGGGCGCCGCGCGCGTGCAGCTCGCCGTCGGCCGGCCCGCCGAGGCGGTGCGCCTGCTCGACCGCGCACGCCCGGAAGGCAGCTGCGGTCCGGCGGTGACCGTCCGGGCCGCGCTGGTCCGCGCGCAGGCCGCGCACCAGCGGGGGGACGCCGCGGCCTCGCACCGGCTGGTGGCGCGGGCACTGCTGGAGGCACGCCGCGAGCGGCTGCGCCGCCCCTTCCACGAGGCCGGGCCGTGGATCCGGCCCCTCCTGGACACGGCGTCGCTGCGCGGGCTGACGAGCGGATGGCTCGTGCCCGGCGCCGCTCCGCCCGACGGCGGACCGGCGCGGCACGCGCACCGGCCGCCGCCCGTGGTGGAGGAGCTCAGCGGGCGCGAACGCGACGTCCTGCGGCGCCTGGCCCTGATGATGTCCACCGAAGAGATCGCCGCCGACCTGTACGTGTCGGTGAACACGGTCAAGACGCACCTGAAGAGCGTCTACCGGAAACTGTCGGTCAGCCGGCGCAACGAGGCGGTGCGCCGCGCACGCGAGCTGGGCCTCCTGTGACGGCGGGTTCGCCGGTGACTCGCCCGTGGTGGGTGAGGCGCGGACCGGATGTCCCCGATGTGATGGGGACGGCGACCGGTCAGGTCCGGCCGCCGCCCGGCCGGCCCCAGCGGGGGTCCCGGGCCGACCCGGCGAGGTGGAGACCGTGACGCACTGGCGGGCGCTGATCGTCCTGGGGACCGCCCAGTTCCTGATGGTCCTCGACACGTCCGTCATGAACGTCTCCATCAGCCGACTGGTCGACGACTTCGACACCGAGGTCACCGCCATCCAGGCCGTCATCACGCTGTACGCGCTGGTCATGGCGGCATTCATGATCATCGGGGGGCGGCTGGGGGACATCCTCGGGCGGCGGCGCCTCTTCCTCGGCGGTCTCGTCGTCTACGCCACGGGCTCGGCCCTGACGGCGGTCGCGCCCACCCTGTGGGTGCTGGTGCTGGGCTGGTCGGTCATCGAGGGGATCGGCGCCGCGATGGTCCTGCCCGCCATGGCGGCGCTCGTCGCCGAGTCCTATCAGGGCCGGGACCGGGCCGTCGCGTACGGCGTCGTCGGCGGGCTGGCCGGTGCCGGGATCGCCGTCGGTCCGCTGCTGGGAGGCTGGGTGACGACGTACCTCACCTGGCGGCTGGTCTTCGCCGGGGAGGTCGTGGTCGTGCTGGTCGTCCTGCTGCTCCGGCACGCGATCACGGAGGTGCCGAGGCCCGGGCGGCGTCCCCGGCTGGACGGCGTCGGCGCCGCCCTCTCGGCGGCAGGCCTGGCGCTCGGAGTGCTCGGTGTCCTGCAGAGCAGCACGTGGGGATGGGTGCGGCCGCGCAACCCGCCCTTCACCGTCCTCGGTTTCGCGCCGACGCTGTTCGTGGTCGGTGCCGGGGTGGCCCTCCTCGAGGTCTTCCGCTGGTGGGAGCGGCGCCGGGACGCACGCGGCGACGACCCGCTGGTGCACCTGTCCCTGCTGGGCCGGCCCGCGCTGCGCTCCGGCCTGATGGCGCTCGTGAGCCAGAACCTCATCCTGCTGGGACTGTTCTTCACCATCCCCCTGTACCTGCAGGTGGTGCAGGGGTTCGACGCCTTCCAGACGGGACTGCGGCTGCTTCCGGTGTCCGTCACCATGCTCGTGACCTCCCTGGGCGCGGCCCGGATCGGACGCCTGGCCGGACCGCGCCGGGTCGTCCGGCTGGCCCTGGTCACCGTGGCCGCGGCCGTCGTGTGGCTGCTGGCCACCATCGACCCGGTCATCGACGACGCGCAGTTCGCCGGGGCGATGGCCCTGCTCGGCGTGGGCATGGGCCTGTTCGTCTCGCAGCTCGGCAACGTCGTCCAGTCCAGCGCGGGCGAGGAGGAGCGCAGTGAGGTCGGCGGACTCCAGTACACCGCGCAGAACCTGGGTTCCGCCCTGGGGACCGCGCTCATCGGATCGCTGCTCATCGGCTCCCTGGCGCACGCCTTCACCACGCACGTGGAGGACGACGCCCGGCTGTCGCAGGAGGTCCGGCAGCAGGTCGGTGTCGCCCTGGAGGCCGGGGTCACCTTCGCGCCCACCGAGCAGGTGCGCTCGGCGGCCGTCCGCGCCGGGCTGCCGCCGGCCGAGGTGGACGCCGTGACGGACTCCTACGCGTCGGCGCAGCTCGAGGGGCTGAGGGCGGCGATCCTCGCCACCGGCGGCATCACCCTCGCCAGTTTCCTGGTCACCCCGCACCTGCCGGGTCGCCGGACCGAGCGCCCCCAGCGGTCCGGGGCCGCCGTGCCCGCGGGCCCGCCCGGTCCGGCCCGCTGAGCCCGAGGAGGCCGTGATGCCCGGCACCCGGAACACGGCGGCCGACCGCGCCGCACGGACCGCCGAGCGCCGGGCGCGCGCCGACTACACGGGCGGCGTCTACGGATCCATGCTCGCCGCCTCGGTGATCGTCGGCGCCGGCGCGCTCGGCTCCTTCCCGCGCCTGGAACTGGTGCTGCTGCTGTTGCTCACCGGCGGGGTGTTCTGGATCGCCCACGTGCACGCGCAGCTGTTCGGAGCACGGCTGGCGCAGCGGAGCCCCGACCGCCGTGTCGTGCTGCGCGCCTGCCGGGAGGAGTGGCCGATCGTCAAGGCCGCCGTGCCGCCGGCGGTCGCCGTCGCCGTCAGCCCCCTGCTGGGCCTCGGCCTGCAGGGGGCCCTGTGGCTCGCGCTGTCCGTCGCCGTGGCCGGGCAGGTGGGCTGGTCGATGGCCGCGGCCCGCCGGGCCGGCGCCTCCCGGCGTCTGATGGCGGTGTCCGCCTCGGTCAACCTGCTGCTCGGCCTGCTGATCATCGCGTTCAAGATCTGGCTGAAGCACTGACACCGGAGGGGAAGACAACCGGAGGGTAAGACACCGGGGGAACCCGGCAGGCGTCCTTTCACCTGTACGGGGTGAACCGGGCCGCCGCGCGGGGGCGGAGGATCACAGCACAGGGATGCAGTCCGCCCGTCCCGGCCACCCGGGGAGCAGCTCATGCGCTACGAGATCCGCGTCGACGGCCGTCTCTCGGAGGCGTTGATCGAGGTCTTCCCGGAACTCGACCACGTGACGATGTCCGGCCAGACCCTGCTGTTCGGGCACGTGGTCGACGAGGCCCACCTGTACGGGCTGCTGGCCCGCTGCCAGTCCCTGGGCCTGCGGATCCTGGAGCTGCGACAGATGCCGGAATGACGCCCGGCGGGCGGTGCGGTCGGGGGCGCGGACGCGCCGGAGCCGCCGGGGTCACGCGCTTTCGGCGCGCACCCGGCCGGACCGGACGGCTTCCGCCAGCGCCTCGAAGTCCCGCTCGTCGCGGTCCGCGTAGTCCTGGGCGAACCCGGCGAGCGCCCGGGCGAAGCGGTCGCTCCCGCCGAGGTAAGCGGCGATGGCGACGGGGTCGCCGGACCGGGCGTGGGCCCGCGCCAGACTCGCCCCGCACAGCCGGGCGAACAGCCGCAGCAGGCCCGGGTCCATGGTCTCCGGGCGGGCGATGCCCTTCCAGTCGCGCAGCTGCCGCACGTAGAAGTCCCGGGGGCGTCCGTCGAGGCCCACGGCGTGCGTCCAGCCGAGCAGGATGTCGCTGGTCGTCTGGATCAGCCGCTGCCCCGCCACCACACGGCGGCCCTGGTTGTCGTAGCGTTCGCCTCCCGTGTGCGGGGCGAGCACCGACTCCTGCGCCTCCTTGGCCTGCAGCAGCAGGGGATCGTCGTCGTCCCTGCCGAGCAGGAGCACGATCCAGCAGCGCGTGCCGACACTGCCGACGCCCACCACCTTCCGGGCCACGTCGACCAGGTGGTAGCGCCGCAGCAGATGCCGGCGCTCCGACGACAGGGAGCGCGCGTAGCCGTCCAGGACCCCGCGCAGGGACTTCTCCTCGGCCGAAGGGTCGTCCAGCAGGTCACCGAGCGGGGTGATCAGCGGCGGGTCCGGGGCGATGCGCCGTCCCCCGGCCGTGACGCGGGTGAGTTTCGCGAAGGCCTGCAGATGCGTGCGGGTCCGGGCGCGGGCCGTCGCCTCGGCGGTACGGCGCCGGGCCTCGCGGTCCATCGAGGAGGCCATGAGCTCCCGCAGCCGGTCGGCGTCGTCCTGCGCGTACCAGATGTCGAGGGTGCGCATCCCGGCGAACTCCCGCATGCGCCGGCGGTACGCCTCCACGCAGGCGCGCACCGCGCCGTCCTGCTCCGCGGCCGTGAAGCCGTTCTCCCGGCCGGCGAGGGCGAGACTGGCCGCCAGCCGCTTGACGTCCCACTCGAAGGGACCGGCGAGGGTCTCGTCGAAGTCGTTGATGTCGAACACCAGATGGCGTTCCGGAGAGGCCAGCAGCCGGAAGTTGAGCAGGTGGGCGTCTCCGCACAGCTGCACGGTCAGACCGGTGTCCGGGAGCGGTCCGAGATCGGCCGCCATGATCGCGGCTGCTCCCCGGTAGAACCGGAAGGGCGACTCGAGCATCCGGCCGTAGCGGACCGGCACCAGCTCGGGCAGCCGGGTCGCCGACTGCCGCTCGAGCACGTCGACGGGGTCGGGCCGCTCCCGCGCCGCCTCGAACCCGCCGTGGGACGAGCGCGGGGCGCGGCCGCGCGCGTTCTTGCCGTAGGCGGCGCGCTCGGCCGGGGACAGGGAGGCGCTGAACGAACTCGGTACGGCCATCGCTGTCTCCCGCCTGTGCCGTGCGCGACGACTTCCTCGCGGCCCATCCCACCGCGCCCGCGCCGCGACCGGATCACCCGTCGTGGGTGATCCGGTCACCGCGGGCCGGGCGGGACGCTGGTCCGGCACGGTGGCGCACGCCACCGTGCGGTCCCGTACGCATCGCGCGAGGAGGAGCCATGGCCGTGACGGGTGGTCCGGCAACCGGTGCCGGACCGGAGCACACGCCCGACGGCGCCGCCCCGGGGCCGGCCGGCGTCCCGGCCGAGGTCCTGGCGGCGCTCGGGCGCTCGTGGAAGTGGATCCTCGGCGCCGCCGTCGCCACCTTCGTGCCGGGCGTCGTCGTGCTGGTGTGGCCGGAGGCCACCCTGCACGTCCTCGCGGTGCTCATCGGCCTGTACCTGCTGGTGACCGGGGCGTTCCGGTTCGTCGGCGCCCTCGGACGGGAGGACCAGGGCGAGCGGCTGCCCGGGCTCCTGCTGGCGGTGCTGTACGTCCTGGCCGGGGTGCTCTGCCTGCGTAACCCGCTGCAGACCGTCGCCGCCCTCTCCCTGATCGTCGGGGTGGTCTGGCTGGTGTCCGGGATGCTCACCCTCTTCACGGCCCTCGCCGCGCGGGACCTGCCCCACCGCGGGGCCGTCCTCGGTGCCGCGGTGCTCGCCGTGGTCGCGGGGATCGTCGTGCTGGCCCTGCCCGCCGAGTCGGCGCGGGCACTGACCCGGCTGCTCGGCCTCTGGCTCGTCCTGCTCGGGCTCATGGAGGCGGCCGTCGCCCTGGCCTGGCGGGCCTCGCTGCGCCGGGCGGGCATCGGGGGCGCGGCCCGCCGGCCCGCCGGGAGCGGCTGAGACGCCACCGGCCGTCGGAAGGAGGCGGCATGACCGCGCACCACGCCCCCGGACCTGACGCATCCGGCGGCTCCACGCCTGCCGACCGGACACTGACCGCCGAGCAGCACGCCGAGTACGAGCGGCTGCGCCGGGCCGCGGGCGTGCGTCACCGGCGCCTGCGCGGCGCGGGAGCCTCGGTCCTGCTGGTGCTGGCGCTGGTGCTGGCGCCCCTGGCCGTCGTCGCCGCCTGGGTGCAGGACACCGTCTCGGACACCGACCGCTATGTACAGACCGTCGCCCCGCTCGCCTCCGATCCGGCCGTCCAGGAGGCCGTGACCGACCGGCTGACCGCGCGGGTGGTCGCCAACCTGGACGTCGAGGCGATCACGGACTCGCTCGGTCAGGCGCTGGCCGACGCCGGGGCGCCGCCGCGCGTCGTGGAGGGCGCCCAGGCCCTCACCGGGCCGCTCCGTTCCGCGGCGACCACCGTCGTGCACCGCACGGTCAGCGGTGTGATCACCAGCGACGCCTTCCAGCAGGTGTGGGAGGGCTCGAACCGGCGGGCCCACGCCGCCGTGCTGGCCATGCTCACCGGAGAGGGCCAGGGCGCGCTCGGCGCCACCGGGGACACCGTGCAGCTGAACCTGGGACCCGTGGTGGACCAGGTGCGCGAGCGCCTGATCGACGCGGGTTTCGAGCGGGCCGCCGCCATCCCGGACACCGACCGGACGATCACGTTGTTCCGGACCGAGAAGCTGGACCGGGCACAGGACGCGATGCTCCTGCTGAACGTCGTCGGCACCTGGCTGCCCGTGCTGACGGTCCTCCTGGCCGCGCTCGCCGTCCTGACCGCCGTCCGGCACCGGCTGATGCTGCTGATCACGGCCCTGGGCACCGCCGCGACGATGGGACTCCTGCTGGTCGCGCTGGCCGTCGTGCGCCGTGTCTACCTGGACTCGGTTCCCGGGTCGGCCCTTCCTCCCGACGCCGCCGCCGCGATCTTCGACACCTTCCTCGGGTTCCTGCGCGACAGCACCCGCACCCTTCTCGTCGTCGGCCTGCTCACCGCGGTCGCCGCGTACCTGTACGGCCCCGGCCGGATCGCCCGCGGTGTGCGCCGCACGGCCGACCGCGGGGCCACGGCCGTGGGGCGTGCGCTGGGCCGTACGGGACTGAGCACCGGGACGACGGGGCGCCGGGTGGCCGAGCACCGGGGGTGGATCACCGGGGCCGTCATCGGGGCGGGCGCCCTGACGCTCGTGCTCTGGAACCACCCCACGGTCGGTGCGGTCGTCCTCGTCCTCGCCCTGGTCCTCGTGGTCCTGGCCGCGGTGGCCGTGTACGCCGCCCTGGCCTTTGGCCCGGGCGCCGGGGAGGAGCGGGGTGCCCCCGCGTAGCGGCCCGCCGCCTCACCCGCCCCGGGTGAGGCGGCGGGCCCCTTCCCGGCCGCACGCTGAGGACGGCACCCGACGGGCACGTCGGGACACGGCCCCGAACGGAGGAGAGACATGAGTGGGGCGATGTACCTCGCGTACGACTATCCGCTGCTGAGCGCCTTCTGGACCATGCTGGTGTTCTTCCTGTGGATCATGTGGTTCATCCTGCTCTTCCGGGTCGTCGTCGACATCTTCCGCGACGACGACCTGAGCGGCTGGGCCAAGGCCGGCTGGCTGGTGTTCACGATCGTCCTGCCCTTCCTCGGCGTCTTCGTCTACGTGATCGCCCGCGGCAAGAACATGGGTCGCCGCGAGATGGCACAGGCGCGTGCGCAGCAGGAGGCGGTCGACAGCTACATCCGTGAGACCGCCAAGAGCGCCGCCGGACGGCCCAGCAGCGTCGACGAACTGGCCCGGCTGTCCGAGATACGGGCCCACGGCGACATCACGGACGACGAGTTCCGCAGGGCGAAGGAACTGGTCCTGAGCGGTCACGGCCCCGCGGAGCACCCGGGTTCCTTCACCTCCTCCGCCGGACGCTGACCCACGACAGCGAATCGAGGTACCGGGATGGCAGCGACACATCCGACACACGGCGCACGCGGCGCGCACGCCCCGTCGGCCAAGTGGCAGTGGGCCGAGGGCCTGACGGTCTTCGCCGCCGTCACGCTCATGATCGCGGGAGTGCTCGGCATCCTCCGCGGCATCATGGGCATCGCCGAGGACGACGTCTTCGTCACCACGCAGAACTACGTCTTCAAGTTCGACCTCACCGCCTGGGGCTGGACCCATCTGGTGCTGGGCGTGCTCGCGGTGCTCGTCAGCCTGGGTCTGGCCCGGGAGGCCGGGTGGGCCCGCGCCGCAGGCGTGGCGATCGCCGGGCTCGTCATCATCGCCAACTTCCTCTCCCTGCCGTACTACCCGGTCTGGTCCGTCGTGATGATCGCCTTCTCCGGGTTCATCATCTGGGCGCTGTGCGTGTCGCGTGCGGGCACCGGCGCCGGGTCCTGAGCCCCGGCCCATGACGCGGGAGGACCGGCCACCGCGCCGTTCCGGGCCGGTGACCGGCCGCGGGAGCGCGGCATGGGCGCGACTGGCCCTCCTCGCCCTGGCGGCGGGTGTGCTGGTCCCGCTCGTGGCCGCCGGGCTGCGCAGCGTCCTCTGGGTGCTGCTCGGCATGGCCGGACTGGCCCTCGCGGCCGTCGGACTGTGGTGGGCGCTCGCCCACGCCGGGACGGTGCGGATGGTCGGATCGGTGCTGTGCGTGGTGGCCCCCCTGGCGGTCCTGGCGCTGTACGCCGCGGGCGGGATGCTGGCCCCGGCCGCGCTGTCCCTGGGGCTGTGGGCGCTGGCCGTGAGCGCGGCGCGGGCGGCGGTGGCCCCGGAGCGCGCGGGAGCCGGGCACGCACCCGCCCCCGCCCCGCCGCCGCGCCGCCCCTGGGCGCTGATGAACCCGCGCTCGGGCGGCGGCAAGGTGGAACGCTTCCGCCTCGTGGAGCGGGCGCGGTCGGCGGGCGTCCGCGTGGTCGTGCTCGGCACCGGGCACCAGGACGTGGCCGCGCTGGCCGAGGACGCCGTGCGCGAGGGGGCCGATCTGCTGGCGGTGGCCGGCGGGGACGGCACCCAGGCCCTGGTGGCGGAGGTGGCCTCCCGGCACGACCTGCCGTTCATGGTGGTTCCGGCCGGCACCCGCAACCACTTCGCGCTCGACCTCGGCCTCGACCGGGAGGATCCGGCCAAGGCGCTCGACGCCCTGACCGACGGCGTGGAACTCCGCGTCGACCTGGGGTTCGCCGCCGACCGGGTGTTCGTCAACAACGCCTCCTTCGGCACGTACGCGGCGGTCGTGGGCGACCCCGCGTACCGGGAGGAGAAGCGGCAGACCACGCTCCGGATGCTGCCCGGGCTGCTGTCCGGCCCGCAGGCGTCCCGGCTGCGGATGCGGGCCGACGGAACGCGGGCCGACGGACTGCAGGCGCTGCTCGTCAGCAACAACCCCTATCGGCGGGCGGTCGACGCGGCCCGGCCGGGGCGCCGGGAGCGGCTGGACTCCGGACGGCTCGGGGTGCTGGGGGTGCGGGTCGAGGGCGCGGTGCGGGCCGCCGGACTGGCGCGCGGCCCGCACGCGGCCGGCCTGCTGCGGCTCACCGCGGGGGAGGTGGTCGTGGAGGCGGACACGCCGACCGTCCCGGCCGGTGTGGACGGGGAGCACGTGTTGCTGCCGGTGCCGGTGGTGTGCCGGATCGTGCCCGGGGCGCTGCGGGTCCGCGTCCCGCGCGGCCGAGGGGGTACCCGGTGGGGCGGTGCGGCCCCGGACTGGCCGCGCGTGACCCGGCTCGCGCTGGGACGGCGGGCGGCGGCGCAGGACGCGGCCCGCGGAGGGGACTGACGGGAGAGACGGTCCACGACGGCCGCGACCGAGGCCGCCGGACCAGGAAGGCGGTGGACATGTGCCGTTGGCTCGCCTACTCGGGCACCCCCATCCTGCTCGACAACATCCTCTACAAACCGGCCCACTCACTGATCGACCAGAGCCTGCACTCCAAGATGGGCGTCGAGACCACCAACGGCGACGGATTCGGGGTCGGCTGGTACGCACCGGCCAAGGACAGCCCCGCGGTGGTCCGGGACATCGGCCCGGCGTGGAGCGACCGCAACCTGCAGGAGATCGCCGGTCACGTCGTCTCCTCGCTCTTCTTCGCCCACATCCGGGCCTCGACCGGCACGGCGGTGCAGCAGACCAACTGCCACCCGTTCCGCCACGGCCGCTGGATGTGGATGCACAACGGCGCGATCGCCGAGTTCCACCGCCTCCGGCGCGACCTCGCGCTGGCCGTCGACCCGGCCCTCTTCCCCCACGTCGAGGGATCCACGGACTCGGAGATGATGTTCTACCTGGCGCTCACCCTCGGCCTGGAGGAGGACCCGCCGGGCGCGGTCGCCCGGATGGCCGGCCTGGTGGAACGCACCGGTCGCGAGCACGGCGTGGAGTTCCCGCTGCAGATGACGGTCGCGGTGACCGACGGCGTGCGCCTGTGGGCGTTCCGCTACTCCAGCCAGAAGGAGACGCGCTCGCTGTTCTACAGCAGCCGGGTGGACACCCTGCGCTCCCTCCACCCGGACGTGGCCTTCCTGCGCGAGATCGCCGAGGGGACCCGGCTCATCGTCTCCGAACCCCTGGGCAACCTGCCCGGCGCCTGGAACGCGGTCCCCGAGAGCACCTACGGCGTCGTCCAGCCCGAGGGCGACGAGATGCACACGTTCGCGCCCGCGTAGCGGCGGGGCTACTCGTTCAGGGTGAGGGCGAGGAGAGCCGCGTCGTCCTGCAGCCTTCCCCCGGTGTGCCGGAAGACGGCGGTGAGGAGGACGTCGAGCACCGTGTCCGGATCGGGCGGGAGGGGTTGGGACAGCACCGGCACGGGGTCGAAGAAGACACCGTGCCGGTCGCGGGCCTCGTCGATGCCGTCGGTGAACAGCACCAGGGTGGCGCCGACGGGCAGGTCGAACCGCTCGACCGGGACGTCGCCGTCGCCGAGGACGCCCAGGCCCAGCGGCAGCGACGGCACGGCCGGCTCCAGCGGGCCCACCTTGCCGTCGTGCACCAGCAGCGGCGCCGCGTGCCCCCGGTTGGCGATCCGCAGCACGGAGTAGTCCGGGGGGATCTCCGCGACGACGGCCGTGGCGAACGACTCGGCCTCCGCCCCGGTCGCCCGTGCGATGTTCGACTGCATCCGGGTCTCCAGCTGCCGGACGATGCCCGGCAGCTCCGGTTGGTGGTCGCCGGCCTCGCGGAAGGCGCCGAGCAGGACGTTGACCGTGCGGATCGCCTCGACCCCCTTGCCGCGCACGTCGGCCAGGAGGATCCGGATGCCGTGGGGGGTGTCGTGCACCGCGAAGAGGTCCCCTCCGATGGCGGCCTCCCGGTGGGCGACCTCGTACCGGGAGGCCACGGCCAACCGCCCCACCCGGCGGGGCGGATCCGGGAGCACCGCGCGCTGCACCTCCGCCGCCACCTCGCGGCTCGTCCTCAGCTCCCGCCGGTCGCGGGCCAGCAGCACGTTGAAGACCGCCGCGACGACGGTGAGGACGACCAGGCTGGTGAACGGGACGAGGTCGGCGCTGGTCGGCGTCCTCTCCAGATACACCAGGGCGAGCCCCGTGAGGTTCGCCGCCACCCCGGTGGCGATCGTTCCGCGCAGCGAGAGGACCGGCGCGGCCGCTCCGGGGGCGGCCGCGAGCACGGGGAAGACGTTGACGCTCCCCGAGATGGAGAGATCGAGGACGAACGCGCCGACGACCACCGCGGCGGGCAGCCAGCGCAGCCACTGCCTCGTCTGCGTCTCTTCCCTGCGGCCGTTGCGCATTGCGTGTCCCTGGGGTGATCGTCCGGCGGGGGTGCGGGAACCGGCGTCCGGGAACCGGAGACCGAGCACCTGCGAGGAGCGGGGCCTACCGCGCGGCGGAGGACCGCCCCGGGGCGCGCGGGGCCGGGAACGCGGATGCCCCGACCGGCGGGCCGGCCGCTCCCCGCCGCTCCGGTCGGTGTCGGCCGCCGGCGTCACGGAAGGGGACGGACGTACCAGGGGCCATGACTCGATCGTCTCAGGGAATCGGGCCTCCAGCAGGCCCGGAGCGGCTCCCCGGGCGCCCTCCGGCACCACCCCCGACGCGCCCCGGCACCCGGGGCCCGCACACTTCGGCCGGGACCGAAGCGTTCCGCCCCTAGCGTTCCCCCATGAGCGAGAGCACGCGCACCGACGACCGCACCGCGGGGGGACCCGCCGTGACCGCCTTCGCCGCCCTGCACCACGCCGACGAGCCCCTGCTCCTGCCCAACGCCTGGGACCACGCCTCCGCGCTCGCCCTGGCCGCCCGGGGCTTTCGGGCCGTCGGCACCACGAGCCTGGCCGTCGCGGCGGCGGCCGGGCTGCCCGACGGGGCGGCGGCGACCCGGGAGCAGACGCTGCGCCTCGCGCTCACCCTGGGTGCCGGGCCGTTCCTGCTGTCCGTGGACGCGGAGGGCGGTTTCAGCGACGATCCCGACGAGGTGGCCGAACTGGCCCGGGACCTGCACGCCGCGGGTGCCGTCGGCATCAACCTGGAGGACGGGCTCGGGCCCGTCGACCGGCACGCGGCGAAGATCGCCGCCGTCCGGGCGGCGGCGCCCGGCCTCTTCGTCAACGCCCGCACCGACACGTACTGGCTCGGCGACGGCGAGGGCACCGCGGCCCGCGCCGAGTCCTACCGGGACGCGGGCGCGCACGGCGTCTTCGTCCCCGGCCTCACCGACCCCCGCGAGATCGCCGCCCTGGTGGACCGTCTGGGCGACACCCCCCTCAACGTCCTCTACTCGCCCACCGGTCCCTGCGTCCCGCGCCTCGCCGACCTCGGCGTCCGCCGGGTCAGCCTCGGTTCGCTGCTGTACCGGCGGGCGCTGGGCGCGGCGGTGGAGACGGCGGCCGGGATCCGGGCCGGCCGGGTGCCGCAGGGCCCGGCACCGTCGTACGAGGAGGTGCAGGCGCTCGGCCGGCGGGCCCGCGGGTGAGAGCGACGGCACGGCTTGCCTCCGGGCGGTCCTGGTACGGTGGGCGCCTTCGCGGGTATCAGATCCTGTGGACTCATCTCCGGCGAGGGACCGAGGAGCCATGGACAGGGACATCCCCGGCGACAAACGGCTGGCGGCAGCGGTCGTGAGGGACGGCGAGGGGCGGGTGCTCCTGGTGCGCCGCAGCGCGACGGAGAGCTTCCTGCCCCGGGTGTGGGGCGTTCCCTGCGGCAAGCTCGACCCCGGCGAGAGCGCCCCGGACGGGGCCCTGCGCGAGCTGAAGGAGGAGACCGGCCTGCTCGGCGAGATCGTGCGCAAGGTCGGCGAGTCGTCCTTCGTCAGCGAGTACCGGGGGCGGGAGACCAAGAACCGGCAGGAGAACTTCCTCGTCCGCCCGCTGACCCGGGAGGTCACCCTCCCCGAGCCCGACCAGGCCTACGCGTGGCTGCGCCCGTCCGAGCTGGCCGGCGTCGACATCGACGCCTACAACCTGGACGTCGTGCGGCAGGCCCTCACGGACTCCTGAGCAGCTCGACCAGGTCGTTCAGCGCGGCCAGGTAGTCCGGCACGTCCAGCGGCTGCTTCGGCACCGTGCCCGCGTGCGGGCCCGCCGCCGTGAACACGTCGGTGTGCCGCCGCCGTTCGGCCCCCGTCTCCAGGAACAGCGTCACCGTCGGCGCCTCCGTGTCGCACCAGGCGCGGTGCAGGGTGTGCGCGGGCAGGGCGTAGGTGCTCCCCGCCGCGTAGTGGCCAGTGTGGGACAGCCGCAGCCGCGCCGGGCCCGCCGGTGTCAGCAGCCAGTCGGCCGACCCGTCCGCCAGGAACTCCTCGTACCGGGTCGCCTCGATGCCGCCGTCGCCGCGCGCCTCGTACAACTCCATGCACAGCCGCCCCCGTACGATGTGCGAGGCCAGCGTCGAGCGGTGGTTGTGGATGTCCTCCCTGCCGGTGCCGCCCGCGCCCGCGTGCCACAGATGGGCGCGCAGCATGTGCCGCGGACCGGCGTCGACCAGCAGGAGCTTGTCGAAGCCGAGCACGTGCCGGTACGACAGCCGGGCGCAGCCCTCCGGATCGCCCTCGCCGCAGGCCAGTTCGGCGACCAGCTCCAGGAGGCGCCCCGGGGCGCCGAGTTCACCGACCACCGCGCCGGCCGCCGCCACCTCGTCCCGTCCCGCCGGTGCACCGTCCAGGGCGCTCTCCAGCAGCCGCCGTGCCGCCAGGACCTGCCGACCGCCCATGCAGTCCATCCCTCCGTCCTCCGGGTCCTCGCCGGTTCCCCGCCGGTGCTCCGCTTCTCGGCCGCCCTCACCGTGGCGCCGTGCCGTCCGGGTGGTACGTCCACAGGGCGTGCGTCCGCAGCGCCGACAGCCCCTGGTACGTCATCCACACCGGGTGCCGCAGCTCGGTGCTGTCACCGCGCCCCCAGGACCAGACGCCGTCCTGCTGACCCGCCCGGACCGCGGCGACCGCGCCGTCCACCAGCTCCCGCCACGTGTCCTCCAGTCCGTCCTGCCGGACGACCTCCAGCGCACCCCGGGACAGCAGGGCCCGCACGATCCAGGACGCGGTGAAGTGCCGTACGTTCAGCACCTCGTGGCGCGCGGGGTCGTCCGGGCGCGGCCGGCGCACCTCCTCGCGCAGGTTCTCCAGGTCCAGGCAGGCGTGGTGGGGCGCGTCGGGGCAGGACAGCAGCCAGCGCACACCGTCCTCCCGGGCGGCGCGGGCGGCCGCGCTCTCGCCCAGGACGCGCCCGGCCCGCTCCAGGGCGACCACCGCCTGCGCGGTGTGCGGCGGGGACGGCGGCCCGTACGGCGGGGCGAGCCGGTAGCCCCAGCAGCGCAGGTGGTCGCGGCCCGGATCACTGAGCGCACCGCCGACGAGGGCCTCGCGCAGGGGCGGCAGGGCGTCGCAGCGGGGCGCGGCGCGCAGCAGGCCGCGCAGCACCGTCGTCAGCACGTGCGTCGACTCCCGCCCGGGACGGTCCCGTTCGCGGGTGAACGCGGCCGTGCAGCGGTCCACCTCCGGGGCCAGCCGCTCCGGGGACGTCCCCGCCCGGGCCAGCGCGCCCAGCACCAGGGCGGTCACCTCGGGCCGGGCCAGCGCCCCCTGCGACCGCGCCGACCAGCCACCGTCCGGCAGCCGCAGCCGCCACAGCGTGTCGGCCAGCTCGCCCGGCCGCAGCAGCCCGTCGGTCATGCCCAGCTCGAGCAGGGCCTGCAGCCCGTACGCCGTGCCGACGGAGGTGGGGCGCGAGGGGGTGCTCTCGCCCAGGGAGTGCGACCAGCCGGTGAGCCGCCCGCGGTCCGGGTCGTCGACCACCGACACCTGGTCGACCAGGGCGGCGCGGGCGGACGCGAAGACCTCCGGGAGCGGGCCGGGGAGGGGGCGCGCCGCGGGCGCCGCGGCGGGGCGGGCGGGCGCGGCGGCGCGGGCCCGGACCAGCGCCGCCGCCAGCCATGCCGCGAGCGCCGTGCCGAGTCCGCTCACCGCGGAGACCAGGTACCTCGCCGTCTCCCCGCCGAGGGAGCCGGGCAGCACCTGGAACAGGAACTGGAACACGCCGTACCCGGCGGCCACGCACCCGAGCCCGCCGAGCCACCCCACGAACCGGACGGGACGCGGGGCGCCCCCGTCCGGCGGAGCGGGTTCCGGGTCCGGGTCGGCGGGCCTCGAGGGCCCGCGGCCGAGCCGCTGGTGAGACATGGCGCGCTCCCTCCCCCCTGGGCGGCGACACACGGTTCCCGCTTTCCGCGAAGCCTCCATCCTAGGAAAACGGCTCCGACTCAACGTCCGTACCGCTGTTTTCGCCCTCTCACACCCGGCACCGGCGTCGGACGGCCGACAGCCCCGCCGGCTCGTCAGCGGCCTCGACGTCCGCCGACGTGGCGCTCGCCGGCGGCCCCGACCGGGACACGTTCACCGCGCCCCCCCCGCGAAGGTCCGTCCGGTCGTACGGCATCGGCACGTCGGCCGGGGGCGGCGCCCTGGCGCCCTCCGAGGCGCCGGACCCCGCCCCTTGCCGCGCGGGCCACCAGGGAGGCGGGGCGTCAGGCGTCCGGCGCCGAGAAGACGAACGCGAACTCCGTCGGCTCCGGCCACAGGAAGTACCGGGGCAGCGGGCCCGGGCCGCAGGACTGGGAGCCGATGCCGTGCTGCCGGTGGTCGAGGGTGACCCAGAGCGTGTCGCCCGGGACGAGGTCGGTGAGGTGCCGGGCGGCGTCCAGGTGCTCGGTGGTCCAGGGCCTGGCGGTGAACCGGAACTCCGGGTCGCCGTCGATCCTCAGGCCGCCGATCCGTGCCCAGCGCACGTCGGCGCGGGCGCCGTTCTCCTGCGGGCGCACATAGGGCGTCTGGAGCTCCCCGACGCTCGCCTCCCACCGCAGGTCCTTGAAGGCGGGCCCGGTGTCCGGATACGCCTCGCCCCCGCCGCCGAACCAGGAGACGGCGTCCCCGGCGCAGCCCTCGAGCCCGAAGCGGACGCCCAGCCGGGGCAGCGGCACCCGCCAGTCGCCCTCCGGCACGACCGAGACGGTCAGCCGCACGTGCGTGCCGTCGGACGTCCAGCGGTACGCCGTGCGCAGGCCCGCCTCCCGGCCGGCGGGCGCCACCCGGGTCCGCACGGTCAGGGCGTCGCCGTCCGTCTCGACGGCCTCCAGCCGGTGCCGCACGCGGTGCAGGCCCAGCTCGCGCCAGAGCGGCCCGTAGCGGGTGTCCGGCTGCCAGGGCGCGCCGTCGTCGTTGTCGGTCGTCGCCCGCCACACGTCCAGGCGCAGACCGCGCACCGCGACACCGGCGAGGGCGCGCACCGCGCCGGTGCGGGCGTCGAAGACGGCCGGCCCCAGCGTGATCCGGTCCCCGTCGGTCCGGGGCCGCACGCCGGTCGCCGCGGGCGCCGGGGTGCGGTGGGCCACCGTCCGCTGGGCCCAGGCCACCTCGTGACCCGCACCGGCCCAGGGCGTGTCCTCGGCGAGCAGCGCGCGCACCGTCCACTGCACCTCCAGGCCCCCGCCGTCCGGCGCCTCGGGCAGCTCGACCTCCGCCGACTCCCCGGGGGCGAGCGGCGGCGCGGCGAGCCGGCGCGTCCCCGTCGTCCGGCCGTCCACCTGGTGGGAGAGCTCGAACTCCAGGTGGGACAGGTCCGCGTGGTCGTACCGGTTGGTCACCCGTACGGTGCCGTCCGCGTCGCCGGCCTCGATCCGGACCGGCTCGATCGCCTTCTTGTACGCGGCCAGCCCCGGTGAGGGCGTGCGGTCCGGGAACAGCAGCCCGTCGCAGACGAAGTTGCCGTCGTGCAGCTCCTCGCCGAAGTCGCCGCCGTAGGCGTACCCCAGCTCCGGGTGCCGGATGCCGTGGTCGATCCACTCCCAGACGAAGCCGCCCTGGAGCCGGTCGTACCGCTCGAACAGCTCCTGGTACTCGGCGAGTCCGCCGGGGCCGTTGCCCATGGCGTGCGCGTACTCGCAGAGGATCAGCGGCAGCCGCCTCCTGCGGAGGGTGCCGCCGTCCAGGCCCCGGGCGACCCGCTCCACCTCGGCGTGCGGCAGGTACATCCGCGCGTACACGTCCGTGTCGCGGCAGCCGAGGTCCCCCTCGTAGTGCACCAGGCGGGAGGGGTCCCGGTCGCGGATCCAGTCGGCCATCGCGGTCAGTCCGCGCCCGGTGCCGGCCTCGTTGCCGAGGGACCACAGCACGACCGACGGGTGGTTCTTGTCCCGCTCCACCATGCGGGCGGCGCGGTCGAGCAGGGCGGGGGTCCAGCGGTCGTCGTCCACGGGGTTGTCGCGCCACTCCTGCTCGACGAAGCCGTGGGTCTCCAGGTCGCACTCGTCGATCACCCACAGCCCGTACGCGTCGCACAGGTCGAGGAAGGCCGGGTGCGGGGGGTAGTGGGAGGTGCGGACGGCGTTGACGTTGTGCCGTTTCATCAGCAGCACGTCCTCGCGCATGGTGTCCGGGTCCAGCGCGCGGCCCCGTTCCGGGTGCCACTCGTGCCGGTTGACGCCCTTGAAGAGCAGCGCCGTGCCGTTGACCTTGATCAGGCCGTCCTCCAGGACGACCGTGCGGAAGCCGATGCGCAGCGGGACCCGTTCGCCCGCCGTGGCCAGCACCCCGTCGTACAGCCGGGGCGTCTCCGCCGTCCACGGCTCGACCGGGAGCGTCACCGGCTCGCCGGCGGCCACCTCGACGCCCAGCTCCGGCACGGTCACCCGGCCCTCGACGTCGGAGTCGACGCGCAGGGTGCCCTCGCCGGTGACGTGGTCGTAGGAGGCGTGCACGAAGAAGTCCCCGGCGGCGCCCTCCGGACGGTGCAGCAGCGTCACGTCGCGGAAGATGCCGGGCAGCCACCACTGGTCCTGGTCCTCCAGGTACGACCCCGCCGACCACTGGTGGACCCGGACCGCGAGGACGTTCCCCGAGGGTTCCAGCAGGTGCCCGACGGCGAACTCGTGCGGCAGCCGCGACCCCTTGAACTCCCCGAGCTCCGTGCCGTTCAGCCACACCCGGGCGCACGACTCGACCCCGTCGAAGCGGAGCACGGCCCCGCCGCCGGCGGGCCAGTCACCGGGCAGGTCGAAGGCGCGCAGGTGGTCGCCGGTCGGGTTCTCGTCGGGGACGTGCGGCGGATCGACGGGGAAGGGGTACAGGTGGTTGGTGTAGATCGGCGCGCCGTGGCCCTGGAGGACCCAGTGGCCGGGCACGGTCACCTCCGCCCAGTCCCCGGCGTCGTAACCGGGTTCGGCGAACGACTCGTCCTCGGCGTCCGCGGTCGGTGACACCCGCAGGCGCCACCTGCCGTTCAGGGACAGGGACGCCGCGTCCGAGGACGCGTACCAGGCCCGCGGGGGCAGGGTCCCGCGGCCGGGGGAGACGTCCTCGACATGACCGGTCGCCGGGGTGCGCAATGACATGGGTCTCCTAGCTCAGCCCTTGATCCCGGTCTGCGCGACGCCCTGGACCAGCCGGCGCTGGAGGAACAGGAGCACGCACCAGGGGGAGGATGGATATGGCCGTGAAGATGAGGTGGGGGTCGACGGTCCGGTCGGTCATGGAGGAGGAGAGGGCCACCCGGACGGTCCAGGCGCTCGGGTCCCGGCCGGTGACCAGCGGCCACAGGAAGGAGTTCCGGCCGCCGGTGAAGGTGAGCGTGGCGATGGCGGCGAAGGAGTTCAGCGAGTCGGGGACGGCGATCCGCCCGTACGCGCTCCCGTACCCGAGCCCGTCCACCCGCGCCGCCTCCTCCGATTCCCCGGGAACCCCAGGGAATACTGCCGGAACAGGAAGCAGGTGAAACCACTGAAGAGGCCCGGGACGATCAGGCCCCGGTGGCTGTCCACCCAGCCGAGCGACGGGACCGGCACGAAGCCGGGCACGAAGGTCACCGCGGTCGGGACCACCGGCGTCACCGGCACCGCGTGGCACACCTCGTTCGCGTGCCGGTACGGGATGCTCCGTCGGCGGCGGCGAGGCCCGGGGCGGTCCGCAGCGCGGATCGGCGGTCCCGGACGCCGGTGCTCCGTGCCGGCATGTCGACGTCCTTGTCCCGAGTACGGCCGCGGCTCCGTGCTCTGCGGCTCGGCGCACATCGGATCGAGGCGGAAGGGAACGGGACGGAGGGAGCGTGACGGGCGGGAGGCGCGGGACGGTGCAAGGCGGTGCGGGCGGCGCGGGCCGGTGCGGCCGGTTCAGTCGCCCAGCAGGTCCCGGACGAAGGCGTTGGCGAACGTGCCCGCCGGGTCCAGCGAGCGGGCCAGCGCCCGGAAGTCGTCCAGTCGCGGATAGCGGGCGCGCAGCTCCGCCGCCGGCGTGGTGAACACCTTCCCCCAGTGCGGCCGTGCCCCGAACGGCGCCAGCGCCTCCTCCACCCGGCGCACCACGGGCAGCACCGCCCGGGTGTCCTCGAACCAGGTGAAGTGGACGGCCACGGTGTCCCGGCCGTGGGAGGGGCTGAGCCACTGGTCGTCGGCGGCGACGGTGCGCACCTCGCAGGTCTGCAGGACGGGGGCGACCGTCTCCCGTATCCCGTCCAGCGCGTGGAGCACGTCGACGGCGAACCGCCGCGGCAGCAGGTACTCCGACTGCAGCTCCGCCCCGCTGCTCGGGGTGAACTCCGCCCGGAAGTGCGGCAGCCGCTCGTGCCAGGGCCCGGGCACCCCGAACTGCTCGGTGCAGTTCACGGCGGGCATGCCCGGCACCGGGTGCATCTTCTCGGTGGCGGGCGCCGCCCACGGGAACGGCCGGAGCGGCTGGTCGGTGCGGCGCTTGAGCCACACCTGGCGGAATCCGGGGGCACGCCAGTCGGTGAACAGGCTCACGCTGTACGCCGCCGCCATCACCGTCTCGAACGTCCCCGCGTCGAGCACGTCGAGCGGCAGCTCGGTGAAGACGTGCTGCTCGACCTCGTAGGCCGGCTCCAGCTCCAGGGTGAGCGCGGTGACCACCCCGAGGGCGCCCAGCGCGGTGACCACCCCGCCGAAGCGCGCGTCGTCCCGGCTCGTTCGCTCGGTGTCGCCGGTCGCCGTGACCATCTCCACCTCGCGCACCACCGACGCCAGCGAGCCGTTCGCCACACCGGAGCCGTGCGTGCCGGTCGCCACCGACCCGGCGACCGAGATGTGCGGCAGCGACGCCATGTTCGGCAGCGCGAGACCGTGCGCGTGCACCCGCCGGGCCAGCTCCGCGTACCGCACCCCGCCGCCGACCCGGACCGTCCGGGCCGCCGTGTCCACGTCGATCCGCGGGGGCAGCGCGCCGAGCGACAGCAGCACGCCGCCCTCGCCGGCCTCGGCGATCTCGTTGAACGAGTGCCCGCTGCCCAGGACCCGCACCCGGGAGCTTTCGGCGACCAGCGCGCGCAGCGCGTCCAGGGTGCGCGGACGGTGCAGCTCCTCGGCGGTGTAGGTGATGTTGCCCGCCCAGTTGGTCACGGTCTCGGTCATCGGTCGTCCTCCCCGGGATCGGGCCCGGAAAGCGGGCCCCGCCGGAACCTATCCCGTCCTTCCGCGCCCGGGACAACTGGTCCGGCCACCGGCCGGGGAGCGGTGCTCCCGAGAACGCGCGGGAGTGGCCCACGCCACGAGGGGGGACCCGGCACGCCGGAGACCCGAGCGGGGGCATACCGTGAGGAGTCGTACGTCCGAGCCGGGAGGAGACACTAGATGGGCAGCCGTACCGCGCTGGTCGAGGATCTGATGGAGCGGTTCCCGCACGTGCCGCGGGAAGCCGTCTTCAAGGAGGACCTGCTCCGGGGCGGCGTGGCCTTCGACCCGTCCGCCCTCAGCGACAACGAGAGCGGCGAGGTCAAGCCGAAGTCGTACTTCATCTTCTCCTTCGACCACGGCACCCTGCCCGAGCTGGGCGAGGCCGCGCTCCGGCGCCCGCCGGAGGAGATCATCCTCACCGGCGGCCCCTACGACCTGCGCCGCACCGTCGTCTCGGTCCGGGTGAACCCCTCCTCGCCGTACCGCGTCGCCGCGAACGAGGACGGCGTGCTCGGCCTCTACCTCGACGGGAAGCGCATCGCCGACGTCGGGGTGCCGCCGATGCCGGAGTACTACCGGCACACCCTCTCCAACGGGAAGTCGGTCATGGAGGTGGCACCCACCATCCAGTGGGGCTACCTGATCTACCTGACCGTCTTCCGGGTCTGCCAGTACTTCGGCGCCAAGGAGGAGTGCCAGTACTGCGACATCAACCACAACTGGCGCCAGCACAAGGCGGCCGGCCGTCCCTACACCGGGGTGAAGGACGTCGAGGAGGTCCTCGAGGCCCTGGAGATCATCGACCGCTACGACACGGCGAAGGCGTCCACCGCCTACACCCTCACCGGCGGCGCCATCACCAAGACCGTCGCCGGCCGCGACGAGGCCGACTTCTACGGCCACTACGCCAAGGCCATCGAGGAGCGCTTCCCCGGCCGCTGGATCGGCAAGGTCGTCGCCCAGGCGCTGCCCCGGGACGACGTGCAGCGCTTCAAGGACTACGGCGTGCAGATCTACCACCCCAACTACGAGGTGTGGGACGAGTACCTGTTCAAGATGTACTGCCCCGGCAAGGAGCGCTACGTCGGCCGCGACGAGTGGCACAAGCGCATCCTCGACTCCGCCGAGATCTTCGGCGCCCGCAACGTCATCCCCAACTTCGTCGCCGGCGTCGAGATGGCCGAGCCCTTCGGCTTCAAGACGGTCGACGAGGCCATCGCCTCCACCACCGAGGGCCTGCGCTTCTTCATGTCGCAGGGCATCACGCCCCGGTTCACCACCTGGTGCCCGGAGCCGACCACCCCGCTGGGCAAGGCCAACCCGCAGGGCGCCCCGCTGGAGTACCACATCCGGCTCCTCGAGGCCTACCGCGCCACCATGGACGACTTCGGCCTGTCCTCGCCCCCCGGCTACGGCCCGCCCGGACCCGGCCGCGCCGTGTTCTCCGTCAGCTCCTTCATGGACAGCCTCCCGGCCCAGGAGTCGGTCGAGGTGTGAGGAAGGGGCGGGGAAAGGGGCGCGCAACCGCCTCCGAGCGCCGCGGAAGAGCATGCGGAAGGCCGGGACCGGGAGTCCCGGCCTTCCTTTGCGCAGGGTGCCGGTGAGAGGGTGCGGACCACCGCGTCATACCGGACGAAGACGGCGCTTGTCAGGTGAGCCGAGAACGTGAAAAGCTCGTCCACTGCCGCGAGGTTCCCCCAACTCCACCACTGATACGGCGAGTTGACCTCGCTCGTGATGCAGGAGACCCATGCCCGACCTGCCGAGCCCCCAGGACGCCACCGAGGCGGCGCTGTTCTCCGAGTGCTGGGACGCGGTGCTCTCCTACGCCGACCTGTGCACGTCCGGGTCCGCCGCCGCCGCGCAGCTCGCCCGCGAGGCGTTCGCCCAGGGCATACGGGAGGTCCGCGCGGCCGAGGCGGGCACCGTCCGCGGCACCGGCCGCCGCTCCTCCCGGCTGCCCCGGATACCCCTGCTGCTGACCGCCGTCCGCGGCACGGCGGCGGCCTGGGAGGAGGCGGGGCAGGGCCACCGGCTCGACCCCGACCTGCGGCTGTGGCTCCACTCCGACCGGGCCGCCCGCTACACGGGCCCGCCCCTGGAGCGCCCGGTCGCCCTGCGCGCCCTGCGCGATCTGCAGCGGGCGGACGCCGAACTGCTGTGGCTGGCCGAGGCGGAGGCCCTGCCGCTGCCCCTGGTGGCCCGCCGGCTCGGCCTCGACCCCGAGACCGCGGCCGAGGAACTCGACCAGGTGAGAGGGCTGTTCCGGGACCGCTGCCACCGCAACCACCTCGACTCCCCGATGGACGCCGAGTGCCGCAGCTACGCCCGGCTGCTCGACGCCGTCACCCGCTCGCCCGCCTCCGACACCCCCGACGACCTCTCCCGGCACCTGGCCACCTGCGCGCCGTGCGCCGAGGCCGCCGCCTGCCTGCGGCTGCACGACGGAGGACTGCCCGGGGCGCTGGTCGGCGGGGTCGTCGGCTGGGGCGGCCTCGCCTATCTGGAGCGCCGCCGCCGGGCCGCGGAGGTGCGGCTCGGGACCGGGCACCGGGACGGCGCCGACCCGGAGCACGGCGACCCGGCGGACGGCACGGCCGGGGCGCGCCTCGCCCGCCACGGCCTGCTGGCAGCCGCCGTGCTGGTCTCCGGGCTCGCGCTCACGGTCTCGCTGATGCCGTTCGGCGACACGGACGCCGAGAGCGCCGTGCGCCCCGACACCGACCGGCGGTCGGTGACCGGTCCCGGCCTGCCCCCGCCGACCGCCTCGGCCGGGGCACCCTCCCCGTCCGCCTCCGCCGCCGACCCGTCCGGCACCCCCGCCGGCCCCCGGAAGCCGTCCGCGGAACACACACCGGACCGGGACGAGCCCGCCCCCGAGCCCCAGGGCACCTCCTCCGCCACCGCCACCGCCACCGTCGCCCCCGCCCCTGGCGGGCCGCCCTCCTGCCGGGTCGCCTACCACCTGGTCAACCAGTGGCCCGACGGCTTCCAGGCCACCGTCACCGTCACCACCCGCGAACCCCTCGACTCCTGGCGGGTCGGCTTCTCCTTCCGGGACGGCCAGCGGGTCCGCCAGATGTGGGACGCCACCGCGAGCCAGGACGGCTCCCGCGTCACCGCCACCGCCGCCGACTACAACAGGAAGGTCCCCGCCGGCGCGGAGCTCGCCTTCGGCTTCCTCGCCTCCTGGCGCGGCACCAACTCCCCGCCGTCCGACTTCACCCTCAACGGCCGCCCCTGCGCGAAGGCGTGAGGGGGAAGTCCGGGGTGCCGGGGGCCCGGGAGACCGGCGGCGGGAAAACCGGTTGGCGGGCCCGGGGCGCGGCGGGCTAGGGTGAGCGCGGATCAGGCGGTGGCCGCGGGCCGCCGCACCGGAGCGTCGCTCGGACGACGCGTGAGCGGAGCGAGGAGGTGTCGACCGATGGCTGTCACTGCGCAGGGCGCTGCCCGCACTCGGGAAACCATCAAGTCCACCTCCGTGGCCACCGGCTGACCTCACCCCCTTTTTTCGTTTTTTCGTTCCGCGCGCCCGCGCGGCCGCCGGGGCCACCCTCGTGAAGGGTCCTCCCCTTGAGTTCCACCTCCCTTTCCTCTCCCTCCTCCGGCTCCTCCGGCTCCTGCGCGCTCGCTCGCTTCGGCTGGGACGACGCCTGGGCGGACGCGTTCGCCCCGTACGGCGCGCAGGGGCTGCTGCCCGGCCGCGTGGTCCGGGTCGACCGCGGTCAGTGCGACGTCGTCACCGCCGACGGGACCCTGCGCGCCGACACCGCCCACGTGACCCCGCACGACCCCCTGCGGGTGGTGTGCACCGGCGACTGGGTCGCCGTCGAACCGGAGGGCGACCCGCGCTACGTACGGACGTGTCTGCCGCGCCGTACCGCCTTCGTGCGCTCCACCTCCTCCAAGCGGTCCGAGGGGCAGGTCCTCGCCGCCAACGTCGACCACGCCGTCGTCGCCGTCCCGCTCGCCGCCGAGCTCGACCTGGCCCGCATCGAACGGTTCCTCGCGCTCGCCTGGGAGTCCGGGGCACAGCCGGTGGTCGTGCTCACCAAGGCCGACCTCGTACCGGACGCGGTGACGCGGGCGCACCTCGTCCAGGACGTGGAGACCAGCGCGCCGGGCGTGCCGGTGCTCACCGTCAGCGCACGGGAGGGGGCCGGCCTCGACGTCCTCGCGGCGGTCGTCGCCGGGGGCACGTCGGTGCTGCTCGGGCAGTCCGGGGCGGGCAAGTCCACGCTCGCCAACGCGCTGCTCGGCGAGGACGTGATGGACGTGCGGGCCGTCCGGGACGTCGACGGCAAGGGCCGGCACACCACGACCACCCGCAACCTGCTGGCGCTGCCCGGCGGGGGAGTCCTCATCGACACGCCCGGCCTGCGGGGCGTCGGCCTGTGGGACGCCGGCACCGGCGTCGGCCAGGTGTTCTCCGAGATCGAGGAACTCGCCGAGGGCTGCCGCTTCCACGACTGCGCCCACGAGAGCGAGCCGGGCTGCGCGGTCCTCGACGCCATCGGGAGCGGGGCCCTCCCGCAGCGCCGTCTGGAGAGCTACCGCAAGCTGCTGCGGGAGAACCAGCGCATCGTCGCCAAGACCGACGCGAGGCTCCGTGCGGAGATCCGCAAGGACTGGAAGCGCAAGGGCGCCGAGGGCAGGGCGGCGATGGAGGCCAAGCGCGGCCGCCGGCGGTAGCCGGGTGCGGGGCGGTCCCGAGAGGGAGCGCCCCGCACCGTCCCCGCTCCCATGTCCCTGTCCGATTTCCGCCGGTCGGGGCTCCCCGACCGGCGGAGACTGGACGGTGTGAAGGACGACGACAGCAGGTACGAAGCGGTGCGGAGCCGGGACGCCCGGTTCGACGGGGCGTTCTTCTTCGCCGTGGAGACGACCGGGATCTACTGCCGGCCCAGCTGCCCCGCGGTCACGCCGAAGCGGCGCAACGTGCGGTTCTTCGCGACCGCCGCCGCCGCGCAGGGCGCCGGCTTCCGGGCCTGCCGGCGGTGCCGTCCGGACGCCGTCCCCGGCTCCGCCGAGTGGAACGTGCGGGCCGACGTCGTGGGCCGGGCCGTGCGGCTGATCGCCGACGGCGTGGTCGACCGCGAGGGCGTCGCCGGACTCGCCGCACGGCTCGGCTACAGCGCCCGCCAGGTGCAGCGGCAGCTCACCGGCGAGCTCGGCGCCGGGCCCGTCGCCCTCGCCCGGGCGCAGCGGGCGCACGCCGCGCGCGTCCTGCTCCAGACCACCGGGCTCCCGGTCACCCACATCGCCTTCGCCGCCGGATTCGCCAGCGTGCGGCAGTTCAACGACACCGTCCGGGCCGTGTACGCCGCCACGCCCAGTGAGCTGCGGGCCGCCGCGCCCGGCCGGGGCCGGACCGGCGAACGCCCCGCCACGCCGTCCGCCGGGATCCCCCTGCGGCTCGCCCACCGCGGCCCCTACCCGTCCGGACCCGTCTTCGACCTGCTGGAACGCGAGGCCGTCCCCGGTGTGGAGGACGTGAGCGGCCCCCCGGGCGCCCGCACCTACCGGCGCACGCTGCGGCTCCCCTACGGCACCGGCATCGCCGCCGTCCACGAGCGCACCGGCGCCGCGCGCACCGGGTCGGGCGCCCACCCCGGCGGCTGGCTCGACGCCCGGGTCCACCTCACCGACCCGCGCGACCTGACCACCGCGGTCCAGCGGCTGCGGCGGCTGTTCGACCTGGACGCCGACCCGTACGCGGTCGACGAGCGGCTCGGCGCCGACCCCCGGCTCGCCCCGCTGGTCGCCGCCCGGCCCGGGCTGCGCTCGCCGGGGGCCGCCGACCCGGAGGAACTGGCGGTGCGCGTCCTGGTGGGCCGCGAGGAGGCCGCACGGCTGGTCCAGCGGTACGGCAAGGCCCTCGACGCCCCCTGCGGCGGCCTCACCCACCTGTTCCCCGAAGCGGGCGTCCTCGCCGAGGCCGAGCCCGGCGGCACCCTGGGCGCGCTCACCGCCGCCCTCGCCGACGGCGCCGTCCGCCTCGGCCCCGGCGCCGACCGGGACGAGGCCCAAGACGCCCTGGGCGCCGTCCCCGGCCTGGACGCCCGTACGATCGCCGGGATCCGCGCCCGTGCCCTCGGCGACCCGGACGTGGCCCCGCCCGGCGCCGATGTTCCCGACAGCTGGCGCCCCTGGCGCACCTACGCCCTGAACCACCTGCGCGCCGCAGGGGAGTTGGAGTACCGATGAGCACGACGACGACCACCGTGTACTGGACGAGCGCGGACAGCCCCTTCGGGCCGCTCCTGCTCACCGCCACCCCGGCCGGCGAGCTGACCTCGCTCTCCGTGCCCGGGCAGAAGGGCGGGCGCACCGTCCAGGACGGCTGGCGGCGGGACCCGGGGCCGTTCCGCGCGGCCGAGGAGCAGCTCGCCGCGTACTTCGCGGGCGAGCTGGAGGAGTTCCGGCTGGCCGTGCGCACCGCCGGCACCCCCTTCCGGGAGAAGGTCTGGGCCGCGCTCGACGACGTCCCCTACGGGGCGACCGTGACGTACGGCGAGATCGCCGCGCGGATCGGCGCGCCCCGGGCCGCCGTACGGGCCGTCGGCGGGGCGATCGGCGCGAACCCCCTGCTCGTCGTCCGCCCCTGCCACCGGGTGATCGGCTCCGACGGGTCGCTGACCGGATACGCGGGCGGGCTGGAGCGGAAGGTGCGGCTGCTCACGCACGAGGGCGTGCTGCGGCCGTGAGCGCGGTCAGCCCCAGAGCACCGCGCCCAGCCACGCCGCCGTGACCACTTGGCAGGCGAACAGTTCGGCCAGCACGCTCGAGCCCCCCGAGCGCATCACCGTGCGCAGCGCCGCGACCGCCTCGCCGCGGCGGCCCAGACGGAGCCGCTCAGCGAGGTAGATCCCGGCCAGGAAGCCCGGGACCGCACCGACCACCGGCAGCAGCACGAAGCCGAGGAACGAGCCCCCGCCCGCGTAGGCCATCACCCGGCCGTCGGCGCCCTCCGCCCGCAGTCGGCGGGGCGGCAGCGCCCAGCGCACCACCTGGGAGAGGAACAGCACGGCGGTCGCCCCCACCAGCACCCACCACGCGACGGGCTGCGGGTCCTTCAGCGCCCACCACAGGATCGCGGCCCACACCAGCCACGATCCGGGCACCCCGGGCAGCAGCACTCCGCACAGGCCGAGCAGGAGCACCAGCCCGGCCAGCAGGAGGTCCCACGCTCCCATCAGTCCAGGGTGCAGGAGGCCCGGACCCGGCGCAGGACGGACCGTCCCGTGCGGTGCGGGGGCGGATTTTCCGGTTGCCCCGTTCTCATCCGGCCGGGGCGGTGGACAATCGGGGCATGAGCCAGCAGGGGGGAAGGCCCACCGGTCGTCACGAGGACGACTGGTGGGAGGAGCTGTACGGCGACGCCGCCGTCGACGACACGGGCCCCGCGACCGCGTCCGATTCCCTGGACGACCGCTTCGCCTCGGCGTCCGGAACGCTGCACGAGGCCCCGCCCCCGGCGGACGCGCCTCCACCGGTCCCGCCTCCACCGGTCCCGCCTCCGGCGGACGCGTCTTCGGCGGACGCGTCTTCGGCGGACGCGTCCTCGGCGGACGTGCCTCCCGCCCCGGGGGGCCAGGCCCCCCGGCCGTTCCCCGACGGGACGGCGGCACACCCCCCGGGCCCCTCGGGCCCGCCTCCGGGGGGCGCCCCGTGGGGACCGCCCCCCGCCACCCCGGAAGGCCCCGTGGCCTTCGCGACGGGCACCGGCCTGCCGGGCGGCGCCGCCTCGGGCGGCGCGGGGGGAGCGGCGGCCGTCCCCCCTCCGCCGCAGGAACCCCCGTCGGCCGCTCCCGCCGCCGACCCCCGCGCCCCGCGCCTCGAACCGCCCCCGGACCCGCTCCCCTCCCGCGTCCACGTCGGGTCCCGGCCGCCCACCTACGACGCCGAGCCCACTGCCCTCCCGGCCGCCGACCCCGAGGGACTGGACGACCTGGTCCCGGACACGGTGCTGGACGGCGCCCGCTACGGGGCCTGCACCCTGCGGGCCGCCTCCGTGCGCGGGGACTCCGCGCGGTACCGGGGGGAACCGCGCCGCGACGCCCTGCTGACGGCGCGGTTCGGGACGGGGGAGCAGGCGCTGGTCCTGGTGGCGGTCGCGACCGGCGGCCGGGCCGCCCCCGGGGCGCACCGCACCGCCACCGAGGCCTGCCGGTGGATCGGCCGGGCGGTGGGCCTCAGCCACGCCCGCCTCGTCGAGGACATCAGGGCCGCCCGGCGCGGCGACCTCAAGTCCGGCCTGCACCGCCTCACCGACCGCAGCCTCGGCAGGCTCCGGGCCGACGCGGCCGGGCAGGGCCTCGAACCCGACGCCCACGCGGCCACCCTGCGCTGCCTCCTGCTGCCCGCCGACCCCGCGTGCCGCACCCGCGTCTTCTTCGGGGTCGGCCCCGGCGGGCTGTTACGGCTGCGGGACGGTGCGTGGCAGGACATCGAACCGCAGGTGAGCGAGGTCAGGGGGGAGCCCGTCGTCGGCTTCGGCTCACCGCCCTCCGGGCCCCCCGGGGGCGACCACCTCACCCTGGACCTGGGCATCCCCACGCCCCCGAGCCCGTACGAACCGTCCCCCGGGTCCTCCGAGCGGGGCGGTGCCCCCGCGGAACCACTTCGCGAGCCCTTCCGCTTCCGCACCTCCATAGCCCGCCCGGGTGACGTCCTCCTGATGTGCGCGGCCGGCTTCGCCGACCCGCTGCACGGTGAGCGGGAGCTCCGCGCCCACCTGGCCGACCGCTGGTCCCGCCCCGAGCCACCCGGCCTCGCCGCCTTCCTCGCCGACGTCCAGGTACGGGTCAAGGGGTACGCGGACGACCGCACCGCCGCCGTCTGGGAGGCGTGAGCGCGACGGGTGTGAATTCATGGAACTCGGAGGGACCTTCAAGGACACCCGAAGGGGCATACGAGAGCCATGGCCAAACAGAACCTCGCGGAACAGTTCGTCGACACCCTCACCCGCGCGGGGGTCAAGCGCCTCTACGGTGTCGTCGGCGACAGCCTCAACCCCGTCGTCGACGCCGTGCGCCGCCACTCCGCCATCGACTGGATCCACGTCCGGCACGAGGAGACCGCCGCCTTCGCGGCCGGCGCCGAGGCCCAGATCACGGGCCGGCTGGGCGCGTGCGCCGGCTCCTGCGGGCCCGGCAACCTCCACCTCATCAACGGGCTCTACGACGCCCACCGCTCCATGGCCCCGGTGCTCGCCCTCGCCTCGCACATCCCCTCCAGCGAGATCGGCCTCGGCTACTTCCAGGAGACCCACCCCGAGCAGCTGTTCCGCGAGTGCAGCCACTACTGCGAGCTGATCTCCAGCCCGCGGCAGATGCCCCGGCTGCTGGACACCGCCATCCAGCACGCGGTCGGCCGCTCCGGTGTCAGCGTCGTCGCCCTCCCCGGCGACATCGCCGACGAGCCCGCGCCGGAGCCGGCCACCGAGACCGCCCTCGTCACCTCCCGGCCCACGGTCCGCCCCGGCGACGCCGAGATCGACCGCCTCGTCGACATGATCGACGAGGCCGAGAAGGTCACCCTGTTCTGCGGCGCCGGCACGCGGGGCGCGCACGCCGAGGTCATGGAGTTCGCCCAGAAGATCAAGTCCCCGGTCGGGCACGCGCTGCGCGGCAAGGAGTGGATCCAGTACGACAATCCGTACGACGTCGGCATGAGCGGGCTGCTCGGCTACGGCGCCGCCTACGAGGCCACCCACGAGTGCGACCTGCTGATCCTGCTCGGCACCGACTTCCCGTACAACGCCTTCCTCCCCGACGACGTGAGGATCGTCCAGGTCGACGTGCGGCCCGAGCACCTGGGCCGGCGCACGAAGCTGGACCTGGCGGTGTGGGGCGACGTGAAGGAGACGCTGCGCTGCCTGACGCCGCGGGTGCGGACCAAGGACAACCGCACGTTCCTCGACCGGATGCTGAAGAAGCACGCGGACGCGCTGGAGGGGGTGGTGAAGGCGTACACGCGCAAGGTGGACAAGCACGTGCCGATCCACCCCGAGTACGCGGCCGCCGTCCTGGACGAGATCGCCGACGACGACGCGGTGTTCACCGTCGACACCGGGATGTGCAACGTCTGGGCCGCCCGCTACATCTCCCCCAACGGCCGCCGCCGGATCATCGGTTCGTTCACCCACGGTTCGATGGCGAGCGCGCTGCCCATGGCGATCGGGGCGCAGTTCGCCGACCGGGGCCGGCAGGTCGTGTCGATGTCCGGCGACGGCGGATTCGCCATGCTGATGGGGGACTTCCTCACGCTGGTCCAGTACGACCTGCCGGTGAAGGTGGTCCTGTTCAACAACTCCTCCCTGAGCATGGTCGAGTTGGAGATGCTGGTCGCCGGACTCCCCTCGCACGGCACCGCCGTCAAGAACCCCGACTTCGCCGCCGTCGCCCGCGCCTGCGGCGCCCACGGGGTGCGCGTGGAGAAGCCGAAGGAGATCGCCGGGGCGCTGAAGGCCGCGTTCAAGCACAAGGGGCCGGCCCTCGTCGACATCGTCACCGACCCCAACGCGCTGTCCATCCCGCCGAAGATCAGCAAGGAGATGGTGACCGGCTTCGCCCTGTCCGCCTCCAAGATCGTGCTGGACGGAGGGGTCGGCCGGATGCTGCAGATGGCACGGTCCAACCTGCGCAACATTCCGCGCCCGTAGGGCGGTTCAGCCCGCCTGGGGCGCCCAGCGGCGTGCGGAGGTGTCGTAGGTGTAGCGGGGCAGGCCCTCGATGCCGCTGGTGCGGAACGGGCGGCCGCGGTCGTCGACGCGGACGGTTCCGGTACGGCCCCGGGAGGACCAGTCCAGCTCCAGGTACCAGCGGCAGTCGCAGGTCCCGGTCCGGGCGGTGACCCGCAGCACCTCCGGGTCGGCCGCCGACACCCGGTAGGGCAGGCGCACCGCCGGGATCGGCGTGCCGGCGTCGTTCCCGGCGACCGCGCGGGCGAGGGGCCGGTCCTTGTCCAGGTCCACCGCGAAGTGCCGCGGGGTGAGCGCGCCGCCGCAGCCCTGGTCCATGGCGTACGCGTTCCCCGGGGCGGGGGCGGTGCGGCCGACCACGCGGACGCGCAGCGCGGTGAGGACGACGGCCGTGTCGGACGTCCCCTGCACCGACAGTTCGACGATCGTCTCGCCCCCGTGCACGGCCGACTGCGTCGCCGCCCAGGTCCCGGCGTCCTGCGGGGCCGGCGGGGGAGGGACCTGTCCCGGAGGCTTGGCGACGACGTAGTCGTGGCCGCAGCCGTACGCCCACACCTGGGAGTCGGCCGTCCAGGCGAGGGGAGGCCCGGCGGGGGCGGAGTCCGCCGGACCGGCCACCGGACCGGCGGCCGGTCCGGTGGCCGGGGCGGAGGACCTGCGCGGCGTACCGGTGGGGGCGGGGCTTTCGCCCGGCGCCGCGGAACCGGACGGGGCGGGCGAGGAGGCCCGGGCCCGGGGCGTCGCGGGGCCCGTCGTCACGGAGGCGCCCGGGGCGGCGGAGGGGCCCCCGTCGGCGGAGGGGCGCCGATCGTCGCCGGGCAGGGCGGAGAGGCTCCCCACGGTGGCGAGCAGCGCACCGGCGGCGGCCAGCGCACCGGCGGCGGCCAGCGCGACGGCGACGCGCTCGCGGCGGCGGTACCAGGGCCGGCCGCGCGCGGCCTCGTCCAGGGGTCCGCTCACGACGTCCCCGTCGGAACTCCCGCACCCGGCGAACGGCTCCCCGGCGGTGGCGCGTTCGGCCGCCGGGCCGTCCACGCCGTCCGCCGCTCCGGGCGCCCCACCGCTCGCCCGCTCCCGCGCCGGGGCGTCCTCCCCGCCCGGCCCCGAGGCCGCAGCGCCGGCCGTCGCCGCCGGGCGCGGCCGGCGCCGTGCCGCCACCGCGCGGAGCCAGCGGCGGTGGAGCTCCAGACGCTCCTCGCCCGACGCGCCGCACAGGGCGGCGAAGCGTTCCACGGGGGCGAAGTCGACGGGCACCGCCTCGCCGGCGCAGTAGCGGTGCAGCGTGGAGGTGTTCATGCCCAGGCGGCGGGCCAACGAGCCGTAACTGCGGTCCGTACGCCCCTTCAACTCCCGCAGCAGCGCCGCGAACCGCGCCACGTCGTCCTGTGCCGACACCGTCACCCCGCACTCGTCCGGCCCGGTCCGGCCCCGGGACCGCGTCCCACGGACGCCCCGGGCATCCCAGGCACCTCATGTACCTGCACGTCAAAGGGGCTGGGATGGTTCCATGCCCGCGAATCCGGCGACGGCGCTTGCGCCCGCCTCCGGAGGCGGCCGATGCTCTGGGTGCCGCCCCGACGGCCGCCGGACGGACCGTCCCGGCCGCGTCCGGCGCACCGTTTTCGCATTCACCACGCACTCCTCACAGGGGACATCCATGCCCATGCGCACCCGAGCCGCCACCCTGGCCGCACTCACCGCCGCGGTCCTCGCGGCCGGCACGGCACTGACCGCGCCGGCCGGAGCCGCGCCGAAGAAGGCCGCGCCCAGGTTCCTCGCGGCGTCCGAGCTGCCGCCGCACCCGTGGTCCGACTGGACCGCGGGCCCGGTCACCGACGGCTTCCCGGCGGAACTCGCCTTCTGCCTGGGCGAGGGCGTGCCGGCCCACGACCACCGGCACCGGGTCTTCCGCACCGAGCTGGACACCGGCGCCGTGCAGGTCACCACCGTCACGCGCTCCGCCGCCCGGGGCAAGGCGCTGGCCGCCCTGCTGAACAAGAAGATCCGCTCCTGCGCGGACCGGATCGAGCGGTCCTCCCCGGAGATCGAGGCGGAGGGCCGGTTCTACGGTTCGCTGCCGGTCGAGGAGGGCGCACAGGTGCACGGTCTGCACACCGCCACCTCCTGGGGCGCCACGGACGTCCACCTGCTGTCCGTGGGACGGGACGGCAGGACGGTGACCGTCGTGGGCTGGGGGCAGATGGGCGACTTCGACGACGCCCCGGTGGCCGCCTTCAAGAAGACGACGAAGAGGGCCGTCAACAAGCTGTACTGACCGCGCGACCACCGCGCAAGCCGGGGTCGTCCTCTCGCCACGGGGGTCGGGGGGACGGCCCCGCGCGGTTGTGTGGCCATCGCACTTCGGCCAACAACCGGCCGGTGACGGCCCGGCATGACTGGCGGGTGGGTGACGGGGCAAGCATTCCCGTGAACGTGTTCGAGCAGCAGGGGGACCGACATCGGCACGCGGGCGGGGGAGCATGGAGAGGCAGGGACGAGGAGGCGGTTCCGCCACGGTCGGAGCCTTCTCGGGGAAGACCGCGGACACGACGGCGGACGGCGGTGCGGCACCGCAGGCGCCGACGGCCCGGCTGAGGCGCCGGCTGGGGCGGGCGGACCTGCGGGCGGTGCCCGAGTCGCGCAGGGCGCTGCGCGAACTGCTCGGGCCGTGGGGGAGACCGGAGCAGTGCGCGATCGCGGAACTGCTCACCAGTGAGCTCGTCACCAACGCGCTCGTCCACACCGACCGGGAGGCGGTCCTGACGGCCACCGTCGGGCCCGGGGGGCTGCGGGTGGAGGTGCGGGACTTCGCGGCCCGCGAGCCCCGGCCGCGCGTACCGGCCGCCGACGGGACGAACGGCCGGGGACTGGTGCTCGTCGAGTCCCTCGCCGACGAGTGGGGGGTCAGGGCGCACGGGGTGGGCAAGGCGGTCTGGTTCGCGCTCGACGCGGACGCCGCTTAGGGCCCGTCCGGCGGGATCGGGGTGCGGGAGGTCGGCGGCGCCCCGGTGTCACCGGTGGGCGGGGCCGGAGCGGTTCGCGTGCGGGGCGAAGGGGGCGGCGACGCGGAGCGTCGGCACCCGGCGACGACACGGGCGGGGCGGGAGGGCCGCCCCCGCCCGCCCCGCACCCGCCGCGTGATCCGCCGGCCACCCACCGGAGCGCCCCCGTCCGGACCGGTCCGCGTCGCCGGTGCCCGCCGGAGCGCCGCGGGCCGTGCGCGGCTCAGGCGTGGGACAGGGCGAACGAGACCAGGAAACCGCTCACCGTGACCAACCCGATGGCCAGGTGGGCGTCCTCGAAGGCCTCGGGGATCATCGTGTCGGCGATCATGGCGAGGATCGCTCCGGCCGCCACCGCCGTGACGGCGGCGATCACCGCGGGAGAGAAGGCACCGACGACGGTGTAGCCGAGGACGGCGGACACGGTACTGGCGGCGGCGATCGCGCCCCACACGCCGAAGACGTACGCCTTGCCGCGGCCCGCCCGTCTCATCCCCGCCGAGCTCGACAGCCCCTCCGGGACGTTGCTGATGAACACGGCCGCCACGGTCACCAGACTGACCGCGCCGCCGTCCAGCAGGCTCACCCCGATCACGGCCGACTCCGGCACCCCGTCCAGCAGCGCCCCGAGCGCCAGCGCCAGCCCGGAGCCGCCTTGCTGCGCCTCGGACGGCTGGGCGTGCGCCGGACGGTGGCCGGAGCGCTTGCGGTGCCGGGCGCCGCGGCGGGCCAGCCAGAGGTTCCCGGCGGTGTAGGCGCCCGCGCCGACGAGCGTGCCGATCGCCGCCGGAGCCAGCCCCGCCTGGTCGTAGGCCTCACCGACCAACTCGAAGGAGACCGCGGAGATCAGCACCCCCGCGCCGAACGCCATCACCGTGGCGACCACCTTCTGCGGCACCCGCACCCCGAAACCGATCACCGCGCCCAGGAGGAGCGCGGACCCCGCCACCAGTCCCCACAGTCCCGCCTGCACCACATCGTTCATGCGTCACCGGTACCCGGTGGCGCACCGCCGAGCCCGTCACGGCCGGAAACGGCACACCGCCACCGGGCGCCGGAGCGCACGATGGCGGTGAGAGGTCCCGCAGGCCGAGCGGCCGGCGGGGTTCAGCCGGTGGGGGACTTGTCCTCCACCCGCATGCGCCCGCCCAGGAACCCGCCGAGGGCGGTGATCAGGGACAGGGCCACCAGCAGCAGGGCGGCCGGCCACGAGGCACCCCCGCCGGCCGCGAGCAGCGCGGTCGCGAGGAAGGGGAGGAAGCCGGTGAGAGCGCCGGCCAGGTTGTAGGACAGAGCCACGCCGGTGTAGCGCAGCCGGGCCGGGAACAGTTCGGCGAGCAGCGCCCCGGACACGGCGTACGCGACGGAGAGCACGCCGATGCCGGTCGCCATGGCCAGCACGACCACGACCGGGTTCTCGGTCTCGACCAGCCAGAAGAGCGGGAAGGCGAAGGCGGCGCTGAGCAGGCCGCCCCACAGCGTGACCCGGCCGGCGCCGAGGCGGTCGGCCGCACGGCCCACGACGATGATCACCACGATCTGGACGACCGCCGCCACCAGCGTGCCGTTGACCATGAGGGAGCGCGGCATGCCCAGGGTGTCGGCCCCGTAGCTGATCATGAAGGTGGTCAGCATGTAGAACCCGCCGACCCCCAGGGTCGCCGAGGCCATCGCGATCAGCAGCCGGCCCCAGGCCTGGCGGAAGATGTCGAGCGCCGGCACCTTGGCCTGCTCGTTCTGCTCCAGCATCTCGTCGAAGAGCGGCGACTCCTCCACCTTGCGGCGGATGTAGACGGCGATGCCCATCAGCGGGAAGGCCATCAGGAACGGCAGGCGCCAGCCCCAGGAGTCGAAGGACTCGGACGGCAGGAGGAGCACCAGGGCGAAGGCCCCGGAGGAGAGCAGGGTGCCCACGGGGGAGCCGACCTGCGGGAGCGCGGCGTACCAGCCGCGCTTCTCCGGCGGCGCGTGTTCCACGGCCAGGGTGATGGCGCCGCCCCACTCACCACCGACGGCGATGCCCTGGACCAGGCGCAGGAACACCAGCAGCAGCGGTGCGGCGATGCCGATGGTGGCGTAGCCGGGCAGCAGACCGATCAGACCGGTGGCGATACCGATCATGATCACGGTGATCAGCAGGGCCGGCTTCCTGCCCATGCGGTCGCCGAGCCATCCGAAGACCAGGGCGCCGATCGGCCGGGCGGCGAATCCGACACCGAAGGTCGCGAAGGCCGCCAGGGTGGCCGCCGTGGGGTTGAGGGTGGTGAAGTACAGCCGGTTGAAGACGATGGCGGAGGCGGTGCCGAAGAGGAAGTAGTCGTACCACTCCAGCGCCGTGCCGACGAAGGACGCGAAGGCGACCCGTCCGGCGTCCTTGGCCTTCGCATCGGTCGTCGTGCCCGGCGGAGCCCCTGGGGTGACCTGGCCGACTGTGCTCATGCGTGACTCCTTGCGTCCGGCCGGGGGGTTCCGGCCGTGGGGAGGGGACCGTTCACCGTCGGGAGGTCCCCGACTGCGTCGGCGCCGTGGACGCACTCCCCGGCCACGAAGGTGGCGAGGACGTCGATGGCGCCGATCCGATGGCTGTCGACGGTGACAGGGTCATCGGAAAGTATGACGAAATCGGCATATGTGCCGGGGGTGAGGCTGCCGCGACGGTCCTCGTCGTGGCTGGCCCATGCCGCGTCGACGGTGTAGGCCCGGAGGGCCTGCTCCGCGCTCACGCGCTCGTCCGGGGCGAGGACGGTGCCCGCCCGGCTGAGGCGCTCGACCATGGACTGCATCCCGAGGAGGGGCGCTCCCGGGGCGACCGGCCGGTCGGAGCTGCCCGGCACCCGGATCCCCCGGTCGAGGAAGGAACGGTGCCGGTACATCCACAGGGTACGGTCCGGGCCGAGCCCCTCGGACATGCTGTCGCCGACGTCGTACAGGAAGCGCGCCTGCGGCACCGGGACCACGCCCAGCTCCACGTAGCGCTCCAGCTGGTCGGGGCGGACCACGGCGGAGTGCTCGATGCGGTGCCGCACGTCCGGGCGGGGCAGCACGCCCTGGGCCTCGGCGAAGGCGTCGAGGGCGAGGTCGACGGCGCTGTCGCCGATGGCGTGCGCGGCCACCCGCCAGCCGGACCGGTGGGCCTCGACGACGAGCCGGCGCATCTCCTCCGGGCTGCCCTGGTAGACGCCGCTCGCGTGGTCGTGCCCGCAGAACGGCTCGGACACCGCGGCCGTGCGGCCGATCAGCGACCCGTCCAGCCAGATCTTCATCGGGCCCAGCCGCAGCCGGTCGTCGCCGAAGCCGGAGCGCAGACCCAGGTCGATGCCGGTGGTGATGCCGTCGTCGGCGTGGGCCCGCAGGGCGTGCAGGTTGTCGGCGGCCACCATCAGCTCCACCCGGGTGCGCAGCGTCCCGCGTTCGCGGGCGAGCTGGTACGCGGCGGCCTCGACGGGACTGCGGCCGATGAGGCCGAGCCCGATCCCGGCCTCCACCACGTGGGTCAGCCCCTCCGCCGCGTAGACCGCGCTCGCGCGGCCCAGGGCGGCGGCCAGGTCGGCCACCGGGTAGGGCATGACCAGGCCGGTGACCAGGGACTGGGCCCGCTCCTGGAGCAGGCCGGTCGGCGCGCCGTCGCCGTCGCGCACCACGACCCCGCCCTCGGGGGAGTCCGCCGTGCCGTCGAGGACGCCGGCCCGCCGCAGCACCTCGCTGCCGACCGCGCACATGTGCCCGGAGCGGTGCTTGAGCCACACCGGCCGGCCGCCCGCGGCCCGGTCCAGTTCCGTGCGGTGCGGGTGCCCGCCCATGACCGTGTCGTCGTAGCCGGAGCCCACGATCCAGGCGTCGGCGGGCAGACCGGCCGCGCGGCGGGCGACGGCGTCGTAGACCTGGGACAGCGTGGTCGCCGTGCTCAGGTCGAGCTCGTCCAGGGACTGGCCGAACCAGGCCATGTGGTTGTGGGCGTCGCCGAATCCGGGGACGACGACCGTGCCGCCGCAGTCGAGCACGGTGCGCGCGGGCAGGTCCTCGACCGTCGCGTCGAGGCCGACGATCCGCCCCGCCAGGACACCGAGGGTGCGGGCGTGGGGATGGCGGTCGTCCACGGTGCGGATGCGGGCGTTGCGCAGTTTGAGATCGAGCATGGAACGGCTTTCCGATGGAGGGTCCGGGTCCCGGTGGCCGGGGCCGGTTCAGGCCAGGTTCTGCAGACGGGTCAGCGGCAGGTCCGCGGCGTGGTGGACGTTGACCGGCCGGCCGTCGACCAGTACCGCGTCCGGTGTGGTGGGCACCCGCACCGTCGGTACGGCGGTGTTGGCGACCATGTCGCCGCGCGTCAGACCGCGGCTGTCGCGCAGGGCCGTGTAGCGCACCCCCTTGGGGAGGGCGCCCGCGGAGGCGCGGTCGTCCAGGCAGGCCCGGGAGACGAAGACGGTGGACAGCCGGCGCGGCGCCCCGCCCAGGCCGCCGAAGTAGGGCTTCATCACCCGCGGCTGGGTCAGCCGGGTGGAGCCGGAACCCGAGCCCGACACCCCCCAGGCGACGAAGCCGGACTTGAGCACCAGCTCCGGCTGCGCGCCGAACGTGGCGGGGCGCCACAGCACCACGTCGGCGAGGCGGCCGGGCCGCAGGGAGCCGACGTCCGCGGCCATGCCGTGGGCGATCGCGGGATTCAGCGTGATCTTGGCCAGGTAGCGCAGCACCCGCTCGTTGCCGACGAAGTCCGGGCCGGTCTGTCCCGCCAGGTGGGCCTGCACGTGCGCGAGCTGCCAGGTGCGGCGCGCGGTCTCGGCGATGCGGCCCATGCCCATGGAGTCGGAGTTGACGATGCTGATCGCGCCGAGGTCGTGCAGGGCGTTCTCGGCGGCGATGGCGTGCTCGCGCACCCGGCTCGCCGCGATCGACACGTCGCTCTCCACCCCGTGGTGGCCGCCGTGGACCGTCATCGTCATGGGCAGCAGCTCGGCGACGGTGGCCGGGGTCAGCGGCAGCGTCGGGGTGGTGGAGGAGGTCAGCACGTGCGGTTCGGAGACGATCTCCAGCAGGTCGGGGTGACCGCCGCCGCCCTCGACGTGGTAGGCGTGCACGGTGCGCCCGCGGGTGGCCGAGAGGGTGTCGGCGAGGTAGCCGGACTCGTTGAGGGTGTCGGTGTGCAGGGCGACCGGCAGGTCGGCCTCCTCCGCCACGCCCAGGCAGGTGTCGACGATGCGGGGCGTGGCCCCCCAGTCCTCGTGGATCTTGAAGCCGCCGGAGCCGGCGAGCACCGCGCGCTCCAGCAGCTCCTGCGAGGAGGAGGAGCCCCGGGCGAGGAACGCCACGTTGACCGGGGCGTCGCGCCAGCCCTCGATGAGGCTGTGCAGGTTGTGGGCGGGGTTGGCGCCGACGTCCCACACGCCGCCGATCCCCATGCCGACCATGGTGGTGACGCCGGCGGAGAGCGCCGCGGGCACCACCTCGGGGCTGGAGAGGTGGACGTGGGAGTCCACGATCCCGGCCGTGGCGATGAGCCCCTGGCCGTTGATCATCGCGGTGTGGGAGTCGACGACGAGTTCGACGCCGTCGTTGTTCTCCGGGTTGCCGGCCCGCCCGATGCCGACGATCCGGCCCTCCTTGATGCCGATGTTGGTCTTCCGCACGCCGATCAGCGGGTCCATGACGACCACGCCGAGGATCACCATGTCCAGGGCGCTCTCCCGCGGGGCCCGGCCGGCCACCAGCAGGCCGTCGCGGGCGGTCTTGCCGCAGCCGCCGAGCATCTCCTCGCCGGGCTCGGTGTCGTCGGCGTCCACCCGCACCCACAGGTCGGTGTCGGCCAGCCGGACGCGGTCACCGGCGGTCGGGCCGTACAGGGACGCGTACGCCTGCCGGGACATCCGGCTCATCGCTCTCCTCCTCGTGCCACCACGGTGACGGTGCGGGTCGTGCCGGGCTCGAACCGCTCCGAGGTCCCGGCCGGGACGTCCAGCCGGTGGCCGCGGGCGGCCTCGCGGTCGAACTCCAGGGCGGCGTTCGCCTCCTCGAGCGGGAAGTGGGAGGATACCCACACCGCGCGGGCGCCCCGGTTGGTGATCTCCAGGTCCTTGCGCGGGCGGCCGGGCGCCAGCTCCGTCCCGCCCCCGGCGGACAGCACGGCGCCGGGGGCGTCCGGCCCGGCCGGGCCGAACGGTTCGGCCACGTGGACCAGCGTGGAACCGTGCGGGAAGAGCGCCTCCACCTGCAGGCTGGGCACGGCGCCGGCGACCCCCGGCAGCAGCCGGTCGCGCGGCACGACCTCCCGGGCCCGCTCGACCACGGTCTCCAGCGGCACGCCGTCCCAGGCCATCTCCAGGACCTCGTCGCACACCAGGGCGACGGCCTCGGTCGCGCCGAGCCGGGCACCGCGGGCGAGCCGCCGCCGGGCGAGCTCGGCGGCCGAGAACAGCGTCAGCCGTTCCTGTTCGCGTGGAGTCAGATGCATGGGTGTTCCCCTCGGGACGGTGCGGGCCCGTTGGCCGCGCGGTGGGGCATGCACAGCACAATGCCCTGTGAGGGGGACGTGAACAATGCTGAAACGCTCCGTTCTGACCCCCCGATAATGGGCACATGCACAATGCGCCGGACAACGACGGCCCCGCCCGCACCCCCGCTGCCGGAGGCGGCGGCGACGGCAGCGCGCCCGTTCCCCCCGAGCTGCGCACGCTGGTGCGCGACTGCCTGGACGACCTGGACGACCTGGTCGGACGCTACGTCCCGGAGGTCTCCGCGTTCGACGACTACGAGGCCGTGGTCCCGCCCGAGGACCTGCGCGAGACCGCCCGGTCCTCCTTCGAGCTGCTGCTGCGCCTGATCGGCGGCCTGCCGGTGCCCGGGGAACTGCGCGCGGTCTCGGAACGGCTGGGCCGCCGCCGCGCCCACCAGGGCATGCCGCTGGAGCCGCTGCTGCAGGCGGTGCGCATGGACTTCCGCGTGCTGTGGACCGCGTTCCTGGAACGCACCCGCCCGGAGGACCTGCCGCAGCTGACGCGCGGGGCGGTGCGGGTGTGGGAGGCGGTGGAGTTCCACACCGTGCAGGTGCACGCGGCCTACCTGGACCAGGTCGCCGTGCTGGCCCGCGAGCGGGAGCGGGAGCGGACCGCGCTCATGGGCAGGCTGCTGTCCTCGGACGGCCGCGACCAGCGCCTGGTCGCACAGGTGGCCACCCTGCTCCAGGTCAACGCGCAGTCGGACTTCGCCGTGGCGGTGGCGCCGCCGGAGTCGCAGCAGGCGCTGCGCCGGGCCGTCGCGGCGCGGTCGGCGGGCCACTCCTCCCACCTGCAGCAGCACAACGGCATGCTGGTGCTCGTGGCCAGGCTGCCGGACGGGGCGGACGCGTCCCCGCCCGCCTGGCTGGACGGCGTGGCGTGCGCCCTCGGCCCGGTCGCCCGCGGACTGGCCCGCGTCCCCGACACGGTACGGGTGGCCGAGGCGATCGCCATGACGATGGACGGCGGGACGGCGCACGGCCCGGTGACCCTGGTCGAGGCGTGGATGCCGGTGGCGGCGGCGCGGCTGGGGCCGATCGCCGGGGTGCTGGCCGACGCGGTGCTCGCCGGCCTGGGCCGGTTGTCGCCGCACGAGCGCCGGCGCCTGCTGGACACCGTGGTCGCGTACTGCGAGTCCGGGTCGGTCGCGGCGGTCACCCGTGAGCTGTACTGCCACCGCAACACGGTGCTCAACCGCCTGAGCCGGTTCACCGAGCTGACCGGCCTGCACCCCACCCGGCCGACGGAGGCGGCCGCCGTCCTGTTCGCCCTGCAGTGCGAGCGGCTCCGCAGCGGGTGACCGCCCGCCGCGGACCGGGACGGCCGGGCCGCGGCGGGCCCGGACGCCGGGAGCGTCGCCGGCCGGCCCGCACACGACGGACGAACGGGGCGGGGTGCGGTCCATGCGGACCGCACCCCGCCCCGTTCGTCCGGCCGTCGTGCCGTCAGCCGAACTGCTGCTCCAGGTCCTTGAGCTTGCGCTCCAGGGAGTCCAGACGCGGCAGCGCCTGGGTGTCGTCCTCGGCGGTGAGGTCGACGGTCACCGGATCAGCGCCGCGGCGTACCGGCTGCAGGGAGGGACGCGCGCGCACGGGCAGCGACTCCGCCGCCGATATGGCGGGCTCCGCGGCGACCACGTCGAGGTCGGAGCCGCGCTCCACCGTCGGTGTCTCCAGTTCGCGCCCGCCGCCCCGGCCCACGAAGCCGCGGTGGCCGCGGCTGATCGCCTTCAGCCGTGCCCGCTCCATCCGCTGCTGGTCGCGCCTGCGCCGGCGCTCCTCGTCCTTCTGGCGCTTGTCCTCGCGCACTTCCTCGACCGCCTCGTCGAGGCTGCGCACGCCCTCCAGCAGCATCAGCGACCAGGCCCGGTAGGTCTCCCGGGGGGCGCGCAGCCAGCGGACGATGCGGATCTGCGGCAGCGGACGCGGCACCAGGCCCTGTTCGCGCAGCGCGGCCCGGCGGGTCTGCTTCAGCGCGCGGTCGAACAGCACCGCCGCCGACAGGGACATGCCCGCGAAGAAGTGCGGGGCGCCCGCGTGTCCGGCGCCCCGGGGGGCGTGCACCCAGTTGAACCAGGCCGCGGCGAAGGCGAACGTCCACACGAGTATCCGCGAGCCGAGGGCCGCGTCACCGTGGCTGGCCTCGCGCACGGCGAGCACCGAGCAGAACATCGCCGCGCCGTCCAGGCCGAACGGGACGAGGTACTGCCAGCCGCCGGACAGGCCGAGGTTCTGTTCGCCGAAGCCGACCAGTCCGTGGAAGGAGAGCGCGGCGGCCACCGCCGCACAGCAGAACAGCAGGACGTAGGAGACGGTGCCGTAGATGGCCTCCTTGCGCCTGCGGCGCTCCTCGCTGCGCTCCCACGAGTCGTCCGCGCTCGTGTCCTTGACCGAGGAGCGCTTGCCGCGCGCCAGCACCGCCATCGCCGTCAGCATGCCCAGGAGCAGCACGGCGCCCGGAAGCAGCCAATTCAGCGATATGTCGGTCAGTCTCATCTAGGGGTCCCTTGCCTTGGGATAGGGCGTAACGCCCGCCATAGTGGACCAATCCCACGGGCTCTCAGGGGGTTTCGGGGCAAGAGGCCGCCAAGGGGGTCCAGTGGTTTCCCCAGGGCGGCGTTCTGCTCGAACTGCCGCGTGAGAGGCGGGAGTTGAGTTCGAATAAGACTACCCGTGCGGATGGTTCCGCGGAAATCTCCCGGGGAACGTGAGGGAATCGTGCATCACCCGTGACCCTGAGGTGTCCCGGCGCCCAGTGATCCTACGGGACGGCGGCGGCGCCGTTGTCCGACACGGTGTCAACTCGCCTGGGCCACCAGGCGGCCGGCGCGCTCCGTCGCGCAGGTGCGCGGGCAGGTGGCGCAGATGTCCTCGGGGCGCAGGGTGTAGAACATGCAGCAGCTGACCCGGTCCCGGGTGCGCACCGGCTCCCCGCCGGGTCCGGTCAGCCGGCGGAAGGCCGCCGCGCCGACGTACGGCTTGGTCGCGCCCGGCAGCAGCAGCTCCAGCTCGCGCAGCGCCCGCTCCTCCTCGCCGAGCAGTTGGCCGACGTACCACAGGCTCTCGACGATCTCGTCGGTCGCCATGCCCCACAGGGCCCGGCCGCGCCGCCGCATGCGCGGGCCGAAGGCGGCCAGGACGGGTTCGAGGTGGTCGGCGACCGCCGCCCGCACCTCCGCCCGCAGCGCCTCCTCGTCGGGCACCACCCGGGCGCCGGGCAGCGCGGCCGCGGGGTCGCCGGGCAGGCAGGCGAAGCCGTCCGGCCGCACGGCCATGCGGCCCACGGCGAGGCCGGGGGCGGTGCGGTCGAACGCGACGTGCGTCGCGGGGTAGCGGGGCACGCGGCGGTGCAGGAACCACGGCACGGTGATCAGCAGGCAGGCGGGCCAGGCGTAGCGGTGCAGGCCGAAGCTCGCGACCACGTCCGGCCGGGCCTGCTGCCCGTAGTCCCGCAGCACCTGGGTGTCGTCCCAGGACAGGAACGCCTCCAGGGCGGCTCCGTCCCCGGCGAGCGAGGCCGCCGCGACCCAGCCGCCGCCGCGGGGGAGCTCCTCGTCGGTGCCGAGTTCGACGACGTCCAGCGCGGGAAAGGCCTCCGCCAGACGGGCGTACGCGTTCGCGACGGCCGAACCGGGCACAGACATGCGATTCCCCTTCACGACGAGTGGGGCCGCGCCTCGGGGAGACGGGCCAATAAAGGTAAGCCTCACCTTACCGAAGTTCGCCGATATGGGAACTGGCGGCCGGTGCGCTTAAGGTTCTTGACGGACGGGCGCCAACCCGCAGTAATGACCCCAAGTACCGACACGTCCGCAGGAGGACCCCGTGAAGCAGGACACGCAGGGCTCCGGCGGGACGCAGGGAACGGACACCGGCCGGGCCGGCGAGGGCCGCTTCCGGGTGCCCGCCCAGCCCCGGCCCCGGACCGCGGAGCGGGAACGCGGCCGGCCGCGGGGCGCCGGGAGCGGGGCCGTGCGCGGTGAGCACACGCACGGCGAACCGGCCGTTCCGCTTCCCCGGCCCGCCGTCCAGCGGTCCTCCGTGCGCGGGCAGGTCCTCGCCGCCCTGCGCACCGCGCTGGTCTCGGGCGAGCTGCGGCCCGGCGAGGTGCACTCCGCGCCCGTGCTCGCCGAGCGGTTCGGCGTCTCCGCGACGCCCGTCCGGGAGGCCATGCAGCAGCTCGCGCTCGAGGGCGCGGTCGAAGTGGTGCCGAACCGCGGGTTCCGGGTGGTCGAGCGGGACGCGCGGGAGCTGGCCGAGCTGGCCGAGGTCCGGGCGCTGATCGAGGTCCCGGTGATGCTGCGGCTGGCCCGCACGGTGCCCGCCGAGCGCTGGGCCGAGTTGCGCCCCCTCGCCGAGACCACGGTCCGCGCCGCCTCCTCCGGCTGCCGGGCCACGTACGCCGAGTCCGACCGCGCCTTCCACGGCGCGGTGCTCGCCCTCGCGGGGAACGAACAGCTGGTCCGGATCGCCGAGGACCTCCACCGCCGTGCCCAGTGGCCCCTGACCGGCGCCGCCCCCGGCGCCCGCGGCCGGGCGGAGCTGGTGGCCGACGCCCATGAACACACGGCCCTGCTGGACGCGTTGATCGCGCAGGACCTCGACGTGGTGCGGGCGCTGGTGGGGGAGCACTTCACCGGGGCCGTCTGAGCGGGCGGACCGCGCGGACCGGCCGCCGGCCGCACGGACTACGCCGTCGCCGCCCCCGTGGCCGGCGGGGCCAGACGGTGGGCCAGCCAGGTGGGGACGCCGCCCAGGAGGCGGAACAGGCGGCGGGCCTCCTCGCGCAGGCGGGACGCCTCCGGCTCGGTCTCCGTGTCGGCGAGCGAGACCAGGGCCGGGGCCGTACCCACGAGATAGCCCAACTCCTCGCGGATCCGCAGGGATTCGGCGAAGCCGTGCCGGGCGTCCGCCAACTCCCCCTCACGCAGGGCGAGTCCGGCGAGATGACGCCAGGTGGCGGACAGCAGCAGCGGATCGGCGTGGGAGGCGGCGCCCGCGTGCGCCCGCCGGTACGCGGCCCGCGCCGCCTGCGGGGACCGGGTGAGGTTCTCGGCGATCAGCCCGCGCCGGAAGTCCAGCAGCGCCCGCCCCACCGCTCCCGGAGGGATCAGCGCGGCCGCCCGGCCGAGCGCGGCCCGCGCCTCGTCGGAGCGGTCGCGCACCTGGAACAGCGTGGCGGCGTAGGCCACGTAACCGCGTTCACAAGCGGCGGCGCCCCGCTCCTCGTCGGTGTGGGCCAGCGCCTCGGCCGTGCGCAGCGCGTCCTCGGCCTCCTCCCACCCCGCCTCGGTGTACAGGCACCGCTCCACCAGCAACGACGCCCGTTGCAGGGCGGCGGCCGGGGTGTCGGGGGCGAGCAGGGCGGCGGCGTCGGCCCAGCAGGCCCGGGAGCGCAGCCGCCATACCGCGGTCTGGAGGGGATCGTCACCGGCGGTCGTTCCGTTACCAGACATGGCGGTATGCGCCACGTTGCCCTCCCCGAGCACGCCATCGAGCTGTTGAGTGGTGGCCGCATCTCAGCACGAACAGCGGGGCCGGGCCAAGAGGGCGGGTGAAGGATTTCACAAAGTCGGGGGCGACGGACGCGAACGCCGGCCCGGCCGACGGCGCCCGTCCACCATCTCCCGGCGCCCACCGCCGTGTTGCGCCGTCCGCGGGGTCCCGTGCGCCGTCCGGCGCGGCGCGCCCCTCAGCTCATCCGCAGGGCCAGGAAGAAGTCCAGCTTGTCCTCCAGGCGCGACAGGTCACGGCCCGTCAGCTGCTCGATGCGGCCCACCCGGTACCGCAGCGTGTTGACGTGCAGGTGCAGCCGGGAGGCGCACCGGGTCCAGGAGCCGTCGCAGTCGAGGAACGCCTCCAGCGTCGGGATCAGCTCGGCGCGGTGCCGGCGGTCGTAGTCCCGCAGGGGGTCCAGGAGGCGGGCGGTGAAGGCGCGGCGCACGTCGTCGGGGACGAAGGGCAGCAGCAGGACGTGCGAGGCCAGTTCCTGGTGCCCGGCCGCGCAGACCCGGCCGGGCCGGGCCGCGGCCACGCGCCGCGCGTGCCGCGCCTCCTCCAGGGCCCCGCGCAGGCCCTCCGCCGAGTGCACGGCCGCGCTGACCCCGAGCGTGACCCGGCCGTCGTCCTCCAGCCCCGCGGTGAGCGGTTCCCGTACGGACTCCAGGAGCGCGTCGGCGAGGATCCCCGCCCCGGAGCCCTCGCGCTCGCCCGCCACCGCGGGCAGCGGGACGAGCGCGACCGCCTCGTCCCCGGTGTGGGCGACCGCGATGCGGTCCGACTGCTCGGGTCCGGCCGACGCCGGGTCGGCCAGGATCTCCTCCAGCAGCGCCTGGGCCACCGGGCCGCCGTCCGCCTCGCCGGCCCGGTCGACGCGGGCCACGACCACCTGCCAGTGCGGCGCGGTGCCGAGCCCGGGCAGCAGCACTGGGGCCGCCACCCGCAGCCGGGCCCCGATCTCGGTCGGCGCGGCGCCCGTCTGCACCAGTTCCAGCACCTCCTGCGCGAGCCGGCGCCGGACCGTGCGCGCCGCGTCCCGGCGCTCCTGCTCGACCGCGATCAGCTGGGTGACTCCGTGCAGCAGGTCCAGCCGCTCCCCGGTCCAGTCCGCGGCGTCCGCCTCGACCGCCAGCAGCCACTCCGACAGCACCGTCTCGCGTGCGTCCCGTACGTCCCGCGCGTCCCGTACGTCCCGTACGTCCCGTACGTCCCGTGCGGACTGCCCGACCGGCGGGCCCTGCGGTGCGCGCCGGCCGGGGCGCACCGGGAAGAGGCTGTACGTCGTCTGTCCCACCGTCACCCGGTGCGGTCCGCGCCGCCCGGTGCGGGCGGTCGCCAGGTGCTCCGCCGCGAGCCGCGCGCGCACCTCGGCGGGCAGCGTCGGCTCCCCCGCCGAGGGGCCCGCCGCCTTCGGGCCGGCGATCGGCCGGCCCGTGGGCGACAGCACCCAGGCCCGCAGGTCCAGGTCCGAGCCCAGCAGGTCGAGCACCACCTCCGGGCCACCGCCCGCCGGGCCCGAGGTCATCATCCGCCGGTGCCGGTCCACCACGGCCGCGAGGTCCCCGGCGCGCTCGCCGGACACCTGCCGGACGACGTGCTCGGTGACGGTCGCGAAGGCGACCGACTCGTGCACCTCGAACAGCGGCAGCCGGTGTCGCGCACAGGCCACGACCAGGTCGTCCGGGACGTGCCCCAGCTCCGCCGTGCCGGCCGCGACGGCGGCCACCCCGGCCTGCGCCAGTATGCGCACGAACGGCTCGGAGTCCGCGGCGTCCCGGCGCCAGGCCAGCCCCGTGAGCACCAGTTCCCCGCCCGAGAGGTAGCGGCTCGGGTCCCGCAGGTCGGTGGTCATCACCCCGCGCACCGTGCGGTCCAGCTCGTCCTCGCCGCCGAGCAGCTTCAGGCCCAGCGCGTCGGTGTCCAGCAGTGCGCGCAGCCGCATTCTCGTCGCCGCCGTTCTTCGTCTCGATGTCCAGGGGGAAACGTGGAGGGATCTTCCGGCGAGGGCCCGGTGGGTGGCCGATCCGCGGTGCCGGCCGTCCCCTGCGCCGTGTCCTCCGTTTCCGGAGGAGGCCGGGGGAGGTGACGGATGGCCTCCATTCATACGAATCTACAAGATGGCCTCGCTGGCCAGCCAACTCCTTCATGGCTTCCGTGACTGACCCCGGTGGAGTACAGGGCGGTGTACTGAGCCCAATCCGTGTAAATCCCCCATGAGCGGGCCCGGCCCGCCGTACACGGATCGGCTCGACCCGTACGTCCCACGATCCGTACGCTCCACGAGACGAAGAAGAGAGCCGGTCATGGACTTCCTTCGCCCCGCCAGCTGGGAGGAGGCGCTCGCCGCGAAGGCCGAGCACCCCACCGCCGTGCCGATTGCGGGTGGCACCGACGTGATGGTCGAGATCAACTTCGACCGCCGCCGGCCCGAGTACCTCATGGACCTGAACCGCGTCGCCGACCTCTACGACTGGGAGGTCGGCGAGGAGAGCGTACGGCTCGGCGCCTGCGTCCCGTACGCCAGGATCATGGAGCACCTGCGCGCCGAGCTGCCGGGCCTCGCCCTCGCCTCCCACACGGTCGCCTCCCCGCAGATCCGCAACCGCGGCGGTGTCGGCGGCAACCTCGGCACCGCCTCCCCGGCCGGCGACGCCCACCCGGCGCTGCTCGCCGCCGGCGCCGAGGTCGAGGCCGAGTCGGTGCGCGGAGCGCGCCGCATCCCCATCGACGACTTCTACACCGGCGTGAAGCGCAACGCGCTGGCGCCCGACGAGCTGATCCGCGCCGTCCACATCAAGAAGGCCGACGGCCCGCAGCAGTACTCCAAGGTCGGTACCCGCAACGCCATGGTCATCGCGGTGTGCGCCTTCGGCCTGGCCCTGCACCCCGGGACCCGGACGGTCCGCACCGGCATCGGCTCCGCCGCCCCCACCCCCGTCCGGGCGAGGACCGCCGAGGAGTTCCTGCGGGCGGCGCTCGACGAGGGCGGCTTCTGGGACAACGGGAAGACCATCCCCCCGTCGGTCGCCCGGCGCTTCGCGGACCTGTGCGCCGCCGCCTGCAACCCGATCGACGACGTCCGCGGCACCGCGGACTACCGCCGGCACGCGGTCGGCGTCATGGCCCGGCGCACCCTGGCCTGGACCTGGGAGTCGTACCGCGGCCCCGGCCGCGTCACCGAGGGAGCCGCGTGATGCGAATCGACTTCACCGTCAACGGACGCCCCCGGCGGGCCGACGACGTCTGGGAGGGCGAGTCCCTGCTGTACGTGCTGCGCGAGCGGCTCGGCCTGCCGGGTTCCAAGAACGCCTGCGAACAGGGCGAGTGCGGCTCCTGCACGGTCCGCCTGGACGGCGTGCCGGTGTGCTCCTGTCTCGTCGCGGCCGGTCAGGCCGAGGGCCGCGAGGTCGTCACCGTGGAGGGCCTGGCGCACTACGCCGGGCAGCGCTCCGGCGGGACCGGAGCCCGCGGCACCTCCCCGGACGAGGCCGTGGGACGGACCGCCGGGGGCACCGGCCCGCAGACCGGCGAGGGCACCGAACCGGCCCCCGTCCAGCAGGCGTTCATCGACGCCGGCGCCGTCCAGTGCGGCTTCTGCACGCCCGGTCTGCTGATCGCCGCCGACGCGCTGCTGGAGCGCAACCCCGACCCGACCGACGCGGACATCCGCGAGGCCCTGTCGGGCAACCTGTGCCGCTGCACCGGCTACGAGAAGATCATGGACGCGGTCCGCCTGGCGGCCGCCCGCCGGTCCGAGGGGGTCTGAGCATGCGGTCCTCCGAGCCCTCCGCCGCGTCCGGGCAGGGCGGTGCCCCCCTCGGCGTTCCCACGAAGATCACGCAAGGCTCCGGGACCAGGGGCGGCATCGGCGAGTCCACCCTCCGCCCGGACGGCGTCCTCAAGGTCACCGGTGAGTTCGCGTACGCGTCCGACCTGTGGCACGAGGACATGCTCTGGGGCCAGATCCTGCGCTCCCCGGTCGCGCACGCCGAGATCGTCTCCATCGACACCGGCGAGGCCCTCGCCGTGCCGGGCGTGTACGCCGTGATGACGTACGACGACCTGCCGGCCGACGTGAAGCACTACGGCCTGGAGATCCAGGACACCCCGGTCCTCGCGCACGGCAGGGTCCGCCACCACGGCGAGCCCGTCGCGATCGTCGCCGCCGACCACCCGGAGACCGCCCGCCGCGCCGCCGCGAAGATCGAGGTCGACTACCGCGAGCTGCCCGTGGTCACCGACGAGGCCTCCGCCCTCGCCCCCGACGCGGTCCTCGTCCACGAGGACCGCACCGACCACCACAGCCGCCACGTCCCCCACCCCAACATCGTCCACCGCCAGCCCATCGTGCGCGGCGACGTGGCCGGGGCCCGGCGGCGCGCGGACGTGATCGTCGAGGGCGAGTACACCTTCGGCATGCAGGACCAGGCCTTCCTCGGCCCCGAGTCCGGTCTCGCGGTCCCCGAGGAGGACGGCGGCGTCCACCTCTACATCGCCACCCAGTGGCTCCACTCCGACCTGCGCCAGATCGCGCCCGTGCTCGGCCTGCCCGAGGACAAGGTGCGGATGACACTGGCCGGGGTGGGCGGGGCGTTCGGCGGGCGCGAGGACCTGTCCATGCAGATCCACGCCTGCCTGCTCGCGCTGCGCACCGGCAGGCCCGTCAAGATCGTCTACAACCGCTTCGAGTCCTTCTTCGGCCACGTCCACCGCCACCCGGCGAAGCTGCGCTACGAGCACGGGGCCACCCGCGACGGCAGGCTGACCCACGTCAAGTGCCGCATCGTCCTGGACGGCGGCGCGTACGCCTCCGCCTCCCCGGCCGTGGTCGGCAACGCCTCCTCGCTCGGCGTCGGACCGTACGTCGTCGACGACGTCGACATCGAGGCCGTCGCCCTCTACACCAACAACCCGCCCTGCGGCGCCATGCGCGGCTTCGGCGCGGTCCAGGCGTGCTTCGCCTACGAGGCGCAGATGGACAAGCTGGCGAAGGAACTCGGCCTGGACCCAGTGGAGTTCAGGCAGCTCAACGCCATGGAGCAGGGCGCGGTCATGCCCACCGGGCAGCGGGTCGACTCCCCGGCGCCGGTCGCCGAACTCCTGCGCCGCGTCAAGGCGATGCCGATGCCGCCGGAGCGCCAGTGGGAGAGCAGCGAGGGCGCCGACGTGCGCCAGCTGCCGGGCGGCCTGTCCAACACCACGCACGGCGAGGGGGTGGTGCGCGGGGTCGGCTACGCGGTCGGCATCAAGAACGTCGGCTTCTCCGAGGGCTTCGACGACTACTCCACCGCCCGCGTCCGCATGGAGGTGGCGGGCGGGGAGCCGGTCGTCACCGTGCACACCGCGATGGCGGAGGTCGGCCAGGGCGGTGTCACCGTCCACGCGCAGATCGCCCGCACCGAGCTGGGCGTCACCCGGGTGACGATCCACCCGGCCGACACACGGGTGGGCTCGGCGGGCTCGACCTCCGCGTCCCGGCAGACCTACGTCACCGGCGGCGCGGTCCGGCACGCCTGCGCGCTGGTCCGCGAGAAGGTGCTGGAGCTCGGCCGGCGCAGGTTCGGCTCGTACCACCCCGCGTGGGCGAGCGCCGAACTCCTGCTGGAGGGCGGCAAGGTCGTCACCGACGGCGGCGAGACCCTCGCCGACCTGGTGGACGTCCTCGGCGACGAGGCCGTCGAGGCCGAGGAGGAGTGGCGGCACCGGCCGACCGAGCCCTTCGACCTGCGCACCGGCCAGGGCAACGGCCACGTCCAGTACTCCTTCGCCGCGCACCGCGCCGTCGTCGAGGTCGACACCGAGCTCGGCCTGGTGAAGGTGATCGAGCTGGCCTGCGCCCAGGACGTCGGCAAGGCGCTCAACCCGCTGTCCGTCGTCGGCCAGATCCAGGGCGGCACCGCCCAGGGCCTGGGGATGGCGGTCATGGAGGAGATCCTCGTCGACCCGAGGACCGCGAAGGTGCGGAACCCCTCCTTCACGGACTACCTCATCCCCACCATCCTCGACACGCCGACCATCCCCGTCGACGTGCTCGAACTCGCCGACGGGCACGCGCCGTACGGGCTGCGCGGCGTGGGCGAGGCCCCCACGCTGTCCTCGACCCCGGCGGTCCTCGCGGCGATCCGCGACGCGACGGGCCTGGAGCTGAACAGGACACCGGTCCGCCCGGAACACCTCACGGGCACGGCCTGACCCGCGCGGGAGACCGGCGCCTTCGCGCGGGGCCCGGCGCCGGCCCTCCTCGTCCACCTCGCCCCGCCCCGGTCGGGAGCCGGACGGGCGCGCGCCGGCCCCGACCGCCCTCCACGTCACCGCAGCCGAGGAGCAGGAGAGATGCTGGAGATCGCCGAGGAGCTGGACCGGTGGGTCGGGCAGGGCCGTGACTTCGCGGTCGCCACCGTGGTGGCGGTCGACGGCAGCGCGCCCCGCCGGCCCGGTGCCGCGCTCGCGGTGGACGCCGACGGCACGGCGATCGGCTCGGTCTCCGGCGGGTGTGTGGAGGGCGCGGTGTACGGGCTGTGCGAGCAGGTGCTGCGGGACGGCGGAACCCTGCTGGAACGCTTCGGGCACAGCGACGACGACGCCTTCGCCACGGGTCTGACCTGCGGCGGCGCCATCGACGTGCTGGTCGCGCCGGTGCGGGCGGCGGACCCCGCCCGCCCGGTGCTCGCGTCCGCGCTGGGCGCCGTCGCGCGGGGGGAGGCGGCGGCCCTGGCCCGGATCGTGAGCGGCCCGGCGGAGCTGAGGGGCCGCGCGCTCCTGGTCCGCCCGGACGGCTCGTACGAGGGCGGCTTCGGCGCCCACCCGGAACTGGACCGCACGGTGGCGGCCGAGGCCGGCGCGCTGCTGGAGGCGGGCCGCACGGGCACGCTGGAGGTCGGTGCGCAGGGCTCCCGCTGCGGAGCGCCGCTGACGCTGCTGGTGGAGTCGTCGGTGCCGCCGCCCCGGATGATCGTCTTCGGCGCGATCGACTTCGCGTCGGCGCTGGTCCGGGTCGGCAAGTTCCTCGGCCACCACGTCACGGTGTGCGACGCGCGCCCCGTGTTCGCCACGCGGGCCCGCTTCCCCGAGGCGGACGAGATCGTCGTCGAGTGGCCGCACCGGTACCTGGAGCGGACGTCCGTGGACGCCCGCACGGTCCTGTGCGTGCTGACCCACGACGCGAAGTTCGACGTGCCGCTGCTGCGACGGGCCCTGCGCCTCCCGGTGGCCTACGTCGGCGCGATGGGGTCCCGCCGCACCCATCTGGACCGCACCGCGCGCCTGCGCGAAGCCGGGGTGGGCGACCCGGAGCTGGCCCGCCTCAGGTCGCCCATCGGCCTCGACCTGGGCGCCCGCACACCGGAGGAGACGGCCCTGTCCATCGCGGCGGAGATCGTCGCGAACCGGCGCGGCGGCAGCGGGGTCCCCCTCACCGGTGCGCACACGCCGATCCACCACGACGGCGGCCCGGCGCCCGGGGGCCGGATCGGCTCGGTGGCCTGAGCGCGCGGTGCCCCCGGGGCCGCCTCAGGATCGCTTCAGGGCCGCCTCAGGAGCCGGTTCAGCGCCCGCCCGAAGACGTGGCGGCCGGCCCGTCCCACCAGGCCGTCGAAGAGGGTGGGCACGGCGCGGACGCGGATCTCCTCCCGCCACACCACCCGGGCCCGGCCGCCCGGTCCCGGCCGCACCTCGATTTCTGCCCAGCCGGTGACGACACGGCCGCGCTTCTCCAGGCGGCACAGGCCCGGGGAATCGTCCAGCGGGGGCCGCCACACCGTCACCTCCATCGGGTCGTCGAAGGAGAGCGGGCCGAGGCCCGAACGGGCGACGACGACGGTGCCCTCGCCGGTGGGCGGGGGAGTCGTCACGGTGACCCGGGTCAGCGGGACCGCTTCGCCGTGGCGCGGCCACGCCGTGAGCCGGCGCCAGGCCTCGTCGGGGGGGAGGGGCGCCGTGCGCCGGATCTGGAAGGTGGCCACGGGGGGATCCTAAGGAGTCCGGCCCACGTCACCGCCGTCGTTCCCGTGCGGATCACCCGCTCGGGTCGCTCCCGGCGCCCGGCGGGCCGCCTCACGGACGGTAGACCGTCCCCGGCTCCGCCCTGCCGGGCGCGAAGAGCTGGGGGACCGTCACGAACACGTAGCCGCGCTTTCGCAGCGCGTCGATGATGCCGGGCACGGCGGGGACGGTCCCGTCGTAGATGTCGTGGAGCAGGATGATGCCGTCGCGGGAGGACCGGGCGAGGACGCGGCGGGTGATGAGGTCGGAGTCGGTGGTCGTGTAGTCCTTCGCGGTCACGCTCCACAGGACCTCCGCGAGGCCCAGTTCGCGGCAGATCTCGTGCACGGTGTCGTTGGTGCGGCCCTGCGGCGGGCGCACCAGGGTGGGGCGGCGGCCGGTGAGGCGCTCTATCTCCTCGTTGGGGCGCTCCAGTTCCTCGCGTATCTCCTCCGGCCCCAGTTTCGTCAGGATCCGGTGGGTCCAGGTGTGGCCGGCCACCTCGTGGCCCTCGTCGGCCATGCGCCGGACGAGCTCGGGGTACTTCTCGATGTGCCGCTCGCCCAGCAGGAAGAACGTCGCCGGGACCTGCTCCCGCTTCAGGATGTCCAGCAGCCGCGCGGAGTGCTCGCCCGGCCCCGCGTCGAAGGTGAGCGCGATGCACTTGACCTCGCGGCAGTCGGCGGTGCCGAACCGGGCCCGGACGTCGGTGGACCGGACGCTGCTGGGGGCGGTGGTCTCCACCCGTGTGCAGCCGCTCAGCGCCAGGGCGACGGCCGCGGCCGTCAGGACGCTCGCCATGACCCGGAACGAGGCCCCCGGTCTTTTCATCTTCCTGGTCGGAGAAGGCATGCCGGGACTATACATAGCGTCTATACACGCCGTGCATAGTCCGTTTCGCGTGCCCCCGGACGGGAGGGTGGGGGTGTGTGACGGTCGTCACGGGGGGTGCCCGTGCTCCCGTGTGGGGCGCCGGTGCGTGCCCCGGGCGAAGGGGTGAGGGGTCGGAGCGTGCCGTCGGCCGGTTCTCGCGGCCGGCGGCCGTGCGAGCCCTCCCACTGGGTCCGACTTGTCCCTTTCGCCCAGATTCGAAAAAGGTGCATCGATGGACGAAACATCGCATAGTGGTGCGAGTTGTCTCCAAGTGTTTGAGACAACTGCGGTGCGGCACTCGGGACCCGGAGAACGCCACCCATGTCGCAGGGACGGAGCACAGCCCCATGCGAACCCCTCGTACCAACGCCCTGTCCCACGACCCGGCCGCCGCCCTGCTCGCCGGCGGCCGGACCGTGGCCGACGCCCCGTGCGACGCCCCGGAGCGCTTCGGCCCCGCCGGCCCGTCGGCGACCGGGCGGTACGCGGTGCGCGGGTGGAGGGCGTTCGGATGACCTCGTACGCCGTCGTGGTCCCCACCCTGGTGCGGGACACCCTCGCCGACTGCCTCGCCGCGCTGGCCGCCGCGACCGGGCCGCCCCCCGCCGCGATCGTCCTCGTCGACGACCGGCCCGACCCCGACCCGGACCCCGGACCGCTGGAGCACGCGCTGAGCGTCCTCGGCGACCTGCGGACACGCACCACCGTCGTCGGCGGCGGGGGCCGCGGACCCGCCGCCGCGCGCAACGCGGGGCTGCGCACCGTCACCGAGCCCTGGGTGGCCTTCCTCGACGACGACGTCCAGGTCGGCCCGCACTGGTGCGCACAGCTCGTCCAGGACCTCGAGGAGGCGTCCCCCGACACCGCCGGCGTCCAGGGCGTCATCACCGTCCCGCTGCCCGACGGGCGCCGCCCCACCGACTGGGAACGCGGCACCGCCGGCCTCGCCCGGGCCCGCTGGATCACCGCCGACATGGCCTACCGCACCGAGGCCCTCGAGCGGGTCGGCGGCTTCGACGAGCGCTTCCCGCGCGCCTTCCGCGAGGACGCCGACCTCGCGCTGCGCCTCCTCGACGCCGGCTGGCGCATCCGCCGGGGCCGGCGCACCACCCTGCACCCCGTGCGCCCCGCCTCCCGCTGGGCGTCGGTGAGGCAGCAGCGCGGCAACGCCGACGACGCCCTGATGCGGCGCCTGCACGGACCCGACTGGTGGGACAAGGCGGTCGCGCCGCGCGGCCGGATCCGCCGGCACGCCGCGATCACCGCCGCCGGCGCGGCCGCCTGCGTCCTCGCCGCCGCCGGGCACCGCCGGGCGGCCGCCGCCTGCGCCCTCGGCTGGGCCGCGGGGACCGCGGAGTTCGCCCGCGCCCGCATCGTCCCCGGCCCGCGCACCCGCGACGAGGTGACGACCATGCTGGCCACCAGCGTGCTCATCCCGCCCGCCGCGACCTGGCACCGGATCGCCGGGGCCTGGCGTCACCGGCGTGCCCCCGCCTGGCCGGAGGCGGCCCGGTGAGCCGGGTGGGGGCGGTGCTGTTCGACCGCGACGGCACCCTCGTCCACGACGTCCCCTACAACGCGGACCCGGACCTGGTGCGCCCCGTCGAGGGCGCCCGCGAGGCGCTCGGCGCGCTGCGCGCCCGCGGCGTCCGCACCGGCGTCGTCACCAACCAGTCCGGTGTCGCCCGCGGACTGCTCACCGTCGCCGACGTCCGCCGCGTCAACCAGCGCGTCGACGCGCTCCTCGGCCCCTTCGACGTGTGGGCGGTCTGCCCGCACGGGCCCGGCGACGGCTGCCCCTGCCGCAAACCCCGGCCGGGCATGATCCTGTGGGCGGCCGGGCGGCTCCGCGCGGACCCGGCCGACTGCGTCGTCATCGGCGACATCGGCGCCGACGTCGAGGCCGCGCGCCGGGCCGGCGCCCACGGCATCCTCGTCCCCACCCCGCGGACCCGCCCCGAGGAGACGGCCGCCGCCGCACACGTGGCTCCGGACCTCGCGACCGCCGTGCGAGCGGTACTGGAGGGGCCCCCGTGGCGCCGGACGGCCGCCGCCCGGCCCCCCGGCGCGGGCGGCGGCGAAGCCGCGGACGTGACGGGGAGGCGTGCGTGAAGGCCCTCGTCACCCGCCTCGACAACTTCGGCGACGTCCTGCTCGCCGGGCCCGCCGTGCGCGCCGTCGCCGCCCGCGCCGAGACCGTCACGCTGCTGTGCGGGCCGCAGGGAGCCCCCGCCGCCCGGCTGCTGCCCGGCGTGGACGAGGTCCTCGTCTGGGACGCCCCCTGGGCCGGGTTCCAGCCGCCCGAGGTGCGCCGCGAGGAGATCGACGCACTCGTCGCCGCCGTGGCCGCCGTGGAGGCCGACACCGCGCTGATCCTCACCTCCTTCCACCAGTCCCCGCTGCCCGCCGCCCTGCTGCTGCGTCTGGCCGGGGTCCGCTTCCTCGCCGCCGACAGCGAGGACTACCCGGGCTCCCTCCTCGACGTGCGCCACCACCGCGCCCCGCACGCCCACGAGGTGGAGGCCGCGCTCGACCTCGCCGAGGCCGCCGGTTTCCCCCGGACCGACGACGGACGGCTGCGGGTGCTCCCGCCGCCCCCGGCGGGCGGACTGACCGGCCCGCCCGGGTACGTCGTCGTCCACCCGGGCGCCAGCGTGCCCGCCCGCGCCTGGAGCCCCGAGCGGTGCGCGCAGGCGGTGCGCGCACTCGCCGCCGCCGGACACCGGGTGGTGGTCACCGGCGGCGCGGGGGAGCGGGAGCTGACCGCGTACGTCGCCGGCGACCGGGGCCTCGACCTCGGCGGCCGGACCGACGCCGCCGAACTCGCCGGAGTGCTCGCCGGGGCCGCCTGCGCCGTCACCGGCAACACCGGCCCCGCGCATCTCGCCGCCGCCGTCGGCACCCCGGTGGTGTCCCTGTTCGCGCCGGTCGTCCCGGCCGAGCGGTGGCGGCCGTACGGCGTGCCGTACGTGCTGCTCGGCGACCAGCGGGCGCCGTGCGCCGGCACCAGGGCCCGGCAGTGCCCCGTGCCCGGCCACCCGTGTCTGGACGACGTGACCGCGCTCGACGTCGTCGCCGCCGTCGGCAAGCTCGTGGAGGTGGCATGAGGATCCTGCTCTGGCATGTGCACGGGTCGTGGACCACGGCCTTCGTGCGGGGCCCGCACACCTGCGTCGTCCCCGTCACCCCGGACCGCGGACCCGACGGGCTGGGCCGCGCCCGCACCTTCGACTGGCCCGACTCGGTCGTCGAGGTGCCCCCGGAGCGCCTGCGCGACGAGGACATCGACGTCGTGGTGCTGCAACGGCCGCACGAACTCGCCCTGGTCGACCGGTGGCTGGGCCGCCGCCCGCCCCTGGTCTACCTGGAGCACAACGCCCCGCACGGGGACGTGCCCGACACCCGCCACCCGGCCGCGGACATCCCCGGCGCCACCCTCGTCCACGTCACCCACTTCAACCGCCTGATGTGGGACGCCGGTCCGGCCCCGGCCACCGTCATCGAGCACGGCATCGTCGACCCCGGCCCCCTGTGGACCGGCGAGCTGCCGCGCGCCGCCGTCGTCGTCAACGAACCGGTGCGGCGCGGCCGTACCACCGGCACCGACCTGCTGCCGGTCTTCGCCGGGGCGGCGCCCCTCGACGTCTTCGGCATGGGCACCGAGGGCCTCGCCGGCCACCTCGGCCTGCCCGCCGGCCGCTGCCGCTCGTACGAACTGACGCAGGACCGGCTGCACGCGGAGATGGCCCGCCGGCGGGTCTACGTCCACCCCGTGCGCTGGACCTCCCTCGGCCTGTCCCTGATCGAGGCGATGCACCTGGGCATGCCCGTGGTCGCGCTCGCCACCACCGAGGTCGCCGAGGCGGTACCGCCCGGTGCCGGGGTGGTCTCCAACCGGATCGACGTCCTCGCCGAAGCCGTGCGGGACCTCGTCGCCGACCCGCCGCGCGCCCGTCTCGCCGGCGAGGCCGCGCGGGCGGCGGCGCTGGCCCGCTACGGGCTGGCCCGCTTCCTGGACGACTGGGAGCGGCTGCTGAAGGAGGTGACCCGATGAGGAGCGCCGCGGTGCCCGGACAGACGGGTCCGCTCGCCGCGCTCGGCGCCGACGCCGGTGGCCGGGACGCGTACGCGGCGCGGCCCGGCGCGGCCACCGCGCCACGGCGCACACCCGTCGTGACGCGGCGCGCGCCTTCGGCGTGCGCGGCCTTGGACACGGCGCCGGAGACCGGGAGGGGGCGGAGCGCGGACACGGGACCCGCGGACGGCCGGAGCACCGGGAGGTGACATGAACGGCAAGGCACCCCTCGTCGTGGTCGGCGACGCCCTGCTGGACCGCGACCTGACCGGCCGCGCCGAACGGCTCGCGCCCGACGCGCCCGTCCCGGTGGTCGACGACTACGGGGAGCGGCCCCGTCCCGGCGGCGCCGCGCTCACCGCGTACCTCGCCGCCCGCGACGGCCGCGAGGTCACCCTCGTCGCCGGCGTGGGCGACGATCCCGCGAGCCGGGAACTGCGGCGGCTCCTGAGGCCCTGGGTCACCCTGGTCCCGCTGCCGCTGACCGGACCGCTCCCGGAGAAGAGCCGCGTCCTGGCCGAGGACCGGCCGGTGGCCCGGCTGGACCGCGGCGACGGCCGCGCCCGCGAGGCCACCGACCGGGCCCGCGAGGCCGTCCGCGCCGCGCCCGCCGTCCTCGTCTCCGACTACGGCCGGGGCGCCGCCGACGTCCTCCGGGACGTCCTGACCGCCCGCCCGCCGCTGCTCTGGGACCCCCATCCGCGCGGCGGCCCGCCGGTGCCCGGCACCCGGCTGGTCGTCCCGGCCGAGAAGGAGGCGCTCGCCCTCGCACCGGACGGCGCGGCCCCGCGCCGGAACCTGACCGCCGCCGCCCACGGCGCCGCCGCGCTCGTACGGCACTGGGGGGTCGCGGCCGTCGCCGTCACCCTCGGCGCACGCGGCGCCCTCCTCTCGTACGGTGAGCACCCCCTGCTGGTCCCCGCCCCCGCCGTGCACCACGGCGACAGCTGCGGCGCCGGCGACCGGTTCGCCGCGACGGCGGCCGGGCTGCTCGCCGACGGCGCGCTGGTGGGCGAGGCCGTCGAGGCCGCCGTCGCCGCCGCGACCGGCTTCGTCGGCGCGGGCGGCGCGGGCGCGCTGCCCCGGCCGGACGCCGCGCCCCCGCCGCCGGCCGACGGCGACGACCCGTTCGCCCTCGCGGACCGGGTCCGCACCGCCCACGGCACCGTCGTCGCGGCGGGCGGCTGCTTCGACCTCCTGCACGCCGGGCACGTCGGTCTGCTCCAGGCCGCCCGGGGCCTCGGCGACTGCCTGGTCGTCTGCGTCAACTCCGACGCGTCGGTACGCCGCCGCAAGGGCGCGGGCCGCCCGGTCAACCCGCTCGCCGACCGGGTCCGCGTGCTGCGCGCCCTGGCCTGCGTCGACGCCGTCGCCGTCTTCGACGAGGACACCCCCGAACGCCTCCTGGCCGGCCTGCGCCCCGACGTCTGGGTCAAGGGCGGCGACTACGCGGCCGCCGACCTCCCCGAGGCCGCCCTGCTGGAGGAGTGGGGCGGCCAGGCGGTCCTCCTGCCGTACCTGGACGGCCGCTCGTCGACCGGGATGCTGGAACGCGCGGCGGAGGCGACGCGATGACCGGACCGCGCCCCGACCACCGCACCGCCCCGCGGCCCGGCCCCGACGGCCCCGCGACCGGCGGACCGGACGCCCTCCGGCGGACGGAGACCGCGACGGGCGGGACCGCCCCGCGGCCCCGCCTCCTGGTCCTGCGGGCCCTCGGCCTCGGCGACCTGCTCGCCGGCGTCCCCGCGCTGCGGGCGCTGCGGCGGGGGTTCCCCGGGCACGAGCTGGTGCTGGCCGCGCCCGCCGGGCTCGCACCGGTGGCCGGGGCCACGGGAGCCGTGGACCGCGTGCTGCCCGCCTCCGCACCCGGACGGGCGGTGCCCCGCTCGCTCGACTGGACCGGGCCGCCCCCGGACGTCGCCGTCGACCTGCACGGCAACGGGCCGCCCAGCCACCGCCTGCTGAGCGGCCTCGCCCCCGCGCGGCTGCTCGCGTTCGCGCACCCCGGCACCCCGGAGATCGAGGGGCCGACCTGGTGCGCGGAGGAGCACGAGCGCGACCGCTGGTGCCGACTGCTCCGCTGGTACGGCGTCGACGCCGACCCCACCGACCTGCTGCTGCCCCCGCCGGACACCGCGTCCCCCGCCCCCGGCGCCGTCCTCCTGCACCCCGGCGCGGGCGCCCCCGCCCGCCGCTGGCCGGTCGAGCGGTACGCGGCCGTCGCGACCGCGCTGCGCGCACGCGGACTGCGGGTCGTGGTCACCGGGGGAGCGGACGAGGGGGACCCGGTGGCGCGGCTCGCCGAACGGGCCCGGCTCCCCGACACCGACGTCTTCGGCGGCGGTCCCCCCTTCGACCGGCTCTCCGCCCTGGTCGCCGGCGCCCGTGCCGTCGTCAGCGGCGACACCGGCATCGCCCACCTCGCCGTCGCCCACGCCGTCCCCACCGTCACCCTCTTCGGCCCGGTCCCGCCCCGCCGCTGGGGCCCGCCCGCGCACCCGCGCCACATCGCCCTGTGGTACGGCCCGGAAGGCGACCCGCACGGCCGCCGGCCCGACCCGGCGCTGCTGCGCATCACACCCGACGACGTGCTGGACGCCCTCGGCCGGCTGCCCGCCGCCCGGCGCCCGGGAGAGGAGGGCGCGCCATGACCACCCCGCCCGCGGACGGCCGCCTCGGCATCGTCATCGCCACCCGCGACCGCGCCGCCCGGCTGGCCGTCACCCTGCGCCACCTGAGCGCCCTGCCCGAGCGGCCCGAGATCCTCGTCGTGGACAACGCCTCCACCGACGGCACCCGCGCCCTGCTCGCCCGCGACTTCCCCGGGGTCCGGGTGCTGGCGCTCCCCGCCAACCACGGCGCCCTCGCCCGCAACCACGGGGCCCGCGCCCTCGACACCCCCTACGTGGCCTTCAGCGACGACGACTCCTGGTGGGCCCCCGGCGCCCTCGGCCGCGCGGCCGAGCTGTTCGACACCCACCCGCGGCTCGGTCTGATCGCCGCCCGCACCCTCGTCGGCCCGGCCGCCGACCCCGACCCGCTCAACGACGTCCTCGCCCGTTCCCCGCTCGGCCCGGCCACCGACCTCCCCGGCATCCAGGTGCTCGGCTTCCTCGCCTGCGGGGCCGTCGTCCGCCGCAGCGCCTACCTCGACGCGGGCGGCTTCCACCGGCTGCTGTTCTTCGGCGGCGAGGAGACCCTGCTCGCCTACGACCTGGCCGCCCGCGGCTGGGGCGTCACCCACTGCCCCGACGTCGTCGCCCACCACCACCCGGACCCCGCCCCCCGCACCGGCCGCCCGGCGCTCCAGCGCCGCAACGAACTCCTCACCGCCTGGCTGCGCCGGCCCGTCCCCCACGCCCTCGCCCGCACCGGGGCCCTCGCGGCCGAGGCCCGCGGCGACGACCAGGCCCGGCGCGCGCTGCGCGAGGCCCTCGCCCGGCTGCCGGCCGCCCTGCGCGAGCGCAGGCCCCTGCCCCCGCACGTGGAACGGGCCGCCCGGATCCTGGAAGGGAAGGCCGTATGACGGACCCCCGCACGACCGTCGTCGTCATCACCCACAACCGGTGCGGCGAACTCCTGCGCACCCTCGGCCACCTCGCCGCACTCCCCGAGCAACCGCCGGTGATCGTCACCGACAACGGCTCCACGGACGGCACCGCCCGGGCGGTCGCCCGCCACCACCCGCAGGTACGGCTGCTGTGCCCCGGCCGCAACCTCGGCGCCGTCGGCCGCAACCTCGCGGTGCGCGAGATCCGTACGCCCTACGTCGCCTTCTGCGACGACGACTCCTGGTGGGCGCCCGGCTCCCTGGCCGGCGCCGCCGACCTGCTCGACCGGCACCCGGCGCTCGGCTCGGTCACGGCACGGATCGTCGTCGAGCCGGACGGCACCGACGACCCGATCGTCCGCGAGCTGCGCGACTCGCCCGTGCCCGGTCCGTCCTGGCTGCCCGGGCCGGCCCTCGGCTCGTTCCTGGCCGCCGCGACCGTCCTGCGCACCGACGCCTTCCGGGCCGCGGGCGGCTTCCACCCGAGGCTGTGGCTCGGCGGCGAGGAGGAACTGCTCGCCGCGGACCTGGCGGCCGACGGCTGGTGGCTGACCTACGCGGACCACCTGACGATCCACCACCACGCGTCCCCGGTCCGGGACTCCACGCTGCGCCGGAGGCACGGCATCCGCAACACCCTGTGGTTCACCTGGTTGCGCCGCCCGGCCGGACCCGCGCTGCGCCGCACCCTGGACCTGGCCCGCACGGTCCCGCGCGACACCACCTCGCTGCGCGCCTTCGCCGAGGCGGCGGCCGCCCTGCCCTGGGTCCTGCGCGAACGCCGCGTCCTGCCGCACGAGGTCGAGTCCCGGCTGCGCCTGCTGGAACCGGCCCAGCGCACCTCCACGGCCCGCCGCTACACGGGCTGACACGCCGCACGCCGACGGGGCCCGCCCACCGCACCGGCGCGGGCCCCGTGAGCGACCGGGATCCGCGGCGGCGCGGGCGCCGCCGGTGTCCCCCGAGCGCCCGCCCCGGGAGGAGGGACGCTCAGCCGTCCGTCCACCGGCACAGCAGCCGGAAGAGCGTGAACAGCGTCAGCGGCCACACCACCGCGAACGCCATGATCACACCGGGGGACGAGGTGACCATCCCGGTCACCATCAGCACGACCGACACCGCGAGCAGCACGGCCGCTGTCCGGCCGCGCGGCCGGTACGACGCCGCCCGCCGCAGCAGGCGCGGTACGTCGGGCCCCCGGCGCAGCCGCAGCGTGCGCAGCCGCCGGTCGAGCCGGCGGTCGCGGCACAGGGCCCGTTCGATCTCGTCGAGGACGCGCTGTTCGTGATCAGGGAGCCGATCGAGGGACACCGTCTCTCCTCCAGGGACGACCGGGAGGGGTCCGGGTGCCCGGCCGGCCCCGCGCTAACCGGCCCCGGCACGGGAGGACAGCACCTCCACGAGCCGGTCCGCGCCGTCCGGCGCACGGTCCTCCCGGAACGCCTCGCGGACCTGCCGGGCGGCCACCCGGCCCGAGGTCAGGCACCAGTGCCACCACCGGTCCAGCCGGCGTGCGTCCAGCTGCCCGGCGGTCAGCAGCGCGGGCCAGTCGCAGGCGCGGGCCTGCGCGGCCACCTTCGCGCCGCCCAGCACCGGGTCCACCGCCAGCACCGGCGTGCCGACCCGCAGCGCGAGCACCAGCCCGTGCAGCCGGTCGGTGACGACCAGGTCGAGGCGGGCCAGCACCGACTGCAGTTGCGCGGGCGTCGCGCTCAGATGCCAGTCACGGGTGTCCAGCCGGGTCTCCAGCTCCAGCCGGGCGCAGTCCTTGCCGGCCAGCCAGCGCGTCACCCGGTCCGCGACCTGCTCGTGCCGCCGCCGCGGCCCGTACTCCTGCTGCCCGTGGGTGAGGATCACCCCGACCACGGGCCGGGCGGGCACCGCCGGGGCGCGGGCCGCCAGGTCCTCGGACGGCTCGCTGCCGGGGGCGTCCCGCGCCAGCACGCGGTGGAACCCGGTCACGGCCGCCTCCTCGGGGTCGATCACGGACGTCCCCACGGCGATCCGCACGCAGTGCGCGAAGCGCCGGTGCAGCTCCTCGACCTGCGGCCCGTGCAGCGGGCCGCACACGAACACCAGATGGGAGTAGTCGCCGGGCCGTACGTCGTCCAGGTGCCGGGCGTCCGGCAGGAAGCCGGGGCTCCAGACGACGTCGTGGGGGATCCGGGCCCGGCGCAGCACCTCCTGCACCCGGTGCAGCGCCAGCACGTCCCCGGCGGTCGCCTCCCCGTCGCGGAAGCTGAACCACCCGGTCAGCAGGACCCTCTCCGGTCGCCCGGACTCCGTCGTGTGCACCGTGCCACCGAGTGCCCCGCGCACGCGGGAGGCAATCAACGAGACGAGCGCGTGTTCCCCGGCGGTGCGCCGCGGCCGCCCCCGCCACGCGCTCGTCGCCCGGCCCGGCACGGCCCGGCGGGCCGGGACCGCCGCCGGGGGAGCGGACGCCCCGGGCGGCGGTCCCGGACACGGAGCGCGGCCTCCGCTCCGGGACGGCGCGGGGGCGGGGGAGGGAGAGAAACGCGTAGACATGAAGATGTGGAGACGTGGAGACATGGACACATAGAGACATGGAGACGTGGAAAGGGGGCGTTGCGGGCTGCTCGTGGAAGCCCGCAACGCCCCCTGGACTGCTGCCTGAGGGGTGCTCAGGAACTCGTGGGACCTACGAGTCGACCGGGGCCGCGCCCACCTCGGTGGGCGGGACCGGGGCGCCGCCGCGGAACCGGTCCTGCGGGGCGTCGGTGATCCGCGCCATGAACGGGTGCGTGGACGTCGTGGTCGTCGTACCGCCCACGACCGGCCGCGGCGGCGGCAGCGGTGGCCGCCACGGAGGCGGTGGCCTTTCTGACGCGGGTGAGCCCGGACATGGGTCTCCTCGTGGGGGTTGCCGGTGGGGGTCGCGCGGGGTGGGGGTGGAGCACGAGGGCCCAGGGACCGGCCCCCGTGTGCCCGGCGAGCGGCACGCGTTCACGCTACGAGCCGGAGCGCGGTCCTCCCAATGAGGGAACCCCCTAAGGGAGTCGGGCAGGGAAAACCCTCGGTCGCCCCCGTACGGGCCCCGATCCGGTCACGGCGTGCGGCGCCCCGCCGCCAGTCGGACGATGTCGACCCGCGAACGGATCCCCAGCTTGCGGTACACCCGGGTGAGGGTCGCCTCGACGGTCTTCACGCTGATGAACAGCCGGCCGGCGATCTCCCGGTTGGTGGCGCCCTCCATCACCAGCGCGGCCACCTGCCGCTCCATCGAGGCGAGTCCGTCCAGGACGGCCGGTGCGGCGGCGGGCACCGCCTCCGCCTCCGCGGGACCGGCGGCCACGGCCTCGTCCACCTGGCGCAGCCAGGGCAGCGCGCGGCAGCGCCGGAACAGCCGGGCGGCCTCGTCGTAGGCGGCCGGTCCCGGCCGCCGGGCGCGCAGCCGGGCCAGGGCGAAGGCCGCCCGCGCCTCCTCCAGGCCGTGGCCCAGCCTGCCGAACCGCTCCTGCGCCGACACCAACTGCGCCTGCGCGGCCCGGTGCTCACCGCGTGCGGCACGCACCAGCGCCTCGGCGCGGTCCAGTGCGGCCAGCACGCTCGCGCGGTCCAGGCGCAGCGCGTGCACCCGGGTGACGTTGATGAGTTCCTGCGCCTCGCCGGGTTCGCCGATGCGCACCAGCGCCTCGGCGAGGTCACCGTGCCAGCGGCCCCGCGCCGGGTCGCTGATGCCCATGGCGTGCTCCAGCTCCCGCACCCGGCGCAGCGAGCGGACCGCGGCGGCCGCGTCCCCGGCGACCGACTGGGCGTAGCCGAGGGCGGCCAGGGCACGGGAGAGGTACATCTGGTCGCCGTCCACCTCGGCGTGGTCGGCGGCCTCCCGGGCCAGCGCCAGCGCCCGGTCCACGTCCCCGCCCGAGGCCTCCGCCAGCGAGGCCAGCATCGCCGAGGCGCCCTCGCCGATCCCCGAGTCCCGGGCCAGCCGCAGGCTTTCGCGGGCCAGGTGCAGGGCCCGCCCGCAGTGCCCGGCCCGCAGCTCCGTGTCGGCGAGGAAGCGCAGGAAGTGCACCTCGCTCTCGACCATGCCGCGCCGCCGCGCCTCGCGCAGCAGCGCGGTGATGGCCGTGCGCGCCTCCGGCAGCCGGTCGCTCATCAGCAGCCACCGGAACCTGGCCATGCCCGCGCCGTTGTGGTGGCAGGCCACGTAGGGGTCCTGAGGCTCCTTCAGGGCCCGCTTGATGGTGGCGGGGGCCTCCGGATGGCCCATCAGGGTCTCGGTGGAGGACTGGAAGGCGAGCGCCATCAGCTCGGTGCGCCGGTCCGCGCCCCGGGCGGCCAGCTCCGCCGCGTGCGCGGCCTCCTGCCGGGCCTTGGCGAAGTCGCCGTCCACCACCAGCTCGCGCCAGGCCAGCTGGTAGTGGACCAGGGCGAGCAGCCGGGGGTCGTCGCCGGCGTCGGCCAGCACCTGCGGGAAGACGGCGTCGACCTCGCCGAGCGCCTGCCCGGCCGCCTCGATGACCACCATCCAGGCCCGCACCCGCTCCGCCGGCACCGTCGCCCGGGCCAGCACCTCCCGCGCGATGTCCCGGGCCAGGTCGGCCTCCCCGGCGGTGATCGCGTCCTCGGCGGCCTGCAGCCGCCGCTCGTCCGGGCCCGGCACGCTGTCGGCCGGGGTGTGCCGGGCGGCGAGCAGCCCGAGCGAGGCGGCGACCGAGGGCGCCCCGCGGTCCCGGGCCAGCGCGGCGGCCTCGGCGAGCCGGGCCGCCACCTCCGGATCGGTGCCGGTGGTCGCCAGGGCCAGGTGCCGGGCCCGCTCGATCGGGTCGGAGGCGGCCATGGACAGCGCGGTGTGCGCCGCCCGCCGCTCGTGCGCCGGTGCCTCCGCGTACAGCGCGGCCGAGATCAGCGGATGCGCGAAGCGCAGGGCCGGCTCCTCCGGATCCGTGGCCAGCAGCCCCAGGGCGGCGGCCTGCGCCGTCTCCGCCTCGGCGTCGTCCCGGCCGGCCGCGTGCAGCAGCGCCAGGGTGGGCCGGGCTCCCGCGCTGGCCACCAGCAGGGTGCGCCGCGCCTCGTCCGACAGCATCTCCAGGCGGCTGAGCACCAGGGCCCGCAGCGAGGTCGGCACCGGCAGCGGCTCGCCCGGGCGGGGCCGGGTGGGGCTCTCGGCCAGGGCGCGGCCCAGTTCCAGCGCGAAGAGCGGATTGCCGCCGCTGGTGCGGTGGATGTCACGGACCGTGGAACGGGACAGACCGGTGTAGCCGCGGTGGTCGAGCAGCGCGGACACCTGCGTACGGGAGAACGGGCCCAGCCGCACGGCGCGCGTGTCCGGCGGGCAGGCGCGCAGATGACGGTCGTACTCCTGGCCCTCCGTGCGCACCGCGCACACCATCTGCACCGGGGTGTCGCCCAGCCGCCGGGCCGCGAAGCCGAGGAGTTCGGCACTGGCCGAATCCAGCCACTGCAGATCGTCGGCGACGACGAGGACCGGTCCCTCGGCGGCCAGCGCGCGCAGCGTGGACAGCACCGCCAGGCGCAGCGCGAGCCCGTCCCGCCGGAGGGTGGACTCGCCGCGTCCGGTGAGCGCCGACTCCAGGGCGGTGCGCTGGGCGGCGGGCAGCCGGGCGGAGACCCCGTCGAGGACCAGGCCGAACAGATCGGCCAGGGCCAGGAACGGCAGATGGGATTCGGACTCCGTGGCCGAACAGCGCAACACCGTCCGCGCCGCACCGGCGTTTTCCGCCGCAAGTGCCCGCAGCACGGTCGACTTTCCTATTCCGGCGGGCCCGTGGAGCAGCACGCTCCCACCGCGGGCGAGCTGCTCGCGCGCGTCGGAGAACAGCTCCTCCCGTCCTATGACCAGGTCGGGGCGGCACCTGGCAGGCTCCTTGAAGTCCCGTCGCACGGTCACCGCTCCCCTCCGTGTGGCGTGTCCCGGCCAATATTAGGCAACGGGTCCTTTAATTTCGGACGGACGGTGTGGTGAGGGATATAACAGCGGGCCGGGCAACGATAAATCCAAAGCCGTACTCGTGGTAATGGCCCGCCCCGGAAAACACCGCAAACCTACGGCAACCACCCCGCCCGCGGGTACCCCTCGTCGGACCGGTCGTCACCTGTTCACCCCTTCACCCCTTCACCACGGCTCCGCACGGGCGCGCACCCCTGTTCGGGGGTAGAGAGACCTGCGTCACGGATCGCACGATGCCGCAGAGCCGCCGGGCAACGGTCCGGAACCGAGGAGGACAGATGACGACGGCGACCGAAGAGTTCCGCAGGGCCAGGGACTTCCTGCTGGAACACCGTGAGGACTACGCCACCGCCTACCGGGACTTCGCCTGGCCCCGGCCCGAGCGGTTCAACTGGGCGCTCGACTGGTTCGACGTGATCGCGGACGGCAACGACCGCACCGCCCTGCACCTCGTCGAGGAGGACGGCAGCGGGACCCGGCTGTCCTTCGCCGCGCTGGCGCGCCGCTCCGACCAGGTCGCCAACTGGCTGCGGCAGCGGGGCGTGGGCGCCGAGGACCGGGTGCTGGTGATGCTGGGCAACCAGGCCGAGCTGTGGGAGACCGCCCTGGCCGCGATGAAGCTGCGCGCCGTGGTCATCCCGGCCACCCCGCTGCTCGGACCGGCCGATCTGCGCGACCGCGTCGACCGGGGCCGCGTCCGGCACGTGATCGTGCGCGCCGCTGACGCCGCGAAGTTCGACGAGGTGCCCGGCGACTACACCCGGATCGCGGTCGGGGAGGGCGCCGGCGAGAGCTGGCAGCCCTACGCGGACGCGTACGGCGCCGCCGAGCACTTCGCGCCCGACGGGCCCACCCTCGCCGACGACCCGCTGATGCTGTACTTCACCTCGGGCACCACCGCCCGGCCCAAGCTGGTCGAGCACACCCACACGTCGTACCCGATCGGGCACCTGGCCACCATGTACTGGATCGGTCTGCGCCCCGGCGACGTGCACCTGAACATCTCCTCGCCGGGCTGGGCCAAGCACGCCTGGTCCAACCTCTTCGCCCCGTGGAACGCCGAGGCGACCGTCTTCCTGCACAACTACACCCGCTTCGACGCCGCCCGGCTGATGACCGAGATGGACCGGGCGGGGGTCACCACCTTCTGCGCCCCGCCGACCGTGTGGCGCATGCTCCTCCAGGCCGACCTGACCCGGCTGCGCACCCCGCCCCGCGAGGTCGTCGCCGCGGGCGAGCCCCTCAACCCCGAGGTGATCGAACAGGTCCGCCGCGCCTGGAACGTGACCGTCCGGGACGGCTTCGGACAGACCGAGACCGCCGTGCAGGTCTCCAACAGCCCCGGCCAGGCCCTCAAGACCGGCTCCATGGGACGCCCCAGCCCCGGCTACCGCGTCGAACTGCTCGACCCGGTCTCCGGCGCGCCCGGCGCCGCCGAGGGCGAGATCGCCCTCGACCTCTCCGCGCGCCCGGTGGGACTGATGACCGGTTACCACGGCGACCCCGAGCGCACCGCCGAGGCGATGGCCGGCGGCTACTACCGCACCGGCGACATCGGCGCGCGCGACGCCGACGGCTACATCACCTACGTCGGCCGCGCCGACGACGTGTTCAAGGCGTCCGACTACAAGATCTCCCCCTTCGAGCTGGAGAGCGTGCTGCTGGAGCACGAGGCGGTCGCCGAGGCGGCGGTCGTGCCCGCCCCGGACGAGCTGCGCCTGGCGGTGCCCAAGGCGTACGTCGTGCTGGCGGAGGGCTGGGAACCAGGCCCCGGCACCGCGAAGACGCTCTTCGAGCACTCCCGCGAGGCGCTCGCCCCCTACAAGCGGATCCGCCGCCTGGAGTTCGGCGAGCTCCCCAAGACCGTCTCCGGCAAGATCCGCCGCATCGCCCTGCGCGAGGCCACGGCCGCCGGTTCCGTGAACGAGTACCGCGAGGAGGACTTCCGGTGACCGCGCTCTCCCCCGCACGACTCTCCTACGCGCACGGCACGAGCACGACCCCGCTGCTCGGCGACACCATCGGCGCCAACCTGGACCGGGCCGTCGCCGCGTGGCCCGACCGCGAGGCCCTGGTCGACCTGGTCTCCGGACGGCGCTGGACCTACGCCGCGTTCGGCGCCGCCGTCGACGAGGTGGCCCGCGGGCTGCTGGCGAAGGGGGTCGAGAAGGGCGACCGGGTCGGGATCTGGGCGGTCAACTGTCCCGAGTGGGTCCTCGTGCAGTACGCCACGGCCCGCATCGGCGTCATCATGGTCAACATCAACCCGGCCTACCGCGCGCACGAACTGGAGTACGTGCTCAAACAGGCCGGGATCTCGGTGCTGGTCTCCTCGCTCGCCCACAAGGGCAGCGACTACCGGGCGCTGGTGGAGCAAGTACGCGGGAAGTGCCCGGAGTTGCGGGAGACCGTCTTCATCGGCGACCCGTCCTGGGACGCGCTGACCGCGGGCGCGGCCACCGTGCCGCAGGAGCGGGTGGAGGCGATCGCGGCCGGGCTGAGCTGCGACGACCCGGTCAACATCCAGTACACCTCGGGCACCACCGGCTTCCCCAAGGGCGCCACGCTCTCCCACCACAGCATCCTCAACAACGGCTACTGGGTGGGCCGCACCATCGGCTACACCGAACAGGACCGGGTCTGCCTGCCGGTGCCCTTCTACCACTGCTTCGGCATGGTCATGGGGAACCTGGCCGCCACCTCCCACGGCGCCTGCATCGTCATCCCGGCCCCCTCCTTCGATCCGGAGGCCACCCTGGAGGCCGTCCAGCGGGAGCGCTGCACCTCGCTCTACGGCGTGCCCACCATGTTCATCGCCGAGCTGAACCTCCCCGGCTTCGCGCGCTACGACCTCACCTCCCTGCGCACCGGCATCATGGCGGGCTCGCCCTGCCCGGTGGAGGTGATGAAGCGGGTCGTCGCCGAGATGCACATGGAGCAGGTCTCCATCTGCTACGGCATGACCGAGACGTCCCCGGTGTCGCTGCAGACCCGGAGGGACGACGACATGGAACACCGCACCGGCACCGTCGGCCGGGTCCTGCCGCACATCGAGGTCAAGGTCGTCGACCCGGCCACCGGGACGACCCGGCCGCGCGGCAGTACGGGGGAGCTGTGCACCCGCGGCTACAGCGTGATGCTCGGCTACTGGAACGAGCCCGAGAGGACCGCCGAGGTCGTCGACGCGGGCCGCTGGATGCACACCGGGGACCTCGCGGTGATGCGCGAGGACGGGTACGTGGAGATCGTCGGCCGCATCAAGGACATGATCATCCGGGGCGGGGAGAACATCTACCCGCGCGAGATCGAGGAGTTCCTCCACACCCACCCCGAGGTCGCGGACGTCCAGGTCGTCGGCGTCCCGCACGAGCGCTACGGCGAGGAGGTGCTCGCCTGCGTCGTCCCGCGCGATCCGGCCGATCCGCCCACCCTGGAGGACCTGCGCGCCTTCTGCCGGGACCGGCTGGCCCACTACAAGGTCCCGAGCAGGCTCCAGATCCTGGACGCCTTCCCGATGACGGTGTCCGGAAAGGTGCGCAAGGTGGAGCTGCGGGAGCGGTACGCGGCCGGCTGACCCCGCTCGCGGGCCCCGCTGTGGGGCGGCGCCGTGCGGGTCAGCCGACGGTCCGGCGGAAGACCTGCCGGGAGCCGCCCTCCGGGCCCGGTCCGGTCGCCTCCGCCGGGGTGAAGCCGAGCCGCTCGTAGAAGACGCGGGCGCCGCTGACCGCGGCACCGGGGTGGTCGGCCCCGAAGGTGACGACCTCCAGGTGCCCCGGTCCCCGCACCCACCTGCGCGTCGCCTCCGCCATCAGCGCCCTGCCGACGCCCGTGCCCCGGGCCCGCTGCGAGACGACGAGCCAGTGCACGTGGTGGGCGGGCGGCTCGGCCCCGAACAGCAGTCCGCCGAGGAGGTCCGGCCCCGACGAGACGGCGACGAGCGCCATGGAGCGGGAGATGTGCGCGCGTACGGCGTCGTGGAAGCCGGCCTCCTCGACCATGGGGCCGAACCACTGCTCCACCTGGGCCGCCAGGCCGAGGAAGCCGGGGAAGTCCCGCTCGTGCGCGGCTCTGATCGTCACCCGGGGCGGCCCGGTGGGCGCCGCCCCGTCCTCCCGGAGGTCGAGGCGCATGCACACCCGCGGCCACCGGTCGAGGCCGTGCCCGGACTCCTCGGCGCGGATCCGGCGCAGGCCGGGCGTGAGGTCGGACTCGGCCAGCGTCCGGAAGCCGAGCCGGGCGTAGTAGGGGGCGTTCCACGGGACCTCGGCGAAGGTGGTCAGGGTCAGGGCGGCCAGGCCCTCCGCGCGGGCGTGGGCGGCGGCACGGGAGATCAGGGACCGGCCCACGCCCCGGCCGGCGGCGCGCGGGTGGACCGAGACCTGCTCGACGTGGAGCGCCCCGTCCACCGGTTCGGCGATCAGGTACGCGGCGGGCCGGTCCCGCTCGTCGGCCGCGACCCAGCAGCGGCCGGCCCGCCGGAAGTGTTCCAGGGTGTCGAGCGCGGGCGGTTCGTCGTCGGCGATCTCCGGCATGCCGAGGTCGCGGAACGGGGCGCCGGCGGCCCGTTCCACGTCCTGGAGGGCGGGCAGGTCGCCGAACGCGGCGGGGCGGATGCGCATCCGCCGAGTATCGGACGGCGGCCCCGGGGCTGTCGCCGGGTTTTCAGGCCCCGCCGGCGTCCAGCGCGTCGGCGGGGCCGTTCACCGGCTGCGGGACGCCGGTGGGGTCGAGCAGGAACAGCGGGACGCCCAGGGCGTCGGCACGGGCCCGGGCGTCCTCGGCGTATCCGGCGAGGGAGAAGTACAGGCACCGGGCGGACTCCGTCATCGCCGTCAGCCACAGGCACTCCACGTCCCGCAGCGTCGCCGGACGCGACGACGGATCGACCCGGGCGAGAACGCCCCGGCCGGCCAGCCCGACGCCGGCCGGAGGACACCGGTGCGCCCGGCGGACGTCCTCGTGGCCGAGCAGGCGCAGGTACAGCACGGCGGCCGTGACCGCGTCCCGCGCGGTGCGGATCGGCACGGAGCGGAAGCCGGGACGCCCCGGGGGCTTCGGGAGCGCGGCCGGGGCGGCCGGGGCGGCCGGGGCGGGGGCCCGCGGGCCGGCCACCGGGATCCGCAGCGCCGTCCCGCACGGGCACCCCAGCTCCGGCCGCGGCCACTCGCCGTCGTGCCCGCAGCGACCGCACCGCACGGTGACCCACTCCTCCTGCCAGGCGCGGTGGCCGACGGGGACGGGCACCGCGTCCGGGTCCAGGGGCGGGGCGACCGGCGCGCCGCACGCGCAGGGGTACGACGGTGCCGTGTAACGGTGCGCGCGGTGGCAGACCGGACAGCGCACTGGGACGCTTTCGGGCATGGCCCACTCCCGGACGGCGGCAATCTCTGGCAGCGCCCTCATCGTCCTCCACGGACCCGGCGTGTGTCCGGCACTTGCCCGCTCTCTTGCCGGCTCCGGCCACCCGGCCTACTTTCCGTCCATATGGCGGAACACATTCTCTGCTGTTCGGAATGACTCACCGCGGGCGCTCCGGGAGTGCGTGTCCGGCAGTCGGAGCAGGGACGCTCGACGGCTCGCATGACCGCTGCCCGCGCGGCAGTCGAGGTCCTCGAGCGCGAGGGCGTCACCGACGCGTCCGGCGTGGCGAAGGCCGACCCCCGACCCCGCAGGTCGTCGCGCTGCCCGGCGGTCACGACTTCCCGTTCATGAGCGAGGAGCTCGCGACCGAGCCGGGGCACGCCCGACGTCGGTCAGGGCGCTGAAGGTCCGACGCGTACGGACGGGTGCGGGGCCGGCCCCCTTCCGGACCGGCCCCGCAGGCGCGTTCAGTCCCCGCCGCCGCCTCCGCACCCGCCGCCTCCGCCGCAGGAGTGGGAGCCGCCGCCACCGCCGTAGGTGCCCCCGCGCGGGGAGTGCCGCAGCCCCCTGTCCGCCACCGTCACCCGGTCGGTCAGCCCCGCCCGCAGCGCGAACCGCGGGACGATCACCCGCAGGGCCGCCTCGCCGTGCAGGGCGACGGCGAGCAGCTTGTCGTGGTCCGGCAGGCCGCGCCGGCTCACGGGCACCGGATACGCCTTCCGCAGGACCCGCAGCCGCCGCCGGGCGGCCGCGGTCGGCCCGAGCAGCAGCGGATACCGCAGCAGCCCCGCCTCCGCGAGCCCGACCCGCACCTCGGCCACCGCCCAGCGGACGTCCGGATGCCGGACCAGCTCCCGCAGCTCGGACGGCTCCTCGAGGCAGGAGTACACCGCGCTCTCCAGGAACAGCGCCCGCTGGGCACCGGTGACGGCGTCCGCCGGCCCCGCCTCGTGCGCGGACCGCGGGTCCGACGGCATGCCGGGCGGCGGGAACGCGGGCAGGGCCCGACCCGCCTCCCCGCCGACCGCGTGCATCGTCCCCGGCGCGCCCGCCGCCACGGCACCCCGCAGATGCAGCGCGACGACGGCGACCGTGACCGCGGCGCGCGGACCGCCGCCCAGCAGGGCGATCTCGTACGGCGTCCACCGGACGCCCGTGCTGTCGCGCATGGTGCGGCACCCCCTGAACCGGGGCCCGCCCGCCCCCGTGCCGGCGGGCCCCGCGTGCGGGAAGTGTGCCCGCCGGGCGGGGTGGCCGAAGCCTCCCGGGGGCCGGTTCAGAGGTTGATTTGAGCATGCCGTAGCCGGGGTACGGCCGAAGCCGTAGACGCGCCGGGGCGTCCCGGCGCCGGGACGCGTTCAGACGTCGTGGTGCTCCGACAGGCCCGGCCAGTCGTCGGGGCCGCCGCCCTGCCACTCGATGACGTCGGTCCCCTCGACGTCCGTGACGTACAGATCGGCCAGCCGCAGGATCTCGCTCACGTCGTCGACGTGCGTGGCGATGCCCAGCGTCTCGTCGTCGGAGGTGACCCGCCGTGAGCCGTCCAGGGCCGGAGGATGCACCACGATGTGCGGATGCTCGGTGGGATGTGCCATGCCCCCAGGCTGCTGCGCACCGGGCCGGCGCGCACCCCGGGCGCGACAGGGCGGCGGCCGGCGCCGCCCGGAGGTCCGGGGCGCACCGCACGATCGTCCTCCCCGGCACCTGGAAGATCGGCCGGACCTCGTCGAAGTCGGCCTGTTCGCCGCCGATCATGCTGGACAGCACCGCCTCGACGGCGCCGGCCTCGCCGCCGGACACGGGGGCGTCGAGCCCGGTAGCCGGCTCGTGGACCACGAGGCCGACTCGTCGCACCCCTTGCGGTCGCGGCTCGCCCGGGAGACGAGCGGGACGTGTGTTCGTCACCGGCGAAGACAGTCGTGCGTCACAGCCGTTCCTGCCAGGGTGTGCTCATGAGGACGACACCGGATGGACGGCCCATTCCCCCCGCGCACGCGGACGAGCGCACCATGCTGGAAGCATGGCTGGACTTTCACCGTGCGACTCTCACCCTGAAGTGTTCGGGCCTGAAGGATGACCAGTTACGGCTTGCCGCAGCGTCACCCTCCTCGATGACGCTGCTCGGCCTCGTGCAGCACATGGCTGAGGTGGAGCGCACCTGGTTCCAGCGTGTTTTCGCAGGTCAGGACTTGCCGCCGGTTTTCGGGGAGGGCAACCTGGACGGCTTTGCCCTGCAGCCGGAACGAGGGCTCGACGAGGCGGTGGCCGCCTGGCAGGCGGAGGTCGCTCGAAGCCGTGAGCTGGTCGCTGAGGCATCGCTGGACGACTCCGGCCGCCTGTCCGAACAGGAAGCGGGTCACGTAGGCGGTCAGGGAGTCTCCCTGCGCTGGATCATGGTGCACATGATCGAGGAATACGCACGTCACAACGGTCATGCCGACCTCATCCGCGAGCAGATCGACGGAGTCACCGGCGCGTGATCCGTGCTCGCGGGCGCCGGAACCCCCGTCCGGGGCCGGGGATTCGGCGTTCCGTGGCGGGCGCCGGACCGGCGGGAGGGAGGGCGGCGGCTGCGGGAGCGGCCCCCGAGTCGGGCGGGGCCGCTTTCCATAGGTGATTCATAGATGTGTCCCGGACGCTGTCCCCGTACTGACCGATTGGATCCGTATGGACTGAGGAGGCGGTTATGGGCGAGAGGACGCTCCGCGAGAGGGACGGCCGTGACGACGACCGGTTGTCGGCGGAACTGGAGGAGGAGATGACGTCCTGGTTGGAGCAGGGAGGGATGCACCTGTTGGCGGCCCTCGACGGCCGGGGCGCGTCCGACGAGACGACCGCCAGGAGGACGATCCGGGACCTCGTGCAACAGGATGGCTTCGGCGGGACCGAGATCGTCGACCGGTCCGCGGAGCCGCTCGGCCGCGGGAGCGCCGACTCCGACATCCGATGGAGCAACCTGGTGGCCACCTACCTCGACTACCTGAGCAGTTCGCTGCTGCCGCACACCGGCGACGGGGGACGCACCAGGTCGTTCGGCCTCGACGAGGGGCACGCGGGAGGGTGCGGCTGACCGCGTGCCGTCAGCCGACGAGCGGCCGGCGCCCGCCGTCCGGCGCACCGGGGGGAGCCGGTTCCCCGCGGCCCTGCTCGCGGGCGAAGAGACGCACCAGCGGCATGAGGCGGTAACGCGGCGGGACCGGGCCGGACACCTCCAGCAGGCGGGCACCGGCCAGGCTCTCCAGGGCGTCCTCGGCGTCCGCCTGCGAACAACCGAGGAGGTTCGCCGCCTCGTGCGCGCCGAAGACGTCCGGGCAGCCGGACGCCAGGACCCCCAGGACCGCCCGCACCGGCGCGGGCACCCGCCGGTGACTGCGGGACAGCGCCGCCCGGACGTCGAGGTCGCCCGCCCGCAGCTCGTCGAGCCTCCGGTCCTCCGGTTCGAGCCGGGCCGCCGCCGCCGCGAGCCGTTGGCGCGGATGCGCGGCCAGCCGGGCCGCCACGATCCGCAGGGCGAGCGGCAGCCGGTCGCACAGCTCGACGATGCGGGCGGCCGCGTCGGGCTCGTCCCCGGTCCGTTCGGCCCCCACGATCGCGCTCAGCATCCGGTGGCCCTCCCCGGCGCTCATCGGGCCCAGAGTGACCGGGCGCACCCCCGGCAGGGTGGTGAAGGGGTCCCGGCCGGTGATCAGCGTGCGGCAACCGCCCGTGCCGGGCAGCAGCGGGCGGACCTGGCGGTCGTCGTCGGCGTTGTCCAGGAGCACCAGCATCCGGCGGTCGGCGAGCAGGCTGCGGTAGAGCTGGCCGCGCTCCTCCACGGAAACCGGAAGCCTGTGCTCCGCGACGCCCATGGCCCGCAGGAACCAGCCGAGCACCTCGGCGGGGGAGCGGGGGCGTGCGGACTGTCCGGACAGGTCGGCGTGGAGCTGCCCGTCCGGGAAGTTGCGCCGTGCCCGGTGCGCGGCGTGCACGGCCAGGGCCGATTTGCCGGTACCCGCGGCGCCCGTCACCACGACGGGGGAGCGCCCTTCCCGGCGCAGGGCGGCCGCGATGCCGTCCAGTTCCCGGAGGCGGCCGGAGAAGTCGGCGACGTCGGCGGGCAGCATCGCGGGCACGACACCGCTCCAGGCCCCGCGGTCGCGCACCCGCGCCACCGCGGGGCGGTGCCCACCGCCCGGCGGGGCGGGCGCCGTGCCGGCGGTCCCCGCCCCCTCGCGCGCGGCGGGCCTCGCGAGGGTGCCGGTCAGCACGGACTGCCGGATGTCACGCAGGGCCCGGCCCGGGTCCACCCCCAACTCGTCACGGAGCATCAACCGGCCGCGCTCGTACACCGCGAGGGCCTCCGCCTGCCGGCCGCACCGGTGCAGAGCGGTCATGAGCTGGCCGAGCAGCCGCTCGCGCAGGGGGTTCTCCATCACGAGCCGCATGAGCTGCGGAACCGCCGCGTCATGACGTCCCAGGGCCAGTTCGGCCTCGATCCGGTCCTCCCGCGCGGACAGGAGGGCCTCGTCCAGCAAGGGGCGCTGGCGTTCCCCGAGGTGGACGGTGACGTTGGAGAGGACCGGCCCGCGCCGCAGCGCGAGCGCCTGCCCGAGGTGGTCGGCGGCCGCGGTGTGGCGGCCCGCCGCCAGGTCCGCCCGGCCGCGGGCCGCCAGGCTCTCGAAGGCCGCCCAGTCGAAGAAGGCGCCCCGGATGTCCAGTCGGTAGGCGTGGGCGTGCCGCTCCAGGCGGACGCCGATGCCCAGGCACTTCCTGAGCTGGGAGATGTAGGTGTAGAGCTGGGCCGTCGCCGTGGCGGGCGGGTCGCACCCCCACAGCAGGGCCTTGAGCCGGTCGTCGGAGAGCGGCCGGCCCCCGGCGAGCAGCATCGCGGCGAGGACGGTGCGCTGCTTCGCCCCGCCGAGGGGGACCGTCCGCCCACCGGCCTCGGCCTCGACCGATCCGAGCACGCGGAACACCAGCGGGTCGAAGCCGTTCGCACCCGCCGCCCTCCGTCCCCGCGGCCCGGCGGCCGGGCGCGGTTGCGGGACGGACGGTGCGGCGGGCGGCCGGACACGGCCCGCTCCCGCCGCTCCGAGTCGGGCGGTGCGGTCGTGCACGGTGTCGCTGTGCCCCGGCATGTTCGGTCTCCCGTAGGTGCTTCAGGACCCGCGGTGGGCCACGAAGTCGCAGAGCGCGCCGAGGATCCTGCGCGCCGGGGTCCGGGGCAGGGCTGCGAGGGCGGTACGGGCCCGTGCCAGGTGCTCGTCCCTCAGGGCCCCGGCCGCGGCGAGCGCGGCGGAGTCCCGCAGGAGTTCCAGCGCCCGGCGGTGCGGACGCGTCCCGGCGGCCGGTCCGGCGGCGATCAGGGCCCGCAGTTCCCCGTCGCCCGCGCCGTCGCCCGCCAGGGCGAGGAGCACCGGGAGGCTGAGCACCCCGGCTTCCAGGTCCATGCCCGGTTCCTTGCCCGACGCGGAGGCGGGCGAGGTGATGTCGAGGATGTCGTCGGACATCTGGAAGGCGAGGCCCAGTTGCTCCCCGTACTCGGCGAGGACGTCGGCGTACGCCTCGGGCGCGCCTGCCTGAAGGGCGCCGAGCTGCAGCGACAGGACGATCAGGGACGCGGACTTGCCGGCCGTCACCCGGAGGTAGTGGTCCAGGGGCGCGGTCCCCGGTTCCGGCCCGAGCAGTTCCAGGGCCTGGCCGCGCACCAGCCGGTCGGCGGTCACCGCGTTCAACCGCACCGCCCGCGGCCCGAGCGCGCAGGACAGTTGGGCGGCCTGGGCGAGGAGCCAGTCCCCGGCGAACACCGCGCGGCGGTTCCCCCAGCGGGCGTTGGCGCTGTCCGCCCCGTGCCGGATGCTGGCGTCGTCGATGACGTCGTCGTGGTAGAGGGAGGAGACGTGGACGAGTTCGGCCAGGACGGCCGCGTCGACGACCCCCTCGCCCTCCGGGTCCCCGAACTCCGCGCCCAGCAGGACCAGCAGGGGCCGCAGCCGCTTTCCACCGGTGGTGACGAGATGCCCGACGAGCGGGGCGACACGGGGGTCGGCGGCACGGGCGGCGCGCTCCTGGAGGCGCCGTTCGACGGTCCGCAGGCGCTCGGCCAGCCGGTCCCGCAGCGCCGGGTCGCCGGCGGCGAGTCCGGACACGAGGGAACCGCGCTCCGGGGCGCTCAACACGTTCATCCGGGCTCCTGAAGGCATGAGGCACGGGGTTCCCCGGCCGGACACTGCGGACGGCCGGTCGCGGAGCTCGCCCCAGGGGTTCGCTCCCGACGACCGGCTGCCCGCCCGACGCCGCGGCGGGGCCCGGACGGTACGTGCGGCGGGCCGGGGAGTGGAGGACGTCCGCGACGGGTCGCGCTGCGGACGTCAGGGCTGTCGCACCGGGTCGCGCTGCGGACACCAGGACTGTCACACCGGGCCCGGAGCGCGGGCAACGGCCCTGGCAGGTTCTTGCCGCGTTGGCGTCCCGTCGTCGTCGGCGGGGGAACCGGCGGCCAGACTGCGGGGAGAACCGGCGACCCCCCTGCGTAGGCCCCGGTCCCCCCAGTCCAGGAAGCACGAAGGAGCACCATGTTCGGACGGATAGGGCGGTTCGCCGTCGACCGGCCCTGGCTGACGATCATCGCCTGGCTCATCGCGGCCGTCGCCGCGGTCGCGCTCGCGCCGCAGCTGAGGAGCACCAACGACCAGGCGGACTTCCTGCCGTCCCACTACGAGTCGGTACGCGTCACGGAGGTGCAGCAGCGTGCGTTCCCGATGACGGAGCAGCCCTCCGCCATCGCGGTGTTCCAGCGCGCCGACGGCGACAGGCTCTCGCCGGACGACCTGGCGGAGGTGGCCCGGATCGCAGAGGCCCTGCAGGCCGAGGGCTACGACAAGGTGAAGTCGGTCCTGACGAGCCCCGAGTCGGTCTCGCCCAACGGCAAGGTGGCACTGGCGAGCGTCTTCGCCACGACGAAGAACCACTACGACCAGAAGCTCTTCGAGTCGGTGAAGCAGCTCCGGGCGGACGCCGGGCCGCTGCTCGCGAAGACCGGCCTGACCATGGGGGTGACCGGCCCGACCGCCAGCGGGCTGGACAACCTCGAGTCCTCCGGCGACACCGACGCGATGATCATGCTGGCGACCCTGGTGCTGATCGTGGTGCTGCTGCTGGTGATCTTCCGCAGCCCGCTCATCGCGCTGCTGCCGGTCCTGCTGATCCTCCTGGTGTTCGTCGTGGCCACCGGACTGATCGCCACCGCCGCCGAGCTCGGCGGGCTCCAGGCCGACAACTCGGTCTCCGCCATCCTCATCGTGGTGCTGTTCGGCGTCGGCACCGACTACATCCTGTTCCTGCTCTTCCGGTACCGCGAGCAGCTGCGGGCGGGGCAGGAACCCAAGAAGGCCATGATCGACGCCGTGACCCGGGTCGGCGAGACCATCGCCTCCGCGGCCGGCGCGGTCATCGTCGCCTTCCTCGCCCTGGTGCTCTCCACCATGGGCATGCTGCGTGCCATGGGCCCGTCGCTGGCCATCGCCGTGGCCGTCACCCTGCTGGCCTCCCTCACCCTCGTCCCCGCCGTCTTCTCGCTGCTGGGCGCCAAGGCGTTCTGGCCCTCCAAGGCCTGGAAGAAGCAGCCCAAGAGCGTCGTCGCCGGCCGGCTCGGCAGCCTCGTCTCCCGTCGGCCCCGCCTCCTCGCGGGCCTCTCCGGCGGCCTGCTGGCCGTCATGAGCGTGGCCGCGTTCGGCTTCAGCGCCGAGTTCGACAGCGAGAGTTCGCTGCCGCAGGACCTGGAGTCCGTACAGGCCTCCAAGGACCTCAGGAACGGCTTCTCCGCCGGACAGACCGACCCCTCCCTGGTGGTCGTCGCCTCCGAGGACGGCTCCCGGCTCGACCCGGCCGGCCTGGAGGCGTTCCGCGAGAAGCTCTCCGGGGTCGAAGGGGTCGGCGACGTCTCGCCGGCCATGCTCGGCACGGCCGGGGACGCGGCGCAGTTCAGCGTCGTCCTGGAGTTCCGCCCCGCCGAGGAGGCGGCCATCGACCTGGTCTCCGGAGACCTGCGCGAGACCGCGCACCGGGCGGCGCCCGAGGGCACCGAGGCGCTCGTCGGCGGCACCAGCGCGGTCCTCGCGGACATCCGCACCGCCGTCAACCACGACTACTCGCTGGTCTTCCCGATCGCCGGCGTCGCGATCATGGTGATCCTCGGACTCCTGCTGCGCAGCGCCGTCGCGCCCTGGTACCTGATCGCGGCCGTGGGCCTCGGGTTCGGTGCCACCCTCGGCTCGGCCGTCCTGCTCTTCCAGCAGGTCAAGGGCGAGAACGGGCTGATGTTCGCGCTGCCGGTGTTCGTCTACCTGTTCGTGGTGGCGATCGGCACGGACTACAACATCCTCGTGGTGGCCCGCCTCCGCGAGGAGATCGCCCGGGGCCGGACGCAGCAGGAGGCCGTCCGGCTCGCCGTGACCCACTCGGCGCCCACCATCGGGGCCGCCGCCGTCATCCTGGCCGGCACCTTCGGCGTGCTGATGCTGGCCGCCAACAGCATGCTCCAGCAGCTGGGATTCGCGGTGTCGTTCGGCATCCTGATCACCGCCTTCGTGATGGCGCTCGTGCTGGTGCCTGCGGTCACCTCGCTGTTCGGCGAACGGGCCTGGTGGCCGGCCCGCGACCGCGGGAGGCCGGCGGAGGGCGACGACGCCGAGCCGGCGCCGGCCCCCGAGCCGGCCACGACGTGACCGCTTCACGTTGACCGCGTTCGTCATCGTCCCGACCGCCGTGGGCACCGTCGCCCTCGGCCTGGTGGTGCTCGGCTTCGGGGCGCGCAGACTGCTCGGTCTGCGGATCGGCGCACTGCGCTCCCTGCTCACCGGGTGCACCGGGCTGCTCGCCACCGGACTGGTGAGTTCCGCGATGGGGCCCGCCGCGGCGGGCACGGTGCTGGTGACGGTCCAGGTGGGCAGCGCCCTGCTGGCCGCCATGATGTTCCTGGCCCTGTCCGAGGCGGTGGTGCCCAGCGGATCGGTCGGCGGCATCGTCCGCTGGCCCCGCTCCGTGAGGCGCCGGGTGGCGCGCACCCAGCGCTTCACGGAGCTCAGCAGGATCGCCCTCCGCCACGGGCTGGGCCGCCTCCCGCGGCTGTCCGGGCTGACCGGCCCGGCGACGAGCGCCACCCGGGCGGAGCACGCCCGCGCCCTCCGGCTGGCCCTGGAGGAGGCGGGCACCACCTTCGTCAAACTCGGCCAGGTGCTCTCCACCCGCTACGACCTGCTGCCCGCCGAGTTCATCGACGAGCTGAGCCTGCTGCAGTGCGCGGCGGCCGCCGAGCCCTGGGACGGCATCGAGCAGGTGCTCACCGAGGACCTCGGCGCCCCGCCGGGCGAGGTGTTCGCCGAGTTCGACACCGTGCCGCTGGCGGCCGGCTCCGTCGCCCAGGTGCACCGGGCGCGGCTGCGGGACGGCCGGGCGGTCGCCGTCAAGGTGCAGCGTCCCCGGGCCCGCCAGGTGGTGGAACGCGACCTGGACATCCTCCTGCGGATCGCCCGGAGGACCGGCGAACGCACCGCGTGGGGCCGCTCCATCGGAGTCACCGGACTGGTCCGGGGCTTCGCCGCCTCCCTCCAGGAGGAACTCGACTTCCGCACCGAGGCCCGCAACACCCGGGAGGTCGCCGCCGCGCGGGCGGCCGATGCCGGAGGGCACCCGTCGCAGGATCCGGACCCGCGCCCGGCGGTGAAGATCCCCGCCGTCCACGACGATCTGACCACCGCCCGCGTCCTGGTGGTGGAGTGGCTGGACGGGGTGGCGCTCGACAAGGCGGCCGAGTCCGCCGACGCCCGCGGACTCGACCGGACGGCGCTCGCCGGGGCGCTGCTCGACTGCGTCCTCGCGCAGATCATGACCGACGGCGTCTTCCACGCCGATCCCCATCCGGGCAACATCATGGTGCTGGACGACGGACGGCTGGGACTGCTGGACTTCGGCTGCGCCGGCCGTATCGACCGGGTGCTGCGTTCGGCGCTGCGCGACCTGCTGGTCGCGATCCACCGCAACGACCAGCAGGCCCTCTGCGACGCGCTGCTGGAACTGGTGGAACACCGGCCGGAACCGGCCGACGAGAACCGGCTGACCCGTGACCTGGGCCGGTTCATGGCCCGGCACCTGGTTCCGGGGACGCGGCCGGACCGGGAGATGTTCGCCGCGCTGTTCCTGCTGGTGACCAAGTACGGGCTCGTCGTGCCCGGTGAGATCGCCGCCGCGTTCCGTTCCCTGTCGACACTCGAGGTGTCCCTCGGCCGGCTGGTCCCCGAGTACGACATCGTCGCCGAGGCCCGCCGGTTCGCGGCCTCCCAGGCCCGGCGGAAGCTGGCACCGGGGAGCCTCGGACGGGCGGCCACCGGCGAGATGCTCGCGCTGCTGCCGGTGCTGCGCCGGCTGCCGCGCCGGGTGGACCGCATCGCGGAGGCCCTGGAGCAGGGACGCCTGAGCGTGAACGTCCGGGTGCTGGCCGACGAACGTGACCGGGACTTCGTCCGCGGGATCGTCCGCGACGTGCTGCTGGCCTTCAGCGGGGGTGCGGCCGGGGTGGTCGGGGTGATGCTGCTGCAGACGCCCGGAGGGCCGGAGATCACCTCGTCGGTCGGACTGTTCGAGGCGCTCGGCTGCAACCTGCTGCTCGTCGCCTCGGTGCTGACGCTGCGGGTGCTGTTCTCACTCTCCCGCGACCGCCGCTGACCCCGGCCGCCCGGGCCCGCCGAAGGCCTGCGACCCCGGCCGCCCGGGTGCGTAGACGGCCCGCGACCCTGGCCGCCCGGGTCCGCCGAAGGCCCGTGACCCCGGCCCGCTCACGAACCCGCTCACGAAGACGGCCGCCGGTCTCGCCCCGAGTCCCGCGGTCTCGCCCCGGGCCCGCGGATTCGGCTCCGGCCCGGTACCGCGGACCGTCGTCCGGGCGATGCCGGGCGGAAACGGAGGCGGACGGGAAGCAGAAGGAAGCAGAAGGAAGCCGAGTCAACGGGCGCTCCGTGTCCGGCGGGCACCCGGGGCCGGGGCCGGCCGCGCGAGGCGCCGGCCTTCCGGACCGCACCGGGCGCACCCCCGGGCGCCGCAGCCGCCGGACCGCGGGGCCGCACATACGGGAACGCCCGGCCGGGAGATCCCGGCCGGGCGTTCCCGCGCGTGTCTCCTCAGCGGGCGGTCGCCGTGCTGTAGGCGCGGCCCGACATCGGGATGACCACGGCGAGGATGCCGCCGATCAGGAGGAGCGACATCAGGACGGGGTGCTCGGCCGGCAGCCCCGTGCCGAGGCCCACGGTCGGATTGCCGAAGAGCTGCCGGCAGGCGGTGACCACCATGCTGACCGGGTTCCACTCGGCGACGACCCTCAGCCAGGTCGGCAGCCCGTCCGGCGGGACGAACGCGTTGGACAGGAACACCAGCGGCATCATGGCCATGAACGCCAGGGCGTTGACCGACTCGGTGCTGCGCAGCGCCAGACCGAGCAGCGCGCCGAGCCACGACATGGCGAAGCCGAGCAGGAGCAGCAGCCCGAACGCCGCGAGGGCCTTGGGCAGTCCGTTGTGGATGCGCCAGCCGATGAGGTAGCCGACGCCGGCCATCAGGGCGCAGGACCAGGCGGCGAGCGCCATGTCCGCGGTGGTGCGGCCGATCAGCACCGCGGAGCGGGAGATCGGCAGCGAACGGAAGCGGTCCACCAGGCCGTTGCTCAGGTCCCCGACGACGCCCAGGGCCGTCTGGGAGATGTTGGCCATCATCACCTGGATGAAGATGCCCGCCATGATGTATTCCTGGTAGCTGCCGCCCTCCACCTGCATGGCGCTGCCGAAGAGCATGCCGAAGATCAGCACGAAGGCGATCGGCATGATGGTGACGCTGATCAGCTGCTCGGGTATGCGGTAGATGTGCCGGAAGTGGCGGCCCACCAACGCCCGTACGTCACTCAGTGTCTCGGTCACGCCGGATCCTTCTCCCTGGCCGTCTGGCCCGTCAGCGTCATGAAAACGTCGTCGAGCGAAGGGCGCCGAACAGCGAACTCCGCTATCTCGATGCCGAGTTCCTCCACCGCCGCGGCTGCGGCGGCGACACCGCCCATCCCGTCGGGCAGCGGCACCGACACGGTGCGGCCGTCCTCGGAGACGGACGGGGTGGTCGCGAGCCGGGAGCCGATCGCGGCGACCACCCGGGAGGTGTCCTCGGCGGCGAGGGCGGCGACCTCGAGGCGCTCGGTGCCGACCTTCTGCTTGAGCTGGTCGGCGGTGCCCTCGGCGATCACCTTGCCGGTGTCGATCACCACGATGCGGTCGGCGAGCTGGTCGGCCTCCTCCAGGTACTGGGTGGTCAGCAGGACGGTCACGCCCTTGGCCACCTGCTCCCGGATCATCCCCCACAGCACGAGCCGGCTGCTGGGGTCGAGTCCGGTGGTCGGCTCGTCCAGGAAGAGGACCGGCGGGTCGACCATCAGGCTGGCCGCCAGGTCCAGCCGCCTGCGCATGCCGCCGGAGTAGGTCCGCACCACCCGGTCGGCGGCCTCGGAGAGTTCGAACCGCTCCAGCAGCTCGTCCGCCCGCCGGCGCGACGGGCCCTTGCCCAGGTGCAGCAGGGTGCCGATGAGCCGCAGGTTCTCCCGGCCGGTGAGCCGTTCGTCGAGGGCCGCGTACTGGCCGGTGAGGCCGATCCGGCGGCGCACCTCCTTGGGCTGCTTGAGGGCGTCGAACCCGGCGACCACGGCCCGGCCCTCCTCGGGCTGGAGCAGGGTGGCCAGGATGCGGACGGTGGTGGTCTTGCCCGCGCCGTTGGGGCCGAGCAGTCCGAGGACCGTCCCCTCGGGCACGGTGAGGGACACTCCGCTCAGCGCCTCGTGCCCCTTGTAACTCTTGCGGAGGCCCTCGGCCTCGATGGCGTTCGTCACGAGTTCACCTCGATGGTCGACGGGGTCTGCCGGGCCCGCCCGTCCGGCCGCGGGACGTCGGTCCCGGAGGCGGACGGGCGGCGGGGGCGGTGGCGCAGGTGGAGGCCGGCGAGCACCAGCGACGCGCCCCAGACGAAGAACACGGGGTACCAGTAGAAGTTCCAGGGGCCGAAGGAGGCGGCCACCTCCGCGCTCGGTTCGACCCTGCCCACGGCGACGAAGAACCGCAGGTAGCCGTAGCCGAGCCCCCACAGCGCGAGCCCGGTGCCGCCGATCAGGGCCGCCCCGACGCGGAGCCACCGGGGGAAGAAGTCCCCCCAGGGCCGGAAGAGGGCGGTGGTCGCGAGGGCGGCGAGAGCGGAGGCCGCCCCCATGCCCCAGAAGGCGATCATGCGCTGCCAGGCCACGTCCGGCACCGACTCGGGGGTGTCGGGGTAGGCGAACATGATCCCCAGTCCCCACCACAGGTGCGGCAGGGCGTAGGCGAGCCCGGCGATCACCGCGCAGTACCCGACGGTCCGCTCCCACCGGGAGACCGGGACCGCGGACACCGGCGTGGCACCCTCTCGTGCCTTCGACATCGAATTCCTCTTCCTACTCGTCAGGGCCGCGGGCGGAGCGAACGGCCCTCAGTTCCATCCGGCGAGCCCCGCACGGTCCACCTCGAAGCGGACGGGCAGGCTCTCCAGGCCGCTGAGGAAATTGGAGAACACCGGCTCCACCGGGCCGTTGGGCTCGATGCGGTCCGCCACGGTCCGCAGCCCGTCGAGCATGGCGTTGATCTCGACGCGGCCGAGGAACGCACCGAGGCAGAAGTGCGGTCCGTAGCCGAACGACACGTGCTTGTTGGGGGTGCGGGCCAGGTCGAACGTCCCGGGGGCGTCGAAGACGTCCTCGTCCCGGTTGGCGGAGGTGTTCCACAGGGTGACGATGTCGTCGGCGGCGATCCGCTGCCCCGCCACCTCGACGTCCCGCAGCGCCCGGCGGCCGAAGTGCATGCCCGGGGTCGTCCAGCGCAGCACCTCCTCCACCGCGCTCTCCACCGTCACCTCGCCCCGCTTCAGCGCGTTCCACTGCTCCGGGTGGCGCATCAGCGCCTGCACCCCGCCGATCATCGACAGCCGGCTGGTCTCGTCGCCGCCGATGATCAGGCTGTAGCAGTTCAGGACGATCTCGTCCTCGTCGAGCGGCTCTCCGTCGATCCGGCCGGTGGCCAGCACGCTGATGACGTCGTCGACCGGGTTCTTCTTGCGCTCCTCGGCGAGCTCGCCGAAGTACAGGAGGATCTCGTTGCGGGCGAGCCAGGAGTCCTCGGCACTGGTGTCGGCCGAACTGGAGCTGAGCGCCTCCTTGTTGAGGCTGAGCAGGAAGGCGCGGTCCGACTCGGGGACGCCCAGCAGGTCGCAGATGGTGGCGATCGGGATGTGCTCGGCGACGTCCCGAGCGAAGTCCGCCTCGCCCCGCTCCACCGCGTTCCTGAGGAGCGTGCGGGTGCGCTGCACGACCTGCTCCGAGATGTGCCGCAGGGCGCGCGGCGAGAAGGACTTGAGCATCAGCTTGCGGATCGCCGCGTGCCGGGGGCCGTCGGTGACCGCGAGCATCTTGCCCGCCGCGGAGTCACTGCCGTGCAACAGCGTGACCAGCAGGTTCCCCCGCTCGGAGGTGAAGTTCTCGTCGTCCTTGTACACCTTCATGATGTCGTGGTACTTGGACAGGACCCAGAATTCGGGCCCCGTCTCGGTCGCCGGGTGACGGTGCACCGGTCGCTCGGCGCGGAACCGGCGCCACATGGCGTGGACGTCGGTCGTCTGATAGGTCGCGGGATCGGTCAGGTCGAAGCTGTCGAGCTCACGGTCCTCGACGTCGGCTCCGCCCAGTGCCGCGGTGGCGCTGGTCATAGGGGCTTGCTCCAAGTGGGTGCGCTGTGGCGGGTCGTCGGTACGGTGACGCTCCGGCGGTTCACCGGAGCTCGCGCAACTGCGCGGCGAGCGCCCGGCCGATCTCGCCGATGGGTCCCGGCCGGGTCAGCTCGTTGTGCCCGCAGTCGACGACCTGGAGGTCGACCCGCCCTTCCACGAAGGGACGCCACGCCGCGGCCATCGCCTGCGGGGAGGCGTGGTCCCGGCCTGCGACGGTCAGCATGACATCGCCACGGACGACGCCCAGTAGATCAGGGCTGTACGGATGGATGATGCTCCTCGACATGTTGGTGCCAACACGGGCGAGCGCGCCGATATGACGCTTTTCCAGGCCGGCGAGTGCGCTGTCCCCGGCCCGCAGGACCTCCATCACCCGCTCGTACACCAGCGGCTCGTCCGGGTCGCGGTCCCCTGCCCGGCCGCTGAGGTCCAGCAGGGTGGCCAGCACGTCCTGTTCGTCGTACGCGAGACCCTCGTGCTCCTCGGCGGGGATGTCCGGGTCGGTGTCCAGCACGGCCAGCAGCCCGACCCGCTCGCCCGCGTCCTGGAGCCGGGTGGCGATCATGTGCGCGAGGATCCCGCCGAGGGACCAGCCCACCAGGTGGTAGGGGCCGGACGGCTGCACACTGCGGATCCGGTCGAGGTAGTCGTCGGCCATCTCCTGGATGGACGAGGGCAGTTCCTCGTCGCGGGCGAGCCCTCGGGCCTGGATCGCGTAGATCGGGTGGTCGGCCGGGATGTGCCGCAGCAGGCCCGAATAGCCCCACCCGATACCGGCTCCGGGGTGCAGGCAGAACACGGCCGGTTTCGAGCCGCCGGGCCGCAGGGGCAGCAGCACGTCGAACGGGTCGTGGTCGGAACCGGCGGTGAGCTCGGCGGCCAGCGCGGCCACGGTCGGGTTCTCCAGCAGGCTGCGCACCGAGAGCCGCACGCCGAACGCGGCCCGCGCCCGGCTGATCACCCGGGTCGCGAGCAGCGAATGCCCGCCGAGGTCGAAGAAGTTGTCGTCGACGCCGACCCTGGGCAGCGAGAGCACCTCGGCGAACAGGCCGCAGAGCACCTCCTCCTCGGGGGTGCGGGGCGCCCCGCTGCCCAGCGCCCCGGTGAACTGGGGGTCGGGCAGCGCCTTGCGGTCCAGCTTCCCGTTCGGCATCAGCGGGACCTCGTCCAGCCGCACGAACGCGGCGGGCACCATGTACTCGGGGAGCGTGCCGGCCAGACCGGCCCGCAGCGCCTCCGGCTCCAGGCAGCCGGCCGGTCCGGCCGGGTCCGCCGGAACCACGTAGGCCACGATCATCCGGTCGCCCCCGGCGTCCTCCCGCACCACCACCACCGCACGGCCGACACCGGGCAGCGCGGCGAGCGCCGACTCGATCTCGCCCGGTTCGATGCGGAAGCCGCGGACCTTCACCTGGTCGTCGGCGCGGCCGAGGTACTCCAGAGCGCCCTCGTCGGTCCAGCGCACCAGGTCCCCGGTGCGGTACATCCGCTCGCCGGGCCCGCCGTACGGGCAGGCGGTGAACCGTTCGGCCGTCAGCGCCGCACGGCCCAGGTAACCGCGGGCCAGACCGTCCCCGGCCACGTACAGCTCACCCGGTACGCCGACGGGCACGGGGCGCAGCGTGTCGCCCAGGACGTAGACCCTGGTGCCGCGGACCGGCCGGCCGATGGGCGGGGTGCCGCCCCCCGCGGCCAGGGGCTCGCTGAGGGTGGCCGCGACGGTGGCCTCGGTCGGCCCGTAGGCGTTGACCATGCGGCGGCCCGGCGCCCAGCGGTCCACGAGCTCGGCGCCGGTGGCGTCGCCACCGACGACCAGGGAGCGGAAGTCGGGCAGCCCTTCCACGGGCACGGTGGCGAGCGCCGCCGGCGGCACCAGGGCGTGGGTCACCCGCTGCTCGCGCAGCACCTCGGCGAGGGCCTCGTCACCGAGCGGGCCGGGCGGGGGCACGACCAGCGCGGCCCCGGCGGGCAGCGCGGAGCACAGTTCCAGCACCGAGGCGTCGAAGCTCGGCGAGGCGAACTGGAGCACCCGGGCCGTGCCGTCCACGGCGAACCCTTCGGCCACCGCGGCGGAGAAGGCCGCCAGCCCGGTGTGCTGCACCAGCACACCCTTGGGCCGGCCGGTGGAGCCGGAGGTGTGGATGACGTACGCGGGATGACCGGGCAGCAGCGCGGTGGCGCGGTCGGAGTCGGCCAGGTCGTGGGCCGGCAGCGCGGCGAGCTCCCCGGCGACGGCCGGGTCGTCCAGCCGCAGCACCGGGAGCCCGGCCGGCGGCACGCCCTGCGGCAGGGCGACGCCGGAGGCGGTGACGGCGAGCACCGGCGCCGCGTCGTCGAGCATGAACGCGATGCGCTCGGCCGGGTAGGACGGGTCCACCGGCAGGTAGGCGGCCCCGGACTTGAGCACCGCGAGCTGCGCCACCACGATGTCCACCGACCGGGGCAGCAGCAGGGCGACGATCCTCTCCGGCCCGGCCCCGCGCGCGACCAGCAGCCGGGCGAGCCGGTTGGCCCGCTCGTTCAGCTCGGAGTAACCGAGCCGCACCCCCGGCGCGACGACGGCGTCGGCGTCCGGGGTGCTGCGGACCTGCTCCTCGAACAGTTCGGGGAAGGTCCGGGCCCGCGGCCCGTCGCCGCCGCGGCTCCAGGTCTCGACGAGCCGCCGGTGCTCCTGCGGGGAGAGGACGTCCAACCGGCCGACGGCCTGCTCCGGGTCCTCGACCACGGCCCGCAGCAGCGCCTCCAGGCGTCCGCCCATCAGCCGCACGGTCTCGTCGGAGAACAGGTCGGGCCGGTAGCTCAGCCGCAGGTGGAGCCGGGGGCCGGGGACGGCCGCGAGGCTCATCGGGTAGTGGTTGGCGTCTTCCCCCACCAGCCCGGTGACCCGCAGCTCGTCCGGGTCGCCCGGGTCCTCGGCCGCCAGCGCGGACGGGTCGACGGGGTAGTTCTCCGTCACGGTGAGCGTGTCGAACAGCTCGCCGACCCCCTCCTGCCAGCCGCTGAGGGACTGGACCTCGGTGAGGCTCAGCTGCTGGTGGTTCATGAGGCCGGACTGCTGCTTCTGCAGCCGTGCCAGGAACCCGGCCAGCGATTCGGTGGGGTCGAGGGTGACCCGGACCGGCAGGGTGTTGATGAACAGCCCGATCATGTGCTCCACACCGGGCAGCTCCGGCGGGCGCCCGGAGACCGTACCGCCGAAGACGACGTCGTCCCGGCCGGTGAGACGGCTCAGCAGCAGCCCCCACACGCCCTGCAGGACGGTGTTCAGCGTCAGAGCGCTCCCGCGGGTCCGCGCCGCCAGCGCCGAGGTGAACTCCTCGGACAGGTCCAGCGTGTGGTGGCGCGGCCGGACCGGCCGGCGGGACGGGTCCCCGGGAGCCAGCAGGGTGGGCTCGCAGACGTCGCCGAGCACATCGCGCCAGGCCTGCTCGCTCTGCGCCCGGTCCTGCTTGGCCACCCACGCCAGGTAGTCGCGGTAGGGCGTGACGTGCGGCATCCCGGACGGGTCGCCGTGCTGCCGGTACAGCGTGAAGAGTTCACCGACCAGCAGCGGTGTGGACCAGCCGTCCAGCAGGATGTGGTGGTTGCTCACCACGAGCCGGTGCTCGCGCTCGCCGAGGCGCACCAGGGTGAAGCGCACCAGCGGCGGCCGGTTCAGGTCGAAGCGGCGCGCGCGGTCGTCGGCCAGGACCCGTTCCAGCGCGGCGGGCCGCTCCTCCTCGGGCAGCCCGCCGAGGTCGACCTCCCGGTAGGGCGGCCGGACCCGGCTGCGGATCACCTGCACCGGGCGCTCCAGGCCCTCGTGCCGGAACCCGGCGCGCAGGCTGGTGTGCCGGGCGACGAGCGCGGCGACGGCGGCCGTCATCCGCTCGGTGTCCACCAGGCCGGTCAGCTCCAGCACCAGCTGCACCGTGTAGACGTCCATCTCCTGCTCGTCGAGCAGGGCGTGGAACAGCAGTCCCTCCTGCAGCGGTGACAGAGGGAGCACGTCCTCGATCGCCGGCTTGGTCATCGGTTCCTCCTGTTGGTGCCGGCATCGGCGTCGTCGTGTTCGTTGTCCTGCGGGGCCCGCTTCGTCCATCGGTCCTGGGAACCGCCGGACGCGTCGGAGCCGTCGAAGTCGTCCTCGAAGTCGTCGTCGAGGTCGTCGCCGAGCCCGTCGATGTCGTGCTGGCTCAGCGACACCAGCGGCAGGTCGGAAGGCGTCCAGCCGCCCGCCTCGGGGGAGGCCGCGTGCTCGGCGAGCACGCGGAGCATGCGGAACCACCCTTCGGCCAGCCCGGCCACGTCCTCCTCGCCGAGGAGTTCCCCGGCCCAGGTCCAGGTGGCCACGAGCTGCGGACCCTCGGGGCCGTCCTGCGTGAAGGCGTTGACCTCCAGCGGGTGCGCGAGCGGCATGGCGTCGTCGGAGCCGCCGCCGAGCCCGCCCGACTCGGGAGCCGGGCCCCAGTCCGCGGCCTCGGCCGCTTCACCGCCCCCGCCGAGCCGGCCCAGGTAGTTGAAACCGATCTGCGGAGGGGCGAAGCCGGCGAGGACGGACCGGGTGTCCGGGTTGAGGTAGCGCAGCAGCCCGTACCCGAGCCCGTGGTCGGGCACCGCCCGCAGCTGCTCCTTGATCTGCTTGAGCACCTTGGCCGCACCCGAACCGGTGGCGGTGAGCTGCTCCCAGTCCTGGTGGCCGGTCTCCAGCCGCACCGGGTGGATCCCGGTGAACCAGCCGACCGTGCGCGACAGGTCGCGGGCGGCGTCGCCGCCCGGCCCGGTCCTGCCGTGGCCTTCGAGGTCCACCAGGACGCCCCGGGTGTGCCGGCCCCGGCTCTCCTGCCACGCGGCGACGGCCAGCGCGAACCCGGTCAGCAGCACGTCGTTCACCCCGGCGTGGAACGCGGAGACGACGGAGGTCAGCAGCGGCTCGGTGTGCTCGCGGGCGAGGGACAGGGTGAGGGTGCGCGCGGTCGCCAGGGTGTCGCGCGCCGGGTCGAGCGGACGCTCGCCGAGCAGCGGTTCGCCGTCGGCCAGCATCGTCGTCCAGCGGTCCAGGTCGCCGACGCGTTCGGGCCTGAGGGCCTCCTCGTGCAGCAGGCGGGCCCAGGTGCGGAAGGACGTGGGCACCGGTTCGAGCACCGGCTTCCCGCCGTCGGCCAGGGCCTGGTACGCCGCGGCCAGATCGGGGGCGATGATCCGCCAGGAGACGCCGTCGACCACGAGGTGGTGGGCGATCAGCAGCAGCCGCCCGGAGTGGTCCGGGCCGGCGTCGAACCAGAGCGCCTGGACCATGACGCCGTTCTCGGGCGACAGCCGGTCCCACGCCGCGGTGGCGTGCTCCTCCAGCGCGGCGGCGAGCGCCTCGGCCCGGACCGGGCCGGACGGCAGCGCCACCCGGTGCAGCAGGGCCGCCGCGTCGACCGTGCCGCGGTCCGGGACCTCCAGCGACCAGCCGTCGGCGCCGCGCGTGAGCCGCGCCCGCAGCATGTCGTGGTGGTCCAGCAGCGTCTGCAGCGCGGCCGTCAGGTGTGCGGCCGACGCGCCCGCGGGGACCTGGAGCAGCATCGACTGGTTGAAGCGGTCGACGGGCCCGCCCCGTTCCTCCAGCCAGCGGACGATCGGCGTCGCCCCCACGGTTCCGATCCCGGCGTCCGGGCCCTCGTCGGCCGTGCGGTCGACGGTGGTGGCGACGGCGGCCAGCGCCTCGACCGTCTTGTGCTCGAAGACGTCACGCGGGGTCAGGAGCAGTCCGGCCCTGCGGGCGCGGGCGACGAGCTGGATGGAGACGATGGAGTCGCCGCCCAGGTCGAAGAAGCCGTCGTCCACGCCGACGGAGGGCAGTCCGAGGACTTCCGCGAACAGGCCGCAGAGCAGCTCCTCGCGTTCGGTCCGCGCCGCGCGGCCTCCCACCGCGGCGGCGAAGTCGGGGGCGGGCAGCGCCTTGCGGTCGAGCTTGCCGTTGGCGGTCAGCGGCAGTCGCGGCAGCGTCACGAACGCCGACGGCACCATGTACTCGGGGAGTTGCGTGCGCAGGTGCTTGCGCAGGTCCTCCGGTTCCACGGTCCGGTCCTCCGCCTCCGGGACGACGTACCCGACGAGCTTGCGGTCGCCCGGCCGGTCCTCCCGTGCGACGACGGCGACCTGGCCGACCTGCGGATGCGCCGCGAGGCAGGCCTCGATCTCGCCGAGCTCGATGCGGAAGCCGCGGATCTTGACCTGGTGGTCGGCGCGGCCGATGTACTCCAGGTCGCCGTCTGCGGTACGGCGCGCCAGGTCGCCGGTGCGGTACATGCGGGTGCCGGGCGGGCCGTAGGGGTCGGCGACGAAGCGCTCGGCGGTCAGGGCGTGCCGGCCGAGGTAGCCCCGGGCCAGGCCCGCGCCGGCCACGTACATCTCACCGACGACGCCGGCGGGGACCGGTACGAGGTCGGCGTCGAGGACGTGCACCCGCAGATCCGGGATCGGCCGGCCGATGAGGCTGCCCGTGGCGGACTTGGCGGTCAGCCGGTCCAGTGCGCGGTGGGTGACGTGGACGGTGGTCTCGGTGATGCCGTACATGTTGATCAGGCGGGGGGCGTCCTCGGGGTGGCGGCCGTACCACTCCTGCAGCCGCCACAGGTCGAGTGCCTCGCCGCCGAAGACGACGTAGCGCAGGGCCAGCCGGGCGCCCAGGTCCGGGCGGTCGCCCTCGGTCCGCATCAGCTGGTAGAAGGCGGAGGGCGTCTGGTTGAGCACCGTCACCTTCTGGTCGGCCAGCAGGGCCAGGAAGTCCTCCGGCGAGCGGGAGACCTCGAAGGGGACGATCACCAGGCGGCCGCCGTGCAGCAGCGGGCCCCAGATCTCCCAGACGGAGAAGTCGAAGGCGTAGCTGTGGAAGAGGGTCCACACGTCGTCGGGGCCGAAGCCGAACCAGGGGTCGGTCGCGGAGAACAGGCGGACCACGTTGCCGTGCGGGATCACCACGCCCTTGGGGCGGCCGGTGGAGCCGGAGGTGTAGATGACGTAGGCGGCGGAGCCGGCGGTGAGCGGGCCGCCGCGGTCGGCGTCCGTCAGGTCGTGGCCGGCCAGGGCGGCCAGGTCCGCCCGCAGGTGGGGGTCGTCCAGGGTGAGGACGGTGGCGGTGCCGCAGTCGACGCCGGACAGGTCCACGCCGGAGGTGGTCAGCACCAGGGCGGGGGCGGAGTCGGTGACCATGTGGGCCAGGCGTTCGGCGGGGTAGTCGGGGTCCATGGGGACGTAGGCGGCGCCGGTCTTGATCACGGCGAGCAGGGCGGTGACCAGGTCGGTGGTGCGGGGCAGGGCGAGGCCGACGAACCGGCCGGGGCCGGCGCCGGTGGCGGTCAGGCGGCGGGCCAGCCGGTTCGCCGAGGTGTTCAGGTCGCGGTAGGAGAGGGCGTGGTCGCCGCAGACCACGGCGGTCGCGTCCGGGGTGGCGGCCGCCCGTGCCTCGAACAGCTCGGCCAGCGACGGCCCGTGCGTGTCGGCCTCACCCACCACCGCACCCACACCGGCGAGGGCGGCTTCCCACTCGGCCGCGTCCAGGACGTGCACGTCGCTGAGGACCCGGTCGGGCTCCTCGGCCCACGCGGACAGCAGCCGGACGAAACGCTCGGCGAGACGGCCGGCCGTGGACGGGTCGAAGAGGTCGACGGCGAACTCCAGCGCACCCGTGATCCCCGCGGGCGAACCGCCGGGGGTCCGCTGCTCGGTCAGGCTCAGCGCCAGGTCGTACTTGGCGACGGTGTGCTCGACCGGGTGACCGCCGAAGGTCAACCCGGGCAGCTCCAGGCCGTCCTCGGCGGGGGCCTGGTTGTGGAACGTCAGGTTGACCTGGAACAGCGGGTGCCGCGCCGCGGAGCGCTCCGGGTTCATGACCTCCACGAGCCGCTCGAACGGAACGTCCTGGTGGGCGTAGGCGGCGAGGTCGGTGTCCCGGACCCGCGCCAGCAGCTCCCGGAAGCTCGGGTTGCCGGAGGTGTCGGTGCGCAGCACCAGCGTGTTGACGAAGAAGCCCACGAGGTCGTCGAGGGCGCTGTCGGTCCGTCCGGCGACCGGCGTGCCGATCGGGATGTCGGTGCCGGCGCCCATCTTGGTGAGCAGGGCGGCGGTGGCCGCCTGGAGGACCATGAACACGCTGGTGCCGGTGCGGCGGGCCAGCGTCGTGATCCGGGCGTGCAGCTCGGCGTCGAGCTCCAGCGGGACCAGGCCGCCGCGGTGGGAGGAACGCTGGGGCCGCGGCCGGTCGGCCGGCAGCGTCAGCTCCTCGGGGAGGTCCGCGAGAACGGTACGCCAGTGCTCGAGCTGGGCCGAGACCTTGCTGTCCGGGTCGTCCTCGCTGCCCAGCACCTCCCGCTGCCACAGCGTGTAGTCCGCGTACTGCACCCGCAGGGGTTCCCAGTCGGGGGCCTGCGCCAGACGGCGCGCCGCGTAGGCGGTGGACAGGTCCCTGGCCAGCGGTGCCAGCGAGGCGCCGTCGGCGGCGATGTGGTGCACCAGCAGGTGGAGCACGTGCCGGTCGGGGGCGAGGGCGAAGAGGTCCGCCTTCAGCGGCACGTCGGTCGTCAGGTCGAAGGCGTGGCTGGCCGCGGCGCTCAGCGCGTCGGGCAGTTCGGCCTCGGTCACCTCGGTGACCGGCAGTTCGAGGCTGACGGCGGAGGTCTCCAGCACCCACTGGCGCGGACGCCCGTCGGTGTCGGGGAAGACGGTCCGCAGGCTCTCGTGCCGGTCGACCACGTCCCGCAGCGCGGCGGCGAGAGCCGCCCGGTCCAGGTCGCCGGTCAGGCTCAGCGCCAGCGGGATGTTGTACGCGGCGCTGGGCCCGTCGAAGTGACCGAGGAACCACAGCCTGCGCTGGGCGAAGGAGAGCGGAACCTCCGCGGGGCGTTCGACCGCGCGCACCGGGGGACGTACCCCGGACGCCGAGCCGAGCTGCCGGACGAGCTCGGCCACGGTCGGGTGCTCGAAGACGCTGCGCACCGGGAGCTCCACACCGAGCTCGTCCCGGACGCGGGCCGCGAGACGGGTGGCCAGCAGGGAGTGGCCTCCGAGGTCGAAGAACCCGTCGTCGATGCCGACGTCCTCCACGCCGAGCACCTCGGCGAACAGGCCGCACAGCAGCGCTTCCTGGACGGTCCGGGGGGCACGGCCGGTGGCGGTGGCGGCGGTGTCGGGTGCGGGGAGTGCGGTGCGGTCGAGTTTGCCGTGGACGGTGAGCGGGAGGGCGTCGAGGGGGACGATCGCGGCGGGCACCATGTGCTCGGGCAGGGTGGTGCGCAGCGCGTCGCGGAGGGCGGCCGGGTCGGCGGTGTGGTCGGTGTCGTGGACGGTGTAGGCGATGAGGCGGCGGTCGCCGGGGCGGTCCTCGCGGATGACGGCGGCGGCCTGGCGGATGCCGTCGAGGTGCCGGAGGGCGGTTTCGACTTCTCCGAGTTCGATGCGGAAGCCGCGGAGCTTGACCTGGTCGTCGGTGCGGCCGAGGTAGGTGAGTTCGCCCGGTGCGCTCCAGCGGACGAGGTCGCCGGTGCGGTACATCCGCTCGCCCGGCGACCCGAACGGACACGCGACGAAGCGTTCGGCGGTCAGGTCGGGGCGGTTCAGGTAGCCGCGGGCCAGGCCGGTGCCGGCCACGTAGAGCTCACCCACCACGCCGGGGGCGACCGGTCGCAGTCCCTCGTCCAGGACGTAGACGCGGGTGTTGGTGATGGGGGTGCCGATGGGCACGCTGTCGGGCTGGGGGCCGGTGAGCGGGGTGCTCATGGTGGCGCAGACGGTGGTCTCGGTGGGGCCGTAGGCGTTGATCATGCGGCGGCCGGGTGCCCAGGCTTCGACGACCTGGGCGGGGACGGCCTCGCCGGCGACGACGAGGGTGGTCAGTCCGGGCAGGTCCGACGGTTCCATCGCGGCCAGGGCGGCGGGGGGGATGGTGGCGTGGGTGATGCGCAGGTCGCGGACGGTGTCGGCGAGGTCGGTGCCGGGGCGCAGGTGGTCGGCGGTGGCGGTGACCAGGGTGGCGCCGGACAGCCAGGTGGTGAAGACCTCGGAGACGGAGGCGTCGAAGCTGGGGGAGGCGAACTGCAGCAGGCGGCCGGCGTCGGTGAGGGCGAAGCGGTCGATCTGGGCGGTGGCGAGGTTGCCGACGCCGGCGTGGGAGACCACCACGCCCTTGGGGCGGCCGGTGGAGCCGGAGGTGTAGATCACGTAGGCCGGGTGGGAGACGTGCAGCGGTGACCGCCGGTCCGCGTCCGTCGGGTCGCTGACGGGCCGGGTGTGGAGCGGCAGGTCGTGCAGGTGCAGGACGGGGCGGTTCCCGGTCGTCGCGGTCGCCGGGGCGGGGTGATCGGTGAGGACGAGGACGGGGTCGGCGTCCTTGAGGGTGTAGGCGATGCGGTCGGTGGGGTGGGCGGGGTCGATGGGCAGGAACGCGGCGCCGGTCTTGAGGACGGCCAGTTCGGCGACGAGGAGTTCCACGGAGCGGGGCAGGAGCAGGGCGACGATGCGCTCGGGGCCGGCGCCCCGGTCGATGAGGTGGTGGGCGAGGCGGTTGGCGCGCTCGTTGAGCTGGCTGTAGGTGAGGGTCTCGCCGTCTGCGGAGAGCAGGGCGGTGTGGGCGGGGGTGCGGGCGGCCTGGGCCTGGAACAGGTCCGGGAGGGTGCCGGTGAGGACCGGTGCCGTGGTGTCGTTCCAGGTGGTCAGGAGGTCGGTGCGTTCGTCGGCGGACAGGACGTCCACCGTGCCGACCGGGGCGTCGGGGTCGGCCGCGACCGCGCGGAGCACGCGCTCCAGCCGGCCGAGGAACGCCTCGATGGTCGATCGGTCGAACAGGTCCACGGCGAAGTCCACGAAGCCGTCCAGTCCGGCCGGGGAACCGTCGTCGGCCGACCGCTCACCGAAGCTCAGCGCGAGGTCGAACTTGGCGACGCCCGTGTCGGCCTCCTCGTTCCGCACGGTCAGACCGGGCAGTTCGAGGTCGCTGCCCCCCGCGTTCTGCAGGGTGAGCATGACCTGGAAGAGCGGGTGGCGGGCCAGCGAGCGCTCGGGGCTGACCAGGTCGACGAGGCGTTCGAAGGGGACGTCCTGGTGGGCGTAGGCCTCCAGGTCGGTCTCCCGGACCCGGTCCAGCAGTTCCCGGAAGGTCGGATCGCCGGAGGTGTCGGTGCGCAGCACCAGCGTGTTGACGAAGAAGCCGACCAGGTCGTCCAGGGCGCTGTCGGTGCGGCCGGCGACCGGGGTGCCCAGCGGCACGTCCGGTCCGGCGCCGAGCTTGCCCAGCCAGACCGCGACGGCGGCCTGCAGCACCATGAAGAGGCTGGCGCCGGATTCCCGTGCCAGCGCGGCCAGGCCGGCGTGGACGTCGGCGTCCAGGGTGAAGGGGACCACGTCACCGCGGTAGGAGGCGCGTGCCGGGCGCGGCCGGTCCACCGGCAGGGGCAGTTCCTCCGGCAGGCCCGCCAGGGCCCGGCGCCAGAAGTCCAGCTGGCCGGAGACCACGCTGGTCGGGTCGTCCTCGCGGCCCAGTACCTCCCGCTGCCACAGGGCGTAGTCCGCGTACTGCACCGGCAGTTCGTTCCAGGCCGGCGCCTCGCCGCGGCACCGTGCCGCGTAGGCGGCCGACAGGTCACGCGCCAGCGGACCCATGGACCACCCGTCGGCGGCGATGTGGTGCAGCACGAGCAGCAGCACGTGCTCCCGCTCGCCGGCCCGGAACAGCGTCGCCCGCAGCGGCAGGTCGGTCGCGAGGTCGAAACCGCGTGCCGCGGTCGCGCCGAGCGCCGTCCGCAGGTCCTTCTCGTCGACCTCGACGAGGTCCAGCCGGGGCACCGCCCCGTCCAGGACGACCTGGACCGGACTGCCGTCGACCTCCCGGAAGACGGTGCGCAGCACCTCGTGGCGGCCGACCACGTCGTGCAGGGCCGCGGCCAGCGCGGCCGGGTCGAGCACACCGGTGAGCCGCACCGCGACCGGCAGGTTGTACGTGGCGGCCTCCGCGCCGTCCAGCCGGCTGAGGAACCACAGCCGCTGCTGCGCGTACGAGAGGGGCAGGTGCTCGGGGCGCGGTACGCGGGACAGGGCCCGGCGGGCCGGTCGGGCGTCGCCGAGCAACCGGGCGAGCCCCGCCGGGGTGGGCGTCTCGAACAGGGCCCGGATGGGCAGTTCGACGTCGACCTCGCCACGGATCCGGCTGATCAGACGGGTGCCCAGCAGGGAGTGGCCGCCCAGCTCGAAGAAGCTGTCGTCGGCCCCGGCCGGGGCGTCGAGTCCGAGGACCTCCCCGAACAGGCGGCACAGCAGGGCCTCCTGCGCCGTGGCCGGAGCACGGCCGGGCTCCCCGGTCTGCACCTCGGGCGCGGGCAGGGCCTTGCGGTCGAGCTTGCCGTTGGGGGTGAGCGGCAGGGCGTCGAGGGTGACGAAGGCCGACGGCACCATGTACTCGGGCAGCGCGGCCGCCAGGTGCCTGCGCAGTGCGCCGCCGTCCGTGTCCGGGGCGGGGGTGTCGGCGGGGACGGTGTAGGCGACGAGTCGCTTGTCGCCGGGCCGGTCCTCGCGGACCAGGACGGCCGCCTGGGCGACGTCCGGGTGGGACACCAGCACCGACTCGATCTCGCCGAGCTCGATCCGGAAGCCGCGCAGCTTGACCTGGTGGTCGGCGCGGCCCAGGTACTCCAGGGCTCCGTCGGAGCCCCAGCGGACCAGGTCGCCGGTGCGGTACATGCGGCCGCCCGCGTCCCCGTAGGGGCAGGCGGTGAACCGCTCCGCGGTCAGCGCCGGGCGGCCCAGGTAGCCGCGGGCCAGCTGCTCGCCGGCGAGGTAGAGCTCTCCCACCACGCCCGGGGCGACCGGGCGCAGCGCCGCGTCCAGCACGTACACCCGGGTGTTCCACACGGGGTGGCCGATCGGGACGGCGCGTGCCTCCTCGGAGGGCTCGCAGGTCCAGTGGGTGACGTCGACGGACGCCTCGGTCGGGCCGTAGAGGTTGTGCAGCTCGGCGTCGAACAGGTCGAAGAAGCGGGAGCGCTGGTCGCCGGTGAGGGCCTCACCGCTGCAGATCACCCGGCGGAGGGAGGCCCCGCACCCGGCCGCGGCCGGCTCGGCGAGGAAGGCCTGGAGCATGGACGGCACGAAGTGCAGCGTGGTGATCCGTTCGGCGCGGATCAGTTCGGCCAGGTAGACCGGGTCCCGGTGGCCCTCGGGACGGGCCAGGACCAGCGTGGCGCCGGTGATCAGCGGCCAGAAGAACTCCCACACCGACACGTCGAAGCCGGACGGCGTCTTCTGGAGGACCCGGTCGTCGGCGCGCAGGCCGTACCGGTCCTGCATCCACAGCAGCCGGTTGACGATGCCGCGGTGCGGCACGGGCACGCCCTTGGGGCGGCCGGTGGAGCCGGAGGTGTAGATGACGTACGCCGGGTTGTCGGGGCGGGCGGTGTCCGGCAGCGGTGAGGCGTCGAGCGCCCGGAGCTCGGCGATCAGCCCCGCGTCGTCCAGGGACAGGCGGGGGGTGCGCAGGTCCGGCTGCTCCGGGAGCCCGGCCGCCGCGACCGTGAGGAGCAGGGCGGGCTCGGCCTCGCCGAGCAGGTGGCCGATGCGGTCGGCCGGGTAGTCCGGGTCGACGGGCAGATAGGCGGCGCCGGCCTTGAGGACGGCGAGCAGCGCGACGACGAGTTCGGGGGAGCGCGGTACCGCCACGGCAACGGTCCGCTCCGGCCGGACGCCCTCGGCGACGAGACGCCGGGCCAGGCGGTTGGCGCGGGCGTCGAGTTCGGCGTAGGTGAGGGTGGTGTCCTCGAAGACGAGGGCCGGCGCGTCCGGGGTGCGGGCCGCCTGCTCGGCGAGAAGGCCGGTCAGGGTGGTGTCGGGCACCTCGTGGCGGGTGTCGTTGCGGCGGACGAGGAGTTCGTGCCGCTCGACGGGACCGAGGACGTCGATCCGGCCGATGGCGCGGTCCGCGTCGGCGGCGACCGCCTCCAGCAGCCGGACGTACCGGGAGACGAACTTCTCGACCGTGGCCCGGTCGAACAGGTCGGTGCTGTACTCGACGATGCCGTCGAGCCCGTCGTGGCCGCCGTCGGCGCCGCGCTTCTCGCCCAGCTCCAGCGCGAGGTCGAAACGGGCCGAGCCGGTCCGCACCGCGCGGGGTGCGACGCTCAGGCCGGGAAGCTCCAGGGTGGCCCGTTCGGTGTTCTGCAGCGTGAGCATCACCTGGAACAGCGGGTGCCGGGCGAGGGAGCGCTCGGGGTTGACGACCTCCACGAGCCGGTCGAAGGAGACGTCCTGGTGGGCGTAGGCGGTGAGGTCCGTCTCGCGGACCCGGGCCAGCAGCTCGCGGAAGGACGGGTCGCCGGAGGTGTCGCAGCGCAGCACCAGGTTGTTGACGAAGAAGCCGACGAGGTCGTCGAGGGCTTCGTCCGTGCGGCCCGCGACGGCGGTGCCGATGGGGATGTCCTCGCCGCAGCCGAGCCGGTCGAGCAGGGCCGCGAGGCCCGCCTGGAGGACCATGAAGAGGCTGCAGCGGCTGTCGCGGGACAGCTGGACGAGCTTGCGGTGCAGCTTCGGGGTGAGCGAGAAGGGCACGACGTCGCCCCGCAGGCTCGCCTGCGCGGGGCGCGGACGGTCCGTGGGCAGCGCCAGTTCCTCGGGCAGACCGGCCAGGACCTGCTTCCAGTGGGCGATCTGACGCGCGCCGACGCTGTCCTCGTCGTCCTCGCTGCCGAAGAGTTCGTGCTGCCAGAGGCTGTAGTCGGCGTACTGCACCGGCAGCGGCTCCCACGCGGGGGTCGCGCCGGACCGGCGGGCGGCGTAGGCGGTCGAGAGGTCGCGGGCGAGCGGCGCGAGCGACCAGCCGTCGCCGGCGATGTGGTGCAGCAGGAGCAGCAGGACGTGCCGCCGCGCGCCGAGGGCGAAGAGGGTGACCCGCAGCGGCGTCTCGGTCGCCAGGTCGAACGGAAGGGACGCGGCCTCGGCGAGCCGGTCGTCGAGGTCGTCGTCGGTGACGGCGACGGGACGGAGCGCAGCGGCCGGGGCCGGGGGCAGGACGACCTGGTGGGGGCGGCCGTCGGTCTCGGCGAAGACGGTGCGCAGGCTCTCGTGCCGGGCGATGACGTCGGTCAGGGCGTCACTCAGGGCATCCCGGTCCAGTTCGCCGTCGAGCTGCAGCACGAGCGGGATGTTGTAGCCGGCACCGGTGGTGTCGAAGCGGCCGAGGAACCACAGGCGCCGCTGGGCGAAGGAGAGCGGGATCTCGGCCGGCCGCGGCCGGGGCTCCAGGGGCGGGCGGCCGTCCGCGGACCGCTGGAGGAGGGCGGCGAGCCCGGCCGGGGTGGCCGACTCGAAGAGGCTGCGCAGCGGCAGTTCGACGTCGAACGCGGACCGCACGCGGCTGACCAGGCGGGTGGCCTGGAGGGAGTGGCCGCCGAGCTCGAAGAAGCTGTCGTCCACCCCGACGGCCGGGAGGCCGAGGATCTCGGCGAACAGACCGCAGAGGATCTCCTCCTGCGGGGTGCGCGGGGCGCGGCCGGCACCGCCGACCGCCTCCTCGGGCGCGGGCAGCGCCTTGCGGTCGAGCTTGCCGTTGGCGGTGAGCGGGAGTTCGCCGAGCACGACGAACGACGACGGCACCATGTACTCGGGGAGCGTGGCGGACAGCCGGTCGCGCAGCGCCCGGGGATCGACCGGCGGGCCCTGGACGTCGCGGGGGACGGTGTAGGCGACGAGCCGCTTGTCGCCGGGCCGGTCCTCGCGGACCAGCACGACCGCCTGGGCGACGTCCGGGTGCGACACCAGCACCGACTCGATCTCGCCGAGCTCGATCCGGAAGCCGCGCAGCTTCACCTGGTCGTCGGCGCGGCCCAGGTACTCCAGGGTGCCGTCCTCGGAGGACCGCACCAGGTCGCCGGTGCGGTACATCCGGGCACCCGGACCACCGTAGGGGCAGGCGGTGAACCGCTCCGCGGTCAGCGCCGCACGGCCCAGGTAGCCGCGGGCCAGCTGCTCGCCCGCGAGGTAGAGCTCTCCCACCACGCCCGGGGCGACCGGGCGCAGCGCCGCGTCCAGCACGAGGACGCTGGTCCCGTCCACGGCCCGGCCGATGGCCGGGACACCCGTACCCGCGACCAGCGGTTCGCTGATCGTGGCCACGACGGTGGATTCGGTGGGGCCGTAGGCGTTGACCATGCGGCGGCCGGGGGCCCAGCGGTCCACCAGGGCGGCGTCGGTGGCGTCGCCGCCCACGATCAGGGTGGTGAAGTCCGGCAGCTCCATGGCCGGGACGGTGGCCAGCGCGGCCGGGGGGATCAGCGCGTGGGTGATGGCGCGGTCCGCGAGGACCCGGCCCAGGGCCTCGTCGGCCAGCGGGCCGGGCGGGGGGACCACCAGGGCGGCGCCCCGGGGGAGGCTCATGCACAGTTCGAGGACCGAGGCGTCGAAGCTGGGCGAGGAGAACTGCAGCACCCGGCTGTGCGGGCCGACCGCGCAGCGTTCGGCCAGGACCGTGGCGAAGGCGGCCAGGCCCTGGTGGGAGACCACCACGCCCTTGGGGCGGCCGGTGGAGCCGGAGGTGTAGATGACGTAGGCGGGGTGGGCCACGGTCAGCGGCGCCGGCCGGTTCGCGTCCGTGGGGTCGGTCGCCGGTGCGGCGGTCAGGTCGAGGCGGTCCAGGAGCAGGCGGGCGGCGGCGGTCGATTCGGGCAGGCGGTCCGCGTCGTGGCCGGTGGTGAGGACCAGGACGGGGTCGGCGTCGTGGAGCATGTAGGCGATGCGGTCGGCGGGGTAGTCCGGGTCGACCGGCAGGTAGGCGCCGCCGGCCTTCATCACCGCCAGGCGGGCCACGACGATGTCCACCGAGCGGGGCAGCAGCAGGGCGACGATCCGCTCCGGGCCCACGCCCCGGTCGATGAGGTGGTGGGCGAGCCGGTTGGCCCGCTCGTTGAGCTGCGCGTACGACAGCGACTCGTCGTCGGAGAGGACCGCGGGGGCGTGCGGGGTCCGGGCCGCCTGCGCCTCGAACAACGCCGGGAACGTCGCGGCGGGCACCGCGGGCCGGGCACCCCGCCACGCCTGCAGCAGCTGCTCCCGCTCCGCGCCGGTGAGCACGTCGAGGCGGCCCAGGAGCTGCTCGGGGGCATCGGTGAAGCTCTCCAGGATGTGCTGGAGCCGCCGGCCGATGAGCTCCGCCTGCCGGGCGGTGAACAGATCCGGGCGGTAGCCCATGCGCAGCCGCATCCGCTCGCCGGGGAGGATCGCCAGGCTGAACGGGTAGTGGTTGTCGTCGGTGGTGTGCACGCCGGTGACGCGCAGGCCGTCGACGGGCTCCGAGAAGCCGTCGGTGTCGATCGGGTAGCTCTCGAACGCCGTGATGGTGTCGAAGAGTTCGCCGCCGCCGAGGAGGGACTGGATGTCGGAGAGGCCGTAGTGCTGGTGGTCCATCAGCTCCGACTGCTCGTCCTGCAGACGGCGCAGCAGGTCGGCGACGGGCTGCCCGGCGTCCAGCCGGACGCGGACCGGCAGGGTGTTGATGAACAGGCCGACCATGTGCTCCATGCCGGCCATCTCCGGCGGGCGGCCGGAGACCGTGCTGCCGAAGACGACGTCGTCCCGGCCGGTGAGACGGCCCAGCAGGACGCCCCAGGAGGCCTGCACCACGGTGTTGACCGTGAGGTCGTGACGGCGGGCCAGGGCCGTGACGGCCGCGGTCAGCTCCTCGGAGAGCTCGTGGTGGTGGTAGTGCGGGGGCTCGGCGGCGGCGGCCGGGGCGGCCGGGGCCAGCAGGGTGGGCTCCTCGACCCCGGCGAGGGCCCGGCCCCACGCCTTCGCCGCAGCGTCGCGGTCCTGGGCGGCGGCCCAGGCGAGGTAGTCGCGGTACGGCGTGACCCGCGGCAGCCCGGTGGCGTCACCGCCCTGCGCGTACAGGACGAACAGCTCCTGCAGCATGATCGCCATCGACCAGCCGTCGAGCAGGATGTGGTGGTTCGCCAGCACGAAACGGAACCGCCGGCCCGAGAGCCGTATGAGGGTGAAGCGCACCAGCGGCGGCGCGGTCAGGTCGAAGTGCTGGGCGCGGTCGGCGGCCATGAGCGCCTCGAGGCGCCCCGGCTCGTCCTCGGCCGCCACGTCCGTCAGGTCGATCTCCTGCCAGGGGAGTTCCACCTCGCGGGGGATGATCTGCACGGGCTTGTCGAAACCCTCGTGCACGAAGCCGGCGCGCAGGTTCGCGTGCCGCCGCAGCAGGGCGGCGGCAGCCGTCTTCAGGGCCGCCACGTCCAGGGCGCCTTCGAAGTCGAAGGCGATCTGACCGCCGTACACGTCGAGCTCCTGCTCGTCGAGCAGGGCGTGGTACAGCATGCCCTCCTGCATCGGTGACAGGGGGAGGACGTCCTCAAGTCCCGCACCATTCATGACGACTTCCTCCACGTGCTTTCCAGAAGATCGAGTTGTGCCTGCGACAGGTTCACCAGCGGCATGTCCGACGGCGAGTGGCCGCCCGACTCCGGTGCGGCGGCGTACCGGGCCAGCGCCTCCAGGGCGTCGAACCAGTTGTCCGCCAGGTCCTGCATGTCCTGCTCGGGGAACAGCCCGTCGGGCCAGGTCCAGGTGACGTTCAGTTCGGGACCTCCGGGAAGGTCCCTGACGAGGGCGTTGATCTCGATGGCGTGTGCCAGTCGGGTGTCCGGGTCGCCGGCGGCGGCTCCGGTCAGGGCGGCCGACTCCGGTGCCACGGCCCAGTCCTGGTCCTCGGCGCCCGGAGCACCGAGGCGCCCGAGGTAGTTGAAACCGATCTGGGGGTCCGGGTACTCGGCCAGCAGGGGGGCCGTGGCCGGGTTGAGGTGGCGCAGCATGCCGTACCCGATGCCGTGGTCCGGCACGGCCCGCAGTTGCTCCTTGACCCGTTTCACGGCGCGTCCCAGCGCCGCCCCGCCGGCCCTCACCTCGTCCCGGTCGAGCTGTCCGGGGTCGAGCCGCACCGGGTACACGGTCGTGAACCAGCCGACCGTACGGGACAGGTCGGCGCCCCCGACCACGTCCTCACGGCCGTGGCCCTCCAGGTCGACGAGGACGGCTCCGTCCTCGCCGAGGCCCCGGCGGCGGCGCCACTGCGCCACGGCCAGAGCGAGCCCGGTGAGCAGGACGTCGTTGACCCCGCCGTGGAACGCGGCCGGGACGTCGGTGAGCAGCGGTTCGGTGCGGTCGGCCGGCAGGCTCAGGGTGAGCGAGCGCGCTCCGGCCGCGGTGTCGGACGGCGCGAGCGGGCGTGCGCCGAGAGGCGCCTCCTCCTCGGACAGCATCTCCAGCCACAGCTCCACCTCGTCCTCCCGCTCGGCGGCGGCCTCGGTCAGGCGCTGCGCCCAGCGGCGGAAGGAGGTTCCGTTCGGTGCCGGGCGCGGCTGCCCGCCCTCGGCGGCGGCCTGCCAGGCGGCGGCGAGGTCCGGGAGCAGGATGCGCCAGGACACGCCGTCGACGACCAGGTGGTGGGCGGTGATCAGCAGCCTGCCGGGGGTGGACGGCCCGGCGTCGAACCAGACCACCCGGAGCATCCGCCCGGCGGCCGGGTCGAGTGCGCGCCAGGCGGCCTCCGCCTCGGCGGCGATCAGCGCCTCCAGGTCCGCGCCGGTGAAGCCGTCCGTGGGAACGCGGACGACGACCTCGGCGGCCGGGACGCAGCCGCGGGCGGGTACCTCCAGCGACCAGGGCGTGTCGTCCGCGCCGCGGGTCACGGTCATGCGCAGCGCGTCGTGGTGGTCCAGCAGGGCCTGGACGGCCGTGGTCAGGTGCTCCAGGCCCAGTCCGGCCGGCACCCGCACCAGCATCGACTGGACGAAGCCGTCGGTGGCCCCGCCGTGCTCCTGGAGCCAGCGGATGACGGGGGTGGCCGGCAGGGTGCCGATCCCGGCGTCCGGGTCCTCCGCGGGGGTGTCCTGCGCCCGGCGGACCACGGGCGCCAGGGCGGCGACGGTCCGGTGCGTGAAGACGTCCTTCGGGGAGAACACCAGGCCGGCGGCGCGGGCGCGGGCGACGAGCTGGATGGAGACGATGGAGTCCCCGCCGAGGTCGAAGAAGCTGCTGTCGACACCGACCTCGGGCAGTCCGAGCACGTCGGCGAAGAGCGCGCACAGCGCCTGCTCGACCGGGTCGCCCGCCGCACGGCCGCCCGTCGCCCGGGCCGAGAAGTCCGGTGCGGGCAGCGCCCCGCGATCGAGCTTGCCGTTGGCCGTCAGCGGCAGCGCGTCCAGCAGGACGACGGCCGCGGGGACCATGTACTCGGGCAGGGTCCGCCCCACCCGCTCCCTCAGCGCCGCGGGCTCCGGGGCGGCGCCGGCGGCCGGGACCGCGTAACCGACCAGCCGGCGGACGCCGGGGGTGTCCTCACGGACCACGACGGCGGCCGCGGCCACGTCGGGACCGGCGGCCAGCGCCGACTCGATCTCGCCGAGCTCGATGCGGAAACCGCGGACCTTGACCTGATCGTCCGTCCGGCCCCGGTACTCCAGCAGCCCGTCCGCCGTGGCCCGCACCAGGTCGCCGGTGCGGTACAGGCGGGAGCCGGGCTCCCCGAAGGGGTTGGCCACGAAGCTGCCGGCCGTCAGGTCGGGGCGGCCCAGGTACCCGCGGGCCAACTGGTCGCCCGCGAGGTACAGCTCACCGGTCACGCCCGGCGGGACGGGCCGCAGGTGACCGTCGAGGACATGGACCCGGGTGTTGCGCACCGGCCGGCCCACCAGGGGCTTCTCGCTCTCCGCCAGGGGCAGGAACACGGTGTCGATGGTGGCCTCGGTCGGGCCGTAGAAGTTGTACGCGGTGGTGCGCGGGGCGGCGCGCAGCCGGGACCACAGGTCGGGGCCGAGGGCCTCGCCGCCGAGCATCAGCACCGCGGGGTGGTGCCGGCCGTCGGCCAGCAGCCCCGCCTCCACCAGTTGCCCGGCGAACGCCGGGGTGAGGTCGAGGAAGTCGACGCGTTCCCGGTCGACGTAGGCGGCCAGGGCCTCCGGATCGCGACGGGTGTCGTCGTCGATCAGGTGCAGTTCGTGGCCGTCGAGCATCCACAGCACGCCGTCCCAGGCGGTGTCGAAGGAGAACACGGCCGTCAGGGCCACCCGGAAGCGGCCGTCGGGGTCGTCGGCCCGTGCGTGCCGGTCGAAAAGCGTCTCCTTGTGGCCGTGGAACAGGTTGACCAGGTTGTGGTGCTGCACGACCACGCCCTTGGGGCGGCCGGTCGAGCCCGAGGTGTAGATGACGTACGCCGGGGCCGCGGGGGTCAGCGGCGCGGTGCGGTCGGTGTCCACCACGTCCGCCGGATCGGCGGCGGCCAGCTCCCGGCCGGTCTCCTCCGCGTCCAGCACCAGGCGTCCGATGCCCGCGCCGAGACCCTCGGCCGTCCAGTGGGCGTCCCCCTCGCGGTCGGTCAGCACCACCGTCGGCGCGGCGTCCCGCAGCAGGTAGGCGATGCGGTCCGCCGGGAACTCGGGGTCCACCGTCAGGAAGGCGGCACCGGCCTTCAGCACCGCGAACATCGCGACCAGCGCCTGGGGGCCGCGCGGCAGCGCGAGCGCGACGATCCGCTCCGGTCCGGCGCCGCGTGCGATGAGCAGCCGGGCCAGCCGGTTGGCCCGCTCGTTGAGTTCCGAGCAGGTCAGCGTGGTGCCGCGGAAGACGACGGCGGTCGCGTCGGGCGTGCGGGCGGCCAGGTCCTCGAGCAGGGCCTGGACGGGGTGCCCGGGCACCGGGTGCAGCAGCGCGTTCCCGCCGGTGAGCGCCGTCTCCCGCTCCTGCGCGGTCAGCACGTCCAGCCGGCCGACCGGACGGTCCGGGTCCTCGGCCACCGCTTCGAACAGCCCGGTCAGCCGAGCGGCCAGAGCCTCCGCCCGGTCCTGCGGGAAGCGGCCCGGAGCGTACTCCAGCCGCAGCCGGAGCCGGTCCCCGGGCAGCGCCGCGAGGGTGACGGGGTAGTGGGTGGCGTCCGCGCCGTCGACGTCGGACACCCGCAGTCCGGTGCCGGGGAGTTCGAGCACCGCGGCGTCCATCGGGTAGCTCTCGAACACGGTGAGGGTGTCGAAGAGGTCGCCGATGCCGACGAGCCCCTGGATCTCGGAGAGCTGCACGTGCTGGTGGGGCATCAGTGCGCTCTGCGCGGCCTGCACCCGGGTCAGCAGGGTGGTGACGGTCTCCGCCGGGTCGACGGTGATCCGCACCGGCACGGTGTTGATGAACAGGCCCACCATCGACTCGATGCCCGGCACCTCCGGCGGCCGGCCGGAGACGGTGGCACCGAACACCACGTCGTCCCGGCCGGTGAGACGGCCCAGCAGCACCGCCCACAGGCCCTGCACCACGGTGTTGAGCGTCAGTCCGGACCGGCGGGCCCACTCCTGGAGCGACGCGGTCAGCTCCGCCGGCAGCTCGAAGGGAAGCTGTCGCGGCACCTCGGCCCCGTGGTCCGCGCCCCGGGCCCCGGAGTCGTCCGGGACCAGCAGCGTCGGCTCCTCCACTCCGTCCAGCGCGCTCCGCCAGGCGTCCAGGGCCACGGCGCGGTCCTGCTCGCCGACCCAGGCCAGGTAGTCGCGGTACGGGGTGACGCGCGGCAGGTCGCGGTCGGCGCCGACGTTCCGGGCGTAGAGGGTGAACAGTTCGCCGAACACGATCGGCATGGACCACCCGTCGAGCAGGACGTGGTGGTTGGCGAACACCAGCCGGTGGCGTTCGCCGGCCAGCTTCACGAGGGTGAAGCGCAGCAGGGGCGCGACGGACAGGTCGTAGCGGGCGGCGCGGTCCTCGGCGAGGACCCGCTCCACCCCGGCCCGCTGCGCGGCCTCGTCGAGGCCGCTGAGGTCGACCTCCCGCCAGGGCAGGTCCACGGTCGCGGGGATCACCTGGACCGGGCGGTCCGCGACGTCCAGGCGGAACGCGGCCCGCAGGTTGTCGTGGCGTGCCAGCAGCGACTCGGCGGCGGCACGGAGGGCGCCGGCGTCCAGCGGTCCGTCCAGGCCGAAGGAGAACTGGACGCTGTAGACGTCCGGTCCGCCCTCGTCGAACATCGCGTGGAAGAGCAGCCCCTCCTGGAGCGGCGCGACCGGCAGGATGTCGGACGGCGCGGGGTGCGTCTCCTCGATCCGGTCGATCTGCTCCTGGCTGAGCCGTACCAGCGGAAGGTCGGCCGGGGTGAAGCCGCCCGCCCCCGGCAGGGCGGCGTGCGCGGCGATGTCCCGCAGCGCGTCGAACCATGCGGCCGAGAGCGCCCTGACGGCCGCCTCGTCCAGCAGGCCCTCGGCCCACACCCAAGTGACGGTGAGCACGGGACCCTCGTCCTGCCCGTCCCGGACGACGGCGCTGATCTCCAGCGGGTGCGGCACGGCCATCGCCGCGTCGGCGACGCCGGTGCCCAGCAACAGGTCCGACTCGGCGGCCGGGGCCCAGTCGGCCGGGCCCGCACCGCCGTCCATGCGGCCCAGGTAGTTGAAACCGATCTGCGGAACGGGCAGCGCGGCGAGCAGGGGCCGCGCCCCGGGGTCGAGGTGGCGCAGCAGGCCGTAGCCGATGCCGTTGTCGGGCACCGCCCGCACCTGTTCCTTGACCCGCTTCACCGCGGTGTCCACCCCGTCCGCACCCGCGTTCAGGCGCACCGGGAACAGGCTGGTGAACCAGCCCACCGTCCGGGACACGTCGACGCCGGCCAGTACGTCCTCCCGGCCGTGTCCCTCCAGGTCCAGCAGCACGTCGTCACCGTCGAGGCCACGGGCCCGGCGCCACTTCGGCACCGCCAGGGCCAGACCCGCCAGCAGCACCTCGTTCGCCCGGGCGTGGAACACCCGGGTCACCTCGCCCAGCAGCGCCGAGGTCACGGGGGCCGGCAGCGACACCGACAGCGACCGGGTGGTCCCCATGGTGTCGCGGGCCGGGTCGACGGGGCGGTCGCCCAGCAACGGGTCGGGCCCGGCCAGGGTCCGCTCCCAGAACGGCAGTTCGCCGGTGCGGTCGGCCGTGTGGGCGGTGAGCTCCCGGGCCCAGGTGCGCAGCGAGGTCGGCACCGGGTCGAGCTCGATCCGGCGGCCCGCCGCGACGGCCGCGCCCGCGGCGGCCAGGTCGGTGAGCAGGATGCGCCAGGACACACCGTCGACCACGAGGTGGTGGGCGACCAGCAGCAGCCGGCCGGGAGCCTCGTCCCCGGCGTCGAACCACACGGCCCGCAGCATCACCCCGTCCTCGGGGGCGAGGGCCGCCTGCGCCATGTCGTGGTGCCGGGTGACGGCCTGCCGCAGACCGGCCCCGGTCACGCCGTGCGCGTCGGCGCGCAGGATCAGGTCGGCGGCCCGGACGGCGTCGCGCGGGAGCACCTCCAGGGACCAGCCGTCGGCGCGGCGGTGCAGCCGGCTGCGCAGCGCGTCGTGACGGTCCAGGAGCGCCTGCAGCGCCTCGGTGAGCTGCTCCCGACGCGTTCCGGCGGGGATCTGCAGCAGCATCGACTGGCTGAACCGGTCGGTGGGGCCGCCGAGTTCGGAGAGCCAGGCGACGATGGGCGTGGTGTCGACGGGGCCGATGCCCGCGTCCGGGTCCTCCGCCGTGTGCGCGGTGGCGGCTTCGGCGACCTCCGCGAGCGCGGCGACGGTCTTGTGCTGGAAGACGTCGCGGGCGGTGAGGGCGAGCCCTGCCTTGCGGGCGCGGGCGACGAGCTGGATGGAGACGATGGAGTCGCCGCCCAGGTCGAAGAACCCGTCGTCGACGCCGACGGTCTCCACCCCGAGCACATCGGCGAAGATCGCGCACAGCGTCGTCTCCACCGGCCCGGAGGGTGCCCGGCCCGCGCCCGCCGCCCGGCCGTACGCGGGTGCGGGGAGTGCGGTGCGGTCGAGTTTGCCGTGGACGGTGAGCGGGAGGGCGTCGAGGGGGACGATCGCGGCGGGCACCATGTGCTCGGGCAGGGTGGTGCGCAGCGCGTCGCGGAGGGCGGCCGGGTCGGCGGTGTGGTCGGTGTCGTGGACGGTGTAGGCGATGAGGCGGCGGTCGCCGGGGCGGTCCTCGCGGATGACGACGGCGGCCTGGCGGATGCCGTCGAGGTGCCGGAGGGCGGTTTCGACTTCTCCGAGTTCGATGCGGAAGCCGCGGAGCTTGACCTGGTCGTCGGTGCGGCCGAGGTAGGTGAGTTCGCCGTCTTCGGTCCAGCGGACGAGGTCGCCGGTGCGGTACATCCGCTCGCCCGGCGATCCGAACGGACACGCGACGAAGCGTTCGGCGGTCAGGTCGGGGCGGTTCAGGTAGCCGCGGGCCAGGCCGGTGCCGGCCACGTAGAGCTCACCCACCACGCCGGGGGCGACCGGTCGCAGCGTCTCGTCCAGGACGTAGACGCGGGTGTTGGTGATGGGGGTGCCGATGGGCACGCTGTCGGGCTGGGGGCCGGTGAGCGGGGTGCTCATGGTGGCGCAGACGGTGGTCTCGGTGGGGCCGTAGGCGTTGATCATGCGGCGGCCGGGTGCCCAGGCTTCGACGACCTGGGCGGGGACGGCCTCGCCGGCGACGACGAGGGTGGTCAGTCCGGGCAGGTCCGACGGTTCCATCGCGGCCAGGGCGGCGGGGGGGATGGTGGCGTGGGTGATGCGCAGGTCGCGGACGGTGTCGGCGAGGTCGGTGCCGGGGCGCAGGTGGTCGGCGGTGGCGGTGACCAGGGTGGCGCCGGACAGCCAGGTGGTGAAGACCTCGGAGACGGAGGCGTCGAAGCTGGGGGAGGCGAACTGCAGCAGGCGGCCGGCGTCGGTGAGGGCGAAGCGGTCGATCTGGGCGGTGGCGAGGTTGCCGACGCCGGCGTGGGAGACCACCACGCCCTTGGGGCGGCCGGTGGAGCCGGAGGTGTAGATCACGTAGGCCGGGTGGGAGACGTGCAGCGGTGACCGCCGGTCCGCGTCCGTCGGGTCGCTGACGGGCCGGGTGTGGAGCGGCAGGTCGTGCAGGTGCAGGACGGGGCGGTTCCCGGTCGTCGCGGTCGCCGGGGCGGGGTGATCGGTGAGGACGAGGACGGGGTCGGCGTCCTTGAGGGTGTAGGCGATGCGGTCGGTGGGGTGGGCGGGGTCGATGGGCAGGAACGCGGCGCCGGTCTTGAGGACGGCCAGTTCGGCGACGAGGAGTTCCACGGAGCGGGGCAGGAGCAGGGCGACGATGCGCTCGGGGCCGGCGCCCCGGTCGATGAGGTGGTGGGCGAGGCGGTTGGCGCGCTCGTTGAGCTGGCTGTAGGTGAGGGTCTCGCCGTCTGCGGAGAGCAGGGCGGTGTGGGCGGGGGTGCGGGCGGCCTGGGCCTGGAACAGGTCCGGGAGGGTGCCGGTGAGGACCGGTGCCGTGGTGTCGTTCCAGGTGGTCAGGAGGTCGGTGCGTTCGTCGGCGGACAGGACGTCCACCGTGCCGACCGGGGCGTCGGGGTCGGCCGCGACCGCGCGGAGCACGCGTTCCAGCCGGCCGAGGAACGCCTCGATGGTCGATCGGTCGAACAGGTCCACGGCGAAGTCCACGAAGCCGTCCAGTCCGGCCGGGGAACCGTCGTCGGCCGACCGCTCACCGAAGCTCAGCGCGAGGTCGAACTTGGCCGCTCCGGTACCCAGCGGCAGGATCTCCGCGTCGACGTCGGCCAGCGCGAGGTGACCGCGTGCGTCGTTGTCCAGGGTGAGCATGACCTGGAAGAGCGGGTGGCGGGCCAGTGAGCGCTCGGGGCTGACCAGGTCGACGAGGCGTTCGAAGGGGACGTCCTGGTGGGCGTAGGCCTCCAGGTCGGTCTCCCGGACCCGGTCCAGCAGTTCCCGGAAGGTCGGATCGCCGGAGGTGTCGGTGCGCAGCACCAGCGTGTTGACGAAGAAGCCGACCAGGTCGTCCAGGGCGCTGTCGGTGCGGCCGGCGACCGGGGTGCCCAGCGGCACGTCCGGTCCGGCGCCGAGCTTGCCCAGCCAGACCGCGACGGCGGCCTGCAGCACCATGAAGAGGCTGGCGCCGGATTCCCGTGCCAGCGCGGCCAGGCCGGCGTGGACGTCGGCGTCCAGGGTGAAGGGGATCACGTCACCGCGGTAGGAGGCGCGTGCCGGGCGCGGCCGGTCCACCGGCAGGGGCAGTTCCTCCGGCAGGCCCGCCAGGGCCCGGCGCCAGAAGTCGAGCTGGCCGGAGACCACGCTGGTCGGGTCGTCCTCGCGGCCCAGTACCTCCCGCTGCCACAGGGCGTAGTCCGCGTACTGCACCGGCAGTTCGTTCCAGGCCGGCGCCTCGCCGCGGCACCGTGCCGCGTAGGCGGCCGACAGGTCACGCGCCAACGGGGTCAGCGAGGAGCCGTCGGCGGCGATGTGGTGCAGCACGAGCAGCAGCACGTGCTCCCGCTCGCCGGCCCGGAACAGCGTCGCCCGCAGCGGCAGATCGGCCGCGAGGTCGAAACCGCGCGTCACCTGCTCGGCGAGGAGCGCGTCCAGGCCGGGCCCGTCCGCGTCCACGTCGACGACGGCCCACTCGGGCCGTGCGTCGCACGCGTCGAGAACACGCTGGTGCGGCACGCCGTCGGTGTCGGGGAAGACGGTGCGCAGCGGCTCGTGGCGGCCGACCACGTCGTGCAGGGCCGCGGCCAGCGCGGCGGAATCCACCGGGCCGGTGAGCCGCAGGGCCAGCGGGATGTTGTAGGTCGCACCCGGGCCCTCGAAACGGCCGAGGAACCACAGCCGCTGCTGCGCGTACGACAGCGGCACCGCCTCGGGCCGGGGCATCGGGGCGAGCGTCCGCCGGGCCACCGCGGTCTCGCCGCTCAGCCGGGCGGCGAGACCGGCCGGGGTCGGGGTCTCGAAGAGCGCGCGCACCTGGAGCTCGACGCCCAGCGCCACCCGGATGCGGCCGGTGAGACGGGTGGCGAGCAGCGAATGCCCGCCCAGCTCGAAGAAGCTGTCGTCGGGACCGACCTCCGGCACGCCGAGGGCGTCGGCGAACAGGGCGCAGAGGATCTCCTCCTGCGGCGTGCGCGGGCTGCGGCCGGTCCCGGCGGCGGTGTGCTCGGGCGCGGGCAGGGCCTTGCGGTCGAGCTTGCCGTTGGCGGTGAGCGGCAGGGCGTCCAGGGTGACGAAGGCCGACGGCACCATGTACTCGGGCAGTACGGCGGAGAGCGCGGCACGCAGCGCACCGGCGTCCGGAGCGGAGGCGCCGTCGGGGACGGTGTAGGCGACGAGCCGCTTGTCGCCGGGGCGGTCCTCACGGACCAGGACGACGGACCGGCCGACCCCCTCGCAGGCCGTGAGCGCGGCCTCGATCTCGCCGAGCTCGATCCGGAAGCCGCGCAGCTTGACCTGGTGGTCGGCGCGGCCCAGGTACTCCAGGGTGCCGTCGGAGCCCCAGCGGACGAGGTCGCCGGTGCGGTACATGCGGCCGCCCGCGTCCCCGTAGGGGCAGGCGGTGAACCGCTCCGCGGTCAGCGCCGGGCGGCCCAGGTAGCCGCGGGCCAGCTGCTCGCCGGCGAGGTAGAGCTCTCCCACCACGCCCGGGGCGACCGGGCGCAGCGCCGCGTCCAGCACGTACACCCGGGTGTTGACGATCGGGGTGCCGATGGGAGGCGCTGTGCCGGCACCGGCGACCAGCGGTTCGCTGATCGTGGCCACGACGGTGGATTCGGTGGGGCCGTAGGCGTTGACCATGCGGCGGCCGGGGGCCCAGCGGTCCACCAGGGCGGCGTCGGTGGCGTCGCCGCCCACGATCAGGGTGGTGAAGTCCGGCAGGTCCATGGCCGGGACGGTGGCGAGCGCGGCCGGGGGGATCAGCGCGTGGGTGATGGCGCGGTCCGCGAGGACCCGGCCCAGGGCCTCGTCGGCCAGCGGGCCGGGCGGGGGGACCACCAGGGCGGCGCCCCGGGGGAGGCTCATGCACAGTTCGAGGACCGAGGCGTCGAAGCTGGGCGAGGAGAACTGCAGCACCCGGCTGTGCGGGCCGACCGCGCAGCGTTCGGCCAGGACCGAGGCGAAGGCGGCCAGGCCCTGGTGGGAGACCACCACGCCCTTGGGGCGGCCGGTGGAGCCGGAGGTGTAGATGACGTAGGCGGGGTGGGCCACGGTCAGCGGCGCCGGCCGGTTCGCGTCCGTGGGGTCGGTCGCCGGTGCGGTGGTCAGGTCGAGGCGGTCCAGGAGCAGGCGGGCGGCGGCGGTCGATTCGGGCAGGCGGTCCGCGTCGTGGCCGGTGGTGAGGACCAGGACGGGGTCGGCGTCGTGGAGCATGTAGGCGATGCGGTCGGCGGGGTAGTCCGGGTCGACCGGCAGGTAGGCGCCGCCGGCCTTCATCACCGCCAGGCGGGCCACGACGATGTCCACCGAGCGGGGCAGCAGCAGGGCGACGATCCGCTCCGGGCCCACGCCCCGGTCGATGAGGTGGTGGGCGAGCCGGTTGGCCCGCTCGTTGAGCTGCGCGTACGACAGCGACTCGTCGTCGGAGAGGACCGCGGGGGCGTGCGGGGTCCGGGCCGCCTGCGCCTCGAACAACGCCGGGAACGTCGCGGGCTCGATCGCCCGGCGGGCGCCGTTCCACGTGTGGAGGACGCGCTCGCGCTCCGCCTCGGTGAGGTGGTCCAGCCGGCCGACCGGGAGGTCCGGCTCGGCGGTGATGCGGGCCAGCAGGTCCGTCAGCCGGTCGGCCATGGCCTCGGCCCGGTCGGCCGGCAGCAGTTCCGGCCGGTGGTTGAGGCGGAGTTCCAGCCGGTCGCCCGGCAGGACGACGAACGTCACCGGGTAGTGGGTGGCGTCGCGGCCGTCGATGTGGGTGACGTCCAGCGCCCCGGGGGCCCGCAGCTTCTCCGGGTCCAGGGGGTAGTTCTCCAGCACCGCCAGCGTGTCGAAGAGTTCGCCGTGACCGGCGATGCGCTGGATCTCGGACAGGCCGAGGTACTGGTGGTCCATCAGGTCCAGTTGCTCCGCCTGCAGACGGGTGAGCAGCTCCGCGACGGTCTCGTCGTGGCGCAGCCGGACCCTGACGGGCAGCGTGTTGATGAAGAGGCCGGCCATCGACTCGATGCCCGGGACCTCCGGGGGACGGCCGGAGACGGTGGCGCCGAACACCACGTCCCGGCGTCCGGTGAGCCCGGCGAGCGTCAGCGCCCACGCGCCCTGGACCAGGGTGTTGAGGGTGAAGCCGTACCTGCGGGCGAGGGCCGTCAGCGCGGCGGTGGACTCCTCGGAGAGCCACCGGGAGACCCGGCCGGGCGTCACGGTGGCGTCGGAGGTCCCCGGCACGAGCAGGGTGGGCTCCTCCAGCCCGTCCAGCGCGGTGTGCCAGGCCCGCCTCGCGGGCTCGTCGTCCAGGCCGGCGCGCCACGTCAGGTAGTCGGCGAAGGCCGGGGCCGGAGGCAGCGCCGAGGCGTCCCCGCGGGTCTCGTAGAGCGCGAACAGCTCTTCGAGCAGGACGGGCATCGACCAGCCGTCGAGCAGGATGTGGTGGTTGGTGAGGAGGAGGCGGTGACGGTCGGCGGCGAGCCGGACCAGGGTGAAGCGGATCAGCGGTGCGGTCGTCACGTCGAACCGGGTGGTCCGGTCCGCCTCCATCACCCGGTCGAGCTCGGCGGCGCGCCCGGCTTCGTCGAGGGGGGCGAGGTCGATGTCGGTCCAGGGCAGTTCCACGGCGTTCGGCACGAGCTGCACGGCGTGCGGCAGCCCGTCCTCACGGAAGCAGACCCGCAGGTTCGGGTGGCGGGCCAGGAGCCCGGCGGCCGCGGAGCGCAGCGCCGTGACGTCCAGGGGGCCGGCGAGGTCCATGTGGAGCTGGACGTTGTAGACGTCCGGGGCGCTGTCGTCCAGCAGGCTGTGGAAGAGCAGGCCCTCCTGGAGCGGGGCCAGCGGCAGGACGTCCGCGAGGCCGGGCCGGTCGGCCTCCAGCAGATCGATGTGGTGCTGCTCCAGGGAGACGAGCGGCAGGTCGGAGGGGGTGAGGCCGGTGACCGGGCCGGACGGGCCCGCCGGGACGGCGAGCCGCTCCAGCGCCTCGAACCACAGCCCGGCCAGTTCGCGGACCGCGGACTCCTCCAGGATCTCGCCGGCCCAGGTCCAGGTGGCCACGAGGTGCGGCCCGTCGGGGCCGTCCTGGGTGACGGCGTTGATCTCCACCACGTGCGGCATGGCCATGTCGTCGTCGGCGCCGCCGCCGATCACGCCCGCCCCGCCCGCCGGGGCCCAGTCCCCCTCGCCCGGGGAGCCGAAGCGGCCCAGGTAGTTGAAGCCGATCTGCGGGGCCGCCAGGCCGTGCATCAGCATCGCCGTCTGAGGGTTGAGGTGGCGCAGCAGCCCGTGTCCGACGCCGCCGTCGGGGACGGACAGCAGCCGCTCCTTGACCCGCTTGACGGTCTCGGCGGGGTTCTGCCGGCCGTCCGCCTCCAGGCGGACGGGGTGCAGGCTGGTGAACCAGCCGACGGTGCGGGAGAGGTCCGCACCGGTCAGCGACTCGTCGCGGCCGTGGCCCTCCAGGTCGATCAGCACGCCCGCGGCCGTGTCGTGGCCGCGGCGGCGCCGCCACTCGGTGACGGCGAGGGTGAGCCCGGCGAGCAGGACCTCGCCGACGCCGGTGCGGAAGTCGGCGGGCACGCTGGTGAGCAGCGGTGCCGTGGCCTGCGGCGGGAGGGTCAGCGACAGGCTGCGGGCGGTGGCGACGGTGTCCCGGCGGGCGTCCAGCGGCCGGTCGCCGAGCGGTGCGTCGGGCACGGCGAGCATGTCGGTCCAGAACTCGAGCTCGTCGAGCCGCTCCGGTTCCTGGGCGAGGGCGGTGAGCTGCTCGGCCCAGCGGCGGTAGGAGGTGCCGACGGCCGGGAGACGCGGGGCGCGCCCCGCGCGGACGGCGTCCCAGGCGGCCGACAGGTCGGGCAGCAGGATCCGCCAGGACACCCCGTCGACGGCCAGGTGGTGCACGGTCAGCAGCAGCCGGCCCGCCGTGTCCGGTCCGGCGTCGAACCACACGGCCCGCAGGACGGCGCCGTCCTCGGGCGCCAGCGCGGCCCGGGTCCGGGCGGTGTGGTCGGCGACGAGCTCCGCGAACGCCTCGTCCCCCGTGCCCTCCGAGGGGACCCGGGAGAGCACGGACGCGGCCGTGACGCTGCCGCGGTCGGTCACGTCCAGGCCCCAGAGCGGTCCGCGGCGGGTCAGCCGCACCCGCAGCATGTCGTGCCGGTCGAGCACCGCCTGGAGGACGGCGACGAGGTCCCGCTCCGTCGCACCGGCGGGGGTGCGCACCAGCACGGACTGGCTGAAGGCGTCGACGGTGCCGGGCAGGGCGCGCAGCCAGTGCATGATCGGGGTGAGCGGCAGCGGGCCGAGGCCGTCGTCCGCGTTCTCCTGCGCGGCATCCTCCGGCGCGTCCTCCTCGGTGGCCCGGGCGACGACCGCCAGGGCGGCGGCGGTGCGGTGCACGAAGACCTCGCGCGGTGTGATGACGAGGCCGCGGGCACGGGCCCGGGAGACGAGCTGGATGGAGACGATGGAGTCGCCGCCCAGGTCGAAGAAGCTCCTCTCGGCGCCCACCGCGGGCAGGCCGAGCACCTGGGCGAACAGTTCGCACAGGATCCTCTCCCGCTCCGTCGCCGGGGCCCGGCCGGTGTCGGCGGGCGTCCCGGGGGCGGGCAGCGCCGCACGGTCCAGCTTGCCGTTCGGCGTCAGCGGCAGCGCGTCGAGCACGACGACGGCGGAGGGCACCATGTGGTCGGGGAGTTCGCGGGCGACCGCGGAGCGCAGCTCCTCCGGGTCGGCCGCGGCGCCGTCGGCCGGCACCGCGTAGCCCACCAGCCGGCGGGGCCCGGCGGGCTCCTCGCGCACCACGACGACGGCCTGGGCGACCTGCGGCAGGGCGGTGAGCACGGACTCGATCTCACCCAGCTCGATCCGGAAACCGCGCACCTTGACCTGGTGGTCGACCCGGCCGAGGAACTCGAGCTGGTCGTCGTGGTTCCAGCGCACGACGTCGCCCGAGCGGTACATCCGGGCGCCCGGTACGCCGAACGGGTCGGCCACGAAACGGTCGGCCGTCAGGTCCGGCCGGCCCAGGTACCCGCGGGCGAGACCGGCGCCGGCGATGTACAGCTCGCCCGCGACGCCGGGCGGCACCGGCCGGAGGTGGGCGTCCAGGACGTACACCCGGGCGTTGACGACGGGACCGCCGATGGGCGGCAGTCCGCCGCCGCCGAGGGGGGCGCTCATCGTCGCGCAGACCGTGGTCTCGGTGGGGCCGTAGGCGTTGACCATCCGGCGGCCGGCCGACCAGCGTTCGACCGTCTCGCCGGCGGTGGCCTCCCCCGCGACGACCAGCGTCGAGACCGAGGAGAAGTCGCCGGGGGAGGCGGCCCCGAGGACCACCGGCGGCAGCGTCGCGTGGGTGACCCGGTGCCGGTCGGCGAGCGCCGCCAGGGCCGGGCCGGGGGTGACCTCCTCCGCGGTGCCCACGACCAGGGCGGCCCCGGACAGGAGCGCCATCGTCAGCTCCCAGAACGCGGCGTCGAACGACGGCGAGGCGAACTGCAGCACACGGCTGTCCGGTCCGACGTCGAAGCGCTCGGTCTGGGCGGCGATCAGGCTCGCCACGCCGGAGTGGGTGACCACCACGCCCTTGGGACGGCCGGTGGAGCCGGAGGTGTAGATCACGTACGCGGGGCTCGCGACGTCCGCCGGGACGACGGGCGCGACGGGCCCGGCGAGGTCGTCCGGGCGGTCCACGAGGAGCCGCGGCACGTCACCGGGGATCGTGTCCGCCACCGCCGACGTGGTGATGACCAGCGCGGGCCGGGAGTCCCGCAGCATGTAGGCGACGCGGTCGGCCGGATAGTCGAGGTCGACCGGCAGGTACGCGGCGCCCGCCTTGAGGACGGCGAGCACGCACACGACGAGTTCCGCCGAACGCGGCACCGCGACGGCCACGATCCGCTCGGGGCCGACGCCCCGGCCGGCCAGCACGGCCGCGAGCCGGTCGGTGCGCTCGTCCAGCTCCCCGTAGGTCAGCACCCGGTCGCCGAAGAGGACGGCCGGGGCGTCGGGGGCGGCGGCGACCCGCGCGGAGAACAGCTGCGGGAAGGTGGCGTGCGGGACGTCGCGCGCGGCGCCGTTGACGCCGCGGACCAGGTGTTCGTACTCGGCGGCGGGGAGGACGTCGATCCGGCCCACCGGCTCCTGCGGGCGGTCCGCCCAGAACTCCAGGACCGCCTGGAAGCGGCCCACCAGCTGCCGGACGGCGTCGGCGTCGAACAGGTCGGGCCGGTAGTTGATCCGCAGGTGCAGCCGCTCGCCGGGCATCACGGCGAGGCTCAGCGGGTAGTGCGTGGCGTCCCGGCCGTCGATGGCGGTGACGGCGAGACCGGGCACCCTCAGCCGCGCCGGGTCCAGCGGGTAGTTCTCCAGCACGGTGATGGTGTCGAAGAGTTCGCCGATCCCGGCGATCCGCTGGACGTCGGCGAGTCCGATGTGCTGGTGCTCCATCAGCCGGGTCTGCTCGTCCTGCAGCCGGGTCAGGAACGCGACGGCGCTCTCCCCGGGCACGATGCGGACCCGCACCGGGAGGGTGTTGATGAACAGGCCGACCATCGACTCCACGCCGGGGACCTGGGGCGGCCGGCCGGAGACCGTGCTGCCGAAGACGACGTCGTCGCGTGCGGTCAGCCGGCTCAGCACCACGGACCAGGCGCCCTGGAGCAGGGTGTTGAGGGTGAGACCGTGTGCGCGTGCGGTGTCCTGGAGCCGCGCGGTCAGATCGGCGGGCAGGTCGGCCGTCAACTGGTCGGGCACGACCGGCTGCCGGTCGGGGACGGAGGGGGCGAGGAGGGTGGGCTCGTCGAGCCCCTGGAGCGCCTCGCGCCAGACGCTCGCGGTGGCGGACGCGTCCTGTTCGGCCAGCCAGGCGAGGTAGTCCCGGTGGGGCGGGGTGCGGTCCGGGGTCCGGCCCGCGTAGAGGTCGAGGAGTTCCCGGACGAACAGCGGCATGGACCAGCCGTCGAGCAGGACGTGGTGGTGCGTGAAGACCAGCCGGTGCCGGTCGTCGGCGAGCGCGACCAGCAGGAAGCGCATCAGCGGAGGGGCCGCCAGGTCGAAGCGGTTGCCGCGGTCCTCCTGCAGCATCCGGTCCAGGACGGTCTGCTGCTCGGTCGGGTCCAGGTGGCGCAGGTCCAGGTCCGTCCAGGGCAGTTCCACCGACTCGGGGACCACCTGGACGGCGTGGTCCAGCCCGTCGAGCCGGAAGGCCGCGCGCAGACCGGGGTGACGGCGCAGCATCTCCTCGGCCGCGCCCCGCAGGGCCGCGGCGTCCAGCCGGCCCTCCAGGTCGTAGAGGAACTGGACGGTGTAGACGTCCGGGCCGCCCTCGTCGAACAGGGTGTGGAAGAGCAGCCCCTGCTGGAGCGGCGTCACCGGGAGGATGTCGACGGTCGCCGGGTGCGCGGCCTCGATGCTCCGGATCTGCTCCTGGGTGAGCCGTACCAGCGGCACGTCGGAGGGGGTGAAGCCGCCCGCCCCGGGCTGCGAGGACGCCTCCACGAGCTCCCGCAGGGCCCGGAACCACAGGTCGGCCAGACCGCTCACCTCCGCCTCGGTGAGCAGGCCGCCGGCCCAGTTCCACACGGCGGTGAGCACCGGGCCCTTGGCGGTCTCCCGGGTGTACGCGTTGAGGTCGACGGTGTGGGCCACGGGCATCGACGGATCGTCGGCGCCCGTCAGGGCGCGCTCCCCGGCCACCGGGGACCAGTCGCCGCCCGACGGACCACCGACGCGGCCGAGGTAGTTGAAGCCGATCTGCGGGGTCGGCAGGCCGGCGAGCGCGGCCCCCGCCACCGGGTGCAGATGGCGCAGCAGACCGAAACCGATGCCGTTGTCCGGCACCGCCCGCATCTGCTCCTTGACGCGCCTCAACGCCTCCCCGGCGTCCTCCTCGCCGGCGTCCAGGCGGACGGGGAACAGGCTGGTGAACCAGCCCACCGTCCGCGACACGTCCACGCCCTCCAGCACGTCCTCCCGGCCGTGCCCCTCCACCTCCAGCAGCACCTCGGAGGTGTCCACGCCGCGGGCCCGGCGCCACCTCGGCACCGCCAGCGCGAGCCCCGCCAGCAGCACCTCGTGCGCACGGGCGCGGAACACCCGCGCCACCTCGCCCAGCAGGGCCGACGTCTCCGCGGGCGGCAGCGACACCGTGAGCGACCGCACCGTCGCCGCCGTGTCCCGCTCCGGGTCCACGGCACGGCTGCCCAGCAGCGGGTCCGGACCGGAGGCGAGGTGCTGCCACAGTTCGGCCTCGGCCACCCGCTCGGGGCGGTGGGCCAGCCGGTGGAGCTCGCGGGCCCAGGTCCGCAAGGAGGTCCCGTACGGGGGGAGCGCGGGGGTGCGTCCGTCGGCGGCGGCCTGCCACGCCTCCGCGAGGTCGGACAGCAGGATGTGCCAGGAGACGCCGTCGACCACCAGGTGGTGGGCGACCAGCAGCAGCCGGCCGGGAGCCTCGTCCCCGGCGTCGAACCACACGGCCCGCAGCATCACGCCGTCGTACGGGGCGAGTTCGGCGACGGCGGCGCCGGTCCGCTCGTCGAGCAGCTCCGGCGGGAGGCCGGCGGCCGGGTCCGGGACTTCGACGCGCCGCAGGGTGTCCCGGGCCTCGACCGAGCCGGCCGGTGCCACCTCGAGGGTCCATCCGCCGTCTCCGGTGGCCACGGCACGCATGCGCAGGGCGTCGTGGCGCTCCAGCAGTGCCTGCAGGGCCGCGGTGAGGTGCTCCTGCCGCAGGCCGGCGGGGACCTGGACGAGGGTGGCCTGGTGGTACTGGTCCATGCTGCCGCCGCGGCCGGCGAGCCAGTGGACGACCGGAGTGGCGACGAGCGGGCCGACGGGCTCGTCCCGCACCGGCTCGGCGGCCGCCGAGCCGGTGGCCGCGACGGCCGCCAGGGCCGCCGGGGTGCGGTGCTTGAAGACGTCCCGGGTGGTCATCCGCAGTCCGGCACGGCGGGCGAGGGAGATCATCTGCAGGGAGACGATGGAGTCGCCGCCCAGGTCGAAGAAGTTGTCGTCCGGGCCGACGGCGGGCAGCCCCAGCGCCTCGGCGAAGACGGCGCAGAGCGTCTCCTCCGTGTGGGTGGCGGGGGCACGGCCGGTGGTGCCGGCGGCCACCACGGGGGCGGGCAGCGCCTTGCGGTCGAGCTTGCCGTTGGAGGTCAGCGGCAGGACGTCGAGCGCGACGAACGCGGCGGGCACCATGTAGTCGGGCAGCAGCGCGGCCAGGTGGTCCCGGAGCGCGGCCGGGTCGCAGTGCCGACCGTCGGCCAGGACCGTGTAGCCCACCAGCCGCTTGTCGCCCGGCCGGTCCTCGCGGACGACGACGGCCGCCTGGACGACGTCGGCGTGGGTCTCGAGGCAGGCCTCGATCTCGCCGAGCTCGATGCGGAAGCCGCGGATCTTGACCTGCTGGTCGGCGCGGCCGATGTACTCCAGCTCGCCGTCGTCGTCCCAGCGCGCCAGGTCGCCGGTGCGGTACATGCGGGTGCCGGGCGGGCCGTAGGGGTCGGCGACGAAGCGCTCGGCGGTCAGGGCGTGCCGGCCGAGGTAGCCCCGGGCCAGGCCCGCGCCGGCCACGTACATCTCACCGACGACGCCCGGCGCGGCGGGCCGGAGGGCGGAGTCCAGCACACGTATCCCGAGGTCGGGGATGCCCCGGCCGATGAGGCTGCCCGTGGCGGACTTGGCGGTCAGCCGGTCCAGTGCGCGGTGGGTGACGTGGACGGTGGTCTCGGTGATGCCGTACATGTTGATCAGGCGGGGGGCGTCCTCGGGGTGGCGGCCGTACCACTCCTGCAGCCGCCACAGGTCGAGTGCCTCGCCGCCGAAGACGACGTAGCGCAGGGCCAGCCGGGCGCCCAGGTCCGGGCGGTCGCCCTCGGTCCGCATCAGCTGGTAGAAGGCGGAGGGCGTCTGGTTGAGCACCGTCACCTTCTGGTCGGCCAGCAGGGCCAGGAAGTCCTCCGGCGAGCGGGAGACCTCGAAGGGGACGATCACCAGGCGGCCGCCGTGCAGCAGCGGGCCCCAGATCTCCCAGACGGAGAAGTCGAAGGCGTAGCTGTGGAAGAGGGTCCACACGTCGTCGGGGCCGAAGCCGAACCAGGGGTCGGTCGCGGAGAACAGGCGGACCACGTTGCCGTGCGGGATCACCACGCCCTTGGGGCGGCCGGTGGAGCCGGAGGTGTAGATGACGTAGGCGGCGGAGCCGGCGGTGAGCGGGCCGCCGCGGTCGGCGTCCGTCAGGTCGTGGCCGGCCAGGGCGGCCAGGTCCGCCCGCAGGTGGGGGTCGTCCAGGGTGAGGACGGTGGCGGTGCCGCAGTCGACGCCGGACAGGTCCACGCCGGAGGTGGTCAGCACCAGGGCGGGGGCGGAGTCGGTGACCATGTGGGCCAGGCGTTCGGCGGGGTAGTCGGGGTCCATGGGGACGTAGGCGGCGCCGGTCTTGATCACGGCGAGCAGGGCGGTGACCAGGTCGGTGGTGCGGGGCAGGGCGAGGCCGACGAACCGGCCGGGGCCGGCGCCGGTGGCGGTCAGGCGGCGGGCCAGCCGGTTCGCCGAGGTGTTCAGGTCGCGGTAGGAGAGGGCGTGGTCGCCGCAGACCACGGCGGTCGCGTCCGGGGTGGCGGCCGCCCGTGCCTCGAACAGCTCGGCCAGCGACGGCCCGTGCGTGTCGGCCTCACCCACCACCGCACCCACACCGGCGAGGGCGGCGTCGAGCTCCGCGGGGGTGGCCACGTCGAGGGCGCCGACGGCCCGGTCGGCCGGGGCCTCGGCCAGTTCCGCCAGGAACCCCACGAAGCGCCGCAGGTGGGAGGCGAGTTCGCGCTCGGAGTAGAGCTCCGGGTTCGCGTCGAAGTCGATCTGCAGCCCCTGGCCGTCGGTGCGGTCGTAGACGATGACCGACAGGTCGTCGGCGGGGCCGATGCAGAGGTTGTGGACCGTCGCCCGGTGCTCGCCGAAGGTGAGGGCGTAGTCGAACATCATGATGTTGACCTGAGGCCCGGTCAGGCGCTCGTCGCCGCCGAGGAGCTGCAGGTCGCGGCGCAGGTCCTCGTAGCGGTAGCGCTGGTGCCGCATGACGCCGCGCATCTCGCGGGAGACCCGCTCCAGCAGCCGGGGGAGGGAGTCGGCCGGATGCACCGGAACCCGGAGCGGCAGCACGTTGGAGACCATGCCGGGCACGCCGCGGGCGGCCCTGCCCAGCCGGGTGGTGACGGGGAGGCCGAGCACGATCTCCTCCGCGCCGGTGAGCCGGTGCAGGTAGACCGAGACAGCGGCGGTCATCATGCAGGGCCACGGCACCCCCGCCTCGCGGGCCGCGTCGCGGAGCCGCTCGGCCGCCCCGGCGTTCAGGTACTCGGTGCGGCGCAGCAGGCCGCGGGCGGCCGTGGGCTCCTTGGCGGAGAGGCTCACGGGTTCGGGCCGGCCGGCCAGCTTCTCCGCCCACCACGCGCGGTCGGCTTCGAAGGCGTCGGAGGAGCGGTAGGCGGCGTCCATGCCGACGAGGTCGTCCAGGGCGCCGAAGGGGTTGTCGCTCGTCCCGCCGCCCAGCAGGGCGGTGTAGACCTCGGCGACGCGCCGGGCGACGAGCGCCACGGTGAACCCGTCGACGAGCAGGTGGTGGTAGCGGTGCAGCCAGAACCAGCGGTCCTCGGCGGCCCGGAAGAGAACGAAGAGGAACAGCGGCCCGACCGACGGGTCCTGGGGCCGTGCCAGGTCCGCGCGCATCCACGCCTCGGCGGCCGCCCGCGGGTCGGCCTCGCCGCTCACGTCGATGACCCGCAGCTGCCACTCGGGGTCCGGGTGGACGTACTGGCGCGGTCCGTCGGGCGTCTCGACGAAGGTGACGCGCAGGTTCTCCGCCTCGGCCACAACCTGCCGCAGCGCGGCCTCGAATACCGAGACGTCGACGGGCCCGTGAATTTCCAGGTATTCGCCGGCGTTGTAGATCGGATTCGACGCGTCGAGTTGCTGGGCGAACCAGATTCCCGACTGCGCGGACGTAAGCGGTACTCCGTCACCAGCGAGCATGATTCTCTTCCACCTCTAGCGGATCGCCTTGGCAGGGATTGCGCAGTGTGCGTGCGGCAGGTATCCCGGCGGTTGAATACCGCGACCGGACATGGCCGACGTCGGTCAATTCCGAGCACTGTCGCACCGGCTTCGGAAGACGGACAATGGCAACTGCATCAAGCTGCCAACGGAAAGCCCGTCGGCGCATTGCGGCGACGGGCGGGGCTCCCCGTACGCGGGAGGGCCCGGTGGGCGTCGCACCCGCCCACCGGGCCCTCCGCGCGGGGCGCGGCCGGCCGGGGATACCGGACCGCGCCCCCGTGCGACGCCCGGTCAGGCGTCCATGGCCATCGCGAGGCTCTTGGGCCGCATGTCGGTCCAGTTCTCGGTGATGTAGTCGAGGCACGCCTGCCGGGGCTCCTCGCCGAACACGATGGTCCAGCCGGCGGGCACCTCGGCGAACGCGGGCCACAGCGAGTGCTGGTTCTCGTCGTTGACCAGGACGTAGTAGCTCGCGTTGTCGTCTTCGAACGGGTTGGTCGCCATGTCGGGCTCCTTCGTTGCTGAGGGTGAGCGGGTCGGGTTGCGGACGGGGTCGGGGGTGTGGGCCGGTTCAGGAGGTGCGGGAGCGGACGGAGGAGACGAAGCCGGGCAGCCGGTCCACTCCCCAGAACTTCTCGTAGCCGTCGATGAAGAACGGAACGCCGAAGACGCCGTCGCGGTGGAGCGAGTCGAGGGCCTCGAGACCGCGCTCGCGTACGGCCGGATCGGTGCACGCGGTGGACAGGCGCACCGGGTCCAGGCCGATCCGCTCGGCGATGCCGGCGATGACGGCCGGATCGGAGATGTCCTGTCCCTCCTCCCAGCGTGCTCGGTAGACCGCCGCGATGAACTCCCGCCCGCGGCCGAGTTCGTCGGCCACCAGGTACGCCAGGTGCGACACCTCCCACCGGGGTTCGCGGTCGACCGGCCACACCATCTTCAGACCGCGGTCGCGGGCGAGTCTGCGCACGTCCTGGAGGATGTAGAGGTGCTTCTCCTTCGACATCGCCACGTACGGCAGGCTGATGCCGGCCTGCTCCAGGCGGTCGCCGGCCTCCGCGTCCGGCTCCCAGAAGGGGAACCAGTCGATGCGGTCCGCGACGTCCCGGTGGTCGGCCATCAGGTCCCGGTACGCCATCCACGCATAGGGACTGCGGAACGAGAAGTACCAGCGCGGCCTCCGTCGGGCCATCACCGCCTCCAAACATGCTGAGTGCTGCCGCCGGTCACGGATCGGGCCGGCGCGGACGGGCCGGACGCTCCGGCCCGTCCGGTGGTCGGGTGGTCGGGTGGTCGGGGGGTCGGGGGGTCAGATGGTGATGCCGCCGTCGATCTGCAGGACGGAACCGGTGATGTACTCGGCCTTGTCCGACACCAGGTACGCGACGAGGTCGCCGACCTCCTCGGCACGGCCCATGCGGCGCAGCGGGATCGTCCGGGTGATGTCCTTGCGGGCCTTGTCGTTCATCGCGGCGACCATGTCGGTGTCGATGAAACCGGGGGCGACCGCGTTGACGCGGATCCCGGAGCGGCCGACCTCCTTGGCCAGCGACCGGGAGAAGCCGATGATGCCGGCCTTCGTGGCGGAGTAGTTGCTCTGGCTGGCGTGGCCGTACACCCCCGCCACCGACGAGATGTTGACGATCGCGCCGGTACGGCGCTTCATCATGGAGAAGACGACCGCGCGGCACAGGTGGTAGACGCCGTCGAGATTGGTGTCGACGACCTGGTGCCACTGGTCGTCGTCCATCAGCACCAGGGGGTTGTCGCGGGTGATCCCGGCGGCGGTGACCGCCGCGTCGACGGGGCCGAGCGTGTCCTCGGCCTCCTCGACGAAGGAGCGCACGGCCTGGCCGTCGGCGACGTCCGCCCGCCGGGACACGACGCGTACGCCGAATTGGCCGGCCTCCTTCTCCACCTGCCGGGCCGCCTCGTCGTCGGCGCGGTAGCAGAAGGCGACGTCGAATCCGTCGCGGGCGAGGGCCAGTACGCACGCCCGTCCGATCCCGCGTGAACCACCGGTGACGAGTGCCACCCGGGAAGTGTTGTCCTGCATGGTCTTCGCTCAGCTCGCTTCGGGTCTCAGGACTTCGGCCGGGCGGAAGGCCATGACGATACGGCCGACGGTCATCACCGTCTCGCCGTCCACCAGGCTCTCGCCCTCGAACATCACGGTGTCGTCCACCCGGCGTTCGACGCGCACCCGGTGCTCCAGGACGTCGCCGGGCAGGACGGTGCGGTGGAACTCGACCCCGGTCATGCCGCCGAAGAGCATGACCTGCCCGGTCAGCACATCGGGGTTGGGGGCCTCCCAGGTGGCCAGGACACCCGCGGACTGGCACCAGGACTCCACCAGCAGCGGTTTCGGGTAGCCGAAACCCTCCTCGGGGGTGTCCGGGCCCAGGTCCGCGTACCAGGGCTCGTTGCAGGTGACCGCCTTGAGGGCGGTCAGCGCGCGGCCGGGATCGACGTGCGTGACCCGGTCCACCAGCAGCACGGGGTAGCGGTGCGGCAGCCTGCCGCGGATCTCCCTCTGCCCGCTCACGCCGACGCTCCGTCCGTGCCGCGGCGGTAGCGCAGGCGCACCGACGCGGCGTCGCCCCGGCCGGAGCGGATCTTCGCCCGGCACTGCCACGTCACGCCGTCCACTGGCTTCCAGTCGATGTCCGCGGTCAGCGCGTCGCCCGGGTACACGGGCCCGGTGAACCGGGTGCTCTCCACGGCCACGAGCTCAAGGCCGGGCTCCCGCGCGGGCGCCGTGGCGAGCACGCTCCGGTGCACGTACTCGACCAGGCACACGCCGGGGAAGATCGGGAAGCCCGGGTAGTGGCCGGGGAGCACCGTCTCGTCCGCGGTCACGGTGAACCGGGTGGAGGTGCGCCCCTCCCGCTGCGACGGCAGGACCTCGACGGCGCCCGAGAGCACGGCGGCGGACCGCGGTCCGGACCGGGTCGCGGCGCGGGCCGGGGCGCCCGGACGCGTCTCGGCGAGGACGTCCATCAGACGGCCTGCAGCTTTCCGGCCAGCAGGTCGTAGGCGCTCTGCAGGGTGACGATCTGCCGCAGCTCGGACTCCGGCAGCTTCACCCCGTACTTCTTCTCCAGGACGACCACGATCTCCAGGGCCAGGAGGGAGTCGACCTCCAGGTCGTCGACGAACCTGACGTCGTCGGTGATCTCGGCCGTATCGACGTCCAGCACCTGCGCGACGATCGAGCGCAGTTCTTCCTTGTCCAGCACGGTGGTACCTCTCTCGGCGTTTCGTTCTTCGGTTTCGGCGCGGGGGCGGACGGTGGTCAGCGCAGCCGGAGCAGGGCGCAGCCGACGGTCCCGGTCCGGTCGACGGAGGTGACGAGGCCCACCTTCCCGGCCACGGTGCGGTCGTCCTCCGCGTGAGCCAGCAGGGCGGCGGTCTGGAAGGCGGCGGAGGCGGCGCCGGTGTCGCCGATCAGCGCGACCTGGGTGAGGTCGGCCGCGTCCACGCCGGCCAGCAGCTCGCCGACGACCGCGGCCTCGGCGTCGCCCTCCGCCCCGGGGGCACCGGAGCGGGCGACGGCGGCGATCTCCGCGAGGTCGACGCCGGACCGGCGCAGTGCGCCGCGCAGGCAGGCCGTGAGGCTGCCGGCCACGTCGTCACGGAGCACGACGCCCAGTTCGACGGCCAGGATCTCGGCCAGCACCGGCTGTCCGCCGTCCTCGCCGGCCGCGGGTTCGACGAGGAACACGGCACAGCCCTCGCCGAGCGGCGCGCCCGGCGCGCCGTCACCGGAGTGGTGCTCGAGCCAGGCGCGGGCGGTGGAGTACTCCTCGGCGGCGCCGCACAGCACGGTCTGGGCACGGCCCGCGGCCAGCAGCCGGCGGGAGTAGTTCAGGGCGTGCAGCCCGGCCGCCCGGCCGCCCGCGATGGTCGTGTTGGGCCCCTTGAGCTGGTACCAGATGGCGCTCTGGCCGGCCGCGCAGTTCATCACGGTGTTGGGGAAGCGCGCCGGGTCGACGAAGAACGGCTGCTCGCCGGTGAGCGAGTCCCGCGTGAAGTCCATCATGCTCTGGGCGCTGCCGGTGGTGGTGCCCAGGGCCAGGGCGGCGCCCTCGCCGGTGCCGACGGCCCGGCTCCGTTCGGTGTCGTCGAGCAGCGCCCCCACGGCGGTGACCGCCAGCCCGGTGACCCGGTCCATGGACCGGGTGCCCTTCTTGCCGAGCACCGCCCGGACCTCGAAGCCGGGGACCGTGCAGGCGTCGTCCCGTGGCCCGGCCTCGGCGAGCGCGGAGACGGTGGAGCGCCGCTCGCGGGCCCCCTCGGCGAACGCGGTCCGGCCGATGCCGAACGGCGACACCGCGGACCACGCGGTGATGACGGGGCGGCCGGCGCCCGTTGCGGTGGTGGTCATGTCCGCCACGCTTCCCTTCGGTTCACAGGTAACAGACCATTCGGTACTCGGGCCAGCGCAGGGCCGTGCTCCCGTCGGGGACCGCCCGCACCCCGTCCAGCAGCCGGTCCGGGGCCAGTCCGTGCGCGGCCAGGGCGGACTCCTCGGCGTGGACCCGGACCCCGGCGTCCATGAGGGTGCGCAGGTCCCGGCGGGGGTCGGTGAGGGTGTCCAGGGTGCGGCTGCCGATCCGCAGCGCGGGCACCGGCTCGGCGCGCACGCCGTAGGTGACGGCGCGTCCGCGCAGCAGCACGTCCAGCCCGCCGAGCTGGCGGTGCAGCTCCACCGCCAGGTACAGGGCGTCGAAGAACTGCTTCTCCAGCGCCCCGCGGTAGGCCTTCTCCACGATGGCCAGGGTGCGCCGTCCGGGCGTGCCGGTCTCCCCGGCGGTCCGTGCGCCGGCCATCACAGGACCCCCACCTGGAGGGTGCGCCCGGCCGCGGCCACGTTGGCGCCGTAGCCGGACGGGGGACGCATGACGACCTGCGGCAGGTGGTCCGCCGCACCCCGGTCGTCGCTGCAGAACCGGCAGCCGTACCAGTACAGCCGGCCCGGGAACGTTTCCAGCATGTCCTTCACCAGGGCGGCCGTGGACGGGTAGACCCCGTTCCAGTTCGCCAGGTTGCGCGGTTTGTCCTCACCCAGCGGGTTCTGGGTGAGCAGGGTGGCGTACCCGCAGGCCCACACCTGTACGGCACGGCCCTGCTCCAGCAGTGCCTGGACCAGGCGCAGCGCGCTGGTGACGCGCTCCGACTCGTGCGGTGAGCCCATGAGGGTGATCAGTACGTCGGTGGGCGGAATGCTGCGCGCCATGTCAGTGCCACACCGCCTGTACGTCGGGGCCGGTGATCCAGCCGGCCAGTTCGTCCATGTCGGAGACCGTCGCCCGGGGGCGCAGCGGGAGGTGCTCGATCCCCCGCTGCACGAGGGAGAAGCGGTCGACGGCCAGCCGGCCGCCCGCCGCCTCGAAGCGGTCCAGTTCCTCGTCGGTCCCGGGCCGGGCGAGGAGGCATCCGTCCTCCACCAGGTACATCAGCACCGGGTGCCCGGCCCGCGCCTGCGCCGTGGCGTCCCGCCGCAGGCCGGCGTCGACCGGGGCGCACGGCCCGTGACTCTCGATCAGCAGGATCCGCGGCGTCTTCCCGCGGCTCCCTCCCCAGGCGTCGTTCACGGCTGCCGCGTCGTGCCGTTGAGCGCGTCCAGCACGTGCTGGTCGAAGTTCTCCAGGCTCCAGTCGCGGCGGTTCCTGATGACCGCGTAGCCGTGCACGATGGTGCCCGTGGCGGTCTTGAGGAGGCCGCCGTCGCGGACGACGTACCAGTTCATCCGGGTGGTGTAGGTGAAGTCCTTGAAGACCTCCTCCACCTCGTAGGTGGTGTAGAGGTCCTCCTCCATCATCGCCTCGTCGAGGATCCGGATCTGGGACCGCGGCACGACGGGGATCCACCGGCGCTCGTCCAGCAGCGTCTTGATGGAGATGCCCCGGTCCGCGACGAACCGGTCCTTGCCCTCCTCCATCAGCCTCAGGTAGCCGGACATCTGGAGGCGCTCGGTGAAGTGGCAGTACGGGTACGGGATGTTCCACTTCCAGCCGTAGGCGTTCTTGCCCTCCAGCAGCTCCCCCAGGACCGTGTCCTCGGAGGTGAACGGGGTGAGCGGCGCGGGCACCACGTCGGCTCCGAGCCGGTCCACGGCGAAACGGGCGAGTTCCTCGGGCACCTCGCCCGCGGAGTCGAGGTAGGTGTCGATCCGCAGGGACACGCGCACCTTGGAGGTGACGGCCTTGAGGATCTCCCCGTCGCGTTCCACGTGCACGGTCACCCTGAAGCCCAGCGTGCCGTCCGCGTCCTTGGTGACCGGGACGACCTCGGCGGTGGCGAGGTCGTCCATGTGGAAGGCGTGCAGGATACGGGTGTCGATCCCGACGATGTCGAGGCCGAGGCCGTGCTCCTCGTACAGGCCGCGGGCCGGCAGGGCGGCCTGCCGGAAGTGGTCGAGGACCGCCTCCTCGACCATGTAGTTCACGTGCTTGAAACCGATCCAGGTGCAGATGTTGGAGCCCTCGTAGCGGGGGCGGACCTGGACGGAGGTCGTCTCGGTGAGGAGCGCCTTGACGGCGGTCTCCGTGACGATGGTCATCGACGGTGCTCCAGAGCTGTGTCGGGGACGGGCCCGCGCTGCGGAGCGCCGGTCCCAAGGGAGTTGACGAAAGTGACGGTCTCGGAGGCGAACCGTTCCGCTTCCTCGATCATCGGGAAGTGCCCGCAGCCGGGGAGGACGAGTGCGCGCGCGTCCGGCAGCGCGGCGGCCAGCGCCACGCTCTCGCCGGGCGGCGCGGCGAAGTCCTTCTCGCCCCCCAGCACCAGACAGGGCACGGTGATCCGGCCCGTCTGGAGCTGCGGAGTACGCAGGTAGAGCTCGAAGAAGCGCAGCCAGCCGTACGGGCCCACCCGGTCCCGCACCCGCTCCCCCATGGCCGCCCGCAGGGAGGCGGGAAGCCGGTCGCCGGAGTGGACCCGCAGGCCCTCCTCCATGATCAGGTGGAAGTCGTTGAGGTAGTGGCTGATGGTGTCCCAGTCGAACTCCTCGGCGGTGCGCCGGTAGAACGGCGAGACCAGCACCAGGCCGCGGATCCCGAACCGGGCGAGGGCGTCGCCGCCGCGCCGGCTCTCCCGGTCGACGAGGTCCAGCAGGACGGCCGCCGACATGGAGTGCGCCACCACGATCTCCGGGCCGCCGGGCACCGCGGCCAGCACCCGGGCCAGGGGACCGGCGAGATCGCCGTCGGTGCCCCAGTCCTGCACGCCCTCGGCGCTCCAGGGGAGCCGGGCCGACCACACCTCGTACGCGGGCGGCAGGAGCCCGATGCTCCGGTCCCAGACGCTGTCGTTCTCCGCCAGTCCGTGGACCATCAGCAGCCGGGGTCCGCCGGCGCCGGCGGTGCGCCGGCGGACCGTCCCGGCGCCGGGGCCGTCGGGCGCGGGCATCAGAGGGCCTCCGGGGCCGGGGGCTCCAGCAGCACGAGCCCGGCCGAGGCGTCGTCGGCGTCGGTGCCGCAGACCGCGTACACCGGCCCCTCGCCGTACTCGTCGAACAGGCCGACGGCCGTCGCGCACTGCAGCACACCGAGCGCGCCGGAGGCGCGGCCGGAGTGCTCGGGCAGGGCGATCCGCTCCACCCCGGGCAGCAGGTCGGCGCCGATCCCCTCGGGAGCCGTGTCGGGGAGGTGCCACCAGGCCGGGCCGGGCGCGCCGGAGGCGGCCAGCCGTTCCAGGACCGTCCCGACACCGGCCGCGCGGACGTACCGGCCGAGCACGGCGCGGACCCGCACGCCCCGCGCGCGGGCCGCTCCCGCGTCCTCCAGGACGACGGCGGCGCCCCCGTCGACGGCGTGCCGGCCGCCGAGCAGCCGGCGTACGACGTCGTTGTCCGGCTCGACGCCGACGACGAGGACCCGGTCCACGCGGCCCGCCGTGATCATGGTCGTGGCCCAGTTGACCGCGTCCAGACCGGACGTCGCGCCGTTGCACACCATCAGGTTGGGACCGCGCAGGCCGTAGCGGATGGCCGCGGAGGAGGCGATGACGTTGCTCGAGGCGTTCGGCAGGTCCATCGGGCTGGTCGCCGAGACGGTGCCCTCCCGCAGGGTGTCCAGGGCGCGGACGACGGTGTCCAGGTTGCCGTAGTTGGAGCTGACGACCACGCCGACGTCCCCGCCGGAGACCGTGCCGTCCTCGCCGAGGAGTCCGGCGTCGGCCAGGGCCGCGGAGGTCAGGCAGTAGCCGAGCTGGGTGGCCCGGTCCTTGTAGCGCAGGCCCTTCCTGCCCACCAGGGCGGCCGGGTCGACGGGCCCGTCGCCGGGCTGGGGGCCGGCGGCCAGCGCCTTGGCGCTGTCGGCGCCGGGGATCAGTACGGACACTCCGCTGACGACGACGCTCACGGGGCGGCCTCCACGATGGCGACGGCGTTGATGCCGCCGAATCCGAACGCGTTGAGCTGCGCCACGTTCATCGACGCGGACGCGGCGTCACCGGTCACGAAGCGGAACTCCGCGGCCTCCTCGACCGGCCGCTCCAGTCCGACGGTGGGCGGGACGCGTCCCTCGGCGAGGGCGGTGACGCCCATGACCAGGCCCATCAGCCCGGACGCGCCGGAGGTGTGGCCGGTCATCGACTTGATCGCCGTCATCAGCGGACCGCCCGCCGCGTCGCCCAGCGCGTCGGCCATCGCCGTCGCCTCGGCCTCGTCGTTGAGCAGGGTCCCGGTGCCGTGCAGCATCACCAGGTCGATGTCCTTCGGTTTGACGCCCGCCATGTCGTACGCGGTGCGCATCGCCTTCGCGATGCCCTCCGGGGAGGGCGCGGTGACGTGGAAGGCGTCACAGTTGACGGCGACGCTGCGGAGCAGGGCGTGCGTCCTGCCGCCGCCGGTCTCCCGGCCGAGCACGACGGCGGCGGCGCCGTCGCCCATGAGGACTCCGGTGCGGTCCCGGTCGAAGGGCCGCACCCGGTCCGGCGGGGTCGGGTGGACCCGCTCCAGCAGTCCGTACATGCTCTCGGTGAGCACGTCCACGCCCGCGACGATCACCGTGTCGGGAGCGTGGTCGCCCTCCTCCGCCAGCAGGTCCGAGCCGAGCGCCAGCGCGTACAGCGAGGCGGAGCAGGCGTTGGAGAAGGTGTGGGTCACATCGGCGTTGAACCGCTCGCGCAGCGCGGTGCCGAAGTGCAGGCCGGTGTCGTCCAGGTCGGTGCCCTCGCGCCACCAGAGCTCCAGGGAACGCAGCTCGCGCAGCCCCGTCCCGATGAGTACCGGTATGCCGGAGAGGTCCTCGCCCAGGCCCGCGTCGGCCGCCGCCTGCGCGATCGCGTCGACGAGCAGCGCGGTGGCGCGGGCGGGCACGTCCTCGCCCGCCACGGGGCGGTCGTCCACCTCGTAGGCGTGCTGCGCCCGGAAGCGGGTGCGGTCGAACCCGCGCAGCTCCGCGTGGCCGGTGACTCCCCGGCACAGGTTCTCGAAGAGCGTTCCGACGCCTCTTCCGGTGCTGGCCACGGCACCCATGCCGATGATCGGACGGCTCAGCATGCTTCCTCCTCGGGGCGGTCGTACCGGCCGAGCAGAACCACCGCGTTGTTGCCGCCGAACGCCAGACCGTTGTTCTGGACGACCCTGAGGTCGGCCTCGACGGCCTGGTTCGGCACGCAGTCGACGTCGCACTCGGGGTCCGTGGTGACGTGGTTGATCGTCGGCGGGATGAACCGGTGGGCGAGGGCGAGCGCGCAGCCGATGGCGCCCAGGGCGCTGGCCGCGCCCATGCTGTGGCCGAGCATCGACTTCATGGAGACGGTGCGCGGCGGGGTGCCGAACACCTCGCGGATCGCGCCCGCCTCGGTGATGTCGTTGGCCTTGGTCCCCGTCCCGTGGGCGGAGATCAGGTCCACCTCGGCCGGTTTCACGCCCGCGTTGTCCAGGGCGAGTTCCATGCAGCGCGCGACGCTCGCCCGGTTGGGCGCCACCTGGTGGTGGGCGTCGCAGTTGAGGCCGTAGCCGAGCACCTCGGCGTAGATGGTGGCGCCGCGTTCCAGGGCCGACTCCAGCCGTTCCAGGACGAGCACCCCGGCGCCCTCGCCGGTCAGGATGCCCTTGCGGTCGGCGTCGAACGGCCGGCAGTGCTCCGGCGCGATGGTGCCCAGCCGGTAGAAGCCGGTGAACGTCTTGCGGCACATGGCGTCCGCGCCCCCGCAGAAGGCGTAGTCCGCCTCCCCGGAGCGCACCGCGTCGAAGCCGTAGCCGATGGCGTAGTTGCCAGCGGCGCAGGCGGTCGGAACCGTGACGGCTTCGACGTCGGCCAGTTCGAGCTCCTGGGCGATGGCGACCGAGAGCCGTCCGGCGGGAATCCTCCGGGCCGCCATCGGGTCGAACGTCTCCGGTCCGCCCTTGATCTCGGCCTCGACCAGCTGATCGAGGTCGTACGACTCGCCATCGGTGGTGCCGATGGAGATCAGACCCCGTCGGCCGCGCAGGTCGGCAGCGTCCAGGCCGGCGTCCTCCAGGGCCATCCGGGCCGCGGCGGCCGAGAACTGCGCCGCCCTGCCGAGCTGTTCCGCCTCCAGGGTGCGGATCCAGTCCAGCGGCTCGAACTCGACGATCTCGCAGCCGTTGGCGTGGGCGAACCCTTCGGTGTCGAACACCGTGATGGGCCGGGCCCCACTGCGGCCCTCCTTCAGACCTTCGAGGAACTCCTTCACCCCCAGCCCGATGCTGGAGACCACCCCGAGTCCCGTGAGAACCACCCGGTGCCGTCCCGTTGCCTCCGGGCCGGCGTCGTGCACTGCCGACATGCCTACCTCCTTGTCCACGTCCGACCTACGCGCGCGCCACCCGGAGGCGTCGCGGACGGGTCACCAGCCGGCCGGCTCCCCGACGACCTCGTACACGCCCGCGAGGTTGACCATGCGCGGCAGTTCGGACTGGTTGATGACCACGCCGAACTCCTTTTCCAGGGCCGCGAGGATCTCGATCGCGCGGAGCGAGTCGGCGTTGTGGTCCTCCTTGAAGAGGCTGGTTTCCGAGACCTCTTCCTCTTCGATCTCAAGAATGTCGCAGACGATTTCCTTGATGATGACAAGACGCTCTTCGCGCGTTGCAGCGGCCATGCCGACACCTCTCTCGTGAATTGCCGAACGGGCAATTCCAGTGACTTCCTGACGATTTCTAAGCCGTGGCCGTCCGCTCCGGCAAGCCGCCTTGCACAAAGCTGCCAAGCAACACCGGGGAATTCTCTGCGGGCAGCGGGCGGGGACAGGTTTCGGCAGGGTCCGGCCGCGGCCGGGGACACAGCCGCGCGGCCGCGGCCGGGGGAGGGGCGGGGGACGGGGGCAGCGCGGACGGGGCACCGGCCGCGGTCGCGCGGCAGGGGCAGGGGCAGGGGCAGGGGTAAGGACGGGGACGGGGCGGGGGTCAGCGCAGACGGGACGCCAGGTCGGCGACGAGTTCGTCCCTGCGCGGCGTCAGGTAGAAGTGGTCGCCCTGCAGCACCTTGAGCTCGAAGCCCTTCGGGGCGATGCCGGACCAGGCGGCCACCTCCTCCACGGTCACATTGGGATCGCGGTCCCCGACGTAACCGACGACCGGGCAGCGCACGGGCATGGCGGGCCGGGGGCCCTTCTCGGCGTACCGCCCGACGACGGAGAAGTCGGCCAGGAGCGCCGGCAGCACGAGTTCCCGGAGGTCGGGGTCCTCCAGCAGCGCGGCGTCGGTACCGCCCAGCTTGCGGACCTCGGCGAGGACGGACTCGACACCGTCCAGGTGCGCGGTGCGCGGCCGCTGTCTGTGCGGGGGTTGCTGGCCGGAGACGAGGAGGAGGCTCGGACAGAAGCCGTGCCTGCGTTCCAGGCGGACCACCACCTCGTAGGCGAGCGAGGCCCCCATGCTGTGGCCGAAGACGGCCAGCGGCTTGTCGAGGAGGGGCAGGACGGCGGTGGTCACCGCGTCGGCCAGTTCCTCCATGCTCTCCAGGCAGGGCTCGGCGATCCGCTCCTGGCGCCCCGGGTACCGGGTCGCCAGGACCTCGACGTCGTCGCCGAAGGCGTTTGCCCAGGAGTGGTAGAAACTCGCCGAACCACCGGCGTACGGCAGGCAGAGCAGTCGCATGCGGGTGGAGGAGGACGGGGGGTAGCGCCGGAACCACGTCACGTCGTTCCGGGGGGTGTGCTTCAGGGTGTTCATGGCACCGGGCTTCTCGTATCGGGGAGTTCGGTCCAGGGCGGCGGGGGTGTCACACGGCGGCGAGGCCCTCCAGGGCGCCGGGGCCGTCCACGGTGACCACCTCGACGCCGCGGTCGATCCGGTGGATCAGGTTCGTCAGTACGCGCCCCGGGCCCAGCTCGACGATCCGCCGGCAGCCGAGCTGTCCGGTCAGGGTCCGCACGCTCTCCTCCCAGCGCACCGGGGAGACCAGTTGGCGCACGGCCAGCTCCGGCCAGTCGCCGTCGCCGGTGTACGGCTTCGCGTCCACGTTGGCGACCACCGGGAGGTTCCCCGGGGCGAACCGCACGTCCCGCAGGGTCCGGGCCAGCCGCTCGGCCGCAGGCGCCATGAAGGGGCTGTGGAAGGCTCCGCCCACGGAGAGGCGGATGAGCTTGGCCCCCACGCCCGGAGCCAGTTCGGCCGCTCGTCCGATGCCCTCCGCGGAGCCGGAGAGCCCCGTCTGGCCGGGGGCGTTGACATTGGCCACCCACACGTCGAGCCCCTCGGCCCGCACCTCGGCGGCCAGTACCTCGGCTTCCGGCAGGCCGGTCCCGACGAGCACGCCCATGGTGCCCGGACGGAGCCGCTCGGCGTCCCGCATGGCCTGTCCCCGTTCCGTCACCAGGGCGACCGCGTCCGGCAGCGTGAGCACTCCGGCCGCCGTCAGCGCCGCGTACTCTCCCAGGCTGTGCCCGGCGCACGCCACGGCGCCGTCCAGTGCCCCGCACCGTGCCGCCTCCGCGTGGGCCATCAGGGCCACCGTGAAGACCGAGAGCTGGGCCAGGTCGGTGCGGCGCAGCACGTCGGTCGGGGTCCGCAGCAGCAGTTCCTCGACGTCCTCGCCGCTGTGCCGGGAAACCTCACCGGCCAGGCTCCACGCGGTGGTGTCCCGCCAGGGTTCACCCATGCCTTGACGTTGCGTCCCCTGTCCGGGGAATACCAGACCGATCGGCGTCGGGGTCAACTCTCCACACCTTCCACGCGGCACACGGGCAGAAACGGGGGCCGCACCCGGTCGGCCGGGTCTCGGACGACAGGCCCCCGTCATCCGGTGCGCCGCGGGCCGGGGAGTGAGGGTCCCCGGGGCCCGTGGCGCACCGGATCGCCGACGGCACGGAAAACGCGGGGGGCCGCCGGAGTTCTCGGGTCAGGGGCGTCCGGCGGTCCGCTCGGGGCGGACGCCGTTCGTGTGGTCCCTGTCTAACCGGCTCCGTCCGACGGGGGCAATGACGGCTACAGGAAGCTGCCAGTGCCGAACCGGCCGTCACGCGGAGCTGCGCCGTCCGCGTCGCGTACGTCCCGTGCCGCGGCCTGGGCCGGCACGTCCTGCCGTCGTGCGCCCCGCCGGACCGGCGGCCCGGACGACCCCTTGACCGGTCCGGCCGGCGGGTGACCGGAGCCCTTCCGGCCCTTGGGGAGCAACCCCAGCTCGGCCGCCCGGACCCCGGCCTGGAAGCGTGAACTCGCCCCGAGGAGCGTCATGATCTCCGCGACGTAGCGGCGGTAGGTGCGCACCGAGACGGAGAGTTCGCGTGCGGCGACCTCGTCGGTGATGCCGACCTGGAGGCGGTTCAGGATCTGCCGGGCCACGTCGGCACGGTCGCGGTCACCGAAGTCGATCCGTTCCTCGACGGGGACCGCGTGGCGCCAGAGCCCCTCGAAGAGGGTGCTCAGCGTGCCGATCACGGTGGTGGCACGGATCACCGAGGCCTGTCGCCCGATGACCGCTTGCGAGGTCACCAGGGCGGCCGCCCCGTCGACGAGCATCACCTGGAGCATGGGCACCCTGGCCACCCGCACCTCGTACCGGAGGCTCTCCAGCTTGTGGGGCTGGACCACGCCGTCGTCGAGCATCGCCTGGGTGCACAGGAGCCGCAGTCCGATGTTCTTCCGGGAGGTCTCCAACTCCCAGTAGACGGAGTTGATGGCCTCGACGTGCTCCGCGTCGGCCAGCACGATGTCGATGGTCCGTTCGGCCTCGGCGACGAGCCCGAGGGCGGCTGCCGCCACCTCGCCGACGCAGGCGGTGACGTTGGTGATCAGCGAGTCCCGCACGACACGGTCGCGGTGCTTGGCGACGGTGGCCTCGATCAGCCGGCGGACCTCCATGAGCGTCTGCTCCAGGTCGTCCGGGGGCTGTTCGTCGGGTCGCCCGGTGTCCCCGGTGCGGCTTCGCAGGTCCTTCGCGGTGGTGTACCGCGGTCGTTCGACAGGATGGGGATCAGCCATGGCCTCGTGTTTCCGTACCGGATTCTCTGGCGGGGACATCGGTGCGCTGCGGCAGCAGTGCCATCTCCACGGCCCTGACCCCGGCCTGGAAACGGGAGTTGGCCCCCAGCGTCTGCATGATCTCCGCGACGTGACGGCGGTACGTGCGCAGGGACACCCGGAGTTCGCGGGCCGCCACTTCGTCGGTGTGGCCCTCGCACAGCTGCTCCAGGATGCGGCGCACCGACTCCGTCCGCATGCGCGCACTGGTGCGCTGGTACTCGGCGAGCGATTGGGCGTTGGCCCACATCCCGGCGAACAGCAGGTCCAGGGCGCGCGCCGACGCCGTGTCCTTGACGATGGTGGCGTCGCCCGCCTTCCCGGGGAAGCCCGGTACGAGGGCGACCCGGCTGTCGACGATCAGCATGCCGCGCAACTCCCTGTCGTCGACCCGGATCTCGCATCGGGTGCCCCGGAAGTGCTCGGCGTTCGGCCCGCAGTTGTTCACCGCCTGCGGCGTGCACAGCAACCGGATGACCGGGCCGCCCGTCCCGCCGCCCGCCGCCCGCTCCTTGGAGGGTGTCGCGTGGGCGGCGAGCGCGTCGAACACGGCGGACACGTTCTCGCCGGCGGACAGCGACACGGAGACGGAGTGGCGTGCCAGTCCGACGAGCCGGGTGACCGTGCCCCCGATGTCGGAGTCGTCCGCGCGCAGGACGAGGGATTCGCGCACCGGCCTGGTCCGGTGCAGCGACATCGTCGATTCGATCAGCGCACGTGCCTGAAGCAGCGCGCTTTCCATCCTGGTGAAGTCTTCGACCGTGTCGATGGTGCCGTCGGCCGGACCCACGGTCGACTCGCCTGGTGAAGGTTTCCCGATCACGGTGGCCATCAGGTCTTCACCGTGGGTTTTCAACGTGGAAGTCTTCATTACACCGATTATTCCCCGTAATGCTCAGCGGTAGAATCCTCGCCCTGAAGGAGGATGAAGCTGGCGAATCCGATGTCAGGAATTGTATTCCTGTTGAAAAGTGCACAGGGATCCTGGCTGTTAATTTTGCCTGAACAATCATCCATTCATCGTCAATGTACTTGCCGAAGTAAAGCGATTTCCGACGTGGCGGGCGGGGCTCAGGACGGGCCAAGTCTGCTTGACTCCGAAGCTCAGAGATTATGGGCTGGCCGCGAGCCAGTCAACGTCGGTCACAGGCATAGTCCAGGTAAAGTCGCGCCCGCCGGGGGACCTCGCAGACCATCGCGCCCAAATCCTCCGGCCGGGCTGTCAGGAAGTTGCAGCACTTCCGGCGGGCGTCGTGGAACCGGCCCCGGGTCGGACACGGAGCACATTCGGGCGGTGACGGCCGGTCACTGTCACGGTCCGCTGCTGTCCACTTACTGTCATCCGGCGTCGGCCTGTCGAGTGGCGGACCTAGCGTCTCGGCGCATGACCGCGCTCCGGAACAGTGCCGAATCAGCCAGTGGGTCCCCGAACGTCCGGGGCGTACCGGACGGGGCGACCGTGTGGTGGTGGCGGGGCGCGACGACGGTCCTGGCCGCGGATCTCGCCCTCCTGGACGACTCCGAGAGGCGGCGCCTGAGGCGCATGCGCACCGCGGCCGACGCCGCGGAGTTCGTCGGCAACCGGGCGTCGGTGCGCCGCGTCCTGGCCGGTCTGCTGGACGCGGCGCCGGAGCGGATCCGCCTGGGCCGCAGGCCGTGCCCGGGCTGCGGGGACGAGCGGCACGGCCCGCCGGCGGTGCTGGATCCGCAGGTCGAGTGCTGGATCAGCGTCTCCCACACCTCGGGCTGCGGCATGCTCGCCGTGGCCGCGGTACCCGTCGGGGTGGACGTCGAGCGGATGCGGGACGTCCGGGTCCGGGATCTCGCGTCCGTCGTCCTCACCCCCTCCGAGGCGCGGTGGCTGGAGGGCCGCCCCGCCGGGGACGCGCCGATCCGGGCGTTCCTGCGCTGCTGGACCCGCAAGGAGGCCGCGCTCAAGGCGGTCGGTGTCGGCCTCACGGTCCCCCTGGACGGGGTGGAGACGCATCCGGCCGTCGCCGGCACGGTCACGGTCGCCACCGGGGTGCCCGGCACGCCCGACGCGTGGTCCGTCACCGATCTGCCGGTGCCGGCGGCCTGGACGGCCTCCGTGGCCCTCCCCGCCGGGACGGCCGGGCCCGTCCGGCTGCGTCCTCACACCGGAGACTGAGCCCGTCCCGGCGGGGTTACCTTCGGTATTCGGGAGGAAAAGGAAGTCGCCGGTCGAGTTCGCCCTTCGTATCGTTTCGGCGGGATTCTTGTTGAATTTTGAATGTCTCGCGGGATCCTTCCAGGTGAACTCACGAGTAACTTTTCCCCTCTTCCCGTGGTCCTGGCCGGGGGCTTCACCGAACCGTCTCCCGGCGCTTGCGCTTTGCTCCCTCGCAACGACGCGGTGCTCCCGTCTGCGAGACGGGCGAGGGGCACCGGCCGAGCCCTTTCCCACCTCGGGTCGAGGCGTGGCGAAGGGCGGCGACCGACTTTCACGGTGCGGGCGGGGATTCGGCCGGGGCCACGGCGGAGCGCGCACGGGAGGCGCCGGGTCTTCACGGGGTCCCCGGCGGACGGCCCGGCGGATCGGTGCGGACCGAAAGGTTCATACCGTGGCATTCGTGCCGTGTCCGGCGCGACGACGAGGTGCCAGGTGCTCGCCGGGGCGTTCACCGGGACGTCCTTCGGGCACGGAACCGCCCGGGCGCCCCGGCCGGAGGCCGGAACCCGGGCGCCACCCCACCTGCGGGCAGTCTCCGGGTGCCGGTCGGCGAGGGGTGCGGACGAGCGCTTCCCCCCGGCGGACCCGTCGGTGCCGTACCGGGCGGGTCCCCGCCCCGCGCCCGAACGTTCGACACCGCCGGAGGGGAGATCCGGGGTGCGCGCGGCCGACTGCGCCGGGCAGCGCGCGGCCGGCGGTCCCGAACGGCGCGATCGAGTACAGCGCCGAGTCGACCGCGTGCGGGGTGGAACGGGGCCGCGGCCCTGGCCCCGACGGGGAATTCTCCACGGTCCGGTGGTGTGCCGACGGCCGTTCGGCGCGGCAGGAAGGATTCGGCCAACGCCGGCCTCGAGCGCGGCTTGCCCGCACCCGCCGGACCGGAACCGGGCCGAACCCGTCGGCGGAATCAGCGGACTCTTTCACCGCTGAAAGGGCCGGTCCCGTTCTCTCGCCGCCCGATTCGAATTCTCTTGTCTCCGCTGCGCCCTTGAAGAAAGGATTCAAGAGGTTTCTGGTCGATGATTCACGTACAACGGACAATGAGGGGCAGGTGAACGCCGGAACCCGGCTCGGGGATATTCCAACGTACAGCACCTCCCCGGAACGGCGTTCGGCGAGCGGAATGCCCGGTGGGCTGGTGAGGAGCCTTTTCCGCGCGTGCGAGCTTTCCGATCTGTCAGGGCGGAAGTTCTCTTCTTTGCTTTGGGTACGGCCGGCACGGGGCCGTGCGGTGGCCGGCCGATTCCGGGAGGACAGGGTGTGGCGGGACCGTGAAGGCGGGACCGGCGCCCCGGCCGTGAGGGGGCGAGGTGACGGCGTCGACCCCTTCGCGTGCCGCGCGGTACCGCCCCGACCGGCCTGCTGCCCGTCGCGCCGCGTCGGGGGAGCGGCGCCGTGCCGTGGCGGGAGGAGCCGAACGGGGACGGGAACCGGTGGCGGACGAGGTCCGCACGAACGCGAATTCAAGCCGAGGACACCGGACTTGCCGAAGTGCGCGGTTTCGTGGCGCAAATGGTCCGGAACGGTGATGCCGAGGTGAAACAGGTGTTCAGCGCCGTGGCGCGTGAGGCGCAGGTGTCGAAAACCCCCGGTGCCGTACCTCGGGATTGCGCCACCGGCGGTTGATCTGGCCGACTTCTGGCTGATTCCGTGTCACGCCGGTGGCGGGTCCTCGTCTCCCTGGGCGCGGGCACCGGTCTCCGCACGGCCGGGACGGAGCAGCGACTTCGGCGACTTCGGTGAGTGCCGGGAGGAAAGGGGCTCACGCGTGCCCCCCGAGGGCGAGCGGGTCCGGCGTCCGGTCCCTGCCGGGTCCGGCGTCGGGTCCCTGTCGGGTCCGGGCTTCCCCGGAGGCGCCGGGCCCGTTTCCTGCGGCGTTCCCTCGCATGCCTGCCGATCGCCGCGGGGAGGGGAGTCCGTTAAGGTCGTGCCGGAGCGACCGGGACACGCCGACGCCGCGACGACCTCGACCGTCCGCAGCCGTCTCTTCCCCGAGCCGGAGGCGCGGACCGGGGCGGCGGTGGACCGGGCGTTCCGCGCCCTGACGGGAGAAGGTGCCCCGAACGGACCCTCTCGGCCGGGTGCTGGGAGAACAAGCCGGTCAGAGCCGAGGCCATGGGGGAGCAGTGCGGTTGAGAGTGGAGTTCACGACCGAGCCCTTCGACCTCGACGAGGCGCCCGCGCACGCGGTGGTGGCCCGTGAGGTCGTCGAGGCCGCGGACCTGGACGCCGTGGACGTCGGTCCCTTCGGCACCACCGCGGAGGGCGGCGCGGACACGCTGCTCGCCGCCGTGGACGTCCTGCTGCGCCGGGCCCTGGCGGAGGGGGCGACCCGGATATCGCTCCAGGTCAATGTGGTGGAGGAGGGCGAGGGATGAGTGGCGCGGGGGACGAGCCGTTCATCGCGGCCGTCAAACCGCTGGTCGACGCCATGGGCGGGGAGATGCTCCCGCCGGACGAGGCCGGCCCCGACGACGTGGTCCTCGTCTGGGAGGGCGTCGCTGCCGTCGCCGTGCGCCTGCCGCAGCTCGGGGACTCCCTCGACCACCTCCTCGCCGCCCTGGAGCGCAGGAAGGGCAGGCCGCTGGCGGACCTGGACCGCAAGGAGAAGCAGGAGGTCGTACGCGCTCTGGAGGCGCGGGGCGCCTTCGCCGTACGGCACGGGGTCGAGACCGTGGCGAGTGCGCTCGGTGTCAGCCGCTTCACCGTCTACAACTACCTCAACCGTGAGAAGCGCCCCTGACCGGGTGACGCGCTCCGCGGTCGCGGGCCGCCGCCCGGCATCCGGGCGGCGGCCCGCGGCGTTCGGGGCGTGAGCCGGCGGCGTTCGGGGGAGGGGCGTCACGGACGCGCAGACGTCCCCGCGAATTTTCAACAAACTGTTGACGCGCTGTCGGCGGCGGCGTTCACTGTCGGCACGTCCGTTCCGCACGAAGGCCGTCCGCGGCCACGGAGGCTCCCGTGACGTCGACTTCCACGCCCCCGGGGCTGGCCCGCTTCAACGCCCTCGAGGAACACGCGGCGCTCGCCGTGCTCCACGAGGTGTGCGCCTCCACGGCCTGGGCCCGGCGCCTGCTCGCCGGCCGCCCCTACGCCACCGCCGGGGACCTGTACGCCGCCGGCGACGCCGCCACGGCCGGCCTGACCGCGGCGGACCTGGACGAGGCGATGGCCGGGCACCCGCCGATAGGCCGCCCCCGGCCCGGCGACGCGGTCTCCGCCCGGGAGCAGAGCGGCATGACCGGCGCCTCGGACGCGCTCAGGGCCGAGCTGCTCGACCTGAACCTGGCCTACCAGGAGAAGTTCGGCCATGTGTTCCTCGTCTGCGCCACCGGCCGGACCGGCGAGCAGATGCGCGACGCGGTGAAGGAACGCATCGGCAACGCGCCGGAGCGGGAGCGCGAGATCGTCCGCACCGAGCTGGGGAAGATCAACCGTATCCGGCTGGCCCGACTCGTCGAAGGGGACCGACGCACCATGAGCACCGAGACCACCGCTTCCGTGTCCACGCACATCCTGGACACCAGCGCCGGCCGCCCCGCCGGGGGCGTCGCCGTCCACCTGCACGCCCGCTCGGGGCGCGCGGCGCACTGGCAGGCGCTCGGCGGCTCCGCGACCGACGAGGACGGACGGTGCAGGGACCTGCCGGCGCTGCCGGAGGGGACCACCCACGTACGGCTCGACTTCGCCGTCGAGGCGTACTTCGAGGAAACCGCGGAGAAGCAGGCCGATGCGCAGCAGGACGCCCCCGCGAACCGGGACGGCGGTGCCCCGGTGTTCTTCCCGGAGGTGGCGGTCACGTTCGCCGTCGTCCCGGGCGAGCACTACCACGTGCCGCTGCTGCTCAACCCGTTCGGCTACTCCGTCTACCGAGGGAGCTAGCTACATGACCGTCCCTTCCCGCCCTTCCCGCCCCGCGATCCTGGGCCAGAACCAGTACGGCAAGGCCGAGACCCGAGTCGTCAGGATCACGCGGGACGGCGCCACCCACCACATCAAGGACCTGAACGTCTCCGTCGCCCTGTCCGGTGACATGGAGGAGGTCCACTACTCCGGCTCCAACGCCCACGTCCTGCCGACCGACACCACCAAGAACACGGTGTACGCGTTCGCCAAGGAGTACGGCGTCGAGTCCGCCGAGCGCTTCGGCATCGACCTCGCCCGGCACTTCGTCACCTCGCAGGAGCCGATCCACCGGGCGCGCATCCGCATCGAGGAGTACGCCTGGGAGCGCATCGGGACCTCCGGCGCCGACGGGACCGGGCACCCCGCCGACGGGACCGGGCACTCCTTCGTGCGCAAGGGCCAGGAGACCCGCCTGGCACAGGTCACCTACGACGGCGAGGACTGGGAGGTCGTCTCGGGCCTGAAGGACCTGACGGTGATGAACTCCACCGGCTCCGAGTTCCGGGGCTACGTCAGGGACGAGTACACGACGCTCCAGGAGGCCCACGACCGCGTCCTCGCCACCTCGGTCTCCGGCCGCTGGCGGTTCGGCTGGACCGACGACGAGCAGCCGGCCCCCGACTGGGAGGAGTCCTACGCGCAGACCAGGCAGCACATGCTCCGGGCCTTCGCCGAGACCTACTCCTTCTCGCTCCAGCAGACGCTGTACCGGATGGGCGCGCGGATCATCGAGCACCGCGACGAAATCGACGAGGTCCGCTTCTCCCTCCCCAACAGCCACCACTTCCTGGTGGACCTGGAGCCGTTCGGGCTCGAGAACGACACCGCCGACGGAGCCGTGTACTTCGCCGCCGACCGCCCCTACGGACTGATCGAGGCCACCGTGCTGCGCGAGGGCTGCGAGGCGCGGATACCGGTGGACCTCACCAACCTCTGACCCACCCCGCCCGGAGTGCCCCCGGTCCGCCGAGGGCACCCGCCCCTCGGCACCCGCGGCCGAGGAGCACGCCTCCCCGGTCGCGGCACTCGGAACCCCCCGGGTCCTGCCGTGCCCCGCCCGCCCAAGGAACCAGAGAGCAAGAGGGACGCACCATGGCAGCAGTCCAGCGCACCGTCATCGAGAACTGCGCGATCGCGACCGTCGACGCGAAGGACACCGAGTACGCCCGCGGCCACCTCGTCCTGGCCGGCAACCGCATCGAGTCGCTCGGTGCGGGCCCGGCCCCCGAGGGCCTCCGGGAGGTCGTCCGCCGCATCGACGCCTCCGGGCACCTGGCGACCCCCGGCCTGGTCAACACCCACCACCACTTCTACCAGTGGCTCACCCGGGGCCTGGCCACCGACCGCAACCTGTTCGACTGGCTCATCGCGCTCTACCCGACCTGGGCGCACATCGACGAGCCGATGGTGCACGCGGCGGCCCAGGGTTCGCTCGCGATGATGGCCCGCGGCGGCGTCACCACCGCCGTGGACCACCACTACGTCTTCCCCCGGGGCGCCGGCGACCTGTCCGGCGCCCTCGTGCGCGCCGCCCGCGACATGGGGGTCCGCTTCACCCTCGCCCGCGGCTCCATGGACCACGGCGAGAAGGACGGCGGACTGCCCCCGGACTTCGCCGTCGAATCCCTCGAGGACGCCCTGGCCGCGACCGAGGAGACGGTGCGGCAGCACCACGACGCCTCCTTCGACGCGATGACCCGGGTCGCCGTGGCGCCCTGTTCCCCCTTCTCGGTCTCCACCGAACTCATGCGTGAGGGAGCCGAACTGGCCCGGCGCCTCGGCGTGCGCCTGCACACCCACGGCTCGGAGACCGAGGAGGAGGAGAAGTTCTGCCACGAGCGGTTCGGCATGGGCCCGACCGACTACTTCGCGTCCACCGGCTGGCTCGGCGAGGACGTGTGGATGGCGCACTGCGTCCACATGAACGACTCCGACATCGCCGCCTTCGCCCGGACGGGCACCGGCGTCGCCCACTGCCCCTCCTCCAACGCCCGCCTCGCGGCCGGCCTCGCCCGCGTCCCCGACCTGCTCGCGGCCGGCGTCCCGGTCGGCCTCGGCGTGGACGGCACCGCCTCCAACGAGTCCGGCGAACTGCACACCGAACTGCGCAACGCCCTGCTGGTCAACCGCCTCGGCGTCCACCGCGAGGCCGCCCTGGACACCCGGGGGGCCCTGCGGCTCGGCACGTACGGCGGAGCCCGGGTGCTGGGCCGCGCGGACGAGATCGGCTCCCTGGAGCCCGGCAAGCTCGCCGACCTGGTGCTGTGGCGGATGGACACCCTCGCCCACTCCTCCATCGCCGACCCGGTGGCCGCGCTGGTCCTCGGTGCGGCGGCCCCCGTCACCGCCTCCTTCGTGAACGGCCGGCAGATCGTGGAGAACGGCCGGCTGCTCACGGCCGACGAGGACGCGATCGCCCGCACCACCCGCGCCGAGGCGCGGCGGCTGGCCCGGATCGCCGCGCGGGACTGACCCCCGAAGACCCCGGCCGGGAGGGACGGCTCCCGACCGGGACCGCGGCCCCCGGCGGGGTCCGCGACGGCCGTCTCCGGGGCGCGTCTCCCCGCGCGCCCCGGAACGGTCCGCCGTCACGGCCGGTGCGAGGGCCCCGGCCACGCCATGAGGTTCGCGAACAGTTCGGCCTGCTCGATCGCGTCGTCGAGCGCGTGGTGAGTGTGGCGGCGCCGGGAGAGCGGTTCGCGCGGCATGGTGCCCTTCGCCACCGCCCGCAGCGGCAGCCCCGCCTTGGTGGCGTACAGGGTCTTCATGTCCAGGCACCCCGAGTGCCCGAAGGGGCTGGAGCCGGTGAAGCGGATCAGGTACCCGTACGGGAACGTCCAGTCGTACGGCGCGGGGTAACCGCACATCACCGGCTGGGCGCCGGCCGCCGCCTCGCGCACCCAGTCGGTGAACTCCCGCATCGCCCGCTCCGGTTCGGCGCCCTCGATACTGGGTGTGACGCGTCGTCCGGCCATGGGACGGAAGGATCCCAGGCCGGGGACGCCCCGGCAGCCGAATGTCCCTCCACCGGCGGGGCCGGCCGCCCGTGCCCCCGCACCGGCCGGCGGCACTCCTCACGCCATCCGGGCCGCCACCTCGTCGCGCAGCCGGGGCAGCCGGTCGTGGTAGACGCCCGGGCAGAGGGTGTCGCCGTAGTCCTTGTGGCCGTAGAGCCGCGTCGGCGGGATCCCGTACCGCGCGCACACGTACGCGCACAGCACCACCAGGACGTCCCACTGGGCCTGCGGCGGAGTCGCGCCCGCGTGGTACGCGCCCTCGCACGCGATCCCGATGGACTGCTCGTTCTGGCCCGAGGTGTGGGAACCGAGCACGAAGCCGGTTCCGCCGGTGAGGGTCTGCAGGCTGCCGTGCCGGCCCTCGGTGATCCAGCCGCCCCTGCTGACCAGGAAGTGGTAGCCGGTGTCGACCCACCCGTTGTCGTCCATGTGCAGGTCCTGGACCCAGTGGGCGTGGGCGTGCGCCCGGGCCCGGGAGAAGTCGGAGGTGTTGGCGCTCACCGTGTGGTGGACGACGATCCGGCTCGGCCGGTACGACAGCCGGCTGATGGTCCCCCGGGGGGAGCGGGCGCCCCAGGTGCCGGTGGCGTCGATGTCCGGCTCGACGACGGCGGCCTCCCGGGCGCGGGCGGTGCCCGGCAGGGCGGTGGCGGTGACCAGGCCGGCCGCCGCACCGGTGAGCAGCAGACGGCGGCGCAGTGGGTTCTCGGCGTGCACGATCACTCCTTGCGAGGAGGGTGGGGGGAAGCGGTGGAGCCGACGGGAGGGACGGTCGCCGGCTCCACCGCGTGATCGCTTGCTGGGACGTGACGGCGGGACGTCCGCGCCGCTACGTGTTGTTGGCGAGGGCCAGGAGCCGGTCGCGGGAGCCGTTGAACTGGTTGCGGTCCACGTTGCCGGAGACGCCGCTGACCGAACCCGTGGCGGTGTACTGCCACACCGTCCAGGTGGGGAAGCCGCTCGGGATGGCCGGGGACGAGACGCCCCAATGTGCCACCCACAGCGGGCTCTTGCTGTACATGCCGGTCCAGTTGCCGGTGCAGGTGTTCCACCAGCTCGCCGTCGTGTAGATCACCACGTCACGGCCGGTGCGGGACTTGTAGGTGGTGTAGAAGTCGTTGATCCAGGTGCGCATCTGCGTGGTGGACAGGCCGTAGCACATCGCCCCGTAGGGGTTGTGCTCGATGTCCAGGACGCCCGGCAGGGTCAGGTTGTCGCGCGACCAGCCGCCACCGTTGTTGACGAAGTAGGTGGCCTGGGTGGAGCCGTTGGAGACGTTGGGGAGGGCGAAGTGGTACGCGCCCCGGATCACCCCCGCGTGGTACGCGGCGGGGTAGTTGGTGTTGAAGCGCGCGTCCTTGTAGCCGGTGCCCTCGGTGGCCTTCATCCAGGCGAACTGGATGCCGGCGCCCCGCACCGAGGTCCAGTTGATGGCGCCCTGCCAGTGCGAGACGTCGATGCCCTGGACGCCGTCGGTCGGGGCCATGACGCCCATCGACGGCTCCCCGGCCGGGACGTCCTCGTGGATCCGGGCGCCCACGCCCATGTACGCCTGGCCCGGCTTGACCGCGACGGGGCCGTCGGCGGGGGGCTTGGGCGCGGCGGTCGCGCCGCCCGCGGTGGTGGCCGTCAGGGCGAGGGCCGCGCCGAGGACGCCGAGGGCGGTGACGGTCCGTCTGGGGAAGCCGGCCGTGCGGCGGCGGAAGGAGAACATGCTGCCTCCGGTCAGAGGTGGGGGATGAGGGAAGGAGACGATCCCGGCCGGATCGACGCGGGTAGACCCCGCGCTGTTTGACGTGCGCGCGTCATCAATTAGGCATGGGGATTCCCCGCGCGTAAAGAGTCTCCATCCTCCTCTGGTGGTCTGGTCCACTGCCGGGGCCGATAACCAGGAAACTCGTCCTCCGGATGGCGGAAACTTTCACCGGATGAAAGCGGATCCACGCCCTTCTGCCGCTCGGCCGCCCGGTCCTGCCGCCGCGTCACCCGTGCGCGGCGGCCCTGCCGCCCGCCCCGGGTGGGCGAGGGAGCGCACGGCAGCCGGAGCGGCCGCACTGCCATGGCGGGCCTTCTCGCCGACACGCGACCGGGAGCCCACCCGTGCTGCTGGACAAGTCCGCCCGCGGCTACTGGTGCGAGTGCGGGACGGAACGCCTCGGAGGCACGGCAGAGGGGGCGCCCCTCCAGCGGTCTTCCTGCCGCTCGCACACCGACAGTTCACCGAACTGCCCCTGTGCGCATAGCTCGTGACACGATCTTTCTGAAGGGGTGGAGAACGTGAGCGTGAGCGTGAGCGAGGAACGTGAGCGCTGGGAGCTGCTGCCCGGAGCCGGGCTGGGGCCACTGCGGTTCGGGATGGACCAAAGACGAGACGGTGCCGAAGCCTGGGCCGCGCGGTGGCTCTCCGGCGTTCCTGCAAGCGAGACGTTCCCAGCGAAGTGATGAGCGGTTCGTCCCGGCTCTCCAGACGAAGGTAAGTCACCAAGCAGGTTGAAAGAGGGGTGCATATCGGATCATCCTTGGCGTCATGAGTCTCGTCTCCCCCTCCTTCAACGCGCCCGCCATGGGCGATTACGCCTACGACTGGGCCCTGGTCGATGTGGAGACCTCGGGACTCATGGCCCGGCGGGACCGGGTGCTGTCCGTTGCGGTCATCACGATCGGCCCGGACGGTGAGCAGACCGGGGAGTTCTCGACGCTGCTCAACCCGGGGTGCGACCCGGGGCCGGTGGAGGTGCACGGGCTCACCGTCGAGCGACTGCAGGGCGCACCGACCTTCGACCAGGTCGCCGGGCGGATCGGAGCGATGCTCCAGGGCCGGATCCTGGTAGCCCACAACGCCCAATTCGACTACGACTTCCTGGCCCATGAGTTCGCCCGTGCGCGGATGTGGCTGCCGGTGTCGCAGCGGCTGTGCACCCTGGCCCTGAACCGCCAGGTGGATCCGCCCACGGACGACATGAAGCTCGGCACCCTCGCCGCCCACTACGGCGTCTCCCGACAGCGTGCTCACGATGCGTTGGACGACACCCGGGTGCTTGCCGGGATCCTGCGGGCATCGCTGCGCGAGGCAGCTCGGCTCGATCTGCCCTTGCCGCTGGTGACCTGCCCACCGCGGGCGGAATCCCAATTCACGCCGAAGCCGGCGAAGACTCCTTGTGCCTACCGCAATCCGGGACGGCTGACTCCCGGCGGACCGCTCCAACAGGGGATGAAGGTCGCGATCACCGGTGAGACCGCCCACGCCCGGGCGGAACTGGTCGGTCGGGCGGTCGCCGCCGGGTTGAACATGATGACCTCCGTCAGCCGGCACACCAGCGTGCTGGTCACCAACGAACCGGCGGCCGATTCGGCAAAGGCCCGACGCGCGCTCGCCGAAGGCGTGCCGGTCGTCGACGAGCGGACCTTCCTGCGGCTGCTGGCCGACGTACGGCCGGGGACAGCGCACGAGACGACGGCCGCCAGGGTCGCTCCGGTGACTGAGCCGGAAGCGGAACAGGTGGGGCCCGTGGGGCCGGTGTCCACCACCACCTCGGCCGTGCCCACCCCGGAAGCAGCGGCCTCTCCCTGCGTGCCAGTCCCCGCGCCGCGCCCGTCGGAGCCCTCCGCCGGCACCTCGGGCAAGCCCCTGGCGGGACGTCGGGTACTGGTGCTCGGTGGCGTCCATGCCGATGCCGCGGCAGCTCGTACCCGCGTCGTCGAGCTGGGCGGGTCCGCGGCGATCAACCTGTCCGCCAGCGTCACCGACGTCGTGCTCCTGCCGGGAGGAGAGGGCGACCGGCGCATGAGGCGCATCACCGCCCTCGAACTCCCCGTGCACGACCTGCACTGGCTCGCCTCTCCGACCGCAACGGACCGGAGGGCGGGGGCTCTCCGTCCTCAGGAGCCGCACGTAATGCCCAGGGGCGGCGTCATCGACCTGCCCATGCCGCACGGCGGGCCCGCGCCGCAGTGGTACGTCACCGCCGGCTGGACCCCGCAGTCCGACTGCGAGATCGACGTGATCGCCTTCCTCCTGGACGAGGACGAACAGGTCACCTCCGACGAAGACTTCATTTTCTACGGAGCACCGGAGAGCCCCGCCGGGACGGCACGCCTGCTGACCGGAGGCCCTGCCGAACAGACCATCGCCCTCGACCTGGCATCCCTGCCACCCGCGACGCGGAAGATCGTCATTGCTGCGGCCATCGACGGCGCCGCCACCTTCGGGACCGTCGGCGCGATCCAGATCGGTACGGCCCCCGGCAGCAGCGGGGCACCTCTCGCCCGAGCCACCCTGGACGCCGCCACCACCGAGCGCACGATGCTGCTCGCGGAGATCTACCGCAGGGGTCCGCTCTGGCGCCTACGTGCCGTCGGCCAGGGCTACGACTACGGCCTCGACACCCTCGCACGCGGATACGGGGTCGACATCGCCGACTGATGTGGCTGGGGTCTTGAGGGCCGAGCGGGTGTGGGTGGAGACGTTCACGGACCTGCGGGTGGATCAGTTCGGTCGGCTGTCGAAAGCGGTCCGAGAGCGTGGTGGCAAGGGGTGCAGGCGGGGCCGGCCCCGGCTGCTGCCGCCGGCCGAAGAGAAGCACCAGGTGGTATTGACCGCCTTCCGGTAGACGTGCGCGACATCCGGGCCTGCTCTGGGCCGTCCTGTTCCCCCAGTCACGATGGCTCGGACGGTGCGCTGTGCTGCACGACGACGAGCGCAACCCCCCGGAGATCTACTTTTGGGGACACTCGAGCGACTGAGCCTCAGGCCAAGATCGAACTCCTGATGCGGTGCTCACGCATGAGCGCCCTGCCGGGCCCTCCTCGAGCCGTGGAAGGGCGCTCAACGATGACCAACGCCGCCCACCGCCGACAGCTCAGCAGCAGGTCAGAACGTTGATCGACAAGACGGCCGCCGGTGATCAGTTGTGGCTGTGCTGAAGGGCCACCCTCAGGTTCACCAGGAGTGAGACCGTGTTCGATCACAGCTGAGAAGTCTCCGGATCAGCAAGAACGTGCCCGCGGCGATCAGGGCTGCCCCGGTAAGGATCAAGGCCACCCCGATCGCGATCAGGAACGTCCCGATCAGGACCAGAAGCGCCCCGATCAGGACCAAGAGCGTACCGATGATGAGCAGAAAGATCGCGAGGACGGTCACGGTTGTCTCCTGTCCTCCCTCCCGCTCTGACCCCTTCCCCGCCCCCGTGCAAACACTCTGCTTCACGATCACCAACAGCTTGCCGCGGCCAAGAGGTCACCCACGATCCGCTGGTTTCCATCAGGACCGTCCCTGGGCCGGCCCTGGGCCGTCCGAGGTCAGCCGACGCCGACCGACAACGACAGAAGCCCACGGCGTCTGAGCTGGTCAGAACCGTGGGCTTCGTCAGGCCCGCTGGTCAGCGGGACCGGTGATCAGTAGACCGGCTGCTGATGGCAGGCAGAGGCGCCAAACGCGCGGGGGCCATCAGATCACAGGCGAGCGATGAGCGCGTAGCGTTCATCAGCAACCGGGCCGCCCCACAGATCGGCGTCGCCGGTCAGGTCTTCGATGCGGAGCTCGGCGACGAGCGGACGCACGGCGGCGGTGAGGTCGTCGGCGGTGATGCCTCCGTGCCAGGGCAGGGTCTCGGCTCCAGCGACGTAGGGCACCCCGCTCTGTCCCGCCTCGCGCCAGCGGCCTTCGATCAGGACCAGCAGGCCGCCGGGGCGGAGCCGGGCGGTCCATTCACGCAGGGCGGCCTCGGGGTCGGGCAGGGTCCACACCAGATGCCGGGAGAGCAAGACGTCGAACTGTTCGCCTCCGGTGGGCGGGTTGGCGGCGTCGCCGACCAGGAAGCGGCCCTCCAGGCCGGCGACGCGCAGTTTCGCCTGGGCCTGATCGACCATCTTCGGTGCGAGGTCGACGCCGGTGACGTGGTGGCCGGCTTCGGCCAGAAGCTTGGACAGGGAGCCGGTACCGCACCCCACGTCCAGCACGCTTACCGGGGTGATCGGCAGCCAGGAGGTCAGGCGAGCGGCCCAGGCGGCGCGGGTGTGCTCCGCGTTCAGTCCGTGGTCGGGTTCGTTGTCGAAGGTGTCGGCTGCGGCGTCCCAATAAGCCTTGATGGCGGAGGAGTTCGTCATCCAGTGATCCTTTCAATGACCACTGACAGCCAGCCGGGCCGCGTGCGCCGGGTGTGCTGTGTGGTGGTCGAGGGCGGCGTGCGGGTCGCCTTCGACGGGGGTGTGATCCGTATGGACGGTGGCGGCGGCCAGTCGGGGGATGGCGTGGATGAGGGCGTGCTCGGCGGCGACGGCGATGCGGTGGGCCTGGACGACGGTCAGCTGCGCATCGACGACGATGTCGGCTTCGGCGCGCAGGGCGTGACCGATCCACCGCATCCGCACCTGCCCGGTGCCGAGGACACCGTCGACACTGCGCAGGGTGGTGTGGGCTGCGGTGACGAGGTCGGGATCAACGGAGTCCATCAGGCGCCGGTAGACCTCGCGGGCGGCGTCCTTGAGGACCATCAGGATGGCGAGGGTGATGAGCAGCCCGACGACGGGGTCGGCGGCGCGCCAGCCAAGTGCGGCGCCACCCGCGCCCAGCAGGACGGCCAGGGAGGTGAAGCCGTCGGTGCGGGCGTGCAGACCGTCGGCGACCAAGGCCGCGGAACCGATGCGACGGCCGGTGCGGATGCGGTAGCGGGCCACCCATTCGTTGCCGATGAAGCCGGCCAGTGCGGCGCCGGAGACGGTCCACAGATGGATGATGTCGCGGGGATTGAGGAGGCGATCGATGGCCGCACAGGCAGCCAGGACGGCGGATGCGGCGATGGTCGCGACGATGAAGATGCCCGCCAGGTCCTCCGCCCGGCCGTAGCCGTAGGTGTAGCGGCGGTTGGCTGCCCGTCGGCCGAGGAGGAACGCGATCCCCAGCGGAATGGCGGTCAGCGCGTCGGCGGCATTGTGGATGGTGTCACCGAGCAGGGCCACCGACCCGGACAGGGCGACGATCACGCCCTGAACAAGGGTGGTGATCCCCAGGACGACCAGCGAGATCCACAGCGTGCGCATGCCCTCGCGGGAGGTCTCCATTGCCGCGTCCACCTTGTCGGTGACCTCGTGGCTGTGCGGTGTAACCAGGTGCGCGAGCTGATGCCGCAGACGCTTCAGCCGGGAGGCGCCACGGTGATGCCCGGAATCCACGCCGGCGTGACCGTGCTGGTGTCCATGGCCGTGGTGGTGTGTGTGCTGGTTCCCCTCCATACGGCGCACCGTGGCACACGGATTCGATTGCGGCTACAGCCGTCGTACACCACCTGACCAGGTGCGATGTGCTGGCAACAGCCCGGCGGGAGCAGCTGGTCCACAACGTCCAGCTCATGCTGTCGCGGCCGTGCAGCACCAGCCGTGCGCGAGGATCCGTTCCGGCCAACGAGTGACCGGAGGAATGGCCTGAACGCGTACTGCGACAGGCGCAGTGCATCACTCGCCGGAGAATCGCTCCGCCCGTGCCGGCCACTTCCCTCGTCGCTGCACGCCGACAGTGACCGCACCACGAGCGCACCAGATCGGGCGGGGAACAGCGGGGAATCACAGTGAAGGAAACCGGACTCGCAGAAACCGCGAACCGGCCGTTTGCGCAGGTCAGCGCCTGCAGCGGACCTTTGATGCCCTCAGCTTCCCAAGCTGAGGGCGCGAGTTCGATTCTCGTCACCCGCTCCATGCGAATCGTCGATCGCGTCCAGGACGAGGGTGGCGCCCCCCGCGAGGTGGCGGTGCAGTTCGGCGGGCTCGAGCCGGTGCCACACGGTGCTGCGACGGGTGGTGACCGGCACCAAGTAGGCGTGTTGAGGCAACGCCTCGCTGCGAACGCGCTCTCTCCCGCGCGAAACGCCAACTCGACCCCGTGGACGGCAGCGACGCCGCCGCCGACCTGGTGTCACCCACCCAGTTCGGCCGCCTCGCAGGCTCCTGCCACCTCTCGCTCGGAGACCACCGTCGGGCCGAAACCTTGCTGACCAGCACCGCGGAGGAGCTACGGGACAGGCGAAAGTCACGCGCGATCGTGCTGGGGAACCTTACGCTCGCCCGTATCCGTCAACGCGATGCCGAGGCGGGGGTGGCCAGCCTCACCGAAGCCATCACCGAGCTGGAGACCACACGCGGAGGCCCTCACGGTGTGAGGACGACCTTCTCGCAGCGGTCCTTCTTGTTCTTGAACAGGTCGTAGCCGGTCGGTGCCTCGGTCAAGGGCAGCCGGTGGGTGATGACCCTGGTGGGGTCGATCTTGCCCTGTTCGATCAGACCGAGCAGCGGCTTCATGTACCTCTGCACATGGCACTGCCCGGTGCGCAGGGTCAGGGACCTGTTCATCCACGCACCCGCCGGGAACTTGTCGATCAGCCCGCCGTAGACGCCGATGACCGACACCACGCCGCCGCTGCGGCAGGACAGGATGGCCTGGCGCAGGGCGTGTGGCCGGTCGGTCTCGGAGCGGACCGCCTGCTTGGCGCGGTCGTAGAGGTGGACGTGGGAGGCACCGTGAGTGGCCTCCAGCCCGACCGCGTCGATGCACTTGTCGGGGCCCCGGCCGCCGGTGAGTTCCAGCAGCGCCGACCGTACGTCGGTGTCCTCGAAGTCGATGGTCGTGTAGCCCTGGGCGGCGGCCATGTCGAGCCGGTAGTTCTCCTTGTCGATCGCGATGACCTTCTCCGCGCCCAGAACCCGGGCGCTGTCCATGGCGAACTGGCCGACCGGCCCGGCGCCCCAGACGGCGACGACGTCACCTTCTTGGATGTCGCACATGTCGGCGCCCATGTACCCGGTCGGCAGGATGTCGGACAGGAACAGCACCTGCTCGTCGCTGAGGTCCGACTCGATTTTGAGGGCGTTGGCGTCGGCGAGCACCACCCGGGCGTACTCTGCCTGGCCGCCGGCGAAGCCGCCGGTGAGGTGGGAGTAGCCGTAGATGCCGGCGGTGGGGTGGCCGAAGAGCTTCTCCGAGATGCCGGCGTTGGGGTTGGTGTTCTCGCAACACGAGTACAGCTCCGCGCGGCAGGCCGCGCAGGCACCGCAGGCGATGGGGAAGGGCACGACGACCCGGTCGCCGACGCGCAGTTTGTCGCCGCTGACACCGGGGCCGACCTCGACGACCTCTCCCATGAACTCGTGGCCCAGGATGTCGCCCTTTTCCATGGTGGGGACGTAACCGTCGACCAGGTGGAGGTCGGAGCCGCAGATCGCCGTCGAGGTGACCTTCACGATGGCGTCGCGGCGGTTCAGGATCGACGGTTCGGGGACGTCCTGCACCTCGACCGAGTTGCGTCCCGTCCAGCAGTTCGCCTTCATGCCAGGGCCTCCTTCAGTTCGTCCTCGGTCAGCGGTCGGGCCGGGTGCTGCGGGAACTCCCCGCGGGCCCGCTTGCCGCCGGGTGCGCCCTCGGAACGGACGATCTCGCCGGTCTCCGCGATCTGCTTGAAGCGGCGCAGGTCGTCGTCCAGCTGCTGGTGCGGTTCCTCGCCGAAGTAGCGCGCCGCGGTCTTGCCCAGCGCTCCCCCCGGCAGGTCGTAGCGCAGGGTCACCCGGATCTCCGTGCCCCGGCCGCCGGGGGCGGGCACGAAGCGGACCTCGCCGGAGTTGTCGATGTCGGCGCCGTCCACCGACCGCCAGGCGATCAGCTGGCCGGGGACGTCCTGAGTGGTCTCGGCGTCCCACTCGACCGTCTTGCCGAACGGCGCGCCGGCCCGCCAGTGACTGGTGCGCGGGCCGGTGACGCGCACCTCGTCCAGGTGCGCCATGAAGTCCGGCAGTCGCTCCAGGTCACTCCAGAGGCCGTACACCTCGTCCGGGGGCTGGGTGACAGTGGTGGCCGCGGTCAGTTCCATGGGGGTGCTCCTACGGGTGCGGGTCACGGCCGCGTAGACGTCCGTGGCGGTGATGGCGGCGACCGCGGCGGTCGCGACAACGGTGCGGCCGAGGCCGCGACCGTTGTGGTTCCTCAGGGCCCGGGTCAGCATCGTCAGATCCATGAGGTCGCCACCGACGCGGCCCCAGAGCCAGGCCGGATGCGGCCGCCCCAGCAGCCCGGTCGCCGCCGCCAACTCGCGCACACCGACGGCGGTCGTGGCCGAGCGGTGCCGGAAGGTGTCGTCCACGCCCAAGGTCCGGGCGAAGCCCCCCGGGGCGGCGACCTGGGGCACGCCCAGGAGCGCGCTGGCCCAGCCGAGGCCACGCACGAGCGGATCGTGCCGTAGGCGGGAGGTGGAGCCGGTGTCTGTCTTCATGAGTGCTCCCCACATGCGGTGAGGTGAACGGAAGGCGGGCCACGTGAGTGAGAAGGTGAAGCGCGCATAGCGAACAAGTCCGGAGTTTCCGCGCGGCCCGCATTCAATCCTCAACTCCCGTCACCGAACCGGCAGCGCAGTCGTCCGGTCGCGGCTTGGACCTGACGCGTGCCAGGGGCTTGACCTGCATCAGCACCGAACTCCATGGCTTGACTTCAGGAGCGGATGCATGTCCGGCCTGTCGAGTACGCGTCCGTCACGCAGGGCGTCGGGGTCCGCCATCCGTCCTACCGGGCCGGACGCGGACGGTCACCGCTGCTCAGGTATGACGGGGACGCAGGCGACTACGGCCCGTCCAACCCCGGCCGGAGCCGGGGTTGGCGTCGCTCGTCGGCCGGCCCGGTCCGGGGGAGCAGGCGGACGGCGACCCCGGGGCCCTTACCGCTTGTGGCCGTTGCCGTGTCCGTCGGGATGCAGGACCACCTTGGTCCAGCCCTCGTCACGGGCGTCGAAGTGCTCGTAGGCGGTGGGGGCCTCGTCCAGGCTGAGCTCGTGGGAGACGACGAAGCTCGGCTTCGCCTTCTCGCCGGCGATCAGATCCCGCAGCGCCCGGTTGTACTTCTTCACCGGCGCCTGCCCGGTCCCCACGTGCTGGCCCTTGAACCACATCATCCCGAAGTCGATCGGGACCTTGCCCTGTGCCTCCAGCTCTCCCTGAGCCTCCGTGCCGCCGGGATCCTGGGGCAGGAACACACCCACCACGCCGATGTCGCCGGTGAACCTGACCGAGTCGATCAGGCCATTGAGCGTGAGGCTGGCGTCCTCGTGTCCCTCGGGGTCGTGCGCCTGGTAGCCGACGCATTCGCAGCCGTTGTCGGCGCCCAGACCGAGGGTGGCCTCCTTGACGACCTCCGCCGGGTTCTGCTCGGCGGTGTTGATCGGGATGGCCCCGATCTCCTCCGCCTTGCGCAGCCGGTCGGGCTGGTGGTCGGCCGTCCAGACGCGGCCGGCGCCCTTGAGGAGGGCGGAGTAGGTCGCCATCAGCCCGACGGGACCGGCCCCGAAGACGATGGTCTGGTCGCCCGGTTTGACGTGGGCCATCTCGGTGGCGTGATAGCCGGTGGGGAAGATGTCGGCGAGCATCACGTAGTCGGTCTGCCGCTCGGCGGCGTCCTCGCCCAGACGCAGCGCGTTGAAGTCGCCGTAGGGCACGCGCAGCAGCTCCGCCTGGCCGCCCTGGTAGGGGCCCATGTCGGCGAATCCGTAAGCGGCTCCGGCGAGGGCCGGTTCCGGCTGCATGGTCAGGCAGTAGTTGGTCAGACCCCGCTCGCACTGCTTGCAGAAGCCGCAGGCGATGTTGAAGGGCAGGACCACGTACTCGCCGACCTGGACCTTGCGGACGGCCGAGCCGACCTCCACGACCTGGCCCATGTTCTCGTGCCCCAGCGTGCGGCCGGACTCGAACGAGGTGCGGCCCTCGTACATGTGCAGGTCCGAACCGCAGATATTGGTAGTGGTGATCTTGACGATGATGTCGCAGGGATGTTCGATCTTCGCGTCCGGCACGTCCTTCACCGTGACCGTTCGCGGTCCTTCATATACCGCTGCTTTCATGACTGCTTCCCTCGGTGTCGCGGCATGACCGCGGCACAGCGATGATGAGACGGCGCAAAGAGCCCGACTCTCGGAAGTTGCCAGGACGGGGCCTGTGGCTCCGGCGCGCCTCTGCGGGCCGTTCACCCGGATCAGATGGAACGGTGGTGCCGCCACCGGTCCGCCAGGCGGAGCTTCGGCGCCCGGCGACGTGCCGTGCGGGTCCCCGTCGGCCTCCGGTGCGAAACAGCCATTCCCCGATCGATCAGCGGATTCTTCGCATCCAGTCGGCCACCGGCCAAAGACGCATCTCCGACTCAGGTCACCAGCTGGTCACCGTGGTCGTCCTCCAGCATGCGGCGACGTTCCTGTTCGCGCTTGGAGTAGGCGGCTGACCGGATCGCCTCGTCGCTCTCCAGGCCGGATCCCAGCGCGCCGCCCACCGTGGCGACCGAAGCGACGAACCAGGACAGCGTCCAGTATTCCGTGGCGTGCAGCGGGGTCCGTGTCATGGAGGCGAACACTTGGTCGTTGAGGATGAAGAGCGCCCACACCAAGTTGATGACCAACAAACCCACGTAGCAGACGAGCACCCCGATGCCCACGGTCGCGACCGTCGAGGCGTTGTAGAGAGCTGCCCGCTTCCTCGCCTCCGGCGAGACCTCTGCCGTTCGATGCCACAGGTGCGCGTCCACGATCAGCCAGCCGATCATGAGCGCGACGGACCCGACCATGGCGATCACGAGGCGTGGCGTGCCCAGGGACGCGGCCAGACTCCACAGGGTGGAGTTCACGGTGGCAATTGCTCCCGTGGCGAGTGCGGCCGCCAGGGCCTTCGAGAGACCCGGGACCAACCGCCACGGCCGGTTGGCGCGAACCATACCGCCGAGCACCCTCAGGTAACCGCGCGGCCCGCTGACGACGTACCGGAGATCAGCGGTCTCCTCCTCACCGATCGGGCCCGGGTGCACAGGCGCAAGACGACCGGCGAAACGTCCCAGCGACTGACGCTGAGGAAGTTCCTCAGCCCCAGTGGCTCGCGCATCCGCCAAGCTGAGAACGGCCTCTTCCACCGCCCGCAGGGCCCTTCTCTCAAAACGCAGGCCCCCCAACGAAGGAAGGGACAGCAGCGCCAAGCCGTGCTCGTGACTGAGATCCACAACGAGCTTGCGCCCGTGTGAGTGCAACGGAAGGTCGGTGAGGGCCACGACGATGTCCCAGTGCTCCGCACGCCCGCGGTCCATGATCCGGCGCGTCAGCGTGGACAGGTCCTCGGTCCCTGCGCTGAAGGGCTCACTGACCACCTCGACGTCGAACCGTCGCCCCTGGCCCGACTTGTCGGCCAGCCGAGCAGGGAGCATCCGGGCCATGCGCCGCGCGATCTCCGTCGGCGCGTCCGGATCCGCCAGGAGAGCCACGACCGTAACGCCTTGTGACGACACCCTCACGACCGGACCCTTCTCGTCGGCTGCCCCGGCGATTACCCGTGCCCCCAGGATGCCCCCGAGACAACGTCGGCGCCCCCTGACGCGCAGGCCCCCGTCAGGGGGCAAACACGGACAGAACCGCTCCTCCCGGTGCGGCGCGGCCACTACGGTGGTTGACCACCGGGCAACGGAGAGGTCGGCCAAGTTCCGAGCCATCCGTTCGTCGCGTGACACGGCCGTGCCAGTCACAGGGGTCGGATGAGCCGGCGGGTGCATCCCCGCCTGTCAGCTCAGCCAGTGAATCCCAGGTCACCGGCAGGGCGCCCCGACCTCTCGCCTCACGCGGTGGTCATGCCTACCTGCGACGCCGGACGCACCAGCCCACGACCAACACGACCAGAACCGACAGCACGAACGCCCAAACGGTCGTCGTCGCGTCGTAGGGCCGGTACACGACGGCCGGCATGCAGGGACGGATACCCGGCATGTAGCGTGGCAGCCCTGCACCACAAGCGCACCGGATCGAGCGGGGAACAGCGGGGAACCACGGTGAAAGCCACCGAGCCCCGTAAGGCTGATCCTTGGGTCGTTGACCCGGTTCAGCGCCCGAACCGCCCGCAAATGATCCCAGCTTCCCAAGCTGAGGGATCCGGAGGAGCAGCACATCTGGCGCTCTCGTCACGGGCCGGCCGTGGCATCTGGCTCTGGTCGACGGTACGAGCAAGGAGCGTGGCTGAGGCCGACGGGGGTACAGCGAGACACACGCGAGCGTGATCGGTCGGCGCACCCGCCGTCGTGGCTGACTGTCGTCAGCTGAGGTTCGTGCCACGACCGTGCCAGATTCCGCGGTCAGCCACGGTTAACGAGGGTTCGTACGGTCGCGTTGCCAGCCATCTCACCCGGTATCGAAGTCCCAGGTCAGCTTGAGAGCTCTCCAGCCTCTCTCCTGAAGAGGTGGGCGAGGGGCGGTGGGCTGCCTGGTGTCAGCCCGCGCTCGTCCATGCGTCTGGGCGGGGTGCCAGCACCGCGGAGACAACCGCGCCGGACGAGGCCGCGACATCAGCCACGAATCGCAGGCGTCCGATGCCGAGTCGTCGCAGCGCCGGACCGTGGTCGACGGCGACGACGAGGGAGACCGCGAGCAGGAGAAGCTGCCACAGGGCCATCACCGGGCGGCGCATCGCGCGGGGCAGTTCTACCAGGGAGGCGTGCAGCCGCTCGCAGTGGAACGGGACGTGACGCTGCTCGTCGGACAGGATCCGCCCCGCCACATCCGAAGTGAGCGAGTCGTGGGTGCCATCGCGCAGGGCCCGGTAATACCGCAGTGCCACCACTTCCGCGATCATCAGCACCAGCAATTCCATGCGCAGGCCCAGGAGACGCCGCAGCCGTACGAAGACCGTGTCGCTCCAGTGGCCGGGCAACGTCGGCACGCCACCCGCAGCCAGCAGTCGAGCGAGGAGACGGGCGTGGTTCTGCTCCTCGGCGACGAAGAGCCGGATTGCCTGCGCGTAGTCGCCGTCGCCGGCCTCCTCCGCCTTGCCGACGAGGTTGGCGCCGTCACCGTCCTCGCCGACCTGGAAGCGTTGAATGCTGGCCCACACCGCCGGATGCAGCGTCGCGCTTTGCCCCCAGTCCGGGTCGCCCCGGACGCGCCTGCGCTCGTGCTCGTCCTCGAACCGCCTTGTCCACTTGGCGAAGTCGCCCGTACGCACCCGGTCTCCCCTCTCCAGGGGCGCGGCCACCGTGCCCCTGGAGAGGGGAGACGTCGGCGCACATCAAACCGTTCCACTGCTGCCCGACGCCGCGAACTTCACAAGTTCACACGCGCGCACCGTGCGAGAGACCTGTAGGTCGTCTCATGAACAGCCAATTTTTCAAGGCAGGTTGACATCACCAGCCGGCATCAGCGGCGTCGGACAGTCATGGATCCGGGTAGTCCGAGGTGGATCAGCAGCCCCCGAAACCCGAGTAGGAGCATCCCACGTGCTTTGCTGACCGAACTCCTGAAGCGGGTGTCGAGGGCGCCGGCACCATCCCGCCCCATGCGCTCCGCTGTCAGACCCTGGTGAGACCGGTCCCGTGGGAGTGGTAGTGCACCGACCGGCCCAGGCCCAGTCCGTTGGCCCCGGTCTCGTGCATGGCACGATGCCCGATCACGGACGAGCGCAAGGAGACCCCATGAACGATCAAGGCACCCCTGTATCGGCAGATGGCTTCAGGGTCGTCGCTGTCGATGCCGACTGGCCGGAATCACGGCAGTTCATGGGTGGCGGCGACAACCAAGTCACCGGCGACATCCATGTGTGCCTGTGGTTCGGCTCTGCGTCCTGTGACCCACAGGTCGAGCACGTCATGGTTCTCAGCGCCTCCTCCGGCAACGCAAAGGCCGACGAGGCCCTGGAGGACGCTTTGGAGGACTACTGCCACCCCGGTGAGGGACCTCCGGCCAGTCTGCCGGTCCCCGAACCCATCACCATCACCGCAGAGGGGAAACCCGTGACGTTCGAACTCTGGCGGAACAGCAGCAACCCTTACTGGGTCGCCCGGGGCCGTGTCGAGAACACCGAAGTGGTCCTGTCCGGCTCCGGGACAGAACCCAGCGAGCTGCGCCTGGTCCGCGTGAACGACCTGGCCGCGTACTCGGCCCCGATCGCTTTCCTCCCGGTCCGGGAAGCGATCTCCGCTGCCATGGGAAGCGATCTCCAGACGGCGGGGCCCAGCCGGCAATTGCAGGTCGAGGAGGCGGACACCACGCTGCGGGCCCTGCGCGACATCGCCGCCCGGGGTGCCGCCCTCGGTGGACCCGGCCGGGAATTGCACGGCGAGGAGGCGGACACGGTGATGCGCGCCCTGCGCCACCTCGCCCAGGAGGCCGGCCCCGCGGGAGAATGGGGAGCAGAGAGCTGATCAGCTCCCGCCGCCCTGGCCCACTCCGCGAAGGCCGTCGGGCTCTCGTGGCCCGCGCTCCGCTGACCGACGACGTGCTGGGTCACGACGACCGCGGCAGCGATGGAGAGCATGACGTGCAACCTGTGCCCCGAGCGAGCGGCGATCCGTGTCCGCCCGGCCGAGCCAACAGGATGCGCCCGCGTCTTCCAAGCGCCGGGGCGCATCCTGGGTGAGCGTCTGACTGCGTGACGACGCCGACGAGCAGCGGCGGACAAGCGCGAACGTCTGCGGGCCGTCAGCGCAGGTGAAAGGTACTCCAGCCCAAGGCGCCCAGCGCATCCGGCCCGCACGGGAAAAGCGGCCGATGCAGTGCCCGGCCGCAGCCAACCGAGGGCTCCTGCGACACAGCTCCGACACACTGTGTGTCCCCATACCGTAACGGACTGGCTCCCGCGCAGGTCGGAGAGGATGCATGGCTCGATCGACGCAATCACTCCGGAGCCGTGCGCGCGGGCTCGAACATCCTTCCAGCTCTGGAAAGGCGCCCAGGCCTCAAGAACTCCTCCGCCTCAGTCCGGGCGGCGAAGACACGGGACCCCTCGGTCGTCTGCTCGGTTGGTCAGGCGTTGGGACGCTTGCCGTGGTTGGCCTTCTTCTTCTTACGGCCGCGTCGCTTGTTCCCTCGTTTGGACATGGTGCACATCTCCCTAATTCGGGGCCTTCCGTGCGTCCGCCAGTCTAGATTCGGCCCGAGACGTCCGCATCAGCGGTGCCGCGGGCCCTCGTGCTTGGGTTTGTTCTCTCCGCTGTGGGCGTCCTGATCAGCCAGGTAGGGGAGACCGTGGTGAGTGGCGCTGTACGACTGCGCGGCCTGGTGCTGTCCCTGGCGTGCAGCCGGAGAATCTGACATCAGCCGCTGACATCAACGTCGCCGGACGACGCTGAACCCAGGCGGTCGGAAGAGGGCCGGGAAGCGTCGGTCGCGGGCGGGTAACGGCAGGCCGTTGCCCATCGGGATCGAACTTCCAAAGCGGTGCTCTCTCAGCCGACGTCGGGCTCATTCTTCCTGTTCCTCGACCAGACCACAGGCGGAGGGAAACGACTCCAAGAACTCCCGTCGTGCGGCGTCCTGTTCTGCTTCAGCCAAGTCGGCGAGCACCTGCAAGAGCCGGTTGCGCTGGTCCAGAGGCAGTCTCAGCAGTTCCCCGCCCACACCTTCCATCATCTTCACCGCGGAGTCGGGATCGACTTCGTCGTCATCGCAGCTCTCGAGGAACCAGACGGCGTCGACAACCAGCCCTGCAAGGGCTGGCACAAGCGGATCCATGGCGGTCATCCCCGCAACCTGGTCGACCCCTCTGACAGCAGGGCCGCCGTCTGCCGGGACATGAGGAGGCACCGCGTCCCCTTCTGAGCCGATCATGTTCCCTGACTGGTCGGCACAGGTGCTGCCGGACGGACCGCGGTGAAGTCCTGGAGCTCGTCGCGGGTGGCGGAGAGCAACAGCAGCCACTCATCGCAGCCCTGCCACGGGTATAGGTCGCCGGCCCCTCCTCGCACCACCCGCGGTCCGTCCCCGGTGCGGGGGCGTGCGTCCGCCGGCGCCTCCGTGAAGTGCGGGATCCACACGTCGGCGCAGATTTCGTTGGCCGATCCCATCGCCGCCAGCCCGAAGGCGTTCTCGGCCGCGGCGGTGCGCTCCTCGTCGGCGAAGTCGTCGAGCACCTGGTCCTCGTCCGGCCTCCCGTCCCCGCGGAAGGTCAGGGTGGTCGTGCCCGCCCGGGCCGCGTACTCCCATTCCGCCTCGCTGGGCAGCCGGAACGGCAACGTTCCCAGCAGGTCGTCCACGTCGTCCTCGAACCGGGCCGTGCTCGAAGCCGACTCGGCGAAGCTGTCCTCGTACTCGGGCAGCCAGTGCCGTACCTGCGCCACCGTGAGCGGATGCCGGGCGATCAGGAACGGCTCGACCCGCACTTCTCGCACCGGCCGGGCTCGGACGGCACCGGCGAAGAACGCTTCGAGGTCGTCATCGGCGCCCTCGGCCCGCTCGATGGCACGAACGGCGTCCAGCTCCGCGTCGGACAGGCCCATCCGGAATGTCCCACCGGGAACGGCCCGGAAGACCACTCCGGAGGGGGTGTGCCGCCAAGCCGGTCGGCCGGCCACGATCTCTTGAGCCCACATGGTGCCGGACGCTAGCAGCCGCCCCCGCTCCGCTCCCGGCAAGGCGACTCGATTCCACGGGGGCGGAACGACCGGTGCCGTGAACTGCACCGAGTCGGACGGCGTGGGTGACGGAATCAGGGGGCGGCCCCACCGAAGATCTCTCCGGGAACGCCTCTGCCGCGAGGCCGGCGGCACGTTCCCATGGTGACGCGAGACCGGAGGAGCCGTCATGCAACCAGACGACCAGATCATGCAAGGGCCCGGGGAGCGGCGAGTCGCCGAAGCGGCGGAACGGATCGTGGCCGAGGGGCGGCCACGGTTGCACCGCACCTGGACGTCATTGGTGGCCACCTCGCTGCTGGGCGGGATCGATGTGGGTGTCGGCGTCATGACGCTGCTGTTCGTGCGGCACGAGACCGGCAGTGAACTCCTGGCCGGACTGGCCTTCTCCGTGGGGCTCATCGCTTTGCTGCTCGGTCACAGCGAGCTGTTCACGGAGGGCTTCCTGGTGCCCGTCGCCACCGTGATCGCCGGCGCGGCCACCTGGCTCGACCTGGTGCGGATGTGGGTGACGGTCCTGGTGATGAACCTGATCGGTGGATGGGTGTTCACCTGGCTGGTCATGCAGGCTTACCCGGACCTGCACCGCACCGCGGCTGCTATGGGCGCGCATTTCGTCAACGGAGGGTACACACTGGGCACCTTCTGCATCTCTGTGCTGGGCGGCGGTGTCATCACGCTCATGACCCGTATGCACCACGGCACCGAGTCCATGACCGGGAAGCTCATCGCATCGATCGCCACCGCGTTCGTCCTGGCGGGACTCGGGCTGTGGCACTCGGTCCTGGACTCCCTGATCGCGTTCGCCGGCCTGCACACCGGCAGGACGGCCTACGGTTACGCAGACTGGCTGGGATGGCTGGCCTGGGCGGTCCTCGGCAACGTCGTCGGCGGCCTCCTGCTGACGACGTCACTGCGCCTCGTGCGCAGTGCCCCGGTGCTGAGCGACGACGCCCCCTCGGCTGGCTGACCATCGTTCGGCCCGCCGGCGCACGGACCGGGGCGGGCGACGATGCGTTTCCTCCCCATCGTCACCCACATCGACTCCGCGCGTCCAGACCGGGATTGCCGGGCCTTCCGCCTACAGACCGAACAGGCCGGGGTCCTTCGCCAGTGCGCGGAAGATGTCCTGCGGGTTCGCGACCAGCTTGCGCCGTTCGAGGTCCAGGATGCCGCCGACCCCCGTGAGTTCGGCCGCCACCGTGCCGTCGGACTTGGTGATGGTCTGCTCGATGCCGAAGGTCTTGCCCCCGCTCCAGACGAAGGCGCAGCTCACGTCGACCTCGTCGCCGGCGAGGAGTTCCCGCCGGTAGCGGATGGTGGTCTCCAGCGCGACCGGTCCCACACCCCGCGCGATGAGTCCGGTCTGGGTGATGCCCGCCTCCTGGAGCAGCGACCAGCGCGCGTGCTCGGCGTAGTTGAGGTACACGGCCTGGTTGAGGTGCCCCTGTACGTCGGTCTCGTACCCGCGCACGGTCACCCGGACGGAGAACGGCTCGCTCATCGCACATTCCTCGCATCTGCTCGGTTCGTCGCCCTGCCCCCCGATCCTGGCACGCCCGTCACACCCGGCGCGGAGAGGCCAGCAGGTAGCGCGCCCGCGTCCTCGGCTCCGTGTACTCCCCGACCTGCCAACCGGCCCGCTCCAGGGTGGCCGCGCAGGCCCGCAGCGCCTCGCCGTCCGGCTCGTGCACGGCGACCGCCTCCGGCTGCGGGGTCGCCCGCACCCGATAGCCGCCCTCGGCGTCCCCCACCGCCGGGGCGTGCCCGGCCGCCTCCAGGGCGAGCGCGGCGGCCTGCACGAGGTGCGAGCGCTCCCAGCCGCAGGGCCGGTCGGTGGCGCCGTCGGGGTTGGTCATCCGGCGCAGCTCCAGCATGCCCTCCCAGGCGCTGCGCACCTCCCGGAGCCGGGCCGCCCCGGCCCCGGGCAACGGTTCCTCGCCGCCCACCCGTGCGGCGAACACCCCGGTGGCGGCGGGCGTCTCCGGCTCGGCCGGTTCGGGCTCCGCCTCCCGTGTCCGACGGCCCGCGGGCGTCAGGAAGTGGTCGTGCGGCGGCCTCGGATGCCGGAAGGCCAGCCCGCGCTTCACCAGCGCCGCGAGCTGCGCCGGTGTGCCCTTCAGCCGCCCGGTGGCGGGGTCGGCGGCCTCGATGAGGCGCCGTTGCGCGGCGGTGAGCGGTCGGGTCATCGGTGTCCGGAGGCGTAGGGCAGGAACGCGGCCCACTGGTGGGGGGAGAAGGTGAGGTGGGGACCGGGTATCTGCTTCGAGTCCCGTACGTGGACGGTGTCCGCCGTGGTGGCGACCTCGACGCAGGCAGCGCCATCGGGGTTGCTGTGGCTGCTCTTGAACCACTGCAACTCGGCCAAGGGTGTCAGGCTCATGTCTCTCCCAGTAGTTTGTCGACGTAGGCCAGCGACTCCCGCGGAGCGAGGGCCTGGGCCCGGATGATCCCATAGCGCAGTTCCAGGATCTGGATCTCCCTGCGGTCCGAGATCAACCGGCTGACAAGCTGAATGTCGCTGTGTCCCACTGTGACGCCCTCCCTCAACCGCAGCAGGTGGAAGGGGCCGTCGAGACCGGCGTTGTCCTCGGAGGTCAGTGGCAACACCTGGATCTCGACGTTGCGCATCTGCCCGACCTCCAACAGTCGTTCGAGTTGTCGACGCAAGACCATCTTGCCCCCAACCGGCCGCCGCAGCGCAGCCTCGTCATGCACGAAGCTGAAAGCCGTGCTCGGCTGCGTCCCCTCGATGATCTCCTGACGGGACAGTCGTGCGGCGACCAGCTCGTTCACCTCGTCCTCGGAGAAGGCGGGCCGTCGCGACCCGAACACCGCCCGCAGGTATTCCTCGGTCTGCAACAGCCCGTTGACGACGGAGTTGTCGTAGGCGCAGATCTCCACGGCCTCCGCCTCCAGCTTGGCCAGGTCTCGTACCTTCTTCGGGAACCGGGCCTTCTCCACCTCCTTCTTCAACCCCGAGATCAGGCCGCCCGCGTCCAGCACCCGGTCCGCCGCGTCGAGGAACGGCTCCATCGGCGCCCGCCGTCCCCGTTCGACGGAGGACACCTGCTCCTCGCTGTATCCGATGGCCGTTCCGAGGCCGGCCTGGGTCATGCCCTCCCGCTCCCGGCACATCTTGATGATCCTGCCGACGGTCCGCAGGACGGCCGCCGACTCCTCGTCCGCACCGTAAGGCTCCACGCTCATGTCCCCGCACCTCCCTGTGCCTCCCGTGCTCAACTCGCCGTCGGTGCGGGGCGTCACGCGTCGCGGCCCGGACAGGGCCGGACAGCTCCCGTACGGTGGTGACGCGTACCGCCTTCGTGACTCTCCGGAGTCGGTCCGATCGGCCACGCTGAGTGACATGAACGTCGAGATCGTGTCCGCCGGCGAACACACCGGCCCTACCCGCCACTTCGGCATCCGCCTCTCGGCCACCGCCAGGGGCGCGCGCCTCGCCCGTCACCTGTCGGCCGAGCAACTCGCTTCCTGGGGCTGGCCGTACGACAGCGAGGCCAACCGCACGGCGGCCCTGCTGGTGGGCGAACTCGCCGCGAACGCGGCGGTGCACGGCCGTGTGCGGGGGCGTGACTTCAGGCTCCGCCTGACCCTCCACCCGGAGGACGCCACGCTCCGTATCGAACTCACCGACGCCCGCCCGGACCGCCGCCCCCCGGCACCCGGCACGCTCGCCCCCGCGGCACCGGAGCAGGAGTCGGGCCGGGGCCTGCTCCTCGTGGAGGCGCTGGCGACGCACTGGGGCACCACCTGCGGCGACCCGTACACCAAGACGGTGTGGTGCGAGGTCGTCCTGGGCTGAGGGTGCCTCGGGCCGGAGGTCGGCGATCCGGGGTCGGCATCCGGCCGGTCGCCCGGTGACGCCCTCCTCGCGGGCGACCGCCGTCCCGCCCCCGTGGGACGCTAACCCATGAACTCCGGCTGCTCGTACGGCGTCCACCAGGCCAGGAGCCCCCAGATGCCGAGGGTCAGGGCGGTCGCGGTGAGGACGGTCGCGAGCCACGGGCGGCGCAGCGCGCGCAGGGTGAGCAGCCACACGGCGAGCGGGACGAGCGCGCCGCCGACGGCGATGAGCGGGAGGTCGACGTAGAGGACGCTCAGGTCGCGGTGCATGGCCTCGAAGCCGCCGTGGATGCTGACCCGTGCCCTCGGTGCCCAGGCGAGCACGGCGGTGATGCCGCCGACCGCCGCCCAGAGGAGGGCCGCGCAGCCCTTGCTGTTGTCCGTCATGATCTTTTGGGACGCCGGTGGGCCGCTGGCCGGTTCCGGACGGCGGCCGTGGGGCCGGGGACCGCCTACTGTCGGTAGCCGCCCAGGAAGCGGCCGATCCGGCCGATCGCCGCCTCCAGGTCGTCTGCGCGGGGGAGGGTGAGGATGCGGAAGTGGTCGGGGGAGGGCCAGTTGAAGCCGGTGCCCTGGACCACCTGGATCTTCTCCCGCAGCAGCAGGTCCAGGACGAACTTCTCGTCGTCGTGGATCCTGTGCACCTTGGGGTCCAGGCGCGGGAACGCGTACAGCGCGCCCTTCGGCTTCACGCAGCTCACGCCGGGGATCTCGTTCAGCTTCTCCCAGGCCACGTCCCGCTGTTCGCGCAGCCGCCCGCCGGGCGCGGTCAGCTCGCGGATGGACTGCCGTCCGCCGAGCGCGGCCTGGATGGCGTACTGGGCGGGGGCGTTGGCGCACAGCCGCATGGAGGCCAGCATGGTCAGGCCCTCCAGGTAGTCCTTGGCGTGCTGCTTGGGGCCGGTGACCACCAGCCAGCCGGAGCGGAAGCCCGCCACGCGGTACGTCTTGGACAGGCCGCAGAAGGTGAGGACCACCAGGTCGGGGGCGAGGGCGGCGGCCGAGTGGTGCACGGCGTCGTCGTAGAGGATCTGGTCGTAGATCTCGTCGGCGAGGACCATCAGGCCGTGCCGGCGGGCCAGGTCGAGGATGCCCTCGACGACTTCCTTCGGGTAGACCGCGCCGGTGGGGTTGTTGGGGTTGATGATGACCACGGCCTTGGTGCGGTCCGTGATCTTCGCCGCCATGTCGTCCAGGTCCGGGTACCAGTCGGCCTGCTCGTCGCACAGGTAGTGGACCGCCTTGCCGCCGGCGAGGGTGGTCACCGCCGTCCAGAGGGGGAAGTCCGGGGCGGGGACGAGGATTTCGTCGCCGTCCTCCAGCAGGGCCTGCACGGCCATGGACACCAGCTCGGAGACGCCGTTGCCGAGGAAGACGTCGTCCACGTCGACCTCCAGGCCCAGGGTCTGGTAGCGCTGGGCCACCGCGCGGCGGGCGGAGAGGACGCCCCGCGAGTCGGTGTAGCCGTGCGCCTGCGGGAGCATCCGGATCATGTCCTGGAGGATCTCCTCCGGCGCCTCGAAACCGAACAGGGCCGGGTTGCCGGTGTTCAGGCGCAGCACGCTGTGCCCCGCCTCCTCCAGCGCGTCGGCGTGCTCGATGACCGGACCGCGGATCTCGTAGCAGACCTCGCTGAGCTTGCTCGACTGCCGGAACTCCATGCGCCGCTTCCCCTCGTGCCCGTCTGGTGTCACTTGGTTTTACCAAGTGGGAGCTTGGAAAGTCCAACAACATGTCTAGACTGCGCCGCATGTCACCTCGCCGAAGCTACGACCAGTACTGTTCCGTCGCCCGCGCGCTCGACGCCGTCGGCGACCGCTGGACCCTGCTGATCGTCCGGGAACTCCTCGCCGGCCCGCGGCGCTACACCGACCTGCACGCGGACCTGCCCGGCGTCAGCACGGACGTGCTGGCCTCGCGGCTGAAGGACATGGAGCGCGACGGGTTGACGGCCCGGCGGCGCCTGCCTCCGCCCGGCGCGGCGTACGTGTACGAACTCACCGCCCGGGGAAGTGAACTGCTGCCCGTGCTCCAGGCCCTCGGCACCTGGGGGCAGGCGGGGCTGGGGGAGCGGCGGCCCACGGACGCGGTGCGGGCGCACTGGTTCGCGCTGCCCCTGCTGCGGGCGCTGGAGGGGGAGGGACTGGTCGAAGTCCTGCTGGAGGAGGGGACGTTCCACCTGCGCGTCGGAGCCGGGGACGGTCCCGTGTACGGCGACGGGCCCGCCCCCCGGGACCCCGACGCCCGACTGGTCCTCGACACCGGCACGTGCACGGCGATCGGCCGGGGCGAGTCGACGGTCGCCGCCGCGGTGCGGGCCGGCCGGATCGAGGTGACCGGCGACGGCACGCTCGCCAAGGCCCTGCGGGAGGCGTGAGCGGAGGGACGGAAAAAGCGGGGCGAGGAAAGACGGAAGGCCCGCACGGGGCGGGCCTTCCGGGCCTTTCGGACCTTCCGAACGAGCGTCACGCGCCCGGCGGCACCCGGGACGGACGCCCGGACCCGCGGGTCAGCCGGTACCCGCCGACACCCGCCAGCGCGGCCAGCGCACCGCCCACCGCCGTCCACACCCAGCGGTCGGACCACCAGCCGGAGGACCAGCCGTCCTCGGGCTCCAGACCGGCCAGCACGGGGAAGTCGGAGCCCTCCTCGGCGTCCTTCTCCTCCGCCTCGGTCCGCATCGCGATGCCCGGCACCAGCGGCTCCGCCAGCGCGCCGTCCACCGCCGCCGCACCGCCGACGTCCTTGGACTCGACCCGGAGTTCGGCTTCCACCGGCTGCCCCAGGTCGGCGGTCGACAGCCGCACCGTCGTGAGCCGGACGTAGTACGTGCCGGGCAGCGGGTCGTTGCCCCACGGCTCCGACCAGGCGCGGACCGTGCGCAGCACGCACGTCAGCTCCACCGAGGCGGTGCCCGCCCCGGCGGTGCGGGTCTGCGCGCCGTACTGGCAGGCCTGGCGGCGGCGCAGACCGTCGTACACGTCGATCTGCCAGGTCTGGGCGGCGTGGGTCTCGGGCAGCTTCACCTTCGCGCGGACGGTGGGGCGCTGCTCGGCGTCCGCCGGGAACGACCAGTACAGGTAGTCACCGGCGGAGGCGCGCGCGGTGGCCGTCTGCCCCTGCTCGATCTCCGTGGCGGTGCGGAACGACGTCCCCGCGCGGGTCGGCGCACCGTCGTCGTCGGACGCGCCCGGCGAGGGCGTGGAGTCGGCCGCCGCGGGGGCCGCGGCCAGGCCGAGCGCCAGCAGCGCGGCGCCCAGCACCCGTGTGATGCGCATCAGTTCGTCCTCCAGACCGCGAACCGCCAGCGTGACAGCCAGCCCCAGAGGAGACCGGCGAGGAAACCGGCCAGGACCAGCGTGCCGAGCAGCCACCAGCCCCGGCCCAGGCCGAAGGAGGCCACGTCGCTCGCCCCGTCCGGACCGTCCACGACGTCGACGGTCAGCTCCAGCGGCAGACCGGGCGTGGTCTTGACCCCGGCGCCCGCCGAGAAGGAGTGGGTGACCGCCAGGCACACCGTCTCGGCCGCCGGCTTGCCGTCGTCGTCCTCCCGCTCGGGCTTGGGGTAGCGCAGGCCGGTGGAGAGGACGTCGGTGCGGCCGTTGCCGGCCGCCTCGCCGCGCACGATCTCCCGGCCGTGCACCGTGACGGCCCGCAGCAGCACGCCGTGGTTCGGGTTCATGGCGCGGTCGGCCCCGACGCTCACCGAGGCGCGCAGTTCCTGGCCCGGCAGCACGTCCACGCGGTACCAGCGCTGCTGCCCGAACTCCTCGCGGTCGGTGTAGAGGCCGGACTTCAGCGTCGGCGCCTTCGCACACGAGTCGGCGCCCTCGGTGGCGACCGGCGTCACCACCGGTTCGGCCGCGCGGTCCACCAACTCGTTGACTCGGTCGGTGAGTTCGTCCTGGTGCTCGACCGAGGCGTAGGTCCCGCCGGTCGCCTCGGCGATGCAGCTGAGCTGCCGGCTCAGCTTGGCGTTCGGCACCAGGCCCAGGGTGTCGATGGTCAGGCCGATGCCCTTGGCGGCGATCTCCCGGGCCACCTCGCACGGGTCGAGCGGCGCGCAGGTGTCCTCGCCGTCGCTGATCAGCACGATGCGCTTGGAGCCGTTGCCGCCCTCGAGGTCGTCGGCCGCCTTCAGCAGGGACGGGCCGATCGGGGTCCAGCCGGTCGGGGTCAGGGTGGCCACCGCCGCCTTGGCCTCGGTGCGGTCCAGCGGGCCGACCGGGTAGAGCTGCGCGGTGTCCTTGCAGCCCTCCTTGCGGTCGTCGCCGGCGTAGTTCGCCCCGAGGGTGCGGATGCCCAGTTCCACCTCCTTCGGCGTCGCGTCCAGCACCTCGTTGAACGCCTGCTTCGCCGCCGCCATCCGGGACTGGCCGTCGATGTCCCGGGCCCGCATCGAACCGCTGACATCGAGGAGGAGGTTGACCTTGGGCGCGTCCCGGCCCGTGGGTTCATCGGCTGCCGCACCGGCCGGGAAGGCGACGAGCCCGGCCGTCAGCGCGGCGAGCAGGACGCAGACGCCTGCCACCGGCCGTTTTCTTGTGATCATCGGAGGAGCCTATTGATCGGATGCACCACCCTCCAAAACGGGTGATCACATGGGCTCGGTCCGAAGGGGATTGGGCAGTTCCGTCCACTGGTCCCCGGTGGTCCCCGGCGACAGCCGCATCAGCGTCAGCGCCTTCGCGGGCAGGGGCTCACCGAGCAGCGCGGTCAGGTCCGGGGTGCGCGGCAGATCCCGTACGGCCCTCTCCAGGGCCGCCCGCAGTGCCGGGCCCGACCCCGCCGTCCCCGCCAGCGCGCCCGCCACCAGGGAGCCGAACAGCTTGCGCCGCAGGACCCGTTCGTCGTCCGTGACCATGCGCGCGGGCAGCTCGGGAAGGGGGAGGCCGTGCCGCGCCAGGCGGGCCGGTCCCACCCGGATGTCGGCCAGGTCGCGGTAGACCAGCCGCAGCGGCTCACCGTCCGGCGACAGCACCACCAGGAGGTTCTGGCCGTGCGCCTCCAGGGCCGCCCCCAGCTCCAGCAGCCGCAGCCCGACCGTCAGGGCGAGACGGGCGAACCCGGCCAGCCAGACCTCCGAGCGGGGCAGCCCGGTGGTCGCCAGGGCCGCCACCGGCAGCACCCGCTCCCCGGCCGCCGCGTACGCCCGGGGCGACTCGCGCAGGACGGCCGCGAGGTCGGGGGACCCGGCGGCCACGGCGCCCAGGGCGCGGGTGACGTGCAGCAGCCCGTCCGTGCGCGCCGCCACCGCCTCCCCGAAGTCCGACAGCACCGCCGACGCGGCGACCGAACCGAGCGAGATGTCCCGGACCGAGGACGTCAGACGGGCGCTCAGCGCGGTCTTGACGTGCGGCCCGCCGGGCAGCGCGAGGGTGCGCAGCGCCATCAGCGGATGCGCCACGAGCCGTTCCTCCCCCCCGGGGCCCGGCCCGAGCATCGTCCAGGGCTCCGTTCCGGGCACCGTCCAGGGCTCCGTTCCGGGCTCCTTCCGCTTCAGCACGTGCGCCGCCTGCCACGGATGCACCGGGATCACCACCCGGCCCCCGTCCCGCAGCCGGTCCGGCCAGACCCCGGTCACCAGGCACTCCCCGGCCGGGACCGGCAGCGGGACCAGCTCCACGAGCGGCCCGTGCTCCGGCGCGTAGGCGAGCTGGTCGGCCACCGAGAAGCCCGGCCGGGAACGGCAGGTGGGATGGAACGGATGCCCGTCGACCACCCGCTGCTCCCACTCCCAGTCGTGGTGCGGCCACTCCTTCGGGTGATCCTGCTGCCCGGCCCGCGAGAGCGCCAACGAGGCGGTGCTGTGACCGAGTTCGGCCGCGAAGGCCGCCGAGTGCGGTACGGCGAGGTCCGCCATCAGCCGTGCCGGATCGTCGTACACCGCCCCCTCGAGCCGTACGGCGGTGACGTACGCGCCGGTCGCGTACGGGTCCGCCCGCGGGCCGTGCAGCCGCCGCCCGTCCGCCAGGCGCAGGACGAGCCCGTCGCGGCCCGGTTCGCGGCGGGCGACCCACGGCAGCGGCTCGTGCGCGAGACCGCGCCACAGCCGGGTCAGCACGGCCGCGCGGGCCCCGGGCAGCGCGTCCGCGTAACGGGGCACGAGACCGGGCCGTACGGCGGCCAGCTCCTCGGCGACCTCGGTCTCGGCGGTGGGGGGACGGTGCACGGGCGGGCTCCTCGGGTACGCACACGGTGGGCCGAAAGGGCGGACGACGACGGACACGGACGACGGACATACTGATCGCCCGCACCCGGACAGACCGTAGGGAACCAGTGGAACGCGTGGACCCCATGCCCCCGCCCGCAGACGACGGCGCGGCGAGCCGCGCCGGTCTCGCCGACGCCTACGCGGCCGTGCCGCTGCTGAACTGCCTGCTGCGCGAGGTGGCCCGGCCGGTGCCCGGGGCGGGCGGGGCGGGCGCGCGGCCCGGGCGGGGGCCCGGCGGGTTCCGGACGTACCGCCTGCCCGGAACGGGCCGTCTGCTGCGGGTGCGCGGCACCCGGCGCCCCGCCGCGCCCGAGGTGCGCACGGCGGGCGCCTGGCACCGGATCGGCCACACCGAGCTGGTCAAACTCGTCGCCGAGGAGTTGCGCCGGCACACCGGCCTGTCCAACCACGAACTGCCCGCCGAGATGATCGACAGCCGGGACGCGGTGGCCGCGCTGCTCGCCGCGCGGGCCCGGGCCACCCCGCCCGACGACCCCTACCTGCGCTCCGAACAGGCCCTGCTCACCGGCCACACCCACCACCCCGCCCCCAAGTCACGCGGCGGCGGCCCCGCGGCCGGCTGGCTGCCGTACGCGCCCGAGGCGCACGCCCGCTTCCCGCTGACGCTGCTCGGGCTGCGCGAGGACACGGTCGTCGACGAGGGCGACACCCGCGCCCTCGACCGCCTGGGCACGGCCCCGCCCGGCTACCGCCTGCTGCCCGCCCACCCCTGGCAACTGGACCTCGTTGCCCGGGACCTCGCCCCCGCGTTCGCCGACGGCCGCCTGGTGCGGCTGGGCGAGACCGCGTTCCTGGTGTGGCCGACGGCCGCCGTCCGCACCCTGTACGCGCCCGGACGCGACCTGTTCCTGAAGTTCAGCCTGGACGTGCGCATCACCAACGACGTGCGGCGGCTGTGGCGCCACGACCTGCTGAGACTGCGCGCGACCGACACCGCCGCGCGGTCCGCCCTCGCCGCCTTCGACGGCCCGGCGGCCTGGCTGAGCGACCGCGGCCACCGCACCGCGGACTTCGCCCACGAACAACTGGCCGTCGTGGTGCGCGACGGGCTGCGCGCCCATCTGCTGCCCGGCGCGACCCCGTACCTCGCGGCGGCGCTGGTCGAGGGCTTCGACGGCAGCCCGCTGGCCGCCACCGCCGATCCGGCCGGCTGGTGGCGGGCGTACCTGGCCCGGGTCGTGCCGCCGGTCCTGACGGCCTTCGCCGGGCACGGCGTCGTCCTGGAGGCGCACCTGCAGAACACCCTGGTCGCCGTGGACGCCGGCAGCACCCCCGTCCAGGCGCTGTTCCGGGACGCCGAGGGGGTGAAGCTCCTGCCGGAAGCGGCGGAAGCGGCGGAAGCGGCGGAAGCGGCTGGGGCAGCGAAGGCGGTTGGGGCGGCCGGGGCGGCGGGAGGCGCGAGCCGGCCGCCCGCGGTCTCCCGGGAGGCCGGCTGGGAGCGGCTGGTGTACTGCCTGGTCGTCAACCACCTCACCGAGATCGCCGCCGCCCTGGCCGAGCACCACCCCGGCCTCGACCCGTGGCCCGCCGTGCACCGCGAGCTGGCCCGCCACGACTTCCCCGAGGCCGCCGCCCTGCGCACCGCGCCCACCCTCCCCGGCAAGACCAACCTGCTGCTGCGCTGGACCGGCGCGGACGGCGCCGACGCCCGCTACCGGCCGCTGCCCAATCCGCTGGCCGGCGGGTGAACACCGGACCGCCGGGCCCCCGGGACCGCCTCCACCGCCGGGCCGTGGACTCCTTCCCGCCCCGTGCCTTGCCGGTCGCCTCCCGGCCCCTGTTGAGTGCACCGATGCGGAAGTTCATGGAGATCGGGGACCTGTCGGGGCTGATCCGTGACGCGTTGGGGCCGGGCTGCCGGGTGGTCGCGGTGGACCGGTTGCGCGGAGGCAGCAGGAAGGGGGTGTACCGGGTCCGGGTCGACGGGGCCCCGGCGGCGAGTGCGATCGTCTACAGCTGGGCCGAGGAGGAGAACTTCTGGCCGGGCCGGAACGGCACCGACGCCGGGGGCCCGTTCACACCCGTCTCGGGTCTGGCCCCGTTCCTCGCCGCCCGGCGGAAACTGGACGGCCTGGGCGCGAGGGTTCCGCGGGTCCTCCTGGCGGACGACAGCCGGCGCCGCCACCCGGCGGACGTGGCCGTCGTCGAGGACGTCCCCGGCGGCACCCTCGAAGCGCTCCTGGAGAGCGACCCCGCCCGCGCGGCGGCGGTCCTGGACGACCTGGCCGCGACGGTGGACGTCCTGCACGGGCACCTCGCCCCGCGGTACGGCCGGCCGGACCCGCCGGAGCAGGGCGGCACCGCGAGTGAAGTCCCCTGCGAGCGGCTGGTCCTCGACCGGGCCCTGCGCGACCTCGAGGAGGCCTCGGGCAGGGAGCGGAGGGTCGCCGCGGCGCGGGGCCGTCTGCGCGACCGTCTGCACGGCCTCGCCGCACGGGTGTCCCCCCGTGCCGCGCACGGGCTGGTCCACGGAGAACTGGGCCCCGACCACGTCCTGGTCGACGCCGACGGCCGTGCGGTGCTGATCGACATCGAGGGCCTCATGCACTTCGACGTCGAATGGGAGCACGTCTTCCTCCGGCTCCGCTTCGGCCCGCACTACCCCGCCCTGTCCCGGCCCGGTCTCGACCCACGACGGCTGGACCTCTACGCGCTCGCGATGCACCTGTCCCTGGTCACCGGCCCGTTGCGCCTGCTCGACGGCGACCATCCCGACCGGGCCGCCCTGCGCGGGATCGCGGAGCACAACCTGCGGGAGGCGCTGGCGCTCCTCCCGTAGCGGACGGGACCGCCGCCGGGCGTCCCGGCCGCCGGCGCCGGAACGCCCTTCGCCGGCACCCGCGTGCCCGCGCGGCGGTGGTGGCGGAGGGGCACGAGCGCCGAGACCCCCGGAGGGGAAGGAGACCGGCTGCCCGGCGGACATCACCCGGGCGGCGGTCACGGACGAGGGAACCCGCGGTCCGAGTAGGCGAACGGGAACGGGGAACCTCATGCTCTGCCGAGCACCGAGCACCGAGCACCGAGCACCGAGCACCGAGCACCGGGCGGCGGCGCGGCGACGAGCCGGCCCCCGGGTCCCACCGGACGAGGAACAGGAGGCCGGGATGCGTCTCTACCACAGCCGCCCCACGGACCCCGGGTACCGTCGGCTGCGGCACGGGCGCGGCTTCCGGTACCTCGGCACCCGGGGGGAACCGCTGCGCGACCCCGCGGAGCTGGCCCGGATCCGGGAGCTGGTCGTCCCGCCGGCCTGGCGCGACGTGTGGATCTGCACCCGTGCCAACGGGCACCTGCAGGCCGTGGGCACCGACGCCGCCGGACGCCGCCAGTACCTGTACCACCCGCAGTTCCGCGCCGAGCAGGAGCAGGCCAAGCACGAGCACGTGCTCGACGTCGCCGAGGTGCTGCCCGCGGTGCGGGAGGCCGTCGAAGGCCATCTGCGCGACCGCGGACTGACCCGGCAGCGGGTGCTGGCCACGGCCGTGCGCCTGCTCGACCTCGGCTTCTTCCGCATCGGCGGCGACCGCTACGCCGAACTGAACAACAGCTACGGCCTCACCACGCTGCTGCGCGGGCACTCCCGCTGCCGGGCCGGCGCCGTCCAGTTCACCTACACCGGCAAACACGGCAAGGAGATCGTCCGGACGGTGGCGGACCCCGCCGCCTGCCGCAGCCTCACCGCCCTGAGACGGCGCCGGGACGACGGCGACCGGCTCCTCGCCTACTGGGAACGGCGCTCCTGGCACGAGGTGAGCGGCGAGGACGTCAACGCCTACCTCAAGGAGCTGGCCGGACTGGAGATCACCGCGAAGGACTTCCGCACCTGGCACGCCACCGTCATGGCCGCGGTGGCGCTGGCCGTCTCGCGGTCCGTCGCGAGCAGCGAGACCGCCCGGCGCCGGGCCGTCGCACGGGCGGTGCGCGAGGTGGCCGGGTACCTCGGCAACACCCCCGCGGTCTGCCGGGCCTCCTACATCAACCCGCGGGTGATCGAGCTGTACGAGGAGGGCGAGACGGTCGCTTCCGCGCTGCCCCACCTCGGCAAGGAAGGCACGCACGGCACCCCCGCCACCCAGGGACCCGCGGAACGGGCCGTACTGCGTATGCTCCGCGACGACAGGACCTAGGGGGGTGTCGTTCGGAACAGACCGGCTCCTCCACGCACCGAGCCAGGAGGCGAACCCCGATGAGTGCCACCCGAGGGCGGAGCGTGCTCGTCGTCCAGAACACGACGACCGCCGGTCCGGGCCGGGTCGGCCCGTGGCTGCGGGAGTGCGGGCTGCGTCTGGAGGTGGTGCGCGCCTACGCCGGTGAACCGCTGCCCGGACGCCTGGACCGCCGGGCCCTGGTCGTCCTCGGCGGCGGCTTCCTCCCGTACGAGGACGAGCGCGCCCCCTGGCTCCCCGCCGTGCGCCGCCTCGTCGGCCAGGCGCTCCGGGACTCCAGCCCCGTGCTGGGCATCTGCCTGGGCGGTCAGCTCCTCGCCCATGTCGCGGGCGGCACCGTGAAGGGCCGGCACGGCGAGCCGGAGTACGGCAGCACGCCGATCCGGCTGCGGGCCGGGGCCCGGGGGGACGCGCTCTTCGGTGAACTGCCCGCGGTGACGCCCGCCATCGAGCGCCATGTGGACGCCATCACCGAACTCCCCCCGGGAGCCGTGTGGTTGGCGGACAGTGAGCGGTGTCCCCACCAGGGCTTCCGGGTGGGCGAGCGTGCCTGGGGCCTGCAGTTCCACCCCGAGGCGACCGCCGCCGGGATCCGCGACTGGGACACGGGACCGCTGGCCGCGCACGGCCTCGACCGGGACCGGCTGTACGCGCGGGCGCTGGCCGACGAACCCGTGTCGACGGCCGCCTGGCGGGCCTTCACCCACCGGTTCGCCCGGGAGGTCGCGTCGAAGCCGTGACCAGGCGGCCGATCGGAGGATTCGGGGCTCCGGCCCGTACCGGGGCCCGTATCGGGGCGCGGGCCGGGGGTGTCGGCGCGGCCGGTCCGCGGCAGCACTTTGTCCCGGGCGAGGAAAAAGAACAGGGTCGCCGTGCGGAAGGGGTTACGCCGCTCGGCGAAGGCCGCTAACTTCCTTGAAGTGTACCGGTCATGCTCGCGATGGCCGGCGACCGGTGACCGGTGATCGGCGACCGGTGACTTCACGGCGCGACGGCGCGCGCCCGTACTCCCCTCCCGGCAGGACGCCTCGTCCTGCCACCACCCCACACCCGGGAGACACCTGTGCGCACGAGACCGTTAGGACCACGCCCGCCGGGACTCCGGCGGATCCGCTCACTGGCGCTCGCCGCGGTGTGCGTCGCCGGCTGCTTCCTGCCGGTGACCGCGGCCGGAGCGGCCGAACTCGGCGACGCACCGCCCCCGGCGGCCGCGGCGCCCGGGGACTTCCAGCAGGTCACCCTCGCCAAGGGAGTGGCCGAGACGGGTGAGCCGATGACCCTGGCGGTGCTGCCCGACCGCTCCGTCCTGCACACCTCGCGGGACGGCACGCTCCGGCTCACCGACGCCGCCGGCACCACGAAGGTCGCCGGCCGGCTGGACGTCTACAGCCACGACGAGGAGGGGCTGCAGGGCGTCGCGGTGGACCCGGGCTTCGCCGCCAACCGGCACGTCTACCTCTACTACGCCCCGAAGCTCGACACGCCGGCCGGTGACGCCCCGGCCGACGGCTCGGCGGCGGACTTCGCCCGCTTCGACGGCGTCAACCGCCTGTCCCGGTTCGTGCTGAGGACCGACGGCACCCTGGACACCGGCAGCGAGAAGAAGATCCTCGACGTGCCCGCCTCGCGCGGCACCTGCTGCCACGTCGGCGGCGACATCGACTTCGACGCGCAGGGCAACCTGTACCTGTCGACGGGCGACGACACGAACCCCTTCGCCTCCGACGGCTACACCCCGATCGACGAGCGGGCCTCCCGCAACCCCGCGTACGACGCGCAGCGTTCCTCCGGCAACACCAACGACCTGCGCGGCAAGGTGCTGCGCATCAAGGTGAACGCGGACGGCTCGTACGCGATCCCCGGCGGCAACCTCTTCCCGCCGGGCACGGCCGGGACCCGCCCCGAGATCTACGCCATGGGCTTTCGCAACCCGTTCCGGATGAGCGTGGACCGGGCCACCGGCATCGTGTACCTCGGCGACTACGGCCCGGACGCCGGTACCGCGAACGCCTCGCGGGGACCGGCCGGCCAGGTCGAGTTCAACCGCATCACCCGGGCGGGCAACTTCGGCTGGCCGTACTGCACGGGCAGGAACGACGCCTACACGGACCACGACTTCGCCTCCGGGGCCTCCGGCGCGAAGTTCGACTGCGCCGCGCCGAAGAACACCTCGCCCCGCAACACGGGCCTGACCGACCTGCCGCCCGCCCAGCCGGCGTGGATCCCCTACGACGGAGGCTCGGTACCGGAGTTCGGCAACGGCTCGGAGTCCCCGATGGGCGGCCCCGTCTACCGCTACGACGCCTCCTCCCCCTCGCAGGTGAAGTTCCCGCAGGAGTTCGACGGCGACTTCTTCGCGGGCGAGTTCGGGCGCCGCTGGATCAAGCGGATCGAGACCGGCGGCGACGGCACCGTGCAGTCGATCAACGCCTTCCCCTGGAACGGCACCCAGGTGATGGACATGGCCTTCGGCCCGGACGGCGCCCTGTACGTCCTCGACTACGGCACCGGCTACTTCAACGGCGACGCGAACTCCGCTCTGTACCGCATCGAACACGTCACCGGCGGGCGTGCGCCCGTCGCCCAGGCGACGGCGGACGTGACGTCGGGCAGGGCACCGCTCACGGTGACGTTCTCCTCGGCGGGCAGCTCGGACGCCGACGGCGACAGCCTGACGTACGCGTGGGACTTCGGTGACGGCAGCGCCTCCACCCAGGCGAACCCGTCGCACGTCTACCGCACCAATGGGCAGTACACGGCGACGCTGAAGGTCACCGACTCCACCGGCAGGTCCGGGACGGCCTCCGTCCTCGTCACGGTCGGCAACACGGCGCCCACGGTCGCCCTGAGGCTCCCCCTGGACGGCGCGATCCACGACTTCGGTGACGCGATCCCGTTCGAGGTGACGGTGACCGACCCCGAGGACGGCACCATCGACTGCTCCAGGGTCAAGGTCAGCTTCATCGTCGGACACGACAGCCACGGCCACCCGCAGACCTCGGCGACCGGCTGCTCCGGCACCCTGCGGACGCTGGCCGACGGCGAGCACGACCCGAACGCCAACATCTTCGGCGTGCTCGACGCCGAGTACACCGACCGGGGCGCGAACGGCCAGCCCGCGCTCACCACCCACGACCAGCGCATCACCCAGCCCTCCCACCGGCAGGGCGAGCACTACGGCGACTCCTCGGGGGTCCAGGTCGTGGACCACGCTCCCGCGCACGGCGGGAAGACGGTCGGCCACATCGAGAACGGCGACTGGATCTCCTTCACGCCGTACGCCCTGGGCAACGCGACCGCGTTCACCGCCCGGGTCTCCTCCGGCGGCAGCGGCGGCACCATCGAGGTCCGGGCGGGCTCCCCGGCCGGCACCCTGCTGGGCACCGCGACCGTCCCGGTGACCGGCGGCTGGGAGACGTTCCAGGACGTCACCACCGCCCTCGGCAACCGGCCGGCCGGTTCCACCACCCTGTACCTGGTGTTCAAGGGCGGCGGCGGAGCGCTGTTCGACGTGGACGAGTTCTCCTTCACCACCTCCGGCGGGGGCACGCCCGGTCCGCGTTCCGGTGAGGTGCGGGGTGTGGGCGGCAAGTGCCTGGACGTGGACGGCGCCGGTACGGCCGACGGGACGAAGGTGCAGGTGTGGACGTGCAACGGCACCGGTGCGCAGCGGTGGACGGTCGCCGGGGACGGGTCGCTGCGGGCGCTGGGCAAGTGCCTGGACGTCTCCGGCGGCGGCACGGCGGACGGGACGCGGGTGCAGCTGTGGACGTGCAACGGCACCGGTGCGCAGGCGTGGGCGGCGCAGTCGGACGGCACGGTGCGCAATCCGCAGTCCGGCAAGTGTCTCGACGCCTCCGGCGGCACCTGGAACGACGGCACCGCCGTCCACCTGTGGACCTGCCACACCGGACCCAACCAGAAATGGACCCTGCCCTAGCGAAGCCCCAGAGAAAGGAGGCGACCCATGCGCAACCACCTGAGAACGGCGATCGGCCTCTTGGCGGGCGCCCTGCTGTGCGCGGCACCGCAGTCCTGGGCGGCCCAGCCCGCCCCGGCGCCCCGAGCGGCGGCCGCCGCCGACCCGGCCTACGAGGTCCTGGTCTTCTCCAAGACCGCCGGGTTCCGCCACTCCTCCATCGACGACGGCATCGCGGCCCTGCGGGAACTGGGCGCCGCCCACGGCTTCGGCGTCGACGCGACGGAGGACGCCCAGGCGTTCACCACCGGCAACCTCGCCCGGTACGAGGCGATCGTGTTCCTGTCCACCACGGGCGACGTCCTCAACGGCGCGCAGCAGACCGCGATGGAGCAGTACATCAGGGGCGGCGGCGGATACGTCGGCGTCCACGCCGCCGCCGACACCGAGTACGACTGGCCCTTCTACGAAGGGCTGGCCGGGGCGCTGTTCCGGTCCCACCCGGCGGTCCAGCGGGCCACGGTCGAGGTCGAGGACCGGGCGCACGACGCCACCGCCCACCTGGGCACCACCTGGCAGCGCACCGACGAGTGGTACGACTACCGCACCAACCCCCGCACCACCGCGCACGTACTGGCATCGCTCGACGAGTCCAGCTACTCGGGCGGTTCGATGGCGGGCGACCACCCCATCGCCTGGTGCAAGGACTACCAGGGCGGCCGCGCCTTCTACACGGGCGGCGGGCACACCGACGAGTCCTACGCCGAGCCCGCGTTCCGCCGGCACCTGCTGGGCGGCATCCGCTGGGCGGCGGGCATGACCGAGGCCGACTGCCGGCCCGAGACGGGCTACCGCCCCCTCTTCGACGGCACCGGTACCACCGGCTGGAAACAGGCGGGCCCCGGCGGGTTCACCCTCGCGGACGGCACGCTCAGCTCCCACGGCGGTCTCGGCCTGTACTGGTACGAGGCGGAGGAGTTCACCGGCGACTACTCGCTGAAGCTGGACTGGAGGATGAGCGGGGACGACAACTCCGGTGTCTTCGTGGGCTTCCCGGCCTCCGACGACCCGTGGTCGGCGGTCGACCACGGCTACGAGATCCAGATCGACGCCACCGACGCCCCCGACCGCACCACGGGCGCCGTCTACGGCTTCCGGTCGGCCGACCTCGCCGTACGGGACGCGGCGCTCAACCCTCCGGGCGAGTGGAACACGTACGAGATCCGGGTCACCGGGGAGCGGCTGGAGGTGTTCCTCAACGGCCGCAGGATCAACGACTTCACCAACACGGACCCGGCGCGCAGTCTGCGCCAGGGGCACATCGGCATCCAGAACCACGGTGACGGCGACGAGGTGGCGTTCCGCAACGTCCGGATCAAGGCAGAGGGCGGCACCACGCCTCCCGTTCCGCGCTCGGGTGAGGTGCGGGGTGTGGGCGGCAAGTGCCTGGACGTGGACGGCGCCGGTACGGCCGACGGGACGAAGGTGCAGGTGTGGACGTGCAACGGCACCGGTGCGCAGCGGTGGACGGTCGCCGGGGACGGGTCGCTGCGGGCGCTGGGCAAGTGCCTGGACGTCTCCGGCGGCGGCACGGCGGACGGGACGCGGGTGCAGCTGTGGACGTGCAACGGCACCGGTGCGCAGGCGTGGGCGGCGCAGTCGGACGGCACGGTGCGCAATCCGCAGTCCGGCAAGTGTCTCGACGCCTCCGGCGGCACCTGGAACGACGGCACCGCCGTCCACCTGTGGACCTGCCACACCGGACCCAACCAGAAATGGACCCTGCCCTGACCGGGTGATCACGGCGAGCGGGACGAGCGGGCCGGGGACGTGCTCCCCGGCCCGCTCAGCGCGTCGTGTGCTGGAGGAACTCGGTGAGGGCCTTGCCCGGACGGAACGCGGCCGTCCCGCCCTCGAGGTGGAAGCTGCCGAAGCTGCCCAGGTGGACCGTTTCCCCGCGGCCGAGGGCCTCGGCGATCGAGCCCGGATGCTCCACGGTCCCGAAGAGGGCGTCGAGGGTGTGCCCGACGCTCTCGGTGGTGAGCTGGTCGCCGTCGTCCGCCGCCCTGCCCGTGGTCGCCTCGATCAGCTGGGTCTTGTCCATGTGTCCTGCCTGTTCCGTGGGGAGCCGGAGGGCCGGAGCCCGTAACGCCATGGTCGCGGCACGCACCGGTCGGTGCACCTGCTGAGGGGCGTGCGGGTGGGGAGCGCGCCGGCCGCCACGGGGGTGTCCTCGCCGCCCCGGGGCGTCCCCGCCGCCGCGGGGGACGACGACCGCTCGGCCGCGGCGGCCCGCGAGCTGCGCCGCGGACGGAAAGCCCGCACCCTGGAGAGGGGGCGTCGAGCTGTCCACCGTGCGCAACGAGGGAGAACGGGATGGCGAAGAGCCGTGGCGAGGGCAGGAAGCCGGAGGATCCGGGGAAGGCGAAGAATCCCGAGAAGCTGAGAAAGGGCGACAAGGTCGCCTGGAGCAGCCACGGCGGCCGGGCCGAGGGCGAGGTGGAGAAGGAGATCACCGAGCGGACGGAAGCCGCGGGACGGACGGTGGACGCCTCACCCGAGGAACCGCAGTACCAGGTCCGCAGCGAGAAGTCCGGCAGGTCCGCGGTGCACAAGCCGTCCGCCCTGCGGAAGAAGTGAGGCCGCGTGGACGACGACCGGCGGAAAGAGACCTGGGACGAGTTCCGCGAGCTGGTGAACATGACGCCGGCCGAGCTGGAGCAGTGGCTGGCCTCGGAGCAGTCGCGGAGCGTCGGGCAGCACGAGGACGGCGGCGAGTCCACGGGGCACGCCTCCGGCCGCCGGATCGTGGCCATCCTGCGCGCGAAGAAGGGCGACCTCTCGGACGACGACTACCGGCACATGCGGAAGGTCGTCGGCTACGTCCGGCGGCATCTCGCCCAGCGGCCCGCCGGCGACGTACGGGACACCCGGTGGAGGTATTCGCTCATGAACTGGGGCCACGACCCGCTGGCGTGACCCCGGGCGGGACCGCGAGCGGGACCGCGGGACGCGGCAGCCGGTCGCACCCGGCGGCCTCCCGCCCTGCTCCACTCCGGTGAGATCGGACCGGTCGGCCGCCGTCGGACGGCCGGATCCGCACCCTAGCCGCTTATCTGAATGTTCCAGTACCGGACCACACAAGGAGCACCACCGTGCCGTCACAGCCTTCGGACGTCTCGTACACCGTGCCGGGGATGAGCACCCAGGACAGCCGGCGCATCATCGAGCTGCTGCAGATGCGTCTCCACTCCCTCAACGACCTCCACCTCACCCTCAAGCACATCCACTGGAACGTCGTCGGGCCGCACTTCATCGCCGTGCACGAGATGATCGACCCCCAGGTCGACAAGGTCCGCGACATGACCGACGACCTCGCCGAGCGGATCTCCACCCTCGGCGGCGAACCCGACGGGACCCCCGGTGCGCTGGTGAGGGAGCGGACCTGGGACGACTACTCGATCGGCCGTGCCGAGGCGATCGAGCACCTCGGCGCCCTCGACCTGGTGTACACGTCCGTCATCGAGGACCACCGCGAGGCCATGAAGGAGACCGAGACGTCCGACCCCGTCACCCAGGACATCCTCATCGAGCAGCTGCGCGGTCTGGAGCTCTTCCAGTGGTTCGTCCGCGCCCACCTCGAGTCGAGCGGCGGCAAGCTCAGTACGCGCGGGGCCACCACGGAGACCGACGCCGCCGACCGGGCCGCCGAACAGGCCCGCACGCAGCCCTGACCGGACGGCCGCGTCCCGCCCTCCGGGCGACGGCGACCCCCGCGAGCAGGCCGAGCAGACCGAGCAGGCCGAGCAGGAGGCGGCGTGCCTCTCCGCCGGCCCCGACGGTCCGGCCGGGTGCCGCCCGGCCGGCCGGGCCCGCGGGAGGCCGGTGGGCGGCGTCCCGCGCGGACGGCGGGGGAGCGCCCGCCCCCTGCGACAGCTCCCGGGCGATCCGCTGCCACACGTGCTCCGGTGGCGCCGTCGGCAGGTCCACGATGTCCGCGGTGCGCGCGGCGGCCACCACGCGTGTCATCGTCCTCAGTTCGTCCCGGCAGCGGGCGCACTCCGCGATGTGCCGCAGGGCGCCCAGGTCGTCGTGGGCGATGTGTCCCAACGCCAGTTCCACCAGGTGCGCCGTCTCGACGTGGGTCACCGTACCCTCCCGTTGCTCGTGCCGGGTGCCCGCCGCCCGCACCGCTCGGGTGCGGACCGGGCGCTCCCGGCGTACCGTCAGGACCCGGCCGGTACCGCCGTGACGACGAGGTTGGCCAGATAGCCTCCCCGCTCGGGGACGAACGGGGGCGCGCAGGTGACGAGGGTGAGGACCGGGGCCCCCGTCCGGCGGAAGACGGAGGAGGGGAGGTCGTCCTTCGGCACCGTCGAGCGCGACACGACGCGGTAGACGACCGGATCCGCTCCCGCGCGCCGCACCTCGACCCGGTCGCCGCGCCGCACCTCGTACAGTGCGGCGAACTCGCCGAGGGCGCCGGTGTCGTCGTCCACGTGCCCGACCAGCACGGCCGACCCCCGGTCGCTTCCGGGCGCCGGACCGAAGCGGTACCAGCCGGCCGTGGAGGGGCCCTCGGGGACGGCCACGGCGCCCCGCGCGGTCACGCCGGCCGGTTCGACCCGGGCGTCGAGGCCGATGTCGCGCACCAGGACGCGTCGCGGCGGCGGGCTTCGGTGCGGGGCGTCGGCCCGCGGCCCCGCACCACCCGGCGGCCGGGCCGCCGCGGTGTCGCGCGCGGGGGCCGCGGGGCTGAAATCGGACGGGGGAGGAGCCGGGTCCGACGGCGCGCCCGACAGGCCGAGCACGACTGCCAGCGCGGCGGCCGTCACCGCCGCGCCGGTCAGCCACCGTCGGTTCTCAGCCACGCCGGCCCGCGACCCGGCGGGCCACCAGCACGCCCGTCACCGTCAACGTCACCGTTCCGGCCGCGGCGGCCCAGGCCGTCCACTGGTCGGAGGAGTTCGCGGCGACGGCCGCGCCGCTGCCGCCGGCGTCGACGGTGTCGGGCGCCGACTCCATGCCGCCGAACGTCTGTGTCTTCAGGGCCAGGTTCCCGTCCTCGGCGCTGCCCCAGGCGTAGACGACGGTGCTGGTCCCCTCCTGGAGGCCCAGCTCGGCCGGGCCGATGGCCACGGTGTCCGTACCGGCGAGCACGACGTCGGCGTTCACGGTGCCCGCGTCGACCTCGGTGGTGTCCTCGTTCGGATTCTCCAGGCCGGTGAAGACCGGCTGTCCGCCCGCGCGGACGTCGACGGCGGGAGCGGCCGCGACATGGCGCACCGTCAGCCGCGCCTTGCCGGCGTCGACCTGCGAGACGTCGTTGACGAAGGCCGTCAGCTGGGGTTCGCCCGCGGCGGTGAGATGGGCGGCGACCGTGGCGTTCGCGCCCTCGGGCACCTTGATCTGCTTCTCCAGGGCCGGTGTGCCGTCCGGTCCCCGGCCCGCTTCGAAGATCTGGATGTCGTAGGTCCCGGCGTCGAGGGCCTGCGGGGCGGTCACCGTGCCGGGTTCGAAGTCGCCGAGCAGTTCGTCACCGTTGGCGTACACGTCGACGGTCATCCCGGGGATGCCGTGGAAGACGGACACCATGGCCTTGTCGTCCTGGGCGGGGGGAGCCGCCAGGGCGGGCGCGCCGACCCCGAGGGTCAGGGCGCAGGCACCGGCGGACGCGGCGACGGCGAGGGGGGTGCGGGAGGTCATGGGGATCATCCCTTCGCGGGGGAGCTCTGCCTGCTGTGAGGTCCTACGGGGTCTTGGTCCTGTTTCGCGCGGAAGGGGCGCCGCGGATGCGCGGGCGGCGCCCCTTTCTCGGCCGGCTCCTCGCCGACCGGTTCCTCCGGCCGGCTCCTCGCGGCCGGCTCCTCGACCGGCTCACGGGCCCGTCCCCCGGGCGCGGCCCTGTTCGATCGCCCCGCGCAGCCGGTGCAGGCCGCGGCGGGCGTGGCTCTTGACGGTGCCCAGGGGCATCCCGGTCCGTTCCGCTATCTGGCTCTGGGTCAGGTCCTCGTAGAACGCCAGGCGCAGCACGTCCCGCTGGTGCCGGGGCAGCCGGGACAACTCGTCGACCAGCAGCACCCGGTCCAGGACGTTCTCCGGGACCTCCGCGTCCGGCGGGGGCGGGCCGGTACCGCGGGCGGCCGAGTCCACGAGCGCCAGCCGCCTCGTCCTCGCGGCCAGCGCGTCGGCGATCTTGCGGCGGGTGATGCCGACGAGCCAGGCGCCCAGCGGGCCCCGCTCCGGGTGGAAGCCGTCCCGCCCGCGCCAGGCGCCGAGGAACACCTGCTGGGTCACGTCCTCGGCCTCGTGGGTGTCGCCGAGCGACCGGGTGGCCAGGGTGTGGACCAGGGGGCCCCAGCGCCGGTAGATGGCCGCGAACGCGTTTGCGTCGGCCGCCCGGAGGCCGCGGGCGAGTGCGTCCTCGTACCGCGTTTCCGCCGCGGGCGGGGCGAGCGCTGCGGTGGGGCGCGTGTGCGTGCTCATGGCCTGGTTCCTCCTGCCGTGCGTCCTGTGCGGGGACGGAGAGCCGTCCGTCGATCGATGCCGGTCGCCGTGCGGACCGTGGGGGCCGTGCGCATGCCCCTCAGTCTCGGGACGCACAAACGACGCAGACAACATGCGTCGTTTGTGCGTCGTACGCTGGTCCCATGAGCAGGAACGCAGACGACGGCGACGACCGGACCGACGAGAACCGGACCGGAGAGGACCGGACCGACGAGGACGTGCGGCGCGGCGGAGGGCTGACCACCGGCGAGGTGGCCAGACGGCTCGGGGTGGCGCCCACCACGGTCCGCACCTGGGACCGCCGCTACGGGCTCGGCCCCGACGCGCACACCGGCGGCCGGCACCGGCGCTGGACCGCCGCGGACGTGGCGCGGCTGGAGCGGATGTGCGCCCTGACGGCGACCGGGCTGCCGCCCGCCGAGGCCGCCCGCATGGCGCGCAGCGGCACATCGCCGAACGCGGCCCCGGCCCGGCGGGCCCCGGCCCCGGCGCCGGCGCCGGCCTCGGCACCGCGTCCGCCGGTCCGGGACCGCAGCCGGGCCGGCAGCGGCCTCCGGCTCGGCGACGCGCGGCAGGAGTGCAAGGGGATCGCCCGTGCCGCGCTGCGCCTCGACGCCACCGCCCTGGAGGAGCTGCTGCTGGCCGCGATCGCCGAGCACGGCCTGGTCACCGCCTGGACCGAGGTGATCATGCCGACGCTGCAGGCGGTCGGCCGCAAGTGGGAGAGCTCGGGCGAGAGGTACGTCGAGGTCGAGCACTTCCTGTCCTGGCACGTCTCCGGCGCGCTGCGCCGCAGCGCGCCCCCCGTGGGCGCCGACCGTCCCGGCGCCACCACGGTGCTCGCCTGCGTCCCCGGGGAGAGCCACACCCTGCCGCTGGAGGCCCTGGCCGCCGCCCTGGCCGAACACGGCCTCCCGGTGCGCATGTTCGGCGGCGCGCTGCCCGTCGAGTCACTCGTCGCGGCGGTGCGCAGGACCGGGCCGGCCGTGGTGGGGCTGTGGGCGCAGTCCCGCACCACCGCGAGCCGGCCGCTGGCGCAGCACGTGGCCGCGATGGAGTGGGGGGTGCGCGGCGCCCGCCGGAGGCCGGTCGTCCTGACGCTCGGGCCCGGGTGGGCCGGGCAGGGCGCGTCCGGCCTGCCGCGTCCGGCGGGGCTGGCGGAGGCGGTCGCGGTCGTGCGGTCGGTCGTGGCGGGGTGACGGACCGCGTCCGGCGGGCCGGTGCGCGCCGCGCGCTCCCCCGGGCACCGGGTGCGCTACCGCCGCGCTCCGCGCGCGCGACGGTGCCGGATGCGGCCGGCGCGCTGCGCGCTCCCGCGCGCGCTCATCCCCTTGGTGGCGGCCTGGGTGATGTTGCGGGCCATGCCGCCGAAGACGACGGCGTGGAACGGGGAGACGGACCACCAGTAGGCGTGACCCGGCAGGCCGCGCGGGTGGAACAGGGCGCGCTGCCGGTAACGGGTGCGGCCCTCGGCGTCCGTCTCGGCGTACATCTCCAGCCACGCCAGGCCCGGCAGCCGCATCTCCGCCCGCAGCCGCAGCAGACGGCCCGGCTCGATCTCCTCCACCCGCCAGAAGTCCAGCGAGTCGCCGGCCCGCAGGCGCTCGGCGTCACGCCGCCCGCGGCGCAGGCCGACCCCGCCGACGAGCCGGTCCAGCCAGCCGCGGACCGCCCAGGCCAGCGGGAAGGAGTACCAGCCGTTGTCGCCGCCGATGCCCTCGATCACCTTCCACAGCGCCTCCCGGGACGCGGCGACCGGTAGCTGCCGCTCGTCCTGGTACAGGCTGCCGCCGGCCCAGTCCGGGTCGGTGGGCAGCGGGTCGCTGGGCGCTCCGGGGACGTCGGCGGACGACCAGCGCGTGGCGACCTGCGCCTCCCGCACCTTCCGCAGCGCCAGGACCAGCGCCTCGTCGAACGGCATCGGCCGGCCCGGGGTGTCCGGCACGTACCGGGCGATGTCGTGCTCGAGGCAGACGACCTCGTGCCGCAGCGACTCGGTCAGCGGGCGGGCGAGGGCGGCGGGCACCGGGGTGACGAGGCCGACCCAGTGGCTGGACAGCCGCGGGGTGAGGACCGGCACCGGCACGATGAGCCGCCGCCGCAGTCCGGCGACGACGGCGTAGCGGCGCATCATCTCCCGGTAGGTCAGGACGTCCGGCCCGCCGATGTCGAACGTCCGGTCGACCTCGGCCGGCAGGGTGGCCGAGCCGACGAGGTAGCGCAGCACGTCCCGGACCCCGATGGGCTGGGTACGGGTGTGCACCCAGCGGGGGGTGACCATCACCGGCAGCCGTTCGGTGAGGTAGCGCAGCATCTCGAACGAGGCCGACCCCGAGCCGATGACGACCGCGGCGCGCAGCACGGCGGCGGGCACCGGCGCGTCGAGGAAGATGCGCCCGACCTCGGCCCTGGAGCGCAGGTGCGGGGAGAGGGCGTGCTCGGGCACCCCCTTCGGGGTGAGTCCGCCGAGGTAGACGATCCGGCGCACGCCGGCGGCGTGCGCCTGCTCGGCGAAGATCCGGGCCGCACGGCGGTCGGTGTCCTCGAATCCGGAGCCGGACCCGAGGGCGTGCACCAGGTAGTACGCGACGTCGACGCCGCGCATGGCCGCGGCGACCGACTCGGCGTCCGTGACGTCCCCGCGCACCGCCTCGGCGTCACCCGCCCAGGGGTGGTCACGCAGTTTGCCCGGGGAACGGGCCAGGCAGCGGACCCGGTGGCCGGCCTCCAGCAGTTCCGGCACCAGACGGCCGCCGATGTATCCGGACGCTCCGGTGACCAGGCAGTGCAGCCCCTGCGCGTTTCGCTGTCCGTCCGTGTCCACGGCCGTTCCTCCGCACGCTCGCTCCGACGTCGCTTCCGCGTCCTTGGCGTTCGCTTCCGCGTCCTGCTGTTCGAGCATGACCGCAGGAGCGCGCCCGCGCCCGTCACGGCGTCGACGGCGGGTCGTCCGACCGGTCGCCCGATCGGTCGGACGGCCGGTCGTCCCGGGGCGGGGCGGCGGGTTCGGAGGGCCGGGACGGTGCGGGACGGAGCATGCTGAGGGCGATGGACGCGGCGAGGACGACGACGATGACGGCCAGGCTGACGGGGGAGGGGATCTCGGGGATGTCGGTGCTGATCATCTTGTGGGACGCCTGGAGGACGAGCTTGACGCCGATGAAGGCGAGGATCACCGCGAGACCGACGCCGAGGTAGTGGAAGCGGTCCAGCAGCCCGGCGAGCATGAAGTAGAGGGCGCGCAGGCCGAGGATGGCGAAGGCGTTGCTGGTGTAGACGATGAAGACGTCGTCGCTGACGGCGAGGACGGCCGGGACGCTGTCGACGGCGAAGATCAGGTCGGCCGCCTCGACGGCCACGACCACCGCGAGCAGCGGCGTGGCCACGCGCTTGCCGGCCTCCTTGACGAAGAACTTCGTGCCCGCGTACTCGTCCCGGACCGGGATGACCTTCCGCAGCATCCGCACGGCGAAGCTGTTGCCCGGGTCGAAGGACTCCTCCTCGCCCCTGAGGAGCTTGTAGGTGCTGTAGAACAGCACCGCGGCGAAGAGGTACAGGACGACGGTGAACCGGTTGACCACGGCCACGCCCGCGGCGAGGAAGAGGGCGCGGAAGACCAGGGCGCCGAAGACGCCGAGGAACAGCACGCGGTGCTGGTAGGCGCGGGGGACCTTGAAGTAGCTGAAGATCACGGCGAACACGAACAGGTTGTCGACCGACAGGCTCTTCTCCAGCAGCCACGCGGTGGTGTATTCGGTCCCCGCGGTCGTGCCCAGGACGAGGAAGACGACCGCGCCGAACACCAGGGCGAGACCGATCCACCCCGCGCTCCAGGCGGCGGCCTCCTTGAATCCGATGACGTGCGCGGTGCGGTGGGCCAGCAGGTCCACGGCGAGCGACACCACGACCGTGAGGGCGAACGCCACCCACAGCCAGACCGGGACATCGAGCACGTCGGACCCCTCTCCCTCGCGACCGGTGCGGGAACGTGTACCCCCTCCGCGGGGCGTCCCCTCTACAGGAGTGTGTGGCATTCCTCCTCGCGGGGCGCGTCGGCCGCGGGCCGCGCCCGTCCGGACGGCGCACCGGGCCGCGGACGCCCGGGGAGGAACGTCACCTGGGGTGCCCCCGTGCCCGGATGGACGGCGACCTCGGCCGTGACGCCGTAGACCTCGGCCAGCAGCCGGGGGGTGAGGACCTCGGCGGGCGGGCCGGAGGCGGTGACCCGGCCGTCGCGCAGCACGTAGAGGCGGTCGCAGTGGGAGGCGGCCAGGTTGAGGTCGTGCAGGGCGACCAGAGCGGTGGCGGGCAACTGCCGCAGTGTGCCGAGGACGTCGAGCTGGTGGCGGATGTCGAGGTGGTTGGTCGGCTCGTCCAGCACGAGCAGGGAGGGCTGCTGGGCGAGGGCGCGGGCGATGAGCACGCGCTGGCGTTCGCCGCCGGAGAGCCGGTCGAAGGAGCGGTCGGCCAGATCGGTGGCGTCCACCGCGGTGAGGGCCTCCTCGATCAGCGCGGTGTCCTCGGCGGTGTCGCCGTCGAGCAGCCGTTTGTGCGGGGTGCGGCCCATCGCGACGACCTCGCGGACCGTGAGGTCGACGCCGGCACCCGGCTCCTGCACCACCGCCGCGACGGTGCGGGCCAGCCGCCGCACGGGCAGCGACCAGGCGTCGGCACCGTCGACGCGGACCCGGCCGGCGGCGGGGCGCAGGACGCGGTAGACGGCGCGCAGGAGGCTGGACTTGCCGCTGCCGTTGGGGCCGACCAGGCCGATCACCTCGCCCGGGCGGGCGGTCAGGGAGACGTCCTGGACCAGACGGCGCGCCCCGGCGGTGAGCGTGACCCCGTCGACGACGAGTTCGGTCGCCCTCATGCCCCTCCTCGGTCGGTGCCGCGGCGGGCGTCGCGGCGCATGAGCCACAGGAAGAACGGGCCGCCGCACAGCGCCGTGAGCACCCCGACGGGGATCTCCATGGGCGCGGCGACGGTCCGCGCGGCGATGTCGGCCCAGACCAGGAAGACGGCTCCGCCGAGAGCGGCCGTCGGCAGGACCCGGCGGTGATCGCCGCCGACGAACAGGCGCACGAGGTGCGGCAGCATCAGGCCGACGAAGCCGATCGGCCCCGCCGCCGCGACCAGCACGCCCGTGACGAGGGAGACCAGGACGAACATGCGGGCGCGGAAGCGGGCCACGTCCAGGCCCATCGTGGTGGCGGCCTCCTCGCCGGCCAGCAGCAGGTTCAGGTGGCGGGCCTGCGTCATGAGGACCCCGACGCCGGTCAGCAGGGCCGCGCCCGGCAGCCAGAGGGTGCCCCAGGTGACGCCGCCGAGGCCGCCGAGGGTCCAGGCGAGGACCGTGCGGGCCTCGTTGCCCCGGCCGGTGGTGAGCAGCAGCAGGTCCAGGACCGCGGTGAGCACCGACGCGATCGCGACGCCGGACAGCACGAGCCGGACCGAGGTGATCCGGCCGCCGGTGCGGGCGGTGGCGTAGACGAGCAGCAGCGCGCCCAGCGCACCCGCGAACGCGGCGACCGACAGGGACACCGGCCCGAACACGCTCACCCCGAACACGATCACCGCGACCGCGCCCAGGGACGCCCCGGAGGAGACTCCCAGGAGGTAGGGCTCGGCGAGCGGGTTGCGCAGCAGGGCCTGCAGGGCGGTGCCCACGACCGCGAGCCCGGCACCGGTCACCACCGCGAGCAGGACGCGCGGCGCCCGCACGTCCAGCACGATGGTCTCCCGCGCCCCGGACCAGTCCGGTTCCGGCCAGGGGGCGCCCAGCGCGTGCGTCACGATGCCCCACACCTGGCCGGGCGGCACCCGGACCGAGCCGATGGCCAGCCCCGCCGTGGCCGAGACCGCGAGCAGCGCGGCGAGCACGAGGAGGGTCGCGGTGAGGGTGCCCCGGCCCGCGCGCCTCCCGCCCGGCCGGCCCGCGCCCTTCCCGCCCTTCCCGTCCTCCCCGCCCTTCCCGTCCTCCCCGCCCGGCCGGCGCCGGTCGGCGGCCGGCCCGGCGGAGGCGTCCGCGGTGTCCGCGGTGTCCGCCGCGTCCGTGGCGGGGCGGATCACCGGAAGCTCTCGGGGTGCAGCCCGCGGGCCAGGTCCTCGACCGCGTACGCCGACCGGATGCCGACCAGGGTGGCGGTCAGCGGCAGGACGACGAACCGCTTGTTCTTCACGGCCGGCACGTCGGCGAGCGCGGGCCGGGAGAGCAGGAACTCCTTCTTCTGCTCCACGCTCCCGGCACCGGCGTAGTCGTAGACGGCGATGACCTCCGGCTTGCGCGCGACGACCTGTTCCCAGGAGACGTCGCCGAAGACGTCGTCGAGGTCGGCGAAGACGTTCCTCCCGCCGGCCAGCCGGATCAGCTCGGTGCCCAGGCTCCTGCCGCCCGCGGTGAAGGCGGTCCTGTCGCCGCTGTCGTACACGAAGACGGACACACCGGGCTCGTCCTCGACGGCCGCGGCGGCCTCGCCGACCCGGCTTTTCAGATCGGCGACCAGTTCGTCCGCCCGGTCCGGTACGCCGAAGATCCGGCCGACGGTGCGGATCTCCTCGTAGGTGTCCTCCATCGTCACCCGCTTCCTGCCGCAGTACTCGCGGTTGAGGTGGGTGTCGATGCCAGCGTCGGCGAACGCCTTGCGGGAGCGGCCCTCCTTCTCGGCGAAGGCGCTGCCGTAGCCGCCGTAGACGAGATCCGGCTCGGCCTCCAGGACCGTCTCGAACGACGGTTCCCTCTTCGCCAGTTCCGGGACGGCCGCGTAGTCCTTCCTCAGCTCCGGCAGGACGGCCGAGTCCGGGAAGGCGGTGCCCACCATGCGGTCCTTCAGGCCCAGGGCGAGCATCAGCTCCGCCGGGTGCTGGTGGATGGTGACCACCCGCGACGGCGGCTTGTCGTACGTCGTCCGCACACCGCAGTTGTCGACGGTGAGGGGGAAGCCCTCGAGCGACGACGCCGCGGGCTCCGCGGACCGGGCGGTGTCCTGCGACGCGCCGCAACCGGCGGTCAGCAGCAGGACCGCCGACAGGGCGGCGGTCACGGCCGCGGCGCGCGGGGACCGGCGCCTGCGGGCAGGGGAGAACAGCGGGGGACGGGACGTGCCGTCGTACACGTGAAGCCTCCTGGGGAGTCCGCGCTCCTCGGAACGGGCCCGCGACAGGCCAGTCTCCTGACTCCCGGATCGACGTTCCCCCCGCCTTCCCGCGGCGCGCGCAGTGGCGTGTCGAGGGGGTGCACTCCCCGGTCACAGTGGCGGGACCGTGCCGGATTCGCACCGGCTTCCTGTCTCCCGTCGCGGTGATGACCAGGCGATAGTACGTTCCCCCGCGTCGTGGACGAAAGGGCGGGCTCCGGCCCGGCCGGCCGCTCTGGCCTGATCGGGACTCGGCAACTCCGATCCTCTCGACCACACTTGGTCCCCGGAACCCCACCCTCACCACATGCGGACGACCACTGCCGGGAGGCCACGGCATGCTTCCAGACGCGACGCCGGACGCGGACGGCACGACCGCCCCGCCCACACGCGAGCGGAGCCCCGTCGAACGCGTCACCCTGCGCGCCGACCTGCGGGCCGCGCTGCCCGACGCGACCGCGGCCGTCGTCCTCACGGCGGCCGTGTTCGTGTTCTTCTGGGCGCGCATGGAGTCGGGTGACTCGGCGACGGTCGCGGTCATGCCGTTCATGGACGACGCCGGCAGGTACTGGATGTACCTGCTCAGCCAGGCGTTCGGCTGGTCGGGGCTGCTGTGGGCCTGGGGCACGGTCATGCTCGGGCTGCTGCTGTCGGGGCCGCGCCCGAGCCGGCTGCCGGTCTCCCGGCACGTACTGGAGCGCTGGCACCGCACCACCAGTCTGACCACGATGGCGCTGATGTTCGCGCACGCGCTGATGTTCGCGGCCGAACTGGTCCGCTACGAGGCACAGTTGGCGTGGGCCGAGCGGCTGTGGGCCGGGTTCGCGGACACCTTCGTGCCCGGCTGGTACGACTCCGGGACCGGCCGGATCGCCATCCCGATCGGCCAGGGCGCCCTGTACCTGGCGATTCCCCTGGGGCTGCTGTTCTACGTCCGGCACCGCATCGGCGCGAACGCCTGGCGCCGGCTGCACCGCTTCGTGATCGTCGTGTACGTGTTGAGCGTGTGGCACACCCTGCTGTACGGCACCAACGTCTGGTACGGCGAGTGGCCGCGCACCGTGCTGTGGCTGCTGCAACTGCCGGTCGCCGTCCTGCTGCTGCTCCGGCTGCTGCGGCCGGCCCGCCGGGCGGAGCGGCTGGGCGCGCCGGGCCGGCGCGAGGGCGGGTCCCTGCCGGGCTGGGTCCTGCGGGCCGCGGGCCGGGTCGCCGCCGCGGCCGTGGTGGTCGGTCTCCTCGCCGTGGTGGCGTCCGGCCACGACGGCGGCCGCGACCGCCCCGCCGAGCCGCCCGCGAGCAGCCCGCACGCTCCCGAGTCGGGGTGAACCGCCCCGGCCGGGCCGGGACTTCCGGATCGCACCCCCGCCCGGCGGGCGACCGGGTCCGGCACTCCCGGCGCTCCCGGCGCACCGGTGGACGGCGACGGGCCCACCGGCCTCGTGGCCGCCTTCCGCGGTCACTCCTCGTCGGGGCGAACGACTTCGGGTAACGGATCCGTGACGGTCCCTGCCCGACGGGCCTCCTCCTCCGCTTCGGCCGCGTCGGCCCACCGGACTCCGTACCGCACGCACCAGACCGCCACCAGCGAACCCAGCATGGCGGGCAGGAACCACATGAGCTTCCACGGGCCGGCGAGCACCGCGGCCACCGCCGCCAGCACGTGCACGAGAAGGGCCAGGAAGTGGACCGCCGCCAGTTCGGCCCTCGTCCGGCCCGCGGCCCTCTGCCGTCTCGCCATCGAAACCGTGTGCTCCCCCCGCCTGTGCACGCGTACCGCGCCGCGCCTCGTGGGCGACCGCGGGCGTGGATCGGTCGCAAGTGATCAGATCACGCGAAGTGATGCCACGGGTGGAAAACATTCCGATCGCCGGCCGAAGGCCCGATGCGGGAGCAGGTTGCGGTGGGCGAGGAACGCCTCGGTCGCCGGGTCGGTGGCGTCGTCGCTCATCTCCCGTCCCTCTCCCGGTCCTTCCCCTCGTCCTTTTCCTCGTCCTTTTCCTCATCCCTTTCCTCGTCCTGCGCGGTCGGCCCCGACGGCCGACCGCGTCCGCGTGCGTCCACCGCAAGATCCTCGCAGCGCGCACCGGTCAGGCGGCCCGGTAGGCGACGACCGCGTCGTCGGACCCGCCCACCAACTGGTGCAGGCGCACCCGGTGGACGAAGTCCGGGCGCGGGTTGATCAGCGTCACGGTCACGTCGTCGCGCGGCCTCAGCCGGTTCGCGGCCATCACGCCCGCGTATCCGCCACCGATCACGACCACATGCGTGTTCCCGGTCATCACGCCTCCTCCGTTTCCAGGGGTTCGGCCTCAAGACACCGCGCCCTCGGCCCCTGTGACGGAATGTGAGCCGGATCACTTGACCGGAGCTCGGCCGGAACTCGGCCGGAGCTGTGACCGCATGGGTGCGCCACGAGGCGCGGGCCGGGGCGAAGCCCGACTCCGCCGTGCGCTCCTTCGGCCGGCTGAAAGCGAAGTCCCTTGATGGCGTGAGCGGATGGCGGCCGTGGAACCCTGAGGGCGTAGGTTGACGGCATGGTGGAGGGGGCGGACTCCGCGGCGCGGACCGTGCCGCAGGAGCAGCGGACAAGAGGGCGGCGCGCCGTCCGGCGGAGGAAGGGCAAGGGCGGGGTGGCCCGTTCGTCCTTGCTGATGGCCGTGGGCACGGTGATCTCCCGGGCGACGGGGCTGATCCGTCAGGTGCTGCAGGCCGCGGCGCTGGGCACGGGCTTGCTGGCCAGTACGTACAACACGGCGAACACGGTGCCGACGAGCCTGTACACACTGCTGATCGGCGGCGCGCTCAACGCCGTGCTGGTACCGCAGTTGGTGCGGGCCAGGACGACGCAGCCCGATGGCGGGCGCGCCTACGAACAGCGTCTGGTCACGCTCGTGGTGTGCGTGCTGGGCGCGGGGACGGCACTGGCGGTGTGGGCAGCGCCGCAGATCGTGGGCCTGTACATGCGGGACACCCCGGACAGCCACGAGGCGTTCGAACTGACGGTGACGTTCGCGCGGTTCCTGCTGCCCCAGATCTTCTTCTACGGGCTGTTCGGCATGTACGGGCAGGTGCTGAACGCACGCGAGAAGTTCGGCGCGATGATGTGGACCCCGGTTCTGAACAATGTCGTGCTGGTCGGCATGTTCGCCGTCTACCTGGGGCTGATGACGGTGCCCGACCGGGTGGAGGACATCACCGCCGACCAGGTGCGGTTGCTGGGGGTCGGGACGACGGCGGGCATCGCCGTGCAGGCTCTGGCGCTGATCCCGTTCGCGCGGGCGGCCGGCTTCCGGTTCCGGCCGCGGTTCGACTGGCGGGGCACCGGTCTGGGCAAGAGCGTCCACGCGGCGAAGTGGACGCTGCTGTTCGTGCTGGCCAACCAGGTCGCCCTGACGGTGGTCACGAACTACGCCAACGCCGCCGACCAGGAACTGCCACAGGCCGGCGCGGGCTACTCGGCCTACACCTACGCGCAGACCATCTGGATGCTCCCGCAGTCGATCGTGACGGTGTCCCTGGTGACGGCGCTGCTGCCGCGCATGAGCCGGGCCGTCGCCGAGGGGCGCATACCGGACCTGCGCGCGGACCTGGCCCGGGCGCTGCGGATCAGCGGTGTGGTCATCGTGCCCGCCGCCTTCCTCTTCCTCGCCCTGGGGCCCCACATCTCGTCGTTGCTGTTCGCCCACGGGGCGGCCGACGCCGCCTCGGCCCGTCCCCTGGGGTACATGCTGCAGGCCTTCGGTCTCGGGCTCGTCCCGTTCTCCGCCCAGTACCTGCTGCTGCGCGGCTTCTACGCCTTCGAGGACACCCGTACCCCGTTCCTCATGGCGGCCTGGATCGCGGGGGTGAACATCGTCCTGGCCACCGCCTGCCATCTGCTGCTGCCCGCCCGCTGGGCGGTGGTCGGCATGGCCGGGGCCTACACCCTCTCCTACCTGGCCGGTCTCGTGCTCACCGCGTACGTGCTGCGCGGAAGGCTCGGGGGCCGCATCGACGACGGGGGCCTGCGCCGCACCTACGGGAAGCTGTTCTGCGCCGCGGGGCCCGCCGCGGCACTGGGCTGGGCCGTAGCGCGTGCGTGCGCCGGACCGGGAAGCGGAACGTGGTCCACCGCCGTGGCGCTGACTGCCGGGGTGCTCACGACCCTCCTGGGGTACCTCCTTCTCGCCCGGCTGATGAGGGTCGACGAGCTGCGTCGCCTGCCGGGGGTGCGGTGAGGCCGGACCCGGCGTCCGGGCGCCGCGAGGACGCCGGCAGGACGGCTCGGGCATCCCCCCTCGGTCGTCACGCTCGGTTACTATGCTCTTTTCATGCCGGAGGCCGGAAGCAAGGGGCGTATCGTCTGGACGACGGGCCGCCGAGAAGACCGAGAAGACCGAGAAGACCGAGAAGACGGGGACACGGGGGCACGGGGAGACGGGCACGCCGGCCGGAACTCCCGGACGCTCCCCGGGGCCGATCCGGGACGTTTCCGGGTCGCACCGCGGCGGAGCCGGTCGTCGGAGCCGGTCGAAGGAAGGTAGGGCAAGCGACTTGTGGGGCCTGGGACGATGCTGAGAGAGGTCACCGCGACCCGCTACCTCACACCCCTGCGGTCCGGCGGGTCCGTGCCCGGGGTGTTCGAGGCCGACGACCTGGGCACCTACGTGGTGAAGTTCACCGGCTCCGCGCAGGGCCGCAAGGCGCTGGTCGCCGAGGTGATCGTCGGCGAGCTGGCCCGCGCCCTGGGCCTGCGCTTCCCCGAACTGGTCCTGGTGCACTTCGACCCGGCGGTCGCCGAGAGCGAGCCGCACCAGGAGGTACGGGAGCTGCACGCCTCCAGCGCCGGGATCAACCTCGGCATGGACTACCTGCCGGGTGCCCGCGACCTCATCCCCGAGGTCGCGCAGGTCTTCCCCGTCGATCCGCTGGAGGCGGGGCGGATCGTCTGGCTCGACGCGCTGACCGTGAACGTGGACCGGACCGTCCACAGCTCCAACCTGATGGTCTGGCCGACCCTGGGCGTCGCGCCCCCGCGCCTGTGGCTCATCGACCACGGGGCCGCGCTCCTCTTCCACCACCGCTGGGACGGCACCGATCCGCACAAGGCGTACGACTTCCGCCACCACGCCCTCGGCGGGTACGGCCCCGACGTCCGCGCCGCCGACGCCGAACTCGCCCCCCGGGTGACCGAGGAGCTGCTGCGGGCGGTCACCGCGGAGGTGCCCGACGCCTGGCTGGCCGAGGAGCCGGGCTTCGCCACGCCCGACGAGGCCCGGGAGGCGTACGTGAGGTACCTCCACGCGCGCGTGCGGGCCTCCGGGGACTGGCTGCCCACCGACTTCCCCAGCGCCGAGGAGCTCGCCGAGGAGAACGCCCGGCGCGCGGCGCGGACCCAGCGGGGCCGCCCGGACTGGCTCAAGCGTGTCCCGGACCTGCACGGCAAGCCCGCAGCGGAACAGGATTGGTCGGTGCACCTGGGATGACGGACGTACGGCGGGTGGAGATCGAGTACTGCACCCAGTGCCGCTGGCTGCCCCGGGCGGCCTGGCTGGCGCAGGAGCTGCTGACGACCTTCGAGGCGGAACTGACGGAACTGGCGCTGCGGCCCGGCACGGGCGGTGTCTTCGTCGTCCGGGTCGGCGACGAGGTCGTGTGGGACCGGCGCGAGCAGGGCTTCCCGGAGCCGACGGCCGTGAAGCGGGCCGTACGCGACCGAGTGGCCCCGGGGAAGTCCCTGGGCCACTCGGAGAAGTAGCGGGGCCGGGCCTCAGCCCTTGAGCTGCTCGTACGCCGGCAGGGTGAGGAAGTCGGCGTAGTCCTCGTCGAGGGCGACCTTCAGCAGCAGGTCGTGCGCCTGCTGCCAGGTGCCGGCCGCGAACGCCTCGTCGCCGATCTCGGCGCGGATGCCCGCCAGCTCCTCGGCGGCGATCGTGCGGACCAGGTCGGCGGTGACCCGCTCGCCGTTGTCGAGGACGACCCCGGCGTTGATCCACTGCCAGATCTGGGAGCGGGAGATCTCGGCGGTGGCCGCGTCCTCCATCAGGTTGAAGATGGCCACCGCGCCGAGCCCGCGCAGCCAGGCCTCGATGTAGCGGATGCCGACCTGGACGGCGTTGACCAGGCCCGCGTACGTCGGCCTGGCGTCGAGGGAGTCGACGGCGAGGAGGTCCTCCGCCTTGACGTCGACGTCCTCGCGCAGCCGGTCCTTCTGGTGGGGCCTGTCGCCGAGCACCCGGTCGAAGGACTCCATGGCGATCGGGACCAGGTCCGGGTGGGCCACCCAGGAGCCGTCGAAGCCGTCGTTCGCCTCGCGGTCCTTGTCGGCGCGGACCTTCTCGAAGGCCGTCCGGTTGACCTCCGGGTCCCGGCGGGAGGGGATGAACGCCGCCATGCCGCCGATCGCGTGCGCGCCGCGCTTGTGGCAGGTGCGCACCAGGAGTTCGGTGTACGCGCGCATGAACGGGGCCGTCATGGTGACCGCGTTGCGGTCGGGGAGGACGAACTTCGCCCCGCCGTCGCGGAAGTTCTTGACGATGGAGAACAGGTAGTCCCAGCGGCCGGCATTCAACCCGGAAGCGTGGTCGCGCAGTTCGTAGAGGATCTCCTCCATCTCGTACGCGGCCGTGATCGTCTCGATGAGGACGGTGGCGCGGACGGTGCCCCGGGGGATGCCCAGGTAGTCCTGCGCGAGGACGAACACCTCGTTCCAGAGGCGGGCCTCCAGGTGGGACTCGATCTTGGGGAGGTAGAAGTACGGGCCCTCGCCGAGGTCCAGCAGCCGCTTGGCGTTGTGGAAGAAGTACAGGCCGAAGTCGACCAGCGCGCCGGGCACCGGGGTGCCGTCCGGGTCGGTGAGGTGACGCTCGTCCAGGTGCCAGCCGCGCGGGCGCACGACGACCGTCGCCAGCTCCTCGGCCGGGCGCAGGGCGTAGGACTTGCCGGTCCCCGGATCGGTGAAGTCGATGTTCCGCGTGTGGGCGTCGATCAGGTTCAGCTGGCCGAGGACCACGTTCTCCCAGGTGGGCGCCGAGGCGTCCTCGAAGTCCGCGAGCCAGACCTTCGCGCCCGAGTTGAGGGCGTTGACGGTCATCCTGCGGTCGGTGGGGCCGGTGATCTCGACGCGGCGGTCGTTCAGGGCGTCGGGGGCCGGGGCCACCCGCCAGGAGTCGTCCGCGCGGACGGCGGCGGTCTCCGGGAGGAAGTCGAGGGTGCCGGTGCGGGCGATCTCGGCGCGGCGCTCCGCGCGGCGGGCCAGGAGCTCGTCACGCCGGGGGGTGAACCGGCGGTGCAGTTCGGCCACGAAGGCGAGTGCCGTGTCGGTGAGGACCTCGTCCTGCCGGGGCAGGGGCTCGGCGTCGACGATGGCCAGCGGGGACGGCGCTGGTGCGGACATCAGCTGTCACTTCCTTGGGCGTACGCGGCACCGGGTGCCGGCGGGTCCGGGACGGCGGTGGGCGCCCGACCGAGGGCCGGGCGTTTCTAACTGGTGGATAGTAGTTTCCTCATGGTGGAAGTTCAATGTTCTGTTGACGTCGGGGCGCTCCGGGGGGCGGGTGGGGTGGCGCTCGGTGCCGCCCCACCCGCGCGCTACCGGCCCGCTCACTCGAGGTGCGTCAGATCCGCCTCGGTGTCGATGTCGTACGCCTCGGCCACGTCCCCGCACTCGACGAGCGCGACGCGCTCCGCGTGCTCCCTCAGATAGGCGCGTGCCCCCCGGTCGCCGGTGGCAGTCGCGGCGATGCCGGCCCAGTGCGCGGAGCCGAACAGGACGGGGTGGCCGCGCACGCCGTCGTAGGCGGCCGCGGCGAGCGATTCCGGGGAGGTGTACGCGCCGAGGACCCGGGCGACGGCCCGTGCCCCGATGCCGGGCTGGTCGACCAGCGAGACCAGCGCGGCGCGCGCGCCGGTCCCGGACAGCGAGTCCAGTCCGGCCCGCAGGGAGGTGCCCATGCCCCGCTCCCACTCCGGGTTGTCGACGAGCACGCAGTCCGGCAGTGCGGCGCGGGCGCGCACCTCGTCCGCCCGCGCGCCGAGGACCACGTGCACACGGGCGCAGCCGCCCGCGCGCAGCGCCCGCACCGCGTGCTCCACGAGGGGTCGCCCCCGGTGGACGAGCAGCGCCTTCGGCCGTCCGCCCAGGCGCCGCCCGCCGCCCGCGGCCAGCAGCAGTCCCGCCACCGCCGGGGCGTCCCGGCCGGGATGGTGTGTCGTCATGCGTCCTGCATACCGCACCGGTCGGCGGGTGTCGGGGCGCCGTGCGGGACGAGCGCCCCGGGCCATGGCGTCACGCTCCGGAGCAAGTCGATGACGCAGCGGACTGGCGCGAGGGTGCCGGGGTGGCGTTTACTGGCCCGCACCGACCGGCGGGGGTGCTGGGCCGGGCGGGCAGGCGCACAACGACGTGCCAGGGGGTGGGCTGTGGTGCGGAGCGTGGAACAGAGGCGGACGCCCGGCGGTCGGGTGGACCCGCGGGTGGCGGAGCTGCGCTCCGCCGTCTCCCGGCTGCGTCGGCAACTCGCCGCGCACCCGGCGGAGTTCCCGGACCGGAGCATCGCGGAGGAGGAGCTGGCCGTGCTGGACTCCCTGGCCGCCGGCGGCAGCCCCGAGGTTCCCCGGCTGCGCCGCTCGCTGCTGCTGGTCGCGGGGGCGATCGGCTCGGTGAGCGCGCTGGGGCGGGGCGTGCGGGAGGTGCGGGACGCGGTGGAGCTGTTCGGGGAGCCACCGCGGGGCTGACGCACGGTCGCGCGGGTGCCCGGGGCGGCGGGGCTCCGGGGTGCCCGGGAGCACCCGGCCGGGGCGGGCCCCGGCTCACCGGAGCCGGGGGCCGCCCCGGCGGTCAGGCGCCCGACGCGGTGAGCGCTTCGGAGAGTTCCGCCGCGACCTGCTGGAGCACCGGCACGATCTTCTCGGTCGCCGCCTCCGTGACCCGCCCCGCGGGACCGGAGATGGAGATCGCCGCCGCCGTGGGGGAGTCCGGCACGGGCACCGCGAGGCAGCGGACGCCGATCTCCTGCTCGTTGTCGTCGACGGCGTAACCCAGGCGGCGCACGTCCTCCAGCGCCGCGAGGAAGTCCTCCGGGGCGGTGATGGTCCTCTCCGTCGCGGCGGGCATGCCGGTGCGGGCCAGCAGCGCCCGGACCTCCTCCGGCGGGAAGCCGGCCAGCAGGGCCTTGCCCACGCCGGTGGAGTGCGGCAGGACGCGCCGGCCGACCTCGGTGAACATCCGCATCGAGTGCTTGGACGGCACCTGCGCCACGTAGACGACCTCGTCCCCGTCGAGCAGCGCCATGTTCGCCGTCTCGCCGGTCTCCTCCACCAGACGGGCCAGGTGCGGGCGCGCCCAGGTGCCCAGCAGCCGGGAGGCGGACTCGCCGAGCCGGATCAGGCGCGGACCGAGCGCGTACCGGCGATTGGCCTGCTGCCGCACGTAACCGCAGGCCACGAGGGTGCGCATCAGGCGGTGGATGGTCGGCAGGGGCAGGCCGCTGCTCGCGGACAGCTCGCTCAGGCCGACCTCGCCGCCCGCGTCCGCCATCCGTTCGAGCAGATCGAAGGCGCGCTCGAGGGACTGCACGCCGCCACTGGCGGTGGACCGGGCGGAGTCGGTGGTGCTGGCGCTGGACGTCGGCACGGCGCGTTCCTTTCGGGGCTGGCGAGAAGGTCAGAAGCCTACCCGGCGGCCGGTCGACCGCCCGCTGGCACACGATTGCGTTCTGCCTTCCAAAACATTGTTTCCGCTTCGTGGAATCAACCAAGGCGTGGTCGGTGGTGCGGCCGTGCGGGGACGGACCCTTGACGGGGTGGGGGCGGGAGTGAAGACTCCTTCAACAGAACGTTGAACACCGCAGGTGGATGTCGAGGCCGGACCGGACGGAAGACCAGGAGGAACCGGGTGTCCGACGCCGAACTGGTACTGCGCTCGACCCGTGTCATCACCCCCGGGGGAACACGCGCCGCGTCCGTCGCGGTCGCCGACGGCACGATCACGGCCGTCCTGCCGTACGACGCGCCCGTCCCCGGAGCCGCCCGCCTGACGGATCTCGGCGACGACGTCCTGCTGCCGGGCCTGGTCGACACCCACGTCCACGTCAACGACCCCGGCCGCACGGAGTGGGAGGGCTTTCGGACCGCCACGCGCGCCGCGGCGGCCGGCGGCATCACCACGCTCGTCGACATGCCGCTCAACTCCCTCCCCCCGACCACCACGGTCGACCACCTGCGCACCAAGCGGCGGGCCGCCGCCGCCGAGGCGCACATCGACGTCGGCTTCTGGGGCGGCGTCCTGCCGGACAACGTCGAGGACCTGCACCCGCTGCACGAGGCCGGCGTCTTCGGCTTCAAGGCGTTCCTGTCGCCCTCCGGCGTGGAGGAGTTCCCGCACCTGGGACAGGAGGAACTGGCCCGCTCCCTCGCGGAGATCGCCGCCTTCGACGGGCTGCTGACCGTGCACGCCGAGGACCCGCACCGCCTCGCCGCCGCCCCGCGGGCCGCCGGCCCGAGGTACGCCGACTTCCTCGCCTCCCGCCCGCGCGAGGCCGAGCACACCGCCATCGCCCTCCTCCTCGAACAGGCGGAGCGGCTGGGCGCGCGGGTGCACGTGCTGCACCTCTCCTCCGGTGACGCACTGCCCCTGATCGCCGCGGCCAGGGCGGACGGCGTGCGCGTCACGGTCGAGACCTGCCCCCACTACCTGACCCTCACCGCGGAGGAGGTCCCGGACGGCGCCAGCGCGTTCAAGTGCTGCCCGCCCATCCGCGAGGCCGCCAACCGGGACCTGCTCTGGCAGGCGCTGGCGGACGGCACCGTCGACTGCGTCGTCACCGACCACTCCCCGTCCACCGCCGACCTCAAGACGGACGACTTCGCGACCGCCTGGGGCGGCATCTCCGGCCTCCAGCTGAGCCTGCCGGCCGTCTGGAGCGAGGCCCGCGGGCGCGGCCACGGCCTGGAGGACGTCGTGCGCTGGATGTCGGCGCGCACGGCCGGGCTCGTCGGACTCGACGCGCGCAAGGGCGCCATCGCACCCGGCCGCGACGCCGACTTCGCCGTCCTCGCCCCCGACGAGACCTTCACCGTCGACCCGGCGGCCCTCCAGCACCGCAACCCCGTGACGGCGTACGCGGGCAGGACCCTGTACGGGGTCGTGAAGTCCACCTGGCTGCGCGGCCGGTGCGTCGTCGCCGACGGCGAGTTCACCGAACCGAAGGGCCGGCTGCTCACCCGCCCCCGCTGACCCCGAAAGGCAGGACCGGATCACCGTGACGGCGCAGCACTCCTCCCCGTCGGCGCGCTTCACCGGCGACGCGGACCCCTACGGCGGCGGTGACCCGTACGCCGACTACCGCACCGCCGACTTCCCCTTCACCCACCTCACCGACCTCGCCGACCGCCGGCTCGGCGCCGGTGTCGTCGCCGCCAACGACGAGTTCTTCGCCCCGCGCGAGAACCTGCTGCTGCCGGAGCGCGCCGCGTTCGACCCCGGGCACTTCGGGCACAAGGGCAAGGTCATGGACGGCTGGGAGACCCGGCGCCGGCGCGGCCCCTCCCCCGAGCGCCCCTGGCCGGCCGCCGAGGACCACGACTGGGCGCTGATCCGGCTCGGCGCGCCCGGGGTCGTCCGCGGCATCGTCGTGGACACCGCCCACTTCCGCGGCAACCACCCGCGGGCCGTGTCCGTCGAGGGCGCCTCGGTGCCCGGCTCCCCGGCGCCGGAGGAACTGCTCTCGGACCGGACGCAGTGGACGACCCTGGTCCCGCCCGCACCGGTCGGCGGCCACGCCGCCAACGGCTTCGCCGTGTCGGTCGAGCGGCGCTTCACCCACCTGCGCCTCAACCAGCACCCCGACGGCGGCATCGCCCGCCTGCGGGTGCACGGCGAGGTCGTCCCGGACCCGGCGTGGCTGGCGGCGCTGGGCACCTTCGACGTCGTCGCCCTGGAGAACGGCGGCCGGGTCGAGGAGGTGTCGGACCTCTTCTACTCACCGGCCGTGAACACCATCCGGCCCGACCGCCCCCGCAGGATGGACGACGGCTGGGAGACCCGGCGCCGCCGCGACCGGGGACACGACTGGATCCGCTACCGGCTGACGGCCCAGGCGCGGATCCGCGCCCTGGAGATCGACACGGCGTACCTGAAGGGCAACAGCGCCGGCTGGGCCTCGGTGTCGGTGAAGGACACCGCCGCCGACGGAGCCGGCGGGTGGCGGGAGATCCTGCCCCCCACCCGCCTCCAGCCCGACACCGATCACCGCTTCGTCCTCCCGGAACCGGCGGTCGGCACCCACGCGCGCGTGGACGTCCTCCCCGACGGCGGCATCTCCCGCCTGCGCCTGTTCGGCACCCTGACCGAGCGGGGCGCGACCGCCCTGGCCGCCCGCCACCGGGACCTGGGCGGCTGACCCGGCGGGGACCCTTCGGGGCCGGGGGGACGGCCCGCGCGGAGCACGGCACCTCGGGAGCGCACCGGCCTCACGCCGCGTGCCCGCCGTCCACGGCGAACTCCGCGCCGGTGACGTACGCCGCCCCCGCCAGGTGGACGACGGTGTCCGCCACCTCGTCGGCCGTGCCGAAGCGGCCCAGCGCGGTCATGGCCGCCTGGCCGGGGGCGTGGGGGCCGTCCGCCGGGTTCAGGTCGGTGTCGATCGGACCCGGATGGACGATGTTCGCCGTGATCCCGCGCCCGCCCAGCTCCCGTGCCAGGGCCTTGGTCAGACCCACCAGGGCCGACTTGCTCATCGCGTAGAGCGTCCCGCCGGGACCGGGCACGCGCTGGGTCATGCAGGTGCCGACGGTGACGATGCTCCCCCCTTCCGGCAGATGGGCGGCGGCCGCCTGCGCGGTCACGAAGGCCCCGCGCACGTTCACCGCGAGGACCCGGTCGACGTCGGCGGGGGAGAGGGTCTCCAGCGGGCCGAGCAGACCGACGCCCGCGTTGTTCACCAGGATGTCGAGCCGGCCCAGCGCCCGCACCGCGGCCGTCACCGCCCCGGCGGCCTCCGCCGCGTCCGCCGCGTCCGCGCGCAGGGCCACCGCGCGGCGCCCCAGCGCCTCGACGGCCCGCACCACGCTCGCGGCCGCCTCCTCGTCGTTCACATAGGTCACGGCCACGTCCGCGCCCTCCCGCGCGAGCCGCAGCGCCGTCGCCGCGCCGATCCCGCGGCCGCCGCCGGTCACCAGGGCCACCCTGCCGCGCAGGGTCCCCGGGGAACACGGAGAGGGCGAAGGGCGTGAAGAGTTCGTCGATGAGTTCATGCCCCCATCCCAGCGCCCCGGCCCCCGGGACACCGGCGGCGAACGGACATCGACCCGGCGCACGACCGATGAGTCGCGGACGCCGCCGGGGTCTGCACCGACGACCGCGCATTTCCCGGCCCCCGAAAGACAGGAACCACCATGGGCAAGCTCGTCGTCACCGCCTTCGTCTCCCTCGACGGCGTCCACCAGGCCCCCGGCGGCCCCCAGGAGGACACCCGGGACGGCTTCACGCAGGGCGGCTGGAGCGTCCCGTACGGGGACGAGGACTTCGGCCGCTTCGTCGACGGGGTCTTCTCCCGCGCGGGCGCCTTCCTCCTCGGCCGCCGCACGTACGACATCTTCGCCGCGTACTGGCCGAAGGTGACCGACCCGGCCGACCCGATCGCCGGCAAGCTGAACGGCCTGCCGAAGTACGTCGTCTCCGGCACCCTCACCGACCCCGGGTGGGCCGGCACCACCGTGATCGGCGGCGACCTCGCCAAGGAGGTCACCGACCTCGAGGAGCGCACCGACGGCGAGCTCCAGGTGCACGGCAGCGCCACCCTCGCGCAGTCCCTGTTCGCGCTCGGTCTCGTGGACACCCTCCACCTGCTGACCTTCCCGGTCGTCCTCGGCGCCGGACGCCGCCTGTTCCCGGAGGGTTCGGCACCGACGGCGTTCCGGCACACCGGCGGGGAGGTCACGGCCGCGGGCGTCTCCGTCCAGTCCTACGACCTGGCGGGCCGCCCCGAGTACGGCACGTACGAGCTTCCAAAGAGCCCCTGACGTCGGCCCGCCGAGGGCCGCCGCCCGCACCGGCCTCGCGGCCGTCGGGGAAGCCGATCCGCTGCACGAACCCCACGCGCCCGTCGGAGAACTCGGTGACCGGGCCCGCCGCGCCCTGCGCCACCGCGATGAGACCCAGGAATCCCGGCAACTGCTCCATGCCGCCGACCCTCGCCCCGCGGACCCCCCGTCCGCATCGGCCGCGGGGCGGGACCGGCCCGACGGAAGAACACGATCCGCGCCGTCCGGTGCGCCGAAAGTCTGCGGTGGTGCGCCTTCGGTGGGCGATCCCGTCCCGGCCGCCGCGGCGGCAACGCCCCGTGCGTAGATTCGTCGACCGTGACTGGCGACAAGGCGGCGCAGGCCGTTCCGGTGTTCACGGGGCGCAGATGGTTCTTCCCGTCCGCCCTCCTCCACGCTCTCGACCCCGACACGACCCGTTCCGGGCGCCGGCCCCGGCGCACCGTGCGCGACTGGATCGTCGATTTCTCCTGCTTCCTGCTGGCCGTCCTCACGGGCCTGGCGGCTGCCGCAACGCTGGCCGACGCCTCCTCCGTCCCGGAACCCCTGGTCGCCGTCGACCAGGTGCTCGGCGTGCTGTCCTGTGCCGCGATCTGGCTGCGCCGGCGCCGGCCGCTCGGCCTGGCCGCGGTCATGGTCCCGGTCAGCTTCGTCTCGGAGACGTCCGGCGGCGTCGCCGTGATCGCCCTGTTCACCCTCGCCGTGCACCGCCCCTTCCGTTACGTGGCGTGGGTGGGCGGCGCCCATCTGGTGATCGTTCCGCTCTACTTCTGGTGGCGTCCCGACCCCGAGCTGCCGTACCTCGCCGCGCTCGTCCTCTTCGTGGTGCTGTTCGCCGCGGTCGTCGGCTGGGGCATGTTCGTGCGTTCCAAGCGCCAGCTCATCCTGAGCCTCAGGGACCGGGCCCGGCGCGCCGAGACGGAGGCACGGCTGCGGGCCGAGCAGGCGCAGCGGCTCGCGCGCGAGGCCATCGCCCGGGAGATGCACGACGTGCTCGCGCACCGGCTGACGCTGCTGAGCGTGCACGCGGGCGCCCTGGAGTTCCGGCCCGACGCGCCCCGCGAGGAGATCGCGCGGGCGGCGGGCGTCATCCGGGAGAGCGCGCACGAGGCGCTGCAGGACCTGCGGGAGATCATCGGCGTGCTGCGGGCCGGCGAGTCCGACGACGCGGGCCGGCCGCAGCCGACGCTCACGGCGCTCGACACGCTGGTCGCCGAGTCCCGGCAGGCCGGCATGGAGGTCGCCCTGGAGCAGCGGGTCACCGACCCGGCCGCCGTCCCCGCCTCCGTCGGCCGCACCGCCTACCGGATCGTCCAGGAGGGCCTGACCAACGCCCGCAAGCACGCCCCCGGCACGGAGGTCACCGTGACGGTCGCCGACGACCCGGAGGAGGGTCTCACCGTGACCGTGCGCAACCCCCCGCCCGAGGGGCGCGTACCGCCCGTGCCCGGCGCCGGGCAGGGCCTGATCGGCCTCACCGAACGGGCCACCCTGGCGGGCGGCACCCTGGACCACGGGCCCACGCCCGACGGCGGATTCGAGGTGCGGGCACGACTGCCCCGGGGACGGGCGGGGGCCGGCACCGGGGCCGGGGAGCGGCGGTGAGTCGCGCGCCGGACGCGCCGGCGGGCCACCTCCCCGCGGAGCCCGGCCGCCCGGCGTGTCCATGCCCCGCCCCACCGTGATTACGTACCTCCCATGACTGCGATCAGAGTGCTCCTCGTCGACGACGACCCCCTGGTGCGGGCCGGGCTGTCCTTCATGATGGGCGGCGCCGAGGACATCGAGATCGTCGGCGAGGCCGCCGACGGCGGCGAGGTCGAGGCACTCGTCGACCGCACCCGCCCGGACGTCGTCCTCATGGACATCCGGATGCCGGCGGTGGACGGGCTCGCCGCCACCGAGACGCTGCGCCGGCGCGCGGACGCCCCGCAGGTGGTGGTGCTCACCACCTTCCACGCCGACGAGCAGGTGCTGCGGGCCCTGCGCGCGGGTGCCGCCGGTTTCGTCCTCAAGGACACACCGCCCGCCGAGATCCTCGCCGCGGTGCGCCGGGTCGCGGCCGGTGACCCCGTCCTGTCGCCCGCCGTCACCCGTCAGCTGATGGCGCACGCGGCCGGCACCGCCGCCGACACGCGGCGCGCGCACGCGCGGCAGCGGATCGCCGCCCTGAACGACCGTGAACGCGAGGTCGCCGTCGCGGTCGGCCGGGGCCTGGCCAACGCCGAGATCGCCGCGCGGCTCTTCATGAGCGTGGCCACGGTCAAGACCCACGTCTCCCGGACCCTGGCCAAGCTCGGCCTCAACAACCGCGTGCAGATCGCCCTGCTCGCCCACGACGCCGGGCTCCTGGAGGACACCGAGGGGCGGTAGCGTCGTGCGGGCGCGCCCCCGGCCGCCTCCCGTCGGCCCCCGCGACCCGTCCGCCGCTCGTCCGCCGCCCGAAGGAGCCCCGGCCTCCCATGACCGCACCTCCCGGACTCGACCTCGCCGCGGCCCGGCAGGTCCTGCACGACCAGCCCTTCAGCCGGCTGCTCGGCGCCCGCCTCACCGCCTTCGGGGACGGCGCGGCCACCCTGGAGATCGACATCCGCGAGGAACTCCACCAGCAGAACGGCTTCCTGCACGGCGGCGTCCTCTCCTACGCGGCCGACAACGCCCTCACCTTCGCCGCCGGCGCCGCGCTCGGCCCGCACGTGCTCACCGGCGGCTTCTCCGTCCAGTACCTCCGTCCGGCCGCGGGCCGGACGCTGCGCGCCCGCGCGGAGGTGGTGCACGCCGGGCGGCGCCGGGCGGTCGTCCGCTGCGACCTGCTCACCCTCGCCGAGGACGGCACGGAGACACTGTGCGCGGTCGCCCAGGGGACGGTCCTGCCGGTCCGGACGCCCTGACCCCGGCCCGGCGCGCCGCCCGAGCCCCCTCCTCGCCGCGCCCGGGCGGGCGCCGTGCGGTGCTTGCCGTGCCCGCCCGCGTCAGTCGAACGCCGCGTCCGCCCCGCGCCCCAGCTCCATCGGCCGGACGGCTCGGCGCTCCCGCCGGGACAGCTCGCACGCCTCGGCGATCCGCAGCGCCCTCAGGGCCTCGCGCCCGTCGCAGGGGTTGGCCCGCTCACCCCGCACCACCTCGACGAACGCGTTCAGCTCCGCCTCGTACGCGGGCCCGAACCGCTCCAGGAACCCGGTCCACGGCTTGTCCGCGGGCGGCGGCCCGGTCGGCTCCGTGGACGCGATCGGCGTGCGGTCGTCCAGGCCGACGGTGATCTGGTCCCGCTCCCCGGCGAGCTCCATGCGCACGTCGTAGCCCGCGCCGTTCAGACGGGTCGCGGTGAGCGTGGCGAGCGTGCCGTCGTCGAGGGTGAGCAGCGCCGCGCCGGTGTCGACGTCGCCCGCCTCCCGGAACGCCGCGGGTCCCGCGTCGGACCCGGCGGCGCAGACGTCCACGACCTCCCGGCCGGTCACCCAGCGCAGGATGTCGAAGTCGTGGATGAGGGTGTCCCGGTACAGTCCGCCGGACTGCGGCAGGTACCCGGTCGGCGGCGGCTCGGAGTCGCCGGTCGTCGCCCGTACGGTGTGCAGCCGCCCGAGCCGGCCCGAGCGCACCGCCTCGCGCGCCCCCGCGTAGCCGGTGTCGAAGCGGCGCTGGAAGCCCATCTGCAGGACGGTCCCGGCGGCCTCCACCTCCATGATCGCCTGTAACGTGCCCGCGAGGTCCAGGGCGATGGGCTTCTCGCAGAACACCGGCAGTCCCGCGCGTGCCGCCCGGCCGATCAGCTCGGCGTGGGCGGGCGTGGCCGTCGTGATCACCACGGCGTCCACGCCCCAGGTGAAGATCTCGTCCACCCCGGGCGCCGCCGTCTCACCGAGCCGGTGCGCGAGCTCCTGGGCCCGCGCGGGTTCCACGTCGGTGAGGATCAGCGATCCCACGTCACGGTGCCTGCTGAGCGTGCGAGCGTGAAGGCTGCCGATGCGGCCCGTACCGATGATCCCGATGCGCATGGAGACAAAGTGGGGCCCGTGCCCCCTCCTGTCAATCCGCATGTCCGGACAACCGAACTACACGACTTCCCGTCAACAGCGCACGGGACTACGCTCGGGCCGTGCCGAAACCAGAAGTGGACCCGACCGTGCAGCTGGAGCTGAGCGTGGACCGCAGCTCCCCCGTGCCGTTGTACTTCCAGCTGTCCCAGCAGCTGGAGGCCGCTATCGAGCAGGGCACGCTGACCCCCGGCAGCCTGCTGGGCAACGAGATCGAGCTCGCCGGGCGGCTCGGTCTGTCCCGGCCGACCGTCCGCCAGGCCATCCAGTCCCTCGTCGACAAGGGCCTCCTCGTGCGCCGCCGCGGCGTCGGCACCCAGGTGGTGCACAGCCGGGTCAAGCGCCCCCTGGAGCTGAGCAGTCTCTACGACGACCTGGAGGCGGCGGGCCAGCGCCCGGCCACGAAGGTCCTGGTCAACACCGTCGTCGCCGCGTCCGCCGAGGTCGCGGCGGCCCTCGGGGTGGCCGAGGGCGGCGAGGTGCACCGGATCGAGCGGCTGCGTCTCGCGCACGGGGAGCCGATGGCGTACCTGTGCAACTACCTGCCGCCCGGCCTGCTCGACCTCGGGACCGGACAGCTCGAGGCCACCGGCCTGTACCGGCTGATGCGGGCGGCCGGCATCACCCTGCACAGCGCCCGCCAGACCATCGGCGCCCGTGCCGCCACCGCGACCGAGGCCGAGCGGCTCGACGAGCAGACCGGCGCCCCGCTGCTCACCATGCAGCGCGTGACCTTCGACGACACCGGCCGCGCGGTGGAGTTCGGCACCCACACCTACCGGCCCTCCCGCTACTCCTTCGAGTTCCAACTGCTCGTCCGGTCCTGACGGCCGCGGGACGGCCGCGGGGCGGTGCGGGACGGCGCACGGTGACGCGCGCCACCCTTCGTCGCAATGTCCGGACAATATGACCGGTGTCCGCTCCCCGGGCGGGAGTGCCTGATGCCCGTGTTCGAGAATGGGGCGTTTGGGTCCGGTGCGGTCATCGGCCCCAGGCACGACAGAACACAGCAAGAAGGGCACGGCCTCGTGGCACGGTTTTGGACCTGGGTGGGCGTCGCGGTGGCGGGGGCGCTGAGCCTCTCGCTCGCCGGATGCAGCAGTACCGGCGGCAAACGGGCGGAGGACGCCCGGGCGGCCGCGGCGACCCAGGGGAGGGCGGCGGTGGACACCCCCCGCTGGACCTTCGCGATGATCACCCACGCGGGGGACGGCGACACCTTCTGGGACATCGTCCAGAACGGCGCGGAGCAGGCCGCGGCGAAGGACAACGTCCGCTTCCTGTACTCCCACGACGACGAGGGCCAGCGGCAGGCGCAGCTCGTGGACGCGGCCGTCGACAAGAAGGTGGACGGGATCATCGTCACCCTCGCCAAGCCGGACGCGATGAAGGCGGCCCTCGCCCGGGCCCGCGAGGCCGGCATCCCGGTGATCACCGTGAACTCCGGTTCGGCCGAGTCCAAGGAGTTCGGCGCGCTCGCCCACATCGGGCAGGACGAGACGATCGCCGGTGAGGCCGTCGGCGAGGAGCTGAACGCGCGGGGCCGGAAGAAGGCCCTCTGCGTCCTGCACGAGCAGGGCAACGTCGGCCACGAGCAGCGCTGCGACGGGGTGGGGGAGACCTTCGACGGCACGCTGGTCCGGCTCCACGTCAACGGCACGAGCATGCCCGACGTCCAGTCGGCGATCGAGGCCCGGCTCCAGTCCGACCCCGGCGTGGACGCCGTCGTCACGCTGGGCGCGCCCTACGCCGACACCGCGGTGAAGGCCAAGGAGGGCGCGGGCAGCGACGCCGAGATCGACACCTTCGACCTCAACGCCAAGGTCGCCGCCGGGCTGAAGGACGGCAGCCTCGGCTTCGCCGTCGACCAGCAGCCCTACCTCCAGGGCTACGAGGCGGTCGACCTGCTGTGGCTGTACCGGTACAACGCCGACGTCCTGGGCGGCGGCCGCCCGGTGCTCACCGGCCCGCAGGTCATCACCGGGGACGACGCGGCGGCGCTCGAGGCGTACACGAAGCGGGGCACCCGATGAGCCGGGCGACCGCGGACACGACGCCGGGCGGGGAGACCTCGGCCGGCGGGGAGAACGCGACCGTAGGGGCGGCAGCCGGTGAAGAAAGGTTTCTGCGGACCGGTTTCCCGCTCCGGCGGCTGCTGAGCCGCCCCGAACTCGGCTCCGTCGTCGGCGCGATCGCCGTCTTCTGCTGCTTCGCCCTCGTCGCCGACGGCTTCCTGCGGGCCTCCAGCCTCGGCACCGTGCTGTACGCGTCCTCCACGATCGGCATCATGGCCGTCCCGGTGGCGCTGCTGATGATCGGCGGCGAGTTCGACCTCTCGGCCGGCGTCCTGGTCACCTCGTCGGCGCTGCTGTCGTCGATGTTCAGCTACCAGATGACCGCCAACGTCTGGGTCGGCGTCGGGGTGTCCCTGCTGGTCACCCTCGCCATCGGCGCCTTCAACGGCATCATGCTGGCCCGTACCCGGCTGCCGAGCTTCATCGTCACGCTCGGCACCTTCCTGATGCTGACCGGCATGAACCTCGGCTTCACCAAGCTCGTCAGCGGCACCGTCTCCACCAGGACGATCGCCGACATGGAGGGCTTCGCCGGGGCACGGGCCCTGTTCGCCTCGACCTTCACCGTCGGCGGCGTCCACCTCAAGGTCACCGTCGTGTGGTGGCTCGCCCTGGTCGCCCTCGGCAGCTGGATCCTGCTGCGCACCCGCGCGGGCAACTGGATCTTCGCGGTCGGCGGCAACGAGCGGGCGGCCCGCGCGGTGGGCGTCCCCGTGGCCAGGACCAAGACCGGCCTCTACATGGGCGTGGCCCTCGGCGCCTGGATCTGCGGTCAGCACCTGCTCTTCAGCTACGACGTCGTCCAGTCCGGCGAGGGCGTCGGCAACGAGCTGATCTACATCATCGCGGCCGTCATCGGCGGCTGCCTGATCACCGGCGGCCACGGCAGCGCCGTCGGCTCGGCGGTCGGCGCGCTGCTGTTCGGCATGACCAGCAAGGGCATCGTCTTCGCCGAGTGGAACCCGGACTGGTTCAAGTTCTTCCTCGGGGCGATGCTGCTCCTCGCGACCCTGCTCAACACCTGGGTGCGCCGCCGCGCGGAGGCCGTGAAATGACCCGGACCACCCGCCGTGCGCCCCTCGTGGAGCTGTCCGGCGTCAGCAAGCACTACGGCAACGTGCGCGCCCTGGAAGGGGTCTCCCTGGAGGTGCACGCCGGTGAGGTCACCTGCGTGCTGGGCGACAACGGCGCCGGCAAGTCCACCCTGATCAAGATCATCGCCGGGGTGCACCGGCACGACGGCGGCACGCTGGCCCTGGACGGCGGGGCCACGCGCCTGTCCTCCCCGCGCGAGGCCCTGGACCGCGGCATCGCCACCGTCCACCAGGACCTGGCCGTCGTCCCGCTCATGCCGGTCTGGCGGAACTTCTTCCTCGGCTCCGAGCCGCGCACGGGCGTCGGCCCCTTCAAGCGGATGGACGTCGGCTTCATGCGCCGCACCGCCCGCGCCGAGCTCCTCCGGATGGGCATCGACCTGCGCGACGTCGACCAGCCGATCGGCACCCTCTCCGGCGGCGAACGGCAGTGCGTGGCGATCGCCCGCGCGGTGTACTTCGGAGCCAAGGTGCTGGTGCTGGACGAGCCGACGGCGGCCCTGGGGGTGAAGCAGTCCGGGGTGGTCCTGAAGTACGTGGCGGCGGCACGGGACCGGGGCCTGGGGGTCGTGCTGATCACCCACAACCCGCACCACGCGTATCTGGTGGGGGACCGGTTCGTGCTGCTGAAGCGGGGGACGACGGTGGGGAACCACCGGCGCGACGACATCACCCTGGACGAGCTGACCCGGCAGATGGCCGGGGGCACGGAGCTGGACGACCTGCGCCACGAACTGCGGCGCGGCTGACGGTTGCGCCGGGGCGGCGGGCGGCTTCGCCGTGCGGGCGCGAACGGCCACGGGCCGCCGGCGACCGGTGGTGGAGCGAGCCCTTTTCCGGCCGTCCCGTTCGGTGCCGGGCGGGGCGGTGCGGCAGAATCGGGCTCGATGAGCACCTACCGCGACTTCACCGCCCCCATCGGCTCCCGCCGGGCCCCGGTCCTCAGAACCGTCGGCACGCGGGAGCGCCGCTCCCACCTGACGGCACCCCGTGTCCCGACGGTGGGCATCGACATCGGCGGCACGAAAGTCATGGCGGGAGTGGTGGACGCCGACGGCAACATCCTGGAGAAGCTCCGCGCGGAGACCCCGGACAAGTCCAAGAGCCCGAAGGTCGTCGAGGACACCATCGTCGAACTGGTGCTGGACCTGTCCGACCGGCACGACGTGCACGCGGTCGGCATCGGCGCGGCCGGCTGGGTCGACGCCGACCGCAACCGCGTGCTGTTCGCCCCCCACCTGTCCTGGCGCAACGAGCCGCTGCGCGACCGCCTCTCCGGGCGGCTGTCCGTGCCCGTGCTGGTCGACAACGACGCCAACACCGCCGCCTGGGCCGAGTGGCGCTTCGGCGCCGGGCGCGGTGAGGACCACCTCGTCATGATCACCCTGGGCACCGGCATCGGCGGCGCGATCCTGGAGGACGGGCAGGTCAAACGCGGCAAGTACGGCGTCGCCGGGGAGTTCGGGCACATGCAGGTCGTCCCCGGCGGCCACCGCTGCCCCTGCGGCAACCGCGGCTGCTGGGAGCAGTACAGCTCCGGCAACGCCCTGGTCCGCGAGGCGCGCGAACTGGCCGCCGCCGACTCACCGGTCGCCTTCGGGATCATCGAGCACGTCAAAGGGAACATCGCCGACATCAGCGGTCCGATGATCACCGAGCTGGCCCGGGACGGCGACGCCATGTGCATCGAACTGCTCCAGGACATCGGGCAGTGGCTCGGCATCGGCATCGCCAACCTCGCCGCCGCCCTCGACCCGTCCTGCTTCGTCATCGGCGGCGGGGTCTCGGCCGCCGACGACCTGCTGATCGGGCCCGCGCGGGACGCCTTCAAGCGCCACCTCACCGGCCGCGGCTACCGCCCCGAGGCCCACATCGTCCGCGCCCAGCTCGGCCCCGAGGCCGGCATGGTCGGCGCCGCCGACCTCGCCCGCCTGGTCGCCCGCCGCTTCCGCCGGGCCAAGCGCCGCCGGGTCGAGCGGTACGAGCGCTACGAGCGGTACTACGCACAGGCCCGCCGCGCCGTCCAGGAGTCGCTGTGACGGGCGAGTTCCCCCGGACGGGCGAGTTTCCCCAGCGGACGGCGGCCCCGGCCGAGGGCCGCCGGCACGCGATCCGCCGCAGGGCGCTCACCCTGCTGATCATCGTGCTGCTCATCGGCGTCCCGGCCGGGTACCTGGTGATCTCCGCGAACCAGAGCCGGGCCAGCGGCAAGGACAAGGAGGCGAAGTACTCCGCGACCGGCCTGACCGAGGGCTGGCCGTCGAAGCTGCAGCGCCGCCTCTACCAGGTGCCCGTCCCGCACCCCGCCTGGTGGGTGGCGTACTACGAGACCAACAACTGGAAGACCAGCCGCCTCTACGTCGAGTTCGAGACCACCGACGCGGGCCTGAGCGCCTTCCTCACCAGCATGGGCCTGCACCCGGACGACCTGAAGCAGGGCGACATCACCATCGGGGAGCGCGACCGCAACGTCACCGGCTGGACCTTCGACGGCCCCGGCACCTGGTCGGGCCTCGCCCACGAGCAGAAGGACCCGGCACCCACCCACGACATCGTCGTCAACCACGACAAGCCGGGCTATCCCTGGGTGTACGTCGTCTCCCGCACCGTGCCCTGACCCCGCGCCGCCCCGGGGCCGGTGTGCGCGGGGCAGGCCGCCGGAACCGATTGTCGGACCCCGCCCGTAGAGTCGGGGACGGACTGGTCCGGCACGCGGGCGGGAGGTGACGAGACACATGGCGGGACACATGGACGGACGGACCGTGACGGCCGGGCGGACCACGACCGGGTCCGGCGCCGCGGGCGGCACGGACGTCCCCGTCCGGCTCGCCGCCGTCTTCCTGCCCGCACCCCTCCCGCGCGACGGACGCATCGCCCTCTACGACCCCGAGGGCGGCCCCGTCGAGGTCCCCGGGCAGGAGCACCCCGGACCGCCCGACGACGCACCCGGCGGGGCCGCACCCGCACGGCGCACCGACCTCACCGTGGTCCGCCCGCACGGCACCGGGGTCCGCCGGCGGGCGACCCCGGCCCTCTCGCTCCCCCTCGACGAGGCGCTGCCGCTGCTGGTCCGCGCCCGTCACGACCCCGCGGCCCACCCGGCCACCGCCTGCTGGGGCGCCGCCGCCCTGCACGCGCTGCGGCTCACGGCGCGCGGCCGGCTGCTGCCCGGCCTGACCGCCACCGGCCACGACGCCTGGCGCGCCGGCCCGCTCGACCCGGACGACGTGGCCCACCTGCGCGCCGTGGCCGCCGCCCTCCCGTACGAGGGCCACGCCGTCCCGCTGCCCGGCCCCGGCCCCCTCCGGCTGCCGCAGCCGGAGGCGCTGGTGCGCGCCTTCCTGGACGCGGTCGCCGACACCCTGCCCCGCACCCCGGCCGCGCCGTACGCCTCCGGAGCGCCGTTCGCCGCCCGGCGGGCCCAGCGGCTGCCCGGCGCCCACGACTGGGCCGCGGAGGTCGCCGCCGGCATGGACGCGGGCGTGCGGATCTCGCTCCGCCTCGACCTGTCCGCGTACGACCTCTTCGACGGCGCCCCCGCGGGCGGCGACGGCACGCGCGCCGCGGGCGCGGCGGTCGTCCAGGTGCACAGCCTCGCCGACCCCACGCTGGTGGCCGACGCGGCCGACCTGTGGGCGGGCGGGGCGGACGGCGCCTTCGGCCCCCGCGCGCGGGTGGACGCCGCCCTCGCGGTCCGCCGCGCGGCCCGCGTCTGGCCGCCGCTGGACCGGCTCGGCGACCAGGACGTGCCCGACGTGCTGGCGCTGTCCGAGGACGAGCTGAACGACCTGCTCGGCGCGGCGGCCGGCCGGCTCGCCGCGGCCGGGGTCGCGGTGCACTGGCCCCGGGACCTCGCCCAGGACCTGACCGCCACGGCGGTCGTCCGCCCGGCCCCCGGCTCGGCGACCGACGGCACCGGCTTCTTCGAGAGCGAGGACCTGCTGCGGTTCGGCTGGCAGCTCGCGCTCGGCGGCGACCCGCTCACCGAGGCCGAGATGGACGCCCTGGCCGAGGCCCACCGCCCGGTCGTCCGGCTGCGCGACCAGTGGGTGCTGGTCGACCCCGCCCTCGTCCGCAAGGCCCGCGGACGGGACCTGGGACTGCTCGACCCGGTCGACGCGCTGTCCGTCGCCCTCACCGGCCGTGCGGAGGTCGACGGCGAGACGGTCGAGGCGGTGCCGGCCGGCGCCCTGGCCGCCCTCCGCGACCGCCTGACCGCCGGCGTGCGGCCCGCCGAGCCGCCGCCCGGCCTGGCCGCCACCCTGCGCGACTACCAGCTGCGGGGCCTGGCCTGGCTCGACCTCATGACCTCCCTCGGCCTCGGCGGCTGCCTCGCCGACGACATGGGACTGGGCAAGACGATCACCCTCATCGCCCTGCACCTGAAGCGGGCCCGCACCGAACCGACCCTGGTGGTCTGCCCGGCCTCGCTGCTCGGCAACTGGCAGCGGGAGATCGCCCGGTTCGCACCCGGCGTCCCCGTCCGCCGCTTCCACGGCCCCGACCGCACCCTGGACGACCTGGACGGCGGCTTCGTCCTCACCACCTACGGCACCATGCGCTCCGCCGCGCCGGCCCTGGCCGCGCGGACGTGGGGCATGGTCGTCGCCGACGAGGCCCAGCACGTCAAGAACCCCCACTCGGCCACGGCGAAGGCGCTGCGCACGATCAAGACCCCGGCGCGGGTGGCGCTGACCGGGACCCCCGTCGAGAACAACCTCTCCGAGCTGTGGGCCCTGCTCGACTGGACGACCCCAGGGCTCCTCGGCCCCCTGAAGTCCTTCCGCGCCCGGCACGCGCGCGCGGTGGAGACCGGCGAGGACGAGGAGGCGGCCGAGCGCCTCGCCCGTCTGGTGCGCCCCTTCCTGCTGCGGCGCAGGAAGTCCGACCCGGGCATCGTCCCCGAACTGCCGCCCAAGACCGAGACGGACCACCCCGTGCCGCTCACCCGCGAACAGGCCGCGCTCTACGAGGCGGTGGTCCGCGAGTCCCTGCTCGCCATCGAGAGCGCACAGGGCATGGGCCGCCGCGGCCTGGTGCTGAAACTGCTGACCTCGCTCAAGCAGATCTGCGACCACCCGGCGCTGTACCTGAAGGAGGAGCACGCACGGGCCGGGGGCGGCCGGCTCGCCGCCCGCTCGGGCAAACTCGCCCTGCTGGACGAACTGCTGGACACCCTGCTCGCCGAGGACGGCTCGGCCCTGGTGTTCACGCAGTACGTCGGGATGGCCCGGCTGATCACCGCGCACCTGGCCGAGCGCGCGGTCCCGGTCGACCTCCTCCACGGCGGTACGCCGGTGCCGGAGCGGGAGCGCATGGTGGACCGCTTCCAGAGCGGGGCGACCCCCGTCCTGGTGCTGTCGCTCAAGGCCGCCGGCACCGGCCTGAACCTCACCCGCGCGGGCCACGTCGTCCACTTCGACCGCTGGTGGAACCCGGCGGTCGAGGAACAGGCCACCGACCGCGCCTACCGCATCGGCCAGACCCAGCCCGTCCAGGTCCACCGCCTCATCACCGAGGGCACCGTCGAGGACCGCATCGCCGAGATGCTCCAGTCCAAGCGCGCCCTCGCCGACGCGATCCTCGGCTCCGGCGAGGCGGCCCTCACGGAACTGTCCGACCGCGACCTGTCCGACCTGGTGTCCCTGCGGAGGCCGGCATGACGCCCCGCCCGTCCGACGAGGCCCGCGAGGCCCTGCGCGCCGCGCGGGAGCGGGCCGCCGTCGGCGCTCCCGACCCGCAGACCGCCTCCGCCGTCCGGCGGCCCGAGCGGCCGGCGGACCGGGAGCACCGCCCGGGTGACGCGGCCCGCGAGGCACTGCGCCGGGCGGTCCGCGCCCGGCGCGGCGCGGAACCGGCGGCCGGTGACCCCGGCGGCCCCGGCGGAGACGACACCGCCGCGCCCGTGGAGCGGGCCGCGGCCGACGGCCCGGCGGCCACCTCCCCGGCGGCCGGCGACACACCGCCCGCCGAGGCGCCCGCCGCGGCCGGACCCGGAGGGGAGGGGGCCGCGAACCGCCCCGCACAGCGCCCCGGGGACATCGCCCGCGAGGCGCTGCGCTCCGCCCGTGAGGGGCGCGCCCGCGCGCAGGCCGAGGACCGGCAGGGACGGACCGAGCCCCGCCGGCGCACACCGTCCCCCGCCCCCCGCGTCCCGCGCACCACCCGCGGCGACCGCGCCGCCGACTCCCGGGCGCACGAGGTACCGGCACACGAGGTACAGGCGCACGAAAGGGGCGCGCACGAGGTACGGACGTACGAAAAAGAGGCGCCCGAGGGAGGGGCGCCGGGAGGGGCGCCCGAGGCAGGTGCGCGCGAGGTGCGGGAGTCGCTCGCCGACGCCCACCGCGTGCCCGCCCCGGCCGACGAGCCGGAACAGGGACCCGGCGCCGCCCCCCGCACCCACCGGAGCTCCCCGGCGTCCCCCGCCCCCCACGCCGTCCCCCGCTCCATGGCCGCCCCCGCGCGCGACGGCGACCTGCGCCGCACCTTCCCCGCCTTCCCGCCCCGCACCCCGGACGGCGAGGGCTTCGCCCGGACCTGGTGGGGCGACGCGTGGGTCACCGCGCTCGAGGAGGGCGCGCTGGACGCCGCACGGCTGGCGCGCGGGCGCGGATACGCCGAGCAGGGCCACGTCGACGCGATCACCGTCACCCCGGGGCTCGTCCTCGCGTACGTACGGGGCAGCCGGCCGCGGCCGTACCGGGTACAGGTGCGGCTGCGGACGTTCCGGGACGCCGAATGGGAGCGGTTCCTGGACGCCGCCGCCGACCGGCCCGGCCACATCGCGGCCCTGCTGGACAAGGAGATGCCCCCGTCCCTCGCCGACTGCGGAGCCCCGCTGCTGCCCGGCCCCGGCGACCTCGACCCGCACTGCAGCTGCCCCGACTCCGGTCACCCCTGCAAGCACGCCGCCGCCCTCTGCTACCAGACCGCCCGGCTGCTCGACGCCGACCCGTTCGTGCTGCTCCTGCTGCGCGGACGCGGCGAGCGCGAGGTGATCGACGCCCTGTCCCGACTGAGCGCGGCCCGGGCCGCCCGCGCCGCCCGGGAGAAGGAACCGGAAGCCCTGCCCGGCGTACGGGCCGCCGAGGCCCTCGCCCCGCGTGACCTCCCCCCGCTCCCGGCCCCGCCGCCCCCGCCCGCGCACCCCGAGCAGCCCCCGGTGTACCCCGCGTCCCCCGGCGGCCCGGACCCGTTCGCGCTCGACCAGCTGGCCACCGACGCCGCCGCCCGCGCCCACGCCCTGCTCACCACCGGCCGCGACCCGGTCGGCGGACTCACCCTGTGGCAGGACGCGGTGCGGCTCGCCGCCGCCCGCCCCGGCTCCGGCCTGACCGCGGCGACCCGCGCGCTGTACTCCTCCCTCGCCACCGCCGCCGGGCGCACCACCGCCGAGCTGGCGCGCGCGGTCGCCGCCTGGCGCCAGGGCGGCCCGACGGGCCTCGCCGTCCTGGAGGAGTCCTGGGACCCGCCGGCCGGCCGCTTCGACCGCGCCCGCCCGCTGCTGCTCGCCGCCGACCTCCCCGCCTTCCGTCCCTGGCGCAACCGCCTCACCCATCCCCGGGGCCACGTCCAGCTCCGCTTCGGCCGCGACCACCTGTGGTACGCCTACGAGTCCGAACCGGGCCGCGACGACTGGTGGCCCCGCGGCACCCCCGACCCCGACCCCGTCGGCGCGCTGACCGGCCTCGACGCACCGGGCGACCTGTGACGGAGGAGGGCTGGGGAGCGGAGGCGCCCCGTCAGAGCGCGGTCCGCGCGCCGACGGTCACCCGTTCGCCCGGAGGACACTGCAGGAGGCGCGCGCCGTGGCCGCGACGCCGGGCCTCGGCGAGGAAGTCCTCCAGCGGGGACTTGAACACCGTGTAGTCGTCGTAGTGGACGGGCATCGCCCTGCGCGGGCGCACCAGGTCGAGCAGGTCGGCGCCCTGCGCGGCGTCCATGGTGACCAGCAGCCCGCCCGGCAGGGTGGTGCCGCCCAGGTGCAGGACCGCCAGGTGGATGTCCGGGTGGCGCCGGGGGATCTCCCGCAGGCCGTCGTACATCAGGGTGTCGCCGGAGAGGTAGAGGACCAGACGGATCTCCCCCGAGCGGTCGCCGAACTCCAGCAGACTGCCCATCACCGGGGGGAGCAGCACCCGCGCCGGCCCGGGGCCGTGACGGCCGGGCAGCGCGGTGATGCGCACGGAGGAGTCCCCGTGCCGCACCGTGCGGCTCTGCCAGGTGCGCAGGCCGGTGGCGTGGCGGAAGCCGTACAGGCCCTTCAGCAGGCGGCCGGCGTGCGGGGTGGTCACGAACGGCAGACCGCGGTCCAGTCCGCGCCGGGCCACCCGGTCGAAGTGGTCGCCGTGCAGATGGGACAGCACCACGGCGTCCAGGTCCTCGTGCGGCAGCTCCGCGACGTCGAGGGCCGGTTCGGTGCGCCGCCGCGACACCAGTCCGTAGCCGAGGTGGGCGAACTGTCCGCGGTGGAGGAAGTTCGGATCGGTCAGGAGCGTCAGCTCCCCGTAGCGGATCAGCAGGGTGGCGTTGCCGATGAACTGGATCTCGGCGGCACCCTCGGGCGGCATGCCTTCCATGACCGGCCCCTTTCCTCACCCGGGTCGTCCCGTCTTCGGTCCCCGGGTGATCCGCGACCGCGGTTTCACACCCCCGGGCACTCGGGGAGGGGGCTCCGACCGTCCCCCGCGGCCGGTGCGGGCCCCGCGGCCGCGTCCGGGGGGTGCCGTGAACCGCCGGAGGCGGGTACCGGTGACGTGTCGGAGGCGTGGGCGAGAGCCGCGTCGAGGAGGCGGCGCAGACGGTCGGGTGTCGGTGCGACGGCGGTGGTCAGCAGCGCCGGGGCGTCGGCGAGCGGGGCCATGACCGCGTACCCCTCCGCCGGGCCGTCGCCGAGGACGAGGGGTTTCCGGCCGGTGTCCAACTCGGGGCCGACGATGAGGAGTTGTCCGGTCGCGCGGTGACCGCCGAGGACGGCGGGGCCGTTCCACGCCGTTGCCGGGTCGCCGTGGACGGTGTGCTGGTCGAGGATCGCCCGCCCGTCGCGCCGCACGGTCAGGCGGGTGGAGAGGAGGCCCGGTGGCTCCGCGGTGCGGCCGAGGACCTGTTCCTCCCGCAGGAGCAGACGGGAGGTGGAGGCGAGGTCCACGTCGAACGTCTGCCGCAGGGTGCTGCCCCGGGTGCTGATCAGCGGCTGGGGCAGCCAGTTCAGGCAGGCGTGCGGGCCGACGGCGAGCCGTACGTCGTAGGTGGCGGGGTCGGCGGTGGAGCCGCGCAGGGCGATGGTGGCGGCCGCCGTGGTCACTTCGAGCCGGGTCCGTGCCTCCGCGGTGATGTCGAGTGCGAGTCTGTCCCCGCCCAGGGGCGCGCTCATCGCGCCGATCACGCCGACCCGTGCCCACGGTCCGCGGGACTGCAGCCGACGCAGGTGGAAGGGGCCGTCGCTGTGCAGGAGCGGGACCATCGTGGTGTGGCCGTTGTGCCTGGTCCGGATCCGGGCGGTGGCGCGGACCCCGGCGGGGTGGGGGCCGGCGGGGGTCTCGGGCGCGGGGCCCTCGACGCGGGGGGCGACGACGGCCGGCCGTTCCTCGCGCCGCGGGCCGGTCCGGGCCGTCCGGTGGCCGTCCGCCGCGTCACCGGCCTTCCCCCGGTCGTCGGCCGGCGCCTGCGCCGCGGTCGGCAGCCGTGCGGCGCGGCTCATCCGGCGGCCCCGGCACGCCACGCGTCCAGGCACCCGGTGACCCAGTCGGCGACGGGGCGGATCCCGTCGGGTGCGGTGAGGCTCGTGAACGCGAACGGCAGGTCCTTGCGCTGCCGCCGCGTGTCGGCCCTCATGGCGTCCAGATCGGCTCCGACGTGCGGCGCGAGGTCGGTCTTGTTGATCACGAGCAGATCGGAGGTGGTGATGCCGGGGCCGCCCTTGCGCGGGATGTCGTCGCCACTGGCCACGTCGATCACGAAGACCTGAGTGTCGACGAGGCCGCGGGAGAAGGTGGCGGTGAGGTTGTCGCCCCCGGACTCGATGAGGATCAGGTCCAGGGGGTGCAGGGTCTGCTCGAGGTGTTCGACCGCTTCGAGGTTGGCGGAGATGTCGTCGCGGATCGCGGTGTGCGGGCACGCGCCGGTCTCCACCGCGGTGATCCGTTCCGGCGGCAGCACGGCCTCGCGGCGCAGGAAGGCGGCGTCCTCCTGGGTGTAGATGTCGTTGGTGACGACGGCGAGGGACAGCCGGTCGCGCAGGGTGCGGCACAGTGCGGCGACGGTCGCGGTCTTGCCCGAGCCGACCGGTCCGCCGAAGCCGATCCGCAGGGCGCGGTGGCCGCCGTCCGGGCGCCGCGGGTCGGCGCTGTGGGTGTGGCGGTGCGGCATGGTCACGGGAGGGTCGAGATGCACGGTGACTCCGGTGGCGCGTAGGGGTTTCAGGAGGCGAAGAGGCGTACGGTCCAGGCCGCGTGCTGTTCGCCGGTGATGTCCAGCAGGGGGGCGGAGGCGGCGGGCAGGACGCCGACGCCGGCCGTCGCGACGCGCGCCGCCGCGTCGGCCGCGGCCCCGGCGACCTCGTCGAGGTCGCCGGTGAGCCGGGCCAGTACCGCGGTGGCGTCGAACGGGTCGAGGCTCAGCAGCCGTACCGCGGCGGCCGCCGGTCCGCCGACGCTCTCGTACACGGCGGCGTGCGCGGCATCGAGGGGGCTGAGCCCGGCGGCGCGGGCCGCGACGCCGAGGACGACCGGTTGGTGGGCTCCCCGCGGCCGGTGGCGGGCGAGGTGGTCGAGGCCGGCGCAGGGCCAGGTGGCGCGGGCGGCGCGCATCATCTGCCGGCCGAGCCGGCGCGCGACGTGCCGCAGCGCCGGCACGGGGGTGCGGATGTCGGCGGCCTCGTCCAGGGCCAGGGCGTCGTGTCCGGTCGCCGCCGCGGCGGCGAGGCCGGCCGCCGTCAGTCCGGCGGTGTGCAGACGTCCGCGGCAGAACGCCTCCAGGCTCGCGGTGTCGTGCACGCCTCCGGACGCGACGGCGGCCTCCACCCCACCGGAATGGGCGTGCCCGCCGGCGGGGAAACGGCCGTCGGCCAGGACGAGCAGGGCGGAGCGGCTCATGGGGGACGGGCCCGCCTTTCGTGTCAGGGGTCCGGCCCGGACGGAAGGGCCGGACGGAAGGGCCGGACGGACGGATCGGACGGACGGGGGATCAGAAGAGGAAGTACCGCTGGGCCAGGGGGAGTTCCGTGGCGTAGTGCCGCCCGACCGGTTGTCCGTCCACCGTGGTGCGCACGTCCGACGTGGTGGCGCCGCCGATGGTGACGTCGAAGGTGTCGGGGTCGATGACGATCTCGGGCAGGCCGTCGTTGTGGATCATGTCGGCCTTGGTCACGTCGCGGGTGGAGGTGATCGCGCGGAGCGGCTTGAGCAGTCCGATCCGGGACAGCTCGCCGTCCACGGCCGGTTCCGACACGAAGTTGAAGGAGTTGCTGCCCGGCGCCCGACCGCTGGCTCCCCACACCGGCCGGGGCAGGAACGGCTGCGGGGTCGGGATCGAGGCGTTCGCGTCACCGATCTGCGCGTAGGCGATCTGACCGCCCTTGAGGACCATGTGCGGTTTCACCCCGAAGAACTTGGGCTCCCACAGCACCAGGTCCGCGAGCTTGCCGGTCTCGACGGAGCCGACCTCGTGGCCGATGCCGTGGGTGAGGGCCGGGTTGATCGTGTACTTGGCGATGTAGCGGCGGGCCCGGAAGTTGTCCGCGTCGGCGTCGTCCTCGCGCAGGTGCCCGTAACGGGTCTTCATGACGTGGGCGGTCTGCCAGGTCCGCATGATCATCTCACCGATGCGGCCCATGGCCTGCGCGTCGGAGGACATCATCGAGATGGCACCCATGTCGTGCAGCAGGTCCTCGGCGGCCATGGTGGAGGGCCGGATGCGCGAGTCGGCGAACGCCATGTCCGCCGCGATCTCCGGGTTGAGGTGGTGGCACACGATCATCATGTCGACGTGCTCCTTGACGGTGTTGACCGTCAGGGGGCGGGTCGGGTTCGTCGAGGCGGGCAGCACGCTGGGCTCGCCGACCAGGCTGATCATGTCGGGCGCGTGACCGCCGCCGGCGCCCTCGACGTGGAAGACGTGCAGACTGCGGTACTTGACGTCCTTGGTCGTGCGGCGCTTCCCGGTCGCGGCGAGCGTGTGGCGCACGAACCCGGACTCGTTCAGCGAGTCGGCGTGCAGGGCGACCTGGACGCCGGTCTCGTCGCAGACCTTCAGCGCCGCGTCGATCACCGCGGGCGTGGCCCCCCAGTCCTCGTGGATCTTGAACCCGAGGGCGCCGGCGGCCACCTGGTCCCGCAGCGCCTTCTCCGACACCGTGCTGCCCTTGGCGAGCAGCCCGATGTTCACCGGATACGCGTCGAGCGCCTCGAACGTCCGCTGGATGTGCCACTTCCCCGGGGTGACGGTGGTGGCCGTGCTGCCCTCCGCCGGTCCGGTGCCGCCACCGATCAGCGTCGTCACGCCCGACGCGAGCGCTTCGTGGATCTGGCCGGGGCACAGGAAGTGCACGTGGGTGTCGACCCCGCCGGCGGTCAGGATCCGCCCGTTGCCGGAGATCACCTCCGTCTCGGGCCCGACGACGAAGTGCGAGGCGCGCGCGTCGTCGTGCGGCCGGGACGACATCGTCTCGGGGTTGTACGCTTTGCCGATCGCCCGGATCCGGCCGTCGCGCAGACCGACGTCGGCCTTCACCACACCCCAGTGGTCCAGGATCAGCGCACCGGTGATCACGGTGTCCACCGGCTCCCGCCGGTCGTCGCGCGGGATGTGCGACTGCCCCATCGACTCGCGGATCACCTTCCCGCCACCGAAGATCATCTCGTCGCCGCTGCGGCCGGGACCGCCGCACCAGTCCGCGTCGATCCGCAGGACGAGGTCGGTGTCGGCGAGCCGCACCCGGTCGCCGGTCGTGGGGCCGTAGAGGTCGGCGTACCGGGACCGCTTCAGCGGGTCCCACGGCCGCTCGGTGTCATCGTGCGTCAAGGCGCTTCTCCCGTTCGGTCTTGCCGGCCTGCAGGCCCTCGACGATGCGGTCGCCCGCGAGGGGGACCAGCCGGACGGTGCGCTCGTCACCGGGCTCGAACCGCTCCGAGGTGCCGGAGGCGATGTGCAGCCGCATGCCGTGCGCCTTCTCGCGGTCGAAGGAGAGCTCCTCGTTGACCTCGGCGAAGTGGAAGTGGGAGCCGACCTGCACCGGGCGGTCCGACGGGTTGCTCACGAGCAGTTTCACGCTCTTGCGGTCCCCGTTGAAGGGAATCCGGTGCTTCTTGTCGTCCGGGAGCAGCTCCTGCTTGCCCGGATGCACGGTCACCTCGCCGTCCGGCTCGTCGAACGGGTCGTGCAGGGTCACCAGCTTCGTCCCGTCGGGGAACGTCGCCTCGACCTGGACGTTGGAGATCATCTCCGGTACGCCGTCCATGACCTCGTCGCGCCGCAGCACGCGGCGTCCGGACTCCATCACCGAGTCGACCGTCGCTCCGGCCCGCGCCTCCTCGTAGACGTGCACCGTCAACAGCGCCATGGCCTCGGGATAGTTCAGCAGCAGCCCGCGCTCACGGCGCCCGCGGGCGACATCCGCCGCCACGTGCACCAACAGACGTTCCTGCTCATGCGGAGTCAGGTGCATCCCGCCCCCCTCCTGTCCCCTGCTCGTCGCTTCGCCTGCGGGGCGCGGGCACACCGGAGCACCCTGGTGCGATGTCTTCGCGGAGCCGCACGCCGTGACTGAATCATCGAGGGCGAAAGGTGCAGGGGCCAGGGAAAACCGCTTCTTGGACCTGATGGGGTGAAACGGGATCACCGGGGGTGCGGGGGCGCGTCCGTCCCGCGCCCGAGCCACCCCGGCCCCCCGTGACGCGCAGGCGGCGCCGCGCTCACGGGGTCATGGGGGGTCTTCCCCGCGGAGCGCGCGGTGCACGGCGCGGAGGCCTCCTCAGCCCCGCCTGCTCCTGGGGACCGACGGCACGGGGGAGTCGGTCTGCCGGAGCTCGGCCAGGAGTTCGCTCTGTCCGGCCAGCAGTTCGGTGAGGATCCGGCGGGCCGCGCGGAGCAGTTCGGCGACGTCGCCGCCGGCGAGGGCGTACCGGACGGTGGAGCCCTCCCGGATCGAGACGACGATGCCGGACCTCCGCAGGACGGCCAGTTGCTGCGAGAGGCTGGACGGCTCGATGTCGATGTCGGCGAGCAGGTCCCGCACCGGGACGGGCCCGTGCTGCAGCAGCTCCAGAACCCTGATGCGCACGGGGTGCCCCAGCATGCGGAAGAACTCCGCCTTGGCCTGGTAGAGGGGGACTTGCATGGGTGCGCGCTCCCTGCCGCATCGGGGACGTTCTCCGGGGTGCGGCGGCGCCCCGGCAGACGCGCCGCCGCACGATGTGCCTGCGGGGCCGATCCTTCTCGCTCGGCGCGGCGCGCACCCACGGATTGGGATGATGTTGATGTGGCGACTTGAAGAAGTCTTCACATCATGGGCGCACGTCGGCCCGGCGTCGGGGCGTTCACACTTCCAGGTTCTCTTCGATCCGCTTGAGCTGGTGGCGGGCCATCGCCAGGTTCGACCGGGACTTGTCGAGCACGAGGTACAGGAACAGGCCGTTGCCGTTCCGGCCGGTGACCAGCCGGATGAGGTGGTACTGGCTGCCGAGCGTGATGAGGATGTCCTCGATCTGGCTCGTCAGGCCCAGCATCTCCATGGTGCGCACCTTGGCCCGGATGACATCCGTGTTGCCGGCCGCCGCGACGGTGAGGTCCAGTTCCTTGCCCCCGCCCAGCGTTCCCAGGGCCATGCCGCTGGAGTAGTCGACGACGGCCGCTCCGAGGGCCCCTTCGACGGCGGTCATGATTTCCTTCAGCGACACTTCCACACTCGCCATGACTGTTTCCCTCTTCGGTCGTTGCGTCGGTTGCACCGGCTCGACGGGGCGGAGGTCCCCCTGGCCCGGTGGTGGCACCGTAGGCGGGCGGCACCGGCGCGAGAGCGTGTGTTTCCGGGGGTGGCCCCTAATGACCGAACACTTGCGCCGGGGAACGACCGTTTGACCGAGGGCGGTTCGGAAAACTTCGATCGGGGCGTCCCGGGACTCCGCCGGTCCGGCACCGGCGGCCCGGCGTCGCGGCCCGGTGGTGTGTCCCGGGAGAAGGAAGGCCCGCCCCTCGGGGCTCCTCCGGGACGGTCGCCGGCCGCCCGCGGGGAATCTCCGCGCAACCGCCACAACCCGATTCGATGCGCGCGGAGTTGTGAAGGAAGGGTGGTCGCGGGCCGGGCGGCCCACGGGAAGGGCGGCCCGCCGAGTCGTGCGGCCGGCAGGGCGGGAACGGCCCCGCAGCCGGGCTGCCGGCGGGCGGGATCCCGCGAGGGCCCGGGCGGGCCACGGCCGGCACGACCCCGCGCACCCGCCGGAGAACGCGCCGGAGCACACGTACCCGCGCCCCCGGGGACCGCGGCGGCACCGGCACCCGGCGTGGCGAGCGGGGCGAGAGCCGCTAGGGTCGTCCCGGCCATGTGAGACCTCGTGAGACATGAGAGGGTCGGACGGGTGAGCGAGACACCACCGAACACCCTGCAATACCGCTTTGACGGGCCCGAAGAAGCCCCAGTCCTGATCCTGGGTCCCTCGCTGGGCACGACATGGCACATGTGGGACCGGCAGATCCCCGAGCTGACCAGGCAGTGGCGGGTCTTCCGGTTCGACCTGCCGGGACACGGCGGTGCCCCCGCGTACCCCGCGAGCTCGGTCGCCGACCTCGCCGCGCGGCTGCTCGCCACCCTCGACGGCCTCGGCGTGCAGCGCTTCGGCTACGCGGGCTGCGCGCTCGGCGGCGCCGTCGGCATCGAGCTGGCCCTGCGCCACCCCGAGCGCCTCGCCTCCCTCGCGCTGATCGCCGCCTCGCCCCGCTTCGGCACGGCGGACGAGTTCCGCCAGCGCGGGGTCGTCGTGCGCACCAACGGGCTCGACCCCATCGCCCGCTCCGCGCCGGACCGGTGGTTCACCGGCGGGTTCGCCGCCGCCCAGCCCGCGATCACCGAGTGGGCCGTGCAGATGGTGCGCACCACCGATCCCGGCTGCTACATCGCCGCCTGCGAGGCGCTGGCCTCCTTCGACGTGCGTCCCGAACTCGGCAGCATCGGCGTGCCGACCCTGGTGCTGGTGGGCTCGGAGGACCAGGTCACCGGCCCCGCCGAGGCGCGCACCCTGGTCGCCGGGGTCCCGGACGCCCGGCTCGCCGTCGTACCGGGCGCCTCCCACCTGGTGCCGGTGGAGCAGCCCGCCGCCGTCACCGACCTGCTGGTGAGGCACTTCTCCACCGCCTGGCAGCCCGGGTTCGAGACCGCCACCGGCCACACCGTCCTGCCCGCGGCGGCCGCACCGGCGCCGGCCGTCGTCCCGCCGCAGCCCGCTCCCGTCGCCGAGATCGCCCCGCCCGCCGCGGCGCCGGAGGCACAGGGCAGACCCGACCCGTACGACACCGGGATCAAGGTCCGCCGGGAGGTGCTGGGCGACGCACACGTCGACGGGGTGCTGGCCCGGGCCGACGCGTTCTCGGGCGAGTACCAGGAGTTCGTCACCCGTTACGCCTGGGGCGAGGTCTGGGACCGGCCCGGGCTCGACCGGCGCACCCGCAGCTGCGTCGCCCTCACCGCCCTGGTCGCCGGCGGCCACCTGGAGGACCTCGCCTCCCACACCCGGGCCGCCCTGCGCAACGGCCTCACCCCGGACGAGATCAAGGAGGTGCTGCTCCAGGCGGCCGTGTACTGCGGCGTGCCGGCGGCGAACAGCGCGTTCCGGGTGGCCCAGCAGGTGGTCCGCGAGGAGACCACGCCCCCGGAGTGATCCCGGAGCGGTTCCCGGGGACCCCCGGCGCCCTGCCCGGCGACGGGCCCCGGGGCAGGATGGGAACATGAAGCTCACGAAGAAGTCGCACTCCTGCGTCCGCCTGGAGAAGGACGGCCGCACCCTCGTCCTCGACCCCGGCGGGTTCAGCGAGGAGGACGCGGCCCTCGGCGCGGACGCCGTCCTGGTCACGCACGAGCACCCCGACCACTTCGACGAGGGCCGGCTGCGCACCGCCCTGGAGGCCGACCCGGCCGCCGAGATCTGGACCCTGAAATCGGTCGCGGAGCGGATCTCGGCGGCGTTCCCCGGCCGGGTGCACACCGTCGGCCACGGCGACACCTTCACCGCCGCGGGCTTCGACGTCCAGGTCCACGGCGAACTGCACGCGGTGATCCACCCGGACATCCCGCGCGTCACCAACGTGGGCTACCTCGTCGACGGGAAGCTCTTCCACCCCGGTGACGCGCTCACCGTCCCCGACCACCCGGTCGAGACGCTGATGCTGCCCGTCATGGCCCCCTGGAACAAGATCTCGGAGGTCATCGACTACGTCCGCGAGGTCCGGCCGCAACGCGCCTACGACGTCCACGACGCCCTGCTCACCGACCTCGCCCGCCCGATCTACGACCGCCAGATCGGCGCCCTCGGCGGCTGTGAGCACCTGCGGCTCGCGCCCGGGGCGTCGGCCCGCCTGTGAGTCCGCGAGCTTCGGTCGAGGGGTGTCACAGGGGCCGGGTAGGTTGTGGGGCATGCGCATCGCGACCTGGAACGTGAACTCGATCACCGCCCGCCTGCCGAGGCTCCTGGCCTGGCTGGAGAGCAGCGGCACGGACGTGCTGTGCCTCCAGGAGGCCAAGGTCGCCGAGGACAGGTTCCCGTTCGAGGAACTGCGCGAGCTGGGCTACGAGTCGGCGGTGAACGCCACCGGCCGGTGGAACGGCGTGGCGCTGCTCTCCCGCGTCGGCCTCGAGGACGTCGTCAAGGGCCTGCCCGGCGACCCCGGCTACGAGGGCTCCGAGGAACCGCGCGCCGTCTCCGCCACCTGCGGCCCGGTCCGCGTCTGGTCGGTCTACGTGCCCAACGGCCGGGAGGTGGACCACCCCCACTACGCGTACAAGCTCCAGTGGTTCGAGGCCCTGAAGGCGGCCGTGGCCGGCGACGCGGCGGGGGAGCGCCCCTTCGCGGTCCTGGGCGACTACAACGTGGCCCCGACCGACGACGACGTCTACGACCGGGCCGCCTTCGAGGGCCTGACCCACGTCACCCCCGCCGAGCGCGCCGCCCTGGCCTCCCTGCGCGAGACCGGCCTGTCCGACATCGTCCCGCGCCCGCTCAAGTACGAGCACCCGTTCACGTACTGGGACTACCGCCAGCTCTGCTTCCCGAAGAACCGCGGCATGCGCATCGACCTGGTGTACGGCAACGCGCCGTTCGCCAAGGCGGTCACGGACTCCTACGTCGACCGCGAGGAGCGCAAGGGCAAGGGCGCCTCGGACCACGCGCCGGTCGTGGTGGACCTGGACCTGTAGCCCTGCGGCCACGCCGCCCGGCCCGGCCCTCCCACCGGCCCGTCCGGCCCCGCGCGCCCTGTGGTGCAGAGGGCGGTACGAATGACAGGCTGGAGGTATGAACATCCCTTTCCTGGGCAACCGGCGGCAGAAGATCGGGTTTCCCGCCTCCGAGGGAATCGCGGACCTCCTCGCGGAGTGCGAACTGCTGCGCTCCCAGGCCTACCGGGCGGGCGTCCGACTGGACGACTCCCCGGCCTCGTTGGAGGCGCTGGACCAACTGGTGCCGGGCTGGCGGGACGACGAGGAGACCCTGACCTGGCTGGGCAACGACGCCGGGCTGTACCTGGGCACCGTCATCGTGCGCACCGTGCCGGGGGCCGCCTGGGAGATCCGGTCCGACGGGCAGCCCGTCGTACGGCTCGCCTCCGGCCGGGAGTTCGACGTCGTGGACTGCGGACACACATGGGCCGCCCACGGCGTGCCCGAGCTGTCGCAGCTGTACGCCGAGGTCGCGGAGGCGTGAGGTCCTCCCGGGGGGTCCCCGGTCAACAGCCCGGCGTAAATACGGCTAATGGCCGGGGAGTGCGTGTCGCGCCGCCCGGGTGATCTTGTACGGATACGGTGCGGCGACCACCGCACCGTCACGACAAGCAGGGGTGGGCATGGCCGTCGATCCGCTGATCGGACCGCGTGACGTCGACAAGCACGCCGGGGACCCGCACGCCCCGCGGGACGCCGGCCCCGCCACGGGCGGGGACTTCCTCCCCGGGCCCCTCCAGCGCTGAGCGGGATGACGCCCGCGGGACCGCCCGTCCGGACCTCGACTAGGATGTTCCCTCCGTCCCGGTGGGGGAGGGGATCTCGCCGCAGGGGCGGGGACGCCACCGCCGGGAGGGGTCCACCGCCCCCCGGCCCGCGGGGAGCGGCGGTTCACATCGGCCAGTCCCGTCCGGCGGCAGCCGGAGATCACTGCTCGCGTGACGGACCCGACCCGCAGGACGGGTCCGTCGCCGGCGAGGAGAAGGTCAGCTGCGCGCCGGACGGGTTGCGCTCGACGCGGGCTCGACACGAGGGCGCACAGCGCCTCTCAGGGCGCCCGGTGCGAGGTGCGCGGAGCGGCGGGGGAGGGCAGTGGGGTCTGGGCCGCCCGGGTCACGTCCGCGACCAGTTCGACCACATCGGGGCCGTACGCCTGCGAGTTGACCACCTTCAGCAGCAGGACGAAGGAGCCGGAACCGTGCTTGCGGGCCAGCCGCTCGTGGTGGCGGGCGAGATAGCGGGTGGCGGCCTGGTTGGTGATCGCGCGCTGGCCGCAGAACAGGAACACCGGCCGGGTGTCGCGCCCCTCACCGGCGGTCAGCCGGGCCAGCAGGACGTACTCGGTGACGCCCGGGTCCATGCGGTAGCGCTCGGTGCCGATCTGGAAGGCGCCCCGGTCCGGTCCCGGCTCCGGGTCGACGTTGACCCGCACTCCCGGCAGCATCGCCGCCATGTGGGCCACCATCCGCCGGTTCGAGCCCGGACCGCCCACGCAGAACTCGGTCCGCTCGCCGAACCCCTGGTGCACCGCGTCCTGCGTCACCATCCGGACGTGCGCCCCGCAGTCCTTGATCAGCGCGGACAGCTCCAGCAGCGCGAACACGTCGAAGCGGTGCACCGCGAGCTCCGCCGTGGCCGGGTCGCGGTTGACGACGAGCAGCGACTCGGAGTTCTCCGGCAGTCCGAAGAACGCCTGCTTGCGCCGGAGCCTGCGCTTCCACAGAGAGGTGCGGGCCAACCAGCCCAACGCGGCGCTGATGCCGGCGGCCACCACGCCCAGAACGATGTTGCGCACGTCATCAGTCATGGGCGCGCATGGTAGCGGGATCGCACAAACTCGTGTTCGACACCCGGTCCGGGAGCGCGGCCGGAGATCCGCGGCGGCACGCCCCGGGCGTTTCCTGACGGGGCCATGCTGACTGGATTAAGCTGCCAGAACGGCCTGACACCGGAGGTGCGGATGCGTCGTCCTGTCGTTCGGAAACTGGTGGTCCCGGCGGTCTGCGCCGCAGTGGTCTCGGTGGGGGCGGCGGCACCCCCCGCCGCCCCGCACGGCGCGCCCGACGACCGCACCCCCAAGGTCCCGGTCGCCGCCGGGTACGGCGGCGCGGTCTCCAGCGTCGACGCCGACGCCTCCGCCGTCGGGATCGAGATCCTGAGGAAGGGCGGCAACGCCGTCGACGCGGCCGTCGCCACCGCCGCCGCGCTCGGCGTCACCGAGCCCTACTCGGCCGGCATCGGCGGAGGCGGCTACTTCGTCTATTACGACGCCCGCTCCCGCACCGTGCACACCCTCGACGGCCGCGAGACCGCCCCGCTGACCGCCGACTCCGGGCTGTTCCTGGAGAACGGCGCGCCGATCCCCTTCGCCGAGGCCGTCAGCAGCGGTCTCGCCGTCGGCACCCCGGGCACGCCCGCCACCTGGCAGCGCGCGCTCGACGCCTGGGGCAGCAGGACACTCGGGACGGTCCTGAAACCCGCCGAGCGGCTCGCCCGCGACGGCTTCACCGTCGACGAGACCTTCCGCGCGCAGACCGCCGCCAACGAGACCCGCTTCCGCCACTTCCCCGACACCGCCGAGCTGTTCCTGCCGGGCGGCGACCTCCCGGCCATCGGCTCCGTCCTCAAGAACCCCGACCTGGCCCGCACCTACGCCGAGCTGCGCCGCAAGGGCGTCGACGCGCTGTACCGGGGCGACATCGGACGGGACATCGTCAACACGGTGAACAAGCCGCCGGTGGACCCCGGCTCCGACTGGAACGCCCGCCCCGGCGACCTGTCCGCCCGCGACCTCGCCGCCTACCGCGCCAAGTTCCAGCCGCCCACGAAGACCTCGTACCGGGGCCTGGACGTCTACTCCATCGCGCCGTCCTCCTCCGGCGGCACCACGGTCGGCGAGGCCCTCAACATCCTGGAGCGGACCGACCTCTCCCGGGCGAGCGACGTCCGGTACCTGCACCGCCTCATCGAGGCGAGCCGCATCGCGTTCGCGGACCGCGGGCGCTGGGTCGGCGACCCCGCCTTCGAGGACGTGCCGACGAAGGAACTGCTCTCGCAGCGGTTCGCCGACTCGCGCGAGTGCCTGATCAAGGACGAAGCCGTCCTCACCAGCCCGCTCGCCCCCGGCGACCCGCGCGACCCGCGGCCCTGCGCGAGGGGCGGCACGGCGGCCCCGACGACGTACGAGGGCGAGAGCACCACGCACCTCACCACCGCCGACCGGTGGGGCAACGTCGTCGCCTACACCCTCACCATCGAGCAGACCGGGGGCAGCGGCATCACCGTGCCCGGCCGCGGGTTCCTGCTCAACAACGAGCTGACCGACTTCTCCTTCGCCCCGGCGAACCCGGCCGTGCACGACCCGAACCTGCCGGGCCCCGGCAAGCGGCCCCGGTCCTCGATCTCCCCGACGATCGTGCTCGACCGGCACGACCGGCCGGTGGTGGCCCTCGGCTCGCCCGGCGGCGCCACCATCGTCACCACCGTGCTGCAGACCCTCACCGGCTTCCTCGACCGCGGACTGCCCCTGGTCGACGCGATCGCCGCGCCGCGCGCCAGCCAGCGCAACACGGCGCAGACGGACCTCGAACCCGGCCTGTACGACAGCGCCCTGCGGCAGCGTCTGGAGGCCGTCGGGCACGCGTTCCGGGAGAACCCGGAGATCGGGGCGACCACGGGCGTCCAGCGCCTGCCGGGCGGCCGGTGGCTCGCGGCGGCGGAGAAGGTCCGCCGGGGCGGCGGCTCGGCGATGGTGGTGCATCCGGCGCGGTAGGCGTCCCCGCGCGCAGCGGCCACCGTCCGTGCACACGGAGCGGCGCCCCGGCGAATTCTCCGGGGCGCCGCTCCGTGTGCCCGTTCACAGCTCGGCGGTCGGCGTCTCCTGGGTGCGGAAGACGAGCCTGCCGTCCTGCGCGTCCACCGTCACCCGGCCGCCCTCCCGGACCCGGCCGTCCAGGAGCAGCCGGGAGAGCTGGTTGTCGACCTCCCGCTGGATGGTGCGGCGCAGCGGCCGGGCGCCGTACTCGGGCTGGTAGCCGCGCTCGGCCAGCCAGTCCACGGCCGCGTCGGTGAACTCGGCCGAGATCCCCTGGCCCTTCAGCCCGCGCCGGGTGCCCTCCAGCAGCAGGTCGGTGATCTGCCGCAGTTCCCGGGCGGTCAGCTGGCGGAAGACCACGATCTCGTCGATCCGGTTGAGGAACTCGGGCCGGAAGTGCTCCCGCAGCGGCCGCATGACCTGTTCGCGCCGCGCCTCCTCGTCCGCGTCCGCGCCGCCGGACGCGAAGCCCAGCGTCGCTCCGCGCCGGGTGATCACCTCGGAGCCGAGGTTGCTGGTCATCACGATGACGGTGTGGGTGAAGTCCACCGTCCGGCCCTGCGCGTCGGTCAGCCGGCCGTCGTCGAGGACCTGGAGCAGGATGTTGAAGACGTCCGGGTGCGCCTTCTCCACCTCGTCGAGCAGGAGCAGCGAGTACGGGTGCCGGCGCACCACCTCGGTCAGCTGCCCGGCCTCCTCGTGCCCCACGTACCCGGGCGGGGCGCCGACCAGCCGGCTGACCGTGTGCCGCTCCTGGTACTCGCTCATGTCCAGGCGCACCATCCGGTCCTCGCTGCCGAACAGCGCCTCGGCGAGCGCCCGGGCCAGCTCCGTCTTGCCGACGCCGGTCGGCCCGAGGAACAGGAAGCTGCCGATCGGCCGGTCGGGGCTGGCCAGGCCCGCGCGGGAGCGCAGCACCGCGTCCGAGACGACGCGCACCGCCTCGTCCTGGCCGACCACCCGCCGGTGCAGGTGCTGCTCCAGGCCCAGCAGCCGGTCCTTCTCCTCCTCGGTGAGGCGGCTGACCGGGATGCCGGTCTGCCGGGACACCACCTCGGCGATCGCCTCGGCGTCCACCCACAGGCTCTGCCCCTCGTCCACCTCGCCGTCCTCGTCGGCCTGGGCGATCCGCTGCTTCAGTTCCACGATGCGGTCCCGCAACTGCGTGGCCTGTTCGTACTGCTCGTCGGCGACCGCCTGGTCCTTGTCGCGGGTCAGCTGCTCGACCTCCTGCTCCATGGCCCGTACGTCGGTGCCCTTGGTGCGGGACCGCAGCCGTACCCGGGCGCCGGCCTGGTCGATGAGGTCGATGGCCTTGTCCGGCAGGCGGCGCTCGCTCAGATGGCGGTCGGACAGCTCCACGGCCGCCACCAGCGCCTCGTCGGTGTAGCGGACCTGGTGGTGGGCCTCGTACCGGTCCACCAGCCCGCGCAGGATCTCGATCGTGTCGGCGGGGGTCGGCTCCGGCACCAGGATCGGCTGGAAGCGGCGGGCCAGCGCCGCGTCCTTCTCGATCCGGCGGTACTCCTCCAGCGTGGTCGCGCCCACGATGTGCAGCTCGCCGCGGGCCAGGGCCGGCTTGAGGATGTTGCCGGCGTCCAGCGAGCCGCTCTCGCCGCCGCCCCCGGCACCGACGACGGTGTGCAGCTCGTCGATGAAGATGATCAACCGGTCGGAGTGGGCGCGGATCTCCTCGACGATGGAGTTCATCCGCTCCTCGAAGTCACCCCGGTAGCGGGTCCCGGCGACCACGCCCGTCAGGTCCAGGGCGACCACCCGCCGTCCGAGGAGCACGTCGGGCACGTCCCCCTCGGCGATCCGCTGGGCCAGTCCCTCCACGACGGCCGTCTTGCCGACGCCCGCGTCACCGATCAGCACCGGGTTGTTCTTGCCGCGCCGGGAGAGCACCTCGACGGTCTGCTCGATCTCCTGCTCCCGTCCGATCACCGGGTCGATGCGGCCCTCGCGGGCCAGCTCGGTGAGGTCGCGGCCGTACTTGTCCAGGGTCGGCGTGCCCGTCGCGGGGCGCGGCCGTTCGACGCGGGGCGGCGCGGCCTCCGGTGCCTCCGGCGGGCCGGAGGGCGTGAACCGGGCCGCGTTGAGGATGTGCCCGGCGGCCGAGTCGGGGTTGGCGGCCAGGGCGCTGAGCACGTGCTCCGGGCCGATGTAGCCGGTGCCGCTGGCCCGGGCCATCTCGTGGGCGTCCAGCAGGGCCCGTTTGACGGCGGGGGTCAGGGACAGCGAGGTCGGCGGCGGGGCGTCACCGGGCCCGTACTGGACCGGTCCCGAGCGGTCGTCGATCTGCGACGCCAGGGAGTCGGGGTCCGCGCCCGCCCGGCTGAGCAGACTCCGGGTCGGCTCGGCGGCGAGGGCGGCGCGCAGCAGGTGCTGGGTGTCCAGGTCCCGGCTGCCGTGCTCGGCGGCGTACTGGGCGGCGCCGCGCACCAGTTCCCGGGCCGGCTGGCTGAGCAGCCTGCCGAGGTCGATCTGGCGAGGGCGAGGTCCGCCGAAGAAGCGCGCGAGGAATTCTGCGAAAGGATCACCCTCCGGGCCGATGAAACCACTCGTCATCGTCATCCGTTCCTTCGCTGGTGGACGTGCCGGGGACGGGTAACCCGGTCCGGGCTCGCTCATGCCACGATGACACGTTCCGTTCCGGCGGGCATGTCCGGGAAGGCCGCGCAACGGCTCCCCCTCGGGCCGCCGCACCGGGATCGGTGCGGCGGCCCGAGGGGGAGCCGACGGGCGCGCTCAGTCGGCTTCGCGCGCGGTGAGGACGCGCGGTCCCGCCCGTGTGATCGCCACGGTGTGTTCCGCGTGGGCCGCGCGGGATCCGTCGTCCGTGCGGAGCGTCCAGCCGTCCGGCGCCGCGTGGAAGCCGTCGGTGCCGCCGCCGATGACCATGGGCTCGATGGCGAGGACCATGCCGTGCCGCAGGGGCATGCCCCGGCCCGGCCGGCCCTCGTTCGGCACGGCCGGGTCCTCGTGCATGCGGCGGCCGATGCCGTGACCCCCGAAGCCGTCCGGGATGCCGTAGCCCGCCGCACGGCACACCGTGCCGACGGCGTGGGCGATGTCGCCGATGCGGTTGCCGACGACGGCCGCCCCGATCCCCGCCGCGAGGGCCCGTTCGACGGTCTCGATCAGCCGTACGTCGGCCGGGCGCGCGGTGCCCACGGTGAAACTGACGGCGGAGTCGCCGACCCAGCCGCCCAGCTCGGCGCCGAAGTCGGCGGAGACCAGGTCCCCGTCGCGCAGCCGGTAGTCGTTCGGGACGCCGTGCACGATCGCGTCGTTGACGGAGACGCAGAGCACGGCGGGGAAGGGCGTCGGCGCGAAGGAGGGCCGGTAGCCCAGGAAGGGCGAGGTCGCGCCCGCCCCGCGCAGCACCTCCCGTGCCACCTCGTCCAGTTCCAGCAGGGAGACGCCCACGTCCGCGGCTTTCCGTACGGCCGTCAGCGCGTTCGCGACGACCCGGCCCGCCGTGTGCATGGCGTCGATCGATGTGTCGGTCTTCAGCTCCACCATGCCAATTACTATACCGGTATTAGAATGGGTGCCATGGTGCGCACCCCCTTGACCCCCGAAGAGCGCGAACGCGGCGAGCGGCTCGGCCGGCTGCTGCGCGAGGCGCGCGGCGACCGCAGCATGACGGAGGTCGCGGCGCGCGCCGGGATCTCCCCGGAGACCCTCCGGAAGATCGAGACCGGGCGGGCCCCGACCCCGGCGTTCTTCACCGTGGCCGCGCTGGTCGGCGTGCTCGGCCTGTCGATGGACGAGCTGGCGGGGCGCTGCGCGCCGAGCGCCCCGGACGTTCCGGGCGCGTCGGCCGCCGCCTAGGGCCCGCCCGGCGGGCCGGGGTGCGGGGCGCCGGCGGCGGGTCCGCCCGCGGCGTCGACGGGGCGCCGCAGGCGTCCCGCCCTCCCCACCGGCACCACGACTCACCCACCGGGGTGTGAAACGAGATCGACTCCGCGGTCTCGACGACGATGGTCTTGGCAAGGCCGCCCGAGAGGCATACGTTCGTCCCTCTACGACCGTTTCTACGGGCGTAGAGGCGCTGACGTCGCGTCGAAGGAGCAGCTCATGGCCAACGTCGTACGTGCCGCTCTGGTCCAGGCCACCTGGACCGGCGACACCGAGTCCATGCTGGCGAAGCACGAGGAGCACGCCCGTGAGGCGGCCCGGCAGGGCGCGAGGATCATCGGTTTCCAGGAAGTCTTCAACTCCCCCTACTTCTGCCAGGTCCAGGACCCCGAGCACTACCGCTGGGCCGAACCCGTGCCCGACGGGCCGACCGTCCGGCGGATGCGGGACCTGGCCCGCGAGACCGGCATGGTGGTCGTCGTGCCGGTGTTCGAGGTCGAGCAGTCGGGCTTCTACTACAACACCGCCGCGGTGATCGACGCCGACGGCACCGTCCTCGGCAAGTACCGCAAGCACCACATCCCGCAGGTCAAGGGCTTCTGGGAGAAGTTCTACTTCCGGCCCGGCAACCTCGGCTGGCCGGTCTTCGACACCGCCGTCGGCAAGGTCGGCGTCTACATCTGCTACGACCGCCACTTCCCCGAGGGATGGCGGCAACTCGGCATCAACGGGGCCCAGTTGGTGTACAACCCGTCCGCCACGCACCGCGGTCTGTCGTCCCACCTGTGGCGGCTGGAGCAGCCGGCGGCGGCCGTCGCCAACGAGTACTTCGTCGCCGCGATCAACCGCGTGGGCCAGGAGGAGTACGGGGACAACGACTTCTACGGGACCTCGTACTTCGTCGATCCGCGCGGGCAGTTCGTCGGTGACGTCGCCAGCGACAGCAAGGAGGAACTCGTGGTCCGGGACCTGGACTTCGACCTCATCGAGGAAGTGCGGCAGCAGTGGGCCTTCTACCGCGACCGCCGCCCCGACGCCTACGAAGGGCTGGTGCAGCCGTGACCGACGACCTGCTGGGCCGCCACCGCTCCGTGCTCCCGGACTGGCTCGCCCTCTACTACGACGAGCCCCTCGAGATCACCCACGGCGAGGGCCGCCACGTCTGGGACTCCGACGGCAACCGCTACCTCGACTTCTTCGGCGGCATCCTCACCACCATGACCGCCCACGCCCTGCCCGAGGTGACCAAGGCGGTCGGCGAGCAGGCCGGGCGGATCCTGCACTCCTCCACCCTCTACCTCAACCGGCCGATGGTGGAACTCGCCGAACGCATCGTCCACTTGAGCGGCATCCCGGACGCCCGGGTGTTCTTCACCACCTCCGGCACCGAGGCCAACGACACCGCCCTGCTGCTCGCCACCACCTACCGGCGCACCAACACGGTCCTGGCGATGCGCAACAGCTACCACGGCCGCTCCTTCAGCGCCGTCGGCATCACCGGCAACCGCGGCTGGTCCCCGACCTCGCTGTCCCCGCTGCAGACCCTGTACGTCCACGGCGGCGTGCGCACCCGCGGCCCGTTCGCCTCCCTCGACGACCACGACTTCGTCGCGGCCTGCGTCGACGACCTGAAGGACCTGCTGGGGCACACGCGCCCGCCCGCCGCGCTGATCGCCGAGCCGATCCAGGGCGTCGGCGGCTTCACCTCGCCGCCCGACGGGCTGTACGCGGCCTTCCGCGAGGTGCTGCACGAACGGGGCGTCCTGTGGATCGCCGACGAGGTGCAGACCGGCTGGGGCCGCACCGGCGAACACTTCTGGGGCTGGCAGGCGCACGGCCGCAACGGCCCGCCCGACATCGTGACCTTCGCCAAGGGCATCGGCAACGGCATGTCCATCGGCGGCGTCATCGCCCGCTCCGAGATCATGAACTGCCTGGACGCCCACAGCATCTCGACGTTCGGCGGCACCCAGATCACCATGGCGGCGGGCCTGGCCAACCTCACCTACCTGCTGGAACACGACCTCCAGGGCAACGCCCGCCGGGTCGGCGGGCTGCTCATCCAGCGGCTGCGGGCCGTCGCCGCCCAGGTCCCGGCGGTACGGGAGGTGCGCGGGCGCGGACTGATGATCGGCATCGAGCTGACGAAGCCCGGCACCGACGAGGCGTACCCCGAGGCGGTGTCCGCCGTCCTCGAGGCGGCCCGCGCGGGCGGTCTGCTCATCGGCAAGGGCGGCGGGCACGACACCAGCGCCCTGCGCATCGCCCCGCCGCTCACCCTCAACGTCGCGGAGGCCGAGGAGGGCGCCGCGATCCTCGAACGCGCTCTGCGGAGCATCCCGTAGCGGTCCACCGACCAGGAGGACGCTGCCATGACCCGCCACTTCCCGGAGGGCCGGCGGGCGCCGGGGCTCGCGGGCGCCGAGACCGCCTCCACCCCGTCGGCGACCTCGCGGGGGCTCTTCGGCCACCTGTGGCGACGGGAGCAGCCCCGGCGGCGGCCGTCGCCGTCGAGTACCTCGTCGGCGCGATCAACCGGGTCGGCGCCGAGGACCTCGGCGGCGACGACTTCTCCGGCACCAGCCACTTCGTCGGCCCCGCGGACCGGTCCGTCGGCGAGGTGGCGAGCGACAAGGAGACCGAACGCGTCGTGCGCGCCCCGGACCCGGCCGAGCCGCGCGAGGTCCGCGACCGCCGACGGTTCCACCGCGCCCGGGCGCCCGGTGCCTACGCGCCGCTGACCGCGCCCTGACAGCACCGACCACGGCAGGAGAGGGAGCAGCATGAGCAGCCGTACCGTCATCCGTGGTGGCCTCGTCGTCACCGCCTCCGACGAGGTCCACGCCGACGTCCTGATCGAGGACGGCCGCATCGCCGCCCTCGCCGCCTCCGGCACCCCGGCCGCCGGGGCCTTCACCGCCGACCGGGCCATCGACGCCACCGGGAAGTACGTCATCCCGGGCGGCGTCGACGTCCACACCCACATGGAGCTGCCCTTCGGGGGCACCTTCGCCTCCGACACCTTCGAGACCGGCACCCGGGCCGCCGCCTGGGGCGGCACCACCACCGTCGTCGACTTCGCCGTGCAGAGCGTCGGCCACTCCCTGCGCGAGGGCCTGGACGCCTGGCACGCCAAGGCCGAGGGCAAGTGCGCCATCGACTACGGCTTCCACATGATCGTCTCGGACGTGAACGCCGAGACGCTGAAGGAAATGGACCTCCTGGTGGAAGAAGGGGTCACGTCCTTCAAGCAGTTCATGGCGTACCCGGGGGTTTTCTACTCCGACGACGGCCAGATCCTGCGCGCCATGCAGCGCTCCGCCGAGAACGGCGGGCTGATCATGATGCACGCCGAGAACGGCATCGCCATCGACGTGCTCGTCGAGCAGGCGCTGGCCCGCGGCGAGACCGACCCGCGCCACCACGGCGAGGTCCGCAAGGCCCTGCTGGAGGCCGAGGCCACCCACCGCGCCATCCGGCTCGCGCAGGTCGCGGGCGCCCCGCTGTACATCGTGCACGTCTCCGCGGGGGAAGCCGTCGCCGAGCTGGCCCGGGCCCGCGACGAGGGCCGACACGTCTTCGGCGAGACCTGCCCGCAGTACCTGTTCCTGTCCGCGGACAACCTCGCCGAGCCGGACTTCGAGGGCGCCAAGTACGTGTGCAGCACGCCGCTGAGGCCGCGTGAACACCAGGCGCACCTGTGGAGGGGCCTGCGCACCAACGACCTGCAGGTGGTCTCCACCGACCACTGCCCCTTCTGCTTCGCCGGGCAGAAGGAGCTCGGCCGGGGCGACTTCTCCAAGATCCCCAACGGTCTGCCGGGCGTCGAGAACCGCATGGACCTGCTGCACCAGGCCGTCCTCGACGGGCACATCTCCCGGCGCCGCTGGATCGAGATCGCCTGCGCCACCCCGGCCCGGATGTTCGGCCTGTACCCGAAGAAGGGCACCCTCGCGCCGGGCGCCGACGCCGACGTCGTGATCTACGACCCGCACGCCGAGCAGGTCATGTCCGCCGGGACCCACCACATGAACGTCGACTACTCGGCCTACGAGGGCAAGCGGGTCACCGGCCGCGTCGAGACCGTCCTCTCGCGCGGCGAACCCGTCATCACCGAGCGGGAGTACACCGGCCGCGCCGGGCACGGCGTCTACACCCCGCGGTCCACCTGTCAGTACCTCGACTAGGAGCGGTGCTCATGGACTTCGGACTCGTTCTGCAGACCGACCCGCCGGCCTCGCGGGTCATCGACCTGATGAAGCGCGCCGAGCGGTGCGGCTTCACCCACGGCTGGACCTTCGACTCCGCCGTACTGTGGCAGGAGCCGTTCGTGATCTACAGCCAGATCCTGGCCAACACCACCGGGTTGAAGGTCGGCCCGATGGTCACCAACCCGGGCACCCGCACCTGGGAGGTCACCGCCTCCACCTTCGCCACCCTCAACGACATGTTCGGCAACCGCACCGTCTGCGGCATCGGCCGCGGCGACTCCGCGATGCGCGTCGCCGGACGCAGACCCGGCACGCTGGCCCGCCTGGGCGAGGCGATCGACGTGATCCGCGACCTCGCCGAGGGGCGCGAGGCCGAGGTCGACGGGCAGCCGCTGCGGATCCCGTGGGTGCGGGACGGGGAACTGCCCGTCTGGATGGCGGCGTACGGGCCGAAGGCGCTCGCCCTCGCCGGACGGAAGGCCGACGGCTTCATCCTCCAGCTCGCCGACCCGTACCTGACCGAGTGGATGGTGAAGGCCGTACGCGCCGCGGCCGCGGAGGCGGGGCGCGACCCCGGCTCCGTCACCGTCTGCGTCGCCGCTCCGGCGTACGTCGGCGACGACCCGGCGCACGCCCGCGAGCAGTGCCGCTGGTTCGGCGGCATGGTCGGCAACCACGTCGCGGACCTGGTCGCCCGCTACGGCGAGCACTCGGACCTGGTCCCCGAGGCGCTGACGTCGTACATCAAGGAACGGCACGGCTACGACTACAGCCACCACGGGCGGGCCGGCAACCCGTCCACGGACTTCGTCCCCGACGAGATCGTCGACCGGTTCTGCCTGCTCGGCCCGGCCGAGGCGCACATCGAGAAGCTGAAGGCGCTGCGCGAGCTGGGGGTGGACCAGTTCGCCGTGTACGCCATGCACGACGCGCAGGAAGCGACGATCGACGCGTACGGCGCGGAGATCATCCCGGCACTCGACCGCTGACCGGTACCCCTGCCGAAGGGCACGCCCGTGACCGCGACCGTCCCGCCCGTGCCACCCGAGGGGCCCGTGCCCGACCCGGCGGGACGCGTCGAGCTCCCGCCGGGCGTCACCCTCATCGACACCCGCTTCGCCAACGACGACCTGCTGCCCGTGCCGCTGACCCGCCGCCGCTGGACGACGTACAGCTTCACGGTCCTGCGGGTGGGGACGATCGCCTTCCGGTCGACCCTGAGCCTTCGACCCTGAGCCTGACCATCCCCGACCTCACCCGCTTCGGCGCGGGCCGGCGCGCCCAGGTCTGGGGGCGGACGCTCGGACTGCCCACCACCATGACCCTGTTCGCGCTGCTGTCCGTGTTCGTCACGTCCGGCTCGCAGGCGGTGTACGGGGCTCCGACACGGGACCCCGTCGAGTTCGCCGCCAGGACCGGCAACGTCTTCGGGCTGCTCCTCGCCCCGGTGACGGTGCTGGTCGCCACCGTCTCGGTGAACACCGCGGCCAACGTGGTCTCCCCGGCCTACGACCCGGCGAACCTGGCGCCGCGCCTCATCGGCTTCCGCACCGGCGCCCTGATCACCGGTGTCGGCGGGGTGCTCGCGGTGGGCGGCTCCCCCTCGGCCCCGGGGAAGGGTCCCTTCCCCGGGGCCGGGCTGGTTCCCCTCCTGAAGCCCCTCGCGGACTACGGCTGGGTGGTGGGGACGGCGGCGTCGCCCGTCGTGTACGTCGCGCTGGTGGCGGGCCGCCGGCGGGCGTGAGCGCGTCCGCGCCTACCGGGCCGTGCCGAAGTTCTGGGTCCAGTAGGAGTTGGGCTGCGCGAGACCGACACCGATCTCCTCGAACGCGCAGTTGAGGATGTTCTCCTTGTGGCCGGGGCTGTCCATCCAGCCGGCCATCACCTGCGCGGGAGTGGAGTAGCCGTAGGCGACGTTCTCGCCGTAGGTGCTCCAGTTGTAGCCGGCGCGGGTGATGCGGTCGGCGGGGGAGGACCCGTCCGAGCCGGTGTGCGACATGGTGCGGCTCGCCGCCATGTCCTCGCTGTGCTTCTGCGCGGCCTCGGTCAGGGTGGCGTTCACCTTCACCGGGGAGCAACCGGCCTTGCTCCGCTCGGCGTTGACGAGTTCCACGACCTCGGCGACGGCTCCGGAGGCCTCGGTGCCGCCCGTCGCGGCGGGGCTCGGAGCGCCGGCGGCGGGCTCGGGCGCGGCGGTGGTGGGCTTCGGGGCCGTGGCGGAGGGCTTCGGCGCGGTGGTGGGCTTCGAGGCCGTGGTGGAGGGCTTCGGCGCCGCGGTGGAGGGCCGGGAGGCGGATGCCTCGACAGCCGTCTTCTTCTTCTTCTGCTTGTGCGACGGCTCGGCGCTGCCGTGCTTCGGTGCGCCGTCCTTCGAAGGGCTCGCGGTGGCGGCCGGCGCGTCCGACGGTGCCGCCGTGGCCCCGCCGTGCTCACTGCTCCACCGGTGGTACCGGTCGGCGCCGGTCCACCTGTCCTCGGCCGAGGACGGGGCGGCGGCGCCCTGGTCCTGCCGCTGCCCGCTGCCGGGCCAGTCGGTACAGGCCATGGCGACCGAGGGTATGCCTATGACGCCCAGGGCGGCTGCTGCGACGACCGTCCGCCGGTACTTCTTCTGCTGGCGATGCTTTCCCATGAGTGACCTCACCCCTGCTGTCCGGAGGCTGGTCATTCTTGGGACGGCCCGGCGCCGGGCGCAAAGGGCCGCACTACTACTGCGCCTCGTAGGAGTGCGGGGACCTTGCGGCGGGCGGGAGAGCATGCCTCCCCGCCCGTGACGAGCACCCCGGTGCTCCTGCTGCCTCGTCAGAAGTCCCCGCATGGTGGGAGGACCGGGGCTCCCGGCTCCCGGCCGGATCGCCCTCCGTCCCGGCCCGTTCCGCGGTCACACCAAGACGGACAAATCCCTTATGTCGCCGGGGCGGGTTCTACTAATCGACCTGCATAGATCGGGGAAGCGGTGTGACGGATGTCATGGAACCAAGGATTCCGGATCGGCGTCGGGGGCCGGGAGCCCGTCCGCGGGGCCCCGGGCGGCGGCCGGAGCGTTCCGGGCCCGGAGCCCGGAACCCGGGCCGGGGCGGGCGGCCCCGGTGGGCCCCGGGGGCGGCCGGGTCAGCCCCGTCCGTCCTCCAGGGCCGCCATCGCCTCCTTGGCGGCCTTGATGGCGCCCTTGTTGATCTCGTCCGTGCCGGGCGCCTTCTTCGACTCGAAGTCGCTGCCGTTGTAGGTCACGATCACCAGCGCGTTGGAGGCCCGGGCCACCACCACGCCCTCCCGGGTCTCCTGCTTGTCCTCGGTGGCCAGGTTCACCACGGAGTACGCGACGTCGCCGAGCCCGGGGACGGCACCCCCGCCGCTCTTGTCCTTCAGGCGGCTCTCGTACGACCGTTCCGCCGCCTCGTCCGACTCCAGCACCTCGAAGGACACGTCGAGCCAGCGGTACTCGTAGCCCTCGAGCGCGTTCCAGGAGCAGGTGCGGCGCAGCTCGGTGTCCGTGGACGGGATCTCCTTGCCGGCCGTCTTGGCGCCCGGCACGAGGGACTTGATGGTCTTCTCCGCCAGCGCGGTGCACGGCGCGGGCGCGGCGGGGTAGGTCTTCGCCGCCTGTGTCGCCGACGGTTCGGAGCTGGACCGGCTCTCCGTCTTCTGCGGGGGCTTCTCGTTCTCGGCGGCCTGCGGTGCGGTCGACGGGCCGGAGGACAGCGCCCAGCCCGCCGCGGCGAGGACGACCACCGGGGACAGGCGTGCGGTCAGGGTGAGCGGCAGGGGCAAGGAACGCACGGCGCACTTCTCGTGGGGGATGGTGCGGAGGGGGTCCGCACAGCGGACGGGAGGCCAGTGTCACACGCATTGTTGTGGTGCGGAAGGGCCAACTCGCTCCGTAGGCGGGCGGTGACGGGGGTGTACCGCCGGGCGGTTTCGTTTGGTGTATTTCGGCGGGACAAGGGGGACTTGGCCGCGAGGGGCGGTCCGCGGGGCGCGCCGGGCGGGGAGGGTTCCGGGCGGGACGGCGATGCGGCAGTGTGGTGGGCGCAAGTGACGCGCGCTCAGATGCCGGAGGACGACGAAAGGCGTTGCATGCCCACCGTGCCCGGTCGGTTCCTGCCGTTGTACCTGCGCCTGATCCGCACCAACCGGCGGTACGTCACCGCCCGGGGAGCGGAACGGCACCTGCGGCAGCGCGTGCTGCGGCCCCCCGCGTACGGCCCGCCGCGGCGACTGCGCGCGGACGTCTCGGTCCGTGTCGAGCGGTGGCGGGGCCGGCCCGTCTACACCCTCGCCCCCGCCGCCGGTCGCGCGAGCGGCGGCACGGTGTACGTGCACGGGGGCGCGTGGGTGAACGAGATCGTGCCCCAGCACTGGCAGTTGGCCGCACGGATCGCCGCACGGGCGCGTACCCGCGTCGTCGTCCCGATCTATCCGCTGGTGCCCCACGGGACCGCCGGACACGTCGTCCCCGCGATGGCCGAACTGGTCCTCGCCGTCCGCGAGCGGTACGGCCGGGTGTGTCTGGCGGGCGACTCGGCGGGCGGTCAGATCGCCCTGTCGGCAGCGGTCCTGCTGCGCGACGGGCACGGGACGGTGCTGCCGCGCACCGTGCTCGTCTCCCCGGCCCTGGACCTGTCCTTCGGCCATCCCGGCATCGACGCCGTCCAGCCGCACGACCCCTGGCTCGCCCGCGAGGGTCTGAGGGTGTTCGCCGACCTCTGGCGCGGCGACCTCGGCCTCACCGACCCGCGGGTCAGCCCGCTCGCCGCCGACCTCCGCGGGCTGGGACCCCTGACCGTCTTCAGCGGGACCCGCGACATCCTCAATCCGGACGCCCGTCTGCTCGTCCGGAAGGCCGTCGCCGCCGGCGTCGAGGTCGAGTACCACGAGCGGCCGGGAGCGGTGCACGTCTTCCCCCTCACCCCCACCCGGGAGGGAGCCGCGGCCCGCGGCGTCGTCGTCGACCGCCTGCGCGCGGGGCACGTCACGCCCGGCCGCACCCGGGGTCCTTCCGACGGCCCTGTGCGGGAGGAGGGCCCGGGGACCGCGCGGCCTGCGCGTCGAGGCGGTAGCGGAGCTGCACCGCGAGGGAACCCGCCATCAGCAGGGCGGGCAGGACCGTGAAGCCCAGGAGGATCGCGGTGTGCGCGCCGGTGGTCTGGGCGACCTCCTCGCCGGCCCGCGCGGCGGCGTACCCGCCGAGGGCGAGGACCGCCGAGTACAGGTAGGGACCGGCCGCCGCGCCCATCGATTCCGCCGCGGTCCACACCCCCGTGTAGGCACCGGTCCGCTCGATCTCGCTCCGGCCCGCCTCGCGGACGGCGTCGGGAACCATCGAGAACGGGAAGAGCTGGAGGCCCGCGAAGCAGACCCCGAGGACGAGGGTGCACAGCACGGGCACCGCGGGACCCGCCGCGTCCCCCGCGCCCAGACCGAGGGCGCCGGCGACGAAGACGGCCTGGGCCAGCAGCAGGCAGCGCTGCTTGCCCCAGCGCCGCGAGACGCGGAACCACAGGGGGGTGGTGAGCAGGGCGGGGGCCACGAACGCCGCCATCAGGACGGTGGTGAAGCCGGGCCGGTGCAGTGCGTGGCGCGTGTAGTACGGCAGACCGGCGAGGACCAGGTGGGTGGTGGTGGAGGCGAGGAGGTAGGCGAGGGTGAGGAGGCGGAACGGCGCGTTGCGGCGCAGGACGTCCCGCACCTCCGCCAGGGTCGCCCCGGGCCCCCGCCGCCCGGTGGGCGCCGCACCCCGCGTGCCCCGCGGGGCCCCGGCGGGCAGCAGGTCGCGCACCCCGCCCACGCCGACGACCTGGAAGACGGCGGTGAAGACGCCGAGGACGAGGGCCATCACCGCGTAGCGGGCGACCGAGTCGCCCTCCCCGGCCAGGAGCGGTGCCAGCGCCCCGCCGACCAGGATGCCGACCGTGAGGACCACCATGCGGAAGGAGAGCACCCGGGTCCTGCCGTGGTAACCGACCGTCATGTCGGTGGGCGTGGCGAGGTAGGGCACCTGGTACGAGGCGAAGAGGGCGTTGGCGACGACGAACCAGCCGGCGACCCAGACGGCGGCGACCCAGGGCCGGTCGGCCACGGGGGCGGGGACCGCGAAGAGCGCGACGAAGGCCGGGGCGAGGGCGCACCCCGCCGCCAGGAGCCGCAGCCTGTTCCCGCGGCGGGCGCGTTCCCGGTCGGAGAGGGAGCCGACGAAGGGGTGGAGGACGATGTCCACGGCCTTCGGCACGAGCAGGGCGAGGCCGGCCAGCCACGGGGCCACCCCGAGGGTGTCGGTGAGGAAGTACAGGAGCAGCAGGCCGGGGACGGTCACGTAGACGCCCATGCCGGCCGAGCCGAGCGCGTACCGCACGAGTGCGGGGCGGGGCACGTCCCCGCCGTCTTCGCCGGCCTCCCGGCCCTGCTGTCCGGGAAGGGGGACCTCGGGGCGAGCAGCGGCGTCCATTTATCCCTCACCTGTTTGATTGCGGGGTCTGCGGATCCTAGCCAGACTGGGCCGGATGAGGAAGAGCACGCAGGCACGGTCACAGGAACAGGCACAGCCGCAGGCGCGGGACGGGCGGCCCGCCCGGCGCGGACCGGGCAGGCCCCGGCGCGCGGAGCGGGAGGGGCCCCCGACCCGTGAACTGATCCTGCGGGAGGCGACGGAGCTGTTCGCGGCACGGGGGCCGGAGGGCACCTCGCTGCGCGACATCGCGGGGCGGGTGGGCATCGACGTGTCGAGCCTGCACCACCACTTCCCCTCGAAGGACGCCCTCTACGACGCGTGCTTCGAGCGGGTGCACGAGGCGGAGCGGGCGGCGCTGGCCCCGCTCGTGGCGGAGCTCGGCCGTGCCGCGCCGCTCGGCGGGGCGCCGCTCGCCGCGGCGCTGCGCGCGCTCGCCGAGGGCTTCGTGGACTTCCTGGAGGAGCACCCGCACACCACCTTCCTGTGGCTGCGCCGATGGCTCGACCCGGTCCGCGGCACGGGCCTGGACGAGGCGTACGCGCTGCCGCTGTACGGCGAGGTCGAGCGGGTCCTGCTGGAGGCGGCCCACGCGGGGACGGTGCGGGAGGCGACCCCGCACGTCACGGTGCGCAGCCTGGTGTGGGCGGCGCACGGCCACGTCACGGCGCTGGCGGCCGCCCCTCCCGCCGGGCGGGAGCGCGAGCGCTACGAGTTCCGCGTCTGGGTGCGCCGGTTCCTGGAGGCCCTCTACGGCGCGCCGCCGGCCGCCGGGGCGGCGGGGTCTGGTGCCCCGGCCGAAGGCGGGGTAATAATCCAGCAACCGTTGGATTAGTTCCGAGGGGATCCGTGAGGGTCCGGAAGAGGGCGCGGACGCGATGGACGCAGGGCGGGGTACGGCGGCGCCGGGGCGGGTGGCCGTCGTCGGGGGAGGGATCGCGGGCATCGCGGCGGTCAAGGCGCTCCTCGAGGCGGGCGTGGAGGTGTACGGCATCGAACGGGCCGGGGAACTGGGCGGGCTGTGGCGGCTCGCCGAGGACACCGCCGCGTACGAGGGGCTGCGGCTCAACACCTCCAAGCCGCGCACCGAGTTCAGGGACCACCCGATGCCCGCCGACTGGCCCGACTACCCCTCGCGCGCCCAACTCCTGTCCTACGTACAGGGGTACGCGGAGCGCTTCGGCGTCGACCGGCACTACCGGCTGAACACCGAACTCCTCGCCGCGCGGCGCACCCCGGAGGGCTGGCTGCTCGAACTGGCCGGCCCGGACGGAACGAGCGAGGAGAGCGTCGCCCACCTCGTGGTCGCGAACGGGCACAACCACACGCCGCGCCTGCCCGAACCGCCCTACCCGGGCCGGTTCGAGGGGACGACCTCGCACGCGCACACCTACCGGGAGCCCGCCGGGTTCGCGGGCCGGCGGGTGCTCGTCGTGGGCACCGGCAACTCCGCGATGGACATCGCGACGGAGCTGGTGGGACACGCGAGCGAGGTCCTGCTGTCCGCCCGGCGCGGGGTGTGGGTGCTGCCCAAGCGGCTGCTGGGCCGGCCCACCGACCAGTGGAACGGGGCCCTGGCCGCGGTCCTCCCGTGGCGGCTGCGCCAGCGGGTCTCCCAGGCGATGCTGCGACTGGCCGGCCTGGGCGGGAACGGGCCGGCGCTGCCCCCGTCCCCGCAGGGGGTGCTCCAGGACCATCCGACGCTGAGCGACACGGTCCCGGCGCTGGTGGCGGCGGGGAGGATCAAGGTCCGCGCGGGCATCGAACGCCTCGAGGGCCACCGGGTGCGCTTCACGGACGGGCGCGAGGACGAGGTGGACCACATCCTGTGGTGCACCGGATACCGGGCGACCGTCCCCTTCCTCGATCCGGCGCTGGTCCCCGACCCCGCCCGACTGCCGCTGTACCGGCACGTGTTCCCGCTCGACGAACCCGCGCTCTCCTTCGTCGGCCTGATGCAGTCGACCGGCTCGGCGCTCCCGGTCGTGGAGGCGCAGGGCAGGCTGCTGGCCGCGTACCTCTCCGGGCGCCGACGCGGGCCGTCGCGGGAGCGGATGCGGGCGGCGGTCGCCGCGGAACTGCGCGCCGCCCGGGCCCGGTGGGGCGAGAAGCGCCCGCACCTGCGCATCGACGTGGACCGCTACCTCCGCGAGGTGGCGCGGGACCTCGCGGACCGGCGGAACGACGCGCCGCCCCTCGCGGGGCGGCGGGTGGTCGTGACGGGCGCCGCGGGCACCTTCGGCCGGGCGATCGGCGAGCGCTTCACCGCACTCGGCGCCCGGGTGGTCGGACTGGACCTGGTGGCGGACGGGACGGGGCGCACGCCCGTCGTGGCCTGCGACCTGACCGACCCCGAGTCCGTCGCCCGGGGGGTCGAGGAAGCGGTGCGGCTGCTCGGCGGAGGAGTGGACGTCCTCGTCAACAACGCGGGCCGGGGCGGTCCCGCGCCCGCGGAACTGCGGCCCTCCGAGGAGGTGCGGGCCCAGTTGGAGCTCAACCTCCTCGCCGCCTGGGAGGTGACGGCCGCCGCGCTGCCGCACCTCGAACGGGCCCGGGGCCGCGTCGTGTTCATCGCCTCGCGCATGGCGGTGCTGCCGCTGCCGCTCGCCGCCGCCTACGGGGTCTCCAAACGGGCGCTCGCCGCGTACGCGGACACCCTGCGGCTGGAGGTCGGCCCGCACGTCGGGGTCACCACCGTGTACCCGAGCATGGTGCGCAGCCCGATCCACGACAGCACCCGCGCGGCTGGACTCTCCCTGGACGGGGTGTCCCGGCCCGAGCCGCTCGAGGGGGTGGTGTCCGCCGTGGTCCGCGCCGTCACGGCCGGGCGGGCGCCCCGCGACGTGGCCACGACGCGCCGCGGGCGGATCGAGATGGCGCTCGCCCGGCACGCCCCGGCCCTCGCCGACCGCGTCGTGCGGCGGACGGTCGCGGCCCGGCTCGCCGCGGGCGCCTTCGACCGGGCCCCGCTCGCCGAAGGACTGCGGCGCAGGGCCGGCCGCACCGGCTGAACCCGGCCCGTACCGAGGGCCCGTCGCGCGGACCGCGCGCGCGAACGGGACGGGGCCGGCCCGGCACGTGCCGGGCCGGCCCCGCGAAGAGGTGGGGCGCGCCCGCCGTCACGGCACGCGGGCGGTCCACTCCGGGGTGGTGAACTTCGTCCGGGCCAGTTCCCGGGCGCGGGCCAGTTCCTCGTCCGTCACCTTGCCGTGGGCGAGCCCGTACCGGGCGCGGAAGGAGTCGATCATGCGGTCGATGACGGTCTCGCGCGGCAGGCCGGTCTGCCGGCGCAGCGGGTCCACCCGCTTCTTCGCGCTCTTGGTGCCCTTGTCGGACATCTTCTCCTTGCCGATGCGGAGCACGTCGAGCATCTTGTCGGCGTCGATGTCGTAGGCCATGGTCACGTGGTGCAGGACGGCGCCGGGGCCGCCGTCCGGTCCCACGATCCGCTTCTGGGCGGCGCCGGCGATCTTGCCCTGGTCGGTGGCGATGTCGTTCAGCGGCTGGTACCAGGCCCTGATCCCCATGTCGCCGAGCGCGCCGAGCACCCAGTCGTCGAGGTAGGCGTAGCTGTCCTGGAAGGACAGCCCCTGCACCAGCGCCTCGGGCACCGACAGGGAGTAGGTGATGGTGTTGCCGGGCTCCACGAACATCGCGCCGCCGCCGGAGATCCGGCGCACGACCTCGATGCCGTGCCGCCGGGCGCCCTCGGGGTCGACCTCGTTGCGCAGGGACTGGAAGCTGCCGATGATCACGGCCGGGGCGCCCCACTCCCACACCCGCAGCGTCGGCGGCCGGCGTCCCGCGGCGACCTCGGCGGTGAGCACCTCGTCCAGCGCCATGTGCAGCGCCGGGGCCTGCGGGCCCTCGTGGATCACCTGCCAGTCGTAGTCGGTCCAGTCGGTGGCGTGCGCGAGCGCGCGGCGCACCGCGATGCCGACGCCCTCCGAGGTCAGCCCGTACATCACGGTCCCCTCGGGGAGGGCCGCGTCGATCCGCGCGGCGAGCCCGGCGGCGTCGGTGTCGGCGGGGGCCCCGTCCAGGGCGCGGTTCACGGCGTCGAGCGCCTCGTCCGGTTCGAGGAAGAAGTCGCCCGCCACGCGCACGCGGCGCAGCACGCCGTCCTCCACGTCCACGTCCACGACGACGAGCTTGCCGCCGGGGACCTTGTACTCACCGTGCACGGCTCCGCCTTTCGTTGTACCGCTGATGGTCAACAGCGGAGGCGGTCGCGGTGTTCCCGGCCGGCGCGGGCCGCGCACGGACGGTCCCGCCCGGGGCGACCGGGCGGGCCGGACCCCGGACGGGTCCGGTGGCGGCTCAGGGCATCAGGAGCGCCAGAAGGATGATCAGCAGGGCGACGAGCCCGATGATGACCCACACCTGCTTCCCCCGACGGGTCCCGCTCCGGGCCGATGCGTCCTCCGGGCCGCCGCCCCTGGGACGGTCCTCCGGGAGCCCCGGGTTCTCCGGGCGGTCACGTGTGTAGAAGTCGTCGTCGGCCATTTCGGACTCCCTCCGTGCTTCCCCCGCCCCCCGGGTCCCCCTCCCACCCCGGTTGAACACCGCCGGGCGCCCGCGATCCGGACGGTCGCCCGCAGGCCCGGGGGAGGAGAGGAGGACGACGGCCACCGCTCCGGGCGGTACGCGGCGGAGCACCGCCCGGTGGCCGTCACGCGCCGTGCCCGGCACGCCCGGACACGGCACCCCCGGGCACGGACACCGCGACGGGCTCCGCCCCCGGCTGCGGGTGCACGCAGTGCCAGCGGTGTCCGTCCGGGCCGCCCGCGGCGGCCGGGAACGCGGTGGCGCACGCGTCGTCCGCCTTCCAGCAGCGGGTCCGGAACGGGCAGCCGGAGGGCGGGTTCGTCGCGGAGGGCACCGGGCCGTGCAGCACGATGCGCTCGGGGCGCTCCAGCAGGCTGGGCGTGGCCGAGAGCAGCGCCTCGGTGTACGGGTGCCGGGAGTCGCCGGTGACCTCGGCCGCCCCGCCCTCCTCGACGACGCGGCCGAGGTACAGCACGGCGATGCGGTCGGACAGGTAGCGCACGGTCTGCACGTCGTGGGAGATGAACACCATGGCGAGGCCGAGCCGGGCGCGCAGGTCCACCAGCAGGTTGAGGATCTGGGCGCGCACCGACACGTCCAGGGCGCTGGTGGGCTCGTCGGCGACGATCAGCTCCGGCTCCAGGGCCAGGGCGCGCGCGATGGCCACGCGCTGGCGCTGGCCGCCGGAGAGCTGGCCGGGCAGCGCCTGGAGGGTGTGGCCGGGCAGTCCGACCAGGTCCAGCAGCTCCTCGACGCGCTGTTCGCGCTCGGTCTTCGTGCCCCGGCCGTGCACGTCCAGCGGGTCGCGCAGGATCCGGCGCACGGGCAGCCGCGGGTTCAGCGCGGTGGAGGGGTCCTGGAAGACCACGCCGACGGAGGCCCCGAAGCGGGTGCGGCGTTCGGCCGCGGGCATCGTCCACAGGTCCCGGCCCTTGAAGTGGACGTGGCCCTCCGTCGGGCGCTGCAGTCCGGTGACCACCCGGGCCAGGGTGGACTTGCCGCAGCCCGACTCGCCGACCAGGCCGAGGATCTCGCCGCGCCGGACCTCCAGGGAGGCGTCGGTCAGCGCGTGCACGGCGTCCCGGCGCAGGAGGCCGCCGCTGCGGGCCTTGTGCCGGACGTGGACGCCGTCCAGCCGGACGAGGGGTTCCATCACGGTGTCCTCCGGGGCGGTCATCGGGCACCTTCCAGCGACTTGGCCGCACCGTGCGCGGGCGCCGGGTGGTGGCAGGCGTACAGGTGGTCCCGCGCGCCGTCGCGGCCGGCGGCGGGCGGCGGGGTGGTGGCGCACAGCTCGGTGGCGGCGGCGCAGCGGGAGGCGAACCGGCAGCCCGTGCCGAACGCCTTCGGCGCGGGCACCACACCGCGGATCTGGTGCAGCCGGTCCGCGCCCGCCTCCAGCGAGACGACGGAACCGAGCAGCCCGCGGCTGTAGTGGTGCGCCGGGTCGGTCAGCAGGGAGCGGGTGTCGCCGGCCTCGGCGACCTGGCCCGCGTACATCACGGCGACCCGGTGCGCGAGGTCGCCCACGAGGGCCAGGTCGTGCGAGACCAGGACCATCGCGAAGCCGAGCTCGTCGCGCAGCTCGACCAGCAGCTCGACGACCTGGGCCTGCACGGTGACGTCCAGCGCGGTCGTCGGCTCGTCGGCGATGAGCAGCCGGGGGCTGCGGGAGAGCGCCATGGCGATCAGCACGCGCTGGCGCTGGCCGCCGGACAGCTCGTGCGGGTAGCTGCGCAGGGTGCGCTCGGGGGACAGGCCGACCAGGTCCAGCAGCTCGGCGGGGGTGCGGGTGCCGCCGCGCGAGGTGAGCCGCTTGAGCTGGGTGCCGATCAGCACCGACGGGTTCAGCGACGACATGGCGTCCTGGTAGACCATGGCGATCTCCGGGCCCATGAGCGCCCGGCGCTCCTTCGGCGACAGCTTCAGCAGGTCGCGGCCGCGGTAGAGGATCTCGCCCTCGGCCTCGGCGTTGCGGGCCAGCAGACCCATGATCGCCAGACTGGTGATCGACTTGCCGCAGCCCGACTCGCCGACCAGGCCCAGGGTCTCGCCCTCGCGGACGGTGAAGGAGATCCCGTCGACGACGCGGATGTCGCCGTAGCGGTCGGGGAAGCGGATCGACAGGTCGCGCACGACGAGCAGGTCGGGGGCGCCCTCGGGCAGCGGCTCGACGGCGGGTTTTGTCGCCTCGATCCGGGCGGCGAGCGCGGCGAGCGCGGCGTCCGCCTCGGCCCGGTCGGCGGCCGGCTCGACGGCGGCGATCTTCTCGACGGTGTCGCCGCCGTCGGCGCGGGCCTTGTCCGGGGACGCGGCGGCGTCCGTCATGCCCTCGGACAGGACGTTCAGCGCGAGCACCGTGATCAGCAGGCACAGACCGGGGAAGAGGGTCGCCCACCAGCCGCCCGAGAGCAGGATCTGCCGGCCGTAGGCCAGGACGCTGCCCCAGCTCGGGTCGGGGTCCTGCACACCGGCGCCGATGAAGGACAGGCTCGCCTCGAAGATGATGGAGTCGGCCACCATGACGGTCGCGAACACCAGGACCGGCGCGGCGCAGTTGACGGCGACGTGCCGGGCGACGATGTAGCCGCGGCGGGCACCGATGACCTGCTCCGCGGCGACGTAGTCCTCGCCGTACTGCTCCAGCACGTTGGCCCGCACGACGCGGGCGAGGGAGGGCGAGTAGACGAAGGCGATGGTGAAGATGATGACCGGGACGCTGGGCCCGAACACCGCGACCAGGACGGCGGCCAGCGCGATCGGCGGGAACGACATCACGACGTCGAGGGTGCGCATCACCGACTCGTCGGCGAGCTTGCGCGAGGTGGCCGCCAGGGCGCCCAGGAAGGAGCCGATGACCAGCGCGAGGAACGTCGCGCCGAGGCCGATGACGAGGGAGTAGCGCGCACCGTGCACGACCCGGGCGAACACGTCGCGGCCGGCCCGGTCGGTGCCGAACCAGTGGTCGGCGCCCGGTGGCTGGGCGGGGGTGCCGGTGGCGAGCGGGTCCTGGGTGAGCAGCGGCGCGAGGACCGCGCCCAGGACGACGACGAGGAGGACCCCGAGCGCGATGCGGGAGGGGACGGGCAGGCGGCGCAGGCGGGTGCCGGGCCGGAGCCGCTCGGCGAGGGAGCGTGGGGCGAACATCACACCGTCCTGATGCGCGGGTTGACGAGCAGGTAGAGCAGGTCGACGACGACGTTGACCACGAGGAAGGCGACCGCGATGGTGAGCACGGTGCCCTGGACCAGGCCGACGTCGCCCCCGGTGACACCCTCGAGGATCAGCTTGCCCATGCCGGGCAGGTCGAAGATCGCCTCGATGACGACGGCGCCGCTGAGCATGTAGCCGACCTTGACGCCGAGCACGGTCAGCGGGGTGATCAGGGAGTTGCGCAGCACCGACCGGATGATCAGGAACGGCGGCAGACCGCTGCCCCGGGCGGTGCGCACGTAGTCGCGGTCGAGTTCGGCGACCATCGAGGTGCGGACCAGGCGGGCCAGCGAGGAGGCGACCGGCAGGGCGAGGGCGACGGCGGGCAGCGCGAGGCTCTCCAGCCAGCCGGAGAAGGAGTCGGCCGGATTGACGTAGCCGCCGGTCGGGAAGACCGGGGTGTTCAGCGCGAACTGCTGGATGAGCAGGACACCGAGCCAGAACGAGGGCAGGGCGATGCCGACCATCGACAGCACCCGGAAGACCTGGTCGGGCCAGCGGTCGCGGTGGACGGCGCTGGTGACGCCGAAGACCAGGGCCAGCACGATGGCCAGCGTGAGGCCGAGCAGCGTCAGCTGCAGGGTCAGCGGGAAAGCGGTGGCGATCCGGTCGGCGACGGGCTGGCTCGGCGGCACGGTGACACCGAGGTCGCCCTGCACCAGATCGCTCAGGAAGGCGAAGTACCGCACCGGCAGCGGGTCGTCGAGACCGTGCTCCTCGGCGAACGCGGCACGCGCCTCGGGGCTCGCGCTGTCACCGAGCGCGTTGTACGCGGGGTCGGCCGGCGAGAACTGCAGCACCACGAACACGAGCAGCGCGATGCCGAGCACCATCACCGGCATCATCGCGACGCGGCGCAGCGCGAGCCGGAGGAATGCAACCATCGTGAGGTTCCTAGGGATTGGGGCCGGCCGCCGCCGCTGCCCGGCAGGCAGTGACGGCGACCCGTGAGCGGGCGTACGGGCTCAGGCGCGGCCGACGTCGATGAACGACAGACCGGTGGTGGGCAGCGGCTTGAAGCCCGGCAGCGTGCCGTCCCGCCAGGCGGTGGGCAGCTTGCGGTGCAGGACCGGGTACAGGGCCGCCTCGTCGGCGACCAGGTCGGTGACCTGGGCCCACAGCTGCCTGCGCTTCTCCGCGTCGGCCTCCGAGGCGGCCTTGTCGAGCAGCGACCTGGTCCTCTTGTAGGCGTCGGAGCCGGTCCAGCCGTACCGCTTCTCCGGCCAGAAGCCGTAGTAGAACCAGCGCAGCAGCAGGTCGGCGTCGTTGCCGAAGACCGACGGGTCGCCCGGCGCGGCCAGCGCCTCGAAGTCGCCCTTGTCGACCTTGGCGTACTGGGCGGGGGACTGGGCGATGTCCAGCTTCGCCTCGATGCCGGCCGCGGCCCAGCTCTCCTTGATCAGCGGCGCGATGTCCTTGACCCAGCCGGTGTCCGTGAGCAGCAGCGTGAAGGAGAGCTTCTCCACGCCCGCCTCCTTCAGCAGCTTCCTGGCCTTGGCCGGGTCGTGGCCGTAGACGGTGGCGGCCTCGTGGTAGTCGGGGTGCGTGGCCGGCACGTATCCGGTGGCGGGCTCGGCGTTGCCCAGCAGGGCGGTGGAGATGATCTTCTCGGTGTCGAGCGCGTAGTGCAGGGCCTGGCGCACCCGCTTGTCCGCGAAGCGCTCGTCCTTGCAGTTGAACATCAGGAAGAGCAGGCCGAAGGACTGGACGGACTCCACCTTGTCCTTGCCCGTGAAGCCCTTGACGTCGATGTAGGGCACGTCCTCGATGGCCTGCACACGGCCGGACTTGAGCGCGCTGACCCGGGCGGAGGGGTCGGACATCAGGTGCCAGACCATCTTCTTGGCCTTGGCCGGGTGCGGCCCGTTGTACTGGTCGTACGCCTCCATGACGATCTTGTCCTCGCGGACCGCCGACACGAAGCGGTACGGGCCCGAGCCGACCGGCTTGGCGTCGAAGGCCTTGGCGTCGGCGCCGGCGATCTTCTCGGGCACGATGCGCACCACGGCTATGCGCGACGGGAAGAGCGCGAAGGGGTGCTTCAGCTTGAACTCGACCGTCGACGCGTCGACCGCCTTCACCCGGTCGATGAAGGGCACGAACTGCGCCATCAGGGAGGCGTTCTTCGGGTCGAGGACGCGCTCGAAGCTGAACACCACGTCGTCCGCGGTGACCGCCGAGCCGTCGTGGAAGGTGGCGCCCTCGCGCAGGGTGGCCCGGTAGGTGGTCGCGTTGATCTTCTGGGGCATCTCGGTGGCCAGGGCCGGCCGGGCGACGAGCGTGGCCGGGTCGAGGTCCACCAGCCCCTCGAAGATGTGCATGTTGGCGGCGAACGGGGTCGCGCCGGAGGTGATCATGGGGTCGAAGCCCGTGGAGAGGGGGTAGGAGAGCCCGGCCTCGATGGTGTCGGTCGCGCCGCCGGAACCGCCGGAGTCGTCTCCGGTGCTGCCGGGACCGCCGCAGGCCGACAGGCCCGCGGTGATCGCGGTCGCCACACCGAGGGCGCTCGTGTATCGCATGAAGGTGCGGCGGTCGACGCCGGCTGAGGTGCGCGCGGACAAGGATTCCTCCTGGCGGGAAGGCATGATGGGCGGTTCGAGGAGAGGCGGGCGCGAAAGTATCTCACTGAGCATGCGTCAGACGTCTGATGTCTGATGCTTGATAGCGTGGGAACGTAGCCCGATGAGGGAGAGGGGTCAAGAGGTGGCGGTGGGACAAGGTGCGATCAAACGGTTGGTGCCGGAGGCCAAGGCGGTTCGGCAGCCCTTGCGGCAGGAGGTCGTCGACGGCATCAAGTCCTACATCCTGCGCAACGAGCTGCGCCCCGGGGACCTGCTGCCGACCGAGCCCGCGCTGTGCGAGGCGCTCGGCGCCAGCCGCTCCAGCGTGCGCGAGGCGATCAGGATCCTCACCGCGCTCGACATCGTCGAGGTGCGGCACGGGCACGGCACCTACGTGGGCAGGCTGAGCCTGTCCGCCCTGGTGGAGAGCCTGGCCTTCCGCGGCCTGCTGAGCCCCGACGACGACTTCCAGGTCATGTCGGACCTCATCGAGGTGCGCGAGCTGTTCGAGCGCGGCATGGCCGAGCGGCTGGTGGGCTCCCTCAGCGACGACCAGATCGCCCGCCTGGACGGACTGGTCGACGAGATGCGCCGGGCCGGCGCCGGGGAGGGGCACGGGTTCGTCGAGGCCGACCGGGCCTTCCACACCCTGCTCCTGGCCCCCCTCGGCAACGACCTCATCGGGCAGCTCTCCTCGGCGTTCTGGGACGTCTACGTCATCGTCGCGCCCCACCTCGACGTGTTCACGCACGAGCACGAGGCGGCGACCATCGCCAACCACCAGCGCATCGTGGACGCCGTCCGCGACCGCGACCCCGCGGAGTTCGCGGCGGCGCTGACCGACCACTACGCGCCGGTGCGCAAGCGCATAGCCGAGGCCCGGGCCCGCCGCTGACCCGGCTCTGAGTCGGCGCAGGCGGCCCCCGTCCGGGGTCGCCTGCGCCGTGCGGCGCCGCTCCGTCCGGGCGCCGCCCGAAGCGGGCGCACCGGCCGGCGGGGCACTTGACGGCCGTCATCCGGATCTCTAAGGTCCCAGGACAGCAGACATCAGACGTCTGCCCTTGAGGCACCTCCCGACCGCCCTCGGGACACCTCCCGATCCGATCCCCCTCCGCGCCGCGCCGCGCGCAGGTCTCACCCGACGGGGCCCTCTCCATGCCACTGACGGACCTCACGCTCGAGCAGTGCCTCGCACTGCGGCCCGAGCTCGACGAACCCGCCGACCTCGACGCGTTCTGGGAGCAGACCCTCCTCGCCGCCCGCGCGGCCGGCGGCACCACCCGCCACACCCGGGTGGACACCGGGCTCACCCAGGTCGTCACCTACGACGTGGCCGTGCCCGGCTTCGCCGGGGAGCCCGTCCGCGGCTGGCTGCACCTGCCCGCCGGGGCCGACGGCCCGCTCGGCTGCGTGGTGGAGTTCCTCGGGTACGGACGTGGCCGCGGCCTGGCCCACGAGCAGGTCCTGTGGGCCAACGCCGGCTACGCGCACTTCATCATGGACACCCGCGGCCAGGGCTGGTCCACGGCCGGCGGCGACACCCCCGACACGGCCACCCTGAACGGCGAGGTCCCCGGCTTCCTCACCCGCGGCCTGGCCGACCCCCACGACCACTACTACCGGCGCGTGTTCACCGACGCCGTGCGCTTCACCGAGGCCGCCCGCGCACACCCGGCCGTCGACCCCGCCCGCGTCGTCGTCACCGGCATCAGCCAGGGCGGCGGCATCTCGCTCGCGGTGGCCGGACTCCTGCCGGGCCTCGCGGGCGTCATGCCCGACGTGCCGTTCCTGTGCGACATCCGGCGCGGCGCGCTGATCGCCGGAGCGCCGCCCTACACCGAGATCGCGGAGTACCTGCGCCTGCACCGCGACCGCACCGGGACCGTCTTCACCACCCTGTCCTACGTCGACGCCGCCCTGCTGGCCGCCCGCGCCACCGCCCCGTCGCTCTTCTCCATCGCCATGATGGACGAGGTCTGCCCGCCCTCCACCTGCTTCGCCGCCTACCACCGCTACGGCGGACCGAAGGACCTGCGCGTCTACGAGTTCAACGGCCACGAGGGCGGCGGCGGCCACCACCGACGAGAACAACTCGCCTGGGTGCAGCGGTTGTTCCACACCCCCCACCTCGCCACCGCACCCGACCTCGCCACCCTGCACGACCTCCGACCCGCCTGATCCTCACCCGAGAAGGGGCACGTTCATGCAGCGTAGAGCCACCCTGGCCGCCACCACCGCGGTCGCCGCCCTGGCCCTGCTCGCGGCCGGCACCCCCACCGCGTACACCGCCGACCGGCAGGTCGCCGCCGCCGGCACCCTCACCTCCCAGGACATCGCCACCGCGGGCACCGGCTCCCCCTACTACCGCATCCCCGCCCTCACCCGCACCACCAAGGGCACCCTGATCGCCGCGTACGACGCCCGGCCCACCCTCGCCGACCTGCCCGGCAACCTCGGTGTCGTCCTGCGGCGCAGCACCGACGGCGGGGCCACCTGGCAGGCGCAGCAGGTCGTGCGCAAGGACGCCGCCCCCCGGGGCTACGGCGACCCCAGCCTCCTCGTCGACCGCGAGACCGGCCGCATCTTCGTCTTCTACGCCGCCTCCGTGAACCAGGGCTTCTTCGGCTCGGCCACCGGCAACGACGAGAACGACCCGAACGTCCTCCAGGCCGACTACAGCTACTCCGACGACGACGGCCTGACCTGGAAGCACGAGCGCATCACCGCCGAGATCAAGGACCCGGCCTGGGCCGGCATGTTCGCCGCCTCCGGCGAGGGCATCCAGCTGCGCCACGGCACCTACAAGGGCCGCCTCGTCCAGCAGTACGCCATCCGCAACAACGGCGCCAACTACGCGGTCAGCGCCTACAGCGACGACCACGGCGCCACCTGGAGGATGGGCACTCCGGTCGGCCCCGGCGGCGACGAGAACAAGACCGTCGAACTCTCCGACGGCCGGATCATGCTCAACAACCGCTCCGCGCCCTACCGCACGGTCGCGTACTCCACCGACGGCGGCGTCACCTACACGCCGTTCCAGCAGGACACCGAACTGCCCGACCCCGCCAACAACGGCTCCGTCATGCGTTTCGCGCCCGACGTGCCCGCTTCGCACCCGCGCGCCTCCTGGCTGATGTTCAGCAACACGGCCACCACCAACAGCCGCAGCAACCTCACCGTCCGGCTCTCCTGCGACAACGGGCAGAACTGGCCGGTGCGCAGGACCGTCGAGTCCGGCTCGGCCGCCTACTCCACGCTCACCCCGCTCAGCGACGGCACCGCGGCCAACCCCCGGGTCGGCCTGCTGTGGGAGCGCGACAACTACCGGCACATCACCTACTCCTCCTTCGACCTGCAGTGGCTCGGCGGCGTCTGCGCGCCCGTCACCCTCACCCCGCCCGCCTCCCTGCCCGCCGGGAGGACCACCGAGGTCACCGTCCGCGTCGTCAGCCAGAACGACAAGGACCTCCCGGCCGGCTCGGTCTCCCTCAAGCTGCCGTCGGGCTGGAGCGCCCCGAGCGTGACCGTGCCCGCGCTCAGGCCCGGCCAGGGCGCCAACATGAAGATCCCCGTCACCGTCCCGGCGACCGCCACCGCGGGCACCGTCTCGACGACCGCGACCTACCTGGTCCGCGGATGGCAGCGGTCCTACGGTGACGGCACGCTCACCGTCACCGCGCCCTAGCCCGTCCCGGGCCGCCCGCGCGACGCCTCGCGCGGGCGGCCCGTCGCCTCTCGTACCAGCACCGCACCACCCAGGAGCCCCTCTCATGTCCTCGTCCCAGCCGCTGCGCGGCGTCGTGCCGCCCGTCTGCACCCCCCTGGACGCAGCGGGCGAGGTCGACACCGCCTCACTCGCCCGGCACGTCGAGCACCTCCTGCGCGGGGGAGTGCACGGCCTGTTCGCCCTCGGCTCCAGCAGCGAGGTCGCCTTCCTCACCGACCGGCAGCGGGAGGTCGTGCTGCGGACCGTCGTCGAGGCCGTCGCCGGCCGCGTCCCCGTGCTCGCCGGCGTCATCGACATGACCACGCCCCGGGTGCTCACCCACGCCGAGGCCGCCCGCGAGGCCGGCGCCGACGCCCTGGTCGCGACCGCGCCCTTCTACGCCCGGACCCACCCCCGCGAGATCGCCCGCCACTTCCGCACCCTCCGCTCCCGCGTCGACCTGCCCCTGTACGCCTACGACCTCCCGGTCTCCGTGCACAGCAAGCTCTCCACCGCCCTGGTGCGCGAACTCGCCGCGGACGGCACGCTCGCCGGCCTCAAGGACAGCAGCGGCGACGAGGGCTCCCTGCGCCGGCTCATCGTCGAACTCGGCGGGCGCCGCGGCCGCGCCGACGGTCCGGCCCCCGCCTTCAGCATCCTCACCGGGTCCGAACTCACCGTGGACGCCGCCCTGCTGGCGGGCGCCGACGGCGTCGTCCCCGGCCTGGGCAACGTGGACCCCGCCGGATACGTGCGCCTCCACGACGCCGTGCGCGGCGGCGACCTCGACCGCGCGGTGAACGAACAGGAGCGGCTCGTCGAGCTGTTCGGCATGGTCGACGCCGGCCCGGAGGACGAGATGGGCCGCAACTCCTCCGCCATCGGCGCCTTCAAGCACGCACTGCGCCTGCTCGGGGTGTTCGCCCACGGCACCACCGCCGCCCCGCAGATCCAGCTGGGCGACGCGTCGATCGCCCGCGTCGAGGAGCGGCTGCGCGGCGCCGGGCTGCTCCCGGTCCGATGACGGCACGGCACCCGCACGCACCGGTGATCGGCCTCGACCTGGGCGGCACGAAGATCGCCGCCGCCCTGGTCGCGGCCGACGGCACCGTCCTGGACCGGCACTCCCTCCCCACCCCGGCGACCGAGGGGGCCGAGGCGGTGCTCGACGCGCTGGCCGAGGCCGCCCGGGCGGTCCGGGCGCCGGGCACCACGGCGCTCGGCGTCGCCGCCGCCGGGGTGATCGACCCCGCCACCGGCACCGTCACCAGCGCGACCGACACGATCCGCGGCTGGGCCGGCACCGCCCTGGCCGCCGGCCTCGCCGCCCGCACCGGCCTTCCGGTGGCCTGCGACAACGACGTGCGCGCCGCCGCCGCCACGGAACTGGCCGCCCCGCACGGGGGAGGGGACGGCCGCGGCGGGGCGCCGCACGGCGAAGGGACGACCCTGATCTACGCGGCCGTCGGCACCGGCGTGGGCGGCGCCGTCGCCGCGGCCGGGCGCATGCTGCACGGGGCGGCCGGCATCGCCGGGCACCTCGGCCACCTGCCGAGCCCCGAGGCCGACGGACTGCCCTGCACCTGCGGCGCCACCGGCCACCTCGAGGCGATCGCGGCGGGACCCGGCATCACCGCCCACTACACCCGGATGAGCGGCGTCCCGGCCGACCGCCTGGAGACGGTGGCCGCCCGCGCCGCCGGGGGCGAACCGCACGCCACCGCGGCCATCGTCCTCGGCGCCGAGGCCGTCGGCCGCGCCCTGGGCGGCCTCGCCAACACGCTGGGGGCCGACCGCGTCGTCGTCGGTGGCGGGGTGCCCCGCATCGGCCCGCTGTACACGAAGGCCCTGGCCGCGGCCTTCGCCGCCGAACTCATGCCCCCGCTGCGGGGGTTGCGTCCCGTCCCGCCGCGCGGCGGCCCCGACGCCGCGGTGCTGGGCGCCGCCGCCCTGCCCCGCACCCTGCCCCTGCACCACCCGCACACCACCGGAGCCCTCCGATGACCCTGTCCCTGGCCGACACCCTGAAGGGCCGGCTGATCGTGTCCTGCCAGGCCCCGCCCGGCGACCCGATGCGCCACACCGACACCCTGGTCCGCATGACCCTCGCGGCGCAGGCCGGCGGCGCCGCGGCCGTACGCGTCAACGAACCGGAGGTCGTCGCGGCCACCGTCGCGGCCACCGACCTCCCGGTGATCGGACTGTGGAAGGACGGCGACACGGGCATCTACATCACCCCGACCGTGCGCCACGCGCTCGCCCTCGTGGAGGCGGGGGCCGCGGTCGTCGCGGCCGACGCCACCGCGCGCCCGCGCCCCGACGGCAGCACCTTCGCGGAACTCGTCGAGGCCGTCCACGCGGCGGGCGCCCGGGTCATGGCCGACGTGTCGACCTTCGACGAGGGCCGCGCGGCCGCGGCGCAGGGCGCCGACTTCGTCGGGACGACCCTGTCCGGATACGTGCCGGGCTCCCCCCGCCAGGACGCCCCGGACCTGGCGCTCGTCGCCGACCTCGCCGCCGCGCTCCCCGTCCCGGTGATCGCCGAGGGCCGGATCGCGACCCCGGAGCAGGCCGCCGAGGCGCTGGCGGCGGGCGCGCTGAGCGTCGTCGTGGGCACCGCCATCACGGCACCGACCGCGCTGACTAGGGCCTTCGTCGCCGGGCTCACCGTCTGACCGGGAGAGGCGGAGTCACCGTCCGACCGGGAGAGGCGGAGGTTGTGCCGCACACCCGGAAAGGCGCGGTGCGTGAGGGGAACACACCATGGTGGTGTGTTCCCGCAGGACGTACCGGAAGGTGGCCGACCCCATGAACAGTGTCACGACCGTCCTCGCCGGCCTGGACGCCGTCCGGCCCGGCGTGGAGGCCCTCTACCGGGACCTCCACGCCCATCCCGAGCTCGGACTGCAGGAGCACCGCACGGCGGGGAAGGCGGCGGACGCCCTGCGCCGGGCCGGCTACGCCGTGACCGAGGGCATCGGCGGCACCGGTGTCCTCGGCGTGCTCACCCGGGGGAGCGGGCCGACCGTGATGCTCCGCGCGGACATGGACGCGCTCCCCGTGCAGGAGGCCACCGGACTCCCGTACGCGTCGGAGGTCACCGCCGTCGACCGCGACGGCGCCGGGACGCCGGTCATGCACGCCTGCGGCCACGACGTCCACGTGGCCGCGATGGTCGGGTTCGCCCAGCTCATGGCCCGGGCGTCCGAGGCCTGGCGGGGCACCCTCGTGGTGCTCTTCCAGCCCTCGGAGGAGAACGGGGACGGAGCCCGGGCCATGATCGACGACGGTCTGCTCGACGTGTCGCCCCGGCCGGACGTGGTCCTGGCGCAGCACGTCCTGTCCTACCCGGCTGGCTACGTCGGGACCCGGGCCGGTTCCTTCCTGTCGGCCGCCGACAGCCTGCGCGTCACCCTGCACGGGCGCGGCGCCCACGGCTCGGCGCCGCAGGCCGCCGTCGACCCGGTGGTCATGGCGGCCCTGTGCGTCGTCCGCCTGCAGACGGTGGTCTCCCGCGAACTGGCGGCCACCACGCCGGCGGTGCTCACCGTCGGCAGCATCCAGGCGGGGTCGGGGCCGAACGTCATCCCCGACCGCGCGGTGCTCCAGCTGAACGTGCGCACCTACGACCCCGCCGTGCGCGAGCAGGTGCTCGCGGCGATCGAGCGGATCGTGCGGGCGGAGGCCCGGGCGTCCGGCGCGCCCCGGGAACCGGAGTTCGAGCACCTGTCCGCGTTCCCGCCCACCGTCAACGACCGGGACGCGACCGACACGGTGACCCGGGCCTTCGCGGCCTGCTTCGAGCAGGGCGTGCACACGGCCGATCTGCAGACGGCCAGCGAGGACATGAGCGAGATCCCCCGCGCGTTCGGCGTCCCGTACACCTACTGGTGCATCGGCGGCACCGATCCGGCCCGGTACGCGGACGCGGTGGAGAAGGGCACCGTCTCCCAGGACGTCCCGGTCAACCACAGTCCCCACTTCGCCCCCGTCCTCCAGCCCACCCTCGACACCGGCGTCACCGCCCTCACCGCGGCCGCGCTCGCCTGGCTGGCCCCGGCCGGCTCCGGCTCGGCCCCGGAGCCGTAGGCGCCGGTTCCGCTCGGGCTCTCCGGACCCCGGGCTCCTCGGGGAACGCCTGTGCGGCGGAGGCGGAGGCCGCTCCGGCCTGCCGTCGGCCTCAAGGGGCTCTGCCCCCGTCGGGCTTCGCCGGCACGCACAGCCACGCGAGGCCCGCGGCGGCCAGGTAGGCGAGCGCGCCGATGGCCATGCTGGTGCGCAGCCCGGTGGTGTAGTGGGTGGCCGTGGCGAGCAGGCTGCCGCCGATCGCCACGCCGGTGGCGCTGCCGATCTGGCGCGCGGTGTTGAACAGGGCGGAGGCGGCCCCCGAGTAGGCCGGGGGCGCGGCCCCCATCACGGTGGCGGTCGAGCCGGTGAGGGCGAAGGAGGTGCCGAACCCCGCCGCCATCATCGGGACCACCAGCAGCGGGTAGGCGGGGTCGGCCCCCGCCGAGGCCCAGCCGGCCAGCCCCAGGGCGGCCAGGAGCATGCCGGAGACCACCAGGGGCCGATCGCCGGTGCGGCGGGCCAGCCGCCCGGACAGGACGGAGGCGAACATGGTCATCGCCACCGCCGGGAACAGCGCCAGCCCGGTGCCGAGGGCGCTGTAGCCGCGCTGGTGCTGGAACTCCAGGCTGGCGGTGAACACCATGCCGTAGAAGCCGAAGTTGAACAGCAGGCCGATGGCGGCTCCGCCGCTCATCGCGCGGGAGCGCAGCAGGCTCAGCGGAAGGACGGGAGCCCGGGCCAGCCGCTCGCGCACCGCGAACGCCGCGGCGGCCAGTGCGGCCAGGCCCACCCCGGCGAGGACGGCCGGATCGGACCAGCCCCGCCGCCCGGCCTCGTTGAGCGCCGCGGTCAGCAGCGCCACGGCCGCCACGACCGCGCACTGCGCCGGCCAGTCCAGGGCCCGTGCGGCGCGCCGGGGCGAGCGGGCCACGTGCCGCAGCGTCAGCAGCAGGCAGGCCAGGCCGGCGGGCAGGTTGATGAGGAACACCCAGCGCCACCCCGCCGTGGAGACGAGCAGTCCGCCCAGCAGCGGCCCGGCGGAGGCCGCGACGCCCGCCATCGAACCCCACAGCCCGAAGGCCCGCGAGCGTGCGGCCGGCGCCGGGTAGGCCTGCTGGAGCAGGGCCAGGGAACCGGGCACGATCAGCGCCGCGCCGAGCCCCTCCACCAGCCGGGCCGCGACCAGGAAGGGGGTGCTCGGCGCGAGCGCGCACGCGGCCGAGGACACGGTGAACACCACCACGCCCGAGCAGAAGACCCGGCGGTTGCCCAGTCGGTCGCCCAGCGCGCCACCGGTCAGCAGGAACCCGGCGAAGACCAGGGTGTACCCATCGGTGATCCACTGGATGCCGGTGAGCGGGGCCGACAGCTCCCGGCCGATCACCGGCACGGCGACGTTGATGATCGTCACGTCCAGGATCACCATGAAGTACCCGGTGCACACCGCCAGCAGCGGCGCCCGGGACCGCCACCCGGACCCGGGGGCCGGCGCGGGGGAGGACAGGGACCCGCCGTCACCGGGCGGCTTCGCGAACGCCACGGCCCCCACTCCGTTCCGTCCGTGAAGATTCCAGGCCGGAAGACACCATAAGGGGACAATGCGGCATGTCGCCGGAATCGGGCCGTCCGCACGGCGCCCTGCCCGTCCTGCCGCGCGGGGACCTCGGACGGAAGGCCGATGCGGCGGGCGCCCGGGCCGGCCGCTCGAGCGGGGGAGGGGCACCGGGCCATCGGTAGCCTGCGGGGGACGCGAAGGGGGCTCCGGCTCGTCCCTCTCCGCGCCCGCCCATGACCGACCCGAGCGCCGACCGGTCCGGCCGACGCGACGAACACCGAGGTGAGAGGCCGTATGTTCACCACCCGACCCACCCTCCAGGGCACCTTCGGCATGGTGTCCTCCACCCACTGGCTGGCCTCGCAGTCGGCGATGGCCGTCCTGGAGGACGGCGGCAACGCCTACGACGCCGCCGTCGCGGGGGCCTTCGTGCTGCACGTCGTCGAGCCGCACCTCAACGGCCCGGCCGGCGAGGTGCCGATCCTGCTCGCGCCGGCCGGGGGCGGGATACGGGTGCTGTGCGGACAGGGCGTCGCGCCGGCCGGGGCGAGCGCCGCCCACTACCGGGCCCTCGGTCTCGAACTCGTGCCCGGGACCGGGCCGCTCGCCGCCGCCGTGCCCGGCGCCTTCGACGCCTGGATGCTCCTGCTGCGCGACCACGGCACCAAGCCCCTCGCCGACGTCCTGAAGTACGCCGTCGGCTACGCCGAGCACGGGCACGCGCCCGTGGAGAACGTCGGCGCGACGGTGGAGACCGTACGGGAGCTGTTCGAGACGGAGTGGACCTCCTCGGCGCAGGTGTACCTGCCCGGCGGCCGGGCGCCGCGCCCCGGCGAGCTCTTCCGCAACCCCGCCCTCGCCGCCACCTGGAAGCGGCTGCTGGCCGAGGTCGCCGGGGCGGGCGACCGGGAGGAGCAGATCGACGCCGCGCGGGAGGTGTGGCGCACCGGGTTCATCGCCGAGGCCCTGGTCCGGCAGGCCGCGCGCCCCACCCTGGACACCAGCGGCGAGCACCGCACCGGCACGCTGACGGCCGCCGACCTCGCCGCCTGGTCGGCGACCTACGAACCCCCGGTGACCCACGACTTCGGCGACTGGACCGTGTGCAAGGCCGGCCCCTGGAGCCAGGGCCCGGTCCTGCTCCAGCAACTCGCCCTGCTCCCGCCGGAACTGCCCCCCTACGGCTCCGCCGACTACGTCCACCTGCTGATCGAGGGCTGCAAGCTCGCCATGGCCGACCGCGAGGCCTGGTACGGCGACGCGGCCGAGGTGCCCCTCGACGACCTGCTGTCGGCCGAGTACAACGCCGAGCGGCGGACCGTGATCGGCCCCCGCGCCTCCCACGACCTGCGGCCCGGCAGCCCCGGCGGGCGCGTCCCGCGCCTGAGCGCCCACGCGCGCAGGGCGGCCGCCGAGGAACCCGGCGCCGGCCCCATGGGCGTCGGCGAGCCGACGGTCGCCAAGCTGCCGACGTCCCCCGTGCCGGGCGAACCCCAGGTCCTGGGCGACGGCTCCACCCGCGGCGACACCTGCCACCTCGACGTCGTGGACCGCTGGGGCAACATGGTCGCGGCCACGCCCAGCGGCGGCTGGCTCCAGTCCAACCCCGTCGTCCCCGAGCTGGGTTTCCCGCTCGGCACCCGGCTCCAGATGACCTGGCTGGACGAAGGGCTGCCCAACACCCTCACCCCGGGCCGCCGCCCCCGCACGACCCTCACGCCGTCCCTCGCGCTGCGCGACGGCGTGCCGGTCATGGCGTTCGGCACGCCGGGCGGGGACCAGCAGGACCAGTGGCAGCTGCACTTCTTCCTCGCGGTCGCGCTGCGCGGGCGGGTGCGCGGCGGCCTCGACCTCCAGGGTGCGATCGACGCGCCCAACTGGCACAACGACAGCTTCCCCGGTTCCTTCTACCCGCGCGGCACGCGCCCCGGCAGCGTCACCGTCGAGTCCCGGACGGACCCCGAGGTGGTGGCGGAACTGCGGCGCCGCGGCCACGACGTGACGGTCGGCGCCGCCTGGTCGGAGGGCCGGCTGTGCGCGGTCGCCCGGGACCCGGAGACGGGCGTCCTCTCGGCGGCGGCGAATCCGCGCGGCATGCAGGGCTACGCGGTGGGCCGCTGAGCCCACCCGCCCGCGGTCCGGCACCCCATATTCATGCCGATTCCCCCCGCAGTGCACCGGGACGGTGGGGAACGTCGGCCGGGCGTGGTCTCATGGAGGCATGATCAAGGACAACGAAACCATCGAAGAGTTTCTCGACCGGCACGCCGTCGACGTGGAGGAAGCCGTCCGCAAGGCCGCCGCGCAGGAGATCATGCCGCGCTGGCGCCGGCTCGCCGAACACGAGGTGGACCTGAAGAGCGGCCCGCACGACCTCGTGACCGACGCCGACCGCAAGGCGGAGCTGTACCTCACGGAGGCGCTCACCGCCCTGCTGCCCGGCTCGGTCGTGGTGGGCGAGGAGGCCGTGCACGCCAACCCGACGTCGTACGAGGCGGTTCGGGGCGAGGCGCCGGTCTGGATAGTCGACCCTGTCGACGGCACCCGGCAGTTCGTGCACGGAGACACCGGTTTCTGCACCCTGGTCGCCCTTGCCCGGCGCGGAGTCCTGTACGCCTCCTGGACCTTCGCCCCGGCCCGCCACCAATTCGCCACGGCCGTACGGGGCAAGGGCGCCCACCTCGACGGCGAACGGCTCCGCGCGGGCTCCCCGGAACCCGGCCGCGACCTGCGCGTGGCCACCTCCCACCCGGACTTCACCACGGACGAACAGAAGCGGTCCCTGCTCGCCCTGCGGACCGAGGGCGTGGCACCCCGTCCCTGCGGCTCGGCCGGCCTGGAGTACCTGGCCGTCGCCCGCGGCGAGTCCGACGCCACCGCCTTCTCCTGGGAAGCCGCCTGGGACCACGCGGCCGGTCTGCTCCTGGTCGAGGAGGCGGGCGGCACCCATCTGACCCGCGCGGGCGAGCCCTTCCGCATCACCGGCGGCAACACCCTCCCCTTCACCGCGGCCCGCGACGCGGCCACGGCACAGCGGGTGGCGGGGCTGCTGTCGGAAGGAGCCTGATCTCCCGGTACCGGCGCCCCGGCATATCCTGATGCCAGTGGCCGTCGGCTGACGAAGGAGTCCGAAGGTGCCGTCGATGCTCGACGCGGTCGTGGTGGGTGCGGGGCCGAACGGGCTGACCGCTGCCGTGGAGCTGGCCCGGCGCGGCTTCTCGGTGGCCCTGTTCGAGGCCAGGGACACCGTGGGCGGCGGCGCCCGCACCGAGGAGCTCACCCTGCCCGGCTTCCGGCACGACCCGTGCTCCGCCGCGCACCCCCTCGGCATCAACTCGCCCGCCTTCCGCGCCCTCCCGCTGGAGCACTACGGGCTGGAGTGGATGCACCCCCGGCTCCCCATGGCGCACCCCTTCCCGGACGGCACCGCGGCCGTGCTGTCCCGGTCGGTCGGCGAGACGGCCGCCTCCTTCGGCCCGCGCGACGCCGGCCCGTACCGACGGCTCGTCGCGCCCTTCCTGTCCAGGTGGGACACCCTGGTCCGCGACTTCATGTCCCTGCCGCTGACCGCGCTGCCCCGCGACCCGATCACCCTGGCCCGCTTCGGCCTGGTCGGCCTGCCCCCCTCGACCTGGCTCATGCGCCGCTTCCGCGACGAGCGGGCCAGGACCCTGTTCGCGGGGCTCGTCGCCCATGTGATGGCCCCCCTCGGGGGTCTCGCCACCGGCGCCGTCGGCCTCGTCTTCGCCCTCGCCGCGCACGCCCGCGGCTGGCCCGTGGCCCGCGGCGGCTCCCAGGCGCTCTCCGACGCCCTCGCCGCGTACCTGAAGGACCTCGGCGGCAGCGTCCACACCGACTACGAGGTCAAGCGCCTCGACGACCTGCCGCCCGCCCGCGCCTACGTCTTCGACACCTCGCCCACCGCCCTGGCCCGCATCGCCGGCTTCGGCGGCACCTACGCGAACTACCGGTACGGCCCCGGCGTCTTCAAGATCGACTACGCGCTGGACGGCCCGGTGCCGTGGACCGCGCCCGAGGCCCGCGTCGCCGGGACCGTGCAGATCGGCGCGGACAGCGGGGAGATCGGCGCCGCCCTGCGCGCCGCCTCCCGGGAGGGCCGGGCCCCCGACGCGCCGTTCCTCATCACCGTGCAGCCCGGCGTCGCCGACCCCACCCGGGCACCGGCGGGCCAGCACGTCTTCTGGGCCTACGGCCACGTCCCGCACGGCTGGACCGGAGACCTCACCGACGCCATCGAGCGCCAGCTGGAGCGCTACGCACCGGGCTTCCGCGACCGCGTCCTGGCCCGCGCCACCGCCGGCCCGCCCGAACTCGCCGCCCGCAACGCCAACTACGTCGGCGGCGACATCGGCACCGGCGCGGCCTCCGGACTCCAGCTCCTGCTGCGCCCCAGACCGTCCCTGTTCCCGTACGCCACCCCGCACCCCGCGGTCTTCATCTGCTCCTCGGCCACCCCGCCCGGCCCCGGGGTGCACGGCATGTCGGGACACAACGCGGCGAAGGCCGTCTGGAGGAGGCTGCGGCAGACATGAGCGCCACCCTCACCCTCGTCCGGGGCGACATCACCCGCCAGAGCGCCGACGCGATCGTCAACGCGGCGAACTCGTCCCTGCTCGGCGGAGGCGGCGTCGACGGCGCGATCCACCGCCGGGGCGGCCCGGCGATCCTGGAGGAGTGCCGCCGCCTGCGCGCTTCTCGGTACGGCGAGGGCCTGCCCACCGGCCGGGCCGTCGCCACCACCGCCGGCGACCTGGACGCCCGCTGGGTGATCCACACCGTCGGCCCGGTGTTCAGCCGCGAGGAGGACCGCTCGGCGCTGCTGGCCTCCTGCTACCGGGAGTCGCTGCGGGTCGCCGACGGACTCGGCGCGCGCACCGTCGCGTTCCCGGCCGTCTCCACCGGTGTCTACGGCTGGCCGATGGAGGACGCCGCGCGCATCGCGGTGGAGACGGTGCGCGACGCCGAAACCGCGGTGGAGGAGATCCGGTTCGTCCTCTTCGACGAGCAGGCGTACGCGGCGTTCGCCGCCCGGCTCCGCTGACGGAACCGCGGTCCGCCCCTCCCGCCCGGGCCCCGTGCGACGGGGCCCCGGGTGTCCTACTCGCCGATCCGGGTGCGGGCCCACGACAGCAGCTCGCCGTCGGCGAGGCTCGCGACCCACAGATCGGCCTTCTCCGCCTCCGGCCCCGGTGGGCACGGTCCGATGCCGATGACGCGAAGGCCCGCCCGGCGGGCCGACTCCATACCGGTGAGCGAGTCCTCCACGGCCAGAGCCTCCTCGGGAGGGACGCCGCAGAGGCGGGCGGCCACCGCGTAGACGTCGGGTTCCGGCTTCGGCCGTACGTCCCCGCCGGCGACCACGACGTGGCCGAAGCAGTCGAGGAGCCCGGCCCGGTAGAGGCATGATTCCACCACCTCCCGGGGGCAGTTGCTCGCCACCGCGAGAGGGCGGTGGCGAGAGGCCAGCCGGACCAGCGAGGCGGCCCCCGGCATGGTGACGGGGTCCTGGTCGACCAGGGTGGTGAAGGTGCCGAGGAGCGTGTCGGTCAACTCCCCGACGAGGCCCGGTTTCCCGGTCTCTTCGGCCATGAGCGCTCCGCACTCGGTGTAGTGCATGCCCTTGGCGCGGTCGGCGAACCCGGCCGGTGGTTTCAGGCCGAACGCCCGGAAGGTGAGGTTCCGGGCCTCCTGCCAGTGTCGTTCCGTGTCCATCAGGGTTCCGTCGCAGTCGAAGACGATGGCGGAGGGGGACCAGGAAAGGATGCGGTGAGCTGTCATGTGACTGCCGTTCTGGGAGGCTGCGTCGACCGGTTCGGTGCACGGGCGCAGGCGGGTGCAGGGATGCGGGTGGTCCACTCGCGGAAATGAGCGGAAACGGGTGATGTCGCACGGCCGTTTGCGGCCACGTGGACACGGCTGAGCGCGCCGTGGGCGCGTCATGGCGGGCGCGGGTCGTCGCTTTCGACCACGCCGAAAAACATCGTGCCCGTTATGTTAATTTCGCTTCTTCGATTTCCACAATCACCGATTCGGGTGTATGTGCATGCCGCGGTCGAAGGCGGCCGACTCCCGCACACGGAACGGGAGGAGGGGCCGCAGCGCCCGGAACGCGGCCAACGGGCCTGGTGGGAGGCTCCTCCGGGGTGCCGCGGCATTGATCGGGGCGGAGTTCCCGCGCCCACCCGAATCGATTCGGCCGGACAGAGGGGCGTGTTGTGTGAAGTCGCCCCTGCGGCGCACACGGCCGAAGAATAATAAGATCTTCGCGCGCTGCGACCCTGCCTCCGGGGGCGCCTGGACTTTTCCGTCGTGGCGTCGGCGTGTGTGAGCGAAGGTGGAGCAGAAGTGCAGGACAGGGCGCGTGCAACCCGCAAAGTGCTGCTGGAAACAGCGGCACATCTGTTCGTTGAACAGGGATATGCCGGAACGAGCGTCAATGACATAAGCGATCACTCGGGAAGAACCAGCGGGGCGATCTATTTCCATTACTCCAGTAAGGAGAAGCTGGCATTGGCCGTGGTCCGCGAGCAGTTCGCCACCTGGCCGCAACTCGCCGCCGCCTACACCACGCCCGGCGTTCCTCCGCTGGAGAAGCTGGTCGGCCTCAGCTTCCGGGTCGCGCAGTCCCTCAGCGAGGACGTCGTGGCACGTGCCGGTGCCCGGCTGTGGGCGGAGCGCCACACCATCGAGGCCGCCGTGCCCACGCCGTTCGACGCCTGGGCGGCGGCTGCCACCCGGCTCCTCGCCGAGGCCCGCGCCGGGGGCGAACTCGCGGAAGGGGTCGAGCCGTCGGCCGCGGCCGTGACGCTCGTCTGCGCGTTCTTCGGACTCTGCACCCTGACCGACGAGATGCCGGGCGGGCTGGACTGGAGGGAGCGGCTGGAGCAGTGGTGGACGCTGGTGCTGCGGTCCCTGCAGGCGGACCCGGACCCGGCCGCCCTGCTCGCCCGTGTGCGGGCGGGGATCCCCGCCCGGCCGGAGAACCCGGCTCCCTGTCGTACCTGACGGGGCGCACCCCGCCGTACCTGACGGGGACGCACCCGCCCGGCCGGGGCGGGCGGGACGGCACGCCGCCCGCCCAGGGACCAGGAGCGGGACGGGCCGTCGCCGCCCCGCCGGTGGCACCGGCTGCGCGCCCCGGGGGAACGCCTCGGACCGCGGGCCCGGCGTCCCGCCGTGCGCAAGGCCGCTCGGGGCCGCCGCCCTCCTGCCCGCGGGAGCCGTTGCGGAGCCTCCCCGGCCGGTTCGGACCGAAGACGGAAAGCACTCACTCTCCCCGCCGCTCGGTGGCCTTCAGTAGCATCGGGCCCACAGGAACCACGGCTCGACACGGCCGCACAGGCCGTCGTCCCCGTACTTCTGGGGCGCGATCGGGGGCGGGCCGGACGTCAGGGGGGCGGTGCGTGAGAGTTCTTGTCGTCGGCGGGAGCGGCTTCCTCGGGTACGAGGTGCTCCGCCGGGCCGTGGCCGCCGGGTGGGACGTGGCCGCGACCTACCGGACCCGCCCCGAGGAACTGCCGCCGGTCACCTGGTACCGGGCCGACCTCCGTGACCCGGGGCGGATGGGAGAGGTGCTGGCCCGGACCCGGCCGGCCGCGGTGATCAACGCGTCGAGCGGACACGCCGACTGGGCGGTCACGGCCGACGGCGCGGCCCGCCTCGCCCTGGAGGCGGCGCGCGCCGGCTGCCGGCTGGTCCACGTCTCCTCCGACGCCGTGTTCTCCGGAGCCGACGTCCACTACCCGGAGGAGGCCCTCCCCGACCCCGTCTCCCCGTACGGCGCGGCCAAGGCCGCGGCGGAGACGGCCGTCAGGGTGGCCGTGCCCGAGGCCGCCGTGGTGCGCACCTCGCTCATCGTGGGGCACAACCGGTCCGCCCACGAGGAGGCGGTGCACGCCCTGGCGGCCGGCCGGCGCGCCGGCGTCCTGTTCACGGACGACGTCCGCTGTCCGGTCCACGTCGACGATCTGGCCTCCGCGCTTTTGGAGATCGCGGCGTCGGACGGGTCCGGGGTGTTCCACGTGGCGGGACCGGACGCGATGAACCGTCACGAGCTGGGTGTCCTCATAGCCCGGCGGGACGGACTGGACCCGGCCCGGCTGCCGGCCGGTCTGCGGAGCGAGGTGGCCCCGCCGGGGAACCTCGACATCCGTCTCGTCACCGATGCCACGCGGGCCCGGCTCCGGACCCGGTTGCGGGGCGCGCGCGAATTCCTCGGCCCCGGCGTTCCGGTGACGCGGGGCGTCCGTTGAGAAAACCCGCCCGCACCGCGCCGCGCCTCGATAAAGTGATTTTCGCGGTCGTCCTGGGGTGTCGGAAGAGGACACGTCCGACGTCGGCGGAGCCGGCGCAGCGGGTGGCGACCCGGCCGCCGGAATGTGATCCCCGTGCGCAGGCACCGGTGGGGGAACGCGGTGGTGCCGGTGAGGAAAGCACCAAGACGATACGTCGGTCCCGTTCGTCGTGTGGGTCGGCACGTCAGTCATGACTCTTGTCAAAAAGGAAGTGTGACTGCATGTTTGGCGATAATTCCGTGGGGTACGACGCGAACTTTCCGACCGGTGGACCTCTCACCTTGGACCTCGAGAGGATTATCGGCCGCCAACGAATAAGGACCGGTCTCGAGAGCAGCGCCGGATTACTGCGCGGCCGACGGATCCTGGTCACCGGAGCCGGCGGCTACATCGGATCGGAACTGTGCCGGCAGCTCAGCCGGTGGGAACCCGAGAGCCTCATGATGCTCGACCGGAACGAGACGGCCCTCCACCTGGCGGCCACCAGCATCGGGAACGTCTCCCCGTCGGTGCGGACCTCCATCCTTCTCGCGGACATCAGGGACTCCAGAGGGCTCGCCCGGCTGTTCCAGCAGTGCCGGCCGGACACCGTCTTCCACGCGGCGGCCCTCAAATGGGTGCCCATCCTGGAGAAGTTCCCCGGGGAAGCCGTCAAGACGAATGTCTTCGGCACCCGAGCGGTGCTCGAGGCGGCCCTGGCCGCGGACGTCGCGTTCCTGGTGAACATCTCGACCGACAAGGCGGTCGATCCGGTCGGGGTGCTCGGATACTCGAAACGCATAGCCGAAGGACTCACCGCGGCGGCCGCGATCCAGGCGGGCAGACCGTACGTGAGCGTGCGCTTCGGCAACGTGCTCGGTTGCCAGGGGTCCTTCCTCGACGTCTTCGCCCGGCAGATCGCGGCCGGCAGACCGGTGACGGTCACCCACCCCGAGGTGACGCGCTATCTGATGACCGTCCAGGAGGCCGTGGAACTGGTCATCCAGTCGGTCGCGCTGGGCAGCGTCGGCCACGCCCTGGTCCTGGACATGGGGGAACAGGTCCGGATCCTCGACATCGCCAGAAGGCTCATCGCGCACGCCGGTGCGGAACTCCCGGTCCGCTACGTCGGGCTGCGGCCGGGGGAGAAGCTCACCGAGGCGCTGGTGGCCCCTTCCGAGTCCCCGGTCCGGCACGTGCATCCGAAGATCATGGAAGTGCCGGTGCCGGCCCTGAAGGCGGGGGACGGCCCGGAACTCGACGCCTGGGGCGAGGACCAGGCCGTCGTCGCCGCCCTGCGCGCCACCTGCCTCGCCATGGCGGGCGACGACCCGGTGGCGCAGGACCCCGGCCACCGGCTGGTCTGAACCCGGGAGCGGCGCGCCGGGCCACCGCGGTGCCGGCCCGGCGTCCCGCGGGCGCCGGACGCCCGCCCCTCACAGGTACCGGACGCCCTGCCGCACACTCCCGGCCAGGAAACCCGCCAGCCGTGCCCCGTAGCGGACCCAGCGCCGCCGCAGGACCGGTGACCGCACCAGGTCCGGAACGTGCAGCAGCAGCCAGCACCAGTTCCTGACGACCACCCGGCCGTCGCGCCGTTCGAACCCGGCGCGCCGGTACGCGGCGTACAACTGGGCGCCGGAACGGCCGTAGTTCCACTTCTGCCGTGCCAGCGCCGGCAGTCCGTCCCGCAACCGGTAGTGCATCCGGGCGTCGTCCGCGTAGCGGACGAGGTAACCGCAGAGCTGGGCGCGCCAGGAGAGGTCCATGTCCTCCCCGCCGCCCCGGTAGCGCTCGTCCCAGCCGCCCAGCGCGGTCAGGACGTCCTTCCAGGCACCGCAGTTCGCCCCCCGGGCGAACGGCAGGAAATCGGTCTGGGCGTCCATCGGCAGGGGCTGCTCGTCGACGCGGCCGGGACTGAGCACGGAGGTCTCCAGTCCGCCTCCCACCAGATCGGCCTCCTTGGCCGCCTGGGCCATCGCGGCCAGCCAGCCGGTGTCGGCGACGTCGTCCGCGTCGCAGAACGCGACGAAGTCGCCGCGCGCCGCGGCGATTCCCCGGTTGCGGGCACAGCTCTCACCGGCGCGGTCGGACGCGTCCACGATCCGCAGGTCCGGCAGCTCGGCGCGGGCCCGTTCGGCGACCTCGCGGGTGGTGTCCGTCGAGCCGTTGTCGACGACCAGCACCTCGTAGGCGACGGCTCCGGTCTGCCGGGCCAGGGCGGTCAGCTGGGCGGCGAGCGTGCGGGCGCCGTTGCGCACCGGGACGACCACCGACACCAGCCGGGGAGTGCTCCCGTTCCGCGGCCTCGCGGCGGGCGGCCGGTACCCGTGCCGGACCAGGCGGGTGCGTCGCGCGACGCGCGTCCCGGGGGCCAGGACCGCGGCCGGGTCCCCGGCGCCGCCGGACCGGCGGCGGACCAGCGGCATGGGCAGGGCGACCCAGGGCGCCGTACCGCCGTCCGCGTCCAGCAGTTCGCGCCGCACCGCGTAGGCGCCCTCGAGGAGGTCCGAGGGGGAGGGCCGGGCCCGCGGGGACGCGGGCGGCAGGGCGAACCCGTCCACCAGGCCGTCGTCCCTCAGCCGCAGGGCGCCGCACTGCACCAGGCCGACCGGCCCGGTGCCGTCCCCGCCGCCGTCCCGGGCCGCCCGCGCCAGGTGCCACAGCCAGTGGGGGAGCGCCTCGTCGTCACCGCGGAGGACGGCCACGTACGGCGCCCCCGCGTTCCTGGCCGCGTCGACGCACACCGGCCCGAGGTCCCCGCGAGCGCACTGGACGACCCGTACGGGCGGCACCGCCGGGTCGTCGAAGGGCACGGCCGGCTCGGGGGACCGGGTGCCGCCGGCCGTCGGGCCGGCCGCCGTCACCAGGGTGATCGAGACGGGACGCACCGTCTGGGCGAGGAGGCCGCGCACGGCGCGCCGCCCGTCGCCGTCCGGATCGACCACCACCACCGCGACCCCGGGCAACGCCTCGTCCGCGGTCCTCGCCGAGGTGCCGTCCACGCCGTTCCCCCTCCGTCGGCTAGTCGAGGTCGACCCGGGTCAGGGTGAAGTCGACGTCGTTGGGCGGGGCGACCAGCAGCGGCAGCAGCTCCTCACGGGTCCGCGCCCGCCGCCGCCGCTCCTCCTGCGCGGTCATCGCCTCGGTGTAGGCCCGGCGCTCCGCGGACCCGAACCCGGTGTCCGGCGCCTGGGTGAGCGACTTGGGCCAGATCCGGTACCGGTAGAGCACCTTGCGCACACTGCGCAGCCGGTACAGGCGGGCGGCCCGCAGGTGGAAGTCGGTGTCGGCCCCCAGGCGCGCGGTGCCGTCGAAGCCGCCGAGCCTCTCGAGCACCGAGCGCCGCACCACCGAGGACGGGTGCAGGAGCACGGTCGTCCGCCCCAGCCGCATCCAGAGGTTGCCGTTGCGGGGCATCCGCCGGTGTCCCGTCGTACGGCCCGCCTCGTCGATGTAGGAGTAGGCGCAGCCGACCAGATCGGCGCCGCCGCTCTCCAGGAGGGCCAGCTGGTGGCGCAGCCGGCCCGGCAGGCTGATGTCGTCGGCGTCCTGGAAGGCCACGTAGGGGGTGTCCACCGATTCCAGGACCTTGTTCTTGATCCGCAGGTGGCCGACGTTGCGGGAGGTGCGGACCACGGTCAGCCGGGGGTCGCCGGCGTACGGGTGGAGTGCGCGGGCCCACTTCTCGTCGGGCGAGCAGTCGTCCACCACCGTCAGGCGCAGGTCCGGGCGGTCCTGGGAGAGCACCGATCCGACGGCCGCACCCAGGTACGCCGCGCAGTCGTAGTGAGGCAGGACGACGGTCACCGCCGCCCCGGCCGGCCCCGCTGTCACCATCGCGTCTCCTTCCGGGCCGCCCCTCGGGGTGACCTCGTGTGTCAGCGCCCGGCGGCCGCTCCCGCGGCGGGCTCCTCGACGGTGGGGCTGCGGAAGTCCCCCTCGTCGCCCCACGCCACCCGGCGAAGGGGCCGTCCCACCGCGCCCCGGACCGCCAGCGAGCCGGCCACCCCGCAGAACCAGGTGAAGTGCAGGCCCTTGACCAGCCAGCGCTGCAGCCCGTGCACCGGCCCCCGGCTGCCGTCCCACGCCGCGAGCGGCCACAGACCGTGGAAGAGGACCCGGGTGAGGTAGACCCGCGCGGTGGGCCAGGGATAGTCGGCGACGCAGGTCACATGGCTGTAGAGGGAGCGGCGCAGGCGCTGGAACGTGTCGTGGGTGCGGCTGACGCGGTAGAAGCTGATCCGGGCCTCGGGCAGCACCTCCAGGTCGTGCAGCGGATCGGGCGCCCCGGCGTCGAGCAGTTCGAACACCACGTACCCGTCGTCGGTCAGGCGCCTGACCGGAATGCCGGTGCCCAGCACGTCCGTCGCGACGACCAGGCAGGCCGCCGCCGGGCAGGCCTTCGGCGGGGCGGTGACCCCGGAGACCCGGTCCATGGCCTGTGAGGTGACCGTCTCCCTGGCCAGCGCGACCGAATGCGCCCCGACCGCGCCCCGCTCCCCCCGCTCCCGGAAACGGGAGACCAGCAGGGCGAGGCAGTGGGGGGCGATCTCGATGTCGTCGTCCGTCCAGAGCCAGCCGGCGTAGCCGAGGTCCTCGGAGAGCCGCAGGACCGTGCTCACCGTGCGGAGCTTGCCCGGCCCGGGCAGGGCCAGGCCGACCACGGTGAGGGCCGGGCCCCCGGGCACCGGGGCGCACAGCCGGCGCAGCCTGCGCAGCGCCTCCTCGTCCTCCCCGGGGCCGTACTGCATGCCCACCCAGACGGTCAGCGGCAGGGACGGGTGCGCTTCCCGCACCTCGGCCAGACGGCGCAGCACATGACGGAACGTCTGCTCGTGCGCCTCGGCGTCGCACCGGCCGACGTAGGTGGGCAGCAGCACCCCGAGCCCGCCGGACGGCAGCGGGAACGCCGCCCCGCCCGGCCGCGCGCCGATCACGCCGTCCGCGCGCACCTCGCCCCGGACGTCCGAGTCCGGTCCCTCGGGTCCCACCAGGACGAACGGGGTGGGCCGCGCCGGCGGTGGCGCGAAACCGCGGGCCACGGCCCGTTGCCACCAGACACGACGGTCCACGGTCCCCCCGCGCATGCACGTCCCCTTCGTCGATTCCGAGCGGATTTCCCTCTTGCCTGAACGGGGTGCGGTCCCGCCCGCTCCCGCCCCGGCGGCGGACTCCGGAAGAAGGGAAAAGCTGGTGCGGGCGACGCACGAGTGAGCGGTGAATTGCGGTCGGTCGGTACGCTAACCAGCCCCGGGCCGGCCTACAAGGGCGCCCCGGGTATCGGCGAGAGATGGCCGAAACGCGGATGCCCGGCTTCAGTCCTTCGCCCGGTCGCCCCGTAGGATCCCCGGAACACCGGCCGGGGGCCCGGACTTTCGGGGAAGTGGGGGCCCGACCGATACGCGCTATGTGGGGCAGGCCGTGTGGCAGGCTGAGCCGTGCGCGTGCGGCCGGGGCGATGAACCCGACCGGATCACGCATCCTGACCATTGAGGCCGACAATGCGTGCCCTTCGTCGCGGTCGGCAGAAAGGTGGCAGTCATGGGCCATTCCGTCGGTGCCCGAGAGGGGTACCACGGCATGTCCGAGCCCGCCGACCGCAAGATTCTCCTGCAGGCGCGCGGCGTCGTGAAACGCTACAAGCGCCGCCGCGTCCTGACCGGGGTCGATCTTGTCGTGCACGCGGGCGAGGTCGCCGCGATCGTCGGCAGCAACGGGACGGGCAAGTCCACCCTGCTCAAGATCTGCGCCGGTCTGCTCTCCCCCGACAAAGGACGGGTCACCGTCTCCGGCCACCTCGGCTACTGCCCGCAGAACGCGGGGGTCATGGGCTTCCTGACCCCCCGGGAGCACTTCACCCTCTTCGGCACCGGCCGGGGCCTGAGCCGCCGGGAGTCCGACCGCCGCGGCCGGAGACTCGCGGGAGAGCTCGACTGGGCCCCCGCGGAGGGCGTCCTTGCCAAGGACCTGTCGGGAGGAACCCGCCAGAAGCTGAACGTCGTCCTGTCGGCCCTGGGAGACCCGGACCTGCTGCTGCTCGACGAGCCCTACCAGGGCTTCGACCACGGCTCCTACGTGGACTTCTGGCAGAGCGTCTGGGAGTGGCGCGAGGCGGGCAAGGCCGTCGTCGTGGTGACGCACATGCTCAACCAGCTCGACCGGGTGGACCAGGTGCTGGACCTCACCCCCGGCAAAGGAAGGGGCAACCGATGACGGCCACCCTGCGGATGGCGGAGATGACCTTCCGCGAACTGCTGCGCCGGCGGGGCGTGCTGGGCCTGCTGCTCCTGGTCCCGCTCGTCTTCTACCTCGGGCGTTACGACCAGACCGGCCAGGCGGTCCGGTTCGCCAGCCTCGGGGTGGGCTTCGCGGTCAGCGCCGCGGCCCTCTTCTCCGCGGTCGGCGGCCGGGAGATCGAACCGCTCCTGGCCCTCTCCGGGTTCCGCCCGCTCCAGCTCTTCCTGGGCCGCCTGCTGGCCCTCCTCACCGCCGGCATGGGCGTGTCCGCCCTCTACGCCGTGATCATCCTGGTCGGGCAGGACGTGGCGCACCCGCGGGCCGTCGCGGTGGAACTGGCGCTGACCACACTGGTGGCGGTGCCGCTGGGACTGCTGCTCGGGGCGGCCGTGCCACGGGACATGGAGGGCGCCCTGCTGCTGATCTCCGTCATCGGCGCCCAGATGGTGATGGATCCGGCCAAGGATTCGGCCAAGGTGCTTCCCTTCTGGTCGACCCGGGAGATCATCACCTACGCGGTCGACGGCGCGGACAGCGGGTCGTTCGACTCCGGGGTGGCCCACGCCGTCGGAGTGACGCTGCTGCTGGTCGCGGTGAGCGGTTGCGTGACGGCGGGCCGATTGCGCCGCCGGCGCCATCTGCAATTCGCGTGAAATACGCCGGACACCGCCGAGAACGCCCCGCACGGCGCGAAACCGTCGGGGCGTGCCTTCTTCCGTCCGGCAGGAATGCATAACCGCCGCACAAAGTCTCCCTACCCCACGGAAACGAACGCGTGTAGTATCGGCAACCGCCCTGCCGCACCCTGTCCTCGAGGCGGCCCGGTGGACCCGCTGTTCGTCTCTCCAGTGGAAGGGGAGTACGTGAACGACGCTTTTCGTCCGTCCGCCGGTGAATCCGCCGGACGGGCCCGCCGAAGGATTTCCGAGCACTTCCGCACTCCCTCGACCGCGGCGTGTGCCGGAACGGTCACGCAGTTCCCCGGGCGGGTCTGAAGGAAACCGCGCGACGGCGCCGGACCACGGCTTTCGCGCCGGCGCGGCACACCGGGAGGAACACTCCCGGCCGGCCGGGAACGGCCTCGGCGACCAGGGCGCCCCGCACCTCCATCCGAACGCGCGACACCTCATCCGGACGCGATCCGCACGTGCGACGCGGCCGGCACCCCGTCGCGTGACCCGACCGGACGACAAGCCGGACGACGAGCCGGACGACAAGGGGGAAGACGCTGGTGAACGCCTCACCGCAACTGGACCACCACACGGAACTCCACGCCGCACCACCGCTCTGGCGGCCGGGACGCGTGCTCGCCCGGCTGCGCGAGCACCAACCGGGCCCCGTCCACATCATCGACCCCTTCAAGGTCCCGGTGACGGAAGCGGTCGAGAAGGCGGCGGAGCTCACGCGGCTGGGCTTCGCCGCCGTCCTTCTGGCCAGCACCGACTACGAGTCGTTCGAGTCGCACATGGAGCCGTACGTGGCGGCGGTGAAGGCGGCCACCCCGTTACCGGTCGTCCTGCACTTCCCGCCCCGCCCGGGGGCCGGCTTCCCGGTGGTCCGCGGCGCGGACGCGCTCCTGCTGCCCGCGCTGCTGGGCTCGGGCGACGACTACTTCGTCTGGAAGAGCTTCCTCGAGACGCTGGCCGCCTTCCCCGGCCGAATACCCCGCGAGGAGTGGCCCGAGCTGCTCCTCACCGTCGCCCTCACCTTCGGCGAGGACCCCCGCACCGGGGACCTGCTCGGCACCGTGCCGGTGAGCACGGCCTCCACCGAGGAGATCGACCGGTACCTCCACGTCGCCCGTGCCTTCGGTTTCCACATGGTGTACCTGTACTCGCGCAACGAGCACGTGCCGCCCGAGGTCGTACGCCACTTCCGCAAGGGGCTCGGCCCCGACCAGGTGCTCTTCGTGAGCGGCAACGTCCGCTCCGGGCGGCAGGTCACCGAGTACCTCGACAGCGGGGCGGACTACGTGGGGTTCGCCGGAGCCCTGGAACAGCCGGACTGGCGGTCCGCCCTCGCCGAGATCGCCGGGAGGCGGCCCGCCGCCCCGGCCCGTCCGGGGAGCGGGCGGTGACGGCCGCCCCGGCCACGGCCCTGCCGGCGGACTACACGGAGACCATGCTCGCCGCCGAGGCCGCCAACCGCGACCATGTCACGCGGTGCGTCGCGCAGACCGGTGGGTCGCCGGACCTGGTGGCGCACACCGCCGCCCTGCGCCTGTACCTGAGGGTGCCCCACTTCCTCACCGAGTGGACGACCGACCCGGACCGGCGGGCCGCGGTGTCCCGCGCGCTGGCCCTCGACATCGTCTCCATGAAGCTCCTCGACGACCTGATGGACGACGACACCGGACTCGACCGGGTCGAACTCGCCTGTGTCTGCCTCCGCCTCCACCTGCGGGCGCTGCACGAACTGGAATCCCTCGCCCGGGACCCCAAGGCGGTGACGGACATCCTGGAGCAGGACGCCGTCCACCTCTGCGGCGGCCAGATACGCACCAAACGCTCTCGGGCGACGAACCTCCGGGAGTGGCGCGCCCATGCGAGCACCTACGGCTCCACCTTCCTGGGCCGCTACGGGGCACTCGCGGCCGCCTGCGGGGGGGAAGGCCAACCGGCGGACTCCGTAAGGGAGTTCGCAGAGGCTTTCGCCATGACCATCACCATGGCGGACGACCTGACCGACTACGACCGCAACGGCGAGCGGGACGGCAACCTCGCCCATCTGATGCGGACCGGGGCCGTGGCCGGCCAGGACGTCGTGGACCTGCTGGAGGAGCTGCGCGGGCGGGCCCTCGCCGCGGTGGCGGCACCGCCCGGCGCGCCCGGTCTGGTGCCGGTCGTCCACCTCTACACGGACGACGTGCTGGTACGGCTGCTTCCCCGGCACCTGGGGGAGTGACCGACGGCCGGCCGGAGCGTCTCCGGCCGGCCGTCCCGCCCCACCCCGGGGGCTACCGCGCGGCGGCGCCCCGCACCATCAGGTCGTCGAACACGAAGAGGTCGACGTCGGTGCGCGCGAAGTCGTCGAGCACGTCCCGGGCGGTGTGCGCGATGGGCTTGCCCGGGCCGTTGAGCGACGTGTTGATCAGCGCCGGCACACCGCTCAGCTCCTCGAACTCGGCGAGCAGACCGTACAGCCGGTCCTCCTCGGGGCCCAGGGTCTGGATCCGGCAGGTGCCGTTGACGTGCCGGGCCTCGGGCGCGATCCCGTCCGGCAGCCGGTACTCGAAGAGCATGTACGGCGACGGCGCCCGCCCCGGGTACAGCCCGGCGAAGCGCTCGTCGCGCATCACGGCGCCCAGCGGCCGGAACCACTCGCGCCGCTTGAGCTTCTCGCTCATCCGCTCGCGCATGCCCGGCACCGCGGGACTGCCCAGCAGCGACCGGTGCCCCAGCGCCCGCGGCCCCAGTTCCGCCGCTCCCTGCGTCAGCGCCACCACCCCGCCCCCGGCCAGCACCCCGGCGACCGCGGACCGGTCGTAGGGAACGGCCCGCAACCCCGCGCCCTCCACCGCCTCCAGGACGGCGGCCCGGGCCTCGCCCCCGCCGTTGCGGTACACGCTGAACGGCTCCGGCTTCACCCCGGCCACCTGCGCGAGGGCGTAGAGGCCGGCGCCCGTCAGGTGACCCGCGTCCCCGCAGGCGGGCGGGATGGCGACGTCCCGCCCGTACTCCTCCCGCAGCGCCGAGTTGGCCACGATGTTCAGGGCGCACCCGCCGCCCAGGGCGATCGGGCCCACCCCGGCGTCCGTGCGCGTCACATGCCGGTCGAGCACCGCCCGGACGGCCTCGGTGAACATCTCCTGGAACGTCGCCACCACCTGCGACGCCGTCTCGAACCCGGGGGCGAACTCGGGCCGGCCGGCCAGGTCCGCGCGCACCCGCTCGGCGAGTTCCCGGTCGTTCATCACCTCCGGATCCACCGACAGCAGCTGTTCGCGGATGCGCGGGTCCGGCTGCCCGTAGCCGCCCATGGCCATCACCTTGCCCGCCACGCTGGGGCTCGGGCCGAAGCCGAGGAGGTACCCGATCGCCGTCCACCCGAAGCCGTTGCCGTACCAGGGCAGCGGGTCCTTGTCGACCCACTCCAGGGCCCCGCCGGTCACCCGGAACAGGGAGCTGCGGGTGAGCTGGCCGCGGCCCTCGTTGACGAGGACGACGGTGCCTTCCTCCCAGTCCGCGTAGTGGGCGGCCAGCGCCGCGTGGGAGACCTCGTGGGTGACCACGACGCACTCCACCCGCCGCCCCAGCATCTCGCAGACGGTCCGGTGGTGGAGGGCGCCCGCCCCGATCCGCTCCATGGCCCGGTCCAGGTCGGGTATGCGCAGCAGCCCGCTGCGGACCGGGGTGCTGACGGCCACCAGGTCGATCCCGTCGGTGTCCACGCACTCCTGCTCGAGCACGTGCCGCAGGGCGACGTCGGAGCGGTGGTCGTGCTTGACCCGGGTGAGCCGTTCGGTCTCGACCGCGAAGACCAGCCGCCCGTCCTCGAAGTAGGCGACGCCGGTGTCGTGGCCGGCGGAGTGGAGCGACAGTACCTTCATCAGCTCTCCTGACGCGTGGGTGAGGACGACGGAGTGAGCCTGCGGATGTCCGAGTAGGGAGCCCACTCGATGCGGCGCAGTGGCCTGCCGGACAGCCCGCGCACGTAGAGTTCGCCCCCGATGCCCGCGAACCAGGCGAAGTAGAGCCACTTGATGAGCGCCTTCTGCACACCGTGGCGGGCACCGCGGGAGGAGTCGAAGCCGGTCAGCGGCCACATGCCGCCGAACAGGACGTGGCGGAAGTAGTGACGGACCACCGGCAGGGGCCAGTCGGCGAGGTCGACGAGGTGGTTGAGCAGCAGCCTGCGGATCCTGCGGCGGGTCTCGCCGGCCGGCCCCGCCACGTAGTAGTGGCACCGGGCGTCCGGAACCAGCCGCAGCCGGGCCAGCGGGTCGGGCAGCGCGGGGTCGAGGAGGCGGAAGCACACGTAGCCGTCGTCGGATACGTAGCGTCCCGGCAGACCGCCGGCCACCACGTCGGTGGCCACCAGGATGCAGCAGCCGTGCGGGTAGTTCGTGGCCGGGGCGGCGATCGCCTTGGCCCGGGACAGCAGCCGGGAGGTGGCGTACTCATGGGTGTGCGCAACCTTGGTCGCGCCCACCGCCCCGCGGCAGCCCGCCGCCAGGAAGTCCCGCACCAGCCGGGACAGGCAGTCCTCCTCCAGGGTCACGTCGTCGTCGGTCCACCCGACGCCCGCACAGCCGAGGAGCTCGGCGACGGCGATCGCCCCGTTGAGGGTGCGGGGTTTGCCCGGCCCGGGCAGCGCGAGACCGCAGACCCGCAGTCCGGGCAGCCGGGTGCGGGCGTCGTCCAGCAGCACACGCAGGCGCCGCAGCGCCTCCCGCTCCTCCTCGGCCGACGACCACTGCATGCCGACGAACAGCACCAGGGGCACCAGGGGGTGGTCCCGCGTCACCGCGGCCGCCTGGTCCAGCAGCGCGTCGAACCACTCCCGCTGCCGCGCCAGGCTCACCCGGGAGACGTAGGTCGGCACGACGAGGGCGATGCCCGGCCGCCCGGCGGGCGTGCGCAGCGCCTGAGCGGCCTCCTCGGCGCGCGGGGTCCCGTCGGCCGGCAGACCGGGCAGGACGTGCCGGACGGGGACCTCCCAGGACTCCGGGGGGCGGAACCCGCGGGCCATGGTGCTCCGCAGGTGGTGCGTCACGAACCCCTCCCCGGCCGGCCGCCGCCTGCGCCGCGCCAGCGGCCGGTTGAGACGGACCGGCGGCCCCGGACGCACCGGCGGGTGCGGGACGGCCGGGGCGGCGGGCTCAGAAGTCACGGTCGGTGTTGGAGGTCGACCGGTACAGGCTGTGCAGGCCGTCCAGCGTGTTGCGCCACTGGCCGGTCACCGCCATGTGCGACAGCAGCGGCTTGACCATGGAGCGGCGCATGAAGAAGGAGCGGTACGCCCACTGGGCGCGCTCCTGCGCGTCCGGCACCAGGTACCCGATCCGCGCGTCGAACTCGCCCCGCACGAAGCGGTCCCAGTAGTCGGGCGGGATCTGGCCGGCGGCCACGGACTCCGTGTGCAGGGGGGTGCCCGGCAGGGGCGTCGCGGTGTAGAAGCTGGCGTAGTCCAGCGGGAGGCGGCAGGCGAGGTCGACGGTCCTGCGGAACTGCTCCCGGGTCTCCCCGAGCCAGCCGACGATGAAGTACCCGAAGCCCTTGATCCCGGCCTCGTGGGCGGAGGTGACGGCCTTCTCGATCTTCTGGATGTCGCTCTCCTTGCGCATCCGCTCGAGGATCTCGCTGTCACCGTGCTCGATGCCGAACCGCAGGCGCACGCACCCGGCCCCGGCCATCGCCTCCAGCAGCGGCTCGGGCACCAGGTCGACGCGGGTGGGCGCCTCCCAGCGGACCTTGAGGCCGGTCTCCCCGATGAGCCCGCAGATCTCCCGCACCCGGCCGCGGTGCAGGGTGAACACGTCGTCGTAGAACATGATCTCCTTCACCCCCCACCGCTCCTTGAGCTCCGTCATCTCACCGACGACGTCCTCGGGACTGCGGTACATGGACTTCTTGTCCACGGCCTGCTTGAAGCAGAAGCTGCACTTGAAGGGGCAGCCGCGGCTGGAGATCATCGTCGCGAACGGCCGCGGAGCCATGATCGAGTAGTAGCGGTCCATCGGGAGCCCGGCGCGTTCGGGCCAGCCGACCTCCTCCAGGTTCACCATCGGCGCGGCACCGCCGTCGTGCTTGCGGGTCACCAGGCCGCGGATGCCCTCCGGCTCCTCGCCCCGCTCCATCGCCTCCGCCAGTTCCGGCATGATCGTGACGCCTTCGCCGACGCCCACGTAGTCGATGGACTCGTGGACCAGGTTCTCGTGCGCGTACACCTCCGTGTGCGGCCCGCCCAGGATCACCTTCGCCCCGGTGCTCTTGGCCGCCTCGCACGCCTCGATGGCGCCGGGCAGACCGGGTGTCGTGGTGCTCACCCCGACCAGGTCCGGCTCGAAGTCCGCGAGCAGCTTGCGCAGCCCCTCGCTGTCGAGGCCCAGGGCGGGGGTGTCGACCTGGATGACGTGGTGGAACCCGGCCGACTTGAGCGCGGTGTGGATGTAACCCAGCCCGAGGTGCGGCAGCACGCCGGCCCGCTTCTGGACCCGCGCTATCTGACGGGTGTTCAGGCACAGGTCGTGATGGCGCACCAGGGCGATCCGCAGTTTGCGCTTGCGCCACAGCGGTATTCCCGACCGGGCCGGGGTCTCGGCCGGGGCGGAGCATCCGCCCGACGTCGCTCCCGCGGCGGGACCTGTGCTGATCACGGGCAATGTCTTCCGCATGCGATGTGCTCCTTCTGGGCCCTGCGGCTGATGTCTCGTGAAGTGGGGGTCTGCGGCGGTCCGGCCCCGCTACGGCCGGCGGCGGGCCCTTCGGACGGCGAGGTCCTCCAACTGCAGCAGGTAGAGCGCCAGGGGCTGCAGCCTGCTGACGCGCTGCGGGGCCCCGGGCCCCCGGCCGGCGGCCAGCAGCCGTTGCAGGAAGCGGTCGGGGCCGCGCCACCAGCCCGGTTCCACGACCGTCGCGTGGGCGAGGAACCGGAGCAGGTACGCCAGTCGGTGCGCGACCAGCACGGGTCCGTGCCGCTGGGGCACCGACGAGGCGAACCCCAGGTCCGCGTGCTCGGGGAAGGCCCGGTGCAGCGCCCGGTCGTGGAACGTCCCGTCGACCAGGAAGCGGTGCGGCACCGAGGCGAGGTGGTCGAAGAGGGCGTGGTCGAGGTAGGGGGTGTGCGTCAGGACCCGTCCGTCCCCCAGGGCGAACGGAGCCGCGGAGATGGAGCGCCGGGTCCGGTTCCAGAAGAAGAAGGAACTGAGCGGGCTGGCGCTGTCGGCGTGCCGGGCCAGCTCGGTGACGAGGCGCCGCCGCGCCGCCTGCCTGCTCCACAGGGCGTTCGTCCGGGGGCTCAGCAGGTGCTCCACGTGGGGGCCGGTCCGGCTCGCGGCCAGCAACCGGTCCGCCAGGCCGGGCAGGTCTGCGGGGTCGTAGGGGTTGGCCCGGATGAACTCCACGCTCGGGTTCTGGACGAGCTCCCCGCCGCCGAGACCGTCGTACGAGATGCGGCTGTGGCGGCGCAGGTGGGCCAGGACCGGCTGGGTCCACGCGCCGTCCAGGGTGGTCATGCCCTGGGCCGGCAGGGCGGCGAGCTCCGCGCGGAACTGCGAACGGGGGCGCGGCACCACCGTGTGCGGCAGACCGAGCCGGCCCGCCAGGGCGGCCGCCACGCGCGCGTCGGCCCCCGGGTCGGGAGGGAACTTGGCGCCGCTGACGCACCGCCGCGGCGGTGCGCCGCGGCGGCACAGCTCGAGCAGGATGTGCCGCGAGTCCCGGCCGCCGCTGAGCGGCAGGTCGTACGGTTCGCCGGGCAGCCGGCGGGCCACCGAGGCGCGGAACAGGTCGACGAAGCCGTCGACCGCCTGCGCCTCGGTCATCGCGGCGGCCCCGGGGCGCGGCGGCCCGTCGGACCGCAGCCGCAGCCCGCCGGTGTCCCAGGTGAGCGTGGCCGCCGGGGGCAGTGCGCGGACCTGTGCGAAGGCCGTGTCCTCGGCGAGGAAGAACCCCGTCCGCAGGAAGACGGCGAGCGCGTCGTGGTCCAGCTCGACGGGCCCGTCCTCCGGCAGCAGGGCGAGCGGGTCGGGGGAGAGCGCGAGTGAGCCGCCGCCGGCCCGGTAGAAGAGGGGGCAGACGCCGTAGCGGTCGTTGCGGGCCACCAGGCGCTCGCCGTCCCACCTCCACCCGGCGAAGACGCCTTCGGCCGGCGGGCCCGGGTCCAGGTGGTCACCGGTGAGGGGGTGCCCGAGGCGCGCCTCCCCGTCGCCCTCCACGCGCACCCCGTCGGGGCCCGCGGTCAGGAGGACGCGGGGGGCGGACGCGGCCGGACGGCGGACCGTCATCGGGCGTCCAGCAGGGGCTGGAGGGCGGCCTTGATCCTGGCCGTCACCGCGTCCTGGTCCAGTACGGAAGCGGCGAAGGAGACCGCGGCCTTCTTGTGCACCTCGATCACCGACGGGCGGGTCAGCCAGTCGTCCGCCGTGCGGAACAGCTCCTCGGGGGTGGCGCAGGCGTGGCCCAGCCCCTCCTCGTGGATCAGTCCCGGCACCCACCGCTCCATGGGCAGCCCCGACTCGAGCATCAGGACCGGTATGCCGAAGTAGGCCGCCTCCAGGGTGGTGTTGGGCCCCGCCTTCGAGACGAGGAGCCCGTACCTGGACCGGGAGGCACGCCGGATGTAGTCGAAGTACTCGCTCTGGCCGAGGACGCTGTGGAACCGCCAGTGGGGCCGCCCGACCGCGGCGGTGCGGCGGGCGAGCTCCGGGTCGCCGTAACCGACGAAGACGAGGTCGATGCCGGGGTGGCGGTCGGCGAGGCGCCGCACCAGCTCGGGGTAGGTGTCCCCGCCGCGGTTGGAGAAGATGATCACCCGTGGCCGGTCCGGGCCCGAGTCGCCGCCCCAGGGCCCCGCCTCGGAGACGGCCGTCTCACTGGTCATGAAGTCCCGCAGGTCGTGCTGGGCGACGAGCGGGCCCACCACCTGGACGCGCTCCGGGTCGCCGCCGGCCGTGGCCAGCAGGTGCTCCTTCGCCCGGGGGAAGCCGACGAGTGTCAGGTCCGGGTACCGGCTGCGGTGCAGCGGCAGCTGCAGCAGCCCGGGGTTGGTCACGTGGCTGACGACCCTGGTGGACGTCCCGGCGAGCCGGACGGCGGCCACGCACAGCCTCGCCACGAACCCCTTCGTGCCGACCACCACGTCGGGGGCGCTCTCCCGCAGGTGCCGGGTGAGCGGTTCCAGGTCCGCCCGCTGGGCGGCGGTGGGGTCCGCCTCGAACCCCTCCGGGAAGCGTGCCTGGAGGCGGTCCATGAGGGCCATGTACCGCTGGTTGCGGACGACGGCGTCGGGGCTCTCCAGGGAGATGGTCCGGATCTGCGCCCCGGCCTCGCCGATCCACGGGAGGATCGGCTCCGCCTCCAGCAGGGTCACTTCCGCGTCGATCACGCTCCGGAGCGCGCGGGAGAAGCGCGTCGCGGCGAGGTAGTTGCCGAACTCGCCCCAGGTCCGGGGGGAGAGCACCTGGACGAGCGGTCGGTCGGGGGCAGCCATGGGTCTCCTAGGAGAGGGCCGGGTACGCGGGGGACTCGAGGGCGCGGGGTCCGGCCGTCAGGCTCTCGAACCAGAGCTGGTAGACCAGCAGCGCCCACAGCTTGCGGGAGGTGTCGCGCCGGCCGCCGAGGTGGTCGTCGATCAGCAGGCGCACCGCCCCGGTGTCGAACAGGCCGCCGCGGCGCAGGGACGACGGGGAGAGGGTGTCCAGGAGCAGGGGCCGCAGCTCGCCGCGGAGCAGGGCCGCCACCGGCGCGCGGAAACCCAGCTTCGTCCGCTGGACGACGGAAGGGGGCAGCCAGCCGGCGGCGACCTGCCGCAGCAGGTACTTGCCGGTGAACCGGTGCAGCTTCAGGCCGGTGGGCAGGGAGTTGCCGTACTCGACCAGGTCCAGGTCGAGAAAGGGGGAACGCAGCTCGAGGGAGCTGCGCATGCCGCCCCGGTCCGTCTTGGTGAGGATCACGTCCCGCAGGAAGTGGGTCACCACGGCGAGCTGGCTGCGCTGGACACCGGTCAGGCCCGGCTGTCCCCGCAGGAGGCGCGACACCTCGGTGAACGGGTCGTGCCCGGTCAGTTCGGCCCCGGCCTCGGGGGTGAGCAGCCGTGGCAGCTCGCCCGGGCCGAAGGGCGCCGTCGAGAGGTAGAACCGGTGCTCCGGGGCCGCGCGCAGGCCCTTGGCCAGCAGACCGAGGGCGTGGGTCACGGGGAGGTTGCCGGAACGGGCCGGCAGCCGGCGCACCAGCAGCCGGACGAGGGCCTCCAGCCGGGGGGCCGGCAGCACGCGCAGCAGCAGCTCGATCGCCCGCTCGGCCTGGAAGTAGCGGTAGCCCAGGAGCAGTTCGTCCGCGCCGTCGCCGGTGAGCACGCCGCGGACGTGCTCGCGCGCCGCCCGGCAGACCAGACGTGTGGGCAGCAGGGAGGGATCGGCCAACGGCTCGTCGGCCACGGCGAGTTCGGACTCCACCACACCGGCGAGGTCGGCCCCGCCGATCCGCACCACATGGTGCTCGGTGCCGAGGTGGCGCGCCACCGCCCGTGCGTGGTCGCTCTCGTCGAAGTCCGGGTCCGCGAACCCCGCGCTGAAGGTGGGCACCGGCCGTCCCGGCAGGAGCTGCTGGGCCACCGCGGCGACCGCGCTGGAGTCCAGGCCGCCGCTGAGCAGTACGCCGAGGCGGCGGTCGGTGCTGGTCATCCGGCGGGCGACCGCGGCGCGGAAGAGCTCCTCGAACCGCCGCGCGGCCTCACGCCGTCCGGGGCCGCGGCCCGCCCTCCGGTCGGGGGTCAGGCGGGGCCGCCAGAACTCGATCTCGTCCAACGCGCCGTGCCGGTGGGTCACGTAGCTGCCGGGGCGCACCTTGCACACCCCCGACACGGCCGAGGCGGGGGCGCAGAACGCCTGGAGCACCAGGTAGTCGGCGAGCGCCCGCACGTCCGGTGTGCGCGGCGCGGCGGGGTGCCGCAGCAGAGCGGTGAGTTCGGACGCGAAGGCGATGCCGTCCGGCACGCAGGTGTAGTAGAGGGGCTTCTTCCCCATCGGGTCGCGGGCCAGCACGGTGGTGCCGGTGCGGGCGTCGTGCAGCGCGAAGGCGAACATGCCCCGCAGCCGGTCGAGCATCCGCATGCCCAGCAACTCGTAGAGTTCCACCAGGACTTCTGTGTCGCTTCCGGTGCGCAGGGCAACGCCCGCCGCCCGCACCTCGGCGCGCAGCACGGCGTGGTTGTAGAGCTCGCCGTTGAACACCACGGCGGTGGCTCCCGACGCGGAGACGAACGGCTGCGCGCCGTGGTCCGGATCGGTGAAGGTCAGGGCGCAGTGCGCGAGGGTGACGCCCCGGTGGTGGCACCAGTCCGAGCCGTCGGGGCCGCGGTGCGCCACGGCGGCGAGCATGCGCTCGGCCGTGACACGGGCGTCCTCCTGCCCGGCGCCGGCGTCACTGAATCCGACGAAGCCGCACATGCCGCCTACAGCCGCGGCACGGACACCGAGGAGCCGCCGACCGGGACGGTGTCCTGCTCGGCGCCGGACAGTGACCGCCGGGTCCACTCGATCTGGGTGGCGAGACCTTCCCGCAGACCCGTCCGGGCCGTGAAGCCCAGGACGCTCTGGGCCTGCCGCACGTCGGCGGTGGTCGAGCGGACGTCGCCGATGCGGGCGGAGCCGTACGCGGTGCACGGGCGCAGACCGGTCAGCTCCGCGGTCATGGAGACCACTTCGTTGACCGAGACGGCGCTCCCGGTGCCGATGTTCAGTACCGCGCTGCCCCGGTCCCGGACCGACGCGGTCAGCATCAGCGCCCGCACCACGTCGGACACATGGGTGAAGTCGCGGAGCTGGGTCCCGTCGCCGTAGATCTCGACGGGTTCGCCCCGGAGCGTCGCCCGGATCAGCCGGGAGATGAACATGTCCGGGCGCTGGCCGGGGCCGTAGACGGTGAAGAACCTCAGGGCGCCGACCGAGAGCTCGGCGTCGCCGCGGGCCGCGAAGGCCAGGGCCAGCCGCTCCGCGGCGAGTTTGGTGACCCCGTAGGGGGAGAGCGGACGGGGCAGGTCGTCCTCGCTCATCACGCCGTCCGCGCCGCCGTAGACGCTGGAGGACGAGGCGACCACCACGCGTTCCACGCCGGCCTGCACACAGGCCTCCATCAGGCGCTGGGTCGCCAGTACATTGCACCGGAGGTACTCGGGGAATTGGGTCCAGGACGGGCGGACTCCGGGTAACGCAGCCAAGTGGAAGACCGTCGAGATGTTTTTCAGGCAGTCCACCAGATTCAATGAGTTGAGGTCACCGCGTATCTCCCGGAGCGAACCGGTAAAGGGCGGGGACGTACTCTCCAAGTCGTCCGGAAGGGGTCTCCGGTCCACCGCCACAACGTTTCTGCCGGAATTCCTCAGTTCCGTCACCAGGTGCGACCCGATGAAGCCGGCCGCACCGGTGACCAAAACGTCGCCGTCCGCTAAGTCCGTTCCGTGTGTATCGCTCGACACGAATCCCCCTTGTTTCGCTCACAACTGGCTGATCAAGGCGGTGCATTGCGGTGCACGTTCGTGTGGCTGCCTCTGGCTCGACCGGGCCGACTCGCGCGACCGCTCGGACGCCGTGGGACTGTGCGGTGCCGAAAGTGCGGTTGACCAGGCTTTCGGCGTTGAGAAACGCATGTCCGGACCAAGAGACGTGGGGAGTCTAACAGCATGCGTCAATCACGAGCAATGGTGTGCTTCGCCCCCTCCCGGAGCGGCGTCCGCTATCGGCATTCCCGCAGAAAGGGCGCGCTCCGGCCGCCGCTGACGAGGCGTCATTCACAAGGAGACGCACAGGACTTTATGCTGGCCGCTCGCCGCCGGGCGAACGGGGGAGGGGCGCGTTGGCAGACAGTCCGTTGCGGCATCTCTCCACGTTTGTCCGCTACCTGCGCGGTGAACGGACCGCCGTGGCGCTGCTCGCCCTCCTGGTCCCCGCGGGGATGGGGCTCCAGCTGGTGGCGCCCTACCTGCTGCGCGGATTCATCGACGGGGCGCTCTCCGGCGACTCCCGGAAGACGCTGCTGGACCTCGCCGCCTGGTCCCTGGCGGCCGCCGTCGGGACGCTCGTGGTCACCGCGGGCACCGAGGCGCTGTCCTCACGGGTCGCCTGGCGCAGCACCAACCGGTTGCGCGCGGACCTGGTCGAGCACTGCCTGAGCCGGCCGCCGGGTTTCTACCGCAAGCATCCGCCCGGCGAACTCGTCGAGCGGATGGACGGCGACGTCACCCGGCTCGCCGCGGTGATGTCGACGCTGCTGCTGGAACTGCTGGCGCAGGCACTGCTGATCGTCGGCATCCTCGTCGCCCTGTTCCGGCTGGAATGGCGGCTGGCCCTGGTGTTCGCCCCGTTCGCGGCAGGCACCCTCCTGCTGCTGCGGACCCTGGTGGGCCGCGCCATGCCCTTCGTCACCGCGCGGCAGCGGGTCGCGGCGGACCTGCAGGGCTTCCTCGAGGAGCGCCTCGCGGCGGCGGAGGACCTCCGCGTCAACGGGGCCTCGCGGTACACCCTGCGGGAACTCGGCGACCGGCAGGACGACCTGTACCGGAAGGCCCGCGACGCGGCGCGGGCCTCGGTCCGCTGGCCCGCCACGGTGCAGGGCCTGTCCGCCGTCAGCGTCGTCCTGGCCCTGGCGGTCAGCGCCTGGCTGCACGCCCGCGGACAGCTCTCCACGGGGACGGCCTTCGCCTCCCTGTCCTACGCGATGCTGCTGCGCCGCCCCCTGCTCGCGGTCACCACCCGCTTCCGCGAACTCGAGGACGCCGCCGCGAGCGCCCAGCGGCTGAGGGACCTGCTGGGCCACGGGACGGCGGCGCCCCGCACGGGACGCGGGACGCTGCCGGCCGGACTGCCCGGAGTCCGCTTCGACGGGGTCTCCTTCGGCTACGAGCCCGACGAGCCGGTGCTGCGGGACGTCTCCTTCACCCTGCGCCCCGGCGAACGCCTCGGCGTCGTGGGACGCACCGGCAGCGGCAAGTCCACCGTGGTCCGGCTGCTGTTCGGGCTCCACCACCCGGGGGCGGGCTCGGTGTCGGCAGGCGGCCTGGACCTGACGGAGATCGACCCCCGGGCGCTGCGCAGCCGGGTCGCGCTGGTCACCCAGGAGGTGCACGTCTTCCACGCCTCGCTGCGGGACAACCTCACCTTCTTCGACCGCTCCGTCCCCGACGACCGGCTGCGCGCCGCTCTCGGCGAGGCCGGGCTCGGCCCCTGGCTGCGCACCCTGCCCGACGGCCTGGACACGCCGCTCGGCGCCGGGGCCCGCGGCATGTCCGCGGGCGAGGAGCAGCAGCTCGCGCTGGCCAGGGTGTTCCTGCGCGATCCGGGGCTGGTCCTGATGGACGAGCCGACGGCCCGGCTGGATCCGTACAGCGAGCGGCTCCTGATGCCCGCGCTGGAGCGGCTGCTCGAGGGCCGCACCGCCGTCGTGGTGGAGCACCGCCCGCACCTGCTCCGGAACGTCGACCGGATCCTGGTGCTGGAGGAGGGGAAGGTCGCCGAGGAGGGGGAGCGGAGGGTCCTCGCCGCCGATCCCGGGTCGCGCTTCCACGCACTCCTCCGCACGGCCGGAGCCACCCGGTGAGGGACGGGGACGAGGACGGGGACGGGGACGGGAGGGGGAGCGGGGTGCCAGGAGCGGAGCGGGCGGACGACGGAGCGGGGCGGCAGTCCGTCCTGGGACGGCTCGCGGACGTGCTGCGCGGCTCGGCCCGCACCTACTGGACCCTCACCGGCCTGTGGGTCCTGCTGCGGGCGGGAACCCTGGTGGTGGGCCTGCTGTTCCAGCGGCTGTTCGACGCGCTGGGCGCGGGCGGGGGCGTGTGGCTGATCATCGCGTTGGTGGCCGCGATCGAGGCGGGACGGCTGTTCCTCCAGTTCGGCGTGATGATCAACAGGCTGGAGCCGCGGGTCCAGTACGGCACCACGGCGCGGCTGCGGCACGCCCTGCTGGGATCGGCCCTGCGCGGGTCGGAGGTGACGGCCCGCACCAGCCCCGGCGAGTCCCTGCGAACGGTGGGCGAGGACGTCGACGAGACGGGGTTCTTCGTCGCCTGGGCGCCGACGAACCTCGCCCACTGGCTGTTCGTCGCCGCGTCGGTCACGGTGATGATGCGGATCGACGCCGTGGTCACCGGCGCCCTCCTCGCCCTCCTCGTCCTGCTGACGCTGGTCACCGCGCTGGCCCACAGCCGGTTCCTGCGGCACCGGCGGGCCACCCGGGCCGCGTCCGGGGAGGTGGCGGGAGCCCTGCGGGAGATGGTGGGCGCGGTGGGCGCGGTGCAGGCCGCCGCCGCCGAGCCGCAGGTCGCCGCGCACGTCGCCGGGCTGAACGGCGCCCGTGCCGAAGCCGCGGTGCGGGAGGAGCTGTACGCCGTCGTCCAGCGCACGGTGATCGGCAACGCGGCCCCGATCGGGGTCGGCGTGGTGCTGCTGCTGGTCGCGGGGCGGATGGACGAGGGGACCTTCAGCGTCGGCGATCTCGCCCTGTTCGCCTTCTACCTGCAGATCCTGACCGAGGCCCTGGGGTCGATCGGCATGCTGTCCGTGCGGTTGCAGCGGGTCTCGGTGGCGCTCGGCCGGGTCACCGACTTCCTCGGCGGCCGGCTGCGGCGGTCCCTGGAGCGGGCCGGTCCGCCGGTCGCGTCCGCCGCGCCGGGAGGGGCCAGCGAGGGGGCCGCCGCCCCGGACGCCGGGCCGGAGCCCGCCCCGCCCCTGCGGGAACTGGCCGTGCGCGGGCTGACGGCCCGCCACCCCGGGGCGGGGCACGGCATAGAGGACGTGGACCTGGTGGTGGAGCGGCACACCGTCACCGTGGTCACCGGCCGGGTCGGTTCCGGCAAGAGCACCCTGGTCCGGGCCGTCCTCGGACTGCTCCCGCACGAGCGGGGCACCGTGCTGTGGAACGGCGAACCGATCGCCGACCCCGCGTCGTTCCTGGTGGCGCCGCGCTGCGGGTACACCCCGCAGGTCCCGTGTCTGTTCAGCGGGACGGTGCGGGAGAACGTCCTGCTGGGCCGGGACGGCGTGGCCTTCGACGAGGCCGTGCGCCTCGCCGTGGCGGAGCCCGACCTGGCGGCGATGCAGGACGGCCCGGACACCGTGGTGGGCCCGCGGGGCCTGCGCCTCTCGGGCGGGCAGATCCAGCGGGTCGCGATCGCCCGCATGCTGGTCGGCGACCCCGAACTCGTGGTGCTGGACGACGTCTCCAGTGCCCTGGACCCGGAGACCGAGCACCTGCTGTGGGAGAGGCTGCTGGACGGGACGCGGACCGTGCTCGCGGTCTCCCACCGGCCCGCTCTGCTGCGCGCGGCCGACCGCGTGGTGGTGCTCGAGGGCGGGCGGGTGGAGGCCTCGGGCACCTTCGAGGAGGTCATGGCGGTCTCCGCCGAGATGGGCCGGATCTGGACGGGTGCGGGTCCGGGGGGCGGGGACGCCGGGCCCGCTCCGCAGAGCCCTCCCGCGGGGTGACACCGCGGGGCGTCAGACGCGCCGGGCGGCCCCCAGTTCGGACCAGATGCCGTCCAGGGCGTCCACGAACCGGTGGATCTCCTCGGTCTCGTGCACCGCCGAGGGCGCGATCCGCAGGATCTCCTCGCCGGCCGGGACGCTGGGCGCGTCGATGGCCTGGACGTACGCGCCGTGCCGCTCCAGCGGCAGGGCCGACATGCGCTTGCACATCCGGTCCTCGCCGACCAGCACCGGGACGATGGGGGACCGGTCCGACAGCACGGGGATGTCCCGCTCGCGGAGCAGGCCGTGCGTCAGCCGCGCGTTCTCCGCCGGCCGCCGCCGCTCCTCGTCCGAGCCGCGCAGGTGCCGCACCGCGGCGAGCGCGCCCGCCGCGACCGCCGGCGGCAGCGCCGTGGTGAAGACGAAGGAACGGGCCCGGGCGCGCACCGCGTCCATGAGCACGGCCGGTCCCGTCACGTAGCCGCCGGTCATGCCGAAGGCCTTGGCGAGGGTCCCCATCACCACCGTGAACTCGCAGTGCACGCCGTCCCGGGCCGCGATGCCCGCTCCGCCCGGGCCGTACATGCCGACCGCGTGCACCTCGTCGAGGAAGGTGACCGCTCCGTACCGCTTGGCCAGGCCGGCGATCTCGGCCAGGGGCGCGATGTCGCCCCGCATCGAATGCACGGACTCCAGGGCGATGAACTTCGGCTTGTCCCGGTCGGCCGCGGCCAGCAACTCCTCCAGATGCCGCCCGTCGTTGTGCCGGAATACGTGCTTGCGGGCGCCGCTGTGCCGTAATCCGTCGATGATGGACGCGTGGTTCGCCGAATCCGAGAAGACCTGGCAGTCGTCGACGGCCCCGGCGAGAACCGACAGGGATCCCTCATTGGCGGAATACCCCGAGGTGAAGAGAACGGCGTCCTCCTTTCCGTGCAGCTCGGCCGGCTCCCGCTCCAGAGCCACATGGAAGTGGTTGGTTCCGCCTGTGTTCCGCGAACCCCCGGATCCTCCGCCGTATTCGTCCAAGGCGCGCTTCATGGTGTCGAGGACGTCCGGGTGCTGCCCCATACCCAGACAGTCGTTGCTGCACCAGATGGAAATCTCGCCATTCGAGGTGCTCGCCGCGGGGAACCGACCCGCCTTGCGGCCGAGTTCGAGAAACTCCCTCTTCCGGTCACCGGTTTCGCGGGCGAGTCGCACGAAGAAGTCCATGTACGAGGAGATGTCCAAGGTCCGCTCCTTTCGCCACCCTTCGGGCCGGGCTCATCCTGGGATCCACCGCGGGTCTTGCACAGAAGACGTTTCATGCTGTCGTCCGGCCGATGGAAGCCGATTACCGGCAAGCGAGGCGGAGTCGCGACGAGCGCGTACGAAAACCCCCGGCAGGGCCGTTCACGACGGATTCCGGAGCCGTCACCGACGGCGGGAACACGTGGGCGGGCCCGGGGGCGACCCTCTCGGCGGCCACGATCCTCTCGGACTCCGCGGGCCGGTGGCCGGAGCGCACCGCGGTGGTCGCGGGCGCCGAGCGGATCACCTCTGGGGCGTGGAGGTCGCGACAGCCCGGTCCGAGGCGGAGGACGCCGTCGGGCCGCTCCCTCCGGCGAGGTGGGCGAGATCGTCGTCCGCGGGCACAACCTGATGGCCGGGTACGTCGACGCCCCCCGCGCCACGGCCGCCGCGTTCGTGGACGGCTGGTTCCGCACCGGCGATCTAGGGCTGCTGGACGAGGAGGGGTACCCCACCGCCGTCGACCGCGAGAAGGACGTGATCCTGCGGGGCGGGTACGACGTCCATCCCCGTGAGGTCGAGGAAGCGCTGCTCCGCCATCCGGCGGTCGCCCGGGTCGCGGTGGTGGGGCTCCCCGACCCGGTGTACGGCCAGGAGGTGTGCGCGGTGGTGGTGCCGCGGGACGGCCCGACACCGGACGGGGCACTGGCGGATTCCGTCGTGGCGTGGGGTGAGCGGCACATCGCGGCGTACCGGCGTCCGCGGCGGGTGGTCCTCCCCGACCGGCTTCCCCTGGGACCCGGCGGCAAGGTCCTCAAGGGGGAGCCGGCCGTCCGGCTCCGGTCGTCCGACGAGGCGGGGGGGGGCCCGGCCGAGGGGTGACGGCCCCGGCCGGTTCCCCGCCGGCGGGGGCGGCCCGGCCCGGACGAACGCCTCGGAGGCGGTGCGCGCCGCCCGGTCCGTGTCCCCGCCCGGGGCCGGTGTCCGGCGCGCTCAGTCGGTGAGCCCCAGCGTCCCGGCCGCCTGGATCGCCAGCCAGACCTCCGCCAGCGCGCCGGTCGAGGACAGGTCGCGCCGGGAGAGGGCGCCGAAGCGGCGCAGCCGGTAGGCGAGCGTGTTGGGGTGGATGTGGAGGGCGGCCGCGGCGGTCTCCGTACGGCGGTCGCGCTCCAGCCAGGTGCGCACGGAGACCAGGAGCTGGGAGCCGTGGGCCAGGTCGTAGCGCAGCACCTCGCCGAGGACGTGCTCGACCAGCGCGCTCAGCACCGCGGGGTCCTCCGGCAGCCAGCGGCCCGTCGCGTCGTCGCCGTAGCGGACCAGGGGGCGGCCCGACTCGACCGCCTTCGAGAGCGCCCACAGGGCCTCGCGCTCGGCGACCTTCAGGGCCGCGCCCGGCGGGAAGGGGCGGCTCATCCCGGCCGCCACCCCGGGCAGTTCGCCGATCGCCGGGGCCAGTTCCGGGGCCCCGAGCACGTACCGGTCGTCGCCCCGGGTGAGCAGCAGGTGGGGGCGGTCCTCCAGGCAGTGCAGCAGTGCCTCGTCGGTGGTGTTCCGGACCACGAGCAGCACGGTCTCGCCCTCGATCGCGTGCCGGGCGAGCCGGCGGCGGGCGGCGTCCGGGTCGAGCACCTCCCGGAGCAGTTCGGCGAGGGTCTCGGCGCCCTCGCGGCGCAGCGTCTCGCGTTCGTTGCGCACCATCGCCAGCCGCAGCGCCGCCACCGTGGCGATGTGCTGGACGACCGCGAGCCCGGCGGGCTGGGCGCCCTGCCTCTCGTACGCCACCAGGAAACCGGCCGGACCGCCCGGTGCCGGCACGGGCAGGACGAAACCGCCGGGGACGGTCGGCGGGGCGTCCACCGAGGCGGGCAGCACGCCCGGGTCGGGGGTGGGCACCCCGGGCAGCAGCGGGCGGCCCTGCGGGGTGCAGAGGAAGACGTTGTACCCGGACAGGCGCTCGAGGCGGCGCAGGAGGGTCGGGGTGTCGAGGTCCTCGGCGACCATCCAGCGCAGCGAGCCGAAGACCTGCAGCTGCGCGCCCAGCCGGTGCCGGGCGTCCTCCTGCACCGCGGCGGCGACCTCCTGGGAGACCGCGATGAACGGAACGGCGAGCGGCACCTCCAGGACGGGGAAGCCCCGTTCCTCGGCCGCCTTGAAGAACGCGTCGTGCAGCGGCGGCATGTGCAGCTGCGCCGACAGGGCCAGCGCGGAGACCCCGGCGTCGTCCAGCCGCTCCAGATAGCGGCGCTGCCCGGTCGCGGTGCGGGGGATCGCGAGCCCCGTCGTCATGATCACCTCGGCCCCCAGCAGCCAGGGGGTCGGATCGGCCAACTCGCTGGTGTGGGCCCAGGAAACGGAGCGTGAGAGTCCACTCTTCCCCGCCCGCAGCGTCAGCTGGAGGGCGGGGAAGGAGAGCAGATCCTCGACGGTCAGTTTGTTGGTGGCCACATAAAGCAGGCTACCTCTCTGTGATTGACACAGTTGTCGCAGGTCAGTGGGGGGATTCAGACTGTGGGGCCATCCCCCGGGGCGTGAACAGAAGGAGGAGATCCCGTGAAGACCGCGGTCACCGACATCGAGACATACGGTGTCGAGCAGATTCCGGACGAGGACCGCACGGCCCGTCCGCTCGATCTGTTCCGCCTCGCCTTCGGCGGCGCCAACACCTTCGCCACCTGTGTGCTGGGCACCTTCCCCATCCTGTTCGGCCTCTCCTTCTGGCAGGGGCTCGCGGCGACGCTGCTCGGCCTGGTCGCGGGCGCGCTGCTGCTCGCGCCCATGGCGCTCTTCGGGCCCACGAACGGCACCAGCAACTCCGTCTCCTCCTCCGCCCACCTGGGGGTGCACGGAAGGGTCGTCGGCTCCTTCCTCGCGCTGCTCACCGCGATCGCCTTCTTCTCGATCTCGGTGTGGTCCTCGGGGGACGCCCTGGTCGGCGGCGCGCACCGGTTGCTGGGAGTCCCCGAGTCGACGGTGACGTACGCCCTGGCCTACGCGGTCTTCGCCGGCCTCGTGCTGGTGGTCTGCATCTACGGCTTCCGCTTCATGCTGCTGGTCAACAAGATCGCCGTGGTGGCGGCCTCGGCCCTGTTCGTGCTGGGCGCCTTCGCCTTCGCCGGCGACTTCGACCCCGGTTACGCGGGCACCTTCGCCTCGACCGCGGACCCGCTCTTCTGGCCGTCCTTCATCGGGTCCGCACTGATCGTGCTCTCCAACCCGGTCTCCTTCGGCGCGTTCCTCGGCGACTGGTCCCGCTACATCCCGGCCGCGACCCCCCGCCGCCGGGTGATGGGCGCGGCGTTCCTGGCCCAGATCGCCACACTGCTGCCGTTCGTCTTCGGCCTGGCCACCGCGTCGATCATCGCCACCCGGGCCGGGGCGTACCTCGACCCCGACGCGCCCAACTACGTCGGCGGCCTGCTCGCGATCGCGCCCGGCTGGTACTTCCTGCCGCTCTGCCTCATCGCCCTGATCGGCGGCCTGTCCACCGGCACGACCGCGCTGTACGGCACCGGACTGGACTTCTGCAGCGTCTTCACCCGCTTCAGCCGCGTCCAGGCGACGATCTTCATCGGCGTGCTGTCCATCGTGTTCATCTTCGCCGGCCGCTTCTGGCTGAACCTCACGCAGTCGATCTCCACCTTCGCCACCCTGATCATCACCTGCACCGCGCCGTGGATGGTCGTGATGATCCTCGGCTACGTCACCCGCCGGGGCTGGTACGACCCGGAGGCGCTCCAGGTCTTCAACCAGCGCCGCACCGGCGGCCGCTACTGGTTCGCCCACGGGTGGAACTGGCGCGGCCTGGCCACCTGGCTGGTCTCCGCCGCCGTGGCCCTGCTCTTCACCAACCTGCCCGGTCAGTTCGTCGGACCGCTCGGCGACCTGGCCGACGGCATGGACGTCTCGCTGCCGGTCGGCCTGGCCCTGGCGGCGGTGCTCTACCTCGTCCTGCTCACCCTGTTCCCGGAGCCGCGCGGGGTGTACGGGCCGGACGGTCCCCGCTTCGTGCGGACCTCGGACGCCGAGGTCCTGCCGATCAGCGGCGGCCCGCGGGAGGCGCCCGCACAGCCGGCCGTCGTCGGCTGACCCGACCCGGCCGACGGAACCCGGCCGACCCGCCCCCACCCGTGCCGCGCCCTTCCGGACAGCCTCCGGAGGGGCGCGGACGTGCGTCCGGGCCCCGGTGCGCGGTCGCCCGACCACGGAGCGGCGGCCCCCGATCCAGTCCGTGAGATCCCGGCGGGCATTTTCGTCGAAAGTATTGTCAACAATCTGGTCAGTGATTTAAGTTCCTTCGCATCCCCCCCGTCAGCGAAGGAGCGACCATGTCCGCCGAAGCCGCACTCCGGACCCGCCCGGTCCGCAGGCACGGCTCCCAGACCGCGATTCCCTGCCTGTTCATGCGGGGCGGCACCTCGCGGGGACCCTTCTTCGACGGTCGGCTGCTGCCCGGGGACACCGGGACCCGGGACGCCGTGCTGCTGGCCGCGATGGGGTCGCCCGACCCGCGGCAGATCGACGGCGTCGGCGGCGGGCACCCGCTCACCAGCAAGATCGGGATCGTCCGCCCGGGTACGGAGCCCGGCGTCGACGTGGAGTGGACCTTCGCCCAGGTGCAGCCCGCCGGGGGCATCGTGGACACCTCGTCCAACTGCGGCAACATGCTCGCCGCCGTGCTGCCCTTCGCCGTCGAGACCGGCATGGTCGTACCCGTCGCCGACCGTACCACCGCCCGTGTGCTCACCCGCAACACCGGAATGGTCGCCGAGATCACCGTCGTCACCCCGGCCGGACCCGACGGCACACGGCACGTCGCCTACGAGGGCACGACCCGGATCGACGGCGTCCCCAACGCCGCCGCCCCGGTCGAGATCGGCTTCCTGGACACCGCCGGCTCCGTCGCCGGCGCCCTGCTCCCCACCGGACGCACCCGCGACACCGTCGAGGTCCCCGGAGTCGGCCCCGTCGACGTCACCCTGATCGACAACGGCCAGCCCCTGGTGATCGTGGCCGCCGAACGCCTCGGCGCCACCGGCCACGAGACGCCGGCCGAGATCGACGCCGACGAGGCGCTCAGGGCCCGGGTGGAGGCGCTGCGCCTGGTCTGCGGCGAGGCCATGGGCCTGGGCGACGTCACGGAGCGGAACTACCCGAAGATGACCCTGGTGGCGCCGCCGCGGCACGGCGGCACCCTCACCACGCGCAGCCTCATCCCGCGGGTGTGCCACCAGTCCATCGGCGTACTGGCCGCCGTCACCGCCGCCACCGCCTGCGTGCTCGACGGCAGCGTCGCCCGCGACGTCGCCGCCGGCGTGTCCGGCACGGAGCCCACCGTCTCCGTCGAGCACCCGTCCGGCGCGTTCGCCGTCACCCTCGGCCTCGACCCGGACGACCCCCGGCGGGTCGTCCGCTCCGCGCTGCTGCGCACCGCCCGCCTGCTCATGGCCGGCGACCTGCTCGTCCCCCGGTCCGTCTGGGACCCCGTCCCCGCTTCCCAGGAGAACGCGTGATCATCGACGTCCACGGCCACTACACCACCGCGCCCGCCCCGCTCGGCCGGTGGCGCGACGCCCAGATCGCCGCGCTCACCGACCCGGCGCAGGCCCCCGACCCGGCCGGCCCCGTCATCGGCGACGACCAGATCCGCGAGTCGATCGAGACCAACCAGCTGCGCCTGATGGACGAGCGCGGCATCGACGTCACCGTGTTCTCGCCGCGGGCCTCCTTCATGGCCCACCACATCGGCGACTTCGCGACCTCCTCCGCCTGGGCCCGCATCTGCAACGACCTGTGCCACCGCGTCTGCGAGCTGTACCCCGAGCGGTTCGCCCCCGGCGCGATGCTCCCGCAGTCGCCCGGCGCCGAACCGGCCACCGTCGTCCCCGAGCTGGAACGCGCCGTACGGGACCTGGGCGCCGTCACCGTCAACATCAACCCCGACCCCTCCGGCGGCCACTGGACCGCGCCGCCGCTCACCGACCGCTCCTGGTACCCGGTGTGGGAGAAGCTCGTCGAGCTGGACGTGCCGGCCATGGTGCACGTCTCCACCAGCTGCAACCCGGCCTTCCACACCACCGGCGCGCACTACCTCAACGCCGACACCACCGCGTTCATGCAACTGCTCACCGGTGACCTGTTCGCCGACTTCCCCGAGCTGCGCCTGGTGATCCCGCACGGCGGCGGCGCCGTCCCCTACCACTGGGGCCGCTTCCGGGGCCTGGCGCAGGCGCTCGGCAAGCCGGAGCCGGAGGAGGCGCTGCTGCGCAACGTCTTCTTCGACACCTGCGTCTACCACCAGCCCGGCATCGACCTGCTGCTGGACGTGATCCCGCACGCCAACGTGCTGTTCGCCTCCGAGATGGTCGGCGCCGTCCGCGGCGTCGACCCGCGCACCGGCCACCACTTCGACGACACCCGCCGCTACGTCGAGAACGCCGGCCTGTCCGCACCGGACCTGGCCGCCGTCGAGGAGCACAACGCCCGGCGCGTCTACCCCCGCCTCGACGCCCGCCTCACCGCCCAGGGCCGCTGAGCCCCGCACCCCGCGCCGCCCGCACCCGGGCGCCCCACGCGAGCACAAGGAGCCGCACCATGCACGAACTCGGAGTCGTCCGCCGCACGATCGAACGCGCCGACCGCGCGGCGGTCGACGCCCTGTCGCCCTTCCCGGTCGCCACCGTCCACGAGGCCATGGGCCGCCTCGGCCTGATGCGCCCCTACATCCGGCCCGTCTACGAGGGCGCCCGGCTCTGCGGCACCGCCGTCACCGTGCTGCTCCAGCCCGGCGACAACTGGATGCTGCACGTGGCCGCCGAGCAGGTGCGCGAGGGCGACGTCGTCGTCGCCGGCTGCACCACCGAGAGCGAGGACGGCTTCTTCGGCGAGCTGCTCGCCACCTCGCTGCGCGCCCGCGGGGCGCAGGGGCTGGTCATCGACGGCGGCTGCCGCGACGTGGACGAGCTGCGGGCGATGGACTTCCCCGTCTTCTCCCGCGCCGTCAACGCCAAGGGCACCGTCAAGGCCACCCTCGGCTCCGTCAACGTCCCCGTCGTCGTCGCCAACGCGCTGGTCAACCCCGGTGACGTGGTCGTCGCCGACGCCGACGGCGTCGTCGTGGTGCCCGCCGCCCGCGCCGCCGAGGTCGCCGCGGCCGCCGCGAAGCGGGAGGCCGCCGAGGAGGGCAAGCGGGAACGGTTCCGGGCCGGCGAGCTCGGCCTGGACCTGTACGGCATGCGCGGCCCCCTGGCCGAGCTCGGCCTGACCTACGTCGACTGACGACCCGGGAGCACCGCGATGACCGACCCGACCTTCACCGTCACCCCCGGCTGGCTCGACTGGTACCGGGGGCCCAGCAGGCCCTCCTTCGTCCTGCCGGACGGAGCCGTGGACGCCCACTGCCACGTCTTCGGCCCCGCCGCCGAGTTCCCCTTCGCGCCCGAGCGCAAGTACACGCCCGTCGACGCCTCCCAGCACGACCTGTTCGCGCTGCGCGACCACCTCGGCGTCTCCCGCAACGTCATCGTGCAGGCCACCTGCCACGGCGCCGACAACAGCGCCCTGGTCGACGCCCTGCACACCGCGGGGAACCGCGCCCGCGGCGTGGTCACCGTCCGCCCCGACGTCACCGACGGCGAACTGCGGCGCCTGCACGACGCCGGGGTGCGCGGGGTGCGCTTCAACTTCGTGCGACGGCTGGTGGACACCGTGCCCACCGAGGCGCTGGAGACCGTCGCCCGCCGGATCGCCCCGCTCGGCTGGCACGCCGTGCTCTACTTCGAGGCCGCAGACCTGGCGGACCTGGAGGGCTTCTTCGCCTCCCTGCCGGTGCCGCTGGTCATCGACCACATGGGCCGCCCCGACGTCACCCGCGACCCCGACGGCCCCGAGTTCGCGCGCTTCCTGCGCTTCGTCGAGGCGAACGACGTCTGGGTCAAGGTCTCCTGCCCCGAACGCCTCACCGTCACCGGCCCGCCCGCCCTGGACGGCGAGCGCCACGCCTACCGCGACGTCGTGCCGTTCGCCCGCAAGGTCGTGGACGAGTTCACCGACCGGGCGCTGTGGGGCACCGACTGGCCCCACCCCAACCTCAAGGACCACATGCCCGACGACGGGCTGCTCGTCGACCACATCCCGCACGTCGCCACGACGCCGGAGAAGCAGCGGGCGCTGCTGGTCGACAACCCCATGCGCCTGTACTGGCCCGAAGAGGCCGTCTGACGCGAGCCGCCGGCCCGGCCCACAGCCGCCGGGTCCGTCCCCATCCCTGGAGCGTGCAGTGCAGCACAGCCACACCACCAACGCGGCCCACCGGCTGGACCGGTTGCCGATCTCGAAGTTCCACAGAACCACTCTCGTCGCGGTGGCGTTCGCCTACTTCTTCGAGTTCGCGGACATCAACACCTTCGCCATCACGGCTCCGGTGATCCGTGAACAATGGGGGGTCGGGGTCAACCACGTCGCCTACGTGACCTCGCTGTCGTTCGTCGGCATGTTCTTCGGGGCCGTCGTCGCCGGGGGCCTGGCCGACCGGTTCGGCCGCAAGCGCACCCTGACCGCCACCACGCTGTGGTTCACCGTCTGGTCCTTCGCGTGCGTCTTCGCCTGGGACATGTGGTCCCTCGGCGTCTTCCGCGTGCTGACCTCGGCGGGCCTGTCCGCGATGACCGTCGTCGCCGTCGTCTACATCAGCGAGCTCTTCCCGAGCGCCAAGCGCGGCAAGTTCCAGGCGTACGCCATCGTCATCGGCATCTGCGGCACCCCCGCCACCAACCTCATCGCCTCCTTCGTGGTGCCGCTGTCGGACTGGTCCTGGCGCCTGGTCTACCTGTGGGGCTCGCTCGGCGTGTTCTTCCTGTTCTTCGTGCGCAGGCTCGTGGAGTCGCCGCAGTGGCTCGAGTCCCGCGGCCGCCACGAGGAGGCCGAGGCGGTGCTGGCCCGCATCGAGGCCGGCGCGCGCGCCGAACACGGCGAACTGCCCGAGCCCCGCGTCCCGCGACCCGAGTCCCCGGTCGTCAAGCCCGGCCTCGGCATGCTCAAGGAGAAGAAGTTCCTCTTCCCGACGCTCGTGCTGTCGGTGCTGTGGATCACCCAGACCATCGGCTTCTTCGGCTACTCCAGCTGGGCCCCGACCCTGCTGGCCGCCGAGGGCGTCAGTGTCGAGGACTCCATCTTCTACGTCGCCCTGACCACCGTCGGCGCGCCGCTCGGCTCCTTCCTCGCCGCGATGGTCACCGACCGGTTCGAACGCAAGTGGTGCCTGGTGGTCTTCGGCCTGGTCATCGCGGCCACCGGTCTGATGTACGGCCTGACGTTCACCCCGGTGCTGATCGTGGTCTTCGGCTTCCTGGTCAACCTCTTCGAGCGCGGCTACACCGCCCTGGCCTACGCGTACTCGCCGGAACTCTTCGACACCCGGGGCCGCTCGCTGGGCACGAGCATCGCCTACGGCCTGGGCCGCCTGTCGAACGCGGTGGGCCCGCTGATGATCGCCGGCATCTACAACGGCATCGGCTACGAGGCGGTCTTCATGTTCATCGCCGGCACCTGGACCCTCGGCGCCGTCGTCCTGGCCGTCTTCGGACCGGCCACGCGCCGCCGGCGCCTGGCGGCCGAGGCCGCCGCGAAGGAGAACCCGGAGGCCGTCCCGGCCGGCTCCTGACCACCACCGGCCACCGCCCGGGGGCCCGTCCCGCTCACCGAGCGGGGCGGGCCCCCCGCCGTGCCCGTCCGGCGTGCCCGGGGGATGCACCCGGCGGCCGTCCGCGGCCGACGGCGAGCGATCAGGACCGAACAGATTCCGATGGGACGATTGCTTCGGATGTGTTCGAGTCCTAGGGTGTGCCTGGCTCAGTAGTTGCTCCGTCACCGGTAGTCGCGACCCGCCCCCCGGCAAGCTCCCCTTCGCGACGGTGCGTCGCGGGCGGGCTCCGACGTTCCCTCAGTCACGCGCAGTGCCCTGTCGAACCGAGGAAGGCCACGGTATGCCGCACCCGCACGTGTCACCCGCCGACCGGCCCGACCGGCCCACCCGCCCCGGCCCGCTCTCCGGCCCCGAGCGGCCGGTCGTCAGCCGCCGCCGTCTGCTGGAGGGCGGGGCCGCCCTCCTCGGCGCCCTCGCCCTCCCCGCCTCCCCGGCGGCGGCGCTGCCCACCGCCCGGCGCGCCGCCGCGGACGGCTCCCCGGAGTGGAACGGCGCCATCTCCGTCTTCCGGGTCGGCACCGAACCGCCGCACACCACCCTCATGCCGTACGCGGACCTGCGGCAGGCGCTGGCCGCCGACCGCACCCGCTCGCCGTACCGGCTCGGCCTCGACGGCCGGTGGAGGTTCGCCCACGTCGACCGCCCCGACGACCGCGACCCCGACTTCCACCGCACCGACCTCGACGACTCCTCCTGGGACACCCTCCCCGTCCCGTCCTGCTGGCAGCTCCACGGGTACGACGCCCCGATCTACGTCAACATCACCTACCCCTGGTGGGGCCCCAACGGACGCGGCGAGGACGCGCGGCCGCCGGCCGCACCGACCCGCCACAACCCCGTAGGCCAGTACCGGCGCACCTTCACCGTGCCCCGCGACTGGACGGGGCGGCGCGTCTTCCTGCACTTCGAGGGCGTCAAGTCCGCCCACTACGTGTGGATCAACGGCACGCTCGTGGGCTACCACGAGGACTCCTACACCCCCGCCGAGTACGACATCACCGAGCGGCTGAGGCCCGGCACCAACCTGATCGCCGTGGAGGTCTACCGCTACTCCGACGGCGACTGGCTGGAGGACCAGGACATGATCCGGCTGAGCGGCATCTTCCGCTCGGTGTACCTGTACTCCACCCCGGCCGTGCACCTGCGCGACTTCAAGCTGGACACCCCGCTGGGCGACGACCACACCTCGGCCGGCCTCGAGGTCACGGCCGCCGTGCGCGACTACTCCGGCGGCGCCGGCGGGCGGTACTCCGTCGAGGTCCAGCTGTACGACGCCCGCGGCCACGCCGTCTGGTCCCGTCCGCTCGAACGGACCGCCGACCTGGACTCCGTACCGGCGGGGCAGGACGTGAGCGTCGAGGCGTCCCGGGCCGTGCCCGAGCCGAGGCTCTGGTCGGCGGAGCACCCGTACCTCTACACCGCCGTGCTCCGGCTGCGCGACCCGTCCGGCAGGGTGACCGAGACCCTCTCCCACCGGGTCGGCCTGCGCGAGTTCGCGCTCCGGGACGGGCTGATGCGCATCAACGGCAGACCCGTCTCCTTCCGCGGCACCAACCGCCACGAGATGCACCCGGACCGCGGCACGGCCCTCACCCGCGCGGACATGGTGAAGGACATCGGCATCATCAAGCGGCTGAACATGAACACCGTCCGCACCTCGCACTACCCCGACAACCCGCTCTGGCTGGAGCTCGCCGACGAGTACGGCCTCTACCTCGTGGACGAGACCAACCTCGAGACCCACGGCATCCGCGACGAGTACCCCGGCGACCACGCCGACTGGACCGAGGCGTGCGTGGCCCGCGCGCAGAACATGGTCCACCGCGACAAGAACCACCCCTCGGTGGTGATCTGGTCGCTGGGCAACGAGGCCGGCGGCGGCAGCACCTTCACCGCCATGCACGACTGGATCCGCTCCTGCGACCCCACCCGCGTCATCCAGTACGAGGGTGACGACCGCCCCGGGATCAGCGACATCCGCTCGAGGATGTACGAGAGCCCCTCCCGCGTCGAGGCGAGGGCGAAGGACACCGCCGACACCCGCCCGTACGTGATGATCGAGTACTCCCACGGGATGGGGAACTCATGCGGCAACTTCAAGAAGTACTGGGACGTCGTACGCCGCCACGACGTGCTCCAGGGCGGCTGGATCTGGGACTTCGCCGACCAGGCCCTGCGGTGGCCCACGCCCGCCCGCACGCTGTTCACCGAGTCCGGCCCCGCCGCCCTGCGCGGCGAGACCGTCAACCCCAGCGGCACCTTCACCCGCGACCGGGGCGTGTCGGGCGGCACCGTCTTCGCCCGCGACCCGCGCCTGGACCTCACCGGGTCGCTGACCCTGGAGGCGTGGATCACCCCGGAGGCGACTGGGTATCACCAGCCGGTCATCGCCAAGGGGGACACCCAGTACGCCCTCAAACAGACCGACGGGAGACTGGAGTTCTTCATCCACGGCGGCGGCCAGTGGATCTCGGCCGCCTGGGAGCTGCCGGGCGACTGGACCGGGCGCGAGCACCACGTCGCCGGTGTCTTCGACGCCGACACGGGCACCCTCACCCTCCACGTGGACGGCGCGGTGCGGGCCACCCGGACCACCACGCGCCGCCCCGACGCCACCACCGCGCCCCTGGCGCTCGCCACCGACGTCGACAACCCGACGCGGGAGTTCAGCGGCACCGTCCGGCGGGCGCGGGTGTACGCGCGTGCGCTCGGCGCCGACGAACTGGCCGCGGCGGACCGCGGTCCGGGCGACGACGGAGTGCGGTTCTGGTTCGACGCGGCCGACGTGGACGTCACCGAGGAGCGGCCCGGGGAGCGGACGTTCCTCGCCTACGGCGGCGACTGGGGCGACAACCCCAACGACGGCGCCTTCTCCGGGGACGGCATCGTCACCGCCGACCGCGGCCACACCGGCAAGGCCGCGGAGGTCAAGCGGATCCACCAGGCCGTCCACGCCGCGCCGCCGTCCGGCGGCCCGCTCACCTCGGGACGCCTCACCCTCACCAACGAGTACCTGTTCACCAACCTCCGTGAGTTCGACGGCCACTGGTCCCTGATCGCCGACGGAAAGGCGGTCCGGCGCGGGAAACTGACCCGCGACCAGATGGACGTGCCCCCCTCGTCCACCAAGAACCTCACCGTCCCCGTGGAACCGCCGCGGAACCCGGCGCCCGGCACCGAGTACTTCCTGCGTCTCTCCTTCACCACCCGCGAGCGCACGCGGTGGGCCGACGCCGGCTTCGAGGTGGCCGCGCAGCAGCTCCCCGTCGACGCGGGCAGCCCGCCGGTGACCCCCGTCCCCCTGGGGGACGTCCCGGCCCTGCGCCACGACGACGGCGAGAAGGCCGTGACCGTGAGGGGCGAGGGCTTCTCCGTCACCATCGACCGGGCCGCCGGCATCCTCACCTCCTACGAGGCGGCCGGCCTGCGCCTGATCACCTCCGGCCCGGTGCCGAACTTCTGGCGGGCGCCCACCGACAACGACCGGGGCAACGGCCACCACACCCGCAACCAGACCTGGCGCGACGCCGGCGCCCGGCGCGAGGTGACGGGCGTCACCGTGCGGCCCCTGGGCGACCGGGCCGTCGAGATCGAGGTCAGCGGCACGCTGCCCACCACGGTGGAGTCGGCGTACACCACCACGTACACGGTGTTCGGCAACGGCGAGATCAGGGTCGACCACACCCTGCGCCCGGGCGCCGCGAACCTGCCGTACATCCCGGAGGTCGGCGCGCTGCTGTTCCTGCCGCGCCGCCTGGACCGGCTGCACTACTACGGCCGGGGTCCCGAGGAGAACCACTGGGACCGCAACAGCGGCACCGACGTCGGCCTGTACTCCGGCACCGTCTCCGGCCAGTGGAGCGGCTACCTGCGCCCGCAGGAGAACGGCAACAGGACCGACGTGCGCTGGGCGGCCCTCACCGACGGCGGCGGGCGCGGCCTGCTCGTCTCCGGCGAACCCCTGCTGGAGGTCAACGCCTCCCGCTTCACCCCCGAGGACCTGTCCTGCGGGGCCCGCCACGACTACCAGCTCACCCCGCGGGACGAGGTCGTGCTGCGGGTGAACCACCGGCAGATGGGCGTGGGCGGCGACAACAGCTGGGGCGCCCACACCCACGACGAGTTCAAGCTGTTCGCCGACCGCGCGTACGCGTACACGTACCGGCTGCGTCCGCTGAGCGACGTCCGCACGGCGACGGAACTCTCCCGGCGGCCCACGGCGAAGGAGTGAGCGAAGCGGTCCGCCGACGGCGCCGCCGGGTCCTCACCCGGCGGCGTCGCTGATCCCCAGCCGCAGGTGCTCCACGTGGTAGACGGCCTGGTCGAGCAGTTCGGCGACGTGGTGGTCGTGGAGCGCGTACACGACGGAGCGGCCCCGGCGTTCGCCCACCACCAGGCCCAGATTGCGCAGCAGGCGCAGCTGGTGCGAGCAGGCCGACTGCTCCATGCCCACCTCCGCCGCCAACTCCGTGGCCGGCAGCGGGCCTTCACGCAGCCGGGCGAGGATCAGCAGGCGTGAGGGCGTGGACAGGGCCTGGAGGGTGGTGGCGACCTTGGCGACGTTGTCCGCGTCCAGGCGCACGCGCTCGGCGTCGTCCTGCGCGGGAATGACGGCTCCATGACCCATGGGGACATCCTACTCATCACATATGAACGAATGAATGAGTCTTCATGTGTTCCTGTAGGGTGACCGGGTGTCCGTGACTCTCACTCCCTCGTCCACGGCGTCCGCCGGTGTTCCCACGGCGCGCCGCCGCACCCGTCTCCTCGCCCTGCCCGAAGCGCGGTGGGCGCTCGTCGCACTCGTGGCCTTCCTGGTCGGACTCGCCGCGGACCTCGGCGGTGCGCCGCTCTGGGCCGGCGCGATCCCGTACGCCGTCGCCTATGCGGCCGGCGGCTGGGAACCGGCCCTCGAGGGACTGCGCGCGCTGCGCGAGAAGACCCTCGACGTCGACCTGCTGATGGTCGTCGCCGCGCTGGGCGCCGCCGCGATCGGGCAGGTGCTCGACGGCGCCCTGCTCATCGTCATCTTCGCGACCTCGGGCGCGCTGGAGGCCCTGGCCACCGCCCGCACCGCCGACTCCGTGCGCGGCCTGCTCGACCTCGCGCCCACCACGGCGACCCGGCTGACCGGCGGCGGCGAGGAGACCGTGCCCGTCGCCGAACTCGCCGTCGGTGACGTCCTGCTGGTCCGCCCGGGCGAGCGCATCGGCGGCGACGGCACCGTCCTGGACGGCGTCAGCGAGGCCGACCAGGCCACCATCACCGGTGAGTCGCTGCCGGTCGTCAAGCGCCCCGGCGACGAGGTCTTCGCCGGCACCCTCAACGGCACCGGTGCCCTGCGCGTCCGGGTCGAGCGCGACCCGGGCGACTCGGTGATCGCCCGCATCGTGACCCTGGTCGAGGAGGCCTCCCGCACCAAGGCGCCGACCCAGCTCTTCATCGAGAGGATCGAGCAGCGGTACGCGGTCGGCGTGGTCGCGGCCACCCTCGCCGTGTTCGGCGTCCCCCTCGCCTTCGGCGAGGACCTCACGGACGCCCTGCTGCGGGCGATGACCTTCATGATCGTCGCCTCGCCGTGCGCGGTCGTCCTCGCCACCATGCCGCCCCTGCTGTCCGCCATCGCCAACGCCGGCCGCCACGGCGTCCTGGTCAAGTCGGCCGTCGCGATGGAGCGCCTCGGGGAGATCGACGCGGCGGCCCTCGACAAGACCGGCACCCTCACCGAGGGCGCCCCCGAGGTGACGGCCGTGCGCCCGCTGCCCGGCTCCGGCCTCGACGAGGACGCCCTGCTCGCCCTGGCCGCCGCGGCCGAGCACCCCAGCGAGCACCCGCTGGCCCGGGCCGTGGTGGCCGCGGCCCACGCCCGCGGCCTGCCCCTCGCCCCGGTCACGGACTTCACCGCCGCGCCCGGCCGCGGCGTCACCGCCGCGGTGGAGGGCGCCGTGGTGACCGTCGGGCGCGCGGAGGCGGCGGAGGCGGCCGACGGCGGGACCGTCGTCCGCGTCACCCGTGACGGCACCCCCGTGGGCACCCTCACCCTGACCGACCGCCTCCGCCACGACGCCCCCGCGGCCGCCTCCGCCCTGGCCTCCCTCACCGGCACCGCGCCCGTCCTCCTCACCGGCGACAACGCGCACACCGCCGCCCGCGTGGCCACCGCGACCGGTCTCACGGACATCCGCTCCGGCCTCCTGCCCGAGGACAAGGTGAACGCCGTACGCGACCTCCAGGCAGCCGGCCGCAAGGTGCTGTTCGTCGGCGACGGCGTCAACGACGCGCCCGCCCTCGCCGCCGCCCACGCCGGCATCGCCATGGGCCGCGCGGGCTCCGACCTGGCCCTGGAGACGGCGGACGCGGTCGTCGTGCGCGACGAGCTCGCGGCCGTGCCCGCGGTCGTACGGCTGTCCCGCACCGCCCGCCGGCTGGTGCTGCAGAACCTCGTCATCGCGGGCACGGCCATCACCGGCCTCGTCCTGTGGGACCTCCTCGGCCACCTCCCGCTCCCGCTCGGTGTCGCCGGCCACGAGGGCTCGACCGTGCTGGTCGGCCTGAACGGACTGCGGCTGCTGCGCGAGTCGGCATGGCGATCCGGGCAGCCGCAGCACAGGTGAGGTCGATGTCGGATTCTCGCCGGACCGGGCGCGGCCCGTGCCCGATCCTTGAGGCATGCAGAAGGGGATGCACACCGACACGGAGCGCTGCGTGCGCGCCGTGCAGTCCAAGGACGCGCGGTTCGACGGCTGGTTCTTCACCGCGGTCCTGACCACCGGCATCTACTGCCGGCCCAGCTGTCCGGTGGTGCCGCCGAAGCCGGAGAACATGGTCTTCCACCCGAGCGCGGCGGCCTGCCAGCAGGCCGGGTTCCGGGCCTGCAAGCGCTGCCGCCCCGACACCAGCCCCGGATCGCCGGAGTGGAACCGGCGCGCCGACCTGGTGGCCCGTGCCATGCGGCTGATCGCCGACGGGGTGGTGGACCGCGAGGGCGTACCCGGCCTCGCCGCCCGGCTCGGCTACAGCACCCGGCAGATCGAACGCCAGCTGCTCGCCGAACTGGGCGCGGGCCCCCTCGCACTCGCCCGCGCCCAGCGCGCCCAGACCGCACGCCTGCTCATCGAGACGACGGCGCTCCCCATGGCGCAGGTCGCCTTCGCGGCCGGCTTCTCCTCCATCCGCACCTTCAACGACACGGTGCGCGAGGTCTTCGCCCTCTCCCCGAGCGAACTGCGCGCCCGGGCGCCGAGGAACGCCGACCGCCCCACCCCCGGCGCGCTGTCGCTGCGGCTGCCGTTCCGCGCCCCGCTCAACCCCGACAACCTCTTCGGCCACCTCGCCGCGACCGCCGTGCCCGGGGTGGAGGAGTGGCTCCCCCACTGCCTGGAGGGCGCGGGCGGTACCCCCGTCGGCGCCTACCGGCGCACGCTGCGGCTGCCGTACGGCCACGGCATCGTCGCCCTCGCCCCGCAGCCCGACCACATCGCCTGCCGCCTCACCCTCGGCGACCTGCGGGACCTCCCCGTCGCCATCAGCCGCTGCCGGCGCCTGCTCGACCTGGACGCCGACCCGGTCGCGGTCGACGACCGGCTGCGCACCGACCCGGTGCTCGCGCCCCTGGTCGACAAGGCACCCGGCCGCCGCGTCCCGCGCACGGTCGACGAGGCGGAGTTCGCCGTACGGGCCGTCCTGGGCCAGCAGGTCTCCACGGCCGCCGCCCGCACCCACGCCGCCCGCCTGGTCACCGCGCACGGCGAACCGGTCGACGACCCCGAGGGCGGTCTCACCCACCTCTTCCCGTCCCCCGAGGCACTGGCCGCCCTGGACCCCGGGACCCTGGCCCTGCCCCGCACCCGCCGCACGACCCTCACCACCCTGGTCCGCCACCTGGCCGAGGGGGAGCTCCCCCTGGGGGCGGAGAGCGACTGGGCGCAGGCCCGCGCGCGGCTCCTCGCCCTGCCCGGCTTCGGCCCCTGGACGGCCGACGTCATCGCCATGCGCGCCCTGGGCGACCCCGACGCCTTCCTCCCCACCGACCTCGGCATCCGCCGCGCCGCCCGGGAACTGGGCCTGCCGTCCACCCCGGCCGCGCTCACCGCCCGCGCCGCGGCCTGGCGGCCCTGGCGGGCCTACGCGGTCCAGTACCTGTGGGCGACGGACAGCCACCCGATCAACTTCCTGCCAGCATGAGGAAACCCGCAGGCAAACGGAGAGTCCCAGCCGATGAAACAGCACACCGTGATCGACAGCCCCTACGGCCCGCTGACGCTCGTCGCCGACGACGGCGTCCTGTGCGGCCTCTACATGACCGACCATCGCCACCGTCCCCCGGAGGAGACCTTCGGCGACCGGGACGCCACCCCCTTCGCCGAGGCACGGGAACAGCTGGCGGCCTACTTCGCGGGCGAGCTGAAGGAGTTCACCCTCGAACTGCGCCTGCACGGCACCCCGTTCCAGCGCCGCGTCTGGGACCTGCTGACCCGCATCCCCTACGGCGAGACCCGCTCCTACGGCCGGCTCGCCGACGACCTCGGCAACCCCCGGGCCTCCCGCGCCGTCGGCCTCGCCAACGGCCGCAACCCGATCAGCATCATCGTCCCCTGTCACCGCGTCATCGGCGCGAGCGGCGGCCTCACCGGCTACGGCGGCGGCCTGGACCGCAAGCAGCGCCTGCTGGACTTCGAACGGGGAGCGGCCCTGTTCTGAGCCCGCGCCCGGGGCGCCGGAGCCGTTCCCCGCCGTGCCCGGACGGTTCATGGCACCCCGCCCGTGGGCCCGGGCGCCGTCGGGTGCGGGCGGGCCGGGTCAGGACGTACTCCCGGCGGCCAGCCGGCGCAGCAGCGCGGGCAGGGCCGTGCCGATCGGCTCGCGGACGACCTCGTCGGCGCGGTCGTCGTACGGCGTCGGCTCGGCGTTGACGATGATCAGCCGGGCGCCGTGGTCGGCGGCGACGCCCGCGAGGCCGGCGGCGGGGTGGACCTGGAGGCTGGTGCCGACGGCGACGAAGACGGTGCAGGCCTTGCTGATCGCCAGCGCCTCGCCGAGCACCACGGGGTCCAGCCGCTCGCCGAACATCACCGTCGCCGACTTCAGGATGCCGCCGCAGTCCCGGCACGGCGGGTCCTCCTCGCCGGCCTCGACGCGGGCGAGGGCGTCCTCCATCGGGCTGCGGGCGTGGCACCGCGTGCACACCACGCTCCGCACCGTGCCGTGCAGCTCGAGCACCTTGCGGGCCGGCATCCCGGCGAGCTGGTGCAGCCCGTCCACGTTCTGGGTGATCACCCGCACCGGCACCCCGGACCGCTCCAGCTCGGCCACGGCACGGTGCGCGGCGTTCGGCTCGGCCGTGAGCGCGCGGTTGCCGCGCCGCATCAGCCAGGAGCGGCGGCGGATCTCCGGGTCGCTCATGTAGTACGCGTACGTCACGAGCTTCTCGGCCTCGGGGTCGCGGCGCCACAGTCCGTTCGGGCCGCGGTAGTCGGGGATGCCGGAGTCGGTGCTGACGCCGGCACCGGAGAGGAGGGCGACGAGGGGCTTGCTCATGCGGCGAGGGTAGGCGGCCGGGCGCCGGCGGGGCGAGCGGATACCACCGGTGGCCGGACGGCCGGGGACGGGTCAGTGCACCCGGTACCCGTCCTCCAGCTCCGCGGTGCCCGAGCCCTCGGCGAGGACGTCCAGCGCCGCCAGCACCCGGCGGCCCAGGGAGCCCGGGAGGTACGCGGTCAGTTCCTCGCGCGGCACCAGCCGCCAGGACAGCAGCTCCGACTCCTGCAGCCGGATCGCCCCGAGCTCGTCCTCGCCGAGCACCCCGCCGTCGTACAGGTACGCCACCAGCGGCGGCTGCCCCGGCCAGCGCACCCAGTCCACCGCCAGCAGCCGGCCCGGCTCCCGGTCCAGCCCGATCTCCTCGGCCGTCTCGCGCCGCGCGCCCTCGCGCGGGCTCTCCCCCTCGTCCGACTCGATCGTGCCGCCGGGCAGTGCCCACCCCTCCCGGTAGTTCGGCTCGACGAGCAGCACCCGTCCCTCTCCGTCCCGGAAGAGCGCGGCGGCCCCCGCGAAGATCCGGGGGAGGGAGGCGAGGTAGGCGGCGAAGTCCTGGGAGTCCTGCGTGGTGGTCATGCGGGAAGGGTAACCGCGGGGTCGGACACCCCCGCGGGGCCGGCCGCCGGCCCCGCGGGGCGCACGGCAGCACGCGCCGGTCCCGTGGCCGACACCGGACGGCGCACACGCCGGGGGCACGGCTTTCAGACGTCCGCCCGCGCCAGCCGCAGGGTGCGTTCCGCCAGCTCGCTGATCCGTACCCCGTCGAAGCCGAAGACCGCGCTGCGCACGGTGTCCTCCAAGGGGGCCTTCCACTGCTCCGGGACGGCCGCGGCACCGCACAGGACGCCCGCCACCGAGCCCGCCGTCGCCCCGTTGGAGTCGGTGTCCAGGCCGCCGCGCACGGTCAGGGCGATGGTGCGGGTGAAGTCGCCGCCGCCGTACAGCAGCCCGGCGGTCAGGACGGCGGCGTTCGGGACCGTGTGGATCCAGCCGAGGCCCGCCGTCTCCTGCGCGAGGGTCGTGAGCGTCTCCTCCCAGGACAGACCGGCCTCGTGCAGGGAGACCGCCCGGCGCACGGTGCGGGCGAGGCGGCTGCTCGCCGGGATCACCGTCAGCGCCTCGTCCACCGCGTGGCGCACCGTGGGCGCCGTGAACGCCGCCGAGACCAGCGCCGCCGCCCACATCGCGCCGTACACGCCGTTCCCCGTGTGCGACAGCACCGCGTCCCTGCGGGCCAGCGAGGCGGCGCGGCGCGGGACGCCCGGGGAGGTCCAGCCGTGGATGTCGGCCCGGATCAGGGCGCCGATCCACTCCTGGTAGGGGTTGTCGTACGTGGCCGTGAGCGGCGGCCTGAGGCCGTTCGCGAGGTTCCGGTACGCCGCCCGCTCCGCCGTGAAGGTCTGCAGGTACGGCAGCCGCAGCAGCCACAGGTCGCCCACCTGCTCGGTGCTGAAGCCGAAGCCGTGGGTCTCCAGCAGGTGCAGGCCGAGGATCGCGTAGTCGATGTCGTCGTCGCGGCAGCTGCCGCGGACGCGGCCCCGCACACAGGCACGCCACTCCGGGCGCAGCGCGAGACCCTCGCTCTCGCTCGGCGGCTCGGGGAGGTAGTCGGTGAGGGGGAGGGCGTTCGCCCGCCGCAGGTAGCGGTCGATGCGCTCGCGGGTCCACACCTCGCCCTGCTCCACCGGCTTGCCGAGCATGTTGCCCGCGATCCGGCCCAGCCAGCCCCCGAGGATGCGGTCGGCCAGCCCTGACTCCGTGCCCACAGCGGTCATGGGAACGGTCTACCCGAATCCCGGCGCCACCGCGCGTCCCCGCACCGCGGTCGCGGCCGTTCCACGGGCCGGGCGGGGCATGGCGGTGACGGCGCCCGCCGGTTAGGGTCGCAGCGGCGCGACTGGCCTTGACATGTGCGCGAGGCCCGGAGAACGAGGGGAAGGCAAGTGGCGGACGCTGCAGGGAGCGGCACTCGTACCACGCGGTCGGCACGGCGGGTGCTCGTCGCCGCGGACAAGTTCAAGGGGTCGCTGACGGCCGTGGAGGTCGCCGAGCGGGTGACGGCCGGTCTGCGCCGGGTCGTGCCGGGCCTGGCGGTCGAGGCGCTGCCCGTGGCCGACGGCGGCGACGGCACCGTGGCCGCGGCGGTCGCGGCCGGGTTCGCCCGGCGGGAGGTACGGGTCGCGGGCCCGCTGGGCGACGAGGTGACGGCGGCGTACGCGCTGCGCGGTGACACCGCCGTCGTGGAGATGGCGGAGGCCAGCGGGCTGCAGCGGCTGCCGGCCGGCGTCTTCGCGCCGCTCACGGCGTCCACGTACGGCTCCGGCGAACTGCTGCGGGCCGCGCTGGACGCGGGGGCGCGCACCCTCGTCTTCGGTGTCGGCGGCAGCGCCACCACCGACGGCGGCGCGGGCATGCTGGCGGCGCTGGGCGCCCGGTTCCTGAAGGCCGACGGCGAGCCGGTGGCGCCGGGCGGCGGCGGGCTCGCCGAGCTGGCCTCGGCCGACCTGTCCGGTCTCGACCCGCGCCTCGGCGAGGTCGAGCTGATCCTCGCCAGCGACGTCGACAACCCGCTGACCGGCCTCCAGGGCGCCCCGGCGGTCTACGGCCCGCAGAAGGGCGCCTCCCCCGAGGAGGTGGAGCGGCTGGACGCGGCCCTCGCGCACTTCGCGAAGGTGCTGGAGGGGTCCGTCGGCCCGCGGGCCACCGCGTACGCCGCCTCGCCGGGAGCGGGCGCGGCGGGCGGCATCGGCTACGGCGCGCTGCTGCTCGGGGCCGCCTTCCGGCCCGGGATCGAGGTCATGCTGGACGTGCTCGGCTTCGCGCCCGCGCTCGAGCGGGCCGATCTCGTCGTCACCGGCGAGGGGTCCCTGGACCGGCAGACCCTGCACGGCAAGGCGCCGGCGGGCGTCGCCGCCGCCGCCCGGGCGGCCGGCAAGGAGGTCGTCGCGGTGTGCGGGCGGCTCGCGCTCTCCCCGGAGACGCTGGACCGGGCGGGGATCCGGCGCGCGTACGCGCTGACCGATCTGGAGCCGGACGTGGCGAAGTGCGTCGCCGAGGCGGGGCCGATCCTGGAGCGCACGGCGGAGCGCATCGCGCGGGACTTCCTGGACTGACGCCCGCCGGTCCGCCGTGCCCGGGGCGTCGGCCCCCTCGGCCCCCCCGGCACGGCGAAGGGCCCCGAACCCAAGCCCGGGTCCGGGGCCCTTTGCCGTGCGGAGCGCTACGGCAGCTGCGCCGCCCGCGCCTCCCGCCGGTTGTCGCGGAAGTTGTTCACCCGCCGCGCCGTCGCGAACAGCGGGATCACCGCGCCCAGCACCAGCTGCAGCGCGCAACCGGTCTGCAGCAGCAGCTGACCGCTCGGGGCGTCGAACGCCCAGGCCGCCAGCATCCCCATGCTCAGCACGATCCAGGCGAGCATCGCCACCGCGAGGCGTCCCCGCGGCTTGGGGTACTCCACCCGGCTCACCATCAGCCAGGCCGTGCCCAGGACCGCCAGCAGCGTCGCCACGAACGGCAGCTCCAGCAGCACGATCGAGACGACGGTCAGCGCGCCGAACGGCGACGGCATGCCCTGGAAGGTGCCGTCCTTCACCGTGACGCAGGAGAATCTCGCCAGCCTCAGCACCACCGCCAGCAGCACCACGATCGCCCCGACCGCGGCCACCCGCTGGTGCGCGTCGTCCGCGACCATGCCGTAGACCAGGACGAAGTACGCCGGCGCGAGGCCGAAGCTGATCAGGTCCGAGAGGTTGTCCAGCTCGGCGCCCATGGGGGAGGAGCGCAGCTTGCGCGCCACCAGGCCGTCGAACAGGTCGAAGACCGCCGCGCACAGCATCAGGATGACGGCGGTGGCCGCGCTGTGGCGGGCCATGCCGGTCTCCTGGCTGCCCGTGAGGTGCGGGATCAGGATGCCGGTGGTGGTGAAGTACACCGCCATGAAGCCGCAGGTGGCGTTGCCGAGGGTGAGGGTGTCGGCTATCGACAGGCGGAGCGAGAGCGGCATCTCCTCCTCGTCGTCCGGCTCGTCGGCCTCCGGCACCCACCCGGTCTGTGTCTCGGGATCAATCACGGTCAATGCGAGTCACCCCAGCCACGGTCTTCTGACCGACCTCGACCGCGACCTCCACGCCCTCGGGCAGGTAGAGGTCGACGCGAGAGCCGAACCGGATCAGACCGATGCGCTCGCCCTGCTCGACCTTGGTGCCCTGCGGCACGTAGGGGACGATGCGGCGGGCCACCGCGCCGGCGATCTGGATCATCTCGATGTCGCCGAGCTCGGTGTCGAAGTGCCACACGACGCGCTCGTTGTTCTCGCTCTCCTTGTTGAAGGCGGGAACGAAGCCACCGGGGACGTGCTCGACCGACGTCACGGTGCCGGACAGCGGGGCCCGGTTCACGTGGACGTTGAGCGGGCTCATGAAGATCGCGACGCGAGTGCGGCCGTCCTTCCAGGGCATGATGCTCTGCACCACGCCGTCGGCGGGCGAGATGACCCGGCCCTGGGCGATCTCGCGCTCGGGGTCGCGGAAGAACCACAGCATCCCCGCCGCCAGGGCGGTGGCGGGGACGGCGACGGCCTTCGCCGCACCCGAGCGGCGGGCGCGCAGAAGGCTGACGGCTGCGGTGGCGACGGTCGGCAGAAGCCACGGCGATGCTCCGCGTGCGAGGCGCACGCCGGCCAGGCTGTCGCGAGATGCAGGGGTTTGGCTGTCGGGCATGGATGACCTTCGTAGCGGATGATGCCGCGCACTGACGGGGGACGGCGGCTTTCCGGCGATCGTAGCGGCTCTCGGCCACAACTGGGTAAGCCGAGCAGCAGAGTCGATGGCTTGAGAGTACCTACGGGGTGTGATCTTCTTCTGCAAGAAAACACCCCGTATCCGGACAAGTCAGCCCTGGAATCGATACTCTTCGAGCAGCCGCCGGCCGATGATCATTTTCTGGATCTCGGCGGTGCCTTCACCGATCAGCAGCATCGGGGCCTCGCGGTAGAGGCGCTCGATCTCGTACTCCTTGGAGAAGCCGTAGCCGCCGTGGATCCGGAAGGAGTCCTCCACGACCTCCTTGCAGTACTCGGAGGCGAGGTACTTCGCCATCCCCGCTTCGAGGTCGTTTCGTTCACCGGAGTCCTTTTTGCGCGCTGCGTTCACCATCATCGCATGCGCGGCCTCCACCTTGGTAGCCATCTCCGCGAGCTTGAACTGGATGGCCTGGTGCTGGGCGATCGGCTTGCCGAACGTGTGACGCTGCTGGGCGTACCGGACGCCCAGCTCGAAGGCGCGCTGGGCGACGCCGCAGCCACGGGCCGCCACATTGACGCGGCCGACCTCCACGCCGTCCATCATGTGGTAGAAACCCCGTCCGGTGACCCCGCCGAGCACCCGGTCGGCCGGGACGCGCAGGCCGTCCATGATGAGCTCGGTGGTGTCGACGCCCTTGTAGCCCATCTTGTCGATCTTGCCCGGGATGGTGAGGCCGGGACGGACCTCGCCGAACCCGGGCTCCTTCTCCACCAGGAAGGTGGTCATCGACTTGTGGGGCGCCGTGCCCTCGGGGTGACCCTCGTCACTGCGGACCAGTACGGCCACCAGCGACGAGGTGCCGCCGTTGGTCAGCCACATCTTCTGGCCGCTCAGGACGTACTCGTCGCCGTCCTTCACCGCCTTCGACGTGATGGCCGACACGTCGGAGCCCAGGCCCGGCTCCGACATCGAGAAGGCGCCGCGGACGTCGCCGGCCGCCATCCTCGGCAGGAAGTGGTCCTTCTGCTCCTGCGTGCCGTGCTGCTTGAGCATGTACGCGACGATGAAGTGGGTGTTGATGATGCCGGACACCGACATCCACCCGCGGGCGATCTCCTCCACGCACAGCGCGTAGGTCAGGAGCGACTCGCCCAGACCCCCGTACTCCTCGGGGATCATCAGACCGAACAGGCCGAGTTCCTTCAGGCCGTCGACGATCGCTTGCGGGTACTCGTCGCGGTGCTCCAGATCGGTCGCGACCGGGATGATCTCCTTGTCCACGAAGTCCCGGACGGTGGAGAGGATCTCCCGCTGGACGTCGGTCAGACCGGCGGTCTGGGCGAGTCGTGCCATGGCTACTTCTCCTGCTCCCTGGGCTCGGGGCGGCCGGGCTGCTCGCCGCCGCGCTCCTTGATGTACGTCTCGGTCGGCACCATCACCTTGCGGCGGAACACGCAGACCAGGGTCCCGTCCTGCTTGTAGCCCCTGGTCTCGACGTGGACGATGCCGCGGTCGTTCTTCGACTTCGACGGCCACTTGTCGAGCACGGTCGTCTGGCCGTAGACGGTGTCGCCGTGGAAGGTCGGCGCCACGTGCTTGAGCGACTCGATCTCCAGGTTGGCGATCGCCTTGCCGGAGACGTCCGGCACCGACATGCCGAGCAGCAGGGAGTAGATGTAGTTCCCGACCACCACGTTCTTGCCGAAGTCCGTCGTCTGCTCGGCGTAGTTCGCGTCCAAGTGGAGCGGGTGGTGGTTCATGGTGAGGAGGCAGAAGAGGTGGTCGTCGTACTCGGTGACCGTCTTGCCCGGCCAGTGCTTGTACACCGCCCCGACCTCGAACTCCTCGTAGGTGCGTCCGAACTGCATGGCCGTCACGCCTCCGGGATCTCGAACTTGCTGGTGCGCCGCATGCCGGCGGCGCGTCCCTTGCCCGAGATGACCAGGGCCATCTTCCGGCTGGCCTCGTCGATCATCTCGTCGCCGAGCATCGCGGAGCCCTTCTTGCCGCCCGCCTCGGACGTGTAGTAGTCGTACGCGTCCAGGATCAGCTCGGCGTGGTCGTAGTCCTCCTGCGAGGGCGAGAAGATCTCGTTGGACGCCTCGACCTGACCCGGGTGCAGCACCCACTTGCCGTCGAAGCCGAGCGCCGCGGCGCGCCGCGCGACCTCGCGGTAGCCCTCGACGTTGCGGATCTGGAGGTAGGGGCCGTCGATCGCCTGGAGGTTGTTGGCGCGGGCGGCCATCAGGATCTTCATCAGGATGTAGTGGTAGGCGTCCGCCGGGTAGCCGGGCGGCTGCTCGCCCACGACCAGCGACTTCATGTTGATGGACGCCATGAAGTCGGCCGGGCCGAAGATGATCGTCTCCACGCGCGGGGAGGCCTGCGCGATCTCGTTGACGTTGTTCAGGCCCTGCGCGTTCTCGATCTGCGCCTCGATGCCGATCCGGCCGACCTCGAAGCCCATGGTCTTCTCGATCTGGGTCAGCAGCAGGTCCAGGGCGACGACCTGCTGGGCCGTCTGGACCTTCGGCAGCATGATGCAGTCGAGGTTCTGGCCGGCGCCCTCGACGACCGTCACGACGTCCCGGTACGTCCACTCGGTCGTCCAGTCGTTGACGCGCACGACGCGGGTCTTGCCGGTCCAGTCGCCCTCGTTGAGGAACTTCACGATGGTGTGCCGCGCCTCGGGCTTGGCGAGCGGCGCGCAGGCGTCCTCCAGGTCGAGGAAGACCTGGTCCGCGGGGAGGCCCTGGGCCTTCTCCAGGAAGCGCGGGTTCGAGCCCGGTACCGCCAGGCAGGAGCGCCGGGGGCGAAGGCGGTTGACCGTGGTCATGCGGGGACCTCCAGGGGGTCGAGCTTGTTCGCGTTGCGGATCTCGTCGACGATGCGGCCGATGATCCCGGTGATGTCGAAGTCCTTCGGGGTGAAGACCGCGGCCACTCCGGCGGCCCGCAGCAGTTCGGCGTCACCGCTGGGGATGATGCCACCGGCGATCACCGGTATATCTGTGGCACCGGCCACACGGAGCCGTTCGAGGACGTCCGGCACCAGCTGGGCGTGCGAGCCGGAGAGGATGGACAGGCCCACCGCGTGCACGTCCTCGGCGAGGGCCGCGTCCACGATCTGCTCCGGGGTGAGCCGGATGCCCTGGTAGACCACCTCGAACCCGGCGTCGCGGGCCCGCACGGCGATCTGCTCGGCACCGTTGGAGTGCCCGTCCAGGCCCGGCTTGCCGACCAGGAAGCGCAGCTTGCCCACGCCCAGCTCCTCGGCCGTCAGGTCCACCTTGCGGCGCACCTCGGCCAGGGCCGAGCCCTTCTCGGCGGCGACCGCCACCGGGGCGGAGGAGACCCCGGTCGGTGCCCGGAACTCGCCGAACACCTCGCGCAGTGCCCCGGCCCACTCGCCGGTCGTGACGCCGGCGCGGGCGCACTCCAGGGTGGCCTCCATGAGGTTGTCGGTGCCGCGCGCGGCCTCCTTCAGCTTCTCCAGCGCCTTGCAGGGGCGCGGGTGGTTGAAGGGCGGCTGGTAGCGGGTGTCGCGCCAGTTCCGCAGCGCGGCGACGACGCGGGCCTCCACCGCCGGGTCGACCGTCTGGATCGCGGTGTCCAGGTCGGCGGTCAGCGGGTTCGGCTCGGTGCCCTCGAAGGCGTTGACACCGATGATCTTCTCCTCGCCGGACTCGATCCGGGCCCGGCGTTCGGCGTGCGAGGAGACCAGCTGCGACTTGAGGTAGCCGGACTCGACGGCCGCCATCGCGCCGCCCATCTCCTGGATCCGCTCGATCTCCGCGAGCGAGTCCGCGACCAGTTGCTCCACCTTCGCCTCGATCACCTTCGATCCCTCGAAGATGTCGTCGTACTCCAGCAGATCGCTCTCGTACGCCAGGACCTGCTGGATGCGCAGCGACCACTGCTGGTCCCAGGGGCGGGGCAGGCCCAGGGCCTCGTTCCAGGCCGGCAGCTGCACGGCACGCGCGCGTGCGTCCTTGGAGAGGGTCACCGCCAGCATCTCCAGGACGATCCGCTGGACGTTGTTCTCCGGCTGCGCCTCGGTCAGCCCGAGGGAGTTCACCTGGACGCCGTAGCGGAAGCGGCGGTGCTTGGGGTTCTCGATGCCGTACCGCTCGCGCGTGATCCGGTCCCAGATGCGGCCGAAGGCGCGCATCTTGCACATCTCCTCGATGAACCGGACTCCGGCGTTCACGAAGAAGGAGATGCGGCCGACCACGTCGCCCATGCGCTCCTGCGGCACCTGGCCGCCGTCGCGCACGGCGTCGAGCACGGCGATCGCGGTGGACATCGCGTACGCGATCTCCTGCACCGGCGTGGCCCCGGCCTCCTGCAGGTGGTAGCTGCAGATGTTGATCGGGTTCCACTTCGGGATGTGGGTGACCGTGTACGCGATCATGTCCGTCGTCAGGCGGAGCGACGGCCCCGGCGGGAACACGTGGGTGCCCCGGGACAGGTACTCCTTGACGATGTCGTTCTGGGTCGTGCCCTGGAGCTTGGTGATGTCCGCGCCCTGCTCCTCGGCGACGACCTGGTAGAGCGCCAGCAGCCACATGGCGGTGGCGTTGATCGTCATCGAGGTGTTCATCTGCTCCAGGGGGATGTCCTGGAACAGCCGGCGCATGTCACCGAGGTGGGCCACCGGCACCCCGACCCGGCCGACCTCGCCGCGGGCGAGGACGTGGTCCGGGTCGTAGCCGGTCTGCGTCGGCAGGTCGAACGCGACCGACAGACCGGTCTGGCCCTTGGCGAGGTTGCGCCGGTACAGCTCGTTGGACGCCTCGGCCGTGGAGTGACCGGCGTAGGTGCGCATGAGCCACGGCCGGTCCTTCTGACGCTCAGTCATCTATGACCTCGGGTGTCCTCAGATGTTCCGGAAGCGGTTGATGGCGTCGATGTGCTTCGCGCGCTTCTCGTGGTCGCGCACGCCCAGGCCCTCCTCGGGCGCCAGGCACAGCACGCCGACCTTGCCCTGGTGCGCGTTGCGGTGCACGTCGTGGGCGGCCTGGCCGGTCTCCTCCAGCGGGTAGACCTTCGACAGCGTGGGGTGGATCTTGCCCTTCGCGATGAGCCGGTTGGCCTCCCAGGCCTCGCGGTAGTTGGCGAAGTGCGACCCGATGATGCGCTTCAGCGACATCCACAGGTAGCGGTTGTCGTACTGGTGCATGTAGCCCGAGGTCGAGGCGCAGGTGGTGATGGTGCCGCCCTTGCGGGTGACGTAGACCGAGGCGCCGAAGGTCTCGCGGCCGGGGTGCTCGAAGACGATGTCGATGTCCTCGCCGCCGGTGAGTTCACGGATGCGCTTGCCGAAGCGCTTCCACTCCTTCGGGTCCTGGGTGTTCTCGTCCTTCCAGAACTTGTAGCCCTCGGCGGTGCGGTCGATGATCGCCTCGGCGCCCATCGACCGGCAGATGGCGGCCTTCTGCTCGCTGGAGACGACACAGATCGGGTTGGCGCCGCCGGCCAGCGCGAACTGGGTGGCGTAGGAGCCGAGTCCGCCGCTCGCGCCCCAGATGAGGACGTTGTCGCCCTGCTTCATGCCGGCGCCGTTGCGGGAGACCAGCTGCCGGTACGCGGTGGAGTTGACCAGACCCGGGGCGGCGGCCTCCTCCCAGGTGAGGTGGTCCGGCTTGGGCATCAGCTGGTTGGACTTCACCAGGGCGATCTCGGCGAGGCCGCCGAAGTTGGTCTCGAAGCCCCAGATGCGCTGCTCGGGGTCGAGCATCGTGTCGTTGTGGCCGTCGCTGGACTCCAGCTCGACGGACAGGCAGTGGGCGACGACCTCGTCACCGGGCCGCCAGGAGTTGACGCCGGGGCCGGTGCGCAGCACGACGCCCGCGAGGTCGGAGCCGATGATGTGGTACGGCAGGTCGTGGCGCTTGGCCAGCTCGCTGGTGCGGCCGTAGCGCTCCAGGAAGCCGAACGTCGACAGCGGCTCGAAGATCGAGGTCCACACCGAGTTGTAGTTGACCGAGGAGGCCATGACGGCCACCAGGGCCTCGCCCGGGCCGAGTTCGGGCAGCGGCACGTCGTCGAGGTGGATCGACTTGCGGGGGTCCTTGTCGCGGGTGGCGAGCCCGGCGAACATCTCCGTCTCGTCCTTGTGCACGGTGATCGCGCGGTACGACTCGGGGAGCGGCAGGGCGGCGAAGTCCTCCGACGTGGAGTCGGGCGACTGGATCGCGTCCAGGATGTCCTTCACGGTCACGGTGTTGCCTCCGGCGTTGAGCGCCCTGAGGGAGGGGCGCTGAGGGTTACGTCGGTGCTGCTGAGGGTTGATCGAGGGGGTGCCGTCGGTTCGGCGGATGGTGCTTCGGCGGCGCTTTGTGGCGCGGGAGGTTGCCTGTGACGCAGGCGTCCGGGCGCGCAGGCCTTCCGGCTTGCTGGGACAGCCGACGCACGAGCTTTCTCTGCGCGCCGGCCGCCCGGACTCCTTCAACGTATGGCACGCCGTGTCATCCGGCAAGGCACTGCGTGCCAGAACTTGCTCTCAAATGAAATCTTTACTCGACAAATGAGCGATGATCGATCGAACCGGTCCCGCAAGGAGGTCGAAAAAGGCCCCTGACATGCCAAAACGGCCACCCTGTGGGGTGGCCGTCGTCACAGCGGCGGAGTGCTCTCGGGCACCTCCTCGAGGGTGCGCTCAGTGCTCCTTCAGCGCCTGCTCGATGGTCCGCATCACCTCGTCCAGCGGGGCGTCGGTGCGGGCGACGGTGACCAGCACCTCGCCGTGCGCCGGCACCGGGGCCGCGGACCGCTGCGGTGCGGCGGCGGTGCGGCGGCCCGCCATGATGCCGCTCCCGAAGGTCTTGCGGACGATCGCGAAGGCGTGGTCGAGCTGGGCCTCCACGTCCCCCTGGCCGCCGGCCCGCAGCCAGCGCCGCAGCACGTGGTTGTGGGCGGTCACCACGGCGGACGCGGCGACCTCCGCCAGCAGCGGGTCGTCGTTGGCGTCGTCGTCGTGCGCGTGCTCGTCGAAGTGGCCGAGCAGGTAGCGGGTGAAGAGGCGCTCGTAGCGCGCCACCGACGCGATCTCCGCCTCGCGCAGGGTGGGCACCTCGCGCGTCAGCTTGTAGCGGGCGACCGAGATCTCCGGCCGCGCCGCGTACATCTTCATGACCTCCTTGATGCCGCGGCACACCGTGTCGAGCGGATGCTCGTGCGCGGGCGCGGCGTTGAGCACCGCCTCCGCGCGGACCAGGGTGTCGTCGTGGTCGGGGAAGATCGCCTCCTCCTTGGACCGGAAGTGGCGGAAGAAGGTGCGGCGGGCGACCCCGGCGGCGGCCGCGATCTCGTCGACGGTGGTCGCCTCGTACCCTTTGGTCGCGAACAGCTCCATCGCGGCGGCCGCCAGTTCCCGGCGCATCTTCAGCCGCTGGGCGGCGGCGCGAGAACCTGCGGCACTCTCCGGCGGCTCGGTCGTGGCGGGTGTACGTACGGACTTGGCGGGCTGGGACATGTCCCGAACGTACTGCATGTGCGCAGCTCGATGCGCATGACCGGGGGTTCCCCCGCCCTCGGCGGACGGGGGAGGCCCGGTACGGGCGGACGGCGGGAGCCGGCCGGGGCCGAGCAGCCCGCCCCACTCGGCGCCGTCCTGGAACCGGTCGCCGGGGCGCCGCTCAGCGCTTGGCATACTCGCGGAAGCCGCGCCCGGTCTTGCGGCCGAGGCAGCCCGCGGCCACCAGGTGCTCCAGCAGCGGCGCCGGGGCGAGGCCCGGGTCGCGGAACTCGCGGTGCAGGACCTTCTCGATGGCGAGCGAGACGTCCAGCCCGACGACGTCCAGCAGCTCGAAGGGGCCCATCGGGTAGCCGCCGCCCAGCTTCATCGCGGCGTCGATGTCGTCCAGGGACGCGTAGTGCTCCTGCACCATCTTGATCGCGTTGTTGAGGTACGGGAACAGCAGCGCGTTGACGATGAACCCGGCCCGGTCGCCGCAGTCCACGGCGTGCTTGCGGATCCTCCCGCAGACCTCGTGCACCGTCGCGTGCACGTCGTCGGCGGTCAGCACGGTGCGCACCACCTCGACCAGCTTCATGGCCGGCGCCGGGTTGAAGAAGTGCATGCCGATCACGTCCTGCGGGCGCGAGGTGGCGCGGGCGCAGGCGACGACCGGGAGGGAGGAGGTGGTGGTGGCGAGCACCGCGCCCGGCTTGCAGACCTTGTCCAGCGTCGCGAACACCTGCTGCTTGACCCGGAGGTCCTCGGCGACCGCCTCGAGGGCGAGGTCGACCTCGGCGAAGTCGTCGTAGGCGCCCGTCGGCCGGATCCGCTCCAGGGCCTGTGCGGCGGCCTCGGCGGTCATCCGGCCCTTGTCGACGGAGCGGGCGAGGGACGTGCCGACACGGGCCCTGGCGGCCTCGGCCTTCTCCTCGCTGCGGGCGGCCAGGACCACCTCGTAGCCGGCCTTGGCGAAGACCTCGGCGATGCCGGAGGCCATGGTGCCGGAACCGGCGACACCCACCGAGCGCACCGTCCGGCCGGCGCCGGCGGCGCCGCCCTCCGGCGGGGTCAGGGCGTCCGGCACGACGGTGCCGCTGTCCGGCGCCGCGTAGGTGTAGAAACCGCGCCCGGCCTTGCGGCCCGTCAGGCCCGCCTGGCTGAGCTGCTTGAGGATCGGGGCGGGGGCGTGCAACCGGTCGTGGGACTCGGCGTACATGGCCTCCAGCACCGTGCGCGCGGTGTCGATGCCGATCAGGTCGAGCAGTGCCAGCGGGCCCATGGGCAGACCGCAGCCGAGCCGCATCGCGGCGTCGATGTCCTCACGGGAGGCGTAGTGGGCCTCGTACATCGCGGCGGCCTGGTTGAGGTAGCCGAACAGCAGCCCGTCGGCGACGAATCCGGGCCGGTCGCCGACCGCGACCGGCTCCTTGCCGAGGTCCAGGGCGAGGTCGGTGACCGCGGTGACGGCCGCCGGGGCGGTCAGCACGCTGGAGACGACCTCGACCAGCTTCATCGCCGGGGCGGGGTTGAAGAAGTGCATGCCCAGCACCCGCTCGGGGCGGGCCGAGTCGGCGGCGAGCCGGGTGACGGACAGGGCGTTGGTGCCGGTCGCCAGGATCGCCTCGGGCCGCACGATCCCGTCGAGTTCGCGGATGATCTGCTGCTTGACCTCGTACGACTCCGGAGCCACCTCGATCACCAGATCGGCGCCGGCCGCCGCGGTGAGGTCGGTGGAGGTGGTCACGCGGGCGAGGACGTCCGCGCGCTCCTGCTCGGTCAGGCGCCCGCGCTCCACGGCGCGGGCGGTCGAGGCCTCCAAGGCGGCGACGCACTTCGCGGCCTGGGCCTCACTGATGTCGATGCCGACGACCTCGCGGCCGGCCTTGGCCAGGACCTCGGCGATGCCGGTGCCCATCGTGCCGAGGCCGACGACGGCGACGGTCCGGAGCGGGGACAGGGGGGTGTCGGACAGGGGAGTGGCCATCGCGGGACTCCAGGAATGAGGGTGACGACGGGAAACGCGCCCCGGTGCGCCGAGGGGCGCACCGGGTGCGTGCAGGGGGTGCGGGTGTTGCCGGGCTGCGAGCGCACACGCCCGGTGCCGTCGACCCGGATCCGCCCGGAAGGCGGGGAGGGCGTGAACACGCCCCGGTGCGACGGCGGTTCCGGCCGGCCCTGTCCCGAGGCCGAGCCGTACTGCGGTACACGGGGTACCGAACCGACTGCGTCCCCACTGCCTCGACGGCGGGGGAGGTGCCCTCATCGGCGGCCGCGTCACCAAACCGCCGTGAGGAGAGTCGCGAGTGGGTGACTCGCTCGTCTGAGCTTAACTCGCGGGTAACGAGCGCGCCAGCCCCCCGTGTGTGTGATGTACGTCCCGAGCGGCCCACCGCACCCCTAATCTCGGGGACATGGACGAAGAGTTGCGATCGATCACGGAACGCTTACGGGCCGAGGCGGGCGGATCGGCGGCGTACGACCGCCTCGTGACGACGGGGGACCCCGACACCCTGGCAACCGTCCTCACCGAACCCGGACAGCCGCTGTGGGCCCGGGAACTGGCCGCGTTCCGGCTGGGACTCGCGGGCGACCGTCGGGCCTTCGAAGCCCTGGTGCTCCTCCTCAACCACCGCGACCCACCGCGCTGTGCCTCCGCCGCGCACGCCCTCGCCCGCCTCGGCGACCCGCGCACCGCCCGGGCGGCCGCCGCCCTCGCCACCAACGAACTGCGCGTCGCCTACGCGCTGCACCCGGTGCGCCTGCTGACCCGGCTCCGCGCCCCCGAGGCGGTGCCCGCCCTGATCACCACGCTGGAGCGGCGCCTGCGCCCGCACGATCCGTACCGGCGGGTGGCCCTCGCCTGCGTGGAGGGCCTGGGCGAACTCGGCGACGCGCGTGCCGAACCCGTCCTGAACGAGGCCCTCGCCCACCCGGCGCTGGCCGAGGCGGCGGTGCGCGCGCTGGCGCGGATCCCCCGCAGGCGACCGCCCGGAGGTCGGATTCCCGGGCCGCGGTAGCGCCGTCAGCCGGGGACCGCGGCGAGGTCCTTCGCGTACCGCACCTCGGGCACGGCCACCCCGCCCACCTCGAAGGGCTCCTCGGCGCCGTCCGCGGCGAACCCCGCCCGCTCGTAGAAGCGGCGGGCACGGGTGTTGCCCTCGAACACCCACAGGTACATGCGGCCGTGGCCGGCGGCGGAGCAGCGGCGGACCGCCTCCGCGAGCAGCGCCCTGCCCACACCGCGCCCGATGGACTCGGGAAGCAGGTACAGGGCGTACAACTCGGCGTCCCCGGTGCGGGTCTCGCCGTCCCGGTACGGGCCGAACGCGGCCCAGCCGGCGAGCCCGCCGCCGTCGGTCTCGGCGACCAGGTTCACCACGCCGCCGTCGTCGCGCAGGAGGCGGGCGCGGTGGCGTTCGGCGTCCGCCGCCACGTCGAGGCCGTCGAGGTACGGCTGCGGGACGAGCCCGCGGTAGGCGTGCTGCCAGCCGCGGACCCGGATCTCCGCCACGCGGTCGCAGTCGTCCGCGGTCATGGCGCGGAGGTCGGGGAAAGCACCGTTCATGACGGGACCCTAGGCGACACCGCTCGCGGACGGCGCGTGATTATCCGGGACGACCGCGAGCGCCTCGACCTCCACCAGGAACTCCGGGCGGACCAGGGCCGCCACCTGGACGGCGGACGCGGCGGGCAGCCGGTCGTCGGGCATGTGCTCGGCGCGGGCCTTCCTGATCGCCGGCATGTGCGCCATGTCCGTGACGAAGTAGGTGAGCTTCACGACGTCGTCGAAGGTCGCACCGGCGGCGGCCAGACAGCGCCTCAGGTTCTCGAACACCTGACGGGCCTGGGTTCCTGCATCGCCCTCGCCGACGAGTTCGCCGTGCTCGTCCAGGGCGAGCTGGCCGGAGACGGCCACCACCCGGCCCGTGCCCGTGACGACGTGGGTGTACTGGGACGCGGGGAACACCCCGTCGGGGGCGGGGATCCTGATCGGTTCGCTCATGACCCCATGGTGGACCACGGGTCCGGCACTCCCGCCCCGACGGTGGGTCAGGTGCTCAGCGGCGGAAGCCGAGCAGGCCGTGCAGCGCCGCGCCGCGGGCAGTCGCCGGCGCCGCCCGCGACGTCGTCGGCCTCGGGTCCGGCAGCGCCGCGCACACCGCGTCGGCCTCGCCGCGGCCCTCGCGCGGTACGCTCCCGTCCTTCAGGTAGGCCGCCAGGTGCTCGTCCAGGCAGTCGTTGCCGCTCAGTGTGATGCCGTGGTTGCCGCCGCCCTGCTCCACCACCAGACGGGAGCCCGCCAGCAGGTGGTGGACCGCGACGGCGCCCCGGTACGGGGTCGCCGCGTCGTGCGTGGCCTGGAACAGCAGCGCCGGCGGCAACGCGTCGTTGACGACGCGCACCGGCCGCAGGGACCCGGTCGGCCAGAACGCGCACGGCGCGTTGTACCAGGCGTTGTTCCAGGTCAGGAACGGCGCCCGCTCGTACACCTCCCAGTGGTCCTTGCGCCACTGCCGCCAGTCGCGCGGCCAGGAGGCGTCCCGGCACTCCACCGCCGTGTAGATGCTGTAGCCGTTGTCGCCGGAGGCGTCGACGGCGCCGAAGTCCTCGTACGCCTCGATCAGCGGCTCGGCGTTCCGGCCGTCGGCGTACGCCGCGAACGCCTCCGCGAGGTAGGGCCAGTAGCCGTTGTAGTAGCCGCCCGGGACGTAGGTGTCCTCCAGTTCGGCGGCGCCCACCGTGCCGCCGGCCGGTTCCTCCTTCAGGGCCGCGCGCATCGCGTACCACTCGGCCTCGACCTTCTCCGGGTCGGTGCCGAGCCGGTACCGCGCGTCGTGCCGCGCCACCCAGGCCAGGAACGCGCGGTGGCGGTCGTTGAAGGCGCGGTCCTGGTGCAGGTTGGCGTCGTACCACACCTCGGTGGGGTCGACCACCGAGTCCAGGACCAGGCGCCGCACCCGCTCCGGGAACAGCTTGGCGTAGACGGCGCCCAGGTAGGTGCCGTAGGAGTAGCCGAGGTAGTTGATCCTCTCCGCGCCCAGGGCCCGCCGGATCACGTCCAGGTCGCGCGCGGCCTCGGTCGTGGTGATGTGCGGCAGCAGGTCCGGGTACTTCCTGCCGCAGTCCTCGGCGAAGGACCGGGCGCGCTCGAGGTTGGCCCGCTCCACCTCGGGCGTGGTCGGCACCGGGTCGGGGCGCACCGGACCGAAGTGGTCCGGCGCGCAGTCCAGCGCGGGCCTGCTCGACCCCGCCCCGCGCGGGTCGAAGCCGATGACGTCGTACTGGGCGGCCACCTCGGCCGGGAGCGAGGCGGCGACGAACCCGGCGAGCGTCAGACCGCTGCCGCCGGGGCCGCCCGGGTTCACCAGCAGGGGGCCCTGGTACTTCTCCGCGGTGTGCGGGACGCGGGACAGCGCGAGCGTGATCCTCCGGCCGCCGGGGTCGGCGTGGTCGAGCGGCACCTCGACGGACGCGCACTGCAGGGTCGGGTGGTGCTCGGTGGCGCACTTGCGCCATACGGGTTCCGCGGCGTCGAAGGTCTCCGCGGCCCGCGGTGCGCCGGCCTCGGCGGGCACGGCCGTGAGGCTCCCGGCCAGGACGGCGGCGGCACCGCACAGCACGGCTGCGCGTCTTCTCATGAGGTGCTCCCGGGGCGGAGGGCTGCGGGCCGTGCGGCTCACGGTCCACGCCGCATCGTTCCGGGAGGGGGCACCGGTCGAACACATCCGGCCGGATCTTGACCCGATTGCGCCGACCGATGCGCTCGAACGCTCCTAGAGCAGCGAGAGTTGGGCCGGCCCGGACACCGGGACGCCGGCCGGGCCGGGCGTCCTGACCCGTCGCGGCATTCCCCCGTCCGCGGGGCCGATGCGGTACTCCCGGGCCAGGTCGTGGACCTGACGGGTGATCCGGCGCTGGTACCACTTCGGGGCGTAGGCGCCCTCCGCGTACAGCCGCTCGTAGCGCCTCACCAGGTACGGATGGTGCCGCTCGAGCCAGGACATGAACCACTCGCGGGCGCCGGGCCGCAGATGCAGCACCAGAGGGGTGACGGAGGTGGCGCCGGCGGCGGCGACCGCCCGTACGGTGGCCCGCAGTTGGTCCGGTCCGTCGCTCAGGAACGGGATCACCGGCGCCATCAGGACCCCGCAGCCGATGCCGTGCGCGGCGAGCGTCCGGACGACCTCCAGCCGGCGCTCCGGCGCGGGCGTGCCCGGCTCGACCGTGCGCCACAGTCGCTCGTCGGTGAAGCCCACGGAGACCGAGACGCCGACGTCGGTCACCTCGGCGGCCTGCCGCAGCAGTTCCAGGTCGCGCAGGATCAGCGTGCCCTTGGTGAGGAGGGAGAAGGGGTTCGCGTGGTCGCGCAGGGCGGCGAGGATGCCCGGCATCAGCCGGTAGCGGCCCTCCGCGCGCTGGTAGCAGTCGACGTTCGTGCCCATCGCTATGTGCTCGCCCTGCCAGCGGTCGGAGGCGAGCCGGCGGCGCACCAGTTCCGGCGCGTTCACCTTGACCACGATCTGGCTGTCGAAGCCGAGTCCGGTGTCGAGGTCCAGGTAGCCGTGCGACTTCCTGGCGAAGCAGTAGACGCACGCGTGCGTGCAGCCCCGGTAGGGGTTGACCGTCCACTCGAACGGCATGCGGGAGGCCCCCGGCACCCGGTTGACGATCGAGCGGGCCCGGATCTCGTGGAAGGTGATCCCGCGGAACTCCGGGGTGTCGAAGGTGCGGGTGGTCACCGCCTCCGCGCCGAACAGCGCGGCGTCGGCCCGGCTGTGTTCGGAGCCCGTGGCGAGGTTCTCCCAGCGCATGACGCCTCCTCGGTAGCACTGGGCCACAGAATAGAACAAGTGTTCCCTTGATCGTGCGAGCGACATCTTCGGTCACCCTTCCGGTCACAAACGGACCCTCGATTTGGGCGGCCGGACGAGGGGTGGTTGGCTTGCCCCGACCCCGGTAGTCCACGTCCTGGAGGAAAGCGATGGCGCAGGTCGAGTCCACTACGGAGCGGATCGTCGCGGCGGACGCGGAAACGGTGTTCGACGCCCTCGCCGACTACAGCGGCACGCGCGGGAGGGTGCTGCCCGAGCAGTACAGCGAGTACGAGGTCCGCGAGGGCGGCGACGGCGAGGGCACCCTCGTCCACTGGAAGCTCCAGGCCACCAGCAAGCGGGTGCGCGACTGCCTGCTGGAGGTCACCGAGCCGAGCGACGGCGAACTGGTCGAGAAGGACCGCAACTCCTCCATGGTCACCACCTGGCGGGTCACCCCGGCCGGCGAGGGCAGGTCCCGGGTCGTCGTGACCACCACCTGGCAGGGCGCCGGCGGCATCGGCGGCTTCTTCGAGAAGACCTTCGCGCCCAAGGGCCTCGCCCGCATCCACGACGCCGTGCTGGCCCGGCTGGCCGCCGAGGTCGAGAAGTAGGGCACGTCAAAACCCAATATTCAGGCGGGAGTTGACGTCTCACCGGTTCGAGTGATCTCTTCCTGACCTTTCCGGGTCCCGTAACTCGTCGCACTTGCTCGTAGTTGTCGCTTTCACGCGGGAATGGTGCACAGTGCGACGAGGGGAGCGGCACGTGGGCGGGATCACTCTGACGCAGGACGAACCGGGCACGGCGGTCACGGCACCGGCGGCCGGGGGACCGCCCCCGCCGCCGGTCCCGGAGCCGGCCGCGGAACCCGGACTGAGCCCGCGCCGCGTGCGGCTGGTCTTCCTCGCGCTGATGCTGGCGCTGCTGCTGGCCGCCCTGGAGCAGATGATCGTCGCCACCGCGCTCCCGAAGATCGTCGGCGAGCTGCACGGACTGGACCGGATGTCCTGGGCGATCACCGCCTACCTGCTCACCGCCACCATCGGCCTGCCCGTCTACGGCAAGCTCGGCGACCTGCTCGGCCGCAAGGGCGTCTTCCAGTTCGCGATCGTCGTCTTCGTCGTCGGCTCCGCGCTGGCCGGCCGCGCCTCGACCATGGACCAGTTGATCGCCTACCGCGCGGTGCAGGGCGTCGGCGCGGGCGGCCTGATGATCGGTGTCCAGGCGATCATCGCGGACATCGTGCCCGCGCGGGAGCGCGCCCGCTTCATGGGACTGATCGGCGCCGCCTTCGGCCTCGCGTCGGTCGCCGGGCCGCTGCTCGGCGGCTACTTCACCGACCACCTCTCCTGGCGCTGGTGCTTCTACGTCAACGTGCCCTTCGGGATCGTCACCCTGGCCGTCGTCGCCGTCGTGCTCAAGCTCCCGAAGCCGGCCGCGCGGCCCCGTCTCGACGTCCTCGGCTGCCTGCTGCTGGCCACCGCCTCCACCTGCCTGGTGCTGCTGACCAGTTGGGGCGGCACCGAGTACGCGTGGGACTCCCGCGTCGTCCTCGGTCTCGGCGCGGGCGCGGCGTCGGCCACCGTCCTCTTCCTGGTCGTCGAGCGCTTCGCCGTCGAACCCCTCATCCCGCTCCGGCTGTTCCGGGACTCCGTCTTCAACGTCACCGGTCTGGTGGGCCTGGTGGTCGGCGTCGCCCTGTTCGGGGCGGCCAGCTACCTGCCGACGTACCTGCAGATGGTCGACGGGGCCACCGCCACCGAGTCGGGGCTGCTGATGCTGCCCATGATGGCCGGCATCGTCGGCGCCTCGATCGTCTCCGGCCAGCTCATCAGCCGCACCGGCCGGTACCGGGCGCACCCCGTCCTCGGTTCCGCCCTCTCCGTCGTCGGCATGTGGCTGCTGTCCCGCCTCGAGCCGGACACGCCGCGGCTGCACTACAGCATCTGGATGGCGGTGCTCGGCACCGGTATCGGCATGGTGATGCCGGTGCTGGTCCTCGCCGTGCAGAACTCCGTGCGCCCCGCCGACCTCGGCACCGCCACCAGCGCCCACAACTACTTCCGGCAGATCGGCGGCAGCGTCGGCGCCGCCGTCTTCGGCACCCTCTTCGCCGACCGGCTCACCGACGCGCTCGGCGAGCACCTGCCCGCGCACGCGGGCGCCGCGCCGCCCGACGCCGAGTCCATCACCCCGCAACTCGTGCACGCACTGCCGCCCGAACTGCGCGACGCCTACATCCGGGCGTACGCCGACGCCATGCCGCGCATCTTCCTCTACCTGGTGCCGGTGCTCGTCCTCGGCCTGCTCATCGCCTTCTTCCTCAAGGAGAAACCACTGGTGTCCCACAACGTCCCCACCGCCGACCCGGCCCAGGAGGCCCCGCACCTCACCGGGCGCGTGCCGCAGGCCCGTCCGCCGTACAACGGCGGCATCCCCGTCTGCGGCACCGTGCAGCATCCCGACGGGACCGCCGTACCGCGCGCGGCGCTCACCCTCATCGACGTCGCCGGGCAGCAGACCGGACGGGGCGCCAGCGGCGAGGACGGGCGGTACGCGCTGGCCACGCCCGGCCCCGGGGCGTACGTCCTGATCGCCGCCGCGGGCGGCCACCAGCCCCAGGCGGTCTCCGTGACCGTCGGCGAGCGGCCCGTGGAGCTGGACGTCGTCCTCGGCGGCGCGGGCCGCCTCGCCGGCAGCGTCCTCACCGCCGACGGCACCCCGGTGCGGGACGCCGCCGTCACGCTCACCAACGTCCACGGGGAGGTCGTCGCCAGCACCCGCAGCGGCCGGGAGGGCGGCTACGTCATCACCGAGCTGGTGGCCGGCGAGTACACCCTCGCCGCGAGCGCGCCCGCCTTCCGCCCGGCCGCCCTGCCCGTCACCGTCCAGGCGGCCCGGGAGACCCGGCAGGACGTCGAGCTCGCCGGCGGCGCGGTGCTGCGCGGCACGGTGCGGGCCGGCGGCGGACGGCCCGTCGAGGAGGCGCGCGTGACCCTGCTGGACGCGGCGGGCAACGTCGTGGACACCCTCACCACCGGACCCGACGGGACCTTCCGGTTCGTCGACCTCTCCTCCGGCGAGTACACCGTCATCGCCGCCGGCTACCCCCCGGTCGCCACCGTGCTCCAGGTCGCCGGCGGGGGGCGTACGGAACGCGACCTCCAGTTGGGGCACGAGGACTGAACCGGCCGCCCGCGCGGGAGCGCACCGGGCGAGTCCGGCACCCCGAACCGCCGGCAGGAGACGGCCGCCCGCGCGCGGGAGCGCACGCACACCCGCCGGCGCGGGCCCCCGCGGGCAATTCACGGGTTGCCGCACATCGCGACCGGCCGCCGCCGTACGGTGGTGACGGCGGTACAGATCTTGCCGGGGGAGAGAGGGCCTGGGCCATGGACCGTGGCACCGAGCAGGACGCACCTCCCGGCCATCGGGCCGGGCGCGGCACGGCGGCCGAACGCACCGACGCCGGCCGTGTCCCGCTGGCCGTCGTCGTGGTGGACCGCGGCGGACTCGTCTCCCACTGGAGCAGGGGCGCGCGGCGCCTGTTCGGGCTCGCCAGGAAGGAGGCGCTCGGCCGCCCGGCCGTCGACCTGCTGCCGGTCCTCGGAGCACTGCCCGAGGAAGGGGACGAGGAGGACGAGGCCGTCCCGTACGGGGCGTACGCGGTCGACGACGGGCCGGGCCCCGACCTCGGGGCCTCCCTCGTCCGGGGGTCCGCCTACCCGGCCGCGGGCCGTGCCCGGCTGGCCGTGCCCGGGCAGGACCGCGCCGACGTGCTGTGGTGGGCCTACCCGCTGGTGGGCCCGGGAGCGGAGCGGCTGCTGGTGCTGGCCGTCGGCGCGGACGGACTGCACACGGACGGCGCCGGCGCGTTCGAGCGCATCGCGCCCGGCTTCGCCCGCCACACCGACTTCCCCGGCTCCGAGGACCTCGCCCGTGGGCTCCCCGAGATCCTGCCCAGCATGAGCGTCGCCGACGGTGCCCGCGTCGTCGCGCAGGTACTCGAACTGGGTTATCCAATCCTGGAGTTCAGCCGGAACGACCGGGTGCCGGTCACTCCCGACTGGGGTGTGCCCCGACGGGTCGAGCGCCGGGAGCGCCGGGAGCGGGCCGCACGGGCGTCGGTGGCGGGCGAGCCGGTGCCCGAGGAGCTCCGGGACGAGGGCGAGGACCTCGAGCACGCCGCCGTCCGGGAGCGTCTGGAGTTCCTCAACGAGGTCAGCTCCCGGATCGGCACCTCCCTCGACCTCGCGCGCACCGTCGTCGAGGTCAGCAAGGCCGTCGTGCCCCGCTTCACCGACGTCGCCGGCACCTATCTGCGCGAACAGGTCGTCGCCGGCGAGGGGTTCGGCGACGGGGTGCCGGACACCACCACCCTGTGGCACCGGGTCGCCGTGGAGCACACCGACGAACCCGGCCGCTGGGACGACGTCGTCCCGGTCGGCGAGGCCATGCCCTTCCCGGCGCACACGCCGTTCTTCCGGTGCATGACCACCGGCGAACCCGTGCTGGTGCCGCGCATCAGCGAGGAGATGGGGCACGCCATCGCCTCGCAGTTCGACAAGCGCGACATCCGGCCGCTGATCACCGGCCGTTCCATGCTGGTGGTCCCGCTGAAGGCGCGCACCGTGGTCCTCGGCTTCATGATCCTGCTGCGCCACCCCGAGCGGCAGGTCTTCAACGACATGGACCGGGTCACCGGTGCCGAACTCGCCGCCCGCGCCGGCCTCGTGCTCGACAACGCGCGCATGTACACGCACCAGGAGAACGTCGCCGAGACGCTCCAGGACAGCATGCTGCCGCACATCCCGCCGCGCATGGCGGGCTGCGACATCGCCACCCGCTACCTGCCGGGCACCCTGCTGGGCCGGGTCGGCGGCGACTGGTTCGACGCGGTGAAGCTGCCCGGCGCCCGCACCGCCCTCGTCGTCGGCGACGTCATGGGGCACGGGCTGAACTCGGCGGCGATGATGGGGCAGTTGCGCACCGCCGTGCAGACCATGGCCGGGCTGGACCTGCCGCCCGCGCAACTGCTGCGCAACCTCGACGACCTCGCCCAGCGGCTCGGCGACACCTATCTGGCGACCTGCCTGTACGCCGTCTACGACCCCGTCGCGGGTGAACTCCACCTCGCCAACGCCGGACACGTACCGCCCGTCCTCGTCCGCGCCGCGGACGGGCGCAGCGAACTGCTCGACCTGCCCACCGGCGCGCCCATCGGCGTCGGCGGGGTGCCCTTCGAGGCGGTGCGGGTGCGGGTGGAGCCCGGCGACCGCCTGGTGATGTGCACCGACGGGCTGGTCGAGGTGCGCGGCGAGGACATCGGTGTCGGGCTCGCCGCGCTGTGCGAGTCCGCCGCCCATCCGGCCGCATCCATGGACGACGCCTGCGACACGATCATCCGCGCCCTGAACACGCGCGGCGGCCGCAAGGACGACGTGGCCCTGCTCATGGCCCGCCTGGGCGGCATCGGACCGGACGACGTCGCCGAGTGGCGGCTCACCCCCGAGCCGTCCGGGGTCCCCCGGGCACGCACGGCGGTCCGCGAGCAGGTGCGCACGTGGGGACTGCCGGAGCTGGCCGGCAACGCGGAGCTGATGGTGAGCGAACTCGTCACCAACGCCGTACGGCACTCCCGCACGGGTCCCGTCGCGGTGCGGCTGGTGCGCGCGGACACGCTGCTGTGCGAGGTGGAGGACGACGACCACGAGCTGCCGACGCTGCTCGACGCCCGCCCGGGGGACGAGTTCGGGCGCGGCCTGCGCGTGGTCAGCACCCTCGCGCGCGTGGGGGACGAGCCGGACGAAGTCCGGCAAGAGCGTGTGGTTCGAGCTGACGCTCCCACGGCGCTGAGCCGGTACCGCACGGAAGACCGGTGCGGCGGAGGGACGCGCGCCGGTGTGCCGGAGAGGGGCATGCGCCGGTGTGTCCGAGGGCGGACGAGCCGTGAAGGAACGCGCCGGGCGCTTGTCCGCGCGCCCGGGGCGCGGTACACCGTACGGACGGGTCGGCGTCGCACCCCGGGGGCGGGCATGAGCGTGACCGGTCGGTACCGGGAGGGCTTCTGGCGCGAGGCGCCGGAGGAACCCGGCGCGGTGTTCCGGGACGCGGAGCCCGCGCTGACGGTGGCCCGCCACCTGGCCCTGTTCGCACCGCACCTGTCCGATCCCGGCCTGCCCCTGGTGGACCTCGGCTGCGGCAACGGCACCCGGACCCGCTTCCTCGCCGACCGCTTCCCGCGCGTCCCCGGCGCCGACCTGTCCGCCGCCGCCCTGGACCGCGCCCGCCGCGCGGATCCGGCCGGCCGGGCCGCGTACCGGCACCTGGACGCCGCCGAGAAGAGCGCGACCCGGGCCCTGCACGGGGAGATCGGCGACGCCAACGTCCATGTGCGGGGCGTCCTGCACCAGTGCGAGCACCAGTGCGAGGCCGACGACCGGCAGCCCCTGGTGGACGGCATCACCACCCTGGTCGGCGAACACGGCCGCGCCTTCCTCGTCGAGCCCTCCCGGGCCGCCGGAGCGGTCCTGAAGGGTCTGGCGGCCGGGCCCGGCGGCCCGCCGCCCAAGCTCGCGCCGGTCCTGCGGCACGGCATCGCTCCCGGTGAGGTGGACGACGCGGCGGTGCCCGAGTTCCCCACCGCGGCCGGGCTGACCGTGACGGCGGGCGGCACCCTGCCGCTGACCACCACGGAGCACGGCCCCGACGGCGTCCGCATCGTGCTGCCGTCCGTCTGGTACGTGGCGGGACGCGCCGCGTAGGGCACGCGTGGCCGACGTGCCGGGTCCCCTGCCGGGCCGGGCCGTTACCGGTCCGGACCAGTGAGAGTTATCCACAGGGTGGCCGGAATTCGGCCGGACCACGTAGCGTGTGCCGAATGAAGATCCTCATCAGCGCCGACATGGAGGGCGCCACCGGTGTCACCTGGCCGGCCGACGTGCTGCCCGGGACTCCCCAGTGGGAGCGGTGCCGGTCGATGTTCACCTCCGACGTCAACGCGGCCGTGCAGGGCTTCTTCGACGGCGGCGCCGACGAGGTGCTGATCAACGAGGCCCACTGGACCATGCGCAACCTGCTGCTGGAGCGGCTGGACGAACGGGCGCAGATGCTCACCGGGCGGCACAAGTCCCTGTCCATGGTCGAAGGCGTGCAGCACGGCGACGTCGACGGCATCGCGTTCATCGGCTACCACGCCGGCGCCGGCATGGAGGGCGTCCTCGCGCACACCTTCCTCGCCAACTCCATCACCGGTGTGTGGGTGAACGACGTACGGGCCAGCGAGGGCCTGCTCAACGCGCACGTGGTCGCCGAGTACGGAGTGCCGGTGGTGCTGGTCACCGGCGACGACCTCGCGTGCGAGGACGCGCTCGGCTACGCGCCCGAGGCGCGGAAGGTCGCCGTCAAGGACCACGTGTCGCGGTACGCCGCGGTCTGCCGCACACCGGCCAGGACGGCCGCCGACATCCGCGCGGCGGCGAAGGACGCGACCGCGCTGGCGGTGCGTCGGGAGCCGGTCGACGGCGGGCCGTTCACCGTGGCGGTGGAGTTCGACGCCGAACACCTGGCGATGGCCGTGACCGTGGTGCCGGGCGTGGCCCGGATCGGCGAGCGGAAGGTCGCGTACACCAGCGCGACCATGTACGAGGGAATCCGCACCTTCAAGGCGGTCACCACGATCGCCTCGAACGCGGTGGAGGAGCAGTATGGCTGACGAGCAGGCCCTGGACGAGGTCGTGACGTTCACGTCCGAACTGATCCGGATCGACACCACCAACCGGGGCGGGGGCGACTGCCGGGAGCGGCCCGCCGCCGAGTACGCCGCCGCGCGGCTCGCCGAGGCGGGACTGGAGCCGGTGCTCCTCGAACGCACCCCGGGTCGGACCAACGTCGTCGCGCGCCTGGAGGGCAGCGACCCGTCGGCCGACGCGCTGCTCGTGCACGGCCACTTGGACGTCGTACCGGCCGAGGCCGCCGACTGGAGCGTGCACCCGTTCTCCGGAGAGGTCCGTGACGGGGTCGTCTGGGGACGCGGCGCGGTCGACATGAAGAACATGGACGCGATGATCCTCGCCGTGGTGCGGGCCTGGGCCCGCCAGGGCGTGCGGCCCCGGCGCGATGTGGTGATCGCCTTCACCGCCGACGAGGAGGACAGCGCCGAGGACGGCTCCGGCTTCCTCGCCGACCGGCACGCCCACCTCTTCGAGGGCTGCACCGAGGGCGTCAGCGAGTCGGGCGCGTTCACCTTCCACGACGGCGACGGGCGGCAGCTGTACCCGATCGCGGCCGGCGAACGCGGCACGGGCTGGCTGAAGCTCACCGCCCGCGGCCGGGCCGGACACGGCTCCAAGGTCAACCGGGACAACGCGGTGACCCGCCTGGCCGCCGCCGTCACCCGCATCGGCGAGCACGAGTGGCCGCTGCGGCTCACCCCGACCGTGCGGGCCGCGCTCACCGAACTCGCCGCCGTGTACGGCATCGAGACGGACCTGACCGACGTGGACGCGCTGCTGGACAAGCTCGGCACCGCCGCGAAGCTCGTCGAGGCCACCGTCCGCAACAGCGCCAACCCGACGATGCTGGACGCCGGTTACAAGGTCAACGTGATCCCCGGGGAGGCCGTGGCGTACGTCGACGGCCGCTTCCTGCCCGGCACCGAGGACGAGTTCCGCGCGACCCTGGACCGGCTCACCGGACCGGACGTGGACTGGGAGTTCCACCACCGCGAGACGGCCCTCCAGTCGCCCGTGGACTCGCCGACGTACCGGCGGATGCGGGCCGCCGTGGAGGAGTTCGCCCCCGAGGGGCAGGTGGTGCCGTACTGCATGTCCGGCGGCACCGACGCCAAGCAGTTCTCGCGGCTGGGCATCACCGGCTACGGGTTCGCGCCGCTGAAGCTGCCGGAGGGCCTCGACTACCAGGCCCTGTTCCACGGGGTCGACGAGCGCGTCCCGGTCGAGGCGCTCCACTTCGGCGTCCGCGTCCTCGACCGGTTCCTGCGGACGGCCTGAGCGGTGGGGGAGACAGTGCAGATCCTGGCGTACGGCGAGTGGCCCTCGCCCATCGACGCGGCCACGGCCGCGGCGCACGACGGCAGCCCGGAGTACGCGGGCTTCGTCGGCGACGAGGTGTGGTGGACCGAGCCCCGGCCCGCCGAGGGCGGCCGGCGCACCCTGGTGCGGCGGCACTCCGACGGCACCGAGGAGTCCGTCCTGCCCGCGCCGTGGAACGTGCGCAGCCGGGTCATCGAGTACGGCGGCCGTCCCTGGGCCGGAACCGCGCGGGACGGCCGACCGCTCGTGGTGTTCGCGCACTTCGCCGACCAGCGCCTGTACCGGTACGAGCCGGGCGGCGAGCCGCGCCCGCTCACCCCGGTGTCCCCGGTCGGGCAGGGGCTGCGCTGGGCCGAGCCGGTGCTGCTGCCGGAGCGCGGCGAGGTGTGGTGCGTCCTGGAGGAGTTCACCGGCGAAGGGCCCAGCGACGTGCGCCGCGTCCTGGCCGCCGTACCGCTGGACGGCTCCGCCGCCGAGGACCGGGGCGCCGTGCGCGAACTGAGCGACGACCGGCACCGGTTCGTCACCGGGCCGCGCCTGACGCCGGACGGGCGGCGCGCCGCCTGGCTCGCCTGGGACCACCCGCGCATGCCGTGGGACGGCACCGAACTGCTCCTCGCCGACGTCACCCCCGACGGCACCCTCCGAGACGTCCGGACGGTCGCCGGCGGACCGGAGGAGTCCGTCGCCCAGGTCGACTGGACCCACGACGGCCGGCTGCTGTACGCGAGCGACCGCACCGGCTGGTGGAACCTCTACCGGGACGGGGAGGCGCTCTGCCCGCGCGAGGAGGAGTTCGGCGGGCCGCTGTGGAAGCTGGGGTCACGCTGGTTCGCCCCGCTGGACAGCGGTCTGATCGCCGTGGTGCACGGCCGGGGCGCCGCCGCCCTCGGCGTACTCGACCCCGAGACCGGCGAGGTCGTCGACGCCGCCGGGCCCTGGACCGAGTTCACGCCCACCCTCGCGGCGCACGGCGAGCGGGTCGTCGCCGTCGGGGCCGGCCCGCGCAGCGCCCACGAGGTGGTGGAGCTGGACACCAGGACGGGCCGGGCCCGGGTGATCGGCTCCGCGCACCAGGACGCCGTGGACCCCGCGTACTACCCCGAGCCGTACAGCCGCACGTTCACCGGGCCGGACGGCCGTGAGATCCACGCCCACGTCCACCCGCCGCACCACCCCGGGTGCGCCGGCCCCGCGGACGAGAAGCCCCCGTACGTGATCTGGGCGCACGGCGGCCCCACCGGCCGCTCGCCGCTGGTGCTCGACCTGGAGATCGCCTACTTCACCTCGCGCGGCATCGGCGTCGCCGAGGTCAACTACGGCGGCTCGACCGGATACGGGCGCGCGTACCGCGACCGGCTGCGCGGGCAGTGGGGCGTGGTCGACGTCGAGGACTGCGCCGCCGTCGCGCTGGCCCTCGCCGACGAGGGCACCGCCGACCGCGAGCGGCTCGCCGTCCGGGGCGGCAGCGCCGGCGGCTGGACCACGGCCGCCTCCCTCACCACGACCGACGTCTACGCCTGCGGCACCATCATCTACCCGGTGCTCGACCTCACCGGCTGGGGCACCGGGGAGACCCACGACTTCGAGTCCCAGTACCTGGAGGGCCTGATCGGCCCGCGCGCCGAGGTCCCCGAACGGTACGAGGAACGCTCGCCCGTCGCCCGCGCCGACCGGCTCACCGCGCCGTTCGTCCTGCTCCAGGGCCTGGACGACGTGATCTGCCCGCCCGTGCAGTGCGAGCGGTTCCTGGCCCGGCTGGCCGGCCGGGGAGTACCGCACGCCTACCTCGCCTTCGAGGGGGAGGGACACGGGTTCCGCCGCGCGGAGACCATGATCCGCGCACTCGAGGCGGAACTCTCCCTGTACGCCCAGGTGTTCGGGCTGAAGGTGCCGGACGTCCCGGTCCTGGAGCTCGCCGGATGAGCCGGGTGGAACCGCTGCGGCGGCCGGCCCGGCTGGCCCCCGGCGCCCGGGTGGCCGTCGTCGCGCCCAGCGGCCCGGTGCCCGAGGAACGGCTCCGGGCCGGGCTCGAGGTGCTGCGCGACTGGGGCCTGGACCCGGTGGTGGCGCCCCATGTCCTGGACCGGCACGGCGCGTTCGGCTACCTGGCGGGCGCCGACGCCGACCGGGCCGCCGACCTGCAGTCCGCGTGGTGCGACCCGGCCGTCGACGCGGTGGTCTGCGCCCGCGGCGGCTACGGCGTGCAGCGCATGGTCGACCTGCTCGACTGGACCGCGATGCGGGCGGCCGGGCCGAAGGTGTTCGTCGGCTTCAGCGACATCACCGCGCTGCACGAGGCGTTCGCGGTCCGGCTCGGCCTGGTCACGCTGCACGGCCCGATGGCCGCGGGCGTCGACTTCACCAAGAACGCGCGGGCGCAGGACCACCTCAGGGCCACCCTCTTCGCCCCCGAGACCGTCCGCACCATCCGCTCCGACGGCACCGCGCTCGTCCCCGGGCGGGCGCGCGGGGTCACGCTCGGGGGCTGCCTCTCGCTGCTCGCCGCCGACCTCGGCACCCCGCACGCCCGCCCCGGTGCGCGCGGCGGGCTGCTGTGCCTGGAGGACGTGGGGGAGGAGACGTACCGGCTGGACCGCTGCCTGACCCAGCTGCTGCGGGCCGGCTGGCTGGACGGGGTCTCGGGGCTGCTGCTCGGGTCCTGGGCGCAGTGCGAGCCGTACGACCGGGTGCGGGCACTGCTCGCCGACCGGCTCGGCGGCCTCGGCGTGCCGGTGGCCGAGCAGTTCGGGTTCGGGCACTGCGACGACGCGCTCACCGTGCCGTTCGGCGTCACGGCCGAACTCGACGCCGACGCGGGGACGCTCACACTGGACGAACCGGCGCTCGGCGACTGAGCACCCGCCCGGCCCGGCACGGGGCGACCGGGTACGGACCGGCCCGGCCCCCGCACGGGCCGGGCCGGTCGCCCGCCGGGAGGGCCCGGTGGCCCGGGGGACCCCGATGGCCCGTGATGTCCTCGTACGGCGGCGTCGGCGGCCTCCCGTAGGGTGACGGGATGCCGCACACCTCGTCCCCGTACCTCGCGGAGGGCCCCCGCGTGGGCATCCGCCGCTTCACCCGCGCGGACGGCACCGAGTTCACCGCCCGCGTCCGGGAGAGCAAGGACCTGCACCACCCCTGGCTGTTCCCGCCGGACGACCTCTCGGCGTACTCCGCGTACGCGGGACGGCTGATCGAGGACCCCACGAAGGCGGGCTTCCTGGTCTGCGAGAAGGAGGCGGACGGCGCCCTCGCCGGGTTCATCAACATCAACAACATCGTCCGGGGCGGCTTTAGGTGCGGCGCGCTGGGCTACGGGGCCTTCGCGCACGCGGCGGGGCGCGGGCTGATGCGCGAGGCGCTGGACCTCGTCGTGCGGTACGCCTTCGGCCCGATGGGGCTGCACCGGCTGGAGATCAACGTGCAGCCCGGCAACGCCGCGTCCATCGCCCTGGCCCGCGCCTGCGGCTTCCGCCTCGAGGGCTTCTCGCCGAAGATGCTCTTCGTCGACGGCGCCTGGCGCGACCACGAACGCTGGGCGATCACCAGCGAGATGACGGCCTCCGGCTGACGGCGCACGACCGGGCCTGTCGTCCGCCGGACCGCGCGAGGTCGTTGAAGTCGTTGAAGGCGTGAGCGCCGTCGGCGAGGATGATCACATGAGGAACATCGTCGTGGTGGACGCCCCCTCCAACCTGGGTCTGCGTCCACCCGCCCCCGGTACCGTGCCCGGCTGCCACAAGCTCGCCGGCGCACTGCGTGAGCAGCGGATCGTGCAGCGGCTGAAGGCCGTGGAGGGCGGGGTGGTGGTGCCGCCGCGCTACGACCGGGGCGACTGGCAGGAGGGCGACGGCGTCTTCAACGCGGCCGCCCTCGCCGCCTACACCCGCAAGCTCGCCGACCGGGTCGAACACCACGTCCGCGCCGGCGACCTGCTCGTCGTCCTCGGCGGTGACTGCTCCGTCCAGCTCGGCGCCTCCCTCGCGCTGCGCCGCCTCGGCCGGTACGGGCTGGTCGCCGTGGACGCCTCCCCGGACTTCCGGCACCCCGGCAACTCCGACCGCGTCGGCGCCGCCGGCGGCGAGGAGGTCGCCCTGGCCACCGGACGCGGACAGGAGGACCTCACCGACCTGGAGGGGCTGCGGCCCTATCTGCGGGACGAGGACGTGCGGTTCTTCGGCATCCGCGACTACTTCGAGGACGAACGCGCCGAACTCGCCGCCCTGAAGATCCCCGTCGTCACCGTCGGCGACCTGCGGGAATGGGGCGCCGACGCCCTCGCCCGCGCCACCGCCCAGTCCTACGCCGCGCCCGGACTCGACGGGTTCTGGGTGCACCTGGACGCCGACGTCCTCGACCCCTCCGTCATGCCCGCCGTCGACAGCCCCGACCCGGGCGGCCTCGAACCCGACGAACTCACCGCCCTGCTGCGCCCGTTGCTCGCCGCACCGCAGTGCGTCGGCCTCACCGTCACCATCTACGACCCCGACCTCGACCCGGACGCGACGGCCGGCGCGCTCCTCGCCGACACCCTGGTGTCCGCCTTTGCGCGATCCTGACCCGTGACGCCCCTGTGCAGGCGGGCCCGCGGCGGCTTCCATGGAGATCGTGACGACGATCCGACGTGAGGTACTGACGCTGCCCGCCGCGCACCTGGGCCCCGACAACCCGCTGCCCCCGCTGCGGCCCCTCGACGAGACGCACCGCGTCGAGGACCGCGACAAGGAGGACCTGCCGCGCGACATGGCCCGGCAGATCGACTACGCACCCCTGCACAGCCTGCTGCCCGTCCGCGTCCGCGACGGCTACGACCGCCGGCGCGAGCCGCGCCCGATCGACACCCTCGTGATCGAGAACGACCGGCTGCGCGTCACCGTGCTGCCCGGCCTCGGGGGCCGGATCGGCTCCCTCGTCCACCGGCCCACCGGCCGCGAACTCCTCTACCGCAACCCGGTGTTCCAGCCCGCCAACTTCGCCCTCAACGGTGCCTGGTTCTCCGGCGGCATCGAGTGGAACATCGGCGCCACCGGCCACACCGCCCTGTCCTGCTCACCCGTGCACGCCGCCCGCGTCCCCGCCCCCGACGGCGGGCGGATGCTGCGCCTGTGGGAATGGGAGCGCCTGCGCGACCTGCCCTTCCAGGTCGACCTGTGGCTCCCGGAGGGCTCGGACTTCCTGTACGTCGGCGTCCGCATCCGCAACCCGCACGAGAAACCGGTGCCGACCTACTGGTGGTCCAACATCGCCGTCCCCGAGGACTGCCGCGTCCTCGCCCCCGCGGAGGAGGCCTGGCAGTTCGGCTACGAGCGCCGGCTGCGCCGGGTCCCCGTCCCGGTGCACGACGGCACCGACCGCACCTACCCGCGCAACAGCACCTACGCCGCCGACTACTTCTACGAGGTGCCCGAGCGGCGCAGGCGCTGGATCGCCGCCCTGGACGCCGACGGCCGCGGCCTCGTGCAGACCTCGACCGACGAACTCGGCGGCCGGAAGCTGTTCGTGTGGGGGAGGGGACCCGGCGGACGGCGCTGGCAGGAGTGGCTCACCGAGCCCGGCACCGGCGGCTACTGCGAGATCCAGGCCGGACTCGCCCGCACCCAGCTGGAACACGTCCGGCTCGAAGCCGGCGGCGAGGTGTCCTGGATGGAGGCGTACGGCCCCTTCGACGCGCGGCCGGACGGCGAGTGGACCGGCGTCCTGCGCGCGGCGGAGGACCGGCTCGAGGCGGTCCTGCCCCGCGCCGACGTCGACGCCGCCCGCACCGCCTGGCAGCCGTACGCCGACACCGAACCCGGCGAGAGGCTCGCCACCGGTTCCGGCTGGGGCGCGCTGGAGGTGCTGCGGGCCGGCTGGAAGCTGCCCGGCACGCCCTTCGACGAGAGCACCCTGGGCGAGGAACAGCAGCCCTGGCTGCACCTGCTGCGCGCCGGGTCCCTGCCCGAGCCGCCGGACAGCCGGCCGCCGGGCGGGACGCTGGTCGCCCGGCACTGGCGGGACCAGTTGGAGACGGCGCCCGCCACCCCGCTCACCGAGTACCACCTCGGCGTCGCCCAGTGGCACGCCGGCGACCGCGCGCAGGCGGTGCGCAGCTGGGAGCGGGGGCTGCGGCACGCCCCGGTGCGGTGGCCGGTGCTGCGCTGCCTCGCGGTCGCCGACCAGGAGGCCCGCCACCCCGAGCGGGCCGCGGAGCGCTACGCGCAGGCCTTCGACGACCTGGGGCGGGTGCGCCGCGAGGCCGGGGACGACGACGGCTCGTGGACCGCCGTCACCGCCGCGCTCGGGCGGGAGGCGGTCGAGGCGCTGCTCGCCGTGGGGCGCACGGGGGACGCGCGGTCGGTGTGGCAGCGGCTGGATCCCGCCACCCGGGAGCGCGGGCGGTTCCGGCTGATCGAGGCGGGGCTGCTGCTGGCCGAGGGACGGCGCGAGGAGGCCCGCGCCGTGTTCGACGCGGGCTTCGAGGTCGCCGACCTGAGGGAGGGGGACGAGGTCATCGGGCGGTTGTGGGGCGCGCTCACCGACGAACCGCTGCCGGAGCACCACGACTTCCGCATGCGGCCCACACCGTGACGGGGCCGTGACGGGCCCACGCCGTGACCGGAGCGGCTAGGAGGGGTGGCGGTCCACGTACTCGTAGACCGCCCCGTCCGGATGACGCACGATCAGGTTGCGGCCCGCCGGGGTGGGCACCGGGCCCGCGATGATGTCGGCGCCCAGCTCGGCCAGCACCCGGTGGGCCTCCTCCACGTCCTTCACCGCGATCGTCGCCGCGACCTTGCGCAGCACCTCCAACTCGGCCGCCGGGCCGCTCATCAGCAGGAAGCAGCCCACCGCGGCGACCTGGACACCGCCCCGCTCGAACCGGAGGGCCCGGCCGCCCGCCAACCGCTCGTAGAAGGGGATGGCGGTCTCGATGTCGTCGACGCAGACGCGCAGTGTGGCACCCAGAATCTCCATGGGAACGAGCCTAGTTGGGCAGGGCCAGGCCCGGGGACCGCTCCCGGACGATCTCCACACCCCGCCCCCGGGGACGTTACGCGCCCCGGGCCGCCGGGTACCCGGCGGCCATGCAGCGCTTGGAGCACTTGGAGCATCTGGACAAGCACCTGGTCGACGAGCTGGCTCAGGTGGCGCGCGAGACCGTACGCGACGAACTGCGCGAACAGACGCGCAAGCAGCGGCGCAAGGCCGCCCTGTACGCCGCGTCCGGCGCCGTGGCCCTGTACGCGGGCGCGGCCGTCGCGCTGGCCGCGGGGCTCGCGCTCGCCCTGGTCCTGCCGGACTGGGCCGCCGCGCTGATCACGGCCGTCGTCCTGGGCGCCCTCGCCCTCGCCCTGCGGAACGCCGCCCGGCCCGCCCCGGACCGGGCCGCCGTTCCCGGGCAGCGGCACATGCCCTCCGGTGGTACCGCGGCATCCGGTGGCGGCGCGGCCCCCGGCGGTACCGCGGTGTCCGGTGGCAGGGCGGTGCCCGTTCCGCCGATGCCGTCCGTCCCGCCCGCCACGGGAGCCGTACCGCCGCGGCGGCCGAACGAGGGCAACGGGCCCGAGGCACGGTAGGACCCTCGCGGGACCGGGCCGGCGGCGGCCCGGTCCTTCGCCGGGCGCGGCGGCCGGGGCGCCTTTCCCCTCGGCCCGCCCGGCCCGCCCGGCCCCCTCAGTCCGCTCGGTCCCCTCGGGTCACTCGGCCTGCTGGAGCTGCGGCAGCACCTTCGTGCGGTAGAAGTCGAAGAAGCCGCGCAGGTCGGGGCCGATCTGGGTGACGTAGATCCGGTCGAAGCCGGCGTCGGCGAACCGCTGGAGCTCGGCGACGTGCTCGTCCGCGTTGTCGCCGCACACCCGGTTCGCGCTCACCATGTCCTCGGTGACCAGGGACTGCGCCTGCTCGAAATGGGCCGGTGAGGGCAGCACCTGGCCCAGCTCGCCCGGCAGCAGCTCGTTCGCCCAGAGGCGGTGCACGGTGCGCACGCACTCCTCCCGGTCGGTGCCGTAGCAGACCTTGGTGCCGCCGCCGACCGGCTTCCCGCCGCCTCCGCCCTTGCGGTACTGCTCCACCATCGAGGCGTCCGGCATCATCGTGATGTAGCCGTCGCCGACCCGGGCCGCGAGCTTGGTCGCCGCCGGGCCGAAGCCGGAGATGTCGATCGGGACGGGCTCGTCCGGCACCGTGTACAGCCGGGCGTTCTCCACCGTGTAGTACGTGCCGTGGTGGTTGACCTCCTCGCCGGTGAACAGCCGGCGCATCACCTGGATGGCCTCCTCCAGCATCTCCAGCCGTATGTGCGCGGGCGGCCAGGCGTCCCCGAGGATGTGCTCGTTCAGCGCCTCGCCCGTGCCCACACCGAGCCGGAACCGGCCCTGCGACATCACCGCGCTCGTGGCCGCCGCCTGGGCGACCACCGCCGGGTGCACGCGCACGGTCGGGCAGGTCACCGCCGTCTCCACCGGCAGGGACACCGCCTCGGACAGCGCGCCGATCACCGACCACACGAAGGGGCTCTGCCCCTGCGCGTCGCTCCACGGATGGTAGTGGTCCGAGATCCACAGACTCCGGAATCCGGCCTGCTCGGCCATCCGTGCCTGCTCGATCAGCTCGTCGGGGCCGTACTGCTCGCACGAGAGGAAATAGCCGTACTCGGGCATGGGGGGTGCCTCCGTGACGTGGGCGATCCGGGTCCGGGGCCGGGTACCCGGGGGCCCGGGCGGCAACCGGCGGACGTTTGGCGGTCCCGGCCGGGGGGACGCGGAAGGCTCCCGAGGTATGCGACAGCGCCGGAGGCGAACCGTGAGTCGACCCCGCATCGTGATCGTCGGTGCCGGCTTCGCCGGGTACCGCACGGCCCGGACCCTGTCCCGGCTGGCCCGGGGCCGCGCCGAGATCGTCCTGCTGAATCCGACCGACTACTTCCTGTACCTCCCCCTGCTGCCCCAGGTGGCCGCCGGCATCCTGGAGCCGCGCCGGGCCACGGTCTCCCTGCCCGACACCCTGCCGCAGGTGCGGCTGGTGCTGGGGGAGGCCGACCGCATCGACCTCGACGGGCGGACCGTGCACTACACCGGCCCCGAGGGCGACGGCGGCACCCTCGCCTACGACCGGCTGGTGCTCGCGGCCGGCAGTGTCAACAAACTGCTGCCCATCCCCGGTGTCGCCGAGCACGCGCACGGCTTCCGGGGCCTGCCCGAGGCGCTGTACCTGCGCGACCACGTGACCCGGCAGGTGGAGCTCGCGACCGCCACCGACGACCCCAGGAGCTGTGCCGCCCGGTGCACCTTCGTGGTGGTCGGCGCCGGCTACACCGGCACCGAAGTCGCCGCGCACGGGCAGCTGTTCACCGACGCGCAGGTGGGCCGGCATCCCATGCGCACCGGTATGCGGCCGCGCTGGCTGCTGCTGGACATCGCCGACCGGGTCCTGCCCGAGCTGGACGAGCGGCTCTCGCGCACCGCCGACAAGGTGCTGCGCGAGCGGGGCGTGGACGTCCGCATGGGCACCTCCGTGAAGGAGGCCACGCACGAGGGAGTGCTGCTGACCGACGGCGAGTTCGTCGACACCCGCACGGTGGTGTGGTGCGTCGGCGTGCGGCCCGACCCGCTCGCCGAGTCGCTCGGGCTGCCCATGGAACGCGGCCGGCTGCTCGTCGACCCGCACCTGCGGGTGCCGGGCCGGCCGGAGGTGTTCGCCTGCGGCGACGCGGCCGCGGTGCCCGATCCGGACCGGCCCGGGAAGTACACCCCGATGACCGCGCAGCACGCCTGGCGGCAGGGCAAGGTCTGCGCGCACAACGTCGCCGCGTCGTTCGGTGACGGCGAGTGGCGCGCCTACCGCCACAAGGACCTGGGGTTCGTGGTGGACCTGGGCGGCGTCAAGGCCGCCGCCAACCCGCTCGGCGTGCCCCTGTCCGGGCCGGTCGCGGGGGCGGTCACCCGCGGCTACCACCTCGCGGCGATGCCGGGCAACCGGGTGCGCGTCGCCGCCGACTGGCTCCTGGACGCCGTACTGCCGCGCCAGGCCGTGCAGTTGGGGCTCGTACGGTCGTGGTCGGTGCCTTTGGACACGGCGTCCCCCGAACTGGCGCGGGTGCCGGCCGGACCGGCGGAGAACCGGCCCGGGACCGAGCCCGCGAAGAGCCGACCGGGCGGTGAGTCCGCGGAGAGTCGGCCCGCGCCCGCGCCGCCCGCCGACCAGCCGCCCCCGGGCTCCGGCGCCGCCCCGGGCCCCGTCAAGCGCGCCGACCTTCCCGCAGACCCCGCAGACCCCGTCGAAGGAGACTCATGAACACCGGCGAACTCGTCGAGCTCGGACAGCAGTTGCGCGTGGACAGTGTCCGTGCCGCGGCCGCCGCGGGCTCCGGGCACCCCACGTCCTCGATGTCGGCGGCGGACCTGGCGGCCGTCCTGTTCGCCCGCCACTTCCGCTACGACTTCGACCGCCCCGACCACCCGGGCAACGACCGCTTCATCCTCTCCAAGGGCCACGCCTCGCCCCTGATGTACGCGCTGTACAAGGCGGTCGGCGCCATCGACGACGAGGAGCTGCTCACCTTCCGCAAGCACGGCAGCCGCCTCGAAGGGCACCCCACGCCCCGGCAGCTGCCCTGGGTCGAGACGGCCACCGGCTCGCTCGGCCAGGGCCTCCCGGTCGGCGTCGGCATCGCGCTGGCCGGGAAGCGGCTGGAGAGCGCCGACCACCGGGTGTGGGTGCTGTGCGGCGACAGCGAGCTGGCCGAGGGCTCGATCTGGGAGGCGGCCGAGCAGGCCGCGTACGAGCACCTGGACAACCTCACGGCGATCGTGGACGTCAACCGGCTCGGCCAGCGCGGCCCCACCCGGCACGGCCACGACCTCGACGCCTACGCCCGCCGCTTCCAGGCCTTCGGCTGGCACACCGTCGAGGTGGACGGCCACGACGTGGACGCCGTCGACCGCGCCTACGGGGAGGCCGTCTCCACCGGGGGCCAGCCCACCGTGATCCTCGCCCGCACCCTCAAGGGCAAGGGCGTCGAGGCCGTCCAGGACCGCGAGGGCCTGCACGGCAAGCCGCTGCCGGAGGCCGAGGACGCGATCGCCGAACTCGGCGGTCCGCGGGACCTGCGGATCCGGGTGCAGGCACCGTCCGGCTCCGGTACCTCCGGAGCGGGGGCGCCGTCCGCCGGGAGCACCGCCGGCCTCGAGCTGCCCCGCTGGGACAAGGGCGAGGAGGTGGCCACCCGGAACGCCTTCGGCGAGGCACTGGCCGCCCTCGGCACCGCGCGCGGCGACGTCGTCGCCCTCGACGGAGAGGTCGGCGACTCCACGCGTGCGGAGTTCTTCGCCAAGGAGCACCCGGAGCGCTACTTCGAGTGCTACATCGCCGAGCAGCAGATGGTCGCCGCGGCGGTCGGCATGGCGGCGCGCGGCTGGACGCCGTACGCCTCCACCTTCGCCGCCTTCCTGACCCGCGCCCACGACTTCGTCCGCATGGCGTCGATCAGCGGCTCCGGCCTGAACCTCGTCGGCTCGCACGCGGGTGTCGCGATCGGCCAGGACGGGCCCAGCCAGATGGGTCTCGAGGACCTGGCGATGATGCGGGCGGTGCACGGCTCGACCGTGCTGTACCCGTGCGACGCCAACCAGACGGCGCGGCTGGTCGCCGCGATGGCCGACCTCGACGGCATCCGCTACCTGCGCACCTCGCGCGGCGGGAGCGCGGTGATCTACGGGCCCGACGAGGAGTTCCCCGTCGGCGGCAGCAAGGTGCTGCGCTCCTCCGACCGCGACCGGCTCACCCTCGTCGCGGCGGGCGTCACCGTGCCCGAGGCACTGGCCGCCGCGGACGCCCTGGCGGGGGAGGGCATCGCCGTCCGGGTGATCGACCTGTACTCGGTCAAGCCCGTCGACCGGGACACCCTGCGCACGGCGGCCGAGGAGACCGGCTGCCTGGTGACCGTGGAGGACCACCACCCCGAGGGCGGCCTCGGCGACGCGGTCCTCGAGGCCTTCGCCGACGGGCGCCCCGTACCGCGCCTGGTGCGGCTCGCCGTGCGCGTCATGCCGGGTTCGGCCTCCCCCGCCGAGCAATTGCACGCCGCCGGCATCGACGCCGAGTCGATCGCTGCGGCCGGCCGGCTGCTGGTGGAGGAGGCGATCGTGCCGTGACCGCCGACGACGGCGTGCGGACGGTGCGGGCCGGCCGCCGCACGGTGGGGATACACCGGCCGGACAAGGTGTTCTTCCCCGGTGGCGGGGACGCCAAGGAGTACACCAAGGGCGACCTCGTCGACTATCACCGGGCCGTCGCCCCGTTCATGCTGCCGCACCTGCGGGGCCGCCCGCTGATGCTGGACCGGCGCCCGGACGGCATCGGCGGCCCCCGGTTCATGCAGAAGAACACCCCGGACGGCTACCCGGAGTGGATCACCCGCGTCGAGGTCGCCAAGGAGGGCGGCACCGTCCGGCACACGGTGTGCGACGACACCGCCACCCTTCTCTACCTGGTCGACCAGGCGAGCATCACCCTGCACCGCTGGCTGTCCCGTGCCGACGGGGCCGACGGTGCGGACGGCGTCGACCGGCCCGACCGGCTGGTGTTCGACCTCGACCCCGCGGGCGATGACTTCGCGACGGTGCGGGAGGCGGCGCGGCTGCTGAGGGAGCTGCTCGACGAGCTGGAGCTGCCCTCGGCGCCGATGACCACCGGCTCCCGCGGCCTGCACGTGGTCGTGCCGCTGAACGGCGACCACGACTTCGACGACGTGCGCGCCTTCGCCCGCGAGGTCGCCGACACGCTCGCCGCCGAGCACCCCGACCGGCTCACCACCGCCGCCCGCAAGAAGGACCGCGGCGACCGGCTGTACCTCGACATCCAGCGCAACGCCTACGCGCAGACCGCCGTCGCCCCCTACACCGTCCGCGCCCTGCTCGGCGCCCCCGTCGCCACTCCCTTCTCCTGGGACCGGCTGGACGACCCGGATCTGCACGCCCGCCGCTGGACCGTCGCGGACGCCGTGGAACACGCCCGCACCGACCCGTGGGCCGGGCTGCCCCGCCGGGGCCGTGCCCTGGGGCCCGCGCGCCGCCGGTTGCGGGCGCTGCGCGGCTGAGCGACCGGGAGCGGTACCGCCGGCCGACCGGAAACGCAGCAGGAGCACGGCAATCGGGTGAGTCCGTGGAGGTTTGGCGAACAGACATGCGGCCACACGGAGGGGGAGGTGGTCATGTCGAACACGAAGAGCACCGAAGAGTCACAGGAACCACAGGAACCACAGGAGTCCCAGGACTCTTCCGAGTCCCGTACGACCGGGAAAAGCACCGGAAAGGCCAAACGGCCGAGCCCGATGGAGGTACTGCGCCAGGCGCGCGGACAGCTCGCGGAGCTCACCGGTATGGAAGCCGAGTCCGTGTCGTCCTTCGAGCAGACGGAGGAGGGCTGGGCGCTGGAGGTCGAAGTGCTCGAACTCGAGCGTGTGCCCGACACGATGAGCCTGATGGCGAGCTACCAGGTGGAGCTGGATCCCGACGGCCAGCTCACCGGTTACCGGCGGGTCCGTCGCTACGAGCGCGGACGGTCCGACGCGCGCAGGTCCGGCGGCCACTAGGCCGCCCGGTCGGACCCACACCCACACCCACAGACAAGGAGGAGCAGCCGGCATGACAGTTGTACCGGCACAGCAGACCGGCGGCGGGGGCGGCAGCAGCGGCCTCTATGACGTGCTCGAGCTCGTTCTGGACAGGGGGCTCGTCATCGACGCGTTCGTGCGCGTCTCCCTGGTCGGCATCGAGATCCTCAAGATCGACGTCCGCGTCGTCGTCGCCAGCGTCGACACCTACCTCCGCTTCGCCGAGGCGTGCAACCGCCTCGACCTGGAGGCCGGGCCCCGCAAGAGCCCGGGCCTGCCCGAGATCGTCGGCGAGGTCACCGAGTCCGGTGCCCGGGGCAAGTCCAAGGGGGCGCTCTCGGGGGCCGCCGAAACCATCTCCGACGCGTTCAAGCAGGCGCGTGAGGAGGGCGAGACCGAATCCCGTCCGCGGGCCCGCAAGAGCACGTCCGCCCGCCGTAAGGAGGAGCAGGAGTGAGCACGTACGTCTACGGCATCACGGCGGCTTCGCACCCGTCGCTCCCCGAGGGCATGGGAGGTGTCGGCGACCCGCCGCGCCCGGTGCGCATCCTGCGGGAGGGTGAGCTGGCGGCCGTCGTCAGCGACGCCCCCGAAGGCCTGCGTCCCAAGCGCAGGGAACTGCTCGCCCACCAGAACGTGCTCAGCGAGATCGGTGCGGCCGGCTGCGTCCTGCCCATGCGCTTCGGCAGCGTCGCCCCGGACGACGACGCCGTCACCGGTGTCCTCGCCGAGCGGGCCGAGCACTACGGGGAGCGGCTGCGGGCGCTGGACGGCCGGGTCGAGTACAACGTCAAGGCCAACCACGTAGAGGAGGCCGTCCTGCACCACGTGATGGCCGGCAACCCGGAGATCCGCGCCCTCGCGGAGGCCAACCGGCAGGCGGGTGGCGGCAGTTACGACGACAAGATCCGGCTCGGCGAGATGGTCGCCGCCGCGGTCAAGGATCGGGAGGCCGAGGACGGCGCCGTACTGGAGCGCGCGCTGGCACCGGCCGCCGACGCCGTGAGCGTGGGCCCCGAGTCCACGGGCTGGCTCGCCAATGTGTCCTACCTGGTCAAGCGGGAGACGGCGGAGGACTTCCTGGCGGCCGTGGAGCAGGTCCGCAAGGACATGCCCCATCTGGAGGTGCGCCTGAACGGTCCGCTGCCGCCGTACAGCTTCGTCGAGCCCGGTCCGGCCGAGCCGGCGGGCGCCGCGACAGGTGGGGCGGACACCGAAGTGGGGTGACGTCATGGGCCTGATCTCGGAGGTGCTGCTGCTGCCGTTCGCCCCGGTGCGCGGCAGCGCCTGGGCCATCCGACAGGCGATCCAGGAGGCGGAGCGCATCTACTACGACCCCGCCACCATCCGTGCCGAACTGGCCCGGCTGGAGGAGCAGCTGGAGGCAGGAGAGATCACGGAGGAGGAGTTCGACCGGCAGGAGGACGCACTCCTCGACCGGTTGGAGACCGCAACGCGCACGGGCGCGGGTACAGGGGATGGGACGCAACAGTGAATCGAACGGGACTGGGCCTCGCGATCGGGGCCGGATACCTCCTCGGACGGACGAAGAAGCTGAAGGCGGCGCTCGCCGTCGGCAGCCTGGTGGCCGGCAAGAAGCTGAACCTCAGCCCGCGGATGGTCGCGGACCTGGTGTCCCAGCAACTGCGGGACAACCCTCAGTTCAAGGAGATCGGAGACCAGCTGCGCGGTGATCTGCGCGGCGTCGGCAAGGCGGCCTCCGGCGCCCTGGTCGAGCGGCAGCTCGGCTCCCTCGCCGACCGTCTGCACGGCCGTACCGCCGATGTGCGGGGGCGGCTGACGGGCGTGGGCGGGCAGAAGGGCGCCAAGGACTCCGAGGGCCCCGAGGACACCGAGGACACCGAGGACACCGAGGACATCGAGGAAGAGGACCGCGCCCCGCGGGAGGAGCCGGACGAGGAGGAGCCGGCGGAGGAGAAGGCCCCGCCGAAGGAGGCCGCCAAGAAGGCGCCGGCCAAGAAGGCGCCCGCGAAGAAGGCTCCTCCGGCGAAGAAGGCCGCCGCCAAGAAGACGGCCGCCGCCAAGAAGACCGCCGTATCCCGGGGCACCCGCTCCCGCACGCAGAAGGGAGGCGGTGAGGGATGACCGAGACACTCCGATCGGCCACCTCCGCCGCGCGTGACAGTGCGCGTGGCAAGGGGAATCCGCTCGCCGACGTGGCCCACAGCGAGGCCGCCGACCGGCTCAAGGCCGAGCTGCAGGACTACCTCGCGGCCCAGGCCACCCGCCTGCTGACCGGCGTCGGGCGCAAGCTCGGCGAGACCACGAACAAGCTCAACGACATCGCCGAGGGCAACAGCCCGGGCTTCGCCAAGCTCGCCCTGGAGGGCGGCCGCAAGATCGCCGAGGGCAAGAGTCCCCTGCGCACCGCCGTCGAGCTGGGGACCTCTCGCGCCAAGGACAACGTGATGGGCGCCCTGAAGGGCTTGGGCGGCGGTGGCGGCAAGAGCAAGCGCAAGCGCTCCGCGGGCAAGAAGCCCACCGTCATCATCGAGAGCATCGATGTCGGGGTCCCGCTGCGCACGGCCTACGACCAGTGGACCCAGTACCAGGACTTCAGCACCTTCGCCAAGGGCGTGAAGAGCGCCAACAAGTCCGACGACACCACCTCGGACTGGCAGGTGAAGGTCTTCTGGTCCAACCGCAGCTGGAAGGCGAAGACCACCGAGCAGGTCCCCGACGACCGCATCGCCTGGTCCTCCGAGGGCGCCAAGGGCACGACGAAGGGCGTCGTCTCCTTCCACCGCCTCGCCGACAACCTCACCCGGATCCTGCTGATCATCGAGTACTACCCCACGGGCTTCTTCGAGAGGACCGGAAACATCTGGCGCGCCCAGGGCCGCCGGGCCCGGCTCGACCTGAAGAACTTCGCCCGCTTCATCACCCTCAAGGGCGAGGTCGAGGACAGCTGGCGCGGCGAGATCCGCGACGGCGAGGTCGTCCGCAGCCACGAGGACGCCATCGCCGAGGAGGGCGAGGGCACGGAGCCCGAGGCCGAGGAGGAAACGGAACCCGAAGCGGAGGAGGACGAGGAGGCGGAGCCCGAAGCCGAGTACGACGAGGAGGCCGAGGAGGCCGAGGAGGACACCGGCGAGGAGCCGGACGAGGACTCCTACGAGGAGGACGAGGAGGAGTACGAGGACGAGGAGGAACCCGCGGCCGAGGAAGAGCCCGAGGGCGAGTACGAGGACGAGGAAGAAGAGCCCGAGGCCGAGGAAGAGCCCGAGGCGGAGTACGAGGACGAGGACGAGTACTCCGAGAGCGGGACCCGCCGATGACAACGCCCAGCCGGCTGCCCGAACCCTATGGCCAGGGCAGCGGCGCCAACCTCGCCGACATCCTGGAACGGGTGCTCGACAAGGGCATTGTCATCGCGGGCGACATCCGCATCAACCTGCTCGACATCGAACTGCTCACCATCAAGCTGCGGCTCGTGGTGGCCTCCGTCGACAAGGCGAAGGAGATGGGGATCGACTGGTGGGAGTCCGACCCCGCACTGTCCTCACGTGCCCGGCGGGACGAACTGGCCAGGGAGAACGCCGAGCTGCGTGAGCGGCTGGCCCGGCTGGAGGAACTGGAGCCCCGCCGCGCACAGGAGGAGAAACCGTGACCGGACTGCGGTACGTCTACGCCGTCTGCCGTCCCTTCGACACGCCGCTCCAGGCGCAGTTGACGGGCGTGGGGGGCAATCCGCCCCGGCTGCTGACCCACCACGGCCTGGTGGCCGTGGTCAGCCACGTGCCGGAGGCGGACTTCGCCGAGGAACCGCTCCGTGCGCATCTGGAGGACCTCGACTGGCTGACCGCGGTCGCCCGCGCCCATCAGGGCGTGATCGACGCGCTGACCACCGTCACCACCCCGCTGCCGCTGCGGCTCGGCACCGTGTTCCGGGACGACAGCGGCCTGCGGGTGATGATGGAGGAGCGCGAGGAGAGCTTCCAGCGGACCCTGGACCGGCTGACGGGGCGGGTGGAGTGGGGCGTCAAGGTCTTCCTCGAGCCGGTGCCGGAGGCCCGCGCCGAGCCGGAGCGGAAGCCGGCGTCCGGCCGGGACTACCTGCGGCAGCGGAGCACCCGGACGAAATCGCACGAGGAGCTGTGGCAGAAGGCCGAGGCCTTCGCGACCCAGCTGCACGAGACGCTTTCCGCGTGTGCGGAGGATTCCCGCCTGCACGCGCCGCAGAATCCCACGCTCTCCGGTGCCTCCGGGCGGAACGTGCTCAATGCCGCCTATCTCGTCCCGCGCTCGGAATCCGAGGAATTCGTGGAAAGGGTGGACCGGACCAAGGACGGGATTCCCGGAATACGCGTCGAACTCACCGGCCCCTGGGCGGCCTATTCGTTCGCCGGTGAGGAGACGACGACCTCGGGGGAGGGGGCGTGACCGTCGTCGAACGCCGGGAGATAGCCCTGGTGGATCTGCTCGACCGCCTGCTGGCCGGCGGCGTCGTCATCACGGGCGACATCACGCTGCGCATCGCGGACGTCGACCTGGTCCGCATCGATCTCAACGCGCTCATCAGCTCGGTGAACGCGCAGGTCCCCTCCCCCTTCGAGGAGTCGCGTTGACGGCCCCCCGGGACGACCGGCACCCCGAGCCGCACGACGGGCCGCACCCCGAGCGGCACGACGGGCCGCACCCCGAGCCGCACGACGGCCGGCGCCGGCGGCTCGACCTGGAGCCGGACACGGTCGAGCGCGACCTGGTCAAGCTGGTGCTCACGGTCGTCGAACTGCTGCGCCAGCTCATGGAGCGCCAGGCGCTGCGCCGGTTCGACGAGGGAGACCTGAGCGAGGAGCAGGAGGAGCGGATCGGGCTCACGCTGATGCTGCTCGAGGAGCGGATGACGGAACTGCGTGAGCGCTACGGACTGCGGCCCGAGGACCTCAACCTGGACCTCGGGCCGCTCGGACCGCTGCTTCCCCGGGACTGAGTCCCGGAGAATTCCCCGGGGCCCGCCCCGGGGAATTTCCGTCACCTCACCACCGGTACCAGCGGCCCCGACCACCGCCCGCCGTGGTGCCGCGCACGAAGAATCCCAGCAGCCACAGAACCAGAACGGCCAGGGCGATCCACCAGAGCACCTTCACCGCGAATCCGGCGCCGAAAAGGATCAGGGCCAGGAGCAGAACGAGCAGAATGGGAACCATAATGTCAACCTCCTGCCTTTCTGATTGCCCGTGAAATGAGATTCAGGCTTCCTTGCGGCAGATGATTTCTCCGTGCAGCACACTGAACCAGCCGTCGTCCTGCGCGCCCCACTCCCGCCAGGCCCCGGCCACCGCCCGCAGGTCCTCGCGGGTGGCGTGACCCCCCTCGACGGCCCGTCCGGCATAGGCCGACGCCACGGTGCGGTCCGCCCACAGCCCGCTCCACCAGGCCCGCTCCTCGGGGGTGGAGAACGTCCAGGTGGCCGAGGACGCGGTGACGTCCGTGAACCCCGCCGCGAGCGCCCAGGACTTCAGCCGGCGGCCGGCGTCCGGCTCGCCCCCGTTGGCCCGGGCCACCCGCCGGTACAGCTCCAGCCAGTCGTCCAGGCCGGGCGACAGGGGGTACCAGGTCATCGCCGCGTAGTCCGAGTCCCGGACGGCGACGATCCCGCCCGGTCTCGTCACCCGCTTCATCTCCCGCAGCGCCCGCACCGGATCGCCGACGTGCTGGAGGACCTGGTGGGCGTGGACCACGCAGAACGTGTCGTCCGGGAAGTCCAGCGCGTGCACGTCGCCCACCGCGAAGTCGACGTTCCCCAGACCCCGTCCGTCGGCCACCGCCCGGGCCCGCTCCAGCACGCCCGGCTCCCGTTCGAGACCGGTGACGTGCCCGTCGGGAACGAGCCCGGCCAGGTCGGCGGTGATGGTGCCGGGTCCGCACCCGACGTCCAGGATCCGCATGTGGGGCTCGAGCGCCCCCAGAAGGTACGCCGCCGAGTTGGCGGCGGTCCGCCAGGTGTGCGACCGCAGCACCGACTCGTGGTGCCCGTGCGTGTAGACGGCGGTCTCCCGGGCCTCGGGCATGGTGAACCACCCCTTCTCTCCTGGTGGGCCTTGTGGTGATGACCGTCACGGTAGGCGATGCGGCCGAATAATGAGACCCGCGTTTCACATACTGGTCGACGGTCGTGCGGGGACGGAGGAGGGGGGAGCCGGGGGGACGGACCGAAAACCGTTTGCCGCCCGTGCCGGCGGCCCGCACAATCGGCTGCCATGGGTCACCTGGAAGCCGCGCACCTGGAGTACCACCTCCCCGACGGGAGGGCGCTCCTGGGCGACGTGTCCTTCCGGGTGGGGGAGGGGGCCGTCATGGCCCTGGTCGGCCCGAACGGCGCGGGCAAGACCACCCTGCTCCGCCTCCTCGCCGGCGAGCTGAAGCCGCACGGCGGGTCCGTCACCGTCACCGGCGGCCTCGGCGTCATGCGCCAGTTCGTCGGCTCCGTACGGGACGAGACGACCGTGCGCGACCTCCTCGTCTCCGTGGCCGTGCCCCGCGTCCGCGAGGCGGCGCGCGCCGTCGACGAGGCCGAGCACGCCCTCATGACGGTCGACGACGAGGCCGCCCAGCTCCGTTACGCGCAGGCCCTCGCCGACTGGGCCGAGGCCCGCGGCTACGAGGCGGAGACGCTGTGGGACATGTGCACCACGGCCGCGCTGGGCGTCCCGTACGAGAAGGCGCAGTGGCGCCAGGTGCGCACCCTCTCCGGCGGCGAGCAGAAACGCCTGGTCCTCGAGGCCCTGCTGCGCGGCACCGACGAGGTCCTCCTCCTCGACGAGCCGGACAACTACCTCGACGTGCCCGGCAAGCGCTGGCTGGAGGAGCGGCTCGCCCAGACCCGCAAGACCGTGCTGTTCGTCTCCCACGACCGCGAACTCCTCGCCCGCGCCGCCCGGCGCATCGTCTCCCTCGAACCCGGCCCCGCCGGCGCCGACGCCTGGGTGCACGGCGGCGGCTTCGCCACGTACCACGACGCCCGCCGCGAACGCTTCGCCCGCTTCGAGGAGTTGCGCAGGCGCTGGGAGGAGAAGCACGCCCAGCTCAAGAAGCTCGTCCTGACCCTGCGGCAGGCCGCCTCGAACAGCGACGACATGGCCTCCCGCTACCGGGCCGCCCAGACCCGGCTGCGCAAGTTCGAGGAGGCGGGTCCCCCGCCGGAGCCGCCGCGCGAGCAGGACATCAGGATGCGCCTGAAGGGCGGCCGCACCGGAGTGCGCGCGGTCACCTGCGAGCGGCTCGAACTCACCGGTCTGATGAAACCCTTCGACCTGGAGGTGTTCTACGGCGAGCGCGTCGCCGTGCTCGGCTCCAACGGCTCCGGCAAGTCGCACTTCCTGCGCCTGCTGGCCGGCGACGACGTGGCCCACACGGGCCGGTGGCGCCTCGGCGCGCGCGTCGTCCCCGGACACTTCGCGCAGACGCACGCGCACCCCGAACTGGAGGGCCGCACGCTCCTGGACATCCTGTGGGAGGAGCACGCCCAGGACCGGGGCGCCGCCATGTCCCGGCTGCGCCGCTACGAGCTGACCGGCCAGGCCGAGCAGACCTTCGAGCGGCTGTCCGGCGGCCAGCAGGCCCGTTTCCAGATCCTGCTGCTGGAGCTCCAGGGCGTCACGGCCCTGCTGCTCGACGAGCCGACGGACAACCTCGACCTGGAGTCCGCGGAGGCGCTGCAGGAGGGCCTGGAGGCGTTCGAGGGCACGGTCCTCGCGGTGACGCACGACCGCTGGTTCGCCCGCTCCTTCGACCGCTTCCTGGTCTTCGGCAGCGACGGCAGGGTCAGGGAGACCCCGGAACCGGTGTGGGACGAGCGCCGGGTGGAACGGGCGCGGTAGGAGGTTCCGGCTCGGCCGTGGCCGGCGAGGGCCGGGTCCTCTCGCGGCCGGATCGGTCCGGGCCGGCGGGGGAGGCCTCCCCGCGCCTGACCGGCCGTGTGTGGATCTTGGCCACACAGGCCGGGAGGGCGGCGCCGTCGTCGTGGTTCCGGGCCCGGTAGGCGCTCGGGCTCTCGCCGACGAGTTCGGTGAAGCGCGAGCTGAACGATCCCAGCGACGTACAGCCGACCGCCATGCAGACCTCGGTCACCGTGAGGTCGCCGCGCCGCAGCAGCGCCTTGGCCCGCTCGATGCGGCGGGTCATCAGGTAGCTGTAGGGCGTCTCGCCGAAGGCGGCGCGGAAGCTGCGGGAGAAGTGGCCCGGCGACATCAGGGCGTCGCGCGCCAGTGCCGGGACGTCCAGCGGCTCGGCGTAGTCACGGTCCATCCGGTCGCGGGCCCGGCGCAGCCGCACCAGGTCGTCGAGGTCCTGCCGTCCCATCCCGACAGTCTCCCACGGCGCCGGCGGCCCGGGAGGCGCGTGAGCGGACCGGGCCGGTCGGGAAGCGGTCAGGAATCGAGAAGCGCGCGCCGACGGACGGCGGCTAGCGTGACCGCAGCCGGACGCCCGACGAAGACGGATCCACCCGTGACAGACACAGATGGGGACACGATGAGCAAGGCCACGAGGACGGACGCACAGCCGCCCGCGCCGCACGCCGCCGACAGCCACGACCTGATCCGCGTGCACGGCGCGCGCGAGAACAACCTCAAGGACGTCAGCATCGAGATCCCGAAGCGCCGGCTGACCGTGTTCACCGGGGTGTCCGGCTCGGGCAAGAGCTCGCTGGTGTTCGACACGATCGCCGCGGAGTCGCAGCGGCTGATCAACGAGACCTACAGCGCCTTCCTGCAGGGCTTCATGCCGACGCCGGCGCGGCCCGAGGTCGACGTGCTCGACGGGCTGACCACCGCGATCACCGTCGACCAGCAGCGGATGGGCTCCGACCCCCGCTCCACGGTCGGCACCGCCACCGACGCCAACGCGATGCTGCGCATCCTCTTCAGCCGGCTCGGCAGGCCGCACATCGGTCCGCCCGCCGCGTACTCCTTCAACGTGGCCTCGGTGAGCGCCAGCGGTGGGTTCACGGTCGACCGCGGTGCCGAGAGGACCAGGACCGAGAAGGTGTCCTTCACCCGCACCGGCGGCATGTGCACGCGCTGCGAGGGCCGCGGCAAGGTCTCCGACATCGACCTCACCCAGCTCTACGACGACTCCAAGTCGCTCTCCGAGGACCCGTTCACCATCCCCACCTACACCGGGGACGGCTGGGTGGTGCGGGTCATCACCGAGTCGGGCTTCTTCGACCCGGACAAGCCGATCCGCGAGTACACCGAGAAGGAGCGGTACGACTTCCTCCACCGCGAGCCGACCAAGGTGAAGGTCAACGGCGTCAACCTCACCTACGAGGGGCTGATCCCGAAGATCCAGAAGTCGTTCCTCGCCAAGGACCGGGAGTCGATGCAGCCGCACATCCGGGCGTTCGTGGACCGGGCGGTGACCTTCACCGACTGCCCCGACTGCGACGGGACCCGGCTCAGCGAGCTCGCCCGGTCCTCGCGCATCGGCGAGGTCAACATCGCCGACGCCTGCGCGATGGAGATCCGCGACCTCGCCGCATGGGTGCGCGGCCTCGGCGAGCCTTCCCCGGGCTCCTCGGGCGGGGGGCACCCCATGGTCGCCCCCCTGCTCACCGCGCTGCAGCACACCCTCGACTCGTTCGTGGAGATCGGCCTCGGCTACCTCTCGCTCGACCGGGCCGCGGGCACGCTCTCCGGTGGCGAGGCGCAGCGCGTGAAGATGATCCGCCACCTCGGCTCCTCGCTCACCGACGTCACCTACGTCTTCGACGAGCCCACCGTCGGCCTGCACCCGCACGACATCCAGCGGATGAACGGCCTGCTGCTGCGGCTGCGGGACAAGGGCAACACGGTGCTCGTGGTGGAGCACAAGCCGGAGACGATCGCCATAGCCGACCACGTCGTCGACCTCGGCCCGGGGGCCGGCACGGCGGGCGGCACCGTCTGCTTCGAGGGCACCGTCGAGGGGCTGCGGGCCAGCGGCACCGTCACCGGCCGCCACCTCGACGACCGGGCCGCGCTCAAGGAGACGGTGCGCAAGCCCACCGGTGCGCTGGAGATCCGCGGTGCGACGGCGAACAACCTGCGCGGCGTCGACGTCGACATCCCGCTCGGCGTGCTCTGCGTCGTCACCGGTGTCGCCGGCTCCGGCAAGAGCTCGCTCCTCCACGGGTCCCTCCCGGCCTCGGAGGGCGTGGTGTCGGTGGACCAGGCACCGATCCGCGGCTCGCGCCGGAGCAACCCGGCGACGTACACCGGACTGCTCGACCCGGTCCGCAAGGCGTTCGCGAAGGCCAACGGCGTGAAGCCGGCGCTGTTCAGCGCCAACTCCGAGGGCGCCTGCCCCGCCTGCAAGGGCGCCGGCGTCGTCTACACCGACCTGGGCATGATGGCCGGCACCGCCATCACCTGCGAGGAGTGCGAGGGGAAGCGGTTCCAGGCGTCCGTGCTGGAGTACACCCTCGGCGGCAAGGACATCAGCGAGGTGCTGGCGATGCCGGTGACCGAGGCCGAGGAGTTCTTCGGCGCCGGCGAGGCGCGCACCCCGGCCGCCCACAGGATCCTCGGCCGGCTCGCCGACGTCGGCCTCGGCTACCTCACCCTCGGCCAGCCGCTCACCACCCTGTCCGGCGGCGAGCGGCAGCGGCTGAAGCTGGCCACCCACCTGGGGGACAAGGGCGGCGACCGGGCCGTCTACGTGTTCGACGAGCCGACCACCGGCCTCCACCTCTCCGACGTCGAGCAGCTCCTCGGCCTGCTCGACCGGCTCGTCGACGCCGGCGGGACGGCCATCGTCATCGAGCACCACCAGGCGGTCATGGCACACGCCGACTGGATCATCGACCTCGGCCCCGGCGCCGGCCACGACGGCGGCCGGATCGTCTTCGAGGGCACCCCCGCCGACCTCGTCGCCGCCCGCTCCACCCTCACCGGCGAGCACCTCGCGGCCTACGTCGGCGCCTGAGGCGGAGCGCTCCGGGCCCCGTGGGCGAGCCGGCCCTCAAGGGGGCCGGGTGTCCGAGGGGCTCGGGCATGATGGCCGGTAGATGCCGTCTACACCGTCCTGTTCGGCATCCCGTGACCCGCGCGCCCGAGGAGAGACGTCCGTTGAACCCCCGCACCCCGGCCACCGGCAGCTACTACGAGCGCATCGACGAGCACCGTTTCAAGCCGACGGCCCACGCGAGCGGCGCCTGGGACCAGGACGAGCAGCACTTCAGCCCGCTCGGCGGACTCGTCGTCCACGCCCTCGACCGCCATCTGGCCGGACGCGCCGACCAGGGCCTGGTCATCTCCCGGATCAGCTACGACATCCTGGGGCGGCTCGCGCTCGACGAGTGCGAGATCCTGGTGGAGACCGTCCGCCCCGGCCGCACCATCGAACTGCTGGAGGCCGTCGTGCGGACGGCCGGCCGCCCGGTGGTCCGGGCCCGCGCCTGGCTGCTCGCCTCCCTCGACACGGCCGCCGTCGCCGGCGGTGCCGGGGAGCGGCTGCCCCACCCCCGGACCCTCACGCCGTGGGCGATGTCCGAGCAGTGGCCCGGCGGCTACATCGCCTCGCTGGACGTCCGCCCGGTCGCGCCGCCCCGGCCCGGCCGGACGACCGCGTGGATCTCCACCCGTCTCGGGCTGGTCGCCGGTGAGGCCAGCAGCCCGCTCGCGTCCTACCTGGCCCTCGTGGACACGGCCAACGGCATCGCGGTGCGCCGGCCACCCACCGAGTGGATGTTCCCCAACGTCGACCTCACCGTCCACCTGCACCGCCGGCCCGGGGGCGACTGGACGGGCCTGGACACCACCGTCGCCTTCGGCCCCACCGGCCAGGGCCTCACCAGCACCGTCCTGCACGACCTCGACGGCCCGGTGGGAACCGCCCAGCAGATCCTCACGGTCCGTCCGCAGCCGGGACGGCGGTGAGCCGGTCCTGATCGGACCGTCGGCGCGCGGCCGGCGGGAGCACCGGCCGCCGGCCGGCGGGGCGGCGGCACCGGGTCCTCGTGGCGGCCCGGCACCGGCAGCACGCCGGGCACGAGCGGGGGAGGGGAGGGGGGAGGCGCACGGCGGGCGCCACCCCGGTCGGACCTCTCCAGGGGGCGCGCGGGGCGGGTGAGCAGGGTCTCCCACCGCCTGCCGCCCGCCGCCCGGCGGCCGAACCGGGGCGGTGCCGATCCGTCGTCCGAACCCGGTGTCGGTGCCCGCTGGCCGGGTACGCGGTGCGGACCCCGAAGGTCTGGAGGGAGACATGCAGCGAGGCAGTGACCGGCTGAGCGTCCACCGCGACGACGAGATGAAGCACGAACTGCAGGGTCTGCTCAGGTCCGGGCACCCCACCCGCACCGAGGAGTGGAACGACCCGGAGCCGTTCGCCGACGACGACCCGGAGGTCGCGTACGGTCCGGTGACGCCGGGGCGCGGACCGACGGCGATGGAGTCGCTCCGACTGGAGCTGGCCAGGATCCTGGGCCGTGGGGCGTTCCCCGCGGGGCCGCGCGAGCTGATGCGCACGCTGGACCGGCACAACGCGCCCGACGCGCTCGTCGAGGCGCTGGAACGACTGCCGCGCCAGGCCCGCTACGCCAACGTGCAGGAGCTGGCCGAGGCGCTGACGCGGTCACGGGAGACGGAGAACGCCTAGCCGGCCCGTCGGGGCACCGCGTCCGGACCGCACTTCGGGCCGGGCCGCCCGCGGTGCCCCCGCGGCCGGGGAGCGGAGGGAAGGCCTCGGTCATGGCCGAGTTGGTCAAGGACGTGATGACTCCGGGCGTGGTCGCCGTACGCCCGGGCGCCTCGCTCGTCGAGGTGGCGCAGTTGATGCGCAGCCAGAACATCGGCGACGTGGTGGTGGCCGACGGGCAACGGGTGGTCGGCCTGCTCACCGACCGTGACATCACGGTCCGGGCGGTCGCCGAGGGCACGGATCCGCTCGCGGTGAGCGCCGGATCGGTGTGCACCCCGGATCCGGTGACCCTCGCCCCGGACGCTCCGGTGTCCACGGCCGTCGCGCTGATGCGGGAGCACGCCGTACGCCGGATCCCGGTCGTCGAGAACGGCCTGCCCGTCGGGTTGGTGAGCCTCGGCGACCTGGCCCGGGCACGGGATCCCGGATCGGCGCTGGCCGACATCAGCCGCGCGAAGCCGGACGAGAACAGCTGAACGAAAGGACGGAAACCCCATGCGCATCGCATTCCTGACCGCGCCCGAGGGCGTCGAGCAGGTCGAGCTGACCGAGCCGTGGCAGGCGGCCGTGGACGCCGGACACGAACCCGTGCTCGTCTCGACGCAGCCGGGCAAGATCCAGGCGTTCGACCACCTCGACAAGGCGGACACCTTCCCCGTGCAGGAGGTCGTCGGCGAGACGTCGGCCGACTCCTTCGGCGGACTGGTGCTGCCGGGCGGGGTGGCCAACCCCGACTTCCTGCGCACGGACGAGAAGGCCGTGGCGTTCGTGCGGGACTTCTTCGAACAGGGCCGGCCGGTCGCCGCGATCTGCCACGCCCCCTGGACCCTCATCGAGGCGGACGTGGTCCGGGACCGGGTGCTGACCAGCTGGCCGAGCCTGCGGACCGACCTCCGCAACGCCGGTGCGACGTGGGTCGACGAGCAGGTGAAGATCTGCGACCACGGGCCCAACAAGCTGGTCACCAGCCGCAAGCCGGACGACCTCAAGGCGTTCTGCGAGACGTACCTGGAGGTGTTCGGGTCGGAAAAGGGCTGAGGAGGCTTTGAGGGAAGCCGGACGAGGAAGTCCGGAACGGGCGGCGGCCGTCCGGCGTGTGCCGGACGGCCGCCGCCCGTTCCGGGGCCCGCCTCCGTGCGGCCCCCTCCCTCCCGCCCGGACGGGCGTGGTGACGCGCCGCGTCCCGGCGCGGCCGGATCACGCGGCGCGCCGTCGCACCTCCGCCCGAGGTCAGGTGCCCGGAGTCGTGGGAGCCGCCGTGTCGGCGCCGGTCCGTTCCCGGGCGCCCTCGCGGGTGCGGCCGGCGGCCACCGGACGGCGCGGGTTGCGGCGCAGGTACTCGCCCTCCAGCTGCGCCATCCGCTCGTTGTGGGCCCGCAGCGCGTCGTTGGAGCCGTACAGCAGGGTGTCGTGACGCGTGCGGTGGATGGTCTCCAGCTCCTTCATGAGCTGCTGGTCGTCCAGACGGGTCGGCTCGACTCCGGTCATCGTGGTGCCCCGCTCGTCGTGTGCGTTCATGCGGCCCGGGTACCCGCCCGGCCGGCACAAGCACTACTTCGAACGGCAACCGGGAGGGAGCCATGGAACTCGCATTCCTGAATCCACTCTACGAACGTCCCGGCCCCTGGGCCTCCGTCTACGTCGACACCTCCCGGCACACGGAGAACACCCCCCACGAACGGCAGCTGACGGCCCGGGCGATGGCCCGGGAACTGGCCGACCAGGGCGCGGACGAGGCGACCTGCGACGCGGTGCGCCGCGCGATCGAGGAACTGCGGCACTCCTCCGAACCGCACGGCCGCGCCCTGTTCGCCCGGGACGGCGAGGTGGTGCTCGACCCGCCGCTGGCCCGGCCCCCGCAGGGCGACTGGGCGCAGTGGGCACCGCTGCCCAGGGTCGCGCCGCTGCTGGAGCTGGCCGGTGAGGACCCCGTGTGCGTGGTGGCCTACGTCGACCGCAAGGGCGCGGACTTCGAGCTGCGCAGCGCACTCGGCCGGGACGACGCCGGCGGCGTCACCGGACGCCAGTGGCCGATCCACCGGACCAGCACCGTCGACTGGTCGGAGCGCCACTTCCAGTTGCGGGTGGAGAACACCTGGGAGCACAACGCCGCGGAGATCGCCGACGCGCTCGCCGTGTGCCAGGAGGAGACCGGGGCCGATCTGCTGATCCTGGTCGGCGACGACCGCGAGCAGCGCGCCGTGCACGAGCGGCTCCCGCAGCGGCTGCACGACCTGGTGGTCGAGGCCCCGCACGGCACCGGCAGCAGGCTGCTCGACGAGGACGTGGAACGGGCCCGCGCGGAGCACGTCCGCGACCGGGCCGCGGCGGAACTGGAGCGGTTCCTGGCCGCCCGCACCCCGGACGACGAGGGCCGCGCGGGTGCGGTGGAGGGAGTTCCGGCGCTGGTGGAGGCGGCGCGCGAACACCGGATCGACGAACTGCTGATCCGGCCGGACGGGCCGGACGCGCACCGCGAGGTGTGGATCGGGGAGGATCCGGACCAGCTGGCGGTGCGGCGCACCGAACTGAAGGTCCTCGGTGAGCAGCAGTCGTGGGCGGCCCGCGCGGACGACGCGCTGATCCGGTCGGCGGTCGCGACGGGTGCCCCCGCCCTGTCGGTGAGCGCGGCCCCGGACGCACGGGACGACGCGCCGGTGGGCGGACTGGGGGCGCTGCTGCGCTGGAAGTGAGCCGCGGCGGCGCCCGGAGAGCAAGCCGGACGGGCCTTTCGGCGGAGACCGCCGGGAGGCCCGTCGTCGCGGGCGGTTTGCGGGCGGAGAGTACGGGCAGGCGCACCCTCAGTGCTTCGGACAGCAGGCACGCCCGTGGGCAGTGGCACCCCGCTCCGCAGACGTCCGTGCCGAACGCAGGTGCGCTCCCACGGTGACCGTCCGTCCCCGAGCACTCCGAGGGAGTTGCGACGCACCATGCCGACCCGAGCGAGCACCAGGCATCACCCGCACGACGACGCCCCCGACACCGCGGACGCCTTCCGCAGGCTGGCCGTACTGCCCCCCGGCGCGGAACGCGACGCGCTCCGCGGCGAGATCGTCGAGGCGTGGCTGCCCATGGCCGACCGCCTCGCCGGACGGTTCCGCAGCCGCGGCGAGAGCTTCGACGACCTGCGCCAGGTGGCCGCGCTCGGCCTGGTCAAGGCCGTCGACCGGTACGACCCCGAACTCGGCAACGCCTTCGAGAGCTACGCCGTGCCGACCATCACCGGAGAGATCAAGCGGCACTTCCGCGACCACATGTGGACCCTGCACGTGCCCCGCCGGGTGCAGGAGCTGCGCAACCGTGTCCGGTCCGCCTCGCAGGACCTGTCCCTGTCCGGCTCCGGCCGCCCGCCGACGGTGGCCGAGATCGCCGAGCACGCCGACCTGAGCGAGGAGGACGTCCGCACGGGGCAGGGGGCGCTGGACAGCTTCACCGCGCTGTCCCTGGACGCCGAACTGACCAGCGGCGACGACGGCTACTCGCTCGGCGACACCCTCGGCGCGCCCGATCCGGCGCTGGACACGGTGGTCGACCGCGAGGCCGTCAGGGAACGCCTCGCCGCCCTGCCGGAACGTGAGCAGGCCATCCTCTACATGCGCTTCTTCGGCGACATGACCCAGAGCAGCATCGCCGCGGAACTGGGCATCTCCCAGATGCACGTCTCCCGTCTGATCAGCCGCTGCTGCGGCCGGGTCCGGGAGCAGGTCATGCGGGACCAGGACGACGGCGCGTAGGGCGCGCCCGAGCGGGCGGCGCGGCCCGCGCGGATCTTCACCCGCTCGGACGTCCTCCTCCCGCCAATGGCGGACGGCCGCGAGCGGTACGGCGGGGGGCGGGCTGTGATGGCCGTGGGGCGCGTCTTCGTGCCCCGCCGACGTGGGCCGCCCACGCGCCCGGAGGCACGGGACACGCGGGAGCGTCCCGCCTCCGTCGGGCGCACGGGGAGAACCCGCGCGGCCGACGGGCGCGATCGCCGTGCCCCGCCGTCGCTCGAAGGAGCCCGCACCATGCGCCGCACCGCCCGTGCCCCGTCCCCCGCCGCCGTCACCGTCCTGTGCGCGCTCGCACCGGTCGCGTCCGCGGCGGCCGGCCCGGCGCGGCGGAGCCCCGGGGGACACCGGTGCGCCGGCGGCCTCCTCCGCGCCGTGCTCCGGACCGGAGGGGCACCGGTGGAAGGACCGCGCGCCACGGGGCTCCGGACCGGACGCCGCCGAGCCGGAGGACACCGCGCCGGACGCCTTCGTGTCCGGGGGCGCGGAGGCGGACGCCTGGGAGCCGGAGGGGGTCCTGCCGGAGGAATCCGGTCCGGAGCAGTCAGACCCGGAGGAATCCGGTCCGGAGAGGACCGCGCCGGGCGCCCCCGGGGCCGCGGACACCGCGTCCAGGCATCCCGAGGCCAAGCGCCCCGAGCCCGGACATCCCGGTCCCGAACGTTCCGATCCCGAGGACGCCGAGCCGGGGAGCGCCGGGGCGAGGGGCGGCCCCCGCGGGGAAGCGGCCGTACCGCGGGGTGTCCACGCCGGCGGGGGCGGGGCCTTCGCCGACTCCGTGCCCGCCCCGGCCGCCGGCGGACTGCTGATCGCGGGCGCGTCCGGTGCCGCCGCGCACCGGCCGTACCGCGACCGGACCGCCCGTACGGACGGCTGAAGCTTCTTCCCCGGCCGCCGCTCCCCACGCCGTGAGCTGCGCGACCCGGTCCGCCGCTCATGTCCGGCGGCGCGCTGGGTACCCACATGCCGAAGGCACGAGCGGGCACGAGCGGACACGGGCACACGGCACCACGGACTGCGCGGAGGTACGGATGCGGCGGACGGACCCGGAGGGACACGGCCCCGTCCGCTTCGGGCCGTCGATCCCCGAGGACGGGCTTCCCGTCCTGCCCGAGCTGTCCGCCGTCCTCGCCGCGGCGGCGTCCCGGCCCGGAGCCGAACCGGTGGGCGGCGGCTCCGCCCTGCTGGAGGCCGCCTGCGGGCACGGCGACCGGCGCGGCCTGCCCGCCGCCCCCGACCGGGTGGCCGTCGCTCCCGGGGCCCCCGCCCTGCTGGTGGCCCTGACCGCCGCCATCGGCGGCGACGTGCTGGTGCCCAGACCCTGTGCCGCCTGGTGGGCCCCCTACGCCCGTCTGCTCGGCAGACCCGCCTTCCACGTGCCGACCCCCGCCGAGAGCGGCGGCGTCCCCGACCCGTACGCCCTGCTGGAGACCGTGCGCCGGGTCCGCGCCGAGGGCGGCGACCCGCGTCTGCTGGTGCTCTCCGTCGCCGACGACCCCACCGCCACCGTCGCCCCGCCCGAGCTGCTGCACGAGACCCTGGAGGCCGCCGTCGGCCAGGGGCTGCACCTGATCAGTGACGAGACCTGGCGGGACACCCTGCACGCCCCGCACGACACCGTGCTGCTCAGTCCCGCCGAGATGCTGCCCGAGCGGGTCACCGCCGTCACCGACCTGGCGGGCTCCCTGCTCCCGCCGGGCTGGCCGGCCGCCGTCGCCCGCTTCCCGGCGGGCGAGGAGGGGAACGCCCTCCACGCCCGCGTGCTGGACGTGCTCACCGCCCTCGACGCGCGCATCGCCGCCCCCGTGGCCGCCGCGGCGGCGTACGCGCTGTCCGAACCGGAACCGGTCGCCGCACGCGTCGCCGCCGCCGTGCGCCTGCACGCGCGCGTGGCCGCCGCCGCACACCACGCCGTCGTCGCCGCCGGGGCCGTGGCCCGGCCCCCGCAGTGCGGACGGCACCTGTACGTCGACCTCACCTCCCTGGCCCCCGCGCTCGCCGCGCACGGCGTCGGCGACGCCCAGGACCTGGAGGACTTCCTCGCCGCCCGGCTCGGCATGCCCGCGCCGGGCGGCCATCGCTTCGGCGACGACCTCGAGGCCCCGCGCGTGCGGCTGTCCACCGCCCCCCTGCTCGGCGACACCGCGGAGCGGCGCGCGGCATGCCTCGACGTCCCCGATCCGTTGGAACTGCCGCACGTGCAGCGTGCGCTGATCCATCTGAAGACGGTCTTCGACGATCTCCGTGACGACGCTCAGCGATGGGAGTCTCCTCGATGACGCAGCAGTCCGAGTCGGCCGCGAGCACGGCCGCGAGAGCGACCACCGGCACGACCGCGACCACGACCGCTCCGGAAGCCGGCGACCGCGGTCCGGCAGGCTTCTCCGCCTCCTCCGAGGTCCCGTACGCCCCGCCGGCCGAGCCCCGCCCGCTCGCCGAACGCCGGGTGTGGCCGCGTACCTTCCACGACCGGCTGACCGCCCCGCTGCCCGGCCTCGGGGCCCTGGCCCGCTTCGCCCGCGAGGGCGCCGTACGGCCGGGGCGCGAGGGCCTCGCCGACATACCCAGGCTGCCGTACGACCCCGGCCCGCTGCCCCGCGTCGACGCCCGCACGGTCGCCGTCACCTGGGCGGGGCACGCCAGCTGGGTCGTACGGATCGGCGGCCTGACCGTGCTCACCGACCCGGTCTGGTCCCGCCGGATCCTCGGCACCCCGGCCCGCGTCACCCCCGTCGGCGTCGCCTGGCAGGCGCTGCCGCGCGTCGACGCGGTCGTCATCAGCCACAACCACTACGACCACCTCGACGCCCCCACCCTGCGCCGGCTCCCGCGCGACACCCCGGTCTTCGTACCGGCCGGGCTCGCCCGCTGGTTCCACCGCCGCAGGTTCACCCGCGTCACCGAGCTGGACTGGTGGGAGGCGGCCGAACTGGACGGAGTCCGCTTCGACTTCGTGCCCGCCCACCACTGGTCCAAGCGCAGCCTCACCGACACCTGCCGGTCGCTGTGGGGCGGCTGGATGCTCACCGACGGCGAGGGGCAGCGCGTCTACTTCGCCGGCGACACCGGCTACGGCCACTGGTTCTCCCGCATCGGCCGCCGCTATCCCGGCATCGACCTCGCCCTGCTGCCCATCGGCGCCTACGACCCCCGCTGGTGGCTCCGCGACGTCCACTGCGACCCCGAGGAGGCGGTGCGCGCCGCGCAGGACCTGGGCGCACTCCACATGGCGCCCATGCACTGGGCGACCTTCGTCCTCTCCGCGGAGCCGGTCCTGGAGCCCCTGACCCGCGTCCGCGCCGCCTGGGAGAAGGCGGGGCTGCCCCGTGAGCGCCTGTGGGACCTCCCGGTGGGCGGCTCCCGGATCCTGGGCCGGCCCGGAGCCCCGTAGGCGGCGGCACGCTACCGCGCGGCCCCCCGCAGCCGCCGCCACACCCCCGGCACCGCGCTGATCAGCACGGTCAGCGCGATCGCCGCGACCACGCCCTCCCACGGCTCCCGGAACAGCGAGCCGCCCAGTATGCCGATCAGCTGGTACGTCGCCGCCCAGGCCAGGCAGGCCGGCAGATTGCCGCGGACGAAGCGGCGCACCGGCCACTGCGCGATCAGGCAGGCCAGCATCACCGGCAGGCGCCCGGCCGGCATCAGCCGGGACAGCACCAGCACCGCCACCCCGTGGTCGGCGAGCTTCGTCCGCGCCTGCTCCAGCCGGTCCTCCGGCGCCCGCGCCCGGATCGCCTCCAGCCAGCGCGAGCCGTTCTTCGACTTCATCCCCCGCCGCCCCAGCCAGTACAGCGCCAGGTCCCCGAGGAACGCCGCCAGCGACGCGGTGACGAACACCAGCGCCAGCGAGAACGGCGCCGCCCGGTGGACGGCCACCACGGCCGCCGAACTGACCAGCGCCCCCGTCGGCACCACCGGCACCAGCGCCCCGATCAGCACCAGCAGGAACAGCGACGGGTACCCGACCGCCTGCTGGGTGGACTCCGGCACCACGGTCACCGGGGCGGCCGCCAGCGCGGCCATCGCGGACAGGGGCGCGCCGACCGTCTGGACCAGGACGGCGGACGGGATCACCACGCGGCCTCCGGGCGCACGCTCTCGCCGTGCCCGAGCCGGTGCACCGCCGCCCCGGGCGCCCGCACGGCGGCCAGCCGCACGAACTCGTCGCCCGGCGCGTGGAACTCGTGCGGGCGCACGGCGTCCATCCCGATCGGCCAGTACGTGCCGTAGTGCACCGGCACCGCGCTGCGCGCCCCCAGCCGGGCCAGCGCCTCGGCCGCACGGTCCGCGTTCAGGTGCCCCTCGCCCAGGTACGGCCCCCAGCCGCCCACCGGGAGCAGCGCCAGGTCGACCGGCCCGACCTCCTTGGCCATCGTGTCGAACAGTCCGGTGTCCCCGGCGAAGTAGGTGCGGGCCTCGCCCTCCAGGACGTAACCGAGGGCGGGGGAGCGGTGCGGCCCGTACGGCAGCCGCCGCCCGTCGTGCCGCGCGGGGACGGCCCGCACGGCCAGGTCGCCGACCGTCGTCACGTCGCCGGGCGCCACCTCGCTCACGTCGAGGTGCGTGAGCCGGCGCAGCCCCGGTACGGCACGTCGTGCGCCCCGGGGCACGAGCAGGCGCGTGCCCGGGGCGAGCAGCGCGAGCGAGGGCACGTGCAGGTGGTCGGCGTGCAGGTGGGAGACCAGGGCCACGTCCGCGTGCCGGGCCTCGGTCGGCGGCACCGCGCCGCGCCGGCGGCGCAGGTGCGCGAGCCGGTGGGCGAACAGGGGGTCGGTGAGCACACGGATGTCCGAGTCCTCGACCGTGCACGTGGCGTGACCCCACCAGGTGACCTCCACCGGCACTCCTCCGCCTCCCTCACGCGACTCCCCGAAGCCTACGTGCAGGAGTAGGGTCGGCGGCGGGGAACCGGAGGTGAGGGGGCGCCATGGGGCCGGTCCGGGTGACGGCGATCGCGAGTCTGACGCCGCTGGAGGAACTGGACACCGATCCCTTCCTGGTGGACGCCCGCGGCCAGCACGCCATGTGCGCCCGCTGGGCCGCCGAGCACGGCTACGTGGTGACCCGGGAACTGCTCGTGCGGGGACTGCGCCCCGACCACGGTGTCCTGTGGGAGGGCGTGCGGCCCGGCGCCGACGTGTTCGTGGCGCCCAGCCGGCGGGTCCTGGAACACGCCCTGTCCTCCGTCGAGGAGTTCACCGTCCAGTGCGCGCGGCGCGGGGTGCGCGTGGAGACGGCGGGCCACGCCGAACCGTCGTACGACGCGGCGATGAAGGCCCGGGTGCACCGCCGGCTGTCCATGCCGACCGCCGGCTACGACGGCCGCTGAGATGCCGGCGGCCCGTGCGACCGGGGACAAAACGCCTCTTCCGGCCGTTGTGGCAGGGTGGGTACGGGCTAGGGCCGGGACGTGAGGTGTGCTGGGCGTGGGTGGCGGGCGTTGGCGACGGATCGCCAGTCAGATCGGGCGGAGCATCACCGTGTGGGTGGTCTCCACGCTCACCATGCTGCTGCTCGCCGGGATCCTGCCGGACTTCCGGCTGCGCTCGGCCGACGGCGACAGCGTCACCGACATCGCGGTCACCGCCGCCTTCGGGGCCGGTGCCTTCGGCCTGCTGTCCGCCCTCGTCTGGCCGCTGCTGGTGCGTCTGCTGCTGCTCGTGCCGGCGCTCGTCCTCGGCCTGCTGGTGTTCTTCCTCAACGGCGCGCTGCTGTGGCTGGCCCTGTACCTGAACCCCGTGGAACGCGGCGCCGCCGCCCCGGAGACCGCGGTCGTGGTGGCCGCCGTGATGTCCGCCGTCGCCTCCGCCACCGGCGCCGCCCTCGCGGTGCGCGACGACGACGCCTACCGCCGCCGCCTCTACCGCCTGGCCGACCGCCGGCGCCGCTCCACCCCTCCTTGCGCGGACACACCCGGCACCGTCTTCCTGCAGCTCGACGGCGTCGGCCACGACATCCTGCTGGACGCCGTCGACAAGGGCCTGATGCCCACCGTCGCCCGCTGGCTCGGCACCGGCACCGGCGGCCGGCCCACCCACCGGCTCACCCCCTGGCGCACCGACTGGTCCAGCCAGACCGGCGCCAGCCAGCTCGGCATCCTGCACGGCAGCAACCACGACGTGCCCGCCTTCCGCTGGTACGAGAAGGCCCGCCGCGAGGTGATGGTCTGCAACCGCCCCACCAGCGCCGCCGAACTCCAGGCCCGCGCCATCGAGTACTCCGGCCACGCCGGCCTGCTCGCCGAGGACGGCGCGAGCCGCGGCAACCTCTTCGGCGGCGGCGCCGACGAGCAGGCCCTGGTGCTGTCCATCGCCACCCGCCGGCGCGGCCCGGGGTCCCGCTCCCGCTCGGGCTACTTCGCGTACTTCTCCGACCCCGCCAACGCGGTGCGCACCGCCCTGTCCTTCGCCGCCGAGGTCGGCCGGGAGATCGGCCAGTCCACCCGGGCCCGGTTCAGGAAACAGCGCCCGCGGGTCTCGCGCGGCGGGCTGTACCCGTTCGTCCGGGCCTTCGCCACGGTCGTCGAACGGGACGTCGTCGTCGCCGCCGTGATGGGCGACCTGCTCGCCGGCCGCACCGCCGTCTACGCCGACCTGGTCGCCTACGACGAGGTCGCCCACCACTCCGGGCCGGCCGGCCCGGACACCGAGAAGGTCCTCCAGCGCCTCGACCGCGCCCTCGCCCTGATCGAGAAGGTCGCCGAGCACGCCCCGCGCCCGTACCGGATCGTCGTCCTGTCCGACCACGGGCAGAGCCCCGGCGAGACCTTCCGCTCCCGTTACGGCCTCACCCTCGGCGACCTGGTGCGGGCCGGCTGCGGGCTGCCCGTGCCGCGCAGGGCCCGCCGCACCCACAGCGGCGCGGAGGCCCGCGCGGCCGTCCGGGCGGCACTGCGCCGGCCGGTCGAGGAGGGGGCCGAGCACTACCGGCCCACCCGCGGCTCGGAACCCGTCGTGCTCGCCTCCGGCAACCTCGGCCTGGTCTCCTTCCCGGACGTGCTGCACCGGATGACCAAGGAGGAGATCGACGCCCGCCATCCCGCGCTGCTGCCGACCCTCGCCAACCACCCCGGCATCGGCTTCCTGCTGGTGCGCAGCGAGGCCCACGGCGGTGTCGTGCTCGGCGCGCACGGAGCGGAGGTCCCGCTGACGGAGCTGGACGACGACCCGGGGCCCCTGGCGGCCTTCGGCCCCGGCGCCGCGGACGTCGTGCGCCGCACCCACACGTTCCCGCACACCGCCGACATCATGGTCAACTCCTTCTACGACCCGGCCGACGGCGAGGTGCACGCCTTCGAGGAGCAGATCGGCTCCCACGGCGGCCTGGGCGGCGCCCAGGCCCGCCCCTTCCTGCTGTCCCCCCTCACGCTGTCCCCGCCGGTCGCCGACGGAGCGGAACTCGCCGGCGCCGAGCAGGTCCACCACGTGCTGCGGCGCTGGCTGAAGGAGGCGGACGAGGCGGGACGGCCGGAGGAACCGGGCCGGCAGCGCGCGGCCTGACCCCTTTGCGGCCCGCCCCTCCGCGACCGGCTCCCGGGATCCGTTCACCGTGCGAGGGCCGGTCTTCCGGGTGCGCCGAGCCGGAGTGTGATCGGATGGAGCCGGGAACCCGGTGGCCGGGTTCCCGTACCGAGCACGGCCGGACACAGGGCCGGACACTTTCGAAAGGATGCGTCATGGCAACCACGCGCTCCGCACACACCGTTTGGGAAGGCAGCCTCTTCAAGGGCAGCGGGGTCGTCTCCTTCGACTCCTCCGGCAGCATCGGCGAGCAGCCGGTCACCTGGGCGTCGCGCGCCGAGGAGGCCAACGGCAGGACCAGCCCGGAGGAGCTGATCGCCGCCGCGCACTCCAGCTGCTTCTCGATGGCCTTCTCCAACATCCTCGACAAGGCCGGCACCCCGCCGACCCGCCTGACGACCTCCGCCGACGTCACCTTCGTGCCCGGCGAGGGCATCACCGGCATCCACCTCACCGTCGAGGGCACCGTCCCCGGCGCGGACGAGGCCGCCTTCCAGGCCGCGGCCGAGGACGCCAAGGTCAACTGCCCGGTCAGCCAGGCCCTGAAGGGCACGGAGATCACCCTGACGGCGAAGCTCGCCTGACCGCTCGCCCCGCCGAGCCCCGCGGGCCGCCCCATCCGGGCGGCCCGCGGCACGTCCCCTGCCGGGAGCCGCCCGACCATGACGCCACGCCCCGCCGTCTCCGCCCACCGGGGAGGCTCCGAACGTGCCGCCCCGGCCACCTGGGAGGCGTACGAGGACGCGCTCGCGTCCGGCGCCGAGTACGTCGAGTTCGACGTCCGGCGCACCGCGGACGGCGTCTTCGTCGTCCACCACGACGCCCGGGTGTGCCGCACCGGGCCCCTGCTGTCCACGCTCACCCACGCCGAGCTGAACGCGCGCGCCGGTCGTCCCGTGCCCGTCGTGGACGACGTGATGGCGCTGGTCGCCGGGAAGCTCATCGGGCACCTGGACCTGAAGGAGACCGGCCACGAGCGGGAGCTGATCGACCGCGCGAGGGCCCTGCTCGGCGAGGACGGCTTCGTGGCCACCACCCTGGAGGACCGCTCCCTGGCGGCCATCACCCGCGCCTTCCCCCGGGTGCGCACCGCGCTGTCCCTCGGCCGGGACGGCAGGGAGGTCGGCCGCGGCCGGCTGGTGCCGACCCGGCTGAGCGAACTGCTGCCGATGCGCCGCGTCCGGGCCTGCGGGGCCCACGGGGTGGCCGTGCACCAGCGCCTGGCCCGGGCCACGGTGCTGCGCGAGGCGGCCCGCAACGGGCTGTTCACCCTGGTGTGGACGGTCAACGAGGACGCGGCGCTGCGCGGCTTCCTCACCGATCCGCGGGTGGACGTGCTGGTCACCGACCGCCCGCGCCGCGCCGTGGAACTGCGCGCCGCCCCTCCCGTCGGGGCCGCCCGCGCCCGCCGCCTCCGCCGCCCGGCCGGTTGACAAGAACCCACTCAACCTATTGACAACAGCCTGCTCAAGTTTTGTGCTGGAAGTCAGGAAAGTGCCCCGGCGGAACGGCGGAAGGGGACAGCGATGGGACGTGCGGTCGGAATCGATCTGGGCACCACGAACTCGGTGGTGGCCGTGCTGGAGGGCGGTGAGCCCACCGTGATCGCCAACGCGGAGGGCGCGCGGACCACCCCCTCGGTCGTGGCCTTCGCCAAGAACGGCGAGGTGCTGGTCGGCGAGGTCGCCAAGCGGCAGGCGGTGACGAACGTCGACCGCACCGCCCGCTCGGTCAAGCGCCACATGGGCGACGCGCAGTGGCGCTTCCCGGAGCACGGCTCGGTGGACGGCACCCGCTACCGGGCGCAGGAGCTGTCCGCCCGGGTGCTGCAGAAGCTGAAGCGGGACGCGGAGTCCTACCTCGGCGAGGACGTCACCGACGCGGTGATCACCGTGCCGGCGTACTTCGACGACACCCAGCGGCAGGCCACCAAGGAGGCCGGGGAGGTCGCCGGCCTGAAGGTCCTCAGGATCATCAACGAGCCCACGGCCGCCGCCCTGGCCTACGGCCTGGACAAGGAGAACGACCAGACCGTCCTCGTCTTCGACCTGGGCGGCGGCACCTTCGACGTGTCGCTGCTGGAGATGGGCGAGGGCGTCATCGAGGTGAAGGCCACCAACGGCGACACCCGCCTCGGCGGCGACGACTGGGACCAGCGCCTCGTCGAGTACCTCGCCAAGCGCTTCAAGGGCGGGCACGGCGTCGACCTGCTGCAGGACAAAATGGCGGTGCAACGGCTGCGGGAGGCCGCCGAGAAGGCCAAGATCGAGCTGTCCTCCTCGTCGGAGACCACGATCAACCTCCCCTACATCACGGCCTCCGCCGAAGGGCCCCTGCACCTGGACGAGAAGCTCACCCGCGCCCAGTTCCAGGAACTCACCGAGGACCTGCTGGAGCGCTGCAAGAAACCCTTCCACCAGGCCGTCAAGGACGCGGGCGTGGAGCTCTCCGCCATCGACCACGTCATCCTCGTCGGCGGCTCCACCCGGATGCCCGCCGTCACCGACCTGGTCCGCGAACTCACCGGCAAGGACCCGCACAAGGGCGTCAACCCCGACGAGGTCGTCGCCGTCGGCGCGGCGCTGCAGGCGGGCGTCCTGCGCGGCGACGTGAAGGACGTCCTGCTGCTCGACGTCACCCCGCTGTCCCTCGGCATCGAGACCAAGGGCGGCATCATGACCAAGCTGATCGAGCGCAACACCACCATCCCCACCCGGCGTTCGGAGATCTTCACCACCGCCGCCGACAACCAGCCCTCGGTCGGCATCCAGGTCTACCAGGGCGAGCGCGAGATCGCCGCCTACAACAAGAAGCTCGGCGTCTTCGACCTCACCGGCCTGCCGCCCGCCCCGCGCGGCATCCCGCAGATCGAGGTGGCCTTCGACATCGACGCCAACGGGATCATGCACGTCTCCGCCAAGGACCTCGCCACCGGCCGCGAGCAGAAGATGACCGTCACCGGCGGCTCGGCGCTGCCCAAGGACGACATCGACCGCATGATGCGCGAGGCCGAGCAGTACGCCGAGGAGGACCACAAGCGCCGCGAGGCCGCCGAGACCCGCAACCAGGCCGAGCAACTCGTCTACCAGACCGAGAAGTTCCTGCGGGAGAACACCGACGTGATCCCCGGCGACACCAGGTCCGAGGTCGAGTCGGCGCTCTCGGAGCTGAAGGGGCTGCTGGAGCAGCAGTCCCCCGAGACGGCCGACCTGCGCGCCGGCGTCGAGAAGCTCGCCGCGGTCAGCCAGAAGATGGGCCAGGCGATGTACGAGCGGAACCGGCAGACCCCCACGGAGGGCACCGAACAGCAGACCTCGCCGCAGGAGGAGGGCGTCGTCGACGCGGAGATCGTCGACGACGACAGGGAGTCCGGGGAGCGCCGGGACGGCGCGGCCTGACGGGCCGTCCTCCGCGCGGCCGCCCCGGGGCGCCCCCGGGCGCTCCCCGGGGCGGCCGCCGGGTCACGGCTTGCGGGCGACGCCCGCGTAGACCGGCACGATCCCCTCCGCCTGGGCCGCCACGTCCTCCGCCTCCGGGCGCCACCCGTGCACCGGGATCACCCCCGGGCCCAGCAGTTCCAGCCCGGTGAAGAAGCGGGAGAACGCGGCCAGCGAGCGCGGGTGGAAGGGCGTGCCGCCGCTCCGGAAGTGGTGCGCCGCCTGCTCGACGGCCGCCGGGTTCAGGTCCGCGGTGACCTGGGAGAGGATCAGGTGGCTGCCCGGCGCGAGGGCGGCGACGTACCGCTCCAGCAGGCCGTACACGTCGTCGCCGTCGGGGTCGTCGTCCAGGTAGTGGGTCAGCGCGACCAGCGACAGCGCCACGGGCCGGTCCAGGTCCAGCGTCTCGCCGGCCCGGCGCAGCAGCGCGTCCACGTCCCGGACGTCGGCGTGCACGTACTCCGTGGCGCCCTCGGCGGTGCCGTGCAGCAGCGCCTCGGCGTGCCGCAGCACGATCGGGTCGTTGTCCGCGTACACCACGCGCGACTCGGGTGCGACGCCCTGGGCCACCTGGTGCAGGTTGGGCGCGGTGGGGATGCCGGTGCCGATGTCCAGGAACTGGCGCGTCCCCGCCTCGGCGACGGTGCGCACGGCCCGGTGCATGAACCGGCGGTTGGCGCGCGCCCCGCGCACCGCCGTGTCGTCCGCCGCGAGGATCTTCCGCGCCAGCTCCTCGTCCACCGGGTAGTTGTCCTTGCCGCCGAGCCACCAGTCGTAGACGCGGGCCGGGTGCGGGCGGCCGGTGTCGACGGGGGCGTGCGCGGCGTCGGGTCCGGTCATGCGCTGTCTTCTCCTCGTGGGGTCGAAGGCTCGCCGTGCTCGGTGGTGCGAAGGCCCGCCGCGCCCGGTGCGGGACGCGCGGTGCCGTGGGGAAGACGCCGCGCCCGGCACCCGGGTTGCCCCGTGCCGCCGCCGCGGTGCCACCCGCTCAGTAGGTCTCCCGCCACTGCCGCAGCAGTTTCTCCGTGCGCCGGGCCGAGGCGGCCCGCGCCGTCATGTGGTCCAGGACCTCCAGGTGCGCCGAGACCTCCTTGCGGGAGTCCAGGTACAGGGCGCCCGTCAGGTACTCGGTGAACACCATGTCCGGCAGTTCCGGCTCGGCGAACCGGAACAGCGAGAACGGCGCGTACGTCCCCGGGTGCGGCCCGTCGGCGAACTCGGCGACCTGGAGCGTGATCCGGTCCCGTGCGGACCACTCCAGGAGCTTGTCGAGCTGGTCGCGCATCACCCGGCCGTCGGTGCTCACCGGGCGCCGCAGCACCGTCTCCTCCATGATCACCCAGAGGTGGGGCGGATCCTCGCGCTCCAGGAGCCGCTGGCGCTCCATGCGCAGCGCCACGTGCCGTTCGACCGCCGCGGGCCCGGCGCCCCCGATCGTCCCGGCCTCCAGGACGGCCCGCGCGTACTCCTCGGTCTGCAGCAGCCCCGGCACGAAGTGCGGCTCGTAGGAGCGGATGATCCGGGCCGCCCCCTCCAGGCTCACGTACAGGCTGAACCACTCCGGCAGCACGTCGTGGTACCGCTGCCACCAGCCCGGCCGGTTCGCCTCCTCGACGAGCTCGACGAACGCCGCCGCCTCGCTCCCGGACACCCCGTACGCGGTCAGTAGGACCTGGACGTACGGGATCTTCAGCGCGACCTCGGCGGTCTCCATCCGCCGGACGGTCGCGGGGGCCACCCGCAGGACCCGGGCGGCCTCCTCCCGTCCGAGGCCCGCCGCCTCCCGCAGCTCCCGCAGCCGTCTTCCCAGCACCACCTGGCCCACGGTGGGTGCGGCCCGCCGCTCACTCAACGCCACGCCTCCCCGACGTGCCCCAGCCTGTGATCAGTCTGTCATGTCCCTCCGACCCTCTCATGCGGGACGGAGGGACGGGCCGCCTTCACCGGCCCGGGCCCGCCCGGTCCGTACGGCATGACCCCGAAGGTAATCGACCCGGCCCCGGTCCCCGGGCGATCGTGGGGGCACCGGGTTCCGGGCCGGCGCACTCCGGCCCGGGACCCGGCACCGGCCGCCGCAACCGATTCCACCGGAGGGTGATCCACCATGTCCGCGACCCAGCTCACCGCGCTCGCCCGGACCGTGGAACCGAACGTCGCGCTGCGCCGGTTCCTGGCCCTCGACGCCGTGGTGACCGGCGCCAACGCGCTCGCCTACCTGGCCCTCTCCGGCCCGCTCGGGCGCCTCCTCGGCGTCGGCTCCGGCCTGCTCCTCGGGATCGGCGCGTTCCTCGCGGCGTACGCGGCCGGCGTCGGCCTGGTGGCCTCCCGGCCGCACCCGCCCACCCTCGGCGCGCGGATCGTCGTCGAGGCCAACCTGGCCTGGACGGTGGTCAGTCTCGCCGCCCTCGCGCTCTGGCTCGCCCCGACCGCGGCGGGCACGGTCTGGACGGTCCTCCAGGCCCTGGTCGTGGCCGGCTTCGCCCTGCTCCAGCACATGTCCCTGAAGGCGCGTCAGCTCAGCCGGGACTGAAGGTACTTGGCCGTCGCCGGGTCCGCCGGGAGCAGCGTCTCCACGGCCAGCTCGGCGACGGTCACGTCCATGGGCGTGTTGAACGTGGAGATCGACGACACGAACGACAGCGTCCGCCCCTCGTGCTCGAGCAGCATCGGCAGCGCGAAGTACGCCACCGGCCCCTGCGGTTCCTCCGCGATCCCCCCGCCGGCCTCCGGCACCGGGAACGCCGCCACCTCCTCGTACAGCGCCCGCAGCGGTGCGGAGCGGCGCAGCGCGATCTGCCGCTCCATCTGCTCCAGCAGGTGTCCGCGCCACTGGCGCAGATTCAGGATGCGCGGCGCGAGCCCCTGCGGGTGCAGCGTGAGCCGCATCGCGTTCAGCGGCGGTTCCAGCAGCGCCGGAGAAATCCCGTCGAACAGCATCGTGACCCCCCGGTTGGCCGCCACGACGTCGTACATCGCGTCCACCACCAGCGCCGGATACGGCTCGAAGCCCCCGATCAGCCGCTCGATGCCGTCCCGCAGCACCTCCAGCGCCGGGTCGTCCAGCGGGGTGTGCGGGAACCGGGGCGCGTAACCCGCCGCCAGCAGCAGCGCGTTGCGCTCCCGCACCGGGACGTCCAGGTGCTCGGCCAGCCGCAGCACCATCTCCTCGCTGGGGCGGGAACGGCCGGTCTCGATGAAGCTGATGTGCCGGGCGGAGGAGTCGGCGCGCAGGGCCAGCTCCAGCTGGCTGATCCGCCGCTGCTCCCGCCAAGCCCGCAGCAGCGGGCCCACGCCTTCGGCGGCGGGAGCGGTACCGGAGGGGGCAGTGGTCATGCCGGGACCGTAGTCGAGAAACGGCCGTTCCGGGGAGCCGCACGCCGTTGACCAGGCCACCGGAGTCCTCCTGTGGCAGCCTGAGAGGCGCGTCCCCGTGCGGGAGCGACCAGGAGACCGAACCGGCGAAGGAGCGCAGCCCATGCCCGTCGAACCGCTGTCGCAGAAGGAGATCGAGGACCGGCTGGCCGAACTGCCGGGCTGGTCGCTCGACGGGGACCGGCTCACCCGCTCCTACCGGCTGGGGTCGCACTTCGCGGCGACGGCGATGGTCGTCCACATCGCCCGGGTGCAGGAGGAGCTCGACCACCACTCCGACCTCACCCTCGGCTACGACACCGTGTCGCTGTCCGTGCACACCCACAGCGCGGGCGGCGCCGTCACCGAGAAGGACGTCGAGCTCGCCCGCAGGGTGGAGGACCTGGCCCCCGGTCACGGTGCACACTGAGGCGCGTGCTGGACTACGACGAGGAAGCGGCACGGTACGACGCCCTGCGCGGCGGTGAGCCACGCGCCGCCGCCGCGGCGGCGGCCGTGCTGAGCCTGGTACCGGAGCAGGCCCGGGACCTGCTGGACGTGGCCTGCGGCACCGGCATAGTGACCCGGCGGTTCGCCGCCGCCCGCGCCGGCCTGCGGGTGACCGGCGTCGACCTCGCCCCGGCGATGACCCGCAGGGCCGCCGCCCGCCTGCCCGGCGCCGTGGTCCGCGCCGACAGCCGCCGGCTGCCGTTCGCGGACGGCCGGTTCGACGCCGTGGTCAGCGTGTGGCTGCTGCACCTCCTGTCCGGTCCCGGGGACGTGCGGGCCGCCGTCGGCGAGTGCGCCCGCGTCCTGCGGCCCGGCGGGGTCTACGTCACCACCGTCGACAAGGGCGCCTCCCACAACGTCGGCAGCGACATCGACGCCGTGCTCGCCGCCCGCCCGCGCAGCCCGGTCCCCGACGCCGCCGCCGATGTCGAGGCCCGCGCCGCCGAGCACGGCCTGGTCCCGGCCGGGCGGGCCCGCTTCCGGGGGCACGGGCAGGGCCGCAGCCCCCGCAGCACCATCGCCGACCTGCGCCGCGGCTGGTTCGTCACCCTGCCCCCCGGGGAACCGATCGCCGAACGCTTCGCCGCCCGTCTGGCACGCCTCCCCGACCAGGAACGGCCCCGCCCCGACCCGGTGTTCACCCTCAGGGCCTTCCGCAAGCCGCTGTAGGCGGCAACCCGGAGCGCACCGGCGACAACAGGGCGCTGCGCATCTACTCCACCCCGCACGACACGGATACCAGGATCACCACCCTGCTGCACGACCCCCTGTACCGCACGTCCCTGGCCTGGCAGAACACCGCCTACAACCAGCCCCCGCACACCGGCTCCTTCCTCGGCGACGGCATGCCGAAGGCACCGCGGCCGGCGGTGTTCACGCCCTGAGCGGACGGCACGTCACCGCCCGTTCGACCGCCTCGCCGCCCAGGCCCGCCCGTACCCGGTACAGGCGGGCCTCCGGCTTCCGGGCCACCGCCTCGGTGAGCCGGCCGTCCGTGAAGAGGGCGCCCACACCGTCCTCCAGTGCCCATCCGGCGGGCAGCGCGCCGCCCGCCACGGCCGTCCGGTAGGAGGCCCGGCGGCCGGGTTCGCTGTCGTAGTGCGGACACACCGATCCCGGCAGCAGCCCCAGTCCGTCCCGCAGGTACGTCAGCGGACCGAAGGAGTCGGTGTGCGAGCCGGCGGCCCAGCAGTTGGCGCCGGCGCTGATCCCGCACAGCAGCGTCCCGCGGTCGTACGCCTCGCGCAGCAGCCGGTCGACGCCGTGGGTGCGCCAGATCGCCAGCAGATTGGCGGTGTTGCCGCCACCGACGTACACGACGTCCTGGGAGAGCAGGAAGGCCCGCAGCGCCTCGTCGTCGAGCTCACGCCGGAACAGCGTCAGCACGGACGGCTCGCAGGCACGCGACCGGAAGGCGTCCAGGAACCGCTCGACGTACGCGGGGGCGTCCCCACTGGCCGTGGGGACGAAGCACACCTTGGGGCGGGGCCCGCGGGCGTGGCCGAGCAGCCAGTCGTCCAGCAGGCCGTCGTCGTCGGTGGAGAAGCCTCCCCCGAGGAGGACCGCACGACGGGCGGGAAGGACGGTGCCCCCGGTCATCGGACGACCGCCCGCAGGTCGGGACGCAGGCGTGCCCTGAGCTTCTCGAACGCGGTGGGCAGCGGCCGCCGCGGCAGGAAGGCGCCGATCCGCCGGGCGCAGTCCTCGGCCGTGGCGGTGGTCGTGTCGCACTCGATGTCGTACAGGCCGTGCGCATGGACCCGGTCGAACTGCCGGGCCGCGAGGCCCGCCGGGCGGTCGCCCCGCGCCCGCTCGCGCCGCTGAGTCTCCTCCGGCGAACACCGCACGCCGACCAGGACGACCTCCCGGGCGTCGAACAGCCCGAGGCAGTCCAGCAGGCGCCACTCCTCGCTCAGCACGTGGTCCACCACCACGTTGTTCCCGGCCTCGGCCATCCCGGCGACCGCCCGGTGGAATCCCCTCCAGGTGCGCCGCAGCACGTCGGGGAGCCGGTCCGCGTCGATCTCCCGGCGCGAGCGCATCGCGTGGAAGGAGTCCACGGGCATGTGGAAGTACGGCTCGTCCAGCACCTGCAGCAGTTCCCTCGCGATGCTGGATTTCCCCGCACTCGACGTGCCGTTCAGGAAGATGATCCGTCCGTACATCGGGGCTCCTTCGCTGTCGCCGGTGGAGGATGATCGTCATTCTCCACCGGCGACGCTCAGCGCACCGCGCAGTCCTGTTCGCCCAGCCTGAAGGCCGGCGGCTCCGTGTTCGTCGCCGAGCGGCTCGCGGTGAAGCCGAAGCCGACCGACGAGCCCGCCGCGACGGTGCCGTTCCAGTCGGTGTTGCGCACCGTCACCGCCGGACCCGACTGGGTGTGGGCCGCGTTCCAGAGCTGGGAGATCCGCTGCCCGTCCGCGAAGGACCAGGTCAGCGTCCAGCCGTTCCAGGCACTCGCGCCCGTGTTGGTCACCCGCACCTCGGCCTGGAAGCCGTCGGTCCACTGGTGGGTGACCGTGTAGGTCACCGCGCAGGCACCCGAGGGCTCCGGGTCCGGATCCGGGTCCGGGTCCGTGCCGCCGCCGTCGTCCCCGCCCCCGGGGTCCGAGGTGTCGCCGTAGACGACGCCGCGTCCGTTGGTCGCCACGTAGACCCGGCCGTACACCCGCGGGTCACCGGTGATCGCCGCACCGGTCCAGCCCCACTGGTGGGCGTCGTCGTTGACGCGGGTCCAGCTCGCGCCGCGGTCCGTCGAGCGGAAGATGCCGCGCACGCCGTCGATCTTCGCGCTGGTGTAGAGGGTCTGGTACGAGGCTCCGGGCGCCGCCTTGCCGAAGCCGACGGTGTCGGCCTCCTCGACGTTGCCCAGCCTGGTGAAGGTCGCCCCGGCGTCCGTGGAGTGCCACAGGCCGTACGCCCCGTCGCTCGACCCGCCCGCCAGCCAGATGTCGCCCCGCGCGCCCGGCAGCGCCTTGAACCGGACGCTGTCGCCGCCGGGCAGACCGGTCGCCGCCGAGGCCCTGAACGTCGCGCCGCCGTCCGTACTGACGTAGAACTTCCCGGACTTGAAGCCGTAGAAGGTCTTCGGGTCCACCCGGTCGGACTCCACGACCGCCCCGTCCGGGATGCCGGACGACGCCGACCAGGACGTGCCGAAACCGCTCGTGTGGTGCACGCCGGCGCCCCGGGGGCTCCACACGAACCGGCTGCCGTCGGCCGCCGCCGCGACCGTGCCGCCGCCGCTGACGCCGGAAGGGTCCGTCCCCGCGAACCAGTGGGCGCCGTTGTCGGTGGAGAACGCGATGTGCGGGCCGGAGTCCAGGTCGCCGACCCGGACCACGGTGTCCGGGTCCGACTCGGCGAAGTCCAGGCTCGTCGTCGACGTGAAGTGGGGCTGGGTGAACATCATCGACGGCACCTCGGTGAGGTCCGTGTGCCGGAAGCCGCCGATGTCGCCGAGCGCGCTGAGCAGCGGCGCGCCCGACGGGGGAGAGGCGAGGTCGTTGACGGCCGTCTCCTCCAGGCCGCGCACCATGGGCGTGATGGTGAACTTCGTGCCGGCGTCCCAGTCCGTGAGGTTCTCGGTGCCGTAGACCGTCGCGCCCGTGCCGTACATCATGCGGTCCGAGTCGAAGGGGTCGATCTCCAGCGCCTCGGTCATCCAGCCGAGCTTCGGGGTCTGTTCGGGCGGGGAGGGGTGGGCGTCCCAGGTGAGCCACGGCACGGACGAGACGTCCATCGTGTAGCGGTTCTCGCGGTTCGGGTACGACGTGTAGTCCCAGGCCCGGGTCCAGGTCGCGCCGCTGTCGGTGGAGCGGAAGATCTGGGTGTCCGGCCACCAGGAGCTGTAGGCGGTGGCCATCACCGTGCCCGGGTCCTGCCGGTCCACCGTCAGGCCGCTGAAGCCGTAGTACGTGTCGGCCTCGGCCACGGGGCTGACGTCGGTCCAGGTGCCGGTCGCGGTGGCGTACCGCCACAGCCGTCCCCTGCCCCCGTCGTACGGGCCGCCCGAGTCGCTGTAGGCGAGGTACAGGTGGCCGTTCCGGGTGTCGAGCACGCCCTTGTGGGCGAGGTACCCCGTCGGCTGCCCGGCCAGCCGTTCCCAGGTCGCGCCCGCGTCGGTGGACCGGTACACGGCGTTCTCCTTGTCGGCGACGCCGACGTAGACCGTCCCCGTCGCACTGCCGGACGTCCCCGTGGACTCGTCGAAGGTGACCCAGACGATCCCCTGGTTGTCACTGGCGTACCCGGAGGTGTCGCTCGGGTCCTGCGCGTAGTTCCCGACGTTGGGGAAGTTCGCCACCCGCGACCAGCTCGCCCCCGAGTCGGTCGACCGCCACAGCCCCTTCCCGCTGGGCGCGCCCAGGTAGAGCACGCTGTTGCGGTTCGGGTCGACGGCCAGGCGTTCCCCCATGCCCCGGCCCGGCATGTTCCCGCCCAGCTTGAACGGCAGGTCGGCCTTGCGCCAGCTCGCGCCCCGGTCGGTGGAGCGCAGCACCGCGCCGTTCTTCGGGTCCCAGTCGTTGGTGTACGTGCCGACCGCCGCGTACACCCGGTCCGGGTCCACCGGGTCGGAGGCGAGGCTCACCACGCCGGTGTGCCCCCAGTCGTCCCAGCCCACCGGGTCCAGCAGCGGGGTCCAGCTCTTCGTCGCCTCCTGCCAGCGGTAGGCGCCGCCGATGTCGGTACGGGCGTAGGCCAGGTTCCGCTCGCTGCGGTTGAAGACGATGCCGGGGACGAAACCGCCGCCGTCGATGCGGGCGTTCTTCCAGGTGTAGGTGTCGGCGGCGAGGGATGCGGCCGGCTCGGGGCCGTCACCGGCCGCGAGGGCGGGCGGGCCGCCCGTGAGCAGACCGGCCGCCAACGCGAGCACGGCCGTGAGGACACGGGTTCTTCGCACGGTGCGTTCCTTCCGCGTGGTGGGGGGAGGTGGGGGAGGGGAGGGCGGGGGAGGAGCGTGCGAGGGCCGGGCGGCCCCCGTGCGTGGGTCCTGTCGTCGCACTCCCTTCGTCCGCCCGGAGGGCGGGCCACGCGGCGTCAGGTGCGTGCTCTCGGTGTGCCGGGCCCTGAGCCTCGTACTGGATGTACTCGGGTCAGGGCCCGGTGCGGCGAGAGTGCGTGCATGACGTTGTGCGGCAGACGGGAGTGCGACGACGGGACCCGGGGGGCCGCCCGGCCGGTGGCCCCGGCGTCAGGTGCCGGAGCCGTACGCGGAGCGCCGGCGGGGACTATTCGAGCAGCTCCGCGTACGAGCCCAGGGCCAGGGCGATGTCGGCCTGGGCCCAGAACCGGTGGTACGTGAAGGTGGGCGCGGCGCCGCCCGCCAGATAGGACTCGATCTTCGACCAGGCCGGGTCGTCCTGGTAGAAGGAGCGGATCGAGTCGAACGTCGACGACGAGTTGATCGCGTCGCCGTTGGGCATGGTGCCGGTCCAGCCGCTGGGGACGTGGACGGGGTCGTCGAAGCGGTTGTAGTCGGTGCGGGTCTCCGGGACGGCGATGCCCAGGTCGTCCTGGTGGTTGTTCCACATGCCGTCGAGGAGCTTCTTCGCGGTGGCCGCGGCCTCGGTGTCACCGGAGCGGTCGGCGTAGTACGTCAGGGTCCTGGCGTACGCGCCCGCCACGCCGACGTCGTTGGTGTAGTCGACGACGGTGACGTGCAGACCGCCGTTGGCACCGGGGTTCGTGGCGTTCCACGTGTCGGGCTTGCCCGACCAGCGGAGCGTCGACGGGATCCGGAAGGTGCCGTCCGGGTTGACCGTGGTCTCGGACAGCGCCCAGTCCACCCACTTGTCGAGGACCGACTTGGCGAGCGCGTTGCCGGTCTGCTGGTACAGCTCGGCGACCCGCTCCATCGACCAGGCCTGGAAGCCGAACCACTGGTTGGACGGCGGGTCGTGGTAGACCGGCTTCTCGTCGTAGTACATGCCGTAGAAGGTCGGCGTGCCGGCCGGCGGTGTGGCGTACCGCCCCGCCCAGCTGTTGGTCGCGCCGCCCGCGATGGCGCCCTCGTCGGACTGCAGCCAGCGGTAGAACTCGAGCTGCCGCTGCATCGACTTGGCCCAGTCGTCCGCGCCCGTCGCCGACTTCGGCTTCAGCGGCGCGTAGGTGCTCAGCGCGTACGCGGCGAACGGGTTCTGGTAGCCGCCGTGCGCGTGGCTGGAGCCGATGCGCCAGGCCCAGCCCGCCGAGGAGTCGGTGGCACCGCCCCACGCGTAGTACCAGGACAGCAGGTAGTGCGAGGAGTCCTTGCCGGTGCCGGCCGGGCAGGACGACGGTCCCACGCAGTTGCCGATCTTCTTGAAGTACTTGTCGAACATGGCGTAGCGCAGGTAGTCGCCCATCTTCGCGGCCTTGGAGACGGTCGCGGAGACCTCGGAGCCCTTGCCCTGCTCCTTGGCCCACTTGTCCGCCCAGTAGGCGGCCTGCACGGCGCGCGCGTCGGCGTCCGGGGCGTTGGTGAACTTCCACTGCTTGGCGTACGAGGCGTCCTTGGTGAACAGGTCCAGGAAGCCGTTCTTCCCGCCGTACTTGAAGGCGTCGCAGGTGGGCTGCGGCACCGTCTCCCACACCGACTCCTGCGGGCCGCGCTGGAAGGTGTTGATGTACGACGGGCCGGTCGCCGTCGGGCCGGCCTCGCACTTGCCCGGCTCGTTGCCGTAGCCGTAGACGTTGTCGACGTCCTGCAGCCAGTGCATGCCGTAGACCTCGTCCGTGCCGTAGGCGGACCTCAGCTCGGCCGCGATCGGGTCGGGGCCGACCGGGACGCCCGTGTCGAGCGCGGACGGGTACTCGTTCGGGGTGTCGTACTCGGGCGCGTAGGTCGCCGGCTTCGAGGCGTTGTAGAAGGAGTTGGTCGGCTGGTCGGCACGGGTCGGGATCATGTACCGCTCCATGATGTCCCAGGCCCCGTTGAACTTCGACCAGTCACCGGTCACCTTGCCGTACATGGCCTGCAGCCACAGCAGGTAGCTGTACGCCTCCGAGGTGGTCTCGTGACCGTGGTCCGGCGCCTCGACGATCAGCGTCTCGACCGAGTGGTACGGGATGCCCTCGGGCGAGAAGTAGCCGTTCGCCGGGTCGGTGACCTTGCCGTACAGCTCCAGGAAGCGCGCGTCGTACGTCTTCGTCGCGCCCAGCTGGGTCACCGTGACCGAGGCCTTGCCGTGCCCCGGCGCGGTGGACTCGAAGACCGCCGAGCCGGTGCCGGAGCCGTTGGCGGCGATGGTCACCTTCTGTGCGGTGTTCCAGTTCGACGGCGTGAAGGTGAGCGAGGCGCCACCGGCGACCGACAGCCCCGAGTTGCCGCTCGCACGGGTCGTCGTGACGGTCGTGTTCGCGCTCGGCTGCTTCGACAGCTTCACCTCGTAGGTGCCCGACTCACCTTGTTTGACGCCCAGTTGGGAGGGGGTGGCCACCACGGTGGGGCCCGAGGCGATCGTGATGCCGACCGGGCTGGAGCTCGCGGAGGCACCCATGCTGTCGTAGGCCTTCGCCACCAGTGAATGACTGCCCACGGTCAAACCAGCGACCGAAAGGGTGAACGGTGCGCTGCTGTCCGTGCCCAGCAGCTCGGTGTCGTCGTAGAACTCCACCTTGGTGATCGTGGCGTCGTCGGCCGCCGCCGCGGTCGCCGCGAGCGGGACGGGCTCCCCCTGAGTGTAGACGGCCCCGGCCTCGGGGCTGGTCAGCACGGTGATCGGCGGCTGGTGGGCGCCGACGCAGGTGGTGCCGTTGATCGCGAAGGACGTGGGCGCGGTGTTGGTGCCGCTGTAGGAGAACTGGGCGCCGGTCGTGACGGCGCTGCCGGCGGCGATCCGGGCGTTGTACCCGGCGTTCTTCACGGTCACGGTCCTCCCGGACTGCGACCAGCTGCCGTTCCAGCCGTTCGCGAGCCTCTGGTTGCCCGTGTAGTCGTACGTCAGCGTCCAGCCGTCGATGGGGTCCGTGCCGCGGTTGGTGAGCGTCAGATCCGCGGTGAAGCCGGAGCCCCAGTCGTTCGTCCGGTAGTCGACACTGCACTGGACGGCCGCCGCCTGAGCGGGGGTCGAGCCTGAAGAGAGCATCGTCAGCGGGAGCGCGAGAGCCGCCGCGGCGGCCGTCCACCATCGCCGGACGCCTCTGCGTCTCCTGGGTGGGGGGTGCATGGTGCTGGTTCCTCCTGCGACTGGGAAAGGTCAAGGCTTGAACCAGTGGGAGCGCTCCCATAGTGGGGACGGGGTCGAGGGCGGTCAAGGCTTGTGAAGAGTCGAAAAGATTCGACGGGGTGGGCGGGGGAAAGTCGGCAACACCCTCTGTTCTTCCTCGTCACTTGGCGCTAGCTTCATGGCACCAGTGGGAGCGGTTCCACCAGTCGGCGCGTCCGTCACGGCGCGTGTGAACTGCAAGGAGTCGCTCATGCGCCATCCCCCGCGTTCAGTACTTTTAGCCCTCCCCGTGCACGGCGGAGCACTCCGCCACGCCCTCCTCCGCGGGCGGCACCGGGACGGCGGCGATCCGGCTCGACGGCACCACCCGCACCCCGGGCGCGGGGCCGGCGCACTTGTCGTGGGACCCCACGCCGTCCGTGCTGCCCGCAAGCACCCCGGGCGGCGCCACGGACCCGTCCCGAACCGGGTCACGACGGCACTCCCACCCCCGTACGGCACCGGGCCGCGCGCTCACCCGCGCACGCCTTCGAAGGACAGCCCCCTACGGATAGGAAACCCGCACTCATGAGTCGCACCAGAACCGCGCTCCTCGCCGCCATGGCGTTGGTCGCCGGCGCCACCGGGACGGCGCTCGCCGCCGTCCCCGGCGACGTCGGCGCGGCCGCCGTCCCCTGCACCGTCGACTACAAGGTGCAGAACCAGTGGGACACCGGCTTCACCGCGTCCGTGACGGTCACCAACCACGGCGCCGCCAAGTCGTCGTGGGCGGTGAAGTGGTCGTACGCCGGCAACCAGAAGATCACCAGCGGCTGGAACGCCAAGCTCACCCAGTCCGGCACCGCCGTCACCGCCGCCAACGAGTCCTACAACGGCACGCTGGCCACCGGGGGGTCGACCAGCTTCGGCTTCCAGGGCACCTACAGCGGCACCAACGCGGTCCCGGCCACCTTCACCCTCGACGGAGTGACCTGCAACGTCGACTCCGGCGGACCCACCGACCCGCCGGACCCGACCGACCCGCCGCCCCAGGGCGCCCGGGTCGACAACCCCTACGTCGGCGCCAAGGTGTACGTGAACCCCGAGTGGTCCGCGAATGCCGCCGCCGAGCCGGGCGGCAGCCGCATCGCGAACCAGCCCACCGGTGTCTGGATGGACCGCACCGCCGCCATCAACGGGGCCAACGGCAAGATGGGTCTGCGGGCCCACCTCGACGAGGCCCTGCGGCAGAAGGGCTCGGGCGAACTCGTCTTCCAGGTGGTCATCTACAACCTGCCTGGCCGCGACTGCGCCGCGCTCGCCTCCAACGGCGAACTCGGCCCCACGGAGATCGACAAGTACAAGACGCAGTACATCGACCCGATCGCCGCGATCCTCTCCGACCCGAAGTACGCCTCGCTGCGGATCGTCACCACGGTCGAGATCGACTCGCTGCCCAACCTCGTCACCAACGTCTCCCCGCGGGCCACCGCCACGCCCAACTGCGACGTGATGAAGGCCAACGGCAACTACGTCAAGGGCGTGGGCTACGCCCTGAACAAGCTCGGTGACGTGCCCAACGTCTACAACTACGTGGACGCGGGCCACCACGGCTGGCTGGGCTGGGACGACAACTTCGGGGCCTCCGCGGAGGTGTTCAAGCAGGCCGCCACCGCCGAGGGCGCGACCGTGGCCGACGTCCACGGCTTCATCGCCAACACCGCCAACTACAGCGCGCTGAAGGAGGACCACTTCTCGGTCGACCAGACCGTGGCCGGCAAGTCGGTGCGCGAGTCCAAGTGGGTCAGCTGGAACCGCTACGTCGACGAACTGTCGTACGCCAAGGCCCTGCGCGAGAAGCTGGTCTCGCTCGGCTTCGACTCGAAGATCGGCATGCTGATCGACACCTCCCGCAACGGCTGGGGCGGCACCGCCCGGCCCACCGGGCCCGGCGCCACGACCAGCGTGGACACCTACGTCGACGGCGGCCGCTACGACCGCCGGTTCAACACGGGCAACTGGTGCAACCAGAAGGGCGCGGGTCTCGGGGAACGGCCGAAGGCCGCACCGGAGCCCGGGATCGACGCCTACGTGTGGATGAAGCCCCCGGGCGAGTCCGACGGGTCGAGCAAGGCCATCGACAACGACGAGGGCAAGGGCTTCGACCGGATGTGCGACCCGACGTACACGGGCAACCCGCGGAACGACAACAACATGTCGGGCGCCCTGCCGGACGCCCCGGTCTCCGGGCACTGGTTCTCCGCCCAGTTCCAGGAGCTGATGAGGAACGCGTACCCGCCGCTGTCCTGACCGGCCGGCCCCGCTGATCCACCGGGGCCGGGCCCGCCCGGTCCGGCCCCGGCGGACCGCACACGCCTCCCGTCGGCAGTGCCGCCGCTCCCGCGAAGAACGGTTTTGCGGGAGCGGCAACACGGGTTGCTCACCCCCGGTGCGTCGGAGCACCCTGGCGGCACCCGAGCGGAGAGGCTGACCACCATGGCGCACCACCACCACGACCAGGGCCACGACCGCGGTCACGGCCACCACCACGACCACACCGACATCGACTGGGCCGAGATGGCCCCCCGGCTCGAGTCCCAGGCGGAGCTCTTCACGCCGCTGTACGAGCGGGCCCTGAACTGGCTGGCGAAGGAGGTCACCGAGCCCGGACTCGTCGTCGACGCCGGCAGCGGGCCCGGCGTCATCTCCTGCCTGTTCGCCGAGACCTTCCCGGGCGCGCGGATCGTGGCCGTCGACGGCTCGAAACCGCTGCTGGAGCGGGCCGCGGACCGGGCCGCCCGCCAGGGCGTCGCCGACCGCTTCGACACCCTCGCCGGTGAACTGCCCGACGTGCTCGGCGAGTTGGACTACCCGGCCGATCTGCTCTGGGCCAGCCGCAGCGTGCACCACCTCGGCGACCAGAGCGCCGCGCTCGCCGCCTGCGCCGCGCGGCTCGCGCCCGGCGGCACGCTGGCGGTGGTGGAGGGCGGCCTGCCCGCCCGGTTCCTGCCCCGCGACATCGGCATCGGCCGGCCCGGACTCCAGGCGCGCATCGACGCGGTGGAGGAGGAGTGGTTCTCCCGGATGCGCGCCGACCTGCCCGGCTCGGTCGCGCACGTCGAGGACTGGCCGGCCCTGCTGACCTCGGCCGGTCTGCACCACACCCGCTCGCGCACCTTCCTCCTCGACCTCCCCGCACCGGTCACGGACCGCGCCCGCGCCTACGTCGTGGACTCCCTCACCCGCACCCGCGAGGTCCTCGCCGAGGACCTGGACGCCGAGGACCGCGCCACCCTCGACCGGCTCCTCGACCCCGCCGACCGGGCGAGCCTGCACCACCGCCCGGACGTCTTCGTCCTGGCGGCCCACACGGTCCACGCGGGCGTGCGGCCCGTGTGACGGCGCCGCTCGGCTTCGAGGACTCTCCCTGCGACGGCCTCCCCGCACCCTGCCGAAGGGTGCGGGGAGGCCGTCGCGCGCGGGGCGTCAGGCCCCGTTGAACTCCGCCGGGTCCGGGCCCAGCCGCCGGTCCTCGTTCAGCGCGCTGATCGCGGCGAGGTCCTCGGCGTCCAGGCTGAACCCGAAGACGTCGATGTTCTCCTCGATCCGGGACGGCGTCACCGACTTCGGGATGACGACGTTGCCCAACTGGATGTGCCAGCGCAGGACGACCTGGGCCGGGGTGCGGCCGTGCTTCTGGGCGATCGCCACGATCGCCGGGATCTCGAGGATGCCCTTGCCGGAGCCGAGCGGCGACCAGGCCTCGGTGGTGATGCCCCGCTCCGCGTGGTACTCACGCGCGGTGTGCTGCTGCAGGTGCGGGTGCAGCTCGATCTGGTTGACGGCCGGGACCACGGACGTCTCGGCGATCAGGTGCTCCAGGTGCTCGGGCAGGAAGTTGGACACGCCGATGGCGCGGATCCGGCCGTCGGCGTGCAGCTTCTCGAACGCCTTGTACGTGTCGACGTACAGGCCGCGCTCCGGCGTCGGCCAGTGGATGAGGTACAGGTCCACGTAGTCCAGGCCGAGCTTCGACACGGAGGCGTCGAAGGCGCGCAGCGTCGCCTCGTACCCCTGGTCGCTGTTCCAGAGCTTGGTGGTGACGAAGAGGTCCTCGCGGGGGACGCCCGACCGTGCGATGGCCCTGCCGGTGCCCTCCTCGTTGCCGTACGCCGCCGCGGTGTCGATGCTGCGGTAGCCGGCCTCCAGCGCCGTCGCGACGGCCGTCTCGGCCTCGTCGTCCGGCACCTGCCAGACGCCGAAACCCAGCTGGGGCATCTCGACGCCGTTGTTCAGGGTGATCGGGGGGACCTTGCTCACGAGCTCTCGATCCTTCGGTTGTGGTCAGGTGATACCCCCATGGTCAACGATCACGGCCAGTGGTGCATTCCTGACCGGAGAATTCACGCGCGGTGGAGCGCCTCCCCCCTCTTCCGCGCAGGGTCTCGTCGCTCGCCCCGGCCCGGCACGGGTGCGGCCGGAACCGTCAGCGCCGGCCGCTGCGGTGCAGCCGGTCGCCGCCCGCCAGGATCGCCGCCGCCAGGGCGTCGGCCGCTCCCTGCGCGGAGGGGCGGTGCCGGCCGTGCGCCACCACGAAGTCCACCTCGCCCGGCTCCGGCAGGCCCGCCCGCTCCGGCATCCGCACCAGCCCCGGCGGGATCAGCCCGCGCGAGTGCACCATCACGCCCAGCCCGGCGCGGGCCGCCGCGAGCAGGCCGTTGAGGCTGCCGCTGGTGCACACGATGCGCCACTGCCTGCCCTGCCGCTCCAGCGCCCGCAGGGCCAGGTCCCGGGTGATGCCCGGCGGCGGGTAGACGATCAGCGGCACCGGACGGTTCGGGTCCGGGCGCAGCCCCTGCGCGCCGATCCACACCAGCTCGTCGCGCCAGACCAGCCGGTGCGGATCGGCGCGCGGATCCTCCGGCCGCCGCTTGGCCAGCACCAGGTCCAGCTTTCCCGCGGCGAGCTGCTCGTGCAGGGTGCCCGACAGCTCGACCGTCAGCTCCAGGTCGACCTCCGGGTGCTCGTGCCGGAACCGCTCGAGGATCTCCGGCAACCGGGTCAGCACGAAGTCCTCCGACGCGCCGAACCGCAGCCGCCCGCGCAGCCGGGTACCGGTGAAGAACTGCGTCGCCTGCTCGTGCACGGCCAGGATGCGCCGCGCGAAGCCGAGCATCGCCTCGCCGTCCTCGGTCAGCTCCACCGAGTGCGTGTCCCGGGTGAACAGCTGCCGCCCGGTCGCGTCCTCCAGCCGCCGCACGTGCTGGCTGACGGTCGACTGGCGCAGCCCGAGCCGCCGCGCCGCCTGGGTGAAGCTCAGCGTCTGCGCCACGGACAGGAACGTCCGCAGATGGGTGGGGTCGTACATTCCGGCAGGCTACCGCGGTCATCGTGGAACGTGATGACAGTGAGAGCGGTATACCGGATTCCCGATCACGGCCGGAGGGAGCAGGATGGAGGGGGGACCCCTCGTCCCCGGGCAGCCGAGGGACGCCGGGCGCGTCCGTGGGCGCACCGCCCGAACGACCGAGCAAGTGGAGCACCGTGAAACGCCTGCGATGGCCGGCCTGGATGCCGGTCGACCCGTACCTCCTGCTCCTGCTCGGGACGGTGGGACTCGCCGCGCTGATCCCGGCCCGCGGCACGGGGGCGGACGTCGCGTCGGGCGCCTCCACGGCCGCGATCGCCTTCCTCTTCTTCCTCTACGGCGCCCGGCTGTCCACCCGTGAGGCCCTGGACGGCCTGAAGCACTGGCGGCTCCACGTCACCGTCCTGGCCTGCACGTTCGTCGTCTTCCCGCTGCTGGGTCTGGCGGCCCGCGGACTGGTCCCGGTGCTCCTGACCGACCCCCTGTACCAGGGCCTGCTCTTCCTCACCCTGGTCCCCTCCACCATCCAGTCGTCGATCGCCTTCACTTCGATCGCCCGCGGCAACGTGCCCGCCGCGATCTGCGCCGGCTCCTTCTCCTCGCTGGTCGGCATCGTCGCCACCCCGCTGCTCGCGGCGGCGCTGCTCGGCAGCGGCGCGGGCGGGTTCTCCGCCGACTCGGTGCTGAAGATCGTGGCGCAGCTACTGGTGCCGTTCGTCGCCGGACAGGTGCTGCGCCGCTGGATCGGGTCCTTCGTCGCCCGCCACCGGAAGGTGCTGGGGCTGGTGGACCGGGGCTCGATCCTGCTCGTCGTCTACACCGCGTTCAGCCAGGGCATGGTCCAGGGCATCTGGCACCGGGTGAGCCCGGCCCGGCTCGGCGCACTGCTCGTCGTGGAGGCCGTGCTGCTCGCCGTGATGCTGCTGCTGACCTGGTACGGGGCCAAGGCACTGAGGTTCGGCCGGGAGGACCGGATCGCGATCCAGTTCGCCGGCTCGAAGAAGTCGCTGGCCGCCGGGCTGCCCATGGCGAGCGTGCTGTTCGGGGCCCAGGCCTCGCTGGCGGTGCTGCCGCTGATGCTCTTCCACCAGATGCAGCTCATGGTGTGCGCGGTGATCGCCAAGCGCCGCTCCCACGACCGGGTCGAGGAGGTCACCGCACCGGAGCGAGCCGGATCGTCACGAACCGGGGTCGGTACAGGGACACGTTCCGGCTGAGCATCACGGCGGCTCCGGACGTCTCCAGCCAGTTCACGTCGTAGCTGAGCACCAGCCGTCCGTCGTCGCTCAGCTCCGGGTGCGTCTGCGGGTTGTAGGCGGCGGTACCGTCCCGCGGCAGCGCCGGATCGAACTCCTCGGCCGGTCCGTGCCACGGCCCGGTCGGGGAGCAGGCCCAGTACGCCGCCACCGTGGTCAGCCCCGCGGCGCCCGCGGCCATCGTGAACAGCACGTACGTCCCGTCCACCCGCACCACGGAGAACGCGCTGCCCACGCCCTTGTGCCGCCCGTCGCCGAGCACCGGGCGCGGACGGACGCGGGTCTGCCACGCCGAGCCGTTCCAGTGCTCCCAGGCGGCCGGGTCCGCCAGCCCGCCCTCCGGGACGCGCGCCACGTAGGCGTGCGAGGCCGGGCGGGAGGCGGGGCGGCCGTCGTCGCCGCCGAAGACGTACGTCCAGCCGTCCTCCGCGACGAGGGTCGTGCCGAACAGCACCCGCCGCGACGGGTCGGGGACCTGCTGCTGGTCGAGCACCGTCACGACCGACTCCAGGCGCAGGTCGGGCAGCGAGAGCGTGGCGACCTCGGTGGCGAGGGGCACGCCGTAGATCCACGGGGACTGCCCGGTGGCACGCACCCACAGCAGGACCCGCACGACCTGCTCGGCGGAGCCGGGGGAGCGCGGCTCGACCCGGGCGGCGACCGGCCAGCGCCACCGGTTCGGGGCGGGGTCGGGGAAGAGCGGGGCGGGGAGGGTGCGCTCCAGGCGGCCGTCGCGCATCAGCACCGCCGAGTTGCGCACCAGCGGGGCGGTGACGTCCCGCCAGGCGGAGGACTCGCCGACCGGGTTGGGCGGGCGGTGCACACGGCCCAGGTAGGTGTCGGAGAACAGCCACAGCAGCCGGCCGTCGGGCAGCCGCACCGAGTGGGTGCCGTCGCCGCCGGTCCAGTCGTCGGTGCGGGTGGCGTCGTCGCCGTAGCGGGCGAACTCGGAGGTGAGGGCGGTGTCGGCGGACCAGGAGGCGACGGTGCGCGGTGTGCAGGCGGTGCCGCCCCGCGGGTGGTCGCCGTCCTCCGGGAGCGCGGTGAGCAGCGCCGCCCCGAGGACCAGGGCCAGCAGCAGGCCGATTCCGGTCCCCGTCCGTCGTCGTGCGCGTGCTGCGTCGTCGGGCACGCTCCGGGACGTTAGTGGCCGACGGGGCTCCGGTCCATGGGGCATGGGCACGCCCCGGGGACCGGTTCTCCGTCGGCCTCACGACTCGGGGGCCGGTCCGTCAGCGGTCTCACGACTCGGGGGCCGGTTCATGACCGGTCTCACGGCTCGGGGGTCGGCCTTTCACCGGCCCGTGAACCGGGGCCGGCTCCCCGCCGGTCTTGCGGTCCTTGAGGCGGAGCCCCGCGGCGCAGGGGGCGCTCCCCGCCGGCAGGGGCCCCGCCGCCGTGTCGCGGGGGACCGGTCAGCCCCGGGCGGCCGCGGCCCGCAGGGCGATGCGGTCCTCACCCGCGTACACGTTCATGGAACTTCCCCGCAGGAAGCCCACCAGCGTCAGCCCCGTCTCCGCCGCCAGGTCCACCGCCAGGGACGACGGGGCCGAGACGGCCGCCAGCACCGGCACGCCGGCCATCACCGCCTTCTGCGCCAGTTCGAAGGAGGCCCGGCCGGAGACCATGAGGACCGTCCGCGACAGCGGCAGCCTCCCGTCCTGCAGGGCACGGCCGACCAGCTTGTCGACCGCGTTGTGCCGGCCCACGTCCTCGCGCACGTCGAGGAGCTCGCCCTCCTCGTCGAACAGGGCCGCCGCGTGCAGACCGCCGGTGCGGTCGAAGACCCGCTGGGCCGCGCGCAGCCGGTCGGGCAGGGCCGCCAGCAGCTCCGGGGTCAGACGCAGCGGGGGAGTGTCGGCGAGGGGGTGGCGGGTCGTGGTGCGCACCGCGTCCAGGCTCGCCTTGCCGCACAGGCCGCAGGACGAGGTGGTGTACACGTTGCGCTCGAGCGTGATGTCCGGGACCACCACGCCGGGCGCGGTCCTCACGTCCACCACGTTGTAGGTGTTCGAGCCGTCGGCCGTCGCCCCGGCGCAGTAGACGATGTTCTGCAGGTCGGACGCGTCGGCCAGGACGCCCTCGCTCACCAGGAACCCGGCCGCCAGCGCGAAGTCGTCCCCCGGGGTGCGCATGGTGATCGCCAGCGGCCGGCCGTTCAGCCGGATCTCCAGGGGTTCCTCGGTGACGAGCGTGTCCGGGCGGCTGGACACCACCCCGTCCCGGATGCGGATCACCTTGCGTCGTTCCGTGACTCGTCCCATGTCCCCAGTCCTGCTCAGTCCCGGTTCTGTACGTGCTGGTAGCCGAAGCGTCCCTTGATGCACAGGTTGCCGCGGGTCACCGGGTTGTCGTGCGGCGAGGTGACCTTCACGATCTCATTGTCCTGCACGTGCAGGGTGACGTTGCAGCCCACGCCGCAGTAGGCGCACACGGTCGTCGTCCGCGTCTGCTTCGACTCGTCCCACGTACCCGCCGCCCGCATGTCGAACTCCGACTTGAACGACAGCGCGCCCGTCGGGCACACCTCGATGCAGTTCCCGCAGTACACGCACGCCGAGTCGGTCAGCGCGGCGTCGTGCTCCACGGCGATCCGGGCGTCGAAGCCGCGCCCCGCGACCGAGATCGCGAAGGTGTTCTGCCACTGCTCGCCGCAGGCGTCCACGCACTTGTAGCAGAGGATGCACTTGTCGTAGTCGCGCACGTACAGGTCGTTGTCGATCCTCGGCTCCTCGCCGAGGCGGGCCGCGTCCGGGCCGAAGCGGTCCGGTTCCGCCTCGTACTCCTCGAGCCACCCGGCGACCCGGGGGGTGGTCGACAGGTCGACCGAGGAGGCGAGCAGTTCGAGGACGACCTTCCGGCTGTGCCGGGCCCGCTCGGTGCCGGTGCGCACCTCCATGCCCGGCTCGGCCCTGCGCGAGCAGGCCGGGACCAGGGTGCGCGAGCCCTCGACCTCCACCACGCAGACCCGGCAGGCGTTCTTCGGCCGGAGCGTGTCGCCCTCGCAGAGGGTCGGGACGTCCTTGCCCGCCGCCCGGCAGGCGTCCAGGATCGTCGTCCCCTCGGGGACCCGGACCGGCTCGCCGTCGAGGGTGAACTCCAGCAGGCGGCGGGGGATCCCCAGCGGTGTCACGGTCATGCGTACGCCCCCAGACGGTCGATGGCGGATTCCACGGCGTTCCACGCGGTCTGTCCCAGACCGCAGATCGAGGCGTCCCGCATCGCGCGGCCGACCTCGCGCAGCAGGGCGATGTCACCGGCGGCGTCGGCGCCGGTGCGTTCGACGATGCGGTGCAGCGCCTCCTCCTGGCGCACGGTCCCCACCCGGCAGGGCACGCACTGCCCGCACGACTCGTCCCGGAAGAACCGGGCGATGCGCAGCAGCAGGCGGGGCAGCGGCACCGTGTCGTCGAAGGCCATCACGACCCCCGAGCCGAGTGTCGTGCCCGCCTCGCGCGTGCCCTCGAAGGTGAGGGGGATGTCCAGCTCGTCGGCGCGGACGAAACCGCCGGCCGCCCCGCCGAGCAGGACCGCCCGCAGCCCCTCGCGCACCCCGGCCGGCTCCAGCAGTGCGCCCAGCGTGGTGCCGAACGGCACCTCGTAGACCCCGGGCCGCTCCACACTGCCCGACACGCAGAACAGCTTGGTGCCGGTGGAGCCCGGGGTGCCGGTCGCCGCGTACGCCGGTGCGCCCCGGGTGAGGATCGGCAGCACGTTGACCAGCGTCTCGACGTTGTTCTCGACCGTCGGCTTGCCGAACAGGCCCTTCTCCACCGGGAACGGGGGCTTGGAGCGGGGCTCGCCCCGGTATCCCTCGATGGAGTTGAACAGCGCGGTCTCCTCGCCGCAGACGTAGGCGCCGGCGCCGCGCCGGATCTCGATGTCGAAGGCGTAGCCCTGGCCCAGGACGTCGTCGCCGAGCAGACCGCGGGCGCGCGCCCGGTCGACGGCGTGGCGCATCCGGTGCAGCGCCCGCGGGTACTCGCCGCGCAGGTAGAGGTAGCCGGTGTGCGCGCCGGTCGCGTAGGCGGCGATCGTCATCGCCTCCACCAGGGCGTACGGGTCGCCCTCCATGATCACCCGGTCCTTGAAGGTGCCGGGCTCGGACTCGTCGGCGTTGCACACGAGGTAGTGCGGGCGGTCCGGCCGGGACGCCGTGGCCTGCCACTTGCGGCCGGTGGGGAAGGCGGCGCCCCCGCGGCCGACCAGACCGGAGTCGGTGACCTCCCGGATCACTCCGGCGGGCCCCAGCGCGAAGGCCCGGCGCAGCGCCGCGTAGCCGCCGTGCGCGCGGTAGTCGTCCAGCGACGCGGGATCGACCACGCCGACCCGGCCCAGCAGGGTCAGCGACGGGTCGCCCGCCTGCGGCACCGCCGCCACCGCCGGCGGCTCCGGGGGCGCCGCGTCCGGTGCGCCCGCCGTGCGCACGGCGGCCTCCACCGTCGCCGGCGCCGACACCGCCGTGCGCACCGGGTCCCCGGACCTGACGGCGAGCGCCGCGGGGGCGCGTTCGCACAGGCCCAGGCAGGGGCTGCGCTCCACGGCCACCCCGCTGCCGGGACCGAGCCGCGCCTCGACCCCGGCGCACAGGTCGCCCGCCCCGGCCGCCGCGCACGCCAGGTCCGTGCACACGTGCAGCACGGTCGCCGGGCGCGGCCGGAGCGAGAACATCGCGTAGAACGTGGCCACCCCGTACGCCTCGGCCGGCGGCACGGTGAGCCGGCGGCACAGGTAGTTCAGGGCGCCCTCGCTGATCCAGCCGACCCGGTCGTTGACGGCGTGCAGCCCCGGCAGCAGCAGGTCGCGCCGGTCGCGGGCCTCGCGTCCGCCGCGGGCCCACCTGAGGTCCGTGTCGCAGCGGTCGGCGCCCTCCCAGGAGGACTCGGGGGGTCCGAGCAGCGCGTCGACGGCCGCCCGTTCCTCGTCGGTGGGCTTGCTGTCGCCGAAGTGCAGGTCCACGGTTGCTCACCTCACGTGTGTCGGAGCCGGGAGCTTCTCGATCCGGATCGCCGACGCCTTGAACTCCGCCGTCCCCGCGATCGGGCAGTTCGCCTCGATCGTCAGCCGGTTGGTGTCCACCTCGTCGGGAAAGTGGAACGTCATGAACGCGAGCCCCGGCCGCAGCGAGGTGTCGATCCACACCGGCGCCAGCACGGACCCGCGCCGCGAGGACACCCGCACCTCCTCGCCGACCACGACGCCGTACCGCTCGGCGTCCTCCGGGCACAGCTCGACGTGCTCGCCGCGGCGCAGCGGAGAGGGGAAACCGCCGCTCTGCACACCGGTGTTGTACGAGTCGAGCCGCCGCCCGGTGGTGAGCCGGATCGGGTACTCCTCGTCGGTGAGGTCGACCGGCGGGTCGTGCCGCACGAGCCCGAACGGCGCGGGCCGGCCCCGCCGCACCGGGTCCCTCTCCCACAACCTGCCGTGCAGGTAGGGCGGTTCGATCGCGTCGGTGCTGGGGCACGGCCACTGGATGCCCTGGTGCTCCTCCAGCCGCTCGTACGTCATGCCGTAGTGGTCCGGGGAGACCGAGCGCAGTTCGTTCCAGACGGCCTCGGCGTCGGCGTACTTCCAGTCGTGGCCGAGGCGGGCGGCGAGGTCGCAGATGATGTCGATGTCCTCGCGCGCCTCGCCGGGCGGGGTGACGGCCCGGCGGACGCGCTGCACCCGCCGCTCGCTGTTGGTGGTGGTGCCCTCGGTCTCCGCCCAGCCGGCGGTCGCGGGCAGGACCACGTCCGCCAGTTCGGCGGTCTTCGTGAGGAAGATGTCCTGCACGACGAGGAAGTCCAGCGACCGCAGCCGCCGTACGGCCTGCCCGGTGTCCGCCTCCGACTGGGCCGGGTTCTCGCCGATGCAGTAGACGGCCCGCAGCGAACCGTCCTCCATCGCCTCGAACATCTCCGTCAGGTTCAGCCCGTAGCGCGGCTGGACGGTGGTGCCCCAGGCGGACTCGAACTTCAGGCGGACGTCCGCGTCGAGGATGTCCTGGAAGCCGGGCAGGCGGTTGGGGATCGCGCCCATGTCGCCGCCGCCCTGCACGTTGTTCTGGCCGCGCAGCGGCTGCAGGCCCGAGCCGTAGCGGCCGACGTGGCCGGTGAGCAGGGAGAGGTTGATCAGGGCGCGGACGTTGTCGGTGCCGTTGTGGTGCTCGGTGATGCCGAGGGTCCAGCACAGCTGGGCGCGCTCGGCGCGGGCGTAGGCGTGCGCCAGCTCCCGTACGGCGGCGGCCGGTACGCCCGTCACCTTCTCGGCGAGGGACGGCGTCCACGGCTCGACCAGTGCCCGGTACTCCTCGAAGCCGGTGGTCGCCCGCCGGACGAACGCCTCGTCGACCAGGCCGGCGTGGATGATCTCGCGGCCGATCGCGTGCGCCATCGGGATGTCGGTGCCGACGTTCAGCCCGAGCCAGCTCTCCGCCCACTCGGCGGTGGACGTCCGGCGCGGGTCGACCGCGTACATCCGGGCCCCGTTGCGGATGCCCCTGAGCACGTGCTGGAAGAAGATCGGATGCGCGAAGCGGGCGTTGGAGCCCCACATCACGATGACGTCGGTGTGCTCGACCTCCTCGTACGACGACGTCCCGCCGCCGGAGCCGAACGCGGCCGACAGGCCGGCGACGGACGGCGCGTGGCAGGTGCGGTTGCACGAGTCGACGTTGTTGGTGCCCATGACGACCCGGGCGAACTTCTGCGCCACGTAGTTCATCTCGTTGGTCGCGCGGGCGCAGGAGAACATCCCGAACGCGCCGCGCGCGGCGCCGAGTCCGCGGGCGGTCCGGTCCAGGGCCTCCTCCCAGGTCGCCCGCCGGAACGGTTCGTCCCGGGAGTCCCTGACCAGGGGATGGGTGAGCCGGGTGTAGGTCTTCGGCTGACGCTTCCTCATGCGGCGCTCCTCAGGGCGAGCAGGTCCGAGATGGCGTGCACGGTGCGCAGGGTGGGCACCTCCACACCGGTGATCCCCGCCAGTTCGACGACCGCGGCGAGCAGGACGTCGAGCTCCAGCGGCTTGCCGCGCTCCAGGTCCTGGAGCGTGGAGGTGCGGTGGTCGCCGACGCGCTCGGCGCCGGCCAGACGGCGCTCGACGGAGACGCCGACCTCGCAGCCGAGGGCCCGGGCCACCGCCAGCGTCTCGGCCATCATCGTCCCGATGACCTGCCGGGTGCCGCCGTGCAGGCACATCTGCCGCATGGTGGCGCGCGCGAGCGCACTGATCGGGTTGAAGGAGATGTTGCCCAGCAGCTTCAGCCAGATGTCGTTGCGCAGGTCCGGCTCGACCGGGCACTTCAGACCGCCCGCCCGCATCGCCTCGCTCAGCGCCAGACAGCGCGCGGAGACGCTGCGGTCGGGCTCGCCGATCGAGAACCGGGTGCCTTCCACATGGCGCACGACACCGGGCCGTTCGAGTTCGGTGGCCGCGTAGACGACGCAGCCGACGGCCCGTTCGGGCGCGAGCACCGCACTGACCGCGCCGCCGGGGTCCACGCTCTCCAGGCGGCGGCCGTCGTACGGTCCGCCGTGCCGGTGGAAGTACCACCAGGGGACGCCGTTCTGGGCGGCCACCACCGCCGTGGTGCCGTGCAGCAGCGGCTCGATCAGCGGCCCGCACGCCGCGTACGCGTGGGCCTTCAGCCCGAGGAAGACGTAGTCGACCGGGCCCACTTCGGCCGGGTCGTCGGTGGCACGGGGGCGGGCGGTGAAATCGCCGCGGGGGCTGCGCACCCGTACTCCGTACTGCCTCATGGCCGCCAGGTGCGGTCCACGGGCGATGAGCTGCACGTCGGCGCCCGCACGGTGGAGCGCGGCACCGACGTAGGCGCCGATCGCCCCGGCGCCGAGGACTGCGACTTTCATGGCGAGGGGAGCTCCGTCCGGTCGAGGGACACCGAGGAACCACTGACTCTGTCGACGAAATATTGTCTACAGTATGGAGGGTGTGCCGACAAGGCTTTGTGCAGCACCCGTGGTTGTCCGCTCAACCGCCTTCTCAACGGCCCCGCCCCTCCCTACGGTTGGGGATCCATGAGTCCCCCCACCGCGCCCCCGGGCTGGAGCCGCTGGCTGGTGCCGCCCGCCGCCCTCTCCGTCCACCTCTCCATCGGCCAGGTCTACGCGTGGAGCGTGTTCAAGCCGCCGCTCGAGTCCGCGCTGGGCCTCAGCGGCACCCAGAGCGCGCTGCCCTTCCAGCTCGGCATCGTCATGCTCGGCCTGTCCGCCGCCTTCGGCGGCACGCTGGTCGAACGCAACGGCCCGCGCTGGGCGATGACGGTCGCCCTGGTCTGCTTCTCCTCCGGTTTCCTGCTCTCCGCCCTCGGCGCGGCCACCGGCCAGTACTGGCTGATCGTCCTCGGCTACGGCTGCGTCGGCGGCATCGGCCTCGGCATCGGGTACATCTCGCCCGTGTCGACGCTCATCAAGTGGTTCCCGGACCGGCCCGGCATGGCCACCGGCATCGCCATCATGGGCTTCGGCGGCGGCGCGCTGATCGCCTCGCCCTGGTCGGCGCGGATGCTCGAGTCCTTCGGCGCCGACCACGCCGGCATCGCGCTCGCCTTCCTCGTGCACGGGCTGACCTACGCGGTGTTCATGCTGCTCGGCGTGGTGCTCGTGCGGGTGCCGCGCACCGGGCGGCCGGCGGCGGGCGGCCCGGCCGTGCCCACCGGGCCGCAGGTCCCGGCCCGCGCCGCGGTGCGCACCCCGCAGTTCTGGCTGCTGTGGATCGTGCTCTGCACGAACGTCACCGCCGGGATCGGCATCCTGGAGAAGGCCGCGCCGATGATCACCGACTTCTTCGCCGACACCGCCGCGCCGGTGTCGGCGACGGCCGCGGCCGGCTTCGTCGCGCTGCTGTCGGCGGCGAACATGGCGGGCCGCATCGGCTGGTCGTCCACCTCCGACCTGATCGGCCGGAAGAACGTCTACCGCCTCTACCTGGGCGCCGGCGCGCTGATGTACGCGCTGATCGCCCTGTTCGGCGACTCCTCCAAGCCGCTGTTCGTGCTGTGCGCGCTGGTGATCCTCTCCTTCTACGGGGGCGGCTTCGCGACGGTCCCGGCGTATCTGAAGGACCTCTTCGGCACCTACCAGGTCGGCGCGATCCACGGGCGGCTGCTCACCGCCTGGTCCACGGCCGGCGTGCTCGGGCCGCTGATCGTGAACCGGGTGGCCGACCGCCAGGAGGAGGCGGGCCGGCACGGCTCGTCGCTGTACGGGCTGTCGTTCCTGATCATGATCGGGCTGCTGGTCGCCGGCTTCGTCGCCAACGAACTGGTCCGGCCCGTCCACCCCCGCCACCACGTCCCGGGCCCCGAGGCCCCGAAGGAGGCCGCCGATGACCGGCGACAGCAGTCAGAGCCCGCCCGGCCCCGGCCGCCGCGGGCTGATCGCCTTCGCCTGGCTGTGGGTGGGGGTGCCGCTCGCCTACGGCCTCCACGAGCTCGTGCGGAAGGCGGCGCAGCTGTTCACCGGGTGACCGCGGGCCCCGGGCGGTCGTGCGCGGGAGCCTGACCGAAGCCGACAAGCCCGACACTCGATTCCTGTCACTTCACCTGCCCCCGTACCCGTGAGTCACTGATCAGACTGGTGCATCCCGCAACCGAACCACGAGGGGGATCCACCCATGATCGGCTCGCGCATCGTCGCCGTCGGCCACTACCAGCCCGCCGGGGTGCTCACCAACGAGGACCTGGCGGGCATGGTCGACACCAGCGACGAGTGGATCACGAGCCGGGTGGGCATCCGCACCCGTCACGTCGCGGGACCCGACGAGCCGGTCGACGAACTGGCCGCGCACGCCGCCGCCAAGGCGCTCGCGGCGGCCGGCCGGACACCCGCCGACATCGACCTGGTGCTGGTCGCCACGTCCACCGCGATCGACCGCTCGCCCAACATGGCCGCCCGGGTCGCCGCACGCCTCGACATGCCCGGGCCGGCCGTGCTGGACGTCAACGTGGTCTGCGCCGGGTTCACCCACGCGCTGGCCACCGCCGACCACGCGGTGCGGGCCGGGGCCGCGAACCGCGCCCTGGTGATCGGCGCCGACAAGATGACCGAGGTGGCCGACTGGACCGACCGCTCCACCTGCGTGCTCGTCGGCGACGGGGCGGGCGCGGCCGTGGTGGAGGCCGGCGGGGAGGGCGGGATCGGCCCGGTGCTGTGGGGCTCGGTGCCCGAGATGGGGCACGCGGTGCGGATCGAGGGGACGCCGCCGCGGTTCGCCCAGGAGGGGCAGAGCGTCTACCGCTGGGCGACCACGCGGCTGCCGACCCTGGCGCGCCAGGCCTGCGAGAAGGCGGGACTGACCCCCGAGGACCTCGCGGCCGTCGTGCTGCACCAGGCCAACCTGCGGATCATCGAACCCCTCGCGCGCAGGATCGGCGCCGTCAACGCCGTCGTCGCCCGCGACGTCACCGAGTCCGGCAACACCTCGGCCGCGAGCATCCCGCTCGCCTTCTCCAAGCTCATCGAGCGGGGCGAGGTGTCGACCGGCGACCCGGTCCTGCTGTTCGGCTTCGGCGGGAACCTGTCCTACGCGGGCCAGGTCGTGCGCTGCCCCTGACCGTCCAGGCGCCCCGATTCCCCCCGCCCCGACGCCCCCGGTCCCTCCCGCCCGGTGCCCCGGGGCCCCCGCGTCCTCCCCGTGCCGGTGCGACGTGGCCGACTCTCCCTCTCCCCGGTGCCGACACGCCGTAGACTGTAGACGAAAGACAATCGCCACCGGCGTGCGGTGACACCGGCCTTGCGGCGGTGCACGGCCGCCCTGCCGAGGAGGGGACCGCGATGTTGTCGACAGGACTGCCCCAGGGGGCGGTGCCCAGGCTCGAACGGCCCGGTCCGCTGCGCGACCGCGTCTACGAGGCGCTGCTCGAACTCATCACCACCCGCGCCCTCCGGCCCGGCCAGCACCTCGTCGAGAGCGAACTCGCCGGCCACCTCGGGGTCTCCCGCCAGCCGGTGCGCGAGGCGCTGCAGCGGCTGAACACCGAGGGCTGGGTCGATCTGCGGCCGGCACAGGGCGCGTTCGTGCACGAGCCGACGGAGGAGGAGGCCGACCAGCTCCTCACCGTCCGTACGCTGCTGGAGGCCGAGGCCGCCCGGCTCGCCGCGCTCAACGCCGACAGCGCGGGCATCGAGGCCCTGGAGGAGATCCTGGCGCAGGGCCTCGAGGCCGTCGCCTCCGACGACGTGGACGCCGCCGTCGCCCTCAACGCCCGCTTCCACGCCACGATCATGGAGCTGGCCGGCAACACCGTGCTCGCCGGACTCGCCGCCCAGGTCGACCGGCGCGTGCGCTGGTACTACACACCGGTCGCCCGGCAGCGCGGCGGACAGTCCTGGGTCGAGCACCGCGACCTGATCGACGCCATCGCGGACCGCGACGAACAGCGGGCCACCCGGCTCATGCGCGAGCACACCGAGCACACCCGGCGTTCGTACCACGCCCGGGCCGAGTCCTAGCTCCCCCGTCGGCCCCGGGCGCCCCCCTGGACACCTTTGTCCTGTGAGTGGAAAAAGTAGGGGGCGATTCCTGCGCGACTTCTTCCCACCCCGGGCGGTCGCTGCTACGTTCCCTCCGAAAGCACGCACGGACGTGGCCGGGATCCGGCACGCACAGGCCGGTCGAGGCGGGGAGGGGCTCGTGAGACGTATGACGGCGCGACCCGCGAACGCCCATCAGGCCCGGCTCCTCAGGCTGTTGCGCGACGGCGGCCCCAACTCCCGCGCCCAGTTGGGAGACCAGGTCGACCTCTCGCGGTCGAAGCTGGCCGTGGAGGTGGACCGGCTGCTGGAGACCCGGCTGGTGGTGGCCGACGGACTCGCCGCCTCGCGCGGCGGCCGGCGCTCCCACAACGTCCGGCTCAACCCGCACCTGCGCTTCCTCGGCGTCGACATCGGCGCGACCTCGGTCGACGTCGCCGTCACCAACGCCGAGCTGGAGATCCTCGGGCACATCAACCAGCCCATGGACGTCCGCGAGGGACCGGTCGCGGTCTTCGAGCAAGTACTGGCCATGGCCGCCAAGTTGAAGGCCTCGGGACTCGCGGAGGGGTTCGACGGCGCCGGTATCGGCGTCCCCGGCCCGGTCCGCTTCCCCGAGGGCGTCCCGGTGGCTCCGCCGATCATGCCGGGCTGGGACGGCTTCCCCGTGCGGGAGGCGCTCAGCCAGGAGCTCGGCTGCCCGGTCATGGTCGACAACGACGTGAACCTGATGGCGATGGGGGAGCAGCACGCGGGCGTCGCCCGCACCGTCGCCGACTTCCTCTGTGTCAAGATCGGTACCGGCATCGGCTGCGGCATCGTCGTCGGCGGTGAGGTCTACCGCGGTACGACGGGCAGCGCGGGCGACATCGGGCACATCCAGGCCGTGCCCGACGGCCGCCCGTGCGCCTGCGGCAACCGGGGCTGCCTGGAGGCGCACTTCTCCGGCGCGGCCCTCGCCCGGGACGCCACGGAGGCCGCCCAGCAGCGGCTCTCCGTCGAACTCGCGAGCCGCCTGGAGGCGAACGGCACGCTCAGCGCCGTCGACGTCGCCGCCGCGGCCGCCGCGGGGGACGCGACCGCCCTCGACCTGATCCGTGAGGGCGGCAACCGCACCGGCCAGGTCATCGCCGGCCTGGTCAGCTTCTTCAACCCCGGCCTGGTGGTGATCGGCGGCGGGGTGACCGGCCTCGGCCACACCCTGCTCGCCGCGATCCGCACCCAGGTCTACCGCCAGTCGCTGCCGCTGGCGACCGGCAACCTGCCCATCGTCCTGGGCGAACTGGGCCCCACCGCCGGCGTCATCGGCGCGGCCCGGCTCATCAGCGACCACCTGTTCTCACCCGCGTAGGACCCACCGCGCGGTCGCACCACCGCACTGCACCCATCGCACCGCCGCACCGCACGCGCCACCGCACCGCACGTCCCACCGGTACCACCCCGCTGTTCCGCCCTGCCCTGACAACGTTGGCCCGACCGCGCCCTGAACCGGCCGCACGCCCGCCGAGGGGAATCCGCATGGCACCAGAACCACCGCTGCTCAGCATGTCCGGCATCACCAAGTCGTTCCCCGGAGTCCGGGCCCTGGACGGCGTCGACCTCGACGTCCAGGCCGGTGAGGTGCACTGCCTGCTCGGCCAGAACGGCGCCGGGAAGTCCACCCTGATCAAGGTGCTGGCCGGCGCCCACCAGCCCGACACGGGCACCATCCGCTGGCGCGGAGAAGCGGTCACCCTGCGCTCACCGATCGCCGCCATGCGCCTCGGCATCGCCACCATCTACCAGGAACTCGACCTGGTGGAACACCTGTCGGTCGCCGAGAACGTCCACCTCGGCCACGAACCCACGACCGCCGGTTTCGTCGTCCGGGGGAAGGCCGCGCGGACCTCGACGGCCCGGCTGCTCGGACGGCTCGGGCACCCGGAGATCGAACCGGCCCGCCTGGTGGGGGAGTTGTCGGCGGCGCAGCAGCAGATCGTGTCGATGGCCCGGGCGCTCTCCCACGACGTACGGCTCATCGTGATGGACGAGCCGTCCGCCGCCCTCGACCCGGACGAGGTCGACAACCTCTTCCGCATCGTCGCCGACCTCACCGCCGACGGAGTGGCCGTCGTCTACATCTCGCACCGCCTGGAGGAGATCCGGCGCATCGGCGACCGGGTGACCGTGCTGAAGGACGGCCGGGCCGTCGCCGGCGGGCTGCCCGCGAAGTCGACGCCCACCCGCGAGGTGGTCGCGCTGATGACCGGACGCAACGTCGAGTACGTCTTCCCGCAGCGGCCCGCCTCCGCGCCGAGGGCCGAACCGGTGCTCACCGTCGAAGGGCTGTCCCGCCGGGGCGAGTTCGACCCGCTCGACCTCCAGGTGCGGCCCGGTGAGATCGTCGGGCTCGCGGGGCTCGTCGGCTCCGGGCGCTCGGAGATCCTCGAGACGGTCTACGGCGCCCGCAGGCCGGACACCGGGCGGGTCCTCGTCGACGGGCGCCCCCTGAAGCCGGGCAGCGTGCGGGCGGCCGTACGGGCCGGGATCGGGCTCGCCCCCGAGGAACGCAAGGCGCAGGCGCTGCTCATGCTGGAGTCCGTCACCCGCAACGTGTCGGTCTCCACCCTGTCCCGCTTCTCGCGGGGCGGCTGGATCGACCGCGGTGCCGAACTGGGGGCGGCACGCGCGGCGACCCGCGAGCTGTCGCTGCGGCCCGACAACCCGGACGTGCCCGTGCGCACCCTGTCCGGCGGCAACCAGCAGAAGGCCGTGCTCGCGCGCTGGCTGCTGCGCGGCTGCCGGGTCCTGCTCCTCGACGAACCCACGCGCGGCGTCGACGTGGGCGCCCGCGCCGAACTGTACGCGGTCGTCCGCCGGCTGGCGGACGAGGGCCTCGCCGTGCTGCTGGTCTCCAGCGAGGTGCCCGAGGTGCTCGGCCTCGCCGACCGCGTCCTGGTCCTGCGCGAGGGCCGGGTCGTCCACACGGCACCCGCCCGCGAACTCGACGAACACCGTGTACTCGACCTGGTCATGGAAGGAAGCCCGGCGTCATGACGCAGCCCGTCTCCCCGCCGCGGGACAGCACCGGCAAGGTGCCGCAGGCAGGCGACCCGCCCGCCTGGCGCGCCGTGCTGTTCCGCGCCGACGTCCGCACGTGGTCGCTGCTCGGCGTGCTCGCCGCGCTGGTCCTCATCGGCGGCATCACCAAACCGGACGAGTTCCTCGACACCCGCAACCTGCAACTGGTCCTCACCCAGGCCTCCGTCATCGGCGTCGTCACCGTCGGCATGACCTTCGTCATCATCTCCGGCGGCATCGACCTGTCGGTCGGCGCGATCGTCGCCCTCGCCTCGGTGTGGGCGACCACGGTCGCCACGCAGGAGTACGGCTTCGGCGGCATCCTGTTCACCGCCGTCCTCGTGGGCCTCGGCTGCGGACTGGTCAACGGGGTGCTCATCGCGTACGGCGGGATGGTCCCCTTCATCGCCACCCTCGCCATGCTCGCCTCGGCCCGCGGCCTGGCCCTGCAGATCACCGACGGGCGGACGCAGATCGTCACCGTCGACGGCGTCCTCGACCTCGGCGAGCGCGACGCCTACGTGCTCGGGATCCCGCCCCTGGTCCTGGTGTTCGCCGCGGTCACCGTCATCGGCTGGCTGGTGCTCAACCGGACCACCTTCGGACGCCGCACCGTCGCCGTCGGCGGCAACGCGGAGGCCGCCCGGCTGGCCGGCATCGACGTGCGACGCCAGCGGCTGTACCTCTACCTGCTGTCCGGGCTGTGCTGCGGCATCGCGGCCTTCCTGCTGATCGTCCTGTCCGGCTCCGGCCAGAACACCAACGGCAACCTCTACGAACTCGACGCCATCGCCGCCGCGATCATCGGCGGCACCCTGCTCACCGGGGGCCGCGGCACCATCGTCGGCTCCGTGCTCGGCGTCCTGATCTTCACCACCATCACCAACATCTTCGCCCTGAACAACCTGCAGAGCGACGTCCAGCAGATCGCCAAGGGCGCGATCATCGTCGCCGCCGTGCTGGTCCAGCGCCGTACCGCGAGCACGACCTGAGGAAAGGGTTCACCGCCATGCCACAGCCCACGCCTTTCGCGAGCCGCAGAGGGCTCCTCTTCGGAGCCGCCGCCGTGTCCGCCGGTGCCTTCCTCACCGGCTGCACGAGCAACGAGTCCGACGACGACAAGCCGGCCGCGGGCGAGCAGCCCGCCGCCGCCGACAAGCCCGGCAAGCCGGTCACCATCGGCTTCGCCGGACCGCAGGCCGACCACGGCTGGCTCGCGGCCATCAACGACAACGCCAAGAAGCGGGCGGAGAAGTACTCCGACGTCACCCTCGAGACCACCGAGGGGTCCAACGACACCGCCCAGCAGATCGGCCAGATCGAGACCCTCATCAACAAGAAGGTCGACGTCCTGGTGATCCTGCCCGCCGACGGCAAGGCGCTCACCCAGGTCGGACTGAAGGCGATGCGCGCCGGCATCCCCGTGGTCAACCTCGACCGGATCTTCAACAGCCCGCAGGCGTACCGCTGCTGGATCGGCGGCGACAACTACGGCATGGGCCTGAACGCCGGCCACTACATCGGCGAGAAGCTCAAGGACAAGCCCGGCGCCCGGGTCATCGAACTCGCCGGGCTCGACAACCTGGAGCTGACCAAGCAGCGCACCCAGGGCTTCGACGACGCCCTGAAGAACTACCCCAACATCAAGAAGGTGGCCCGCCAGGCCGCCGAGTTCACGGTCGAGTCCGGCCAGGCCAAGATGGCCCAGCTCCTCCAGGCGCAGTCGAAGTTCGACGCGCTGTGGAACCACGACGACGACCAGGGCGTGGGCGCGCTGCGCGCCATCGAGCAGGCCGGACGCGACGACTTCCTGATGGTCGGCGGGGCGGGCGCGCTCTCCGCCTTCGAGGCCATCAAGGCCGACAACGGCGTCCTGAAGGCGACCGTCCTGTACCCGCCGACGATGGCCGCCTCCGCGATCGACCTCGCCCGTGCCCTCGGCCAGGGCAAGGGCGTCGGCGGCCTCGCCGAGTACGAGATCCCGGCGTCGCTCACGCTGTACTCGGCCGTCGTCGACAAGGAGAACGTGGACCAGTACATGTCCACCGGCTTCAAGTGAGGAGCCCCGCCCCACGGGCCTGACCAGCCCACCGGGCGGGACCACCCCCGCCCGCCACGACGACGAGGAGGACATCCGTATGGCACAGCCGCAAGCGTCAGAAGGGGCAGACACGGGGAAGCCACCGCTGCGCGTCGGCATGGTCGGCTACGCCTTCATGGGCGCCGCCCACTCCCAGGGGTGGCGCACCGCGGGCCGCGTCTTCGACCTGCCGCTGAGCCCCGAACTGACCGTGGTCTGCGGCCGGGACGCCGACGCCGTGCGCGCGGCGGCCGACCGGCACGGCTGGGCGGACGCCGAGACCGACTGGCGGGCCCTGGTCGAACGGGACGACGTCGACCTCGTCGACATCTGCACCCCCGGCGACAGCCACGCCGAGATCGCCCTCGCCGCGCTCGCCGCCGGCAAGCACGTGCTGTGCGAGAAGCCGCTGGCCAACACCGTCGCCGAGGCCGAGGCGATGGTCCGCGCCGCCGACGAGGCGCGGGAACGGGGCAAGGTGGCGATGGTCGGCTTCAACTACCGCCGGGTCCCCGCGACCGCGCTGGCCCGGCGGATGGTGGCCGAGGGCCGCCTCGGCGCCCTGCGGCACGTACGGGTGACGTACCTCCAGGACTGGCTGGTGGACCCCGCCTTCCCGCTCACCTGGCGGCTGCGCCGCGATCAGGCCGGCTCCGGTTCGCTCGGCGACCTCGGCGCGCACATCGTCGACCTGGCGCAGTACCTGGCCGGCGAGCGGCTGGCGGGCGTCTCCGCGCTCACCGAGACCTTCGTGCGGGAGCGGCCCCTGCCCACCGCGCCCAGCAGCGGCCTGGCCGCCGTCTCCGCCGCCGGCACCGGACAGGTCACCGTGGACGACGCCGCCCTGTTCACCGGCCGCTTCGCCTCCGGTGCCCTCGCCTCCTTCGAGGCCACCCGTTACGCCACCGGGCGCAAGAACGCCCTGCGCATCGAGCTCAACGGCGAGCGCGGCTCGCTCGCCTTCGACCTGGAGCGGCTCAACGAGCTGTCGTACCACGACGGCACGGAGCCCGGGGCGCACGCCGGTTTCCGCCGCATCCTCGTCACCGAGCCCGAGCACCCCTACCTGGACGCCTGGTGGCCGCCGGGCCACGGCCTCGGCTACGAGCACACCTTCGTGCACCAGGCCCGCGACCTCGTCCACGCCGTCGCCGAGGGCCGTACGCCCGAGCCCTCCTTCGCCGACGGACTGCAGGTGCAGCGCGTGCTGGCCGCCGTGGAGGAGAGCGCCGAGAAGAACTCCGTCTACACGACGATCGCCGCCTGAGGAGGACGGATACGGATGCCGCGCACCTTCACGCTGTTCACCGGCCAGTGGGCGGACCTGCCCCTGGAGGAGGTCTGCCGACTGGCCCGCGACTTCGGTTACGACGGCCTCGAACTCGCCTGCTGGGGCGACCACTTCGAGGTCGACAAGGCCCTCGCCGACCCGTCCTACGTCGCCTCCCGCCACCAGCTCCTGGAGAAGTACGGCCTGAAGTGCTGGGCGATCTCCAACCACCTGGTCGGCCAGGCCGTCTGCGACGCCATCATCGACGAACGCCACCGGGCGATCCTGCCCGACCGCATCTGGGGCGACGGCGAGCCCGAGGGCGTGCGCCGGCGCGCCGCCGCCGAGATCAAGGACACCGCGCGCGCCGCGGCCCGCCTCGGCGTCGACACCGTCATCGGCTTCACCGGCTCCGCCATCTGGCACCTGGTCGCCATGTTCCCGCCCGCCCCCGAGTCGATGATCGAGCGCGGCTACGAGGACTTCGCCGAGCGGTGGAACCCCATCCTGGACGTCTTCGACGCGGAGGGCGTGCGGTTCGCGCACGAGGTGCACCCCAGCGAGATCGCCTACGACTACTGGACCACCGTCCGCGCCCTGGAGGCGGTCGACCGCCGGCCGGCCTTCGGCCTCAACTTCGACCCCTCCCACTTCGTGTGGCAGGACCTCGACCCGGTCGGCTTCCTGTGGGACTTCCGCGACCGGATCTACCACGTCGACTGCAAGGAGGCCCGCAAGCGCCTCGACGGCCGCAACGGCCGCCTCGGCTCCCACCTGCCCTGGGGCGACCCGCGGCGCGGCTGGGACTTCGTCTCCGCCGGCCACGGCGACGTCCCCTGGGAGGACGTCTTCCGCATGCTCCGCTCGATCGGGTACACGGGCCCCGTCTCGGTGGAGTGGGAGGACGCCGGCATGGACCGCCTCCAGGGCGCCCCCGAGGCGCTGACCCGCCTCAAGGCGTTCGACTTCGAGCCGCCCAGCGCGTCCTTCGACGCCGCGTTCAACAGCTGAACCGCCCGCCCGACGGCAGGTCGGGGACGGGGACCGGAGCGTCCGCCGGTCCCCGGTCCGGCCTGCCCGGATCCCGCTTTGTCCTGAGTTGGGAAAAAGTTCAACCGGTTCCGGTCCAAGGGCTGTTCGCCCCGGAAGAACGCGGTTACCGTCCCTGAAGTGTTCAGGACACCCACGCCTCCGGGGTGACGGCGCACCCCGGAGCCCGCACGCACCGCACGTCTTCGCACCCGTTCCGTACGGCCCACCCCGTTCCCGGAGGGACTTCGTGCACAGAAGCAGACTCGGAAGCACCGCCCCCACCACGAGACGTCCCCGGCTTCGCACCACCCTCGCCCTGCTCACCGGCCTGGTCCTGGCCGTGGGCACCCCGGCGACCGTCGCCGGCGCCCACCCCGGCCACCCGGAGCACGACGAACCGGCAGCCGCCGAGGGGCAGTTCCAGCAGGTACCGCTCGCCAAGGGCGAGCCCGAGACGGGCGAGCCGATGTCGCTCGCCGTGCTCCCGGACCGCAGCGTCCTGCACACCTCGCGCGACGGCACGCTGCGCCTCACCGACCAGGGCGGCGTCACCAAGGTCGCCGGCAAGATCCCCGTCTACAGCCACGACGAGGAGGGTCTGCAGGGCGTCGGCATCGACCCGGACTTCGAGAACAACCGGGCGATCTACCTCTACTACGCCCCGCCGCTCGACACCCCCGCGGGCGACGCCCCGGAGACCGGCACCGCCGAGGACTTCAAGAAGTTCGACGGCGTCAACCGCCTCTCCCGGTTCGTCCTCAACCCCAACGGCACGCTGGACATGGCCAGCGAGAAGAAGGTCCTGGACGTCGCGGCCTCCCGCGGCACCTGCTGCCACGTCGGCGGCGACATCGACTTCGACGCCGAGGGCAACCTCTACCTGTCCACCGGCGACGACACCAACCCCTTCGCCTCCGACGGCTACACCCCGATCGACGAGCGGCCCGGCCGCAACCCGGCCTTCGACGCCCGCCGCAGCTCCGGCAACACCAACGACCTGCGCGGCAAGATCCTCCGCATCAAGGTCGCCGAGGACGGCTCGTACACCGTCCCGGAGGGCAACCTCTTCCCCCCGGGCACCGAGAAGACCCGCCCCGAGATCTACGCGATGGGCTTCCGCAACCCGTTCCGCATGAGCGTCGACGACAAGACCGGCACCGTCTACGTCGGTGACTACGGCCCCGACGCCGGCGCCGCCGACCCGAAGCGGGGCCCGGCGGGCCAGGTCGAGTTCGCCAAGGTCACCGAGGCCGCCAACTTCGGCTGGCCGTTCTGCACCGGCGACAACGAGGCCTACGTCGACTACGACTTCGCCACCAAGGTCTCCGGCGAGAAGTTCGACTGCGACGCCCCGAAGAACACCTCGCCGCACAACACCGGCCTGGTCGACCTGCCGCCCGCCCAGCCCGCCTGGATCCCGTACGACGGCGGCAGCGTGCCCGAGTTCGGCAGCGGTTCGGAGTCCCCGATGGCCGGCCCGGTCTACCGCTACGACGCCGGGCTCGACTCCAAGGTGAAGTTCCCCGAGGAGTTCGACGGCGACTTCTTCGCGGGCGAGTTCGGCCGCCGCTGGATCAAGCGGATCGAGCAGAACGAGGACGGCTCCGTCGCGAAGATCAACGACTTCCCGTGGACCGGCACCCAGATCATGGACATGGAGTTCGGGCCCGACGGCGCGCTCTACGTCCTGGACTACGGCGTCTCCTGGTTCCAGGGCGACGAGAACTCCGCGCTGTACCGCATCGAGAACGCCGAGGACGGCTTCTCCCCGATCGCCGAGGTGAGCGCCGACAGGACGTCCGGCGCGGCCGGCCTGAAGGTCAGGTTCACCGCCTCCGCCAAGGACGCCGACTCCCCGGACCTCACCTACGCCTGGGACTTCGGCGACGGCACCGAGGGCGAGGGACTCACCCCCACCCACAAGTACAAGAAGGTCGGCACCTACACCGCGACCTTCACCGCGAAGGACCCCGAGGGCAACACCGGCAACGCCAGCGTCCGCATCGTGGTCGGCAACACCGAGCCCACGGTGAGGATCGAGACCCCGGGCAACGGCAGCCTGGCCGCCTTCGGCGAGCCCGTCCCGTTCAAGGTGACCGTCACCGACCCCGAGGAGAAGGTCGACTGCTCCAGGGTCAAGGTCGTCTACAGCCTCGGCCACGACTCCCACGCCCACGAGCTGACCAGCGAGACGGGCTGTGAGGGCACCCTGAAGCCGCCCCCCGGGGACGGCGGTCACGACCCCAACGCCAACATCTACGGCGTCGTCGGCGCCAGTTACACCGACGGCGGGGCGAACGGCCAGGAGGCCCTGACCGGCACCGCCCGCACCGTGCTCCAGCCGCTGCACCGCCAGGCCGAGCACTTCACCGCCCAGCAGGGTGTGTCGGTGATCGACAAGACCGGCGCCAACGGCGGCAAGACCGTCGGCGACATCCACGACGGCGACTGGATCTCCTTCAGCCCCTACCGGTTCGACGGGCAGAAGAAGATGACCGTACGGGCCTCCTCCGGCGGCGCGGGCGGCTTCGTCGAGCTGCGCACCGGCTCGCCCGACGGTCCGCTGCACGGCTCGGCGTACATCCCGCCGACCGGCGGCTGGGAGAGGTTCCAGGACGTCGACGTGCCGCTGCGGTCGCTGCCGAAGCGCACCACGGAGATCTACCTGGTCTTCAGGGGCGGCGAGGGCGCGCTGTACGACGTGGACGACTTCGAGTTCTCCAAGGAGCCGTTCAAGGCCGGCAAGAAGGTCCTGGTCTTCTCCAAGACGGCCGGCTTCCGGCACGACTCCATCCCCGCGGGCATCGCCGCGCTGAAGGAGCTCGGCGGACCGGCCGGCATCTCGGTCACCTCGACCGAGGAGGCCGGGCAGTTCACCACGGCCAACCTCGCCAAGTACGACGCCGTGGCCTTCCTCTCCACCACCGGTGACGTCCTCAACGCCGACCAGCAGAAGGCGTTCGAGAACTACGTCAAGAACGGCGGCGGCTACCTGGGCATCCACGCCGCCGCCGACACCGAGTACGACTGGGAGTTCTACGGCGGTCTCGTGGGCGCCTACTTCGACTCGCACCCGGCCATCCAGAAGGCCACCGTGCGCGTCGAGGACCACGACCACCCGGCCACCGCGCACCTGGACGACGCCTGGGAGCGCACCGACGAGTGGTACAACTACCGCACCAACCCGCGCGAGCAGGCCAAGGTCCTCGCCACCCTCGACGAGACGACGTACCAGGGCGGCACCATGAAGGGCGACCACCCGATCGCCTGGTGCCAGAACTACGGCGGCGGCCGCTCCTTCTACACCGGCGGCGGCCACACCAAGGAGTCCTACGCCGAGGAGGCCTTCCGCGCCCATCTGCTCGGCGGTCTGCAGTACGCCACCGGCCAGGTCAAGGCGGACTGCAAGCCGGACAAGGGTTACCGGAAGATCTTCAACGGCCAGACCCTGGACGGCTGGAAGCAGGCCGGCCCCGGCAGGTTCGACGTCAAGGACGGCACCCTGGAGACCGAGGGCGGCATGGGCCTGCTCTGGTACCAGGCCAAGGAGCTGAAGTCGTACTCCCTCAAGCTCGACTGGAAGATGCGGGGCGACGACAACTCCGGTGTCTTCGTGGGCTTCCCGGCCTCCGACGACCCCTGGTCCGCGGTGAACAAGGGCTACGAGATCCAGATCGACGCCACGGACGCGCCCGACCGCACCACGGGCTCCGTCTACTCGTTCAAGTCGGCGAACATCAAGGCCCGTGACCAGGTCCTGCGTCCGCCCGGCCAGTGGAACTCCTACGAGATCAAGGTCCAGGGCGAACGCCTCCAGGTGTTCCTCAACGGAGTCAAGATCAACGACTTCACCAACCAGGACCCCGAGCGGAGCCTGACCGACGGCCACATCGGCCTCCAGAACCACGGGGCCGACGACCAGGTCTCCTTCCGCAACATCCAGCTGAAGGAACTGCCCTCCTAAGGCCTTCCGTTCGGATCGGACCGGACCCCGCGAGCCCGGCGTGATCCGAACGAGAGGCCCCGAGGGCGACCAGAACGGCGGCGGGCGGAGGACGCCGGACCTCCGCCCGCCGTCCCGCCGGGCCCCGCGCCCGGCACCCCGCTCGCCCGCTCCCGGCGCTCGCACCCGGTTCGCGTACGACAAGGAGGCTGCCCATGTCCGCCGAACCGTCCCTCCCCACCCCCACCCCCACCCCGGCTTCGCGCCTCGGCGTCTGGTTCATCGGGGCGCGCGGATCCGTGGCCACGACCGCGATCGCGGGCTGCGCCGCCGTCGCCGCCGGGCTCCACCCGCCGACCGGCATGGTCACCGAGACTCCCGACTTCACCTCGTGCGGCCTGCCGCCGCTGTCGTCCCTCGTCTTCGGCGGTCACGACACCGTCGACTGCCCGCTGCCCAAACGCGCCGAACACCTCGCCGCCGGCGGCGTCCTGCCGCACGGCCTGCCGTCCGCGGTGCACGCCGAACTCGTCGCCGCCGACCGGGAGATCAGACCCGGCGGGCCCCTGGCCGGTGACACGGACGGCGGCCCGGCCCGCACCGACGACGACTGGATCGACGTGTTCGCGGCCGACATCCGCGACTTCGTGCGCCGCCGGGGCCTCGCGGGCGCCGTCGTGGTGAACGTGGCCTCCACCGAGTCCGCTCCCACCGACGGCACGCTGCCGCCCAGCTCCCTCTACGCGGCGGCCGCCCTGCGCGCCGGCTGCCCCTACGTCAACTTCACCCCCTCCACGGGCCTGCACCACCCGGCACTGGCCGACGAGGCCGCGACGGCCTCCGTCCCCCACGCGGGCCGCGACGGCAAGACCGGACAGACCCTGCTGCGCTCCGTGCTCGGCCCGATGTTCCTGCAGCGCGCCCTCGCCGTGCGCGCCTGGTCCGGCACCAACCTCCTGGGCGGCGGCGACGGCGCCGCCCTCGCCGACCCCGCGGCCGCCGCCGCCAAGAACGCCGGCAAGGAACGCGTCCTCACCGACACCCTCGGTGCCGCGCCCGAGGGCGAGGTCCACATCGACGACGTGCCCGCGCTCGGCGACTGGAAGACGGCCTGGGACCACATCGCCTTCGACGGCTTCCTCGGCTCCCGCATGATCCTGCAGACCATCTGGCAGGGCTGCGACTCGGCGCTCGCCGCCCCGCTCGTCCTCGACCTGGCCCGTCTGGTCGCCCGTGCCCGGGAGAGGGGCCTGTCCGGCCCGCTGCGTGAGCTGGGCTTCTACTTCAAGGACCCGGTCGGGGACGGCCCGTCGTCACTGGCCGAGCAGTACGCGGAGCTGAGGCGCTTCGCCGAGCGGCTGCGCGACGGCGCCGACGACCGCGGGGCGCGGCGATGAGCCGCACGGCCGCCACGGCGCGGGACACGCCCGTGCCGGCCGGACCGAGGGCGGCCGGCGCCCCGCCCCCCGGCGGCGCCGCGCCCCGCACACCCCGCCCCCGCTCCGGCCGCGCGGGCGCCTGGGCCGAACTGCTGCGCCTGCCCGCGCTGTTCACCGTCCCCGGCGACGTGCTGGCCGGCGCGGCGGCGGCCGGCGCGCGCCCCGGGCCCCGCACCCTGCTCGCCATCGGGTCCTCGCTGTGCCTGTACGAGGCGGGCATGGCCCTGAACGACTGGGCGGACCGCGCCGAGGACGCCGCGGAACGCCCGCACCGCCCGCTCCCGTCCGGCCGCATCCGCCCGGCCGCCGCCCTCACCGCGGCCTGCGGCCTCACCGGCGCCGGTCTGGCGCTCGCCGCCCGGGCCGGCCGACCCGCCCTCGCGGTGGCCGCGCCGCTGGCGGCGACCGTCTGGGCCTACGACCTGGCGCTGAAGCGCACCGTCGCCGGTCCCGCGGCCATGGCCGCCGCCCGCGGACTGGACCTGCTCCTGGGCGCGGCCGCCACCGGCGGCGGCACCCGGGCCGCACTGCCCTGCGCCGCGCTGCTCGGCAGCCACACCCTCGCGGTCACAGCCGTGTCCCGCCGGGAGACCGGCGGCGGCTCGGCCCTGGCCCCGCTGGCGGCCCTCGCGACGACGGGGGTGCTGACGCGGCTGGTCACCCACCGCCGCACCCGACTCCCGGCAGGCCGGCGGGCAGCAGCCGCCCCCGGCCTGCCGGGCCCCGGCCCGGCCGGGGGCCCGCCCCTCGCCACCGCCCTGGGCGCCCTCTACGCCGCCACGGCCGCCCGCCCCTACTTCCACGCCGCGCTCAACCCCTCGCCCCCGCTCACCCAACGCGCCGTCGGCAGCGGCATCCGGGCCACGATCCCGCTCCAGGCCGCGCTCGCCGCCCGTTCCGGCGCGGTCACCACATCCCTCCTGGTCGCGGCCCTGGCCCCGGCCGGCCGGATGGTCGCGAGGCGGGCCGGCATGAGGAAGGTGAGCATCACATGAGCCGGAACCCGAACCAGGGACCGGCCGGGGACGCGACCGCGGGCCCGCGGCCGGACCCGGACGGCGTCCTCGCGCCCCCGCTCCGCTTCGGCTACGGCACCAACGGCCTCGCCGACCTCCGGCTCGACGACGCCCTCGACCTGCTCGCCGACCTCGGTTACGACGGCGTCGGACTGACCCTCGACCACATGCACCTCGACCCGCTCGCCCCGGACCTCGCCGCCCGCACCCGCCGGGTCGCGCACCGGCTGGACGCGCTCGGCCTGGGCGTCACCGTGGAGACCGGGGCCCGCTATGTGCTCGACCCCCGCCGCAAGCACGGTCCGTCGCTGCTGGACCCCGACCCGGACGACCGCGCCCGCCGCGTCGACCTCCTCGTCCGGGCCGTCCGCGTCGCCGCCGACCTCGGCGCGCACGCCGTCCACTGCTTCAGCGGCGTCCTCCCCGCCGGTACCGACGAGGACACCGCCTGGAAGCGCCTCGCCGAGACCCTCACCCCCGTCCTGGAGGCCGCCGCCGGCGCCGGCGTCCCGCTCGCCGTCGAACCCGAACCGGGGCACCTCCTCGCCACCCTCGCCGACTTCCACCGCCTGCGCCGCGCGCTCGGCGACCCCGAGCCCCTCGGCCTCACCCTGGACATCGGCCACTGCCAGTGCCTGGAACCCCTCCCTCCCGCCGACTGCGTGCGCGACGCCGCCCCCTGGCTGCGCCACGTCCAGATCGAGGACATGCGCCGGGGCGTCCACGAACACCTCCCCCTCGGGGACGGCGAGATCGACTTCCCACCCGTCCTCGCGGCCCTCGCCGCCACCGGATACCCGGGCCTGACCGTCGTCGAACTGCCCCGCCACTCCCACGCGGGCCCCCACTTCGCCGCCCGCTCCCTCCCGTTCCTGCGCCGCGCCGCCCCGGCCGCGGCGCAGGCCGGCCCCGCTCCCGACCGCCCGCCCGCCACCTCCCCACCGCACGGCGATCCCTCCGCCACCCCCGAAGGGAGCAGCACCCCATGACCCGCCCCCGTGTCACCCCGGCCACCCCGGAGGCGGACACCACCGGCGACCAGGCGTCCCCCCGCACCCGGGGAGACCGGGCCGCCGACGGCACCGCCCCCGCCCCCACCCCGCCCACCGAGCTGCACCGGCACCTCGCCGAACGCCTGGAAGGGGCCGCCCGCGCCTGGCTCGACCGGGCACTCGAGGAGGCCGCCGCCCACCCCGGCACCCACGGACCCATCTCCGTCTGGGAACTGCGCCTCGCCGAGGCCGGCCGCCGCTGCGGCCTTGCCCACGCCGACGCCGCCCGCGTCCTCATCCTGCACGCGGCCCGTGCCGACGCCGACACCCTGGCCCGGGTCTACCACCAGGGCACCGCGGACGAACGCCGCGCGGTCCTGCACGCCCTGCCGCACCTCGTGCCCGGACCCGACGCCCTCCCGCTCGTCGAGGACGCCCTGCGCACCAACGACACCCGCCTCCTCGCCGCCGCCGTCGGCCCGTACTCCGCCCGGCACCTCGACGCCCACGCCTGGCGGCACGCCGTACTGAAGTGCCTGTTCACCGGCGTCGCCGTCGACCACGTGGCGGACCTGGCCCGGCGCGCCCGGGGCGACGGCGAACTCGCCCGCATGCTGGGCGACTACGCCGAGGAGCGCACCGCCGCCGGCCGGACCGTCCCGGAGGACCTGCACCGCGTCCTGGCCCTGACCGAGTCCGCCCCGTCCGCCCCGTCCGCCCCCGCCACCCCGACGCACGGCACGGACCACCCCCACGGCAAGGAGTCCTGATGCGCATCTTCGACCCCCACATCCACATGTCGTCGCGCACCACCGACGACTACGAGGCCCTGTACGCCGCGGGCGTCCGCGCCGTCGTCGAACCCTCCTTCTGGCTCGGCCAGCCCCGCACCTCCCCGGCCTCCTTCCGCGACTACTTCGACTCCCTCCTCGGCTGGGAACCCTTCCGCGCCGCCCAGTACGGCATCGCCCACCACTGCACGCTCGCCCTCAACCCCAAGGAGGCCAACGACCCGCGCTGCACACCCGTCCTCGACGAACTGCCCCGGTACCTCGTCAAGGACAACGTCGTGGCCGTCGGCGAGATCGGCTACGACTCCATGACCCCCGCCGAGGACACCGCGCTGGCCGCCCAGCTCCAGCTCGCCGCCGACCACGGCCTGCCCGCCCTGGTGCACACCCCGCACCGCGACAAGCTCGCCGGCCTGCGCCGCACCCTCGACGTCGTCCGCGAGTCCGCCCTCCCCCCGGACCGGGTGCTGGTCGACCACCTCAACGAGACCACCGTCAAGGAGGCCAAGGACAGCGGCTGCTGGCTGGGCTTCTCCGTCTACCCGGACACCAAGATGGACGAGGAGCGGATGGTCGCCATCCTGCGCGCCCACGGCCCCGAGCGGGTCCTGGTGAACTCCGCCGCCGACTGGGGCAGGAGCGACCCGCTCAAGACCCGCAAGGTCGCCGACCTGATGCTCGCCGAGGGCTTCACCGAGGACGACGTCGACCTGGTGCTGTGGCGCAACCCCGTCGCCTTCTACGGACTCAGCGGCCGGCTGAACCTCGACGTCGCCACCACGGACGCCACCCACGAGGGCAACTCCATCCTGCGCGGCGCGCCGAAGGACGGACCCCGGCCGTCCGGTGCCCCGGCCGCGGAGGCGTGAGCCGTGCGCTTCCGCCACCCCGACGGCTCCACCGTCCACCTCGCCTACTGCACCAACGTCCACCCCGCCGAGACCCTCGACGGTGTCCTCGCCCAGCTCCGCGACCACTGCGAGCCCGTCCGCCGCCGCCTCGGCCGCGACCGGCTCGGCATCGGCCTGTGGCTCGCCAAGGACGCCGCCCACGCCCTGGTCACCGACCCCTCCGCACTGCGCGGGCTGCGCTGCGAGCTCGAACGGCGGGGCCTGGAGGTCGTCACCCTCAACGGCTTCCCCTACGAGGGCTTCGGCGCCGAGGAGGTCAAGTACCGCGTCTACAAGCCGGACTGGGCCGACCCCGAGCGCCTGGAGTACACCACCGCCCTCGCCCGCGTCCTCGCCGGGCTGCTCCCCGACGACGTCACCGACGGCAGCATCTCCACCCTGCCGCTCGCCTGGCGCACCTCCTACGGCGAGCGGCGCGCCGAGACGGCCCGCACCGCCCTGCTCACCCTCGCCGAACGCCTCGACGCCCTCCAGGAGCTGACCGGACGCTCCGTCCGCGTCGCCCTGGAGCCGGAACCCGGCTGCGTCGTCGAGACCACCCGCGACGCCATCGCCCCGCTCACCGCGATCGCCCACGACCGCATCGGCATCTGCGTCGACACCTGCCACCTCGCCACCTCCTTCGAGGACCCCCGCACCGCCCTGGACGACCTGACCCGGGCGGGAGTGCCCGTGGTCAAGTCCCAGCTCTCCGCCGCCCTGCACGCCGAGCAGCCCCACCTCCCCGCCGTCCGCGAGGCCCTGGCCGCCTTCGCCGAACCCCGCTTCCTGCACCAGACCCGCACCCTTCCCCCTCCCGACTCCGCTCGAGCGGGAGGGGCCCCCGTCGCGGCCGGGCCGCGCGGCACCGACGACCTCGGCGAGGCCCTGGCCGGCGACGCGCTGCCCGACACCGCGCCCTGGCGCGCCCACTTCCACGTCCCCCTGCACGCGGCCCCCGCCGCGCCCCTCACCTCCACGCTGCCCGTCCTCGAGGCGGCCCTGACCCGGCTGGTCGGCGGCCCGCGTCCGCTCACCCACCACCTGGAGGTCGAGACCTACACCTGGCAGGCCCTCCCGCCCGAGCTGCGCCCCCGCAGCCGCGCCCAGCTCGCCGACGGCATCGCCGCCGAACTCGCCCTCGCCCGCGACCTCCTGACGGACCTCGGCCTGAAGGAACTGCCATGACCCCACCGAGCGGCCCCACCCCCCTCCTCGTCCTCGACGTCGTGGGCCTCACCCCCCGTCTCCTCGACCACATGCCCCACCTCAAGGCCCTCGGCCAGTCCGGCTCCCGCGCCCCGCTCGGCACCGTCCTGCCCGCGGTCACCTGCGCCGCCCAGTCCACCTTCCTCACCGGTACCATGCCCTCGGAGCACGGCATCGTCGGCAACGGCTGGTACTTCCGCGAACTCGGCGACGTCCTGCTGTGGCGGCAGCACAACGGGCTCGTCGCCGGCGACAAGCTCTGGGACGCCGCCCGCCGCGCCCACCCCGGCTACACCGTCGCCAACATCTGCTGGTGGTACGCCATGGGCGCCGACACCGACATCACCGTCACCCCCCGTCCCGTCTACTACGCCGACGGCCGCAAGGAGCCCGACTGCTACACCCGGCCGGCCGCGCTCCACGACGAACTCACCGAGAAGTTCGGCACGTTCCCCCTGTTCCACTTCTGGGGGCCCGGAGCGGACCTGGTCTCCAGCCGGTGGATCATCGACGCCACCCGTCACATCATGCGCACCCGGCACCCCGACCTGACCCTCTGCTACCTCCCGCACCTCGACTACGACCTGCAGCGCTTCGGCCCCGACGACCCGCGCTCCCTGAAGGCGGCGGCCGACCTGGACACCGCCCTGGCCCCGCTCCTGGACGACGCCCGCGCCGAGGGCCGCACCGTCGTCGCGCTGTCCGAGTACGGCATCACCCGGGTGAGCCGGCCCGTGGACATCAACCGCGCCCTGCGCCGTGCGGGCCTGCTCGAGGTGCACACGCAGGACGGCATGGAGTACCTCGACCCGATGGCCTCCCGCGCCTTCGCGGTCGCCGACCACCAGATCGCCCACGTCTACGTGCGCCGGCCCGAGGATCTGGACGCCACCCGCGCCGCCCTGGACGGACTGCCCGGAATCGAGCAGCTCCTCGACGACGAGGGCAAGAAGGCCCACCACCTCGACCACCCGCGCGCCGGCGAACTGGTCGCCGTCGCCGAACCCGACGCCTGGTTCACGTACTACTACTGGCTCGACGACGCCCGCGCGCCCGACTTCGCGCAGCTCGTCGAGATCCACCGCAAACCCGGCTACGACCCGGTCGAGCTCTTCATGGATCCCCTCGACCCGTACGTCAAGGTCAAGGCGGCCACCGCACTGGCGCGCAAGAAACTCGGCATGCGCTACCGCATGGCGGTCGTGCCCCTGGACCCGTCACCTCTTCGCGGCAGCCACGGCCGCCTTCCCGCGAGCGACGACGACGGTCCGCTCCTCATCTGCTCCACCCCCCGCGCCGTCGGCGACCGCGTGGCGGCCACCGACGTCAAGCAACTCCTGCTCCGGCTCGCCGGACTCGGCTGACGCACCACCGCGTACGGCACCGCGTACGACCTCCGAGATCCAGCCACCGAGAGTGAAACACACGGCACTGACAACGGCCGGTCCCGGCGGCACCGGGACCGGCCACGACCGAGAAGGCAGGCACCCGTGACCCTGTACTCCGACCCCTCCAGAGCAGAGACCGACTCCGCCGCCGGCGCCCCGGACGAGGGGCTGCGCCGCTCCCTCGGCGTGGACCGGCGCCGTTTTCTCAGCACCTGCACCGCCGTGGCGGCCGGAGCCGTCGCGGCCCCGGTCCTCGGCGCCGCCCCCGCCCTGGCCCACGACCGCGGCGGAGACCACGGGCACGGGCACGACCACGGCCACGGGCACGGCGGGCAGGTCCTCGTCCCGCCGCACAAGCGCGGCATCATCCTCTACACCGTCCGTGACGCCATCGGCCGCGACCCCCTCTCCACCGACCTGCCCTCCGGCTTCCGCGAGGTGTTCAAGCAGCTGGCCCGCCACGGCTACCGCCAGGTGGAGTTCGCGGGCTACCGCCAGCACGCGAACGCGCCCGGCGGGGACAACCTGGAATCCGTCCAGGGCGCCAGGCTGCTGCGCCGCTGGCTCGACGACCACGGACTGCGCGCCCAGGGCAACCACGGCTTCATCCCGCCCTCCTGGCCGCTGACCGCGGCGGACCTGGACACCTTCAAGAAGCACCTGGAGATCGCCAACATCCTCGGCATGGACCACATGGGCACCGGCGGCGACCCCACCGGCAGCTCGTACCGCGCCGACTGGGACGTGGCCGCCGACAAGTGGAACGCCCTCGGCGCGATCGCCCGCCGTGAGGGCATCAAGCTCTACACCCACAACCACGACAGCGCCTACGGCTTCCTGCTCGACGGCGGCCCGCTGGACGACCAGGGCCGGCCGACCCGCAGCTCGGGCATCCGGAAGCTGGAGTACTTCCTCGAGGTCACCGACCCGAAGCTGGTCTGGCTGGAGATGGACATCTTCTGGGCGCACGTCGCCCAGTACAAGTTCCACACGTACACCGCCCACGACGGCTCCACCCGCAGGAACGTCTTCGACCCGGCCGGCCTGGTCGCCCGCCACAACAAGCGCTACCCGCTGTTCCACGCCAAGGACGGCGTCGTCAGCACCACCAACGGCATGGGCTACGAGATGGTGCCCTTCGGGACCGGCGTCATCGACTACACGACGTTCTTCTCACGGGTCGGGCAGCGCAACTACCACAACCCGATGGTCGAGGACGACAACTCCCCGAGCGCCACCGACCCCGCGCAGTCGCTGCGCGAGGCCAAGATCAGCTACGACAACCTGGCGGCCCTGCGCAAGCGGCGCCGCTGACCCGGCACACGGACCGGGCGGCCTCTCCCGCAGCACGCGGGAGAGGCCGCCCGGTCCGTGCGAACGGGGCTCTCGCACCGGTCGTGCCGGCGCGGGGACGGTGCGCGGCTTGGGGAGGCGCACCGGGTCAGGCGGTCTCCTCACCGAGCGGCTGCGGGTTGGGCACGATGTGCTTGACCCGGGGACGCCCCGGCGGGTGCAGGAACAGGGCCACGAAACCGGCGAACAGGGAGATCGAGCCGGCCAGGACGAACGCGCCGGCGTAGTCCCACGCGCCCACCACGACGGCGCCCATGCCGGACCCGAGCAGACCGGAGACCAGCTTCGAGGAGTACACCAGGCCGTAGTTGGAGGCGTTGTTGTTCTCACCGAAGTAGTCGGCGGTCATCGCCGCGAACATCGGGAAGATGGCGCCGCCGCCGAAGCCGGAGATGGACGAGAACAGCAGGAACAGCGGCAGGTTCCCGATGTTCCCGGAGAACAGGATGCCGTACTGGGACAGTCCGAGGACGATGCAGACGAAGATCAGGCACTGCTTGCGGCCGTACCGGTCGGACAGCCAGCCGATGACACCGCGGCCGGTGCCGTTGACGATCGCCTTCAGGGACATGGCGGTCGCCACGATGCCGCCCGCGAAGCCCGCCTCGTCACCGAAGGGCACCTGGAAGGCGATGCCGAAGATGTTCACCCCCGAGGTGCACAGCAGACAGAACCACATCAGGGCCACCCGGCCGGTCCGCCAGGCCTCCATCGGGGTGTACTGGTGCACGGCCGGCGGGTTCTTCTCCAGCGCGCGCCGGGCACGCGCGTCGTCGGGCTTGCGCAACGGGTCGACGTCGGCCGGCCACCAGTTCTTCGGCGGGTCCTTGAAGAAGTAGCCGGACACCGCCACCACGCCGGCCAGGAACACCCCCACCGAGACCAGCACCCAGCGGAAGTTGGTGAGGTCCATGTAGCCGGTGAAGAGGAAGACGAACGGCACCGAGCCGTAGGCGAAACCGCCGTTCACGAAGCCGGTCTTGCCGCCCTTGCGCTCCGGGTACCACTTGGCGACCATGTTCACGCAGGTCGCGTACACCATGCCGGCGCCCATCCCGCTGAACATGCCGAAGCCGAGGTAGGCGACGATCACGTGCGGTGCGAAGGCGAGCGAGAGATAGCCCAGCAGCGTGCCGACCGCGCCGAGCATCATCGCCCAGCGGGCCGGCAGTTTCCCGCTCTCCCGCAGCTTGCCCGCGGGGAAGGCCACCGCGGCCTGGAAGAAGACCCAGACGCCCAGCATCCAGAAGATGTGCGCACTGCTCCACTGGTGGGCCGTGTGCAGGGTGTCCTCGGCGGACGCGAAGGCGTACTCCGCCGAGCTGATGCCCATCATGCCGACCCACGGCAGGATGACCATCCACTTGCGTGGGCGGCCCATGATGTCGATGTCGGTCTCACCGAGGCGGTAGACGCGCCCGTTCGCGTCGGTCACCTCGCGGTAGGGAACCGAGGTGGGCAGATCGGTCGTTGTCATGTCGTGTCGCACCCCTTGCGTCGAAAGTTCTGGCCAGCGCCCCCTGTCCAATGCCTTTCGTGCGCGTGCGCGTGCGGGTCCCGGGGCCGGCCGACGCGCACCGTCGACCGGCCCCCCGTCCACTCACCTCATGAACCGCCCCCCAGCAGCCCGGCCGCGCGCGCCCAGCGGTACTTCGCGCCGAGCACGGCCACCGGCTTCTCGGTCGTGTACGGGTAGGCCACGACCCCCCGCTCGAAGAGGTACCGGCACGCCTCCTCGACCTCCACGTCCCCCGCGAGCGACGCCACCACCGGCTTGGAGATGCCCCGTTCGCGGAACTCGGCCACCACGCGCGCGGTGAGCTCGGCGAACACCATGGGGGGAGTGACGATCGTGTGCCAGTAGCCGAGGACCAGCGCGTGGATGCGCGGGTCCTCCAGCCCCAGCCGGATCGTCGCCTCGTACGTCGAGGGCGGTTCGCCCCCGGTGATGTCCACCGGATTGCCCGCCGCCCCGAACGGCGGGATGAACTCCCTGAACGCCGCGTCGAGGTCGGGCGGGATCTCCATCAGCGACAGCCCGTTGTCCGTCACCGCGTCCGACAGCAGCACCCCGCTGCCGCCGGCCCCGGTGATGATCACCACGTTGTCCCCCTGCGGCGCGGGCAGCACCGGCAGCGCACGCGCGTACTCCAGCATCTCGTTCAGGCCCGGCGCCCGGACGACACCGGCCTGCCGCAGGATGTCGTCGTACACGGCGTCGTCGCCCGCCAGGGCGCCGGTGTGCGAACCCGCCGCCCTCGCCCCCGCCGCCGTACGCCCCGCCTTCAGCACCACGACCGGCTTCTTCGGCACGGTCGCCCGCGCGGCCTCGACGAAGGCGCGCCCGTCCTTGAGGTCCTCCAGGTGCATCGCGATGCACTCGGTGCGCGGGTCCTCCCCGAACCAGGTCAGCAGGTCGTCCTCGTCCAGGTCCGACTTGTTGCCGAGCCCGACGATCGCCGACACACCCGTCTTCGTGGTGCGCGCGAAGCCCAGGACGGCCATGCCGATGCCACCCGACTGGCTGGTCAGCGCGACCCCGCCCTTGACGTCGTACGGCGTGCAGAACGTGGCGCACAGGTCCTGCCACGTCGAGTAGTAGCCGTAGATGTTCGGGCCCAGCAGCCGGATGCCGTACTCCTCGGCGACCTGGACGATCTCCTCCTGGAGCCCGTGCTCGCCGGTCTCCGCGAACCCGGAGGGGATCAGCACCGCGTTGGGGATCCTCTTGCGCCCCACCTCCCGCAGCGCGGAGGCCACGAACCGGGCGGGGATCGCGAAGACCGCCACGTCCACCTCGCCGGGAACGTCGGTGACACTCTTGTACGCCTTGTGGCCCAGGATGTCGTCGGTCCGGGGGTTCACCGGATGGATCTCCCCGGCGAAACCGCCGTCGACGAGGTTGCGCATCACCGAGTTGCCGATCTTGCCCGGCTCGCCGGAGGCCCCGATCACGGCGACGGAACGGGGCTGCATCAGCCGGCGCATGGAGGCGAGGATCTCCTCGCGCGAGTAGCGGCGGCGCTCCTTCGGTTGTTCGGTGGAGAGGATCACGCGGATGTCGGCGGCGACCGCACCGCCCGCCGTCGCGATCACCGGGTTGAGGTCCACCTCGGCGATCTCCGGGAAGTCCGTCACGAGTTCGGACACCCGGCGGATCTGCTCGGCGACCGCCCACCGGTCCACGCCCTCCTGCCCGCGCACGCCGCGCAGGACCTCCGCCGCCCGGATCGAGTCCAGCATCGACACGGCCTCGTCGGCGTCCACGGGGGCGAGCCGGAACGTGACGTCCTTCAGCACCTCGACGAGCACCCCGCCGAGCCCGAACGCCACCACCTTCCCGAACGTCGGATCCGTGACCGCCCCGACGATGACCTCCTGCCCCTTCGGCAGCAGCTCCTGCACCTGCACGCCCTCGATGCGCGCGTCCGCGTCGTACGCCCGCGCGTTCTCCACGATCCGGCAGAACGCCGCCCGCACGTCCGCCGCGCCCTCCACGCCCACGACCACACCGCCGGCGTCGGTCTTGTGCAGGATGTCCGGCGACACGATCTTCATCACCACGGGCCCGCCGAACCGCGCCGCGCACGCCACGGCCTCCTCGACGTCCGTCGCCAGCTCCTCGCCGGGCACGGCGATCCCGTACGCGTCGGCGATCACCTTGCCCTCGGGAGCGGTCAGCGCGGTCCGCCCCTCGGCGCGCACCGCGTCCAGCAGCGCGCGCACCTTCGGCGCCCGGTCCTCGGCCATCACCTCAGATCACCCCGTTCGACTTCAGCAGGCGCAGCTCCTCGTCCCCGAGGCCGAGTTCGCCGACGTAGACCTCTTCGTTGTGCTCGCCGAGCAGCGGGGAGGCCACCACGTCGACGGGGGAGTCGGAGAGCTTCAGCGGGCTGCCGACGGTGACGAACTCGCCGCGCTCGGGGTGCGGGACGGTGACCACCATCCCGTTGGCGGCCAGCGAGCGGTCCTCGATGATCTCCTTGGTGGACAGGATCGGCCCGCAGGGGATGTCGCGGGCGTTCAGCCGCTCCAGCACCTCCCACTTGGGCAGCGTCGAGGACCACTCCTCGATCAGCTGGAACATCTTGTTCAGCTTCGGCAGCCGGGCCTCCGGCGTCGCCCAATCGGGGTCGTCGGCCAGCTCGGGCCGGCCGATGAGCTCGCTGATCGGCTTCCAGCCGACGGGCTGCACGATGACGTACACGTAGTCGTTCGGGCCGCCCGGGGCGCACCTGACGGCCCAGCCGGGCTGGCCCCCGCCGGAGGCGTTCCCGGAGCGGGGAACCTCGTCGCCGAAGTCCTCGTTGGGGTATTCGGCGAGGGGGCCGTGCGCCAGGCGCTGCTGGTCGCGCAGCTTCACCCGGCAGAGGTTGAGCACCGCGTGCTGCATGGCCACGTTCACCCGCTGCCCGCGCCCGGTGCGCTCCCGCTGGAACAGGGCGGCGAGGATGCCCGCCACGGCGTGCACGCCCGTGCCCGAGTCCCCGATCTGGGCCCCCGTCGCCAGCGGCGGGCCGTCCTCGAACCCGGTGGTCGACATCGAGCCGCCCATGGCCTGCGCGACGACCTCGTACGCCTTGAAGTCGGTGTACGGGCCGTCACCGAACCCCTTGATGGAGGCGTAGACGATCCGTGGGTTGATCTCCTTGACGCGGTCCCAGGTGAACCCCATCCGGTCGACCGCGCCCGGCCCGAAGTTCTCGACCATGACGTCGGAGCGCCGGATCAGCTCGGTGAGGATGTCCTTGCCGCGTGCGGTCTTGGTGTTGAGGGTGATGCTCCGCTTGTTGCAGTTGAGCATCGTGAAGTAGAGGGAGTCGACGTCCGGCAGATCGCGCAGCTGCCGGCGCGTGATGTCGCCGGTCGGGGCCTCCAGCTTGACGACGTCCGCGCCGAGCCAGGCGAGCAGCTGGGTCGCGGAGGGCCCGGACTGGACGTGGGTCATGTCCAGGACGCGGATGCCTTCGAGGGCCTTGGTGGACGTTCCGGTCATCGGGGGCACCTCACTTGTACATGGTCTGGTTCATGGTTCCGGGGGCGTACGCGTCGGGGTCCACCCAGACGTTGATCAGCGACGGCTTGCCCGACTCGCGGGCCCGGCGCAGGGCGGGGCCGATGTCGGCGGGGTCGCGGACCTCCTCGCCGTGACCGCCCAGCATCCGCGCGAACTCGTCGTAGCGCACGTCGCCGAGGGTGTTGCCGACCCGCTCGCGCTCCTTGCCGTACTTGGCGGCCTGGCCGTAGCGGATCTGGTTCATCGAGGAGTTGTTGCCGACGATGCCGACGAACGGGAGGTCGTAGCGGACGAGGGTCTCGAAGTCCCAGCCGGTGAGGGAGAAGGCGCCGTCGCCGAAGAGGGCGACGACCTCCTTGTCGGGCCGCGCCTGCTTGGCGGCGAGCACGAAGGGGACGCCGACGCCGAGGGTGCCGAGCGGCCCCGGGTCCATCCAGTGGCCGGGCGACTTGGGCTGCACGACCTGCCCGGAGAAGGTGACGATGTCGCCGCCGTCGCCGATGTAGATCGAGTCCTCGGTGAGGAAGTCGTTGATCTCGCTGACCAGGCGGTAGGGGTGGATGGGGGAGGCGTTCGACTTCAGGCTGGGCAGCCGCTTCTCCAGCGCGGTCTGCTCGGCCGCCCGCAGCTCGTCAAGCCACTCCTTGCGCTTGGACGCACCGCCGTTGACGCGCCCGGAGGCCGCCTCGGTCACCGACTTCAGCACCAGCCCGGCGTCGCCCACGATGCCGAGGTCGATGTCGCGGTTCTTGCCGACCGTGCGGTAGTCGAGGTCGATCTGCACGACGGTCGCGTCCGGGGACAGGCGCTTGCCGTACCCCATGCGGAAGTCGAAGGGCGTGCCGACGATGACGATGACGTCGGCGTTGGAGAAGGCATACCGGCGCGAGAGCTGGAAGTGGTGCGGGTCGCCGGGCGGGAGGGTGCCGCGTCCCGCGCCGTTCATGTAGGCCGGGATGTTGAGGGCCCTGACGAGCTCCACGGCCGCTTCGGTGCCCCGGGTCGTCCAGACCTGGCTGCCGAGCAGGACGGCCGGCTTCTCGGCGTGGATCAGCAGGTCGGCGAGCTTCTCGATGGCCTCGGGATCGCCGGCCGAGCGGGTCGAGGCGCGGTAGGCGCCTTCCTGCGGCACGCGTGCCTTGGCGGCCGGGACCTTGGCGTCCAGCACGTCGCGCGGAATCTCGAGGAAGGAGGGGCCGGGCGCGCCGTGGAAGCACTCGCGGAACGCCATGGACACCATGTCCGCGGCGCGCGCCGTGTCCGGCACGGTCGCCGAGAACTTGGTGATGGGGTTCATCATGTCGACGTGCGGCAGGTCCTGCAGTGACCCCATCTTGTGCTGAGTGAGGGCCCCCTGACCGCCGATCAGCAGCATCGGGGACTCCGCGCGGAAGGCGTTGGCGACACCGGTGACGGCGTCGGTCGTCCCCGGGCCGGCGGTGACGACCGCGCAGCCGGGTTTGCCGGTGACGCGGGCGTAGCCGTCGGCGGCATGGGCGGCGACCTGTTCGTGCCGTACGTCGACGACCTCGATGCCCTCGTCGACGCAGCCGTCGTAGATGTCGATGATGTGGCCGCCGCACAGCGTGTAGATGCGGTCGACGCCTTCGGCCTTGAGGGCCTTGGCGACGAGATGTCCGCCGGAGATGACGTCCTGGGTGTCGTCGGGCATGGCGAATTCCTTGTCCCTTCATGGGGGGAGGGGAACGCTCTCGCGGTACATTGCATACAGTCGACGAATACTGTATGAAGCTTGTTATCCCGCATCCACCGGATGGTGTCCAGGGGGTGCGCGGCACTTTTCGGTCGCCGGACTCCGGCCCTTCTTCCGGCCTCCCGCGACGTCGCAGACAGGAGCCGAGATGGACCTGTACGAACACCAGGCGAGGCAACTCTTCGCAGAACACGGCATCGTGGTGCCGCGGGCCGAGGTCACCGACTCGCCCAAAAGGGCCCGGGAGATCGCCCGCCGGCTCGGCGGCCGCGTCGTCGTCAAGGCGCAGGTCAAGACCGGCGGCCGCGGCAAGGCGGGCGGGGTCAAGCTCGCCGCCGACCCGGCCGCCGCCGAACTCACGGCCCGTCAGATCCTCGGCATGGACATCAAGGGCCACACGGTCGGCACGGTGATGCTGGCGCAACCCGTCGACGTCGCCGAGGAGTTCTACGTCTCCTACGTCCTCGACCGCGCGGCCGGCCGCTTCCTCGCGATCGCCTCCGCCCAGGGCGGCACGGAGATCGAGGAGGTCGCCGCGACCCGCCCCGAGGCCGTCGCGCGCGTCCCCGTCGACCCCGCCGAGGGGGTCACCTCGGCCACGGCGGCCCGCATCGCCGAGGCGGCCGGCCTGCCGCCGCAGACCGTCGACGTCCTCGTCCGGCTGTGGGAGGTCCTCACCCGCGAGGACGCCCTGCTCGTCGAGGTCAACCCGCTCGTGCGCACCGGGGACGGACGCATCATGGCCCTCGACGGCAAGGTCACCCTCGACGACAACGCCCGCTTCCGGCACGCACTGTGGGGAGGCGAGGACAGCGCCGACGCCGACCCGCTGGAGGCCGCGGCCGCCACGAAGGGCCTCCACTACGTCAAGCTCGACGGCGAGGTCGGCGTCATCGGCAACGGCGCCGGACTCGTCATGTCGACGCTCGACGCGGTCGCCGGCTGCGGCGCCCGCCCCGCCAACTTCCTCGACATCGGCGGCGGCGCCTCGGCGCAGGTCATGGCGGACGGACTGTCGGTGGTCCTCTCCGACCCGGCGGTGCGGTCGGTCCTCGTCAACGTCTTCGGCGGCATCACCGCCTGCGACGCGGTCGCCGACGGCATCGTCCGCGCCCTGGACGCCGTCCGGCCGACCAAGCCGCTCGTCGTCCGCCTCGACGGCAACAACGCGGCCCGGGGCCGGGCCGTCCTCGAGGCACGCGCGCACCCGCTCGTCGAGCAGGCCACCACGATGGACGGCGCCGCCGGCCGGGCCGCCCGACTCGCCACCACCACCTGAGGAGACGGGACGACATGGCGATCCACCTCACCAAGGAGAGCAGGGTCCTCGTCCAGGGCATGACCGGCGGCGAGGGCATGAAGCACACCCGGCGCATGATCGCGGCCGGCACGAACGTCGTCGGCGGCGTCAACCCGCGCAAGGCCGGCCGCCGAGTCGACTTCGACGTCCCCCAGAGCCCGAACGGCCCGGGAGGCGCCCCCACCGCGGTCCCCGTCTTCGGCTCGGTCGCCGAGGGCATGGACGCGACGGGAGCCGACGTCACCGTCGTCTTCGTACCGCCGGCCTTCGCCAAGCACGCCGTCGTCGAGGCCGCCGACGCCGGCATCGGCCTCGCGGTCGTCATCACCGAGGGCATCCCCGTCCACGACTCCGTCGCCTTCCTCGCCCACGCCCGGCAAAAGGGCACCCGCGTCATCGGCCCCAACTGCCCCGGCCTGATCACCCCCGGCCAGTCCAACGCCGGCATCATCCCGGCCGACATCGCCGAGCCGGGCCGCATCGGCCTGGTCTCCAAGTCCGGCACGCTCACCTACCAGCTCATGCACGAGCTGAGGGACACCGGCTTCTCCACCTGCGTCGGCATCGGCGGCGACCCCGTCGTCGGCACCACCCACATCGACTGCCTCGCCGCCTTCCAGGACGACCCCGACACCGACCTGATCGTCCTCATCGGCGAGATCGGCGGCGACGCCGAGGAACGCGCCGCGGCGTACATCCGCGACCACGTCACCAAGCCCGTCGTCGGCTACATCGCCGGCTTCACCGCCCCCGAGGGCCGCACCATGGGCCACGCCGGCGCGATCGTCTCCGGAACGTCCGGTACGGCGCAGGCGAAGAAGGAAGCGCTGGAAGCGGCCGGAGTCAGGGTGGGCCGGACGCCCACGGAGACGGCCCGGCAGGTGCTCGCGGCCCTGGACGCCGACGCCTGAGCCCCTTCGCCGAGCCCCCTTTCTCTCGGCTTTCTCTCAGCTTTCTCTCGACTTTCTCTCGACCGTGCACCGAGAGCGGAGCGAACCGCATGGCACCCACCCTCACCCTGAAGTCCGGCACCTCCTGGACCGACGCCTGGCAGCGCTGCCTCGCCGTCGCCCCCGAGGCCTTCCGGGACGACCGCCTCCTCAACCTCTGGAACGCCGCCTGGCAGGCGGACGGCCGGGTCCTGCCCGCCGCCAGCCCCGTCGACGGCACCCCCGTCGCGGGCCCGCCCCGCCTGGACCGGGCCACCGCCCGGCAGGCCGTGCGCGCCGCACTCGACCAGCACCGCGCCTGGCGCCACATCCCGCTGCCGGAGCGCCGGGCCCGCGTCGCCGCCACCCTCGACGCCCTCGCCGAACACCGCGACCTGCTCTCCCTCCTGCTCGTCTGGGAGATCGGCAAGCCCTGGCGGCTCGCCCGGGCGGACGTCGACCGGGCCATCGACGGCGTGCGCTGGTACGTCGACGGCATCGACGCGATGCTCGCCGGCCGGGCCCCGCTCGACGGCCCGGTGTCCAACATCGCGAGCTGGAACTACCCGATGAGCGTGCTCGTCCACGCCGTGCTGGTCCAGGCACTCGCGGGCAACGCGGTCATCGCCAAGACCCCGACCGACGGCGGTGCCGCCTGCCTCACCCTGGCCTCGGCGCTCGCCGCCCGCGAGGGGATCCCCGTCACCCTCGTCAGCGGCAGCGGGGGCGAGCTGTCCGAGGCGCTGGTGCGGGCGCCCGAGGTCGGCTGCGTCTCCTTCGTCGGCGGCCGCGACACCGGAGCGGCGGTGGCCACGGCCGTCGCCGACCTCGGCAAGCGGCACATCCTCGAGCAGGAAGGACTCAACACCTGGGGCATCTGGGACCACTCCGACTGGGACGCGCTGGAGGCGGTCGTCCCCAAGCTCTTCGACTACGGCAAGCAGCGCTGCACGGCCTACCCGCGCTTCGTCGTCCAGCGGCAGCTGTTCGACGCGTTCCTGGCGGCGTACCTGCCCGCGGTCCGCACGCTCAGGGTCGGTCACCCGCTCGCCGTCGAGCAGCCCACCGATCCCCACCCGCGGCTGGACTTCGGCCCGGTGATCAACGCCGCCAAGGCGAAGGAACTGCACGACCAGGTCGCCGAGGCCGTCGACCGCGGCGCCGTCCCCCTGTACCGGGGCACCCCGTCCGACGCCCGCTTCCTGCCCGGCCAGGACACCTCCGCCTACGTCCAGCCGGTCACGCTGCTGAACCCGCCCCGCTCCTCCCCGCTGCACCACGCGGAGCCGTTCGGCCCGGTCGACACCGTCGTCCTGGTCGACACGGAGGCGGAACTGCTGGCCGCCATGAACGCCTCCAACGGCGCGCTGGTGGCCACCCTGTGCACGGACGACCGGGCGACCTTCGACCGGCTGGCCCCGCAGATCCGCGCCTTCAAGGTCGGCCACGGCGTCCCCCGCTCCCGCGGCGACCGCGACGAGCTGTTCGGCGGCCTCGGGGCGTCCTGGCGCGGCGCGTTCGTCGGCGGCGAGCTGCTGGTCCGCGCGGTGACGCGGGGACCGGCGGGGGAGCGTCTGCCGGGCAACTTCCCGGAGTACCAGCTCATGCCGTGAGAGGTCGGACCGGCCGCCGCACCCCCACCACGGGTGGCCTCCCGGTCGCTCATGGTGGCGCCCCCGGCGTCGCGGAACCCCGGGTGACGGGCCGCCGTCCGGCGACGGAAACGCAGGTGAAAGGCACTGCGAAACCTTGGTATGGTTGTCCACGTCGCCGCGGGGAACACCCCGGCACGGCGGCAGACACCTGGTCCGGGTGGCGGAATGGCAGACGCGCTAGCTTGAGGTGCTAGTGCCCTTTATCGGGCGTGGGGGTTCAAGTCCCCCCTCGGACACTCACCGCATCGATGCGGAAAGAGGCTGCGACTCTTCGGTCGCGGCCTTTTTCGTGTGCGCACGGCCGGGGACGCGCCGCGGCCCCCTTCCAGTCCCGGACGGGGGGAAGGGGGCCGCGGCGCGAGTGCCGGACGGTTCAGGAGGCCGTGGTGGCGGGGGTCTCGTCCCGGCCGGGGGCGGCGGGGGCTTCGCCCTCGTCGAGCGCGACGTCCTTCGTCTCCTTGCCGATCAGCAGCGAGACCAGGGTCAGCAGCGCCATCGCGGAGAGGTAGACACCGACCAGCCACGGCGAGCCGTCTCCGGCCTCCCACAGGGCCACCGCTATGAACGGGGCGACGGCCGCGCCGAGGATCGAGCTGACGTTGTACGAGATGCCGGAGCCGGTGTAGCGCACGCTCGTCGGGAAGAGCTCCGGCAGGAGCGCGCCCATCGGGCCGAAGGTCATGCCCATCAGCGTGAAGCCGAGCACCAGCCACAGCACCACGCCCAGCGTGCCCAGGCCGATCAGCGGCACCCACACCAGCCCGAAGACCAGGATCGCGGCGGTGACCCAGATCAGGGTGGTGCGACGGCCGTACTTGTCGGCGAGCGGGCCGGAGACCAGGGTGAACGCGGCGAAGAACAGCACCCCGAAGATCATCATCAGGACGAAGGTGGTGTAGCTGTACCCCAGGCCGGGCACGGCGGCGTCCTCCGGCGTACGGCCGTAGCTCAGCGAGAACGTGGTCATCAGGTAGAAGAGCACGTACGTCGCCAGCATGAAGAAGGTGCCGAGGACCAGCTGCTTCCAGTGGCTGCGGAAGACGGTGGCCAGCGGCAGCTTCCGCACCAGCCCGGCCTCCTGGGTCTTGGCGAAGACCGGCGCCTCCACCAGGCGCATGCGCACCCACAGGCCGATCACGACCATGACGGCCGAGAACAGGAACGGAATGCGCCAGCCCCAGCTCAGGAAGGCCTCCGAGGGCTGCGACGGGTCGGCGCCCGCCGCGGACGGCAGCAGCGCGCCGATGATCAGGAAGAGGCCGTTGCCGATGATGAAGCCGAGCGGAGCGCCCAGCTGCGGGAAGGTGCCGTAGAGGGCGCGTTTGCCGCTCGGGGCGTTCTCGGTGGCGACCAGGGCGGCGCCGCTCCACTCGCCGCCGAGCGCGAAGCCCTGCGCGAGCCGCATCAGCACCAGCAGCGCGGTGGCGATCCAGCCGGCCTGCGCATAGGTGGGCAGCACGCCGATGAGGAAGGTGGCGATGCCCATGGTGAGGAGCGAGGCCACCAGCGTCCCCTTGCGACCGAGCCGGTCACCGAGGTGTCCGAAGACCACGGCGCCGATCGGGCGGGCGACCATCGCGGCGCCGAACACCGCGAAGGACGACAGCAGCGCCGTGGTGGGGTCGGTGCTCGGGAAGAAGAGCGTGGGGAAGACCAGGACGGCGGCGGTCGCGTAGATGTAGAAGTCGTAGAACTCGATCGTCGTGCCGATGAGGCTCGCGATGAGGACGCGGGACCGCGAGTTGACGGGTGCCTGGGCCGGGCTGGTGGTTGGTGCGGGCATTTCTCGGTCTTTCGCACGAGGGCGGGAAGCGGCCGTCGGCACGTCTCCCTCCCTTTTTTACGGAACGACTGCGCGAACCGTGCGGGCGTGGTAAGGCTCTCAAATATCTCATCTGTCAGTTGGTCCATATCAGAATGTGGGACAGATGGCGGAGCGCCGAGCACCCGGAGACATGCCGGTGAACGGCCGGTGCGGGCCGGAACCGGCCGGAGGACGTACGGCGTACGGCGAGCGGGGAACGGCGAGCGGGGAACGGCGAACGGCCTGCGGCACGGGCCGGGAGGAATTCCCGGGCCCGTGCCGCAGGCCGTGATCGTGTAGCCGGACCGGACCGCCGCCGGATCGCGGCGGTGCCGGAAGGACCGCATCGGTCCGGATCGGATCAGTCGCGTGCCTCGGCCTCCACCGGCTTCGGGATCATGAAGGACGTCGCGAAGGCGGCGGCCAGGATGACCACTCCGGCGATCATGCCGGCGGTGTAGTCGGCGGGCGACGTGGGGTCGGAGGGCAGGGCCGCCGTCTTGACCGCGTACAGCACCGCGAAGCTGAGACCGGCACCGAGGTTGAACGCCCCCGCGTTCAGGCCGGGCAGGAAGCCCGGGTTCTCCTTGGGGGACAGGACGATGCCGAGCCCGTTGAGCACGATGTTCGCCACACCCGCGTAGGCGATGCCGACCAGGATCGAGGTCAGCAGCAGCAGGGCGCGGGACTGGGAGTCGATCGTGAGGATCATCAGGACCACGCCCGCCACGGCCCCGATCAGCCCCAGCCGCAGGATGCGGCCGTACCCGAAGGTGGCGGCCAGCCGGCCGGCGAGGGGCCCCATGGCCAGACCGGCCAGGGCGTACGGGGTGAGGGTCCACCACGCGGACTGCTCGGCGCCCATGCCGAGCCCGGCGTTCCCGTCCTGGGCGAGTGCCGGGATCAGTCCGTTCATGACGGCGAACACGCCCGTCATGGTGAGCAGGGTGGTCAGCAGGGTCGCCCAGGTCGAGCGCTGCTTCAGGTGCCGGGTGGCGACCAGCGGGTGCGTGCTGCGGTCCTCGGTCCGCCAGAACAGGACGAAGGCGATCGCGCCGACGACGAGGAGGACGGCGACGAGGGGCCAGTTCGCGTCGGCGAGCTTGCCGGCCTCGTTCAGCGCGGTGAGCAGCGCACCGACGGACACGACGAGGAGCGCGACGCCCGGCCAGTCCATCCGGTCCGCGGCGGGAGCCTTGGTCTCGGGGGTCAGGGTGGCGACCATCACGGTGGCGAGGACCGCCACGACGGCCATCGTCCAGAAGACCGAGCGGAAGCCGTAGTTGTCGGCGAGGTAGCCCCCGGCGAGGGCGTCGACACCGGCGATGCCGCCGTTGACGGCGGTGATCACGCCCAGCAGGGTGCCGTACTTCTTCGGTTCGGTCACCTCCTGCCGCAGCATGATCAGGCAGAGGGGGACGACCGGGCCGGACACGCCCTGGATGATGCGGCCGACGAACAGCACGGGCACGCTCGGCGCCAGTGCGGCGACGACGCAGCCGACGGCCATCAGGGCCAGCATGCCGGTCAGGACCTTGCGCCGGCCGATGACGTCGCCCAGCCGCGGCAGGAAGAGCGAGAACAGGGCCGCCGAGGTGAAGAACGCGGTCTGGGTGAGCCCGATCTCGGCCGAGCTGGCCCCGAAGCTCTCCTCGATGTTCTTCAGCGCGGGGCTGAGCATGCTCGCGTTGAGCTGGAAGGCGAAACAGGCCGCGAGCAGTGCGACCATCAGCACGCCCACCCGGGTCGTGCGGCGGCCCGATGCCTCGCCGGGCCGGTTCACGGTGGTGGGTGCGCTCATGCCTCGACGTCGCCGATCCGCTCGAGGGCGTCCACCACGAGGTCCCAGAACCGCTCGCGGTCGAGCTCGACCGCGACCTGGGTGTGGCAGTCGGCCGGGGCCGGGGCACGGAAGTCCGTCACGGTCATGCCCAGGGTCAGGCCGCCGGTGAGCTCGACGTCCACGGGAGCCTTGCGCACCGTCATGACGGAGGGGTCGATCACGTACGCGACCGCGCACGGGTCGTGCACGGGCGGGTGCTCGAAGCCCTGCGCCTCCTTGTAGGTGGCGCCGAAGAAGTCCAGCAGTTCGCCGACGAACTTGGCGGGCTTGGTGCCGACCGCGGCGATCTTCTCGGCGACCTCGGGGGTCGCGAGGGCCTGGTGGGTCAGGTCGAGACCGACCATGGTGACCGGCCAGCTCTCGTTGAAGACGATGTGGGCGGCCTCGGGGTCGATGATGATGTTGAACTCGGCGACCGCGCTCCAGTTGCCCTCGTGGTAGCCGCCGCCCATCAGGACGACCTCGCGGACCCGCTCGACGATGCGGGGCTCCTTGCGCGCGGCCAGGGCGATGTTGGTCAGCCCCGCCGTCGGGACGATGGTGATCTCGCCGGGCTCGTGCGACATCACCGTGTCGATGATGAGGTCGACGGCGTGCCGGCGGTCCAGCTCCAGCGTCGGCTCGGGCAGCACCGGCCCGTCCAGACCGGTCTCGCCGTGGATGTCCGGTGCCGTCTCGATGGCCCGCACCAGCGGCCGCGGGCAGCCGGCGGCGAAGGGGACGCCGGTGATCCCGGCGATGCGCGCCACGGACAGGGCGTTGCGGGTCACCTTCTCCAGCGTCTGATTGCCGACCACGGTCGTGACGGCGACCAGTTCGATGTCGGGGTTGCCGTGTGCCAACAGCATCGCGATGGCGTCGTCGTGTCCGGGGTCACAGTCGAGGATTATTTTCTTGGCCATCGGAAGAGCCCCCTTGCTCTGGCGGGACGGTGGTGGTGGATCTCTGGAGCGCCGCGGGAGGGCTGCTGCCGGAGGACGGGCCGGCTCACCTGCCGGCGGTGGTGGTCCGCGTCACCGGGAGCACGCCAGGGACACGGGACGGTCGGCTGTCACGACGACCGGGTGAACACTGCGCATCTCCCTGGAAACGCCTGGGAAATCGTTCTCCAGAAAAATTTCTCATTAATCCGCCGTTGTCAACGAGGAACAGGTCACAGTGCGATGTTGACAAGCCAGGGCTGGGTGGTTGACAGGTGATAACGTTTGCCGAAACATCCCGGGAGACAGCTTCCTTTGTGAGGGGCGATCGAGTCGAGGGAAGCGAAGTCGGACCGAGTGAAGGGGGCCTGACTGTGACTGAGGTCACACTGAAAGAGGTGGCTCGCGCGTCGGGCTGCTCCGTCGCCACGGTGTCCCGGGTGCTGGGCGGAACCCGCCCGGTCGGACCCGAGATCGCCCTTCGGGTGAAGGAGGCGGCCGAGAGGCTCGGTTACCGGCCCAACCAGGTCGCACGCGCCCTGCGCAGCCGCTCCACCGGCACCATCGGCCTCGTCCTGCCGCAGATCACCAACCCCTTCTTCCCCTCCCTCGTACGGGAGGTGGAGCACGCCCTGCACGCCGAGGGCCGCGCCCTGCTGCTCGCCGACTGCAACGACGACCCGACGACCGAGGCGGCCCGGATCACCGCCCTGCTGGACCGGCAGGTCGACGCACTGCTGGTCATCCCCGTCGACGAGAAGCACAGCCGGGACGCGGTGACGACGGCGGCGGCCCGCGTGCCGATGGTGCTGCTGGACCGCGGGTGCGGTACCGGCGTCGCCGACCTGGTCGCCACCGACAACGCCTCCGGAATGGCGCTCGTCCTGGAGCACCTGGCCGCCACCGGTCGCCGCCGGGTCTGCTTCGTGGGCGCGAGCGGGTGCGACACGGCGGCGGTCGAGCGGCTCGCCGCGTACGAGGCGGGGGTCGCCTCCCTGGACCCGGAAGCACCCGGCCGCGTCGAACTCGGCGACTTCTCGCTGGAATGGGGACGGGCCGCGGTGGACCGGATCCTGCCCTTCCGGCCGGACGCCGTCGTCTGCGCCAACGACCTCATCGCGGTCGGCGCGCTGCAACGGCTGCGGCAGCTCGGCGTGGACGTCCCGGGCGAGATAGCCGTCACCGGCTTCGACGACATCCCCATGGCGGGCCTCGCCGACCCGGCCCTGACCACCGTCCGTCAGCCCGTGCGCGAACTGGCCGCCGAAGCAGCGCAGTTGCTCGGCAGCCGACTGGCCGGGCAGACGGACGGTCCACGACGGTCCGTCCGTCTCGCCCCCGAACTCGTCGTCCGCGCCTCCAGCGCACCCCGCGCCCCCTCGGCCCAGGACGCCGGCAGTACCCCCACCCCAGAGGAAGACCAGTGATCGCAGTCGTCGGAAGCCTCAACCTGGACCTCGTCGCACCGGTTCCCCACCATCCGGTGCCAGGCGAGACGGTCCTCGGCGGTGACATCGCCCAGCACCCCGGCGGCAAGGGCGCCAACCAGGCGGTCGCCGCCGCCCGGCTCGGCGGGGACGTCGCCTTCGTCGGCCGGGTCGGCGAGGACGACGCGGCCGACGTCATGCTCGGCGCCGTCCGGCAGGAGGGCGTGGACACCACGCACATCACCCGCACCCCGGACGTGGCCACCGGCCGCGCCCTGATCGCCGTCGACCCGGCGGGTGAGAACACCATCATCGTCAGCCCCGGCGCCAACGGCCGCCTGGGCGCCGCCGATTGCGAGGACGCCGCCGCTCTGCTGCAGCGGGCGGCCGTCACCGTCCTCCAGCAGGAGGTCCCGGACGAGGCCAACCACGCCGCCGCCCGGCTGGCCGGCGGCATCGTGCTGCACAACCCGGCCCCCGCCGTCGCCGGCGCCGTCCCCCCGCCCCACGTCGACGTGCTGGTCCCCAACCGCACGGAACTGGCGGCCCTCTCCGGCACGCGCGTGCCGGAGACGATCGAGGACGTCGTCGCCGCGGCCCGCAAACTGACCGGGGCCGGCGCGGTCATCGTCACGCTCGGCGGCGACGGGGTGCTCCTCCTCGAAGGCACCGCGCACCTGCACGTCCCGGCCTTCAGGGTCCACCCCGTGGACACCACGGCCGCCGGTGACTCCTTCTGCGGAGCGCTCGCCGTCGCCCTCGCGGAGGGCCGCACCCTCGAGCAGTCCGCTCGCTGGGCCTGCGCCGCCGCGGCGATCAGCACCACGCGAGCGGGCGCCCAGCCCTCGCTCGCCCGTCGGGACGAGGTCGAGGCCTTCCTCGCCCGGCAGAGCTGAGCCACCGCCCCGCCCGGGCCCCGACCGCCCCGCCGGGCGGTCGGGGCCCGGGCGGGGCGCGAGTCGGCGAGCCGCGCCGGAGCGTCCGGCACTCACACGACGCACGAGGCGCGACGCACGAGGCACGGCGCCGGTCCCGGAGCCGACGCGGTAGCCGGAACGACGGCCCCTCCCGCACTCAGCCGGGAGGGGCCGCCACCGGCGGGTACCGGGAGCACGTCCGACCGTCGGCGTCGGTCGGAGCGCGCCCCGGGCGCCGGGATCAGGGGTAGGACACCACCTTCGACGGCACGGTCTGCGTGCCGGAGGTCGGTGATCCGGTGTCGTTGATGACGCACTCGTACTGCCCGTGACCGCTCAGCGAGACGACCAGCAGGTGGTGGAAGCGCACCCCGGGCCGGTTCGGGGCGGCGAAGCCGTGGTGCTGGACGATCGTCGGGTCGACGTTGTAGTAGCAGTAACTGCCCATGCCCCAGCCCTCGTGGGTGGTGACGTGGTCGCCGACCTTGTACGCGGCGTAGCCCTTGAGGGAGCCGTTCTGGATGGCGGCCTGGTTCGGGGCGTCGTAGGCCTTCTCGTTCTGGAAGAAGACCGTGCGCCCGCGCTCCCCGTTCCACTGCACGTCGTACTTGTTGAAGTGCTCGACGAACAGGCCGGTGGCGAGGACGTCGTGGCCGTTGACCACGACGCCGTAGTCGCAGCGGTTGGTCTCCCAGCCCACGCCGTCGCCGTGGTCGGCGCGCCACACCCAGGTGTGGTCGATGAGGGTGTGCCGGGCGTTGACCACCATGCTGGTGGTCGCCTTGCCGGGCCCGGCCCCGCCGATCCGGATGAAGACGTCCTGGACGGTGATGGGGTTGGCGGCGTGGCTCCGGGAGGAGCCGCGCGGCCCGATCTCCAGCAGCACCGGGGAGTTGACCCTCCCGGCGTCGATCAGGAAGCCGGCCAGCCGTACGCCGTCGACGTCGGCGACCGCCAGGGCGGTGGCGCCGTTGTCGGGGATGAGGGTGGCGTAGCCGAGGCCCAGGACGACCGTGTTCGGCCGGTTCACCCGGATCGGCCGGTCGACGTGGTAGATGCCCGGCGTGAGCAGCAGGTTCAGGCCCTGCTCGAGGGCCTGGTTGAGGGTGGCCGCCGAGTCGCCGGGCCGCGCGACGTAGAAGCGGTCCAGCGGCAGCGAGGTGCCGCGCGGGGTGCCGTTGCCCCAGGTGACGCCCCGCGCATTGGTCCGCAGCGCGGGCAGGAAGACGCGGTACCGGTCGCCGTCGAGGTACAGGAAGGGCTTCTCGCGGGAGAGGGGCGTGGTGGCGAGCGTGGTGTACGGCGGGTCGGGGAAGCTCTGCGCGGGGGCGCCCTCGACGCCGGAGAAGACCATGTTCCACACGGCGTTGGTCCAGCCGCCGACCGAGCTGTCCCGGGTGTACCACTGCTGCTGCGAGTACGGGCCGACCGTGCCGTCGATCCGGCTGTCGGCGATGTAGCCGCCGCTCGCCCAACCGTAGCCCGCGGGGGCGAGGTTGAGTCCGCCGCGGATGTGCATCCGGCGGAAGGGGGCCGCCTGGGCGACCGCCCAGCGGTTGGTGCCGCTGACCGGGACCAGGGCCAGGTTCTCCGCCGAACGCCAGAAGTTCTGCGTGGCGTTGCCGTCGAACCAGCCGGCGTCGACCGTCACGTCGCCGTGGATGGTGGTGTCGTCGGGGGAGAGGCCGAGACCGGAGACGGACGTGTAGAAGCCGATCTGCGCGTTGAGTCCGTGGTAGGTGCCCGGCTTGAAGAGGAACTGGTAGCGGCCGGTGCCGAACTGCGCCGACTCCTGCCGGGCGAACACCTCGTCCAGCGTGGCCTGGATGCCCGGGGTGGACGGGTCGAAGACGATCACGTTGGGGCCGAGGTCGCCGCCGCCCTCCAGCAGGCGCGGCCCCCTGCGGCCCGCCGCGGGGGCGGCGGCGGCCACCGCCGGCAGACCGGCCAGGACGGGGGCGGCTGCCGCGGCGCCGAGCACGGTGCGGCGGCCGACCACGGGCGGTCGGGAGGCGGACGGGGAGGACGGCCGCGAGGAGGGGAGGGGGGATGCGGGCAGGGACGGGGCGGGTGGGGAGGACGGGGAGTCGGGGGTCATGGGGCGGCTCTCCTGTTCAGGAAGTGAACGGTGTGGGGGAGTGGGGAGCGCTCTCGCCGCTGAATGGTTCATCCCTGGAACAGATGAGTCAAGAGGTGCGGCGAGAGTCGGCGGAGTCCGTCCAAACCCTTGACGTAGTCCCGTCCGAGGGTTTAACTCACGTCCTAAATTAAGCCATGAGGCACTGCCTGCGGGCCCTCCCGGAGGCATTCGGCATTCCCGGAAAGGGACACCAGCAGCATGCGCAGCATCCGAGCCGCGGCCACAGGCGCCGTCATCCTGTCTCTCGCCCTCGCCGCCTCGGCCTGCGGAGGCGGATCGAGCACGGGCGGCGGGTCCGACGACTCGCCCGAGGAGCTCACCTACTGGGCGTCCAACCAGGGCGCGAGCATCGAGATCGACAAGAAGGTGCTCCAGCCCGAACTCGACAAGTTCGAGAAGCAGACCGGCATCAAGGTCAAGCTGGAGGTCGTGCCCTGGTCCGACCTGCTCAACCGGATCCTCACCGCGACCACCTCCGGCCAGGGCCCGGACGTCCTGAACATCGGCAACACCTGGTCGGCCTCGCTCCAGGCGACCGGCGCGCTGCTGCCCTGGGACGCGAAGAACTTCGAGAAGATCGGCGGCAGGGACCGCTTCGTCGACTCCGCCCTCGGCTCGACGGGCGCGGAGGGCCAGGACCCGGCCGCCGTCCCGCTGTACTCGATGGCCTACGCCCTCTACTACAACAAGAAGATGTTCGCCGACGCCGGCATCGAGCAGCCGCCGGCCACCTGGGACGAGCTGGTCGCCGCCGGCAAGAAGCTGTCCAAGGACGGCAAGTGGGGCATCGGCATGGAAGGTTCGAACCCTGCCGAGAACATCCACCACGCCTTCGTCTTCGCCAAGCAGCACGGCGCCGACTTCTTCACCGCCGACGGCAAGGCCGACTTCGCCAACGACGGCGCGGTCGCCGCGGTCAAGCAGTACGTCGACCTCATGGCCAAGGACAGGATCATCGCCCCGGGCAACGCCGAGTACGCCCAGAACCAGTCGGTCGGCGACTTCGCCAAGGGGAAGACCGGCATGCTGCTGTGGCAGTCCGCCTCCGCCAACCTCACGTCCCAGGGCATGAGCGAGGACGCCTACGGCATCGCCCCGGTGCCCGTGCGGTCCGGCACCCCCGGCCCCGGCAAGCAGGTCAACTCGATGGTCGCAGGCATCAACCTCGCCGTCTTCAAGAACAGCGACAACCTCGACGGCGCCACCGAGTTCGTGAAGTTCATGACCAGCGACGCCGAGCAGAAGATCCTCAACACCGCCTACAGCACCATCCCGCCGGTCAAGGCCGCCCAGCAGGACCCCGCCTTCGACTCCCCGGCCAACGCCGTCCTGAAGGACACCCTCGCCAAGAGCGCCGTCGCCCTGCCGCAGGTCCCCGACGAGTCCCAGTTCGAGACCGCCGTCGGCACGGCCGTCAAGAACCTGTTCGCGGACGCCGCCGCCGGACGCGCGGTGACCACCGCCTCGGTGAAGGCCGCGCTCACCAAGGCGCAGCAGCAGATGCCCACGAAGTGAGCCCCGACACCGCCATGACCGCCACCGCCCCCGCAGCGCAGACCGCCGTGCGGAAGGACGCCCCCGGCGCGGCGCGCGGCCCCCGCCGCCGCCCCGGGCGGATCCGCCGCATCGGACTGCCCTACCTGCTCCTCCTGCCCGCCCTGATCCTCGAACTCCTGGTCCACCTGGTGCCGATGGTGATCGGCATCGTGATGAGCTTCAAGGAGCTCACCCAGTTCCACATCCGCGACTGGGGCACCGCCCCGTGGGCCGGACTCGACAACTACCGGGTGTCGGTGGACTTCGACGCCCCCGTCGGCGCGGCCCTGCTCCACTCCTTCCTCGTCACGGTCGCCTTCACCGTCCTGTCGGTCGGCCTGTGCTGGCTCGTCGGCACGGCCGCCGCGATCTACCTGCAGGACACCTTCCGCGGCCGCGGCCTGCTGCGCGCCCTGTTCCTGGTGCCGTACGCCCTGCCGGTCTACGCGGCCGTCATCACCTGGGTGTTCATGTTCCAGCACGACAACGGCCTGGTGAACCACGTCCTGCACGACCAGCTCGGCCTCACCGACAAGCCGTCCTTCTGGCTGATCGGCGACAACAGCTTCCTCGCCCTGCTGACGGTGTCGGTGTGGAAGGGCTGGCCGTTCGCCTTCCTCATCGTGATGGCCGGCCTGCAGAACATCCCCCGCGAGCTGTACGAGGCCGCCGCCCTGGACGGCGCCGGGATGCTCCAGCAGGTCCGCCGCATCACCCTGCCGTCGCTCCGTGCCGTCAACCAGGTTCTGGTCCTCGTCCTGTTCCTGTGGACGTTCAACGACTTCAACACCCCGTACGTCCTCTTCGGCAGGACCGCACCCGAGGCCGCGGACCTCATCTCCGTCCACATCTACCAGGCGTCCTTCGTCACCTGGAACTTCGGCACCGGCTCCGCGATGTCGGTCCTGCTGCTGCTCTTCCTGCTCGCCGTGACGGGCGTGTACCTCGCACTCACCTCGCGCCGGAGGAGCCGGAAGAGCCGGAAGAAGGTGAAGCATGGCTAGTCCACCGACGACGGCGACGCCGGTGACCCCCGCCGCGACGAAGCCGGCGGCCTCCCCGACGGCCCCGCCCCGCTCGTTCCTGTGGTCCCGGCGGATCTTCCTGACCCTGCTCACCGGTTTCGTGCTGCTCCCGGTCTACGTCATGGTCTCCAGCTCGCTGAAACCGCTCGCGGACGTCACCGGCGAGTTCCGCTGGCTGCCGACCGAGCTGACGATCCGCCCGTACATCGACATCTGGTCCACGGTCCCGCTGGGCCGCTACTTCGTGAACTCGCTGATCGTGGCGGGGGCGGCGACCGTCTGCTCGGTGGTGATCGCGGTCTTCTCGGCCTACGCCGTCAGCCGCCACTCCTTCCGCGGCAAGCGCGTCTTCACGGTGACCGTGCTGTCGACGCAGATGTTCCCCGGCATCCTCTTCCTCCTGCCCCTCTTCCTGATCTACGTCAACATCGGCAACGCCACGGGCATCGCCCTGTTCGGCTCGCGCGGCGGACTGATCCTGACGTACCTGACCTTCTCGCTGCCGTTCTCCATCTGGATGCTGATCGGCTACTTCGACTCGGTGCCGCGGGACCTGGACGAGGCGGCGAAGGTGGACGGCTGCGGCCCGCTCGGCGCGCTGTTCCGGGTCGTGGTGCCGGCCGCGATCCCCGGCATCGTGGCGGTGGCCGTCTACGCCTTCATGACCGCCTGGGGCGAAGTGCTGTTCGCGTCGGTGATGACGAACGACACCACCCGCACCCTGGCCGTGGGCCTCCAGGGCTACTCCACCCTCAACGACGTGTACTGGAACCAGATCATGGCCGCCTCGCTCGTGGTGAGCGTCCCCGTGGTCGCCGGCTTCCTGCTCCTGCAGCGCTACCTCGTCGCCGGTCTGACGGCAGGAGCCGTCAAGTGACCGGATTCCCCGACCGTGAAAGGACTTCCGTGACCATCGACTACGCCGCCCTCCCCGACGACTTCCTGTGGGGCACGGCCACCTCGGCGTACCAGATCGAGGGGGCCGTGGCGGAGGACGGCCGTTCGCCGTCGATCTGGGACACCTTCTCGCACACGCCGGGCCGGATCGCGGGCGGCGACCACGGCGACGTCGCCTGCGACCACTACCACCGCTGGCGCGAGGACATCGGCCTGATGCGCCGCCTCGGCACCAACGCCTACCGCCTGTCCATCGCCTGGCCGCGCGTCGTGCCGGGGGGCGACGGCCCGGTGAACGCGAAGGGCCTGGACTTCTACGACCGCCTGATCGACGGCCTGCTCGAGGCGGGCATCACCCCTTCCGTCACCCTCTACCACTGGGACCTCCCCCAGGCCCTCCAGGACCGCGGCGGCTGGCCGGAGCGCGACACCGCCGAGCACTTCGCGGCGTACGCGTCGGTGGTCGCGGGGCGCCTGGGCGACCGCGTGCACCACTGGGCCACGCTGAACGAGCCGCTGTGCTCGGCGTGGATCGGCCACCTGGAGGGCAAAATGGCCCCGGGCTGGACGGACCTGACGGCGGCCGTCCGGGCCTCCTACCACCTGCTGCTGGGCCACGGCCTGGCGGCGGGCGCCATCCGCGCGGTGGCTCCCGGCGCCCAGGTGGGCATCGTCAACAACCTCTCCACGATCCACGCCGCGAGCGACAGCCCCGAGGACCGGGCGGCCGCCGTCCGCATGGACGGACACACCAACCGCTGGTGGCTGGACCCCCTGCACGGCCTCGGCTTCCCCCAGGACATGCGCGAGGTCTACGGCGTCGACCTCCCGGAGAAGCCGGGCGACTCGGCGACCATCGCCGCCCCGCTCGACTGGCTCGGCCTGAACTACTACTTCCCGCAGGTGGTGGCGGCCGACCCCGACGGCCCGGCCCCCCACGCCGCCTCCGTCCGCCGCGACGGCGTCCCGCGCACCGGCATGGACTGGGAGATCGACGCGAGCGGCATCGAGACGCTGCTGCTGCGCCTGACGCACGAGTACGGCGCGCGCAGGCTCTACGTCACCGAGAACGGCTCCGCCTTCCCGGACGTGGTCCGCCCCGACGGCACGGTCGACGACCCGGAGCGCCGGGACTACCTGGAACGGCACCTCGCCGCCTGCGCCTCCGCCGCCCGCAAGGGCGCCCCGCTGGCCGGCTACTTCGCCTGGTCGCTGCTGGACAACTTCGAGTGGGCGTACGGCTACGACAAGCGCTTCGGCCTCGTCCACGTCGACTACGCCACCCAGGCCCGCACCGTCAAGGGCACCGGTCACCGGTATGCGGAGATCATCCGCGGACACGGGGAGCGGAGGCGGCGGGCCGCCTGAACACGGAGGCGGCGGGCCGCCCGAACACCCGGGAACACCGGTGGGCGCGGGCACGGGACCCCGCGCCCACCGGGCCACCCGCCCCATGTACGTCATGAGCACGGCATCCACATCGCCATGAGTCAGTGAGTCAGGAAACCGGCGCCCACTCCACCCCACCGAGGAGAGCCGCATGCCCTCCCGCACCCCCGCACCTTTCTGACCGCCCTCACCACGGCCGCCGTGCCGACGGCGGCCCCCGGCCTCACCGCCCCCGCCTCCGCCGCCCCCGCGCCCGGGGCGGCCGCGGCGGCGGCCACCTGGGACACCGGCCGCGCGGCGGCCGCGTACGCCGCCGACCCCACCGCCGTCACCGCCTCCGGCAGCGAGAACGCGGACACGGCCCCCGCCCGCGCCTTCCACGGAAACGGCACGACCCGCCGGTCCAGCGACTTCGCCGACAACACCTGGATCCGCGTGGACCTCGGCTCGACGATCCGCGTCCACCGCGTCGTCCTCGACAGGGAGGCGGTCCGCCGCAAGCGCTACGTTCTCGAGGCGTCGAGGAACGGCAGGGACTGGACCCCGTTCCACACGGAGACGGCCGGCACCGACGGCTCGGTCACGGTCCACACGTACCCCCAGGAGGCCACGGCCCGCCACGTCCGCATGCGCGGCATGGAACGCGCCACTCCGTGGGGCCACTCCCCGCTGGGGCCTCCCGCAGTCGAGCGTGGACCGCATCGCGGCCGGGGGAGTGCGGGCGGAGGTGGACTGGGTGCGAGTGGAGCAGAAGGGGAGCGGCCCCGGCGGCCACGAGCGCGGCGGGGACACCTCCCCGCCACATGCCGAAGGGTTACCCGGAACCACTGAACCACTCGGCTTCTTCCGGCCGCCCGCATGGTCGTCAGTGACGCCGGGTAACCTCGGAGGCATCGTCAACGCGGCCCGACGGGCTTCCGCTCCGCCTCGGCGGAGTCTCGAAGGACACGCCCCCACCCGCACGAGTCTTTCGTGCTGCCTGGGGGAAGTCCTTGCTGTTCCGCGCGTCCGCGAAAACGGTCGCCGTCATGGCGCTCGACGGTTCGCTGTTCCTGCACCTCACCGACCAGTTCTCCCACATGCACGGCTACCGGCCCGGCACCTCGGAGGTCCGCTCCTGGGAGCGCAGCATCCCCGTTCTGGCCGCCGCGCTCAACGACGCGGGCCTGGACGGCGTGGAGATGATGCTGGAGTACGCGCTCCCGCTGAACAGCAAGCGCGCCGACGTCGTGCTCGCAGGCGTGCACCCCACCACCGGGGAGCCGTCGTACGTCGTGGTGGAGCTGAAGCAGTGGAGCCAGGCACTGCCCCACGACGACGATTCCACCCTGTGCCACGTCGACGCCTACGCCCACCCGGTCCTCAACCCCGTCGAGCAGGTACGCCGCTACTGCGACTACCTGGTCAACTTCAACGGGGCGGTGGCCGAGCACGGACACCGGGTCCACGGAGTGGCGTTCCTGCACAACGCCACGGAGTTCGGCGTGAGCGGCCTGCGCGAGATCGAGCGCGACGGCCGCGGCCTGCTCTTCACCGGGGAACGCCGCGGCGCCTTCCTCGAGCATCTCCGTTCGAGGCTGAGCGACAAGCACTCCGGTGCCCGCGCCGCGGACGAACTGCTCGCGGGTGCCACGACGCCGTCGAAGCAGTTGATGTCCGTGGCCGCCGAGGAGGTGCGGGAACGCCAGCAGTTCGTGCTCCTCGACGAACAGCAGGTCGCCTACCGCATGGTGCTCAACGCGGTGGAGAAGGCCAAGCGCGCCGACCGCAAGGAAGTCGTCATCGTCACCGGCGGTCCCGGTACCGGCAAGAGCGTGATCGCTCTCCAGTTGCTTGGAGAGCTGTACCGACGTGGGATCCCGGCCCTGCACGCCACCGGCTCCCAGTCGTTCACCAAGACGATGAGGAAGGTCGCGGGCTCCCGCAAGCGGGAGGTGCAAGATCTGTTCAAGTACTTCAACAGCTTCATGACCGCCGAGAAGAACAGCCTGGGCGCTCTGATCTGCGACGAGGCCCACCGCATCCGGGAGACCTCGGCCAACCGCTACACGCGTGCCGAGCACCGGACCGGCAGGGCACAGATCGACGAACTCATTGACGTCGCCCACGTGCCCGTCTTCCTCCTCGACGAGCACCAGGTGGTGCGGCCGGGGGAGATGGGCACCGTGGCGGACATCAAGGCGGCGGCGGCCAAGCGGGACATCCCCTGCCACGTCGTCCCGTTGGAGAGCCAGTTCCGCTGCGGTGGCAGCGACGCCTACCTGCGCTGGGTCGTCAGGCTCCTCGGCCTCGAACCCGGCGGGCCGGCCGTCTGGGAGCCCGACGACCGCATGCAACTGCTGGTCGCCGACAGCCCGCAGGAGATGGAGGCGTTCCTCGAAGCGCGCCGTGCCCAGGGCTACGGCGCCCGCATGTCCGCCGGTTACTGCTGGCGTTGGTCCCCGGAGCCCAAGCCCGGCGACCCGCTTCCGCTCGACGTCGTGATCGGTGACTGGGCCCGCCCCTGGAACCTGCGCGGCGACCGCTCCGTCTCCGGCGCACCCCCGGCCGCGCTGTGGGCCACCGACCCGGCCGGTTTCGGTCAGGTCGGCTGCGTCTACACCGCCCAGGGCTTCGAGTACGACTGGTCCGGCGTCATCATCGGCCCTGATCTGGTGTGGCGCGGCGACCGCTGGATCACGGACCGCACCGCGTCCAAGGACCCGGTGTTCAAGAAGTCCACCCCGGACGACGACGTGGACCGCCTGATCCGCAACACCTACAAGGTGCTGCTGACGCGAGGCATGGTCGGCACGGTTGTGTACTCGACGGATCCGGAGACGCGGGAGAAGTTGCGTCAACTCGTGGGAGGTTTGACACGGGAGCCGGCTTCGACCTGACCGTTCCCACCCATGCGGCCAGGTTTCCCTGCAGGACATGATCAAGCCACGCGGTTCGCTGAACGGGCCGATTTCCGGTCGCGGTTACCGGGCCGAGCCGGCGCGTGTTTAAGATCCCGATACCGGTTGCGGCCCGACGGGCTTCCTGCATGGACACGCCCCCACCCGCACGAGTCACTCGTGCTCTGGGGGATTTTCCTCGTGTCCATGCTCCTGCTGCGATTGGCGGCACGGGACCTGCTCGCTCTGAACGCACGGCGCCGCCTGGTGCCCCACCTCGCGGCCCGCTGGGTGCACTTCCAACGAGGCGAGTCCTCCGACGGTGAGCGCTCGGCGTGGGCGCGCAGCCTCGTCTCGCTGGCGGAAGACCTGGTCGCTGCCGGGCGCGGCAACGTCGAGATGATCGTCGAGTGTTCGCCCACCGTGGACGCGGCCGAAGGGGCAGCGACGACACACGGTCAGATCGATGTGGTCCTCGTGGGCAGGCATCCCGCGGAAGGGACCCTCTCCGTGCAACTCGTCGAGCTGAAGCAATGGTCGTCGGTGACGAGGGTGGAGGCCGCGACGGCCGATCTCGTGTACGTACCGGGGATCGAGGAGCCCGTCACCCACCCTGCCCTTCAGCTCGGTAAGTACCACGCGCTGTTCACCGGCCCTGCCGGCCCACTGAACGGATTACAGTTCGAATGCGGCGGATTCGCCTACCTGCACAACGCGACGAACGAGTCCGTCCGGCCGCTGCTCGGTGTCGACGCACCCACAGGGCCATACGCCCGCACGTACACGAGCGACACCCGGGCCAGGCTCCTCAAGGATCTGCAGTGCCACTTCACCGACGAGGACGACTACTCGGCGGCCGAGTACATCCTGCACCGGATGAACCTCCGGAACACACCGCTGCTCGACGCCATGGTCAAGTCGAACGGTGAGGACACGGTCTTCACCCTGAGAGGTCGGCAGAAGCAGGTCGCCGACGACGTGCTGAAGGCTTCGGAGCAGATCCTGGATCCTCCGGACCGGGAGGCGCTCGTCCCCCGTCCGCAGCGTGCGGTCTTCCTGGTCACCGGTGGAGCCGGCACAGGGAAGAGCGCCATCGGACTGCAACTGCGAGCCGATCTCGAAGCCGCCGGCCGAACGGTGAAGTACGCGAGCGGATCGCGGGCCTTCAACGCCGCGATCAAGGAGAACGTCGGATACACCGAAACCGAGTTCCGGGAGCGCTTCGCGTACTTCAGCAACTTCGTGAACCCGCCGGAGCCACCGCTGGACGTGCTGATCTGCGACGAAGCGCACCGGCTGCGGGACAGGACCACGCACTGGCGGCTGCCCGCGGAGAAGCGGGGTACCAAGCCGCAGGTGGACGAACTCATCGAGGCGTCCCGCCTGACCGTGTTCTTCCTCGACGGGGCTCAGACCGTGCGCCCGTACGAGGTGGGCACGGCAGAACTCATCGAGGACGCCGCGCGACGGCATGGTGCCGTCTTCCGCCACTACCGTCTGGTGGAGCAGTACAGGTGCGGAGGCAGTGACGCCTACATCCGCTGGGTCCGTGCACTGCTCGGCGTCTCACCGCAGGAGCCGTACGAGTGGGTCCCGGACGGACTCATGCACATCGAGGTCGTCGACACGCCCGGCGAGATGGAGCACATCGTCCGCACCGAGTTCGACGCCGGTGCGACCGCCCGGATGGTGGCGGGATACTGCTGGCCCTGGAGCAAGCCGGACAAGGGCAAGAACCTCGAGAACGACGTGCGCATCGGTGACTGGCACCGCCCGTGGAACGCTTCGAGCGAGTCCTTCTGCGCCAACGGCGAGCCACCGTCGAGGATCTGGCCCGTGCACGACGACGGTATCGGACAGATCGGCTGCGTCTACACCGCGCAGGGGCTCGAGTGGGACTGGTGCGGAGTGATCATGGGCGACGACATGGTCTGGCGCACCGACCGCTGGGTGTTCCAGCGGGGAAGGCAGCGCAAGGACCCGGACGCCGGGGTGATGCGGGTGGCGAAACCGGGATCGCTCGACCCGAAGGTGCGCACGAGCAACCTCGACGACGATGCCTTCGCCCGCTGCGTCCGCCACGCCTACCACGTCCTGCTGACCAGGGCGAGCCGGGCGACCGTCCTCTACTCCACCGACGAGGAGACTCGGCGCCACCTCAGGGAACTGGTCGGGGAGACCGACGTGCACGGGCTCCGGCCGACCCAGGAGTCCATCCCGCCCGAGCTGAGGATCGCCCGGCACGGCGGGGGCGCGCGGAGCCGCAGAGCGCGGCGGGCATGGAACAAAGCGAAGCGGAAGAACGAGATGATGCTGTTCTGAGCCCTTGGCTCGCAGCGGAGTGGCGGGCCCCCCGGGAGCCCGCCACCGGCCTGCTTCAGAAGAGCAGGTGCGCTGCCGCCATCATGGCGGCCACCAAGAGGTTGGCGACCACATTGATGGCGACGTCCGCCAGGATCTTGCGGAGCCGGGCGTAACGCGCAGGCTGGTACTCGACAGGGTCCATGGATGACCACTCCTTGGTGGTGAGCAGGAATGGTGGGGGGACGGCCCACCGGGCATCCGCTCACACACCGCACGCATGCGTACGGCGATTCACCACCACTGCTCACATGCCTCAGAGGGCACATGAACTCCGCACTCGTACCCCTCCGGGGGGATGCGCAGCACAAGTCACTCTACTTCACGCACAGTTGTACGGTGCTATGGTCGAGGCCGTGCACTCGTCCCGGACCGTCTTGTCTATGGGCAGGTGCGGCTCCGAGCACCAGCGGTCGGCGAGGGGTGCGGCGATGAGCAGGCCATGGCCCGACGTGCTCTTCGGCAACGCAGGACGGGTCAGACTCGGCTGCAGCGTTCGCGAAGCTCGGAGAGAACGGCTTTCTCGCGCGCGTTGACGTTTGCGGAGGAACCGGCAGAACCGTCCCGACCCGTCCCTGGAACCTGCATGGCGACCGCTCCGTCTTCGGCGTTCCCCGGCCGCTCTGTGGGCCAACGACCCGGCGAGCTTCGACCAGGAAGGTCGTACCCGCCTGACGGCAGGGTCGCGCTCGGCACTCCCGCGTCATCAGACGGGGAGTGCCGAGCAGTGGACGCGGTAGCTGGGCCTTATTTCTTCGTCAGCCTGCTGAGTTCGCACAGGGTGCGGTGGTACTGAAGGTATGACTCGTCGATCCGGTGGTCGGCGTGTCGGCGGAGGCGTCCCAGGGAATCGCCTTCATGCGTCCGCCGCACCACGTCATCGACGTCGATGTAGATTTCGAGACCGTCGAAGAGAACGTGGTGGTTGGGGCACAGGCAGAGCAGGTTCGGCAGTTCGTCCGGGCCGTCGTGCGGGGATCCGAGACCGCGGATGTGGGCAGCCTGGCTGTAGGGCTTGATCCGCTTTGGCGGACATCAGAGATCAGGGGTTGAGTCCCCGGAAGGATGTCCACCATGGAGAGCATGGGGAAGAAGAGGCCGCGTCCTCGCCGCTCGTTCACGCCGGAGTTCAAGGCCGAGATCGTCGAGCTGTGCCGACGCGGTGACCGCTCGGTCGGCCAGGTCGCCAAGGACTTCGACCCGACCGGGACCGCGGTGCGCGACCGGGTCAGGCAGGCCGAGGTCGATGCCGGCGAGCGCGACGGCCTGACCAGCAACGAACGCGAGGAACCGGCCCGGCTGCGGCGGGAGAACCGCCGCCTGCGGGAGGACGTGGAGATCCTCAAGCGGGCCACGGCTTTCTTCGCGACGGAGACCCGGTGAACGTGCACCCGTTCATCGAGGCGGAGAAGCAGGCAGGTCACCGCGTCAAACGCGCCTGTGAACTGCTGAAGGTCTCCCGTGCCGCCTTCCATGCCCGCCGCACCGGCGCCGTCGGCCCCCGGGCCGTGCAGGACGCGGAACTGACCGAGCAGATCACCGCCGTCCGCGCCCGGTCCCGAGGCACCTACGGGGCGCCGCGCATCCACGCCGTCCTGCGGCGCGAGGGCACGGCCTGCGGCCGCAGACGCATCGCCCGGCTGATGCGGGCCGCCGGGCTGGTCGGCCGGCACCGCAGGCGGCGGCACCGCACCACGATCCCCGACCCGCACGCCGCAACCCGCCCGGACCTGGTCCTGCGCGACTTCCGGCCCGACCCGACGGCGACCGACGCCCGCTGGTGCGGTGACATCACCTACATCCCCACCGACGAGGGCTGGCTCTACCTGGACACCGTCATCGACATCGCCTCCCGGCGCGTGGTCGGCCGGGCCACCGCCGACCACCTGCGCACCGAGCCGGTCGCCGAGGCCCTGCGGGCCGCCTGCCGCCGACGCCGCCCCGCCGGGTCGGTGATCTTCCATTCCGACCGCGGCTGCCAGTACACCAGCCGTGAATTCGCCCTGCTCGCAGCCGGTTGGGGTATCCAGCTGTCGGTCGGCCGCACCGGCCAGTGCTGGGACAACGCGCTGGCCGAGTCGTTCTTCGCCACCCTGAAGAACGAACTGCTCGGCGACCGTTCCCGGCCGAGCAGGTCCGTCGCCCGCACCGCGGTCTTTGAGCGGACCGAGGGCTGGTACAACTTGCACCGGCTGCACAGCAGCCTCGGCTACCGCAGTCCCGCCGACTACGAAGCCGCCCCGGCGGCCTGACCACCACACTGATGGTGTCCGTCAAAGCGGAACAAGCTCAGTCGGTGTGCGCGGACACCCCGTGGCGAGGGTCAGGACCGGGGTCAGCCGGGTGACGGTGTCGGCGACCTCCTCCTCGACGCGCAGCTGGACCGCGCCCGTGGTGAGGAAGGACAGCCGGGCCCGGTAGTTGTTGTGGGTGTCCTGGTAGCCGAAGGACAGTGCGTACGAGCACGCCTCGCCGGTGGGAACCTTGTCGAACCTCGCCACGGAGCACACGCCGACGTCGGTGATCTCGCCGTCGCGCAGACTGGTGTGGTGGCTGGCGTAATCGGTGGTCAGATTGATGATGCCGGCGCTCGGCACCACCGAGTATTCGGTGGCGGCGGGCCCGAGGGTGGACCAGACGCCGCCGGGGAGGAGCCCCAGTACTGCCGTTCCGCGACCGGCAGCGACAGGTCCGGCAGGGTGCGTCGGAAGTCGTCCTTGAAGAGCCGCTTGTCCTCGGTGAACGTGCGCCGCGGTCCCGGCAGCACGGTCGTGGTGAGCGAGACGTCGAGCGCCACCGGGGCGAAGTAGGAGGCGTCCAGCGGGGGACAGCGTCACGGAGGACCGGCCGCGGCCAGTCCGGTCGCGGCCGCGAGGGGCTGCACGGACGAGGCGGCGCGTGCCGGGGCGGCGACCGCCCCGGCGCGCGGGACGGATGCGGCGAAGGCGGTCAGCAGGCTGCGTCGGGAAGCATTGATCATGCGGCACATGATCGTGTGTTCCGCGCCCGGGCACGGCGTTTCCGGGGAGAACTCCGGCCGGCCCGGACCGGTGCCGGCCCCGCGAGGATCGTCCCCCTGGGGCAACCACCTTGACCACGGGGCAGGTTCGGACCGGTCCGTCGCGGCGGCACCCCACCGGTGGACCGGTCGACAGATCCGAAGGCGAGAGAAAAGCTATGTGAACTCGCGGGGGGCCTGACGGTCTATGCCGGCGAACGCTTCCGTAGGGCTACGATGACGGCTGTTCTGGGGCATCGTCAGTCCGCCGATTCCGTGGGCGAGGCAGAGGGGATCGGCGTGGTTGACGACCAAAAATCGGAGTGAACGTTCGGTCGGGGGATCTTTTTCCCTGCGTAATTGACACCCTTTGGGCTGCTTGTGGGATCGGCGACCGCGGATTCTTCCACGCAAGGAGTCGCCGCCTCGAAGAACGCCTGACCCTGATCGCCGATACTCAGGCTGATGGTGAATCCGTCGGAATCCTCCGCGTAGACCGCAGGGAATTTGGTGCTCTTGTTCACGGCTGTGATTTCATAGCCGCTTTTTTCCCAAAAGCGTTCCACCAGTCCCAGGAAACTTCCGCGCCGCTCCTTGGAGATGATTGTCATCACTGTACGGCGGCGGATGAGGTCACAGCTCGTGGTGGTCGTCTCGTCATGAGTCCACTGCACTTCGGGTTTGATGCTTTCGAGAACTGCATCAAGCATGGCATCGGCGTGCTCTGCGGCCTCCTGCATGTTCATTTCCACATCGCTCTTCCCACTTGAGGCTTCACCTTCCTTTCCTGGTGTTCCGCACCCGGACAGCGCGGCGCTGACCGCAGCTATCACGGAAAGATATTTAAGTTGTTCCTTCATCGCGGTTGGTCTACCTTGATCTCTTGCGAGTTTCCGGAAACGATCAGGGCGATGTTGTCAGCGGAAACGCGATCCTTTGTAGGCGTGAAGTAGTTGGAGTGAGCAGGAGTGGGCCCTTCACCGTCGATGAAGGGCCTTGGCCCGTCATCGACCTGGAAACGTCTGGCTCCGAACGCTTCACTTGCGGGGTCCTTTCCGAACCACAGGTCGTCATCCCCTTGGTCGGCGAGGTCTCCAGCGATGTAGGAGCTCAGCGGTCCGCCGCCGAAGAACAGGGCTCCGGCGGCAGCCTGATGCCTTGAAGGGAGCATGGTGACGGGATCGTTCTCCGCGGATCCTACAAATACATGATCTTTACCGACGCCGAGATCCTCGGCCTTGTCCGCACCGACACCGGGACTACCCAGAAGAATGATGTCGTCAGCCCCGGGGATACCACCCTCCTGTTGGGCTGCCGTGCCGACGGTAAGGGAGCCGTAAGAGTGCCCGATCGCCGTCAGGTGCGGGTTCTCGTGTTCGTTGGTGGCCCCCAGTCCGCTCATGAAACTGTTGTAGGCGGGTGCGCCCTTCTCTGCGTCGTTCATGGACATGACGTCGACGCTCTGGGGGGCGTCGTATCCAAGCCATACGATTGCCGCGCTGGACGAATCGTACTTCTGGGCGCCCTTCGCAGTGTCCAATCCGCGAGCAAGGGTACCTTCTGCGAATTCTTTGTCGAGCTTCGTGCCGAGACCAGGAACATAAGCGGATACATTTTTCGCAGTGTCGGGGTCTCCGTAGCTGACGATCGCGCGGCCGTTCCCTTCGTCACCGATTCCAATCAGATACATGGGTGGCTCGCTGCCCTCGTCGAGCTTCTTCTGGATGCCCCTCAACCCTGTCAGCTTGGTTTGGGATTCATCGTCGCTCCGGCCCTCCATCTGCGCGATGAGCATCCCCAGATTCTCGCGGTTCGCCTCATCGCGCACCGCGATCGGAATACCGTCCAGGTTTCCGATGAGTTCAGGGAAGGCTCTCCTGTACTCGTCGCGCTCCTCGATGCTGAGACTGTCCCACCACTCCTTGCGGTCGGCAGGCGACTTGTCCAGCGGAATGCTGTCCCGGATGTATTCACTCGCGGCCGAGCTGACGGCACCGGCATCGGACGCCACGTTCGCCCACGTCTTCGCGCTGACGGTCAGTCCCGGCGCTGCCTTGAGCTTGCTCAGCGCCCTGCTGTATCGTTCGTCGATTTCCCCGGCCTCGCGCAGGGCGTGGGCGATGCGGTCGGCGATGTCCTGGGCCTTCGCGTGGTGTGGATTCGCGTGGTGCGGGTCGAGGACACCGATCCCGGTACCCGGTGCGTACAACCCGTCGCTGTCAGGTCCGTGCAGCCTCCTGTTGCCGGGGCCCAGCATGCCGTTGTTGCCCACGGCTGTGCCGCCGGGAAGTTCGTCTCCGGTCAGCTCGTTCGTACCACCGGCGGGGTAGGTGACGTCACCGTTCGCGCTGACGGGGTATCCCAGGGCCGCTGCATCCTCCAGTGCCTCCACCAGGCGGCGTCTGGGGGCGGCGATCTCGGACGAGAAACCGTTGAGCGCCCCGCTGACCAGGCCGCACTCGACCCCGGTGTAATGGAAGTTCTCCGAAAGCTTCTTCAACTGCTTCTGCGCTGCGTCCGCGGCCTCACCCTCATTGGCCTTCTGCATCGTCTTGGTGATCTGCTTGTCGATGCGGTCCCTGGCCGCATCGGCCATGTCGCTCACCGCCCGGTATCCGTCCGCCGCCTCCGCGTACTCGGACGGCTTGAGGGCCTTGAGTGTCTTGAGGTCCATGCGGTGGATCACCGACTCCTGCCGTCGGCAGTGGACGTGCCCCCGGAGCCGACCTTGAGTTTGGCGATCTCGGCCTTGACAGCCTCATCGGTCCTCAGTTGGTCGTTACCCGTCTTCTCCAGCACGCCGGCGAGCCCGTCACAGAGCTCGCTGATGTCCTTCACCCGGCGCTCCCACGAGTCGTACACGCCCTGCTGCGCTGCCGCGGTCAGGCACCCGGGCCCCTTGCCGAGCCCTGTTTGGCCGGCCTTCAGCTCCGCCAGTGCTCTGCCGGTGTTGTCCCGCAGGCCACCGACGGCTTCCCCTGCCTTGGACCACACCGCCTTGTCCGACCTCAACCTGCCGGAAGGAGGACCATGAACACCACTCGTGCCGCTGCCGCCCTGGTCAGCCGGCAACTGGTTGAGCTGCGTCTGCGTGGACTGCCGCTCGACCGTTGTGGCCTTGAGCTGCTCCCACTCCTCCCATGCCATGCCTGACCCCTCCCTGTTTCCTGTGATGCGCCGCCGAGCGGATGTGAACGTACGACCGCAACGCCGCGGTGGTCCGGACGAACGGTAACGCTCCTTCACCATGGGCCCCATCCGTATCGCCCATCACGGCACCTGAGTATCTGTACTCAGACGGAACCACGCCTCGACCAGGTCGGACGACGACGCCCGGTGCGTGGGGAGGCGGCGTCAACTCCATTGCGAACCAACGGGGGCACGACCGGGGCCCCAACGTGCCGGCCTGGCGGGTCGGCCGTGCGGTGCCGATCTACCACCGCACGGCCTCCATCCGGAAGTTCGCCACACCCGCCCGCGGTTGGATGGCGTGGCCCAACCGCGCAGGCCATCGGGAACGTTCTCCTCGAACGGGCCCTCTGGCGCGGCGTCCGCGTCGGATGCGGCCGTGGCCGCCGACCGGACCAGGGCTGAAGACGGTGGGGCATGTTCCGCTGCACGGGACGGAGGAGTGTCCGCATGTAAAAGGAGACGAGCCGGATGCCTGCTGCAGACCTCGCATTCTGCGCCTGTGCGCCCTTCCGCGCTTCGAGAGGGCCGCGACATCACAGAGACATGCAGGGCGGTCCTCAGGCACGGACTGTCGGGTAGCTCGAAGTCCTTGACGGCCTGCTATGACCGAGGAACTGTCCGGATAACCAGCAACGCCCTTCCTTGTCGGCGGAGCGCCGATGAGGAAGCGGGGCCGGGTCCCGAGGTTCCAGGACCCGACCGACGCCGTCATGCGCGCGCGAGCAGTGACTCCAGGGCCTTCGACGTGGCTGGGTGACGCGCGGTGAGCGTGGCGCCCGGCGGGGGAGCGCCAGCCGCCGCTACCCAGCCGCCGTCGCAGCCCAGCAGTTCCGCCACCGCGTCGCACGTCGCCGGATGGGTGGCCAGCAGCTCGGCGCCCGGGCGGGCCGCGGCGCCGGTGCCGGCCGGGGCCCATCCCTCGGTGCAGCCCAGCAGATCCGCCACCGCGTCGCAGGTCGCCGGATGGGCCGGGAGCAGCGCGGCGCCCCGGCGGCCTGGGGCGGCGGGCTGCGCCCGGCGGGCCGCGAACGGCTCCGGCTGCTGGAGCCGCCACGGCGGCACCCACGCGTCCAGCGCCTCGAGCCGGCCCGGGAAGATCCGTCCGGCCTCGCGGATCAGCAGCGGAGCGAGGTCCGCGGCGCCCGACCGCAAGGTGGTGATCAGGAGCGGGAGCCAGGGCAGCAGCACCGCGTCCGGCAACCGCCCGAAGGCGTTCGACACCGCCTCCACCACCACGTCCGCCAGCCCCGGCACGGGCTCCAGCGCGTGCACGAAACCGCTGAGGTAGCGCGGATAGGCGGGCACCACCAGCGGGTTGTCCAGCAGCGCCTCGCACCGGGCCCGCAGCTCGGCCCGGGACAGGGTGCCGAGCTGCACCTGCGCCGCCCACAGCAGCGCCGTCTTCGACGGGTCGTCGGGGTGCGACTGGGCGACCGCGAGTTCCAGCTGGGTCCGGTCGCACCCCAGCGACAGGGCGAGGCTCTCCATGCTGAACAGGAAGCCGAGCATCGCGGCGACCTGCCCCACCGTCGCGTCCTCGTCCCGGAACGCCGTCGGCAGCAGGGTGCAGTAGTGGGCGTAACCGGTCTTGGCGAAGGACTCGATCCACGACGGCAGCACCGGCTCGCTGGTGCGGTAGTACGCCAGCAGCGCGCGCACCCGCCGCAGCACCTCCGGCGCGCCGTCGACGCTGCGCTCGGCGGCGAGCACCTTCAGCGCGTGCGTGCCGAGTTCGTCGGCGAGGCGGCGGCTGCCCAGGTACAGGACCGCGTCCTCGACCGCCGCTAGCACGGTCGCCGCGGTCGCCCGCGGCCCGTACGCCTCCTGTCGCAGCCGCTGCTCCAGGACCTGCTCGAGGCTGACCCCCTCGTAGCCCAGCTCGATGAGGGCCCGCTGGTGGGTGCCGAGCGCCAGGTCCCACGACTCCTGGATCGACCGCTCACCGAGCCGCCGCTCGCCCATGATCGGCCGGGCCGCGCCGTGCGGCAGCAGCCGCCGCAGCATCCACAGGACGTCGGAGCACGCCCGCAGTTCCGGCCGGGAGGCCATGTCCAGCAGGGCCCGCTGCACGCCGCGCTGCTGGAGCTTCAACTCCAGCGGCGCGAGCCGGTCGTACACGTCGCGGGCGAGCGGCGGCAGCGCCTCGTAGCCCACCTGGCCGATCCGGTCGCCGCCCATCATGATCTCGACGAGGCGCCGCACGTCCCGCCGCCCGGGCACGGTGTCCTTCTCGATGCAGGTGACCGCCGCGTCCTGGAAGTCGTACGGCGTGGGCTTGGCCCGGTCCCGCATCCCGGCGAGCAGGATCGACGTCTCGAAGACCGCGATGGCGTCGGCGGTGGAGGCCAGATAGCCGTTGCGCCGGGCCGCGCGCACGATGTCCACCGACCAGCCGAGCAGTTCGGCCTCGTCCAGGGCGTCGAGGACGGGCGGCCGGCGCAGGAAGCCGGACAGCCGGTCCGCGGCCGGCGGCTCCTGCGCGGGGACCGCCGCCTGCGCGCCCCGGGCCTTCTTCGCCGCGGACTTCTTCGCTCCCGCCTGGCCCGCCAGCCGGTACGGCTGGACACGGGTGCGCTTGAGCGCCTTCGTCCACTCCGTGGAAGCGATCGACACCGAGCCCGGAGCGAGGCCGAACTGCGCCTCGATCGCCGCGTGACTGGACGGGATCAGCCCGTACTGCCAGGTGGTGGCGGTGCGCGGGGAGATCTCGAACGTGTCGGCGCCGTGCACCCCGAACTCCTCGACGCGGCTGGCGGCGTGGAACGCGCCGCAGACGTAGAGGCAGTCCTCCGGATCGGTGCCGGTCGCCGCCAGGTGCGCGCGCATCCGGGTCCACATGTACCGCTCGCGGTCCTCGTCCACCCGGACCCGGGCGCCGTCACCGGGGACGAGGCGCCGGAACAGGCTGCCGATGAGGAACATGACCTGGCGGTAGGTGTCGTGGTCGCCGTCGCCGAGCGGCACCTCGACGTACTGGTGCCACCACTCCGACCAGTGCCGCACCTTGCCGTGGCGCAGCAGGTGCTCCTCCAGTTCGGCGAAGCGCGGCCGCAGGTCGCCGATCTCGACGCCGACGGCCTCGCCGTGCAGCGCGGCCTCCGCCTCGGGCACCCCGTCCGCGGACGTGCCGGGGTCGTCGTCGGTGTCCTTCGCCGTCGGCTCGTTCCGGGGGTCCCACTGGAAGACGTGGTCCGAGGACCGGTCGACCAGGACCAGTTCGACGCCCGGGGTGTCGAGCGCGTAGGCGATGGCCTGGTACTCGGCGGACGCCTCGGTGATCGGCGCGACGACCGACAGCGGCGCCCACTCCTGGGGGAAGCCGTCGACGTCCCCGGCGAACGCCTGCACCGCCACCGGCAGTCGGCAGTTGCGCAGCTCGGTCAGGAGCGGCGCCATGTCCTCGCACAGCTCCAGGTAGACGACCTTGGGCTGCTTCTCGCGCAGGCGCCGGGCCATGGCGAGCGCCGAGGCGGGGGAGTGGTGGCAGACGGGGAAGACCTCCAGCGGTTCGCGCACCGCGCGGTCGACGTCGTCGACCATGCCGAGCAGGATGCTCTCCAGCGCGTCGGGTCCGCCCGCGAACGTGGCCGCCGCTTCCTGCAGTTGCCCGCGCAGCGCGGAGAACGCGCTGTCGGGGGTTCCACCGGTTCGGTTCATCGCGTGCGTGCCGTTCACGACAGGGTGGCGATCGCGTCGCGGCCGCCCTCGAGGAACTCGGGCCAGGAGCCGCCCTCCTCCTTGCTGCGCGGCTCGACGACGCCGTGCAGGTACTTGTTGAGGATGGCCAGGTCCTCCGGCTCGCGGCGGGTGAGGGAACCGACGAGCGAGGAGGCGAGGGCGCGGGCGGTGAGGGTGCGCTCGCCGAAGAAGTTGCTGTGCAGCACGGCGTCCTCCAGCACACCGATCTGCTCGGCCGTGGACAGCGCGGACTCCAGCTTCTCGTCGTCGCTGCCGGCCGCCGCGGCGGACGCCCGCAGGTCGGCGAAGCTCTGCAGCAGCACGTCCAGCAGGGTCGGCGGCACCTCCAGGTCGATGAAGTGCCGGCGCAGCAGCTCCTCGGTGCGGAAGCGGACGATCTCCGCCTCGCTCTTCTTGTTCGTCACCACCGGGATGCGGACGAAGTTGAAGCGGCGCTTGAGCGCGGAGGACAGGTCGTTGACGCCCCGGTCGCGGCTGTTGGCCGTGGCGATGATCGAGAAGCCGGGCTTGGCGAAGACGATGTTGTCGCTGCCGCCGCTCTCCAGCTCGGGGACGGAGATGTACTTCTCGGAGAGGATGGAGATCAACGCGTCCTGGACGTCGCTGGTGGAACGGGTCAGCTCCTCGAAGCGGCCGATGGCGCCGGCCTCCATCGCGGTCATGATCGGCGAGGGGATCATCGACTCCCGCGACTGGCCCTTGGCGATGACCATGGACACGTTCCAGGAGTACTTGATGTGGTCCTCGGTGGTGCCGGCCGTGCCCTGCACCACCAGTGTGGAGTTGCGGCAGATCGCCGCGGACAGCAGCTCGGCCAGCCAGCTCTTGCCCGTACCGGGGTCACCGATGAGCAGCAGACCGCGGTCGGAGGCGAGCGTGACGATCGAGCGCTCCACGAAGCTGCGGTCGCCGAACCACTTCTGCGAGACCTCCCGGTCCAGGCCGTCGGAGCGCTCGGAGCCGAGGATGAACAGGCGGACCATCTTCGGCGACAGGCGCCAGGAGAACGGCTTGGGGTTGTCGTCGATCGACTCCAGCCAGTCGAGCTCCTCGGCGTACTTGATCTCGGCGGGGGCACGCAGCAGGTCGGACATGGGGAAAGCCTTTCCGTACGGGGACCGCACGACGGACGAGGGGTGTGCGATCGGGTGGGACACGATCGGGTGAGAAGCGATCGAGGGAGGAGTGATCAGGTGAGACGCGATCGGGGAAGACGCGATCAGGTGAGGAACGTCTTGAGCTCGTGCACGAGCTTCTTGATGTGGCCGGAGATCACCGGCGTACCGAGGTCCTTGAACTTCTCCCGGAACCACGGGTTGACGCTGCCGCGGCCGGAGCTGGTCACCGAGCCCACCGGGATGAACTTCGCCCCCGAGCGGTGGATGGCGGCCATGCTCTCGAACAGCTCGTGGGTGCGCCATTCGTAGAAGTCGGAGATCCACACCACGACCGTGTTGCGCGGCTCGGCGATCTTCGGCTGGGCGAGCGCCATGGCGACCGTGCCGTCGGTGCCGCCGCCGAGCTTGGTGCGCAGCAGCGTCTCGAACGGGTCGTGCGCCCAGGGCGTGAGGTCCAGCGCCTGCGTGTCGTAGGCGATCAGGTGGACGTCCACCTTCGGCAGCCCGGCGAAGATGGACGCCAGGATGGTGCAGTTGACCATCGAGTCGACCATGGAACCCGACTGGTCCACCACCACGATCAGCCGCTGGGGTGTCGTCTTGCGGCTGGTGTGCCGGTAGTAGAGGCGGTCGACGTAGAGCCGCTCCTCCTCCGGGTCCCAGTTGGTGAGGTTCTTCCAGATGGTGCGGTCGAGGTCGAGGTTGCGGAAGACCCGCTTGGGCGGCACGGACCGGTCGAGTTCGCCGACCGTGGCCTTCTCCACCTGGGTGCGCAGCACCTCGGTGACCTCGTCGACGTAACGGCGGATCAGCGCCTTGGCGTTGGCGAGGGCCACGCCGGAGAGGTTGTTCTTGTCGCGCAGCAACTGCTCGATCAGGGACATGCTCGGCGTCAGCCGGGCCGCCAGCTGCGGATCGGCCAGCACCTCGCGCAGGTGCATGCGCTTGACCAGGCCGGCCTCGATCGAGCCGAGCTCCGGACCGATCTCGGGGATCAGGCGGCCGAGGTCGGGCGTGGGCCCGCCGACACCGGTCCCGGTCGGGCTGACGCCCCCGCCGGCACCCGCCCGGTTCATACCGCCCCGACCGCCGCGCAGTTCACCGGGCCGGCAGCCCAGCGCCCGCTCCAGCCAGCCCGCGTCGGACTGCCAGCGGGCCAGCTGCTCGGCGGTGACGGTGCCGGAGTGGGAGGCGAAGACGTTCAGCAGCACCTTCGACGCGAGCGCCGCGCGCCGCACCTCGGCGGCCCGGTCGCGCGTGCCGTCCTCCTCCGGCTCGGGCGCCATCAGCCCGTCGAACTCGGCGGCCAGCTCCGGGTGCCGCTGCACGACGGAGTCGACGGACGCCCCCGGGTCGAGCAGCGCGGCCGGCAGGCCGATGTCCTCGACCACGGCGAGACTCGCCGACTCCAGGGTGGCCTGCTCCTCGGGGTCGAAGAGGCGGGCCAGCAGGCGCCAGTAGAGGACCTGCCGCCGGTTGTCGTCCGGATCGGGTGCGGGGATCCGCCCCGCGGTCCGCTCGGTCATTTCCGCAGCAGCCTTCCCGCCCGCTCGCGCAGCACCTTGACGGCGTCGGTGGCCGCCTTCTCGGCCCGCACGCCGGCCTTGTCGGTCGTGCCCCCGGCCCAGGCCCCGGCGTGCACGGCCACGGCCTTCTTCCGCACCGTCCGCTCCACGGTGAGCGGCTGGAGCAGGAACTCCCCGGCGTCCCAGCGCAGCAGCGCCACGCACGCCCCGGACGAGGCGACGGCCTCCGGGGTGAGCGGACCGGCGGCCGGTACGCGGTCGGTGTCGACGGCCAGACGCCGCCCGGCGACCTCGAAGGCGACCGTGCCGTCGTCCTCCTTCTCCACCGCGTACCCCTCGAGCAGGACGGGCACCGCGATCCGGGCCGGGTGCCGGTCCAGGGGCGCCGTCGGGAAGGCGGCCGCCGTCGGCAGCGCCACCCGGGCGGTGGTGAAGACCTCGGCGGGCTCACCCGTCCGGGCACGGGCGTCGTCCCACAGCAGGTCGCCCTCGGCGGTCAGCGGCATGGCGTCGAGCTCCACGGCACGGCCCTCGCCCACGGCACCCAGCAGCGACATGTGCGGCCGGAGCAGCTGCCACAGCCCCGCCCCGACGACCGTGTCGGGCTTCGGCGCGGACACCGAGGCCCGTACGAGCCGGGACGCACCGCCGTCCGCGGGCTCGAACACCGCGTGCACCTGGGCCTGGACGGCGGTGGCGTGCTCCTGGACGTCGACACCGAGCGGCAGCAGCCGGCCGCTCACCTCGGTGACGGCGGGGGCGGCGGACGCACCGGGCAGCGTCAGCAGCAGCGCCCGCGACCACAGGTCGGCCCACCGGCGCACCGGAACCCGCTCCAGGGTCGCCCCGGGGCAGGAGGCGGCGAGTTCGGCGGCGAAGCCGTCGAGCAGCGTGGCCGGGCGGCGCAGCGCCGGGTCGGGCAGCATCGCGGAGACGACGGGCGCGGCCCCGCCGACGAGTTCGTGGTCGATGCCCTGCCAGCCGGCCCGCGCGAGGTCGCACAGCCAACTGCGGGCGGCGGTACGCAGGTTCGCCGCGTGCTCCTCACCACCGCCCGGTGCGGCGCCGCTCTCCTCGGCCCGGGGCCGGTCGACGGCCTCCTCGATCCGGGCGGTCAGCGCGTCGTGCACGGAACCGAGCAGGGCGGTGCGGGCGGCGGCGAGCGCGACGAAGTGGTCCTCGCCGGCGGCCCCGACGGCCGCCTTCTCGGCCGCCTCGGCGACCCGCGAGGCCAGCGGCGACCCGGCGACGGCGTCGGCGAGGCCGGCCGGCCCGTCGGCCTGGCCGGGCCGGGGACGGAGCAGCCCGCCGACGAGGGCCTCGTCGAAGCCGTCGACCGCCGCGAGGGCCTCGGCGAGTCCGTCGACGGCTTCGGTCAGCAGATCGGCACGCATCAGGCCACCGCCCTCGTCGTCGGGAACCACTGCATCTCGGGCAACGGAACGGTGGTCGGCTCCAGTTCGAGATACGCCAGGTGCCGCAGGAACCGGCTGAACACCTGCGCCGCGGCCGAGCGGTCGCCCTGTGCCGGGCGGGTGGCGGTCATGGCGTCGGTGACGGCGTCCGCGTCGGGCTCCTCGGCGACCTCGACCTTCAGGTACCGGGCCACGCGCTCGGCGCCGTACTGCAGCACGGCCTCACCGACGAGGGCGCGTATGTGGTTGCAGAACCACCCGCGCGCCCCGCCGCAGGGACGGTTGTTGTTGGTGCTGCACGCGAACGCGTACGTCCCCGCCTCCACCGACGACACGTACACGCGCCCGATGTCCGAACCGCTGGACACCACGCCCTGCAACCGTCCGTCGGCCAGCTCCACGAACGGCACCTTGGCGAGCTTCCGCGGCCGCGCGGACGGCACCACCCGCACCGTGCTCGACCTCTCCCAGAGCGACAACGCACCATCTCCCATGCATGCGAAAGGGGACGTTCACGCCACCTCGGCGGAACGAGATCGAAGCTATCGGTGACCACTGACAACGCCGCCGGCACAGGAGGAAGGGGTGCGGGACCGGGAGCCCGGGAAGGCGGGGATGCGCCCGGGCGAGGGGAAACCGGCCGGGTCCCGGGCCGGCGAGTGACTCGTCCGTGCCGCCCCGGACCGGCTCCTCGCCCCGGGCCGGGGCGGGACCCGGTCGGTGTCCCCTGCCCCGCCCCGGGCGCGGACTCGGTGTTCGCCCAGGCCGTCCTGAGGGCCGAGGGCCGCGCCGTCGCCGTCATCCCCTCGGGGATCTACCGGGCCGACGTCGTCGACGAGAGCCACGCCCCCTCTTCGACCGGCTTCTCGCGTCGGCCGACAAGGTGCTCGTCCTCCCGTACGACACCGCGGACCGCGATGCCTACGAGGCCGCCCACGCGGAACTGCTGCGCCGGGCCGATCGGCTCGTCGCCGTGCGGAACGGCGAGCCCCCGAGCGGCAGGGGCGGTGGCGCGGCCGACACGGCTCTCGCGGCCCGGGCGGCCGCGATCCCGGTCGACGTCGTCTGACCGGAGGGGGCGGGTCGGGCGAGCGAATGATCCGGCGCGACGGGACTCTCCGGTTCCTCCGATTTCTTCGGACTCACCCAACTCTTCGAGCTCGTCCAACTCTTCGGACTCACCGAATTCTTCGCACTCTCCGACTGAGTGGTGAACGGCATCGCGCATCGTTGCGGCCCTCCCGGGGAAGGGCCGTTCCGACGAACCTTCTGTCACATCTTCATACTCATCCCCAGGCGGTGCAGAGTGAAGAAGAGAGTGCGCGGTGCGGGCGCCGTCCTCGGTGTCCTCGGTGTCCTCGTCATGTTCGGCGTGCTGCCGGCGCAGGCGTCCCCGGGCCCGCAGTCGGACCGGCACGCCCTGCCCCTGGGCCCTCCCGGCCTGACCGAGACGCGGACCACGACGACCCTGCAGCCGGGCGTCACGCTCACCCGCATCGTGCGCGGCGGCGAGGACCGGGCCCTCCGCTGGACCGTCGAGGTCTCCATCCCCGGCGGTGACACCTCCCCGGACCCCGACGCACCGCCGACCGCGCTGAAGGACCGGGCGAGCGCGGACGAACTGGCCGCCGAGCTGGAGCAGGACGGTTTCCGGGCCCGGGTCGAGGAGGTGACGACACCGAAGACGGCGGACTACGCCGGAGGCACGCTCGGCTGGCGAGTCCGCGTCGGATCGTTCGACTCGCAGGCCGCCGCGACCTCCGAACGCACACGGCTGAGGACGGCCGGGTACACGGGATCCGCCGTCTACACCGGCTGGGACGGCGACACCACGGACAGGGGACCATGGCGCGTCGACGTGCTCACCATCGACCCGCGCCGGTTCCGCGGGAGCCTGGAGGCGTCGTACGGCCCGGACCTGGAGAACCGCGAGACCACCAGCGAACTGGCCGACGCCGCGGGCGCGACCGCGGCGGTCAACGCCGGCTTCTTCGTCCTCGACCCCCGAGCGGGCGCCCCGGGGGACCCGGCCGGCGTGGGCGTGTACGACGGACGCCTGCTGAGCGAACCGGTGAGCGGACGCCCCGGCCTGGTGGTCCACGACGACGGCCGGCGGACGGAGATCACCCGGTTCACCTGGCGGGGCCGGGTCACCGGACGGGGCACCACTGCCCACCTGAGCGGAGTCAACCGCGTACCCGGACTGATCAGGAACTGCGGCGGCAACGCGGGCGACTTCCCGACCTCGTCACCGCTGCACGACGTGACCTGCACCAACGCCGACGAACTCGTCGCCTTCACCCCCGACTACGGCCGACGCACACCCCAGGGCGAGGGAGTCGAAGCCGTGCTGGACGCCCACGACCGCGTCGTCGAGTTGCGCTCACCACGCGGCGGAACCCTTCCGCCCGGCGGCAGTTCGCTCCAGGCGACCGGTCGGCGCGTCGCCGAACTGACCGCCCTCGCACGCGTCGGCGACCCCCTGAAGGTCAGGACGACCCTGCTGGACGGACAGGGACGCCGCGTCCCGACCTCCCCCAGGACCGACATCCTGAACGCCGGCCCCGAACTGGTCCGCGACGGACGCCTCCACGTCACCCCCGCCACCGACGGCATGGTGCGCCCGGACGACCCGAGCTTCTATTACGGCTGGGTGCACAAGCGCAACCCGCGCACCCTGGCCGGGGTGGACGCGGCCGGCCGCACCGTGCTCGTCACCGCCGACGGACGCAGCACCAACGCCCTGGGACTCAGCATCGCCGAGAGCGCCGGTGTGGCCAGGGCCCTCGGACTCCGGGACGCGGTCAACCTCGACGGCGGCGGCTCGACCACGCTGGTGGCCGACGGCGCCGTCCTCAACACCCCGTCCGACGCCGCCGGTGAACGCCCCGTCGGAGACGCCCTGTTGATCCTGCCCCGCAGGAACTGACGCGCCGGCCCGGCCCGGCCGAACCGTTCAGCACCGTCCGAGCAACGACACACCGCACCCCAGGGAGCTGCCGTGTCCGTGCCCACGACCGTGACCACCGTCCTGACCCGCCTCCGATCCCGTGTCCCGCTCGTCCTCGCCGTCGTCCTCCTCACCCTCGCGCCGACCGCACCGGCGCTCGCCGCCACCCCACCCGCAATACCCTCCCTGACCACCACCGCCGGGGAGGGAACCGGTGCCTCCCGTTCCCCGAAGCCGCGCGGTGCCGAGGTCGTCGCGGTCACCCGGGTCGCGGACCGGCAGGTCGACCTGTCGGTCCGCTCGACCGCCCTGGGCGGCCGGACGGTCCAGGTCCGCCTCCTCACCCCCGACGGCTGGAACCCCGGTGACCACCGCCGGCACTGGCCGACCCTCTGGCTCCTGCACGGCTGCTGCGGGGACTACACCTCGTGGACCGCCATGACCGACGTGGCGGAGACCGACAGCCTGCGCGACGTCCTCGTCGTCATGCCCGAGGCCGGCTGGAACGGCTGGTACAGCGACTGGTGGAACCACGGCCGGGGCGGCGACCCCGCCTGGGAGACCTTCCACACCGTGGAACTGCGCCGGCTCCTGGAACGCGACTGGGGCGCCGGCCGCGACCGCGTCGTGGCGGGCCTGTCGATGGGAGGCCAGGGCGCCCTGCTCTACGCCGCCCGGCACCCCGGCATGTTCAAGGCGGCCGCCGCGTACTCCGGTTCCGCCCACCCGCTGCTGAACGACGAGTCGATCGACCGCCTCATGGGCTTCTTCGCCGGTCAGGGCGACGACCCGCTGCGGGTCTGGGGCGACCCGGTCGCGCAGCGCCGCGTCTGGCAGGCCCACGACCCCTTTCACCTGGCTCGGCGGCTCAAGTCGACCCCCGTGTACCTGTCGTGCGGCGACGGCACCACCGGCCCCCTGGACCCGCCGGGCCGCGCCAGTGCGCTCGAGGCCGACTTCAACCGGCAGAACCACGCCCTCGCCGCCGAGTTGAAGCGCGTGGGCGCCAAGCACGTCACCACCCACTTCTACGGACCGGGCACCCACGCCTGGCCGTACTGGGAACGCGAACTGCACGCCTCCCTGCCGATGTTGCTCGGCGCCCTGCGGGCTCCGTGAGGTCACTCGTCCTCTAGCGGACACCGCCGGTACGGCCGACGAGCCGGGCCGGCGGTGCGCCGGGTCGGTCGGCCGGCGGCGTGCGCTCGGCGTGGGCGACCTCCACCGGCGCGGTGCCGGACGGTTCGCGGTCGTCCTCTCGCGGTCGTCCTCGAGGCTGCTGTACTCGCTGGACTCGCCCTCGTCGGCTTCGGTCCCGCCGGGGTTCTGGTGTGTCGCGCCGATTGAGGAATCTTCCGGCGCGTCGGCACCGGACAACGGCCGACCGGAAACCGCGGAAGAGGAGCGCGGAAGAGAAGAAGGGAAGGAGCCCACCCGCTCGAACAGGGCGCATGAAGGGGGGCATCATACCGGACGCGAAAGCACAGGTTGTCGGGAACGGGTGGCTGCGGATACCGGAGCTACTTGGCACCATGTGGCGTGACGATCGCTGTGTGAGCGGTGCGTGGTGTGCGTGCGGATCCGATGGTGGTCGCGTGCGCCGGCGGAGGGGGAGTCGTGGCGGACTGGTTCTACATCCTCAATCCGAACAGGGACACGCTGGACGGGGAGCCGTCCGACAAGGAGGCGATACGCCGGCTGGCGGAGGAGGAGCCCGAACTCGACCTCTGGCTCGGGCGCCGCAACCGCATGAGGCGGGGCGACCGCCTCTGGTTCTTCTTCACCCACCCGGAGTCGGCGGTCGCCGCGGTGGCCGAGGTCGACGAGGAGCCCCGGAACGACCCGGACGCCCCCGACATCCCCTACCTGGTCGCGGTGACCCTGCTCCCCGAGGCGACGAAGGCACTGCACCGCGACCCCGTGGGCCGGGACGAACTGGGACTCGGACAGGTGCGGTCGGTGCAGACGGTGAAACCGGAGGCGCTGCCGGTGCTGCTGACGCGGGCGGGCCTCTGACCGCCGTGAAGGGCTGAGCGCCCGGCGTCGTCAAAGTCGGACCGGCGACTGCGTCACGGCACCTCGGCACGGACGAGTGCCCTGGCGAAGGGCTCGCCGGCGCGTCGGGCGCAGGCCATGCGCTCGCGCACCTCACGCAGGGTGCGCGGTCGGTAACCGATCCTGCAGCTGCAGTCCATGGGGAAGCGGACGCCTGCGTGCAGCAGGACCGACGAGGTGCGCCAGGCCGCGATGTCCCGACGCGGTGGCGCGACGAAGGCCGAGTCCACGTGGATGGGCGGCTCCGCGCAGCGAGGCCGGATCCGCTGCTGCCTGCCCCCCGCCGTGGCGCCGCTTGTACGAGGCCCGGCAGGGTGGACAGACGGAGGAGGTGTTCGCGGGGCGTGCCGTCGGAGTAGGCGGCCACCGGGCCGATCTCCACGAGACGGATCGGAGTGACCAGGTGCGGCCCGGCTTCCCGGCCGACCGTCACCGGCCCCCGTAGTCCTCCACCAGGTTGCCGATGAGCGTGAGCAGGGCATCGACGCGGTGCCGGTCCTCGCGCTGGGAGCGCAGGGCCTGATGGACCTCCCGGAGCCGGGCCAGGGCGGCGGGCTCGCGGTCCTGCACCTCTTCGAGCAGCGGATCGGTGATCAGGTCCAGGCAGGAGCTGAGCAGCCTGCGGGTGGCCGGGGACGGCGGGGCAGGGTCGGGAGCGGCATAGACGGTCGTCAGATGGCGCGCGGGATCGGTGAGGCTCCAGCCGACGACGGTGCCGTGCTGGACCAGGAGCGCCACGTCCGGAGCGATGCCGATGCGGGCCTCCAGCGGTTCGTCGAGGACCTTGAGGTCGCGCAGACAGGTCAGTACGGCATCGCCGGGAGCACGGCACAGCACTGTGCACATCTCCTGCCGGAAGTCCCGGACCTCGTCCGCACGGAGCCCGCCCGGACGTGCCGCGGGCACGGCGGGAACACGAGGGAGCACTTCGGCGTCGGCGGACACGTACGGCATCTGGAACTCGGCCCCGACCAGCTTCCGGCTGTCCGGGTCGAACCGGAGTACGTCAGGGATGTCCCACAACCAGTCCTGGCTGCCGAAGGTGCCCGCGATGAAACGCTCGCGTTCCTTCACGCTGGCGTAGGGCGCGACGTCCACGGAGTTGCCCGTGAAGCGGGTGTGCACGAGCAGCGGATCATCCGTCACCGTCGCGTTCCATCCGTCGCCGAAGAAGAGTTTCACGGTGTGCTCCGTCCGGGAGGCGACTGCGGTCGGGCCTTCCGTAAACGGCCGGAACGCCCGCGCGCCGTTGCCATCACCCCTGAACCGCAGGATGAGAGGCATTCACTGCGCCCGCACTTCGCGGAGCATCTCCCCCTGGATTTCGGGCGGGCACAGCAGTACGGCCTGGAAGGTGACCTTCTCCTGACCTGGAAGCTCGGGTTTTCTTGCCCAAAAATTCGCAGTGTCGTTCAGGGTGCGAAAAAGAATTTCACGTTCTTCGGAATTGCCGGAGAGTGTGGCGTGGGCATCATCGATGGTGACGAGGAAATGCTTGGCGCTGTGCCAGTGGAGATCGGTCAGGCAGTCCCGCAGTGCGTTCCAGTTCCAGCCGAAGTGATCCGGCAGGCGCAGTGTCTCGTAGAACTGGGTGAACACTCCGTCGGAGTCGTGCATTTCCTGTCCTCGCATCCGGGCCGAGTAGATCAGCCCGGTGGGGGGCAGGGCGCGCGCAACGGAAAGTGCGGAGCCGGTCGGGATGACGCGCACTCCTGCCTCGTCCTGCGTCCACCAAGTGGCATTGCTCATCTTCCGGTCTCCATGGCGATGTACATCTGAACAGTTCCCCGGACTGCAGCAGACCGATTCGTCCGATGCTCGTGATCCTTGCGAAAAATTATTTCCGCCCTAGTGGAACAGGAGGCGATCCTGCACCTTCAGTTGTGGGGTGAAATGGATTTCCAAGATCCCTGTGCACTCACCCATTTCAAAGTCGACGAAAATTTTCCCGGCCAACTTTCCAGGGGCGAAGGAAAGGCGTGTGGCGCCCTCCCGGTAGATGTCCAGCATGTCGACTCCCCGATGGTTCGCCCAGCGAACCCTCACTGATCTCGTCAGTGCGGCATAAGAGAAATTCAATGATTGTTCGAAATTGTCTCGAAAGGCGAAGGTCCGCACTCCTTCTTCATTCGAATCCGGACACTCGCCGACGGGCTGGTACACCTCTTCGTCGTCAGGGGTGAGGAATTCCCGGTACATCTGTCCGTGCGTTCACTTCCCGCTGCACGACGGCCAGTGGTCCAGGCTGCCGTGCATACTGATGTTCGGGCCACTTCCTCGATGGAAGTGAAAACCTCTTCCGAGGAAACCAGACTTCACTCCAGTTCCGCCGCACGCCTCTTGAGTTCCTGGGCGAACGCGTCCCAGTCGGGTCCGAAGGACAGCAGGTCCGCGGCCGCCTCCCGGAGCAGCTGCGGGTCGTCGGGGCGTTGCAGGCAGGCCAGGCGGTAGGCGAGGTTCCGGGCCCAGGGGGGCAGAGCCGTCCAGTCCTCGGCGAGGACGTCCCGGAGCATGGCGAGGATTTCGTCGGCCGTCGCGAAGGTGAGCTTCTCGACGAACTCCCGGGTCGCTTCCTTGACCTACCGGCTGTCGGCGCCGTCGATCGCCTGGCTGAGGCTTCTGGCCGCGGGGGTCGGATCGGGCATCTCTCACTTCTCCTGACGGATTTTTCTAAGGCTCGAAGAGCCGAGGCGGTCGCGGAGAGGGCAAGGTTCGGACCCTGGTGGTCGATCCCGACGCCGCCTGGGCGACTGGCGCGGTACCGAGATCGAGGGCGGGTCACTACGGGGGTGAGTCAGTAGGTGGACAGTTGACGGGTGCCGTCGGACCGTTGCCGCTCGAGTACGGCGCCAGGCCGAAGGGGCCGCGGAAGGTGTGCGGGTCGGACGCGGAGGATGCCGTCCTCGCATCAGGACGTCCCCACGCCGTGACGGCCTGGCCTGTCCGGGAGCCGGCCCCTGAGGCAGGGCGGTGTCCTCACCCTGCCGGAAGAGGGAATGGGCTCAGAATTCATGCAATACCACCCAGTAGTCGTCTTCTTCGACCGATGCGGCGCACAGGTGTCGACCATCGACCGAAACGGCTACGAATTCAGGTGAATCCGTCACCCCGGTGATGCGGGACGGAAGCTCCTTTCCGACCGGATCCTTCACGCGCACCCAGCCGACCTTGCTCCCGCCCGGTACGGGCGGAAGGATGAGGAATTCGCCGTTCTCCGCGTACAGCGGAACCTGCGAAGCACAGCGGTGCCACGCCTCGTCCAGTTCGTCGGCGGCGTGGGGGGCGGAGGAGGGGATCGTCGCGGCCGGCTCGACCTCGAATCCGTTGACCGCATAGAGGGCGGAATTCACGGGCGGGCCGTCCTGTTCCGCCTTTCCTACCACCTCGAGGCCGCAGCGCTCGAGGACGTCCAGCCAATCCGGCGTCTTTCGGTCCTTCATGATCCCTGCCCTTTCATCGGTTTGCACGGTGTTCAGTTGCCTTCGTAGAAGAGGTGGTGGTCACCGCCCGGTTTGTTCATCTTGCCATATCTCTCCATGGACTCCGGATAGCCCAGACTGCCGTCCGGTCGCTGCACCCTGGCGTTGTCCCAGCCGAAGTTGACGAAGTTCCGGGTGTCATCGATCTTCGGCTTTCCGGCATGGAAGTGCGGGCCTGCCGGATCATGGGTGTGCTCGACAATCACGCGTGAGCCGCTGTCCGTCTCGAACTGCCGAAAATTCCCCCAGTGTGTTCGTTCGGGCGAATAGATGTAACCCGGCGCGTGCTTCAGGCTCTTGTCCCCGGTGACGACCCACTCGGCGATGGGCTCTTCGCCGTAACGGACGCCGGCGAGCTCGAATGCGGCTTTTTCCGCATCCGCACGGTTTTCGAACGGGTTGCCTTTTTCGCCGCGCGGATAAGGGCTGAGTCCGAGAGGGTCGGACGAGGTGTGAGGGTTGTGGACGTAGGCGACGGGATTGGGTGCGGGAGTGAGCCCGAGGGGATCGGGGGTGAGATAGCGGGCGGTCTCAGGGTCGTAGTGGCGGAACAGGTTGTAGTGGAGGCCGGTTTCCGGGTCGTAGTACTGGCCGGGGAAGCGGAGCGGGGTGTAGGCCGTGCTGGAGCTGGTCCAGGAGGTGGTGCCCCAGAGCGTGGCGCGGGTGCGCCAGGCGATGTCGCCGTCCTGACCGATCAACTCGGTGGGGGTCCCGACGAGGTCGGTGGCGATGGCGAAGAAACGCCGGTCCACCTCGTCCTGACGAGCGTCCGCTGTGAGGATGCGCTCGGTCTGTGAGAGGGGAACACCGGACCGGTGGTCCCAGGTGAGGGCGACTGGGTTCGGGAGGTCCCTCTGGTGAAGGGTCTGTTCGCAGAGGGTCATGCCGTCCCAGGTGAACCGGATCTCCTCCGTCACGCCTTCGCCGTCGTCGGCCAGGCGCTCCTTGGCGATGCGGCGGCCCAAGGGGTCGTAGCGGTAGCGCCAGCGGGTTCCGTCCGGAGTGATCACCGAGGTGAGGCGGTTCTCGGCGTCCCACGAGTAGCGCCAGGTGTCGGGCTTGCGGGACAGGCGGGTCTTCTGCCGCAGGGTGATGCGGCCGAGGGCGTCGTGCTCGAAGCGGACGGCTCCGGCACGGGTGATCGCTGTGCCGGTGTAGGTCCGCGGGCCGGTGGCTTCGTTGCCGGGGTGGGAAGCGGGCCAGGACGCCTCGGTCTGGTTGCCGCTCGCGTCGTAGGCGTACCGCTCGGTCCAGCCCTGCGCGTGGACGGCGGTGACTCGGCCGACTGCGTCCAGGTCGAAGGTGCGGGGGCCCGACAACAGGTCGTCGACAGAGCCGAGGTGACCGTCCGCACGGTAGGAGTAGGTTCGGCTGTTGAGCGTACGGCCGCCGGCGGTCAGGTGCTCGGCGGACAGTCGCCCGGCCTCGTCCCAGGCCGTGGTGATGGTGAGGGCGTCGGCGGACTCCCCGAAGACACGGGCCGTTTCACGGCCCGCGACATCGTGGGTGAAGACGACCGGACGCCCCCCGGTGGTCAGGCGCTCGGGACGGCCACCGGCGTCGTACGCATAGGTGGTCACATGGCCGGTGGGGGTGATGCGGCGAGTGCGACGGCCCGCGGCATCGTACGCGTAACTCGTGGCCCGGCCGTCGACGAGTTCGGACTTGACCCGTCCTAGGCGGTCGTACGCATAGAGGAGTTCGCTGTCCGGGCCCGACGCCCGTAGAAGGCGCCCGGCCCGGTCGTAGCCGTAGGTGGTCACCTGCCCGTCGGCGTCCTTCCGGATCACCTGGCCGAGTTGGTCCCGCTCGAAGGAGATGGTCCTGCCGAGCGAGTCGGTCCGGGAGGTGAGTTGTCCGGCGGAGTCGAAACGGTAGGTGAGGGTTCGACCGTCGAAGTCGGTCTCCGACACCATGCGACCGGCCGCGTCGTACTCGTAGCTCCAGCGTGCGCCCCGCGGGTCGGTGACCCGGACGAGCCGCAGATCGGCGTCGTACTCGAATGCGTACCGGGCTCCGTCCGGATGGGTGCGAGCTGTGAGCAGGTCGAAGTGGGTGTACTCGAAACGGGAAACCCCGCCGATCGGGTCGGTGTGGGTGAGCCGGTTGCCCTCGCCGTCGTAGGTCCACGACTCGGTGGCGCCGTTCGGAGCCGCCCGGCGAACCAGATGGCCGTCCCTGTTCCACTCGAGACAAGTGACGCCACCCGTGGGGTCGGTGACGCGTATCGCGTTTCCGAGGGAGTCGCGCCGGAAAACGGTGGTCCCGCCGGCCGGGTCGACGACCTGCAGGGGCAGGCCCATGGCGTCGCAGTGGACCGTGGTGACGGCCCCGAGCGCATCGGTGATCGACGTCAGGCGTCCCCGGGCGTCGTAGGCGTACCGGGTGGTGTGGCCGGCCGGGTCGGTCACCGCGACTCGATTGCCGCGCTCGTCGAAGTCCTGGAGCCAGCGGCCGCCGTCCGGCCCGCGGAGTTCCGTGTACCTCCCGAACGGTCCGGGCTTCATGTCGAGTCGGCTGCCGTCCGGACGGACCACGGAGACCAGCCGGTCGTTCCCGTCGTGGGTGAAGCCGGTGGTGCGGCCCAGCGGGTCGGTGCGGGTGAGCAGGTTGCCGTGGGTGTCGTAGCTGTAGCGGGTGGTGTGGCCGAGCGGGTCGGTGGTGGCGATCACCCGGCAGCGGTGGTCGATCCGGTGGCGGGTGGTGCGCCCGTCGGCGGTGGTGAGGGTGGTGGTGCGGTGGCCGGTCTCGGGGTCGGGTTCGGTGTAGGTGAGGGTGATCTGGACGTGGCCGGCCTCGCCGCCCTCCGCGACGACGCGGTCGCGGTCGTCGTAGGCGTAGTCGTAGCGGCTGCCGTTGGAGTCGATCCAGGCGGTGACGCGGCGGCGGTCGTCGTAGAGGAAGGTGGTGGTGGCGCCGGAGGGCTTGGTGACGGTGGTGAGGTCGCCGTCCTGGTAGCCGTAAGCCATCAGCGGCAGGTCGGCGCCGTCCTCGCCCGCGCCGGCCAGGGAGAGGGCGGTGATCCGGCCCTCGGTGGTGGTCAGCCTCACCCGGTGGCCGGCCGAGTGGGTCAGGGCCGTCGGCAGGCCGTCGTCGGTGCGGTCGACGGTGACGGTATGGCCGTTGCGCTCGGTGACGGACATCAGCCAGGCGGTTCCGTCGCCGCCGGGTTCGCCGCCGGGCGGGGCGGCGAAGTGGCGGACCAGACCGGTGTCGGGGTCGGTGACCGTGTAGTCGCCGTTCCCGTCACGGGCCAGCGGGGCGCGGGCGGTGCCGGACTCGGGACGGGTGGGGGCGCCGGGGGCGGGGTGCGAATAGGTGATCAGCAGGCCGTCGGCGGTGACGTGGACGACGCCGACCGGGTCGATCACCAGGCGCTCGTCGACGGTGGAGGTCCAGGACGGCCCCAGGAAGCGGCCCGCCGTGCAGCCGGACTCGGTGCGGCGGGTGAAGACCAGCGGCAGGATGCCGGGGATCTCCACGTCCGTCTGGGGCAGGAACATGCGGCCGGAGGCGAGGTCGACGGGGTCGGTGCCGTCGGTGGTGCGGTGGCCGTCGGGGCGGTTGTGGGTGCCGTCGGGGGCGTTGTCGACCAGGTTGCGGACGCGTGCGGCGTCGGCGGCGTCCGCGGCGATGCGCACGCCCTTGACCGCGGCGCCGCCTCCGCCGGTGGCCGCGGTCAGCGCCAGGTCGGGGAGGAGCCGGCCGAACCCCTCGTAGGGGTCCTTCATGAAGTCACTGACCATCTGCTTGCCCGTGCCGACCGGATCGTTGGCGGCCAGCAGCAGGCCGGAGGCCAGGCTGTTGAGGTTCGTGGCGTACTCGGCCGGGTGGGTGAGGTTGTACGGGTCCAGCGGGTTGATCCCCCGCACGAAGTTGAGCAGCCCCGCCGTGCCCTTGATGATGCCGCCGCCGACGTGGTCGCCCATGATCTGCAGCTCCTGCAGACCGTCGCCCACCTGCTGCGCGTACGACGGCTTCTCCGGAGCCAGGTCCCGCGCCGCGCGGACCGCGCTGCGGGCGGTCTCCGCGGCGGTGTTCCGCTGCTTGCGGGCCTCGGCGAGGATCTCCTGCGCCTCCCGCATCAGCTTCTCGCCCGGGTCGTCGAACGTCGGCGCCGGACAGGGCGGGAGCGTGGACGGGTCACGCCGGTCGGCGGGCTGGGCGTTGTAGCGGTCGACGGCCTTGTTGTAGGCGTCGACCTTCTTGCGGTGGGCGTCGGCGGCGTCCTCGGACGCCTTCACGCCCTCCTTCCACTTGTCGATCGCCGTCTGCGCCTGCCCCTGCGCCCAGCTCACGGTGGAGGCGAACGACTCCAGCGCGGCGGCCGCCTTCCCGCAGGCGTCGGCGCCGGTGAACCACTTCGGCGGCTGGGTGCTCACCGCCTTCCGCAACGCCTCGGCGGCCTCACCCTTGAGCTGAGAGGAGTCCAGGCCCTTCAGGCCCTCGCCGGCGTCGTCGAACGCCTCCTGGAAGGCGCGGAGTCTCCCGGCGGTGGAACGGATCTTCTCCGGGCTGCCGTGGACCAGCTTGGTCCTGTCCTCGGTCTGCCCCAGGTCCATCTCGTCGACCTCGGCGCCCATCCGGTTCGCGACCGAACGCGACTGCTCGCGCACCCAGTCCGCGCCGGACTCCCAGCCGACGTCGTCCAGCCGGTCCGCGGTCCAGTTCCCCGCGCCCTCGACCCGGTCGCCGAGCCACTCGACACCGTCCTCGACCGCGTCCTCCACCGAGTCCGGCGTGATGTCCTTGATGAAGTCGCCGATGCCCACCTTCAGTTACCCCCGTCGACGCCCTGATCGCCCTGCTGCTGCGCCTGCCGGGCGCGTTCCTCGGGCGACGGGCCGAACGTCTCGTCCAGCGCCCGGTTCCACTCGGTCTCGTCGATGCCCAACCTCTCGTTGAGCATCTCCGACTGCCGGCCGCCCTGCCCCTCCGTGAGCAGTGCCCGGCCGGTGTCCTTCCAGTTCTGCTCGATCTCCTGGCCGGCCCGGTCGAACGACTCGGCGCTCCAGTCCGGGTCCAGGGAGTCCGGCGTGAACACCTCGCCCCAGTCCTGCTGGGCGATCTCCTCCTCGGAGGCGTGCGGGTTGCCGCCCATCAGGGCGTTGACCCCCACCTTCAGCGATCCCGCGACGTACTGGTCGTGCTCCCACAGGGTGCCCGCCGCCAGTCCGAGACGGTTCGCGATCTGGCTGGCGTCGTTCACCAGGGCGCGCACGCCCCACTCCCAGCGCTCGCAGAAGTCCTCGAAGTCGACCGACAGTCCGTGGTGCCCCACCTCCATCCCGGTCATCGACAGCTGGGTGAACCCCTTGCCCATCACCGATCCGGTGGCGCCGCCCAGGTCGCCCAGCCCGTCGATGGTGGCGCCCACCCCCTTGGTGAACTTCGCGACCGACGCCTTGTCGAAGTTCAGGTCCGTCCCGTCACCGCCCACGGCCGCGCCCCTCCTCCTCCGCCGCCGCGTCGGTGTCGACGGCGACCCCGTCGGGGACGATCCCGGTGACCGGCGGGAAGAACATCGACCCGTCCTCGCTGGCGATGTCCACCGCCAGACCGGCGGGCTCGCCCAGACCCGGCACGATCTCGTCCACGATGCGGGCCCCCAGCAGCGCGGCGTAGTCCATCGGCCGGTCGCCCGGCCCGTGGTGGAGGGCGAAACGGGCCAGCGCCGTCTCGTCCGTGAAGGCGCACACCCACCGCACCCCGCCCGAGTGCGCGCTCCACAGACGGCCGTCGACGGACGGCACCAGAAGAACCGACCGCCGCATCTCACCGACCAGCGCCCGGGGATCCCCGGTCCCCGCCCTCTGCTCGGCTATGCGCTCGGCGAGCGCCGTCCTGGGCTGCTCCACAGGCCCTCCCTCGTCGTGGCGTCAGGGGTGACTGATGGCACCGTGGATCACGACGCGTGGGGAGGGGCTGGTGGTTCTCGTGAGGCTCATTCGGGCCCTTTGTCGTGCTTCGTCCTCCGGCGGTCGGCGATGAACTCCCTCCACGCCTAAGAGAGAATGCTGTGCACGTGGAAGTGGGAGGCTGCCGTTCGGATCCTCGAAGAGGAGCCGGAGCGTACCTTTCAGGCGGATTTCCGATGGTCCTGGATCCGATGCGCATGACTGTGCACCGGTGAGGAACACGAGCCGGTATGGATCGTCTCACGGACGTCCGAGGAACTGGCGCGGACCCGGAACCGGGACCTCTTGCTCGTGGACGGTGGACCGTGCGTGGTCGATCGCGTCGGTGGAGGTCCGTACCGGAGGCGCAAGCGCCATGGCGGAACGTCGGCCAGAGCCCACGGTCCTCGGGACGGCTCAGGAAACCGAGGTCGTACCGACCGCGTCCGGCGGCGGATATCGTGTGTGCCGTAGATCACTCGCAGGCTGGGGGCAGCATGGGGCTGGCAAACGAAAAGATCATTTCTCAGGTCGAGAACCTGCTGCAGGGCAGGGTCGTCATTCCCTCCATCCAACGCGACTTCGTCTGGATGAGGCCCGACGTACGTGATCTTTTCGATTCCCTCTATCGGGGCTACCCGGTCGGCGCCCTACTGCTGTGGAAGACCAACCTGACGGTCCCCTTCAAGACGGCTGCCGTCGTCCAGGCCGACAAGTCGGCACACCAACCTCTCTACCTGCTGGACGGACAGCAGCGGTTGACCTCCCTCGCCTGGGTATACCAACCGGAGTCGAAGGCTGACGGTCGACTCATCGATCTGCGCTTCGACGTGCGCACCGAGGAGTTCGTCAACCCGAGCGCCGTGCAGCGCAAGGATCCGTTGCTGATCCCGGTGTCGACCCTGCTGCAGGAGAACGTGCAGTTCTACCAGGTTCTGCGCAAGGCCGAAGTGTCGATGGACGATCCGGACTTCGACGTGTGGGTGCAGCGGTTGCAGAAGGTGAACAACATCCGGCAGCACCAGATCGCCGTGATCACCTACGAGTCCGACGACTACGAGGAGGTCGCCGAACTCTTCGCCCGGCTGAACAAGGGCGGCCGACGGCTGTCCAAGGGCGATCTCGTGTACAGCGCCATCGCGGCCCGCTGGGCCGACGGCCTGGACACCATGGACTCCTTCCACCAGGAACTGCAGGACAGCGACTTCGCTCTGAACAGGGAAGCCGTCCTGCGCCTCACGAGTCTCCTCGCGGGGACCGGCGCCCACCACATCAAGCTCATCGGGGCGGACGTGGACGAAGTCGCGCTGAAGGAGGCGTGGCAGGCCACCGAGAGAGCTTTGCGCTTCGCCGTCGACTTCCTGAAGGGCGAGTGCTCGATCCCCCGGTCCGAGGTTCTCTCCTCGCCGAACGTCACGATCGTGCCCGCCCTGCTGCTGCACCACCGGGACGGCAAGCTGCGTCCGGGGGAGGCCCAGCTGCTGCGCCGCTGGGTGTACACGGCGATGGCGTTCAGCCACTACTCGCTGCAGGTCGAAACCAAGCTCGATGCGGAGGCCAGGCTGATCAAGTCCCGTGCGGGAGAGGACCTGTTCGCCGAGCTCATCCGCCGGGCCTCCGGAACCCGATCCCGGGACAGCGCCCTCCACCCGAGGGACATGGAGCAGAAATACTCCACGCATGCCTTCTTCAAACTGCTGTACATCGCCGCACTGCGGGGCACGGCGCGGGACTGGGCGACCAACATCGCCATCAGCGACCAGCCGATGAACAGCGGAGCCAAGATCGAGTTCCACCACGTGTTCCCGCGCGCCCGGGTCCAGGGGACGTACGCGAAGGAGGAGTGGAACAGCCTCGCCAACCTCGCCTTCGTCACGGGTCAGACGAACAAGATGATCTCCTCCAGGCTGCCCGTCGAGTACATGGCGGAGATCGCGCCGGAGCGCTTGGCCGAACAATGGATCCCCGGTGATCCGGAGCTGCGGTCCCTGGACCGCTTCCCCGACTTCCTGGCCGCACGCAGGAGCTTGCTGGCCAACGTCCTCAACGAGCTGTTGGGTCTTCCTCGTCATGACGGGCAGGCCGCCCACCGGGACACCGATGAGACGCCCGCCGACGAGGAGTTGATCGCGGAGGATCCGGCCGCGCCCGTGCTTGTCGGGGCGGAAGTCCAGGCACTTCGCACGGAGCGGGGTGTGGAGATCCACGCGGTCTACGAAGGCCGACGCGTCGATGCCTACTACGACCCCTCGTCCCGCACCGTGACGATTCCCTCCGGTCCTGGCCGCGGCGAGTACGAGTCCCCCAGCGGAGCGGCACTGGCCCTGGTGCGGGCCCTCAAGCCGCACGTCAATCCGAATCGGAACGGATGGAAATTCTGGACCGTCACTGCCACGGGACAACTCCTGCAAAGCATTCGGTAGCGGAAAGCCCGTCTGCTCCGCCCCGGCTATTGACCTCCCCGCTTGTGAGGTCTGACGTAAGTGTGTCCCTTCGGCAGTTTGTGGGGGCCGGCGAGACCGGCACTCCGATGAGCCTCGGTGTACGCGGCTCGAGCCGTATCGCTGGCCTGCTTGCCCAAGTGCTCGATTTTCATTAGGTGCCCGGCCACGCCGTGCTGGGAGGAAGTGCTCGGCAGCTGTACGACTCGCTGCTTCTTCGGCTGGGGCAGCACGAAGGGCGTGTAGCAGACGAGGCGTACCGTCCTCTCACCCGGACGGGCCGGGAAGTGGAGAACCCCGTCGGCCGCGCAGCTTCCCGTCTGCCACGTGAGGCGCTTACGGCTGACGAGCCCGTTCACCGAGGCCCGGACGGCTTCGCTCGAGCACTGTTCTGACGTGCCGCGGCTTCGAACGTTGCGAACCAGATTCTCCATCGGCAGGAGCGCGCGGCCCGCCTCGTCGAGATAGCCGAGCTTGCGGATCGTCTCCTGCACCAATACGTCGAGTGAGGAGGCGGTGTCGACTCGACTGTACGTCAGGCTCGTCGGGAGTTCCCGGGCGATGATCCGGGGGTCGTACTCGTAGAGGAACCTCTTCTGCGCGATGAGGACAGGACGTTCCAACGGGGTGAGGGACAGACGCAGTCGGCTCCGGTCCAGCTTGGCCGTGACCCGTGTGCCTGGCATGACCTCCGTCCGGGACCAGTGGACTCCCCGGAGGTGCTCTTTCGTGATCCTCTTACGGAGAGAGGCCAGCAACACGGTGGGAAAAGCACGACCGTCGTGAAGATGTACCACTTTCGCCGTCCGGATCCGACGTGCGGCCTCTGCGGGGAACGGACACTGTCCGTGGTCCAGGTGACGCCGGCGAATCACGAACGTCCACTGGAGTTCGGAATCCGTCTCGACCACGTCGTGGGGTTGGCCCGGGTCCTGCTGTTGGATCACCACCACCTGGTCGGGTCCCGGCGTCTCCGCACCTCCGACGCTGTCAGGCGTCGGGGCAGTGGGCTCAGCTGTGGTCCGGGGTTCGTGGGCACTGGTAGCGTTGGCGAGTTTCTGCCGGTGGCAGTCCGTGCAGTGGGCGAGTTTTCTGCCCGAACTCGTAGTCTTGATGGCGATCACGATGTCCGTGATCGTCCGTTGGCACTGACTGCAGGAGAAGGAAACGGGTGCGGAAAGCCGCTGCAGAGTCCAGCGGACATGGGTACGTGTGCTTTCAAGTATCTCCGCACCTTGGAACTGCGATTCTTGAGCGCTCATGATCGGTCCCTCCTGTCGCACGAGGTGCGTCGTGCCTCAAACTGACCCGATGGTCCTCGGTGTACCGCCTGCCGACGCCGGTTGCAGAGGCGCCATGGACGGTGATGACACTGCATCACCGGAGGGCTTCTGGATGTCCGTGGGATTGGGCCGCGGCGGGGTCGTGCTCTGCAAGAACCCCAACGCCACCTCCGCCACTTTCACCGACGTCGCGTTCCGTGGCACCGGCGAGCCCTCAAGGCCCATACCCGACAAGCGGTTCTACGCGGGCCTTGCCGACGCCTTCGTCTCCTGGACGCGGTAATGAGGTCCCGCTTCGCCCTCGGACCTGCTCGTTGTACGTCCAGTCTCCCAAGCCAGGTCGACTCGTGCCACGTGTTCATCACATCCGTTCGATGCGCGGCTCCCTTCGCGCGACCCCGTCCAGGGACGGTTCCGGCAGTGCCCGGTCAGCCCACGGACCAACCGGGCACCCCGGGCGCGAGGGTTCAGGAGCGCCAGCGGTTGCGGCCGTCGGAGCCGGGGCGGCAGACCATGGGAGTTCCCGCCTTGGTGACGCCGGTTGCTCCGGACGGGGAGCAGAACGCGCCGGGGTGCACGGTGCCGGCGCTGCCGCCCCCGCTGCCGCCGGTGGATCCGCTGGACGACGAGGAGCCGCCCCCCGTCGAACCACTGCCCCCGGCGCCGCTGTCGCGGTCCTCGTCGTGGTCGGGGTCGTTGGCCGGGATCTTGTAGGTGGTGTCCTTCGCCCCCGGGCAGCCCTGGACGAGGTCGGCGTCGGTCCACCGGCCGAGGTCGAGGCGGACCGTGGTCGTGAAGGTCACCCGGGCGTCCTCGTCGGGCCGTTGGAAGCACACCCGCCACTCGTCGCCGTCCTCGGCGGCCTCCTCGGCCGTGGGGGTGTCGATGTCGAGGTACACGTCGTCGAGCGTGACACGGTCGAGGTCGATGCCGGCTTCCTCCAGCTCCTCGACGGCCGAGGTGTAGGTGTCGCCCACGACGTCCGGCATCATCGGCCACGGCAGCGGGCCGCCGTCCTCCTCGGGACAGGGCTCCCCGGTCTTGACGGCCGCGAAGTCGATGGTCTTCGCCAGCGCGTCGACCTGCTGGAAGCACACCCTCCAGCCGGACCGCACGACGATCGCGCGGTCTTCCTCGGCCGCATCATGGCGGCCAGGGGTGAACCCCGCGGAGCGTGCGGCCTTCTCCGCCTCGTCCAGGGGCCTGCCCGTGTAGTCGGCGGCCTTGAGAACCCGGGACGAGGCAGGTGCAGGTGACGACGTGGTCCCGGCGCTCGGGCCGTCCTTGTTCTGCGCCTTGGCGTCGGGCTCGTCCGTCCCGGCGTCGTCGAGCTGTCCGCCCAGGCCCGCACCGACCGTCAGCAGCACCAAGGCCCCGAACGTGGCGCCGAGCCTGGCGAGCCGGCGCCATGACGGCAGCACCCACACCGCCACCATGGCGGCGATCATCACGAGGAAACCGAGCGCGAAGCTCAACGAGCCGAGCAGGGCGACCAGGGCCAGGAGGCCGAGCAGGGCCGGGGTGGTCCTCCACCAGGGGGAAGACGGCGGCGGGGTGGTGTTGTACGGGTTCATGGGTGCTCTTGTCCTCCTGGAAGGGATTGGCCGGTCTGGCCGGTAAGGGACTGAGTCGGGCCAGTCGGGACCGTCGTGCGGGGTGGGAGCGGGCTGCGAGGCCGGGTGCCGGAGTGCGTCGGTAGGGCCCGAAGCGCCAGGTGCAAGTGGCGTTTCCAAGCGGTACGGGCGGGGTGGGACTACCGGGGAGAGGGCATAAGGATCAGCCCGAATCGATGCATGGTGGGCGGAAGTTAGCAGTTGGAGGGCCAGGGCCGGAAACGCGCTGGTTCCGTGGTTGACGGTCTTCGGGTGGACCGCGGATCCGGATGGTCGGCCTGCATGCCCTGCGCCGCGTCAGCCGGCCGAGCCGACTCCGCCCACGCCCCTGTCGAAGCTCGAGCCCCGGCGCCCGGCTCCGGGACAGCGAGGAGGAGTTGCTACGTTCGGGACATTGGATGCCCTGCCATGGCCCGCACGTTCTCCAGCAGCGCGTGAAGGTGTGCCGGTTCGCCACCGGCAGTGCGTGCGGCCTCGGCGTAGGTCGGTACGTGCTTGCCGTCGACGTAGCCGGTCCCCTGCTTGATCAACTCCTGGCGGCGGACGTTCCATGCGGGCCAGTAGTCCCTGAGGTGGGTTTCGAGGTCGTCCTCGAAGACGGTGTACTCCGCTTCGGACACGGTCGTGGGCCGTGGAACGGCGGGTGCGCCCAGGTAGCCGAGGATCCGCATGTTGGTACCCGCCGCCTGCCGCACCTTGTTCTCGTTCTGCGCGTTCTTCGGCCCGGTGTCCGCGTCGAACACGAGGTGGCAGCGCACACCCAACCCCGTGAGGATGGCGTGGCAGAGGATCATGTTGTCCTTGCCCTCGGCGTTCATCACACAGATGCCTTCGGCCCCGAGGCTGAATCCCTGACGCTCGGCGAAGGCGAGGAGGACACCTTCGTCCGTGACACCCTCGACCAGGACGGTGACGTCGGCGAACAGCGCCTCCGCGAGGTCCTTGACGTAGCGGGTGGCCCCTCGGCGTGCGATCGACTTCTCGTCCACGTGCCCGTCGAGTGACTTCCGCAACTGCTCCTCGGTGAGCGCCCGCAGACGTACTTCGGGGTGATCGCCGCCTGTGGTGCGGTACAGCCGGCGGACCTGCTGGTAGTCGCTCGGGTCGATGAACACCGGGCTGTGCGTCGCGTACATCACCTGGGTCTGGTCCTCGGCCGACTCGACCAGACTGCGCAGTACCTGCGCGAAGACCCTGGTCTGTGCCGGGTGCTGGAACAGTTCGGGCTCCTCGATCGCGAGGCACAGGGAGCGCGTGCCGCTCTCGGGCCGGCGGCACTCCGAGAGGTACCTGAGCGCGGCGATGATCAACGCGCGCTGGAACCCGTGCCCTTGACGCCGGACCGGGGTGAGGGCCGCTCCGTCGCGGATGCTGACGGCGAACGCGGTCCGGGTCCGCTTCGGGACCTGGGCGGTCGGAGTGACGATGACGTCCCGCCCGGTGGTGAACCGGCCGACCTCTTCGGACAGGGCGCCGGACAATCTGGCGAGCACGGGCCCGTAGATCTCCTCGTGCACCTTGTCGCGGGCCGCTTGGGCGTCCTCGTCGATGGCCGTGAACTGTGCTTCCGCCTCCGAGCGGTCCACCGCGTGCTCGAGGATCCGGCCCACCACGGACACCTTGTTGTCGTCGGTCTCCTCGTACGTCCGCAGGTCGGCGGAGATGAAGACGAAGTCGATCAGCCTGCCGAGAAGCCCCTGGCCGGCGAAGCCGAAGAAGCGCGTGCCCTCGACCTCGGCTTCGGTGAGCTGGTCGCGGTGCGCCGTCTCCCAGGAGCGCATCGCCGCTTCGGCCTGGTCCCAGCTGCGGACGGCGGGTCTGGGGCCGTCCGCCCGCCAAGGTGGTCATGAGTCTGGCGGGGCGGGACCCGAGCGGGGCCAGCCTTCTGGTCTTCTACTTCGGAACCCTGGGACCGGCGGCCCGCGCGGAACTCGCCGCGGGATCCGACCGCCTGCAGTCGTTGCTGGTCGTCGACGACGCAGCTCTGGCCTACCTCGCCGCCCGCGGCAACCGGCAGGTCAGCACTGCCACACAGACCCTCCTGCCGTTTTCCGGCGTCAACCCGTACATCCGGGAGAAGCGTGGACGCATCGGCAGGGAGATGTTCTACGGGCGGGACGCCGAGCGCCAGAGCGTCCTCGACCCGCGCGGCACACAGGTCATCTTCGGCGGCCGAGGTCTCGGTAAGTCCGCTCTGCTGAGTGATGCCGGGGAGCGCTTCATGGAACAGCGCCCCGGGTTCCACCAGTACGTGTACCTCAACCTGGACCAGGAGAACATCGGCAAGGGCAGCTCCCTCGGGCCGAAGGAGCTGTGGAGTGTCCTGGACCGGGAGCTGACCGAGATCCAGGTGCTGGGCCGGCAGCAGGGCAGCCGCAAGGCGCCGAGGGGAGACCGGTCCGAGCGGGTGAGGGCGGGGATCCGGTCCTGGCTCGAGGGTGACTCCCGGAGACGGCTGCTGATCCTGCTCGACGAGTGCGACCAGTTCTTCGAGGCGGACGCCCCCCGTTTCGACCAGACCAAGAAACTGAAGGGACTCGGATCCGACACCAAGGACCGGGCCAAGGTCGTCTTCGCCGGTCTGCACTCCGTGCAGCGCTTCTCCAAGCTCGCGAGCAACGGGCCGTTCGGGCACCTCGCACAGACACCGAAGGTGATCGGTCCTCTGGCGCCGCAGTTCGCCGCCGACCTTCTGGTGGAGCCGATGCGGGCGCTCGGATTCGAGTTCGAGGACGTGGACCTCGTGAACCGGGTGCTCGGATTCTGTTCGTACCAGCCCTTCCTGCTGCAGATGTTCGGACACCGCCTGGTGGAGGTGATGCACCGCAAGCGGGCGCGGCGTGGGACGGGGGGACCGCCTTTCACCGTGGAAGTGGCCGACATCGAGACGGTGGAGTCGGACACCGCTCTCAGAACGGGGATCTCGGCGGCCTTCAAGGAAACGCTCAGCCTGGACCACCGGTACGACGTGATCGCCAACGTCCTGGCGTACCACGCGCGGCATCGCGGGCTGGAAGTGCGTCTGAGCGACGCCGAGCTGCGTGAGGAGTGCGAGACCTGGTGGCGGAAGGGCTTCGAACAACTCGACACCGAGGGCTTTCGGGCCTACCTCTCCGAGATGGTGGGCCTGGGCATCCTGGCACCCAACCACGACGGCCAGGGCTGGCACCTGCGCGGGCCCAACGCACTGCGAATGATCGGCACCTCCCATGAGGTGGAAGCGCGTCTGCTACGGGCCGAACAAGACTGCAAACTGGAAGAGAGCATCGTGCTGGAAGGACGGCCGGAGCTTCCCGATGGACGCTCTGCTCCTCTGACGATCACCCAGCTCGACGACCTGCTGGGAGAGCGAGCCAATCAGACGAGGGTAGTCCTCGGCACACCGGCCACGGGGGTAATGGACGTGGGGGACACGCTGCGGACCGTCACCAAGCGCATCGACGGCTGGACCCTACCGCCCATCGGCCGGACTGGTGTCTTCAAGCAGGAACTGGTGGGTGGGCAGCCTCGTGAACGGCGGGTGATCATCAGTGACTTCGCGCGCTACCCGGTGAAGCCGGAGACCTGCCGTGACGCTGTTGAGCTCGCGGACACCCTGCTGCCCACCGTCCCGGGGGTCACACGGGCAGTCGTGCTGGTGACCGACACGGGTCAGTTGCAGCTGTGGCGTGCTCTTCTTACCGGTGAGCAGCAGGTTCCGGCGGCTCCTGTGGTGCTCCGCCGTCATGACCGACACAGCCTGCGAAACTGGGCACAGCGTCTGGGCGAGGTGTTCAACACGGAGGAACGCCTGGAGCGGCTTTATGCCGTGACCGGCGGCTGGCCCTGGCTGGTCGACCGGGCGCACCGGCTCCACACCGAGGTCGGCGACACCGACCGGGTCCTGGGCAAGCTGGCCGGCATGCTCACGGACCTCTCGGAGGCCCGTGCCTTCGTCGAGGCGACGGGCGTGCGCTCGGACGCCGCGCTCGCCGCGGGCTACCAGGCCGTGGACAAGCAGTTCCAGGGTGGCCCGGCCGACACGGAGGACGTCGTGACGGCCATCGCCTACGAGACCGGTGGGGACGAGGAGGAAGCACGGTGGGTCTTCACCTGCCTCGACGCCCTGCAGGTGTTCGACAGGGAGGAAGGCGGACGGTTGCGCCTGGAACCGCTGCTTCGGAGGTGCCTGTCCACAAGGGGGTGATCACTCCGGCCGACTCGGGGCGTTCAACATCCTGACGCAGTGCCCGCCGTCCACCATTCGTGGGGCGGTGGGCACTGCGCCCGCGGTTCACGGCCTCCGGCGTGTCACCGGTTCGGTAAATCCTTTCCGTCCGGGTGGGGCCGGTGGCCGGGCCCGGCGGCGGGTCGTCCACCCCGCTGAACGAGATATGCGCCGCCGGGCGGCCTGCCTTCGAAGGTCCGTCGTCCCGCGGTGTCAGAAGTGGTCGATCGTCTCTCCCTCGGGTACCCGGTAGCAGCCGGACGTGACGTTGATCCCCAGACTCGGTGTCGCGTCCTCGGAGTACTGGACGATCCAGACGCTGACCTTCTTCGCATCGTTGTCGGCGATCAGGTTGAGCGCCTTGTTGGGACTGTTGTCGTGGTACAGCTGCTTGGTCACCCAGCCGCCTGTGTTCAGCCTCTCCTTCAGGTTCTCCATCGCCACGTCGATGTCGCCGGGCTTCGTCGGCGCGAAGTTCCAGGGGTGGTAGACGGTGAAGTACGTCTCCGGGTCCTTGCCTTCGCACTCCTTGACGCCGGGACCGGGTTCGGACGCCTTGCCGGGAACGCCGGCGAATCGGTAGAGCTCGCTGGACACTTCCTTCACGGCGGCGACCGCCTCTTCGGTCGTCGCCGTACCGGCGTCGGGAAGACCCGCACGGGCCTCCTGAGAATTGCCGGCGGTGCTGCCGGGGGAGTCGTTGCCGTCGTTTTCGGTCATGCCACATCCGCTGAGGAGAAGTCCGGTCAGGACGAGGGCCAGGGGCAGGATCAGAGGGGAGCCGCTCCGGTGGTACGGGGTCGGCACGGGGTGTGGTCCATAGAACATGAAAATCCAAGATCTTCGTCGAGTGGGGCGGTGGCGGAACGGCGCTCGACACCGTCATGCGGTCTTACTCGGGAGTGGTCACGTAGTCGTACTTGCCGACCACTACCAGCGCCTGGTTCTTCAACGCCGTCGTGCCCCGGTTCCAGTACTCGCTGTGGCCCGTGGCTCCCGTCGTTCCCGTGGGACCGGTGCCCTCCGGACCCGTGTTCATCTGGTTCGCGCCGAAGGCCTCCTCGTCACTGGGGATGAGGAAGACGCCACCGCCGAGTCTCCAGCTGCTGCCGCCATGGCCCCATCGGCCGATGTCGGGCACGGGGTCGTCCTCGGCCTCCTGGTTCCAGATGTGCCCCTTCGGAACGTCCATCTCGTCGGCATGGCCGACCTTGACGCCGGGGCTTCCGGCGAAGATCACGTCGTCGGCGTTGAGGGTGCCGGTCTCGGCGGCGGCTCCGATGAGGGTGGTGCCGTACGAGTGCCCGATGGCGGTACGGTGCGGTTCCCCGAGGCCGGAGTGGGAAGCGTCGAGGCCGTCCATGAACTGCCGGTACGCGGGTGCGCCGTCGTAGGCGTAGTGCTCGAAGGGGGCGTCCTTGACGATCGACTGGGGCGCGTCGTAGCCGAGCCAGGTAATGGTCGAGACGGAGGCGTCTGGTGACGTCTGGTTGGTCTGACGCCACAGTTCGGTCATCCGGTTGATGTCGCCCCCGACCTTCTCCAGATTCGAGGTAGTGCCCGGTACGTACACCGCCTGGTGCTGGGCCGTGTCGGGGTTGCCGGTCGCGACGATGGCCCTGCCGTTTCCCTCCGGGCTGAAGCCGAGCAGATAGGCCTCGGGAAGCCCCTCCTTGCCCGTTTCGTCGAAGCGCTTCTGGATGGCGTCCATGCCTTTGAGGGAGGCTGTGAGGCGGCGGTAATCGTCACCGTACTTCCTGTCCCATGCCATCCATTCGTCCGTGTGGACCTTGGCCGGATACGAGCCTGCCGTGATCCACGTCCACTCGTTGGCGGGCGGCTTCGGGATCGAGTTGAGCCTGAGCTGGTATTCGGAGCGCTTCTCTTCGAACACCACGCGGTTCGCCTGGTCCCTGATCTCGGAGGGCAGGCCGTCCAGCCTTCCCCCGAGCTCGGGACGGGTGGCGAGGTACGCCTCGCGCTCTTCGGGGGCGAGCCCCTCCCACCAGTCCGCGTTCTGCTGAGGAGTGGCGTCCTTCGGTGGTCCGCCGATGGACGTCAGGTAGTCCTTGCCCGCCTCGCGGACCCCGCCCATGTCCGACTGGGCGTCCTTCAGGTCCTCGAGGGACACGGTCAGGTCGTCGTCGGCCTTCAATGCGCGGATCTTCGGCGCCCACTTCGCGTCCGCCTCCGTCGCCTCCTTGAGGGCGTGGGCGATGCGGTCCGCGATGGCCAGGGCCACGGCGTGGTGGGGGTTGGGATCGGCGTTCGCGGCCTGGCGGGCCATGGCCTGAGCCGTGGGATCGGTGAGGCTGCCGACTCTGCCGCCCTTGGCCGGCGCCTCGGATCCGTCCCGCGGCTGTCCCTCCGGATAGGTGACGCTGCCGTCCGCGTTGACGGTGAACTTCGATGCCTCCGCGGTGTCGAGCGCGGACAGGAGTTCTTTCCGGGCGGCGTCCAGGTCGTGTGCGAATTCGTTGAGCGCTGTGCTGACCAGGCCGCATTCGATCTGTGTGTAATGGAAATTGGCCGAAAGCTTTCTCAGCTCTCCGATGGCCGCTTCCAGGGCCTCGCCCTTGAGGGACTTGCGCATGCCCGCGACAACGACACGGTCGATGTGGTCCTTGGCCGTGTCGGCCATGTCACCGGCGGCACGATAGCCATCGGCAGCCTCTTCGAATTCTGAGGGCTTCAGCTTTTTCAGGGTGACGAGGTCCATGACGTCCCGTCACCGCCCCGAGTTCTGGCCGCCGACGGCGGGCGTGTCCGCGAACCGGGTGTCGATGGCGTCGAGCGCCGACCGTACGGCCTCGTTCGTCGTCAGCAGATCGTGCCCGATCTGCTCGAAAACCTTCTTCACCCTGCCACAGCGGTCATCGACGCCCTTGAGTTAGGAGGCCCAGGAGTCGTAGACCTCCTTCCGTGCCCCGGCCGACAGGCATCCGGTCTCGCCGTCCAACCCCTTCTGCCCGTCCTGCAACTTCTTCAGGACCTTGTCGATGTCGTCTCCCAGCCCGCCGACGTCCTCTCCGGCCTTGTTCCATGCCTTCTTGCTGGAGAGGAGTCCCCTGGTGGACGGCCCCGGTCCGTCGTCCGGCGGAAGCTGGTTGAGTTGCGTCTGCGTACCGTGCCGCTGAATGGCGTCCTGCTTGAACTGTTCCCACTCATCCCATGCCATGCGTCGTGCCTCCCCGTAGCCTGGGCTCCCCTGCGGTCGGGCAGCTTACCCAAGTGATCACCGACCGCTGTCGGCTGCTTTCCGCCAGGTCGACGCTGCGGAGACCGGATGAATGAGCCCGATGTTCGTCCTGGTCGCAACCAAGGCGAAGGGTGGACTTATTCATTTAGTCGGCATCAAACACCCATCGTGGTGCGGGTGAATCCTGCGTGTTCGTGGAGCGACGGAGCGGGACGTGGATTGCCACTGGACCGCAGGGCATCGAGCCATAGACTTCGGCGGTGAACGCCGACGACGTCCGGCCGTTGTGCGCCCTCGTGGGGGAGGAGATCCAATGCAGCACCCTTCGGATTCGACGGAGATCGCCGAGCCTGAGGAGAACGGCCGGAGCGACACCGCCGACCCACCTGCTGTGGACGATCCGTCGTCGAGCTCGGACAACGACTCGACGACGACGGTCCTGGTGGAGGTGCTCCCCGGGGTGGCTATCGTCGCCGGTGAGGTCCCGCCGGAGTTGAAGCCCGATCTGATCGACTTCGGGATCGTGCCGGCTGCCGACCGCAAGCAGATCTCAGCGATCCTCGCCTCGATCGGCAACGCGGCGACCGTGGTCGGTAATCTCAGAAACGCGTTCGCCAGCATGCAGGGGCTCTACAGGATCGACGCCACGTCACAGGCCCTGCTGAACAGCGGCGCGACGCTCGCCGTCAAGGACGGCGGGAACCTCGGAGCGGTGATGGCTCCCGGCCGCATCCTGCGTCAGGTCCGCCTCTACTCCGCGAATGCGGTGAGCAAGGCGCAGACTGCGGCCTCGATCGGGCCGGCGCTGGCCATGGTCGCCCTTCAGGTGATGCTGAGTGAGGTCTCGGGCCTCGTCAGGACCAACCTCGCGGTGACAAACCAGGTCCTCACCGCCATCCGCAAGGATCAGTGGGCCGAACTGACGGGGCTCGTCGCCGCCATCGATCGCGCGGTCGACCAGGCGCGAGAGATCGAATCGGTTCCGACGTCCCTGTGGGAGGACATCGCGGGCAGTGGAGCGCTGCTGCAGAAGCAGCTTGAACTCTACCGAGGGAACGTCCGCGACCACGTCGGGCAGATCGGTCAGCCCGACGCACGCAGCCACCGTGAGTATCTGCAGACGAACGCCGAGGCGATCGTCTTCGACGCCCACGCCCTCCTGTCCTCCCTCAAGGCATGGACCGGGTATCACGCGCTCCGCGCCGCGAGGGCGAGAGCCGCTGGACGCGAAGACGCTGCCGAGGCGCAGTACGCCGAGGTCATCGCGCGCGACACCCGCGCGGAGTTCGACTCCGCTCTCGCCGAGACGACGAGCCTCGTCGACGCGCTGACGCGGGAGCTGCGGATCATCGCCGAGCTCGCCGGCCCCGACGCATGGCCGCTGCCGGGGAAGCGGAAGGACGTGAAGGCGGCCCGCGAAACCTCCGCCCGTCTGTTGGAGGCGATCGAGCCTCTTGCCGATGCTCTCCATCCGCCGACCCCTTCGCTCGGGGCGCCGAACGTCGTCTGCGCACCCGAATCGCTGGATCTCGAGCCGTACCTTCGCATCCTGCGATGGTTCCTCGGCGACGGCGAGTCCCTACGCGTCCTCGGCTTCCCCGACCAGCTCGATGCCCTCGGTCCCGTTTCTGCGATCCTCGGCGGAGCGAAGGAGAAGTTGGCGGCAGCGAGGGACAAGGCCGCGGTAAAGACGCTGGTCGCTGTCACGAATCGCCGCATCCTCACGGCCAAGACGAACGCATTCCTTGAGCAGGGCGAGATCCGTCAAGACATCCCGACCGACCAAGTGCGATACGTCCGAGCAGCGACCACACAGGACAGGAGCGCGCGCTTGGCGGTCGACCTCATCACACGCGACGAGAACATCCGGTGGCTCTTCCACGTTGACATCGACAACACTCAGGTGGACGCGCTCGCCGCCGTGCTTGCCGAGTCGATGACGATCCCGGACGCTGAACGCGATGAGCTTCAACGGCGGCGCCACGCCCCCATTGAGGCGGGCGAGAAGAGCGAGAGTGCTGGCATGAGGTCTACGGAACCGACTGGATCCGAGGCCACGACCTGAGATGCCGAGCAGGTCTCGAGCCAATGGACGAGGGGCCGCCCCGACCGCACGTACCGAGCCTGGTCATGTGCGGCGGTAAGCATGGGTGCCGGACGCAGGCATCCGCCCGCACTGGGAGAAGAGCGACGGGGTTGCATTCGGAGCGGATCAGGGAAAACTGGCAGTATGTCACGGCGGCGGAGGATACCGGCCACAGGAGGAAACCGCCCCCGTCTCCGTCGGCCCCGGCCGCCGGCAAGAGGTGCCGACGGGGCTGTCGCCCGTTGGGGGAGGATCGCCACCGCCACGTTCACCTTTCTGGCGCTCGTCGCTGGTGTGGTGGGGCAGTTCCTGGGGATCTGGAAGGGGCTTCTGGAGCAGTTCGGCGGCTCGGAGTCACCGCAGCCGACTGCTTCCGGTTCGCCGTCCGGTGTGCCGGGACCTTCGGCTGCTTCTTCATCCACCTGCGGCACGTCGAGCGACGATGTCGTTCTCGAACTGGACGGGAAGCCGAGCCGTACGGCGGCGCGCGTGGTCGCCACGGTGTCCTGTGTCCTCGCATCCGGTGACCACCTGGCCTGGGTGGTGCGGAAGGTCACCGGTACGGCTGACAATCCGCGTGTGCATTACACGCTGCGAAGCGCCCTGAACCAGGGGCCGGGCAGCTACACCTACGACGCTGTTCTCCGCACGACGGCACCGGGGTCCGAGCGCACCGTTTCCGTACTGCTGATGAACAGCGACACCTACCGGTCGGTGAGGGCGACGAGGGATCCCGAGACGGGTTATGTGCAGCTGCCGCACCCGCCTCCCGTCGTGTCGAACTCCGTGCTGATCAAGACGCCGGAGTGAAGTCGGCAACTGCTGCGGGCCGGCGTCGGCCGAGATCACGTCCGCGTCGACGAGGCGAGCGGGGCGGAGGTGTCCCGGCCGGGAAGCACCGCGCACCAGGCCGTGCTCGCCCCATGCCTCTACGAAGGAAGAACGGAAGAAGACCGTCCAGCGGATCGCCGACATGTTCGGCATGCCCCGGTCGATGGTCATGGACGCCCGCACCGTCTTGCCGGGGCCGTGGCGGCGGCGGTCGGTGACGTCCCGGTCGTCGGCCGGGACGGCGACGAGGAGGAGGCCGCGGCCGGACTCGGTGTCGGGCGGACGAAAGGCGGGCCCCGCACCGAGGGCCGGCGCGGGGGCCTTGCCGTGCCCGGCCGGCTCCGGGAGGGCGGGGGCGCCACGAGAACTGGCGGCCGGCTCGCTCGTGGGACCGCGAAGCGGGTGGCGCGGGCGTCGGCGGCCGGTGGAACGGCGCCTACGCCTTCGGTCCGATGCCCGCTGTGTCCGTACCGGCGTCGTCCTGCGGCTCCGCGGGCTCCATCGCCGAGACGGCGCCCGTGGCGGTCGCGATGGACGGCGTGAGCACCGAGGCGTAGGCGTGCTCGGTGGAGTAGGCGAGGAAGCCCAGGTGCGCCTCGTAGCGGTCCAGGACGTCGTCGATCACCTGCTGGGGGGACAGGCCCATGAGGTCGTAGCCCTCGGAGCCGGTCTGGGTGAACACCTCGACCCGGTAGTAGACGTCCGTCTGGCGGGACATGCGTCCGCCGAACATCGGCACCGGGGCCTCGACGGCCTGCACCTGGTAGTGGAAGTCGCGGTGCTCGGGGATCGCGACCACCAGCGCGTGGCTGGGGATGCCGGTGTGCTCGTTCGGGACCAGGTCCAGTGTGGCCTGGTAGCCCTGCTTCCCGAATTCGCGGACCACGTCGGCCAGCGCCGGCTGCACGGTGCGCTCCATGAACTGGGCCACCTGCTTCTTCGAGGGGTAGGAACGCATCCGCTCCAGCCGCTGGCGCCAGGTGCGCTCGGGCGCGTGGCCGCCGTGCGCCGCCGACGACTGCCGGCGCAGGACCCGGCCCTCTCGCTCGGCCCGCTCCATGCGCAGGACCTTGGAGAAGGAGGCCATCACCAGCCAGGCGATGACCGTCACCGGCAGGGCGAAGATGAGCGTCGCGTACTCCATGGTGGTGACCCCGCCGGCCACCAGCATCGCGATGGTCAGCACCGCGGTGAGCACAGCCCAGAAGATGCGCAGCCACTTCGCCCCGTCCTGCGACGGCTTGGGGATCGAGGAGGAGAAGTTGGACATCACCATGGCGCCGGAGTTGGCGCTGGTGAGGTAGAACAGCAATCCGGACAGCGTGCCGAGGCCTATCAGGAAGCCGGCGCCGGGGAACATCTCCAGCAGTGCGAACCAGCCCTTCTCCGGGCTGTCCATGGCCTGCTGGGCGAACTCCGTGTTCCCGTTCAGGACCTGGTGCATGGCGCTGTTGCCGAAGATGCTCACGATCAGGAAGTCGCAGAGCACCGGGGCGGTGACGGCGGCGATGACGAACTCGCGCAGCGTCCGGCCGCGGGAGATGCGGGCGAGGAACAGGCCCACGAACGGGCCCCAGGCCAGCCAGAACGCCCAGAAGAACAGGGTCCAGCCGGACATCCACTCGGAGCCCCCCTCCTGGTAGGCGAAGGTCTGCAGGGTCCGGTCCGGCAGGGAGAAGACGAAGCGGCCGATGTTCTCCACCAGCGCGTTGAGCAGGAACGCCGACTCTCCGGTCACCAGGATGTAGAGCAGCATGGCCGCCGCACTCCAGATGTTCAGCTCGGAGATCAGCCGGATTCCCTTGTCCACCCCCGAGGTGCAGGCGGCGATGGTCATGATCACGGCCACGACCACCAGCGCGATCTGCAGGGCCAGGCCCTCCTGGAGACCGAACAGCCAGGCGAAGCCGACGTTCAGCAGCACGACGCCGATGCCCATGGAGGTGGCGACGCCGAAGACGGTGCCGACCAGGGTGACGATGTCGATGGTGTCGCCGATCCCGCCGCGGACACGCTTGCCGAGCAGGGGGTACAGGGCGGCCCGGATGGACAGCGGCATGCCCCAGCGGTAGGCGAAGTAGCCCATGGCCATGCCGAGCAGCGAGTACATGGCCCAGCCGGCCACGCCGTAGTGGAACATGGTCCAGACCACGGCGTCCTGGGCGGCCGCGGCCGTTTGGCCGTCGCCCGTCGGCGGAGCCATGTACTGGGTGATGGGCCCGGTGACGGAGTAGAAGAGCATGTCGATGCCCACACCGGCGGCGAACAGCATGGCCACCCAGGTGAAGAGCTTGTACTGCGGCCGGGAGTGGTCGGGGCCGAGCCGGACGGAGCCCTCCTTGGACAGCGCGACCCAGAGGACGAACAGGATCACCACGGTGACGGTGAGGACGTAGAACCAGCCGAGGTTCTCCGCGATCCAGGCCACCGTGGTCTGCATGGTGCCGGCGGCGTGCGCGGGCATGAGCATGGCCCAGAGGGAGAAGGCGACGATGACGGCCGAGGCGATGACGAAGACGCGCCGGTTGACCCTGGGGCCGGGCTCCTCGATGAGTTCCGCGGGGGCCTTGCTGAGCTCCTGGCTGGAGACGGGAGGACGGTTCTCGGCCTCCTGGCCGTGGTGCCGCCGTTCGGTGCCGCCGAGGTGACGGCGTTCGATCGGGGCCTTCGGCGGCCGGCCCCCGGGGTGGGACGTGTCTGCGGCTTCGTGCATGCGGTCCTCCTCCTGTCGGAGACGAGTTCGGGCGGGCGTCGGCGTGGTCGGACGTCCGCGGCCTCGATCCGATGAGATGGGGAGGCCGTGCAGTGGGCGCCCTGTCGTGGGGCCTCCTTAGATGTTAGAACTCATGACAAAACGACCTCCGTGAACCGCTCCGGGGTCGGCGGAGCTCTCAGGCATTGCTTGTGACCTGGGCTTTCGTGGTGCTCAGGCAGTGGTTGGCGGCTTCGTATCCGGTGGGTTGAATGTGCCTTATCTCACCGTGAAGGCGGGTTTGGTCGTACCGGTCGGTTACTGCCGCGCGGGGTGGAGGAGAAGGGCGTGCCACCAGCAGCGACGCCTGTACGGGAAGGTGCTGTACGTGGGGCGGCGCAGTCCTCGTCCTCGTGCCGGTCCACGCCGGTGAGCCGGTCGCGGAGGTCTTCGAGGCTGAACTCGTCGAAGCTGAACTTGTCGAGGCGGCGCTCTCGTGGACGGGGCGGCGGCAGCCGGGGCACGGCCTGCTCATCGACGACCGGCATGTCGAATTCAGATCGGTGTCGCCACTCCACTCCAAAGAGTGTTGGAGTTCTGTGAAAGGGCCGCGAGGCAACAGATGCAGTGGTACGACTGCTGCATGACCTCGAGCTATCGCACGAAGGACGGTCACACCGTGGGCCTCGGCGGCACCGTGTGGGGGGTGAACGGGGAAGGCCCCTTCACCCTCACGAAACCCGATTCCGCTCCGTCCGGGTGGGTCTGCATGGTGAGCGCTGACGGCGAGGACGTGCGCCTGCACGCTCCGGAGGACGTCGCGATCTACTACAACCGGGCCCGGCGGTAGAAGGTCCGAGGGGACGCTCTGCTCCGCAGCGTGTGCGGGCGGTGGATCGAAGGCGTGGCCGCGGAGCAGGCCCGCCGCGGCGCGGCGGTGCACGAGGAGGGGAAGCGCCAGGAGCGGGGCGGACCGGCCGCACGGCGGCCGTGCTCGGCCTCTCGACCATCCCCGTGGGCCCGGTCGCCGGCCTGATCGAGGTCACCGCGCAGCGCCGGGGGGCGGTGGACGCCGTGCCTGGAACGGGCCCCCGGAGACGGCGGACGACCGGCCGGGGACGCTCATGGAACGAACATCGGCGTACAACGCGGCCCTACGGACTGGGCGGACCATCGACTTGGAGGCCCCGATGCCTGAACCGATCTCTCCGCAGGAACCCGAAACCGCCACGGAGGCTGCCGGGGCACCGTTCGAAGTCGTCCTGACGGTCTCCGAACAGGCCGACGTCGGTCCGTTGTTCCGCCGTCTCGGCACCGTCCCGGAAGCGACCGTCACCCGAAGGCGCTCCGGCCCGGACGAGGGCGAGCTCGGCGTCGTCGAGGTGCTGCAGTTGCTCGTGCCTTCCGCGGCGGTGCTCACTGTCGCGATCCGGACGCTGCCGGCGTTCATCAGGTCCCGGCGGTCGTCCGTGACGGTGACGCTCACCCGGGGGGACCGGTCCGTGACCCTCACCGGTGAGAACCTCGACGACCCCCAGAAGGCCTTCGAGATCGCCGACCGCCTGCTCGGCGATGACTGACCCGGCAGACCGGGACTACTCCCGGTCGCGTGCGGTCCTCATGGGCACCTGGGGCTACACGGACTTCGAGCCGGCCCCCGCGGTCGAACGGAGCTTCGACCGGATGCGGGACCTGCTCCTGGACCCGGTGTGCGGCCCGTGGCCCGAAGAGTCCATCGTGCCGTTCGACAACCGCCCCACGCTCGGCACGACCCAGGTCGAGCTCATCGACGCGCTCGTCGAGGCCACGGACGTCGCGTTCTTCTACTACGTTGGCCACGGGATCTACGATCACCGCGAGCGGCTGTGCCTCACCGTGGGCGACACGAGGATCGACGCGCACTACACGGCCGCCACGGGGCTGCCGTTCGAGGCTGTGCGGGACGCGTTCCGCTTCAGCCGAGCCGCGGTCAAGATCGCTGTGCTCGACTGCTGCTACGCGGGGCTCGCCACGGAAGAGTACGGCCGCCTCTCCGCCGACCGCCTGCCCCCGGTGTCCGGCGCGTACGTGCTGATGAGCAGCAGCGCGTTCGAGACCTCCTGGTACGAGAAGGAGGTCGTCGCCGACGCACAGACGTACTTCACCAAGGCCTTCGTGGACACCGTGCGTGCGGGGATCCGCGGCGCACCGGCCGGCCTCACGTTCGATCACATCTTCGGCGTGGTCGCCGACCAACTCGTCGAGAACGGCAGGCCCGAGCCGGGCCGCCGCATCGAGGACCACGCCGCCGGCTGGGTGTTCGCCCGCAACAACGCCCCCGACGCCCCACCCGAACCCGGCGCCGACCCGGACGCCGTCTACCGCGAGGCGTACCGCCGCGAGACCAAGGAGGGCGTCGAACGGCTGCCTGTGATCACCGCGATGTACCGTGCGGCGGCCGAGGCCGGACACACGCCCTCGATGAACCGGCTCGGACAGATCGCCGAAGGCCGGGTCCAGGCGAGGATGCAGGGCATCGAGCCGGGCCCTGTCGGCGGTGCGGCGCTCCTGGAGGCGACGCAGTGGTACACGAAAGCCTCCGAAGCCGGCGACCCGGTCGGCCCGCTTCACCTCGGACAGCTCTACGAGGAGCAGTACAAGGACCAGGACCGGGCGTTGTACTGGTACGCCCTCGCCGTGCGCCGGGGCAACGGCGCGGCACGGGAACGGCTGACCGGACTGGAGCAGCGCATCCGCCTCGGGGTCGACGCGTCCCGACAGCCCGGGGGCGAGAACGACGAGGAGCCGGAGCCGGCGCGCCCGGCGCCCCCGACCGACGTCACCGTCGCCGACCTCACCGCCGAGGTACTGCGGCAACGATGGCTGGCCGACTGGGACGGCATGGAGCCGCTGGCGTTCGCCCAGTGCCTCGACGTCCTCACCGACGCCTGCGGCGGCCCCTACGGCGAGTGGGCGGCCCTCGACGAGACGGAACGAGAACGCCTCCTCACCGACTTCACCGCACGGCTGCCACGCAAGGCGGACCTCGCGAGCGCGGCGCGCCGGTACCACGAGGACGTCGGCCCGGGGAACCTCCGCGCCCACGCCGCCGGACTCCGCCGCCGGGCGAAGTGATCCGAACCGAACCACAGGACACCCCAGGACACCACCAGGACAAGGGAGTGCGACATGGCGATCCCGGAAGTCGGCACGGCACTCCGGCAATCCCTCGAACGCCACCGGTTCTCGCTCCGGCCGCAGCCCGAAGCGAGAACCGGCGAGGAGATCGTCCACGTCGTCCTCGACAGCGTCGGGGGAACGTTCCACGCCGGCCGGGTGGACCACCACCTGGGACTGTGGAGCGCCTTCGCCGTCGTGCGCGATCACGGGCTCTTCCGTACCGACGAGGTCGGCCGGTACGAGTCGTTCGAGGATGCCGTGCTCGCCGTCCTCATGAGTTTCACCTACGTCGAGTAGGAGGCGCCGGAATGCGCGTCGAACCCCGATTCCGTGACCAGATCAAGTGCCTCGTCCTCAAGGACCGCAGGGCCAAGGCGCTCGACGAAGCCCTCTCACCGGTCGACAGAGTCGCCTTCAACGATTTCCTCGTCTCGGTGGTCGCCGTGCTCCTCGCGCCGCGACTGGGCGACCGGTGCGACGTCGATGACCTCGCGGCGTTCAGCGACGAGGTCGCCGCCGGGCACCGAAGCGAACGGCGACCGGTCAACGAGTTCGTCGTGGAGGAGGTCCTCCGGCACGTGTACGGAGTGCCGCGGCTCTTCCGGACGATCCCGGTACCTCCCACAGCCGTGTCCGGGGCGGGCGCGGCGATCGTGCGGCACCTGAACACCACGGACGCCGGCGTCGCCGCCGGCATCGACCGCGTCCTCGACGCGGCTGTGGACCTCCACCGACGCCGCACCCGGCAGTGATGCCGTACGGCCGCCGCCCCGGAACACGGGTCCGTACATGGGGCGGCGAACCCGTGCGCGGTGCGGGGGCCGCGCCGGCGGGGGTTCGTCGAGGGCACCCCGTGATGATCCGCGTGGTGGGAACGGGTGTTGCAGTCTCGTGAACAGGCGGGCGAGGGCGGAGCCTTGGCGCGGGCGCGTGTACCGGCCGGTCCAAGAGCAGCTACAGCAGTGAGGAAGGCGGAGAGTGCGTCGAAGGCGCCGTCGACGCTGTCGCTGTCCACGTGCGTGACGCGGAGCATGTGCGGGAGTGCGGGCCTGTACCGGGGGCGGGGCCGGCGGCGTGGGCGGCGTTGCTCGAGGCGAGGGAAGCTCGTGGGTGCTGTGAACCGCCCGTGCACCGGCCCTCCGCCGGAGATCCACCGGGGCCGGGGCCCATAGCCTTCTGATCATGGCCGACATCCATGAACTCCAGCTCGCGCTCGACCTGCCGGACTCGCTTTCGTCCCAGGACCTCGCCCTGCTCCGCTGGCACCTGGGAGAGGGAGGCGGGCGAGGGGACGACGGTTACGCGTACCCCCTCTGGGGCGACCGGGGACCGGCGCTGCGGATCGGGGGCGTGCTGGTCGGAGAACTGCGCTCCGACGGTTCGGGATGGGCGCTGACCGTGCGGCAGGAGGCGCACCCCGACGAGTTCGACGATCTGCGCCGGATGGTGCTGTGGCTCGGCGCGCGTACGACGACCGTGGGCATCATCGGATACCTCCGTTTTCACGAGGCGCACCTTCCCGACGTGCTGATCGCGCGGTCCGGAGCCGTTCACCGCGCGATCCTGCGGGTGGACGGGGTCGTCGCGTCGGTGGCCGAGGTGATCCCCGACCCCTACGCGTGAACCGCGGCCCGCCACGGAGAACCACGATCCGCGCAGTGGGTTCCGGGGCAGGACCGACACGTCCGAGGCCGCGGTACAGCGGAAAACCTCTCCTGACTCCGGTCAGCACCGGTCAGCGCCGGCCGTCGCCGACCGGGGTGAGTGTTCCGCCCCCGGTCCCGGCCCGGCGACGAGCGACGGTCACGGGTGGACGGACACGCCGCCGCACGGCACCGGCCGGTCGAGGTCGGGGTCGCCGAACTCGGTGCGCAGGGCCCGGAAGGCGGTCACCTTGTCCTCGCCGAAGCGGCGGACGTGGGCGGCGTACTCGTCGGGGGAGAGGAACGCCGAGGGCCGGGACTTGGAGTGGAACTTGTCCGCGTACATCACCAGCCGCTCCTCCGCCGTCACCGCCAGGTAGTCGCCGGGAGGCAGCGGGAGGTTCTGGCTCGTGATGTCGTGCCGCGTGAGCCCCACGCCGGTGTGGTGGGAGCAGAACCGGCACAGGACCTCGGGAAGGCCCTCCTCCTCGAGGATCTCCTGGCCGAGCAGTCCGTGCCGGATGTAGTTCGCGTGGTCCAGCCGTCCGTCGTGCCCGTAGAGGCGGTAGACACCGATGTCGTGGAGGAGGCAGCCGGCGCGGACCAAATCGGCGTCGAGGTGGGCGAGGTGCGGCGCGGAGAGGAGCTGCTCGGCGATGCTCCAGACGATCTCGCAGTGCGTGTGGACGAGCGCGAACGCCTCGGCGGTGGGCGCGTGCTTCTCGTGCAGCGCACGGATCTCTTCGGGTCCCGGAATCCTCATCCGGGGAGCGTAACAACCGCCGTTCCGGCTAATCGATCGCGCACTCCTGCACATCGAGCGGCTCGGTGCTGCCGGCCGGTCTGCTGCACAGGACCTCCGTCTGCGAGACGCCCTCCGGGGTTCTCCGGACCCGCTTGAGGAGGATGCTGTGGCCGTGCCGTTCGCCGTACAGGGGCGCGTCGGTGAAGTCGATCGTTCCGGTGGCCATCCCGTCGAGCCTGACGCTCCTGAGGTTGACCCAGGTCGCCGCGCGGCTCTGGGGCACGTCCTCACGGCTGGCCGCCCAGTACAGCGCGCGCGTGGCGTCGTGGGACAGGGCGGTCTGCCCGCTGGCGAAGTCGGCGGCGTCATACGTGGCCTTCCTGCCCTCGAGCCAGGGGAGGTGGTGGGTGGCGTTCTCGTAGAAGGCGGTCCTGGACGCCGCCTCCCTCAGCTCGGCCAGGGCCGCGTGGTAGAGCGTGATCCGCGGGGCCACGCCGTCGCGGCCGCCCGTGTCGGAGAACCTGGCCTTGCTCAGGTCGTCGCCCGTCAGGATCGAGATCTCCCTGTTCGCGCAGCCCGGCTGGGTGCTCAGCTGGGTCATCAGCGGGCCGATGTCCTCCACCCGTCCGGCGAAGTAGATCACCGAGGGGACGTTCGCCCCCTGGCAGATGCGCTCCGCGTGCAGCCGCAGCTCGGGGTCGCCGTTCGCCACCCGGTAGCTCTGCCCGGGCAGCATCCGGAAGCCTTCCCGCTCCAGCATCTCCCCACCGTAGGCGGCCTGCTCGCTGGTGTACCGGTCCTGCGACTTCTCGGTGTCACGGGCCAGCACCAAGGCGTACGGGGCCTTGCCGGGGGTGAGCATCTGCCGGGCGATGAGACCGAGCGCCTGCGCCTGGTGCTTGTCGGGGGCCGCGAGGCTGAACCAGTTGGAGAAGTCCTCCGGCAGGTAGGTCGCCGAGTTGGTGCCGGAGACGATGGGCACCCCCGCCGTGTGGAGCCGTTGCGTGACGTCGGGGCTGCTCTGCAGGTCACGGCCGAAGCCGACGACGCCGACGACGGTCGGGTCGTGCTCGGCGTACTCGGCGATCGCGTCGGCCGTGACGCGCTGGTGTCCCATGTCCGCGCCGCCGTTGGCGAGCAGCACGCGCAGCTTCACCGTGTGGTTCTCGTTGACGACGCGCTGGGCGAGGTACACGCCGGTCAGCTCCTCGACGCCCTTGACCGGGGAGGGGGCCGCCGGGGAGGAGCTCAGGGGGCCCGCGTACACCACCGTGACGTAGTTGCCGGAGTGGCTGCGCAGCACCTCGGCGTTCTCCTCGTTGACCAGATCCTCCAGTTCGCGCAGCCTCTCGCCCTTCTCGTCGGCCGTATCCTGGAGGTACGTGCCGAACCGGACGTCTCCGGTGGCTATCCCGACGCACTCCGTACCGTCGCCGCCGGGCGCGGAACGCAGTTCGGTGTCGCGGTTGGCGGTCAGCAGGCCCGCCGAGCAGTACGTCCGGTGCAGGTCGTAGGAGCGGACGGCGCCCGCGGTGACGGCGAGGGCGAGGGCGAGGACGAGGCTGTACGTCGACCACACCACGCGGGTCAGGGGCGGCCGGTGCCCGGCCCTGACGCACCGCCAGTCCGACTCCCGCAGCTGCACCAGCTCCTCGTGGGGCAGCGGGATCCTGAGCACCCAGGGCAGGGCGTTCGTCCTGCTCGGGGACTGGTCGGCCCGGAGGTTCCCGGCCCATTCGTCGTACCAGTCCCGCAGCCGCTGCTGGAGACGCGAGGGCCGGTACCGGGACGGTGGCGGGGTGACCGGTGGACCTCCACCCGCACCGCGGTCGAGCAGCGCCGCGTCGTTCGCCGCCACGCCCGCCACGATCAGCAGCGGGTCGAGTTCGCTGCGCCGGCTGCGGACGTCGCTGACCGCCTTGATCAGCTCGATGCCGCCGTTCTCCGGGCCTATCCGGCGCAGGAACAGCATCGGCGGGCGCGTCCGCTTGAACCCCCGCAGATCCCAGCTGCCGCGCCGGTGGTTGTCCCGCAGGTCCTCGAAGAGCGCCAGCACGTACAACTGGAGGGGGAACGGGCCGCCTTCCCGCATGGCCTCGGACACGTCGTAGGCGCGGGCCGCTATGGCTCTCCAGGAACGGACGGGCCGCAGCAGTCGCACGCTGGTCGACTGACGGCGGGCGGCGGACTGGAGGAACGTCGTGGTCAGGAACCACCGGCTCTCCCTGCGCAGCCACAGGAAGAGGGGCGCGCGTCCGGGGACGTGGTTCAGGGCGGCGAGCAGGATCATCAGTCCGATGCCCGCCAGGACGGCGATGTACCACTCGGGGCGGGTGAGCAGTGCGGTGAAGGCTCCCAGGACGCCCATGGGGAGGAACTGCTGCACGTCGGTGAGCAGCATCTGCCGGTACCGGTGCGAGGGTCTGCGGGGACGCCAGCGCTGCCGGGCCAGGACACGCAGCAGATGTGTCTGGGCCCGCTCCCGCTGGGCGTTCCCGTCCGGAGTGCCGGCGGGGGCGGTCGGCCAGTGCTCGCGCATCTCCGGGTCCTCGGTGGCCTCCTGGAGGGCACGCACGAGGCCCAGGCGGGGGAAGGAGTAGGGCCGGTAGGCGGCGGACCGGTCGCCCCACTTCCTGGAGTCGCCGAGGTCGCACAGGAGCCGCACGGCCCGGGCCGTGGGATCGAGGTCCTCCGGCTGGGGCCCGGTCGGGGCGACGGCCAGGCGCGTGCCGTGGCGCTGCTGTCCCTTGCGCAGTTCTTCGACGAGTTCGACGACGCGGTCGTCGTCCGCGGGGTCCTCGGCGTGCAGCACGATCACCGGCATCGGAGGATCGCTGGTCCGGAAGTCCTGGATCAGGGACTCCAGTTGCCGCTGGACGTCGATCCCCGCCTCGGTCGACATGCCGTGGTCCCTGTCCGGGCAGTCCTGAGGGAAACTCCGGTCACGGCCGTGCATGGACACCCCCCGTGGTCGTAAGACACATGTGTCACAAGCGCTTTGCGAGGATAACGCCTGCCTCCGACAACCGCTCCCGGCGGAACAGTGGTCCGTCGGCGGCGGTCGTGCCGGAAGCCGGCGGGTGGCGTCACCGGGGTGCTGGACAGGAGCATCGTGCTCGGGCCCGGCGATTCCGGGGCCGGCACGTGCGGTTCACACGATCGGGTGGCGCTGTGCGGTGCGGGCACGTGTCGGCCGCGCGGTCCGTTCGATCCGGTGACGGGGACATCTCGCCCCTTCTCGGTACGGACCAAGGGAATACCGCATGACCCTGCATTTTCACCGCAACCCCGACGGCACGACGACCGGGCGCAACGACGCCAACGGCTTCACCGTGACGCACGCCGAAGAGGAGGAGGCGAAGAGGCTGCTGTACGAGGACGCCGGGTGGGAGTACACGCCTCCACCGCCTCCGGTGCCGCCCGGCTTCCACCGGTTCTCGCTGGTGCACGACGAGTTCCGGGCCGTCGGGTTCGGGGACGAGCGGTACGCGGGTCTGCGGGCGCGTCCACCGGAAGGCTGCGTGCCGGTCGACTGGGGGTGCTTCGCCCTGGAGTGCGAGCGTCCGGGGAAGACGCTCCTGGACGCGGTCGCGGGTACCGTCGCGGAAGTCCGCCGCGAGCACGGGCTGGTGATGAACAGCCTGGGGGTCGAGAAGCCCGAGGAACGGCTCGACGCCGACACCAGGGACGGGCATGCGGCGAAGACCGTCGCGCACCTGGTGCTGAGGGCGGCTCACCGGGCCCGTCTGCTCGGGTACGGACGCAAGGACCTGGTCCGGTTGCTGGACGCGGCGGGCATCGAGTGACCGGTGGGACGCCCGGTGCCGGCCGTCGGGTGCTTCGACGGCCGGACCGGCTCAGAGGGAGGCTCGGCGCCGTGGAGCGGGCGGAGCGGGCAGGAGGCGGGTCGGCCGGGGTGAAGCGGGGACGAGGGTGAGTGCGAGGGTCTTGAATCCCTTCCCTCTCGTGCGCCGCCGGTGAGCTGCCCCGTCCCTTCTGCGGTTCGCTCCACACCGCAGTGCCTTGGCAGCCGACTCCGTTGACGGCGTGGACACGGTTCTTCCCCTTGCGCTGGAACACCACGGTGCTCGCTAGCCGTGTCCCGAGGTCGACGGTTGCCGGGTCATGGCTCATGGCACGCCATACGTCCCGGACTTCCTCGTTCGGGCCCGTAGGGGGCCTCTGTGTCTTTCGTCAAGCGAGCCGTGGGGTCCTGGGCTCGTAGAAGGTCCCGTCGGCGCTGCCGTGGCTGGTGCCGGCGGCCGTGACGGCGATGGTGGCGGGACCGCTCCCGAGACGCCCGTGACCGCCTCGCGCCCCGCGCACCTCGCCTCGTCCCACACCCCGCTCACCCGCCGCGCCTTCTCCCGCACCCCGCTCACCCGCCGCGCCTCACCCCGCGACCAGTTCCCGCACCTCGGCGGTGGCGGCAGCCCCCACCCGCACCTGCGACGTCCGCCACAGCCACCGCACGTCGCGGCCGAACGACCACACCAGCAGCCCCAGCGCCAGCGCCACCACACCGACGTTGACCCCGTGCGGCAGCAGGTCCGCGCCCGCCAGCAGCAACAGCACCCCCTGGAGCGCGGCCACCGTCTTGCGGGCCGTGCTGGGCGGCAGCGGGGCCGTCAGCCAGGGCCAGAGGCGCGCCGCCGCGACGAAGACGTACCGCATCGTGCCGATCAGCAGCACCCACGGACCCATCGCCATCGACACGTACACGCTCAGCACCAGGATCAGGAACGCGTCCACCTCCATGTCGAAGCGGGCGCCCAGCGGGGTCGACGTACCGGTCCTGCGCGCCACCTTCCCGTCCACGCCGTCGAGGATCAGCGCCACGGCGGTCAGCCCGACGAGGAGGGAGACGGGCGGCGAGTCCTGGAACGAGTCGGCGACCAGCGCCGTCACACCGCCGACGAGGACGGCCCGGCCGAGGGTGACCCGGTTGGCCGCGCCGAAGGAGCGCAGCCGGGACCGGTGCAGGGCCCGGGAGAGCACCGCCCAGGTGGCGACCGCGAACGCGAGGCCGGTCAGCCAGCCCGCCGGGCCCATGCCGATCGCCGGACCGATCAGGGCCAGCAGCAGGACCTGTACGCCCGCCCCCACGGCGGTCTCCTGCTGTACGAGCCTCGCGTCGTAACTGTTGTTCAGGGCCACCGAACACCCTCCGGCCGTGTGACAGAGTCGATCAACGCCGCTACCTTGTGCGCGGCTTGTGCACCCCTCGGTACGCGCGCAGCTTCCCGATCGTTCAGGAGGACTTCGATGAACCGCACCGCCCGCGCGTTCTGGCTCGACTCGCCCGGACGAGGGGGGATCCGCGAGGTCGACCTGCCGGTTCCCGGCGAGGGCGAGGTGCTGGTGCGCTCGCTCTGCTCCGGGGTGAGCCGCGGCACGGAGACGCTCGTCTTCCGCGGCGAAGTGCCGGAGAGCCAGCACGCGGTCATGCGGGCGCCGTTCCAGGAGGGCGACTTCCCGGGGCCGGTGAAGTACGGCTACCTCAACGTGGGGGTGGTGGACGAGGGTCCCGGGGAGCTCGTCGGCCGGACGGTCTTCTGCCTCTACCCGCACCAGACGCACTACGTCGTCCCGGCGAGCGCCGTCACGCCCGTGCCGGACGGCGTACCCGCCGCACGGGCGGTGCTGGCCGGCACCGTGGAGACCGCCGTCAACGCCCTGTGGGACGCGGCGCCCCTGGTCGGCGACCGGATCGCCGTCGTCGGCGGCGGCATGGTCGGCTGCTCGGTGGCCGCGCTGCTGGCGCGCTTCCCCGGCGTGCGCGTTCAGCTCGTCGACGCCGACCCGGCGCGGGCGAACACCGCCGAGGCGCTCGGCGTCGGCTTCGCCCTGCCCGGGGACGCGCTCGGCGAGTGCGACCTGGTGGTGCACGCCAGCGCCACCGAGCAGGGGCTGAGCCGGGCACTGGAACTGCTCACCGCCGAGGGCACGGTCGTCGAACTGAGCTGGTACGGCGACCGGAAGGTGAGCCTCCCGCTGGGCGAGGCCTTCCACTCGCGCCGGCTGGTCATCCGCGGCAGCCAGGTCGGCACGGTCTCCCCGGCCCGCGCGAACCGCAGCTACGCCGACCGGCTCGCCCTCGCCCTCGACCTGCTCGCCGACCCCGCGTTCGACGCCCTCGTCACCGGCGAGTCCGCCTTCGAGGACCTGCCCGGCGTCATGCCGGGGCTCGCCTCCGGAGAGATCCCGGCACTGTGCCACCGCATCCGCTACGACGCCCCGTGACAGCGGCGGAGGAACGGCGCGTCACCCTCCCCGGCACGGCCCCGGTACGGCCCCGGTGCGGCCCCGGTGCGGCGCGTCCTCCCCCCCCCGCGGCGACGCGCGTACGCCTGACCTGAGAAAAGACGTGGGGGACGCTGAACACGGGGAGGAGGTCAGCCGTACTACACGGCATCCTCGGCGGAGATCGGCCGGGGAGCAGACGCGCCGCACCTGGAGGGTCGTCCGTTGTTCAGCATCACCGTCCGCGATCACATCATGATCGCCCACAGCTTCCACGGCGAGGTCTTCGGACCGGCCCAGCGCCTGCACGGGGCCACGTTCCTCGTGGACGCCACGTTCCGGCGCGAACAGTTGGACGAGGACAACATCGTGGTCGACATCGGACTGGCCACGCAGGAACTGGGGGCCGTCGTCGGGGAGCTGAACTACCGCAACCTCGACGACGAGCCCGACTTCTCGGGGATCAACACCTCCACCGAGTACCTGGCCAAGGTCGTCGCCGACCGTCTCGCCGAACGCATCCACAAGGGAGCGCTGGGCGAGAACGCCAAGGGCATCGCCGCGATCACCGTCACACTGCACGAGTCGCACATCGCCTGGGCGAGTTACGAGCGTGCCCTGTGACCGACACGACCATCGACCGGGCCCGCCTGGACTACGTTCCCCGGCAGGCGTCCCATCCGAGGAACGACGGGATCATCCCCATGTCCCTGCGCACGGTGCACTTCGTGATGCCGGGCGGTGTCGACGACCCGACCGTGCCGAGCGGCGGCAACGCCTACGACCGGCGGGTCTGCCTGGACCTGCCCGGCTTCGGCTGGCAGGTCGACCGGCACGCCGTGACCGGTGGCTGGCCCCGCCCGGACTCCGCCGCCCGCGCGCGGCTCGCCCGCACCCTGCGGGAACTGCCGGACGGCGCCGTCGTCCTGCTCGACGGGCTGGTCGCCTGCGGGGTCCCCGACATCGTCGTCCCGGAGGCGGAACGGCTGCGCATGGCCGTCCTGGTCCACCTCCCGCTCGGCGACGAGACCGGGCTCGAGGCCGCCCTGGCCGCCGAACTGGACGCCCGCGAGCGCGCGGTGCTGCGGGCGGTGCCCGCCGTCGTCGCCACCAGCGACTGGGCGGTGCGCCGTCTGGTCTCCCACCACGGCCTCGCCCCCGAGCGGGTCCACGTCGCCGCCCCCGGCGCCGACATCGCCCCGCTGGCCCCCGGTACCGACGGGGTGTCCCGGCTGCTGTGCGTGGCCGCGGTGACGCCGCGCAAGGGGCAGCACCGGCTGGTGGAGGCGCTGGCGTCCGTCGCCGAACTGCCGTGGAGCTGCACCCTCGTCGGCGGGATCACCCAGGACCCCGAGTACGTCGCCCGGCTGCGGTCCCTGATCCGCGCGCACGGCCTCGAGGACCGGCTGGAGCTGGCGGGACCGCGCTCCGGCGCCGAACTCGACGCCAGCTACGCCGCCGCCGACCTGATGGTCCTCACCTCGTACGCGGAGACGTACGGCATGGCGGTCACCGAGGCGCTGGCGCGCGGCATCCCGGTGCTGGCCACCGACGTCGGCGGGCTGCCCGAGGCGGTGGGCCGGGCGCCCGACGGCGGAGTGCCCGGCATCCTCGTCCCGCCGGAGGACCCCGCGGCCATCGCCGCCGAACTGCGCGGCTGGTTCGGCGAGGCCGACGTGCGGCGCCGGCTGAAGGCCGCCGCCCGCAGCCGGCGCGCCGCGCTCGGCGGCTGGGCGAGCACCGCGCAGAGCCTGGCGGCGGTGCTGCGCCGGCTCCCGGCCGAACCCCGGAGGGCGGCATGAGCGAACCGGCGACCACCACACGGCACAGCGGCACGGTTCCGGCCCAGCCCGGTCCCCGGGACGTCGCGGGGTCCGTGACCGACCGGCACCGGCAGGAGGGCACCGTGGAATCCGAGAGCACCGTCGCCCGGCACCCCGTCATCCCCGGCGCCGGCCCCGTGCCCGGCCCGGGGGAGCGGGCCACCCTGCGCCTGCGCGACTCCGGGGAGCCCGGGGAGGGGGCCGGGGAGCCGCCCCGGTACGCGCCCGAGTGGCTCCGGCTGCGGGAGCCCGCCGACGCCGCCGCCCGCTCCCACGACCTGATCGACCCGCTGCGCATCCGGCTCGCCAACCTGCCGCGGCGGGCCGGCGGCCTCGTCGTCCACGACATCGGGTGCGGCACCGGCTCGATGGGCCGCTGGCTCGCGCCCCACCTGGACGGCGCCCAGCACTGGATCCTGCACGACCGCGACCCCTACCTGCTGCACTTCGCCGCCGTCGCCTCCCCGCGCTCCGCCGCCGACGGCAGCCGCGTCACCGTCGCGACCCGGCGCGGCGACGTCGCCCGGCTCACCCCGGACGCGCTGGCCGGCGCCTCCCTGGTGACGGCGTCCGCGCTGCTCGACGTCCTCACCCGCGAGGAGGTCGGGGCCCTCGCCGCCGCCTGCGCCGGAGCCGGCTGCCCGGCCCTGCTCACGCTGTCCGTCGCCGGACGCGTCGAACTGAGCGCGCCGCACCCGATGGACCAGGAGATCACCGAGGCGTTCAACGCCCACCAGCGCCGGGGCGGTCTGCTCGGCCCGGACGCGGTCACGGTGGCGGCGGAGGCGTTCGGCGAGCACGGCGCGACGGTACGGCTGAACCCCAGCCCCTGGCGGCTCGGCCCCGAGCAGGCCGGGCTGACCGAGCAGTGGCTGCGGGGCTGGGTCGGCGCGGCGGTCGAGGAGCGCCCCGAACTGGCGGAGCGCGCCGACCGCTACCTGACCGGGCGTCTGGCGGAGTGCGCGGCGGGGGAGTTGCGGGTCGTCGTGCACCACAGCGATCTGCTCGCCCTGTGCCGGCCGGTGGACGGAACCGCATGAGCACGCGGACGGACCGGGTCGCCGAGGCGGGGGCGCCCGTACCGGACCGGGCCGCCTCCCGCGGCCTCCCGGCCCGTCTCACCACCCGTACGGCGCGCACCCGCCTCGGCACCCTCGCCGGTGCCGCCCTGCTCGTGGTCCTGGTGTGGCGCCTGGGCACCGGCGCCTTCCTGGACGGGCTGCGCCGCATCGACGGGCCGGCACTGCTCGCGGCGCTCGGGATCGGGCTGGTGACCACCGTCTTCAGCGCCTGGCGCTGGGCACTGGTGGCCCGGGGCATCGGGATCCGGCTGCCGCTCGGTCCGGCCGTCGCCGACTACTACCGGGCCCTGTTCCTCAACGCGGCGCTGCCCGGAGGCGTCCTCGGCGACGTCCACCGGGCGGTGCGGCACGGACAGAGCACCGGTGACCTGGGGCGCGGGGTACGGGCGGTGGTCCTGGAGCGGACCGCCGGACAGCTCGCGCTGTTCGTCGCCGGGGGTGTGGTGCTGCTGACGGCGCCGTCCCCGGTACGGGACGAGGTCCGGCACGCCGCCTTGCCGGCCGCGCTGGCCGCGCTGGCCGCGCTGGGAGCCTGCGCCGTCGTGCTCGCCCTGCGCATGAACCGGGCGCCGGCGCGCCGGGGCCGGGCGCTGCGCGGGGTGCTCGCCGAGGCGCGCGAGGGGCTGCTCTCCCGACGCAACGCGCCCGGGGTCCTCGTCTCCTCCGCCGTGGTGCTGGCCGGCTACGTCGCGATGTTCGTGCTCGCCGCCCGGGTCGTCGGGGCCGGTGCCTCCGTGCCCGAGCTGCTGCCGCTCGCCGTGCTGGCGCTGCTCGCCATGGGCCTGCCGCTGAACGTCGGCGGCTGGGGGCCCCGGGAGGGCGTCACCGCCTGGGCGTTCGGCGCCGCCGGACTCGGGGCGGGCCGAGGACTCTCCGTCGCGGTGGTCTACGGGGTGCTCAGCCTCGCGGCGAGCCTGCCCGGGGTGGTCGTGCTCGTCGCCCGCTGGTACGCGGGGCTGCGCGCGGGAGCGCGGAGCGCCCCCGCGTCCCCCGGCGCGCGGCGGGGCGGCTACCCGGGCCCGCCGCCGTCCACCGCGCCCGTCGCGTCGGCCGCATCCGCCGCGTCGCCCTCGGTGGTCAGCAGCGAGAAATACGCGCCGAAGGAATCCGCCAGGCTCGCCAGCAGTTTCTTCCCCTTTTCCGCCGAACCCAGTGAAGGGCGGCCGATGACACCGGAATCGGTATAGGCGGCCATGCCGAGGGAGAGCAGATGACGCCGGTCGTCCGCGACGGAATCGGAGGTCTCATAACCGGGCCGGAGCGATTCGGGATGAGTGTGCAGAAGGATGGAGGTCTCGATTTCCCCCGCGTGCATGTCGGTGAGCAGCGAGGTGACCACACCGGCCCGTCGCCGCGCCGTCTCCCAGTCCTCCGGGGCCGGGAACAGCGCCGTCCGCTCGCCGCGCGCGGAGGACTCCTGGACGACGTTGCCGAGCACGTAGTTCCCGCCGTGTCCGTTGACCAGCACCAGGGCCTCCACGCCCGACCGGCGGAGCGAGTCGGCGATGTCCCGTACCACCGCGTGAAGGGTCACGGAGGAGAGGGAGACGGTCCCCGGCCAGGCCGCGTGCTCGTGCGAGCAGGAGATCGTCACCGGAGGAAGGAGGTGCACCGGGTACGCGTCGGCGATCTCCCGCGCGACGGCGCAGGCGACCAGCGTGTCGGTCGCCAGCGGCAGGAACGGGCCGTGCTGCTCGTAGCTCCCCACCGGAAGAACCGCGACCTGCCGTGAGACGGAGGCGCCCCGCGTCCGTACATCCTCCGTAGTGTCCGCCGGCAGCAGACCGTACTCCGGGCCGTATGCCGTCGACCGTTTTTGCGAACCACCCATATCGTCACGGCCTTTCGTCTCCGCTCAGGACTGAGGAACTCGAGAATGATGACAGAAAAAGTAGGCGTACTCGGCAAGAAGGCTCCGCAGCGGACCGGTGCGGAACGCGTCGTGAATGCGCCGCTTCCCACCGTGTACGGAAAATTCCAGGCCGTCGGCTACCTGGACCACGACCGCGGTGACGAGCAAGTGGCCCTGGTGTACGGCGACATCGGCACGGACGATGTCCTCGTCCGGCTGCACTCGGAATGCCTGACGGGCGACGCCTTCGGTTCCCAGCACTGCGAGTGCGGCGACCAGCTCGCCTCGGCGCTGCGCGCGGTCGTCGCCGAAGGAGCGGGCGTGGTCGTCTACTTGAGGGGGCACGAGGGCCGCGGCATCGGCCTGCTCGCCAAGCTGCGGGCGATGGCCCTGCAGGCGGAGGGCCTGGACACCGTCGAGGCGAACCTCGCCCTCGGCCTGCCGGTGGACGCCCGCGACTACGGTGTCGCCGCCGGGATGCTCCAGGACCTGGGCGTGCGGTCGGTGCGGCTGATGTCCAACAACCCGCGCAAGCGGGAGGCGTTGGTGCGGCACGGCATCCAGGTCGCCGAGCAGGTGCCGCTGCTGATACCGCCGTGCGAGAACAACATCACCTATCTGCGCACCAAGCGGGAGCGCCTCGACCACCACCTGCCCCACCTCGACGCGGTGGCGCACTGGTCCTGACCGGCGCCGTAGGGCAGCCGCGTTCAGCCGGTCACGGCGTCGTGCACCAGCCGCCTGAGGTCCCGGAACACCGGGTGGGAGGACCTGGGCCGCACCTGCGTGTAGAACTGCACGGTCAGGTCGCGGCCCGGGTCGACCCAGAAGGTGGTGGTGGCCACCCCGCTCCAGCCGTACGTGCCGGGACCGGACGGGTCCCGGGTGCGGGACGGGTCGACGACGACGGAGACGCCGAGCCCGAAGCCGACGCCGTCGTTGCCGGGGTCGTCGTGGGCGGGGCGGCTGCCGAAGGCGCGCAGATCGGCGCCGCCGGGGAGGTGGTTGCGGGTCATCAGGTCCACGGTCTCCCGGGCGAGCAGCCGCACGCCGTCGAGTTCGCCGCGCCGACGCATGAACTCCATGAACCGGTGCATGTCGTGCGCGGAGGCCACCATCCCCCCGCTGCCGGACAGGAACCGGGGCCGCCCCCGCAGCGGCAGCCCGGCGATGGGCTCGATGCCCCCGCCCTCCGCCTCCCCGTACAGCTCCGCGAGCCGCCCCGCCTGCTCGTCGGTGACCTGGAACCCGGCGTCCGCCATCCCCAGCGGCCGGAAGACCCGCTCGGCGAGGAAGACGTCCAGCGGCCGGCCGGACACCACCTCGATGACCCGTCCCAGCACGTTGGAGGCCACCGAGTAGTTCCACTGCGTCCCCGGGTCGAACTGCAGCGGAAGACGCGCGTACAGGTCGACGGTCTCGGCGAGCGAGGCCCCCGGCACCACCGACGACTCCAGCCCGGCCGCCCGGTACAGCGCGTCGACGGGGTGGGTGTGGTAGAAGCCGAAGGTCAGCCCGGCGGTGTGGGTCATCAGGTGCCGGACGAGCAGGGGACCCGCGGCCGGCCGGGTCCGTACGCCCTCGCCGGACCCGCCCTCGTACACCCGGGGCTCGGCGAAGGCCGGCAGGTGCCGCCCCACCGGGTCGTCCAGCGACAGCCGTCCCTCCTCCACCAGCGTCAGCGCGCCCACGGACGCCACCGGCTTGGTCATGGAGTAGATCCGCCACAGCGTGTCGCTCCGGACCGGCAGCCCGGCCGCGACGTCCCGTGCCCCGTACGTCGTGAGGTGCGCGACCCGCCCGCCCCGGGCGACGGCGAGGAGGAACCCGGGCAGCCGCCCCTCGTCGACCCACCGCGCGCAGTGCCGGTCCAGGCGTTCCAGGGCCCCGGGGTCCAGTCCCGCCTCGTCCGGCTCGACCTGCTGCTCCAGCGCCACCATCGTCCTCCTCCGATCGCGCTCACCGCGGTGAGCACGTACCCCGTCGGGCGCCGTCGGGAACGCGGGCCCCGTACGGCGCGTTGACCGGGGTATGACTCAGGACGCCGAGCGGAACGCACTGCTCTCGCTGCTCTCCGAGGGAAACAGCGGAGTGCTCGTCACACTCAAGCGTGACGGGCGGCCCCAGCTGTCGAACGTCAACCACGCGTACTACCCCGACGAGCGGGTCGTGCGCGTCTCGGTCACGGACGACCGGGCCAAGACCCGCAATGCCCGACGGGACCCGCGGGTGTCCTACCACGTCACCACCCCCGACCGGTGGGCCTACACGGTCGCCGAGGGCACCGCCGAACTCACGGCGGTCGCCGGGGACCCCTACGACGAGACGGTGGAGGAACTCATCCGGCTGTACCGCGACGTCAACGGCGAGCATCCCGACTGGGACGACTACCGCGCCGCGATGGTCCGCGACCGGCGGCTGGTGCTGCGGCTGCGGGTGGAGCGGGTGTACGGGATCCCGCGGCGCGGCGGCTCGTAGGCCCCCGCGGCGAGCGGGCGGCGCGGCGGCCGGGCCCCGGAGGCGTACGGCTTCCGGGGCCCGGCCGCCGGTCAGGCCGTCACCTTCTCCGGCTGCGCGGCGCCGCCCGGGGCCGTGCGTTCGCCGAGCCGCTCGGCCGGGGTCCGGTGGGTTTCGCGGGCCGAGAGCGCGGCGACCACCGGCGGGACGCACAGGGCCGCCGTGAACAGGGCGACGGCCGTCCAGTCGTCGCCGTCCGGGCCGGCCATGTGCGCGGCGAACGTGACCGCGAAGCCGGCCACCGCGAAGCCGATCTGGGTGCCGATCGCCACGCCCGAGAGCCGGACCCGGGTCGGGAACATCTCGCCGTAGAAGGCCGGCCACACCCCGTTCGCCGCGCTGTAGACGACACCGAAGGCGAGGATGCCGAGGAACAGGGTCAGCGGGTAGTTGCCGGTGGAGATCGCCCACAGGTAGAGGAACATCGTCACCGCGCTGCCCACCGCGCCGGCCAGGAAGACCGGGCGCCGCCCGACGCGGTCGGAGAGCGCGGCCCACAGCGGGATCGCGGCCAGCGCGACGACGTTCGCCAGCGCTCCCACCCACAGCATCGACGAGCGCGACATGCCGACGGCGTCACTGGTCGCGTAGGCCAGGGCCCACACGGTGAAGATCGTGCTGACCGAGGCGATCAGCGCACCGGCGACCACCCGCAGGACGTCCGCCCAGTGCGCGCGCGCCAGCACCACCAGCGGCAGCCGCACGACCCCCTCGGTCGCGGTCTGCCGGGCGAAGGCCGGCGTCTCGTCCAGCTTGCGGCGGATGACGTACCCCACCACGGCGACCGCGACGCTCAGCCAGAACGGCACCCGCCAACCCCAGGACAGCAGATGCTCCTCGGGCAGCGCGGCCACCGGGATGAAGACCAGGGTGGCCAGCAGCTGCCCGCCCTGCGTACCGCTGAGGGTGAAGCTGGTGAAGAAGCCCCGCCGGTGCGGTGGCGCGTGTTCCAGGGCCATCGAGTTCGCACTGGCCTGCTCACCGGCCGCCGAGATGCCCTGCAGCACCCGGCACAGCACCAGCAGCACGGGGGCGAGCGTGCCGACCTGGGCGCGGGTGGGCAGACAGCCGATGAGGAACGTCGACAGGCCCATCAGCATCAACGTGAAGACCATGATCTTCTTACGGCCGAGCCGGTCGCCGACGTGACCGAGGAAGAGCGCGCCGAGCGGCCGCGCCGCGTACGCGACACCGAACGTGCCCAGGGACAGCAGGGTCGCCGTCGCCGGGTCGGACTCGTCGAAGAAGACCTCGGGGAAGATCAGCGCGGCCGCGCTGCCGTAGATGAAGAAGTCGTAGTACTCCAGGGCGCTGCCGACCCAGGCGGCGGTCGCGGCCTTCTTCGGCTGTCCGGGCGGGGAGGCGTCGCGGGGCGGGGCGGGGACGGTCACGGCGGACTCCTTCGAGGGGGCTCCACGGCATGCGGAGAACAGAGGGAGGGGAGAGAGGCCGGCGCTCTAATTAACCCACTGGATAGTTAGTAGCGGCTGGGTAGGGATGCTGCGCCCGCCCGTTCGCAGTGTCAAGGGGTCGTGCCGCCCCTCGTGGCCGAGGGGCCCTGCCGCGCCTTTGCGGCGAGGGGCGCGGCGTACGGGGGTCAGTCCGCGGTCCGCTCCGCCGTCAGATAGGCGATCACCATGTCGCCCAGCATCGTCCGGTAGTGCTCGCGCTGGGCCGGATCGACCAGGTCGCGCCCGAACAGGGCGCCGAAGGTGTGCCGGTTGGACACCCGGAAGAAGCAGAACGCGCTGATCATCGCGTGCAGGTCGACGGCGTCCACGTCGGCCGTGAACAGGCCCGACTCCCGTCCGGCCGCCAGGATGCGGCGGATCACGTCCAGTGCGGGCGAGCCCATCCGGCCGAACTCCTCGGAGGCCGCGATGTGCTGCGCGCCGTGGATGTTCTCGATGCTCACCAGACGGATGAAGTCGGGGTGCCGCTCATGGTGGTCGAAGGTCACCTCCGCCAGCCGCCGGATGGCCGCCACCGGGTCCAGGTGATCGACGTCCAACTGCTGCTCGGCCTCGCGGATCACGCCGTACGCCCGCTCCAGCACGGCCGTGAACAACTGCTCCTTGCCGCCGAAGTAGTAGTAGATCATCCGCTTCGTGGTGCGGGTGCGGGCGGCGATCTCGTCGACGCGGGCGCCGTCGTAGCCGGCCCGGGCGAACTCCCGCGTCGCCACGTCGAGGATCTCGGCCCGGGTGCGGGCGGCGTCCCGGATGCGCTCGCCGGGCCGTGCCGGTTCTTCGACGCTGGTCATGGAGTTCCTTCGGGCGGGGGCCAGTGCCGGTGATTGTAGAAGCAGGGCGCCGGTTCCCTGCCGGGCCTTCCCCCGGGCCCGTCGCCGCTGGTATAGCTAACGTACTAGTTAGTACATTGTTTGCCTCCGGAGGTCCGCGGTGCTCAAGGACTCGTATCTCGTCGGGCTGATCGGCTCCGGCATCGGCCCGTCGCTCAGTCCCGCGCTGCACGAGCGGGAGGCGGGCCGTCAGGGGCTGCGCTGCCTGTACCGGCTGCTCGACCTCGACGCGATCGGGGTGCCGCCCGAGGCGGTGGGCGAACTGGTGCGCGCGGCACGGCTGCTCGGTTTCGACGGGCTCAACATCACGCACCCGTGCAAGCGGCTGGTCGTCGAGCACCTGGACGCCCTCGATCCGCGGGCCGAGGCGCTCGGCGCGGTCAACACCGTCGTCTTCGAGGACGGCCGCGCCGTCGGGCACAACACGGACGTCACCGGCTTCGCCACCGCCTTCGCCCGCGGTCTGCCCGACGCCCCGCTGGAGCGGGTGGTGCAGCTCGGCGCGGGCGGCGCGGGCGCGGCCGTCGCGCACGCCGCGCTGACCCTCGGCGCCGGACGGATCACCGTCGTGGACGCGCTGCCCGAGCGGGCCGCCGAACTCGCCGCCGGTCTCGACCGGACCTTCGGGGCGGGGCGCGCCGCCGCCGCGACCCCGGACCGGCTGCCGGACCTCCTCGCCGCCGCCGTCGGCAACGGCGGCCTGGTGCACGCCACCCCCACCGGCATGGCCGCCCACCCCGGGCTGCCGCTGCCGGCGGAGCTGCTGCGCCCCGGCCTGTGGGTCGCGGAGGTGGTCTACCGGCCCCTGGAGACCGACCTGCTGCGCGCCGCCCGCGCGGCCGGCTGCGCCACGCTGGACGGGGGCGGCATGGCCGCCTTCCAGGCCGCGGACGCGTTCCGCCTGTTCACCGGGCGGGAACCCGACAGCGCGAGGATGCTCGCCGACCTCACCGAGCTGACCGGCGCCGTCGCGGCCCCCCGGTAGCCCCGAACAGCCCCGAACAGCCCCGAGCAGCCCCGAGCAGCCGCGGACGGCCCACCGGGGCCCGCCGAACGTCACCGAAACAGAGGTACCGACGTGCGTACGTCCATCGCCACCGTCTCCCTCAGCGGCTCCCTCACCGAGAAGCTCACGGCCGCCGCGCGGGCCGGCTTCGACGGAGTCGAGATCTTCGAGAACGACCTGCTCGCCAGCCCCCTCTCCCCCGAGGAGGTCCGCGCCCGCTGCGCCGACCTCGGCCTCAGCGTCGACCTGTACCAGCCGCTGCGGGACATCGAGGCCGTCCCGGCCGACGTGTTCGCCGGCAACCTGCGCCGCGCCCGGCACAAGTTCGAGCTGATGCGCAGGCTCGGCGCCGACACCGTCCTCGTCTGCTCCAGCGTCGACCCCGCCGCCCTCGACGACGACGCCCTCGCCGCCGAACAGCTGAGCGAACTCGCCGGGCTGGCCGACGACTTCAGCGTCCGGGTGGCCTACGAGGCGCTGGCCTGGGGACGGCACGTCAGCACGTACGACCACGCCTGGCGGATCGTCGAGACGGCGGACCACCCGGCGCTCGGCACCTGTCTGGACAGCTTCCACATCCTCTCCCGCGGCTCCGACCCCCGGGGCATCGAGGACATCCCCGGCGAGAAGATCTTCTTCCTCCAGCTCGCCGACGCCCCGCTGCCCGCGATGGACGTACTGCAGTGGAGCCGTCACCACCGCTGCTTCCCCGGCCAGGGCGGTTTCGACGTCGCCGGGCTGGTGCGGCACGTACTGCGCACGGGGTACGCCGGTCCGCTCTCGCTGGAGGTCTTCAACGACGTCTTCCGGCAGGCGGAGGCCGGCCCGACCGCCGTGGACGCCCGCCGCTCCCTGCTGGTGCTCCAGGAGGAGACGGGGATCGCCGAACCGCCCGCCCCCGTCGTCCCCACCGGCTTCGCCTTCGCCGAACTCGTCACCGCCGACACCGAACCCGTCGCCGCGCTGCTCGGCGCGCTGGGCTTCGCCCGCACCGCACGGCACCGCACCAAACCCGTCGACCTGTGGCGGCAGGGCGAGGCCCGGATCCTGGTCAACGCCGGGACGGCCGTACGCCGTGACGGCACCCGGCTCGCCGCCGTCGGCCTGGAGTCACCGGACCCGGGCGGTGCCGCCCGGCGCGCGGAGGCCCTGCTGGCACCGGTGCTGCCGCGCCGCCGCGCGCCCGAGGACGCCCCGCTCGACGCGGTCGCCGCGCCCGACGGCACGGAGCTGTTCTTCTGCGGCAGCGGGTCCGGCGGTTGGCGGGCCGACTTCGAGGACGCCGACCACGCGCCCGCCGCGGGGTCCGTGCGCCGCATCGACCACCTGGCGCTCACCCAGCCCTGGCACCACTTCGACGAGGCGGCCCTCTTCCACCGCAGCGTGCTCGGACTGCGCGCCGAGGACTGCGTGGACCTCGCCGACCCCTACGGACTGCTCCGCAGCCGCGCGGTGAGCAACGCCGACGGCAGCGTCCGCATCGTCCTCACCGTCGGAGCCGCGCCCACGGACGACACCGCGCGGGCCCAGCACATCGCGCTCGCCACCGACGACGTGGTCGCCGCCGCCCGCCGCTTCCGCGACGCCGGCGGCCGCCTGCTGCCGATCCCGGCGAACTACTACGACGACCTCGCCGCCCGGTACGCGTTCGCCGACGGCGAGCTGGAAACCTACCGCGAGCTGGGCATCCTCTACGACCGCGACGCGCACGGCGTCCTGCGGCACTGCTACACCCGCACCGTCGGCCGCGTCTTCTTCGAACTCCTCCAGCGCGAGGGCGACCACCGCGGCTACGGCGCCCGCAACGCACCGGTGCGGCTGGCCGCGCAGCACGCGGTGCAGGCGCACGCCGGGGGATGACGGCCCCGGCCGCCCGTGCGGCCGCCCGGGCCCGGCGTTCACGGCCGGGCGTTCCACTCCGCGATCACGGGCCTGCCGTGTTCCAGCGACAGCCGGCTCAGCGTGCCCGTCTCCAGCCGGAACAGGCGCCCCTCGACAGGCGGCAGGCCCAGGCGGCGGGCGGTCAGCACGCGGAGCAGGTGGCCGTGGGCGACCAGCAGCACGTTGCCCCCGTCGAGCGCCCCGGCCACCCGGGCCAGCACCCGGTCGGCGCGCTCGCCCACCTGCTCCACCGACTCGCCGGGGAGGTCCGGGCCGGGAGGCACGCCGTCGGTCCACAGGTCCCAGCCGGGCCGGGTGCGGCGGATGTCCGCGGTGGTGACCCCCTCGTAGCCGCCGTAGTCCCACTCCCGCAGGTCCGCCTCCGGCACGGCCCCGGCCAGGCCGGCGAGTTCGGCGGTGCGCCGGGCGCGGAGCAGCGGACTGGTGAGGACCAGCGCGAAGGTCCGGCCCGCCAGGAGCGGCACGAGGGACTTGGCCTGGGCCTCACCGCTCGGGGTCAGCGGCAGGTCGGTCCGGCCGGTGTGCCGGCCCGCCCGGCTCCACTCCGTCTCGCCGTGCCGGGCCAGCAGCAGGTCCCCCACGGCCGTTACGCCTTCTTCACCGACTCGACGGCGTGACCGCCGAACTGCTTGCGCAGCGCCGCGACCATCTTCATCTGCGGGGAGTCCTCCTGGCGGGAGGCGAACCGCGCGAACAGGGACGCGGTGATCGTCGGCAGCGGTACCGCGTGGTCGACGGCCGCCTCCACGGCCCAGCGGCCCTCGCCCGAGTCCTCGGCGTAGCCGCGCAGCCGGTCCAGGTGCTCGTCCTCGTCGAGGGCGTTCACCGCGAGGTCGAGCAGCCAGGAGCGGATGACGGTCCCCTCCTGCCAGGAGCGGAACACCTCCCGGACGTCGGTCACCGAGTCGGCCCTCTCCAGCAGCTCCCAGCCCTCGGCGTAGGCCTGCATCATGGCGTACTCGATGCCGTTGTGGACCATCTTCGCGAAGTGCCCGGCACCGACCCGGCCCGCGTGGACGAAACCGTAGGGACCCTCCGGCTTGAGGGCGTCGAAGATCGGCCGCAGCCGGGCCACGTGCTCCTCGTTGCCGCCGACCATCAGGGCGTAGCCGTGCTCCAGGCCCCACACACCGCCCGAGACGCCCGCGTCGACGAAGCCGATGCCCCGGGCGTCCAGCTCCCGGGCGTGCTTCTCGTCGTCCGTCCAGCGGGAGTTGCCCCCGTCGACGACCACGTCGCCGGGCCGGAGCAGGCTCGCCAGCTGGTCGATGATCTGTTGGGTGGCGGCGCCGGCGGGAACCATGACCCAGACCGCGCGGGGCCTGTCGAGCTGGGTGACGAGGTCGGAGAGGTGTCCCACGTCCGAGAGTTCGGGTTTGGTGTCGTACCCGACGACGGTGTGGCCGGCGTTGCGGAGGCGCTCGCGCATGTTGCCGCCCATCTTGCCGAGACCAACGAGACCGATCTGCATGTCAGTTCACTTCCTGAGTTCGCGGTAGGCGGCCACCAGGGCGGCCGTGGACGGGTCGAGGCCGGGGACCGGGGTGCCGTCGGTGAGGGCGGGCTCGACGCGCCGGGCGAGCACCTTGCCCAGCTCCACCCCCCACTGGTCGAAGGAGTCGATGTCCCAGACCGCGCCCTGCACGAACACCTTGTGCTCGTAGAGGGCCACCAGCTGGCCGAGCACCGACGGCGTCAGCGCACGCGCCAGGATCGTGGTCGTGGGATGGTTGCCCCGGAACGTCTTGTGCGGCACCAGCTCCTCCGGCACCCCCTCCGCCCGCACCTCCTCCGGCGTCCTGCCGAACGCCAGCGCCTGCGTCTGGGCGAAGAAGTTGGCCATCAGCAGATCGTGCTGGGCCCTCAGCCCCCCGCTCAACTCGGCCACCGGCTCGGCGAAACCGATGAAGTCCGCCGGAACCAGCTTCGTGCCCTGATGGATCAACTGGTAGTAGGCGTGCTGCCCGTTGGTCCCCGGCGTGCCCCACACCACCGGACCCGTCTGCCACTGCACCGCCCGCCCCCGGCGGTCCACCGACTTGCCGTTGGACTCCATGTCCAGCTGCTGCAGGTACGCGGTGAACCTCGCCAGGTAGTGCGAGTACGGCAGCACCGCGTGCGACTGCGCGCCGAGGAAGTTGTTGTACCAGATGCCCAGCAGCCCCAGCAGCAGCGGGACGTTGGCCTCGGTCGGCGCGGTACGGAAGTGCTCGTCGACGATCCGGAACCCCGCCAGCATCTCCCGGAACCGCTCCGGACCGATGGCGATCATCAGCGACAGGCCGATCGCCGAGTCGTAGGAGTAGCGCCCGCCGACCCAGTCCCAGAACTCGAACATGTTCGCCGGGTCGATGCCGAACCCGGCGACCTCCTCCGCGTTCGTGGACAGCGCCACGAAGTGCTTCGCCACCGCCGCCTCGTCCCCCAGCGCCGCCAGCAGCCAGGCGCGCGCCGCGGTGGCGTTGGTGACCGTCTCGACGGTGGTGAAGGTCTTGGAGGCGATGACGAACAGCGTCTCCGCCGGGTCCAGGTCGCGGACGGCCTCGTGCAGGTCGGCGCCGTCCACGTTGGACACGAACCGGAAGGTCAGCGCGCGGTCGGTGTAGGCGCGCAGCGCCTCGTACGCCATCGCGGGGCCCAGGTCGGAGCCGCCGATGCCGACGTTGACCACGTTGCGGATCCGCCTGCCGGTGTGCCCGGTCCACCGCCCGGAGCGGACCCGGTCGGCGAAGGCGGCCATCTGGTCCAGCACCGCGTGCACGGCCGGCACCACGTTCTGCCCGTCGACCTCGACCACCGCCTCCCGCGGCGCCCGCAGCGCGGTGTGCAGCACCGCCCGGTCCTCGGTGGTGTTGATCCGCTCGCCGCGGAACATCGCGTCCCGCAGCGCGAACACCCCGGTGGCCTCCGCCAGCTCCCGCAGCAGCGCGAGCGTCTCGTCGGTGACCAGGTGCTTGGAGTAGTCGACGTACAGGTCACCCACGCGCACCACGTACCGCTCCGCGCGGGAGGGGTCGGCGGCGAACAGCTCGCGCAGGTCGGGCCGCGGCAGCGTGTCCGTGCGGTGGTCCTCCAGGGCGGTCCACTGGGGGCGCCGGGTCAGCTCGGGGACCTCATGCATGGGCGGGTACCTCCTCGCCGGCCCCGCCGCGCAGGGCGAGGGCGTACGTCTCGTCCGCGTCGAGGCGCCTGAGCTCCTCGGCGATGAGTTCGGAGGTGGCACGGATCTTCAGCGCCACCCGGCGCGGCGGCTGGCCCGGCAGGGACAGCGTGGCCAGCGGGCCCTCGGGGCGGTCGACGACGAGGTCGCCCTCCGCGGTGCCGAGGCGGACCGCCGTGACGACCGGTCCGTCGGTCACCACCCGGTCGACGGTGACCCGCAGCCGCGCCTCCAGCCAGCGTGCCAGCAGCTCGGCGGCCGGATTGTCGGCCTCGGCCTCCACGGCCGCCGAGGTCACCGTCACCGGGGCCTGGTCCAGGGCCGCGGCCAGCAGGGAGCGCCACGGCGTCAGCCGGGTCCAGGCGAGGTCGGTGTCGCCCGGCGCGTAGGAGCGCACGCGTGCCTCCAGGACCTCCGAGGGGTTCTCGACCGCGTACAGGTCGGTGATCCGGCGCTGGGCCAGCGCGCCCAGCGGGTCCTTCGCCGGGTTCTCGGGCGCGTCCGTCGGCCACCAGACCACCACCGGGGCGTCCGGCAGCAGCAGCGGCAGCACCACCGAGTCGGCGTGCTCGGAGACCTCGCCGTAGGTCCGCAGCACCACCGTCTCGCCGGTGCCCGACTCCGAGCCGAGGCGGACCTCCGCGTCCAGCCGGGGGTGGGTGCGCTCGCGCGGGGTGCGGGCCTGCCGCTTGATGACGACCAGGGTGCGCGAGGGGTGCTCGTGCGAGGCGTCGCCGGCCGCCTTCAGCGCGTCGTAGGCGTTCTCCTCGTCCGTCACGACGACCAGGGTGAGCACCATGCCCACGGCCGGTGTGCCGATGGCCCGGCGGCCCTGCACCAGCGCCTTGTTGATCTTGCTTGCCGTGGTGTCGGTCAGATCGATCTTCATGGCCTGCGCCAGCTCCGTCCGTCTCGCTCGAGCATCTCGTCGGCCTCCGCGGGTCCCCAGCTGCCCGAGGCGTACCGCGCCGGCCTGCCGTGCGACGCCCAGTACTCCTCGATCGGGTCGAGGATCCTCCAGGACTCTTCCACTTCCTGGTGACGGGGGAACAGGTTGGCGTCCCCCAGGAGGACGTCGAGGATCAGCCGTTCGTACGCCTCCGGGCTGGACTCGGTGAACGACTCGCCGTAGGCGAAGTCCATCGACACGTCCCGGATCTCCATCGACGTGCCCGGCACCTTGGAGCCGAAGCGCACCGTGACGCCCTCGTCCGGCTGGACGCGGATCACGATGGCGTTGGAGCCCAGTTCCTCGGTGGCGGTGGAGTCGAAGGGGGAGTGCGGCGCCCGCTGGAAGACCACCGCGATCTCGGTGACCCGGCGGCCCAGCCGCTTGCCGGTGCGCAGGTAGAAGGGGACGCCCGCCCAGCGGCGGTTGTCGATGCCCAGCTTGACCGCCGCGTAGGTGTCGGTCTTCGAGGAGGAGTCGATGCCCTCCTCCTCCAGGTACCCGCGCACCTTCGCGCCGCCCTGCCAGGCACCGGTGTACTGCCCGCGCACGGTGTGCCGGCCCAGGTCCTTCGGCAGCCTCACCGCCCGCAGGACCTTCAGCTTCTCGGTGAGCAGCGCGTCCGCGTCGAAGGAGGCGGGCTCCTCCATCGCGGTGAGCGCGAGCAGCTGCAGGAGGTGGTTCTGGATGACGTCGCGGGCGGCGCCGATGCCGTCGTAGTAGCCGGCCCGGCCGCCGATGCCGATGTCCTCGGCCATGGTGATCTGCACGTGGTCCACGTAGGACCGGTTCCAGACGGGCTCGAACAACTGGTTGGCGAAGCGCAGCGCCAGGATGTTCTGGACCGTCTCCTTGCCCAGATAGTGGTCGATCCGGAAGACCTGGTCCGGGTCGAACACCTCGTGGACGATCGCGTTCAGGTCCTGGGCGGACCTCAGGTCGTGCCCGAACGGTTTCTCGATCACGGCGCGCCGCCAGGATCCCTCGGGAGCGTCGGCCAGTCCGTGCTTCTTCAGCTGCTCCACCACCTTGGGGAAGAACCTCGGCGGCACCGAGAGGTAGAAGGCGTGGTTGCCGCTGGTGCCCCGGGACGCGTCCAACTCGTCGATGGCCTCGCGCAGTTGCTCGAAGGCCGAATCGTCCTCGAAGTCGCCCGGGACGAACCGCATCCCCTCGGCGAGCTGCTGCCAGACCTCCTCGCGGAAGGGGGTGCGGGCGTGCTCCTCGACCGCGTCGTGGACCACCTGGGCGAAGTCCTGGTTCTCCCAGTCCCGCCGGGCGAAGCCGACCAGCGAGAAGCCCGGCGGCAGCAGACCGCGGTTGGCGAGGTCGTACACGGCCGGCATCAGTTTCCTGCGGGACAGGTCACCGGTCACCCCGAAGATGACCAGCCCCGAGGGGCCCGCGATCCGGGGCAGCCGGCGGTCGCGGGGGTCGCGCAGGGGGTTGTCCCAGCCGGCCGCGGGGGCGCGGAGGGCCGCGTCGGCCCGGGGCGCTCCCCGTTCCCGTTCCCCGGTCCCCGCGGTGTCCGTCCGCGGTTCGGTCGTCTCGTCGGTCATTCCGCGTCAGCTCCCATGCTGTCGAGGGGCATCGTCACCGCGTCGAGCAGGTCCTTCCCGTACCGGGTGTCCTGGTGCGCCGGGTTCAGCCATTCGCCGGTACCGCTGCCGACGGGAGGAGGAGGAAGGGGAGGACGGACCGGGGCGTCGTGCCGGGGCGGCCTGCCGGACGGTCCGGCGGGTCCCCGCCGGACGGTCGCTTCGGTGCTCCCGCGGTCGCGGTTGCTTCGGTCACTGTGATCATCTTCTTTCCCGCGGTCACCTCGACCGCGCGCGGAGGTGAGGAATTCCTTCGCGAAGTGTTCGACGGAGTCGATGCGTCCCGCGTCACCTGTGAACCGGTACCACGTCGGTCCCCCTCCGGCTCCGATCGCAACGCGGGCCTGCACGGTCGGCGGCGGCACCCCGTGGGTCGGTACACCCTGACGGGCGAGCGCGGGACCGTGCCGGTGGGCCGGACGGGCGACCGGGGTGTTCCCGGTGCCGGTCGGCACGCCGGTCGCCCGGACGATCTCGATCACCACCCTCTTTCTCGCGCAGCGGCGAGTACCGCGGAACCGTGCCGGTCATGCCGCCCGTCCCGGCCGCGCGGGACGCCGCCGCCCTTTTCGGGCCCCCGCGGGACCCCGGACACGCAAAAGGGGCTCCACGTACGCGTGGAGCCCCTTTTGCGGCCGGGGAGGCCGGTGCGGGGGTGCTCAGCGGCCGAAGGTGAACCAGTTGACGTTCACGAAGTCCGACGGCTGACCGCTGGTGAAGGTCAGGTAGACGTCGTGCGTGCCCGTGACGGGGCTGATGTTCGCCGGGATCGTCCGCCACGACTGCCAGCCGCCCGTGTTGCCCACCGCGAAACTGCCGACGGGCGCGTTGCTCCGGCTGTCCAGGCGCACCTCGACCAGGCCGCTGACGCCGGGTGCCGCGCCGCTCGCCACCCGCGCGGAGAACTGCCGCGCCGGGGTGGAGCCGAAAGCGACGCCCTTGAAGTGCAGCCAGTCGCCGTTGGCCAGCGCGCCGACGTTCTGGCCGCCGCCGGTGTCCGACGTCGTCTCCGTCATCGTGCCGGACTGGCCGTCGTAGGACTCGGCCTGGAGGGTGCCGTAGGCGTCGCGGTTCCCGGTCGGCGGGGGCGTGGTGCCGCCGCCGGCGGAGGTCAGCACCTGGACGTAGTCGACCAGCATCGAGTGGCCGGGCTGGGTGCCGGCGTCCGGGCCGCCGCCGAAGGCGTCGGGGAACCCACCGCCCATCGCCACGTTGAGGATGACGAAGAAGCCGTGGTCCGTGGCGTTCGACCAGGTGGCCGCGTCGACCTGGTTCTCCCGCACGGTGTGGAAGTTGTTGCCGTCCAGGTAGAAGCGGATCTCCTCCACGGCGGTGGAGCGGTCCCACTCCATCCGGTACGTGTGGAAGCCGGCCTGGCAGGTCGTGCCCTGGCAGGTGGTGGAACCGCCGATGCCGCTGTTCTCGTTGCAGGGGCCGCCGGGTGCGGTGCCGCAGTGCATGGTGGCGAACACGGTGTTCATGCCCTGCGTGTTCTCCATGATGTCCAGCTCGCCGACCGCGGGCCAGTTCCAATAGTTGCCCCGGTAGGGCGCGCCCAGCATCCAGAACGCCGGCCAGTAGCCCTTGGCGGCGGCCCCGGTGACGTTGGGCACCTGGATGCGGCCCTCGACGCGCATCGTGCCGCCCGCCGGGGGCTGGAAGTCGGTGCGGTTGGTCTCGATGCGGCCGGAGGTCCAGTTGCCCGAGGCGTCGCGCCGCGGGGTGATGCGGAGGTTGCCGTTGCCGTCGAGGGAGACGTTGTCCGTGCTGGACGTCATCGTCTCGATCTCGCCGGTGCCCCAGTTGGCCGGGCCGCCCGGGTAGCCCTTGCCGGTCGCGTACTGCCAGCGGGAGGTGTCGACGCCGCGGCCCGCGGGGCCCTCGAAGTCGTCGACGAAGACCTGGGTCCAGCCCGACGGGGGAGGCGGCGCGGAGGCGCTCGCGGACGGGCTGGCGACGGTCGCGGCGGCCGCCGCGAGGCCCAGCGTGCTCACGACGGCGAGGAGCGCCCGCCTCACGGGGCGGGGTCTGCGGGGGGTGCGGGGTGTGCCGGAGGTGTCACTCATGTGGGGATGCCTCTCGGGTACGGAGGATCGGTGCGGGGAGTACGTCGAGAGCGCGGATCCGCGTTTTGAGAGCGCTCTCAAAGTGACGCCAATGTGCTCCGCGGCCCTTCCGCCGTCAAGAGGTGTAACCGAGAAAGTCCTTGTGCGCGGGGAGGGTTCACCTCATGAATGACGCGAATGGGCGCAAGCGTGCCGCGGCGGAGGCCGTGCGCGGAGCCCGGGGCGGGCCGGAACACCGCGCGGGTCTCTCCGTTCGGCCGCGGAAAGGGGCGGGCACGCACGGAGCGGGCGGTCACGGCCGGCTGTCTCCCGGTGCGCCGGGTCGGCGGCGGGCGGTGCGCGGCCGTCGGGCCGTCGGGCCGTCGTCCACGGGGCCCGTGCGAGCGTCGGGGCGCGGTGGCTCCCGGGTCGGTCGCGCGGCCACCGCGGCGCCCGGCCGCCCGGCCCGCACCCGTCGGTGCGTGCCGGATCCGGGCCGGTCCGCGCCGGGGGCCGCGGACGCGCCGGTGCGTCGGGCGCCGCGGGTAAGGTCGTCGAGGTGCCGGTCGCCAGCACTCCCGGTCCGGGCCGGTGACCGGGCGGTACCGCGGAAGGGTGCAGAGGTGAGGCTGACGATTCTGGGCGGCGGGGGATTCCGCGTGCCGCTGGTGTACGGGGCACTGCTCGGGGACCGCGCCGAGGGGCGGGTGACCCGGGTCGTGCTGCACGATCCGGACGCCGGCCGGCTGCGGGCGATCACCCGCGTCCTGGCCGAGCAGGCCGACGGCGTGCCCGACGCCCCGCAGGTCACCGCCACCACGGACCTCGACGAGGCGCTGCGCGGCGCCGACTTCGTCTTCTCCGCCCTCCGCGTCGGCGGCCTGGAGGGCCGGGCGCACGACGAACGGATCGCGCTCGCCGAGGGCGTGCTCGGCCAGGAGACGGTCGGTGCGGGCGGCATCGCCTACGGCCTGCGCACCGTGCCCGTCGCCGTCGACATCGCCCGGCGGGTGGCCCGTCTCGCCCCCGACGCCTGGGTCATCAACTTCACCAACCCCGCCGGCCTGGTCACCGAGGCCATGTCCCGCCACCTCGGCGACCGCGTCATCGGCATCTGCGACTCACCGGTGGGCCTCGGCCGCCGCATCGCCCGGGTGCTCGGCGTGCGCCCCGAGGAGGCGTGGATCGACTACGCCGGCCTCAACCACCTCGGCTGGGTGCGCTCGGTGCGCGTCGCCGGCCGCGACGAGCTCCCGCGCCTGCTCGCCGACCCCGCACTGCTCGGCTCGTTCGAGGAGGGCAGGCTCTTCGGCGCCGACTGGCTGCGCTCCCTGGGCGCGATCCCCAACGAGTACCTGCACTACTACTACTTCACCCGTGAGGCCGTACGGTCCGCCCGGCGGGCCGAGCGGACCCGGGGGGCCTTCCTGCTGGACCAGCAGGCCCGGTTCTACGCCGGGACGGGCGATCCCGGCGTCCCCGCGCTGGAGCTGTGGAACCGCACCCGCGCCGAACGCGAAGCCACCTACATGGCCGAGAACCGCGAGACCGCAGGCGCCGGGGACCGCGAGGAGGAGGACCTGTCCGGCGGCTACGAGAAGGTGGCCCTCGCCCTGATGCGGGCCATCGCCCGCGACGAGCGCACCACCCTGATCCTCAACGTCCGCAACCGCGGCGCCCTCGCGCCGCTGGACGCGGAGGCCGTCGTCGAGCTCCCCTGCCGGGTGGACGCCGGCGGCGCGCACCCCGTGCCCGCCGACCCGCTGCCCGACCACGCCACCGGCCTGGTGTGCGCGGTCAAGGCGGCCGAGCGCGAGGTGCTCGCCGCCGCCGGGTCCGGTTCCCGCGCCACGGCGCTCAAGGCGTTCGCGCTGCACCCGCTCGTCGACTCCGTGAACGTGGCCCGCCGGCTCGTGGACGGCTACACCGCCGTCCACCCCGGCCTCTCCTACCTCACGTGACCTCGCGCGGGAGAACCCGCTTCGGGTCGGCCGGTCGCCCCCCGTGACAGCGGCCGACCGACCCGAGCCCCCCGGTTCCCCCGTATCCCCCGTGCTTCCCCCGTGTTCCCCCCCGTCCGGCGGATTCCCCCGTGCCCCCCGTGCTTTCCCCCGCCCGGCGGATTCCCCCGTCCTCCTACACCGTTAAGAGCACGCGACCCGGCGCCTGATACACCCCGCGCGAAAAATTCCCCGGAAAAAATCCGGCCCCCGCACGGCGACCGTGCCGGGGCCGGTCCCGGACGCGGGACGCCGGGGCCTCAGGCGGGCGCCCCGGCCGCGGTGTCCGCGGCGGAGGCGCCCAGCCGGCCCGGGGCCGCCGTCCTCGGCTCCACGGGCGCCGCCGGGGCCGGTACGGCGCCCAGTGCGGCCGCTTCGGCGCGCTGCCGCGGCAACGGCACGGGGCGCAGCGGGCGCGGCCCGGACACCACCGTGTAGTCCTGGCCCAGGAACGGCGGTGCCATCTCGCCCGGGTCCTCCCCGAGCGCCAGTCGCACGGCGGCCCACGGGACGTTCAGCCCGCACAGCGACAGCTGGTGCAGACCGCCCGCCGGCCGGGTGTTGACGTCCATGAGCACGGGCTGCTCGCCGAGCATCCGGAACTGGATGTTGGACAGGTGGTGCAGCCCGAAGCCCTCCGCGATCCGCCGGGCCGGCTCCAGCCACTGCTCGTGCAGCGTGAAGCCCCGGCGGCGGCCGTTCTTGGTGCGGCCGACCGCCAGCCGGATCCGGTTGTCGGGGCCGGTGAGGCAGTCCACCGACACCTCGGGCTGTTCGAGCCGCGGCATCACCAGCCAGTCCACCGGCTCGTCCGCCTGCCGGAGCGCGTCCAGCACCAGGTCGAACGGCACGTACGGACTCGGGAAACCGCTCAGCTGGGTGAGCGAGAAGGGCGCCCGTGTGATCACGCGGAAACCCACCCCGCCCGCGCCGGACGCCGGCTTGAAGCAGGCTCGGTACCCCTGGCCCTCCAACTCCTCGACGGCCGCGACGAGTTCGTCGGCGGACCGGACCCGCCACCACGGCGGCACGGGCACCCCGATCGACTGCACCGCTTCGTAGGCGACCACCTTGTCCTGGAAGAGGGCCACCGCCTCGGGCGGCGGCGCCAGCAGCGCCGTGCCGACCGCCTCGAACTCGGCGCGGTGCGCGACGATCGCCGACTGGTGCAGCCGGGGCACGAACACGTCGATGCCCCGCCGCGCGCACTGGGCGAGCGCGTACTCGACGTACGCGGCCGGGGACAGGCCCTCGGGTTCCGGTGCGGCGGTGTCGGCGGCGGCCAGCACGGGGGAGTCGGGATCGCCGTGGGTGGCGTGGATCTCGACGGCCCGGTCGCCGGGATTCCTCCTCAGCTGATCGATGAAGAACACGTTCTCCGCGTACGTGCGGTTGAGCCAGACGCGTACGCGAGAGGCCATGCAGGCCGCCTTTCACGGGGTGCGGGCAGGGCTGGGCGGCCCGTTGCCCGGGCAGGACGTATGGAGGGTCACCGAACCGCCCCGTGCGAAGGGCATCTCCTGGCGGTGGTGTCGGGCAGATCATACGACTTCCGCGGGCGGCCTCGTGCACCGCGCGGATGACGGAGCCGCACGGGCACCGCCGCCGCGGCACGCGCCCGGGAAAACCCCCGCCGGTGGTGCGCGCGACGGTGGTTCGTCCTTGTTCCAGGGGCACGGATGTGATCTCGTGGTGTCGTTCGTGACCGCTGAGGGGGCGACGGATGACGGCTGGGACCGGTGGCGGCGGAAGCCTGTGGGCCATCAGCGACCTGCACATCGGCTACGACGAGAACCGCGCCCTGGTCGAACGGTTGCGGCCCGAGTCGGACGAGGACTGGCTGCTGGTGGCCGGTGACGTGGCGGAGACCGTGGAGGACGTCCGCTGGGCCCTCAAGACCCTCTCCGGCCGGTTCGCCCGGGTCGTCTGGGTGCCCGGCAACCACGAGCTGTGGACCCATCCGAGCGACGCCGTCACCCTGCGCGGCGCCGCCCGCTACGAGCACCTCGTCGAGCAGTGCCGCGAACTGGGTGTGACCACGCCCGAGGACCCCTATCCGGTCTGGGAGGGCCCCGGTGGCCCGGTGGCCGTCGTCCCGCTGTTCCTGCTGTACGACTACTCGTTCCTGCCGGCCGGGTGCGCCACCAAGGACGAGGGACTGGCGTACGCGCACGGCACCGGCGTCGTCTGCACCGACGAGCACCTGCTGCACCCCGACCCGTACCCGAGCCGGGAGGCCTGGTGCCGGGCCCGGGTCGCCGAGAGCGAACGCCGGCTCGCCGCACTGCCCGACGGCCTCCCCCTCGTCCTCGTCAACCACTATCCGCTGCACCGGCACCCGACGGACGTCCTGTGGTACCCGGAGTTCGCCATGTGGTGCGGCACCACGCTGACCGACGACTGGCACCGCAGGTTCGACGTCCACACCGTGGTCTACGGCCACCTCCACATCCCGCGGACCACCTGGCAGGACGGCGTCCGCTTCGAGGAGGTGTCGGTGGGCTACCCCCGCGAGTGGCGCAAGCGGAAGCAGCCGCCGGGCCGGCCGCGTCGGATCGTGCCCCGGGAGGACGGCAGCCGGTGATCGAGGAACTGCTGCCGCGGACGGTGGTCGTCGTGGAGGCCTACGGCGACGACGGCGCCGACGCCCCGCTGTACCCCGAGGAGGCGGCGCTGCTGACCCGGGCGGTGCCCAAGCGCCGCCGGGAGTTCACCGCCGTACGCTCCTGCGCCCGCCGCGCCATGCGGAAGCTCGGTGTGCCCGCACGGCCCGTGCTTCCCGGTGAGCGGGGGGCTCCGGTCTGGCCGGACGGGCTGACCGGCAGCATGACCCACTGCGAGGGCTACTGCGCCGCCGCTCTCGTCCGCACCGCCGACCTGGCCTCCCTCGGCATCGACGCCGAGACGCACGGGCCGCTGCCCGAGGGCGTCCTGGCCTCCGTGTCCCTGCCGGGGGAGGCGGCGCGGATCGGGCGGCTGTCCGCGGAGCGGCCCGCGGTGCACTGGGACCGGCTGCTGTTCAGCGCCAAGGAGTCCGTCTACAAGGCGTGGTTCCCGCTCACCGGGGAGTGGCTGGACTTCCACGAGGCCGACATCGACCTCTTCACCGACCCCGGCGAGCGGACCCGCGGCGGCTTCCGGGCCGCGCTCCTCGTCCCCGGCCCCCGGGTGGGCGACCGCCGCCTCGACCACTTCGACGGCCGCTGGACCGCCGAGGGGGGACTGGTCGCGACGGCGGTCGCGGTGCCGCACGGCTGACCGCACCGCGCACCGGGGCACGCCGCGGTCACGGCTCGGGGCACCAGTCCCGCACCATGCGGAAGAACTCCTCCTCGGCGCCGGTCAGCCCCGCCCGGGCCAGGGCGGCCTCCGCCTCGGCGAGGACGGCGGGCGGCACGATCGGGGGCCGCGGCGAGGACGGCGGCCCGGCCGGCGCGTCGAAGGTGGCGCGCACCGTGTGCAGCAGCCGCAGATAGGCCTGGACGGCGGTGCGCTCGCGGTCGGTCAGTACGGCGGTGGGCATCGCTCGCTCTCCCCGTGTCGTGGTCATGGGTCCCGCGCCCCGTACAAAAGGGGACGCACCCCCAGCTTGCCGCCCACCACTGACAATCGGGTTCCGCCGCATTCCGGTTCGCCCACCCGGCGGAGAAGGACGGCGGGGGGAAGCGGGGGAGAGGGACTCGCGCGCCGGAGTGCGGGAGCGGCGCGCCCGCCCGCCGTGACCGCGGGCGCCGCCTCAGCCCTGAGGGCCCAGGTAGCCCAGCGACGCCTCGATCCGGCCCGCCAGGTGATCCCGCTGCACCGGTCCCCGCAGCGACGAACCGGCGAGCCACGTACGGCACTTGCTGGCGAGCAGCAGACCGAAGGCCTCGGCCTCCTTCTCGTCGGCCAGGTCGAAGCGGGTGCGTGCGGCGACCCCCAGGACGGTCGCCCGCAGGGCCTCCTCGTCGACCTCCTCGCCGAGTAAGCGCGTCGCGACCTCGGTGCCCTGGACGTGGTGGCCGCAGTGCCCGGCCTTCATGTGCCACAGTTCGTGGCCCAGGATCACCAACTGGTGGTCGGGGGCCGTACGTTCCTCGACCACGACGAGGTCCCGGTCCGCCATGTCGAGCCACAGCCCGCTCGCGGTCCCCGGCGGGAACGCGGCCGTACGGAACTGCACGGGCCGGCCGCGGCGCCTGCTCATCGCCTCGCACAGGGCGGCGTACAGATCGGCGGGCCGTGCCGGGACGGGAAGCGTCAGCTCCGCCACCAACTCACCGCACAGGCGGCGCATTTCCCTACCGATGCCCACAGTTCTCCCCGGTCACGACTCGGGCCGCTGGACGTTCTCCAGGAGCATGTCCAGCCACTCCGCGACCTTGTCGCGGTGCTGGTCGGTGGGCAGTTGCGCGGCCCGCCACGCGATCCCGCGCACCCCGTGATCCTGCAGCAGCCGCTCCAGCGGGTCCTCGGCGGCCGCGGCCGCCGCCCGCTCGCGGTCCGCGAGCTTCTGCAGCAGCTCCTGCTCGGTGTGCTGGAGCGCGCTCGCGAGTGCTTCGGGATCCTCGGCGGTGAGGAAACCGGCGTGCACCCGGAAGAACCGCTGGATGGCGTCGCAGTGCTCCATGGTGGGGCGCCGGTCGCCGTTGATCAGGGCACCGGCCTGCTGCCGGGACATGCCCGCGCCGTCGGCGATCTCCTGCTGCGTGTACTTGCGGCCGTTCGGTTTCAGCCGGGTGCGGCGCAGCAGGTCCAGCCGCTGCACGAAACGGGCCTGCACATCGGGCTCGCCCGCGGGCCGGCCGCTCAGCAGTGCCTTGACCACGGATTCCGGGACACCGGAGGCGACGGACAGCCGGCCGACGTCGAAGACCTCGGCGTGCGGTACGCCGAGCCGGTCGGCGAGTGCGGTGACGCGGGCGACGACGGCCGGCAGCGCGGTCGTCGGCGCGGTGTCCGGACCCTCGAAGCCACCCGTCACCGACAGATCTCCTACGTCTCTCACAGGCTTCTCACAACGGTTGCCGTGAACTTCACGGAGACTAGCCGGTGGTTCGAACTCACATCCAGGTCTCGCCACAACTGTGGCCAATTTCGGCCGTCAACCGGCATGAAATGCCACGATAGTTGACACGCCGCGCGTCGGGGCAGCAGGATCGGGGCGCCGCGTCAGGGCCGCACAGGCAAGAGGGGTGACCTCCCGATGACTTATCAGGCAGGAGGGCAGCGGCCGGCACCGCGGCCCGCCCCCGAGACTCCCGAGACCCGGGCCTATCTGGCGGACTACGCCGTGTTCCTCGAAGCCGTGCCCTTCCCCTCCCTGGTGATCGACCACCGCTGGGACGTGCTGCTGACCAACAGTGCTTTCCGGACACTTTTTCGAGATGTCGAACCGCATCCGACGGCCCTGCCGACCGACAACTTCCTCCGGTTCGTCCTCTTCCACCCGGACGCCGCCACGGTCCTCGGCGACCACGAGTCCAGCTGGTGCCTGCCGATGCTGGCCCACTTCGCCCAGGCCGTCGAGCGGTACGGACACGACCGCGGGCTGCAGGCCATCCGTCGTGACATCGCCCAGGACCCGATCATGGAGGCCGCCTACCGGCACGGCCTGCCGCACTGGCTGAGGGCCGTCGGCGAGCAGGCCGCCGAACACGACGGCGCGGTACGGCCACTGCTGCACCCCGACCCGCGCTGGGGTGCCACCGACTGCCGGATCCTCGCGGAGACCACCAGGACCCTGGCGGGCATGGACTGCACCCGGCTGACGCTGGTCCTGCACGAGGCGCGCCGCACCCCCACCGGGAACCGCAGGGCCCGCCGCGCCGCCTCCCACCTCCGGGTGGTGCCGGCCGCCGACTGAGCGGCACGGGCCGGGCGGCGGCGCGGTCCAGTGGGGCGGAGGCGCGCCCGACCACCGTCAGGCGCCGTCGGCCGGCAGTCGCCGCACACCGGTCCCGGAGGTCCACGAGGTCGGGCGCTCCGGGACGACCGCCGCGGCGGCGCGGGCGACGGCCGGGACCGGGGACGGCGGGACGGCCACGAGGACGCCGCTCATCGGACCGTCCCCACCAGCGCCTCGTCCCGCGCCGGCGCGTGCCGCGCCCGCACCCGTCCGTGTTCCGGGCGGGTGCCGGCCGCCGCGGGGCGCGGCCGGCGCAGCACGGCGAGCGCCAGACCGAGCAGGGCCGCCGCGACGAGTGCGTCCAGCCAGAAGTGGTTCGCCGTGCCCACGATCACCAGCAGCGTGAGCAGCGGGTGCAGCGACCACAGCCACCGCCATCGCGAGCGGGTGGCGACGACCAGGCCGACCGCCACCATCAGCGCCCAGCCGAAGTGCAGCGAGGGCATCGCCGCGAACTGGTTCGACAACTGGTCGGTCTGCGGCGGACCGTAGACCGACGGCCCGTACACCCGCGCGGTGTCCACCAGGCCCGTGGCGGCGAGCATCCGCGGCGGGGCGAGCGGGAACACCAGGTGCAGCACCAGCGCGGCGGCGGTGACCGCGGCCAGCGCCCGGCGCGCCCAGGTGTAGTGCGCCGGGCGGCGCAGATGGAGCCAGATCAGGAAGGCCGCGGTGGCCGGGAAGTGGACGGCCGCGTAGTAGGTGTTCGCGAGCTGCACGAGGCCGTCCGCGTGCAGCAGCAGGGACTGCACCGCGCCCTCGTCGGGCAGGCGCAGCGCGCGCTCCAGGCGCCACACGTCGTGCCCGTTGCGCCGTGCCTCGGCGGCGTGGCCGGTCGCCAGCCACCGGCCGGCCTTGTAGGCGAGGAAGAGCCCCGCGACGAGCAGGAGCTCCCGGACGAGCGGCGGGCGTGCCGACCCGCCGGATCCCGAGGGCTCCGGCTCGTCGCGGGCGTTCGTTCCCCGGCTCATTCCCGGCCCTTTCGCCGACGGTGGTGCTGTCGTGGTGCTGACGGAACCGCCGCGCCGGCTCGTGGCCCGGCCCGGCTCGTCGCCGCGTGCGGGTACCGGTCCTCATCGATACGGGTCCGTACCGATACCGCAGTGTACCGATACGGGAGCGTATCGGTACACTGGCGTATCGATCGACATGGGACACACTGGAGCACGCACCCCCGGGGCGGCGCATCCACCGCTCGGGAGACGAAGGGCAAGGGAGCGCAACCGATGACGTCGCAGGCCGCGGACCGACCCGAAACGGTCGGCACCTCGCGCCGCTCCAAGATCACGCCCGAGCGGGAACAGGAGTTCTTCGACGCCGTACTGCACCAGATCCGCGAGTGCGGTTACGACGCCGTCACCATGGACGGGATCGCCGCCAGCACGCGGTGCAGCAAGTCCACGCTCTACCGGCAGTGGCGGACCAAGCCGCGGTTCGTCGCCGCGGCGCTGCGCGCCAACCGGCAGGCCCGGTTGGCCGGCATCGACACCGGGACGCTCGCCGGGGACCTGCGCGAGGCCGCGCGGTGCGCGGGGCAGTGGTCGGTGAAGGACACCACGCTGCTCCAGGCGCTCGGGCACGCGGTCCTGCAGGACCGGGAACTGGCCCGGGCGCTGCGCGAGGCGCTGGTCGAGCCGGAGGTCGCCGCGCTGCGGGAGATCATCCGGCGCGGTGTCGAGCGCGGCGAGATCGCGGCCGGAACCCCCGCGCTGGAGTACGTCCCGGCCCAGATCTTCGGCGTGCTGCGGGCCCGGCCCGTCCTGGAGGGGAGGAACGCCGACCCGGACTATCTGCTCCGGTTCGTGGAGGCCGCCGTACTGCCGGCCCTCGGCCTCCGATGAGACCCGGGCCGCCGTCCACGGGATGACCGGGCGGCGGACCGGCCGCGCCGCACCGTGGGGACGGGGGCGGCGCGCACCCCCCGGCCGGGTGGGGCGCTCCTTGAGCGGAGGGGCGCCCCACCCGGCCGTCACGGGTTCGCGGTCAGACGTCCCGCCCGTTGCCGCCGCCCGACGACGCCTCGATGCCCTCGGTGATCTCGTCGAGGACGGACTGCGTCTGGTCGGTGTCCACGCCGAAGCGGACCACGACGATCTGCCGCGGCTGCGCGGGGGAGGGGAAGGCCAGCGACTGCACGTACCCGTCGGAGCCCTTGCTGGTGACCGCCTTCCAGCGCACCAGGTAGCCCTTCTGCCCGGCCACGGTCACCGCCTTGGAGGCCAGCACCTCGTGCGAGGTGATCCTTCCGTAGGCGTCGCCGCCGTAGGACTCCTCGGCGTTCGCGGAGATGTCCGCCTTGGCGACCTCCTCGGCGGTGGAGCCGCGCGTGCCGAGCGCCGGGGCCGGCGCCGAGTACGCCCCGCCCTTGGTGCAGGACTTGGAGGTGTTGCCGGGGCAGTCGTACGCGTCCTTCGACATCACCTGGGCGCCCACCGGGAGCTCCTGGCCGTACCAGCCGTCCGGGACGGGCAGGCTGATCCCGCTCAGCCCGTCGGTCACCGACCCGCTCTCGATCCGCGGCGGCTCGGAGCCGTCCGGTCCCGGGCTCTCGCCGTCCCGTCCGTCCGACTCCTGGGCGGCCGCGGAGCCGCCGCCCCCGCCGCCGTCGGCCAGCGCGTACACGCCGACCCCGATGCTCGCCAGCACGGCGACGGCCGCGGCGACGGCTATCCCGGTCCGCACACCGCGTCCCCGGCCGGACGGCGCCTGCCCGGGATGTGCCGGGTAGGCCGGGTAGGCCGGGTGGGCCGGATGTGCCGGAGGGGCCGGATGCGCCGGCCCGGCCGCGCCGCCCGACGCCGGGGGACCCCAGCCGGCGGCCGTCCCCGCCGGACGGACCTGGTCCGTCCAGGCCCTGCCGTCCCACCAGCGCTCGGTGGGCGGTCCGTCATTCTGCTGTCCGGGGTCGGGGTACCACCCGGGAGGAGTCACCTGCGTCATGCCCCCACCGTATGAGGCGTCGGTGAAAGTCGGATGAGAGAGATCCGTCATAGGCCCCGCGGGCCCGTGCGGAGCGCCCGGCGGCACCGTCCGCCCCGGCGCGCCGACCGCACCGCCACCGTGCCCGCGCTCGTCCCGTTTTCGCCATTTCCCTTTATTATTAAGGGTGTTGACCGACGAGACCCAGGTGGAAGGCGAAGCGCGTCGACCCCTCGCCCCCGGTGTCACCCGTCACGGCAACACCTGCCCCGAGCGGCCACCGCCGGAGCGGTCGGAGGACTACGCTCAAGCCCTGTACGTCGTTCGGGCGACTGGGGAGGTAGCGGGATGACGGAGGTAGGGCCCACGGCCGCCGCCTCGGCTTCCCTGTGGGAGCGCGACGAGGAGATCGCCGCCCTCGCACAGGCGGTCGACACCCTGTGTGCGGACCGCTCCTCGCCCGGCAGCCTGCGGGTGCTCCGCGGCGAGGCGGGTCTCGGCAAGACCGCGCTGCTGGGCGAGACCCGGCGCATCGCCGAACAGCGCGGCTGCACCGTGTGGTCCGCCCGCGGCGGCGAGACCCTGCGCTCCGTCCCCTTCAACGTCCTGCGCCAACTCCTCCAGCCCGCCCTCGTGTCGATGCTGCCGGAGGAGGCCCGCGAGTACCTCGGCGACTGGTACGACATCGCCGGCCCCGCCCTCGGCATAGCGGAGCCCGGCGACCGGCAGGCCGACCCGCAGGGCGTGTGCGAGGGACTGATCGCCGCGGTGCGCCGGCTGGCCCGCCGGGACTGGCCGCTGGTGCTGCTGATCGACGACGCCCACTGGGCCGACCAGGAGACCCTGTACTGGCTCGCCTCCTTCGCCGAACGCCTGGCGGACCTGTCCGTCCTCGTCGTGGTCGCCCGCCGGCCCGGCGACGTCTCCGGAACGAGCGCCCGCCACCTGGACGCCGTCGCCGCCGCGGCCGACCACCCCGTCACCACGCTGAGCGCCCTCACCCCGGCCGCCACGGCCGGGCTCACCCGCGCCACCCTGGGCGAGAACGCCGACGCCGCGTTCTGCCGCGAGGTGTGGGCCGTCACCGGCGGCAACCCCTACGAGACCGTCGAACTGCTCGCCAAGGTCCAGGACAGCGAACTCGAGCCCGTCGAGGCCCACGCCGGCGAACTGCGCGCTCCGCCCGCGGCGGCGGCCTCGTCGCCCGCCTCGAGCTCCTCGGCATAGACGCCACCCGGTTCGCCTGGGCCGCCGCCATCCTCGGCTCCGACATCACCGTCGACCTGGTGGCCCGGCTCGCCACCCTCGACCACGACGACGCCGTCCGCTGCGCCGAACTCCTGCGCACCGCCCGCATCCTCACCACCTCCGACCCCTCCACCGGCCGCGCCGGACCCGACGACCTCGAGTTCGTCCACCCGCTGATCGCCACCGCCGTCTACAACTCCATCCCCGACGCCCTGCGCCGCGCCATGCACGGCATCGCCGCCCGGATCGTCACCGACTCCGGGCGCGGCGCCGCGGCGGCCGCCCGCCACCTCCTCGAAGTGCATCCGGACGACGACGAGGAACTCGTCGGGCAACTGCGCGACGCCGCCCGCGAACACCTCGCCGTCGGCGCTCCGGACGCCGCCCGCCGCTGCCTGGAACGCGCCCTGGAGGAACCACCGCGCCCCGAGGTCCACGCGCAGGTGCTCTACGAACTGGGCTGCGCCACCTTCCTCACCGCACCCGCCCGGACCATAGGCCACCTGCGGACCGCGCTCGGCATGCCCGGCCTCGACGGCGAGCGGCGGGTGGACGCCGTGGTCCGGCTCTCCCAGGCGCTCCTGCACAACGACCAGATGGAGGAGGCCGTCCGCACCGTCGAGGCGGAGGCCGTCCGGCTCGGCTCCGGCCCCGCCCACCTGCGGCTGCGGGCCGTGCAGTTCATGTGGGAGGGTATCCACGCCGGTGAGACCACCTCCCCCGGCCGCTCCGAGCGCCTGGCCGAACTCGCCGCCACCTGCACCGGCCGGGACAACTCCGAACGCGCGCTGCTCATCCTGCGCGGCTTCGACGCCATGATGCGCGGCGAGAACGCCGAGGAGGTCGTCGAACTCTGCGACCGCGCCCTCGTCAACGGCCGCCTCGCCCCCGGTCTCGGCTGGACCGACTCCGAGTGGGGCGTCGAACTGCTGCTGATGCTCACCAGCGCCTACGCCTACACCGACCGCCTCGACCGCGCGGAAAGCCTCTGCAACGAGGCCCTGCGCGCCTACGAGACCGCCGGCTGGAGCGGCGGCCACCTCGTCCTGGCCCACGCCTACGTGGGCCTCGCGCACCGCAGGCGGGGCCGGCTGGAGGCCGCGGAGCAGTCGCTGCGCAGGTCCCTGAGCCTCGCCGAACGCGTCGGCCGCGGACTGCCCCTCTACTGGACGGTGACCAGCAACCTCGTCGACACCCTGCTCGCCCGCGGCCACGTCGACGAGGCCTGGGCGGTGGCCGAACGGCACGGCTTCGCACCGCCCTACCCGTCCACCGTCGTCCTGCCCGACCTGCGCTCCGTGCGCGGTCGGCTGCTGCTCGCCGCCGGCCGCACCGAGGAGGGCGTCGACGAGCTGGAGGCGGCCCGGAAGGCGGCGGACGCCCGCGGCCACCACAACCCGGTCCACGTGTTCGGGGCCGCCGACCTCGCCCGCGCCCTCGCCACCGAGGATCCCGCCCGTGCCGCCCGGCTCGCCGTCGACGTCCGCCGGCGGGCCGAGCGCTTCGGCACGGACACCGCCGTGGGAGAGGCCCTGCGCGTCGCCGCCGCCCTGGAGACCGGCCGGCGCGCGGTCCGCCTGGCCGCCCAGGCGGTCGGATACCTGGAGTCCTCGCCCTGCCAGTACGAACACGCCGCGGCCCGCGTCGAGTACGGCATCCTCGCCCGCTCCGGTCCCGACCTCGAGCGGGGCCTCGCGCTGGCGCGTTCCTGCGGGGCGGACGGCCTGGCGGCCCGCGCCCTGGCCGCGCTGGGGGCGGGTGCCGGACACGTGCCGTCGCGGTGATCCGCGGCGCCGGGCCCGCCGGGAGCGACGGCCCGCCCAGGGCCGCCCTCCGTGGGTCGGCTCCGTCGTGCGTCACCCCTTGTACGCACGGGGTGAGGCGAGGGGCGACACACAATCAAGGGCGGTCCTCCTCCTCCGGTTCCTCCAGCACCCGCTGGGCCGTCGCGAACGCCGAGTTGGCCGCGGGCACCCCGCAGTACACCGCCGTCTGGAGCAGCACCGCCCCGATCTCCTCGGGCGTGAGCCCGTTGCGGCGCGCCGCGCGGACGTGCATCGCCAGCTCGTCGTGGTGGCCGTGGGCGACCAGCGCGGTGAGGGTGATCATGCTGCGCTCCCGGCGGGAGAGCGTCGGGTCGGTCCAGACCTCGCCCCAGGCGTAGCGCGCGACGAAGTCCTGGAAGCGTGCCGTGAACGGCGTCTGCCGGGCCTGGACCCGGTCCACGTGCGCGTCGCCCAGCACCTCGCGGCGCACCTCCATGCCGCGCCGGGCGCCCCCGTCGAAGTGCGCCCGCAGCGCCGTCAGCACCGCCTCCGGACACTGCGCCGGCGCCAGGTGCGAGGCCCCGGGGAGCTCCACGAGCGTGGCACCCGGCACCGCGTCCGCGATCTGGCGCAGATGCGCGGGCGGGGTCGCCGGATCCTCCCGGCCGGCGATCAGCAGCGTCGGCGCCCCGATCTCCGTGAGCCGTTCGCGCAGGTCGAACGCGGCCAGCGCGTCACAGCAGGCGGCGTACGCGTCCGGGTCGGCCTCCCGGTGGTCCCGCACCAGACGCGGCACGGTGAACCCGGGGGTGAACCACCGGGCGTCGGCGTTCTCCGCCAGCCCGGCCAGCCCTTCGTGCCGCACCAGCGCCGCCCGCTCCTCCCACGGCCCCGCGCCGTTGAAGTGCGCCGAGGAGCAGATCACGGCCAGCGACGCCACCCGCTCCGGATGGTGCACGGCCAGGTGCAGCCCCACCGCACCGCCGAGCGAGACCCCCGCGTACCCGAACCGCTCGATGCCGAGCGCGTCGGCGAGCGCCAGCACCAGCTCCGCCAGATCGCCCACGGTCGCCCCGGGGCCGATCAGCCCGGCCGCCGAACCGCCGTGCCCCGGCAGGTCCCAGCGGACCACCCGGTGCGCGGCCGACAGTTCGGGCGCCACCTCGTCCCACAGGGCGTACGACGTGCCGAGCGAGGGGCCCAGGAGCAGCGGGGGAGCGGAAGCGGGGCCTTCGGCACGGTGGTTGAGGAGGGTCTCGGTCAACGTCGCTCCAGAGCACGGTCGGTGAGGACACCGGCGGAGCCGGTGTAACGGGCGGGGTCGGTCGGCTCGCCGAGGTCGACATCCGTCAGCTCCGGCTCCTCGGCGAGGAGGTCGGCCAGGGACCGGTCCTCGGCACGGGTGCGCTCGGCGGCCTCGGTGAGCAGCTCCTTCGCCCGGGCCCGGCCGAGCACGGGCGCCAGTTCGGCGGACAGCCGCTCGGAGACGATCAACCCGTGGGTGAGACCGAGGTGGTCGCGCATGGCGTCCGGGTGCACCCGCAGCCCCTCGGTCAGCTCGGCGGCGTCCCGTGCGGTGCCGCCGACCAGCCGGAGCAGGTCCCTGAGCGGTTCCCACTCGGCGTGCCAGGCCCCGGCCGGCCGCTCGTCCTCGGCCGCCAGCGCGCCGTACAGCGTGGCCGCGAGCTGTGGTGCGCGCCGGGCGGCGGCCGCGATCAGCGTCGACCGCACCGGGTTCGCCTTGTGCGGCATGGCGGACGAGCCGCCGCCGCTGCCCTCGGAGACCTCCGCGATCTCGGTGCGGGAGAGAGTGAGGACGTCCGCCGCGAGCTTGCCCAGCGCGCCGGCGGTGAAGGCGAGACAGCCGGCGAGGTCGGCGACCGGCGTGCGCAGGGTGTGCCAGGGCAGCAGCGGTGCCCGGAGCCCGAGCTCCCGGGCGTAGGCGGCGGTCAGCGCGGTCGCGTCGTCCGCCCCGTACGCCGTGAACGCCGCCAACGTGCCTGCCGCTCCGCCGAGCTGGACGGGCAGCGAGCCGCGTACCGCCGTCACCCGGTCCCGGGCGTCCAGCACCAGCGACCGCCATCCGGCGGCCTTCAGCCCGAACGTCGTCGGTACGGCGTGCTGGGTGAGCGTGCGGCCCGGCATCGGGGTGTCCCGGTGCTCGGCGGCCAGGCCGGCCAGCGCCCGCTCGGTGCGGCCGAGGTCGGCGAGGACCGGGTCCAGGGTGCGTGCGGCGACCAGCATCGTCGCGGTGTCCATGATGTCCTGGCTGGTCGCGCCCCGGTGCACGAACGGACCGTACGGCTCGCCGACCGCCCGCGTCAGGTCCGCGACCAGCGGGATCACCGGGTTCCCGCCGCCCCGCGCCCGCTCGGCGAGGGAGGCGAGGTCGAAGCGTCCGGGGGCGGCCGCCTCCGTCACCGCGGCCACGGCCTCGTCCGGGACGAGCCCCAGGGCCGCCTGGGCCCGGGTCAGCGCCGTCTCCGCGTCGAGCAGCGCCCGCAGGAACGCCGCGTCCGCCGTCTCGGCCGCGGCCGGGGAACCGGCCCACCCGGGGGCGAGCAGGCCGGTGTCGTCATCGGCCGACGTCATGTGAACTCCAGGAAGACCGTCTCGCCCTCGCCCTGAAGGCGGATGTCGAAACGGTACGTGCCGCGGCCCTCGTCCTTCGCGACCAGCGTGTCGCGGCGGTCGGCCTCGAGCCGGGACAGCAGCGGGTCCGCGGACAGCGCCGCCGCGTCGCCCGGCAGGTAGATCCGGGTGAACAGGTGCACCAGCAGACCGCGGGCGAAGACGCACACACTGAGGTACGGCGCGCTGCGGCCGCGTGCCCCGGGCCGCAGGGTGCGCGCGTACCAGTGGCCGTCCGCGTCGGTCTGGATCCGCCCGAAGCCGGTGAACTCCACGCCGTTGCGCCCCAGGAAGCCGCCGCTCGCCGGGTCGCGCCGCATCGAGCCGTCCGTCGTCGGCAGGTTGCCCTCCGGATCCGGTCCCCACAGCTCCAGCAGGGCGTCCGGCAGCGGCCGGCCCTCGCCGTCGTACACGTACCCGTGCACGGTGACCGTGTCCGGATGCCCCTGGGGCGCGATGTCCTCGCCGCCGGGGAACGGCAGCGCGTAGCCGTAGAAGGGGCCGACGGTGTGCGAGGGGGTGGGCGGAACGTTCTCCGGGCCGACGGTGTCGGTCTTCGTCATGGCAGGTCAGCGCCCTTCTTCGAGCCAGGTGGCGTTCGGCCCGTCGAGCACGATGTCCCAGTGGTAGCCGAGGGAGAACTCCGGCACGGACAGGCTGTGGTCGTAGGTGGCGACCAGCCGCTGCCGGGCCGCGTCGTCGGTCACGGACTGCAGGATCGGGTCGTGGGGGAACAGCGGGTCGTTCGGGAAGTACATCTGCGTCACCAGCCGCTGGGTGAACGCCGTGCCGAAGACGGAGAAGTGGATGTGCGCCGGCCGCCAGGCGTTGAGGTGGTTGCGCCACGGGTACGGGCCCGGCCGGACGGTGGTGAAGCGGTAGCGGCCGTCGGCGTCGGTGAGGGTGCGACCCACCCCGGTGAAGTGGGGGTCCAGCGGGGCGTCGTGCTGCTCGCGCTGATGGGCGTACCGCCCGGCCGAGTTGGCCTGCCAGATCTCCACCAGTTGGCCGCGCACGGGCCGGCCGCCCCGGTCCAGCAGCCGGCCGGAGACGGTGATGCGCTCCCCGATGGGCTCACCGGCGTGCTGCCGGGTGAGGTCGTTGTCGACCTCGGTGATGTCCCGCTCCCCGAACGCCGGGGAGGACAGCTCCACCAGTTCCGGGTCCTTGGACACGTCGATGGCGATCGGCGGCCGCTTGGGGTGGCGCAGCACCGAGGACCGGTACGGCGCGTAGTCGCGGCGCGGATGGTGTTCGACGGGCGCGCCGTCGGCGACCCGCTTCCCGTACGCGGCGCGCTCGGCCGCGATCTCCCGGTCCACGTCGGCTTGCGTCAGGGGGTCGGTCACGACAGGCCCTCCCCGAGGGTGAGTTCGGCTCCGGTCTTGGCGGTGATCTCCTCGACGGTCACGCCGGGGGTGGTCTCGGCGAGGACCAGCCCGTCGTCGGTGACGTCGAGGACGCCGAGGTCGGTGATGATCCGGTCCACGCAACGCTTGCCGGTCAGCGGCAGCGTGCACTCGGCGAGGATCTTCGGCGAGCCGTCCTTGGCGGTGTGGGTCATCACGACGAGCACGGTGCGGGCGCCGTGGACGAGGTCCATGGCCCCGCCGATGCCGGTGATCATCTTGCCGGGGATGGCCCAGTTGGCCAGGTCCCCGCGCGCGGAGACCTGCATGGCGCCGAGGACGGCGACGTCGATGTGCCCGCCCCGGATCATCGAGAAGGACAGCGCCGAGTCGAAGAAGGAGGCGCCCGGCAGGACGGTCACGGTCTCCTTCCCGGCGTTGATCAGGTCCGGGTCGACGGCGTCCTCGGCGGGGTAGGGGCCGGTGCCGAGGATGCCGTTCTCGCTCTCCAGCACCACCTCGACGCCGGGCGGGAGGTGGTTGGGGATGAGCGTGGGCAGGCCGATGCCGAGGTTGACGTACTGGCCGTCCCGCAGCTCGCGGGCCGCCCGCGCGGCCATCTGCTCCCGTGTCCAGGCCATCAGTTGCTCGCCGCCCCTCGTGCCGGAGGCGCGGAAATCGTGCGCCGTTCGATCTTCTTGTCGGCCGCCTGCCCGGGCGTGAGCGCCACGACCCGCTGCACGAAGACGCCCGGCAGGTGCACCGCGTCGGGGTCGACGGCGCCGGGCTCGACCAGTTCCTCCACCTCGGCGATGGTGACCCGCCCGGCCATCGCCGCGAGGGGGTTGAAGTTGCGGCTCGACTTGTTGAACACCAGGTTCCCGTGCCGGTCGCCCCGCGCCGCCCGCACCAGGGCGTAGTCGGTGCGGATGCCGCGCTCCAGCACGTACTGCGTGCCGTCGAACTCCCGCACCTCCTTGGGCGGGGAGGCCAGCGCCACCCCGCCGTTCCCGTCGTAGCGCCAGGGCAGTCCGCCCTCGGCGACCTGCGTGCCCACCCCGGCCGGGGTGTAGAAGGCCGGGATGCCGGCCCCGCCCGCGCGCAGCCGCTCCGCGAGCGTGCCCTGCGGGATCAGCTCCACCTCCAGCTCCCCGGCCAGGTACTGCCGGGCGAACTCCTTGTTCGCGCCGATGTAGGAACCGGTCACCCGGGCGATCCGCCCCGCCGCCAGCAGCACCGCGAGCCCGGACTCCAGCGCCCCGCAGTTGTTGGAGACCACCGACAGGCCGCCGACCCCGCGCTCGTGCAGCGCCCGGATCAGCACGTCCGGCACACCGCTCAGCCCGAAACCGCCCACCGCCAGCGACGCACCGTCCGGTACGTCGGCCACCGCCTCCCCGGCGGAGGCCACCACCTTGTCCATCCGAGGAACCCCCTTCCTTCCCGATACCCCGACCGAAATTAATCAGGGCACTGAGTATTTCCGCGAGGCCGCCCTCACGCTGCCATCGTGAGGAGGGGAGCGTCAATACCCTGGAAAACAAGGTACGGAGGTGAAGGTGGGAGGGGCGGACAGTCGCCCCCGGTGCGGGTATCGTTCAGTGCACCAACGAACCGGAAGCAGAACCGACCGTGGGAGCGGACATGGCGGCGGTGGATCTCACCACCCATCCCGGACACTTGGCCCGGCGGCTCCAGCAGGCGCACCACCTGCTGTGGAACACGATGGTCTCCGAGGAGATCACCTCGCCGCAGTTCGCCGTCCTCAACGCGCTCGTCGCCGAGCCGGGCCTGGACCAGCGGACCGTGGGGGAGCGGGTGGGGCTGGACCGGTCCACCATCGCCGAGGTGATCGGCCGGCTCATCCGGCGCGGGCTGCTCGACAAGGTCCGCGATCCGCAGGACGGCCGGCGCTTCCTGCTGCGCCTCACCGACGACGGCGTGCGCACCCACCGCAAGCTGACGGTGCGCACCGCGCGGATGAACCAGGTCTTCCTGGCCCCGCTCGGCGCCGACGAGCGGGCGGTGTTCTTCGATCTGCTCCGGCGGGTCGCGGACGCGGCCGAAGGGCTGCGCCACCCCGCCGGGGCCCCGGCCGACCCGCGCTGACCGGGGAGACCGCTGGGACCGGGCCGGTCAGGGGGCCTTCGCGTACACCACCCACACCTGACCGTGCGCGAAGGTCATCCGCTCGCCGTCCGCGGTGGTGAACGAGGTGCCGTCCCGGGCGGTCGGGCGGCTCCAGTTCACCCCGTACGCGCGGCCGTCGCGCAGCACGGTGGCCTTCCCTGAGCCCACCGTCTCGGTGTACGGGGTGGTGTTGCCGAGGAAGTCCCGGTAGCCGGAGGGGCGCACGGTCACGTACTGCACGACCACGGTCGCGGGTGCCGGCCGGCCGCCCTCCGTGGTGGTCGCGGGGGTGCCGTCCAGCGAGACCAGCCAGCGGCCGTCGGCGGCCGACCAGGTGAAGGTGAAACGGGCCGCCGGGTAGCGCACCGTGAGCGCGTTCTCCGGCTTCCCGCCCGCGGGGGCCGGGCCGAAGCGGAAGCCGGTGGTCAGGGCGGCCCGGCCGGGCGGGCCGTCCATGAGCCGCTCCGGTCGCAGGTACAGGTTGTGCGGGGCGGAGCGGTCCGTGCCCCGGCTGTAGGCGTCCGGTGACGACACGGGCGTCGCCTCCTCGAGCGGCGCCCGGTCGATCAGCGGCAGGAGCTTGCTCTGGGCCCCGGAGAAGGCCAGGACGGGCCGGTCGAACTGGCGCAGCAGCTCCAGATCGGACTCACGGACGCTGCGCACCGGCCCGACGGATCCGGGGAGCCGGGTGGCGTACACCGCCAGTAGCCGGCTCAGCCCGCCCTCGACCTGCTCGACGTACACCACGTCCGCGGCGTCCAGGCCCGTGAGGGGCCGGGCGGCGGGGGTGTTGTCGATCTTCACCACGAGCGCGGGGCGGCCGCCCGACCCGTTCGGCCGCGGCTCCCGCGTGGCCGGCGCCGTCGAACCGCGCTTGTCGTCGGTCGAGCCGCCGGACGACGTGCAGCCGGTCACCAGGCCGACCGCCAGACCGGCCGCCACCAGGACGGCCGGCAGCGCTCTCGCCGCCGTGCCGCGCCGTGCGCGCGCCCCTCGTCCCGTGCTCACCGTCGCCACTGTGTCCGCCTCGCGTCCTGGGGTGACTTAATTGTGCACTTTTCTGATTGTTGATGGTCTTTCTTGATCAGTGGCGATGCCGCGCGGTGGTTCCGCCGATCGGCGCAGCGGCGTGGTTGGGGCCGGAACCGCTCGGGTACCCGGGGCCCACCACAGCAGCGGCGCACCGGCCACGACGGAGGGAGCAGGCGGCGATGAAGGCAGTGACCTGGCAGGGAAAGCGGGACGTCCGCGTGGAGGACGTGCCCGATCCCCGGATCGAGGAGCCGACGGACGCGATCATCCGCGTCACCTCCACGGGACTGTGCGGATCCGACCTGCACCTGTACGAAGTGCTCACCCCGTTCATGACCCCGGGCGACATCCTCGGTCACGAGCCGATGGGGATCGTGGAGGAGGCCGGCGCCGCGGTGCCGGACCTCCAGGTGGGCGACCGGGTCGTGGTGCCGTTCCAGATCGCCTGCGGCAACTGCTGGATGTGCCTGACCGGACTGCCCACCCAGTGCGAGACCACCCAGGTCAGCTCCGAGGGCATGGGCGCGGCCCTGTTCGGCTACACCCGCCTCTACGGCGCCGTCCCGGGCGGCCAGGCGGAGTACCTGCGGGTCCCGCAGGCGCAGTACGGTCCGATCAAGGTCCCGGAAGGGCCGCCCGATGACCGGTTCCTCTACCTCTCCGACGTGCTGCCCACCGCCTGGCAGGCCGTGGCCTACGCCGGGATCCCCAAGGGCGGCAGCGTCGCCGTGCTCGGCCTCGGCCCCATCGGCGACATGGCCTGCCGGGTCGCCCGGCTCCAGGGTGCCGGGCGCGTCTTCGGCGTGGACCTGGTCCCGGAGCGGCTGCGCCGGGCGAAGGAGAGGGGCGTGGAGACCTTCGACCTGAGGTCCTTCGACGACGAGAAGGAGCTCGTCGAGGCGATCCGCGACCAGACCGACGGCCGCGGCCCCGACGCCGTGATCGACGCCGTCGGCACCGAGGCGCACGGCAGCGCGGCGGCCCGCATGGTGCAGAACGCCTCGGCGCTGCTGCCCCGCAAGCTGAGCGCCCCCATGGCGGAGCGCTTCAGCGTCGACCGGCTCGCCGCCCTCTACACCGCCATCGAGCTGGTGCGGCGCGGCGGCACCATCTCGCTGTCCGGCGTCTACGGCGGCATGGCCGACCCGATGCCCATGCTCACCCTGTTCGACAAGCAGATCCAGATGCGCATGGGGCAGGCGAACGTCCGCCGCTGGAGCGACGAGATCATCCCCTACCTCACGGACGAGGACCCGCTCGGCGTCGAGGACTTCGCCACCCACCACGTGCCGCTGACCGAGGCGCCGCACGCCTACGACATGTTCCAGCGCAAGCAGGAGGGCGCGGTCAAGGTGATCATGAAGCCGTGACCGGCACCCGGGGCAGGGCCCGGACGCCGGTCACGGGGCCCGCCCGGTGCCGGGAGACACCGGGCGGGCCGTCACCACGTCAGGACGGCCGTCAGGGAAGTTCCTTGATCCGGACGTCCCGGTAGGAGACCACGTCGGTCGTGCCGTGCACCTGCAGTCCGACGTAGCCGGAGGCGAACCGCCGCCCGTCCGTGCCCGGGTCGTCCGAGCGCGGCGGGGAGAAGTCCTGGCCGCCGATGTTGTCGAACTCGTTGATCAGCACACCGTTGCGGTAGACCGAGTAGTGCTGGTCCACCACGCGGATCTCGTAGTCGTTCCAGGTGCCCTTCTGCGTCACGCCCGCGCCGGCCAGGCCCACGCGGTCGAAGCCGTAGACCGACCCCGTCTTGTACATGTCGCCGGTGGGCGAGTCGAACACCTGCACCTCGTGCCCGTACTTGATGGCGACCCACTCCGGACGCGACTCCTCCGGGTGGTCGTGGATCTGCGGGAACCGCACGAACACACCGGAGTTGGCGTTGCCGGTGCCCGGGGCGTCGTCCCGCCACTGGAGCTTCAGCGAGAAGTCGCCGTACGTGCGCTCGGGGAACCACAGCATGCCGAGCCCGCCCCTGGTGGTGCCGGAGGTGATCGACCCGTCCGGGTTCAGCGCGAACGAACCGCCGCCCACGTGCTGCCACCGGGCGAACGACTCCGGGCTGCCGTCGAGGATGGTGCGGTAGCCCTCGGTCTGGCCGGGCCTGCCGATGCCGGACTGGCGGGCGGCCCGGTCGACGGCGCGGTGCTCCCGCTCGTCGACGACTCCTTCCTTCTGCAGCCCGTCCAGGACGGTCCGGACGTGCTTGAGGAACAGCGCCTGCGAGGTCCACTCCTTCTCGTCCTCGATCAGCTCGCCGATCCGGCACCGGTTGTTGGTGACCCGGTTGGGCACCCCCGAGTCGACCGTGCCGACGATCACCGTCAACCGCTCGTCGTACTCCGGGCAGTTGGGCGCGGGGACCCCGCCGCCCGCCACGACCGTGAAGCTCACCGTGAGCGCCTGGGAGGTGTTGCCCGCCTTGTCGCTCGCCCGGTAGGCCACGGTGTGCCGGCCCGCCCGGTCGACGACCACCGGCTGCGTGTACGCCAGGTAGGGACCGCCGTCGAGGGAGTACTCGATCCCGGCGACGCCGGAACCGCCCTCGTCGGTGGCGCTGACGGTCACCCTGGCGTTGCCGACGTAGGCGCCGTCGGAGTTCTTCGTGCCGGTGACGGTCGCACCGGTCACCGGCGGGGTGGTGTCCTGCGGGGGAGCGGCGACGACGGTGAACTCCACGCTCTTCTCCGCCGAGACGTTGCCCGCCCTGTCGGTGGCCCGGTAGCGCACCGTGTGCGTGCCGGTCCGGTGCACCATCACCGGCCCGGTGTACGGCTGCCAGGCGCCGTCGGCACCGATGGCGTACTCGATGGTGTTGACGCCGGAGCCGGTGTCGGACGCGGTGACGGTGACCGTCGCCATGTCGATGTAGGCGCCGTCGCCGTTCCGCTCGCCGTCCACGGTCGCCGAGGTGTCCGGCGGTGCGGTGTCGTCCGACGGCGGGGCGACGACGGTGAACTGCACGCTCTTCTCGGCCGAGACGTTGCCCGCCCTGTCCAGGGCGCGGTAGCGCACCGTGTGCGTGCCGACCCGGTCGACCACGACCGGCGCGGTGTACGGCTGCCAGGCGCCGTCGTCGCCGATCGCGTACTCGATCCGGTCGACGCCCGATCCCTCGTCGGTGGCCTCGACGGCGACGCTCGCCGAGCCGACGTACGCGCCCTCGGCGTTGCGCGTGCCGGTCACCTTCGCCGTCGCCTCGGGCGCCGTGGTGTCCTCACCACCGCCCTCGGTCACCGTCAGGACGCCCCGCATCTGGCCGTGGCCGGGAATCGTGCAGTAGTAGAGGTAGCGGCCCGGGGTGAGCGTGACCTCGGCGGTGTGCCGGCCGCCCTGGGCGTCGCCCGGGTTGGCCAGGATGTTCAGCTGGACGTCGCTGTTGAACTCCGGGTCCGACGTCATGAACGTCAGCGTGTGCGGCATGCCGGTGGTGTTGCCGGTGGCCGCGCTGTTCTCGAAGACGATCGTCGCCGGGCCCGCCACCGCCGTCGCCGGCGCCGACAGGTACCGGTCGATGTCGTTCCCGGCGGTCCAGGTGAGCACCTGGTCCGCCGCTCCGGCGCCGGAAGCCCTGGCGCCGGTGGCCCCGGTGCCGTCGGCCGCGGAGGCGGTCTGCAGACCGAGCGTCATGAGCAGGGCGGCCACCAGGGCGGCCCACATTCTCCGTTGCCGTGTCACTGCCCTCACCCGGCCTTCCGCGCCAGCTGACCGGCGGCCGGGGTCGGCCCGCCGCCCGTGTAGGTGACCCGCCACAGCGCGGACCTGGAGTCGGAGGTGAAGAAGCCCCGGCCGTAGTCGAGGACGTACAGCGCCCCGTCCGGACCGAACTTCCAGTCCATCAGGTTCTTGATGCCGTCGTTGCCGATCGGCACGATCTTCTTCAGCGACTCCGAGTGCACCGGCAGACCGCCGTCCCCTTGCGTCCTCGGGTCCATGAGCACCGCGTTGCGCGGCTGGTCGGCGTCGTAGAAGTCGCCGACGAACCACTTGCCGTCCCAGTAGGCGGGCCACTTGGTCCCGCTCGTGCTCGCCTCGTCGTAGCGGTAGACCGGTCCGTTCATCGCGGCCTGGCCGCCGCCCTTGAGCCAGGGCAGCTTGTGGGTGGCCTCCTCCGCCTTGTACGACGGGACACCGTTCGCGTCCCGCGGGAAGTCCGGGCCGCCGCCCTGCGGCGAGTACCAGATGTTGTTGCCGGTCACCGGCGGCAGGTTGACCAGGCCGTCGTTGTTCGGCGACTCGTTCTTCGGGTGGTCGCAGTCGTACCAGCCGAGGGGCCGGGACGGATCGGGAAGGTTCCGGTCCCGGTAGGGCTGCTTGTTGCCCATGCAGTACGGCCAGCCCCGGTTGGACGCCTTGGTGATCACGGCGAACGTGTCGTACTTCGCCGGACCCCAGGTCGTCGACGGCTGGCCGGCGTCCGGACCGACCCAGCCCGCGTAGAGGACGTCGGTCGTCCTGTCGACGAAGATGCGCGCGGGGTTGCGCACCCCCATCACGTAGATCTCGCCGCGCGTCTTCCCGCCGCCCTCGGCGGTCTCCTTCCCGGTGAACAGATTGCCCTCGGGGAGGGTGTAGGTGCCGTCCGGCTCCGGGTGGATGCGCAGGATCTTGCCGTTGAGGTCGTTGGTGTTGCCGGCCGTGCGGCGCGCGTCCGCGAAGGAGACGCCCTTGAAGTTCGGCTCGGGGTTGTTGCCCGAGTAACCGCCGCTGAAGCCGCTGGAGTTGGTGTCACCGGTGGCGATGTACAGGTTGTCCTCGGAGTCCCAGGCCATCCCGCCGCCCGCGTGGCAGCAGCTGTGGATCTGCACCGGCCACTTCAGCAGCACCTTCTCGCTGCCCAGGTCCAGCTTGTCGGTGGTCCGGTCGAACGTGAAGCGGGAGACGCGCCGCTCGCCCATGTGCGTGTCGCGGTTGATCTCCGAGTGGGGCGTGTAGTGCAGGTACACCCAGCCGTTCCGCTCGAAGTCCGGGTCCAGCTCGATGCCGAGCAGCCCTTCCTCGACCTTGGTCAGCTCGTCGCCGCCGCCCTTGTTGCCGAAGACGGTGAGCGCCCCGGCGAGGGTGACCTTCCCGGTCTTCGGGTCGTAGACGTGGATCTCGCCCCTGCCCTTGCCGATGTCGGGGTCGTTCCAGTCGGTGACCACCGGCAGGGAGGAGTCGGTGCCGCCGCGGCCGATGTAGAAGACCCGGCCGTCGGGGGCGGTGACCAGGCCGTGCGGTTCGCCGATCTGGTCGTTCTGCCCCGGCTGGTTGGGCCGGGTCAGCCGCTCCGCCTTGTAGTTGCCCGTGATCGTCGCCTTGCAGTCGGCCTGCACGAGCCGGGTGGTCCACAGCAGGGCGCCGCGCAGGTGCGCGCGGAAGTCGGTCTCGTCGTACGACGACACCGTGCCGCCCATGGCGGTGTAGAAGGACCGGCCGCCGTCGTAGTCACGGCACCAGCTCACGGGATGGTCCCAGCCGTTCGCGCCCGCCCCCGGCTGGTAGGTCGACTCGCGCACCCGGGCCACGGTGTGCACCTCGCCGGACGGGTTCTTCACCCAGTTCAGCCACTTGTCGGGCCGCTTCCACTCCAGGGGCAGGCCCTTGGTCGCCGGATGCAGCCGGTCGCCCACCTCCACAGTGGCCCGCTGCACCTTCTCGGGGCTCGACGCGGCCGGGCGGGCGCCGATGAGGCCGGTGAACCAGTCCGAGTACGGCTCCGCGCGGGCCGCGTCGTGGAGGCCGACGAAACCGCCGCCGGCCTCCATGTACGCCTCCAGGCCCGCCTCCTGCTCCGGGTCGAGGACATCCCCGCCGCCGGTCAGGAACACGATCGTGTTGAAGCGTCCCAGCTTCCTGCCGTCGGTGAAGACCGAGGCGTCGTCGGTGGCGGTGACCTCGAAGCGCTGGTTCTCCGGACCGGACAGGCCGATCCTCTCGATCGCCGCGATCCCCGCGTTCACGAGCGGGGACTCGTCACCGCCCGCCGCCGAGCCGTGGAACAGCAGCACGCGTACGTTCGCGCCGCCCGGGGGCGACTTGACGGACATCGTTGTCGGGGACGGATCCGGGGCCGGGCGCGCACTGGCGGCGGGTGCCGACAGCAGCCCGGCGGCGACGATCCCGACGGTGGCGCCGACCGCAAGGGCCCGCCGCCCCGCTCCGGTCGCTCTCGCGCTTCTCGCGCTCAACCTCCGTAAGTGCATGGGTCCTTGACGCGGTGTGCACCGCATGTGGCCACCCACCCCTCCTCGGTCGCGGCAACAGCGTCAAGGAAGCTAGACCTCTTTGCGTCACACGCCAATACCTATGACCGCAATGAAACGAACTTTGTCCTGAGTGTGGAGAAACGCTCGGGGGGCCGCTACGGTTTCACAGGTTCATGACAGCCACGTGGGGAGTTCGGCATGGACAGACGCGGCTTCAACCGGCGGGTGCTGCTGGGCGGTGCGGCCGTCGCGACATCGTTGTCCCTCGCGCCCGAGGCCGTGAGCGCCACCGGACCGGCGAAGACCGCGCCCGCCGGGGGCGAGGTGAAGCGCATCAAGCTCTACGCCGAGCGGCTGGGCGGCGGGCAGATGGGCTACGGCCTGGAGAAGGGCAAGGCAACGATCCCCGGCCCCCTCATCGAGCTCAACGAGGGCGACACGCTGCACATCGAGTTCGAGAACACCATGGACGTGCCCGTGAGCCTGCACGTCCACGGCCTGGACTACGAGATCTCCAGCGACGGCACCAAGCAGAGCCGGAGCGACGTCGAGCCGGGCGGCACCCGCACCTACACCTGGCGCACCCACGTCCCGGGCCGGCGGGCGGACGGCACCTGGCGGGCGGGCAGCGCCGGCTACTGGCACTACCACGACCACGTGGTCGGCACGGAACACGGCACGGGCGGCATCCGCAACGGCCTCTACGGCCCGGTGATCGTGCGCCGCAAGGGCGACGTCCTGCCGGACCGGACGCACACGATCGTCTTCAACGACATGACGATCAACAACAGGCCGGCCCACACCGGACCGGACTTCGAGGCGACCGTGGGCGATCGCGTCGAATTCGTCATGATCACGCACGGCGAGTACTACCACACCTTCCACCTGCACGGTCACCGCTGGGCCGACAACCGCACCGGCATGCTCACCGGCCCCGACGACCCGAGCCAGGTCATCGACAACAAGATCTGCGGCCCGGCGGACTCCTTCGGCTTCCAGGTGATCGCGGGGGAAGGGGTGGGAGCGGGCGCCTGGATGTACCACTGCCACGTCCAGAGCCACTCCGACATGGGCATGGTCGGCCTGTTCCTGGTCAAGAAGCCGGACGGCACGATCCCGGGCTACGACCCGCACCGGCACCACCACGGCGCGGCCTCCGGGAAGCCGGAGAAGGCGGAGAAGCCGGCGGGCTCGGAGAAGACGGAGGAGTCGGAGGAGCACGCGCACTGACGACCCGCGGACGACCCGCGGGCGGTCCGCGGGCGGTCCGCGGGCGGGGCGTGCCCGACCGCGGGAGCCGGCGACGACGGACCGCCCGGGTGGTCCGAGATGATCCGAGAGCGCTCTCGCCTCCGTGGGCACGGGGCTATCCTGTCCCGCAGCCGCAGGTGAGGAGCCCCGACGTGACCGAGACAGTGCCGCGTCCCACGCTGGAGGCCGTGGCCGCGCGGGCCGGGGTCTCGCGGGCCACCGTCTCCCGCGTGGTCAACGGCGCCGACGGAGTCAGGGAGCCCCTGGCCGAGCGGGTCAGGCGGGCCGTGGAGGAACTCGGGTACGTCCCCAACCAGGCCGCCCGCAGCCTGGTGACGAAACGGCACGACGCCGTCGCCGTCATCGTGGCCGAGCCGGAGACCCGTGTCTTCGCCGACCCCTTCTTCGCCCGCCAGCTGCGCGGCATCAGCAAGGAGCTGACGGCCCACGACAACCAGCTCGTGCTGCTGCTCACCGAGGACCGCGACGACCACGCGCGGGTGGGGCGCTACCTGGCCGGCGGCCACGTCGACGGCGCGCTGGTGTTCTCGCTGCACATCGACGACCCGCTGCCGGAACTGATCCAGCGCGCCGGGCTGCCGACGGTGTTCGGCGGCCGGCCCGACTGGAGCGGCGGCGGGCAGGGCGTCGTCTACGTCGACTGTGACAACAGGGGCGGCGCCCGGGACGCCGTACGGCATCTGCTCGGCCTCGGCCGCAGCCGCATCGCGCACATCACCGGCGCCCTCGACCAGACCTCCGCGGCGGACCGGCTCGACGGCTTTCGGGACGTCATGGTCGACGCCGATCCGCGCCTGGTCGTGGAGGGCGACTTCACCCCGGCCGCGGGCGAGCGGGCGATGCGGGAACTCCTCGGGCGCTGCCCCGGCCTGGACGCGGTGTTCGCCGCCAACGACCTCATGGCGGCGGGCGCCCTGCGCGTCCTGCGTGAGCACGGGCGCCGGGTGCCGGACGACGTGGCGGTGGTCGGCTTCGACGACATGCTGCCGATCGCCGAGCAGACCGACCCGCCGCTCACCACGGTTCGCCAGGACATCGAGGAGATGGGCCGTCTGATGGCCCGCCTCCTCCTGCGCGACCTCGACCGCACCACGAGCGCACCGGAGAACGCGGTCGGCGCCCCCTCCAGCGTGGTCCTGCCGACGACCCTGGTGCGGCGCGCCTCCGCGTGAGGTCCGGACACACCCGTCCGGGTGCTTCGACGGCGGATCCCCGGCGGGCGGTGGAAGACTCGGCGGAGCAGGCGACGGGACCTTCCGCAGGAGGCACCATGCTCACCACCCGCTTCGTCGACGGCGCCCCGAACTGGATCGACGTCGGCACGTCCGACGTCGAGGGCACCACGTCCTTCTACGGCGGCCTCTTCGGCTGGGAGTACGAGCCGGCGGGGCCCGACGCCGGCGGCTACGGCTTCTTCCGGCTGTCCGGCAGGATCGTCGCGGGCGTGATGCGGACCCCGTCGGAGCGGGGGCCGGCCGCGTGGACCGTCTACTTCCGTACCCCCGACGCACAGGCCACGGCGCAGGCCGCCCGGCAGGCCCGGGGCAGTGTGTCCGTACCGCCCGTGGACGTGGGGGGACAGGGCAGGACGGCGATCCTCGCCGACCAGGCGGACGTCTCCTTCGGCATCTGGGAGCCCGCCCTCCGCGAGGGCGTCGAGGCCGCCGGTGAGGTCGGCTCGCTGTGCTGGGTCGAGCTGTACACCCCGGACGTCGCCCGGACCGCCGTCTTCTACCACTCGGTCCTCGGCTGGGAGACCTCGGCGGTGACCTTCCCCGGCGGTGTCTACACCTCCGTCAACCCCGCCGGGACCGGGGAGGAAGGCATGTTCGGCGGTCTGGTCCCGCTGGCCGACGACCCCACGGAGGCGGCGTCCGGACAGCCCTACTGGCTGCCCTACCTCGGGGTGGACGACCCGGACGGGGTCGTCGCCAGGGCCGTCGAACTGGGTGGCCGGGTCCGGATGCCCGCCACCTCCCTCGCCGGGGTCGGCCGGCTGGCCCGTCTGGAGGACCCGTACGGCGCGCGCTTCGCCGTCCTCAGGGGCGACCCGCGACAGACCTGACCCACCGATCCGACCGGCCGACCTGACCCACCGACCTGATCCGTCGATCGGGATCCGGCGGGGCCCGGGGCAGCAGGCGGGCAACGGGCGGCCCCTCCGCGCGCCGCCGTGTGTTTCCCGCCCGGGTGGCGCCATCATCGTGCGGACACGGACGGACGAACGGCGCCGAGCCGCGTTGATGCGGCGTTGAGTGAATGTTTTTCGTCGCTCGGCACGCTCTCGGCCATGCACATCGAAACGTTCCCGTCGCCCGATCTCACCTGGCAGGAGGAGGCGCTGTGTGCGCAGACCGGGGGAGACTTCTTCTTCCCCGAGCCGGGCAGTTCGGTCCGTGAGGCCAAGCGGATCTGCGGTCTCTGCCCCATCCGCGCCGCCTGCCTCGACTACGCCATGGCCCACGACATGCGCTTCGGCGTCTGGGGCGGACTCTCCGAGAAGGAGCGGCTGGAGCTGCGGCGGGCGAGCCGTTAGGCGTCGCGGGCCAGGAGGTCGTCGGCACATCCGGCCGGTGTTGACCTTCAAGTGGGTCGAAGCCCGACGATGGCCGGGTGCCGAACTCCGAACTGATGCCGATCGGGGTCTTCGCCCGACGCACCGGGCTGACCTCGAGCGCCTTGCGCTTCTACGCCGACTCCGGGCTGCTTCCTCCCGCTGAGGTCGACCCGGCCTCCGGCTACCGCTACTACGGCGCCGGCCAGGTGGCACGGGCCACCGCGCTGCGTCGGCTCCGTGAGATCGCCATGCCCCTCACCGCTGCCCGAGCCGTCCTCGACGCCGGGCCCGATGAAGCGTCCCGGCTGATCGACGAGCACGTCGCGAAGGTGCTCGGGGACGCGGCAGCGGTGCAGCGGAAAGCCGCTTCGATCAAGTCGTCGCTTGCCGACGTGCCGAGTCTGCCGGTTGCCGCGCTGAAGGGGCCCGTGCTGGCTGACGCGATCGAGCAGGTCCTGGCCGCGGCCGTGCGCGAACCTGGTATGCCGGTACTCGGGGCCCTGCGCGTCGAGGCGACGCAGGAGGCGGTCACCTTGACCGCCACCGACCGTTACCGCCTCTCGACCCGGACCCTGGTTCCCGCCGAAGCCGGGGCCACGGCCTGGGCCGCCACGGTCAGCGGTGACGAGTTGCGGGCAGCGGTCGCCGACATCCGCCGCAGCGCGCTGGTGCGGGTCGAGGCGACGCCGCACGGGTGCCGGCTGCGCATGGCGGACCGAGGAGACCGGCACTGCCGGCTGCTGTCGGAGGAGTTTCCCGATCACCGGCTGATGCTCGCGTCGCTGCCCGAGGTCACGACCCGGGTGACGGTCGCGAAGGGTCTCCTCCAGCGAGCTCTGGAGGAGATCCCGGGAGAGCGGGTCACGCTGCGTGTGACCCGCCGGGGCCTGAGCGTCCTGACGACCGATGGCGAGCATCCCGGTGTCCCGCTCGCGGCCGTCGTGACGGGGCGGGGCCTCCGGATCTCCTTCGAGCTGACCACGCTCTACCCGGCCGTCAGCACCGCCATCGGCCCCGACGTGATGCTCGACCTGAGGGGCCCGGACCAGCCTGCCGCGATCCGCTCCGCCGACCGCGGCGATCTCACCACCCTGGCCATGCCCGTCCGACCCGACCACTCCGCCTGAGCGAGAACGACGAGGAGCACTCCTGTGACCGCCACTCCCACCGGCCCCGACCCGACCATGGAAGCCATCGGCCGAGCCGTCGTCGAAGGACGATCCGGCGGCATCGCTCCGGCCCGCCGGAAGCTCCTGGCCCTGTGGTCGACGATCGGCGTCACCGGCGACCCGCTGCACCGCTGCACTCTCGCGCACTACCTGGCGGACCTCTACGAGGACCCCGCCCAGGGCCTGGCCTGGAACATCCGTGCCCTGGACGCTGCCGACGCCGTGACCGAGCAGCGCGTTCAGGAACATCACGCCGGTCTCCGCCTCGCCGGCTTCTATCCGTCCCTGCACCTCAACCTCGCCGACGACTACCGCCGACTCGGGTCCTTCGACGCCGCCACCGAGCACATGAACAAGGCCAGGGAGCATGCCCCCGACCTCCCCCAGGACGCCTACGGCGCCTTTCTGCGTGCGGCCCTCGACGAGGTGGCGGAGGCCATCTCCCAGCGGGACACCACCCCGCGAGGCTCCGCCCCGGGGCCCACCGCGTGACGCGCGGGAACGCACCCCTCACCAGCGAGGGGTGGCGTCACCTGATCGAGTGCCGCTGCCGCGCATGGCCGAACACCCCCGGGGCGGGGCGGGCCGGTCGTGACTGCGGCCGGGCGGCTGTCGGGGAGGCCGGGAACGCGGGCCCGGACCGGCCCGGCCGGGGGCCGGCGGCCGGTGCCCGGCGATGCCGGCGGTCTGCCGGCCGGCCTCAGTGGGCCGCGCGCGCCGCCATCCGGGCCTTGCGGGCCGCCAGCTTCTCGTCGAACTTCTGCGCCTCCGCGTCCAGGCCGCCCAGGAACACGCCGAGCTCCTCCTGGGCCTTGCGGCCCTCGGGGCCGAGGCCGTCGATGTCCATGACCTTCAGGAAGCGGAGCACCGGCTGGAGCACGTCGTCGTGGTGGATGCGCAGGTTGTAGACCTCGCCGATGGCCATCTGCGCGGCGGCCCGCTCGAAGCCGGGGATGCTGTGGCCGGGCATCCGGAAGTTCACGACGACGTCGCGCACCGCCTGCATCGTCAGGTCGGGGGCGATCTCGAAGGCCGCCTTCAGGAGGTTGCGGTAGAAGACCATGTGCAGGTTCTCGTCGGTCGCGATGCGCGCCAGCATGCGGTCGCAGACCGGGTCGCCGGACTGGTGGCCGGTGTTGCGGTGCGAGATGCGGGTGGCCAGCTCCTGGAAGGCGACGTAGGCCACCGAGTGCAGCATCGAGTGCCGGTTGTCCGACTCGAAGCCCTCGCTCATGTGCGCCATGCGGAACTGCTCCAGCTTGTCCGGGTCCACCGCCCGCGAGGCGAGCAGGTAGTCCCGCATCACGATGCCGTGCCGGCCCTCCTCGGCCGTCCAGCGGTGCACCCAGGTGCCCCAGGCGCCGTCCCGGCCGAACAGGGTGGCGATCTCGTGGTGGTAGCTCGGGAGGTTGTCCTCGGTCAGCAGGTTCACCACGAGGGCGATCCGGCCGACCTCGGTGACCTTGGACTGCTCCTTGTCCCAGGCCTCGCCGTCCTCGAAGAGACCGGGGAAGTTGCGGCCGTCGCTCCACGGCACGTACTCGTGCGGCATCCAGTCCTTGGCGACCTTCAGATGCCGGTTGAGTTCCTTCTCGACCACTTCCTCCAGCGCGTACAACAGCCGGGCGTCGGTCCAGACGGACGGGCTGCCGAGGTGAGGGGAAGTGAGCGTCACGGGAACTCCAGGGGACGGTGCCGAGTACGACGGAGCCGGCGAGCGGTGCCGGAACCTACGGAATCGTAGGCTACGAATCCGTAGGTTACGAAACCGTAGGTTAAGAGCACGGTAAAGACCGCTGATCAGGTGTGTCGCCGCGAGATCTTCCCGGTCGGGCGAGACCGGAGTCAGAAGTCCGTGAGCCGTACGGGTGAGGGGCGCCGGTCAGGCGTGCAGCTCCCGCAGGCGCACCGAGAGGCAGGTCACGCAGCCCTCGAGCTTCTCGAACTCGCCGATGTCCACCAGGACGGGCTCGTGGCCGAGGTCCGAGAGCAGCTCCGCGGTCTTCGGCGCGCTCGAGGCCATCAGCAGCTTGTCCCCGCCGAGCAGCACCACGTGCGCCCCGGACTCCTCCGGCACCGGCAGGAAGCGGGGGAACAGCGACGGCGCGTCCACGTTCGGGAGGTGGCCGACGACCGTCCCGTCCGGCAGTGCGGTGACCGCCGACTTCAGGTGCAGCACCTTGGCGACCGGCACGGCGACCACCCGCGCGCCCAGCGGCTCGAACGCGGCCCGCACCTGCTGGACCCCGGCCGCGTTGGTGCGCCCGCCGCGGCCCACGTACACGGTGTCGCCGATCTTGAGCACATCGCCGCCGTCCAGCGTGCCCGGTTCCCGGACCCAGCTCACCGAGCAGCCCAGGGACGCCACGGCCTCCTCGACGCCGGTGGTCTCGCCGCGCCGGGACTCGGCGCCGGGCCGGGCGATCAGCGCCACGTTCCGGTACATCACCACCGTGTCCTCGACGAACACGGAGTCCGGGCAGTCGTCGGCCGGGGCCACCTCGACCGTCTCCCAGCCGTGGGTGCGCAGTGCCGCCCCGTACGCCTCCCACTGCTCCGTCGCCCGGTCGACGTCCACCCCCTCCCGTTCGATGTGCGTCACCAGCCCCTCGGCCAGACGGGGGCTGGGACGGCGGATCAGGGCCTTCTTGCTGGGCACGGGCATGACTCCGTATCGGACGGGGGCGTGTCGGTACGGCGCCGGGGGCCTCCCGCGGGCGGCGGGGACCTCCTCGGCCGTCGGCGGACCATCATGCAGGGCGAATCGGGACAGGACCACCCCCGGCGGCCGGAAGAAGTACCCGCGGATGACGGCCCCGGCGGCCCGTACCCGTCCGTGCCCGCCCGCCTGTGCCCGTTCGCCCGCGCCCGCGGCGGGTCCTCCGCGTCACCGCCCCCGCACCGCCCGCCGCAGATGCTCCCCGGTGAAGGACCCCCGGGCCGCCAGCAGTTGCTCCGGCGTCCCCTCGAAGACCACCCGGCCGCCGTCCCGTCCGCCGTCCGGGCCGAGGTCGATCACCCAGTCGGCGCGGGCGATCACGTCCAGGTGGTGCTCGACCACGACGACGGTGTTGCCCGCGTCCACGAGCCGGTCCAGAAGGGTGACGAGGCCGTCCACGTCGGCCAGGTGCAGCCCGGTGGTCGGCTCGTCCAGGACGTACACCACCCCCTTGCGGTGCAGCCGGGTGGCGAGCTTGATGCGCTGCCGTTCGCCGCCGGAGAGCGTGGACAGCGGCTGCCCGAGGGTGAGGTAGGTCAGGCCGACGTCCCGCAGGGCGCGCAGCCGGCGCCGCACGCCCGGGTCGTCGAAGAAGTCCAGCGCCTCGTCGGCCGTCATGCCCAGGGCGTCGGCGATGGAGCGGCCGCCGACCGTCAGCCGCAGCACCTCCTCCTTGAAGCGCCGGCCCTCGCAGTCGTGGCAGGTCGTGGTCACCGGGTCCATGAAGGCGAGGTCGGTGTGGATGATCCCGCGGCCCTCGCAGGTCGCGCAGGCACCGGCGGAGTTGAAGCTGAACAGTCCCGGATCCCGCCCCGTCTCCCGCGCGAAGACCTTCCGCACCGTGTCCATGATCCCGAGGTACGTCGCCGGGGTGGACCGCGCGGAGATCCCGATGGACGACTGGTCGACGACCACCGCGTCGGCGTGGGCGGCGGTGAACTCCGCGACCAGCGTGCTCTTGCCGGACCCGGCGACCCCGGTCACCGCGGTCAGCACCCCGGCCGGGAACCGCACGGTGACCTCGCGCAGGTTGTGCCGGTCGGCGCCCTTCACCCACAGCTCGCCGGCCGCCTCCCGTACGACGTCCTTGACCGCCGTGCGCCGGCCCAGGCACCGCCCGGTCAGGGTGCCCGAGGCGGCCAGCTCGCCCGGCGTCCCCTCGAACACCACGCGGCCGCCCCCGGCGCCCGCGCCGGGGCCCATGTCGACGACGTGGTCGGCCAGCGCGATGACGTCGGGGTCGTGCTCGACGACCAGCACGGTGTTCCCCTTGTCCCGCAGCCGCAGCAGCAGTTCGCCGAGGCGGTGCACGTCGCGCGGGTGCAGTCCGACGCTGGGCTCGTCGAAGATGTACGTCATCCCGGTCAGGCTGGACCCCAGGTGCCGCACCGTCTTCAGCCGCTGGCCCTCGCCGCCGGAGAGGGTGGACGTCTCCCGGTCGAGGCTGAGGTAGCCGAGGCCGATCGTCTCGATCCGCTCCAGCGCGGCGACGGCGGCCCCGGCGATCGGCCGGGCGAGGGGGTCGTCGAGCTCCCGCAGCACGGCGATGAGGTCGGTGACCTGCATCCGGGTGCAGTCGGCGATGGACAGCCCGCCCACGCGCGTCGCCAGCGCCGCCTCGTTCAGCCGGGCGCCCCGGCAGTCCGGGCAGGTGCCCTCGGCCAGGAACCCCCGCACCATGTCGCGGGTCTTCTGGCTCATCGCCGCCAGGTCCCGCTTCAGGTAGAGCCGTTCGAACCGGTCGGCGAGCCCTTCGTACTCGGTGGTCCAGGTGCCGCCCGTGCCGTTCACGGTGACCTTGCTGCCGGGACGCCCGCGCATCAGGAAATCCCGCTCGGCCGCGGTGAACTCGCGCACCGGCCGGTGCGGGTCGAGCCCGTCGCTGTTGGTGTACGCCTGCCCCTGCCACGTCCCCGGGGCGAAGGGCGGGAAGCGGACCGCCCCCTCGGCGAGGGAGCGGTCCACGTCGAGGATGCGGTCCCAGTCCGGCCGCACGGTCCGGCCCAGGCCGTCGCACCCGGGGCACATGCCCGACGGGTCGTTGAACGAGTACGCCGTCGCCGGCCCGGCGCTCGGCGTGCCGTGCCGGGAGAACAGCACCCGGATCACCGCGTACACGTCCGTCATCGTGCCGACCGTCGACCGGGAGTGGCCGCCGACGGGCCGCTGGTCGACGACGATCGCGGGCGTGAGGTCCTCCAGGGCGTCCGCGTGCGGCCGCTCGTACTTGGGCAGCCGGTTGCGGACGAACCAGGTGTACGTCTCGTTCAGCTGCCGCTGCGACTCGACCGCGATCGTGTCGAAGACGACCGACGACTTCCCCGATCCCGAAACGCCGGTGAACACGGTCAGCCGGCCCTTCGGGATGCGGAGCGTGACGTCCTTGAGGTTGTTCTCCCTGGCCCCGGTGAGGGTGATGAACGCGCTGGACTGGCTCATACCGCCGACGTTAGGCGGGATACCCGACAGCTTCCGTCGTGATTTCCTTCAGTTCTCCCTCCTCCATCAGCAGCCACCGCGTGATCCCGATGGACTCCAGGAACGGCAGGTCGTGACTGGCGACGATCAGTGCCCCCTCGTACGACTCCAGGGCCGTGGTGAGCTGCCGGGCGCTCGCCATGTCGAGGTTGTTGGTCGGCTCGTCCAGCATCAGCAGCTGCGGCGCGGGCTCCGCCAGCAGCAGTGCGGCCAGTGCGGCGCGGAAGCGCTCGCCGCCGGACAGGGTCGCCGCCTTCCGGTCGGCGCGGGCGCCCCGGAACAGGAAGCGGGCGAGCCGCGCCCGGATCCGGTTGTCGGTGGCGTCCGGAGCGAACCGGGCCACGTTCTCGGCGACCGTCAGTCCGTCGTCGAGGACGTCGAGCCGCTGCGGCAGGAACCGCAGCGGGACGTGCGCCGTCGCCTCGCCCGACACCGGCTCGAGCTCCCCGGCGATCGTGCGCAGCAGCGTGGTCTTGCCGGCGCCGTTGCGCCCGACCAGCGCGACCCGCTCCGGTCCCCGCAGGTCGAAGCCGCCGTTCACCCGGGCGCCGTACGCCAACTCCAGGTCCAGGAGCGTGAGGACGGTACGTCCGGGCGGCACGGCCGTGTACGGCAGGTCGACGCGGATCTCGTCGTCGTCCCGCACGGCCTCCACCGCCTCGTCGAGCCGTTCCCGGGCCCCGGCGAGCCTCTCCTCGTGCAGGAGGCGGTGCTTGCCCGCGGACTCCTGCGCCGCACGCTTGCGCGCCCCCATGACGATCTTCGGCTCGCGCTTCTGGTCCCACATCCTCTGCCCGTACCGCTTGCGGCGGGCCAGTTTGACCTGGGCGTCGGCCAGCTCGCGCTTCTGCTTGCGGAAGTCCGCCTCGGCGACCCGCACCATCCGCTCGGCCGCCTCCTGCTCGACGGCCAGCGCCTCCTCGTAGGCCGAGAAGTTGCCGCCGTACCAGACGACCTCACCCACCCGTCTTCCACCACCACCCTCGACCGAGGTGCCGCGCGCCGCCGTGCTCACCCGGCGCAGATCCGCGATCTGGTCGACCAGTTCCAGCAGTTCGCGGTCGTGGCTGACCACGACCATCACGCCCGGCCAGTTTGCGACGGCCGTGTACAGCCGCCTGCGGGCGTACAGGTCGAGGTTGTTGGTGGGTTCGTCGAGCAGCAGCACGTCCGGCCGGCGCAGCAGCAGCGCGGCCAGCCGCAGCAGCACCGACTCGCCGCCCGACACCTCGCCGACCGTGCGGTCCAACCCGATGTGCCCGAGGCCGAGTTCACCGAGCGTGGCCAGGGCGCGCTCCTCCACGTCCCAGTCGTCGCCGACGGTCTCGAAGTGCTCCTCGGCCACGTCGCCCGCCTCGATGGCGTGCAGCGCGGCCCGCCGTGCGGCGATACCGAGCGCCTCGTCGACCCGCAGCGCGGTGTCCAGCGTCACGTTCTGCGGCAGGTACCCCACCTCGCCGGCCACCCGGACGGCGCCACCGGTCGGCGTGAGCTCACCGGCGATCAGCTTCAGCAGGGTCGACTTCCCCGCGCCGTTGACACCGATCAGCCCGGTACGGCCGGGACCGAAGGAGACGTCGAGGCCCTCGATGACGGGCGTGCCGTCGGGCCAGGTGAAGGAGAGGGACGTACAAGTGATGGATGTTGACATACGGGCCTCCGCGGTTGCTCGGGGCGGTCAGGGGCAAACGCGTATGGAGACACCGCGAGAGGACGACCGGCAGCCGGGAGGAAGCTCTGGGCACGAGAAAAGCCCTGCTCCGCACAGAAGGACGGCTCGAACGCCGAGGTCGCACGCGACGTGCACACCCCACGGGTGTGACGCGGTGTCTCAGAACCTCAGACGAGCAACGTCCTTCTCCCATCGACGGCAACAGAACCGTCGAAAACCGTACGAGGGGCCGGATCGGCTGTCAACGGTTTTACCGATCGCGACCTCACCGACCCGAGGAGGTTCCGTGCCCAACGGCCCGCTCTCGCTGCCGGCCCGGCTCCATCTGCTGGCCTGGAACACCACGCGACGGGAGGTCACCGATCCGGCCCGGCTGCCCCCTCTGGTGCGGGCCGGTGCCCTCGCCGACCTGGCCCGGCGCGGTCTGCTGATCGACGACGACGGCATCGCCACACCCCTCGACCTGGACTCCCGCACCGGGGACGCGGTCCTCGACGGACTGCTGGAACTCGTCAGCGAGTCCTGCCCGCACCGCTGGCGCACCTGGGTGACGCTGCACGCCCGGTACACCCTGGACGCGGTCCGCGAGCAGCTGGTCGCCGAGGGGTTCCTGCACGCGGAGAAGCGGCGGGTGCTCGGGGTGTTCCCGTCCGTGGAGTACGTCCTGGACGGCGTCGCCCGCGTGGACGCCCTGCAGGACGAGGCACGGCTGATCCTCGACGGCCCCGTACCGGCCGGGGACGTCCCCGAGGCGGACGCGGCCGTCGTCGCCCTGGCGGCCTCCGCCGGACTGCGCACCCTGCTGCCGGACCGGGACCGCGCCCGCCACGAGCGGCGCATCGAGGAGCTGACCGAACGGGGCGGGGCCGCGACGCCCGTCCTCGGCGGGATCGTGCGCGGACTGCGCGCGGCGGTGACCGCGGCGGTGCCCACGCCCTCGCCCACGACGGGCGGATGAGCCCCGCCCGGTGACCGCTCCGCCGCCGCGGGGACGGGTCCGGCCGGACGTGCGGGTCGGATTTCCGCCGGACACGGACCCCGCTCCGCTGGTTGGGTGATCCGCATGACGCATCCCACCGCCACCCTCCGTGACCGCGCCCTCGCCTTCCGGGCCCTGCACGTCCCGGGCCGTCCGCTCGTCCTGCCCAACGCCTGGGACCTCGCCAGTGCCCGGCTGGTGGAGGAGGCGGGCGCCGCCGCCGTGGCGACCACCAGCGCCGGTCTCGCCTGGGCCCTCGGCGCGGCGGACGGGGACGGAGTGGACCGCGAGCGGGCACTGAGGGCCGTCGCGGAGATCGCCGGAGCCGTCGACGTGCCCGTCACCGCGGACATCGAGAGCGGCTATGCCGACGATCCGGCCGGCGTCGGTGACACCGTGCGCGCGGTCGTCGCCGCCGGCGCGGTCGGGGTGAACATCGAGGACGCCCTGCACGGCGCGGCGGAAGGCCCGTTGCGTCCCGTCACCGAGCAGGCCGAGCGGATCGCCGCCGCCCGGGAGGCCGCCGACGCGGCCGGTGTGCCGCTGTTCGTCAACGCCCGCGTCGACACCTTCCTGCGCGGCGCCGGGGGAGTGGACCGCACCCTGGAACGCGCCGCCGCCTACCGGGCCGCGGGCGCCGACGGGATCTTCGTCCCCGGGGCCGTCGACCCGGGGACCGTCGGGGAACTCGCCGCCGGGGTCGACGGGCCGCTGAACGTGATGGTCGGGCCCGGCGCACCACCGGTCGCCGACCTCGCCGCCCTGGGCGTCGCCCGTGTGAGCGCGGGGTCCGGCATCGCCCAGGCCGCCCACGCCCTGGTCCGCCGCGCGGCGCGGGAGCTGCTCGGTACGGGGACGTACGGCACGCTGGTCGGCGGACTCGACTACGCGGAACTCAACACCCTGCTCGGCGGCGCGCGTTGAGCCGCGGGGCCCCGGTTCAGCAGGAGTCGCGCATCAGCTCCGCGAGACCGTGGTCCAGATCGAGCTGGAGGTGCTCCAGGCCGGTCGGCACCAGCTCGCTCGTGGCCTGGAGGAAGCGGCGCACCTCACCCGAGCGGACGTGCACGACGGCGGTGCCCTCGGGGGCGTGGAACTCCAGCACGGTGCGGTCGTAGCCGTACGGACGCACCCGCACGTCGCCGTGGCCCTCGGGGCCCTGCAGTCCCGCGGTGAGCAGCTCGCGGGAGAAGGTCCAGCAGACCTCCACGCCCTCCAGGGTGGCGGGTGCGGGGAAGGTCATGCGGACGGCGAACGGGTCCCTCCGGTCGTAGTGCAGGGTGGCGGGAATGCTCGGCATCCGCGGCGCGGCGGCGACGAGACGGGCCTCGACGGGCTGCTCGATGACGGTGGACAACGCCTTGCTCCCTCGTGACGTCTGGACGGGCTTCCGGGCGGATCGGGTCGGCTATCGAAAGAGACGACGGAATCAGCCAATCCGTGCACACGGAGACCGAGTGACCTCTGTCACCGCCTTCATGCACCCGGGTGACGAGGCTCTTCTCACGTACTCCGCACGGCATTTGCGCTGTTCGCCGGATTTTCCCTCCGCCTCGTCGGTGCCGTCCGGACGGCACCGACGAGGCGGAGGGGCGGACGGCCGGACGGGCGGAGAAGGCGGGCGCGCCGCGGCCGTGCGCGGGGCGGTGGAGGAGGGGAGGGGGCCCGACCGGAGCGCCGGCGCATGCGACGGGTCCTATTTGCCGCCGACGTGGGTACCCGTTCGCTGAACGCGAGAGGAAGGGAGCGGACATGCCGCGCGGTTCCAGCCCCAAGCGGGAGCGTCAGTACGAGCACATCAAGGAGAGCGCGCAGGGCCGGGGCGAGAGCACGGGACGCGCCAAGGAGATCGCCGCGCGGACGGTGAACAAGGAGCGCGCCCGCTCCGGTGAGTCCAAGAGCGCGAGCCGCACCTCGACCCAGGACATGTCGTCCGGCAAGCGGGGCGGCCAGCGGTCCGGCAAGGGCTCCCAGGGACCGACCTACGACCAGCTGTACGAGGAGGCCAAGCGCCGAGGCGTCGAGGGCCGTTCGCACATGAACAAGAGCCAGCTCCAGCGGGCGCTCGGCAAGTGAGCCGCCCCGCGCGGCCCCGCCGACGGTGACGCCCACCGCCCCGTCTGCGGGGCCGTCGTGCGCGGGGCCGGGGACGCCCGCCGCGCGGAACGCGCACGCCCCGTAGGCTCGGGGCACCATGACGACCGTACGCATACCGGCCGACTGGCCCGGAACCGAGGAACAGGCCCGCGCCGTCCAGGACGCACTCCGTGCGCGGGTGGTGCTCGACGAGCCGGGCCCGCCGCCCGGGACGGGCCGGGTCACCGGGGTCGACGTGGCGTACGACGACGAGCGGGACGTCGTCGCGGCGGCGGCCGTCGTCCTGGACGCGGCGAGCCTCGACGTCGTCGCCGAGGCCACGGCCGTCGGCCGGATCTCCTTCCCGTACGTGCCCGGGCTGCTCGCCTTCCGCGAGCTCCCCACCGTCCTCGCCGCCCTCGACGCCCTGCCCTGCCCGCCCGGCCTGGTCGTCTGCGACGGCTACGGCCGCGCGCATCCCCGCCGCTTCGGCCTCGCCAGTCACCTCGGCGTCCTCACCAGCCTGCCGACGATCGGCGTCGCCAAGAACCCCTTCACCTTCGCCCACGACACCCCGGACACCCCGCGCGGCAGCACGGCACCGCTGCTCGACGGCCGCGAGGAGGTCGGCCGCGCCCTGCGCACGAGGGACGCGGTCAAGCCGGTCTTCGTCTCGGTCGGCCATCGGACGGACCTCGACAACGCCTGCGCCCACACCCTCGCGCTGACCCCCGCCCACCGCCTCCCGGAGACCACCCGCAGGGCGGACGCCCTGTGCCGCAGGGCGCTCCGCGAGGCGGCCGGGGCCTGAACCCCGGCCGGCCCCGGCCCGGGCGCCGTGGGACCTAGGAGACCCCCTTCTCCGCCCCGGCCGCCGTCTCGACCTTCCAGTGCCCCACCTCGCGGTACTCCGAGTCGTAGATCACCGACCCGTCGCCGGGCTCCAGCGGGAAGTGGCGCACGTTCCCGCCCCAGTACCGCAGGATCCGCCCGAGCTCCCCGGCGGGGTCCTTCGCCAACGCTTCGCCGTCCATGGTGACTTCGAGAAGGAATCGCATGCCTTCAAGGGTTTCATTGAACTCCTTGTTGGCACTTCGAGGACCGGTTCCGCCGATCGGCGTCGGGATGCCGGGCCGGGGCGGCCCGCAAGTCCCAAGTCGGGGAACACCGAGCCGCACGCGCCGAACCGGGGGCGCTCATGTGCGCACCGAGTACGTGCACGGATGCCCGGTCACCAGCCCCGCCGACGGGCTCGGGCGCATGGCGCCGCGCCGCGCGCCCGAGCCCGCCGCGCCTTCCGCCCGGCCCGGCGAGCGGGCCGTGACGACCGGGCCGGTGCTCGCCCTACCGGCCGGGCCCGGCCGGATCGCCGGGATGATCCGCACCGTTCCCGAACGGCCGCCGCAGGGCGGTCCCGGCCCGGTCCGCCCGTCAGCGGGTCGCGGCGACGCGGAAGCGGATCCCCGCGCTCTGCAACCGTTCGATCAGCGCGTCGCCCATCGCCACCGCCGTCGTGACCTGCCCGGACGTCTGCGGGAGGTCGTCGAGGGCCAGGCTGAGCGCCCCCTCGGCGAGCATCTTCGCCGTCTCGTCGTAGCCGGGGTCACCGCCCGAGACCTCCGTGTACACGCGCCGTCCGCCGCCCTCGCCCACGAAGCGGACGGTGAACCAGCTCCGGGCGCGCTTCTGGGGGCTCGGCCCCTCACCGGGCTTGAGCCGGTCGGAGAGCAGGCGCCGCGCGGCGGGCAGTTGGGCCGCCGCCACCAGAGCGCCCACGGCCGCGGCCCCGCCGACCGCCACGGGAAGACGGCGGACCGCCGCGTAGTGCCGGTAACGGAAGTCGGGCCCGTACCGGTCGAGCGTCCTCGCCGACCGGCGCACGATCTGCGCGTCGACGGTCGGCAGCGGCAGGGCCCAGGCGCCCACCTCCGGGGCGTAGCGCGGCGCACCCGACGGTACCGAGACCCGGCGGCCCACCAGCCGCGGCTCATGGCGCCGGCGGTCCCGGGCCGCCGCGCGGAGCTGCCGGGGCCGGGCGAACTGGCCCAGCGCCGAGGCGAACGTGCCGCCCGAGAAGGCCGCGTCGGCGGTCACGAAACCGTCCACGGTCAGGGGAACGCCCTCGGGCAGCTGCCGCACGGTGAAGTAGGCGCCCAGGTCGTGCGGCACCGAGTCGAACCCGCAGGCGTGCACCAGTCGTGCGCCGGTCTCCCGCGCGCGTGCGTCGTGGCGGACGTACACCAGGTCCACGAACTCGGGTTCACCCGAGAGGTCGACGTGGTCCGTGCCGGTCTCCGCGCAGGCGGCGACGAGTCCCTCGCCGTACTCCACGTAGGGGCCCACCGTGGTGGCCACCACGCGCGCCTGTTCGGCGAGTTCGCGCAGCGAGGCCGGGTCGGACGCGTCCGCCCGCAGCCGGCCGATTCCCGCGCCCCCGGGCAGCCGCTCGCACAGCCGCTCCAGCTTCTGCGCGCTGCGGCCCGCGACCGCCCAGCGCAGCCCGGCGGGCGCGTGGGCGGCGAGGTACTCCGCGGTGAGCGCCCCGACGAAGCCGGTGGCTCCGAAGAGCACGATGTCGTACGGACGGTCCGTCCTGTTCAGCCTGCTCATGACACCCCTTGGTCGTGCAACCCGCCGCTGTCGGTCGCCGAGGTTAGCGTGCGGCGGGCAGAGCACGACGGCGGCCCCGAAGGAATCCGGACGGGCCTGTTCAGGACGGCTCCGACACCGTGACGGCTCCGACACCGTGACGGCTCCGGCCGCGGCGGGAGCACCGCATCGGAGCCGCGGCACGGACCTTCGCGGCCGACCGGGAGCCCGACGGCACCGGCCCCCCTTCGCCCGGTGACCGGGTCCGCCCGCCGAGACCGGCGGACCCGGTGGTGCACCCGCACGGGCATCCGGCCGGGCCGCCCGCTCCCGCGCGGCCCGGCCCCCGGCCCCCGGCACCGGGCGGCGGGGCGGCACGCGCCCCGTGTTTCCCGCCGTCGCAGGGGTACGCGTCCGGCATGCGGACGAAGCACAGGACCCCACGGGACGGGTCCGGCGGCCGGTGGACGTACGCGGCCGCCGGGGCGGCGGTGGGTCTGAGCGCCTGGGTGGGAGGGCGGGCCGCCGCCCCGTCGGACGCCTGGTACGCATCGCTGGACAAGCCGGCCTGGCAGCCGCCCGCGCGGGTCTTCCCGGCGGTGTGGACACCGCTGTACGCCTCGATCGCGTGGAGCGCCGGCCACGCCGTGAACCGTGCCCGCGGCGGTGAGCGACGTGCCCTCGTGGCCGGCTTCGGCACGAACCTGGCGCTCAACGCGGCATGGACCTGGTTGTTCTTCGCCCGCCGCAGTCCGGCGGCCGGTGTCTGGGGCGCCCTGCTGCTCGACGCGAGCAACCTGCGGCTCATCCGCCGCGTGGCGCGCAGCGACCGGAAGGCCGCCGCGGTGCTGGCGCCGTACGCCGGCTGGTGCGCCTTCGCCACCGCGCTCAGCGCCTCCCTCACCCGCCGCAACCGCTGAGGACGGCGGCGGGCCCGTGTGCCCGTCCCCCTTCGGCCCTGACGCGGGCGGCGCCCGGCAGGACACGGGCGGTGTCCTACCGGGCCGTGACCCCGACCGGACTCCTAGACTGGTCCGGCACCGGACCGACGGGCACGGACACCGGCGAGCCGCAGCCCGCCGAAGCCGTCGCCGACGGTGCCTCCCGCCGAGAAACCCCCCGAACGGCTCACGGAACCGCACGGCGGTACTAAGCGCTTGCTCGCCCGGTCTTGTGCCGGGTGGGACACGTTCCTAGCATCACTGGTGTTACATCAGTTGTGTCACAGCCGGAGCGGAGTTGCGGATGACGGAGGCGAAGACGGCGGGGCACGGTCCGCTCGCCGGCGTGCGCGTGATCGAGCTCGCCGGTATCGGGCCCGGCCCGTTCGCCGCCATGCTCCTCGCCGACCTGGGCGCCGACGTCGTCCGCGTGGACCGCCCCGGCGGCCCGGGCCTCGGCATCGATCCGGCGTACGACGTCACCAACCGCAACAAGCGCTCCGTGATCGTCGACCTGAAGGCGCCCGACGGCGCCGCGCGCGTCCTCGACCTGGTCGAACGCGCCGACGTCCTCGTCGAGGGCTACCGCCCCGGCGTCGCCGAGCGCCTCGGCGTCGGCCCCGGGGACTGCCACCCCCGCAACCCGCGCCTGGTCTACGGCCGGATGACCGGCTGGGGCCAGCAGGGGCCCCTCGCCGACCGCGCGGGGCACGACATCGCGTACCTCGCCCCCACCGGCACCCTCGGCATGATCGGCGACCCGGACCGGCCCCCGGCCGTCCCGGCCAACCTCCTCGGCGACTACGCGGGCGGCTCCCTCTATCTCGTCGTCGGCGTCCTCGCCGCCCTGCACCACGCGCGCGCCACCGGCACCGGACAGGTCGTCGACGCCGCCATCGTGGACGGCGCCTCCCACCTCTCCGCGATGATCCACGGCATGCTCGCCGCCGGCGCCTGGCAGGACCGGCGCGGCGCCAACCTCCTCGACGGCGGCTGCCCGTACTACGGCACGTACGAGACGGCCGACGGCCGCCACATGGCGGTGGGCGCGCTGGAGCCGCGGTTCTACGCCGAGTTCCTGCGCCTGCTCGGCCTCGAGGACCGGGCCGCCGCCCACGCGGACGTCACCCGGTGGCCGGAGCTGCGCGAGCAGGTCGCCGCCCGCTTCAGGACCCGCACCCGCGACGCGTGGACGGCCGTCTTCGAGGGCTCCGACGCCTGCGTGGCACCCGTGCTGTCCCTGCGCGAGGCCCCGCACCACCCGCACCTGGCCGCCCGCGGGACCTTCACCGACCACGGCGGCATCACCCAGCCCGCACCGGCCCCGCGGTTCTCCGCGACCCCCGCCACCGTCCGCACCGGGCCCGCCCGGCCGGGCGCCGACACCGACGACGTGGCCCGCGACTGGGACGTACCCCGACTGCTGTCCCCGTCCTCGAACCCTCAGCGAAAGGCCTCCCCGTGAGCACCGAAGCGTACGTGTACGACGCGATCCGCACCCCGCGCGGACGCGGCAAGGCGAACGGCGCCCTGCACGGCACCAAGCCCATCGACCTGGTCGTCGGCCTCCTCCACGAGATCCGCGCCCGCTTCCCGGACCTCGACCCGGCGGCGATCGACGACATCGTGCTCGGCGTGGTCAGCCCGGTCGGCGACCAGGGCTCCGACATCGCCCGCACCGCCGCCGTCGCCGCCGGGCTGCCCGACACGGTGGCCGGCGTGCAGGAGAACCGCTTCTGCGCCTCCGGGCTGGAGGCCGTCAACCTGGCCGCCGCCAAGGTGCGCTCGGGCTGGGAGGACCTGGTCCTGGCGGGCGGCGTGGAGTCGATGTCCCGGGTGCCGATGGGCAGCGACGGCGGCGCCTGGTTCAACGACCCGATGACCAGCCTCGAGGTCGGCTTCGTGCCGCAGGGCATCGGCGCCGACCTGATCGCCACCCTGGAGGGCTTCTCCCGGCGCGACGTCGACGAGTACGCGGCGCTGTCGCAGGAGCGCGCGGCCACCGCCTGGAAGGAGAACCGCTTCGCGCGGTCCGTGGTGCCGGTGCGGGACCGCAGCGGCCTGGTCGTCCTCGACCGCGACGAGCACCTGCGCCCCGGCACCACCGCCGACTCCCTCGCGGCCCTCGCGCCGTCCTTCGCGGAGATCGGCGAGCGGGGCGGCTTCGACGCGGTGGCGCTGCAGAAGTACCACTGGGTGGAGCGGATCGACCACGTCCACCACGCGGGCAACTCCTCCGGCATCGTCGACGGCGCCGCCCTGGTCGCCATCGGCTCCCGGGAGGTCGGCGAGCGCTACGGGCTCACCCCGCGCGCGCGGATCGTCTCCGCCGCCGTGTCCGGCTCCGAGCCCACCATCATGCTCACCGGCCCCGCCCCGGCCACCCGCAAGGCGCTCGCCAGGGCCGGGCTGACGATCGACGACATCGACCTGGTCGAGATCAACGAGGCGTTCGCCGCGGTCGTGCTGCGCTTCGTCAAGGACCTGGGGCTGAGCCTGGAGAAGGTCAACGTCAACGGCGGCGCCATCGCGCTGGGCCATCCGCTGGGCGCCACCGGCGCGATGATCCTCGGCACCCTCGTCGACGAACTGGAGCGCCGCGACCTGCGGTACGGCCTGGCCACGCTGTGCGTGGGCGGCGGCATGGGCATCGCCACCATCGTCGAACGCCTCTGAATCCCGGCGACCCGCACGCGACCCCTTACGGAGACCCCCTGATGACCGAGAGCACCACCATCCGCTGGGAGCAGGACGACACCGGCGTCGTCACCCTCGTCCTGGACGACCCGGACCAGTCCGCGAACACCATGAACCAGGCGTTCCGCGACTCCCTCGCCGTGATCACCGACCGCCTGGAGGCCGAGAAGGACTCGATCCGCGGCGTCATCCTCACCTCCGCCAAGAAGACCTTCTTCGCCGGCGGCGACCTGCGCGACCTGATCCGGGTCACCCCGGAGACGGCGCAGGACCTGTTCGACGGCGGCATGGCGATCAAGCGCCGGCTGCGCCGCATCGAGACGCTCGGCAAACCGGTCGTCGCGGCGATCAACGGGGCGGCCCTCGGCGGCGGCTACGAACTCGCCCTGGCCTGCCACCACCGGATCGCCCTCGACGCCCCCGGCTCCAGGATCGGCTGCCCCGAGGTGACCCTCGGCCTGCTCCCCGGAGGCGGCGGCGTCGTCCGCACCGTCCGGCTGCTCGGCATCGCCGACGCCCTCCTCAAGGTCCTCCTCCAGGGCACCCAGTACACCCCGCGGCGCGCCCTGGAGAACGGCCTCGTCGACGAGGTGGCCGACAGCCCGGAGGACCTGCTCGCCAAGGCCCGCGCCTTCATCGACGCCCACCCCGAGTCCGCCCAGCCCTGGGACCGGCCCGGCTACAGGATCCCCGGCGGCACCCCGGCCCACCCGAAGTTCGCGGCCAACCTGCCCGCCTTCCCGGCCACCCTGCGCAAGCAGACCAACGGCGCGCCCTACCCGGCCCCGCGGAGCATCCTCGCCGCGGCCGTCGAGGGAGCCCAGGTCGACTTCGAGACCGCCCAGGTCATCGAGGCCCGCTACTTCGTCGAGCTGGCCGCCGGACAGACCTCGAAGAACATGATCCAGGCGTTCTTCTTCGATCTGCAGGCCGTCAACTCCGGCGCCAACCGCCCCCGGGGCATCGAGCCCCGCCGGGTCCGCAAGGTCGCCGTCCTCGGTGCCGGGATGATGGGCGCCGGCATCGCCTACTCCTGCGCCCGCGCGGGGATCGAGGTCGTGCTGAAGGACGTCTCCCCGGAGGCGGCGCTCAAGGGCAGGGGCTACTCCGAGAAGCTGTGCGCCAAGGCCGTCGCCAAGGGCCGCACCACCCGGGAGAAGGCCGACGCGCTGCTGGCCCGCATCACGCCCACCGCCGAGGTCGCCGACCTGGCGGGCTGCGACGCGGTCATCGAGGCGGTGTTCGAGGACACCGCGCTCAAGCACAAGGTCTTCCAGGAGATCCAGGACGTCGTCGCCGAGGACGCGCTGCTGTGCTCCAACACCTCCACCCTGCCGATCACGGCGCTGGCCGAGGGCGTGGAGCGGCAGGACGACTTCATCGGGCTGCACTTCTTCTCGCCGGTCGACAAGATGCCGCTGGTCGAGATCATCAAGGGCGAGCGCACCGGTGAGGAGGCGCTGGCCCGCGCCTTCGACATGGTGCGGCAGATCAACAAGACGCCGATCGTGGTCAACGACTCGCGCGGCTTCTTCACCTCGCGGGTCATCGGGCACTTCATCAACGAGGGCGTCGCCATGGTCGGCGAGGGCATCGAGCCCGCGTCGGTGGAGCAGGCCGCCGCCCAGGCCGGCTACCCGGCCAAGGTGCTCTCCCTGATGGACGAGCTGACGCTGACCCTGCCCCGCAAGATCCGCACCGAATCGAAGCGGGCGGTCGAGGAGGCGGGCGGCACCTGGACCGCGCACCCCGCCGAGGCCGTCATCGACCGCATGGTCGACGAGTTCGGCCGGCCGGGGCGCAGCGGGGGCGCCGGCTTCTACGAGTACGGCGAGGACGGCAGGCGCGTCGGCCTGTGGCCGGGACTGCGCGAGCACTTCACCCGGCCCGGCTACGCGATCCCGTTCCGCGACATGCAGGAGCGCATGCTGTTCGCCGAGGCGCTGGACACCGTCCGGCTGCTGGAGGAGGGCGTGCTGACCTCCGTCGCCGACGCCAACATCGGCTCGATCCTCGGCATCGGTTTCCCCGGCTGGACCGGCGGCGTGCTGCAGTACATCAACGGCTACGACGGCGGCGCCGGGGGAGGGACCGGCCTGCCCGGATTCGTGGCCCGCGCGCGGGAACTCGCCGACCGCTACGGCGAGCGCTTCACCCCGCCGGCGCTGCTGGTGGAGAAGGCGGAGAAGGGGGAGGTCTTCACGGACGCCCGCTGACGGTGCGCCCCCGCCGGGTGACGCGGCACTCCGCCGCGTCACCCGCGGCCGTCCGGCGTCACCCGCGGCCGTCCCGCGTCACTCGTGGGCGTCGCCGTCCATCCACTCCCGCAGCTCCTCCCGCAGCGACCGCTGGAACGTCGTGAGCAGTGCCTGCACCACGAGCGGCTGCATGTGGGCGGACAGCGACCTCACGTCCCGGGCGTCCCGCTCGGCCACCGCGTCGCGCAGCAGCCGCGACAGCTCGTGGGCCGCCGCGCGGGAGTACTCGGTCAGCGTGGTGCGGGCGGCGAGGATCGTCTCGTGCGACAGCGGTACGTCCAGCAGTTCGACGCCGAGCCGCAGCAGACCGGTGTCGACGCCGTACCGCTCACCCTCGCGCCGGACGACGCCCATCGCCGCCAGCCGCTCGGTCTCCTCCTCCCCGAGCGCCCGGCCCGCCCTGCGTTCCAGCTCCCCGTGCGTCACCGTCTCCGTGGCCTCCGGCGCCCAGGAGGCCACCACCGCCCGCTGGATCGCCAGCTCCCGTGCGGACAGGTCCGGCGGCAGCTGCCCCAGGTACCGCTCGATGGCCGCCAGCGTCATGCCCTGGCGCTGCAGCTCCTCGATGAGCGCCAGCCGGGCCAGGTGCTCCCGCCCGTAGTGACCGACCCGCCGCGGACCGAGCACCGGGGGCGGCAGCAGGCCCCTGGTGCCGTAGAAGCGGATCGTGCGCACCGTGACACCGGCCCGGGCCGCCAGTTCGTCGACCGTGAGGGTGGACTCCACGCCTTCTTCTCCCCTTCGGGACGCCTCGGCCGGTGTCGAGGGGGCGACCGTGCCCGGCCCCTCGGCGGCGGGTCCCTGCGGCTTCCCGGTCTCGGTCGTCATGCGCAGCAGTATCGCTGTACCACCGGAGCTGTACCACCGGAGTTGTGACACCCGGGCACGCCGACCGGACGGCCGTGCGAGACGTCCCGCGGTGCGGCTTCCTCCCTCGCCGGGGCGAGCGGGCCGCCGGGCGCGCGCCGAGCGACCTCACGAGGCAGCGGGCCGGTGCCGGTGTCAGTGGCAGCCCCTACGGTGGCGTCATGTCGGGGATCACGTACGTCCGGGGTGACGCCACCGTTCCGTCGGTGAAGGGCGTCACGATCGTCGCCCATGTCTGCAACGACATCGGCGGCTGGGGGAAGGGCTTCGTCCTGGCCCTGTCCCGCCGCTGGCCCGAGCCGGAGGCCGCCTACCGCGCCTGGCACCGCGACCGCGCGTCCAACGACTTCGCCCTGGGCGCGGTGCAACTGGTCCAGGTCGAGCGGTACGCCTGGGTGGCGAACATGATCGGCCAGCGCGGCACCAGGACCGGCAGCAAGGGCGTCCCCGTCCGCTACGAGGCGATCGACACCGCCCTCACCCGCCTCGCCGACCACGCGGCCGGCCTCGGGGCCTGCGTCCACATGCCCCGCATCGGCTGCGGGCTGGCCGGCGGGAAGTGGTCCCGGGTCGAGCCGCTGATCACCGAGCGGCTGGTGGAGCGCGGCATACCGGTGACGGTCTACGACCACGGGGACTGAGCGTGCCGCGGCGGGTCGGCCCTCCGGCGCGAACGCCCGCGACGGGCACCGGGTGAGGCGTGCCGCGAGGGTCCCGTCCTCCTCCGGAGGGGAGTCGAGGACCGTCACGTCGAACCCGACCGCCCCGGGCCGGTCAGGGCCGTGCGCACCACCGTCTCCGGCCCTCCCGGGCCGGCCCGCCCGGGGGACGGTGGCCGGCCGCGGGCATGACCGCGTCGGCCAGGACGCCGGTGCCGAGGCGGCCCCGGCACCCGGTGCCCGCGCGGCTCGGCAGCCCGACCGCGCGGTGCGCCGCCTCAGCCGCTCCCCGCGCGCGGACCGCGTCGGGGTCCCTCGCGTGCGGCGCCGGCGGCAGCGGCCGCGTCCCGGCCGCCGTCGGCTTCCGGCCACCGGTTTTCCCACGGGGCGTCAGGTGCCCTCTTCTGCACGGGTGTTGACCGATGTACCGTCCCGCGCATGCCGAAACGCACGCGCTTCACGACCTGGAGACCGCTCGCGACGGCGGCCACCGCCGCCCTGACGGCCGCGCTGCTCACCCCGGTCGCGGCAGAGGCCGCGCCGCGCGGGAGCCTGCCCGTCCACTCCTACGCCGACGCCGTCCGCGAGGCCGTCTGGGTGGACACCGGACTCGACGAGGACCGCGACGGGAGGACCGACCGGGTCGCCGTCGACATCGTCCGCCCCCGCGAACCCGCGCAGCGGGGCCGGAAGGTCCCCGTCATCATGGACGCCAGCCCGTACTACTCCTGCTGCGGGCGCGGCAACGAGAGCCAGCGGAAGACCTACGACGCCGACGGCGACATCGTGGGCATGCCGCTGTTCTACGACAACTACTTCGTGCCGCGCGGCTACGCCGTCGTCGGCGTCGACCTGGCCGGGACCAACCGGTCCGACGGCTGTGTGGACGTGGGCGGCCGCTCCGACATCCAGTCCGCCAAGGCCGTCGTCGACTGGCTGAACGGACGGGGCAGGGCCTACACCACCCGCACCGGCACCGAGCGCGCCCGGGCCGACTGGACCAACGGCCGCACCGGCATGATCGGCAAGAGCTGGGACGGCACCATCGCCAACGGAGTCGCCGCGACCGGCGTCGAGGGCCTGGAGACCATCGTCCCGATCGCCGCCATCTCCTCCTGGTACGACTACTACTTCACCCAGGGCGCCCCGCTCTACGACTCGGGCCCCGACTGGCTGTCGCACTACGTCGAGAGCCCCGACGCCCGGTCCCGGTGCGCCGCCGTCCAGCGCGAGCTCGTCGACGGAGCCCCGCGCACCGGCGACCGGACGCCGCTGTGGACCGAACGCGACTACGTGCGCGCCGCGAAGAAGGTGCGGGCCAGCGTCTTCCTCGTGCACGGCATGCAGGACCTCAACGTGCGGATGCAGCACGTCGGCCCCTGGTGGGACGCGCTCGCGAAGAACGGGGTCGAACGCAAGATCTGGCTCTCCCAGACCGGTCACGTCGACCCCTTCGACTTCCGCCGCGCCGAGTGGGTCGACACCCTGCACCGCTGGTTCGACCACGAACTCCTCGGCTACGACAACGGCATCGACCGGGAACCGGTGGCCGACATCGAGCGCCGCCCCGACCAGTGGGTGACCTCCGCGGCCTGGCCGCCGCGCGGCACGCACACCGTGGCCCTGCGCCCCGCCCGGGGCACCGAGCCGGGCGTCGGCACCCTGGGCCTGCGCAGGGGCAAGGGCACCGAGACCTTCACCGACGACCCGCGGCTGGGCGAGACCGACTGGGCCGCGCGGGTCCACACGCCGACCCCGGACAAGGCCGGGTTCGTCACCGGACCGCTCACCCGGGACCTGCGGCTGTCCGGTTCCTCCCGGGTCACCGTCACCGTCACCCCCAGCACCCCGACGGCCCATCTGTCCGCCGTTCTCGTGGACCTCGGCCCCGACACCGTCCGCGACTACGCCGACGCCGGCGAAGGCATCACCACCCTCACCGAGCGCACCTGCTGGGGCGCGAGCACCGCGGGCGACAGCTCCTGCTTCAAGGAGACCCGCGCGAAGACCGTCGACGTCGACCACACCGTCGTCAGCCGCGGCTGGGCCGACCTCGGCCACCGCGCCGACACCGGCGAGGGCGCCCCGCTCACCCCGGGCAAGCGGTACACGACCACCCTCGACCTCGCGGCCACCGACCACGTCGTGCCCGAGGGGCACCGCCTGGCGCTGATCGTCGCGGGCACCGACCGGGGCCTGATCGACCCCCCGGCGGACACCCCGACGCTCACCCTCGACCTGGCCCGCACCACCGCCCACGTCCCGTTCGTCGGCGGAACGGCCGCGTTCGCCCGCGCCACCGCGGGCTCGCACGCCGGGGCCCGGGACACGGTCCTGAACGGCGTGGGCCGGCCGGACACCCCCGCCCACCGCATCCCCGGGCAGGCCCGGTGAAGCGCGCCCCGGTCCTCGCCGCCGCCACCCTCGCCGCCACCTTCGCCGCCTCCCTCGTCACCGCACCGGCCCGGGCCGGCGAGGAGGCCCCGCCCCGCACCGGGTTCGAGACGAGCGACGGCGCCCGCTGGACCACCCTGTCCGAGGAACAGCGGTTCCTCGTGGCCGTCGACCGGGCGAGCAGCCGGATGTCCGTCACCCGGATCGGCACGACCGGGCAGGACCGCCCGCTCCGGCTCGTCCGCATCGGCACCCGGCCCACCTCCCACACGGTGCTGCTCGTCTGCAGCCAGCACGGCGACGAACCCGCCGGCCGCGAGGCCTGCCTCACCACCGTCCGCGACCTGGCCCTCGCCGAGGACCGGCCCACCCGCCGCTTCCTGGAGCGCACCACGGTGCTCGTCGTGCCCACCGCCAACCCCGACGGCCGGGCCGCCGACACCCGGGGCAACGGCGACGGCGTCGACGTCAACCGCGACCACCTCGCCCTGAGGACCGCCGAGGGCCGCGCCCTGGCCGCCGTCGTCCGCGACCGGCGCCCGGACGTGATCTACGACCTGCACGAGTACGGCGCCACACCCCCGTACTACGACAAGGACCTGTTCGACCTCTGGCCGCGCAACCCCAACACCCATCCGGCCGTCCACGAGGCCGCACGGACCCTGTCCCGCGCCTACGTGCGCCCCGCCGCCGAAGCCGCCGGCCACTCGACCGGCACCTACGGCATCTGGACCGATCCCGTCACCGGTGAGCCGATCCGACAGACCGCCGGCGACGGACAGGAGCGCATCCTGCGCAACATGGCCGGAATCAAGCACGGCGTCGGCCTGCTCGTCGAGAGCCGCGTCGACCCGCTCACCGACGCGGAGCGGGCCGACGCGGCCCTCAACCACCGGCGCAGGGTGGACTCCCAGCTCGCCGCACTCGGAGGGCTGCTGCGCTTCGCCGGCGAGCGCCGCGGGCAGATCGAGGCGGCCACCGACGCGGCGCGCGCCGCCGGTCGCGCCGACACCGGACCCGTCCACCTGGGCGGAGCCGACAACGACCCGCCCGAACCCTCCGAGACGATCACCGATCCGCCGTGCGGCTACCGCCTCACTCCCGGCCGGTACGCGGACGTCCGGGACGAGTTGGCGCTGCACGGGGTGCGCGTCCGGCGGGACGGCGACGGCGTCCTCGTGCCCCTGCGGCAGCCGTTGCGGGCCCTCGTCCCGCTGCTCCTCGACGAACGCGCCGCGTACCACCTCACGGCGGGGGAGCCCGATAGGTCCTGCTGAGAAGGTGAGTTTTGCGCCACACGTGGTAGGGGCATCTCGGGAGGAGCGCACTCCGCCCATGAGTTCGAGGAAAGGTGCCGCCGGTGACGCAGGACCATCACAGCGACAAGGACGGTACGGCAGGCCCGCTCCCGGGTTCGGAAGCGGGCCTGCCCGGCCGGGAAAGCCCTCGGACCGACCGGGTGGTGTTCGGCGTCACGGCCGTGTTCACCCTCGCGTTCGTGATCTGGGGTGCCACCGCGACGGACTCCCTCGAGGCCGTCTCCAGCAGCGCGCTCGGCGGGCTGATCCACAACGGCGGCTGGGCGTTCATGCTGGCCGCCTCCGGCTTCGTCGTCTTCGCCCTCTGGCTCGCGATCAGCCGCTACGGCCGGATCCACCTCGGCGCCGAGGGCGAGGAACCGGAGTTCCGTACCGTGTCCTGGGTCGCGATGATGTTCAGCGCGGGCATGGGCATCGGTCTGATGTTCTACGGCGTGAGCGAGCCGCTGGCGCACTACACCACGCCGCCGCCCGGCACCGCCCCGGCCGACTCCGGTGACCGCATGGAAGTGGCCATGGCCACGACACTGTTCCACTGGACGCTCCACCCCTGGGCGATCTACGCGGTGGTCGGTCTCGCCATCGCCTACAGCACGTTCCGCAGGCGCCGCCGGCAGACCATCAGCGCCGTCTTCACCCCGCTCATCGGGGAGCGGAACGCGAACGGGGTCGGCGGGCGCGTCATCGACATGCTGGCGATCGTCGCGACCGTCTTCGGCTCCGCGGCCTCGCTCGGTCTCGGCGCGCTGCAGATCGGCTCCGGTGCGCAGGAGCTCGGCTGGATGGACAAGGTGAGCACCGGCCTGCTCGTCGGCATCATCGCGGTGCTGACGGTGGCGTTCATCGCCTCCGCGGTCTCGGGGGTGGAGAAGGGCATCCAGTGGCTCTCCAACACCAACATGGTGCTGGCGCTGGTGCTCGCCCTGTTCGTGTTCGTGGCCGGCCCGACCATCGTCGTCCTCGACCTGCTGCCCACCTCCGTCTTCTCCTACCTGGGCGAGCTGCCCCAGCTGGCGGCCCGTACCGAGGCCAGCGGCGGTGAGGGGGTCGCCGCCTGGCTGGGCAGCTGGACCGTCTTCTACTGGGCGTGGTGGATCTCCTGGACGCCCTTCGTCGGCATGTTCATCGCCCGCATCAGCCGGGGCCGGACGATCCGCCAGTTCGTCGGCGGGGTCATCCTCGTGCCCAGCACGGTCAGCCTCATCTGGTTCGCGGTCTTCGGCGGCTCCGCGATGAAGCTCCAGGAGCAGGGCAGGCTCGGCGAGAAGTCCACGCCCGAGGGCCAGCTCTTCGCGGTGCTGCAGCAGTTCCCCGTCGCCACGGCCACGAGCCTGCTGGTGATGGTCCTCGTCGGCATCTTCTTCGTCTCGGGCGCCGACGCGGCCTCGGTCGTCATGGGCACCCTCTCGCAGAAGGGCGCACTGGAGCCGGGCCGCCTGGTGGTGGTGTTCTGGGGCGTCGTCACCGGCGCGGTGGCCGCGATCATGCTGCTCGTCGGCAGCGGCCAGGGCGACGCGCTGACCGGCCTGCAGAACCTCACGATCCTCGCGGCGGCACCGTTCGTCGTCGTGATGATCCTCATGTGCGTGGCGCTCATGCGCGATCTGCGCCGGGACCCGCTCATCGTGCGCGGCGAGATGGGCTCCGAGGCGGTGGAACTCGCCGTCATCCGGGGCCACAGGAGGTACGACGGCGAGTTCGAGCTCCGCATCGGCCCCGGCCGCGGCCCGGACGTGGAGGGGGACCCGATCGGCAAGCACTGACCGCTCCGCCCGGCCGTCCGGGGACGGACGGCCCCGCCCCGCCGCCGTCCGGGCGGCCGTCCTCCGCCCGGACGTCGCCCCGCGCCTCAGCCGGCGGCCAGGCCAGCCGCCTCCTCCGCGCAGCCCCAGGCCACCGTGACGCCCGCGCCGCCGTGGCCGTAGTTGTGCACCAGCAGCCGCCCGCCCGCGAGCGGTGCCCGCTCCAGGCGCACCGTGTCCCGGGCGGGGCGCAGGCCCACCCGGTGCTCCAGGACCCGCGCACCGGCGATCTCCGGCCGCAGCGCCGCGCACCGCCGCACGATCTCCCCGGCCACCGCCGGGTCCGGCTCCAGGGACCAGGCGTCCTCCTCCGCCGTGCCGCCCAGCACCAGCCGTCCGGGCTGCGGGAAGAAGTACGTCGTCGCGCCGTCGGCGTCCGTGGAGACCGTCCAGGTGTCGATCCCCGGGTTCTCCACGACCACCAGCTGCCCCCGCACCGGCCGCACCGACGGGTCCGGCACGAGGTCCCGTGCCGCCAGCCCCGTGCAGTTGACCACGACCGGAGCACCGACCTCCGCGAAGTCCGCCACCGCACGCGTCTCGACCGCCCCGCCCGCCGCCAGCAGCCGCTGCCGCAGCCACGGCAGGTGGGTCGACATGTCGATGAGCGGCAGACGCGCCCACACCCCCGACCCGGCGGGATACTCCTCGGCCGTCGCCCCGCGCAGCCCCGGCAGGCGCGCGGCGGCCCAGGCGCCGACCTCGTCCAGCGGGGTCTCGCCCAGTACTCCTTCGACCATCCGTACGCCGGTCGTCCCCGGCCGCGCCGCCAGCTCCTCGTACACCTCCAGCGACCGCAGCGCCCACGCGCGCACCGCCGTCACCGGCTCGATCCGGTAGGGCCACCACAGCGCGCCCGCAACCGCCGAGGTGGTCCGCTCCACCGGGTCCCGCGTCCACAGCCGCACCCGCACACCGCGTTCGGCGAGGACCACGGCCGTCGTCAGCCCGACGACCCCACCGCCGATCACGAGGACATCGCAGTCCGCTTCGGTTCCCATCGCGGGGACATTAGCGGAATACCCCATGCCGCGCTCGGGCCCGTGCCCCGGGGGGAATACTCACCGCATGGCTGCCGAGTACACGACCTTCGGCCTGGCACCGGCGACCCGGGCGGGTGCGCTCCTTGCGGGCGGTGACTACCAGGTCCACCGGGACTTCGTCGACTTCGTCGTCGACGGGTGCCCGCTGCTGTTCCGCCTCCGTGACCTGGACGCCGTCTCCCCGCTCGCCTCCGACGTCCCGCCCGCCATCTTCACCGCCCAGGTCCGCGGCCTGCTGCTGGAGAGCGAGGCGCCGCTGCCCGCCGGCCGGTACATCGTCTACGGCTGCCCCGAGTGCGCGGACCTCGCCTGCGGTGCGGTGACCGCGGTCATCGAACGCGACGGCGAGGACTTCATCTGGCGGGACTTCGCCTGGCAGACCGGCGAGCAGGCCGACCTGGAGCTCAACGGCTACCACGGCATGGGCCCCTTCCGCTTCCGCGGCGCCGAGTACCGCGCGGCCCTCGCCGCCCTGCTGGACGGCGGCTCCCCGGGCGCCCGGCGCCGGGTCCTGCTGATCGGCACCCGTCTCGCCCTGCTCACCGGACTCGCCGCCGCCCTGCGCACCATCGGCATCGGTGCCGACACCGCCCAGGACACCGACGGCGTCCCCGCCGACGAGCTGCGCGGCTACGACGCGGTGGTCTTCGGCCGGTCGACCGGCGCCGCGGAGCGCGACGCCGTCCGCCGCGCCTTCGCCGCGGCCGGGGTGGACGTGCCCTTCGTCGACGGCCTCGCCCCGGCCGTTCCGCTCCTCCTCGCCCAGACCGAACACGCCCTCGACCGCAGTCCGCGCGAGCGGCGCCGCCTGACGGACCTCACCGCCGCCGGCGACGGGGCGCAGGTGGAGGTGACTTCGTCCTGCCGGGTGCGGCTCACCGCCTACCGCGTCGACCGCCTCTCCCGCACCCGCGCCCAGGACCTCTTCGACGGCGTCCTGGAACCCGGCCGCCACCGCGTCCCCCTGGATCCGAAGGCGGTGAGGGGCGAGGCGTTCGTCGTGGCCCGCGCCGCCGGGACGGTGCTGGTGACGGCCGTGGGGCGGTGAGGAACCGGGGCGCCTCCCACCGCGCACGGCCGTTAGGATCGGCGGTCTGATGACTGCCACCCTCGTCGCCAAGGACCTCGCCGCCGGTCACGGCGACCACTCCCTGTTCACCGGCCTCGACCTCGTCGTCGCCCCCGGTGACGTGATCGGGCTGGTCGGCGCCAACGGCGCGGGCAAGTCCACGCTGCTGCGCCTGCTCGCCGGGCTCACCGCCCCCGAACAGGGCGAGCTGCGCCTCTCCCCGCCGACCGCGACCGTCGGGCACCTCCCGCAGGAGCCGGAGCGCCGGCCCGGCGAGACCGTGCGGGAGTTCCTGGCCCGCCGCACCGGTGTCGCCGAGGCCCAGCGGGCCCTGGACGAGGCGACCGAAGCCCTGGTCGCCGGGGCGCCGGGCGCGGACGACGCGTACGCCGCCGCCCTGGAGCGGTGGCTGTCCCTGGGCGGCGCCGACCTCGACGAGCGCGCCGAGGAGGTCGCCGCCTCCCTCGGCCTGGCCGTCGGCCCGGACCGGCCGATGACCGCGCTCTCCGGCGGACAGGCGGCCCGCGCCGGGCTGGCCTCCCTCCTGCTGTCCCGCTACGACGTCTTCCTCCTCGACGAGCCGACCAACGACCTCGACCTGGACGGCCTGGAGCGCCTCGAGCGCTTCGTGGGCGGACTGCGCGCCGGGACCGTCGTCGTCAGCCACGACCGCGAGTTCCTCACCCGCACCGTCACCAAGGTCCTCGAACTCGACCTCGCCCAGCGGCGGATCAACCTCTACGGCGGCGGCTACGCGGCCTACCTGGAGGAGCGGGAGGTGGCCCGCCGGCACGCCCGCGACGCGTACGAGGAGTACGCCGGCAAGAAGGCCGCCCTCCAGGACCGTGCGCAGATGCAGCGCGCCTGGATGGACAAGGGCGTGAAGAACGCGCGCCGCAAGGCGGGCGGCGACAACGACAAGATCGGCCGCAAGTTCCGCAGCGAGGCCAGTGAGAAGCAGGCCGCCAAGGCCCGCCAGACGCAGCGCATGATCGAGCGGCTCGAGGTGGTCGAGGAGCCGCGCAAGGAGTGGGAGCTGCGCATGGAGATCGCGGCGGCCCCGCGCTCCGGCGCGGTGGTGGCGACCCTGCGGGACGCCGAGGTGCGGCGCGGCGGCTTCGTGCTCGGCCCGGTGTCCCTGCAGATCGACTGGGCGGACCGGGTGGCCGTCACGGGCGCGAACGGCGCCGGCAAGTCCACGCTGCTGGGCGCCCTGCTGGGCCGCGTCCCGCTCGACGCCGGCCACGCCGCGCTCGGCCCGGGCGTGCTGCTCGGCGAGGTCGACCAGGCCCGCGCGCTGTTCCACGGACCGCAAGCGCTGCTCGACGCGTTCCGCCCGGCGGTCCCCGACCTGGAACCGGCCGACATCCGCACCCTGCTGGCCAAGTTCGGCCTCAAGGCGGACCACGTCCTGCGCCCCGCGGCCACCCTCTCCCCGGGCGAACGCACCCGCGCCGCCCTCGCCCTCCTCCAGGGCCGGGGCGTCAACCTCCTGGTCCTCGACGAGCCGACCAACCACCTCGACCTGCCCGCCATCGAACAGCTGGAGGACGCCCTCGACGCCTACGAAGGCACCCTCCTGCTGGTCACCCACGACCGCCGCATGCTCGACGCGGTCCGCGTCACCCGCCGCCTGGAGGTCACGGACGGCAAGGTGGCCGAGCGCTGACGGCGCGTCATCCGCCGCTCGGGCCGCGGGTGGTCGACCACCGGACCGTGCGCGGTGCCGTCGAGCTCGACCCGGGCCGTCCCGTACCCCTCGCTCGCGGTGACGTCCCCCGTGACGACCCGTGAGGTCCGCATACCGGCACCCTGCGGACCCGAGCGGGCCCGGGCCCCCGCACGGCGGCGCGGGACCCGGGCCCGGTGGCGACGGGAACGGCTCAGCGCCCGCCGCGCTTCGGGTCGACCAGACCGGCGCGGCGCAGGGCGTCGGCCATCGCGCTGTTCGAGGGCGCGGCCGCCTGGCGCGAGCCACCGCCACCGCCACCGCCGCCGCCTCGGCGGCCCTGACGCTGCTGCGGCGGACGCCCACCGCGCTGCCGGCGCTCGTCGCCGCCGTCCGTGCGGCCCTGCCCGGCCGCCTCGTCGTCCAGGCGCAGCGTCAGCGAGATGCGCTTGCGCGGGATGTCCACGTCCAGGACCTTCACCTTGACGATGTCACCCGGCTTCACCACGTCCCGCGGGTCCTTGACGAACGTCTTCGACATCGCCGAGACGTGCACCAGACCGTCCTGGTGGACGCCGACGTCCACGAACGCGCCGAAGGCGGCCACGTTCGTCACCACGCCCTCCAGGACCATCCCGGAGGACAGGTCGGAGATCTTCTCCACGCCCTCCTTGAAGGCGGCCGTCCGGAACGCGGGCCGGGGGTCGCGCCCCGGCTTCTCCAGTTCCTTGAGGATGTCGGTGACGGTCGGCAGACCGAACGTCTCGTCCACGAAGTCCTGCGGCCTCAGCGACCGCAGCACCGCCGTGTTGCCGATCAGGGCGGCCACCTCCTGGCCGGAGGTCTTCACCATGCGCCGCACGACCGGATAGGCCTCCGGGTGCACGCTGGAGGCGTCCAGCGGATCGCCGCCGCGGATCCGCAGGAAGCCCGCGCACTGCTCGTACGCCTTGGGTCCGAGCCGCGTGACCTTCTTCAGCTCGCCGCGGGACGTGAACGGGCCGTTGACGTCCCGGTGGGCCACGATGTTCTCGGCGAGCGAGGAGGAGATGCCGGAGACCCGGGCGAGCAGCGGGGCCGACGCGGTGTTGACGTCCACGCCCACGCCGTTCACACAGTCCTCCACCACCGCGTCCAGCGAACGCGACAGCTTCACCTCGGACAGGTCGTGCTGGTACTGGCCGACCCCGATCGACTTCGGGTCGATCTTCACCAGCTCGGCCAGCGGGTCCTGGAGCCGGCGGGCGATGGACACCGCGCCGCGCAGCGACACGTCCAGCTCCGGCAGCTCCTGGGAGGCGAAGGCGGAGGCCGAGTACACGGAGGCGCCCGCCTCGGACACCATCACCTTCGTCAGCCCCAGTTCGGGGTGCCGGGCGATGAGTTCACCGGCGAGCTTGTCGGTCTCGCGGGACGCGGTGCCGTTGCCGATCGCGACCAGCTCGACCGCGTGCTCCTTCGCCAGCCGGGCCAGCTTGGCGATCGCCTCGTCCCACCGGTTCGCCGGCACATGCGGATGGATCACGTCCGTGGCCACGACCTTGCCGGTCGCGTCCACCACGGCGACCTTCACGCCCGTGCGGAAGCCCGGGTCCAGGCCGAGCGTCGCGCGGGTGCCCGCCGGGGCCGCCAGCAGCAGGTCGCGCAGGTTGGCCGCGAAGACCCGCACCGCCTCGTCCTCGGCCGCGGTGCGCAGCCGCAGCCGCAGGTCGATGCCGAGGTGCACCAGGATGCGCGTGCGCCAGGCCCAGCGGACCGTGTCCAGCAGCCACTTGTCCGCCGGACGCCCCCGGTCGGCGATCCCGAACCGGTTCGCGACGATCCCCTCGTACGACGACGGGCCGTCCACCGGCTCCTCCGGCTCCAGGACGAGGTCGAGGACCTCCTCCTTCTCGCCGCGCAGCAGCGCCAGGACCCGGTGCGAGGGCAGCTCGGTGAACGGCTCGGCGAAGTCGAAGTAGTCCGCGAACTTCGCGCCCGCCTCCTCCTTGCCCTCGCGCACCTTGGCGGCCAGCCGCCCGCGCACCCACATCCGCTCGCGCAGCTCGCCGATCAGGTCGGCGTCCTCCGAGAACCGCTCGGTGAGGATCGCCCGCGCGCCGTCCAGGGCGGCCTGCGGATCCGCGACGCCCTTGTCGGCGTCCACGAACGCGGCGGCCGCGGCGAGGGGATCGACGCCCGGGTCACCGAGCAGCCCCTCCGCCAGCGGCTCCAGCCCCGCCTCGCGCGCGATCTGCGCCTTGGTGCGCCGCTTGGGCTTGTACGGCAGGTAGATGTCCTCCAGGCGCGCCTTGGTCTCCGCGCCCCGGATCCGGGCCTCCAGCTCGTCGGTCAGCTTGCCCTGCTCGCGCACCGACTCCAGGATCGCCGTACGACGCTCCTCCAGCTCCCGCAGATAGCGCAGCCGCTCCTCGATCGTGCGCAGCTGCGCGTCGTCGAGCATCTCGGTCGCTTCCTTGCGGTAGCGGGCGATGAAGGGCACCGTCGAACCGCCGTCGAGCAGTTCCACGGCGGCTTTGACCTGCCGCTCCCGTACGCCGAGTTCCTCGGCGATCCTGCCTTCGATGGACCCTGCGAGGGGTGTCGTCACGTTCCCGTACCGCCTTCTCCACTGAGGTTGCGCGGCAATTGTGGCAGGTGGCGCCGACAACCGTGGATCAGGGCGGCGACGCGCCCGGACACCGCACGGGCGGTCTCAGGCGCGGTGGCCGCGGGCGGTGGACGAGGCACCGCCGAAGAGCCGGGCCAGCGCCCGGAACGGCAGGGTCACGACGGTGGCGACGGCGCCGCCGATCTGGCGCAGGACGTCTGCGATGGCACGGAACACGTGTCTCCCCTTTCGCTCTCCCGGCCACGGCGGCCGGGGCGGACTCGGTGACGGGGCGGGTACCTCGCCAACGCTTCGACATGCCTGACGTCCGCCCGCCCGCCGCCGACCGGGCGTGGCAGGAAAGGTGGGGAACCCGTCATTGCGGCCGTCACCGGGCCCGCCAAGAATCGACCGCATGACGCAGCGAACCGTGCTCGTCGTCCTCTTCGACGGCGTGCAGAGCCTCGATGTCACCGGTCCCTCGGAGGTCTTCGCGGGCGCCGAGAAGCACACCCCGGGCACCTACCGGCTGTGCACCGCCTCCCCGGACGGCGCTCCCGTGCGCACGGGCAGCGGCCTGACCGTCGTACCGGACCGGGCCCTGTCCGACGCGCCCGGCCCGCACACGCTGCTCGTCCCCGGGGGAGAGGGCACCCGGCGGCCCGACCCGCGGCTGACCGACTGGCTGCGCCGACACGGACCGCGCGCCGAGCGCTTGGTCTCCGTCTGCACGGGCGCGTTCCTGCTCGCCGCAGCCGGGCTGCTGGACGGCCGCCGCGCCACCACGCACTGGGCCCACTGCGGCCGGCTCGCCCGGGAACACCCGGCCGTCGAGGTCGACCCGGACCCCATCTACGTCCGTGACGGCCACGTGGCCACGTCGGCCGGCGTGACCTCGGGCATCGACCTCGCGCTCGCCCTGGTCGAGGAGGACCTGGGGCGCCGGGCCGCCCTCACCGTCGCCCGGCAACTGGTGGTCTTCCTGCGGCGGCCCGGGAACCAGGCCCAGTTCAGCGCCCAGCTCGCCGCCCAGACCGCGCGACGCGAACCGCTGCGCGAGGTCCAGCACTGGGTCACCGAGCACCCCGACGCCGATCTCACCGTCGAGGCGCTCGCGGCCCGCGCCGCCCTCTCGCCGCGCCACTTCGCCCGCGCCTTCCGCACCGAGACCGGCACGACCCCGGGCCGCTACGTCGACCGGGTCCGCCTCGAACACGCCCGGCGCCTGCTGGAGGACACCGGTGACGGCGTCGAGGAGATCTCCCGCGCCAGCGGCTACGGCACCCCCGAGGCGATGCGCCGCGCCTTCGTCCGGGCCCTCGGTACGTCACCGGCGGAGTACCGCCGCCGCTTCCGGTCCGTTCCCACCCGATCCTGAAAGGTTCCCGATGCAGATCGCCATCGTCCTCTTCGACCGCTTCACCGCCCTCGACGCCGTGGGCCCCTACGAGACCCTCGGCCGCCTCCCGGACGCGGAGACCGTCTTCGTCGCCGAGCGGACCGGCCCCGTGCGCAGCGACACCGGCGCGCTCGCGATCACCGCCGACCGGGCCCTGGCCGAGGTGCCGACCCCGGACGTCGTCGTCGTTCCCGGCGGCCCCGGGCAGACGCCCCAGATGGAGAACGGGGTCCTGCTGGACTGGTTGCGCGGCGCCGACGCGAACAGCACCTGGACGACGTCCGTGTGCACCGGATCCCTGCTGCTGGCCGCGGCCGGACTCCTGGAGGGACGCCGGGCCACCTCCCACTGGCTGGCGCTGGAGCACCTGAGGCGCTTCGGCGCCGAGCCCACCGGGGAGCGGGTGGTGACCGACGGCAAGTACGTCACCGCGGCCGGTGTCTCCTCCGGCATCGACATGGGGCTCACCCTGCTCGGCCGGATCGCCGGCGACGACCACGCCCGGGCGGTCCAACTGCTCACCGAGTACGACCCGCAGCCGCCCTATGACGCGGGGTCCCCGCAGAAGGCGCCCGCGCACCTCGTCGAGGAGTTCCGGGCCGGGAGCCGCTTCACCCTGACGTAGTGGCGGTCCAGGTGAAGCGCGGCGGCCGGCGCTCCAGGAACGCGGCGACCCCCTCCGCGGTGTCGCCGCTTCCGCGCGCCTGTGCGTCCCAGTGGGCGTCGCGGTCGGTGCGCCCGTCCGCGAACTCCTTCGCCGCGGCCTGCGTCAGCTGCGAACGGGAGGCCAGGACCCGGGTGAACTCCGCGACCCGCTTCTCCAGTTCGCCCCCGGGCAGCACCTCGTCCACCAGGCCGGTGCGCAGGGCCCGTTCGGTGTCGATCAACTCGCCCGAGAACAGGAGGTACTTGGCCGTGGCCGGACCCACCAGCGACACCAGTCGCCGGGTGGCGGACGCCGGGTAGACGATCCCGAGCTTCGCCGGCGTCACACCGAACAGCGCCCCCTGCTCCGCGAACCGCAGATCACAGGCCGCGGCCAGTTGCGCCCCGCCGCCCACGCAGTGCCCCCGGACCGCGGCCAGGGTCGGCTTGGGGAAGGCGGCGAGCGCCTCCTCCGCCGCGACGGCCAGCCGCTGGGCCCGCAGCGGCGACCCCTGGAGCGTGGAGATGTCGGCCCCGGCGCAGAACGTCCCGCCCGCCCCGGTGAGCACCAGCGCCCGTACCCCGGGGTCGTCCGCCAGCGCGTCCAGCAGCGGCGGCAGGGCGGCCCACATCGCGGCCGTCATGGCGTTGCGCTTCGCCGGATGGCGGATGACGACCGTGGCGACCGAGTCGGCGACACCGTGCAGCAGTTGGGGCTCCTCCATGCGCCGGATGCTATCCGCCCCGGCCGGCGCCCCGGTCGGCAGGAGCCCGCCCGGTTCCGCGCGGACGCACGACGGAGGCGGGAGGAGGCAGGAGGAGGCAGGAGGAGGGGAGAGGAGAGGGAGAGGAGAGAAGGTAAGGAGGGAGAGGGAGCGGGAACCGTACGGAGCGGACGTGTCGGCGCCAAACCCGTACAACCCGAAGAGTTCGCCGACACGGCACGAGGCGGACCGGAACAGTCCCGCAATCGACGGTGTCATACGCCAACGGTCAGGAACGCTCGATATGTGCTGACTTGTGTTCAGCACTTCGGCACGGAGCGAGTCGTTACCAACACTCGGCATGTGGCGACAATCGAGCGTGAGGGTGGCGACCGGACGATGGACGACCAAGGGCGCGGGCCCGGCCCACGCCCCCAGGGCACGGAAGGTTCCGCCGAGACGGGGGCCGTGGATCCGCTGCCGTACGAAGGCGTCTGGCGCTTCACCGCCCCGGCCGTCGACGCCTCGGTCCCGCAGGCCCGCCACGCCGTACGGGACCTGCTGCTGCGCCAGGGGGTGCCGGTCGCGGACGACGTGCTGCAGGGGCTGCTGCTGATCGTCTCGGAGCTGGTCACCAACGTCGTGCGGCACGCGGCGCTGCTGTCCCCGGTGCTCGCCGTCGAGGTCGCCGTCGGTGCCGAGTGGATCCGGGTGTCCGTGGAGGACAACCACCCCTACCGCCCGACCGCCCTGGAGACCGACCACGGCCGCACCGGGGGCCGCGGACTGCTCCTGGTGCGCGAGATCACCCTCGAGGCGGGCGGGGCCTGCGACGTCGAGCACACCGCGGGCGGCGGCAAGGTGGTCTGGGTCGCCCTGCCGCTCAAACCCGCCCGGTTCTGAAGGGGCCGTTCGGACAGGTCGGTGACGCGGCCGACGGGGGGGTCGGCCCCTGCGCGGCCCGGCCCCGTCCCCGGCACCCGAGGGCACCGGGGACGGGGCCGGGCGCCGGGTCAGATCAGGTCCTCGCCGTTGCGGCGGGCCTCCGCCCATTCGCGGAAGAACCCTCGGCTGATCACGAACAGGACGACGGCCACGAGCGCGGGCCACATCAGGACGTACACGGTCAGGGCTGCGGTGGTCACGGTGCCTCCTCGGGGGTCACTTGGCGCTGGTTCCGGCGGGTTCGGGATCGCCGTCGGCGTCTCCTGCCGGGCTCGGGACCCGGGCCTCGCCGTCGGCGGCCGCCGACACGGGCACCGCGGCCGCCGACGAGCCGCCGTCGAAGTCACCGGTGCGCTGCGCGATGAGGCCGAAGTCGAAGCCCTCACGCCGGCGCACGGACATGGCCCAGCAGATGACGGTGGACACCGAGTAGGCGACCAGTGAGCCGCACAGCGTGGCGTACTCGTGCAGGGAGCCGATGGCGAACGGCGCGGACACCACCACCGCCGCCGCACCGACGATCTTCGCCGCCCTGGCGCCGAAGAAGCCGAACACCATCAGGCCGAGGACGACGCCGATGCCGATGACCGACAGCACGTCCACGACGATGCCGAAGGCGCCGTCCACGGAGATCCAGCCGAAGCGGACCGGCAGGAACACCGCGAGCGCCGCGAGCACCGAGGTGGTGAACGCCTTCCCGCTGACCTTGTCCCAGTAGAAGCTGGCCAGCACCGGGAAGACGAGGGCGCCCCACAGCGCGCCGACGAACACCAGCAGGTCGAGGATGTTCAGCTGCAGGCTGGCGAAGGCCACGGCCAGCGCGGTCGCCACCACCATCGTGATGCGGCCGACCAGCAGCATGGTCTTGGGGTCGGCCTTCTCCTTGCCGGCCACGTTCTGGCCGTAGACGTCGGCCATCATGATCGAGGAGAGGGCGGCGAGGTCCGAATCGGCGGTGGAGGAGAGCGCGCCGACGATCATGATGAAGAACAGGCCCAGCAGCACGGGCGGCAGGTACTCGGCGGCCATCCCGGGGATGATGTTGTTCGGGTCGCCGCCGACCGGCTCGTAGCCGAGGTAGAGGGCGAGCACGCCGAGCATGCCGACACCGATGACCATCGCGCCGTAGCCGATGGTCGCGGTGATGAAGGTCGGCTTGATCAGGTCCTCCTTCACCGCGAAGAGCCGCTGCGCGATGGTCTGGTTGCCGATCGCGTAGGCGAGCACCGCGGCGATGTACGGAGCGCCCTGCTCCATGAAGGCCACGCTGGAGAAGAAGTCGCCCTGCTCCGCGGTCAGGTGGGCGGCGCCGGTTTCGAACGCCGCCGGGAAGTCGGCCGCGAGGAAGATGAACGGGACGATGACGGCCACCGCGCCCAGCATCGCGACGACCTGCACGAAGTCGGTGAGCACCGAGGCGCGGAAGCCGGACCACAGGGTGTAGAGCAGCACGCCCGCGGCGACGGCGAAGACGCCCTGGGTGAAGGTGAACGGCGACAGCATCGAGATCAGCACGCCACCGGCGATGAAGTTGGACATCAGGCTGATCAGGCTGCCGACGACGTTCGAGCCGGCGAGCATCAACTGGCTGGAGCGGCCGTGCCGGGCGTACATGACCTCGGCGAGGGTGTGCGCCTTCGGTGCCACGGCGCGGATCCGCCGGCCGAAGGGGTAGATGAAGAGGATCATCAGGGCGCCCCAGAGCCCGTAGTGGATGGGGCCCGAGATGCCGTAGGTGTAGCCGGATGTCGCGGACGCGTACATCGAGGCCGCCCAGATCCAGGTCGCCGTCATGCTGGCCGCGGAGATCCCGAAGCCGATGTTGTTGCCGGCGGTCATGTAACCGTCGGCGTTCTCTTCCTTCTTGCCGATGCGGGTCGAGATCAGGAAGGTCCCTCCGTAGAAGAAGACCAGCAGACCTACGACCACCAGGGCGTTGAACTGAGCTGTCTCCAGTCCGCCCACACGCGCCACCTCCTTCGACTCGTGGAGCCCGGTGTCAGCCGCACCATCCGGTGTGTCGACCGGTGGGTCGCGGACACGTCCCGCGCGTCGCGCAGCGGGGAAAGGCTCCGCCCGGGCAGCTCATCGCTGAACCAGGGACGTTCACAAAGAGGCAGGCTCTTTGAGCCCGCAAACCTTCGGCAAGGTAACAGCTCTTTCGAGTCACCGTGGGATCACACCGACTCACCATGTGCAAAGTGTGCTGCCTGGGTTTTCGCCTGATCTGGGCAAGTCACCGACATGTCGGGTGGGAGTTTTGCCGGGAAGATGGGCATTGGTGTCGCATCTTTATGGACATCCATTTGCAAGTTGCAATTGCGATGCCCCTTGCTTTGTTATGTCAAAGAGATCATCGATGGGGCTCGATGTGTCATGTTCCAGTAATAGTGGTCAAAGCGGAGCGAATCACCCGAGCGGGGATGAATCAGGGCTCGGTCGGGAAAACGTGCGGACAGCACGCGCGCCCGTCGGTCGGGGCCGAAAACCCGGTCCCGACCGACGGGCGCGCGATTCCTCGACGCCTCGACGCCTCGGCGCGCAGGGCGCGCGAGGCCGTCGGTCACCAGCCGGCCGACGTTCCCGTCAGCTCCCGGACCGCGGGGCGGGCCGCGTCCAGGACGGTCATGAACCAGGAGGAGAACGTGTCCTTCGCGTGCCGGTCCGCCAGCTCGGCCGGGGTCACGAACACCGTCGACGCGACCTCCGCCGGGTCCGGCCGCAACGGGGACTGCACCATGCCGACGAAGAGGTGGTTGTACTCCTGCTCCACCAGACCCGAGGCCGGGTCCGGGTGGTGGTAGCGGACCGTGCCGGCCTCGGCGAGCAGGGAGGGCGACACCCCCAGCTCCTCGTACGTCCGCCGGGCCGCCGCCGTGAACGGCGCCTCACCGGGGTAGGGGTGACCGCAGCAGGTGTTCGACCACACGCCGGGGGAGTGGTACTTGCCCAGTGCCCGCTGCTGGAGCAGCAGCCGCCCGCGCTCGTCGAACAGGAACACCGAGAACGCCCGGTGCAGCTGTCCTGGTGGCTGATGGACGGCCAGCTTCTCCGCGGTGCCGATCGTCACACCGTCCTCGTCGACCAGTTCCAGCAAAATCGCCTCTGCGGTGCCGTCCGACGCGCCGTGCGTCGCGGTGGCAGGTGTGATCGGCATACCCATCCTTCACTCGGTCTTCGCGCCCCAAGTCTGCCGCACGAATCCGGCACTCCCGACACTCCGCCGCACGCCCGCATGTCCCGGGGCGGCGCGGGAGGCGGCCGGCGCCGACCGGACACCGTGGAGGCGGGGCCTGAAAGGGGATCGTGCCCGCAGCGGCCGACGGGGAACCGTCCGGGCCGGGGCACGGGACGTCCGCCCGCGCCCCGGCCGGCTCAGTGGCAGAGCCGTGCCTCGTGCTCCGCGTGCCCGACGGGCTCCAGCTGGAAGGTGCAGTGCTCCACGTCGAAGTGGTCGCCCAGGCACCCCTGCAGCTCGTGCAGCATCTTCTCGTGCCCGATGGCGTTCAGCACCTCGGAGCTGACGACCACGTGCGCGGAGAGCACCGGCATCCCCGAGGTGATCGTCCAGGCGTGCAGGTCGTGGACGCCCTCCACGCCCTCCGTGGCCAGGATGTGCGCGCGCACCTGGGCCATGTCGACCCCCTTGGGGGCCGCCTCCAGCAGCACGTCCAGGGTCTCGCGCAGCAGCTTCCAGGTGCGGGGCACGATCATCAGCGCGATCACCAGGGAGGCGATCGGGTCGGCGGCCGTCCAGCCGGTGGTCAGGATCACCAGTGCGGACACGATCACCGTGACCGAGCCGAGCGCGTCCGCCGCCACCTCCAGGAAGGCGCCGCGCACGTTCAGGCTCTCCTTCTGCCCGCGCATCAGCAGCATCAGCGACACCAGGTTGGCGGCCAGGCCGATCGCGCCGAACACCATCGCCAGGCCGCCCTCGGTGTCGGCCGGGGTGATGAACCGCTGGACCGCCTCGTACAGCACGTAGCCGCCGACGCCGAGCAGCAGCAGGCAGTTGGCCAGCGCGGCCAGGATCTCCGCGCGGGCGTATCCGAAGGTGCGGCGCTCGCTCGGCGGGCGGTTCGCGAAGTGGATCGCGAGCAGCGCCATGCCCAGACCCAGGGCGTCCGTCGCCATGTGGGCCGCGTCCGCGACCAGGGCGAGCGAGTCGGCCAGCGCACCGCCGACGATCTGGACCACCACGACACCGAGCGTGATCGCCAGCGCCGCCCTCAGCCTGCCGCGGTACGCCGCGCTCGCGGTACCGCCGGGGGGCACACCGTGCGCGTGCCCGTGATCGTGCCCAGCCCCCATGAAAACCGCCCTTCCGTGGTCTCTCCGGCTCACAGTGAACTACGGGTGGGGGGTATCCGGCAACGCGGCACTGAACACCGTTGTCATGTGCCGTGACCTGCGGAAACGTTATGCAGGTCAGAACCGTGCGGGCCGGGGGCGGGTCAGGTCCCGCGATGCAGCCGCCAGCCCCGCCAGGCCGAGTCGACCATCTCGTGCACCGAGCGCCGGGCGGTCCAGCCGAGGCGTTCGGCCGCCCGGGAGGCCGACGCCACCGCGCGGGGGGCGTCGCCGGGGCGGCGGCCCTCGACGAGCGGGGCGCGGGTGTCGCCGGTGACCTCGCCGACGACCGCGATCAGCTCGCGCACCGAGACGCCCTCGCCGCGGCCGATGTTCACCGTCAGGTCGCCGGTGAGGTCCCCGTCGGACAGCCGGCGGGCCGCCGCCAGGTGGGCGTCCGCCAGGTCGGCCACGTGGATGTAGTCGCGGATGCAGGTGCCGTCCGGGGTCGGGTAGTCGTCTCCGAAGATCCGCGGGGCCTCGTCCCGGGTGAGCCGGTCGAAGACCATCGGCACGATGTTGAAGACGCCGGTGTCGGCCAGCTCCGGCGCCGCCGCCCCCGCCACGTTGAAGTAGCGCAGGCACACCGTGGCGATGCCGTGCGCCCGGCCCGCCGCCCGCACCAGCCACTCGCCGGCCAGCTTGGTCTCGCCGTAGGGGTTCACCGGGGCGCAGGGCGTGTCCTCCGTGATGAGGTCCACACCGGGGTCGCCGTACACGGCCGCGGAGGAGGAGAACACGAAGTGTGCGACCCCGGCCTCCGCGACGGCGTCCAGGAGCGTCGCGAGGCCGCCGACGTTCTCCCGGTAGTACCGGGTCGGCTGCGCCACCGACTCGGCGACCTGCTTGCGCGCGGCGAGGTGCACGACCCCCGTCACCCCGTGCTCCGCGAGGACCCGCTTCAGCAGCTCGCCGTCCAGCGACGAGCCCCTGACCAGGGGGACGTCGGCGGAGAGTCGGGCGGGCGAGCCGGCCGAGAGGTCGTCCAGCGCGACGACGCGCTCCCCGGCATCGGTCATGGCCCGCGCCACATGTGCCCCGATGTAACCGGCTCCGCCGGTGATCAGCCATGTCATGGTCGTCCACCCTATGTCGAGCGGGCCGGGTGCCCCGCGGTGTTCCGCAGGTACCTCGGTGCCCCTTGCGGCGGCGCGGTTTGTGGGGCGAGCCCCGCATCCCCGATGATGATCGCGGCAGCGGTGTGGGCGAACCGCGTCGATCCAACCGCCGAACGGGTGGTGAACACGTGCTTCCGGGCATCCGATAACCTCTGCCGACATGCCGCCCGGAGGTCCCCGCACGGGCGTTCCATCATGTACATGACCGGCGTGGACGCGTCGGCCCCCAGGGAGTGAGTTTCGGTTGTCGACCGCCATCCTCACCGGTCCGCCGGTCCCCGGTTCGTCACTCGAGGGCGATCTGCGCTCCCTCGGCTTCGACGTACGCGCCGTGTCCGGCACCGCCGAGGCCGAGGCCCTGCTCGCCGGGGTGCCGGCGGGGGAGCGGGTCGCGGTGGTCGACGCCCGGTTCGTGGGCCATGTGCACGCGCTGCGCCTCGGCCTCACCGACCCCCGCTTCGAACTCGCGGCGATCCCGGGCGCCGTCACCGCCGGGCCGGCCGGGCGCGGGGCCCTGGCCCGTGCGCTGGCCCGCGAGAGCTCCGTGTCCGCCGAGGCCGCCGCCGGCACCACGCTCGTCGACAGCCTCGCCGACCGCATCGCCACCGCCCTCGACGCCGACGGCGCCGACGTGCACCGGCCCGAGCTCGGCAGCCTCGTCGCCGCCGTCCCCGGCGACCCGCAGACCCGCAACGAGGCCCGGCAGGCCGTCGCCGCCGTCGACGACGAGGCCGTCCGCCTGAAGTCGGCGGTCAAGGCCCGCGACGGCTTCTTCACCACCCACTTCATCAGCCCGTACTCCCGCTACATCGCCCGCTGGTGCGCCCGCCGGGGCCTCACCCCCAACCAGGTCACCACCGCCTCGCTGCTCACCGCGCTCGTCGCGGCCGGCTGCGCCGCCACCGGCACCCGCGGCGGCTTCGTCGCCGCCGGCGTGCTGCTCCTCGCCTCCTTCGTGCTGGACTGCACCGACGGCCAGCTCGCCCGCTACTCCCTGCAGTACTCCACCCTCGGCGCCTGGCTCGACGCGACCTTCGACCGCGCCAAGGAGTACGCCTACTACGCCGGCCTCGCCCTCGGCGCGGCCCGCGGCGGCGACGACGTGTGGGCCCTCGCCCTCGGCGCGATGGTCCTGCAGACCTGCCGGCACGTGGTCGACTTCTCCTTCAACGAGGCGAACACCGGGGATCCCGGCGCCGCCGCCAACACCAGCCCCACCGCCGCCCTCTCCGACCGGCTCGACAGCGTCGGCTGGACGGTCTGGGTGCGCCGCATGATCGTTCTGCCGATCGGCGAGCGCTGGGCCATGATCGCCGTCCTCACGGCCGCCACCACCCCCCGGATCACCTTCTACGCGCTCCTCGTCGGCTGCGCCTTCGCCGCGACGTACACCACGGCGGGCCGCGTCCTGCGGTCGCTGACCCGCAGGGCCAGGAGGACCGACCGGGCGGCGCGGGCCCTCGCGGACCTCGCCGACTCCGGACCGCTCGCCGAGGCCCTCGCGGGTCCGCTGAAGGCCCCCGCGGGACGGCTGCCCGGGGCGGCGGTCCCCGCCGTCGCCCTGCTCGGCGGCCTCGCCGTCGTCGCCACGGCCGTGTCCACCGGCTTCGGCGGCCCCTGGACGATCGCCGCCGCCTGCGTCTACGTCCTGACCTCCGCCCTGGCCGTCGCCCGCCCCCTCAAGGGCGCCCTCGACTGGCTCGTGCCCCCCTTCTTCCGCGCCGCCGAATACGGCACCGTCCTGGCGCTGGCGGCCGACGCGGACGTGAACGGAGCGCTTCCCGCGGCCTACGGGCTGGTCGCCGCGGTCGCCTACCATCACTACGACACGGTCTACCGCATCCGCGGCGACGCGGGCGCGCCCCCGCACTGGCTGGTGCGGGCGATCGGGGGGCACGAGGGCCGCGTCCTGGTGGTCGCCGCGCTGGCCGCTCTGCTCACCGCTCCTCAGTTCTCGGTCGCGCTCACGGTGCTCGCCGTGGCCGTGGCCCTGCTGGTGCTCGCCGAGAGCATCCGCTTCTGGGTGACCGCCCACCGGGGCGGCGCGCCCGCCGTACACGATGAAGGAGAACCCGCATGATCGGCCTCGTGCTGGCGGCCGGCGCCGGACGGCGTCTGCGTCCCTACACCGACAGCCTTCCCAAGGCACTGGTACCGGTGGGTCCCGCGGGTATAGAGGGCGAACCGACGGTTCTCGACCTCACCCTCGGCAACTTCGCCGAGATCGGCCTGACCGAAGCCGCGATCATCGTCGGCTACCGCAAGGAGGCCGTGTACGAGCGCAAGGCGGAGCTGGAGCGGAAGTACGGCCTCAAGCTCACCCTCATCGACAACGACAAGGCCGAGGAGTGGAACAACGCCTACTCCCTGTGGTGCGGCCGTGACGCCCTCAAGGACGGGGTGATCCTCGCCAACGGCGACACCGTCCACCCGGTCTCCGTCGAGAAGACCCTGCTCGCCGCCCGCGGCGAGGGCAAGAAGATCATCCTCGCCCTCGACACCGTGAAGTCGCTGGCCGACGAGGAGATGAAGGTCGTCGTCGACCCCGACAAGGGCATGACGAAGATCACCAAGCTGATGGACCCGGCCGAGGCGAGCGGTGAGTACATCGGCGTCACCCTCATCGAGGGGGACGCCGCCCCCGAGCTCGTCGACGCCCTGCGGACCGTCTGGGAGGCCGACCCGCAGCAGTTCTACGAGCACGGCTACCAGGAGCTCGTGAACCGCGGCTTCCGGATCGACGTGGCGCCGATCGGCGACGTCAAGTGGGTGGAGATCGACAACCACGACGACCTCGCCCGTGGACGGGAGATCGCGTGCCAGTACTGACTCGGCTCATCCCCTCCCCGCTCGTCGTCGACATCCGTCCCGGTGCCCTCGAGGACCTGGGCGGTGTCCTCGCCGACGAGCGCATCTCGCAGTCCGGCCGCCTCGCCGTCGCCGTCAGCGGCGGCTCCGGCGCCCGGCTGCGCGAGCGGATCGCCTCGTCCCTGCCCGGCGCCACCTGGTACGAGGTCGGCGGCGGCACGCTGGACGACGCGATCCGGCTGGCGGGCGCCATGAAGGCAGGCCACTACGACGCGGTCATCGGGCTCGGCGGCGGCAAGATCATCGACTGTGCCAAGTTCGCGGCGGCGCGCGTGGGCCTGCCCCTGGTCGCCGTTCCGACGAACCTCGCGCACGACGGTCTGTGCTCGCCGGTCGCCACCCTGGACAACGACGCGGGCCGCGGCTCCTACGGAGTGCCGAACCCGATCGCCGTCGTCATCGACCTCGACGTCATCCGCGAGGCCCCGGTGCGGTTCGTCCGCGCCGGAATCGGCGACGCCGTCTCCAACGTCTCCGCCATCGCGGACTGGGAGCTGGCGTGCCGGGTCAAGGGCGAGCGGATCGACGGGCTCGCCGCGGCCATGGCCCGGCAGGCCGGCGAGTCCGTGCTGCGCCACCCGGGCGGCATCGGGGACAACGACTTCCTCCAGGTGCTCGCCGAGGCGCTGGTCCTCAGCGGCATCGCCATGTCCGTGTCGGGCGACTCGCGGCCGTCCTCCGGGGCCTGCCACGAGATCAACCACGCCTTCGACCTGCTCTTCCCCCAGCGCGCCGCCGCCCACGGCGAGCAGTGCGGACTGGGCGCGGCCTTCGCGATGTACCTGCGGGGGGCGCACGAGGAGTCGGCGCACATGGCCGGTGTACTGCGCCGGCACGGGCTGCCGGTGCTGCCGGAGGAGATCGGATTCACGCCGGACGAGTTCGTCCGGGCCGTCGAGTTCGCCCCGGAGACCCGGCCCGGCCGCTACACGATCCTCGAGCATCTCGACCTGAAGACCGAACAGATCAAGGACATCTACGCCGACTATGTCAAGGCCATCGGTAGCTGAACTCCGTCCGGTCGTGCACCCACCGGGGGTGAAGGACCGGCGCAGCGGTGAGCACTGGATGGGACGCCTCTACATGCGAGAGGTGTCCCTGCGGGTGGACCGCTACCTGGTCAACACCAGGGTCACGCCCAACCAGCTCACGTACCTGATGACCGTCTTCGGCGTCCTCGCGGCCCCGGCACTGCTGGTGCCGGGGATCGCGGGGGCCGTCCTCGGTGTGGTCATGGTCCAGCTGTACCTGCTGCTGGACTGCGTCGACGGCGAGGTCGCGCGCTGGAAGAAGCAGTACTCGCTCGGCGGCGTCTACCTCGACCGGGTCGGCGCCTACCTGTGCGACGCCGCCGTCCTGGTCGGCCTCGGGCTGCGCGCCGCCGACCTGTGGGGGCCCGGGCGCATCGACTGGCTCTGGGCCTTCCTCGGCACCCTGGCCGCGCTCGGCGCGATCCTGGTCAAGGCCGAGACCGACCTCGTCGGCGTCGCCCGCCACCAGGGCGGCCTGCCGCCCGTGCAGGAGGCCGCCGCCGAGCCGCGCTCCTCCGGCATGGCACTGGCCCGCAGGGCCGCCGCCGCGCTCAAGTTCCACCGGCTGATCCTCGGCATCGAGGCGTCCCTGCTGATCCTGGTCCTCGCGATCGCGGACGCGGCCCGGGGCGACCTGTTCTTCACCCGCCTCGGCACCGCCGTCCTCGCCGGCATCGCGCTGCTGCAGACCGTGCTGCACCTGGTGTCCATCCTCGCCTCCAGCAGGCTGAAGTGAGCGCCCGGATGAAGGTCGGCGCGGTGATCATCACCATGGGCAACCGCCCCGACGAGCTGCGCGCCCTGCTGGACTCCGTCGCCAAGCAGGACGGCGACCCGGTCCAGGTCGTCGTGGTCGGCAACGGATCGCCCGTCCCGGAGGTGCCCGAGGGCGTACGCACCGTCGAGCTGCCGGAGAACCTCGGCATCCCCGGCGGCCGCAACGTCGGCATCGAGGCCTTCGGCCCCGGCGGCCGGGACGTCGACATCCTGCTGTTCCTCGACGACGACGGCCTGCTGGCCCACCACGACACCGCCGAGCTGTGCCGCGAGGCCTTCGCCGCCGACCCGCGGCTCGGCATCATCAGCTTCCGCATCGCCGACCCGGAGACCGGCGTCACCCAGCGCCGCCACGTGCCCCGGCTGCGCGCCTCCGACCCGATGCGCTCCTCCCGCGTGACCACCTTCCTCGGCGGCGCCAACGCCGTACGCACCCAGGTCTTCGCCGAGGTCGGCGGCCTCCCGGACGAGTTCTTCTACGCCCACGAGGAGACCGACCTGGCCTGGCGGGCGCTCGACGCGGGCTGGATGATCGACTACCGGTCCGACATGGTGCTGTACCACCCGACCACCGCGCCCTCGCGGCACGCGGTCTACCACCGCATGGTCGCCCGCAACCGCGTCTGGCTGGCCCGCCGCAACCTCCCCGCGCTCCTGGTCCCGGTCTACCTGGGCGTCTGGATGCTCCTCACCCTCCTGCGCCGCCCCTCGCGTCCCGCCCTGAAGGCGTGGTTCGGCGGGTTCCGGGAGGGCTGGGCCACCCCCTGCGGACCCCGCCGGCCCATGCGGTGGCGTACGGTGTGGCGGCTGACCCGGCTGGGCCGCCCCCCGGTCATCTGACAAGCTCGTATCCGGGAACATGGGGGCTGTACCCGGCTCCGCGGGCCCATGCCGGGCCCGCACGGGCCGCGCATCTCGAGGACGAAAGTTTTCCATCAGTGAGTGAGACAACGCACGACGGCACGGTCGCGGCGAACGCGTCCGTGCCGCCCGACGAGGGCCTCACGGCAGCCCAGCTCGCCGCCAAGTACGGGCTGTCCGTCAGTGGTGCCCGGCCGTCCCTCCCGGGGTACGTCCGTCAGCTGTGGGGGCGGCGGCACTTCATCCTCGCCTTCTCGCAGGCGAAGCTGACCGCCCAGTACAGCCAGGCGCGGCTGGGGCAGCTGTGGCAGGTGGCCACGCCGCTGCTGAACGCGGCCGTGTACTTCTTCGTCTTCGGGCTGCTGCTGGGCGCCCGCCGGGGCATCCCGCACGACATCTACGTGCCGTTCCTGGTCACGGGCGTGTTCGTGTTCACCTTCACGCAGAGCACGGTGCTGGCCGGGGTGCGGGCGATCTCCGGGAACCTGGGGCTGGTGCGGGCGCTGCACTTCCCGCGGGCCGCGCTGCCCCTCTCCTTCGCGCTGCAGCAGCTGCAGCAGCTGCTGTTCTCGCTGGTCGTGCTGGTGGCGGTGGTGCTGGCGTTCGGCAGCGTGCCCGGCCCGTCCTGGCTGCTGGTGGTGCCCGCGCTGGCGCTGCAGTTCGTCTTCAACGCCGGGCTGGCGCTGATCTTCGCGCGGCTGGGCAGCCGGACGCCGGACCTGGCGCAGCTGATGCCGTTCGTGCTGCGCACCTGGATGTACGCCTCCGGGGTGATGTTCAGCATCCCGGCGATGCTGGCGGGCCGGGACGTGCCGGGGTGGCTGGCGGACGTGCTGCAGTGGAACCCGGCGGCCATCTACATGGACCTGGTGCGGTTCGCGCTGATCGACGGCTACGGCGCGGGGTATCTGCCGCCGCACGTGTGGGCGTTCGCGGCGGGCTGGGCGCTGCTGGCCGGCGCGGCCGGCTTCGTGTACTTCTGGAAGGCTGAGGAGAGGTACGGCCGTGGCTGAGCACACCGACCGGGCCGGCGCGGCGGGGGCGCGGGTGCCCACGGTCATCGCCGACGACCTGCACATCGTCTACCGGGTCAACGGCGCCCGGGGCGGGCGGGGCAGCGCCACCGCGGCGCTCAGCCGCATCCTGGCCCGGGGCCGGGACGAGGCGCGGCGCGGGGTGCGCACGGTGCACGCGGTGCGCGGGGTGTCCTTCGTGGCCTACCGGGGCGAGGCGATCGGGCTGATCGGCTCCAACGGGTCGGGCAAGTCGACCCTGCTGCGGGCCATCGCCGGGCTGCTGCCCGCGGAGCGGGGCCGGGTCTACACCGACGGCCAGCCCTCGCTGCTCGGGGTGAACGCCGCGCTGATGAACGACCTGACCGGGGAGCGCAACGTGGTCCTGGGCGGGCTGGCCATGGGGATGTCCCGCGCGGAGGTCCGGGCCCGCTACCAGCAGATCGTCGACTTCTCCGGGATCAACGACAAGGGCGACTTCATCACCCTGCCGATGCGCACCTACTCCTCCGGCATGGCGGCCCGGCTGCGGTTCTCCATCGCCGCCGCCAAGGACCACGACGTGCTGATGATCGACGAGGCGCTGGCCACCGGGGACCGCAAGTTCCAGAAGCGCTCCGAGGCGCGGATCCGGGAGCTGCGCAAGGAGGCCGGCACGGTGTTCCTGGTCAGCCACAACAACAAGTCGATCCGCGACACCTGCGACCGGGTGCTGTGGCTGGAGCGCGGCGAGCTGCGCATGGACGGGCCGACCGACGAGGTGCTCGGGGAGTACGAGAAGTTCACCGGCAAGTGACCCCGGCCCCGCCGGGCCCCGCCGGAACTGCTCCGACGGGGTTCGGCGTCTGTGAAGGAGGCGTCAACTCCCGCTCCGGCGAGGAATCTTGACGCCCATCGGTGTGTTGTCGTGATGCGCCGGACCCCCGGCGGAACACGCCGCGTTGTACAACGTAAGCTGTACCGGTCCCGAAAGGCGGCAATCAGGGCCATAATGCCCGACACCATCCAGCGACGCCGCCGGGCGTGAGCCCGGGCGGGCGTGTCCGAAATAGTATGCATTGCGTTGGCAGTGTAGAACGGGAGATGTGACGGCAATGGCTACGGAGACTCCCCTGCTGAACGCAGCGTGCGCCGTCCCCGTCCAAGGCAGCCCGCGATGACGTCCACCGCCGCGGTGCGCGCCGTCGATCCCGAGCGCGCCACGCTCGACAAGGCCGCCACCGAGAACTTCCCCGTGGCTCCCTTCTTCCTGCCCGGGCCCTGGCGCGACGACCTCATGGCCGTGTACGGCTTCGCCCGTCTGGTCGACGACATCGGCGACGGCGACCTGGCCCCCGGCGGCGGCGACGTCCGCCTCCTCGGTGTCCGTGCCGCGGAGGCCGAGGACCGGCTGGTGCTGCTGGACGCCTTCGAGGACGACCTGCGCCGCGTGTTCGACGCGTCCGCCGACGGGCCGCGCCACCCGCTGCTGCGCCGGCTCCGGCCGACGGTCCGCCGCCACGCGCTGACCCCCGAGCCCTTCCTCGCCCTGATCGCCGCCAACCGCCAGGACCAGTTGGTCAAGCGGTACGAGACCTACGACGACCTGCTCGCCTACTGCGAGCTGTCGGCCAACCCCGTCGGCCGGCTCGTCCTCGCCGTCACCGGCACCTCGTCACCCGAACGCGTCCGCCGCTCCGACGCGATCTGCACGGCCCTGCAGGTCGTCGAGCACCTCCAGGACGTCGCCGAGGACCTCGGCCGCGACCGCATCTACCTGCCCGCCGCGGACATGAAGCGCTTTCACGTCCAGGAGGCGGACCTCGCCGCGGACACCGCCGGCGCATCGGTGCGCGCCCTGGTCGCGTACCAGGCCCAACGCGCCCGGGACCTGCTGGATGAAGGCGCCCCCCTCGTGGGTAGCGTCCACGGCAGACTGAAGCTGCTGCTCGCAGGGTTCGTGGCGGGAGGGAGGGCGGCCGTCCACGCGATCGCCGCCGCCGAGTACGACGTACTTTCCGGCCCACCCAAGTCCGGCAGGCTCCGGTTGCTGCGCGAGGTGGGCGTGACTCTGCGAGGAGAGGGGTGATCCGGGCCGTGGAGTCGGAACCGCACACGTCCGCACCGGTACTCGCCGCCTACCGCTACTGCGAGGCCGTCACCGGGCACCAGGCCCGTAACTTCGCCTACGGCATCCGGCTGCTGCCGACGCCCAAGCGGCGCGCGATGTCGGCGCTGTACGCGTTCTCCCGGCGCGTCGACGACATCGGCGACGGCGCGCTGGCGGACGACGTCAAGACCGCCCGGCTCGAGGACACCCGGGCGCTGCTCGCCCGGATCCGCGACGGCGCGGTCGACGAGGACGACACCGACCCGGTCGCGGTCGCCCTCGCCCACGCGGCCGCCCACTTCCCGATCCCGCTCGGCGGCCTGGACGAGCTTATCGACGGCGTCCGGATGGACGTGCGCGGCGAGACCTACGAGACCTGGGACGACCTGAAGGCCTACTGCCGCTGTGTCGCGGGCGCCATCGGACGGCTCTCGCTCGGGGTCTTCGGCACGGAACGGGGAGCGCGCGGCGCCGAGCGCGCGCCCGAGTACGCCGACACCCTCGGCCTCGCGCTCCAGCTCACCAACATCCTCCGGGACGTCCGCGAGGACGCCGAGGGCGGACGCACCTACCTGCCCGCCGACGACCTCGCCAAGTTCGGCTGCTCGGCCGGGTTCGACGGACCGACCCCGCCGGAGGGCTCCGACTTCGCGGGCCTCGTGCACTTCGAGGTGCGCCGGGCCCGGGCCCTCTTCGCCGAGGGCTACCGGCTGCTCCCCCTGCTCGACCGGCGCAGCGGCGCCTGCGTCGCCGCCATGGCCGGCATCTACCGCCGGCTGCTCGACCGCATCGAGCGCGACCCCGAGGCGGTGCTGCGCGGCCGGGTCTCCCTGCCCGGACACGAGAAGGCGTACGTCGCGGTGCGCGGCCTGTCCGGACTGGACACCCGGCACGTGACCCGCCGGACCGTCAGGAGGCGCGCCTGATGGACACACCGCTTCCGGGTGACGCACCCGGCGAAAAACGGCGGGCAACCCTCCGCCACGACGCCGCGTCCCAGACCGAGACGGTCGGCCGTGCACCGTCCCGGCACGGCGGCCGGACAGGGGAGGGCGCACGATGACCCACGGCACACGCCCCGAAGGGGCGCTCGCGAACGAGCCGGTACCGGCCGGGAGACACGCCGTCGTGGTCGGCGGCGGGCTCGCCGGCGTCACCGCCGCGCTCGCGCTCGCCGACGCCGGGGTGCGCGTCACCCTGCTCGAAGGGCGGCCCCGGCTCGGCGGGCTCGCCTTCTCCTTCCGGCGCGGCGACCTGACCGTCGACAACGGCCAGCACGTCTACCTGCGCTGCTGCACCGCCTACCGCTGGTTCCTCGACCGCATCGAGGGCGCGGAACTGGCACCGCTGCAGGACCGGCTCGACGTGCCCGTCGTCGACGTCGCGCGCCCCGAGGGACGGCGGCTCGGCCGGCTGCGGCGCGACGCGCTGCCCGTGCCCCTGCACCTGGGGCGCAGCCTCGCCGCGTATCCGCACCTCTCGCTCGCCGAGCGGGCCGCGGTGGGCCGGGCCGCGCTCGCGCTGAAGGGGCTCGACCTCGCCGACCCCGCCCTGGACGACCAGAACTTCGGCGACTGGCTCACCGCGCACGGCCAGTCGGCGCGCGCCGTCGAGGCCCTGTGGGACCTGGTCGGGGTCGCCACCCTCAACGCGGTCGCGGGCGACGCCTCCCTGTCGCTCGCCGCGATGGTGTTCAAGACCGGCCTGCTGTCCGACCCGGGCGCGGCCGACATCGGCTGGGCGCACGTACCCCTGGGCGAACTGCACGACCGGCTCGCCCGCAAGGCGCTCGACTCCGCGGGCGTGCGGACCGAGGTCCGCGCCCGGGTCGCCTCCGTCCGCGCGGACGGCGACGGGGGATGGAGCGTCCGGGTACCCGGCGAGACGCTGCGGGCGGACGCGGTCGTCCTTGCCGTACCGCAGCGCGAGGCGTACGAGCTGCTGCCCGCGGGCGCGCTGGACGACCCCGAGCGGCTGCTCGGCATCGACACCGCGCCGATCCTCAACGTCCACGTCGTCTACGACCGCAAGGTCCTCGCGCGGCCCTTCCTCGCGGCCCTCGGCACCCCCGTGCAGTGGGTCTTCGACCGCACCGCGGCGTCCGGGCTGACGGAGGGCCAGTACCTGGCGGTGTCCCAGTCGGTCGCCCAGGACGAGATCGACGAGCCCGTGGCCGTGCTGCGCGAGCGTTACCTGCCCGAACTGCGGCGGCTGCTGCCGCGCACCCGCAGCGCCCGCGTGAAGGACTTCTTCGTCACCCGGGAACGAGCCGCCACGTTCGTTCCCGCCCCCGGCGTCGGACGGCTCAGGCCCGGCGCCCGCACCAAGGCACCCGGCCTGTACCTGGCCGGCGCGTGGACCGCCACCGGGTGGCCCGCGACCATGGAGGGTGCGGTCCGCAGCGGCGTCGGCGCGGCGGACGCCGCACTGGGCGCCCTGGGCCGGCCCCGCCCCCGCCACCTCTTCGCGATCGAGGAGGCGGCATGACGCTCGACCAGCGCGGCGCGGCGGACCTCCGCACCCCCGGTACCGCAACAAGAGGAGAGACTGTGCCCACTGTGCCCCCGGCCTCGCAGGCCGCTCGAAGGACCGCGGTGGACGTGTCCGCGCTCCTGGAGCGCGGCCGGACCCTGGCCACGCCGGTACTGCGGGCGGCCGTCGCCCGCCTGGCACCTCCCATGGACACGGTCGCCGCCTACCACTTCGGCTGGATCGACGCCCAGGGCCGGCCCGCGGACGGCGACGGCGGCAAGGCCGTGCGCCCCGCCCTCGCCGTGCTGTCGGCCGAGGTCACCGGGGCCGCGCCGCAGACCGGCGTCCCCGGCGCGGTCGCCGTCGAGCTGGTCCACAACTTCTCGCTGCTGCACGACGACCTGATGGACGGCGACGAGCAGCGCCGGCACCGCGACACCGTCTGGAAGGTGCACGGCCCCGCCCAGGCCATCCTGGTCGGTGACGCCCTGTTCGCCCTGGCCAACGAGGTGCTGCTGGAACTCGGCACCGTCGACGCGGGCCGTGCCGCCCGCCGGCTGACCACCGCGAGCCGCGCGCTCATCGACGGCCAGGCCCAGGACATCTCCTACGAGCACCGCGACCGCGTCAGCGTCGAGGAGTGCCTGGAGATGGAGGGCAACAAGACCGGCGCCCTGCTCGCCTGCGCCAGCTCCATCGGCGCGGTGCTCGGCGGCGCGGACGAGCGCACCGCCGACAGCCTGGAGAAGTACGGCTACCACCTCGGTCTCGCCTTCCAGGCCGTGGACGACCTCCTCGGCATCTGGGGCGACCCGGAGGCCACCGGCAAGCAGACCTGGAGCGACCTGCGCCAGCGCAAGAAGTCCCTCCCGGTCGTGGCCGCGCTCGCGTCCGGCGGCCCCGCCTCCGGGCGGCTCGGCGAGATCCTCGCCGCCGACGCCAAGAGCAGCGACTTCGCGAACTTCTCCGAGGAGGAGTTCGCGGCCCGCGCCGCCCTCATCGAGGAGGCGGGCGGACGCGAGTGGACCGCCGAAGAGGCGCGCCGCCAGCACACCATCGCCATCGAAGCCCTCGACGCCGTCGACATGCCCGACCGGGTGCGGGAGCAGTTCACGGCGCTCGCGGACTTCGTCGTCGTACGAAAGAGATGATCACTATCGGTCGAATAGCCCTCGCGTAGTCGCCGGCCGGTGTTGCGGGGAGAACAGCACCGGCCGACGGCGGACCCACAGCAGACACCACGACTTGCAGGACTGCACGAAGGGGAAGCCATGACAGCGACGACCGACGGAAGCACCGGGGCGGCCCTGCCGCCCCGAGTGACCGCGGCCAGCGACACCGACACCGACACCGACATCCCCGTGGCGGCCGGGGTTCCCGACATCGCCGCCCGCGCCATGCGGCGCGCCACCGACTTCCTGCTGTCCCGGCAGAGCGACCAGGGCTGGTGGAAGGGCGACCTCGAGACCAACGTCACGATGGACGCCGAGGACCTGCTGCTGCGCCAGTTCCTCGGCATCCGCGACGAGGGGACCACCCGGGCCGCCGCCCTGTTCATCCGGGGAGAGCAACGCGAGGACGGCACCTGGGCCACCTTCCACGGCGGACCGGGCGACCTCTCCGCCACCATCGAGGCGTACGTCGCGCTGCGCCTGGCGGGCGACCCGCCCGACGCCCCGCACCTGGCGAGGGCCTCCGCCTGGATCCGCGAACAGGGCGGCATCGCCGCCTCCCGGGTCTTCACCCGGATCTGGCTGGCCCTGTTCGGCTGGTGGAAGTGGGAGGACCTGCCCGAACTCCCGCCCGAGCTGATCTGGTTCCCGGCCTGGGTACCGCTCAACATCTACGACTTCGGCTGCTGGGCCCGGCAGACCATCGTCCCGCTGACGATCGTCTCCGCCGAACGCCCGGTACGCCCCGCCCCGTTCCCGCTCGACGAGCTGCACACCGACCCCGCCCGCCCCAACCCGCCCCGGGTCCTCGCCCCGGTGACCGGCTGGGACGGGGCCTTCCAGCGGCTGGACAAGGCCCTGCACGTCCTGCGCGGGGCCGTCCCGCGCCGGCTGCGCAGGGCGGCCATGAACACCGCCGCCCGCTGGATCATCGAGCGGCAGGAGAACGACGGCTGCTGGGGCGGCATCCAGCCCCCGGCCGTGTACTCGATCATCGCGCTCCACCTGCTCGGCTACGACCTGAACCACCCCGTGATGCGGGCCGGCCTGGAGTCGTTGGACCGGTTCGCCGTGTGGCGTGAGGACGGGGCTCGGATGATCGAGGCCTGCCAGTCCCCGGTGTGGGACACCTGCCTCGCCACCATCGCGCTGGCCGACGCGGGCCTGCCCGCCGACCACCCGCAACTGGTCAAGGCCGTCGACTGGATGCTGGGCGAGCAGATCGTGCGGCCCGGTGACTGGTCCGTGCGCAGACCCCATCTGCCGCCCGGGGGGTGGGCGTTCGAGTTCCACAACGACAACTACCCCGACATCGACGACACCGCCGAAGTGGTCCTCGCGCTGCGCAGGGTCGCCCACCACGACCCCGAACGGGTGGACAACGCCATCGGGCGCGGGGTGCGCTGGAACCTCGGCATGCAGTCGAGGAACGGAGCCTGGGGCGCCTTCGACGTCGACAACACCAGCCCGTTCCCCAACCGGCTGCCGTTCTGCGACTTCGGCGAGGTCATCGACCCGCCGTCCGCCGACGTCACCGCGCACGTCGTGGAGATGCTCGCCGCCGAGGGCCTCGCCCACGACCCGCGCACCCGGCGCGGCGTCCAGTGGCTGCTCGCCGAGCAGGAGCCGAACGGCTCCTGGTTCGGCCGCTGGGGCGTCAACTACCTCTACGGCACCGGCTCCGTCGTCCCCGCGCTGACCGCGGCCGGGATCTCCGGCTCGCACCCGGCGATCCGGCGGGCCGTGGCCTGGCTGGAGTCGGTCCAGAACGACGACGGCGGCTGGGGCGAGGACCTGCGCTCCTACCGGGACGCCCGGGGGTGGAGCGGCCGGGGCGCCTCGACCGCCTCGCAGACGGCATGGGCGCTGATGGCGCTGCTGGCGGCGGGCGAGCGGGAGTCCCGGGCCGTCGAACGCGGCGTCGAGTGGCTGGCCGCCACCCAGCACGAGGACGGCTCCTGGGACGAGCCGTACTTCACCGGAACCGGCTTCCCCTGGGACTTCTCCATCAACTACCACCTCTACCGGCAGGTCTTCCCGCTCACCGCGCTCGGCCGGTACGTGAACGGAGAGCCCCTCGCCGGGAAGCCCCGTGCGGCGGGGGCCGCCACCGCGCGGGAGGACACCGGTCAGGAGCAGTCCCTCGCCGAGGCGAAGGGCAGCTGATGAGCCCCCGGCCCGCTCCGGCCCCGATGCTGATCGCCTGTGCGCTCGGCATCGAGCAGTTCGCCCTGCGCCCTTCCTCCGTACGGGACAGGGGTGGTGCGGGCGGGCCCGTCACGGTCCTGCGCACGGGCATGGGGCCGGCGGCGGCCGAGCGCTCCGTCACCCGGGTGCTCACCCATCCGGCCCTGCGCGGGGCGGCCGTGCTGGCCACCGGCTTCTGCGCGGGGCTCGCCCCCGGGATGCACCCCGGCGACCTGGTCGTCGCCGAGGAGACCCGGGACCCGCGCGGCAGCGTGCCGTGCGTGGGGACCGAGCTGCTGGTGAAGGAGCTGGTGCGCACGGTGCCCGGGCGCACCGTCCACACCGGACCGCTCACCGGCTCCGACCACGTCGTCCGCGGTCACGAACGGTCCGACCTGTTCGCGACCGGCGCGATCGCGGCCGACATGGAATCGGCGGCCACGCTGCTGAGCTCCGTCCGCGTGGGCGAGCGCCCGGTTGCGGCCGTGCGGGTGGTCGTGGACGCTCCGGAACACGAGCTGGTCCGGATCGGCACGGTGCGCGGTGGAATATCGGCTTTCCGTGTTCTTCGTTCCGTACTTCCGGCTTTCCATGAATGGCACCGTTCCTTGCTGCTCCCCAGGAGGTGAGCCAGATGGCCATGCCGCTGCGCCAGTCCATCAAGGTCGCTACATACTTGGCCGAACAGAAGCTCCGCCGGCGGGACAAGTTTCCGCTCATCGTCGAGCTGGAACCGCTCTTCGCCTGCAACCTCAAGTGCGAGGGCTGCGGGAAGATCCAGCACCCGGCCGGGGTGCTCAAGCAGCGCATGCCGGTCGCCCAGGCCGTGGGCGCGGTGCTGGAATCGGGTGCCCCGATGGTGTCGATCGCCGGCGGCGAGCCGCTGATGCACCCTCAGATCGACGAGATCGCCCGGCAGTTGGTGGCCAGGAGGAAGTACGTCTTCCTGTGCACCAACGCCCTGCTGCTGCGCAAGAAGATGGACCTGTTCACGCCCTCCCCGTACTTCGCGTTCGCGGTGCACATCGACGGGCTGCAGAAGCGGCACGACGAGTCCGTCGCGAAGGAGGGGGTGTTCGACGAGGCCGTGGCGGCCATCAAGGAGGCCAAGCGGCGCGGCTTCCGGGTCACCACCAACTCGACCTTCTTCAACACCGACACCCCGCAGACCGTCGTGGAGGTGCTCAACTACCTCAACGACGACCTCGAGGTCGACGAGATGATGATCTCGCCCGCCTACGCCTACGAGAAGGCCCCCGACCAGGAGCACTTCCTGGGCGTGGAGCAGACCCGCGAGCTGTTCAGGAAGGCCTTCGCGGGCGGCAACCGGAGCCGCTGGCGGCTGAACCACTCCCCGCTGTTCCTGGACTTCCTCGAGGGCAAGGTCGACTTCCCGTGCACCGCGTGGGCGATCCCGAACTACTCGCTCTTCGGCTGGCAGCGCCCCTGCTACCTGATGAGCGACGGGTACGTGCCGACGTACCGGGAGCTGATCGAGGACACCGACTGGGACCGGTACGGCCGGGGCAAGGACCCGCGCTGCGCCAACTGCATGGCGCACTGCGGCTACGAGCCCACCGCCGTCCTCGCCACCATGGGGTCCCTGAAGGAGTCGCTGCGGGCCCTGCGCGAGACCGTCCCCGGAAACCGGGGGTGAGGCCGTGACCGCTGTCTCCCTCGGAGTGCCCGAGGTCCCCCCGCGGCCGCTCGCCGAGCGGCGGAAGAGCCGGCGGATCCAGGTCGGGTCCGTGGCGGTGGGCGGGGATGCCCCGGTGTCGGTGCAGTCGATGACGACGACGCGGACCTCGGACATCGGTGCGACGCTGCAGCAGATCGCGGAGCTGACCGCGTCGGGGTGCCAGATCGTGCGGGTGGCCTGTCCCACGCAGGACGACGCGGACGCGCTGGCGGTGATCGCGCGCAAGTCGCAGATCCCGGTGATCGCGGACATCCACTTCCAGCCGAAGTACGTGTTCGCGGCGATCGAGGCGGGCTGCGCGGCGGTGCGGGTCAACCCGGGCAACATCAAGAGGTTCGACGACCAGGTGAAGCAGATCGCCCGGGCGGCCGGGGAGCGCGGCACGCCGATCCGCATCGGGGTGAACGCCGGGTCGCTGGACCGGCGGCTGCTGCAGAAGTACGGCCGGGCCACGCCGGAGGCGCTGGTGGAGTCCGCGCTGTGGGAGGCGTCGCTGTTCGAGGAGCACGGTTTCCGGGACATCAAGATCTCGGTCAAGCACAACGACCCGGTGGTGATGATCGAGGCGTACCGGCAGCTGGCCGAGCGGTGCGACTACCCGCTGCACCTGGGCGTGACCGAGGCGGGCCCGGCGTTCCAGGGCACGATCAAGTCGGCCGTCGCCTTCGGGGCGCTGCTGTCGGAGGGGATCGGGGACACCATCCGGGTGTCGCTGTCGGCGCCGCCGGTGGAGGAGATCAAGGTCGGCATCCAGATCCTGGAGTCGCTGAACCTGCGGCAGCGGGGTCTGGAGATCGTCTCGTGTCCGTCCTGCGGGCGGGCGCAGGTGGACGTCTACAAGCTGGCGGAGGAGGTCACCGCGGGGCTGACCGGGATGGACGTGCCGCTGCGGGTGGCGGTGATGGGGTGTGTGGTGAACGGCCCGGGTGAGGCCCGCGAGGCCGATCTGGGGGTGGCCTCGGGCAACGGCAAGGGGCAGATCTTCGTGAAGGGCGAGGTGATCAAGACCGTGCCCGAGGCGAAGATCGTCGAGACGCTGATCGAGGAGGCGATGAAGATCGCCGAGCAGATGGAGAAGGACGGCGTGGCGTCGGGGGAGCCGGCCGTCACCGTGAGCTGAACGGACCACGAGCCGAACGGCACGGAACCGAAGGGGGCCCGAGCGTGACGATCCTGGAGAGCATCCGGCAACCACAAGACCTGAAGGCGCTGTCCGAGGCGGAACTCGGCGAACTGACCCGTGAGATCAGAGAGTTCCTGGTGCACGCGGTCGCCAGGACCGGCGGTCATCTCGGACCCAACCTGGGGGTGGTGGAACTCACCGTCGCCCTGCACCGGGTCTTCGAGTCGCCGACCGACCGCATCCTGTGGGACACCGGCCACCAGAGCTATGTCCACAAGCTCCTGACCGGCCGTCAGGACTTCTCCAAGCTGCGCGGCAAGGGCGGCCTGTCCGGCTACCCCTCGCGCGAGGAGTCCGAGCACGACGTCATCGAGAACAGCCACGCCTCCACGGCGCTCGGCTGGGCCGACGGGCTCGCCAAGGCCCGCCGGGTGCAGGGGGAGAAGGGCCACGTCGTCGCGGTGGTCGGCGACGGCGCGCTGACCGGCGGCATGGCCTGGGAGGCGCTGAACAACATCGCCGACGCCGAGGACCGCCCGCTGATCATCGTCGTCAACGACAACGAGCGCTCCTACGCGCCCACCATCGGCGGCCTCGCCAACCACCTCGCGGCCCTGCGCACCACCGACGGCTACGAACGCGTGCTGGCCTGGGGCAAGGACGTACTGCAGCGCACCCCCGTGGTCGGCCCCACCGTCTACGAGGCCCTGCACGGCGCGAAGAAGGGCTTCAAGGACGCGTTCGCCCCGCAGGGCCTCTTCGAGGACCTGGGCCTGAAGTACGTGGGACCGATCGACGGCCACGACATCGAGGCCGTGGAGTCCGCGCTGCGCCGCGCCAAGCGCTTCCACGGTCCCGTCCTGGTCCACTGCCTCACCGAGAAGGGCCGCGGCTACGAACCGGCCCTCGCCCACGAGGAGGACCACTTCCACACCGTCGGCGTCATGGATCCGCTCACCTGCGCGCCGCTCGCGCCGTCCGGCGGACCGTCCTGGACCTCGGTGTTCGGCGAGGAGATCGTCCGGATCGGGGAGGAACGCGAGGACGTGGTGGCGATCACCGCCGCCATGCTGCACCCGGTCGGCCTGGGCGCCTTCGCCGAGCGGTTCCCGGACCGGGTGTGGGACGTCGGCATCGCCGAGCAGCACGCGGCCGTGTCCGCGGCGGGCCTGGCGACCGGCGGGCTGCACCCGGTCGTCGCCGTCTACGCGACCTTCCTCAACCGCGCCTTCGACCAGGTGCTGATGGACGTGGCGCTGCACCGCTGCGGGGTCACCTTCGTACTGGACCGGGCCGGCGTCACCGGCGTCGACGGTCCTTCGCACAACGGCATGTGGGACCTCTCCGTCCTCCAGGTCGTCCCCGGCCTGCGCATCGCCGCGCCCCGCGACGCCGACCAGTTGCGCGCCCAGCTGCGCGAGGCGGTCGCCGTCGACGACGCGCCGACCCTGCTGCGGTTCCCGAAGGAGTCCGCCGGACCGGCGATCCCGGCACTCGACCGGGTCGGCGGCCTGGACGTGCTGCACCGCGCCGACGCTCCCCGGGTGCTGCTGGTCGCCGTCGGTGTCATGGCCTCCGTCTGCCTCCAGGCCGCCGAACTGCTCGAGGCCCGCGGCACCGGATGCACCGTGGTCGACCCCCGCTGGGTCAAACCCGTCGACCCGGCCCTGCCCCGACTGGCCGCCCGGCACCGCCTGGTGGCCGTCGTCGAGGACAACAGCCGGGCGGCCGGCGTCGGGTCGGCGGTGGCGCTGGCGCTGGGGGACGCCGAGGTCGACGTGCCCGTGCGGCGGTTCGGCATCCCGGAGCAGTTCCTCGCGCACGCCAAGCGCGGCGAGGTGCTCGCCGACATCGGCCTGACCCCCGTCGAGATAGCCGGGCGGATCAGCGCGAGCCTCGCCGTGGGGGCCGAAGCCCCGAAACAGTCACCGCACCCACAGGAGCACCAGGCATGACCACCGCCAGGTCCGCGTCGGAGCCGTCGCGGACGGGGAGTTTCGACCTCGGCGCACTGCTGGCCGAGCGCGGAGCCGAGCGCTACGAGCTGCACACCCGGTACCTCAACCACCAGCTCCCGCGCATGCTGCGCACCATCGGCTTCGACAAGGTCTACGAGCGTGCCGAGGGCGCTTACTTCTGGGACGCGGACGGCAACGACTACCTGGACATGCTCGCCGGGTTCGGGGTGATGGGCCTGGGCCGGCACCACCCCGTGGTCCGCAGGGCGCTGCACGACGTCCTGGACGCCTCCCTCGCCGACCTCACCCGCTTCGACTGCCAGCCGCTGCCCGGGCTGCTGGCCGAGAGGCTGCTCGCGCACAGCCCCCACCTGGACCGGGTCTTCTTCGGCAACAGCGGTACGGAGGCGGTCGAGGGCGCGCTGAAGTTCGCCCGGTACGCGACCGGCAGGCCGCGCGTCCTGTACTGCGAGCACGCCTTCCACGGCCTGACCACCGGCTCCCTGTCCGTCAACGGCGAGTCCGGCTTCCGGGCCGGGTTCGCCCCGCTGCTGCCCGACACGGCCGTACCGCTCGGTGACCTCGACGCGCTGGAGCGGGAGCTGCGGAAGGGCGACGTCGCCGCGCTGATCGTCGAGCCGATCCAGGGCAAGGGCGTCCACGAGGCCCCGCCCGGCTATCTGCGCGCCGCGCAGGAGCTGCTGCACCGGCACAAGGCGCTGCTGATCGCCGACGAGGTGCAGACCGGCCTGGGGCGGACCGGTGCCTTCTACGCCCACCAGCACGAGGAGGGGGTGGAGCCGGACCTGGTGTGCGTGGCCAAGGCGCTCTCCGGGGGGTACGTGCCGGTGGGCGCCACGCTCGGCCGGGACTGGATCTTCCGGAAGGTCTACTCGTCGATGGACCGGGTGCTGGTCCACTCGGCAAGCTTCGGGGCCAACGCCCAGGCGATGGCGGCGGGCCTCGCGGTGCTGTCGGTCATGGAGGACGAGCGGATCGTCGCGAACGCCCGGAGCACCGGGGAACTGCTCAGGACCCGGCTGGCCGCACTGACCGAGAAGTACGAGCTGCTCGCCGACGTCCGGGGCCGGGGCCTGATGATCGGCATCGAGTTCGGCCGGCCCCGGTCGCTGAAGCTGCGCGGCCGCTGGGCCATGCTCCAGGCCGCCCGCAAGGGGCTCTTCGCGCAGATGGTGGTCGTACCGCTGCTGCAACGGCACCGGATCCTCACCCAGGTCTCCGGCGACCACATGGAGGTGATCAAACTGATCCCGCCGCTGATCGTCGGCGAGCGGGAGGTGGACCGGTTCGTGGACGCCTTCACCGCGGTGATGGACGACGCGCACGACGGCGGCCTGGTGTGGGAGTTCGGCAGGACGCTGGTGAAGCAGGCGGTCGCCCACCGCTAGGGGGTGTCGTTCGGATCGGGCCGGCCCGGCGGCGCTTGCCTCTCAGGCAAGAAAATTGCCTCCGAGGTAAATGTCCGGCTGAATGGAGGGCATGAGCCCCTCCGAGACGGAGCCGCCGGCCGGCGAGCTCCCCGTGGTCGCGCCGCAGCTGCGCGCCCTGCGGCGGCGGGCCTCCCTGACGCTGGAGGCCGCCGCCCGCGACGCGGGTCTGTCGCCCGCGCACCTCTCCCGGCTGGAGACCGGGCAGCGCCAGCCCTCGCTCCCGATGCTGCTCTCCCTCGCCAGGACCTACGGTACGACGGTCTCCGAACTGCTCGGTGAGGCGGCGCCCGGCCGGGACGCCGTGGTGCGCGCCACCGACATGGAGCCCACGGCCGCGGGCGGTTGGACGTACTGGCAGGCCGGTGCCCCCGGGCGCGGCATGCAGGCCCTGCGGGTGCGCGTGCCGCACGGCTCCCAGGGCGACATCGTGCGCGTCCACCCCGGCGAGGAGTGGCTGTACGTCCTCAAGGGGCGGCTGCGGCTGCGCCTCGGGGACAGCCTGCACCGGCTCGGCCCGGGCGACAGCGCGCACTTCGACTCGCTGACCCCGCACCGCATCGCCGCCGTCGATCCCGACGGGGTCGACCTCCTGTTCGTCCACACCCTGCTGCAGAGTCCCACGGCCACGCTGTGCCTGGGCCCGACCCACGGAGAAGAGCCATGAACACCAAGAGGAAACTGGAGGAGAAATTCCCCCGCGCCCTGTGGGTGAGGCTCTTCGTCTACGTCGTGGTGTGCCACGGTCTCGGGGCCTTCCTCTACCTGCTGTTCAAGGTCGGCGCGCAGCAGTAGCGGGCGCCGGGCTCAGTCGAGCAGGCGCTCGCGCAGCCGCTCCCGGACCTCGGGGGTGATTCCGAGCGCCGTCTCCAGGTAGGGGTCCACACCGCCCCAGGTCTCCTCGACGGTCTCCAGCGCGGCCGACAGGTACTCCGCGCGCGCGTCGAACAGCGGGCTGAGCAGCTCCATGACCTCGGGGGAGTAGGCCGAGGCGGAACTGCTGCTGCGGCGCACCTTGTAGCGCCGGTGGGTGGCGTTGGACTTCAGGTAGTCGTCGAAGATCGCGTCCCGCTCCACGCCCAGCGCGAGCAGCGTCACCGCCACCGACAGGCCCGCCCGGTCCTTGCCCGCCGCGCAGTGCATCAGCACGGGGACGCTGTCCTCGGCGAGCGCGTGCAGCACCCGGGAGTGCTCGGCGGTGCGCTGCCGGATGGTCGTGCGGTAGGAGGCGATCATCCGGTTCGCGCCCTTGCCGTCCGCGAGGATCGAGCGCAGCTGGTCCAGGTCGCCGTCGCGCACCATCTTCCAGAACTCCGCGCCGTCGGCCGGGTCGCTCAGCGGCAGGTTCACGTTGCGCACGCCCGGCAGCTCGACGTCCGGCCCCTCCAGCTTCTGGTCGGCCGCGTTGCGGAAGTCGAAGATCGTGTGCAGCCCCAGGGAGGACAGGAAAGCGGCGTCCTCCTCGGTCGCGTGGGCGAGATGGCCGCTGCGGAACAGCACCCCGTGCCGCACCCGCCGGCCGTCCGCGGTCGGCAGTCCGCCGACGTCGCGGAAGTTGCGCACGCCGGCCAGCTCGGGCTCGGTCGACGGGACCTGCTGCGTCACGGAGGGCTCCTCCCACTCGGCGCCGCCGGCGAGGCTCGTCGACGGGCGTCCCCCGACGATACGACACGGCCGCCCGGACCAATGAGGTGTCCACGGGCATTGCCGGTGGCGCCGGCGACCTCGATGATGTCGGTATCCGGTCGTGTCCGTGCGAGTCCGTGCGAGTCCGTGGGGGGAAGCGGTGCCGGAGGTGTCGGAGGACGGTCGTACGTGGCTCCTGTCGGGGCCGACGAGCAGCTACGCGCTCCACCTGACGGACCGCGACGAGCTGGTGCACCTGCACTGGGGCCCGCGGATCGCGCTCGCCGACGCCCGGGCCCTGGCCCGGCGCCCGCTGCCGGACCACCGGCCGTTCGAGTCCCCGCTGGACGGACGCGAGGAGTACCCCGTCGAAGGCGGCCCCCGCTTCGTCCGCCCCGCCCTGTCCGTGCGCACGCGCGAGCGGCGCGGCACCGAGTGGACCTTCGCGGGCCACGAGAGCGACGACGGCGAGCTCCGGCTCCGCTTCCGCGACGGCGGGCTGACCGTGACCCTGCACTACCGGATGCGCGACGACGTGGTCGAGCGCTGGGTGACCCTCGACAACCGGGGGCCGGCCGTCGAGGTGCTGCGCGCCGACTCCGCCGTCTGGACCCTGCCCGACCGCGCGCACTGGCGGCTGTCCCGGCTGCACGGCCGCTGGGCGGCGGAGTCCCGGCTGATCCGCTCCCCGCTCGACCACGGCGAGGTGGTCCTCGGCAGCCGCCGCGGCCACACCGGACACCAGCACCTGCCGTGGGTCGCGCTCGACACCGACGCCACCGAGGAGCGCGGCGAGGTCCACGGCTGCGCCCTCGGCTGGTCGGGCTCCTGGCGGATCGCGGTCGCCCGGCTCCCCGACGCACGCGTGCAGATCACCGGCGGCGCGGGGCACGACGACTCGGGCCTGCTGATGCTGGGCACCGGCGAGACCCACGTCACCCCGGTCTTCGCCGCTCTGTGGAGCGACGGCGGCTTCGGCGGCGCCAGCCGCGCCTGGCACGCCTACCAGCGGGCGCACGTGATCCCGGACCCGGACCGGGACCGGCCCGTGCTGTTCAACTCCTGGGAGGCCACCGGGTTCGACATCTCCGAGGAGCAGCAGCGGGCGCTCGCGGCACGGGCCGCCGCGATGGGCGTCGAGCTGTTCGTGGTCGACGACGGCTGGTTCGGGGCCCGTACGGGCGACCGGGCCGGACTCGGCGACTGGACGCCCAACCCCGACCGCTTCCCCGGCGGTCTGAAACCGCTCGCCGACCATGTGCACGGGCTGGGCATGCGGTTCGGCATCTGGGTCGAGCCGGAGATGGTCAACCCGGACAGCGACCTGTACCGCGCCCACCCGGACTGGGTGCAGTTCCAGCCCGGGCGCACCCGTACGGAGTTCCGCAACCAGCTCGTCCTCAACCTCGCCCGCACCGACGTGCAGGAGTACCTCTGGGAACAGCTCGACGGGCTGCTCGCCGGCGCCCCGATCGACTACGTGAAGTGGGACTTCAACCGCTGCTTCACCGACGCGGGCTGGCCCGGCGACCCGTATCCGCAGCGGCTGTGGACCGAGCACGTGCACGCCCTGTACACCCTGCTGGACCGGTTGCGGGCGGCCCACCCGGGCGTGGCCTTCGAGTCCTGCTCGGGCGGCGGCGGGCGGATCGACCTCGGCATCCTCCGCCGCGTCGACCAGGTGTGGACCTCGGACAACACCGACCCGCTCGACCGGCTCGCGATCCAGCACGGCTTCAGCCAGATCCACCCGGCGCGGGTCATGGCCGCCTGGGTCACCGACAGCCCGAACACCATGCTGAACGGGCGGACCAGCTCCCTGCGCCTCCGGTTCGTCAGCGCCATGGCCGGGGTGCTCGGGATCGGCGGCGACCTCATGCGCTGGAGCGAGGAGGAACGGGCCGAGGCGCGGGCGTGGGTCGCGCTCTACAAGGAGATCCGGCCCGTCGTCCAGCGCGGCGACCTGTACCGGCTGCGCGCCCCGGAGGGCGGGCTGAGCGCGGTGCAGTACGTCCTCGGTGACGAGACCGTCGTCCTCGCCTGCCTCCAGGCGCAGCACTACGGGGAGCCCGTCCCCGCGCTCCGGCTGCGGGGTCTCGACGCGTCATCGGTGTACGCGTGCCGGGAAACCGGCGAGGAGCACCGGGGCGCCGTGCTGCTGCACCACGGTCTGCGCACCGGTCTGCGCGGCGATCTGGACGCCGCGGTGTTCCGGCTGCGCCGCCTGGAATCCGGCGATCAGGGCGATCTGCCCGATATATCCGTTTAGGGATAACGCGCCCTCATGTAAGGGAGGGTGGGGCCGGGGTGCGTGAGCATCGTCATACCCGTGACACGGTGTTGTCGCCATGCTCACGTAATACGGCGGAGCAGCAAGGGAATTCGGTGGGGGCCGGAATCCCGGTTGACGCTCGGTGACGTCTTTCCTGCCCGTGGATCACGGAAAAAGGGGTTCGGGACGAACCCCGCGCTTGTCCCGTTGCGCCGCAGTCGCTTACGTTCGCCACCGATCCGGACGGACGCCTAATCCTGCCGCCGCCCGGAGCCCGCACACACTGACCCGTGTACGGCAGGAGCGGGGGACCCACAGGCAAGACCGCCTGTCCCGGTCTCCGGAACAGGCTCGGGGTGAAGCCGCGTCACAGCGCGGCCGGACATCTCCAGTCCGAACCCGACAGCTCACCTCGTAGGCGCCGGAGAGGAATTCGTCATGCCCGCGAAGGGTAAGCACCGCCGCACCACGACCCAGCGTCTCGCCCGTTCCATCGCCGTCGCCGGAACCGGCGGCGCCGCGCTCGCCCTGCCGCTCCTCGGCGCCACCGGCGCGCACGCCGCCACGCCGCAGGCGGCCCCCGAGAAGGCCGTCCAGTCCCTTTCCGTCACCGGCCAGAAGGCCGCCGCGGAGAAGAGCGGCGAAACCCGCACGTACACCGTGAAGGCCGGCGACTACCTCGCCAGGATCGCCGAGAGCGAGGCCGTCGACGGCGGCTGGAAGCAGCTCTACGCGGACAACCGCGAGGCCGTCGGTGACGACCCCTCACTCATCCACCCCGGTCTGAAGCTCTCGATCGACGGCAAGGCCGCCGCCGCGCCGAAGAAGTCCTCCTCGCCGGACGCGTCCGCCTCCTCCGGTGCGTCGAAGTCCTCGTCGTCCGGGAAGTCCACCGCCCGCTCCTCGCAGTCCACCGAGTCCGCCCGGTCCGCCAAGACCGCCTCCGCGGACGCCGCGCCCGCCCAGCAGGCCGCGAGCGCCTCCGGTTACAGCTCCCCGGTCCCCGGCGGCGGCGTCGGCACCGGCTACAAGGTGTCGGGCAGCCTGTGGTCCAGCGGCTACCACACCGGCGTCGACTTCAGCATCCCCACCGGCACCTCCCTGAAGGCCGTCGGCGCGGGCACCGTGGTCTCCGCGGGCTGGGCCGGTGCGTACGGCAACCAGGTCGTCATCAAGCTCAACGACGGCTACTACGCCCAGTACGCCCACCTGTCCTCGCTGTCCGTCTCGGCCGGCCAGGCCGTGAGCGCCGGTCAGCAGGTCGGCCTCTCCGGCTCGACCGGCAACTCGACCGGCCCGCACCTGCACTTCGAGATCCGCACCTCGCCGAACTACGGCTCGGACGTGGACCCGGTCTCCTACCTCCGCTCGAAGGGCGTCGCCCTCTGACCCCCGCGAGACCGCCTGCCTGACACGCCGCCGAAGGCCGGACCCCGATCCCCGGGTCCGGTCTTCGGCGTATTCCCGGAGGCGCCGACTCTTCCGGAGTGGCTTATCTCACCGTCCGTCAACCCCTTCCTACGGTCGCGTAGGTCACATTCGAAGGTGAATCATGTGCTCCTGTGGCAGACGATTCGAAGAGTGACAACAAGACAGTGATCGGGTCGTACGTGGCGCTGGGGGACAGCTTCACCGAGGGGGTCGGCGACCCCGGACCCGACGGGTCGTTCGTCGGCTGGGCCGACCGGTTCGCCGTGCTCCTCGCCGACCGCCGGCCCGAAGGCGACTTCCGGTACACGAACCTCGCGGTGCGCGGCAAACTGCTGGACCAGATCATGGCGGACCAACTTCCCCGGGCCGTCGAACTCGCCCCCGACCTGGTCTCGTTCTGCGCGGGCGGCAACGACATCCTCCGCCCGGGCTCCGACCCGGACGAGGTGGCCGAGCGTTTCGAACGGGCGGTCGCCGCGCTCACGGCCGTGTCCGGCACGGTCATGGTGACGACCGGGTTCGACACCCGTGGCGTGCCCCTGCTCAAGCACCTGCGGGGCAAGATCGCCACCTACAACGGGCACGTGCGGGCCGTCGCCGACCGGTACGGCTGCCCCGTGCTCGACCTGTGGTCCCTCAGGAGCGTGCAGGACCGCAGGGCCTGGGACGCCGACCGGCTGCACCTGTCCCCCGAGGGGCACACACGCGTGGCGCTCCGCGCGGGCCTGACCCTCGGCCTGGAGGTCCCGGCCGACCCGGAACAGCCCTGGCCGCCCCTGCCGCCCCGCGGCACGCTCGAGGTCCGGCGGGACGACGTCCACTGGGCCCGCCAGTACCTGGTGCCGTGGATCGGGCGCCGTCTGCGCGGGGAGTCGTCGGGCGACCACGTGACGGCCAAGGGCGCGCTGTCGCCGGACGACATCAAGCTGCGCATCGAGTCGGTGGCGTGAGCCCCGGTGCGGTGAGCCGCGTCACCGGACGACGGGACGCGGCTCACCGCGCCGGCGCCTTCAGCGCCTTCCGGTCCAGGCCCAGTTCCCGGGCCAGCGCCTCGTCCGCCCACTCGCGCGCCCGCGTCCGCGGCACCGCGCCGTCGTAGGACGTCAGCTGCACCGCGAGCCCGTCGAGCAGGGCGGTCAGCCGCAGGGCCGACGCGGCGGGGTCCGGGCACCGGAACTCGCCCGCCGCCACGCCCTGGGCGATGACCTCGGTGAGCGCGGCCTTCCACCGCCGGTCGAGGTCCCGCGTGACCTCCCGCAGCGCCGGCTCGCGCAGGGCCACCGCCCAGCCCTCGATCCACAGCCGCCAGCCCTCGGCCCGGCCCGTGGGGGCGTACCACCGTACGGCCGACCGCAGCCGGCGCAGGGCCGTCGTACGACGGCCGAGCAGCTTGCGCAGATGGGCGAGGTCGCCCTCGGCCGCGTGGGCGAAGGCGGCGGCGACCAGCTTCTCCTTCGTCGAGAAGTGGTAGAGCACCAGCGCGTTGCTCACGCCGAGCGCCGAGGCCACGTCGGAGACCCTGAACGCCGCCACACCCCGCATCTCGATCTGCTCGACGGCGGCCCGCAGCATCTCCCCGCGCCGCTCGGCCACGCTCAACCGCACCCTGGTCACGCCGTCACCCTAACCGCCGTCCGCCGCCCCGTCCTTCGGCCCCGTGCCCCCGGTCCGCCACCCCGGTGCCGGACCGGCCGCACATAATGGGAGGTCCGACCGATCCCACCTGGAGGCGCCGTGGCCGGTTTCCGTTCCCCGAACCCCGGGTTCCGCGCGCTGCGGCCGGCGGCCTTCGGCGCGGCTCCCAGAGGGGAGCGCATGGCGCGCATCCGCAGGTCCCCGCACTTCGAGGACGGGGCGTTCCAGAACCCCGGGGGCGTCACCCGGACCCGCCCGTCGGGCTCGGCGCGGGACCTGGCGAAGGCCTTCCTCGGCAAGGAATCCCGGTCGCTACGCGCCCCCGCGGGCAGGGTGCCGGTGCACGCCACCACCCTCGCCGACCTCTCCCGGCCCCCCGCCACCGGGCTCCGCCTGACCTGGACGGGCCACTCCAGCGTGCTCGCGGAGATCGACGGGCAACGGGTCCTGTTCGACCCCGTGTGGGGCGAGCGCTGCTCCCCGTTCCCCTTCGCCGGGCCCAGGCGGCTGCATCCCGCGCCGCTGCCGCCGGCCGCGCTCGGGCCGGTCGACGTGGTCGTCGTCTCGCACGACCACTACGACCACCTGGACCTGCCCAGCATCAAGGCGCTGGCCGGCACGGACACCCTGTTCGCCGTCCCCCTGGGCGTCGGTGCGCATCTGGAGCACTGGGGCGTGTCCGCCGGCCGGCTGCGCGAACTGGACTGGCACGAGACGACGAGGGTCGGCGGACTCACCCTGACCGCCACCCCCGCCCGCCACTTCTGCGGCCGGGGCCTGCGCAGCACCCAGCACACCCTGTGGGCCTCCTGGGTGGTCGCCGGGGAGGAGCACCGGATCTACCACAGCGGTGACACCGGCTACTTCGAGGGCTTCAAGGACATCGGCGCCGGGCACGGCCCGTTCGACGCCACGATGATCCAGGTCGGCGCGTACTCGGACTTCTGGCCCGCGGGCCACACGGACCGCACGCCGCTGCCCGGCGCGTGGCCGGACATCCACATGACGCCCGCCCAGGGGGTTCAAGCCCACCTCGACCTGCAAGGAGGCCGGCCGGGCGGCGTGCTGCTCCCGATCCACTGGGGCACCTTCAGCCTGGCGCCCCATCCGTGGGCGGAGCCGGGGGAGTGGACGAAGGACGCCGCCGAGGAGGCCGGGCAGGCGGCGGCGTTCCCCCGTCCCGGCGAGCCGTTCGAGCCCGCGGGGAAGCTGCCCGAGGAGCCCTGGTGGCGGGCCGTGTCCCGGCCGATCGCGCACCCGTGGCGCCGTCCCCGGAGTGCCGGGGGCGCGGACGGGACGCGCAGCGGCGATCTCGACCTCGCGGGCGAGCGGTGATGCCGACGGGGGACCACCTTGCCGAGGCCGCGCGGATGCCGGAGCGCCTCCCGCCCGAAGGGCGCGACCGTGCGGTGCGGGCCCCGGGCGGAACGCCCAGCAGGCCGGGCGCGGCCTCGACCGCCGCCCCGGACGGCGCGGGGGGCCTCGAGCCGGTCGGCGGGTCCGGGCCCGGGCCGGCCGTCAGCCTCCGTGCCGGCCGGCCCAGGCCCGCAGTGCCTCCTCGTCGCCGGCCGCGTCGAGGTTCATCGCCGCGTCGATCAGACCGAGGTGGGTGAACGCCTGCGGATAGTTGCCGAGCATGGTCCCGTCCCGGGCCATCTCCTCGGAGAACAGTCCGAAACGCCCCATGCGTGAGCAGATCTCCTCGTAACGGCGGCGGGCCTCGTCATGACGGCCGGCGAGGACCAGGGCGGAGACCATGGCGAAGGAACAGAGCAGGAAACCGCCTTCGGGCCCGTTGATCCCGTCGTCGGTGGCCTCGGGGTCGTAGCGGTGGACCAGCCAGCCGTCCTCGCCCAGTTCCTCCTCGACGCGCTCCACAGTGGCCACCACCCGGGGGTCGGCGCCGTCCAGGAAGCCGAGCAGCCCCAGGGAGAGCAGCGAGGCGTCGACGTTGGCGGAGCCGTAGGACTGGGTGAAGCTCCCGACCGACTCGCTCCAGCCCTTGTCGAGGACCTCGGCACGGACCGCGTCGCGCTCCCGCCGCCAGCGGTCGAGGTCCGGCCGCTCGTCGTCCATCAGCTCCGCCAGCCGGACACCGCGGTCGAAGCAGACCCAGGCGTACACCTTGGAGATGGTCCAGTGCCGGCTCCGGTCGCGGACCTCCCAGATGCCGTCGTCCGGCTCCCGCCACACGCGGACGGCGGCGTCCACCACCTGGTACACGGCGGCCAGCTCGTCCCGCGCCAACTCCCCACCGGTGCCGAGGGCCGCCTGCTGGTACACGAAGACCGCGTCCAGCACCTGCCCGTACGTGTCGAGCTGGTGCTGGGAGAACGCGCTGTTGCCGCACCGGACCGGCGACGAGTCCCGGTAGCCGCCCAGATGCTCCAGCACGGTCTCCTCCCCCTCGACGCGCCCGTCGATGTCCAGCATCGGATGGAGCGCGCCGGACGCCCGGGCGCTGTGGTCGAGCAGGATCCGCACGTACAGGGCGGCCTCGACCCGGTGGCCCAGACGCATCAGGACCAGGACGACGAGCGCGGCATCACGGTGCCACAGGTAGCGGTAGTCCCAGTTGCGCCCGGCCCCGATCCACTCGGGCAGCGAGGTGGTGGCGGCCGCGATCAGGGAGCCGGTGTCGGCCGCCATCAACCCGCGCAGGGTCAGCGCGCTGCGCCGGACGTGGTCCGCGCCGAACCCCCGGTAGTCGTTGAGCCCGTCCCAGGCCCGCCACGCCTCCACCGTGTCGTCCCGCGTCCGGTCGACCAGCCCCGTGTCCAGGGGCTCCTGCGGGGGACCGTCGTAACCGAGGACGACGGCCAGCGTCCCACCCGCCCGCAGCACCGCCTCCACCGTCACCGCGCCGTCCTCGGCCACCCGGACCCGCGGTGCCGCGCCCGTGGCGGTGGCACCGAGCCACAGTCCGGCGGTGGTCTCCTCGAGAGCCGGCGGGGCCGCCCCGGCCTCCGCGCCGTCCACGGCGGACCAGCGTGCCCGGGCACGGGCGTAGTCCGGCCGGGCGTCGAGACGGTGGCGGACCGTCACCGTGCCGGTCTCGCAGGTGAGCCGCCGGACCAGGAGAGCCAGGGGTTCGATCAGGCAGGCCTCGTCCCGGTCGGGCCGGCGGACGGCGAGGTAGTCCTCTCCCCGCACCGTTCCGTGCGGCGTGGTCCATCGGGACTCGACCAGCAAGGTGGTGTCCCGGTAACGCTGCCGCGGTGCGGGAGCACCCTCGACCCGGAGCTCCCACGCGCCGCCGATCCGACGGTCCAGCAGGCGTCCGAAGACGGAGGCGCCGTCGAAACGGGGGGTGCAGAGCCACTCCACGGCGCCGTCGGGTCCCACCAGCGCCGCCACTCGGCAGTCCGACAGGAACGCCAGCGAGCCGATGGCGGGCCAGCCCCCGCCGTCCTCCCCGGTCCCGGAGCCCGCCGGATCCGCCGGATCCGCCGGCGCTGCCCGGTCCGCCCGATCCACCGGGGCCGTCCGATCCGTCGGGTCGCCCGGGCCGGCCGGGGCAGGTGGGTCGGGCCGGCGGGTCACGAGTTCAGCTCCGGCAGAACCTCGGAGCCGAAGACCTCCACGAACCGCACCTGGTGGCCCTTGCCCACCTGGTGCAGCATCACTTCGTCGAACCCGTGGGAAGCCTGCCGCGCCAGCCAGTCGGTGTGGTGGCCGAGATCGTCGGAAACGACCACGAACGGCTCCACGCCGGACGGCTCGATCAGGCGCGCCGCCTGTTCGAAGTGCTCGGGAAGCGGGATCTCCCAGCCGACGTCGCTCCCCAGGACCGCCTCCCGCCACTGGTCGTGGGCGGCGGCCAGCGCCTCCTCGCGGGTCGGCGCCCAGGACAGGTGCGCCTGGAGGACGGCGGGGCCCCGGCCCCCCGCCTCCCGGTAGGCGGCGAGGGTCTCCCGGTGCGCGTCATCGGGCTGGTTGACGGTGATGATCCCGTCGGCCCACGCCGCCACCCTCCGGGCCGTCGCCGGACCGACCGCCGCGCCCAGCAGGATCGGCGGACGCTGCGGAAGCGACCACAGCCTGGCCCGGTCCACCGTGACCAGGCCCTCGTGGGACACCTCCTGCCCGGCGAACAGCGCCCGCATGATCCGTACGCACTCCTCCAGGCGGCGGGTGCGCGCCTCCTTGGAGGGCCAGCGATCACCGGTGATGTGCTCGCTCAGCGCCTGCCCGGTGCCGAGCGCCACCCACAGACGGCCCGGATACATCTGGGCGAGCGTCGCAGCGGCCTGCGCCAGCACGGCCGGGTGGTAGCGCTGACCGGGCGCGGTGACCACGCCCATGGGCAGGACGGTGGAGGCCAGTGCCGCCCCGAGCCACGACCATGCGTGCCCGGAGTGCCCCTGCCGGGAACTCCACGGCGCGAAGTGGTCGGAGCACATGCCGGAGGCGAAACCGGCGTCCTGGGCCACCTTGAGCAGTTGCAGCAGTTCCGACGGCGGGAACTGCTCGTGCGACGCGTGATAACCGAAGGTGGCCATGGATCTCGCTCGCTTCCTGCTCACCGCGCGGGCGGTCCAGGCCGTCCGGCGAGGCCCGACGCCCCGCGTCCGGGCGCGGCCCTTGCTTGCCCGTCCCGCACGGGCCCGCCGTCCGGGGGCCGTGCCTCGTGCCTCACCTCCCAGCGTGCCGCAGCCGCAGGCCGACTGCTGAGATCTGTTGCTCCGATCGCGGAGGGCGCGGGCCGCCGACAAGCCCCGCTTCCTCGCCGCCCCGGGCCCGAACGCCCTGTTCAGCGAGCACTCCTCGCAGTCTCTTGAACCATGGTCTGAAGGTTGAACGGTGGCAAAAGGTCGGCACACAGTCTCCATCCACCCAGCGACCCCATCACGTCGCGCGAGAGGTACGGCGGGTATCCAAGGTCTTCGCGGATGTGCCGCAACACTTCTTGCTCGACACCCCACGCCGTCCTGCCAACCGCGAACTGCTCACAGTGCACCATTACCCAGCCCGCAGACTGAAAGCCTCTCACTCGATCACTCTTGGTCGATGTCACTCCGACCTTGACCGAATTGAACCCGCTGTGATGCAGCACATACACAAGCGCCGGGGCTTCCTGATCAAACCCATTGGTTTTGCACCTTGGACAAGGATTGAAACCTGATCGCACTTTGGCGAGCTTTACGGCAACCCGCGTGCCGCAGGGAGTGTGAATACAGCTCCAGGGGCGATTTACTCCGGGATAGTCTTCGAGTGGTTCATACCCGGCTTCAATCAGATCTGTGGCCGCTTCCACGGGATCCCCGAGCTGCCTCAGGGTGCTCGTGGCCCATCCGCAATACCGGCAACCAGATCCCTTTCTCACGTTGTCCAGTAGTGGAAAAACTGTCTTGCCGCACCTGAGGCATAACGCTTTCCACTTATGACGCATCCCCGGAAATGGTTCGAGCGGTTTCAGGCTCATGGAAAGCATGATCCTGACTGCCCCTTCTTCGTTCCACCGGCGAGACGCTGCACGTTTCCTCGCGCCACACGCTCGACAGCCTCCCTGGCCAGACGCAACGTTCGCGTACCGGGGGGGGGCAACGATGTCGCCACATACGAGGCATCGACTTTTCCATGCCTTGCCGACCGAGCCAGGATACGGTTCAAGAGGTTCGAGATTGGCAGAGAGCATCGCTTCAAACGCCTTGCCCGGATCAAGGCTTCTTGTCGACCCATGCTTTTTGGCGCCGCATGGCATGCAGCATCCTCTACCCTGGCGCAAAACGTGCAGCCGTATGCTGACCTCATTTCCGCATTCAAGATGGCGAGCTTTCCACTTGGCGGTCGTAATGCCCGGATATTCCTCCAAGGGGGCATACCCAAAACCCGCCAATTCCATCCTGGCGGACAGCGGGGTGATCCTGGCCACGCTTTGTCCTTTCCGATTCCGATGCGTCCATGGCATGGGGCGTCCCCTTCACAGGGTCGCCCCATGTCTCCGCTCGACCGGCTAGAGCATGACGAGGAGTCGGGTGCCCTTTTTCAACTTACGGTTGACCGACTTGCTCTGAATGAAGACGTGAAGGTCGGGGTTGTGGCCGGCCTTCACCGAGAGCGTGCCATTGGTGCGACCGTCGGCACCGAACAGCAGCTCGCGCGCATCGGGGCCGCCGTAGACCAGCTCGCTGGACTTCTCGAAAACTGCCACTTCCTTGCTGGCCTGCACGGAAACCCGGGCGCCAAGCTGGTAGTACGCCATCCCGGTGACATACGTGTGGTTCTTCGACTGCACGAAGTCGCGAATCTGCATGCCGTCGTGCTCATCCTTGACCTCGTACAGTTTGTACTTCGTCGAGTCGAGCGGCGTAAGGGCGGACTTCACCGTGGTCATGTCGAGATCCTGGCCGACGGCGAACAGGTTCTTCGTACCGCGCACCCCCTGCTCCCGGTCCTGCAGGAACCTCGTGGCGGCCGTCTTGACGGTGCCGATCGCCTCTTCGACGCCCTGGGCCGAGTCGGCGTCCCAGATCGAGATGTTGCCCGTCGGGAAGCCGTACTGCTGAGCGGTGCGCTTGGCCAGGGAGTTCGGCACCATGATGGCCGAGGTCCAGTGGTCCGGCAGGTTGTTCAGCTTGTCCGCGATCCTGCCCCGCCACTCGTCCAGGACGGCGCGGCCGTCGGGAAGGTGGTCGTGGCGCGAGCCCGTCCTGTCCGCGCCGGAGGCGTTTTCCTCGCCGTCGGTGACGACGACCTGGAGGAAGCTGTGCTCGCCGTACTCCTCCCATATGTGGCCGAGGTCGTCGAGCGCTTTCACCGACGCCTGGATCAGCGCGGTCGCGCCGTTCTCGACGGTGTACAGGCCCCGCATGGACGGCAGGTGCTTCACGTCCATGTCCCACACCAGGTTCTCGACCAGGTGGTCGAAGGCGTAGAGACTGATCCGGGTCTCGTGGCCGAGCCTGTCGGACTCCTCCTGCAGCCCCTTCACGAACTCGTCCACCACACGGATGAGTTGCTCCGAATGCCCCCTCATCGAACCGGACTTGTCGATGACGAGGGCGACGTGGTTCACGAAGTGCTTCTTGAGTCGGTCCTTTACCGTTGCGCTCATCGCGCCGATCCCCTTCCGTTCGTTCCCCGTGGGGCCGCGACGGCGCCCTGCGGAGACATGGCTTCCTGACGAAGGCGTGCCAGTCGGTGTTCCAGCCTGTCCAAGTCGTCGAGCGTCGGCGTGCACCGGTGGCGGACGGTTGCCACGGGAGTCACAAAACGCCCTCTTCCGTCGGCGGACGTCTCCTTCCGGGCGCGCGCAACCCGGTGGGGAATCCAGTCCGTTCGGATGATGGCTTCACTGTAGGGAGCAGCACTGACAAAGCAGGGGGCGGACGGCCGCGGCCGCCTTCCGGCAAGGCGCAGCGAGGCAGCGCGACTCCTGGGGGCCTTGCGGGGTGTCGGCGAGGACGGAGCGCCGGTTATTACGCTGAGTGAAGTTCTGGCCGGTGAAGGGCGGGTGGGGCGACGTCCCGTGGAAGGGGGTGAAGGGTCGGTCGCGAGGGGGTGGAGCGGGGGCGGTGGCGGCCGGGGAGGCAAGGGCTCCCCGGCCGCCGAGGTCTTCGCTTGACCGCTTATGACCAGCTCGGATCGTTCTCTTTCCGTTTGAGGTCCCCCCGCTCGAAAGGGTTATCGGCCTGTCGTACGAAACCTCATACCAGAGCGGGATGCTGTCCGTATGAGTTTGTCAACTGCCCACCGCACATGATGCGGTGACGACTACGGTGAGTGTCGGTCGGGCGGCGCGTGGCCGACCCCTTCGGCCTTCCCGGGCCCTCCCGACCGGTACGGCGACACACCGCTGACGACGCGGGTCCGACGGGCGCACCGCGCCACCGGACCGTGTCGGTCGGTGTCGGCCGGTGTCGATCAGGTCGGAGCAGGGAGCGGGGACGGGCAGTGCAGGCACAAGGCGGACGAGGGAGCCGGCGGGGCGACGGGCCCCGCCACCGGGGCCCGGCAGACGCCCCGGTCACGACCGGCACACCGGCGTCCACCGGCACCGCGGTCGCGGCCCGCGAGCCCGGCCGCACCGCCGTGCGCTCCCCCGGAGCCCGGAACCGGCGGACCGGTCCGAGGGCACCGGGGCCCGGCCTCCGCGCTCCGGCCGCCGGCCCGGACCGGCGCGAGGGCGGACGGCACGGGCGCCCGCCCGCCCGGACCGCCCCCGCGCTGCCCGAGACGCACATACGGCCCCAGTTGCTGCGCCTCGCCGTCCTCCCGCCCACTGCGGTGGTCCTCAGCGCCTGTGCGGCCGTGCTGTTCACCGTCCGCTCGAGCGGAGTGCGGCCGGACCCCGCCCTGTGGTGCGTGCTCGGCGGCGCGCTGTCGGTGGCGCTCGCCGGCATCGTCATCGCCGCCGTGGCCGCCGACCGCGCCGCCCGGTCCGTGCACGACCGCCTCGACGCGCTGCGCCGCGGCACCGCCCGGCGCGAGGCCGACCTGCGCGCCCTCGTCGAGGGGCTGCGCCGCGGGGACGACCCGCCCCCGCCCCGGCGGCACGGGGGACCGGCCGGGGACGCCGACGACTTCGACCTGCTCGCCGCCGACCTCGCCCGCGCGCACGACGGCGCCGTCACCGCCGTCGTGCAGGCGTCCCGGCTCTCCAGCCAGACGGGCAGCGAACAGAAGCTCGAGGTGTTCGTCAACCTCGCCCGGCGCCTGCAGTCGCTGGTGCACCGGGAGATCTCGATCCTCGACGAGCTGGAGAACGAGATCGAGGACCCCGACCTGCTCAAGGGCCTCTTCCACGTCGACCACCTCGCCACCCGCATCCGCCGCCACGCCGAGAACCTCGCCGTGCTCGGCGGGGCCGTCTCCCGGCGGCAGTGGAGCAACCCGGTCTCCACGACCGAGGTGCTGCGCTCGGCCATCGCCGAGGTCGAGCAGTACTCCCGGGTCAAGCTCGTACCGCCGATCGACGGCACCCTGCGCGGGCACGCCGTCGCCGACGTCATCCACCTGCTCGCCGAACTCGTCGAGAACGCCACGGTGTTCTCCGCTCCCCACACCCAGGTGCTGCTGCGGGCCGGCCTCGTCACCTCCGGGCTCGCCATCGAGGTCGAGGACCGCGGACTCGGCATGCCGGTCGGCGAGCAGGGCCGGATGAACGCCCTGCTCGCCGACCCCGACCAGGTCAATGTCGCCAGCCTGCTGGCCGACGGCCGCATCGGCCTGTTCGTGGTCTCCCAACTCGCCAAGCGGCACGGCATCCACGTCCGCCTCCAGACCAACATCTACGGCGGCATCCAGGCCGTGCTCGTGGTGCCGCAGGCACTGCTCGGCACGGAGCCGGGGGCCGTCGGCGGCGGACAGGACGCGGGCCGGCCGCCGCACGAGGGCGGTCCCGACGCGGCCCCGACACCCCGTCACCCGTCGCCCGCCCCCGGGGACGTACCGGTGCCGGGGACCGCGCACGGCGGCGGGCCGGTGCCGGCACCCGAGGCGCCCCGCACGCCCGTGGCACCTCCCGCCCCGCAGCGGCACCACCCTGAGAGCGCCCCCGCCCCCGCCCCCGCTCCCGCCCCGGCCCCGTCGCCGCAGTACGGCACGGTCCCCCCGCCACTGCCCGTGCGGGGCACCCGCGCGGTGCGGCCGAACCCCGCCGAGGCCGTGCCCGGCGTCCGCCGCGACGACCGGCACGACCCCGCGGAGAACGGGGTCCTCCCGCTCACCCCGCGCACCGGCACGGTGCGCGGCACGATGGGCAGACCCCAACTGCCCCGCCGCCGCGCCCAGGAGCACATCGCGCCCCAACTCCGCGACGCCCCCGCGCCCCGCCCGGACGCCGAACACGTCGCCGGCCACGACCCCGACCTGATGGCGGCCTTCCAACGGGGCTTCGGCCTCGCGGAGGCCCAGCAGGCGGAGCACGACCGCGCGGACCCCGCCCGCCCCCCGGGCGAGCGCCCCGCGCCCGACGGGCCCGGGCCGGTGGTGCCCGCACCCCGCACCGACCACGTCGTCCGGCACGACGGGAGCGCACCCGCCGGATGACCACGCCTCCCCTCATCCCGACGCCCGCACCCACCCGCACCCCCGAGCCCAGCGCTCCCGCAGACCTTCGTATCCCAAGGAGTCGATCCACCATGGCGAGCGATGCGCCGACCGCCCACGCATCCGACCTCGACTGGCTGATGAGCGGCCTCGTGCAACGCGTACCGCACACCAGCAGCGCCGTACTGCTCTCGTGCGACGGACTGGTGAAGTCCGTGCACGGCCTCGACGCGGACAGCGCCGACCACATGGCCGCCCTGGCCTCCGGCCTGTACTCCCTCGGCCGCAGCGCAGGCGTCCGCTTCGGCGACGGCGGCGAGGTCCGCCAGGTCGTCGTCGAGCTCGACGCGATGCTGCTGTTCGTCACCACCGCCGGATCCGGCACCTGCCTCGCCGTGCTGGCCGGCCGCGAGGCCGACGCGGCGGTGCTCGGCTACGAGATGGCGATGCTGGTCAAGAGCGTCCGGCCGTATCTGATGACCGCGCCCCGGCAGCCGTCCGTCGAGCCCCCGGCGATGAGGCCTTGAGCGTGACGGCGGCCGGCGACGGGCCCTGGCTCGACGACGCGGCCGGGCGGCTGGTGCGCCCTTTCACGGTCAGCAACGGCCGTACCCGGCCCACCGTCGCGCTCGACCTCATGTCGCAGGTGAGAGCCACCGGTTCCACACCCCTCGGCTACCTCGGTCCCGAACACGCGCAGGCGCTCGACCTGTGCCGCGCGCCCGTCCCGGTCGCCGAGGTCGCCGCCCACCTCGGGCTGCCGGTGGCCGTCACCAAGGTGCTGCTGGCGGACCTCGTCGACTGCGGGGCGCTGACCGACCGACCCCCCGCGTTCCACCACACCCCGACGGACCGGGCCCTTCTGGAGGCAGTGCTCGATGGACTACGACGACAGCTCTGACCGCGTCGACGGCGCCGACCCGTTCCCCACGGCACTCAAGATCCTCGTGGCGGGCGGGTTCGGCGTGGGCAAGACGACCTTCGTCGGCGCGGTCAGCGAGATCGCGCCGCTCAGCACCGAGGAACTCCTCACCACGGCCGGCGCCGGCACCGACAACCTCGACGGGATCGAGAACAAGGTCGAGACGACCGTGGCCATGGACTTCGGCCGCATCACCCTCGACGCGCAGCACGTGCTCTACCTGTTCGGCACCCCCGGCCAGGAGCGGTTCTGGTTCATGTGGGACGAGCTCTGCGAGGGCGCGCTCGGCGCGGTCGTCCTCGCCGACACCCGGCGCCTGGAGGAGTGCTTCGCCGCGGTCGACTTCTTCGAACAGCGCGGCCTCGGCTTCATCATCGCCGTCAACGAGTTCGACGGCGCCTTCCACTACGACCCCACGGAGGTGCGCGCCGCCCTCGACCTCCCCGAGGAGGTCCCCGTGGTGTGCTGCGACGCCCGGATCTCCAGCTCCGGCGTCCAGACCCTGCTGACCCTCGTCCGGCACCTCATCGCCCACGCCCCGGCCCCCGCGACGGGCTACGGCGCCCCCATGTGACCCCCGCCCACCCCACGGAGCCCGTACATGACCCTCGCCCGCACCCCGGGAGCCCGCCCATGAGCTACGACCCGCCGCGCCCGGCCGGTCGTCTGCTGCTCACCCCCGAGGACAAGGAGGCCCCGGCACGCACCCGCAGGCTGCGCCGGCTGGGACTGGGGGACCGTCCCGAGCCCGCGCTGGACGCCTTCGCGTACGGCCTCGCCGAGCTCACGGGGGCGCCGTACGCCATGGTCAACTTCCTCGGCGAGAACGGGCAGTTCTTCGCGGGTCTGCACACCCCGGCGACGGCACCGTTCGCCCGCGGCGACGGCACCGGCGCCCTGCTGGGCCGGGTGCTGCCCCGCGACCACGGCTTCTGCCCCCATGTGGTGGCCCGACGCAAGGCGCTGGTCCTGGAGGACGTGAGCGACTATCCGCGGTTCGCGGGCAATCCGGTCGTGGACGGGTTCGGCATCCGCTCCTACCTGGGCGCGCCGCTCATCGACGGCACCGGGACGGTGCTGGGCACCGTCTCGGTCACCGACGTCCGGCCGAGGGCCTGGGGACAGCCGGGGCTCGCGGCCATCAAGGAGCAGGCCGCACGACTCGTCGCACGGCTGGAGCGCCGGGAGGACGACGGGCTGCCGCGGTGAGCCCGGGCCCGCCCCGGGCCCTCGGCCGGACGGGTGACGGCGGCGAGGGAGGACGGGTGACGGCGTGAAGGAAAGCTGTGGCCGCGCTTAAGAAAACCTCGATGGACCGGTGAGGGTGGTCTACGGCAGATTGCAGTGCGATTCCACTTCCTTCCCCGGCCCGGGGCTCCCTCGGCGTGCCCCGGCGCCGGGACTCACCCTCAGGAGCCGTAGCGTTGAAGGCGCTGGTCAAGGAGAAGGCGGAGCCCGGGCTGTGGCTCGTGGACGTCCCGGAGCCCGCCGTCGGACCCGGCGACGTGCTGATCAAGGTGCTGCGCACCGGTATCTGCGGCACCGACCTGCACATCCGGGCCTGGGACGGCTGGGCCCGGCAGGCGATCACCACCCCGCTGGTCCTCGGACACGAGTTCGTCGGCGAGGTCGTCGAGACCGGCCGGGACGTCACCGACGTCAAGACCGGTGACCGGGTCAGCGGCGAAGGGCACCTGGTGTGCGGCAAGTGCCGCAACTGCCTGGCCGGACGCCGGCACCTGTGCCGGTCCACCGTCGGGCTCGGCGTCGGACGCGACGGCGCCTTCGCCGAGTACGTCGTGCTCCCCGCCGGCAACGTCTGGGTGCACCGCGTCCCCGTCGACCTCGACATCGCCGCGATCTTCGACCCGTTCGGCAACGCCGTGCACACCGCCCTGTCCTTCCCGCTCGTCGGCGAGGACGTCCTGATCACGGGGGCCGGCCCGATCGGCCTGATGGCCGCCGCGGTGGCCCGGCACGCCGGTGCGCGCAACGTCGTGATCACCGACGTCAGCGAGGAGCGCCTGGAACTCGCCCGCAAGATCGGCGCGAGCCTGGCGCTGAACGTCGCCGAGGCCAGCATCGCCGACGGCCAGCACGCCCTCGGCCTGCGCGAGGGCTTCGACGTCGGCCTGGAGATGTCCGGCCGCCCCGAGGCCCTGCGGGACATGATCGCCAACATGACGCACGGCGGCCGGATCGCGATGCTCGGCCTGCCCGCCGAGGAGTTCCCGGTCGACTGGGCCCGGATCGTCACCTCGATGATCACCCTCAAGGGCATCTACGGCCGGGAGATGTTCGAGACCTGGTACGCCATGTCGGTCCTGCTGGAAGGCGGCCTGGACCTCGCCCCGGTGATCACCGGCCGCTACGGCTACCGCGACTTCGAGGCCGCCTTCGACGACGCGGCCGGCGGCAGGGGCGGCAAAGTCATCCTCGACTGGACCGTCTGACCCCCACCTCATCCGCAAGCACCTTCAGGGAGCCCTCATGTTCGACTCCGTGCGCGACGACCTGCGCGCCACCCTCGACGAGATCCGCGCCGCCGGCCTGCACAAGCCCGAGCGCGTGATCGACACCCCGCAGTCCGCCACCGTGAACGTCACCGCGGGCGGCCGTCCCGGCGAGGTCCTCAACTTCTGCGCCAACAACTACCTCGGCCTCGCCGACCACCCCGAGGTGATCGCCGCCGCCCACGAGGCCCTGGACCGCTGGGGCTACGGCATGGCGTCCGTCCGCTTCATCTGCGGCACCCAGGAGGTGCACAAGGAGCTGGAGGCGCGGCTGTCGGCGTTCCTCGGCCAGGAGGACACGATCCTGTACTCCTCCTGCTTCGACGCCAACGGCGGTGTGTTCGAGACGCTGCTCGGGCCGGAGGACGCGGTGATCTCCGACGCGCTGAACCACGCGTCGATCATCGACGGCATCCGGCTGTCCAAGGCCCGCCGCTTCCGCTACGCCAACCGCGACATGGCGGACCTGGAGCGGCAGCTCAAGGAGGCCGCCGAGGGCGGCGCCCGGCGCACGCTGATCGTCACCGACGGCGTCTTCTCCATGGACGGCTACGTCGCCCCGCTGGACGAGATCTGCGACCTCGCCGACCGCCACGGCGCCATGGTCATGGTCGACGACTCGCACGCCGTCGGCTTCGTCGGCCCCGGCGGCCGCGGCACGCCCGAACTGTACGGCGTCATGGACCGGGTGGACATCATCACCGGCACGCTCGGCAAGGCGCTCGGCGGAGCCTCCGGCGGCTATGTCGCCGCCCGCGCGGAGATCGTCGCCCTGCTGCGCCAGCGCTCCCGCCCGTACCTGTTCTCCAACACGCTGGCCCCGGTGATCGCCGCGGCCTCCCTGAAGGTCCTCGACCTGCTGGAGTCGGCCGACGACCTGCGTGTCCGGCTCGCCGGGAACACCGCCCTGTTCCGCCGCCGGATGACCGAGGAGGGCTTCGACATCCTCCCCGGCGACCACGCCATCGCCCCCGTGATGATCGGCGACGCGGCCCGCGCCGGCCGCATGGCGGAACTGCTGCTGGAGCGCGGGGTGTACGTGATCGGCTTCTCCTACCCCGTGGTGCCGCAGGACCGGGCCCGCATCCGCGTCCAGCTGTCCGCCGCGCACTCCACCGAGGACGTGAACCGCGCGGTGGACGCCTTCGTGGCGGCCCGGGCGGAGCTCGACGCCTGAGCGGAGCACGGCGCGGCATTTGAGAGAATCGCTCCCATGATCGAGGCGCGGCGGCTCCACATCCTCCGTGCGGTGGCCGACCACCGCACGGTCACGGCGGCCGCCGCCGCGCTGTACCTGACCCCCTCGGCCGTCTCCCAGCAGCTCGCCGCGCTGGAGCAGGAGACCGGCCACCGCCTGGTGGAGCGCGGCGCCAAGGGGGTCCGGCTGACCCCGGCCGGTGAGATCCTGCTCAACCACACCAACGTGGTCCTCGCCCAGCTGGAGCGGGCCGAGGCGGAACTCGCCGCGTACCGCTCGGGCGAGGCCGGCACCGTCACGGTCGCCGCCTTCGCGACCGGCATCGCCGAGGTCGTCGCGCCCGCGGTGGCCCGGCTCGCCGCGTCCGCGCCCGGCATCCGCATCCGGGTCCGGGACGCCGAGGGCGACGCCAGCCTGCCGATGGTGCTGGACCGGCAGGTCGACGTCGCCGTGGCGGTCGAGTACCGCGGGGCGCCGTCCGCCGACGACCCGCGGCTCACCCACGTACCGCTGTACGCGGAACCGTTCGACGCGGTCGTCCCCGTCCGCCACCGGCTGGCCGACTGCGCCGAGGTGCCGCTCGCCGAGCTGGCCAAGGACCCGTGGATCGGCCCGTACCCCGGCAACCCCTGCCATGACGTGGTCGTCCTGGCCTGCGAGAACGCCGGTTTCCAGCCCGGTATGGAGCACTCCTCGGACGACTTCCGCGCGGTGGTCGCCCTCGCCTCGGCGGACGCGGGCGTCGCGCTCGTGCCCCGCTCGGCGCTGCGCGGCATGGACCTCGCGGGCGTCGTCGTCCGCCCGGTGGACGGCGTGGCGCCGACCCGCCGGGTCTTCGCCGCCGTGCGCCGGGGCGCCGAGGAGCACCCGCTGATCCGCCCGGTGCTGGACGCGCTCCGCGCGGCGGCGGAGGCGTAGGGCCGCCCGCCCGGCCGGAGCCGTGAGAACAGGCCCCGGTGACCGGGCAGAACAGTCGGAAGACGACCCGGCAGGGCGTCAGTCAGCGGCTGGGCCACGATCGCCGGAACCTGAGTGTCAGCGTCGATGTCAGTGGCGGCCGCTACGGTCTCTGCCATGCTCGAAGCCGAGGACGTACGACGGATAGCCCTCTCCCTGCCGGACACGACGGAGAAGATCGCCTGGAGCATGCCCACGTTCCGGGTCGGGGGGAAGATGTTCGCCACCCTGCCCGAGGACGAGACCTCCGTCGCGGTGCGCTGCCCGAAGGAGGAGCGCGACGAACTGGCCCTCGCCGAGCCGGACAAGTTCTGGATCGCCGACCACGAGGCGCAGTTCGCCTGGGTGCGGGTCCGTCTCGCCGGCCTCGAGGACGAGGCCGAACTGCGCGACATCCTCGCCGACTCCTGGCGTCAGGCGGCCTCGCCGCGCCTGCTGGAGGCGCACCCCCGCCTGGGCCTGCCGCCCGCGGACTGAGAGGTCCGGGGCTGAGAGGTCCGGGGCGTGGCCGGTGCCCCGTGGCATCGCCCGGGGCCGTGAGGGGCAGCCGGGGCCGGAGAGGGACTCCGACCGCCACGGCGGGGCCGCCGCCCGTCCGTCTCACACCCCGGCCGGCACCGTCCCGCCCGCGCGCAGGAACCCCCCGATGCGCTCCCGCAGCGACCGCGCGTCGAGGCCGTGCGCGGTGAGGTGCTCCTCGACGCGCCCGTACCGCCGCAGCTCGGCCCGGCCCACGCCCAGCCCCAGCACCCGGTGCGGCAGGTCGGCGAGCGCGTCGTTCGCCGCCGCCGTCGAGGTCCCCGCCAGATACGGCTCGACGAGCACGACGTCCGTCCCGGCCGTCCCGGCGGCGCGGCGCAGGGCGGCCGCGTCGAACGGGCGGACGGTGGTGGCGTACAGGACGGTGACGTCGAGGCCCTCCGTGGCGTGCAGCACCGCGTCCAGCAGCGGCCCGACGGCGACCACGACACCAAAGCGGCCCTCGCGGACGGTGCGGAAGCGTTCGCCGTCCACGGGTAGTCCCTGCGCGTTGGACTGCACGGACAGCCGCACGTACACCTTGTCGTCGCCGGCCGCCACCGCCCGCCGCAGCAGCGCCTCGGCCTCGTCCGGGTGCCCCGGCACGTGCACGGTCCAGCCGTCCAGGGTGTCCAGCAGGGCCACGTCGCCCGGCGCCATGTGGGTGTACCCGCCGGCCGGCCAGTCGAAGGAGGCGGCGGCACTCACCAGTACCGCGCCCGCGCCCTGGTGCCCGAGGTCCAGTTTGACCTGCTCGAAGGGCCGCTCGACGAGGAAGCTCGCGAAGGTGTGCACGACGGGCCGCAGCCCGGTCAGCGCCATTCCCGCGGCCGCCCCGACCAGGAGTTGCTCCCGGATACCGACATTGACCACCCGGTCCGGGTGGCGGCGCAGTGCCTCGGCGAAGCCGTCCGCGCCGATCTCGGCGAGGACGACCGCGACCCGCGGATCCTCGTCGAGCAGCCGGGTGAGGACGGGGGCGAAACGATCGCGCATGGTGTCCACGGAAGTCGTTCCTTTCCGGAGGTCCGTACGAGGACGGAGGGGAGCGAGGGAGGTGAAGGGAGCGGGGGAGGTGAGGGGAGCGGGGGGATCACGCGTTCTTCGGCTCGACCCGGGCGACGACCGCGTGCGGCCGGTCCGGGTGCGGTGCGGTGAACGCGGCGTACAGCTCCTCGTGGTCCCGGCCGTCGACCGTGAGCACGGACCAGCCCGCCGCCTCGAAGCGGGCGGCGATCCCGCCGGGACGGGCATGGCTGGCGGAGGAGTTGTCGACGACCACGGTGTGCAGCCGTGCCAGACCGGCGGGCCCGGCGAAGGCGATCGCCTCGTGGTTGCTGCCCTCGTCCAGCTCGGCGTCCCCGATCAGCGTCCACACCCGCGGCTCGTCCAGCCCCTGCGCGCGCAGCCCCAGTGCCGTGCCGACGGCGATCGGCAGCCCGTGCCCCAGCGATCCGCTGCCGATCTCGGCCCCCGGCACCAGGAGGCGGTCGGGGTGGTGGCCGAGGGGCGAGTCGTAGGAGCCGAAACCCGGCAGCCAGTCCACGGGCAGGAACCCCTTGGCGGCCAGCACGGCGTAGTACGCCATCGGCCCGTGCCCCTTCGACAGCAGGAACCGGTCGCGTTCCGGGTCCTCCATCCGCTCCGGGCTCACCCGCAGCACCCGGTCGTAGAGGACCCACAGCACGTCCAGCGTGGAGGTCGCGGCCGGACCGTGCTTCTCGTCGCCCGTCATCAGGGCCATCAGGGCCGGCAGATCCGTGTACCCGTACGTACGGGCGTGCTCTTCGGTGATCGTCATACGGCGATCGTGCAACCTCAATCAAACTTCAGGTCAAGCCCTCGGTGATCCACCCGGCCGAGGGTCCGGTAGGGGGCCGGTAAAGGAGTGCGCGATCACCGCCTCGAGTGCGGTATGGTTTCCGTGCGCGTTCGGCCGGGGGAATCCCCAGGTCAGGCGGGCGAACGGGACGTGGCGCAGCTTGGTAGCGCACTTGACTGGGGGTCAAGGGGTCGCAGGTTCAAATCCTGTCGTCCCGACTTGTGAAACAGCAGGTCAGAGGTCGTGTCGGGGCAACCCGAGGCGGCCTCTTCGTCGTTTCCGCGGACCGGCCGTGAGCTCGCCGGACGGGTCCGCCGCGGGCGATTCGCCCCTGGATGTCCTTGATATCGACCTATGTGCTGTTTAGCGTTCGCCGGGTAAGTGCCGTCGCGGGGTCCGATACCCGTGCCGCCATCCCGGAAGCGAGGTGTGGAGCGCGTGTGGAGACGCCCCGAAGGGGCGCGACGGACGCGGGCACTGGTCGCACTGACCCTGCTGGCCTCCGCGCTCGCCGCATGCGGCGGTGACGGGGGCGGCGGCCGTCCCACCCTCGACTGGTACAACTTCCCCGACGACTCCGGTGCCCTGCAGAAGGCCGCCGACCGCTGCACCGAGGCGTCCGGCGGCCGCTACCGCATCAGCTACCGGAAACTCCCCCGGGGCGCGGACGGCCAGCGCCAGCAACTGGTGCGCAGGCTCGCCGCCGAGGACGCGTCCATGGACATCCTGGGCCTGGACGTCACCTGGACCGCCGAGTTCGCCGAGGCCCGCTGGATCCGGGAGTGGACCGGCGAGGCGAAGCGGCGGGCCACCGAGGGCACCCTGCGCGTCCCGCTGCAGACCGCCACCTGGAAGGGCAGGCTCTACGCCGTCCCGTACAACACCAACACCCAGCTGCTGTGGTACCGGAAGGACCTGGTGCCCACCCCGCCGAAGACCTGGTCCGAGATGCTGGACGTCTCCCGTGACCTCGCCCGGCGCGGCGAACCGCACTACGTGGAGATCCAGGGCGCCCAGTACGAGGGCCTGACCGTCTGGTTCAACACCCTGGTCAACAGCGCGGGCGGCTCCATCCTCAACCCGAGCGCCACCGGGCCCTCCCTCGGCCCGCCGGCCGTGCGGGCCGCCTCGATCATGCGCGAACTCGCGAACTCCCCGGCCGCCGACCCCTCCCTGCCCAACCAGATGGAGGACCAGAACCGCCTCGCCATGGAGTCGGGGACGGCCGCCTTCGAGCTGAACTACCCGTTCGTCTATCCGTCGATGAAGGCGAACAACCCGCGGCTGTTCGAGAGCTTCCACTGGGCGCCCTACCCCCGCGTCGACGCCGACCGCCCGGCCCGGCCCACCATCGGCGGGATCGACCTCGCCGTCAGCGCCCACTCCCGCCACCCCGACCTGGCCTTCGAGGCGGCCCTGTGCCTGCGCGACCGGGAGAACCAGCTCACCGCCGCGCTCGAGGGCGGACTGCCGCCCACCCTGCGCGCCCTGTACGACGAGCCGGCGTTCATGAAGGCGTACCCCTTCTCCCAGGAGGTGCTGGCCGCTCTGGAGTCGGCGAGCGTGCGTCCGCTCACCCCCGCCTACCAGAACGTGTCGATCGTCATCGCCCACACGCTGTCCCCGCCGTCCGCGATCCGGCCGGAGAAGGCGGTCGACACCATCGGGGAACAGATCGGCGACGCCCTGCGATCCGAAGGTGTGATCCCGTGAACCACCACCTCCCGCAGCACCCCGCCGGCCCGCGGGCGGCCTCCTGCCCGGGCGGCCCGCGATGAGCACGGCGGCGGGCCCGGCCGACACCCGGCCGCCCGGCGGGGCGGGACCCGGACGGAGGGCGAAGGGCCGGGCGGCCCTCTCCGCCGGCGCCCGGCAGGAGCGGCGCCTGGGCTGGCTGCTGTGCGCACCGGCCGTCCTCGTCATGGTCGCCGTGACCGCCTACCCCATCGGCTACGCGGTCTACCTCTCCCTCCAGCGCTACGACCTGCGCTTCCCGGCGCGGGCGGAGTTCGTGGGCCTGAGCAACTACGGGGCGGTGCTGTCCTCCCCGTACTGGTGGGACGCCTTCTGGGTCACGCTGTTCCTCACCGTCGTGTCCGTCGCCATCGAACTCGTCCTCGGCATGGGACTCGCCCTGGTGATGCACCGCACGCTCTTCTGGCGCGGCACGGTCCGCACCGCCGTCCTCATCCCCTACGGCATCGTCACCGTCGTCGCCGCCTTCTCCTGGCAGTACGCCTGGACCCCCGAACTCGGCTACCTCGCCGAACTGCTGCCCAGCGGGGAAGCCCCGCTCACCGAGCAGTGGCCCGCGCTGTGGCTGATCGTCCTCGCCGAGGTGTGGAAGACCACCCCGTTCATGGCGCTCCTGCTGCTCGCCGGCCTCGCCCTGGTCCCCGAGGAGACCCTGAAGGCGGCCATGGTGGACGGGGCGACGGCCTGGCAGCGCTTCACCAAGGTCGTGCTGCCGCTGATGAAGCCGGCCATCCTGGTGGCGCTGCTCTTCCGCACGCTGGACGCGTTCCGGATCTTCGACAACATCTACGTCCTGACCGCGGGCGCCCACGGCACCGGCTCCCTGTCCATCCTCGGCTACAACAACCTGTTCACCGCGCTGAACCTGGGCATCGGGTCGGCGATCTCGGTCCTGATCTTCCTCTGCGTCGGGATCATCGCCTTCACCTTCGTCAAGCTGTTCGGCGCCGCCGCACCGGGCGCGGAGGTGGGGCGCTGATGTCCGCCGCGGGCAGGACGCACGCGACCCGGTGGGGGGTCGTGAACGTCGTGGTGGTGCTGTACGCCCTGTTCCCGGTGTGGTGGATCGCCGCACTGTCGTTCAAGGACCCCGGCACCCTCACCGACGGCGACTACATCCCCCGCAAGTGGACCTGGGAGAACTACCGGGGCATCTTCGAGACCTCCGAGTTCACCCGGGCGCTGGTCAACTCGATCGGCATCGCCCTGATCGCCACCACGATCGCGGTGGCCCTCGGCACCATGGCCGCCTACGCCGTCGCCCGGCTGCGGTTCCCCGGCAAACAGGTCCTCATCGGCATGTCGCTGCTGATCGCCATGTTCCCGCCGATCTCCCTGGTATCCCCGCTGTTCGACATCGAGCGGAGCATCGGCATCTTCGACACCTGGCTCGGGCTGATCATCCCGTACATGACCTTCTCGCTGCCGCTGGCGATCTACACCCTGTCGGCGTTCTTCCGGGAGATCCCCTGGGACCTGGAGAAGGCCGCCAAGGTGGACGGGGCCACCCCCGCACAGGCCTTCCGGATGGTCATCGTGCCGCTCGCCGCGCCGGGCGTGTTCACCACCGCCATCCTCGTGTTCATCTTCTGCTGGAACGACTTCCTGTTCGCGATCTCGCTGACGTCCACCGAGTCCGCGCGGACGGTGCCCGCCGCCATCGCGTTCTTCACCGGCAGCTCGCAGTTCCAGCAGCCCACCGGGTCGATCGCCGCCGCCGCCGTGGTGATCACCGTCCCGATCGTCGTCTTCGTCCTGCTCTTCCAGCGGCGGATCGTCGCCGGACTCACCTCCGGGGCGGTCAAGGGATGACCGGGCCGCACCGAGCCGTCCCGCACCACCCCGGGCCCGGCGGGCCCGAAGGCAAGGAGGCACCACCATGGCCGAGATCGTCCTCGAGGCAGTCACCAAGCGTTTTCCCGACGGGTCCGTCGCCGTGAAGGACGTGGACCTCGCCATCGCCGACGGCGAGTTCGTGATCCTGGTCGGCCCGTCCGGATGCGGCAAGTCCACCACCCTGAACATGATCGCCGGACTCGAGGACATCACCGAGGGCACCCTGCGCATCGACGACCGGGTCGTCAACGACCTCGCGCCCAAGGAGCGCGACATCGCCATGGTGTTCCAGAGCTACGCCCTGTACCCGCACATGAGCGTGCGGGAGAACATGGGGTTCCCGCTGCGGCTGGCGAAGGTGGACAAGGCCACCGTCGACCGCAAGGTCGAGGAGGCCGCCCGGGTGCTCGACCTGACCGGCTTCCTGGACCGCAAGCCCGCCCACCTCTCGGGCGGCCAGCGCCAGCGGGTGGCCATGGGGCGGGCCATCGTCCGCGACCCCAAGGCGTTCCTGATGGACGAGCCGCTGTCCAACCTGGACGCCAAGCTCCGGGTACAGATGCGCACCCAGATCTCCCGGCTGCAACGCAGCCTGGGCACCACCACCGTGTACGTCACCCACGACCAGGTCGAGGCGATGACCCTCGGCGACCGGGTCGTGGTGATGCGGCAGGGCGTGATCCAGCAGGTCGGCACCCCCACCGAGCTCTACGACATGCCGCGCAACCTGTTCGTCGCGGGCTTCATCGGCTCCCCGGCGATGAACTTCGTCAACGCCTCCCTGTCCGGCGGCCTGCTGCGCACCCCGCTGGGGGACCTGCCGCTCGACGACCGCATGCGCAGGGCACTGGAACGGCGGGACGCGCCCCGCGAGGTCATCCTCGGGCTGCGGCCGGAGGCCTTCGAGGACGCGAGCCTGGCGCGCGGGACGGGCGGCCCCGTCGTCACAGCCACCGTGGACGTGCTGGAGTCGCTGGGCTCGGACGCGTACGTCTACTTCGGCGCGGAGGGCGGGCCGGCGACGAGCGCCGAACTGGAGGAGCTCGCCACGGACTCCGGCCGGCGCGACACCGGCGCCGCCGCGCAGATCGTGGCCCGGCTGGACGCCGCCACCCGCGCCCGCGAGGGCGCGCCCGTGGAACTCCGGGTCGACCTGGGCAAGGCCCACGTCTTCGATCCGTCGACCGGCGTGAACCTCACCCGCCCGGACGGCACGGCCGGCCCCTGACCCCGCGGTCCGGGGCCCCGCGCAGGGGGCGCCCCGCGGTCAGACCGCGCAGCCCGCGTGCGCCAGGGCCTGCTTCAGCAGCACCCCGTGCCCGCCCGGCATCTCGCTCTGCACCGCCTGCGACACGGCCTCCTGAGGGCTGAACCACACCAGGTCGAGGGCGTCCTGCCGGGGCCGGCAGTCACCCGTCACCGGCACGATGTAGGCCAGCGACACCGCGTGCTGACGGGGGTCGTGGAAGGGCGTGATGCCCTGGGTGGGGAAGTACTCCGCGACCGTGAACGGCTGGAGCGACGCCGGGACGCGGGGCAGCGCCACCGGGCCGAGGTCCTTCTCCAGATGACGCAGCAGGGCGTCGCGGACGCGTTCGTGGTGCAGCACCCGGCCGGAGACCAGGGTCCGGCTGACCGTTCCGTCGGGCCCGATGCGCAGCAGCAGGCCGACGCTGGTGACTTCGCCGCTGTCGTCCACGCGCACGGGGACGGCCTCGACGTACAGGATCGGCATGTGGGCGCGTGCCATCTCCAGCTCGTCGGAGGACAGCCAACCGGGCGTGGTCTCGGTCATGTCAGACATTGCTTGATCATACTTTCAGCGGTCCGCTCGTGGGGGGCATCCGCTCCGCGACGTCTGTGACCGGCCCCACGCCGTTCAGTCGCCGTCCGGAGCGTCGCCGGGCAGTCCGTAGACCCGGCGGGCGTTGTCCCGCCCCGCCCAGGCGGCGAAGCGCAGGGCGTCCGGCAGGGCCAGTTCATCGGCGTCCACCCGGTCCTGCAACAGCTCCGCCAGCCCCCGCCGGAAGGCCAGCGCGCCCAGGTGGTGGAACTCGGCCACGCCGCAGGCGTCCGAGCTGTACAGCAGCTTGCGGAACGGGGTGATCTCCAGCGCCTCGGCCAGCACCGCACCGGCGCGGGCGGGGCCGACGTGGTGCAGGGTGAGCCCGACGTCGAGGTGCACCCGCTCGAACACGGCCGCGAGGTAGGCGGCCCGGCGCTGGTAGGGCCAGCAGTGCAGCAGCAGGACCGGGACCGTGCCGGCGGTCAGGCGCAGCCAGTCCGTCAGGAGCGCGGGGTCCGCGCGGTGCAGCCGGAGGTCGCCGTCGCCGAACCCGGTGTGCAGCTGGAGCGGCAGCCCGAGGTCCACGGCGGTCCACAGCAGGTGCCGCACGAGCACGGGCTCGGCCAGCCGGCCGCCGTGCGCGAGCCAGCGGGCGGCGGCCCCGGTGACCTCGGCCGCGGTGGGGCGGTGCGGGTCCAGGTCGAAACCGGTGCGGTAGGCCGCCACCGACTTCACGGCCACCACCCCCGGCCGCCGCACGGCCGCCAGCGCGGCCGTGCGGAACGCCTCGGCGTAGCCGTCCGGCTCGACGCCCGCGGCCGCCACCGACTCCGCGACGCCCTCCAGCCGTACGACCTCGTACACCGCGGCGTCCTCCACCGGCAGGGCGGCCGGGCCGGGCGGGTAGCCCGTGTCCACGCAGAACACCCCGGTGCCGGAGGCGGCCAGGAAACGCCGGGTCGCCTCCGGCCCGCCGAGCGCGGCCCGCCGGGCCAGGTAGTCCTCGGCCGGCGCGTGCCGCGGCAGGTCCAGCAGGGGAGCGCAGTGGCGGCGCACCGCCACGCCGACGGGGCTGTCGAAGGGGGAGACGCCGGGCCACACGTCCCCCTCGGTCAGCAGGGACTCGAACCCCGCGCGGTCCAGATCGGCGGTGACGACGCGGTGGCAGTGGTGGTCCACGAGCGGCAGCGCGTCCAGCGCCTCGCGGACCGGCCCCTCCGTGGCCCCGGCCATGTCAGTACTTCCACCGGTACGCCGCCGCCACCTGCTCGTCGTCCAGCCCGGCGACGGCCGCGATCTCCCCCTGCCGCACGGCGATCACCGCGTCGGCCAGGACCGGGCCCAGCACCGCGCGCAGCAGCCCGTCCGCGCGGAACTCCCCGACGGCCTGCTCCAGCGAGGTCGGCAGCCGCCGCACGCCCGCGGCCGCCGCCTCCCGCTCGCCGAACCGCGCCGGGTCCCCGGTGGTCTCCTCGGGCAGGGCGGCCGACGCGGCCAGCCCGTCGACCCCGGCGGCGATCACGCCGGCGAGCGCGAGGTAGGGGTTGGCGGCGAGGTCGACCGGTTTCACCTCCAGGTTCGCCGCCCGGTCGCGCAGCCCCCTCGTACCGGTGACCACCCGCAGCGCGGTCTCCCGGGTCTCGCGGCCCCAGGCGGTGAAGACCCCGGCCCACTGGGAGGGCCTGAGCCGCAGGTAACTGGCCGGGGACGGGGCGGTCAGCGCCGTCAGGGCGGGCAGGCGGGCGAGAACGCCGGCGACGAACGACTCGGCGCCGGCCGTCATGCCGTACCGGCCCTCGCCCCCGGAGTGCAGGTTGGCCCCGTCGCGCCAGGCGGAGAGGTGGAGGTGGCCGCCGTTGCCCACGCCCCGGGCGAGGACGGCCGGCGCGAAGGACACCCGCAGCCCGTGCCGCCGCGCCACCGCGCGGATCGTCTGCCGCACCAGCACACTGCGGTCGGCCGCCGCCACCGGGTCGAGGGCGCCCACCGAGATCTCGAACTGCCCCGGCGCGTACTCGGGATGGACCTGTTCGACGTCCACGCCCTGCGCCGCGCACACCGCCAGCAGCTCGGCGGCGCAGTCGCCGAGCTCCACCTGCCGGACGGCCCCGTACGCCGGGCCGGTGGCCGCCGGGACGAACGCGCCGTCCGGGGCGTCGTCCCGGCCCGCCGTCCACTCGATCTCGACGGCCGCCCGGAACGTGAGGCCGTGCTCCTCGGCCGCCCCGGCGACGACGCGGCGCAGCAGGGTGCGGGTGCAGCCGGGGTGCGGCTCGCCCTCCTGGGTGAGCCGGTCGACCGGAGCCCACGCCCAGCCGGGCTGCCCGGCCAGCACGACCAGGTGGTCCAGGTCCGGGTACAGACGGAGGTCGCCGTCGGGGGAGCCGAGGACGTCGGTGCGGACGATCGCGTCGTTCGCCAGGAAGGTGTCGAACACCGGTGACATGCCGACACCCCAGGCCACCGCCGCCGGGAGGCGGGCCGTCGGCACCGTCTTCACCCGGCCGATGCCCGCCGTGTCGACGTAGGACAGCACGACGCCGTGCACACCCCGGCCGGCCAGCTCACCGCTGAGCGCGGTGGCCGCCTCGACCTCACCGGGACGTCCACCGGGCACGGGATCGGCCAGGGTGGTCATGCGTCCTCCTCGAGGGAACCGGCCGGATCGGCGGGTCCCGTCAGGGTTTCACGGCCACCGCGCCGTACTGGGGCACCACGGCGGCGGAACCGGACGTGGCGTGCCACTGCGAGCACGACACCAGGCCGGGCTCGACCGGCTCCAGCCCCTCGAAGAACGCGGCGATGTCCGCGGCGCCGCGCGCCGTGATCGGGGGAGTGGCGTTCTCGTTCCAGAACTTCATGGCGGGAACCTGGTCCTCGCCGCCGACCTCGGGATCGAAGGTGGGGTGCGTGAGGACGAGGAAGCTCCCGGAGGGCACCGCGGCCATGACGCGGCGCACGATGGAGCGGGCCTTGCCGGTGTCGAGGACGAAGTTGAGGATGCCCAGCATCATCACCGCGACGGGCCGGGTGAGGTCCAGTGTCCCGGCGGCCCGCTCGAGGATGGCGTCCGGGTCGTGCACGTCGGCGTCGATGTAGTCGGTGGCGCCGTCGCGGGTGCCGGTCAGCAGGGTGCGGGCGTGCGCCAGCACGATCGGGTCGTTGTCGACGTACACGATCCGCGCGTCGGGCGCGATCCGCTGGGCGATCTGGTGGGTGTTGTCGGCGGTCGGCAGCCCGGTGCCGATGTCGAGGAACTGCCGCACACCGCGCTCGCCGGCCAGGTACGTCACCGCCCGGCCCAAGAACTCCCGGTCCGCCCGGGCGATGTCCCGGATGACCGGGATGATCGAGGCGACGTGGTCGCCGACCCGCTGGTCGACCTCGTAGTTGTCCTTGCCGCCGATCCAGTAGTTCCACACGCGCGCGTTGTGCGCCACACCGGTGTTGGGCCTCGCCGAGCCGCTCGGCGGGGTGTGGCTCTCACTCACGGTCTCTCCCTCTCCCTTGCCGGTACGGCCGCGGCCGGCCGTCGCGGTCATTGTGCCGCGCGGTGATCACGTTGTCCCGGGAACGAGGGGACCGGGGAGGGACGAGGGGAAGCGGGGGGCGGCCCGCCCGGGGCCGGTCAGGAACCGGCCCGGTCCAGGGCGTCCTCGGCCACCTTCTCGTCGACGGCCGCGCGCACCAACGCGGCCGCGAGGACGGCCGGTTCGGTCCGCCCCGCGAGGCCGGTCAGCCGGTTTGGATCCTGCGGCAGCTCCAGCCGCCGCGCGCCCTGGAGCGCCTTGGCGTCCAGGTAGGGGGCGGTCCCGGGCCAGACGCGCTGGACCTCGCGCAGGAAGATGTCGGCGCCGGCCGGGCCCACACCGGGGAACACCTGGAGCAGACGGCGCAGTTCGGGGACCTCGCCGCCCGCCTCCTCGCGCAGCCCGCGCAGGTCGCCGCCCCAGCGTTCGATCAACAACTCCGCTTCTTCGCCCAGTTGGGTCGCGGTGCGCTCGTCGTAGCGCCGGTAGCCGCCCCGGCCGAGGGCGTCCACCCGTTCCTGCCAGTCGGCAGCGGCCATGCGGCGGGGATCGCGCAGCCCCGCCTCGTGCAGGGCACGGGCGGTGGCCACGGCGATCGACCCGCGGATCCGGGCACTGAGCAGATGGGCCAGCACCAGCAGCCGGTACAGCGGCTGCGGGGTGTCCCTCAGCCGGATGCCCGCCTCTTCCGCGTACGTCCGGCCGTGGGCGTCGACGAGCGCGCGCACCACCCGCTCGTCACGGCCGGCCACGGCTACGCCTTGAGCGGGTCGTGGCCGAGCGTCATCAGCCGGTGCCGGAGACCGGTGTCCTCGGCGGCGGGCTCGTTCTCCAGGTCCGCCTGCGCGGTGACGGTGTCCACGACCTCCTGCATCACGCGCAGGTCGTCCTCGGTGAGGTCGGTGCGCCGCTTCTGCAGGATGGCGAGGACGTGCTGCCCGGTGCCGGTGCCCGCCTGGTCCGGCAGCGGTTCCACCTCCTCGTCGGCGTCGCGCACCCGCAGCCAGGCCGCGAGTTCCGCCGAGGTCATGTTCACCACGCGGTGGAAGTCCTCCCACAGCGCGTCCTGTTCGAGGGCGTCGCTCATGTTGTGCCCCTTACGTGCGTGCTCCGGCCGGGCGCGGGTCCGCGGAGGGACGCGGACGCCGCCGCGCCGGCCCGTTCCGTGCCGGTGCGGCGGCGGTCAGGACTCGCCGGGGAAGTTCGCCGCCTCGAACATCCACCGCTGCTTCTCCAGCTCCGCGGTGATCGAGATCAGCAGGTCCTGGGTGACCGGGTCGGCCTTCTCGGTGGCGTCGATGCGCTCGCGCAGCCGCGTGATCGCCGCCCCGAGCGCCTCCGCCAGCACCTGCACGGCCTCCGAGTCGCGCAGCCAGCCCTCCTTCGGGGCCGGCAGGGAGAAGACCTTGGCGATGGTCTCCGGGCGGCCGTCCGGAGACACGCCGAGCGCCGCGGCCCGCTCCGCCACCGTGTCGGCCTGGGCGCGCGAGGCGGAGACCACCTCGTCCAGGTGGAGGTGGATCGAACGGAAACGCGGGCCCACGACGTTCCAGTGCGCCTGCTTCCCGATCAGCGACAGCCCGAGCAGGTCCACCAGGGTGTCCTGGAGGGCCTCGCAGGAAACCCGGCGGGCCTCGTCGGACAGGGTGCTCCTCACAACGGTCATGGGATGCTGCTCCTCCTCGGTGCGTCCGTGGTCGTACGGGAGCGGTGCCCCGCCCGGAGGGAGGGCGACCCGGGGTCCTCCCCACGCGGTCGGAGCCCTCACTCCGGGCGGTGTTCCGCCACCACTCCCTGAACGCGCGGGTGCCCCCGCCCTCTGCCCGCAAACCCGGCCCGGCCGCCGCCGGGAACGTCTCGGCCTGCGAGAACGCCGTCCGGCAGGCGCGTCGGAGCGTCGGACGCCGTCGCCCTGCAGGTCTCGTGGAACGCCTCGTACCGGGCGCCGGGGCGGGGGCGCCCGCGGACGCCGGGCACGGGATCTCCGGGCGGAGCCGGTGCGGTCCCGGGGATCTTCCCAGGGAGCCGGTCGGCGGTCTATAGTCCAAAACTAGCGGTGCTAACCACGTAAGTCGCCGGTCACGGCACAGCCCCCGGCATCCGGTCAGGAGTCCCCTCGTGCGTCCCGTCCACTTCGCGGCCGCCCGCCGCACCCCCCTCGGCAAGCTGCGCGGAGCCCTCTCCCCGGTCCGGCCCGACGACCTCGCCGCCACCGTGATCCGGGGTCTGGTCGCCGACGTGCCCGCCCTGGACCCGGCCCGCGTGGACGACGTCTACTGGGGCGCCGCCAACCAGGCCGGCGAGGACAACCGCAACGTCGCCCGCATGGCCGCGCTGCTCGCCGGGCTCCCCGAGTCCGTCCCCGGCGCCACGGTCAACCGGCTGTGCGCCTCGGGACTGGAGGCCGTCACCACCGCCGCCCGCACCATCGCGGCCGGTGAGGCCGACATCGTGATCGCGGGCGGCTCCGAGTCGATGAGCCGCGCCCCCTTCGTGCTGCCCCGCCCCGACGAGGCCCTCCCGCACCGCGTCGAGACCGCCGACACCCGGCTCGGCTGGCGGCTGGTCAACCCCGCGATGAAGGACCTCCACGGCCTGCTGTCCATGGGGGAGACGGCGGAGGAGGTCGCCGCCCGGTACGGCATCCCGCGCGAACGCCAGGACGAGTTCGCCCTGCGCAGCCACCGACGGGCCGCCGAGGCGCGCCGCAGCGGCCACTTCGACGACGAACTCCTGCCGGTGAGCCGCCCGGACGGAGTCGTCGTCGACGCCGACGAATGCATCCGCGAGGACACCTCCCTGGAGAAGCTGGCCCGGCTGAAGCCGGTCTTCCGCGAGGGCGGCTCGGTCACCGCGGGCAACGCCTCCCCGATGAACGACGGCGCGGCCGGACTGATCCTCGTCAGCGAGGAGGCCCTGAACGAGCTGGGCCTGGAGTCGCTCGGCCGCTACGTCGCCGGCGCCTCCGCGGGCGTCCACCCGGACGTCATGGGCATCGGTCCGGTCCCCGCCACGCGCAAGGCGCTGGCCCGCGCCGACTGGACCGTCGGCGACCTCCAGGAGGCCGAGTTCAACGAGGCCTTCGCGGCCCAGGCCCTGGCCTGCGTGGACCGGCTCGGCATCGATCCCGACCTGGTCAACCCGAGCGGCGGCGCGATCGCCCTGGGCCACCCGCTGGGCTGCTCCGGCGCCCGCATCCTCACCACCCTGCTGCACCGCATGCGGCGCACCGGCGCGGAGCGCGGGCTGGCGACGATGTGCGTGGGCGTGGGGCAGGGGAGCGCGGTGCTGGTCGAGAGGCACTGACCGGGAGACGCGACCAGGACGACGGGTGCCACCAGGCGAGACGGTCCTTACGGGCCCGGTTGCCTGCACATACCATCGGTCCCCGCATGAACACCATGACCCTCTGGGACCTCAACGCCTGGGAATTCGCCGCGCTCGCCTTCGCGGCCCTGCTCGTCGGCTTCTCCAAGACCGCCGTCAGCGGGGCCAACACGGTCAGCCTCGCCATCTTCGCCGCGGTACTGCCCGCCCGCGCCTCCACCGGCGTCCTGCTGCCGATCCTGATCGCCGGCGACCTCCTCGCCGTCCTCACCTACCGCCGGCACGCCCACTGGCCCACGCTGTGGCGGCTGTTCCCGGCGGTCGCGGCGGGCGTGGTCGTCGGCACGGTGTTCCTGATGTGGGCGGACGACGGGGCCGTACGGACGTCGATCGGCGCGATCCTGCTGCTGATGGCCGGGGTCACGGTGTGGCGGCGGCGGAAGGCCGGGGCGGAGGGGGAACCGGACGCGGTCACCACCCGCGCGGGCCGGGCCAAGGCGCGCTCCTACGGCGTCCTCGGCGGCTTCACCACCATGGTCGCCAACGCGGGCGGACCGGTGATGTCGCTGTACCTGCTCTCCGCGGGCTTCCGGAAGATGGGCTTCCTGGGGACCTCCGCCTTCTTCTTCCTGATCGTCAACACGTCCAAGCTGCCGTTCAGCGCCGGGCTCGGCCTGATCGACGCCCGGTCGCTGCTGCTCGACGCGGCACTCGTGCTGTTCGTGGTGCCCGGCGCGCTCCTCGGCAGATGGGCCGTGGACCGGATCGACCAGCGGCTCTTCGAGCAACTGGTCATCGCCGCGACGGTGGTGGGCGGCCTGCAACTGCTGGTGCGCTGAGCCGCGCGGCCGGTGGGGGACGGCCGACGGGACCGGTCAGGAGGGCGGGGCCGAGGCGCCCGATCCGCTCGGCTCGTGCCGGCCGGCCGGTCCGTGCGGGCGGGACGGCGGACCGCCCGGGTGCCGCAGTCGGGCGGGCGCGGCCGTACGGCCGACCGTCGCCGCCAGCTTGCGCAGCCGCCGCCAGTCCAGCCGCGGCGGAGCCTTGGTGACGCCGGGCCGCCTGCGCGGGACGCGGACCCGGAGCACGCCCGGCGCGATCCGGCAGCGGACGGGCGCCGGCAGCACCATGGCCTCCCCGTCGACCCCGGCCTCGATCTCCGCGCGGTCCGCCTCGATGACGACCTCGGGAGCGGTCAGCAGGGTGAGCCCGCTCGGCTCGGGGTTCAGCAGCAGCGCGGCGGCGTCCACGGCGCCCTCCAGCCGCACGCCGAGGACGCCGAGCACACCGGAGTCGAGCCGTTCACGCCGGCCGAGTCCGAGGGGGTCGCCGGTGTGGTACGGGTTGTTGCTGATCAGCACGGCCTGCGGAGCGGTGATCGTGGTGTCCCCCGCGCGGGCGACCAGCCGGGGCCCCTGCTGGCCGGTGAGCAGGTCCGGCAGCATCTCCAGGCTGGTGCCGAGCTTGTCGTCGCGGTAGGCGGGGCTCTGCACGATCGCCGCGTACGCGCCGAAGGAGGCGTTGTTCACGAACGGCTGGTCCCCCGCGAAGCCGAGGTCGACGCGGAGCTCGACGCCGTCCGTCAGCGCGTCGAGGCAGGCGGCCGGGTCGCCGCGGTCGAGGCCGAGGTCCAGGGCGAAGTGGTTGCGCGTCCCGGCGCTGATGACCAGGAACGGGACGTCGTACTCGGCGGCCACGGCCGCGACCAGTGCCTGGGTGCCGTCGCCGCCCGCGGCGCCCAGCAGATCCGCGCCGTCCGCGACGGCGGCCCGGGCCAGCGCGGTGACGTCGTGCCGCTTCTCCGGGTCGAGCAGGACGACCCGCGCCCCCATGCGTTCCGCCTTCTCCCGCAGCCGGAACCGGCCCACCTTGCCGCCGCCCGACCGGGGATTCATGATCAGCACCGGCCGCCGGGGCGGCGGCAGCCGCCGCTCCCGGACGGGGGCCGGCTCGCCGCCCGCCCCCCGCAGCGCGAACCGGCCGCACCACACCGCCAGGCCCCACAGGGCCAGGGACACCAGCAGCGCCCAGAACAGGGTCGCGGCGAACAGGGTGATCACGGCTACGGGCACGCACACGGCGACCAGCGCGGCCCCCCACCGCAGCGGGCCCCGCAGCGTCAGCGTCCACCACACGGCGGACGCGCTGAGCCCCAGCCCCAGGACCCCGCAGGCCAGCAGCAGCAGGCCGCGCAGCCCGCCGTAGACGAGGGGGGCCGCCACCGCGAGCGCGGCGGCGGCCAACGCCCCCCGCGCCGCCCACCGCTGGGCGCGGTAACGCCGCCCGCTCAAGTCCACGGCCATGATTCCTCCAGTCGACGGCGTCATCGTAGGACGTGTGCGGACCGGTGCGCGGCCGGAAGGCGGTGCGGGGCGCCGGCGGCCGGGGCGGCGCCGGACGCGGTGTCCGGCCCCCGTACCCTCGGCGCCATGTCCCCGCACATCCTGGTCCTCGGCGGCACCACCGAGGCACGCGAACTGGCCACCGAGCTGACCGCCCGTCCGGGGACCCGGGTGACCACCTCGCTCGCCGGACGCGTGGCACGGCCGGGAGCCGTCGCGGGCGAGGTGCGCGTCGGCGGTTTCGGCGGCGCGGAAGGACTGGCCCGCTGGCTGCGCGAGCAGCGCGTGGACGCCGTGGTCGACGCGACGCACCCCTTCGCGCGGACCATGACGGCGCACGCGGCACGGGCCGCGGCCACGACCGGAGTGCCCCTGGTGGTCCTGCGCCGGCCGGGCTGGCACCCGGGCCCGCGCGACGACTGGCACCCGGTGCCCTCGCTGCACGCGGCGGCCGACCTGCTGCCCCGGTTCGGACACCGGGTCCTGCTCACCACGGGCCGCCTGGGCCTGGCGGCCTTCGCCCACCTGACAAAAACGCGTTTCGTCGTCCGGTCGGTGGAGCCGCCCGAACCGCCCCTGCCGCCGCACACGCACGTCCTGCTGGACCGGGGCCCCTACACCGTGGCCGGTGAGACGGCGATCCTGCGCGAGCACCGCATCGACGTGCTGGTGACGAAGGACAGCGGCGCGGCGGCGACGTCCGCCAAGCTCACCGCGGCCCGCGACCTCGGGCTGCCGGTCGTGGTGGTCCGGCGCCCGCCCCTCCCGGACGGGGTGGCCACGGTCCCCGACGCGGCGGCGGCCCTGCACTGGCTGAACGCCCTCGACCGGACGTGACCGGCCGTGACCGGCGGACCCGCCGCGACCACGCCCGGACGGGCCCGCGCACGCCCGGACCGCGTACCGCCTACTGCTCGGGCGTCCGGCGCCGCAGCAGATACGTGTCCATGATCCAGCCCTTGCGCTCACGGGCCTCGGCGCGCAGCCGCTCGATCCGGGGCGCGGCCTCGGCCAGCGGCCCGGAGACGAGGATCTCGTCCGGGGTGCCGATGTAGGCGCCCCAGTAGATGTCGAGGTCCTCGGCGCCCTCGCCGTCCTGGCCGGCGTACCGCCGGAAGGCCTGGTGGGCGTCCAGCATCACCACCACGTCGTCCACGCCCTCGGGGAAGCCCTCGGCGAGCCGCCGGCCCGTGGTGATCTGGACCGGGCGGCCGACGCGGTTGAGCCCCGTCCGGTGCCGGGCGACCAGCGCCGAGACGCTGCTGATGCCCGGCACGACGTCGTACGCGAAGGCGACGGCCCCGCGCCGCAGGACCTCCTCGAGGACCGCGAGCGTGCTGTCGTACAGCGCCGGGTCCCCCCACACCAGGAACGCGCCGGTCCCGTCCTCGCCGAGCTCCTCGGCGATCAGCCGCTCGTAGACGTCCGCCCGGGCGCTGCGCCAGTCCCCGACGGCGGGGGAGTAGGCCGCACCGCCGGCCGAACGGTCCCGCTCCGGGTCGCGCGCCTCGACGACCCGGTACGTCCCCTCCGGCACGTGCGCGTCGAGCATGTCCCGGCGGAGCCGGGTGAGGTCGGCCTTCACCTCGCCCTTGTCGAGGAGGAAGAACACCTCCGTGTCCCGCAGCGCCTTGACCGCCTGCAGGGTCAGCTGATCGGGGTCGCCCGCGCCGATGCCGATGACATGAATCCTTCGCACGCCCCGAGTCTGCCGCACGGCCCCGGCCCCGCCCGCACCGCACCCCGGTCCGGGACCCGTCCGGAGCCGGGACCCGTCGGGAGCCGGAGCCCGCTCTCCTACGCGGCCCCGCGCAGCCGGGGTGCCCGCGCCGCCGCGTCCACGGGGGCGCCGCCGTCCCGTTCCACCTCCGCGGCCAGCTCCCGGGCCCAGGCGACGACGCCGTCGAGGTCGATCCCGTGCGGTCGCCGTTCGCCCCCGGCCCCCGCCGCCCACTCCTGAGCCGCACCGGCCCCGCGCCGCAGCAGCCGGGCCCCGCCCGTGGCGTTCCCGCGCGCGGCATGGGTGAGCCCCACGGCGAGCTGGGCCAGCCCCCGCCACAGCTCGCGCTCCTCCTGCGGCCCCGTCTTCCAGGCGTCCTCGAACACCTCGTGCGCGTGGAACGGCCTGCCCTCGTCCAGCAGCCGCTGCGCCTCGACGACGCTCTCCTCCGGACGCCGGACGACCCCCTCGGGCTGCCGGGGCACCCCCTGCGCGCCGTACGGCAGGGGCCGTCCCAACCCGTCCCGCGGCCGGGCGTTGCGCGCCCGCCCCTCGCCGTCACGGTCCCGCGCGACGGCCGTCCGGCCCGGTGATGTCCTGTCCGTGCTGCCCATACGCCGATTGTCCCCCGCCCGCCCTCGCTTCGGCACGGGGCGCGGTGTGGGGTAAAGTGCTGTTCGCGCGATCACGCGGTCCACCGCACGTGAGCGCACCGGGACGTGGCGCAGCTTGGTAGCGCACTTGACTGGGGGTCAAGGGGTCGCAGGTTCAAATCCTGTCGTCCCGACTTATGAGAGTCGCAGGTCAGGGCCGGTTTCGGAGACATCCGAAACCGGCCCTCGACCGTTCTCGCGGATGACATCGCGACGAGTCGCGAGGCAGTCGGCGCCCGTCCGGTCAGGGAAGACGCCGTACGTGGGCGTCCGTCTCGGGGCTGCGTGGACCGAGGGCCAGATGGTCCGCAGCCGAGGAGAAGGCCACCGTCCGCGCCCAGGCGTCGAGCGGCCGGTCCCCGGTGTCCGCCTGGACCTGCGCGCCGTCGGCGCTGGCGATCACCACCCCGGTGCGGACGCTGCGCAGGTCGCGCAGGTACCAGGTGTCCGCGTCCGACCCGGGCGCGAACGCCCGGAGGAGACAGGTGCCGGCCGTTGCCGCGCAGAGCCTCGTCGACGGTCGTCGGTCCTCTTCCGCCCTCACCCCGCCGGTAGGGCGACACGAAGGCGCCCGCGGGTGCCGTCTCGACGCCTGGTCCGTCACTGTGTGCGGGCGGCCCGCGCCTCGCGCTCGTCGGCGATTCGGTCCAGTTCGCGCATCGCCTCGGCGTGGGCGCTCATCCTCATGCTGACGCTGCCGCTGGTGAACAAGGCCACTCCGGCCACGGACACCGGCACGGACAGCCCCAGTACGGCCACGGCCTCCGGCCAGTCCCGCTCGTTCTGGCAGTAGTCGCCCCGGGCCGGGCCGTCGTTGGCCGTGCCGTGCTCCGTCAGCAGCCGCGACTCGCATTCCACGGGGTACTTGTCGTCGGGCTTGCGGTCCACCTCGTACGGGGTGAGGAGCAGCAGCGCGCACCAGGTCCACAGCAGCCCGGCCACGGCCAGCAGGCCGATGCCCCAGGCCCGGGTCCGACCGGCCCGGTCACGGAAGTCGAGATCGTACTCGGGTGATCGCATGACAGGCGAATCTACCAACGGCTTCCGTTGCCCCGGCCGGAACGCCCTTTCAAGGAAACCCTTTTGGTCTTTCCTGCCGGAGCAGTGGATTCAGGCAGACAGCAGGCGGCCGAGCCGGCCCCCTGGGAGGGGAGCCTGTACCTGTACGACGGCGGCAGTGAGCCGGACGAGAGCGTGGCCGGGTCCACCAAGATGCCGCTCGACCCCGGCCGGATACTGCCGGTGCTCGACCATGGGCCGGCCTCCGTGACCGAGTTGCGCCGCGCCCTGCGGGGAGCGCGGTGGAGTGCGCACCTGGACGACCTCGACGTCCCGTGGGACGAGGACGACGGCTCCTCCCTCCCCGGCGTGCACGATGCGGACCCTGCAACCAGGCCGGGTGGCTTCTGAGGACCCCGGCCCCGTGCACTTCGGCCGGTCTGCCGGCGAAGGGCCGGCGTTCTCCGGAGTGTTGTCCAGGGCTGCGCGCGCCCGTACGGCAGTCCGGGCGCGCGCAGCCCTGCCCGGGGTCACCCGAGTGTTTCCTCCGTCACCGCGGCGGGCACGGAGATCCACCAGGCGGTGCACCCGGCGGCGGCGAGCCCGGCGACGGCCAAGAGGCTACTGGCGAGGAACGGGTCGGTGCCGCCCAGGGCGGGAGCGAAGCCGATGCCGACGTAGAGCGTGACACCGGCGGAACCTCCCAGTTGGTCGGCGGCCCGCTGGACGCCGGAGGCGATGCCGGCGTCGTCCTCGGTCACCCCGGTCGTCGCGATGTACTGCAGTCCGACGATCCCGAACCCCATCCCGGCGGAGACGAGCATCATGGCCGGGATCATCGCCGGATGGCGGCCCCGAGGGAGGAGACCAGGGCGATGGCTGCCATCGCCAGTACGGTGAAGCCGATGCCGGACGTCGCTCCGCCGCGGATCCGTCGGCCCGCCACGGCACCGTATCCGCCTCTCCGCACGACCTCCGAGTCCTCAAGGCTGCGAGCAGCCTGCGGCCGCGTCCGATCAAGGAAGGCGATGAGCGGCCGGCACCGCGCGGCTCCCGGACCGACCCGTTCGTCAGGCGCCGCCCGCAGGCTGCCCCAGCTGTGCCGCCCCCTCCGTCCGCTCCGCCGCCTGTACCGCTGCCCCCGGGCGTTGACCCGGGATGCGGTCGTCCACCGCCGGTTTGCCCATGGCGGTGGAGATCTGTTCCAGCAGGACCGCCTGCCGGGCGGCGAAGAACGCGTCGAAGTCATCCGTGCGCATGAGGTCGGGGTCCACGAGGTGCGTGCGGATGCGCTGGGCCACGCCTTCCGGGCTGGTCTGCGCGGTCTTGGTCAGACGTTGCAGGTACTCGGACGGTGCCGTGCCGCTGATGATCCGGTTGGTGCGGGCAGTCAGCGGGGTCTTGTTGACGATGGAGTTGTAGACGCTTCGTTCGTAGCCGTGCTTCTGGCACCAGGACTGCGGGAAGATGTGGTGGATGTCCACCGCCTCATCAAAGTAGGCGGTGACCTCCGCCTTTTCGCCGGTGCGCCAGTCCACGGCCCCCGCCTTGAGCAGCAGTGCGTAGATGCCCTTGTAGGCCGCACTCTGACGGGTACGCAGGGTCAAGAGGCGGCTGGCGGCGAACTGTGCTGCCGTGACCGTACGCGGTTCCGTCGGCGAGCCGTGGATCCAGTCGACGACATCCGGCAGGTCGAGGTTGAACCTCGTCTCCGTGGTGCCGCCGTACAGCTCGCCGAAGACCCCGCACCAGTACCAGCGGGCCAATTTCTCCTGGGCACCCGCGCTCTCCGCGTCCTTGCCGGCGAAGGCGAAGATTGCGGCGAGCGGGATGAGTTGGGTGCCGTACGGCAGGAAACGCGTGTCGAAGACGAACTGCTGACGGAGGAACTTGGCCGCGGCCTTGAAGCCGTTGACGACGTCGGGTGCGTAGCGCCGGTAGTCCTCAAGACTCAGCGCGAGCATGTCCTTGCGCTTGCACCCGATGCGCGGCAGGCGTTCCTCGTCCGTGCCGGCCTCCTGTTCGCGCCGACGCCGGGCGGCGGTGGCGCGGAGGGTAACCGCCTGGAGGAAGTCGGTGTTCGAGACGTCGCGCAGAATGGCGTATTCGGGGGTCTGCCAGGCGGCGCGGCACTCCTCCCAATGGTGGCGGAGGTCGAACTCGTCCGCGGCGTACGTCGCCGTGAGCAGTTCGAAGACGGTAAGGGTGACGCCGCCGGTGTTCACCTTCTCGAAGACTTGGCAGACGGCCTGACGCGGGGTGTTCTTGCCGAGTTCGATGACAGGGAAGTGATAGAGGTCGAACGACCGGACGAAACCGTCCCGGAAGCGGTACCAGAGCTCCATCGCGTCCGAGGCGTAGCCCCAGTGGCGTGCGTAGCCGTCGCCCCAGGAGTTGTCGAAGACGCAACGCAGGGGGAACAGGCGATGCCGGTACTCCAGCTCGGAGGTCGAGTAGTCCTCCAGCACCTCGCTGCGGAAGTTGACCACCTGGCGGGAGGCGGGGATGAAGCGGATGGCGTCCTCGCGGTCCTCGTTCTCGTCGAGCGCCCTCACCATGTCGACGTAGAACCAGCCCACCGCCCGGCGCTTGCGCTCGTCCTGCGTCACCACCGGCCTGTCCATGGCGAGGGACTGGAACAACGACGTCAGCCGCTGCTGGCCGTCGAGGACGAGGGACTCCGGTTGCGCCTGCCCGTCCGGTGTCGCGCCCTCGATCGGCCGGTACTTGAACCGGACGTCGCCACCGCCCTTGAGTAACATCATCGTGCCGACTGGGTAGTTGAGGGACACCGAGGCGAGCAGACTCGCGATGTTCGGCCAGGGCCAGACCCAACCGCGCTGGAACTCGGGCAACTGGATCTTCCCCGCCTCCACCTGGCGCAGCAGGTCTTGCAGGGGCCGCTTGTCAATACTGAACGTCTCGGTTGCCACATCTCCTCCTTGCACAGCACAACGCGTTCGGCCGGACCCGGTCACCGGTTCTGAGCGAGTGCGGGGCTCATGCGCCGACCGGGCATCGGGAAGGCGGGCCACGGCTTCCATCGCCGGTCGGGACGGTCCGCGGACCGTGAGCGGAGGCCGTGACCACTGTTCGCCTGCGGGCGGACGACACCCGCGCGTTGACCGGACACACGGGACTCTCCGTCCTCGCCCACTCCCTTCGTGTTCCCACCCCTTCACTGACCAGGCTTCTCGGGAGCGCGGCCGCCTTCATGGTGTCCGGGTACGCATGGCCGTGCTTGGTTTACCCGTCGCCCCTACCCTTGACTTGGAGCGCCCTTCAAGCTGAAGACTCCCTCCCCGTGCCCCGGTCGGCGGGGTGCGGGACACGAGGGAGCGGCCATGAAGTACCGCACGATCGGCACCGATCCGCGCACCCGGCGCGAGGTGAGCGTGCTCGCGCTCGGCGCGATGCTGTTCGGGTCGGTGACCGACGAGAAGACCTCCTTCGCCGTGCTCGACCGCTACGTCGAGGCCGGCGGCACCTTCATCGACACGTCCGACAACTACGCCTTCTGGACCGACGGAGGCCAGGGCGGGCAGAGCGAGGAACTGCTCGGCCGCTGGCGGCGCAGCCGCGGGATCGGCGACGAGGTCGTGATCGCGACCAAGCTCGGCGCCCGCCCGCTCGCCCCCGGCACGAGCTGCACCGACAACCCCGAGGGCCTGTCGGCGAAGGTGATCCGGGAGTCGGCGGAGCGCAGCCGGGAGCGGCTCGGGACGGAGCGGCTGGACCTGCTGTACGCGCACATCGACGACCACACCGTCCCCCAGCGCGAGACGGTCGAGGGCTTCGCGGCCCTGGTCGCCGAGGGCACGGTGGGGCTGCTCGGCGCCAGCAACCAGGCCGTGTGGCGGGTGGAGCGGGCCCGCTCCCTCGCGGCGGCGGCCGGGCTGCCCGGCTACGAGGTGCTCCAGTACCAGCACAGCTGTCTGCGTCCCCGCACCGACGTGCCGGAGGACCTCTTCCCCGACGGCAGCCTCGGCCACGCCGGCGCCGAGACGGCCGCTTACCTGCGGGCCGAACCCGGACTGACCCTGGTGGCCTACTCGCCGCTGCTGAAGGGCGCGTACACCCGCCCCGAGCGGCTGCCCCGCGACTACGACCACCCGGGCACCCCGGCCCGCCTGGCCGTGCTGCGGGAGGTCGCCCGGGAGACCGGGGCGACGGCCGGCCAGGTGGTGCTGGCCTGGCAGCTCGGCCACGAGCTGCCGGTCGTCCCGCTGACCGGGGTGTCCTCGGTGGCCCAGTTGGAGGAGAACCTGGCGGCGGTGGACCTGGAGCTGACGGCGGGGCAGCGGGCCCGGCTGGACGGGGCGCACTGAGACATCCGCGTCCGTCGGTGGGACCGTGGGAGGGGGCCCGGACATCCGGAGCCGGACACCCGGAGGGAGCGCCGGCCATGACCACCCATCCCGCCGCCCGCGCCATGCGGGCGACCCCCGAAGGCCTGCTGTGGGAGCCCAGCGAGCGCTGGGTGCGCGCTACCGCGGGCGGCGTCACCGTCGTCGACAGCCGCCACCCGCTCCTCGTCTGGGAGCCCCGGCTGCCCGTCCCGCAGTACGCCTTCCCCCGCGAGGAGGTGCGCACGGACCTCCTCCGCCCCGCGCGGAACCCGCTCACGGGCCGGCACACCGGCTCGACGGTCTTCTACGACCTCGAGGCCGGCGGTGAGGTGCGCCCGGACGCGGCCTGGACGTTCCCCGCGGACGACCTGGCCGGCCACATCGCCTTCGAGTGGTTCCCGCGCACCGGCACGGGACTCGACCGCTGGTACGAGGAAGAGGAGGAGATCTTCGTCCATCCCCGCGACCCGCACACCCGGGTGGACGCCGTGCCGAGCAGCCGCCACGTCCGGGTCGAGATCGAGGGCACGGTCGTCGCCGACACCCGGTCCCCGGTGCTGCTGTTCGAGACCTCCCTGCCGACCCGCTACTACCTCCCGCGCCAGGACGTCCGCCTGGACCTCTTCGAGACCACGGACCACAGCACCCGCTGCCCGTACAAGGGCACGGCCGACCAGTACTGGTCCTGGCGCGGCGGGGGCGCCGTACCGCCGGACCTCGTGTGGAGCTACCCCGACCCGCTGCCCGCCGTGGCCGCGATCAGGGGCCGGCTCGCCTTCTTCAACGAGGCGGTCGACCTCACCGTGGACGGTGAGCGGCTTCCGCGCCCGGTCACGTCCTTCAGCGCGAGCCTCAGGACCTGACCAGCAGCTGGAAGTCGAACGCGTACCGGGACGCGCGGTAGATGTGCCGTCCGAACTCCACCGGCCGCCCCGTGTCGTCGTAGGCCGTGCGCTCCATGGTGAGCAGGGCGGCGCCCTCCTCCTCGTCCAGGCGGACGGCCTCCTCCGCCGTGGCCGAGCGGGCGCCGACGGTCTGGCGGGCGCTGTGCAGGACGATGCCCGTCGCACGCATCATGCGGTACAGGCCGGTCGACTCCAGGCGGGCGCCGTCCAGGTCGAGCAGGCCGCACGGGAGGTAGTTGCACAGCAGGGCGACCGGCTGGCCGTGGGTGCCGCGCAGGCGCTCCAGGAGGACCACCTCGCCGCCCTCGGCCACCCCCAGGGCGGCCGCCACGTCGGCGGGCGCCGGGACCGTCTCGTTGCGGACCACCCGGGTGCTCGGACCCTGTCCGGCCGCCTCCAGGTCGTCGTAGAGGCTGCTCAGCTCCAGGGGGCGCTTGACCTGGCTGTGCACCACCTGGGTGCCCACCCCGCGCCGCCGGACCAGGAGGCCCTTGTCGACGAGGGACTGGATGGCCTGGCGGACGGTGGGGCGGGACAGACCGAGGCGTACGGAGAGGTCGACCTCGTTGCCCAGGAGGCTGCCGGGGGTGAGGACGCCGTGCTCGATCGCCGCCTCCAGCTGCTGGGCGAGCTGGTGGTACAGCGGCACCGGACTGCCCCGGTCCAGGGTGAAGTCCAGTGAGTCGAGCGCGGGTCCGGACACGGCGCGTGCGGGGTCACCGGTCTTCGCCATGGACGTACCTCTCTGATGCGGGGGAGGGGAGGGGGGCCGCGGAGGCGCGGGGCCTCGCGCGGCAGGGGTCCTACAGGTGGCGGCGGCGTCCGGCGACCTGGGAGTCGTACCGTTCACGGGCCCGGACGGCGGCCTCGCGGGACGCCACCTCGGCCACCGGCACGTCCCACCAGGCCTCGGCCGGGGGAGCGGTGGGGGCCGGGTCGGTCTCGACGTAGACGCACGTCGGGCGGTCGGAGGCGCGGGCCTCGGCCAGCGCCTCGCGCAGTTCCCGCACGGTCTTGGCGCGCAGCACGTCCATGCCGAGGCTGGCCGCGTTGGCGGCGAGGTCCACGGGCAGCGGGGCGCCGGTGAAGGTGCCGTCCTCGGCCCGGTGGCGGTAGGCGGTGCCGAACCGCTCGCCGCCCGTCTCCTCGGACAGGCCGCCGATGGAGGCGTAGCCGTGGTTCTGGATCAGCACCATCTTCACGGGCAGGCGCTCCTGGACCGCCGTGACCAGCTCCGTCGGCATCATCAGGTAGGTGCCGTCGCCGACCAGGGCCCACACCGGCGTGCCGGGAGCGGCCTGCTGCACGCCGAGGGCGGCCGGGATCTCGTAGCCCATGCAGGAGTAGCCGTACTCCAGGTGGTACTGGCGCGGGCTGCGCGCGCGCCACAGCTTGTGCAGGTCGCCGGGGAGCGAACCGGCCGCGTTGATCACCACGTCCTCGTCGCCGACGACCGCGTCGAGCGCGCCGAGCACCTGGGTCTGGGTCGGCGCGGCGCTGTCGTCCTCGGCCCGGTAGGCGGCCTCGACGACCTCCTCCCAGCGCTCCTTGCCGACGCGGTACTCGGACACGTACGCCGCGTCCACCCGGTGCCCGGCCAGCGCCCCGGTGAGCTGCTCCAGGCCGGTGCGCGCGTCGCAGACCAGGGTGCGCGCCGCCAGCTTGTGCGCGTCGAAGCCGGTGACGTTGAGGTTGAGGAACCGCACGTCCGGGTTCTGGAACAGGGTGCCGGAGGCGGTGGTGAAGTCGGTGTAGCGGGTGCCGACGCCGATCACCAGGTCGGCGGTGCGGGCGAGGGCGTCGCTCACCGCCGTGCCGGTGTGGCCGATGCCGCCGAGGTCGGCCGGGTGGTCGTGGCGCAGGGAGCCCTTGCCGGCCTGGGTGGAGGCGACCGGGATGCCGGTGGCGTCCACGAACGCCTTCAGGGCCTGTTCGGCCTCGCTGTGGTGGACCCCGCCGCCCGCCACGATCAGCGGGCGCCGTGCGGCCCGTACGGCTTCCACGGCCGCCGCCAGCTCCACCGGGTCCGGGGCGGGGCGGCGCACGTGCCAGACGCGCTCGGCGAAGAACTCCTCCGGCCAGTCGTACGCCTCCGCCTGCACGTCCTGCGGCAGCGCCAGGGTGACGGCGCCCGTCTCGGCCGGGTCGGCGAGCACCCGCATGGCGTTCAGCGCGGAGGGGATCAGCGCCTCCGGGCGGGTGACGCGGTCGAAGTACCGCGACACCGGGCGGAGCGTGTCGTTGACCGACACGTCGGCCGCGACCGGGTGCTCCAGCTGCTGGAGCAGCGGGTCGGCGACGCGCGAGGCGAAGTAGTCGCCGGGGAGCAGGAGCACCGGCAGCCGGTTGATGGTGGCGAGGGCGGCGCCGGTGACCAGGTTCGTCGCGCCGGGGCCGATGGACGTGGTCACCGCCTGCGCGGAGAGCCGGTTCAGCTGGCGGGCGTGGCCCACGGCCGCGTGCACCATGGACTGCTCGTTGCGGCCCTGGTGGTACGGCATGACGTCGGCGTACTCGACGAGCGCCTGCCCGATCCCCGCCACGTTGCCGTGGCCGAAGATGCCCCAGGTGCCCGCGATCAGCCGGCGCCGCACGCCGTCCCGCTCGGTGTACTGGGCGGACAGGAACCGCACCAGCGCCTGGGCGGTCGTCAGTCGGCGGGTGGCGGGGCTCATGCGGACCTCTCGGGGGCGGTGTAGAGGGGGAGGCGGGGGTCGACGGCGTGCTCCGGCCAGGTGTCGCGGATCCAGGCGTGGTCGGGGTGGTCGCAGATCAGCCAGGCGCGCTCGGCCTCGGGGCCCGCCATGACGTTGAGGTAGTACATGTGGTGGCCCGGCACGGCCATGGAGGGCCCGTGCCAGCCGTCCGGGACGAGGACGACGTCGCCGTCGCGGACCTCGGCCAGCACGTCCGTGTCGCGGCCCGGGCCGGAGGGGGAGACCCGCTGGTAGCCGAGGCCGGGGACGCCGTCGTGGCCGGCGAACTCGAAGTAGTAGATCTCCTCCAGGACGGACTCCTCGCCCGGCCGGTGCTCGTCGTGCTTGTGCGGCGGGAAGGACGACCAGTTGCCGCCCGGGGTGAGGACCTCGACCGCGATCAGCTTGTCGCACTCGAAGACCCCGGCCGCACCGAAGTTGTTGACCTGGCGCGAGCAGGTGCCGGTGCCGCGCAGCTCCACGGGGACGTCGGCGGCCGGTCCGTAACGGGCGGGCAGCCGGCGGGTGCAGCGGGCCCCGGTGAGCGCGAACCGCCCGCCGCCGGCCGAGGCCACCGTCGCACGGGCGTCGCGCGGGACGTAGGCGAAGTCGCTGACGCCGTCGAACACGCTTGTGCGGCCGGTGAGTTCGAAGGCGTCGTGGCCGAAGTCGTCGTCGGCGGTGACCGTGCAGCCGCCGTTCAGCGGGAGCACGATCCACTCGCTGTCGCCGGTGTCGAAGGTGTGCGTGCCGCCCGGCGGCAGCTCCAGCACGCGCAGCGAGGAGTACCCCCAGCCGGCCGTCTCGGGGGTGACGTCGACGAGGTAGGGGCCGGCGAGGGCCTTGCCGGCGGGAAGGTGATACGTCATGCCATGCCTCCGTCTGGGAACAGGCGTGTCGGAACAGCGTGCCGCAACGGGCGTCCCCGGGCGACGCCCCGGGACCGGTGTCTCACAGCAGGCCGACGGCGGTGTCCACCGCCGCCTCCACACTGCCCTCGGCCGGGTAGAGCAGCGACCGGCCGACGACCATGCCCTGCACGGAGGGCAGCCGCAGCGCCTTGCCCCACCGCTCGTAGGCGGCCTCCTGGTCGCCGACCTCGCCGCCGAGCAGCACGACGGGCAGCGTGGAGGTCTGCAGCACCTCCGCCATGTCGTCGGCGTCGTCGGTGACCGGCAGCTTCAGCCAGGTGTAGGCGGAGGTGCCGCCCAGGCCGGACGCGATGGCGATGGAGCGGGTGACGGCCTCGGCGGACAGGTCGTTGCGGACCCGGCCGTCGACCCGGCGGGAGATGAACGGCTCCACGAACACCGGGAGCCGGCGCGCGGCCATGGCGTCGACGGCGCGGGCGCTGGACTCGAGGGTGGTCAGGGAGCCCGGGTCGTCGTAGTCGATGCGCACCAGGAGCTTGCCGGCGTCGAAGCCCAGGCGCTCGATGTCCTCGGGGCGGTGGCCGGTGAAGCGGTCGTCCATCTCGAAGGCCGCGCCGGCCAGGCCGCCGCGGTTCATCGAGCCCATGACGACCTTGTCCTCCAGCACCCCGAGCAGCAGCAGGTCCTCCAGGACGTCGGCGGTGGCGAGCACCCCGTCGACGCCGGGCCGGGACAGCGCGGTGCAGAGACGTTCCAGCAGATCGGCGCGGTTGGCCATGGCCAGCCGCCGGTCGCCGATGCCGAGCGCGCCCCGGGCCGGGTGGTCGGCGGCCACGATCAGCAGCCGTCCGCTGTCGCCGATCAGCGGCCGGCGCGCCCGGCGGGCGGCGGCCTCGGCGACGGCCTCGGGACGGCGGGCTCGGACCGCGGTGAGGTCGGGGATGCTGAGATTCAAGGAAGGGCTCCGTTCAGGGCTGGCTCGGCCGGCTCGCACCGCTCGGCGACGCGGCCCGCGCGAGGAGGTCCGCGACCTCCGACTCGGTCGGCATGGCGGACGAACAGGCGAGGCGCGAGGCGACGAGGGCCCCGGCCGCGTTGGCGTGGCGCATGGTCCGCTCCAGGTCCCAGCCGGAGAGCAGGCCGTGGCAGAGCGATCCGCCGAAGGCGTCGCCCGCGCCGAGGCCGTTGACCACCTCGACCGGCACCGGCTCCACCTCGGCCCGGCCGCCGTCGCGGTGCACGGCGAGCACGCCCTTGGGGCCCTGCTTGACCACGGCCAGCTCCACGCCCGCCGCCAGCAGCGCCTCGGCGCACGCCTCGGGCTCGCGCACCCCGGTGGCCACCTCGCACTCGTCGAGGTTGCCGACCGCGACCGTGGCGTGCCGCAGGGCCTCGCGGTAGTACGGGCGGGCCTGGTCCGGGTCGCGCCAGAACATCGGGCGCCAGTCGAGGTCGAAGACGGTGGTGCCGGCCTTCGCGCGGGCCTCGAGCGCGGCGAGCGTGGCCGAGCGGCTCGGCTCCTCGCTCAGACCGGTGCCGGTGATCCAGAAGATGCCGGCCGCGCGGACGGCGTCCAGGTCCAGTTCGTCGGAGCGGATCTCCAGGTCGGGGGCCTTGGGCCGGCGGTAGAAGTACAGCGGGAAGTCGTCCGGCGGGAAGATCTCGCAGAACGTGACCGGGGTGGGGTACGCCGCGACCGGCGTGACCCAGCGGTCGTCGACGCCGAAGTCCCTCAGCGCGTCGTGCAGGTAGGCACCGAAGGGGTCGTCCCCCGTGCGGGTGATCACCGCCGTGGAGCGGCCCAGGCGGGCGGCGGCGACCGCGACGTTCGCGGCGGAGCCGCCCAGGAACTTCCCGAACGTCTCCACCCGGGACAGCGGTACACCGGTCTGCAGGGGGTAAAGATCGACCCCGATGCGGCCCATGGTGATCAGGTCGAAATACTGTGGTGAGTCGGCCATTGAGCGACGCTCCTCGAGCTGCTGGGGGACGCGGGTCCCGGGACACCCCGCCACGGTGGGGCGAGGGTCCCGGGACCTGCCGCCTCTCAGGTGTAGGTCTCGGAGGGCGGCGGTGTCAATAGTTTGTACTTACATTCAGACTAGCTCGTGAAATGATGTCTTAACAAAGTATTGACAGCAGGCGCAACACGGGATTTGATCCCGTCCCAGCACGACAGCCGTGTCCCACGGCACACCACCCGGACTCCCGAGGCTCCGGGCACCGGATCCTCGGGCTCCCGCCCTTTCCCCGCGTAGCACAGTGAGGTGCAGGAACGATGGACCGCTCTTCTCACACCCGCTCCCGCAGAATCGCGCCGTTCGTCGCGGTCGCGGCGGCAGCCGCCCTGACCCTCGCCGGCTGCTCCAGCGATTCCGGGGGCAAGAAGTCCGAGGAGGACGGAGCCGGCGCCTCCGCGGGCAAGGCCTCCACGCCCCGCATGAAGGTCGCCCTCGTCACCCACCAGGCGCCCGGCGACACCTTCTGGGACATCGTCCGCAAGGGCGCCGAGGCCGCGGCCGCCAAGGACAACGTCGACCTCGTCTACTCCTCCGACCCGAACGCGGGCAACCAGGCCAACCTGGTGCAGAACGCGATCGACCAGAAGGTGGACGGCATCGCGGTCACCCTCGCCAAGCCGGACGCGCTCAAGGACGTCATAGCCAAGGCGGAGGCGGCCGGCATACCCGTCGTCGGCCTCAACTCCGGGCTGAGCGACTGGAAGGACCTCGGCCTGCTGCAGTTCTTCGGCCAGGACGAGTCGGTGGCGGGCGAGGCGTTCGGCAAGAAGCTGAACGAGGTCGGCGCCAAGAACGCCGTCTGCGTCGTCCACGAGCAGGGCAACGTCGGCCTGACCCAGCGCTGCGACGGGGTGAAGAAGACCTTCGAGGGCAAGACCCAGGTCGTCAACGTCAACGGCACCGACATGCCGTCGGTGAAGTCGACCATCACCGCCAAGCTCAAGCAGGACTCCGCCATCGACTACGTCCTCACCCTCGGCGCGCCCTTCGCGCCGACCGCGGTGCAGTCGGTGGGCGACGCGGGCAGCAAGGCCAAGGTCGCCACCTTCGACCTCAACAAGGAGCTGACCAAGGCGATCCAGGGCGGCGACATCGAGTTCGCCGTGGACCAGCAGCCCTACCTCCAGGGCTACCTCGCGATCGACGGTCTGTGGCTCTACAAGAACAACGGCAACTACAGCGGCGGCGGTGAGCAGCCGGTGCTGACCGGTCCGGCGTTCGTCGACAAGTCCAACGTCGACGCGGTCTCCGAGTTCGCCGCGAAGGGCACTCGGTGATGAGCATGACCCACCAGGCTGAGCCGGCGGTGACCGCACCGCCGGCCTCCGGCCCGCAGCAGACCGACGGCCGCACCGTGCGGCGCCCGCTGGCGCTGCGCCTGCTCGCCCGGCCCGAGGTCGGCGTGTTCCTCGGTGCCGTGGCCGTCGCGGTGTTCTTCCTGTTCACCGCCCCGCCGGTGCGCGACGGCAGCTCGATGGCGAACATCCTGTACCAGTCGTCGACCATCGGGATCATGGCACTGCCCGTGGCCCTGCTGATGATCGGCGGCGAGTTCGACCTCTCGGCCGGTGTCGCCGTCGTGGCCTCGGCGCTGACCGCGAGCATGCTCAGCTACCAGCTCACCCTGAACGTCTGGACGGGTGTGATCGTCGCCCTGGCGGTGTCCCTCGCCGTCGGCGCGTTCAACGGCTGGATGCTGGTGAAGACCGGGCTGCCGAGCTTCCTGGTCACGCTCGGCACCTTCCTGATCCTGCAGGGCGTGAACCTCGCCGTCACCAAACTCGTCACCGGCAACGTCGCCACCGACGACATCAGCGACATGGCCGGCTTCGACCAGGCCAAGGCGATCTTCGCCTCCTCCTTCGAGGTCGCCGGCGTTCAGGTGAAGATCACGGTCGTGTGGTGGCTGGTCTTCGCCGCCCTGGCCACCTGGGTCCTGCTGCGCACCAAGTACGGCAACTGGATCTTCGCGGTCGGCGGCAACAAGGAGAGCGCCCGCGCGGTCGGCGTCCCCGTCACCTTCACCAAGATCTCGCTGTTCATGCTGGTCGGCTTCGGCGCCTGGTTCGTCGGCATGCACAACCTGTTCTCCTTCAACACCGTGCAGTCCGGCGAGGGCGTGGGCCAGGAGCTCATCTACATCGCCGCGGCGGTCATCGGCGGCTGCCTGCTGACCGGCGGCTACGGCTCCGCGATCGGCCCGGTCTTCGGCGCCTTCATGTTCGGCATGGTGCAGCAGGGCATCGTCTACGCCGGCTGGAACCCCGACTGGTTCAAGGCCTTCCTCGGCGTGATGCTCCTCGGCGCCGTCCTCATCAATCTGTGGGTCCAGCGCACGGCGACCCGGAGGTGACCGCAATGACCGACAAGACGACCGGTACCCACGGTGCCGTCCTGAAGGACACCCCGCCCGAGGGGGACCGCCCCCTGGTCGAACTCCGGGCGGCCGGCAAGTCCTACGGCAACATCCGCGCCCTGCACGGCGTCGACCTCACCGTCCACCCCGGCAAGGTGACCTGCGTCCTCGGCGACAACGGCGCCGGCAAGTCCACCCTCATCAAGATCATCTCCGGTCTGCACCAGCACACCGAGGGCGAGTTCCTCGTCGACGGCGAACCGGTGCGCTTCACCACCCCGCGCGAGGCCCTCGGCAAGGGCATCGCCACCGTCTACCAGGACCTCGCGGTCGTCCCGCTGATGCCGGTGTGGCGGAACTTCTTCCTCGGCTCCGAGATGACCAAGGGCCCCTGGCCCGTCCGCCGCCTCGACATCGAGCGCATGAAGAAGACCGCGGACGAGGAACTGCGCAACATGGGCATCGTCCTGGACGACCTGGAGCAGCCCATCGGCACGCTCTCCGGCGGCCAGCGCCAGTGCGTCGCGATCGCCCGCGCCGTCTACTTCGGCGCCCGCGTCCTCATCCTGGACGAGCCGACCGCCGCCCTCGGCGTCAAGCAGTCCGGTGTGGTGCTGAAGTACATCGCCATGGCCCGCGACCGCGGCCTCGGCGTCATCTTCATCACCCACAACCCGCACCACGCCTACATGGTCGGCGACCACTTCAGCGTGCTGCGCCTGGGCACCGTGGAACTGAGCGCGGCCCGCAGCGAGGTCGGCCTCGAGGAGCTCACCAACCACATGGCCGGCGGCGCCGAACTGGCCGCCCTCAAGCACGAGCTGGCACAGGTCCGCGGCGTCGACACGGAGGGACTGCCCGAGGAGGGCGACCTCCAGACCCCGGTCGCGGCAACCCCGGAAGGAAAGTCCTGACATGGCAGTCGCACTCGACCGCATCCGGGTCGGCTCCGCCCCCGACTCCTGGGGCGTCTGGTTCCCCGACGACCCGCAGCAGGTGCCCTGGCAGCGCTTCCTCGACGAGGTCGCCGAGGCCGGCTACTCCTGGATCGAACTCGGCCCCTACGGCTACCTCCCGACCGACCCGGCCCGCCTCACCGAGGAGGTGGACAAGCGGAACCTCAAGGTCTCCGCCGGCACCATCTTCTGCGGACTGCACCGCGGCCCGTCGGAGTGGGACGCCACCTGGGAGCAGGTCAGCCGCGTCGCCGCGCTCACGCAGGCCATGGGGGCGAAGCACCTCGTCGTCATCCCCTCCTTCTGGCGCGACGACAAGACCGCCGAGATCCTGGAGGCCCCGGAGCTCACCACCGAGCAGTGGGGCCACCTCACCCGGGGCATGGAGCGCCTGGGCCGCGAGGTGCGGGACGCCTACGGCCTGGACATCGTCGTCCACCCGCACGCCGACACCCACATCGACACCGAGGAGCACGTCGAGCGCTTCCTCGACTCGACCGACTCCGACCTGGTCAACCTCTGCCTGGACACCGGCCACTACGCCTACTGCGGCGGCGACAGCGTCAAGCTGATCGAGACCTACGGCGAGCGCATCGGCTACCTGCACCTCAAGCAGGTCGACCCGGACATCCTCGCCGACGTCGTCGCGAACGGGATCCCGTTCGGACCGGCCGTGCAGCGCGGGGTGATGTGCGAACCGCCCGCCGGCGTCCCCGAGCTCGGCCCGGTCCTCACGGCCGCGCAGAAGCTGGGCGTGGACCTCTTCGCCATCGTCGAGCAGGACATGTACCCCTGCGAGCCGGACAAGCCGCTGCCGATCGCGGTCCGCACCCGCAAGTTCCTCCGCTCCTGCGGCGCCTGACGACCCGAAGAGGAGGCGAGAGATGAACCGGCGCGAACCCCTGGGCATCGCCGTCATCGGCACGGGCCGCATGGGCGCGGACCACGTGCGCCGCATCGACCGGGTGATCAACGGCGCGCGGGTCACCGCCGTCGTGGACGTCGACGCCGAACGGGCCAAGGCCGTGGCCGCGGGCGTCGACGGCTGCACCGCCCACACCGACCCGGCCGCCGCGATGGCGGCGGCCGACGTCGACGCCGTGCTCATCGCCTCCCCGGGCCCGGCCCACGAGGCCGCCCTGCTCACCGCGTTCGAGCACGACCTGCCCGTCCTGTGCGAGAAGCCGCTCACCCCCGACGCGGCCTCCGCGCTGCGCGTCATGGAAGCCGAACAGGCCCTCGGCCACCGCCGGGTCCAGGTCGGTTTCATGCGCCGCTACGACGCCGAGTACGTGAAGCTGAAGGCGCTGCTGTCCACCGGCCAACTGGGCCGCCCGCTGATGCTGCACAACCGCCACCGCAACGTGGCCAGCCCGCCCTTCTTCACCAGCTCCATGCTGATCAGCGACTCCGTCGCCCACGAGGTCGACGCCACCCGCTGGCTCCTCGGCCACGAGATCACCGCCGTCACGGTCCTGCGCCCCACCCCCTCCTCCGGCGCCCCCGACGGACTGCGCGACCCGCAGTTCGTCGTCCTCGAGACCGACGGCGGCGCCCTCTCCGACGTCGAGATCTTCGTCAACTGCGGCTTCGGCTACCAGGTGCAGGCCGAGGCGGTCTGCGAACGCGGCACCGCCCGCATCGGCGACGGCCACGCCCTGGTCACCCACATGGCCGGCCGCTGGGGCGGCACCGTCGCCCAGGACTGGACCGAACGCTTCGCCCAGGCCTACGACGACGAGGTGCAGGCCTGGGTCGACGCCACCCGGCGCGGCGAGGTGACCGGCCCCAGCACCTGGGACGGCTACGCCGCGGCGGCCGTCTGCGAGGCGGGCGTCCGCGCGCTGGAGGACGGCGTCCGCACGGCGGTCGACCTGGTGGAGAAGCCGGCGCTGTACCGCTGACGAGCGTCGTCCGGCGGCGGGATCCGGGACCCCGGATCCCGCCGCCCTCGCCGTCGGGGACCGCCGCGCCGGAAGGGCGCGCGACAGGACACGGCGGCCGCCGGGATCCGGTCCTCGGGGAGGGCATCCGGTGCTCCGGGCCATCGCCGTCCGTGTCGCCGCCGCAGGGGCCGCGGCACCGGTCGCCCGCATCGGTGGCACGCCGCGGCGGAACCGGCGGCCTCCACGGCTGCCCCTGCCCCTGTTCGCGCCCCGGCAGCGCCTACGCGTCTCGGTGGCCGCGTTGCCGAGGCGCGACGACGAGGACCGCCCGAGGGGAGCCCGGCCACGAAGGCGGGGGCCTCATCGACGGCTGACGGCCGGGTCCGCGCCCCTCCCAGGGGCCCGGACCCGGCCGTCCTCGTGCGCCCCGTCCGTCAGGCCTCCCTCACCTCGGCGATCGTCACCGGCCGGTGCTCGCGCAGCGACAGGGTGCACGCCTCGGCGATCCAGCCCGCCTCCAGGGCGTCCTCGACCGTGCAGGGCGAGGGGCGGGAGCCGGCCACGACCTCGGTGAACGCGGTCAGTTCGGCGCGGTAGGCGGCCGCGAAGCGGTCCATGAAGAAGTCGTGCGGGGTGCCCGCGGGGAAGGTCGTGCCCGGCTCCACCGACCGCAGCGGCAGCTTGTCCTCCAGGCCGACCGCGATGGAGTCCGCGAAGCCGTGGAGCTCCATGCGGACGTCGTAGCCCCGCGCGTTGTGGCGGCTGTTGGAGACCACCGCGAGGGTGCCGTCGTCCAGGGTGAGGATCGCGCCGGTGGTGTCGGCGTCGCCCGCCTCCGCGATGAAGGACGCGCCCCGGTTGCCGCCGGCCGCGTACACCTCGGTCACCTCGCGGCCGGTCACCCAGCGGATGATGTCGAAGTCGTGCACCGAGCAGTCGCGGAAGATGCCCCCGGACGCGGCGACGTACGCGGCCGGCGGCGGCGCCGGGTCCAGCGTGGTCGAGCGCACGGTGTGCAGCTTGCCCAGCTCCCCGCCGCGCACGGCCGCCCGCGCGGCGACGAAGCCCGCGTCGAAGCGGCGGTTGTAGCCGATCTGGACCGGCACGTCCCGGCCCCCGACGGCCTTCAGCACCTCCACGCCCTCCGCCATCGTGCGGGCGACGGGCTTCTCGCAGAAGACGGGGACGCCGGCCTCGACGCAGGCGAGGATCAGCCCGGGATGGGCGTCGGTCGCGGCGGCGACCACCACGCCGTCCACACCGGCCGCGAGCACGGCCTCGGGGGAGTCGGCGACCTCGGCGCCGAACCGCTCGGCGGCGGCCTTCGCGGCGTCCGCGAACGGGTCGGAGACGACGAGGGACCCGACGGTGTCGAGCCCGGAGAGGGTCTCGGCGTGGAAGGCGCCGATACGGCCGAGGCCGAGGATTCCGATGCGCATGGGGAACGGTGCTCCTTGGGTCCGGGGGCGAGAGGTGCGGGGATGAGGGGTGCGGGGGCGAGAGGTGCGGGGGCGTGCGAGCGGGGGAGGAGGGGAGGTCAGTCGAGGCCGCCGAGGACGTTCTGGTCCCAGTCGATCACGGAGCCGGTGACCACCCCGGAGCGGTCCGAGAGCAGGAGGACCACGAAGTCGGCGATCTCGTCCGGTTGGCCGAGCCTGCCCATCGGCAGCCGCGCGGCGGCCCGTTCGCGCCAGTCGTCCCCGGCGCCGTGGAAGGTGCGCTGGGTCGCGTCCTCGCCCTCGGTGGCGGTCCAGCCGATGTTCAGGCCGTTGATCCGGATGCGGTCCCACCGGTGGGCGTGCGCCGCGTTGCGGGTCAGGCCGACCAGTCCGGCCTTCGCGGCGACGTACGGCGCCAGGAACGGCTGCCCGCCGTGCGCGGACGAGGTGATGATGTTGACGACGGTGCCCGGCGCCTCGCGCCGCACCATGTCCGCGACGGCGGCCTGCATCGCGAAGAACGGGGCCTTGAGGTTGACCGCGACGTGCTGGTCGAACAGCTCGGGCGTGGTGTCCAGCAGGGTGCCGCGCGAGGTCAGCCCCGCCGAGTTCACCAGGCAGTCCACCCGGCCGTGCGCCTCGACCACCCGCGCGACGGACGCCTTGGCCTGCTCGGCGTCCGCCAGGTCGGCGCGGACGAACATCGCCCTGCCGCCCGCGGCGGTCAGCTCGGCCGCCAGGGCCTCGCCGGGTCCGGGGCGCCGGCCGGTGACGGCCACCGCCGCCCCCTCGCGGACCGCCGCCCGCGCGACGGCGGCCCCCACACCCTGGCTGCCGCCGTTGACGAGGACGATCCTGTCGTCGAGAAGTCCCATGGTTCCCTCCGGGTCCCTTCAGCTCTGGCGCCGCTTGGCGCCGGCCCGCAGCTCGTCCCGCAGGGTCCGCGCGGTCCACCCCTCGCGCAGCGCCCGCCGTACGACGTCGGCCTGCGAGGACGGGGCCAGGCCGTCGACCGGCGGGTCGTTGTCGAGGTTGGTGGGGAAGGGGTAGCCCTCGGCGCTCGCCGCGATCACGTTCTCCAGCCACCGCTCGCCGGCGCCCTCGGCCTTGCGCGCCAGCAGCACCGGGTAGACGGCGCCCGCCACGGCCTCGCGGTCGACGGTCTCCATCGCCCGCCCGAACGCGGACGACACCTGGAGCAGGTTGGCCATGCGCCGGATGTCCGCCGAGTGGTTGGCGCCGGCGGCGTGGAACAGCGCGGGGTTGAAGAACACCGCGTCGCCCTTGGCGAGCGGCAACTGGACGTGGTGCTCCTCGAAGTACGCCCGGAACTGCGGGAGCCGCCAGGCGAGGTAGCCCGGCTCGTACTTCTGGGAGTGCGGCAGGTAGAGCGTCGGGCCGGACTCCACGGGCATGTCGCAGTGCGCGACCGCGCCCTGGAGGGTGAGCACGGGGGAGAGGCGGTGCACGTGCGCGGGGTGGGCGGCGGCGACCTCGTTGGTCAGGAAGCCGAGGTGGTAGTCGCGGTGCACGGTCTGCGCGGCACCGCCCGGGTTGACCACGTTGACCTGGGAGGTGACCTGGTAGCCGGGGCCCAGCCAGGCCGAGGAGACCAGGGCGATCACGTCGTTGGCGTAGTAGTCGGCGAACGCCTCCGGGTCGTGCAGGGCCGCCTTCTCCAGGGCGTTCCACACCCGGTCGTTGGCGCCCGGCTCGGCGAAGTGGTCGCCGGCGGTGGCGCCCGAGGCGCGCTGCTGGGCGATCAGGGCGTCGAACACGGCGGAGGTCCGGTCGACCACCGCCGGGTCGGGGAAGGCACCGCGGATCACCACGATGCCGGGGCCGTCGGCGAGGGCGCGGACCAACTCGGCCTGGACCGCGCGGCGGTCGGCGAGGGCGAGCCGGTCGGCGTCGTACAGCAGCACGTTCCGCTCGACGGCGGAGGCGTGCGGGTGGGCGGCGGGGTCGGTCGTCTGCTCGACCAGGGTGCGGAAGGCGTCCAGGTCGCAGTCCCGCTCGGACAGCCAGGCGGCGTGTGCGGGGGCGGTCTGCGCGGGGGCGGAGACGGTGGAGGACATCCTCGTCCTTTCGGGTCACGGAGCGACTCGGTTCTGCCATTCTTGTCAGTACAAACCCTTCGAACAACCAGCAGGAAGCCATCAAAAACCCCTCAGGAGACGCGGTATGGGCCACCCCTTCCCGATCCGGGAGATCGCACGTCAGGCAGGGCTGAGCGAGGCCACCGTCGACCGGGTCCTCAACGGCCGGGGCGGCGTGCGGGAGAGCACCGCGCAGGAGGTGCACCGGGCGATAGCCGACCTGGACCGGCAGCGCACCCAGGTCCGGCTGGTGGGCCGGACGTTCATGGTGGACATCGTGATGCAGTCGCCGGAGCGGTTCTCCACCGCCGTCCGCGCGGCCCTGGAGGCCGAACTCCCCTCCCTGCACCCGGCCGTGGTCCGCTCCCGCTTCCACTTCCGCGAGACCGGACCGGTCGCGGAACTGGTCGCCGTCCTCGACCGGATCGGACGGCGCGGCTCGCAGGGGGTGATCCTCAAGGCCCCGGACGTCCCCGAGGTCACCGCCGCCGTCGCCCGGCTCGCGGCGGCGGGCGTCCCGGTGGTGACGCTGGTGACCGACCTGCCCGCGAGCACCCGGGTCGGCCACGTCGGCAGCGACAACCGCGCGGCCGGCGCGACCGCCGCGTATCTCATGGGGCAGTGGCTCGGCGACCGTCCGGGCAATGTGCTCACCAGCCTCTCCAGCGGCTTCTTCCGCAACGAGGAGGAGCGCGAGATGGGGTTCCGCAGTGTCATGCGCGCCCGCCACCCCGGGCGCGCCCTCGTCGAGATCGCCGAGGGGCAGGGCCTGGACGCCACCCAGTACGACCTGGTCCGGGCCGCCCTGGAACGCGACCCGGACATCCGCGCCGTCTACTCGATCGGCGGCGGCAACATCGCCACCCTGCGCGCCTTCGAGGACGCCGGGCGCGAGTGCGCCGTGTTCGTCGCGCACGACCTCGACCACGACAACACCCGGCTGCTGCGCGAGCACCGGCTGTCCGCCGTGCTCCACCACGATCTGCGCCACGACCTGCGCGAGGCCTGCCACCTGGTGATGCGCGCCCACGGGGCGCTGCCGCCCGCCGGTCCCACCCTCCCCTCCCCGATCCAGGTGGTCACGCCCTACAACATGCCGCCCCTGACGTTGGCCGGGTGAGAGCCCGCGGTGAACGGGCCCCGGCCCGGGCGTGTACCCCCGTGCGCCGGGCCGGGCCCGCCTACCGTCGGGCGCATGAGGAAACCGACCCCGGAAGGCGGCCCCGAACGGCTGATGGCACTCGCCGACGGCGTGTTCGCCATCGCCATCACCCTGCTGGTGCTGGACATCTCCGTGCCGCAGGGGCTGAACTCCGAGGAGTTCCACCAGGCCCTGAGCGACACGCTGCCCAACCTGGGCGCCTACGGGATCAGCCTGGCGGTGCTGGCCGGCTTCTGGCGCGACCACCGGGCGATCTTCCGCACCGTCCAGCAGGTGGACGGGAACGTGATCGGGCTGACCGTGCTCGGTCTGGGCCTCGCGGCACTGCTGCCGTTCCCGACCACGCTGGTCTCCGAGTACGGCGACGAGCGCGCCTCGGTGATCATCTACTCGGTGGCGGTCGCCTCGCTCGGCGCCGTCCACCTCGCGCTGGCCGTCCTCATCGCCCGCCGCCCCTGGCTGCGCGGCGGAGCCGCACCCGTGCGGGACGAGGCGCTCTACGCCGTCGACCTGGGGGTGACGGTGGCGGTGTTCCTGGTGACCGTCCCGCTCGCCCTGCTCGTCGGATCCGCCGCCATGTGGTGGTGGCTGGTGCTGGTGCCGCTCAAGGTCTGGCTGGGCCGCCGGGAGAACGCGGCCCGCTGAACCGTCACGCCGGAGCGTCCACCGTCACCCACGCCCCGTTCCCGGCCGACCGCGCCATCGCGTCCAGTACGGCCGCGCTGTGCACGGCGTCCGCGAGGGTGGCGCCGTGCGGGACGCCCTCGGCGACGGAGCGCAGGAAGCGGTACGCCTCGATGACCTTGAGGTCGTCGTAGCCCATGGCGTTCGCCGCGCCCGGCTGGAAGGCGCCGAACTCGCCCTGGCCCGGGCCGACGTAGACGGTGCTGACGGGCTGGTCCTGGTAGGCGGCGCCGCGGCCGACGCCCAGTTCGTTCATGCGCCGGAAGTCCCAGAAGACCGCGCCCTCGGTGCCGTGCACCTCGAAGCCGTAGTTGTTCTGCTCGCCGACCGAGACCCGGCAGGCCTCCAGCACCCCGCGCGCGCCGGAGGCGAAGCGCAGCAGGCAGTTCACGTAGTCCTCGTTCTCGACCGGGCCGAGTTCGCCGCCGGCGGCGCGGGAGTGGCCGGCCGTGGCGCCCGCGGGACGGGCCCGCTCGGGCAGGAAGATCGCCGTGTCGGCGGTCAGCGCGGTGATGTCGCCGAGCAGGAAGCGGGCCAGGTCGACGCCGTGCGAGGCCAGGTCGCCGAGCACCCCGCTGCCCCCGCGCGCCCGCTCGTACCGCCAGGTCAGGGCACCCTCGGGATGGGCGGCGTAGTCGCTGAACAACCGGATGCGGGCGTGCGTGATCCGGCCGATCCCGCCGGAGGCGATCAGGTCCCGGGCCGCCTCCACGGCGGGCGCGTTGCGGTAGTTGAAGCCGACCGCGCCCTGGACCCCCGCCGCGGCGACCGCGTCCGCGACCGCACGGGCGTCCTCCGTCCCCAGGCCCACCGGCTTCTCGATCCAGAGGTGCTTGCCCGCCTCGGCCATCGCGACGCCGATCTCGCGGTGCAGGAAGTTCGGGGCGGTGACGCTGACGGCCTGCACCCTCGGATCGGCGGCCACCTCCCGCCAGTCGCGGGTCGTCGAGGCGAACCCGAACTGCGCCGCGGCCTCCTCGGCCCGGCCCGGCACCTCCTCGGCGACGGACACGAGTTCGGGCCGCAGGGCGAGGTGCGGGTAGTGGTGGAGCACGCGGGCGTACGCCTGGGTGTGCACCCGTCCCATCCAGCCGAATCCGACGACGGCGACACCGAGCGTATCCACCATGAGAGCCCCTCTTTGGACCGTTCCAGGATCTGTCCACGCCACCCTGTGCGGCCATGACCAGGGGTGTCAAGGCTTTGACAGGAGACGAGCGGCGTGGAACGGTCCAACCCATGAGAACGCCGACGATCCGTGATGTGGCCGCACGAGCCGGCGTGTCCAAGTCGCTGGTCTCGCTGGTGCTGCGCGGCTCGGACCGGGTGCGCCCGGAGAAGCGGGAAGCGGTGCTGCGGGCCGCGCGCGACCTCGGCTACCGCCCCAACACCGCCGCGCGCAGCCTGAGCGAGCGGCGCGGCCTCCCTCCGGCTCCCGGCACCTCCCCCTCCCCTTCCACCCCCCTGGTCGGCGTCCTCCTCGACGACCTGCGCAACCCCTGGTTCGTCGACCTCCTCGACGGCCTCAGCGCCCTGCTGCACGCGAGCGGCCTGCGCATGCTGCTCGCCGACGCCCGCCTCAACCGCCGTACGGGCCAGGACCCGGCCGGTCCCTTCCTGGAACTCGGGGTCGACGGCCTGGTCGTGGTCGGCACGCTGCCCGACCCGGCGGCGCTCGAAGCGGCCGCCGAACGGATCCCGGTGGTGCTGGCGGGCGGCCGGGAAGCGGTGCCGCCCGGGGTGGACGTGGTCGCGGGCGACGACGAGCGCGGCGCCCGGCTGGTCACCGAGCACCTCATCGGCCTCGGGCACCGCCGCATCGCGCACATCGCCGGGTACGGTGCCGTGGGCGAGCTGCGCCGGCGCAGCTTCGAGGCGACGATGCGTCACCACGGCCTGGCGGACCGGGCGGTGGTGGAGACCGGCGACCTGACGGAGGAGGGCGGCTACCGCGCCACCGTCCGGCTGCTGAACCGCCCCGACCGCCCCACCGCCGTCTTCGCCGTCAACGACATCACCTGCGTGGGCGTCCTGTCGGCGGCCGAGGAACTGGGGCTGCGGGTCCCGCGGGACCTGTCCGTGGCCGGCTACGACGACACGAGCATCTCCCGGCTGCGTCATCTGTGGCTCACCACCGTCGACAACGCGAGCCACGAGGTCGGCCACCGCGCGGCCCGCCTCCTCCTCGACCGGCTCGGAACGCCCGGCGGCACCGGGGAACTCCACCTGGTGGCGCCGACGCTGGAGATCCGGGGGACCACCGCGGCCCCCGCCTGACGTCCGCCCGCCGGCTCCCGTACCGCCGTACCGCCCGGGTGCGGCTCCGCGGCGCCCGCGGGAGCGGCGAACAAAATTGTTGACAATTGCGTTTCGTCGGGTGTAGGTTCGACGGCCACTCATTCAGGGAGAGCGACGATGCCGAACCAAGCCAGTCCGAGCTCCGGGGAGCAGGCCAAGCAGCATGCGCTCGCCCGGCTGCGGCAGGCGATCCTGCGGGGTGAGATGGCACCGGCCCAGCGGCTGGTGGAGAACGAACTCGCCGAGCAGTTCGGTGTGACGCGGGCCAGCATCCGGGCGGCACTGATCGAGCTGGAGGCGCAGGGACTGGTCGAGCGCATCCGCAACCGCGGTTCGCGGGTGCGGGTGGTGACCGTGGAGGAAGCGGTCGCCATCACCGAATGCCGGATGGTGCTGGAAGGACTCTGCGCGGCGAAGACGGCCGTGGCGGCGACCGACGAGCAGTTGGACGAACTGGCCGACCTGGGCGCGGCGATGACCAAGGCCGTGGCCGACGGCGAACCGCTCACCTACTCCGACCTCAATCACGAACTGCACGCCCGCGTACGGGAGTTCTCCGGTCAGCGGACGGCCGTGGAACTGCTGGAGCGGCTCAACGCCCAACTGGTGCGTCACCGCTTCCAGCTGGCGCTGCGGCCGGGGCGGTCGCAGCAGTCCCTGAACGAGCACCTGGCCATGATCGAGGCGATCCGGGCCAGGGACCCGCGGGCGGCCGAGGAGGCCGTCCGCGCCCACCTCGCCAGCGTGATCGAGGCGCTGCGCGGCTGACCCGCGGCTCACCGGTGCGCGGGGCAAGCGCCCGCCCGTCACCGAGGAGACGCGAGCACGCCCCACGGCAACGCGCCCACGCCCCGCCCCGGCCGGCTCTCGTCGTCACCGCGCACACGGAGCCCCCGTGCGTCCGGCAGCCGTGCGTGGCCCTCCCACCCGGTCCGGACCGCCGCCGTCCGCTCCGGCGCCCGAACCGCGTGTACGGGACTCGGGGGAGGTGACGGAGGACAATGAGGAACGAGGAGGACGCCCGTGGCTGACGAGACGGTCGGGATCGTCGGTGCCGGCATCGTGGGCCTGGCCACCGGCCGGGAGATCGCCCTGCGCCGCCCCGGCACCAGGGTCGTGGTGCTGGAGAAGGAACGGGAGGTCGCCGTCCACCAGACCGGACACAACTCCGGAGTGGTCCACGCCGGCATCTACTACTCCCCGGGCAGCCTCAAGGCCGCTCTGTGCGTGCGGGGCGTGTCCCTGCTGCGCGAGTACTGCCAGGAGCGCGGACTGCCCTACCGGGAGATCGGCAAGCTCGTCATGGCGGTGCGCGAGGACGAACTGGGCCGGATGGAGAACCTCTACGAACGGGCCGGGAACAACCACGTGCCCGAGCTGCGGAAGATCTCCCGGGAGGAGATCAGGGAGATCGAGCCGCACGCCGGCGGCATCGCGGCCCTGCACTCCCCGCGCACCGCGATCACCGACTACCGGGCGATCGCCCGCGCGTTCGCCCAGGACATCGAGGCCTCGGGCGGCGAGGTCAGACTCGGCTTCCCGGTCACCTCGGTCACCCGGGTCCCGGGCGGCATCGAGGTGGCCGGCACACCGGCGGGGGCCTCCCCGGCCGACGGTCCGGAGAGGGTGCGCGTCGACCGCCTGATCCTCTGCGCCGGTCTGCACTCGGACACGGTGGCCCGGCTGGCCGGGGACGGCGGCGACCCCCGGATCGTGCCGTTCCGCGGTGAGTACATGCTGCTCCGGCCGGACCGCACCCACCTGGTCAACGGCCTCCTCTACCCGGTCCCCGACCCCCGCTACCCCTTCCTCGGCGTGCACTTCACCCCACGGGTCGACGGCTCCGTCGAGGTCGGCCCGAACGCCGTCCTGGCCCTGGCCCGGGAGGGCTACAGCCTCGGCAGGATCTCCTTCGAGGACCTCGTCGGCCTGGCCGCCCACCCCGGCGTCTGGCGCATGGCCGCCCGGCACTGGCGGACCGGCCTGAAGGAGTACCGGGGCTCGCTGTCGAAGGCGGCCTTCATGAAGGACGCCGGGCTGTACGTGCCCGAGGTGGGCACCGCCGACGTCGTCCGCGGCGGCGCCGGCGTCCGCGCCCAGGCCCTGGACCGGGACGGCACCCTCGTCGACGACTTCCGCATCCACACCGCGGGCCGCGTCACCGCCGTCCGCAACGCGCCCTCACCGGCCGCCACGGCCAGTCTGGCGATCGCCGAGCACATCGTCGGCGCCGTGTACGACGGTCGGAACGACGTCTGAGCCGCCCCGGCGGCCCCCGGCGCCCCCGGAAGCCTCCACGGTCCGAGCAGGGGCGGCCCCGGCGCCCCGGTGCGCCCGCATGAGGTAATGTTGATCCTCGTGATCACGCGGTTCACCGCGTGCACACATCGGGACGTGGCGCAGCTTGGTAGCGCACTTGACTGGGGGTCAAGGGGTCGCAGGTTCAAATCCTGTCGTCCCGACGGACGGACGGGCCATCGGCCCGTTCCAGGGCCTTGTCTCACTTCGGTGAGGCAGGGCCCTCGGTCGTTTCCCGCGCCCTCGTTCGGCGACGGAGTCCGGCCGCGGTCATCGCCACGGGCGTCGCCGGCCGGTACGGGGCCGTGCGGACACCGGGTGTGGCGTGGGCCGGGGACGTCACCCTCCCCCGAAGGTGGCGTCCCCGGCCGCTCCCCCGGCGCCGGACAGTGGATCGGGGCGTCCGTGTGCGGTCGGTCGTGCCGTCACCAGCACATGACCGCCGTCTCGCCCGAACCCCGCGCGGAGTACAGGCGGACACGGACGTAGTAGCGGCGGCCCCTGACGAGCCGGGCCGCGATCGTCGCGTTGCGCGGGGTCCCCCCGTCGTCGTGGCCGGCGAGGAAGCGGGGCTCCCCGTCCCGCTCCTCGAAGAGCACGACGACCGTGTCGCCGTCGCCGAAGGTGCCCACCGTGTAGTCGCGGGTCTCCGGCGGGTCGATGCGGAAGTCCGCCTGCTCGCCCGGGCCCAGACCCAGCGGCACCGAACGGAACGGCACCAGCGCGGGCGGTCGCGGCGGATCGGCCGGCGGGTACCAGCGGAGCACGAACTCCTTGTCGCCGGGGGACAGGGTGCCCGGCGGGTGCACGCCCCCGCGGTACTGCTCCGGCTCCAGGATCAGCCCCGGCGGCACGGCGCACTGCATGATCGACTGCGGGTCCCAGACGGAGCCGTTCACCTCGTCCGGGCCGATCCTGCGCAGCACGTTGTGGAACGTCCGGTCCCGGCTCCAGTGGTTCGGCGGGCCCGCCAGTTCGGCGTACACGGCCTCGTCGTCCCAGTGGATGCCGGCGTACGGGCTCTGGTGCTCGTGCAGCATCCCGAGCGCGTGCCCGATCTGGTGCAGGGCCGTCGCGCGCTCGCCCGGTGCGGTCAGGTCCCAGCCGAAGTTCATGGTGCGGTCGTGCACGCCGGCCCGGAGCGCGTCCCTGCCCACGGCCGACCAGGAGCCGTCACCGAGCTGGAACCCGATGCGCAGCTCCGCCTCGGAGCGGTCGCGGACCTCGGTGAAGGCCAGCCCGATCCCGAGGCCGCGCCACTCCTCGAAGCACTCGCGCACCACGTCCTGCTGCTCCTTCGCACCGCCCCAGGAAACCCAGCGGGTCCGCCCGGTCCCGGGGACGGCGATGACCGATCCGTCGGTGTCGTCGTGGAAGAAGCAGTAGTGCAGCACGGTGCCGTTGACCCACATCCGCCGCCCGGCGACCAGCGCGCCGAGCCGCTCGGCGGCCAGGCCCGGCGGATACGCGGGGGCCGGCTGCGGCGGCAGCGAGCAGTGGCGAGCGGTCATGGGCCACAGACTGCCGTGCCGCCGGCCCGGGGCGCCTGAGTCGGGGTCTGCTCAAGTGGCCCTGTATCAGAGGTGAGTATCGGCGCTCCTGTTCATGTGACGACGACATGGCGACGGGATGAGACCGGACCGTACGAGCCGTACGGGCCCGGTGAGAAGGACGCGACGGCGCTTCGCGCCCCCTGGCCGTTCACCGGCCGGGAGGACGAACTCGACCTGGTGCGGCGGTCGCTGACCGGCGCACGGCGCGGCCTGGTGGTGACCGGCCCGGCGGGCCGGGGCAAGACCCGGCTCGTCACCGAGGCCGTCCGGGGCACCGACTGCGCGCACGTCACCGGAACGCCGCGGACCCGGGACCTCCCCTTCGCCGCCTTCGCCCCCCTGCTGCCCGAGGCCGTCACCCTGCACCGCGCGCTGCACCTCCTGTCCGGGACACGGACGCTGCTGGTCGACGACGCCCACCTGCTCGACGACGCCTCCGCCGCCCTGGTCCACCAGCTCGCCGTGCGGGGACGCACCCGGCTGCTGGTCGTGGTGACCGACGGCGAGCCGGTGCCCGCCGCCGTGTCGCGGCTGTGGACCGGGGAGCTGCTGCCCCGCCTGGCGCTGCCCGAGCTGCCCCGGGAGGAGACCGCGCGGCTGCTCGAGGCGGACGCGCACCGCCCCCTGGAGCCGCTCACCGTGAACCGGCTGCACCGTCTGTGCGGCGGGGACCTGCGGCTGCTGCGGGAACTCCTGGCCGCGGTGTGCGGGCACGGGCGGCTCACCCGGGTCCCGGGCACCGACGCCTGGGCGTGGCGGGGGCCGGTGCCGCCGACCCCGCTCGTGCGCGAACACACCGCCCGCCTCCTGGAGCGCGTCCGTCCCGAGGAGCGCGAGACGCTCGACCGCCTCGCCTTCGCCGAACCCCTGCCGCCGGACCCGGAGGACCTCGACCTCGCCGCCCTGGAACGCCTGGAGAGCGAGGGCCTGGTGGACGTCGACGAACCGCCCCCGGGCCCCGGCTCCGCCCGGCCGGGAGGCGCCCCCCTCGGCGTGCGGCTCGCCCACGCCCTGCACGGCCCGGTCCTGCGGGCCGCCGCCGGCCGGCTGCGGGCCCGCCGACTGGCCCGCGCGCCCGAGGAGTACGGCCCCGCCCTGGACGCCGAGTCGGCGGAACTGACCCGGCGGATCGAACGGGCCGACGTGACGGTGGTCCCGGCGCCCGTGGGGGACTGGCTCGTGGCGGAGGGAGTGCCGGTCCCGGCCGGGTACGCGGCGCTGCGCGCCCGGTACGCGCGTCTGCGCGGCGAACTGCGGGAAGCGGCCGCATGGGCCCGTGAGGGCCTGCACACCGCTCCCGACGACCCGTCCTGCCGCACGGAACTCGCCCGTGCCGGGACCCGGCCGACCGACCCGGCCGAGCCACGCGGCGGCCCCTGCGACGGGGGCCCCTGCGACGGCGGCCCCTACGACGGCGGTCCCCGCGACAGCGACCTCTGCGACAAGAGTCCCCACGGTGGTGATCCCCACGATGGCGACCCCCACGGGGGCGACCCCTACGACGCCGTACGTCTCGGCACCCCCGAACGGGCGGCCGGCCGGCTCGACGGCGTCTTCGCCGACCACGCCGACGCCCTCGCCCGTGCCGACGGACCCGCGCTGGACCGGGCGGCCGAGGAGCTCCGGCGGCGCGGCTTCCTGCTGTTCGCGGCCGAGGCGCACGCCCAGGCCGCGGGGGCCCACCGGGACCCGCTCGCCGCCCGCACCTCACGCACCCGCGCCGTCGCCCTCGCCCGCCGCTGCCAGGGCGCCCGCACCCCCGCGCTCGCGGGGCTGGTGCTGGGCGAACTCACCGCACGGCAACGGCAGATCGTCACCCTGGCCGCAGCGGGCCTGAGCAATCGGCAGATCGCGGAACGCCTCACGCTGTCCGTCCGCACGGTGGGCAACCACCTGTACGGCGCCTACGCCCGCCTCGGCGCCGGTGACCGCGGCGCCCTGCCGCGGCTGATGGAACCGGCCCGGGCGCAGTCGGCGTGAAGCACCCGCTCAGGCCGCCCCGAACGCGGAGAACGCCCACCCGGTGGCCTGGTGCAGCGCGTCACCGGGCAGTGCGGCCCGGGCGTCGCGCAGCGCCCGGGCGAGCGACAGCCCGGCACCGACCCCCTGGTGCAGCGCGAGCATCAGCGGTACCACGGCGGCGTCGTTGACGGGCGCGCTGCACGCCACCACCCCCGCCGTGCCCAGCGGCAGCAACGCCGTCACCAGGCCGAGGAGTTCGTCGGCGCCGACGGTGGCGAACCGGGCGGTGTCGCAGCAGGACAGGATGATCCGGTACGGACTGCGGTCCAGGCGTTCGAAGTCGTGGACGATGAGCGGCCCGTCGGCCATCCGCAGCGAGGAGAACAGCGGGCCGTCCGCGCGGAAGGTCCCGTGCGCGGCGATGTGCGCCAGCGCGGCCCCGTCCAGCTCCGCCAGCACCCGCGGCACCGTCGCGTCCTCGTGCTCCAGGACCGTCGCGCCGCCGTAGCGGCCGGCCAGCTCGGACACCTCCGCGCCGCCGGTCGCCAGACCCGGCCCGCGCACCAGCACCTGGCGGCCCCCGGGCGGCGGCGCGGTCTCCTTCGCGCGCAGCCAGCTGCTCGCCGACGGCGACACGCTCAGCACCCGCTCCCGCAGCGAGGGCAGCAGCGCCCACGGCACCCGGTGCAGCCGTCCCGGCGGCACGATCACCACCGGACCCGTGCCCAGGTGCGCCGCCGCCGGGCCCAGCAGCAGCTCCTCCAGCCGGCGGCCCGCGGCCTCCACCACCGGCAGCCGCGCCTCCGCCCCCGGGTGCGCCAGCCTGCGCAGCCCGGCCTGCACGTGCTCGGCCTCGGTCTCCGCCGCGGCCAGCAGCCCCGCCTCGAACCGCCGCACCCGCCCCTGCCCGCACAGCAGCACGTGCACCCGCCCGTCGAGCACGGCCAGCTCCACCAGCTGTCCGCCGTCCCCCTCGTCCAGCCGCCCGAGCAGCCGGCCGACGTCGAAGCGGTCCCCGCCACCGGGGGCCGCACCGCGCATGTGCAGCGTCCGGGAGCGGATCTCCCGCTCCAGGCGCCGCTGTTCCCGCTCCAGCGCCGGTACGGGCTTGCCCTCCTGGCGGGCCTCCTCCGCGCGGGCGGCGATCTCCCGGTAGGCGGTCATGCCGCTGAGCAGCGCGGGGTCGGCGGGCGGCCGGGTGGGCGGCGCGGACAGCGCGGTGGCCCGCCAGCGCTCGCTCCACACCAGCAGCCGCCGCGGCCCGCCCGAGACCAGGCTGGCCCGCTGGGCCAGGGCGGCCAGCTCCGCGCCCTGCGCGGTGGCGCGGGCCCGCAACTCCGAGGCGCCCAGCGTCATCCGGTGGTCGTCGAGCACGTCGAGGCCGCGCCGGCAGGCCTCCAGCACACCGCGCGCGGACCCGGCGGCCCGCGCGCGCAGCGCCTGCGCCGCCCAGCCCGTCATCCGCGCGAGCGGGGGCCCGCTGCGCCTGCTGCGCGCGGCGGCCGCCAGGTGCCGCTCCGCGTCCGCCGTCCAGCCGAGGTCCAGCGCGATCCGTCCCGCGAGCAGCGACGCCTCCGGCGCGGCCGGCGCGCCGAGCGCGACCAGCTTCTCGGCCACCGCCGCCGCGTCCGCGACCAGCCGCCCCGAACCCCGCCCGGCCGCGTGCCGCGCCTCGATCAGCACCAGCCGCGCGTGCGTCTCCCACCAGGCGCGCCGCTGCCCCGCGAACAGCTTCACCGCGAGCGCCGCGCGCGCGATCGCCGTCTGCGGGTCGTCCGCCAGCCGGGCGGCCCGCGCGGCGGCCAGCAGCAGTTCCGCCTTGCGGGTGGACTGCCCGCCGATCCCGTCGAGCGTCCTGATCGCCGCGTCCGCCTCGGCGAGCGCCTCCGCGGCCAGCCCGGCGGCCATCAGCACCTCGCACCGCCGGATGTTCAGCATGAACGTCGGCGTTCCCAGCTTGGCGTACCGTTCCTCCGCCTCGTCGAGCAGCTTCAGCGCCGCCGGGATGTCACCCGAGCGGAACGCGGCCAGCCCCCGGCTCTCCACCGCGTCCGCCTTGTCGTGCTCCTGGTCCGTGGTGTCCCACAGCGTCTCGGCCGCGGTGAAGTCGGCGTCCGCCCGCTCCACCGAGCCCAGCGCCAGGTGCACCGTGGCCCGCAGGGTCAGCGCGCGTGCCGTCCAGATCACGTCGTCCGCCTGCCGCAGCACGGGGACCGCCCGCCGTACGTCCTCCAGGGCGTCCTGGTGGTGGCCCAGCACCCACCACGCGTACGCCCGGCGGAACAGCACGCGCGCGCGGGTGTGGCCGGTGCCGCGCTCGACCCCCCGGCCCAGGGCGTCCATGCCCTGCCGGGTGCGCCCCGCGTGCACCAGTGCGACCCCGAGCGTGGCGAGGACGTCCGCCTCCCGCTCGGCCGAGTCCGCGCGCGCCGCCCAGTCCCGGGCCCGCCGCAGGTGGGACAGGGCGAGCCGCATGTCGCCGAAGTCCCGCTGCCAGATGCCGATCACCTGGTGGGCGACGGAGGCGTGCAGGGGCGGGGGACGGTCGCGCAGCACCCGCTCCGCCCTCGCCAGGGCCTCGCCGGGGGCGGCGAACACCATCGGCAGCAGCTCCGGCACCGATTCGCTTCCCGCTGTCACCTTACGGATGGTAGTGCTCCGCAACCGCGCCCCACAGACGTGACGTTGTATCAAACGCCCGTCTCAGGGCTCTGGTTCAGGACAGTCCGCGGCCCCGGCCGCCGTCGCCCCAGTGGAGGACACGCCATGGCACCACAGCGATTCCGCGAACAGTTCGAGCAGATCCAGCGTTCGATGCCCGACGTCCCCCTGGCGATGGGACCGGACGACGCGGGGGAGTTCCTCTACGAGAAGGGCGTCGTCCTCGCCCGCGACGGCGAGGAGGCCCGCGTCGTCGAGGACACCGTGCGGCAGCACTTCACCACGTTCGCCGGGCTCGCCCCGGACCACGTGCGCCGGACGAGCCCGGAGACCAACCGCTCCGGCATCACCCGCATCCGGGTCGCCGACCCGGGGCAGGGCGACGGCAGCGGCGACCCGGCGGTCGCGGGCGCGCTGCGCGCGCTCTCGGCGACCGAGGGCCGCGCGGGACGCCGGCTGGTCAGCCGCAACCACGTGGTGTCGATCGCGGTCAACGCCTGCCCCGGCGACGAGCCCGTGCCCGTGCCGGTCGGCGAGCGGCCCAACCCGGCCGCCGCCGAGGCCGCCCACGACCCGGACAGCGCGGTCGGCGTCCTCGTCATCGACACCGGTCTCATGCACGACCACCGCTCCTACCCGCTGCTCGCCCACACCCGGGGCGACGCCCAGGTCGAGGAGTGCGACGGCGAGGGCGTCCTGAAGCAGTACTGCGGACACGGCACGTTCATCGCCGGCCTCGTCGCCGCCGTCGCCCCCAACACCGACATCACCGTGCGCGGCACGCTCAACGACGCCGGCGCCGTCCTGGAGTCCGAGTTCGGCGAGAAGCTCTTCGAGGCCGTCGACCAGGACGGCTGGCCGGACGTCATCAGCCTCTCCGCCGGCACCTCCAACGGCCGCACCGACGGCCTCCTCGGCGTCGACGCGTTCATGCGGGAGCTGCGCGAGCAGCACACCCTGCTGGTCGCCGCCGCCGGCAACAACGGCAGCGCCACCCCGTTCTGGCCCGCCGCCTACGCGAGCCTGCCCGGCTACGAGAACGCCGTGCTGTCGGTCGGCGCGCTGCGCGCCGACGGCGAGTTCGGCGCCTGCTTCAGCAACCACGGCGCCTGGGTGTCGGCCTACGCCCCCGGCGAGCGCCTCGTCAGCGCCCTCACCGGTTTCGACACCCCCGTCCCGTACGTGTACCAGCACTCCACCTACGACGCCTGCCGCTACGGCTTCTCCTACGCCTGCACCTGCCGGTACCCGCGCCACACCGGCGTGCTGAGCGAGGAGGACGGGTCCGCCAAGCCGGACCAGGTGATGTTCGAAGGGCTCGCCCAGTGGAGCGGCACCTCGTTCGCCACTCCCGTCGCCGTCGGCATGGTCGCCGCCCACATGACCGCGCAGGCGCAGACCGACCCGCGCAAGGCCCGCCGGCAGCTCCTGGAGGCGAACACCGAGTTCGCCGAGGTGCGCGGGGCGCACGTCCCCGCACTCCTGCCGCCCACCTGGCGCCCGGTGGGGGCCTCGCTGCCCTCCGTACGGGCATGAGGACCGGAGCCGTTCTCTCCGCGGCGTACGATGACGTGCCGTACACGAGGGGTGGAACCGTGGAGCGTACCGATGTCGGCGCGTTGGTCCGGTCCGCCGCCGACGGAGACGCGGCGGCCTGGAAGGCGATCGTGGAAGGGCTGGGCCCACTGGTGTGGTCCGTGGTGCGCGCGCACCGGCTCTCCGACGCCGACGCGCACGAGGTCTACCAGACCGTGTGGTTCCGGTTCGCCCAGCACCTGGGGCGGATCCGTGAACCGGACAAGGCGGGCGCCTGGCTGTCCAGCACCGCGCGGAACGAATGCCTGAAGGTGCACCGCAACGCGCGCCGGCTGATGCTGACGGACGATCCGCACCTGCTGGACCGGGTCAGCGAGGACGGCGCGCCGGAGCAGTCGCTGCTGGAGGCGGAGGAGGCGGCCGCCCAGAGCGAACGCGTACGGCGGCTGTGGCAGGAGTTCGAGGAACTGGGTGAGCGGTGCCGGCAGTTGCTGCGCGTCCTGATCGCCTCACCGCCGCCCAGCTACCAGGAGGTGTCCGCCGCGCTCGGTATCGCGGTGGGCAGCATCGGGCCCCTGCGCCAGCGCTGTCTGCGCCGGCTGCGGGCCCGGCTCGAGGCACGGGGGGCGGCATGAACGACATGGACGACGCACACGGCACGGACGACGTGCACGGCATGAGCGGCGGGGCGGCGTTCGGCGAGGACCCCGCAGCGGCGGAGCCGGACGGCGAGGACCTCGACGCCGAACTGCTGGAGGAGGAACTCCGCCGGGCGGCCGCCGTGCTGGACCCGCTGCCGCCGGCACTGCTGCAGACCGCCGTGGACGCCTACGCGCTGCACGACCTCGACGCCCGCGTGGCCGAGCTGACCTTCGACTCGCTGGTCGACGCCCTCCCGGTCAGGGGAGCGACGGACGCGCCGCGCATGCTCACCTTCAGCGCGGGCGAGGTCACCGTCGACGTCGAGGTGACCGGGCAGGGGCTGATGGGGCAGTTGCTGCCGCCCCGGCCGGCCCGTATCGAGGTGCTCGGCGGACCGCAGCCGGGCGCCCCGCTCACGGCCGACGCCATGGGCCGCTTCACCGCCGACACCCCGCCCTCCGGTCCGTTCGCGCTCCGCCTGCGCACCGGCGGGGACGTGGTCGTGACGGAGTGGCTGCGCGCCTGACCCCCGGGGCGGGGGCGGCGTCGGCGCGCCCCCGCAGGCGTCGCGGGCCTCACGCCCCTCCGGGACGTCAGCGCGTCACCGCGTCCACCAGCGCTCCCAGCGCCGAGGCCAGCCGGGACAGTCCCGGCCCCGCCGGTCCGCCCGGCTCGCTCATGTAGGTGTCCCGGCGGATCTCCACCATCAGCGCGGTCACCTCGGCCCGCTTGCCGTAGAACTCCAGCGGCACGTACGTCCCGGCGAACGGGCTGTCCAGCCCCGTCTCCCCGCACGGCGCGAACGCCTCGCGGGCCGCGTCGAGCAGCCCGGACGGGGTGTGGAAGGGGTCGGTGCCCAGGCAGACCGCGGGCCGCGGCCCCGCGCCGTGCAGCTCGTAGGGCAGCGGCGCACGGGGGTAGGAGTGCACGTCGATGATCACGGCCCGCCCGGTCGCGGCGAGCCGCCCGGCGACCGCCTCCGTCATCGCCTCCGCGTACGGACGGAAGTACCGCTCGATCAGCGGCCCGGCGTCGTACCCGTCGGGCCGCAGCACCTCCTTGTGCGTGGTCCGGGTGTAGACCGCGCCCATCCCGACGGCGAGCATCTCCTCCCGCTCGTCCGGGAACCGCTCGGGATCGACCACCAGCCGGGACAGCCGGTTCACGAACCGCCACGGCGTGAGCCCGGCCGCGCGGGCCGCCGCCTCGGCCAGCTCGGCCGTGTGCGCGTCGGTGATGTGGTCCAGCTCCCGCTCCAGCCCGGTGTCGTCCAGCACGATCCCGGAGCGCACGGCGGCCGGTATCTCCCGCGAGGAGTGCGGCACGTGGAGGATCACGGGCGAGTCCGCGGCGCCGGGAAGGAACGCGAAGGACGGCGGGACATCGGTCATGCGGCTGCTCCAGGAAGGGTGTCGGTGGTGCACGGCACGATCAAGGTGCCACACGCCACTGACAACGCGTCCGCCCCGGCCCCGCGGCCCCCGCCCCTACGGCAGCAACTCCCGCACCAGCGCGCCGACCTGCTCGGTCTCGAGGAGGAAACCGTCGTGTCCGTACGGCGACTCCAGGATCCTGAGCCGGTCGGCGCCGGGGATGTGCGCGGCCAGCTCGGCCTGCTGGGCCGGCGGGTAGAGGCGGTCGGAGTCGACGCCGGCCACCAGCGTGCGCGCGGTCACCCGGCGCAGGGCGGCGCGGACACCGCCCCTGCCGCGCCCCACGTCATGGCCGTTCATCGCCTCCGTCAGCACCACGTAGCTCCCCGCGTCGAACCGGCGGACCAGCTTGGCCGCGTGGTGGTCGAGGTACGACTCGACCTGGTACCGGCCGCCCTTCCACGGGTCCTCCGCGCCCTGCGGCGCCCGGCCGAACCGGGCGGACAGCTCCGGCTCGCTGCGGTAGGTGACGTGCGCGATGCGGCGGGCGAGCCCCAGCCCGGCGTGCGGACCGCGACCGGTGTCGTGGTAGTCGCCGCCCCGCCAGTGCGGGTCGTTGCGGATGGCCTGCAACTGGAGACCGGCCCAGGCGATCTGCTCGGCGCTCGCCGCCGCCGCCGTGGCGAGCAGCAGCAGCCCCTCCACCCGTTCCGGGTGGGACACCGCCCACTCCACGGCCCGCATCCCGCCCATCGAGCCGCCGACCACCAGCGCCCACCGCTCGATGCCGAGGGCGTCGGCCAGCCGGGCCTCGGCGGCGACCTGGTCCCGCACGGTCAGGTACGGGAACGCGCCGCCCCAGCGGCGCCGCCCGCCGGGGCGCGGCGAGGCCGGCCCCGTACTGCCCTGGCAGCCGCCCAGCACGTTCGGGGCGACGACGAACCAGCGGTCGGTGTCCAGCGCCCGACCGGGCCCGATCAGGCCGTCCCACCAGCCCGGCGTGGGGTGACCGGGCCCGGCCGGTCCGGCCGCGTGGCTGTCGCCGGTGAGCGCGTGCAGCACCAGCACGGCGTTGGACCCGTCCGGCGCCGGCCGCCCCCACGTCTCGAACGCCAGCCTGACGCCGGGGAGTTCACCGCCCCCCTCCAGGGGCAGGGGCGAGCCGGCCGGCTGCCACCGGCGCCGGCCGGGCGGGTCCCCCTCCTGCCAGGCCCCGGTGGACGGCGGGAGGGGGACCTGGGTCCCGGAGGGGAGGACGGTGCTCAGGAGGCCTCCTTGGCCGCGCGGAACCCGGCCTCCAGGTCGGCCCTGAGGTCGGTGAGGTTCTCGATGCCGACCGACAGCCGCACCAGGCCCGGCGCGGTTCCGGTCGCCGCGAGCTGCTCCTCGGTCAGCTGGCTGTGGGTGGTGGACGCCGGGTGGATGATCAGACTGCGCACGTCGCCGATGTTGGCGAGGTGGCTGAACAGCTCCACCCCGTCCACGAACCGCTTGCCCGCCTCGACACCGCCCTTCAGCTCGAAGGAGAACACCGCGCCGGTACCGCGGGGGAGGTACTTCTGCGCCGCCTCGTACCAGCGGTTGGACGGCAGGCCCGGGTAGTGCACCGCCGCCACCTCGTCGCGCTGCTCCAGCCACTCGGCCAGCGCCTGCGCGTTGGCCGTCTGCCGCTCCATGCGCAGGCTCAGCGTCTCCACACCCTGCAGCAGCAGGAACACGGAGTGCGGGGCGATCGCCGGACCGAGGTCGCGCAGCAACTGGACCCGCAGCTTGATCGCGAACGCGCCGGGGCCGAGCGCCGGCCAGTACCGCAGACCGTGGTAGCTGGCGTCGGGCTCGGTGAAGTCCGGGAACCGCTCGGCGTGCGCGCCGAAGTCGAAGGTTCCGCCGTCCACGACCACGCCGCCGATCGTGGTGCCGTGCCCGCCGAGGAACTTGGTCGCCGAGTGCACCACGATGTCCGCGCCGTGCTCGATCGGACGCAGCAGATAGGGCGTGGGCACCGTGTTGTCCACGATCAGCGGCACACCCGCGCCGTGCGCCACGTCCGCGACCGCCCGCACGTCGAGCACGTTGTTCCGCGGGTTGCCCAGCGTCTCGGCGAAGAGGGCCTTGGTGTTGGGCCGGATGGCCGCACGCCAGGCCTCGGCGTCGTCGGGGTCGTCGACGAAGGACACCTCGATGCCGAACTTCGGCAGGGTGTGCCGGAACAGGTTGTACGTTCCGCCGTACAGCGAGGTCGCCGAGACGATGTGGTCGCCGCTGCGGGCCAGGGTCAGGAGGGCCAGCGTCTGAGCGGCCTGCCCCGAGGACAGGGCCACCGCCGCCACTCCGCCCTCCAGGGCGGCGACACGCTGCTCGAAGACGTCCTGGGTGGGGTTGTGGATGCGGGTGTAGATGTTCCCCGGCTCCGCCAGCGAGAAGACGTCGGCGGCGTGCTGGGTGTCCCGGAAGACGAACGAGGACGTCTGGTAGATCGGCGTGGCCCGTGCCCCGGTCGTGGGGTCGGGTTCGGCACCGGCGTGGACCTGCTTCGTCTCGAACGACCAGGCTGACGTCTCGGGGCCGGTGGACGTCTCGTCGGGCGTGTGACCGGCGGCGGATGCGGTGGACTGGCTCATGGTGCTCCTCGTACGAAGTGGCGACGCGCGGCCGTGCGGGCCCGCGGACGCCCCGGTGGGGCGGAGTCGCGCCGGACGGTTCCGGGCAGTGCGTCGGGGCGGGACGACGCGCCGACGCGGGTGCCGGCTCCCGGTGCGACACACCGGGGTGGTGACCCGTGCGGGGCCGGGGCGCCGGCTGGTCACCGCCTCGATGGTAGGCAGAGACGAACCGAAAATGAGATGAAGTCTCAGTAGGTGGGCAGTCTCTTCATACGGTGTTCACGAACGCGGCCGGCCACCGGCCGGATCGGGGCCGACGGCCCGTCACGCACACGACTCCGCCCCGGCCGGAGGACCCGGCCGGGGCGGAGTACGAGGGGCTCGCGAGGAGCGGCTGCGTCAGCTCAGGGACGCCAGCGCCTCGTTCCAGGTGGCGGACGGACGCATGACCTCGGCGGCCTTGGCCGGGTCGGGCTGGTAGTAGCCGCCGATGTCGGCAGGCCGGCCCTGGACGGCGATCAGCTCGTCGACGATCTTCTGCTCGTTCGCGGCGAGCGTCTCGGCGAGCGGGGCGAAGGCCTTCGCCAGGTCCGCGTCGTCGGTCTGCCGGGCCAGCTCCTGGGCCCAGTACAGGGACAGGTAGAAGTGGCTGCCGCGGTTGTCGATGCCGCCGACGCGACGGGTCGGGGACTTGTCCTCGTTGAGGAAGGTCGCCGTGGCGCGGTCGAGGGCGTCGGCGAGGACCTTGGCGCGGGCGTTGCCCGTGGTCTCGGCGTACTGCTCCAGGGACGGCACCAGCGCGAAGAACTCACCGAGCGAGTCCCAGCGCAGGTAGTTCTCCTTGACCAGCTGCTGCACGTGCTTCGGCGCCGAACCGCCCGCGCCCGTCTCGAACAGGCCGCCGCCCGCCATCAGCGGGACGACCGACAGCATCTTGGCGCTGGTGCCCAGCTCCAGGATCGGGAACAGGTCGGTCAGGTAGTCGCGCAGCACGTTGCCGGTGACGGAGATGGTGTTCTCGCCGCGGCGGATGCGCTCCACCGACAGCTTGGTCGCCTCGACGGGGGACAGGATGCGGATGTCCAGGCCCTCGGTGTCGTGCTCCGGCAGGTACTGCTTCACCTTGGCGATGAGGTTGGCGTCGTGGGCGCGGGTCTCGTCCAGCCAGAAGACGGCCGGGTCGCCGGTGGCGCGGGCGCGGGTGACGGCGAGCTTCACCCAGTCGCGGATCGGGGCGTCCTTGGTCTGGCAGGCGCGGAAGATGTCACCGGTGGAGACGGCCTGCTCCAGGACGACGTCGCCGGCCTGGTCGACCAGCCGGACGGTGCCGGTGGTGGGGATCTCGAAGGTCTTGTCGTGGCTGCCGTACTCCTCGGCCTTCTGCGCCATCAGACCGACGTTCGGGACCGAGCCCATGGTGGACGGGTCGTAGGCGCCGTTGGCGCGGCAGTCGTCGATCACGGCCTGGTAGACACCGGCGTAGCTGGAGTCCGGCAGGACGGCGAGGGTGTCGGCCTCCTGGCCGTCGGGGCCCCACATGTGGCCGGAGGTGCGGATCATGGCCGGCATGGAGGCGTCCACGATGACGTCCGAGGGGACGTGCAGGTTGGTGATGCCCTTGTCGGAGTCGACCATGGCCAGCTCCGGGCCCTCGGCCAGCTCGGCGTCGAAGGACGCCTTGATCTCGGCCCCCTCGGGCAGGTTCTCCAGGCCCTTGTAGATGCCGCCCAGACCGTCGTTCGGGGTGAGGCCGGCCGCGGCGAGCTTCTCGCCGTACTTCGCGAACGTCTTCGGGAAGAAGGCGCGCACCACGTGGCCGAAGACGATCGGGTCGGAGACCTTCATCATCGTGGCCTTCAGGTGCACGGAGAACAGCACGCCCTCCTGCTTGGCGCGGGCGACCTGCGCGGTCAGGAACTCGCGCAGCGCGGCGACCCGCATCACGGAGGCGTCGACGACCTCGCCCGCGAGGACGGGGACGGACTCGCGCAGCACGGTGGTGGTGCCGTCGTCACCGACCAGCTCGATGCGCAGCGCGCCGTCCTCGGCGATGACGACGGACTTCTCGGTGGAGCGGAAGTCGTTCTCGCCCATGGTCGCCACGTTGGTCTTGGACTCGGAGGTCCAGGCGCCCATGCGGTGCGGGTGGGACTTGGCGTAGTTCTTCACCGAGGCGGGGGCGCGGCGGTCGGAGTTGCCCTCGCGCAGCACCGGGTTCACGGCGCTGCCCTTGACCTTGTCGTAGCGGGCGCGGATCTCGCGCTCCTCGTCGCTCTTCGGGTCGTCCGGGTAGTCCGGCAGCGCGTAGCCCTGGGCCTGCAGCTCGGCGACGGCCGCCTTGAGCTGCGGGATCGACGCCGAGATGTTCGGCAGCTTGATGATGTTGGCCGCGGGGGTCTTGGCCAGCTCACCGAGCTCGGCGAGGGCGTCCGGGATGCGCTGCTCCTCGGTCAGGTACTCCGGGAACACGGCGATGATGCGCCCGGCCAGCGAGATGTCGCGCGTCTCCACGGCGACACCCGCCTGCGAGGCGTACGCCCGGACCACCGGCAGGAAGGAATACGTCGCCAGGGCCGGGGCCTCGTCAGTGTGCGTATAGATGATGGTCGAGTCAGTCACCGGGTGCTCCGCTCCACGTCTGCAACATTGCTCGACATCAAGATATCCCGTGACCGACCGCGACTCGACAGGGGTCCGCACCGACTTCCAGGCAAACCTCCGCCACACCCCGGCGGATGGCTTCGGGGGCGCGCCGACGGGGTGCCCGGACCCGGCGCATGGGGCCGGACGCACCGGGCCGAGGGGGGGCCGCCGGCCCGGTGCCGGCCGGGTGCGGGCGGGCCGCCCGGGAGCGCGGTCGTGCGGGCGCGGGGCGCCGCCGGCGCCCGGTCGGCCCGGCCGGACGACTCGTCCCGCCGGGCGGCTCGTCCCGCCGGGCGGCCGGAGGCGGACGCCCCGGTCAGATCGGCGTGGTCGTGGTCATGTCGATCGGCTCCGCCCCGGTGCCCCGCTGCTGCGGGATGACCACCGTGCCCTGCTGGAGCGCCACCGTCCGCGCGGGCGACGGGATCCGGATGCCCTCGTCGCGGTAGCGCCGGTGCAGGCGCTTGATGAACTCGTGCTTGATCCGGTACTGGTCGCTGAACTCGGCCACGCCCAGGATGACGGTGAAGCCGATGCGGGAGTCGCCGAAGGTGTGGAAGCGCACCGCCGGCTCGTGCTCCGGCACGGCACCGGTGATCTCGGTCATCACCTCGGTGACGACTTCCTTCGTCGCCCGCTCGACGTGCTCCAGATCGCTGTCGTACGACACCCCGACCTGCACCAGGATGGTCAGCTTCTGCTCGGGGCGCATGAAGTTGGTCATGTTCGTCTTCGCCAGCTGCGCGTTGGGGATGACCACCAGGTTGTTGGACAGCTCGCGGACGGTCGTCTGGCGCCAGTTGATGTCCTCGACATAGCCCTCCTCGCCGCTGCTCAGCCGGATGTAGTCACCCGGCTGCACGGTCTTGGAGGCGAGGATGTGGATGCCGGCGAAGAGGTTGGCGAGCGTGTCCTGCAGCGCGAGCGCGACCGCCAGACCGCCGACGCCGAGGGCCGTGAGCAGCGGGGCGATGGAGATGCCCAGCGTCTGCAGCCCCACCAGGAAACCGATCGCCAGGACCAGGATCCGGGTGATGTTCGTGAAGATGGTGGCCGACCCGGCGACGCCGGAACGGGACTGGGTGACCGAGCGCACCAGGCCGGCCACCACCCGCGCCGCCGATATGGTCGCGGCGAAGATGACCAGCACCGTCAGCGTCTGGTTGACGTTGTGCTGCACGGTCCGGGTCAGCGGCAGCGCCGCCGCCGCGGAGGCCACGCCACCCGCGATCGCCGCCCACGGCACGATCATGCGCAGCGCGTCCACGAGGACGTCGTCCCCGCGCCAGGTGGTGCGCTCGGCGTGCCGGCCGAGCCAGCGCAGCAGCATCCGCAGCAGGAACGCCGCCAGCAGACCGGCGGCGAGGGCGATACCGGCGTACACCAGATCGTCCAGGGTGAGTGAGCGGGTCACCGCTCACCTCCGGCGAACATCCTGGCCGGCGGCCGTGTGTGAAGTCGTGTCACGTGTCGTCACCTGTTCGAGTTCCGGTAAGGGGACTGTGCCGGGCCCGTTCTGACCTGCGGTCGGCACGATCGCACATCCTGCCGTATCCGCGCGGTCCGTCCGCACCGTCCCCGTCGGGATCCCGCCGCCACCGGAAGTCCTGCTCAACCGCCCGTCCGCCCGTCCGCCCGTCCGCCTGCCCGCCCGGCCGCTGGGGCCGCTCTCGCCGCACCGGTACGCCCGGCGTCACCGCACCCGGCAGCAGCGGCAGCCGCCCGCGGGCACCGCGCGAGCGCGGCCGAGGAGCGGACCGGCGGCGCGGGGCGGAGCCGTTCTTGACCTCAACCTCGCTGGAGGTCCTAGGTTCGTCCCATGAGCATGGAGACCACAGCGTGGACACAGCTGCACAGTGTCATGAACGCCCAGGACGAGCGCCGCCCCTTCGCACGGTCGACGCTCCGGCGCATCGGCGCCTTCGCGCGCCCGCACCGCCGCCGCATGGCCCTGTTCGTGCTGCTCGGCACGGCGACCGCGCTGCTGGCCGTCGCCACGCCCGTCCTCGCCGGGCACGTCGTGGACACGATCGTGTCGGGCGGCGACGAGGCCACGGTCGTCCGCCTGGCCCTGCTCATCGCGCTGATCGCGGTGGTCGAGGCGGCCCTCGGCATCCTCGGCCGCCGGCTGTCGGCGTCGCTCGGGGAGGACCTCATCCTCGACCTGCGGACGGCGGTGTTCGACCACGTGCAGCGCATGCCGGTCGTGTTCTTCACGCGCACCCGTACGGGAGCGCTCGTCTCCCGTCTCAACAACGACGTCATCGGTGCCCAGCGGGCCTTCAGCAACACCCTGTCCACCGTGGTCGGCAACCTGGTCACCCTGCTGCTGACCCTCGCCGTCATGCTCACGCTGTCCTGGCAGATCACCCTGCTCACTCTGGTCCTGCTGCCGGTGTTCGTGATTCCGGCCCGGCGCATGGGCCGCCGCATGGCCCGCATGCAGCGCGAGGCCGCCACCCTGAACGCGGCCATGGGCACCCGGATGACCGAGCGCTTCTCCGCGCCCGGCGCCACCCTGGTCAAGCTCTTCGGCCGCCCGGAGCAGGAGTCGGAGGAGTTCGCGGAGCGCGCCCGCCGGGTCCGCGACATCGGCGTACGGACCGCCACGGCCCAGACGGTGTTCATCACCGCCCTCACCCTGGTCTCCGCCCTCGCCCTGGCCCTGGTCTACGGGCTCGGCGGCTGGTTCGCCCTGCGCGGCGCCCTGGAACCGGGTGCGATCGTGTCACTGGCACTGCTGCTGACCCGCCTGTACGCGCCGCTGACCTCGCTGGCCGGGGCGCGGGTGGAGGTGATGAGCGCCCTGGTCAGTTTCGAGCGGGTCTTCGAGGTGCTGGACCTGAAGCCCCTCATCGAGGAGAGGCCCGGTGCGCGCGAGGTCCCCGAGGGCCCGGTGGCCGTCGAGTTCGACGACGTCCGCTTCGGCTACCCGTCCGCCGACAAGGTCTCCCTGGCCTCCCTGGAGGAGGTCGCCTCCCTCGACACCCGCGGTGGCGCCGAGGTCCTGCACGGGGTCTCCTTCCGCGCCGAACCCGGGCAGACCGTCGCCCTGGTCGGCTCCTCCGGCGCCGGCAAGTCGACCGTCGCGCACCTGCTGCCGCGCCTGTACGACGTCGACGCGGGCGCCGTGCGGGTGGGCGGCGTCGACGTCCGGGACCTGACCGCCGGATCGCTGCGCGACACCGTCGGGATGGTCACCCAGGACGGCCACCTCTTCCACGACACCGTCCGCGCCAACCTGCTGCTGGCCCGCCCGGACGCCGCGGAGTCCGACCTGTGGGACGCCCTGCGCCGGGCCCGCCTCGACGGACTCGTGCGGTCCCTGCCCGACGGCCTGGACACCGTGGTCGGCGAACGCGGCTACCGCCTCTCCGGCGGCGAACGGCAGCGGATGACCATCGCCCGGCTGCTGCTGGCCCGGCAGCGCGTCGTCGTCCTCGACGAGGCCACCGCGCACCTGGACAACACCTCCGAGGCGGCCGTGCAGGAGGCCCTCACGGAGGCGCTGGAGGGCAGGACGGCGCTGGTGATCGCCCACCGCCTGTCCACCGTCCGCGCCGCGGACCTCATCCTGGTGGTCGAGGCCGGCCGCATCGTGGAACGCGGCACCCACGAGGAGCTGCTGGCGGCCGGGGGCCGCTACGCCGAACTGCACCGCACCCAGTTCGCCCCCCGGCCGACGGGCCACGACCGGGAGCACGAGCGCGACCAGGCCCCCGGCGGGGACCGCGGCGCACCGGCGGCGGTGTAGCCCCCGACCGGGACCACCCGGCGTCACGCAGCCGGCCCGTCGCACGGCGCCGCCGCCCGCCCCGGGACCGGGACGGACGGCGGCGCTTCGTGCGGGCGGGGCGGCTCCCGCGGGGGAGCCGCCCGGTGTCACACCCCCTTGCCGGCGGCCTCGGCCCGGGACGAGCGCTCCCCGGCACCGGACTTGCCGCGCCCGGAACCGGCACGCTCCCGGTCCCGACCACGGCCGCCCTTGCCGCCGCGGGAGTACGCGTCGAGCTCGATGGCGAGCGGCGAGGCGGTCAGGACCGACGAGTACGTGCCCACCAGCATGCCGATCAGCAGGGCGAGCGCGAAGTCGGTGAGCGAGTCGCCGCCCAGCAGGGCCAGCGCGGCCAGGATGAAGATCACGCCGATACCGGTGTTGACCGTGCGGGGCACCGTCTGCAGGATCGCCAGGTTGGTGGACTGGGCCAGAGGTGCCTTGCGGTCCTTGGTCCACAGTTCCCGGACGCGGTCGAAGACCACCACGGAGTCGTTCACCGAGTAACCGATCACGGTGAGCAGGGCGGCCAGGAACACCCCGTCGATCGGCTTGCCCAGCCACGCGAAGATGCCGGTGAGGATCACCACGTCGTGCGCCAGGGTGGCGACCGCCGACGTACCGAACATCCAGCGGAACCGGAAGGCGAGGTACAGGAGCTGGGCGCCGAGGGCCAGGCCGAGCGCGATCAGCGCGTTGCGGCGCAGCTCGTCGCCGAGGCTCGGGCCGATCAGCTCGTCGCGGACCTTCTCCGCCCCGCCGCCGACCTGGTCGATGGCCTCGGCCACCTTGACCGCCTCGGCGTTGCTCAGCTCTTCGGTGCGCACCGTCAGCCCGTTGTCCCCGGAGGACTGCACGACGGCCTGCGGGAAGCCGGCGTCGGCCAGGGCCTCGCGGGCCCGGTCCGGGTCGACGGTCTTGGTGGTCGTGTACTCGATGAGCCGGCCGCCGGTGAACTCGACGCCGAAGTTCAGCCCGCGCACCGCGATGCCGGCGCCGGTGACGAGCAGCACGACGAGGGAGACCAGCAGCCACCGGCGCGGACGGCGCATCAGCTGCGGGTTGCGGCGGGTGAGGTACTCGCGCACCCGCCCGATCGAGGCCAGACCGGTGATCTGGGGACGGCGGTGCACCCAGCGGCGCTCCACCGCGAACTCGGCCAGCACCCGGGTGATCACCAGGGCGCTGATCACGGACGCGATGACACCGATGGCCAGGGTGACGCCGAAGCCCTTCACCGGACCGGAGGCGAGCAGGAACAGCAGCCCCGCCGCGATGAGCGTGGTGATGTTGGAGTCGGCGATCGCGCTGAAGGCGCCCTTGAAGCCGGCGGTCAGGGCCGAGCGGCCGCTGGGCCGGTTGCGTTTGCCGTACTCCTCGCGCGCTCGCTCGAAGACCAGCACGTTGGCGTCGACGGCCATGCCGATCGCCAGGACGAAACCGGCCAGACCCGGCAGGGTCAGCGTCGCGCCGAGCCCCGCCAGGGCGGCGTAGGAGATCACGCCGTAGCAGGCCAGGGCCACGGTGGCCAGGAAGCCCATGAGCCGGTAGACGACGATGATGAACAGCGCGGTGAGGGCGGTGCCGAGGGCGGCCGCGTAGGCGCTCGACTTGATGGCCTCGGCGCCCAGCGTCGGGCCCACGGTCCGCTGCTCCACCGTCTCGACCGGCACCGGCAGCGCGCCGCCCTCGACGAGCAGGGCCAGCTCACGGGCTTCGTCGCTGCTGAAGGAGCCGGTGATCTGGGTGGACCCGCCGGCGATGCCGACGCCGCAGGAGACGGACGGATCGACCTGCGGCGAGGAGATGATCTTGTTGTCCAGGACGATCGCGATCCGGCGCTTCGGGTCGCCGGCCGGGTTGCAGGCGGCCTCGCCGGTCAGCTTGGCCCAGCCCTTGTCGTCCTTGAAGTCCACGGTGACGTGCCAGCCGGCGCCGCTCTGCTGGTCGAACTGGGCGTCGGCGCCCTCGACGTCCTTACCGGTGAGGCTCGCGGCGCTCAGCCGGAGCCGCTCGCCGGCCTCGTCGGCCAGGATCCGTTCGTCCTTGGCCTCGGGCTCGGTGGACTCCGTGGCGGCGCCGAGCACCGCGTGGACGGAGAGCTGTGCGGTGCGGCCCAGGACGTCGGCGGCCTTGCGCGGGTCCTGGACGCCGGGCAGTTCGACGATGATCCGGTTCTCACCGGAGCGGACGATGGTGGGTTCGGCGACGCCGAGCGCGTCGACCCGGCCGCGCAGCACCTCCAGGGTGCGGTCGGTGGCCTCGCCGTCGGCCTTGGCCGTGGCGGTGGAGCGGGTCTCCAGAACGATCTGGGTGCCACCGCGCAGGTCCAGGCCCAGACGGACCGGGACGGTGACGGTGATGTACAGGGACACCGCCATCACGGCGAGCGCGAACAGCGCCCTGAAACGGGCGGGACGTTTCACGAATGCCTCCAGCAGGCATGCCGCGGCCGAGGGGACGCGCGGCGGAGAAGAGAAGGGAAAGGGGGCCTCAGGCGCTGGAGGACGCGGGCGGTGCCCGGCCGAGGTCCGACGGCACGTGCGCGGCGTCGGTCGGGACGTGGCCGGCCACCGGCGCGGGACGGGCCGGCCGGGGCGGGACCCGGGGGGCGTGCGGGGGAGCGAGGAGCGGCGGACCGGCCGACATCGTCCGTTCGCCGCCGTCGCGCTGCGGCCTGATGAGGACGGTGCCGGCGCCGACGTAGGCGTCGTCGAGGTACGGACGGGTGTCGGGCGGGTGCATCGAGGGAGCGGGGGCCGACACGGACACGAACGGGGCGATCCGGACTTCCTGGGTGAAACCGGGCACGAGGGTCAGCAGGAGGGCGGCCAGGGTGACGAAGGTCACACCGGCGAGAAGCGGAAGGCGGGCGACCGGTCCCGTCCGGTGGGCGGTCAAGGCTCGACGAGTCCGGCGCGGATGGCATAGCGGGTCAGGTCCAGGCGATCCCGCAGACCCAGCTTGTGCAGCAGGTTCTCCCGGTGGCGCTGCACCGTCTTGACACTGATGAAGAGCAGCTCGGCGATCTCCTTCGACGAGTGTCCCTCGGCGACCAGCTTCAGCACTTCCTCCTCGCGCGGGGTCAGCAATTGCTCGGGGGCTTCCTCACCGTCACGGACCCGGTCGAGATAGTTGCGGATCAGAGCGGTGACTGCGCCAGGGTAAAGGAACGGCTCGTCCCGCATCGCCGCGCGGCAGGCGGCGACCAGATCTCGGTCGGCGACGGACTTCAGCACGTAACCGCTCGCGCCGGCCTTGAGGGCCTGGAACAGGTACTGCTCATTGTCGTGCATCGTCAGCATCAGGATCCGCACGCCGGGGCGCACCGCGGCCAGCTCGCGCGCGGCCTGCAGGCCGGTGAACCGGGGCATGGCGATGTCCAGCACGGCCAGGTCGACCTCGTGGGTGCGGGCCATGGCGATCGCCTCCGCCCCGTCACCGGCCTCGGCGACCACCTCCAGGTCCGGCTCCCGGTCGAGGATGAGCCGGACCCCGCGACGCACCAGGGCATGGTCGTCGGCGAGCAGGATCCTGATCGTGGTCGGGTGGGCGTCGTGGCTCATGACTGCTTCCTGACGGCGGGCGCGGCCAGCCTGATCCTCGTACCGGTCGGTCTCACGGGGGCGATGTCCAGTGTGGCCCCGATGAGCAGGGCCCGTTCGCGCATGCCGCGGATCCCGGCGCCCTCGTGGGCGGCCCCGATGCCGCGGCCGTCGTCGCTCACCTCGAGGACGACGCCGTCGTCGGCGCCCCGCAGGCTCACCGTGACGTTCCGCGCCTCGGCGTGCCGGGCGGCGTTGGTCAGACTCTCTTGGGCGACACGGTAGATCACCAGCTCGGTCTCGTGGTCGAGCGGGGGCAGATTGGTGTCGAAGCGACGCGTCACGCGCAGCCCGGTGTGCGTGGCGAACTCGGTGGCGAGCGAGGTGACCGCGCTGACCAGACCGAGGTCGTCCAGGACGCCCGGCCGCAGCCGGCGCACCAGGCGGCGGACCTCGTCCAGGCTCGCCCGGGTGATCTCCTGGGCCTGCTGCAGTTCCCCGCGCAGCGGGTCGGACGCCTCGTCGGCGGCCTGCTTCAGGGCCAGCAGGATGGCGGTCATGCTCTGCCCGACCTCGTCGTGCAGCTCCTGGGCGATGCGGCGCCGCTCGGCCTCCTGCGCGAACAGGGCGCGGGCGCTGCTCGCGGCGCGCTCCCGCTCCAGCCGCTCCAGCATGGCGTTGAACGTCCTGACGAGTTCGGTGACCTCGCCGTGGCCGCGCACGGGAAGGCGCTGACCGGGACGCAGCAGGTCGACGGTGGTCATCAGCCGGGTCACCCGGTCCAACGGGGCGAGCCCGATGCGCAGCAGGGCCGCGTTGGCCACGAGCATCACGCCCAGGCCGCCCACGAGGATCACCGCCTCGGTCAGCAGCACCGGGACCGACACGGTCACCGGAGCCCACAGCAGCAGCGCGGTGGCCATGCCCAGCACCAGCGCGTTGAGGCCGAAGATCCGCCAGTAAAGGGACACGGAGGTCACGCCTTCCTCTTTCTCGTCAACCTCTACTGTCGGTCACCGTGCCGTCCAGTGCGGCTGCGACCCCCCATGGTCCCGGCGGACGCGGCCAGCGTGTACGACCCCACCTCCCCCGGTCCATGGGCCCCGCGCCCCATTTCCCGCGGGCCGCCGGACCCATGCCGCGCCGGGTGGGTCCTTCGACCCCGCACAGATGGGTACCGCGCCCAATGGGCGTGATGCGTGCAAACGGCGAGGGTGGAAGCATCACCCGCCCATTTGCCTGGAGGACCTTGCCGTGTCGCTCGACCTGCCCCGCACCGAACTGCGCCCCGACCACCCCGCCGCCGACGAGATCCGGCAGCGCCTCGAGCACGCCCGCAGTACGCGCCTCGCTCAGCTCAAGGCCCTGGACGAAACAGGGCAGAGCGCCGAGGACCACCTCATGTCCAACCAGAGGGAAGCCATCCAGCGCGCCCTCAAGGAGATCGAGGAGGCGTTCGCCCGCCTCGAGGACGGCACCTACGGGACCTGCCTCGGCTGCTCGAAGCCCGTGCCGCCGGAGCGGCTGGAGATCCTTCCGCACACCCCGCACTGCGTGACCTGCCAGAGCCGCGCGGCCTGACCGCGCTCCTGCTTCCGTTCCCCTCCCGCTTAACCCAAGGGGTGAAGTGGTGACCCACCAGACCATCGGTGAGCGCGGCGAGGTCCTCACCTCCGAGGACCTCGCCGCGCTGCGCGACAACCTGCACGAGCAGCGGCTGTTCCGTCAGGAGCAGCTGCGGCAGTTCGCCGCCGACTCCGCGTTCCCCGCCGACGACCCGCACAGCGCCGGCGAGGACGAGGTGCGCGGCCCCGGCCAGATCGAGGTGCGCGTCAAACTCGCCGCCTCCGCCCGCATGGTGCTGGCCGACGTCGAGGCGGCGCTCACCCGGATGGACACGGGCACCTACGGCATCTGTCACCTGTGCCGTCGCCCCGTACAGCGCGACCGCCTGCTGATAGTTCCGCAGGCCCGTTACTGCGCCCGCTGCCAGCAGGTGCGGGAGGCGGCACGATGACCACGCCACGGCCGGGGCGCGCCGCGCGCCCCGGACACGGGCGGTCCCGCGGTCGCGGCCACCTCTTCGGGGATCCGGCCGCGACCACTGCTTTCCCACCGGACCCCACGTTCGTGGGTCCGCCCGCACAGGAGGCTGTCCGATGACCGTGATCCGGCGTTCGCGCCCGGCGGCCAGGCGACACATCCCCTGGCCGCTGTGCCGCCGGTGCTCCGGAATCGCGCTCGACCTGGGGAGCGCCCGTACCCGCGCGTGGATCGCGGGGCGGGGGGTGGTGCTCGACGTGCCGACGGTGACGTTCCCGGGCAACGGCGCCCTGCACCCCATCCAGCGCGGCACCATCGTCGACACCCCGGGCACCGCCCGGATGCTCGACCGGCTGCTCGGGCCCCGCCTGCCCCGCTTCGGCCGCCCCCTGGTCGTCGTCACGGCGCCGGTCCTGGACGGGCTCGCCTTCCGGACCGAGGCCCGGACGGCCGTCGAGATCCTCCGCCCGCGCGCCGTCCTGACCGTCCCGGGCGCGCGGGCGGTGGCCTTGGCCGCCGGTGCCGACCACGCCCGGCCGCTGCTGGTCGTGGACATCGGCGCGCACCTCACCGAGGTCGTCCTGCTCGCCGAGGGCGCGGTCACCGACGCGCGCCGCACCGCGCTCGGCACCGGCGACCTGGGCGACGACACGACGCCGGAGCAGCTCACCGACGCCGTGGTCGACATGGTGACGGCGATGCTGCGGCAGGACCGCACCTCCCTCACCCGTACCGCCCTGCGCCGCGGAATCCTCCTGGCCGGCGGAGGCGCCCTGCGCCCCGACATCACCCAGGACCTCCCCGGCCGGCTCGGCTGCCCGGTGCAGCCGGTGCCGTCCCCGCACACCGCCGCCGTCCGGGGCGCCGCCAGTCTCCTCGCCGCGGAGCACCATCACCCCTCCGCCACCGGCACCGCCTGACCCGGCGCCCCCCGGCCCCGCCCCGCCCCCCTGCCCGCGACCCGAGACTCCGAAAGGAGTGACGACGTGGCGTGCGAGACACCACCGGCACAGCCGCCCCCCGGCCCGCCTCCGCGCCCCCTGCTGTGGCGCTGGCGGCGCAACCCCCTGCGCCGCCGCACCGACGCGCTCCAGGCGTGGCTGGGGCTCGGGCTGCTGTTCGCCGTACTGGTCGTGGCGCCCGTGGCCGCCGTCCTCGTGGGCGACGCCGCCCACCGCCACTACGAGGACACCGCCCGCCACCAGGCCCTGACCCGGTACGAGACGACCGCGACCCTCACCCGGGACACCCCGCGCCACCCGGAGCCGGGGTCGGACGAGGAGAAGAACACCCGCTACCCGGCCGAGGTGCGCTTCCTCACCCGTGAGGGGCGGACCCGGACGACGCAGGCGGAGGTCCCGCCGGGTCTGCCCGCCGGCAACGAGGTCCGCATCTGGGTCACCACCGACGGCGAGGCGACCGAGCCGCCGCTGTCGCGCGAGCAGATCCGCAGCCGCAGCATGGGCTGGGCCCTCCTCGCCGCCATCGGCGTCGCCCTCACCGGCGCCGCCGCCCACGCCCTGACCACCTTCGCCCTGCGCCGCCGCAACCTGGCCGACTGGGCCACCGCCTGGGCCGAGACGGCACCGCGCTGGACCACACCCACCTGAGCCGCCCGGCACGCCGGGTCCCGGAGTCAACGGGGCCCGGGGGTGGGGGCCTTGACGCGGCGGAGGGTGAGGACGGTCTGCGCCGCGTGCGCGTCGGCCGGGGCGCCGGCCCTCTCGCTGAGGAGCCGGTACAGGTCGTCGGTGGCGCGGCACGGCCCCGGGCGGAGTCGGCCGCGACGCCCTGCCGAACTGCCGGAGTCGGGCAACGAGTTCCGCTCCGCGCCGACCCGTCCCGGCCCTCGGGCCGAGGCGGCGGCCGTTGCACGGCGCACTCGACCCTCATGTCGTCGACGCTGCGGCCCGAACGGCGGCGGAACCCGGGGGTCCGGGGGAAGGCGGCATTAATAACCCGTAAAGATTGCCGAGTTCTGGCAATGTGTCGTGCCCCGTTCACATGAGAGCATGTCCCGGCGGGGAGGTCGTCGAGCGAAAGCGGGGGACCCGATGGAGTGGTTCGTGGGTCTCGGGATCGCGGGGCTGGTTCTGCTCCTGCTCTCGCTGGTCTTCGACGGGATCCTGGAAGGCGTCTTCGACGGCGTGCTGGACGGCATGTTCGACGGGCTGCTGTCGCTGCCGGTGATCGCCGGGTTCGTGTCCATGCTCGGCTTCGGCGGCGCGATCGTGCTCGGCACGACGGAACTGGGGGTCGCGGGGGCCACGGCGACCGGCGCGGTGGCCGGTGTCGGCGCGGGCTGGCTGACGTGGCGGCTCAGCCGCGCCCTGATGCGGGATCAGACCGACGCCACTCCACGGGGCGACGACCTCGTCGGCAGCTCCGGCTCCGTGGTGACCGCCATTCCCGCCGAGGGGTACGGCGAGGTGCTGGTGTACCTCGCCGGGCAGCCGATGAAGCTGGCCGCGAAGTGCTCGGTGCCCGTGGCACGGGGCACCGAGGTCTGGGTGGAATCGGCGCTGTCCGCGACCTCGGTCGCGGTCCGGCCGGTCGAGCGCTGACCGGTCCGCCACCGCGGCCCGCTTCTCCGGGGCTCCACCCCTTCCCGCGTCCGTTCCCGATCCGAACCGAACCGCCGTCCCCCGGGAGGGCTGAGGAGATATCACCAGCATGAGCCCTGTACTGATCGCCGTGGTGGGAGTCGTCGTACTCCTGGTCCTGCTGGCCCTCGTGGTGGTCACCCGCTACAAGGTGGCGGGACCCAGCGAGGCGTTCATCGTCACCGGACGGCGCGGCAAGAAGTCCACCGACCCCGAGACCGGCCGGGTCTTCACCGACAACAGCGGTCAGAAGGTCGTGGTCGGCGGCGGTGTCTTCGTCGTGCCGTTCGTCCAGCAGAAGTTCACCCTCGACCTGTCCAGCCGGCACATTCCGGTGGCCGTCCGGGGCGCGGTCACGCTGCGCGGGGTGAAGGCCAACCTGGAGGGCGTCGCCATCGTCAAGGTCGGCGGCACCGAGGACTCGATCCGCGCCGCCGCCCAGCGCTTCCTGCAGCAGCAGGACGGCATCGTCGGCTTCACCCAGGAGGTGCTGTCCGGCGCGCTGCGCTCCATCGTCGGCAGGATGTCGGTCGAGGACATCATCCGTGACCGCGCCGTCTTCGCCGGGCAGGTCGCGGAGGAGGCCGAGGCCAGCCTGTCCGGCCAGGGCCTGGTGCTGGACGCCTTCCAGATCCAGGACATCACCACCGAGGGCTCCTACCTGGAGGACCTCGGCCGGCCCGAGGCGGCCCGCGCCAAGCAGGAGGCCGACATAGCCGAGGCCGTCGCCCGGCGCGCCTCCGAGCAGGCCCGCCTCAAGGCGGAGGAGGAGATCGCGATCGCCCAGCGCACCTTCGCGCTGAAGCAGGCCGAGATCAAGGCCGAGACGGACGAGGCCGCCGCGCGCGCCGACGCCGCCGGCCCGCTCGCCGAGGCCGCCCGCCGGCAGGAGGTCCTGCAGGAGCAGGAGAAGGTCGCCGCCCGGCAGGCCGCGCTGACCGACCGCGAACTGGACACCAAGGTCCGCAAGCCCGCCGACGCCGCTCGCTACCAGGCCGAGCAGGAGGCCGAGGCCCGCCGTATCGCCCTGGTCAAGGAGGCCGAGGCGGCGGCCGAGCGGGCTCGTCTGACCGGTGAGGGCGAGAAGGCGCAGCGTGCGGCGCTCGCCGACGCCGTGCGCATCGAGGGCGACGCGGAAGCCGCCGCGATCGCCGCCAAGGGCGCGGCGGAGGCCGAGGCCATGCACAAGAAGGCCGACGCCTTCGAGCGGTACGGCGACGCGGCGGTGCTCCAGATGCTGGTCGAGGTGCTGCCGCAGGTCGTCGGCAAGGCCGCCGAGCCGCTGGCCGCCGTGGACAAGCTGACCGTCATCTCCACGGACGGCGCGGGGCAGCTCCCGCGCACGGTGGCCAACAACGTCGCCCAGGGCGTGGAACTGCTCAGCTCCGCCACCGGCGTCGACCTCGCCCAGCTCCTCCAGGGCCTCGCCCGACGCGGTACGCCGGCGGCCTCCGCCCCGGCCGAACCGGCCAACGGCAAGGTCGACATCACCGAGTGACCCGAGCGGTCCTTTTTCCCTGCGGAGCCCGGACGCCGAACAGGCGCCCGGGCTCCGCCGTCTCTACGGAACGGGCCGGCCCGAAACTTTCGAACCGTGCTGCAAAGAGTTCGCCGGGCAATCTTCGGGTGCCGGAACTCCTTCAAGTTCGACCGGTCACATGGGTGGTTCGAACTGGGGAAACGCTGATCGTCTCCAGGTCGCATCGCGTTCGAACTTTTCGAAAGTTCTACCGAAACCGTTGACGGTTGACGCGAGCAGGCCAACACTGTCCGGCGTTGGCCCACCACCCGCACCGACCGTCACGAGGAGGCGCACCTCCCATGAACGCGTTCGCCCACCCGAGAGGCCGCAGACACGGCCGCTCGGCACCGATGAGCCCCAGGAGTACCTGGGCCGTCCTGCTGGCCGCTCTGGCCGTGATGCTGCTGCCCGGCACCGCCACCGCCGCCCCGGTCATCACGACGAACCAGACCGGCACCAACAACGGCTGGTGGTACTCGTTCTGGACCGACGCCCAGGGAACGGTCTCCATGGACCTGGGGTCCGGCGGCACCTACAGCACCCAGTGGAGGAACACCGGCAACTTCGTCGCCGGCAAGGGCTGGAGCACCGGCGGGCGCAAGACCGTGAACTACTCGGGCACCTTCAACCCGTCCGGCAACGCGTACCTGACGCTCTACGGGTGGACGACCGGCCCGCTCATCGAGTACTACATCGTCGACAACTGGGGCACCTACCGGCCCACCGGCGAGTACAAGGGCACCGTCACCAGCGACGGCGGCACGTACGACATCTACAAGACGACCCGGTACAACGCCCCCTCCATCGAAGGCACCAAGACCTTCGACCAGTACTGGAGCGTCCGGCAGTCGAAGCGCACGGGCGGCACCATCACCAGCGGCAACCACTTCGACGCGTGGGCCCGCAACGGCATGAACCTGGGCAACCACAACTACATGATCATGGCCACCGAGGGCTACCAGAGCAGCGGCAGCTCCACCATCACGGTGAGTGAGTCCGGCTCCGGCGGCGGTGGCGGCGGTGGCGGCTGCACCGCGACCCTGTCGGCCGGTGAGAAGTGGGGCGACCGGTACAACCTGAACGTCTCGGTGAGCGGGTCGAGCAACTGGACCGTGACGATGAAGGTGCCCTCCCCGGCGAAGGTGTCGTCGACCTGGAACGTCAGCACCTCCTACCCCGACAGCCAGACGCTCGTCGCCAAGCCCAACGGCAACGGCAACAACTGGGGCGTGACGATCCAGACCAACGGCAACTGGACCTGGCCGACGGTCTCCTGCAGCACCGGCTGACCCCGCACACCCGGCACACCGCACCCGAGGCGCGGCGGTCCCGTCCGCCGCGCCTCACTCCGGGCGGGCGGCCCGCGTGGGGTCCCGCACCTCGGGACGCTCCACCGTGGATCCGGGGGCGGCCCGGTCGGGGGCGGCGGGGCTGTACGGGGACTGCCGCGGAGGCGGGGGCGTGGTGTCACCGGGGGCTCCCGCGCCGGCGGCGGGCATGCGCAGGGCGAGCAGGGCGACGTCGTCCCCGCGGGGGTCGATCCGCGCCAGCAGTTCGTCGCAGAAGTCGTCCACGGTCTGCTCGGCCATGCGCCGGGCCAGGATCGCGGCATGGTGGCGGAGCTTGGCCAGACCGAGGTCGATGGAGCGGCCGCGGCTCTCCACCAGACCGTCGGTGTAGAGGAGCAGAGTGGAGTGCGGGGGAAGGTCCTCGTAGGCGTCGGGCCAGCTCAGGCCCAGGTGCAGGACGGAACTCATGCCGATCAGCGGCCCGTGGCCGCCGGTCAGGAAGCGTGTGTCCCCCTCACCGGTCACCAGCAGGGGCGGCGGGTGCCCGGCGGTGACCCAGTGCAGCTGCCAGGGGCCGCCTTCCTCCCCCTCGACGCGGGCGAAGACCAGGGTGGCCATCGGGGCGTCGCTGGTGTGGGTCACGGCCTCGTCCAGGCGCCGCATGATCACGCTGGGCGGCTCCTGGTGGTCCCACGCCAGGGCGCGCAGCATGTTGCGGACCTCCGCCATGTGCGCGGCGGCCTGCCGGTCGTGGCCGACCACGTCCCCGATGACCAGGGCCGTGATGCCGTCCGAGAGCAGGAAGGCGTCGTACCAGTCGCCTCCGATCTCCATGGCGCTCTGCGCGGGGAGGTAGCGGGCGGCCATCCGCAGACGGTCCACCTGGGGGAGCGGGGCGAGCAGTTGGCGCTGCATGGTCTCGGCGACGTTCCGCTGCTCGTGGTACAGCCGGACGTTGTCCAGCGCCATCCCGAGACGTCGGCCGATGTCGGACAGCACCCTGACCTCGGAGTCCGCATGGGCGGGGGAGGGCCCGGCGCGGCCCACGGCCAGCGTTCCGAAGAACCGCTGCCGGGTGCTCAGCGGAACCACGACGGCCGACCGGCCGCCGAGCCGGTCGAACAGCGTCCGAAGAGGGGCGGCCAGCGGGGCGTCCGGGTCCGCGGTGAGTTCCCCGGCGGTCACCCGGACGGGCTCGTCGCCGCTCAGGCGGCGTTCCACCGCCCGGCGGCTCTCCTCCGACAGCGGCGGAAGCGGTTCCTCCAGGTACACCGGCCGCTCCCCGTCACGGGCGCTGTGGACGGCGATCCGCTCTCCTTCCCCCGACCCGGTGGGGCACAGGTCCAGTGCGGCCCAGTCACCCATCCCCGGGACCAGCAGGGGCAGCAGCCGGCGGCTCATGCCGGAGGCGTCCACGGTGGACATGAGCGCCGCCGAGACGTCCGCCACCAGATTCAGCCGGTCGGTCAGCGCCTCCAGGGCGGCGGTGTGCGCCGCGGCCCGTTCCTCGGCCTCGCGCTGCAGGCTGAAGTCATGGAAGACGATCACCATCCCGGCCTTGCGGCCCGCCACCCGCAAGGGGGTGGTCGACCAGATGATCGGCACGGTCGTGCCGTCGGCGCGCAGGAAGTACTCCTCGCTGCCCAGTTCCCCGGACCCGCCCTCTCGCAGGGGGGCCAGCATCGAGCACCGCTCGCGCGGCACGGGGCTCCCGTCGTGGCGGCGGTGCAGCAGGTCGTGCACGTCGTGGCCGCGCATCCGCTCCTGCGACCGGCCCAGCAGGTGCTCGGCCCAGGGGTTGGCGAACGTGATGCGCCCCGAGGTGTCGACCGTGAGGACACCCGCGCCCACATCGTGGAGGACGGCATGCAGGAAGGCCGGGCCCACCACCTGCTCGGTCCCGCTCACGGCTCCACCGTCCCCTCGTCGGTTCGGACGTCCGTCCGGGACAGATGCCACAGCCGTCACCGTGATTCCGGAACCGTGTGCCCAGCGGGTGCCGCACCATGCACGACCGCACGACCGACGGAGGGGATGTCACACGGGGTCGCGCCTCGTCACCGAGTGGTGCGGCCGACGGGGGAGGGATCGCGCCACGAGGCCCGAGCACCAAGGCCTCGTGGCGCGGCAGGTCAGCTCCGGTCCCGCCCCAGGCCCGTGACGAACCCGGACCATGCGCTCCGCGCGAACACGAGCCGGGGGCCACCGCGCCCCTTGGAGTCCCGTACGTGTATGGCGGTGGCGTCGGCGGCGATCTCGACGCACGCCCCGCCCTCACCGCTGCTGTAGCTGCTCTTGAACCAGTCCAGCCGTGCGGGCTGTTCAGTGTTCATCGGTCTCCCAGCATCTTCTCGATCAGGGTCAGTGACTCTCCCGGTGTGAGCGCCTGTGCCCTGATGCTGCCGTAGCGTGCGGCAAGGATACGTACCTCGTCCGGATCCGTAATCAGACGGCTGACGTGCTGTACTTCCAGGTACGCCACCTGTGGCCTGCCCTTCGGGGTGAGCAGGATGAAGGGCCCGCCCAGGCTGGGGTGTTCCTTGCGCTCCACCGGCAGCACCTGGAGTTCCACACTGCGTAGCCTGCCGAACCTCAGCAGCGCTTCAAGTTGTTTCCGGTGAACGTCCCACCCGCCCAGTGGGCGACGCAACACGGATTCCTCGAGGATGAAGGTCGTGAACGGCGGAGGCCAGCGGTCGAAGATCTGCTGGCGGTCCAACCGTGCGGCCACCCGCTGTTCGACGGTCGTCTCGTCCAACAGGGGTTGGCGGGTACCGAACACCACACGGGCGTGAGCCTCGGTTTGAAGGAGCCCGGGGACCGCGAGCGAACTGTAGTCGTGCAACTCGACCGCCTCCGCCTCCAACCGCGCGTAATCCCGGAACCACTCCGGATGACGCACCCTCCGCCGGGTCTTCGCCCGCTCCACGTCCTCCGCCGCGGACGCCAGCAGACCGCCGCAGTCCAGCAACCGGTCCACCGCGACCAGCAGTTCGGGCTGGGGCGTCCGTCGGGCCCGCTCGACCGAGGAGATCGTCTCCTCGCCGTACCCGATCCGGTCGCCCAGTTCCTTCTGGCTCAGTCCGGCCCGCTCCCGCGCGACCTTGATCTGCCGGCCGAGGGCCCGGAACAGGTCCGCGACCTCGTCCGTTCCGTCCGCCTCGTCACCCGTGGGAATCCCCGTACCCGGCTGCGCTGCCATGCCGTACCACCACCCTGTTTCCTCGTGCGGAGGGCGAACCGGCGAAAGCCCGGCCGGGGCACGGCCGGACGCCCGTACACCACACCGTCCGCGCCGGGACAGTCACTCTGCGTACCGCCCGGAGTGCTCCCCACGGTAGGGCGACTCGGTCACCCTCGGTGATGTGAATCAGGAAACCGTCACCGCACCTGGTAAACCGGCCGTCGGCACAGCCCACTTCCGCACCCTGTTCCCCACCACCGCGCACGGTGCGCACACCGCGCGCCACGCCGCCGAGCGCTGGCTCGCCGCGCAACGGGGACAGTCCGCACCCGCCGACGACGCCGGCACCGCCACGGCCTCCCTCCTCATCGCCGAACTGACCGCGAACGCGGCCCTGCACGGCCGGGTGCGGGGCAGGGCCGCGCGCCTCGCCCTCACCCTGACGCCCACCGCCCTGCGGATCGAGGTCACCGACGCGCGGGGCGAGCGCCCACCCGTGCCCCCCACCCCGGCCGCCGATGTCCACGGCGAGTCCGGGCGGGGCCTGTTCCTCGTGGCCTCGCTCGCCGACGCCTGGGGCTGCGAGCCGTACCCGCCGGGCGGCAAGACGGTGTGGGCGGAGTGCGCCGGATCGCCCGGCGCACTCACTGCAGGGACGCCAGGACCTGGGGAGACAGGTTCTTGATCATGGTGTTGGTCCAGCGCATCTGGCGCAGGGTCTCCGGGTGGCACTCGGAGGCCAGGGCGAGCAGACCGGTGTCGCGGGTGGCCTGGGCGGCCTGGGCGAGCATCTCCCAGTACAGGGAGTTGCCCGCCGCGTCGAGGTGCAGCTTGCGCAGGTCGCGCAGCAGGAGGAGGCCCGTTTCGGGCCGGTGGACGGTCGCCTCGGCCGTCTTCTCCCGGAGCGTCGACAGCAGCCCCGCGGAGTCGTCCCCGGAGGGGGCGCCGAGGTGCACGCCGTGGTCGCGGCCGGTGTCGGCCAGGCGCCGGACATGGGTGCGGGACCACCGGGCGAGGTCGGTGGCGACGTGGTGGACCTCGTGTTCCGTGCGGTGGCGTTCCGCCACCGCCGTCAGCTCCCCGGCCAGGTGCTTCTCGCCGTGGTGGAGCGCGCGCAGGACGAGGGTGACGCCGTTCATTCCGACTGCTCCTTCCGGCGGTCCGGGGGAGCGCCGACGGACTCGGTGACGAGGGCGGAGGGGCCGCCGACCGTGTCCGGGACGGTGCCGGCGCGGGACGGGGCGGACGCGGTGGTCGTCGGTGCGGGGGCGGGGCGGCCGTCACCGCGTTCGACGCGCCGCAGGGCCGCCGCGGCGGTCTTGTACAGCGGCTGCTTGGAGGCCGGGTCCCAGTCGGTGACGGTGGTCTCGTTCGCGGCGCGTCCCGGTGTGCCGCCGTCCGGGGCGTGACCGCCCCCGGTGTCCCAGTAGCCGTAGTGGAAGGGGACGAACAGCAGCCCCGGCCGGATGTCCGTCACCCGGAGCCGTCCCCGCAGGGCGCCGCGCGGCGTGGCCACTTCCACCAGGTCGCCCTCGTCGAGTCCGAGCGCGGACGCGTCGGAGGGGGCGGCCTCCACCCACACGTCGGGGGCGGCTTCGTTCAGTTGGGGGGCACGGCCCGTCTTCGTCCGCGTGTGGAAGTGGTAGAGCGTCCGGCCGGTGGTCAGCTGGAACGGGTACTCCTCGTCGGGCGCCTCGTGGGGCGGCAGGTAGGCGGCGGCCTTGAGCATGGCCTTGCCGTCGGGGTTGAGCGAGCGGTACTCGACGACGTCGTCCGCCGCGCCGGTCACCAGGTCCTTGCCGTAGGTCTCGCAGACGTCGGGGTGGGCCCAGCTGATCCCGTCGGTGTAGAGGCGGTCCGTCCCCTCCGGGGCCCGCTCGTTGCACGGCCACTGGATGCCGCTGCCTCCGCGCAGCTTGTCGTGGCTGAGACCGGTGTAGTCGCACGGGCGGCCGGCACTGCAGCGTTTCCACGCCTCGAACGCGGACTCCGGGTCGTGCCAGGTGATCAGCGGGCCGCCGTCCTTGTCGCGGAAGTCCATGCGAGCGGCGTAGTCGAGGAAGATGTCCAGGTCCGGCCTGGCCTCGCCGGGCGGATCGACCGCCTTGTCGGACAGGTGCACGGTGCGGTCGGCGTTGGTGAACGTGCCGGTCTTCTCGCCCCACGTCGCCGCGGGCAGCACCACGTCCGCCAACTGGGCGGTCTCGGTGAGGAAGAGGTCCTGCACGACCACGAACAGGCGGTCCTGGGCCAGGACCGAGCGGATCCGGGACAGCTCGGGCAGCGAGACCGCCGGATTGCTGCCGCTGATCCACAGCATGCGGATCGAGCCCTGCTCGGCGTAGCGGAACATCTGCATCGCGTGGGTGGGCGGGGCGTAGTGGGGGATGGTCTCCGGGTCGACGTTCCACACCCGCGCCAGGTCGGCCACGTGGTCGTCGTTCTGCCAGTTGCGGAAACCCGGCAGGTCGCCGTTGGCGCCGCACTCACGGGTGTTCTGGGCGGTGGGCTGCCCGTTCATCTGGAGGACCCCGGCGCCGGGCCGCCCGAGCATGCCGCGGATCAGATGCAGGTTGTTGATCTGCACGGCGGCGGCGGTGGCCTGGTGGGACTGGTAGACGCCCTGCAGCACCGTGGACAGCAGCCGGTCGGCCGTGCCGAGGAGTTCGGCGGCCTCGCCGATGCGGGCGGCCGGTACGTCGCAGATCCGGGCCGCCCACTCGGGGGTGCAGTCCTCCACCCGGGACGCCAGTTCCTCGAATCCGACGGTGTGGGCCTCGACGTAGTCGTGGTCGACGCGGTCGGTGCGGATGATCTCGTGCAGCAGGGCGTTGAACAGCGCCACGTTCGTCCCGAGGCGGGGAGCCAGGTGCACGGTGGCCGCGCGGGCCGGCCGCGTGGGACGCGGGTCGACGCACAGCAGGCGGGGCGGGTCGCCGCCCTCCAGCCGGTCCAGGACGCGCATCCACTGCACGGGCTGGGTCTCGGCGAGGTTGTGCCCGAACAGGGCGATCACGTCGGCGTGGTCGATGTCGTCGTAGGTGCCCGGCTGCCCGTCGCACCCGAAGGACTCCTTCAGCGCCTCGGCGGCGGTGGCCGTGCACAGGCGGGTGTTGCCGTCGAGGTGGTTGGTGCCGATCCCGGCCCGGGCCAGCACCGCCAGCGTGTAGTACTCCTCCAGGAACAGCTGCCCGGAGGTGTAGAAGCCGATCGACCCCGGACCGCGTTCGTGCAGCAGCTCCCGGGAACGGGTCGCGATCCGGTCCATCGCGGTCGCCCAGTCGCACTCCACCAGCTGCCCGTCCCGGCGCACCAGCGGCCTCGTGAGCCGGTCCGGCGAGGCGTTCGCCTGCCATCCGAAGAGGTCCTTCGGCCCCAGCCGGCCGCGGTTGACGCGGTCCTGCGTCCGGCCGCGCACCCCGGCCATGCGTCCGTCCACGACCGCGATGTCCATCGCGTCCCCGTCGGAGTGCAGGATCGACGCGGCCTGGACCCACCGCTGCACCGTGTCCGGGTCGACGCCCTCCCGCAGGCAGATGTCCTGCCGCTCCGGCCACGACCCGTGTCGGCCGTACGGGGTGCGGCTGCCCCACGGCAGGGCGATCCGGTCCACCGAAGCGACCACGGCTACCTCCCAGGGAACGGCGGCGAAGCCCGACGCACGTGCGTCCTCGGTACCCCTGCCCTCCGATCCCTAACGCCGCCGTCCGCGTCCCAGGCGCCGCATGCGTTGCCGCATGCGTTGCCGCGGCGGGGCCCCTCGTCCGCGCTTCCGCGTCGCGGAGTCGCGGATCGCAGGAACCGCGACCGGAAGGACCGCGGCCGCCGTGCCCGCCCTCGCGGCGGGAGCCGCCGCGGCCGTCATGGTTGCCGGGCATCGCGCGGGCGGCACCGTCCGGCGGCGAGGACGTCACGGCCGTGGTGTCCGAGGGGAGTTCGGCTCGGGCGCCGAGCGTGCGGGGCCGGCCTCGTCGTGGCACGCATCGATTTCTTCACCTGCGGCAGCACCTTTTTCCGGTCGATCCGCGGGCTCCGCCGACGGCGTGCCCCGCGGGTCGGCCGCCCACCGCGTCAACGCCGCCGAGCGCCGCATCTGCGGATTCATACGGCGCCCGGTGTTCAAAGATTGTTGAAATACCTTACTGAAAATTGCGGAAAGGTGGCGCAAACCTCATCCGGCCGCCGATGGGCCGCTCTAGCCTGAAGCCCATCGGTTCATGAGTTGAAGGGGAGCAGTCCCATGCGCCAGGTAATGCGTCCATTCATCATGACGGCGGCAGCACTGCTGCCGGTACTGACGGGCAGCGCGGCAGCACACGCGACGCCGTCCGAAGCCGAGCGGGCGCAGACCGGCGCCCCCGCCTGCGTGGAGGTCGGCGCCGACTGGCGCTACGCGTTCGTCACCAACACCTGCTCCAGCACGTACACGCTGACCGTCGCCTACAGCGACGGCCGTGAGGTCCCGTGCCGCGTCGTCCACCCCGGCGACCGCGTCACCTTCCCCGGCCACGGCACCCGGGGCGACCGAGTGCTCGGCGCCGTCCTGTGCTCCGGCGGCACCGACCACTGACGGACCTGTGCTCCGGCGGCACCGGCCGCACCCGTGGGCCCGGCCCCGGACCGGACGGTCCGGGGCCGGACGTGTCCGCCGCCGTTCAGCCGAACGCGGCGGCGAACATGCCGGGTTCGTAGGAGCCTCCCCGCTGGTGCACGATCACGGCGAGCCGGTTGGCCGCGTTGATCAGGGCGACCAGGGCGACCAGGGCGGCGGTCTGGTCGTCGTCGTAGTGCTTGCGCACCTGGGCCCAGGTCTCGTCGGACACGCCGGGGTGGGCGTCGGCGAGCCGGGTGCCCTCCTCGGCGAGCGCCAGCGCGGCCCGCTCGGCCTCGGTGAACACGGTGGACTCGCGCCAGGCGGCGACCAGGTGGAGCCGGACCGCGGTCTCACCGGCCGCCGCGGCCTCCTTGGTGTGCATGTCGATGCAGTGGCCGCAGCCGTTGATCTGGCTGGCGCGCAGCGACACCAGTTCCTGGGTGGACCTCGGCAGCGACGACTGGTGGACCACCAGGCCGGCGCCGGCGAACCGCTTGGCGAACCTGGCGGCGACCTCGTTGTCGAACAGGTTGAATCGGGCGTCCACGACGTCCTCCTCATGCGTGGTGCGGCAATGAACGAACACGAGACGCCGACGGTCCGCTCCTTGTGACGGCGAGGCCGGTGTGACGTGCGCCACCGCTCATGGATGTCACAGAGCCGCGGGGACCGGCGTCCCGTGCGTGTGGCCCCGTCACGAGCGGACAGGCAGGAGCAGTCGGTGAAGAGCGAGTACAGCGAGCGCACACAGAACACGGCCGGGCGGCTCCCCGACCGCGGACGCCCGGGCCCCGGCGGTGGGCACACGGACCCCGGCGGTGGGCACACGGAACCAGGCGGCGGGCGCCCGGAACCCGACGGTGGACGCACGGACTTCGCCACCGAGGCGTTCGTCGCCCATCGCAACCTGCTGTTCACCGTCGCCTACGAGATGCTCGGCTCGGCCGCCGACGCGGAGGACGTCCTGCAGGAGACCTGGCTGCGGTGGGCGGGCGTGGATCTCGGCACGGTGCGCGACCGGCGCGCGTACCTGGTCCGGATCACCACCCGCCAGGCACTGAGCCGGCTGCGCGTGCTCGGCCGCCGCAAGGAATCCTACGTCGGCTCCTGGCTGCCCGAGCCGCTGCTCACCACGCCCGACGTGGCCGAGGACGTCGAGCTGGCCGACAGCGTCTCGATGGCGATGCTGCTGGTGCTGGAGACGCTCACGCCGGTCGAGCGGGCGGTGTTCGTGCTGCGCGAGGTGTTCGACCTCGAGTACGGCGAGATCGCCGAAGCCGTCGACAGGAACCAGGCCGCGGTCCGTCAGATCGCGCACCGGGCACGGGCACACGTCGCGGCACGCCGGCCGCGCGGGACCGTCTCCCCGGACCAGACCCGGGACGCGTTCGACGCGTTCCGGCGGGCGGTCGAAACGGGCGATCTGCAGGGCCTGCTCGACATCCTCGCGCCGGACGTCGTCCTCCTGGGCGACGGCGGCGGAGTCAGGAAGGCCGTGCCGCGGCCCGTCGTGGGGGTCGGCAAGGTGGCCCGCCTGCTGGCCACCGGGCTGGACAGGGTCGCGGGCGAGGCGTCGCTGCGGACGGCGGAGGTCAACGGCCACCCGGCGCTGGTCCTCCGGCTCGACGGCGTGATCGACACCGTCGTGGCCGTGCGCATCGACGACGGCCTCGTCACCGGGCTCTACGCCGTGCGCAACCCCGAGAAGCTGTCGTACATGCGGCGGGAGACCGCCCTGCGCCGCTGAGCCCGCTCCCCCCGGAAACGGCGGCGTCGGACCGTCGACCCCGCGCTCCCCGCCCCCGGCGTCCCGGCCGCGTCAGCGACTGCCCCGTCGGCACGGTGCGCTCACGCATCGCCCGCGCCCGCACCTCGCCGATCGAGTGGCTCGACGACGCCGAGCGCTGCGCCCCGGAGGCCGCCGCGGCCCGACCGGCCGCACCCCACGCTGCCGCCCGGTTCCTCGTCCGGGCGGCAGCAGTCCGGTGCGGTGGGGTGTTCCGGTCCGGAGTCGCCCGCCCTTCCCGGCCGGGGCGACGCTCGCGACCGGGGCCCCCACCCGGCGCCCTCGGCGCCGCCCCTCGGCCGGCCGGCGGCCGGCCCCCACGGACAGCGGCGCCCGTCTCCTACTTGCCTTCCGGCAGCGGCTCCGCCTCGCACACCGCGCCGCTCTTCGGGAGCTTCCCGCCGAGCAGATACGCGTCGACGGCGTTCCGCACGCACGCGTTCCCGCTGTTGTAGGCACCGTGGCCCTCACCCTCGTAGGTGAGCTCGAAGCCCACGCCCTTGCCGAGCCGCTCCGCCATGCGGGCGGCGCCCTCGTAGGGGGTGGCGGGGTCGCCGGTGTTGCCGACCAGCAGGATCGGCGGCGCGCCCGGCGCGCTCACCTCGGGGTGCTCGGCCTCTCCCGTCACCGGCCAGCCGTCGCAGGCGAGCAAGCCCCACGCCAGGAGGGGCCCGAACAGGGGCGACGTCTTGACGAACTCGGCCATTCTTTCCTCCACGTCCGCCACGGTGTAGCGGTCGCTGGAGTCGTCGCAGGTGATGGCCCTGAAGGCGTCGTTCCTGTTGCTCGCGTCGTCAAAGCGGTGCTGACTCAGCGCCTTCGCCAGGTCCAGCATGATGTCGCCGTTGTCGTTGGCGGCCGCCTCCAGGCCCACGAGGAGGGCGGGCCAGTAGTCCTGTTTGTAGAGCGCGCCGACGATGGCGGCGAGGAACGCGTCGCCGTCGAGCTCACTTCCGTCCGAAGTGGGGAGCGGAGCGTCGTCCAGGTCGGCCTCGAGCTCCACGGCGGTCTCCACGATCTCCGCGACGTCGTCACCGAGCGCGCAGCCCCTCTCGACGCACCACGCGGCGAAGTGCTCGAAGGCGAGCTGGAAGCCGCCGGCCTGCCCGAGGGCTTTCTCCATCGCGTCCAGGGTGGGGTCGACGACGGCGTCCAGGACGGCCCGGCCGACGTTCTCGGGGAACAGGTGGGCGTACACGCCACCGAGTGAAGTGCCGTAGGAGATCCCGAAGTAGTGGAGCTTCTCGTCGCCCAGGACGTGCCGCATCAGGTCCATGTCCCGGGCGGTCTCGGTGGTGCCGACGTGCGGGAGTACGTCGCCGGAGTTCTTCTCGCACGCCGCGACCGTCTCCCGGTGGAAGGCGACCAGCGCGTCGATCTCGTCGGTGCCGTCGTCGGGGGTGGCGTCCACCCGGTCCTCGTCGCCGGAGCCGGCGTCCAGGCAGCGCACGCCCCGGCTGTTGCCGACGCCGCGCGGGTCGAAGCTGACCAGGTCGTACCGGGAGCGGAGCTTCTCGTAGTCGGAGGCCAGAGCGGGCAGGAGGGTGACCCCGGAGCCCCCGGGGCCGCCGAAGTTGAAGAGCAGCGAACCGATCCGGTCCTTCGCGTCGCCGCTGGAGCGGGCCCGGATCAGCTCGATGCCCATCGACTCCCCGGAGGGCTTCTTCCAGTCCAGCGGCGCCTGCAGGGTGGCGCACTGCCACCGGGTGCCGTCCGACAGGAGGGCGGGGGCTTCGCCACCGCCCTGGAGGAGTGAGGGGGCGGGGCAGTCCTTCCAGTCCAGGGACTGCTTCCAGAAGCGGCCTTCGTCCGGTCCGGTGGTCGCCGTGCCGCCGCCACCGCCCTGGCTGCCGTCCTGCGCCACCGGCGTACAGGCCGTCAGGGAGCAGGAGAGCAGGGCGGCGGCGGACAGCAGGGCAGCAGCGGATGTCGCTCGTATGGAGGGCATGGCCTCAGCTTTCGGCAGCCCGGCCGGAGGCGCACGGTGTGTCGTCCGTTCGGGGCAGGCAGGCGGCCCGGAGCCGACTCGGACCGGACGGGGGCACGCGTCAGGCCGGGGCCTCCTCCGGGGCGGCCACGGCCCCGGTCGCCCCGCGTGCCGTGCGGTGGGCGTAGGGCGTGAAGTGCGCAGGGGGGTGGTCGACGGGCAGGTCGGGGCGCCAGGCGGTGAGGATCTGGGCGCTGCACACGAACAGGCCGTCGGGCAGTCGGTCCAGGGGGTACCAGGCCCAGTCGCCGACGCTCTCGTCCGGCCGCGTGGCCGGCCGGCCCTGCCAGGCGCCCACGAGGGCGCCGACGGTGACCCGGACGACGTCACCGACGTGATCGACGAGTGTGCCCAGGAGCGTGACGTCGTCGGGCCGGGCGATCAGACCGGTCTCCTCGGCGAGTTCACGGACCACGGTCGCTTCGAGGGACTCCCCGGCCTCCACGGTCCCTCCCGGTAGTTCGAGAGTGCCGTGACGGTGACGGCCGAGGAGCACACCCCGGTCGCCGAGGACAATGGCGCCGACCCCGATGGCCGCGTGCGGCGCGGGTGGTCGCGTGGTGCGGGGCCGACTGGAGACGCGTGCGGAACGGTCCGGGAGGCGGCGGGCGCGGATGAGCTGCTGCACGACGGGGTTGCTCTCGTCGCGGGGGCGCAGGAGATCGACGGCCTCGATGCGGAAGCCGTGCTCGGAGAGCAGGTCCTCCCACAACTGCGGTGTCAGGACCCACATCCGGGTGGGCAGCGGCGGGTCGTCCCGGAGCCTGATCGTCTGCTCACGCGGCGCGACCGTCGTGGACGGACCGCGGCCGTGCAGGTCGGTGTGGAGGAGCGAGAGGACCAGCGGCGCGCCGGGGCGCAGACCGTCGCGCAGCGCGGGCAGGACGCGGTACGGGTCGGTGAAGGCGAGGCTGCCGATGGCGTACGCGGCGTCGAAGGGTTCGGCGGTGCGCAGGTGGTCGACCACGTCGCCGTGCACGAACCGGACGCCGGGGGTGCCGGCGTGCGTGCCGGTGGCGCGTCGGTGCTGGGTGGGGGACAGTTCGATCGCGGTGACCCGGGCGCCGTGGACCCGGGCCAGGTGCACGGCGTGGTGGCCGGCGCCGGAGCCGATGTCCAGGACGCGTGTGCCGGTGACGTCCCCGAGGATCTCCGCACCGGGACCGATCCCCTCCCACGGAGTCCACTCCAGTCGTTCGGGGACGGGCGGCACGTACCCCCGATCGAGCTGGCGTCGGCCGTACACGGTCCAGGCTTCGGTGTTGAGGTCCTCGACGGACACGGGCACTCCTGAGAGCGGAGGGGAGCGGCGACCGCGTGATGCCGTCGCCCGGATGTGCGGACCGAGGTTCGGTCGCGAGGTGGTTCGGGCCTCGGCCCTGGTGTACGTGTTCGACGGCGTCCAGGTGGGTGAAGGGTCCCTCGCCCGTCAGCCGTGGTCACTCGGCGAGACCGTGGGTGGCCCTTTGGTCGTACGGGGCCGGGGCGAGCCGGCGTCGGCGCGGTTGCTCGGAGGTGGGTCGGCCGCCGTCGAAGGTGAAGCCGGTCCCGCCCAGGGGTCGGCCGGTGCCTCGACCCGTGGCGTGGTGCCGTCCGGGTGGGAGCCGCGCAGGACCACGAAGGCCAGGCCCTCGACGTCGTGGCGGGCGGTGGCGGACCAGCCGGCCCGCAGGCGGGCGAGTTCGTTCTCGTCGAGCGCGATGCCGCGCCGCTCGACCGGGGTCTCTGCGGCGAGGGGCGTGACGACCACGAGGGCACCGCCGGCGCGCAGCCGACGGCTGAGCGAGGACATGGCGTGCTCGCGGTTCTTCAGGAACGGATACACGAACCGGAGGGTGATCACGTCGTAGCCGTCGGCGTGCAGCGGTGCCGGGTCGTCGCCTTCGATGTCCAGGCACAGCCACCGGGCGGCCTGTCCGTACCGGGCGGTCGCCTCGGCGAGGGCGTTGTCGGACCAGTCGACGGCATCGACGCGGTAGCCGAGCGAGGACAGGTGGGCGGCGAGTTCGCCGACCCCGCACCCGACGTCGAGGGCCCTGCCGCCGACCGGGGCGGGAACGTGTGCGGCGAGCAGCGACCGCTCGGAGTCGCTGAGCCGGCGATAACGGCGGCCGTTGGCGTAGCCGGTGTTCCATGCGTCCTGCGTCGTGAACACGAGGGGGTACGTCCTTCCCGGAAACGGTGAACTCAAGGAAACGGCACAGAGGGACGGTGCGGGGTCGAGGACGGTCGGCCCGCCCGTCGTGCTGTCCGGAGCACCTTTCCGGCGGTGATGCGCCGCGGGCAAGGGATCCGATGCGGCCGTCGGCGTGGCGCACGGTGCTGCCCGAGGAGGCGGTGACGGGTTCGAACACAGGATGAACGAGCGCAGGGCGGTGCGAAGTGTGCACGAGTGCTCCTCGGGGCGTGATGCGGACAGGTGATCGGCCAACTGGGGAATTCCTGTCGCCGTCACGGGTCCGCGGGGGCGACGTCTGGAACGTGATGTCGATTGACCGGCCCAGCCCTGATGGAGCGGAGGGGCGCACACCGTGATGCTGTGTTCGATCACTCCTGTGGGTGTGGGTACGGCTTCCGGGGGATTGCGGAGAAGTCTCCGCGTGACGCGGATGCGTGGCTGGGGGAACCGTTGCCCCACCCGGTGCCTCACCCGCGCACGTGGTCCCGTGAGAACGATCTCGCGGGCACCCGATCGCAGGGCCGGGGGAGTAGGGGATACGCGGATGGTGTGCCGGGAGCGAGGATCCTTGTCAACGAGCGCGGACGAGGAAACCGTGTCGGACGCTTGTGCGGCACGACCCGGCCTGTCGATCGGTTACGAGAACGTCGACGGCACCCGGGTCGTGGTCCTGCGCGGCGAGATCGATCACCACCACCGCGACGGTCCGCAAGAGGCGCTGCTCCCGCCGGAGGGAAGCCCGCGGACCGTGGCCGACTTCGGCGGAGCGACGTTCATGGACCCCAGCGGTGTCGACGTACTCATCGCCACCCACCAGGCCGGGGGCCGGCTGCGTCTGGTGGGCGGGCGGGAGCTCGTCCGGTGCGTCATGGCGTTCGTCGGCATCGACGTGTTCATTCCCTGCCACCCCACCGTCGAGGATGCCCTGACCAGTTGATCGGGGCGTTGCCCCCCGGGGGCCCCGCCCACGGCGTCGGAGACACCGGTGCGATCGCGGCCGTTCCCGTGGTTTCCCGCCGCCGGCCCTGTTCAGGGGGCCCTCTTCGCGGAGGCGGCCGGGGCCTCGCGCCGGGTGTCGTCACCCCGGAGGGAGGGCCACCGTCGTCGTGACCCGGGTGAGGGCGGGGTCCGGCGGCGTCGAACCGAACCCGAAGCGCACGGGCGGTTCGACCGGTGCCATCGTTCCGAGGTCGGTGCTCCCGAAGGCAGCCGAGACCGCACGGATCGGCAGCAGGTCCCGGGCGCCGTACCACTCGCGGCGGCCCCCACCGGCACTGCCGCGGGTCCGCACGCCCGGCAGCAGCAGGCGGGCGGGCCGGTCGATCAGCGTGCTCCACACCGGACGGCGGGCGAGCACGCCGGGAACGGCGCGCAGCACGAGGCCCAGAAACCGTCGCCAGCCGGTGGTGAAGCGCAGGTCGAGCGGCCCCGCGGTGACGGTCCAGGTGCCGTCCGTGACACGCACGTCGACCGGGACGACACGCACCGAGTCGAAGAGGTAGGTGCTGCTGATGAAGTCGGCCGTCTCCTGCGTGGGGGCCAGCAGCAGCCTCTCCCCGTCGGCCCGTTCCAGCATCACGTCGCTGAACGCCCCGAACGGTGAGCGCTGCCAGTGTCCGAGCACGATCCGCGTGCCCGAGGAGGTGCCCAGGCCGGCGATCCAGCCGTCGAAGCGCAGCCGCGGGCGCCGCGCGGCCCCGCCGAGCATCCGGTTCATCCGCTCGTCCTCGCTCGGAAGGCTCCCCGGGCCCTGCCCGGGACGAGCCCGCCGCGGTCCGGAGGGACCGCACTGCACCGGCTGTACGGGCATGACAGGCAAGCCGGTCATCACCTACAGGGGGACGCTACGCCCCGCCCGCCGCGACGGCACCCCGCCCCGAAGCGGTCACGGCGCCCCGGCGGGCTCGCGTCCCGGCGGGCGCGCGCCCCGGTGAGCTACGCGGCATCGCTTCCGGAGCGCCGGGCGGCGCGGCGGCGCAGGTACAGCGGCAGCGCGTACCAGCACAGACCGAACCACAGCATGACCCCGGCGGCGAGTGCTTCGGCGAGGACGCCGGGCACCACGACACGGAGGATCAGCAGGAGCGTGCAGCCGATGGTCAGCGCGAGGAGGACCATGCCGCACATCATCAAGCGGCCGGCGGCCTCCACCAGCTCGTCCTTCATGCGCTGGCCGGACAGGAAGCGGTGGATGGAGACGGGCGCTATGAGCGACCCGGTGGCCGCCGCGCCGAGCACCACGGTGATGACGTAGACGACGCGGTCGAAGGTCTCCAGCTCCCGGAACAGCGGGGTGAACGCCACACTGAGCAGGAACCCGAAGAGGATCTGCACGCCCGTCTGGGTGACCCGGGTCTCCTGCAGGATCTCGTTCCAGCGGCGGTTGACCCGCTCACGTGCGGTTTCCGGCGCCTCGGCAGCGGGCTGCGGACCGTGGCCGCCGTGGTGCGTGCAGCAGGCGGTGTCCTCCCCGGCCGACCCGGCCGGCTGCTCCGTCATGGTCATGGCGCCCTCCGTATCCCAGGCAGACCGCTTGCCCCGTCCGGGCCCCTTCCATGCGGATCATGGATGCGGGAGGACCGGTGCCCGCGGGACCGCGGCGTGAGGCCCGAGGCCGGGGGGGCGGCCGCCGGCCTCGGGCCGCCGCCCGGGCACCGGACTCGGGCCCGGCTCCGTTTGCCGTCCGGACGGATGGGGACCCGGCGGGTCATGAATGCCATGAGTGCGACGCCTCGTCGTCGGATGCGGCAGAGCCGGGCCCTGCGACTGCTGGACCGGCTGGAACGGGAACCGCGGGCCGACCGGCTGATCGGCGTGCTCCGCGAGGGAGTGCGTTCGCTCCCGCTGGGGCGCGGCAGGGACGCGCTGCACGGCAGGTGGCTGGGGCACCCCGTGCATCCGCTGATGGTGCAGGTCCCGATCGGGAGCTGGATGTCCGCGGCGGTGCTGGATCTGCGGCCGGGCCGTTCCCGCGAGGCCGGGCTGCTGGTCGGTCTCGGGCTGGCCGCCGCCGTGCCCGCGGCCCTGGCGGGTGCCGTCGACTGGGCCGAGCTGCACCGTCAGCAGCAACGCGTCGGCCTGGTGCACGCCCTGGCCAACACCGCTGCCGTCGGCATGTACGCGGCCTCGCTCGCCTGCCGTCTCAAGGGACGGGAGGCGGCGGGCCGGACGTTCGGCTTCCTGGGGCTGACGGCGGTGGGACTCGGCGGAGCGCTGGGCGGCCACATGGCCTACCGGCAGGCTTCCGGCGCCAACCACGCCGAAGAGGTGCCGCACGTGGTGACGCGGGGCTGGCACCGGGTCGGGGGCGTGGACGAGTTCCCGGCCGGCCGCCCGGTGCGGCGCAGCGTGGACGACGTGCCGGTCCTGGTGGTGCGTGAAATCGGCGGCGCCGTCCACGCGTTGGCCGAGCGGTGCAGCCACCTCGCGGGACCGCTGTCCGAGGGCACCGTCGCCGACGGATGCGTCCAGTGCCCCTGGCACGGCAGTGTCTTCCGGCTCGCGGACGGCTGGAACGTCCGGGGCCCGGCCACCGCGCCGCAACCCGCCTTCGACACCCGGATCGTCGACGGCCACGTCGAGATACGCCTGAGGCAGCAGGACGGGGAAGCGGACCGGCGGGCAGTCGGGACGGGTGCGGGCTCGGCCCCCGGGAACACCGGCTGACAACCGGCCCTGACGACCTGTGACCCGGCCCCGCAGGCCGGAAGTTCGTCGTGGATGCTCTGCACAAGGTGGATGCTCTGCACAAGACGGCCTACGCCTTCGCCCCGGCGTCGCCGCCGACGCCCCCAGAGCCGACGCCCCCGCCGCCCCAAAGAGGACCCGGCCGCGCCGTCCGCCCCTTCACCCGTACGACGGCTTCGGCCGGTGCCGGTGGAGGGGCGGACGGCCAAGGGTCAGCGGGTGTCGGTCAGTCCGCCGGTGACGGCGACGACCTCGCCCACGGTGTAACTGGAGTCCGCGTCGGAGGCCAGGTACACATAGGTCGGTGCGATCTCCTCCGGTTGGGCCACGCGCCCGAGCGGGCCCTCGCTGCCGAGCTGGGCCAGGCCTTCTTGGGGCATGTTCTGGTCGGCGATGTTGAGCACCGTCCAGGTGGGGCCGGGGGCGACCACGTTCGCGCGGATGCCGTCCTTGGCCAGGTGCGGGGCGATCGACTTGGTGAAGTTGACCAGGGCGGCCTTGGCGGCCGCGTAGTCGATCATGGTGTTGCTGCCCTTGAGCGCCTCCTCCGAGGCGGTCGCGATGATCGCGTCGCCCGCCTTCAGGTGCGGGCGGGCGGCCTGCACCAGGTGGAAGTAGGCGTACACGTTCACCTGGAAGGACCGGTCCCAGTCCTCGAAGGTGAGCTGCGACAGGTCCGTCTGGCTGTTCAGGTGAGCCGCGTTGTTCACCAGGATGTTCAGACCGCCCAGCTCCCGCACGGTCCGCTCCACCGCCTCGCGGCAGAACGACGCCTCGGACAGATCGCCGGGGAGCAGCAGGCACCGCTGCCCCTCGGCCTCCACCGCGCGACGGGTCTCCTCCGCGTCCTGCTGTTCCTCGGGCAGGTACGCGAGGGCCACGTCGGCGCCCTCGCGCGCGTACAGCACCGCCACCGCACGGCCGATGCCCGAGTCCCCGCCGGTGATCAGCGCGATCCTGCCGCGGAGCTTGTCCGCCGCACGGTAGCGCTCCGCCAGGTAACGCGGCCTCGGCTCCACGTCCTTCTCGTGCCCCGGGGGCTGCTGGCGCTGCTTGGGGTAGGGCGGCTTGGGCTCCGCGACCACCTGCGGCTCGCCGCCACGGATGCTGCCGTCGTCCTGCATGGGGGAGAACCTCCTGACGTCTGCGGCGGCAGGATCCGGTTTCCCCTGCCGCCCGCGGTCAGGTGCCCCTGGGAGCGCCGGGGAAACGGAAGGGCGGCGGACCGGTCGGATCGACGCCGCGTCAGACGAAAGCCGTGAGCCGGGACGAGCCGGGCCCGGCGACGCGCAACCGAACGGAACGGAGCGCGCATCCGGACCTGTCGGGGCGGCCACGTCCCGAGAGCGCGGAAGCCGGGCGGCGCGGTGCGGCACACCGGTGCGCGCCTGGGCCCGCCTGGGCCCGCCCCGCCCGCTGTGTCAGGCGGGCGCGCAGTCGGCTCAGGCGGTCGATCCCGGCGTCGAGGACCGCCGGCCGGCGCTCGACCACCCCGTGGGCGGGGGAGACCGTTCCGGCGTGCGCGCAGCGCCGCTGCGGATCGTCGACCAGGAGGTGGAGCCGGTCGGCGATGCCGCGCGGGTCCTCGACGGTGAGGCCGAGGGCGAGCAGTTCCTGCACCGCACGAGGGGCCCGTTCGATGTGCGGCAGACGGGCAGGGAGCCGAACTCTGGGCGGTCCGGGGCACGAAGACGGTGACACTGGCCAATGCGGTCGAAACCGAGGTGCCTCGACGGGCGTCGGTCGGGTAGCGTGCGGGCCATGTCGAGTCCTGAGTCGGACAAGGTGGGGGCTTTCGGTCACGCCGTCAGCCCCCTGAACCGCTGAGCTCGTAGTGCTGTCGTCTGGACCACTGAGCTCGTAGTTCCGTCGTCGCGCCGCATTCCGCGGTGGGACGCGCGCCCTTGGGGCCGGCCGCGGTGACGAGATGACCTTCTCGTTCCTCTCTCACCCCGGAGCCGCTCGATGCCTCTCCCGCTGTACCTGCTTGCCCTGGCGGTCTTCGCCATGGGCACCTCGGAGTTCATGCTCGCCGGCCTCTTGCCGGACATCGCCTCGGATCTCGACGTCACCGTCGGGACAGCGGGCGCGCTCACCTCGGCCTTCGCGATCGGCATGATCGTCGGCGCCCCGCTGGTGGCCGCGCTCGCCCGCAACTGGCCCAGGCGTTCCAGCCTTCTCTGGTTCCTCCTCGCCTTCGCGGCAGCTCACGCCGTGGGCGCCGTCACCACGAGCTTCCCGGTCCTGTTCACCACCCGGGTCGTCGCCGCGCTCGCGAACGCGGGGTTCCTCGCCGTCGCTCTGACGGCTGCCGCCACGCTGGTCCCGCCGGACAAGAAGGGACGTGCGCTGGCCGTGCTGCTGTCGGGCACGACGGTGGCCACGATCGCCGGTGTCCCCGGCGGATCGGTCCTCGGCACGTTCCTCGGCTGGCGGGCCACGTTCTGGGCCGTCGCCGCTCTCTGCCTGCCCGCAGCTCTCGGCATCCTGAAGGGGGTCCCGGCGCGACAGGCGAAGGAAGGGGCGACCGGCGGGCCGGCCCTGCGCGCGGAGCTCGCCCAGCTCACCCGGCCGCGGTTGATCCTGGTGATGCTGCTCGGCGCGCTGGTGAACGCGGCGACGTTCGGAAGCTTCACCTTCCTCGCCCCCGTGGTGACCGACACCGCCGGGCTGGACGAGTGGTGGATCTCCGTCGTGCTGGTGCTCTTCGGTACCGGTGCCTTCGTCGGCGTCACCGTCGCCGGCCGGCTGTCCGACCGGCGCCCCGGCCCGGTCGTCGCAGCCGGTGGGCCGCTGCTGCTCATCGGCTGGCCGGCCCTGGCGGTGCTGGCCCACCGGCCGGTCGCCCTGTGCGTCCTCGTGTTCGTGCAGGGCGCGCTGTCCTTCGCGCTGGGCGGCACGCTGATCACGCGGGTCCTCTACGAGGCCGCGGGCGCCCCCGCCATGGCCGGCTCGTACGCGACCGCGGCACTCAACGTCGGCGCCGCCGTCGGCCCCCTCGTCGCCGCGACCACCCTCGGCACCGCGGTCGGACACCTCGGGCCGCTGTGGGCGAGCGGCCTGCTCGTCGCGGTCGCGCTGCTCATCGCGTTCCCCTTCCGCACCGTCGTGGTCGCGGCCGGCCGAGGCGCCGAGGTGCTCCAGTGACGCATCCGGACGGCCCCCTGGACACCGAGGGGCACCGAAGGCGCGTGGAGCGCCGCCGCGCCCGTCCGACCGCCCGCACGGCCGCCGGCCACCGGTGCGGTGTCGGCCGCCGAGTCACCGGGGCGCCCCTCGGACGCGGGAACGCGCCCCGTGGTGTCCCGCTCCAGGTCGCCGGGCAGCAAGCCAGGTCGAGAACCGACAGCTCATCGCGCGCCATACGTCCTCCTCCTGTGACTTCTGTTCCGGCGGGCAGCGCGGCCGGCCGGCCGGACCGGCTCCTGCGAAGGGCGGGACGGCGTACCGCGGCCTCCGATCAGCGGCGGCCGCGGACACGAAGGAACAGGGAGTGCTCAACCTGTCGGGGAGAGCGCGGCCACACCCTTGCCCACCGCGTCGCCGGCCTTCCGGCAAGACACAGTCAGCCGGACCGGAGCGTCCGCAGCTCGAGGGTCTGCCAGGATGCGAACACCGCGACCGGGACGATCTGCAACCAGGTCCACACGACACCACCGGTGGTGAGGTCGAGCCAACCGAAGGCCAGGGCGGCCAGGCTCAGCAGGATCCACGACACGCCACAACCGATCACGGTGCGTACGGCCCCGGCGGAGATGCGGGCGAGCCGTGCCACGACCGCTATGCCCACGCCCAGCGCCAGCATCACCGCGCCGACCGCCGCCACGAGCGCCGTACTCGGGCCCAGGAGCCGGCCGAGTGGACCGGCCGCCGCCAGATAGCAGACTCCGACGACGGCCATGCCGGCCGCGTCCAGGGCGAGTGTCCGGCGCAGTCCGTCCTCGGCGCCGCGCCGGCCGGCGGGGTGGTCGTCGGAGGGAAAGCGGACGGAGGAAGGGGGATGGGACACGTCGACTCCCCGTCAGTTCGCCGAGGCCGCGTCGGTGGCGGCCGGCGGGATGTTGTAGGTGAGGCGGAAGAGGTTCTGCGGATCGTGGACGGTCTTCAGCCGCGTCAGTCGCTCCAGGTCGGCCGGTGCGTATGGGGCACGGACCCGGTTCTCGCCCGCATTCGCGCCGAAGCCGAGGAAGGTGAGGCGGGCGCCGGACGAGACCGGTGCGAGTGCCTCGAAGAGCTTCTCGTACAGCCGAAGTCGTCGTGACCGCCCACCACCGCCCGGTGCAGATCCGGTTCGCTGTCCACGGTGACCCGGCGCAGTTCCCCGTCCGCGGTCACCAGCTCCAGGCCGCGCACCCGGTCCGAGGCGTAGCCGTACGTGCGCACCAGCAGTCCCACACCACCGCCCAGGACGTAGGAGACGACACCCACGTGCGGTGCGGAACCGTTCAGCGGCGCCAGCCCGTGCGGCACCGTGGCGGGGATCACCTGCTCGAAGCGGGCACCCGCCCCGACCCTCACCGTGCGCCGGTCCGGATCCACTTCGACGCCCGTCATGCGGCTCGCGGTGAGGAGCACCCCGCCCCGCGCGGCTCCGACGATCAGCTCGAGCTCGCGCCGGACGGCGAGATTCGCCCCGGTGCGCTCCTCGTCGTACCCCTCGTCCCCGGGCAGCAGGACAGGTCCCTCCACCCGGGAGGCGAGCGTCTGGATGTCGGTGTGCTCCACGAGTCTCTCCGTCCGGTTCCGCTGGTGTGCGCCATCGTGAGGCCGAAACCTGACAGCCGCCGACAGGTATGGGAAAGACTCGAGGGGTGAAGTTCGACCGGCTCCTCTCGATCCTCCTGCTGCTCCAGCAGCGGGAGCGCGTCCCCGCGACCGAACTGGCCCGGCGCCTGGAGGTCTCGGTGCGCACCGTCTACCGGGACGTCGAGGCCCTGTCGGCGGCCGGGGTCCCCGTCTACGCCGAGCGCGGGCGGTACGGCGGCGTCCGGCTGCTGCCCGGGTTCCGTACGGACATGACGGGCCTGACCCGGGACGAGGCGCGAGCCCTGTTCGTCCTCGTGAGGCAGAGCGCGCACTCCGCGCTGGGGCTGGACCGGGCGCTGAGCTCGGCGCTGCGCAAGATGATGGCCGCGCTGCCCGCGCCGCACCGATCGGCCGCCGAGCTGACGAGCCGGCGACTGCTGATCGACCCCGACGGCTGGCTCGGCGAGCAGTGCGACCGGACCGGGCTGGACGAACTGCACGACGCCGTCCTCACCGACCGCCGACTGCGGATCGCCTACCGGCACAGCGGCCGCGCCACGGTCGACGTCCACTCCGTCGATCCGTACGGCCTCGTCTCCAAGGCCGGCACGTGGTACCTCGTCGCCGACCTGGCGGGGCACCCCCGGCTCTTCCGTACCGACCGGCTCAGCGGCGTCGCCGTCACCACGGAGCCGGTGCGCCACCGTGACGGTGTGGCACTCGTCGAGGTCTGGGAGGAACTGCGCCGGGAGGTCGAGTACCGCGGTGGAGGCGTCGTCGTCCGGGCCCGGGTACGCCGGCATCGCCTGGACATGCTCCGCCGGATCACCCGCCCGCACTTCCTCGGGGCGACCGGGGAGGGCCCGCTGGACGCGGAGGAACCGATGCCCGGTGAGAAGCCGGTGGCGGGCGAGGAACCACCGACCGATGGGGAGCCGGCGGTCCGGGGCGTACCGGCGGGAGAGCCGGTACGCACGGCGAACGGAGGGAACGGCAAGGGCGATGACGGCCGTGACGGCACGGCGGCCGATGACACATGGCTGACGGTCGAGCTGGAGTACCCGGTGCCGGCCGCGGTCTGCCAACTGCTGCAGTTCGGCACGGACGTCGAGGTGCTCGGACCGCCCGAGGCCGTCCAGGAGATCTCCCGTGCTGCCGCCGCTCTCGCCGCGCTCTACTCCCGCACCGGCTGAAGACTCCCCGCCGGCGCGTCGACGTGCTCCCGCAGGCCCGTCCGCGAGGCGACGCCGAAGCGTGGCAGCCGGGTGCGGGCGGGGGCGAGCGCCGCGCCCCGTACGCGAAGTGAGCGTACGGAGGCGGAGGGGAGTCGGTGCGCGCGCCGGGTCCCCTACGCGACCGGGCAGGGCAGTTCGGGGACCGCGCGGTTCGGGGAGCACGTCACCACGGCCAGGGAGAGGTACGAGGGGCGTTCGAGGTAGCAGCCGTACGACACGTCGGCGCCCGAGCGCAGGCGTTCGGCGGCGGCGTCCACCAGCCGGGCCAGGCGTGCGGTGTCCCGGTCGCACTCCGCCGCGAACCGCGGGGCGTACTCGGCCAGCCGCTCACCGAGCCAGGCCGCCGCCTCCTTCGCCTCGTCCCAGGTGCCCCGGACCAGTGAGCGGGGCTTGACGAGCCAGTACGCCGTCTCCAGGGGCGGGAGGTCCGACGTGTGGAACTCCGCGGCCACCTGGCGGTAGCGCTCGATCAGTTCCGGCCTGCTCCCGGCCGGGGGCGGGTCGGGGTGCGGGGGCCGCCGCAGGGCCTCGTCGTCGAAGCGCGCCTTCGGGCCGGTCCAGAGGTAGGCGTGGTGGTGCACGATCCGTTCCCGTTTCGAGGAGCGCCGACCGGACGCGGGGAGGGACCCGGTCCGGTCGGCGGTGGGAGGGGAGGGGGAGGAGGGTCAGGCGCCGAGGCCGAAGCGCGCCGGGTCGATACCGGCGGCGCCCAGTTCTTCGGTGGTGAACCGCAGCGGCTGCGCGTCCGGCCGCTTGCTGTCGCCCAGGGCCCAGGCGTCCTCGCCGATCCGGGCCAGGGTCACGCACCCCTCGGTGCAGGGGCCGCCGCACGCCTTCGTGAACGAGGCCCCGCTGATGTCGAGCGCGTAGAGGTTGGTTCCGTTCTGCATGACTGCACCTTCCAGCTCGTCTGACGCGGCCGGGTCCGGCCGCCGCCGCCCGTGGTGGGCGGGAGTCCACGGGAGGGGAGATGGCCGCCCGGGTGTTTCCGCAGGTGAGCGGTGGACGCGGACGGTTCCTCCTGGCTCTCCGTGATCTCAGAGTGGCGGTCGGACGGGGGCGGGGACGAGTGTGGCACCCCGTACGTTGAGTCAGCGTACGGACACGAAGAGTGGACGGTACGTCTGATGATCCGTCAGCCTGGAGGTGGAAGCGGGCGGCGTGAGGAGCCGTCGTGGTGCGCGGTACGGAGGAGAGGAAAGGGGCGGCGGATGGACGTGGTCGGGGTCGAGGGGGAGGCGGCCGGAGGCAGCGCCGGTGCGCGGGCGGTTCCGGCGGGGGAGTGGGAGCGGGAGCCGCATCCGTCGGACAGCCTGCGGACGTTCGGCGCCGTCGTCCAGGCACTGCGCGAGCACGCGGGACTCAGCCGGGTCGACCTCGGCGCCCGGGTCCAGTACTCCAAGCACACGGTGGAGTCGGTGGAGTTGGGGCGCCGGATGCCGGACGAGGCGTTCGTGGAGCGGGCGGAGGAGGCGCTGGGCAACACCGGTGCCCTGCGGAAGGCCGCGCGGCATCTGACGCGGGGGGAGGCGGGGCTGGCGGCATGGTTCCGACGGTGGGCTCGGCTGGAGCGGGAGGCGGTGAGCCTGTGCACGTATGAGTGCCGGTTGGTGCCGGGGTTGTTGCAGTCGGAAGCGTATGCGCGGGCCCTCTTCGAGAACCGGATTCCGCTGCTGACGGATGAGCAGTTGGAGGCACAGGTCGAGGCGAGGATGGAGCGGCAGCGGATGCTGTACGAGCGTCCGACAGTTCCGTTCCACTTCATCGTTGAGGAAGCGGTCCTGCGACGGAGACTGGGCGGTGCCGAGGTACGGCGCGATCAACTGAACCACGTTCTGGAGCACACGTCGCCTCGCAACGTGACGTTGCAGATCATGCCGTTGGAAGCCGAGTACCACTCGTGCATGGATGGGCCTCTGCGTCTACTGGAGACCCCAGAAGGGCGTCGACTCGCATACTCGGAGGGTCAGGAGAGCGGGCGGCTGATTGGCGACTCGAAAGAGGTGAGAGTCCTTCAGCAGCGCTATGACACACTGCGGTCGCAGGCCCTGCACCCCAAAGATTCCCGGGCCTTGCTGGAGCGACTGCGAGGAGAGACATGAGCACGACGGAACTCGCCTGGTTCAAGTCAAGCTATAGCGGTAGCTCGGGCGACGACTGCGTGGAGGTCGCGATCACCGAACAGGCCGTCCACGTACGGGACTCCAAGGATGTGACCCGCCCGACCTTCGCCGTCGGCCGCGAAGGCTGGGGGCAGTTCGTACGGTTCGCGTCGGAGCGTTGAGCGACTTGAGGGCGTGCCGTCCGCTACTCCTCCGGCGGACGGCACGCCCTCACTGCGTTCGGGAGCCCTTGGTCTCGTCCGTGGGGCCGTAGCCGAGGGCCGCGCGGTTGATGAAACGGTCACCGAGGTCGCGCACAGGCGCGGGCTTCGGCTGCTGGGCAGTGCTCTTCGCCGTGGACTTCTTCGGGGCAGACTGCTTGCCGCCCGCACGCTTGGCCGGTGTCGCCTTCGCCTGCTTGGCGTTCTTCGCGGCCGGCGTGTTGCGTGCCGCGTACCTCTTGCGTGCCGCTGAGAGTTTCTCGCGTTCTCGAATGGTCACGTCGGCGGGGAGGGCGTTGGCCAGGGCGCGGGTCCGGCTGAGCGCGTAGCGCGCTGCGGTCCAGTTCTTCTTGTCGATGGCCAGGTTGGCCAGCCTGGTGGCCTGCTGCAAGGCCTTGATCTTCGCGGGCTGCCGTTTGGGTATGGGGGCCTCGGCCCCGCTGCTCCGCCGCTGCCCGGCGGCACGGGTGCCCCAGTCCGTACCCGAGGTCAGGACGACGACCGAACGGGGGTTGCTGCTCTGGCTTCGACGTACCACGTGCGTTGTTCCTTGGCTGAGCGGTGGGGCATGCCCTGGGGTGGCCATCAGGTGGAGCCACCCCAGGGGTAGGTCAGTCGTGTCGGGGACCCTGACCGGGAGACGGGGTGAGGGCGGAGCGGTAGGTACCGGACTCGCCCTCGGTGAGCGGGGTCTCCGGGGTCGGACCGGCGGCGGCCATGCGATCGTACTCGGCGAGGATCAAGTCCTTGGTGCGGCACTCGCCGTGTGCCTTGTAGCAGGTCAGCTGGTGGGGAAGTTGTCGGCGGTGCTGATCCGGCTCTTGATCAGCGCCCCGGACTCGGTCAGCACACCGCTGCTGCTGTAATCGCTGCCGTTGCAGGTCCCGGGCCTGAACGCCGCGCTGCCCTCGTTGGCGTCGGAGTAGGTCCAGTTGGCATAGCTGATCTTCAGCCGGTCGAGCAGGTCCAGCCAGGCGATGCTGCTCGCCCGGTCCACCGCTCCACCACCGGTGGCGCTCACCGTACCGAATTCGGACACGAAAAGCGGCAGTTGCGAGGCCGCCCGGCTCACCGTGGTGCGGTAGTTGTCCTTGTGGCTCGCGGCGTAGAAGTGGAACGCGTACATGATGTTGGTGGCGTTCACGGGGTTGGCGACGATCTCGCTTTCGTCGGAGCCGTCCGAAACGCCGAGCGAGGACCAGCCGCGGGTGCCGACGATGACGACGGCGTCCGGATCGGCAGCCCGGATCACCGGGATGACCTGCTCGGCGTAGTTCTTGATGGCCGTCCAGCTCACGCCGTTGGGTTCGTTGGCGATTTCGTAGATGACGTTCTTCTTGTCCGCGTTGCGGGCGGCGACGGACGCGAAGAACGTCTTGGCGCGGTCGAGGTTGTAGTTCGGGTCGCCCGGCGTCAACGTGTGGAAGTCGATCACCGCGTACATGCCGCGTGCCTCGGCCATGTCGACCAGGCTGTTCACCCGACTGGTGAAGCCGGCCGGGTCGGTCTCGTAGCCCTGCTCCTGCACGTACATGGCGACCCGGAACAGGTCCGACTTCCAGTCCTCGGCCAGCGCGTCCAGGGATGCGTTGTTGTAGCACTTGCTGAACCACTGGATGCCGTGCGTGCTCATGCCCCGCAGTTGGATGGGGCGGTTGTACTGGTTGCACAGGTTCACGCCGCAGACGTGCAGTTGTCCGTTCACGCTCACGGGGGTGTTGGTGCCCGGGACGGGCGGGGGTTCCTCCCCGCCACCGTCGACGGAGCCCGTGCAGACGACGTCATTGAGCGTGAAGGCCGTGGGCTTCGGGTTGGAGCCCGTGAAGGAGCCCACGAATCCCAGGTCGGTGGATGCGCCGGTGGCCAGCGTGCGGTTCCAGTCGGCGCCGACGGCGGTGACCGTGGGGCCGGAGGACTGCGACCAGGTGGCGTTCCAGCCCTGGACGACCTTCTGCCCCGCGTCCGGCAGGGTGAATTTGAGCGTCCATCCGGTGATGGGGTCACCCAGATTGGTGATTTTCACTCCGGCCTGGAAGCCGCCCTGCCACTGGCTGGTGACCGTGTAGTCGACCCTGCAGCCGGTGGCGGCCGCCGCCTGGGGGCTGAACAGTGCCGTGAGGCCCAGAAGCATGGCGCAAGTCGCCAGTAAGGCGAAAAAGCGTTTCAAAGCGTTCCTCCTCGTGTGAAGCGGGAACAGCGTGATGGGAGCGCTCCCAAGGTCCATCGGCCCGAGACCGTACACCGGGGTGCCGATGTACGTATAGACATGCGATGGCCGGACCATGCGGCGGTACGGCCGACCGTCGCTCGGGCGGACGCTGCCGGGGCCCACCGGACACCCGTTCACGATGTCGAACGGCCCGACGGGCCCGGCTTCACCACCGGACTCCAGCCGTCGATCGTGCAGGGCGACTGCCAGGCGTACGCCCCCTCGACGAGCTGCACGCGGACCCGGCCTGCGCCGGGCGCCGGGCAACCGGGCGGCCTCGACGGCCGGCCCCGCCGTGGTGGCGGAACCGGTCGCCCGGTACGGGTCAGGCGCCGGTCAGCAGGCCGTGTTCCGCCACGGCCGCCAGGGACAGCGTCTTGTAGCCGACCTGCTCGAACAGCACCACGACGCGGTCCTCCTCGATGCACATGACCGTGCCCTCACCCCATTCGGCATGACGGACCCTGTCGTTCGGCTCGTAGGGCGCACGGTGCCCGGGGGCGCGGGCGGGCTCCCGGCGCGTGGTCCCGGTGCGGCCGTCATGGTCCCGGTGGCACAGGTCGCACTGCCCGCAGGGCCGGTCGAGCTGCTCGCCGAAGTAGCCCAGGAGGTACTGGCGGCGGCACGACTGTGTCTCCGCGTAGCCGCGCATCATCTCGATGCGCGAACGGTCCATCCGGCGGCGCCGCTCGAACACCTCCGCCGCTCCTTCGACGGCCTCGTCCGCCGTGCGACCGGAAGACGCCCGGACCGCGCGGCGCCTGCCTTCGCAGGTCACCGCTCCCGCCTCTTCCAGCAGGTTCAGCAGGTCCGTGGTCCTGCGGCGGGACAGTCCGGATAGCTGCGCCACCCGGGTACGGCTCTGCGGGGCGTTCCGGCCGAGCAGCACGTTCATGATCTTTTTCAGTTCTTCGGTGTCCAGCGCCCGGGCGGTGAGGAATTTCTGGAGTCCCAGGTCCTCGGGGCGGTAGAACAGCACCGCACGGGCGGGCTCCCCGTCCCGGCCGGCACGCCCGATCTCCTGGTAGTACGAGTCCAGGGACTCCGGGACGGATGCGTGGGCGACGAACCGTACGTCGGGTTTGTCGATGCCCATCCCGAACGCCGAGGTGGCCACCACCACGGCAGGACGACCGGCCATGAAACCGTCCTGGATCCGGCGCCTGTCCACTGCCTTCATCCCGGCGTGGTAGGCCTCGGCCGCAACCCCGTCCTGCCGCAGTCGCGCCGCATGGGTTTCGGCGTCCCTGCGGGTGGCCGTGTACAGGATGCCCGGGCCGTGCGCTCCGGCCGTCCAGTGCGCGACGGCGGCGCGTTTGCCGTCGTCGTCGGTGAAGGTGCGCACGTCCAGGTGAATGTTGGGTCGGTCGGTCCCCGTGCTCACGACCTCGGCGTCGCGCATGTGGAGGTGCTCGAGGATGTCGGCCCGGACCGGGGTCGCGGCCGTCGCCGTCAGCGCCAGCACCGGTGGGCGGCCCAGCCGTTCGGCGGCCTCCCCCAGGCTCAGGTAGTCGGGACGGAAGTCGTGCCCCCAGGAGGAGACGCAGTGGGCCTCGTCGACGACGAAGAGCGAGGGGTTCAGGCCACGCAGCCTCTTCAGGACGGTGTCCTTGGCGAGTTGCTCCGGTGACATGAACAGGTACTCGGCATCGCCCTCCCGGACCGCCCGCCAGCCCTCCTCGGTGGCCGACTCCGGCTGCGCGGAGTTCACGGCCACGGCGTCCGGCGCCGCGCTCCGCCGCAGTCCGGCGACCTGGTCGCGCTGCAGGGAGATCAGCGGCGACACCACGACGGCGGGACCGCCGAGCAGGACGGTCGGCACCTGATAGATCGCCGACTTGCCCGAACCGGTGGGCATGACCACCAGCACGTCGTGGCCGTCCAGCAGTGCACCCATCGCCTCCGTCTGCTCGGGAGCCAGATCGCTCCATCCGAAACGTTCCCGGGCGATGCGGCGCAGCTCGGCGATCCGGTGACGCGGGCTCGTGGGCGTCCGGGGCGACGTGCTCCCGGTGCGCCCGGTCACGGCACGTCCGTTCGGCCGGCCGTCCGCCGACGCGGTCCGCGCCGGCGGACGGCGGCGACCGCGGCTCTTGCGTGCAGGGTCACGAAGCCTCCTCACGGCGGGACCCCGAGACACTTCCGGGAGTCCTCCCGCCCGGGTACCCCCGGATCTCCGGTCATGCGTCCCCGGGTGACGGGTGCCGGCCGAACCGTCCGCGGCAGCCGCCGTACGACTGCCCGGAGCCCGGTGGTGCGTGGGTGCGGGCGCCGTCGGACCCGGGGACCACACGTGTGCCGAGCAGGTCCACTTCCTCCCTCACCCGGACACCCGTCGACTCGTCGTCCGGAACGCGGTGGGCACCTCTGCGACGACGCGTCCATTCCTCCGGCCGGGCGGATGGGGCGGCTCCGCCCGGTGAACCCCCGGAGGGGACGGGACGCCCTCTACTTCAGGTAGGGGCCGTCCTTGCCGATCTTCCCGGGGCCGTTGAGGACGTAGACGCGGAGATTTCCCTTTCCGGGCGCCCCGACGGTGAGCCTGCCGTCGGAGACGGTGCGGGTGTCGCCGGTGACGGCGTCCCGGTAGGTGCCGTCGGGGATGCCCGTGTACGTGGCGGAGCCGGACACGGTGAACGCCCCGTACGCGAAGTGAGCGTACGGAGACGGAGGGGAGTCGGTGCGCGCGCCGGGTCCCCTCCGCGACCGGGCAGGGCAGTTCGGGGGCCGCACGGTTCGGGGAGCACGTCACCACGGCCAGGGAGAGGTACGAGGGGCGTTCGAGGTGGCAGCCGTACGACACGCCGCAGCCGCAGGGCTTCCTGCGCCGACGGCGAGAGACGCCGCGCGTCCCGAGTGTGGGCCGGGACGGCCCGGGCCCCGGGAGCCCTGGATCAGTAACCGTAGATCATCTTGTAGGCGACCTCGGGGAGGAACTGTCCGGCGGAGGAGCCGGCTCCGACGCCGCAGTTGCCGTCGGACTCGCCCGGAACCTTGATCCACAAGAGCATCTCGGCGCCTCCGCCCAGCCGGGTGGGGGTGCCGATACGGCGGCCGGAGGGATTGCACCACTGGCCGTTGGAGCCGTTGCCGTTGCGGCTGGTGTCCACGACGAACGGCTTGGTGTAGCCGTAGCGGGCGTTCAGTTCGCTGTTGACGGCATTGCCGTAGGCGGTGTTCTCGGCGGTGGTGAAGTAGTTGGAGATGTTGAGTGAGAAGCCGTGGGCCTGCCGGAGGCCGGCCTCGTGAAGGCGCTGGGCCATGGTCGCCGGGCCGGCCCAGGCGGGGTTGCCGGCGTCGAGGTAGACCCAGGTGTTGGGGGCCTGGCGGTTGAACTGGGCGAGGGCTCCGGTGAGCATGCCCTGACGTTCCGCGATCTGAGCCGGCGTCATGCAGCCGTAGTCCCCGAGGGAGTCCGGTTCGAGGATCACGACGGCCGGGCGGTCGGCGATCCCGCCGGCGAACTGTGCGATCCAGGTCGCGTAGGCGGACGGCGAAGCGGCCCCGCCCGCGGAGTGCCCGCCGCAGTAGTCGCGGTTGTAGATGTTGTAGGCGACGAGGACGGGCAGTTTGTCCGCGCGGTCCGCCGCCCCCGCGTACGCACCCGTGGCAGTGCCGATGGCGCCGCTCCACGGGCCGAACCAGCGGGCCGTCGGGGTGTGGGCGATGGAGGTGTTGATCGCGGGTGCCCGGCCGTCGCCGGAGTTGGCGGCGACCCACCTCTTGGCGCTGGAGTCGGGGTCCGCGTAGAAGCCGTTGGTCATGGTGGTCGGGTCGGCGGCGTGGGCGGACGGTGCGACGGCGAGCGCCAGCGGCAGGGCGAGGAGCGCTGCCGTGAGGGCGCGGATTCTGCGGCGCATGACGGTACCTCGGTTTCCTGGTGGGGGTGCGTCGCACGCTCTCGTCCCGAGCGTGCGGCGCGCTGAGGAAGTGCGGTGGTACGACGTCCCCCTGTGCCGACGGTCTCTTCAGCGGGACGGCATGCTCGGAGGGCCGGAGGTGAGATCTGGGAGCGCTCCCATTGGAAGCGCTCCCAGGAGCACCGGGGGCCTTTGGGGGTGTGCTCGGTATCGTGTGGTCGGCTGCTGGAGCTGTCAAGAGACGTCGCGCGCTCACTCCCGGTATGGCGAGAACCGGACTCCGCGGTCCTGGAACTGGAAGCGCTTCCAGTTCCAGGTCGTCGAGGGCTCCGTGCCCGGCCTGCCTCACCCGTCGGGCGGGTGGCGGCGTCAGGGCCGGGGTGAGACGTTTCCCGTCCGGCCGAGAGGGAAGGATCGCGGTCCGTGGCAGAGAATGCGCCGCGTCGGCAACCGACGCTCGACGAGGTGGCCGAACGCGCCGGTGTCTCCCGCTCCGTGGCCTCCCGCGCCCTCAACAACGCCCCGCACGTCAGCCGCGCCAAACGCGAGGCGGTGGAACGGGCCGTCCGGCAGCTCGGTTACGTGCCCAACCCGACCGCCCGCGCTCTGGCCACCCGCCGGGCGGGAGCGGCCGCCCTGGTCGTCTCGGGGGAAGATCCGTCGATCTTCGCGGATCCGTTCTTCGCCCAGGTGATCGTGGGGGCGTCGGGCGCTCTGGAGGAGGCCGACCTGCACCTGATGCTGTGCCTGGCCGCCTCCGACCGGGGGCGCAAGCGGGTGGGGGAGCTCCTTCGCTCCAAGGGCGCCGACGGCGTCATGCTGATGGCGCTGCGCGAGGACGATCCACTGATCCGCATGGCCGAGGAGGCCGAGATGCCCGTCGTGTTCGGAGGGCGCCCGGTCGGTCCGGTGCCCCGGTGGTACGTGGACGTCGACAACGTCGGCGGAGCGCGCGAGGCGACCGAGTACCTGGTCTCGCGCGGTCGGACTCGGGTGGCCGCCATCTGCGGGCGTCTGGACACCGGGGCCGGGCGCGCCCGGTACCGCGGCTACCGGGACGCCATGCTGGCGGCCGGGCTCGATCCGTTCCCGCCGCAGGAGGGGGACTTCACCGAGCCCAGCGGAGCCGCAGCCATGGCCGTGCTGCTGGCGGAGCATCCCGACCTGGACGGGGTGTTCGCCGCCAACGACAACATGGGGGCGGGAGCGCTGCGCACGTTGCGCGAGGCCGGCCGGCCGGTCCCCGCCGACGTCGCCGTGGTCGGTTTCGACGACCTGGCCGTCGCCCGGATCGCCGACCCGCCGCTCACCACCGTCCATCAGCCCATAACGGCCTTCGGACGGGAGATGGCGCGCATGCTCGTCGCGCTCGTCAACGGCCAGGACCCCACCCCACTGATCCTGCCCACGCGCCTGGTCACCCGCTCCAGCGCCTGACGGGCCTGCCCCGAGCGGCATGACGTGCCGGGCGCCAGGGAGGAATCGGCCGGCTTTCCGCACGGGTTCCGTCCCCCGCCGTACGGCCCGGGGGTCGCCGGCGGGAACGCCGGAGCGAAGGGGGAGTGGGCCCGCACGAGCGGCGGGGCCCACGCTGCCGGCGGGTTGAGCCGGTCCGGGTGAGCGGGCTCGGCCGCCACGGCGGACTGTTGTGGTCGCCGCCCGCTGCGGACATCACCCACACCCGCCGGCGGGGACCGGGCAGGCTCCTGGCCGACGGGCACGGCCGGCGTTTTCGCCGATGTCGGTCACCGGGGCCTGGGCGCGCGAACCGGCGGCCGGGTGGTGAGACCGCCGCACCGCGAGTTCAGGAAGAACGCCCCGGTCCGGTACGAGGAGGTCTTCTTGGACCACGGCGTGGCGGGCTCGGCGGAAGGCCGAGCCCGCCACGCCGGCTCCCTACCGGGGCCGGACCCGTGTCATGCCGTCAGCGCTGCAGGGTCAGCAGACCCGGACGGTAGGGCAGGAGGCCGTAGTCGCCGCCGGAGTTGGGGCTGCGTCCCTGGTAGAGCAACTGCAGGTTGCAGGGATCGACGGTCATGGTCTGATCGGCGCTGGTGCGGATCAGTTCGCCATGGCTGATGTCGTTGGTCCAGGTGGCGCCACTGTTGGCCTTGCCGGCGAAGGGATTGCTCTCGGTCGCGGCCTGGGGTGTCCAGGAGCCGTTCAGACTGGTGGCCGTGAACGAGCGGAAGTACCGGCCCTGCGCGCCGATCGCCTCGACGATCATGAGGTAACGGTTCTGGCCCTGTAGCTTGTAGACCTGCGGGGCTTCGAACAGGTTGTTCGTCGTGTCGCTCATGATCACTGTCGAGGTCGAGCCGAAGCTGCCCGGGAAGTTCCCGATCGGCATGCTGGCCCGGTAGATCTTGCCGTTGTCGCCGGCGAAGAACAGGTACATGTTCGTGCCGTCACCGATGAGTGTCTGGTCGATGGGCCCTGTTCCGGAACCGGAGATGCTTCCGGAGAAGAGCACCTGCTCGGACGACCAGCCGTTCGGGTTGGTGGGGTCGCTCGACGTCCGGTAGGAGAAGGCGGTGCCACCCCACTGGTAGGCGAGCACCCAGATGTTCTTCGGCGCGAAGTAGAAGAGCGTGGGTGCGACGGTGGAACTGGACATCGTGTTCTGGCTGGCGGAGGCCATCTCCGACCAGTTGGTGAACAGGCCGAAGTTCATCGAACCCCACCTCGTCCCCGTGTCGTGCGTGGTCGCGTAGACGAGTTGTCTGCCGTTGTAGGGGGCGACGGTGAAGTCCTTGAGCGAGACCCACCCCTGCTTGGGCTGCGCCAGCGCGCCCGTCGATGTCCAGCGGTAGCTCGACGGGAGATCGCACGAGCCGGGGGTGTCGGCGCCGACCTTGACGAGCCGCCACTGCTGGTTGGTGCCGCCCCAGTCGTCGTACTGGACGATGTTCGCGTTGTCGGCGGTGGAGGCGCCCTGTACTTCGAGGGCCTTGTTGCTGTGGCGCGAGATGAGCCTCACGTGGCCGTCCGAGCTGTCGGCCAGGCGCCACTGCTGGTTGGTGCCGTTCAGGTCGGACCACTGGACGATCGAGCCGCCGTTCGCGGTGGACCAGTTGTGGACGTCCAGCACCTTGCCCGAGTGGCGGGACTTGATGCGGTAGTAGCCGTCCCCGGAGTCGACGAACTGCCACTGCTGCTGGTTCTGGTCGTTCCTGGTCCACTGGGTGATGCGGGCGCCGTCGCCGGTCGCCATGTTGTAGACGTCCAGGGCTTTGCCGCTGTTGCGGTTGACCAGCACGTACGAGGCGTTGGGGTCCACGGTCGCGGCCTCGGCGGGCTGGGCACCGAGGAAGGCGGCCACCAGCAGCAAGGGCGCAAGGACACCGAGTAAGCGTCTTGGGCGGACCGGGGACGGGTGGCGAAACCACATCAGAGGGCCTCCTTGGGGGCGGGGGCGGGGCGAGGTGCCGCCGGGGGGCGGGGTGAGGTGCCACCGATGAACCGCGGAGCGGCAGCCGCGCCGGGGCAGGGACGGGTTCGAAAGTTTCGAAGTGATCCCGGTTCTGTGACGCCACAAGCTAGGAAGGTAGGGCCCTCCGGTCAAGGTCTGTTGCCGATCTGCCCGCAAACGGTTTCTCCCTCCGGGTGTGGCGAGCTCTCGCGTCAACGGCGGAATCGCAGGTGGCTTGCGGTGTGACTCACCGGTCGAGGGGTCCACCCACCTCGACGCGGCATCGAAAGTTTCGAATTTAAAGCGGAAACTTTTTCCGTCACGAGGGTTGACGAGTCACCGTCAAGCCCTCAATCATCCTGTCTGGTAAACCGACCGTAGGACGAAATTTCGAACAGCGCTGGTCCCGGGCAGACCGTGCCGCACCGCAGAACCGTGCACAGCTGCACGACGGATCCGCGCACCAACGCACCTGCGCCACCCCGTTTTTCGTCCCGGTGAGGCTCGCACCGACGCATCCCGACCCTCCGTGCCGGCGGGGAGGCGTGCGACGCCGCGTGACGGCCTCCCGGCTGAGCCGCGATGGAGTACCCCCGTGCCTGTGTCGAAAGACCGCTGCCGCCCGGCGTACGTCACTCGGCGGCCGACCGGGCCCGTCCCTGCCGGTTGAGATCCTCCCGGGTCCCATGACCGCGGTGTCCGGTGATCCCGTCATTCCTACCTTGGAGGCACAGCCATGGGCTTGTCCGCCCTTCCCAGACCCGTCGTCCGGCGGAAGATCCGCGTTCTGCTGTTGGCGCTGGTCGCCGGCGTCCTCGGTGTGGTCGCCGCACTGGTCGCGCCGCCGCCCGCTCAGGCCGCCGAGAGCACGCTCGGCGCCGCGGCGGCGCAGAGCGGCCGCTACTTCGGCGTCGCCATCGCCGCGAACAGGCTGAGCGACTCGACGTACGCGACGATCGCGGCCCGGGAGTTCAACTCGGTGACGGCCGAGAACGAGATGAAGATCGACGCCACCCAGCCGCAGCGGGGCCAGTTCAACTTCACCGCCGCCGACCGCGTCTACAACTGGGCGGTGCAGAACGGCAAGCAGGTGCGCGGCCACACCCTGGCCTGGCACTCCCAGCAGCCCGGCTGGATGCAGAGCCTCAGCGGCAGCGCGCTGCGCCAGGCGATGATCGACCACATCAACGGCGTGATGAGCCACTACAAGGGCAAGATCGCGCAGTGGGACGTCGTGAACGAGGCCTTCGCCGACGGAAGTTCGGGGGCCCGGCGCGACTCCAACCTGCAGCGCACCGGCAACGACTGGATCGAGGTCGCCTTCCGCACCGCGCGCGCCGCCGACCCGTCCGCCAAGCTCTGCTACAACGACTACAACGTCGAGGACTGGACCTGGGCCAAGACCCAGGCCATGTACGCCATGGTGCGGGACTTCAAGCAGCGCGGCGTGCCGATCGACTGCGTCGGCTTCCAGTCGCACTTCAACAGCGGCAGCCCCTACAACAGCAACTTCCGCACCACCCTGCAGAACTTCGCCGCCCTCGGCGTCGACGTGGCCATCACCGAACTCGACATCCAGGGTGCCTCGGCCACGACCTACGCCAACGTGGTCAACGACTGCCTGGCCGTCTCGCGCTGCCTCGGCATCACCGTCTGGGGCGTGCGCGACAGCGACTCCTGGCGATCGGAGCACACGCCGCTGCTGTTCAACAACGACGGCAGCAAGAAGCCCGCGTACACCGCCGTCCTCAACGCGCTCAACGGCGGCTCCACCACACCGCCCGCGGACGGCGCAACGATCAAGGGCGTCGGTTCGGGCCGCTGCCTGGACGTGCCCAGCAGCAGCACCACCGACGGCACCCAGGTCCAGCTGTGGGACTGCCACAACGGGACCAACCAGCAGTGGACGTACACCGACGCCGGTGAGCTGAGGGTCTACGGCAACAAGTGCCTGGACGCCTCCGGCACCGGCAACGGCGCCAAGGTCCAGATCTACAGCTGCTGGGGCGGCGACAACCAGAAGTGGCGCCTGAACTCCAACGGATCCATCGTCGGAGTCCAGTCCGGCCTCTGCCTCGACGCCGTCGGGGCCGGCACCGCCAACGGCACCCTGATCCAGCTCTACTCCTGCTCGAACGGCAACAACCAACGCTGGACCCGCGCCTGACAAGGCCTGCCCCGGAGGGATCGCTGATGAGCGCGAGGGCCGCCGCCGTGATGGCGGCGACCCTCGCGCTCGGCGCGGCCCGGTGGGCCGCCCGGGTCAGCGAACGGTCGGCATCGGGCGTGGAGGCGTCGTGGCTCACCGACCGCGTGAACGCCGAGGCACAGCAGCGCCGCCAGGCCGAGACAGCGTGACGGCGGTGGTGCCGACGGGGTCGACACCAGTCGCGGTCACCTCCTCACCCCACCGCTCGCTCCCGGGCTGGTGGTTCGAGGACCGGCCTTCGGGGACGGGTCGTGGTCCCGGACGTAGACGGTGACTCGTGCCCCGTTGACGTGCGTTGTTCCGTGCGCGCGGAAGTGGCGTCGCAGGGTGCTTGTTTTCGCTTGCTCCCGCGGGTCGGTCAGCGAGTGCGCACCCGTCGCGCGGACCGCGACGATCCGGTCGAAGTCCAGCATGCGTGCCGCGATCTCCCGGGCGGGAAGCTCGACGCCTGCAAGTGTGTTCGAGGAAACGGGGTCCTGTGCCAGGGCCAGATCCGTCAGGAAACGGGTGTCCTCGGGGTTGGCCGCGGTCAAGATCCGGTGTCGGCCGGAGAGATGGAGCAGGCCGTCGCCGGGCCGGCCTGCCGTGCGTACGGCGGCGCCGATGGCGGTGACGTCATCGCTTCGGCTCTCGGGCGTCCTCAGCGACAGGCTCGACGGGACGAGCGCGGCCAGTACGGCAACCGCCGCGATCCACACGTAGCGGGAGGACTGCTGCTTCCGGTGGAAGTGATCCATCAAGGCGCCCAGCAGCAAGGCGATCCCGATATTGCTGTACAGCACGTACCGGTCGACGAAAAGGGGTTTGACCAGTGAGGCGATCAGCAGCAGAAGGCCCGGAAGCACAAGGATCGGCACAGCCAGCACGGAGAGCCGTACGGGCCCCCTGCCCCCCAGGGGTGCTCGGGCACACGCCAGGCCCAGGACCGCCACGACCAGGAAATACTGAAGCCGCACCGGTCCGCCGATCCAGGACACCTGCTCCGCCTGCCCCGCACTGCGGATCGCCAGTGGCAGCAGCCCGGCCACGACGCCCGCCGCAGTCACGCTCCACGCCCTCATCACCGGTCGTGGAACACGGGAGAGGCCCAGTGTGACGCCGTGCGCGACGAGGGCGAGGACCGCGAACTCATGGAGCAGACAGGCCAGCAGCATGGTGGAGCCGTAGACCGCCCACCGCCACCGGGCGCGATGCGGGACGCTGACCACGAGCGCATAGGTGGCCCAGGCGACCAGGGCACAGACCATGGCGTACGAGCGGCCTTCCTGTGCGTACTTCTGCACCTGGGGAAGGACCGGGAACACCAGCCCGGCCAGCAGCCCGGCCCGGGGCCCCGCCAGGCGCAGCGCCAGAAGCCCGACTCCGCTCGCCGCCACGGACATGGCCAGCACGGACGGCAGCCGCAACGTCACCAGCCCTCCGCCGAAGAGACCGAACACCTCGTGCATCACGGCGTAGTAGAGGGCATGGACCAGATCAACGTGCTGGGCGGTGTGCCATATCTGCGAAAGGTCGCGGTGCGCGAGCTGATAGGTGACGGACTCGTCCCCCCACATGGTGTTCTTCCTGCGGATGCCCCAGAGCCCCAGAGCGATGGTCAGCAACAAGGGCGCGATGACGACAACGGCTTCGGCCGGGCTCGGTGATGGTCGACGGGCGGGTACGGGAGGGGAGACCGTCCCGGTCGCGGTGGGGGCGCGTTCATCAAGGGACATCGGCGGCAGGGCCTTTCAGCAGTGGCGAAGAAACTCCGCCAGCGTGCCCGGACCTCATTGACCGGCTGCTGACCCAACCTGACCGGCCGATCAGGAAGGCGGGCCGGCACTGTGCCAGGCTGCACCCCATGCGCATCCTGGTGGTCGAAGACGAAGTGGACCTTGCCCACACCCTGCACACCGGTCTGACCGCCGAGGGCTACAGCGTCGACGTCGCCCATGACGGCCGCCAGGGACTGTGGATGGCCCGGACCGGCGAATACGCCCTCGTCGTACTGGACCTGATGCTGCCCGGACTCAACGGCTACAAGGTCTGCGCCCAGTTGCGCCGGGAGGGCAACGCGGTCCCCATCCTGGTACTCACCGCCAAGGACGGGGAGTGGGACCAGGCGGAGGCCCTCGACACGGGGGCCGACGACTACCTGGCCAAACCCTTCTCCTACCTGGTGCTCGTCGCACGGCTGCGGGCCCTGGTCAGACGAGCCGCCACGGCCGCCCCGCCCGTCCTCGCCGTGGGCGACCTCTCGTTGGATGTCGCCGGCCGGGTCTGCCGCCGGGCCGGGGTCCGGGTGGAACTCACACCCCGGGAGTTCGCCGTGCTGGAACTGCTGGCCCGCCGGGCGGGCCAGGCGGTCTCCAAGACGGATCTGCTCTACCACGCGTGGCCCGACGAGGCCCAGGATCCCAACCTGGTGGAGGCGCGCGTCAGCGCCCTCCGCAAGAAGGTGGACGCCGCGTTCCACCGGAAGTCCCTGCAGACCGTACGGGGTACCGGCTACCGGCTGGTGGACGACCGTGAACGCGACTGAGCCGCGATGCCGCTGGTGGCCGCGTTCGGTACGAGCCCGCGCGGCCCTGGCCGCCGCCTCGGCCGCCGCCGTCATCCTGGTCGGCATCGGCTGGTGGGTACACCACGACGTCTACCGCCAGAGCACGCAGATCGCCGAAGAACAGGCCCGGGAAAACCTCCTCGCCCTCGTCGATCAGCTGAAGGAGGGGGTGGTTCCCAGCGGCAGAAGCGCCGTGCCGTACGAGGTCGTCGCGACCGGCCGACGCACCGCTGTCGCTTCCGGCGGAGGCATGGAGGACTTCGATCCCGGCGCCCGCCATGTGCTGCCCACCCCCTCCGCGCTCTTCGCCCCGCCACCGAACGACGGTGCCGAATGGGGCTATACGATCCGTCCCCTCCGCATACCGGTGCGCCACGACCACCACCCCGGGAACGGACTCGACCTGGCCGGCCGGACCTACCCGGTCCTGTACGCCGATGTCCGGGCCGGTGAACTGGGCAGCGACAAGGCCGCCGCTCTGGGCGTCACCGCCGACGCCACGCTGCGGGCCTATGTGGTGCTGCTTCCGGACACGGCCGAGGCGATCACCAGCACCACCGACGGCCTGCTGCTGCGGGCCGGGCTCGTCGGCCTCGTCCTGATCGCCGCCGCCGCCTACTTCACCGTCCGCATCGCGTTGCGACCGGTCGAAGCCATCCGCGCCCTCACCGCCTCGGTCACCGCGAGCGACCCCCGCGAACGCGTCACCGTCCCCGCCACGGGACACGAGATCACCGCCCTGGCCACCACCATCAACACCACCCTCCAACGCCTCGACGACGCCGCCGCCCGGCAGCGCCGCTTCGTCGCGGACGCCGCCCACGAACTGCGCAGCCCCCTCACCACCCTGCTGGCCAGCCTGGAGGTCGCCCTCGCCTACCCGGAACGCACCGACTGGCCCGCCACGGCCACCACCGCCGCACGACAGACCCGCCGCCTCCACTCCCTCGCCGAAGACCTGCTGCTCCTCGCCCGCCTCGACACCCGCGCCCCCGCAGCCGACCCGGAAACCGTCGACCTGACAGCCCTCGCCTCCCGGCTGGCCGAGCAGTACCCCCTCACCGAACGACCGCTGACCCTCACCTGCGACAGCACCGCCCCCGCATACGCACGCGGAAACCCCGACGCATACGAACGGCTGCTGCGCAACCTCATCGACAACGCCGCCCGCCACGCCGCACACCGCATCCAGATCACCGTCCGGAACCAGGACGCCTGGGTCGTCCTCACGGTGCACGACGACGGACCGGGCGTGCCCACCGAGGACGCCGAGCGCATCTTCGAACGCTTCGTCCGTCTCGACGACGCCCGCTCCCGCGACCGCGGCGGCACCGGCCTGGGCCTCGCCATCGCCCGCGACCTGGCCCACCGCCACCGAGGCACCCTCACGCTCGCCCCCCGGACGCTCGGAGCGTGCTTCGAGCTACGCGTTCCCCGAGCCTCCGCCCCGGACGAGGAATGACGCGCTCCACGACGGTAGCCCTGCAGCCCGCGCAGGTACGGCTCGCCCTTCGCCCGCTGGTCCCGCCGGCTCGGTGAGCCCGGCGTTCCGGGCCGCGAACGCCTCCGGACGCGGCCGGGCCTGTTCCCTCCCCTCAGGTGTCACACCGGAAGACCTCACGGACGCGCCCTGCCCCGGACCCGGTCCCGCGGGTTCCGGGGCTGGTCCCCGGACCGGCGGGGCACACGCGGACCCCGGCGGTGTCAGCGGACGGCGGTTTCGAGCTCCTCGGCCAGCGCCTGCGACAGTTTGCCTATCGTGGGGTGGTCCCAGATCAGCGTCACTTCGACGGGCAGACCGAAGTGGTCCTCGATGTCGGCACACACCGTGGTCGCCGAGATCGAGTCGAGGCCGTAATCGGACAGCGGCACGTCCGGATCGATCTCCGCCGGATCGCACCTGACGTAGTCGGCCACCGTGCGGGTGAGCCAGTCGCCGAGTTCGGCGGCCGTTCGGGGAGTCTGTGCTGCTTCCATGATGATCTCTCCTGTTCCAGTTGAAGCGGGACGCGCCTGTCACGCCCCGTACAGGCGACGGCCCAGCAGGCCGAAGCTGCGGTTTTCCGTCAATCGCGCCGACATCTGCGCGAACAGGCCGTCCTCCACCGACGGAGAGGCCACGACGTGCTGGTTCCAGCCGGTCCGCAGTCGGCCCAGCGCCGCGTGCAGCCAGAGCGGTTCCGCGAGGAACCCGTCGTCACCGTCCCGGTTGTGCCGCCACACCTGCAGGCAGCCGACGGCGACCAGCACGTTGACGTAGCGCTCGACGAGGTCGTAGGAGTCCGCGTCCGCGGTGAAGGTGAGTTCGTGCGGTGCGAGGCCGCCGGCCTTCTCCCGGATCTCCCGCAGCTCGGCGCGCAGGTGGGCCACGTGTTCGCGCACCGTCCGGTCACCGCCCTCCCCGGCCAACGCGTCCGAGAGCTCGTCGAGCGACGACCCCAGCGGGTCCCTGCCCCGGGAACTGACCGCGAGCGCGTCGAAGGCGGGGGGCACGAGGTCCGCGTCGATCCGGAACAGAGCGGTGGGCGGGGTGGCCGGCGAGCCGGGGCGGCGGGACAGGACGCCCAGCTGCGGCAGGATCGTCGTCTGGCAGGCGGCGCGCGCGGCGTGGCCGAAGCCGACGGGTTTCAGGTCCCGCAGGAGCTTCTGGAAGATCGCCTGCCGGCCGTCGCGGCGGAAGAACTCCGCACCCATCACGGAGGCCAGCCGGTCCGTGGCACGGAGCAGACCCCCCGCGACCGCGTACTTGGCCGCCGCGGAGTAGAGGCTGGAGGCCGAGGGCAGCAGGTGGATCGCCCTGACCGCCACCAGGCTGAACGCCTCGCAGATCAACAGGTCGGTGAACGCCCCGGTGAGGATCGAGCGGACGTGCGGAAGGTCGCCGGCCCTCCCGCCGTACAGCGTGCGGCCCGTGACGTGGAGCATGGTGGCGCGCAGGGCGGAGTCGAGGATGCCCGTCATCATCGCGGGCAGCGTGGCCCGGGTGATCTGGAAGGACCTCATGGCCGTCTCCAGCCCCTGCCCCTGCCGCCCGATCAGAGCGCCCGACTCCACAGGGCAGTCGCGGAAGACCGCGCCACCCAGCTGGACACCCCGCATCCCGACGGTCCGGTACCGGGGCAGGTAGTCGATGCGCCCGGCCGGAACGTGCGACTTCTCGACGAAGATCTGAGAGTGGTTCCGGCTTCCGTTGCCCGGTCCGGTCCGGGTGAACAGCACCATGGCGTCCGCACGCCGGATGTTGGTGACGACCTCCTTGCGGCCGTTCAGGCACCAGCCCCCGGCCGTGGGCACGGCGTTCATCTCGGTACCCGCCATGTCGTTGCCGTGGGCGAGCTCGTGGTAGGCCGCGGCGACCTTGCCGTTCCGCAGCAACAGGTCCGCCACCTGACGGCGCTGCTCGTGGTTCCCGGCGGTCCAGACGTTCACCGACGAGATCAGGGAGCTCGCCCCGTAGCCGAGGCCGAGACTGGGATCGCGCCGGTAGACCGCGCGCATGACCTCGACGAGATCGTCGAGCCGGGACAGGCGGCCGCCGTACTCGACCGGAACGAACTCGGCGTTCAGGCGGAAGTCGTCCAGCAGCGCCTCTCCGTCACCGAACATCTCGGCGCGGTCGTCGGCTTCGAGGAGCGGTGCGTAGCCGACCGGGTTCCCCTCGTCATAGGGGTCCCCGAACAGGCGTTCCAGCTCATCGGCCGAAGAAGCGCTCCGCGGGCTGTCCCCCGCCGCGAGCTTCCCGCCGCTCATATGCCCGACAGCAACGTCATGCCGCGTCCTTCCGTGCGTACCAGTTCCTCCACCAGGGCGTCGGCCACATCGGGTTCCCGGTCCACGGGCCCGCCCAGTGCCCGCAGGACGCGGTTCAGGCAGGCCCGGACCCAGCGGGCATCGGCCCACACCGGCGAACCGTCCCCCACAGCGGACTCGTTGTGGACCCAGAGGTGAACCGCGCAGGCTCCCGCGAAGCAGAGCTCGTAGCGCCGGGCCAGGTCGAAGTCGGCTGCCGCCCCGGCGCCCGCCGTGGGCCGGTGCGCGGCGAGTTCCTCCTGGAGCGCCGCCGCCGAGTCGAGAAGCGCCCCGGCGAGCCGTTCGAGGCCGGCGGGCGCCGTGCCCGCGCGGACCAGGGAACGGATCCGCTCGACGGCATCGGGCAGACCTCCCAGGACCGAACAGCCGCCGTGTCCGGCGAGGACGAGCTGCCCGGGATCGAGCGGGTCCACCGGGGCGTCGAGCGCGGCGGCGGCCGCGAGGCCCTTCAGGGCGTGGCCACCGCGCGCGCTCGCCCTGGCCAGCAGCGGGAACTGCTTGATGAGCGCGTGCCGGTTCACCGCCGTGCTGCCGTCGAATATCGCGGTGATCCGGTGGTCACGCTCCAGCTTGGCGAACGCGCCCTCCGCGTGGGCGTCGGTGAAGAAGGCGCGCACTCCGAGGATCTCGCCGAGCTCCGCGATCATCGCGTCGCCCGTGCTCGGAACGAACGCCTTGGTCACCGCGGAGACCACGGCCATCTCCGCAGTCAGCGCGTGGACGGCACGCCCGGCCAGCGTGGACACCGACTCCATGAGCAGCAGGTCCGCGACCGCGTCGGCGAGGATCCGCCGGACGCGGGGAAGTTCCACGAGCAGCTTCCCGTAGAGCCTGCGTTCCCGCACGAACGCGGTGGTGAGCCGCAGCGCGTGGTCGCAGGCGCCGAGTGACAGCCCCGCGCACACGGTCCGGGTGAGCTGAAGCGCCTTCAGCACGATCTCCAGACCGGCGCCGTCAGCGCCCACCCGGGCGGATGCGGGGACGGCCGCGTCGGTGAATCCGATGCCGCTGATGTCCGCGCCCCGGATGCCGTGCGTCGGGATCTTCGGCAGGTGTGCGGAACCGCCGGGTGGGAGACGGTCCTTGTCCACCAGGAAGAGGCTGAATCCGCGTGCGTCCCCGGCTTCGCCGGTACGGGCCAGCAGGCAGATCCGATGGGCGCGAGTGGCATTGTTGATCAGCCACTTCTCCCCGTTCAGCGTCCAGCCCTCCCGGGTCCGCTCCGCGGTGACCTCGCCGGCGAGGAGGTCCGCGCCGTGTCCCCGTTCGGTCAGGGCCCAGGACACCACGTGCCCCTCGCGGACCTGCCGGGCGAGGCGGTCGGCCTGTTCGCGGTCCCCGGCCACCCAGACCGAGACGGCGCCGAGGAAGGTCTTCGCATGGGCGACGGCCACCGTGAGGTCGTGGCGCGCGACGCCGCGGACGAGCCGGATCAGTTCGCCGAAGTCGGTGAGCTTCCCGCCGTGCGCGGCGGGTACGTAGTGATCGGCCAGCCCGAACTCGTCGAGGACCCGGCACGCCCGTGCGGGAAAGGCCTCGGCCTGGTCCAGTTCGCGAAGCGCGGCGGGACAGAAGGGGCCGCCCGGGCGCGCCTGCTCGTCCAGCAGCGTGCCGAGCAGGCGGTGCGGCGCCGTCGTCTCAGGGCTCATACCGTGGACTCCTCGGCCAGGCTCTGCGCCGAGCTGCTCCCGTGGACCGCGGCGCGCTGCCTCGGCATGTGCCAGTGCGTGTGAAGGGGCTTCAGCTCGCCGTCCCGGAACAGCTTCCGCATCGCGTCGCGCTGGATCTTGCCGCTCGTCGTCCGGCGTACCGTCCCGCGGCGCAGGAGCACCACGCACGACGCCGTCATGCCCATCTCGCGGGCCACCGTCTGCTTCATGTCCCGGGCCAGCGCCTCCAGTGCGTCCGCACCGAGGCCCGCCCGGACCTCGTGGGACACGACCAGGACCGGGTCGGGGCCCGTGTCCGAGAGGGCGAAGACGGCGCCGACGCAGCCGGCGAGTTCCTGGTGGGCGGCGCGCAGTTCCTGCTCGACGTCCTGCGGGTAGACGTTCCTCCCGTGCACGGTGATCATTTCCTTGATCCGGCCCGTGACGTACAGCTCCCCGTCGTACAGCGCGCCGAGGTCACCGGTCCGCAGGTAGCGGCCCTCCACCCCGTCGATGACGGCGCTGAAGGTCTCGGCGGACGCCGCGGGGTTGTCCCAGTAGCCGACGGCGACGCTGCCTCCCCGCAGCCAGATCTCCCCGACCGCGCCGTCCGGCAGCGGGTCCCCGGTCCGCGGGTCGACGATCCGGAGGTCGACGTCCGCCGGCGCGCCGCAGCTCACCAGCGAGCGGTGCGGCCGTCCCGGTACGGCCTCGCCGAGCCGGTGGTCCTCCAGCGACTGGGCGTCGACCGCGGTGATCCGGGCGGAGGGACCGCCGGAGACGTAGACCGTCGACTCGGCGAGGCCGTAGCACGGGGACAGCGACTCGGCGCGGAACCCGGCGGCGGCGAACCGCTCGGCGAAGGCGGTGATGGTGCCGGCGTGGATGGGTTCCGAGCCGTTGCCCGCGTAGCGCCAGCGCGAGAGGTCGAGGCTGCCGAGCTGCTCGTCGGTGACTCGTCGGCAGCACAGTTCGTAGGCGAAATCGGGGGCCGCCGACCACGCGACGTCGAAGTCGTCGATCATCTTCAGCCAGGTGTGCGGTCGGCGGATGAAGGCGGACGGGCTCATCAGCACGCACCTGCTGCGCAGGAAGAGGGAGGGCAGCAGCAGCCCGATCAGGCCCATGTCGTGGAAATGGGGGATCCAGCCGCCGAAGTGGGTGTGCTCGTCGAGGCCGAACGCACGGCTCAGCGCGGTGACGTTCCGCAGCAGGTTCCCGTGCGTCACCATCACGCCCTTCGGCTCGCCCGTGGAGCCGGAGGTGTACTGGAGCATGGCGAGCGTCTCGCGTCCGAGGTCCGCGGCCGGGGTGAAGGCACCGGGCTCCTCGGCGGACCAGTCGGTGGCGATGAGGGGGAGGCCGTCCAGGCCCTCCTCGCGCATCCACTCGCCGACCTCCGCGGAGCTCGCGTCGTCGGTGAGCACCGCGACGGCGCCGCTGTCGTGGGCGATGCTCAGCACCCGTCTGCGTTCATGGCGGTATCTGCCGGGCAGCGGCGCGGGAACGGCCACCATGCCGGCGTAGAGGCAGGCGAGGAAGCCCACGATGAAGTCCGGGCCGAAGGAGTGCAGGAGCAGCAGCCGGTCGCCCGCCTCGAAGCTCCGGGAGAGGCGCCGTGCCACGGCGGCGGCAGCGCGGTCCACTTCCCGGTAGGTGAGCGGGGTCCCGTCCGTCCCCGTGGTGTCGCGCAGGTAGCGCAGCGCCTCCCGGTCGGGTGCCGAACTCGCGTGATGCCGCAGGAGTTCGGGGACACTCCGCGCTTCACTGACGTTGACCATACGAATCCGAGCCTCCAGGTGACGGGAAGGGGAGTCGGCAGCGATCCCTCGCCGGCGGGCCGGCGGGACGTCCGGTGCCGTCCCGCCGGTGAAGTGCCCGCGCGAGAACCAGGAGCCCCGTCTTGAATCCTGGTGCGCCGGGTTTTCAGAAAGTGAGCGGTTGTCTCGCTGGGCGCGCGACGGGAAACGGCCTCGTACCATGATTCGGCCGGTCCGTTCCGAAGTCGCGGGAAACTCTGGGAATCCTTGTGAGGTGCGCGGTGGGGAACTGCTTTGCCGTGCCTTTCAGTGAAGTGGGAAATCCTTCCGAAAGGTGGCGGACCGTATACCCCGCTCACATGTCGAAAGCTCCCCCTTGAAATGGGAGAAGAAAGCAGGCGGCGGCCGCCGGAAGCGTAGCCACGATATCCGTACGATGTCAATGCCTCATTTCTGGAAAGCCCCGCCGATTCCTTTTCGGCAAGCCGTGGCCGCGTGGACACGCCCCCGGAAACGGCCGTTCATCCGCTTTCCCCTTCGTGTTCCGCCGCGGGCGTCCGGGGAACGGCTTTCCGCCGTCCGCGCTCGCCGCCGGACGGGAAGCGCCGGCCCCCTCCGGACGGGTCACGGAACGTGCGGGCCGGGAGGGCGGGGGCCGGGCAGCCGGGGGGCCAGCGCCTCCAGGACGGGCCGTTCGTCGGTGAGGTAGAAGTGGTCGCCGGGAAACGTCCGGGTGTCGAAGTCGCCGCCCGCGCAGGCACGCCACTCCCTCAACTCCTCGGGGCTGACGTCCGGGTCCCCGGTACCGCCGAACACGAGCAGCGGGGCGCGCACGGGCACGGCCGGCGTGCGCCGGTAGAGCGAGACGAGCCGGAAGTCCGCGCGGATCGACGGCAGGACGAGGTCGAGGAGTTCGGGGACGGCGAGCAGGTCGTCGAAGGAGTCGTCGAGGCGGCGCAGTTCCTCGACGAGTTCGGCGTCGTCCAGTTCGTGGCGGTCCTCCTCCTCACGGCGGTGCGGGGCGCAGGACCCGGAGACGGTCAGCAGGTCGACGACCCGCCCGTGCCGCCGCTCGAGTTCCAGGGTGACCTCGTACGCCACGGAGGCGCCCATGCTGTGGCCGAACAGCGCGAGCGGCTCGCCGACGAAGGGTGCCAGCGCGTCGGCGATGGGCCGGACCAGGTCGTCCATGGTGCCGGCGGGCGGCTCCGCCAGCCGGTCCTGGCGGCCGGGGTACTGCACCGCCAGGACCTCGACGTCGTCGGGCAGGGCCGCCGGCCACGACCGGTAGGCGTGAGCGGTGCCGCCCGCGTGCGGCGCGCACACCAGCCGGGACCGCGGCCGGGTGACCCGGTTGCAGGCCCGGAGCCACGAGGACTGTGAGCGGGTACGCGCAGTGGTCACCGTCCCCGCCTCCCGTCGCGTCCGCCGACGGGCGGGGGAACGGCACCGAGCGGTGTCCGCGGGGCGCTGTCGCGCCGTCCGGCTGTCGTGTTCTTCACCGTGTGTTCCTTCTCGTTCTGCCGGCCGGTACCGAGGCCGGCGAGCCTTTCACCCGCCGGGTGCCGGCGCGGTGCGGGACCGGCCCCCGGCGACGCGATGATTCCGCCGTGCGCCCGAGTCCTGTCCGGCGCAGGAGGGGAACCGATGTCCCCCATCACCCTGTCCTTTCGGGGTACCCGCCTGTGCGGGACTTCCCGGCGCCCGGTGGGACGCCCGTGTGCCGGAATTCCCGGCGGAATGCCGGCGCCGGGAACGGACCGCGCACGGGCGCCGAACGACCGCCGCGGCGCCCGGGAATTCTCTGTTACGGTCGGGCGCACCCGCGTCCTCACCTCCGGCGGGCGCATTCGATGGGAGCGCGTACGAGCGATGTCCTGGTTGAAAGAAGTTCTGGAGACGTCGTCCTCCGCTCCGCTTCCGGTCACATTGGTCTTGTCCGGGGCGTTCGCCGCCGCCGAGTCGGGTCTCGGGATCGGGATCGCCGTGCCGGGCGAGACGGTCGTGCTCGTGCTCGCGGCGTCGCTGGACAACCCGGCGGCGCTCATGAGCCTCTTCGTGACCGTCACGTTCGCCAGCAGCGCCGGGGACCACGTCGGCTACGTCCTCGGCAGGAGGTACGGAGACCGGCTGCGGGACGTCCCCTTGGTGCGCAGGATGGGCAGGGACCACTGGGACCGGGCCGTGCGGTCGTTCCACCGGTACGGCGCCTGGTCCGTCTTCCTGACCAGGCTCCTGCCCGTCGTACGGACGCTCACCCCGGCCACGGCGGGGGTGGCCGGCGTCCGGTACCGCAGGTTCCTTCCGGCGTCCCTGGCGGGAGCGGCCCTGTGGTCGGCGCTCTACGTGGTGTCAGGGGCCCTGGTCCGCGCGTCCGTCGACGAGATCGGCGCGTTCATCAGCCGGGTCGGCTGGGGGGTGCTGGTCTGCCTGGTCGCGGCCACCTGCCTGCTCCTTCTCTTCCGCCGGCGACGCGGTGCCGCGCGAGCGCCGGAATAGGGGTCTTCTCGTTTCGTTCGGGGGGCGCCTGAACCCGCGGAGCGCGGCCACGCACATCACCGCGCAGAGCACGGCGCCGCTGAGCAGCGCGCCGATGATCGAGCCTCCGGCCTCCCAGCCGAGCGCGAGGTTCCGCGACGCGTCGACGGCGTAGGTCAGCGGGTTCACCGCGGCGACGGCACGCACCCAGCCGGGCAGCGCCTCGAGGGGCACGAAGGCGCTGGAGGCGAACATCAGCGGGGACAGCACGAAGAAGCCGATGCTCCCCAGCACCTCGACGCTCCGCAGCCAGGCGGCCAGCGCCAGGAAGACCCAGATCAGTGACCAGCACACGAACACCGACAGCAGGAACGCCGCCGCCATCCCCCCGAGGCCGCCGGCCGGGTCGAAGTCCAGTACGAAGTACGCGCACAGCAGCAGCGCCGCCAACTGGACCGCCACCCGGGCGAGATCGCCCACCGAACGCGCGACGAGCACGTACAGGGGGCGCACGGGCAGGAAGCGCAGGCGCTGCTCGATGCCGGACTCCGCGTCCCGGACGAATCCGACACCCGCGACCTGGGCCGTGCCGATGCCCGTCGTGATGAGCAGCGCCGGCACCAGGTAGTCGGTGTAGGCGACGCCGTCGGGGAACAGGTCGGGGTTGGCCATCCGGCCGAAGATCTGCGTGAAGAGCAGCAGCATGACGAGCGGCTGCACGATCGACAGTGCCACGATGCGCGGGTCGCCGCAGATCACCCTCAGCTGGCGGGCGGTCAGCGTCCACAACTGGGCCGGTTCACGCGGCCGTACCGTGACCGGGGCGAACCGGTCGTCGTGCTCGTCCATGAGGCGCCCGTCTCCCGGCCGTGTCCGTACCCGCGTCATGACGCACCCACCGGTGCGTGCGGTGAGGAGCCCGGTTCCGCCGCCGTCGCCGAACCGGGCGAGGTCAGTGCGAGGTACACGTCGTCCAATGTCGGTTCCGACAGGGCCAGACCGTCGATCGGCACCTCGGCGGCGACCAGGATCTGCACGATGACCGCCAGTTCGGCCGAGGCGTCCACACCGACGACCAGGTCCGTTCCCCCCTGTCCCGCCGTGGGGTGGTACCCGTGCGGGCGCAGTGCCGCGGCCGCCCGTTCCCGCCTGTCCCGTCCGACGGACAGGTGCACAAAGCGGCGGCCCGTCTGCGACTTGAGTTCGGCCGTCGTGCCGGAGGCCACCACCCGTCCCTTGCTGAGCACGGTGATCCGGTCCGCCAGGCGGTCGGCCTCGTGCAGGTCCTGGGTGGTGAGCAGCACGGTGGTGCCCTGCCGCACCAGAGCCTCCACGGTCTCCCACAGGTTGACGCGGCTCACCGGGTCGAGCCCGGTGGTCGGCTCGTCGAGGAAGAGCACGACCGGGTCGGCCACCAGACTCATGGCCAGGTCGAGGCGGCGGCGCATACCGCCGGAGTAGGAACCGGCCGGCCGGTTCGCCGCGGCGGTGAGGCCGAACGCCTCGACGAGCTGTGCCGCCCTGCGGCGTGCCGTCCGGGGCCGCGCGCCCAGCAGGCGCGCGACCAGCACCAGGTTGGCGGTGCCCGACAGCCGGTGGTCCACCGCCGTGTGCTGGGCGGTCACACCGATCCGCCTGCGGATCTGCGCACCCTGCGTCCTGACGTCGAACCCGGCCACGGTCGCGCTTCCCGTGGAGGGCTGCGACAGCGTCGAGAGGATGTGGACCAGGGTCGTCTTGCCGGCGCCGTTGTGCCCGAGCAGGCCGAGGACCGTCCCGGCGCGCGCCTCGACGTCCACGGCGTCGAGCGCCGTCACCTCGCCGAACCTCTTGCCGAGCCCCCTGGTGCGGATCGTCACCTCGCTCACGGCCGGGTCCTTCCGGCCGGCGGGCGCTCCCGGTGGTGCCCCGGCTCCCGCGCCGGCCGGCCGGGGCCGCCGCGGGCCGGGCGTGGACCCGTGTTCACGCGTTCTGCTGACTCATCGCGTCGATCAGACTCTTGGGCCGCATGTCGGTCCAGTTCTTCTCGACGTACTCCAGGCACGCCTCGCGCGTGTCCTCCTGGTGAACGATCGTCCAGCCGCTGGGGACGTCGACGAACGAGGGCCACAGGGAGTGCTGCCCCTCATCGTTGACCAGGACCAGAAAACGACCGTTTTCATCATCGAACGGATTACTCACAGAAGTGCCCTCCGCTAAAGTCCGGCGGTCGCACCGGATCCCCGACGCGCCGCGGACTGCTGCCCGTAAACACAATGGTGCGGGTTCGCATTCCACGGCCGGCTTCGGAAGCCGAAAAATGAGGTCGTGGATGTGCAGTCACGCAAATTACCCGGCCCCGTGCCGGGAGTCAACACGCACTCGGGGTGGCGGATCGCGGCCGGAGATAGGGGTTGACGCATCGTCTACCAACAGGGACAAGCCCCAGCTCGGGGCATCAACTGGGGTGCCCTGGGTAGGGGTTGACACGTGATCATCCCGGTTACTAGCCTCCGGTCCGGTAGCTATTCGAGTATTCCGTCAGTAGTCCATGAGCGTCATATGGCGCGTCATGGAATTCCCGTTCTCGGTCGTCCTGCGATGTGGGGGAGATGGTAATGCGCGGCCTGTTTCGATGAAGCGGGGAGCCGGAGAACCGGAAAGAGGAAATAACGTACGGAGTCCCGCCGGACTTCTGCGTCACCGCGCGCCCGCAGAACCGGTTCACCGCTTTTCGTCCGTCCGCGCCCCGACACCCCACCGCGATGCGGCACACCCCCTGAGCCCGACCTGAACCGCACCGCGGCCGTCGAAGGTCTCCGGTCAGCCCGGCCGAGCCCCGCTCCTCCCTCCGGGGGCCGCGGCCGGGCCGCCCGGCCGCGCCACCGCCGGCGCGGCGGTCGTCCCGGTGCGAAGGCGGACCTGGAAACGGCCCCGCCACCGGATTCCCGTCCGCTTCGCCCCGCCGGGACGAACGGCGGCGACGAAGCCGCCGGGACGCACCCCCGCGGCCCGGACGGACTCCGGGAAGCTACCGCCCGCCCGGCGCGACGCGGCCGCACGAAGCCGCGTCCGCCGCGGTGTTCCCCCGTCCCGGGCCGCACCACGGCCCAGAGCTGATCATGACCCGCCCGGTTCAGCAGGCGTCCCGGCCCGGACGCGCTGAGCAGGAATCCCCGACCCGGTCCGTCGAGGTCAGTGGAGCCGATGTCCGCGTCGGGTGCCGGCCTGTGAGGCCCGCGCCGGCACCGCAAAGTTTGGAGTGTGTGATGGCTGAAGGGCGTTCGGTGCGTCATGGGGTGCTGGCCGCGCAGCGAGAGGTCTGGGTGGCCCAGCAACTGCGGCCGCTCAGCCCTCGGTTCAACTGCGGCGTTTTCCTGGACGTCGGCGAGGCCCTCGACGCCGCCGTGCTCCGCCGCGCCGTGACCCGTGCCCTGGAGGAGACGGAGACGCTGCGCTCACTGTTCGCCGAACAGGACGGCGACGGCGAGATCATCCGGACCACGCGGCCGGCCCCCGACGACTGCGTGACGACAATCGACGTGCGCGACGCGGACGACCCGGTCACCGCGGCACGGCGGTGGATGGACGCCGACCTGGCCGAGCCGGTCGACCTGCGGCACGACCCGAGCTACCGGCACGTGCTGTTCCGGATCGGCGAGCGGCGCTCCATCTTCTACTTCCGCTACCACCACATCACGCTCGACGGTTTCGGGCAGACCCTGTACCTGAACCGGGTGGCCGACCTCTACACGGCCCTGGCCACCGCCACCGAGCCGGACGCGGCCCCGTTCGGCGGCCTGGACCGCCTGCTGGACGAGGAACGGCAGTACGAGGACTCCGCCAGGTGCGCCGAGGACCGGGCCCACTGGCACACCACCGCCCGGTCCCTCGCCGAGGGACGCGGCAGCGGCCCGGCGGCCGCCTCGGACCAGGTGCTCCGCGACACGGTGCGGCTGCCGCGGGAACTGACCGACGCGGTGTGCGCCCACGCGCGGTCGCACGGTTCGCGCTGGACCGCGGTGATGCTGGGTGCCGTGGCGGCCTGTGCCCGGCGGCGGCAGGGCGACGACGCGGTCGTGATCGACCTGCCGGTGACCGCCCGCACGACCCGGGCCGCGCTGACGACGCCCGGCATGATGTCGAACGTGCTGCCGCTGCGGCTGGAGGTCGCGCGCGACGCGGACCTGCGCGCCCTCACGGAGGAGGTGTCCCGGGCACTGCCGGCGACACTCCGGCACCAGCGCTTCCGCGGCGAGGAGCTGTACCGCGAGCTCGGCGCGGGCGGCGCGCGGGGACACCTCTCGGTGAACGTGATGCCGTTCGACCACCAGGTGCGGTTCGGCACCGCGCCGGCGACCCTGCACCAACTGGCCAACGGCCAGGTGCACGAGGTGGCGATCGACGTGTACGGGACCCCCGACAAGGGCGGCGACATCCACGTCACCGTGCACGCCAACGCCCGGACGCACACCGTCGAGGACGTCCGGCAGTGGCACCGGGAGCTGCGCCGCATGCTCGTCCACCTCCTCGGCGGACCGGGCCGCACGGTCGGCGAGGCCGAACTGCTCGACGAGGCCACCCTCCACCGGGTGCTGCGGGAGTGGAACGACACCGCCGCGGAACTCCCCGCCGGCACGGTCGTCGACTGGTTCGAGGCCCGGGCGGCCGCGGACGGCGACGCCGTGGCGGTGACCGACGCGTCCACCGCACTGCGCTACGACGAGCTGAACGCCCGGGCGAACCGGCTCGCACGCGTGCTGATCGAGCGGGGCGCCGGAGCCGAGGACCTCGTCGCCGTCGTGCTGCCGCGCTCCACGGAACTGCTGGTGGCCCTGCTGGCGGTGTGGAAGACCGGCGCGGCGTACGTGCCGATCGACCCGGAGTACCCCACCGAGCGCGTCGCGCACATCCTCGACGACGCCCGGCCGGTCGTGACCCTCACCTGCTCCGGCCTGGCGCACCTGATACCGGACGGTGCGCCCTCCCTCGAACTGGACTCACCCGCCCTCGCGGCCGAGTGGGAGTCCCGCGCGGACGGCGACATCACCCCCGATGAGCGGCCGCGCCCGCTGACGCCGGACCGTGCGGCGTATGTGATCTACACGTCGGGGTCGACGGGGCGGCCGAAGGGGGTGGTGGTGGATCAGGGGAATCTGGCGTCGTACGTGTGGTTCGCGGGGCGGGCGTATCCGGGGCTGGCGGGTCGGTCGGTGGTGCATACGTCGATCGCTTTCGATCTGACGGTGACGGGTGTGTTCGTGCCGTTGACGTTGGGTGGGTGTGTGTGGTTCACGGGGCTGGACGAGGCGGGGTGGTTGCCGGAGGGGTTCGAGGCGTCGTTCTCGAAGGTGACGCCGGCGCATGTGGGGTTGCTGGCGGAGTTGCCGGTGGGGTTGTCGGCCACGGAGCAGGTGGTGGTCGGTGGGGAGCAGCTGCCGGGGGGTGCGGTGGCGGTTCTGCGGCGGCTGCGTCCCGGGGTGTCGGTGGTGAACGAGTACGGGCCGACCGAGGCGACGGTGGGTTGTTCGGTGTTCGTGGTGGGGCCGGGGGAGGTGGTGCCGGGGGGTGCGGTGCCGATCGGGCGGCCGGTGGCGAATGCGCGGCTGTATGTGCTGGACGGGTGTCTGCGTCCGGTGGCGCCGGGGGTGGGGGGTGAGTTGTATGTGGCCGGTGCGGGGGTGGCGCGGGGGTACTGGGGGCGGGCCGGGCTGACGGCGGGGCGGTTCGTGGCGGATCCGTTCGGGGGTCCGGGGGCGCGGATGTATCGCACGGGTGATGTGGTGCGGTGGTCCTGGGGCGGGCAGTTGGAGTTCCTGGGGCGGGTCGACGACCAGGTGAAGGTGCGGGGTTTCCGCATCGAACCCGGCGAGATCGAAGCCACCCTCGTACGGCATCCGGCGGTGTCGCAGACGGCCGTCCTCGTCCGCGAGGACCGCCCCGGGGACCAACGGCTGGTCGCCTACGTGGTGTGCGCCGGAACCGGCGACGAGCCGGGGCACGGCGGCGGTTCCGCGGCCGCGGAGCTGCGCGCGTTCCTGCAGGACCGGCTGCCCGCCCACATGGTCCCCTCCGAGTTCGTCCCGATGGCGGCGCTGCCGCTGACGGTCAACGGCAAGGTCGACCGCGCGGCGCTCCCCGTGCCGGACGCCGGCACGGACGTGCCGGCGCCACCCGGGAGCGGCCAGGACCCCCGGACCGAGATCCTGTGCCACCTGTTCGCCGACGTGCTGGCGGTCCCCGCGGTCGGCGCCGACGACGACTTCTTCGCGCTGGGCGGGCACTCCCTGCTGGCCACCCGCCTGGTCGCCCGCGTCCGTTCCGCCCTGGGCGCCGAACTCTCCCTCCGGGACCTGTTCGACCACCCCACGGCCGGACGCCTGGCGACGCTGCTGGACACCGCACGCGAGACGCGGCCGGCCCTCCGGACGGAGAGCAGACCCGAGTGGGTGCCGGCGTCGTTCGCGCAGCAGCGGATGTACTTCCTGAGCCGGCTGGAAGGGCCGAGCGCGCTCTACAACTACTCGCTGGCGGTGCGTTTCTCCGGACCGCTGGAGCCGGCCGCGCTGCGTGCCGCGCTCGGCGACGTGACCGCCCGGCACGAGGCGCTGCGCACCACCCTCACCGAGCACGACGGCGTGCCGTGCCAGGTCGTGCACCCGGCGACGGAGCCGGACCTTCCGGTGCGGCCGCTGGCCCGGCGGGACCTGGACGCCGAACTCGGGCGGCTGGCCCGCGGGGCGTTCGACCTGTCCGGCGAACTCCCCTTCCGCTCCCGGCTCTACCGGATCGACGATTCCGGCGACCCCGGCACCGAGTGGGTGCTGGCGATGGTGGTGCACCACGTCGCGGGAGACGGGTGGTCCGTCGGCCCGATCCTGCGGGACCTGGCCACCGCGTACGGCGCCCGGCTGGAGGGCCGCGCCCCCGCCTGGCCGGAACTGCCGGCCCGGTACGCGGACTACGCGGTGTGGCAGCGCCGCCTGCTGGGGTCGCAGGGCGACCCGGACAGCGTCCTCGCCGGCCAGCTCGCCCACTGGCGCGAGCACCTCGCCGGACTGCCCGAGGAACTGCCGCTGCCGACGGACCGCCCCCGCCCGGTGGACGCGTCCCACACGGCCGGCCAGGTGCCGTTCCAGGTGCCGGCGGAGGTGTACTCGGGACTGCGGGAACTGGCGCGTGAGCGGGGCTGCACCCTGTTCATGGTGGTGCACGCCGCACTGACCGCCCTGCTGTCGCGGTTCGGCGCGGGTTCCGACATCGCGGTGGGCACCCCCGTCGCGGGCCGTACCGACGAAGCCCTCGCCGATCTGGTCGGCTTCTTCGTGAACACGCTCGTCCTGCGGGTCGACGTCTCGGGCGAGCCGGCGTTCACGGAACTGCTCGACCGCGTACGCGAGGCGGACCTGGCGGCGTACGCGCACCAGGACGTGCCCTTCGAGCACCTGGTGGAGGTGCTGAACCCGCCCCGCGCTGCCGGACGGCACCCGCTGGTCCAGACGATGCTGTCGTTCGCCAACGCCGACCAGGGCGTGACGGCGCAGGCACTGACGCGGTTCCCGGACCTCGAGGCGAGCGTGTCGGAGGTCGACACCGCAGCGGCCAGGTTCGACCTGGAGTTCTCGCTCGCCGACGGCCTCCAGGAGGCGTCGGCGTGGCACGGCACGCTGCGGTACAGCACCGCCCTGTTCGACGCCGGGACCGCCGAGGCGCTCGCGTCCGGCCTGGTACGGGTGCTGGAGCAGGTGGCCGCCTCCCCCGGGCACCCGGTGGAGACGCTGGACGTGCTCGGCCGGTCCGGGCGCGAGCGGCTGCTGGTCGAGAGGAACGACACGGCCGCTCCGGTCCCCGCGGCGACGGTCACCGAACTGTTCGACCGGCAGGCGGCGGCCGCCCCGCAGGCGATCGCCGTCCGCTCGGGCGCCGTGACGCTGACGTACGCGGAGCTGGACGCCCGGGCCGAGCGGCTCGCACGCGTGCTGGTGAGCCGCGGCGTCGGGGTGGAGTCGCGGGTGGCCGTGGCGATGCGGCGGTCCGCCGACGTCCCGGTGGCCCTGCTGGCCGTCATGAAGGCCGGCGCGACGTACGTGCCGGTGCGCGTCACCGACCCGGCCCCCTGGGTGCGGGACGTCCTCACCTCCGTCGGCGCCGAACTGGTGCTCACCGACCACACCGACGAGGCCGCGGCCTGGGGCCTGCCCGTGATCGAACCCGGCCGGTCCGCCGGCACCGGGGACACGGACGCCACCGGGAACACCGCGCTGCCCGCGGCCCGCCCCGACACCCTGGCCTACATCGTCTTCACCTCCGGCTCCACCGGCACCCCCAAGGGCGTCGCCATCCCGCAGCGCGCGATCGTCGAGTTCGTCTCCGATCCGCGCTGGGCCGAGGACGAGGCCCACCGCCGCGTCCTGGCCCACTCGCCGCTGGCGTTCGACGCCTCGACGTACGAGACGTGGGTCCCCCTGCTGCGGGGCGGCACCATCGTCATGGCTCCCCCCGGGGACCTCGACGTGCCCGCCCTGCGCCGGGCCCTGGCCGAGGGCGAGGTCACCGCCGCCTTCTTCACCACGGCGCTGTTCCGGGTCGTGGCCGAGGAGGACCCGCAGAGCCTCGCGACCCTGCGGCAGGTGTGGACCGGCGGCGAGGCGGTACCGCCGGACGCGGTCGCACGGGTGCGCTCGGCGTGCCCGGGACTCACGGTGTTCAACGTCTACGGGCCCACCGAGACCACGACGTTCGCCCTGCGCCACCCGGCCACGGACGCCGACGCGGCACGCACGATCCTCCCGATCGGCCGCCCGCTGGCCAACACCCGCGTCTACGTCCTGGACCAGCTGCTGCGGCCGGTGCCCTCCGGCGTCGCGGGCGAGCTGTACATCGCCGGGGCCGGACAGGCACGGGGCTACTGGAACCGCCCGGACCTCACCGCGGACCGGTTCGTGGCCGACCCGTTCGGCGCGCCCGGCACGCGGATGTACCGCACCGGGGACATCGTGCGCTGGAACGGCGGGGGGGACGTCGAGTTCCTCGGCCGTGCCGACACGCAGGTCAAGCTGCGCGGCTTCCGCATCGAACTGGGCGCCGTCGAAACCGTCCTCGGCCGGCACCCGCACGTCGCGCAGGCGGCCGTGTTCGTCCGCGAGGACGGACCGGACCGGCGGCACCTGGTGGCCTACGTCATCCCGGCCGCGCCCACCTCCGAGGCCGACCTCCTCACCCACATGAGGCGGCGGCTGCCGGAGTACATGGTCCCCTCCGCCGTCCTCACCGTCGACCACTTCCCCCTGACCCCCAACGGGAAGATCGACCAGAAGGCGCTGCCGGCCCCCGACCCGGCCTCCCGGCCCTCGTCACGGCCCGCCCGCAACCCCCGCGAGGAGATCCTGTGCGGGCTGTTCGCCGACGTCCTCGGCGTCGACGAGGTCGGCATCGACGACGGGTTCTTCGACCTCGGCGGCCACTCGCTGCTGGCGACCCGGCTGGTGTCGCGGCTGCGTGCGGCACTGGGCGAGGAGGTGGCGATCCGGGACGTCTTCGACCACCCGACCGTCGCCGAGCTGTCCGACGCGATCGGCGTGCGGGCGGCGAAGCGGCCGCCGCTGACCGCGGCGGTGCCGCGCCCGGAGTCCGTGCCGGCGTCCTACGCCCAGCAGCGCCTGTGGTTCACCCACCACGTCGAGGGACCGAGCCCCACCTACAACATCCCCCTGGTCCTGCGCCTGACCGGCGCCCTGGACGTCGCGGCGCTGCGGGCGGCCCTGGCCGACGTGGTCGCCCGGCACGAGAGCCTGCGCACCGTCTTCACCGACACCGAGCAGGGCGCCCGCCAGGTGGTGCGGGACGCGGTCCCGGAACTGGTGGTGGAACGCACCGGCCCCGCCCGGGCCGCCGAGCGGATCGACGAGGCCGCCCGGCACGTGTTCGACCTGAGCACCGACCTGCCCTTCAAGGCATGGCTGTTCGAGACCGAGCCCGGCACGGCGTGGGCCCTGACCCTGGTCGTGCACCACATCGCCGCGGACGGCTGGTCCCTGGCACCCCTGGTCCGGGACCTCGCCCACGCCTACTCCGCACGGACGGAGGGCCTCGCACCGCGGTGGGAACCGCTGCCGGTGCAGTACGCCGACTACACCCTGTGGCAGCGGCAGCTCCTGGGCGCGGAGGACGACCCGGCCGGCCTGCAGTCGAGGCAGCTCGCGTACTGGCGCGACCAGCTCGCGGAACTCCCGCAGGAGCTGGACCTGCCCACCGACCGTCCCCGCCCCGCGGTGGCCTCCCACCGGGGCGCGGCCGTGGCGTTCCCCGTCGACGCCGCCGTGCACGAGGGGCTGGCCGAGCTGGCCCGCACGACCGGCACCACGGTGTTCATGGTGGTGCAGGCGGCGTTCGCCGCACTGCTGACCCGGCTGGGCGCCGGCACCGACATCCCCCTGGGCACCCCCGTGTCCGGCCGCGACGAGGAAGCCACCCACGACCTGGTGGGCTTCTTCGCCAACACGCTCGTCCTGCGCACCGACACCTCCGGCAACCCCGCCTTCCGCGAGCTGCTGGACCGTGTCCGCGCCACCGACCTGGACGCCTACGGCAACCAGGACGTGCCCTTCGAGCGGATCGTCGAACTCGTCAGCCCCGCCCGGTCACTGGCGTACAACCCGCTGTTCCAGGTCGCCGTCACCGTGCGGCCCAAGGAGAGCTTCGGCACCACCCTGGCCGGCCTCACGCTCGACGTGCACGAGGTCGACACCGGGCGGGCCAAGTTCGACCTGCTGCTCAGTCTGGAGGAACACCGTGACGCCCGGCGCGACTGCGCCGGCATGGACGGCGTGCTGCAGTACGCCACCGACCTGTTCGACGAGCCCACCGCCGACATGATCGCCCGGGCGCTGTGCCGGGTGCTGGAGCAGGTCGTCGCCCGCCCGCAAACACGCCTGGGCGACATCGACGTCCTCGGCGCGACGGAACTGCGGGACCTCACCGTCACCCGGAACGACACCGGGGACGCCCCCGCCCCCCGCACCTTCCCGGACCTCTTCGCCGAACAGGTCCGGCGCGCACCGGACGCGACCGCGGTGACCGACGACCACCGCAGCCTCAGCTACGCCGAACTCGACGCGGCCGCCAACCGCCTCGCGCACCACCTGATCGGCCGCGGCATCGGAGCCGAGGACCTGGTGGCGATCGCGATGCCCCGCTCGGCCGACATGGTCACGGCGCTGCTGGCCGTGCACAAGGCGGGCGCCGCCTACCTCCCGGTCGACCCCGCCTACCCCGCCGAACGCATCGCGTACATGCTGGGCGACGCCGCCCCCGCGCTCCTCGTCACCACCGGTGCCACCGCGGCGGACCTGCCGCCCGGCGAAGTACCCCGGGTGCTCTTCGAGGACCTGCCCGCCGGCCCCGGTGACGACGGGCCGTCCCACGCGCCGACCGACGACGACCGGGTCGGACCGCTGCGGTCGGACCACCCGGCCTACGTGATCTACACCTCCGGCTCCACCGGCCTGCCCAAGGGCGTCACGGTCACCCACCGCGGCCTGGCGGGCCTGGCCCACACGCACGCCACCCGTCTCGGAGCGGGCCCGGGCAGCAGCGTCCTCCAGTTCGCCTCGCTGAGCTTCGACGCGGCGGCCTGGGAGATCTGCATGGCCCTGCTGACGGGAGGCCGGCTCGTCCTCGCCTCACCGGACCGGCTCATGCCCGGGGAACCGCTGGCGGAACTCGTCGCGGAACACGGCATCACCCACGCCACCCTCCCGCCGTCCGCCCTTCCGGTGCTCGCCGACGACGCCCTGCCCGCCGGCATGGTCCTGGTGGTCGCCGGTGAGGCGACCAGGCCGGACCAGGTGGCGAGGTTCTCCCCGGGCCGCCGCATGATCAACGCCTACGGGCCGACCGAGACCACCGTCTGCGCGACGATGAGCGAGCCCCTGTCGGGCCGGCTGCACCCGCCGCTCGGCCGTCCCGTCACCGGCGCGCGGGTCTACGTCCTGGACGAGTTCCTGCGTCCGGTACCGCCCGGCGTCGCGGGACAGCTGTACGTGTCCGGCCCCGGGCTCGCGCGGGGGTACCTGGGGCGGGCGGCGCTGACCGCCACCCGCTTCGTCGCGAACCCCTTCGACGCCCCGGGCTCCCGCATGTACGGCACCGGAGACCTGGTGCGCTGGACCCGCGACGGCGAACTGGTCTTCGTGGGCCGTGCCGACGACCAGGTCAAGCTCCGCGGCTTCCGCATCGAACTCGGCGAGGTCGAGGCCGTCCTGACCCGGCACGCCGCGGTGGCGCAGGCGGTGGCCGTGGTCCGGGAGGACCGGCCTGGCGACCAGCGCCTGGTCGCCTACGTGGTGAGCGACGGCGACTGCACCGAACGCGAGATCCTCGCGCACACGCGGGAGTGGTTGCCGGAGTACATGGTGCCGGCGGCGGTGGTGGTGCTGGAGGCGCTGCCGTTGACGGTGAACGGGAAGGTGGATCGCCGGGCGTTGCCGGTTCCGGAGTGGGAGCGGGGCGGTGAGGTGTTCCGGGGGCCGCGGGATGCGCGGGAGGAGTTGTTGTGCGGGCTGTTCGCCGAGGTGCTGGGTGTGGCGTCGGTGGGCATCGACGACGGGTTCTTCGAGCTGGGTGGGGACAGCATTCTGTCGATCCAGTTGGTGTCGCGGGCGCGTCGGGCGGGGGTGGTGCTGTCGGTGCGGGACGTGTTCGAGCAGCAGAGCGTGGCCGGGCTGGTGGGGGTGGCGGACTGGTCGGGTGAGGAGCGTGGCCGTGGGGCCGGTGGGGTGGATGAGCCGGTGGGGGTGTTCGCGGGGCTGCCGATCGTGTCGTGGCTGGCGGAGCGGGGCGGTGAGTGGCGGGGGTTCAACCAGTCGCAGGTGGTGCGGACGCCGGCCGGGCTGAGCGAGGCGGCGCTGCGTGCCGGGTGGCGGGCGGTGCTGGAGCACCATGACGGTCTGCGGTTGCGGGTGGTGGACGCGGCGGCTGTGCCGGTGGGGGTGGAGGTGCTGCCGGCCGGCGAGGTGCGGGCCGGGGGGTGCCTGGTGCGGGTGGATGCGGCGGGGTGTGCGGGGGAGGGGGCCTGGCGGGCGCTGGTGGAGTGGGAGGCGGTGCGGGCGCGGGAGGCGCTGGATCCGGTGGCCGGGGCGGTGGTGCGGCTGGTGTGGCTGGACCGGGGGCCGGCGGAGTGGGGGGCGCTGGTGATCGTGGCGCATCACCTGGTGGTGGACGGGGTGTCGTGGCGGGTGCTGCTGCCGGACCTGGCCGAGGCGGTGACCGCCGCCGCCGGTGCCGAGACCGCCGCCGACGGTGCCGACGCCGAGGCCGGTGCCGATGCCGGGGTGGTGCTGGCGCCGGTGGGGACGTCGGTGCGGCGCTGGTCGGCGGAGGTGGCGCGGCAGGCGCGGACGCCCGAGCGGGTGGCGGAGCTGCCGTGGTGGCGGTCGGTGCTGGCGGAGCGGACCGCGGTGGCCGACGGCGACCTCGACCCCACCCGGGACACGCACGGGACCGCGGGGTCGTATGCGGTGGCGCTGCCCGCGGAGGTGTCGCGGGTGGTGCTGACCCGGGCCGCGGGGCTGTTCAACGCGGGCGTCGACGACGTGCTGCTGACCGCTCTGGCGCTGGCCCTGTCGCGGTGGACGGCCCGCGGGGACGGGGCCGCCCGGGACGCCCGGGGCGGCGGGGGCGGCTGGGTGCTGGACCTGGAGAGCCACGGCCGGGACGAGGAGCTGCTGGCGGGGGCGGATCTGTCGCGCACGGTGGGCTGGTTCACCTCGATGTATCCGGTCCGGGTGGACGCCGGTCCCGCGGCGTGGCGGGAGGTGACCGCCGGCGGTCCGGTGGTCGGGGCGGCGATCAAGCGGGTGAAGGAGCAGCTGCGGGCCACCCCGGGGCGCGGGAGCGGGTTCGGCATGCTGCGCTATCTCAACCCGGAGACCGCCGCGGCGCTGCGCGGGCAGCTCCCGCCCCAGATCGGGTTCAACTATCTGGGCCGGTTCACGACCGCCACGGGCGAGGAGCCCACCACCACCACCGCCAGCGGTGGCGGTGGCGCCGACTGGGGGGTGCTGGCCGCGGGGGTGGCCGGGCAGTGCGGGCGGACGCCGCTGGGGCATGTGCTGGAGGTCAACGCGGTGGCGCAGCAGGACCGGGCCGGTGGTCTGGTGCTGCGGGCCACCTGGTCGTGGGCGTCCCGGCTGCTGGACGGCGAGGCGGTGCGGGAGCTGGCCGGCCTGTGGGCCGAGGCGCTGACCGGCATCGCCCGGCACACCACCGACCCCGGCGCCGGCGGACTCACCCCCACCGACGTCGCGGACCCGGCGCTGACGCAGGCCGAGCTGGAGGAGCTGGAGGCCGAGACACCCGGTCTGGAGGACGTCCTGCCCCTCGCGCCGCTCCAGCGCGGGATGATCTTCCACAGCGTCTACGACGACGCCGGTCCCGACGTCTACACCGCACAGCTGGTGTTCGACCTCGAGGGCGACGTCGACGGTGCGCGCCTGCGGGAGGCGGCCTCCGTGCTGCTGCGCCGGCACGCGAACCTGCGGGCCGCGTTCGTCCAGCGGAAGTCGGGCGAGTGGTCGCAGGTCGTGGCGCGGTCGGTGACGGTGCCGTGGCGCGACGAGGACGTCTCGGGCGCCGGTGACGTCGAGGCGGCGGCCGCGAAGCTGGTGGAGGCGGACCGGTGGGCGCGCTTCGACCTGCGCCGTCCGCCCCTGGTGCGGTTCCTGCTGATCCGCCTGGCCGAGGGCCGGTTCCGGTTCGTGATGACCAACCACCACATCCTCTGGGACGGCTGGTCCACCCCCGTCCTGCTGCGCGAACTGCTGGCGCTGTACCGGCAGGGCGGCGACGACCGGGGACTGCCCCGGGTGCGCCCGTACCGCGACTACCTGCGCTGGCTGTCCGCCCGCGACCGGACCGAGTCCGAACGGGCCTGGCGAGGTGCCCTGGACGGTCTGGCCGAGCCCACCCTGCTGGCACCCGACCGCAGCCGCACGACCTCGGTTCCCGAGCAGGTCTTCGCCGGCCTGGACAAGGACACGACGGCGGCGCTCGACCGGTGCGCGCGGGAGTGGGGCGTCACCCTGAACACCCTGGTGCAGGCGGCGTGGGGACTGGTGCTGTCGTGGACGACCGGCCGCCGCGACGTGGTCTTCGGCACCACGGTGTCAGGCCGCTCGGCGGACCTGCCGGGTGTGGAGTCGATGGTGGGACTGTTCGTCAACACCGTCCCGGTACGGGTGACGGTGGATCCGGCCGAACCGCTGCGCGACCTGGTGGAGCGCATCCAGCGGGAGCAGTCCCGGCTCGTCGAGCACCAGCACGTCGGCCTCGCCGACATCCAGCGCTGGGCCGGACACGGCGAACTCTTCGACACCGCCACCGTCTTCGAGAACTACCCGGTCGACGCCGAGACGCTGTCCCCGCCCGAGGGCAGCGGATTCCGCATCACCGACGTCGGGGGACATGACGCGACGCACTACTCGCTGGGCCTGGCCGTCGCGCCGGGGGAGGAACTGGCGCTGCGGCTCGACCACCAGCCGGACGTGGTCGGCGTCGACGAGGCGAACGCGACGATGAGGCGGCTCGTCACCACGCTCACGCGCATCGCGGACGCCTCCAGCCGGCCCGCCGGAAGCCTGGACCTGCTCGACGCCGGGGAACGGCACAAGGTCCTCGAGGAGTGGAACGACACCGCGGCGGAGATCCGGCCCGGTGAGGTACGTGACTGGTTCCGGGAGCAGGTCGCGCTGACACCGGACGCGGTCGCGGTCGTGGACCCGTCCGAACAACTCACCTACGCCCAGCTCGACGCACGCGCCGGCCGCCTCGCCCGCATCCTGCGCGGCCACGGCGTCGGCCCGGAGGGCCGTGTGGCCGTGCTCCTGCCCCGCGGCGTCGACCTGGTGGCCACGCTGCTGGCGGTGTGGAAGACCGGCGCGGCGTACGTGCCGATCGACCCGGAGTACCCCGCCGAGCGCGTCGACTACCTCGTTACCGATTCCCGCCCGGCCGTCACGGTCACCACGAGCGACCTGCTCGACCGGACCCCGGAAGACACTGCCCGCCTGGTGCTCGACGACCCCGCGGTGGCGGCGGACCTCGCGTCCCTGGACACGGACGGTCCGGACGCTCCGACGGCCGTGGAGGACGCCTGCCCGGCGAGCCGTGCGGCGTATGTGATCTACACGTCGGGGTCGACGGGGCGGCCGAAGGGGGTGGTGGTGGATCAGGGGAATCTGGCGTCGTACGTGTGGTTCGCGGGGCGGGCGTATCCGGGGCTGGCGGGTCGGTCGGTGGTGCATACGTCGATCGCTTTCGATCTGACGGTGACGGGTGTGTTCGTGCCGTTGACGTTGGGTGGGTGTGTGTGGTTCACGGGGCTGGACGAGGCGGGGTGGTTGCCGGAGGGGTTCGAGGCGTCGTTCTCGAAGGTGACGCCGGCGCATGTGGGGTTGCTGGCGGAGTTGCCGGTGGGGTTGTCGGCCACGGAGCAGGTGGTGGTCGGTGGGGAGCAGCTGCCGGGGGGTGCGGTGGCGGTTCTGCGGCGGCTGCGTCCCGGGGTGTCGGTGGTGAACGAGTACGGGCCGACCGAGGCGACGGTGGGTTGTTCGGTGTTCGTGGTGGGGCCGGGGGAGGTGGTGCCGGGGGGTGCGGTGCCGATCGGGCGGCCGGTGGCGAATGCGCGGCTGTATGTGCTGGACGGGTGTCTGCGTCCGGTGGCGCCGGGGGTGGGGGGTGAGTTGTATGTGGCCGGTGCGGGGGTGGCGCGTGGGTACTGGGGGCGGGCCGGGCTGACGGCGGGGCGGTTCGTGGCGGATCCGTTCGGGGGTCCGGGGGCGCGGATGTATCGCACGGGTGATGTGGTGCGGTGGTCCTGGGGCGGGCAGTTGGAGTTCCTGGGGCGGGTCGACGACCAGGTGAAGGTGCGGGGTTTCCGCATCGAACCCGGCGAGATCGAAGCCGTACTGGCCGAGCACCCCGATGTGCGCCGTGCCGTGGTGGTGGCCCGGGAGGACCGGCCGGGCGTCCAGACATTGGTCGCCTACGTCGTCCCCGCCCAGGACACCGGGGCCCCCGCACCGGATCTCCGCGCCTACGTGCGCACCCGGCTCCCCGAGCACATGGTCCCCGCGGCCGTCGTCCCGCTCACCGAACTCCCCCTCACCACCAACGGCAAGATCGACCGGGCCCGGCTGCCCGCACCGGACCACGAGCACACGGGCGGGTCCCGCCCCGCCCGGGGACCGCGGGAGGCACTGCTGTGCCGGCTGTTCGCGGAGACCCTGGGAGTCGAGGACATCGGCATCGACGACTCGTTCTTCGCGCTGGGCGGGGACAGCATCATGTCCATCCAGCTCGTGGGCCGCGCACGCCGGTCGGGCTCCCGCTTCTCGGTGCGCACCCTGTTCGAGAACCCCACGGTCGCGGAGCTGGCGCGCGTCGCCGACTGGACCGACGGGGACCACGAGGAAGAGGACGGTGCCGAGGCCGCCCGGGGAATGGGGGTCTTCCCGGCGCTGCCGATCTCGCGCTCCCTGCTGGAACGCGGTGGCGACTGGGCCGCCTACCACCACACCCAGGTGCTGCGGGTGCCCGCGGGACTGACCTGGCCGGACCTGCTCACCGGCGTGCAGGCGGTGCTCGACCGCCACGACGTGCTCCGTTCCCGTGTGCGCCACGACGAGGAACACGGACCGGTCATGGACGTGTCCGCCCCGGGAACACAGACCGCCGAGACGGTCCTGACCCGCGTGGACGTGCGCGGCCGGGACGGAGCCGGGATACGCGAGGAGACGGACGCACGGGCCGCGGCGGCGGGACACGCGCTGGACCCGGCCGCCGGAATCATGCTGCGGCTGGTCTGGCTGGACGCCGGAGCGCGGGAACCCGGGACGCTGGTCGTCGTCGCCCACCACATGGTCGTGGACGGCGTCTCCTGGAGAGTGCTCCTGCCGGACCTGGCGGAAGCCGTGGAGAGCGCCCGCTCGGGCGGCGCGGCCGAGGCACCGGCCCCCGTCGGCACCTCCCTGCGGGCCTGGTCGCTGGAGATGGCGCGGCAGGCGGTGAGCGAACGGCGCGAGTCGGAACTGGACCGGTGGACCTCCGTCCTGTCCCGGCGAACCCCCGTGGCCGACGGTGAACTGGACCCCGAACGCGACCAGTACAGCTCGATGGGGCTGTTCTCGGAGACCGTGCCACCGGACGTGTCGGAGATCGTGCTGACGCGCACCGCGGACCTCTACAACGCGGGCGTCGAGGACGTCCTGCTGACGGCGTTCACGCTGGCGCTGGCACGCTGGCGCCAGACCCCCGACGGATCCCCGCAACCGGGATGCCTCGTGGAACTCGAAAGCCACGGCCGGCACGAGGAACTGATGCCCGGAGCCGACCTGTCGCGGACGATGGGCTGGTTCACCACGGTGTACCCGGTGTGGCTCGACCCGGGACGGGTCCGGTGGTCGGAGACGGGCGGACCGGACGTCGGCGAGGCGATCAAACGGATCAAGGAACAGCTGCGCGCGGTCCCCGACCGCGGCGTCGGCTACGGCCTGCTGCGCCACCTCAACCCCGCGACCGCCGGCGTACTCGGCCGGTACCCCGCACCCCAGGTCGGCTTCAACTACCTCGGGCGCATGCGCACCGCGGCGGGCGAGGAACACGACTGGGGCCTGCTGCCCGGAACCGGGCACGGCACCGGACCGGCCGTCCCGCTCAGCCACGTGGTCGAACTCAACGCGGTCGCCGAGGAACAGGACGGGCTCCTCCGGCTCCGGGCCAACTGGAGCTGGGCACCGCGGTTGCTGTCGGAGGACGACGTGCGCGCCCTGGCCGGGCTGTGGGTCTCCGCGCTCACCGGCATCGCCGAACACACCAAGGATCCCGACGCCGGAGGGATCACCCCGACCGACTTCTCGCTTTCCACCCTGAGTCAGAGCGAGATCGACCTTCTTGAAGCTGACTGGGAGATTTTCGAATGAGCACGCAGAGGCGCAACATCGCGGACATCCTCCCCCTGTCGCCGCTTCAGGAGGGCATGCTGTTCCACAGCATCCGCGACGAGGGCCCGACCGATCTCTACGTCCGTCAGCTCGCGTTCGACCTCGACGGCGAGGTGGACCGGGACCGGCTGCACGCGGCGGCGGAGGCGCTGCTGCGCAGACACGCCAACCTCCGGGTCGGCTTCCGCCACGAAGGCCTGGCGCAGCCGGTCCAGGTGGTGGCGCGGTCGGTGACGGTGCCGTGGCGCGACGAGGACGTCTCCGGCGCCGACGACGTCGAGGCGGCCGCCGCGGAGCTCGTCGAGGCGGACCGGTGGGCGCGCTTCGACCTGCGGCGCCCGCCCCTGGTGCGGTTCACGCTGATCCGCCTCGGCGGCGGCCGCTCACGTTTCCTGATGACCCACCACCACATCCTGTGGGACGGCTGGTCGTCCTCCGTGCTCCTCCGTGAGCTGCTGTGGCTGTACAGGGAGGGCGGCGACGACCGGGGCCTTCCGCAGGTGCGTCCCTTCAAGGACTACCTGGGGTGGCTCGCCGACCGTGACCGGGACGAGTCCCGGCGCGTCTGGCGGGACGCCCTCGCCGGGGTGGAGAGCCCGACACTGGTCGGGCCGGCGGGAGGAAGCCACACCGCCGTCGTCCCCGAGTCGGTCACCGTCACGCTGGACGCGGACACCACCCGGGAGCTCGGCCGGTGCGCGCGGGAGTGGGGCGTCACCCTGAACACGGTGGTGCAGGCCGCGTGGGGGCTCATGCTGTCGTGGACGACCGGTCGCACCGACGTGGTGTTCGGCGCGACGGTGTCCGGGCGTCCCGCCGAGCTGGCGGGCGTGGAGTCGATGGTCGGGCTGTTCATCAACACCCTGCCGGTACGCGTGAGCGTCGACCCCGCCGAATCGCTCAAGGACCTCGTCACCCGGCTCCAGCGGGAACAGGCCCAGCTCGCCGACCACCACTACGCGGGCCTGGCGGACGTCCAGCGCTGGGCGGGACACGGTGAACTCTTCGACACGGTCACCGTGTTCGAGAACTACCCGTTCGACGCCGAGAGCCTCGAAAGCCTCTTCGACGACGTACGAGTCGCCGGTGTGGAGGCGCAGAGCGCGACGCACTACCCGGTCTACCTGCTCGCGATCCCGGGCGCGGAGCTGACGCTGTGCGTCAAGTACCAGCCGCACGTGATCGACCCCGAGGACGCTCACCGGTACACGGACGCCCTGCAGCGGATCCTCACCGCGATCACCCGCGCACCGGACGGCCCGGTCGGCCGGGTCGACCTGCTGGGCGCGGACGAACGGAAGCGGATCACGCAGGGGTGGAACGACACCGGGGCGGTGCCGGTGGTGGACGGGTTCCTGGTCGATCGTTTCGTGCGGCAGGCGGGGGAGACGCCGGACGCGGTGGCGGTGGTGTGCGGGGACGCGGAGGTCACGTATGCGGAGCTGAACGCGCGGGCGAACCGGCTGGCCCGGGTGCTGGTGGAACGCGGCGTGGGCCCGGACTGCTTCGTGGGGGTGGTGCTGCCGCGGTCGGTGGAGCTGGTGGTGGCGCTGCTGGCGGTGTGGAAGGCCGGCGGCGCGTATGTGCCGGTGGATCCGGAGTATCCGGCGGAGCGGATCGGCTATGTGCTGGCCGACGCGGCGCCGGCGGTCACGGTGACCACGCGTGCGCTGGCGGGGGCGCTGCCGGCGGGTCTGTCGGTGCTGGTGGTGGATGACGCGGGCACGGTGGAGGAGTGTGCCCGGCGGGACTCCGCTGATCTTGTGGTGGGGGTGCCGGGGGCGGGGGCGGCGTATGTGATCTATACGTCGGGGTCGACGGGGCGGCCGAAGGGGGTGGTGGTGTCGCGGTCGAGTGTGGCTGCGTATGTGGGTTATGCGGCGGGGGCGTATGCGGACATGGCGGGGGTGTCGCTGGTCGGGACGTCGGTGGCGTTCGACCTGACGGTGACGGGGTTGTTCGCGCCGCTGGTGTGTGGGGGGTGTGTGTGGCTGGCGGAGTGGGCGTCGGAGGTGCGGGTGCCTGCCGCGGTGGTGGCTGCGGGGGGTGTGTCGATCGCGAAGGTGACGCCGAGTCATCTGTCGTTGGGGTCGGGTCCGGCCGGGGGGGTGTGGCCGTCGGGCACGCTGGTGACGGGTGGGGAGGCGTTGCGGGGGCCGGTGCTGGAGCGGTGGCGGGCCGAGCATCCCGGGGTGCGGGTGGTCAATGCGTACGGTCCCACGGAGGGGACCGTGAACTGCTGTGACTTCGTGGTGGAGGCGGGGGAGGCCGTCGGGTCGGGTGCGGTGCCGATCGGGCGTCCGTTCCCGCATGCGCGGGTGTATGTGCTGGATGCGGGGTTGCGTCCGGTGCCGCCGGGGGTGGCGGGGGAGCTGTACATCGCCGGTGCGGGGGTGGCGCGCGGGTATCTGGGCCGGCCCGGGCTGAGCGCGCAGCGGTTCGTGGCCGATCCGTTCGGGGGGGCGGGGACGCGGATGTACCGCACCGGGGACCTGGCCCGCTGGACCCGGGACGGGGACCTGGTGTACGTCGGCCGGGTCGATGACCAGGTCAAGCTGCGGGGTTTCCGGATCGAGCTGGGCGAGGTGGAGGCGGTGCTGGCCCGGTGTGCCGGGGTGGCGCAGGCGGTGGCCGTGGTGCGCGAGGACCGGCCCGGCGACCAGCGCCTGGTCGCCTACGTGGTGAGCGGCGGCGACTGCACCGAGCGCGAGATCCTCGCACACGCGCGGGAGTGGCTGCCGGAGTACATGGTGCCGGCGGCGGTGGTGGTGCTTCGGGAGCTGCCGCTGACGCCGAACGGGAAGGTGGACCGGCGGGCGCTGCCGGCGCCGGACTGGGACGGCGGGCGCGGGGCGTCGCGGGCGCCGCGGGGCCCGCGCGAGGAGCTGGTGTGCGGGCTGTTCGCCGAGGTCCTGGGCGTGGCCTCGGTGGGGATCGACGACGGGTTCTTCGCGCTGGGCGGGCACTCGCTGCTGGCCACGCGGCTGGTGTCGCGGATCCGTTCCGTGCTCGGGGTGGAGATCGCGGTGCGGGAGGTGTTCGAGCATGCCACGCCGGCCGGGCTGGTGCGGGTCCTGGACGGCCGGGCGGGCCTGGCCCGCCCGGCGCTGACCGCGCGGGAGCGCCCGGAGCGGCTGCCGGTCTCCTACGCCCAGCAGCGGCTGTGGTTCCTGCACAAGCTGGAGGGCCCGAGCCCGACCTACAACATTCCCCTGCCGCTGCGTCTGACCGGCGCCCTGGACACCGCGGCGCTGCGGGCGGCCCTGGGCGACGTGGTGGCCCGGCACGAGAGCCTGCGCACCGTCTTCACCGACACCGAGGACGGCGCCTGCCAGGTCATCCTGGAGACGGCCACGCCGGAGCTGGTGGTGGAGGAGGTCGCCGAGGAGGAGTTGCCGGCCGCGCTGGCCCGGGCCGGGGCGTATGCGTTCGATCTCGCGGGTGAGATCCCGGTGCGGGGGTGGCTGTTCCGGCTCGCCCCGGACGAGTGGGTGCTGGTGCTGGTGGTGCACCACATCGCCGCCGACGGGTGGTCGCTGGCGCCGCTGGCGCGGGACCTGACCCGCGCCTACGGCGCGCGGGCGCGGGGCCGTGCCCCCGGGTGGGAGGCGCTGGCGGTGCAGTACGCCGACTACGCGCTGTGGCAGCGCGAGGTGCTCGGCACGGCCGACGACGCCGGCAGCGTGCTGGCCGGGCAGCTGGAGTACTGGCGCCGGCAGCTGGCGGACCTGCCCGAGGAGCTGGCCCTGCCGGTGGACCGGCCCCGTCCCGCGGTGGCCTCCCACCGCGGCGCGCGGGTGTCCTTCGAGATCCCGGCGGAGGTGCACGGCGGGCTCCGGCAGCTGGCCCGGGCCCACGGGTGCAGCATGTTCATGGTGGCGCACGCCGCGCTGGCCGCGCTGCTGTCGCGGTTCGGCGCCGGCCACGACATCCCCATCGGCTCGCCCATCGCCGGGCGTCTGGACGACGGCCTCACCGACCTGGTCGGCTTCTTCGTCAACACCCTGGTGCTGCGCACCGACCTGACCGGCGACCCGTCCTTCGCCGAGCTGCTGGCCCGGGTCCGGGAGACCGACCTGGCCGCCTACGCCCACCAGGACGTGCCCTTCGAACAGCTCGTCGAGGCCCTCAACCCCGCCCGCTCCCTCTCCCGCCACCCCCTCTTCCAGACCGCCCTGGCCTTCAACAATCCGAACGACCGACCGGAAACGGTGACACTGCCCGGGCTGCTCGCGGAACCCGAGGCGATGGAGGCGTCGACAGCACGGTTCGACCTGACCTTCACGCTTACGGAAAGCTCCACCCCGCAGGGCGACGGAACGTATATGAGGGGCGCCCTGGAGTACAACACCGACCTCTTCGACCGTGGCACGGCGGAGGAGTTGGTTGTCGGTCTGCGACTGCTGCTGGGGCAGGTGGCGGAGGATCCGCGGGTTGCGTTGTCGGCGCTGGAGGTGGTGGTTCCCGAGCGGCGGCGTCAGATGGTGGTGGACTGGAACTCGCCGGTGGTGGACGCGGGTTCGGGTGTGCTGCCGGTGCTGGTGGAGGCGCAGGCCCGGGCGGTGCCGGACGCGGTGGCGGTTTCGGACGGCGTGGAGACGCTGACGTATGCGGAGCTGAACGCGCGGGCGAACCGGCTGGCCCGGGTGCTGGTGGAGCGCGGCGTGGGCCCGGAGTCGTTCGTGGGGGTGGTGCTGCCGCGGTCGGTGGAGCTGGTGGTGGCGCTGCTGGCGGTGTGGAAGGCCGGCGGCGCCTATGTGCCGGTGGATCCGGAGTATCCGGCGGAGCGGATCGGCTATGTGCTGGGTGATGCGGCGCCGGCGGTCACGGTGACCACGCGCGCGCTGGCCGGGGTGCTGCCGGCGGATGTTCCGGTGCTGGTGCTGGACGGTGCGGAGACGGTGCGGGCGTGTGCGGCGGCGGGTGCGGGGGATGTGTCGGACGGTGAGCGTCGGGGGCGGCTGCTGCCGGGGCACGCGGCGTACATGATCTACACCTCGGGGTCGACGGGGCGGCCCAAGGGGGTGGTGGTGGAGCACCGCAGTGTGGTGCGTCTGTTCGCGGCGACCGAGGGCTGGTTCGGGTTCGGCCGGGAGGATGTGTGGACGCTCTTCCATTCCTATGCGTTCGACTTCTCGGTGTGGGAGATCGGCGGGGCGCTGCTGCACGGGGGCCGGCTGGTGGTGGTCTCGCCGGAGGAGCGGACGTCGCCGGAGGCGTTGCTGCGGCTCTTGGTGCGGGAGCGGGTGACGGTGCTCAGCCAGACGCCGTCGGCGTTCTATCAGCTGATGCAGGCCGATGCGGAGCATCCCCGGCTGGGGGAGGGGCTGGTGCTGCGGCGGGTCGTCTTCGGCGGGGAGCCGTTGGATCCGGGCCGGCTGGAGGGCTGGTACCGGCGGCATGCGCCGGATGCTCCGGTGCTGGTGAACATGTACGGGATCACCGAGACGACGGTGCACGTCACCTACCGGGAGCTGGATCCGGTGCTGGCCGCGGGGGCGGCGGGCAGTGTGATCGGGGAGCGGATCCCGGACCTGCGGCTGTATGTGCTGGACGCGGGGTTGCGTCCGGTGCCGCCGGGGGTGGCGGGGGAGTTGTATGTGGCCGGCAGCGGGGTGGCGCGTGGGTACTGGGCGCGGGCCGGGCTGACGGCGGGCCGGTTCGTGGCGGATCCGTTCGCGGTGGGCGGGCGGATGTACCGCTCGGGCGATGTGGTGCGCTGGACCCGCGACGGTGAGCTGGTCTTCGTGGGGCGTGCGGATGGTCAGGTGAAGGTCCGCGGGTACCGGATCGAGGTCGGTGAGGTGGAGTCGGCGCTGCTGCGGCATCCCGCGGTGGCGCAGGCGGCGGTGACGGTGCGGGAGGACCGGCCCGGTGACCGGCGGCTGGTGGCGTATGTGGTGCCGGGTGCGGGGCATGCGGGGGTGCCGGGGCTGCGGGAGTGGCTGGGGGGTTTCCTGCCGGGGTACATGGTGCCGGCGGCGCAGGTCACGCTGGAGCGGCTGCCGCTGACGGCGAACGGCAAGCTCGACCGGCGGGCGCTGCCGGCGCCCTCCTCGGAGCAGTCGGCTGCCGGGGGCCGGCGTCCCCGCGGGCCCCGGGAGGAGATCCTGTGCGCGCTGTTCGCCCAGGTCCTCGGCGTCGACGAGGTCGGCATCGACGACGGATTCTTCGAACTCGGCGGCCACTCGCTGCTGGCGACCCGGCTCGTGAGCCGGATCCGTTCGGTCCTCGGTGTCGAGGTGGCGATCCGCGACCTGTTCGAGTCGCCGACCGTCGCGGGACTGAGTTCTCTCCTCGACTCGATGGCCGACGCGCGCACCGCGCTGCACAGGGCCGAGCCACGTCCCGAGCACGTACCGGTCTCGTTCGCCCAGCAGCGGCTGTGGTTCCTGCACAAGCTCGAAGGACCGAGCCCCACCTACAACATCCCGCTCGGCGTGCGTCTGCACGGTGAACTGGACGTGGAGGCGTTGCGGGCCGCGTTCCGCGACGTGGTGGTCCGGCACGAGAGCCTGCGCACCGTCTTCGCCGACGGTGACGACGGCACCAGCCAGGTCGTGCTCGACGCCGACCGGGTCACCCCCGTGCTCGAGGTCGTGGACGTCGACGAGGACCAGGTGGCCCGGGAGGTCGCCCGCGTCGCGCAGCACTGCTTCGACCTCGCCACCGAGATCCCGATCCGCGGCTGGCTGTTCCGTCTCGACCCCGAGGGCACCGACTGGGTCCTGCAGGTCATGCTGCACCACATCGCCGGGGACGGATGGTCGCTCGGGCCCATCGCACGCGACATGGCCACCGCGTACGGCGCCCGTCTGGAGGGCCGCGCCCCCGCATGGCTGGAACTGCCGGTCCAGTACGCGGACTACGCCCTGTGGCAGCGAGAGGCCCTGGGCTCGGAGGAGGACCCGGACAGCGTGGTCTCCGGGCAGCTCGCCTACTGGACGGAGAAGCTCGCCGACCTCCCCGAGGAACTCGCCCTGCCCTTCGACCGGCCCCGCCGCGCGACCGCCTCGTACGAGGGCCGACGGGTGCCGTTCACGATCCCCGGGGAGATCCACGCCGGGCTGGCCGAGCTGGCCAGGGAGCACGGATGCAGCACCTTCATGGTGATGCACGCCGCCGTGGCGACCCTGCTGTCGAGACTGGGAGCCGGCACCGACATCCCCCTCGGCTCGCCCATCGCCGGCCGCACCGACGACGCGCTCAACGACCTCGTCGGGTTCTTCGTCAACACGCTCGTCCTGCGCACCGACCTGACCGGGAACCCGACCTTCCCCGAGCTGCTGGCCCGGGTCCGGGAGACCGACCTGTCCGCCTACGCCCACCAGGACCTTCCCTTCGAGCGGCTGGTCGAGGTGCTCAACCCGAGCCGGTCGCTGGCGCGCCACCCGCTGTTCCAGACGCTGATCGCCTTCCAGAACACCGACCAGGCCATGGCCGAGGCCGCCCTGGCCGACTTCCCCGGAGTCCGGGTCGCGCCCACCGAGATCGAGACGACGAGTTCCAAGTTCGACCTCGCGTTCTTCTTCGTCGAAGGCAAGGGCGACAGCGCCACCCCCGGCTTCCAGTGCGTTCTGGAGTACAGCTCCGACGTCTTCGACCGGGAGACGGCGGACGGATTCACCGCGGGCCTGCTCCGCGTGCTGGAGCAGATCGTCGCCCGACCCGACGTACGCGTCGACGACGTCGAGATCCTGGACGCCGAACAGCGCACCCGCACGCTGACGACGTGGAACGACACCGCCGTCCCCCTGCCCGACGTCTCGCTGCCGCAGGCGTTCGAGGCACGCGTGCGGCGGACACCCGACGCCGTGGCGGTCACGTGCGGCGACGAGCAGCTCACCTACGCCCGCGTGCACGAACTGTCCGACCGGCTCGCCCGCGACCTCGCCGAGCACGGCGTGGGAGCCGAGTCGCCGGTGGTCGTGGCGATGGACCGCGGCGTGCACGTGCCGGTCGTCCTGCTGGCCGTCCTCAAGGCGGGCGGCTCCTACGTACCGGTCCGCCCCTCCGATCCCGTCGAGCGGATCCGGCACGTGGTCGGCGACGTGTCGGCCGTACTGGCCGTCGTGGACGACGCGTACGCCGACGCCGCTCAGGCGTGGGGCGTGCCGGTCCTCGAACCGGGCCGGGCCCTGCGCCGGGAGCCGGCCGACGCCGCCGCGGAGACGGCTCCCGGCACCCCGGCCGCAGCCGCACCGTGCGGCGCCCGGCTCGCCTACGTGATGTACACGTCGGGGTCCTCCGGCACACCGAAGGGCGTCGCGGTCACGCACCGGGACGTCCTGGCCCTGGCCCTGGACCCCCGGTGGGAGACCGGCCAGGACCGGGTGCTCGCCCACTCGCCGATGGCCTTCGACGCCTCGACCTACGAGATGTGGGTCCCCCTGCTCCGCGGCGGACAGGTCGTGTTCGCGCCTCCCGGCGACGTGGACGTGGCGGTGCTGGCCGAGGTGGTCGACCGGCACGCGGTGACCGGACTGTGGCTGACCGCCGGCCTCTTCCGCGTGGTGGCGGAGGAACAGCCGACGGCACTGACCGGCGTGCAACGGGTGTGGACCGGCGGCGACGTGGTGTCGCCGGCAGCGGTGGAACGAGTACGGGCCGCCTGCCCGGAAATCACCGTGGTCAACGGATACGGTCCCACGGAGACCACCACCTTCGCCCTCAGCCACGAGATCGACGCCGACCGTCCGCTGGGAGCGAGCGTGCCCATCGGGCGCCCGCTGGCGAACATGGCCGTGTACGTCCTCGACGACCGGCTGCGGCCGGTTCCGCCCGGCGTGGGCGGTGAGCTGTACATCGCGGGCAGCGGCGTGGCACGCGGCTACTTCAGGCGGCCGGGGCTGAGCGCGCAGCGGTTCGTCGCCGACCCGTTCGGCGGCGCGGGCGCGCGCATGTACCGCACGGGAGACCTCGTGCGGTGGACGCGGGACGGAGTGATCGAGTTCCTCGGCCGTGCCGACGACCAGATCAAGCTCCGCGGCTTCCGCATCGAACTCGGCGAGGTCGAGGCCGTTCTGGCACGCCATCCCGCCGTGGCCCACGCCGCCGCCGTCGTCCGGGAGGACCGGCCGGGCGACCGCCGGCTGGTGTCCTACGTCGTACCGGCGCGGCACGTCGAGGTCGACGAGTCCGCCTCGGGCGAGGTCGTCGGCGACTGGCACTCCGTCTACGAGGACCTGTACCGGCCGGAGCTGGAATCACCGGAGTTCGGCAGGGACTTCCGCGGCTGGCACTCCAGCTACGACGGCGACGTGATCCCGGTCGAGGAGATGGAGCAGTGGCGCCGGGCGACGGTCGACCGCATCCTCGAACTGGAGCCGCGCCGGGTGCTCGAGATCGGCGTCGGCAGCGGCCTGCTCCTGTCGCAGATCGCACCGGAGTGCGACAGCTACTGGGGCACGGACTTCTCCGAACCGGCGATCACCCGGCTCTCCGGCGAAGTCAAGCAGGTGCCGGGACTGTCCGAGCGGGTGACCCTGCGCGTGCAGGCCGCCGACGACGTGTCCGGACTGCCCGGCGGCTTCTTCGACACGATCGTCGTCAACTCCGTGGTGCAGTACTTCCCGAGCGAGGCCTACCTGTCGGCGGTCCTCGACAAGGCACTCGACCTGCTGGCCCCCGGCGGCGCGATCCTCATCGGCGACGTCCGGAACTACCGTCTCGGAACGCTGTTCCACACCGCTGTGCAGGTCGCCCAGGCCGACAGCGACGTACCGGTGTCGGCGCTGCGCCCGGTGATCGACCGCGCGGCGGTGTTCGACAACGAACTCCAGCTGGACCCGGACTACTTCGCCGCCTGGGCGCGGCGCGATCCCCGCGTCGGTTTCGCGGACGTACGCGTCAAACGGGGTGCCTACCACAACGAGCTGAGCCGGTACCGCTACGACGCCGTCCTGCACACGCGCGCCGTGGAGCCGGCGGGTGAACCGCGGAGCCTGGAGTGGGGCGAGGACGTCAAGGACCTGGACACCGCCGGCACGCTGCTGAAGGAAGCCGCGCGGGAGGGAACCAGGCTGCGGATCCGTGGGGTACCCGGTGACCGGATGGCTCCGGACCAGAGCCTGCGGCTCGCCGTCGAGCAGGCGAAGCCGGCCGACACGGTGGCCGACGTCCTCACCGCGGCGCGGGCCGGCCGGCACGGAGTGGACGTGGAGGCGCTTGCCGCGCTGGGCGAGCAGCACGGTCTCGTGACCGCGCTCACCTGGTCGGCGGGAAGCGACGAGGGACACGTCGACGTCCTCTGCCAACCCGCCGACCACGGCAGGCACTTCCCGGACGCCTACGTGCCCGACACCCTCCTCCCCGAAACGCGGCACGCGAACGACCCGATGAGCGCCCGGGACGTGAAGTCGTCACTGGCGCACCTCGACCCGTACCTGCGGGAGTGGTTGCCGGAGTACATGGTGCCGGCGGCGGTGGTGGTGCTGGAGGCGCTGCCGTTGACGGTGAACGGGAAGGTGGATCGCCGGGCGTTGCCGGTTCCGGAGTGGGAGCGGGGCGGTGAGGTGTTCCGGGGGCCGCGGGATGCGCGGGAGGAGTTGTTGTGCGGGCTGTTCGCCGAGGTGCTGGGTGTGGCGTCGGTGGGCATCGACGACGGGTTCTTCGAGCTGGGTGGGGACAGCATTCTGTCGATCCAGTTGGTGTCGCGGGCGCGTCGGGCGGGGGTGGTGCTGTCGGTGCGGGACGTGTTCGAGCAGCAGAGCGTGGCGGGGCTGGTGGGGGTGGCGGACTGGTCGGGTGAGGAGCGTGGCCGTGGGGCCGGTGGGGTGGATGAGCCGGTGGGGGTGTTCGCGGGGCTGCCGATCGTGTCGTGGCTGGCGGAGCGGGGCGGTGAGTGGCGGGGGTTCAACCAGTCGCAGGTGGTGCGGACGCCGGCCGGGCTGAGCGAGGCGGCGCTGCGTGCCGGGTGGCGGGCGGTGCTGGAGCACCATGACGGTCTGCGGTTGCGGGTGGTGGACGCGGCGGCTGTGCCGGTGGGGGTGGAGGTGCTGCCGGCCGGCGAGGTGCGGGCCGGGGGGTGCCTGGTGCGGGTGGATGCGGCGGGGTGTGCGGGGGAGGGGGCCTGGCGGGCGCTGGTGGAGCGGGAGGCGGTGCGGGCGCGGGAGGCGCTGGATCCGGTGGCCGGGGTGGTGGTGCGGCTGGTGTGGCTGGACCGGGGGCCGGCGGAGTGGGGGGCGCTGGTGATCGTGGCGCATCACCTGGTGGTGGACGGGGTGTCGTGGCGGGTGCTGCTGCCGGACCTGGCCGAGGCGGTGACCGCCGCCGCCGCCGAGACCGCCGAGGCCGGTGCCGAGGCCGGGGTGGTGCTGGCGCCGGTGGGGACGTCGGTGCGGCGGTGGTCGGCGGAGGTGGCGCGGCAGGCGCGGACGCCCGAGCGGGTGGCGGAGCTGCCGTGGTGGCGGTCGGTGCTGGCGGAGCGGACCGCGGTGGCCGACGGCGACCTCGACCCGGTGCGGGACACGCACGGGACCGCGGGGTCGTATGCGGTGGCGCTGCCCGCGGAGGTGTCGCGGGTGGTGCTGACCCGGGCCGCGGGGCTGTTCAACGCGGGCGTCGACGACGTGCTGCTGACCGCTCTGGCGCTGGCCCTGTCGCGGTGGGCCCGCGGGGACGGGGCCGCCCGGGACGCCCGGGGCGGTGGGGGCGGCTGGGTGCTGGACCTGGAGAGCCACGGCCGGGACGAGGAGCTGCTGGCGGGGGCGGATCTGTCGCGCACGGTGGGCTGGTTCACCTCGATGTATCCGGTCCGGGTGGACGCCGGTCCCGCGGCGTGGCGGGAGGTGACCGCCGGCGGTCCGGTGGTCGGGGCGGCGATCAAGCGGGTGAAGGAGCAGCTGCGGGCCACCCCGGGGCGCGGGAGCGGGTTCGGCATGCTGCGCTACCTCAACCCGGAGACCGCCGCGGCGCTGCGCGGGCAGCTCCCGCCCCAGATCGGGTTCAACTATCTGGGCCGGTTCACGACCGCCACGGGCGAGGAGCCCACCACCACCGGCGCCGGCGGTGGGGTTGATTGGGGGGTGCTGGCCGCGGGGGTGGCCGGGCAGTGCGGGCGGACGCCGCTGGGGCATGTGCTGGAGGTCAACGCGGTGGCGCAGCAGGACCGGGCCGGTGGTCTGGTGCTGCGGGCCACCTGGTCGTGGGCGTCCCGGCTGCTGGACGGCGAGGCGGTGCGGGAGCTGGCCGGCCTGTGGGCCGAGGCGCTGACCGGCATCGCCCGGCACACCACCGACCCCGGCGCCGGCGGACTCACCCCCACCGACGTCACCGACACAACCATCACACAAGACGAACTCGACGAACTCGAGCTCGAGCTCGACCTGGACGACTGGGAGAACTCCTGATGAACAAGCGCACCGGCAACATTGAGGACGTTCTTCCGCTGTCCCCGCTGCAGGAAGGGATGCTGTTCCACAGCGTCTACGACAATGCCGGCCCCGACGTCTACACCGCACAGATGGTGTTCGACCTCGAGGGCGAGGTCGACCGGGACCGGCTGCACGCGACCGCGGAGACTCTGCTGCGCCGGCACGCGAACCTGCGGGCCGCGTTCGTCCAGCGGAAGTCGGGCGAGTGGTCGCAGGTCGTGGCGCGGTCGGTGACGGTGCCGTGGCGCGACGAGGACGTCTCGGGCGCCGACGACGTCGAGGCGGCCGCCGCGAAGCTCGTCGAGGCGGACCGGTGGGCGCGCTTCGACCTGCGGCGCCCGCCCCTGGTGCGGTTCCTGCTGATCCGCCTGGCCGAGGGCCGGTTCCGGTTCGTGATGACCAACCACCACATCCTCTGGGACGGCTGGTCGCTGCCGGTGCTGCTGGGCGAGCTGCTGGCGCTGTACCGGCAGGGCGGCGACGACCGGGGACTGCCCCGGGTGCGCCCGTACCGCGACTACCTGCGCTGGCTGTCCGCCCGCGACCGGGCCGAGTCCGAGGGCGTCTGGCGCCAGGCCCTGCAGGACTTCACCGAGCCCACCCTGCTCGTGTCCGAGCGGAACCGCACGACCGTGGTCCCCGAGCAGGTCTTCGCCGGCCTGGACCGGGAGACGACGGCGGCACTCAACCGGTGCGCGCGGGAGTGGGGCGTCACCCTGAACACGATCGTCCAGGTCGGATGGGCTGTGGTGCTGTCGGCGATGACCGGCCGCACCGATGTGGCCTTCGGCAACATCGTCTCCGGTCGCCCCGCCGACCTGGCCGGTGTGGAGACGATGGTCGGGCTGTTCATCAACACCGTGCCGAGCCGGATCAGGATGGAAGCCGCGGAATCGCTGCGCTCCCTGATCGGCCGGGTCCAGGAGGAGCAGTCCCGGCTCGTCGAGCACCAGTACGTCGGCCTCGCCGACATCCAGCGCTGGGCCGGGCACGGTGAACTCTTCGATACGGCGGTCGTGTTCGAGAACTACCCCGTGGACAGCAAGAGCGTCACCGACAATGCCGCACAACAGGGATTCCGCGTGGCGAACGCCCAAGCGGAGGACGCCACGCATTACCCGATGAGCCTTATCGTCGCCCCGCGCGAAGAACTGGCACTGAGGCTCGGCTATCAGCCCGATGTCATCACCGAGGAGGAAGCCAGTTCCTCACTGGACCGGCTGGTCCGGGTGCTGCGCCAGGTGTGCACCACGCCCGATCGTCCCGTCGGCACCCTCGACGTGTTGTCGGTGGGTGAGGTGGAGCGGATCACGCGGGACTGGAACGACTCGGGTGTGCCGGTGGGGCCGGGGTCGTTGGTGGACTGGTTCGAGCGGTGGGTGGGGGAGACTCCCGAGGCGCTCGCCCTGGTGTGCGGGGACGCGGAGGTCAGCTATGCGGAGCTGAATGCGCGGGCGAACCGGCTGGCGCGGGTGCTGGTGGAGCGCGGTGTGGGCCCGGAGTGCTTTGTGGGGGTGGTGCTGCCGCGGTCGGTGGAGCTGGTGGTGGCGCTGCTGGCGGTGTGGAAGGCCGGGGGCGCGTATGTGCCGGTGGATCCGGAGTATCCGGCGGAGCGGATCGGCTATGTGCTGGGTGATGCGGCGCCGGCGGTCACGGTGACCACGCGTGCGCTGGCCGGGGTGCTGCCCGGGGATGTTCCGTGCCTGGTGCTGGATGACGCGGGCACGGTGGAGGCGTGTGCCCGGCGGGACTCCGCTGATCTTGCGGTGGGGGTGCCGGGGGCGGGGGCGGCGTATGTGATCTATACGTCGGGGTCGACGGGGCGGCCCAAGGGCGTGGTGGTGTCGCGGGGTGCGTTCGAGAACTTCGTGGTGGCCATGGGTCCCGTGGTGGGGGTCGGGGCGGGGGAGCGGCTGCTTGCCGTCACGACGGTGGGTTTCGACATCGCCGGGCTGGAGTTGTTCCTGCCGCTGGTGAGCGGTGGTGTGGTGGTGCTGGCGTCGCAGGAGGTGTCGCGGGATCCGGTGGCGGTGTGCGGGCTGCTGGCGGGCGAGCGGGTCTCGGTGGTGCAGGCGACACCGGCGTGGTGGCGTGGTGTGCTGGCGGAGGCCGGGGCGGGGGCGCTGTCCGGGGTGCGGGCGCTGGTCGGTGGTGAGGCGTTGCCGGCGGAGGTGGCCGGGGGGCTGGTGCGGTCGTGTGCGTCGGCGGTGAACATGTACGGGCCGACGGAGACGACGGTGTGGTCGACGTGTCATCGGCTGGCGGCGGACGGGCCGGGGTCGGTCGTGCCGGTGGGCGGTCCGGTGGCGAACACGCGGGTGTATGTGCTGGATGCGGGGTTGCGTCCGGTGGCGCCGGGGGTGGCGGGGGAGCTGTATATCGCCGGTGCGGGGGTGGCGCGCGGGTATCTGGGCCGGCCGGGGCTGAGCGCGCAGCGGTTCGTGGCGGACCCGTTCGGGGGGGCGGGGGCGCGGATGTACCGCACCGGGGACCTGGCCCGCTGGACCCGGGACGGGGACCTGGTCTTCGTGGGGCGCGCGGATGACCAGGTCAAGCTGCGGGGTTTCCGGATCGAGCTGGGCGAGGTGGAGGCGGTGCTGGCCCGGTGTGCCGGGGTGGCGCAGGCGGTGGCCGTGGTGCGCGAGGACCGGCCCGGCGACCAGCGCCTGGTCGCCTACGTGGTCGGGGATGCCTCGGCCGGTGTGTCGGAGCGTGAGCTGCTGGCGCAGGTGCGGGAGTGGCTGCCGGAGTACATGGTGCCGGCGGCGGTGGTGGTGCTTCGGGAGCTGCCGCTGACGCCGAACGGGAAGGTGGACCGGCGGGCGCTGCCGGCGCCGGACTGGGACGGCGGGCGCGGGGCGTCGCGGGCGCCGCGGGGCCCGCGCGAGGAGCTGGTGTGCGGGCTGTTCGCCGAGGTCCTGGGCGTGGCCTCGGTCGGCATCGACGACGGGTTCTTCGCGCTGGGCGGGCACTCGCTGCTGGCCACGCGGCTGGTGTCCCGGATCCGTTCCGTGCTCGGGGCGGAGGTGGCGGTGCGCGAGGTGTTCGAGCATGCCACGCCGGCCGGGCTGGTGCGGGTCCTGGACGGCCGGGCGGGCCTGGCCCGCCCGGCGCTGACCGCGCGGGAGCGCCCGGAGCGGCTGCCGGTCTCCTTCGCCCAGCAGCGGCTGTGGTTCCTGCACAAGCTGGAGGGCCCGAGCCCGACCTACAACATTCCCCTGCCGCTGCGTCTGACCGGCGCCCTGGACACCGCGGCGCTGCGGGCGGCCCTGGGCGACGTGGTGGCCCGGCACGAGAGCCTGCGCACCGTCTTCACCGACACCGAGGACGGCGCCTGCCAGGTCATCCTGGACAGCGCGGTGCCGGAGCTGGTGGTGGAGGAGGTCGCCGAGGAGGAGTTGCCGGCCGCGCTGGCCCGGGCCGGGGCCTATGCGTTCGATCTCGCGGGTGAGATCCCGGTGCGGGGCTGGCTGTTCCGCCTGGCGGAGACGGAGGCTGGGGCGGAGGCGGAGTGGGTGCTGGTGCTGGTGGTGCACCACATCGCCGCCGACGGGTGGTCGCTGGCGCCGCTGGCGCGGGACCTGACCCGCGCCTACGGCGCGCGGGCGCGGGGCCGTGCCCCGGGCTGGGAGGCGCTGGCGGTGCAGTACGCCGACTACGCGCTGTGGCAGCGCGAGGTGCTCGGCACGGCCGACGACGCGGGCAGCGTGCTGGCCGGGCAGCTGGAGTACTGGCGCCGGCAGCTGGCGGACCTGCCCGAGGAGCTGGCCCTGCCCGTCGACCGGCCCCGCCCCGCGGTGGCCTCCCACCACGGCGCGCGGGTGTCCTTCGAGATCCCGGCGGAGGTGCACGGCCGGCTCCGGCAGCTGGCCCGGGCCCACGGGTGCAGCATGTTCATGCTCACCCAGGCCGCGCTGGCCGCGCTGCTGTCGCGGTTCGGCGCCGGCCACGACATCCCCATCGGCTCGCCCATCGCCGGCCGCCTGGACGACGGCCTCACCGACCTGGTCGGCTTCTTCGTCAACACCCTGGTGCTGCGCACCGACCTGACCGGCGACCCGTCCTTCGCCGAGCTGCTGGCCCGGGTCCGGGAGACCGACCTGGCCGCCTACGCCCACCAGGACGTGCCCTTCGAACAGCTCGTCGAGGCCCTCAACCCCGCCCGCTCCCTCTCCCGCCACCCCCTCTTCCAGACCCTCCTCACCTACAACAGCAACGATGGATCGTCCGAGTTGTCGGTGCCCGGTATTCAGATAACCGGCGCGGAATTCGATGTCATCACGTCGAGAGTGGACCTGGCGTTTTCGCTGACGGAGACGTCCCGGGATGATGGGTCCGTCATTCGTGGAAGTGTGGAGTATTCCACTGATCTGTTCGATCCCGAGACGGTGGGTTACCTCGTTTCCGGTCTGGAGAATGTTTTCCGGCAGGTTCTGCTGAACCCGGATCGGCCGCTTTCCAGCATCGACGTGCTGTCGGTGGGTGAGCTGGAGCGGATCACGCGGGACTGGAACGACTCGGGTGTGCCGGTGGGGCCGGGGTCGCTGGTGGACTGGTTCGCCGAGCAGGTGGGGTCGGCTCCGGATGCGGCGGCGGTTTCGGACGGTGTCGAGACGCTGACGTATGCGGAGCTGAATGCGCGGGCGAACCGGCTGGCGCGGGTGCTGGTGGAGCGCGGTGTGGGCGCGGAGTCGTTCGTGGGGGTGGTGCTGCCGCGGTCGGTGGAGCTGGTGGTGGCGCTGCTGGCGGTGTGGAAGGCCGGGGGCGCGTATGTGCCGGTGGATCCGGAGTATCCGGCGGAGCGGATCGGCTATGTGCTGGGTGATGCGGCGCCGGCGGTCACGGTGACCACGCGTGCGCTGGCCGGGGTGCTGCCGGCGGGTCTTCCGGTGCTGGTGCTGGATGACGCGGGCACGGTGGAGGCGTGTGCCCGGCGGGACTCCGCTGATCTTGTGGTGGGGGTGCCGGGGACGGGGGCGGCGTATGTGATCTATACGTCGGGGTCGACGGGGCGGCCCAAGGGCGTGGTGGTGTCGCGGGGTGCGTTCGAGAACTTCGTGGTGGCCATGGGTCCCGTGGTGGGGGTCGGGGCGGGGGAGCGGCTGCTTGCCGTCACGACGGTGGGTTTCGACATCGCCGGGCTGGAGTTGTTCCTGCCGCTGGTGAGCGGTGGTGTGGTGGTGCTGGCGTCGCAGGAGGTGTCGCGGGATCCGGTGGCGGTGTGCGGGCTGCTGGCGGGCGAGCGGGTCTCGGTGGTGCAGGCGACGCCGGCGTGGTGGCGTGGTGTGCTGGCGGAGGCCGGGGCGGGGGCGCTGTCCGGGGTGCGGGCGCTGGTCGGTGGTGAGGCGTTGCCGGCGGAGGTGGCCGGGGGGCTGGTGCGGTCGTGTGCGTCGGCGGTGAACATGTACGGGCCGACGGAGACGACGGTGTGGTCGACGTGTCATCGGCTGGCGGCGGACGGGCCGGGGTCGGTCGTGCCGGTGGGCGGTCCGGTGGCGAACACGCGGGTGTATGTGCTGGATGCGGGGTTGCGTCCGGTGGCGCCGGGGGTGGCGGGGGAGCTGTACATCGCCGGTGCGGGGGTGGCGCGCGGGTATCTGGGCCGGCCCGGGCTGAGCGCGCAGCGGTTCGTGGCCGATCCGTTCGGGGGGGCGGGGGCGCGGATGTACCGCACCGGGGACCTGGCCCGCTGGACCCGGGACGGGGACCTGGTGTACGTCGGCCGGGTCGATGACCAGGTCAAGCTGCGGGGTTTCCGGATCGAGCTGGGCGAGGTGGAGGCGGTGCTGGCCCGGTGTGCCGGGGTGGCGCAGGCGGTGGCCGTGGTGCGCGAGGACCGGCCCGGCGACCAGCGCCTGGTCGCCTACGTGGTCGGGGATGCCTCGGCCGGTGTGTCGGAGCGTGAGCTGCTGGCGCAGGTGCGGGAGTGGCTGCCGGAGTACATGGTGCCGGCGGCGGTGGTGGTGCTTCGGGAGCTGCCGCTGACGCCGAACGGGAAGGTGGACCGGCGGGCGCTGCCGGCGCCGGACTGGGACGGCGGGCGCGGGGCGTCGCGGGCGCCGCGGGGCCCGCGCGAGGAGCTGGTGTGCGGGCTGTTCGCCGAGGTCCTGGGCGTGGCCTCGGTGGGGATCGACGACGGGTTCTTCGCGCTGGGCGGGCACTCGCTGCTGGCCACGCGGCTGGTGTCCCGGATCCGTTCCGTGCTCGGGGCGGAGGTGGCGGTGCGGGAGGTGTTCGAGCATGCCACGCCGGCCGGGCTGGTGCGGGTCCTGGACGGCCGGGCGGGCCTGGCCCGTCCGGCGCTGACCGCGCGGGAGCGTCCGGAGCGGCTGCCGGTCTCCTTCGCCCAGCAGCGGCTGTGGTTCCTGCACAAGCTGGAGGGCCCGAGCCCGACCTACAACATTCCCCTGCCGCTGCGTCTGACCGGCGCCCTGGACACCGCCGCGCTGCGGGCGGCCCTGGGCGACGTGGTGGCCCGGCACGAGAGCCTGCGCACCGTCTTCACCGACACCGAGGACGGCGCCTGCCAGGTCATCCTGGAGACGGCCACGCCGGAGCTGGTGGTGAGGGAGATCGAGCCGGGCCGGCTGGACGCGGAGCTGGCGGAGGCGGCCCGGTACGCCTTCGACCTGGCGGGTGAGATCCCGGTGCGGGGCTGGCTGTTCCGCCTGGCGGAGACGGAGGCTGGGGCGGAGGCGGAGTGGGTGCTGGTGCTGGTGGTGCACCACATCGCCGCCGACGGGTGGTCGCTGGCGCCGCTGGCGCGGGACCTGACCCGCGCCTACGGCGCGCGGGTGCAGGGCCGTGCCCCGGGCTGGGAGGCGCTGGCGGTGCAGTACGCCGACTACGCGCTGTGGCAGCGCGAGGTGCTCGGCACGGCCGACGACGCCGGCAGCGTGCTGGCCGGGCAGCTGGAGTACTGGCGCCGGCAGCTGGCGGACCTGCCCGAGGAGCTGGCCCTGCCCGTCGACCGGCCCCGCCCCGCGGTGGCCTCCCACCACGGCGCGCGGGTGTCCTTCGACATCCCCGCCGACACCCACCGGAAGCTCCAGCAGGTGGCCCGGGCCCACGGGTGCAGCATGTTCATGCTCACCCAGGCCGCGCTGGCCGCGCTGCTGTCGCGGTTCGGCGCCGGCCACGACATCCCCATCGGCTCGCCCATCGCCGGGCGTCTGGACGACGGCCTCAGCGACCTGGTCGGCTTCTTCGTCAACACCCTGGTGCTGCGCACCGACCTGACCGGGAACCCGTCCTTCGCCGAGCTGCTGGCCCGGGTCCGGGAGACCGACCTGGCCGCCTACGCCCACCAGGACGTGCCCTTCGAACAGCTCGTCGAGGCCCTCAACCCCGCCCGTTCCCTCTCCCGCCACCCCCTCTTCCAGACCCTCCTCACCTACAACCACCAGGACCCGCAGGACGCGGTGAACGCGGCCGGCACGGCCGGCCCCCTCACGGTGTCGCCGTACGCGACGGCGACGGAGACGGCCAAGACCGACCTGGCGTTCACCCTGACCGAACGCTCCGACGACACCGGCACCACAGCCGGAATCTCCGGCCGCCTCGACTACGCCACCGACCTCTTCGACCACGACACGGCGGCGCGGTTGGTGTCCGCACTGCAACTGCTGCTGTGTCAGGTGGCCGACAACCCCGAGCAGCCTGTTCACGCCCTTGCCACGCTCACTGAACACGAGGTCGAGCGGATCACGCAGGGGTGGAACGACACCGGGGCGGTGCCGGTGGTGGACGGGTTCCTGGTCGATCGTTTCGTGCGGCAGGCGGGGGAGACGCCGGACGCGGTGGCGGTGGTGTGCGGGGACGCGGAGGTCACGTATGCGGAGCTGAACGCGCGGGCGAACCGGCTGGCCCGGGTGCTGGTGGAACGCGGCGTGGGCCCGGACTGCTTCGTGGGGGTGGTGCTGCCGCGGTCGGTGGAGCTGGTGGTGGCGCTGCTGGCGGTGTGGAAGGCCGGCGGCGCGTATGTGCCGGTGGATCCGGAGTATCCGGCGGAGCGGATCGGCTATGTGCTGGCCGACGCGGCGCCGGCGGTCACGGTGACCACGCGTGCGCTGGCGGGGGCGCTGCCGGCGGGTCTGTCGGTGCTGGTGGTGGATGACGCGGGCACGGTGGAGGAGTGTGCCCGGCGGGACTCCGCTGATCTTGTGGTGGGGGTGCCGGGGGCGGGGGCGGCGTATGTGATCTATACGTCGGGGTCGACGGGGCGGCCGAAGGGGGTGGTGGTGTCGCGGTCGAGTGTGGCTGCGTATGTGGGTTATGCGGCGGGGGCGTATGCGGACATGGCGGGGGTGTCGCTGGTCGGGACGTCGGTGGCGTTCGACCTGACGGTGACGGGGTTGTTCGCGCCGCTGGTGTGTGGGGGGTGTGTGTGGCTGGCGGAGTGGGCGTCGGAGGTGCGGGTGCCTGCCGCGGTGGTGGCTGCGGGGGGTGTGTCGATCGCGAAGGTGACGCCGAGTCATCTGTCGTTGGGGTCGGGTCCGGCCGGGGGGGTGTGGCCGTCGGGCACGCTGGTGACGGGTGGGGAGGCGTTGCGGGGGCCGGTGCTGGAGCGGTGGCGGGCCGAGCATCCCGGGGTGCGGGTGGTCAATGCGTACGGTCCCACGGAGGGGACCGTGAACTGCTGTGACTTCGTGGTGGAGGCGGGGGAGGCCGTCGGGTCGGGTGCGGTGCCGATCGGGCGTCCGTTCCCGCATGCGCGGGTGTATGTGCTGGATGCGGGGTTGCGTCCGGTGCCGCCGGGGGTGGCGGGGGAGCTGTACATCGCCGGTGCGGGGGTGGCGCGCGGGTATCTGGGCCGGCCCGGGCTGAGCGCGCAGCGGTTCGTGGCCGATCCGTTCGGGGGGGCGGGGACGCGGATGTACCGCACCGGGGACCTGGCCCGCTGGACCCGGGACGGGGACCTGGTGTACGTCGGCCGGGTCGATGACCAGGTCAAGCTGCGGGGTTTCCGGATCGAGCTGGGCGAGGTGGAGGCGGTGCTGGCCCGGTGTGCCGGGGTGGCGCAGGCGGTGGCCGTGGTGCGCGAGGACCGGCCCGGCGACCAGCGCCTGGTCGCCTACGTGGTGAGCGGCGGCGACTGCACCGAGCGCGAGATCCTCGCACACGCGCGGGAGTGGCTGCCGGAGTACATGGTGCCGGCGGCGGTGGTGGTGCTGGAGGCGCTGCCGCTGACGCCGAACGGGAAGGTGGACCGGCGGGCGCTGCCGGCGCCGGACTGGGACGGCGGGCGCGGGGCGTCGCGGGCGCCGCGGGGCCCGCGCGAGGAGCTGGTGTGCGGGCTGTTCGCCGAGGTCCTGGGCGTGGCCTCGGTCGGCATCGACGACGGGTTCTTCGCGCTGGGCGGGCACTCGCTGCTGGCCACGCGGCTGGTGTCGCGGATCCGTTCCGTGCTCGGGGCGGAGATCGCGGTGCGGGAGGTGTTCGAGCATGCCACGCCGGCCGGGCTGGTGCGGGTCCTGGACGGCCGGGCGGGCCTGGCCCGCCCGGCGCTGACCGCGCGGGAGCGCCCGGAGCGGCTGCCGGTCTCCTACGCCCAGCAGCGGCTGTGGTTCCTGCACAAGCTGGAGGGCCCGAGCCCGACCTACAACATTCCCCTGCCGCTGCGCCTGACCGGCGCCCTGGACGTCCCCGCGCTGCGGGCGGCCCTGGGCGACGTGGTGGCCCGGCACGAGAGCCTGCGCACCGTCTTCACCGACACCGACACCGACACCGACACCGGCACCGACACCGACACCGGCACCGGTGCCTGTCAGGTCATTCTCGACAGCGCGGCACCGGAGCTGGTGGTGAGGGAGATCGAGCCGGGCCGGCTGGACGCGGAGCTGGCGGAGGCGGCCCGGTACGCCTTCGACCTGGCGGGTGAGATCCCGGTGCGGGGCTGGCTGTTCCGGCTCGCCCCGGACGAGTGGGTGCTGGTGCTGGTGGTGCACCACATCGCCGCCGACGGGTGGTCGCTGGCGCCGCTGGCGCGGGACCTGACCCGCGCCTACGGCGCGCGGGCGCGGGGCCGTGCCCCCGGGTGGGAGGCGCTGGCGGTGCAGTACGCCGACTACGCGCTGTGGCAGCGCGAGGTGCTCGGCACGGCCGACGACGCCGGCGGGGTGCTGGCCGGGCAGCTGGAGTACTGGCGCCGGCAGCTGGCGGACCTGCCCGAGGAGCTGGCCCTGCCGGTGGACCGGCCCCGTCCCGCGGTGGCCTCCCACCGCGGCGCGCGGGTGTCCTTCGAGATCCCGGCGGAGGTGCACGGCGGGCTCCGGCAGCTGGCCCGGGCCCACGGGTGCAGCATGTTCATGGTGGCGCACGCCGCGCTGGCCGCGCTGCTGTCGCGGTTCGGCGCCGGCCACGACATCCCCATCGGCTCGCCCATCGCCGGGCGCCTGGACGACGGCCTCAGCGACCTGGTCGGCTTCTTCGTCAACACCCTGGTGCTGCGCACCGACCTGACCGGGAACCCGTCCTTCGCCGAGCTGCTGGCCCGGGTCCGGGAGACCGACCTGGCCGCCTACGCCCACCAGGACGTGCCCTTCGAGCAGCTCGTCGAGGCCCTCAACCCCGCCCGCTCCCTCTCCCGCCACCCCCTCTTCCAGACCCTCCTCACCTACAACAACCAGCAAGACCGCCATGCACAGCTTGAGGCGGGGAATCTTCACGTCCGACCGGTGGAATTCCGGGACTCCACGTCTCGCTTCGACCTGACGTTCGAGCTCACTGAGGTGGAGACGTCTCGGGAGGGTGGGGCCGTCATTCGTGGAAGTGTGGAGTATTCCACTGACCTGTTCGATCCCGAGACGGTGGGTTGTCTCGTTTCCGGTCTGGAGAATGTTTTCCGGCAGGTTCTGCTGAACCCGGATCGGCCGCTTTCCAGCATCGATGTGCTGTCGGTGGGTGAGGTGGAGCGGATCACGCGGGACTGGAACGACTCGGGTGTGCCGGTGGGGCCGGGGTCGTTGGTGGACTGGTTCGAGCGGTGGGTGGGGGAGACCCCGGACGCGCTCGCCCTGGTGTGCGGGGACGCGGAGGTCAGCTATGCGGAGCTGAATGCGCGGGCGAACCGGCTGGCCCGGGTGCTGGTGGAGCGCGGTGTGGGCGCGGAGTCGTTCGTGGGGGTGGTGCTGCCGCGGTCGGTGGAGCTGGTGGTGGCGCTGCTGGCGGTGTGGAAGGCCGGGGGCGCGTATGTGCCGGTGGATCCGGAGTATCCGGCGGAGCGGATCGGCTATGTGCTGGGTGATGCGGCGCCGGCGGTCACGGTGACCACGCGTGCGCTGGCGGGAATGCTGCCGGCGGGTCTTCCGGTGCTGGTGCTGGATGACGCGGGCACGGTGGAGGCGTGTGCCCGGCGGGACTCCGCTGATCTTGTGGTGGGGGTGCCGGGGACGGGGGCGGCGTATGTGATCTATACGTCGGGGTCGACGGGGCGGCCCAAGGGCGTGGTGGTGTCGCGGGGTGCGTTCGAGAACTTCGTGGTGGCCATGGGTCCCGTGGTGGGGGTCGGGGCGGGGGAGCGGCTGCTTGCCGTCACGACGGTGGGTTTCGACATCGCCGGGCTGGAGTTGTTCCTGCCGCTGGTGAGCGGTGGTGTGGTGGTGCTGGCGTCGCAGGAGGTGTCGCGGGATCCGGTGGCGGTGTGCGGGCTGCTGGCGGGCGAGCGGGTCTCGGTGGTGCAGGCGACGCCGGCGTGGTGGCGTGGTGTGCTGGCGGAGGCCGGGGCGGGGGCGCTGTCCGGGGTGCGGGCGCTGGTCGGTGGTGAGGCGTTGCCGGCGGAGGTGGCCGGGGGGCTGGTGCGGTCGTGTGCGTCGGCGGTGAACATGTACGGGCCGACGGAGACGACGGTGTGGTCGACGTGTCATCGGCTGGCGGCGGACGGGCCGGGGTCGGTCGTGCCGGTGGGCGGTCCGGTGGCGAACACGCGGGTGTATGTGCTGGATGCGGGGTTGCGTCCGGTGGCGCCGGGGGTGGCGGGGGAGCTGTACATCGCCGGTGCGGGGGTGGCGCGCGGGTATCTGGGCCGGCCCGGGCTGAGCGCGCAGCGGTTCGTGGCCGATCCGTTCGGGGGGGCGGGGGCGCGGATGTACCGCACCGGGGACCTGGCCCGCTGGACCCGGGACGGGGACCTGGTGTACGTCGGCCGGGTCGATGACCAGGTCAAGCTGCGGGGTTTCCGGATCGAGCTGGGCGAGGTGGAGGCGGTGCTGGCCCGGTGTGCCGGGGTGGCGCAGGCGGTGGCCGTGGTGCGCGAGGACCGGCCCGGCGACCAGCGCCTGGTCGCCTACGTGGTCGGGGATGCCTCGGCCGGTGTGTCGGAGCGTGAGCTGCTGGCGCAGGTGCGGGAGTGGCTGCCGGAGTACATGGTGCCGGCGGCGGTGGTGGTGCTTCGGGAGCTGCCGCTGACGCCGAACGGGAAGGTGGACCGGCGGGCGCTGCCGGCGCCGGACTGGGACGGCGGGCGCGGGGCGTCGCGGGCGCCGCGGGGCCCGCGCGAGGAGCTGGTGTGCGGGCTGTTCGCCGAGGTCCTGGGCGTGGCCTCGGTCGGCATCGACGACGGGTTCTTCGCGCTGGGCGGGCACTCGCTGCTGGCCACGCGGCTGGTGTCGCGGATCCGTTCCGTGCTCGGGGCGGAGATCGCGGTGCGCGACGTGTTCGAGCACGCCACGCCGGCCGGGCTGGTGCGGGTCCTGGACGGCCGGGCGGGCCTGGCCCGCCCGGCGCTGACCGCGCGGGAGCGCCCGGAGCGGCTGCCGGTCTCCTACGCCCAGCAGCGGCTGTGGTTCCTGCACAAGCTGGAGGGCCCGAGCCCGACCTACAACATTCCCCTGCCGCTGCGCCTGACCGGCGCCCTGGACGTCCCCGCGCTGCGGGCGGCCCTGGCCGACGTGGTGGCCCGGCACGAGAGCCTGCGCACCGTCTTCACCGACACCGACACCGACACCGACACCGACACCGGCACCGACACCGGCACCGGTGCCTGTCAGGTCATTCTCGACAGCGCGGCACCGGAGCTGGTGGTGAGGGAGATCGAGCCGGGCCGGCTGGACGCGGAGCTGGCGGAGGCGGCCCGGTACGCCTTCGACCTGGCGGGTGAGATCCCGGTGCGGGGCTGGCTGTTCCGGCTCGCCCCGGACGAGTGGGTGCTGGTGCTGGTGGTGCACCACATCGCCGCCGACGGGTGGTCGCTGGCGCCGCTGGCGCGGGACCTGACCCGCGCCTACGGCGCGCGGGCGCGGGGCCGTGCCCCCGGGTGGGAGGCGCTGGCGGTGCAGTACGCCGACTACGCGCTGTGGCAGCGCGAGGTGCTCGGCACGGCCGACGACGCCGGCGGGGTGCTGGCCGGGCAGCTGGAGTACTGGCGCCGGCAGCTGGCGGACCTGCCCGAGGAGCTGGCCCTGCCGGTGGACCGGCCCCGTCCCGCGGTGGCCTCCCACCGCGGCGCGCGGGTGTCCTTCGAGATCCCGGCGGAGGTGCACGGCGGGCTCCGGCAGCTGGCCCGGGCCCACGGGTGCAGCATGTTCATGGTGGCGCACGCCGCGCTGGCCGCGCTGCTGTCGCGGTTCGGCGCCGGCCACGACATCCCCATCGGCTCGCCCATCGCCGGCCGCCTGGACGACGGCCTCAGCGACCTGGTCGGCTTCTTCGTCAACACCCTGGTGCTGCGCACCGACCTGACCGGGAACCCGTCCTTCGCCGAGCTGCTGGCCCGGGTCCGGGAGACCGACCTGGCCGCCTACGCCCACCAGGACGTGCCCTTCGAGCAGCTCGTCGAGGCCCTCAACCCCGCCCGCTCGCTCTCCCGCCACCCCCTCTTCCAGACCCTCCTCACCTACAACCACCAGGACCCGCAGGACGCGGTGAACGCGGCCGGCACGGCCGGCCCCCTCACGGTGTCGCCGTACGCGACGGCGACGGAGACGGCCAAGACCGACCTGGCGTTCACCCTGACCGAACGCTCCGACGACACCGGCACCACAGCCGGAATCTCCGGCCGCCTCGACTACGCCACCGACCTCTTCGACCGTGGCACGGCGGAGGAGTTGGTTGCCGGTCTGCGACTGCTGCTGGGGCAGGTGGCGGAGGATCCGCGGGTTGCGTTGTCGGCGCTGGAGGTGGTGGTTCCCGAGCGGCGGCGTCAGATGGTGGTGGACTGGAACTCGCCGGTGGTGGACGCGGGTTCGGGTGTGCTGCCGGTGCTGGTGGAGGCGCAGGCCCGGGCGGTGCCGGACGCGGTGGCGGTTTCGGACGGCGTGGAGACGCTGACGTATGCGGAGCTGAATGCGCGGGCGAACCGGCTGGCGCGGGTGCTGGTGGAGCGCGGCGTGGGTCCGGACTGCTTCGTGGGGGTGGTGCTGCCGCGGTCGGTGGAGCTGGTGGTGGCGCTGCTGGCGGTGTGGAAGGCCGGCGGCGCGTATGTGCCGGTGGATCCGGAGTATCCGGCGGAGCGGATCGGCTACGTGCTGGGTGATGCGGCGCCGGCGGTCACGGTGACCACGCGCGCGCTGGCGGGAATGCTGCCGGCGGATGTTCCGGTGCTGGTGCTGGACGGTGCGGAGACGGTGCGGGCGTGTGCGGCGGCGGGTGCGGGGGATGTGTCGGACGGTGAGCGTCGGGGGCGGCTGCTGCCGGGGCACGCGGCGTACATGATCTACACCTCGGGGTCGACGGGGCGGCCCAAGGGGGTGGTGGTGGAGCACCGCAGTGTGGTGCGTCTGTTCGCGGCGACCGAGGGCTGGTTCGGGTTCGGCCGGGAGGATGTGTGGACGCTCTTCCACTCCTATGCGTTCGACTTCTCGGTGTGGGAGATCGGCGGGGCGCTGCTGCACGGGGGCCGGCTGGTGGTGGTCTCGCCGGAGGAGCGGACGTCGCCGGAGGCGTTGCTGCGGCTCTTGGTGCGGGAGCGGGTGACGGTGCTCAGCCAGACGCCGTCGGCGTTCTATCAGCTGATGCAGGCCGATGCGGAGCATCCCCGGCTGGGGGAGGGGCTGGTGCTGCGGCGGGTCGTCTTCGGCGGGGAGCCGTTGGATCCGGGCCGGCTGGAGGGCTGGTACCGGCGGCATGCGCCGGATGCTCCGGTGCTGGTGAACATGTACGGGATCACCGAGACGACGGTGCACGTCACCTATCGGGAGCTGGATCCGGTGCTGGCCGCGGGGGCGGCGGGCAGTGTGATCGGGGAGCGGATCCCGGACCTGCGGCTGTATGTGCTGGACGCGGGGTTGCGTCCGGTGGCGCCGGGGGTGGCGGGGGAGTTGTATGTGGCCGGCAGCGGGGTGGCGCGCGGGTACTGGGCGCGGGCCGGGCTGACGGCGGGCCGGTTCGTGGCGGATCCGTTCGCGGTGGGCGGGCGGATGTACCGCTCGGGCGATGTGGTGCGCTGGACCCGCGACGGTGAGCTGGTCTTCGTGGGGCGTGCGGATGGTCAGGTGAAGGTCCGCGGGTACCGGATCGAGGTCGGTGAGGTGGAGTCGGCGCTGCTGCGGCATCCCGCGGTGGCGCAGGCGGCGGTGACGGTGCGGGAGGACCGGCCCGGTGACCGGCGGCTGGTGGCGTATGTGGTGCCGGGTGCGGGGCATGCGGGGGTGCCGGGGCTGCGGGAGTGGCTGGGGGGTTTCCTGCCGGGGTACATGGTGCCGGCGGCGCAGGTCACGCTGGAGCGGCTGCCGCTGACGGCGAACGGCAAGCTCGACCGGCGGGCGCTGCCGGCGCCCTCCTCGGAGCAGTCGGCTGCCGGGGGCCGGCGTCCCCGCGGGCCCCGGGAGGAGATCCTGTGCGCGCTGTTCGCCCAGGTCCTCGGCGTCGACGAGGTCGGCATCGACGACGGATTCTTCGAACTCGGCGGCCACTCGCTGCTGGCGACCCGGCTCGTGAGCCGGATCCGTTCGGTCCTCGGTGTCGAGGTGGCGATCCGCGACCTGTTCGAGTCGCCGACCGTCGCGGGACTGAGTTCTCTCCTCGACTCGATGGCCGACGCGCGCACCGCGCTGCACAGGGCCGAGCCACGTCCCGAGCACGTACCGGTCTCGTTCGCCCAGCAGCGGCTGTGGTTCCTGCACAAGCTCGAAGGACCGAGCCCCACCTACAACATCCCGCTCGGCGTGCGTCTGCACGGTGAACTGGACGTGGAGGCGTTGCGGGCCGCGTTCCGCGACGTGGTGGTCCGGCACGAGAGCCTGCGCACCGTCTTCGCCGACGGTGACGACGGCACCAGCCAGGTCGTGCTCGACGCCGACCGGGTCACCCCCGTGCTCGAGGTCGTGGACGTCGACGAGGACCAGGTGGCCCGGGAGGTCGCCCGCGTCGCGCAGCACTGCTTCGACCTCGCCACCGAGATCCCGATCCGCGGCTGGCTGTTCCGTCTCGACCCCGAGGGCACCGACTGGGTCCTGCAGGTCATGCTGCACCACATCGCCGGGGACGGATGGTCGCTCGGGCCCATCGCACGCGACATGGCCACCGCGTACGGCGCCCGTCTGGAGGGCCGCGCCCCCGCATGGCTGGAACTGCCGGTCCAGTACGCGGACTACGCCCTGTGGCAGCGAGAGGCCCTGGGCTCGGAGGAGGACCCGGACAGCGTGGTCTCCGGGCAGCTCGCCTACTGGACGGAGAAGCTCGCCGACCTCCCCGAGGAACTCGCCCTGCCCTTCGACCGGCCCCGCCGCGCGACCGCCTCGTACGAGGGCCGACGGGTGCCGTTCACGATCCCCGGGGAGATCCACGCCGGGCTGGCCGAGCTGGCCAGGGAGCACGGATGCAGCACCTTCATGGTGATGCACGCCGCCGTGGCGACCCTGCTGTCGAGACTGGGAGCCGGCACCGACATCCCCTCGGCTCGCCCATCGCCGGCCGCACCGACGACGCGCTCAACGACCTCGTCGGGTTCTTCGTCAACACGCTCGTCCTGCGCACCGACCTGACCGGGAACCCGACCTTCCCCGAGCTGCTGGCCCGGGTCCGGGAGACCGACCTGTCCGCCTACGCCCACCAGGACCTTCCCTTCGAGCGGCTGGTCGAGGTGCTCAACCCGAGCCGGTCGCTGGCGCGCCACCCGCTGTTCCAGACGCTGATCGCCTTCCAGAACACCGACCAGGCCATGGCCGAGGCCGCCCTGGCCGACTTCCCCGGAGTCCGGGTCGCGCCCACCGAGATCGAGACGACGAGTTCCAAGTTCGACCTCGCGTTCTTCTTCGTCGAAGGCAAGGGCGACAGCGCCACCCCCGGCTTCCAGTGCGTTCTGGAGTACAGCTCCGACGTCTTCGACCGGGAGACGGCGGACGGATTCACCGCGGGCCTGCTCCGCGTGCTGGAGCAGATCGTCGCCCGACCCGACGTACGCGTCGACGACGTCGAGATCCTGGACGCCGAACAGCGCACCCGCACGCTGACGACGTGGAACGACACCGCCGTCCCCCTGCCCGACGTCTCGCTGCCGCAGGCGTTCGAGGCACGCGTGCGGCGGACACCCGACGCCGTGGCGGTCACGTGCGGCGACGAGCAGCTCACCTACGCCCGCGTGCACGAACTGTCCGACCGGCTCGCCCGCGACCTCGCCGAGCACGGCGTGGGAGCCGAGTCGCCGGTGGTCGTGGCGATGGACCGCGGCGTGCACGTGCCGGTCGTCCTGCTGGCCGTCCTCAAGGCGGGCGGCTCCTACGTACCGGTCCGCCCCTCCGATCCCGTCGAGCGGATCCGGCACGTGGTCGGCGACGTGTCGGCCGTACTGGCCGTCGTGGACGACGCGTACGCCGACGCCGCTCAGGCGTGGGGCGTGCCGGTCCTCGAACCGGGCCGGGCCCTGCGCCGGGAGCCGGCCGACGCCGCCGCGGAGACGGCTCCCGGCACCCCGGCCGCAGCCGCACCGTGCGGCGCCCGGCTCGCCTACGTGATGTACACGTCGGGGTCCTCCGGCACACCGAAGGGCGTCGCGGTCACGCACCGGGACGTCCTGGCCCTGGCCCTGGACCCCGGTGGGAGACCGGCCAGGACCGGGTGCTCGCCCACTCGCCGATGGCCTTCGACGCCTCGACCTACGAGATGTGGGTCCCCCTGCTCCGCGGCGGACAGGTCGTGTTCGCGCCTCCCGGCGACGTGGACGTGGCGGTGCTGGCCGAGGTGGTCGACCGGCACGCGGTGACCGGACTGTGGCTGACCGCCGGCCTCTTCCGCGTGGTGGCGGAGGAACAGCCGACGGCACTGACCGGCGTGCAACGGGTGTGGACCGGCGGCGACGTGGTGTCGCCGGCAGCGGTGGAACGAGTACGGGCCGCCTGCCCGGAAATCACCGTGGTCAACGGATACGGTCCCACGGAGACCACCACCTTCGCCCTCAGCCACGAGATCGACGCCGACCGTCCGCTGGGAGCGAGCGTGCCCATCGGGCGCCCGCTGGCGAACATGGCCGTGTACGTCCTCGACGACCGGCTGCGGCCGGTTCCGCCCGGCGTGGGCGGTGAGCTGTACATCGCGGGCAGCGGCGTGGCACGCGGCTACTTCAGGCGGCCGGGGCTGAGCGCGCAGCGGTTCGTCGCCGACCCGTTCGGCGGCGCGGGCGCGCGCATGTACCGCACGGGAGACCTCGTGCGGTGGACGCGGGACGGAGTGATCGAGTTCCTCGGCCGTGCCGACGACCAGATCAAGCTCCGCGGCTTCCGCATCGAACTCGGCGAGGTCGAGGCCGTTCTGGCACGCCATCCCGCCGTGGCCCACGCCGCCGCCGTCGTCCGGGAGGACCGGCCGGGCGACCGCCGGCTGGTGTCCTACGTCGTACCGGCGCGGCACGTCGAGGTCGACGAGTCCGCCTCGGGCGAGGTCGTCGGCGACTGGCACTCCGTCTACGAGGACCTGTACCGGCCGGAGCTGGAATCACCGGAGTTCGGCAGGGACTTCCGCGGCTGGCACTCCAGCTACGACGGCGACGTGATCCCGGTCGAGGAGATGGAGCAGTGGCGCCGGGCGACGGTCGACCGCATCCTCGAACTGGAGCCGCGCCGGGTGCTCGAGATCGGCGTCGGCAGCGGCCTGCTCCTGTCGCAGATCGCACCGGAGTGCGACAGCTACTGGGGCACGGACTTCTCCGAACCGGCGATCACCCGGCTCTCCGGCGAAGTCAAGCAGGTGCCGGGACTGTCCGAGCGGGTGACCCTGCGCGTGCAGGCCGCCGACGACGTGTCCGGACTGCCCGGCGGCTTCTTCGACACGATCGTCGTCAACTCCGTGGTGCAGTACTTCCCGAGCGAGGCCTACCTGTCGGCGGTCCTCGACAAGGCACTCGACCTGCTGGCCCCGGCGGCGCGATCCTCATCGGCGACGTCCGGAACTACCGTCTCGGAACGCTGTTCCACACCGCTGTGCAGGTCGCCCAGGCCGACAGCGACGTACCGGTGTCGGCGCTGCGCCCGGTGATCGACCGCGCGGCGGTGTTCGACAACGAACTCCAGCTGGACCCGGACTACTTCGCCGCCTGGGCGCGGCGCGATCCCCGCGTCGGTTTCGCGGACGTACGCGTCAAACGGGGTGCCTACCACAACGAGCTGAGCCGGTACCGCTACGACGCCGTCCTGCACACGCGCGCCGTGGAGCCGGCGGTGAACCGCGGAGCCTGGAGTGGGGCGAGGACGTCAAGGACCTGGACACCGCCGGCACGCTGCTGAAGGAAGCCGCGCGGGAGGGAACCAGGCTGCGGATCCGTGGGGTACCCGGTGACCGGATGGCTCCGGACCAGAGCCTGCGGCTCGCCGTCGAGCAGGCGAAGCCGGCCGACACGGTGGCCGACGTCCTCACCGCGGCGCGGGCCGGCCGGCACGGAGTGGACGTGGAGGCGCTTGCCGCGCTGGGCGAGCAGCACGGTCTCGTGACCGCGCTCACCTGGTCGGCGGGAAGCGACGAGGGACACGTCGACGTCCTCTGCCAACCCGCCGACCACGGCAGGCACTTCCCGGACGCCTACGTGCCCGACACCCTCCTCCCCGAAACGCGGCACGCGAACGACCCGATGAGCGCCCGGGACGTGAAGTCGTCACTGGCGCACCTCGACCCGTACCTGCGGGAGTGGTTGCCGGAGTACATGGTGCCGGCGGCGGTGGTGGTGCTGGAGGCGCTGCCGTTGACGGTGAACGGGAAGGTGGATCGCCGGGCGTTGCCGGTTCCGGAGTGGGAGCGGGGCGGTGAGGTGTTCCGGGGGCCGCGGGATGCGCGGGAGGAGTTGTTGTGCGGGCTGTTCGCCGAGGTGCTGGGTGTGGCGTCGGTGGGCATCGACGACGGGTTCTTCGAGCTGGGTGGGGACAGCATTCTGTCGATCCAGTTGGTGTCGCGGGCGCGTCGGGCGGGGGTGGTGCTGTCGGTGCGGGACGTGTTCGAGCAGCAGAGCGTGGCGGGGCTGGTGGGGGTGGCGGACTGGTCGGGTGAGGAGCGTGGCCGTGGGGCCGGTGGGGTGGATGAGCCGGTGGGGGTGTTCGCGGGGCTGCCGATCGTGTCGTGGCTGGCGGAGCGGGGCGGTGAGTGGCGGGGGTTCAACCAGTCGCAGGTGGTGCGGACGCCGGCCGGGCTGAGCGAGGCGGCGCTGCGTGCCGGGTGGCGGGCGGTGCTGGAGCACCATGACGGTCTGCGGTTGCGGGTGGTGGACGCGGCGGCTGTGCCGGTGGGGTGGAGGTGCTGCCGGCCGGCGAGGTGCGGGCCGGGGGGTGCCTGGTGCGGGTGGATGCGGGGGGTGTGCGGGGGAGGGGGCCTGGCGGGCGCTGGTGGGCGGGAGGCGGTGCGGGGCGGGAGGCGCTGGATCCGGTGGCCGGGGTGGTGGTGCGGCTGGTGTGGCTGGACCGGGGGCCGGCGGAGTGGGGGGCGCTGGTGATCGTGGGCGCATCACCTGGTGGTGGACGGGGTGTCGTGGCGGGTGCTGCTGCCCGGACCTGGGAACCGGGCGGTGACCGGCCGCCGGCCCCGAGACCGGCCGAGGCCGGTGCCGAGGGCCCGGGGTGGTGCTGGCGCCGGTGGGGACGTCGGTGCGGGCGGTGGTCGGCGGAGGTGGCGCGGCAGGCGCGGACGCCCGAGCGGGTGGCGGAGCTGCCGTGGTGGCGGGTCGGTGCTGGCGGAGCGGACGCGGTGGCCGACGGCGACCTCGACCCGGTGCGGGACACGCACGGGACCGCGGGGTCGTATGCGGTGGCGCTGCCCGCGGAGGTGTCGCGGTGGTGCTGACCCGGGCCGCGGGGCTGTTCATCGCCGGGGCGTCGACGACGTGCTGCTGACCGCTCTGGCGCTGGCCCTGTCGCGGTGGGCCCGCGGGGACGGGGCCGCCCGGGACGCCCGGGGCGGTGGGGCGGCTGGGTGCTGGACCTGGAGAGCCACGGCCGGGACGAGGAGCTGCTGGCGGGGGCGGATCTGTCGCGCACGGTGGGCTGGTTCACCTCGATGTATCCGGTCGCGGGTGGACGCCGGTCCCGCGGCGTGGCGGGAGGTGACGCCGGCGGGTCCGGTGGTCGGGCGGGCGATCAAGCGGGTGAAGGAGCAGCTGCGGGCCACCCCGGGGCGCGGGAGCGGGTTCGGCATGCTGCGCTACCTCAACCCGGAGACCGCCGCGGCGCTGCGCGGGCAGCTCCCGCCCCAGATCGGGTTCAACTATCTGGGCCGGTTCACGACCGCCACGGGCGAGGAGCCCACCACCACCGGCGCCGGCGGTGGGGTTGATTGGGGGGTGCTGGCCGCGGGGGTGGCCGGGCAGTGCGGGCGGACGCCGCTGGGGCATGTGCTGGAGGTCAACGCGGTGGCGCAGCAGGACCGGGCCGGTGGTCTGGTGCTGCGGGCCACCTGGTCGTGGGCGTCCCGGCTGCTGGACGGCGAGGCGGTGCGGGAGCTGGCCGGCCTGTGGGCCGAGGCGCTGACCGGCATCGCCCGGCACACCACCGACCCCGGCGCCGGCGGACTCACCCCCACCGACGTCACCGACACAACCATCACACAAGACGAACTCGACGAACTCGAGCTCGAGCTCGACCTGGACGACTGGGAGAACTCCTGATGAACAAGCGCACCGGCAACATTGAGGACGTTCTTCCGCTGTCCCCGCTGCAGGAAGGGATGCTGTTC